>NZ_JBSWVB010000001.1:85000-3085602 GCF_056159365.1 Pseudoalteromonas sp. ABV4_021 | reverse complement strand
GGCAACCCCCAATAATATTCCCGCTCACCAAAATAGAGCAGAAATTAAGCATCAAATCCAAGTTAAGACTGCCATTATGAAGCTAGTTTATCCACAACATCAACATTGATTTTTATATTTTTTATGATCTGGCACAGGTAAATATATAACTTGTTATTTTTAAATGCTTTTTAGTTAAAAAATAATGTGGATAAATTATTAATAAAAAGCTTGATCAAAATGATTAAAGTAGATCTATAAAAGTTTTCCAAAGAAAAGTCGCAATTTTTACACTATCATTGTGGAAAACTTTATTTTAAAATTGATCCTCGCTGGATCAAACAGAGAAATACTGTACGATCTCACCTTATATAAAGGTAAATGTAACTACCTTGTTAAGATTAGAACGGCTTTAATTCAATGCCTATAATTAACGCGACTATTGTGTGTTTTTTATTGACTTTGTGTGTGCTTCTCTATAACATCTCGCGCTCGCAATGGCACCTGTGCCAGGATCGCGACCTGCATAGGATGTTTTAATTTTTAACCGATCGGATGGAATATAGTTATGAAAAGAACTTTTCAACCTAGCGTTCTTAAGCGTAAACGTACTCACGGTTTCCGTGCACGTATGGCGACTAAAAATGGTCGTAAAGTTTTAGCACGTCGTCGTGCTAAGGGCCGTAAGGTTCTTTCTGCTTAATATAGTGGAAGACTTTCGCTTTGGTAGGGAGTTACGTCTGTTAACTCCCTCACACTACTCCCGCATCTTCAATGAGCCTGCTCGCGCAGCAAATCAACACTTTACTCTTTTAGCAAAACGAAATGATCTAGACCATCCACGTCTTGGTTTAACTATAGCTAAAAAACGCGTTAAAAAAGCGGTACAACGTAATCGCATTAAACGCCTTGCCCGTGAAAATTTCCGCTTAAACCGCCATCAACTCGACAATATTGATATTGTTTTAATGGTTAAAACTGGCGTTGATGAATTATCTAACGAAGAGTTACATAAGCAATTAACTAAGCTTTGGCGCAAAATTAATGAGCGTTGCCAACCTGGCTATAAGCCAAAACCACGCCCTAATCACTGGCAAAAAAACAAAAACGCAAAAAAACCGAATAACAAAGCCTAATAAACCTGTTGTTGCATAGCAAAACTAGGCAAATTTAGGTAAAGTTAGCTCACCTTTTAATCAGGCACTTTTTCATTAAATGCACTTTTTATTTGCTCTGCCGAGTAATCTGATGATCTTAATTATTAAGGTGTATCAAAAACTACTCAGTCCACTGCTTGGCCAAAACTGTCGTTTTACCCCGACATGCTCAAGTTATGCGATAGATGCAATAAAAATACATGGATTTGTAAAAGGGAGTTGGTTCGCAGCGAAACGCATTATAAAATGTCACCCTTTGCATCCAGGTGGGGATGATCCCGTGCCTGATAAACAAAATTCACTTAAACAACACCGCGAGAAATAAGAGCTGTTATGGAATCACAACGCACGTTTTTATTTATCGGTTTTCTTTTGGTAAGTTTTCTTTTATTCCAACAATGGAATATGGATAACAACCCGCAAGTAAATACCGAGACAAGTGCTACAACGCAAACATCTACAAACCAGTCTGCCAACAATGACTTTGTTCCACAGTCATCAACTGGCGACTTACCTGTAGCGAACGTCGCAAACTCACGTCAAATTATTGATGTAACAACCGATGTATTTTCTGTAAAACTTGATACCTTTGGTGGCGATATCATCGAAACCAAGCTATTAAACTTCAAAGAAAAAATCGATAGCGAAAACCCATTTATGTTGCTTGGCGTGTTAGACGGCAATCAATATTTCTCACAAAGTGGCTTAATTGGTTTACACGGACCAGACGCATCATCTGACGGTCGTCCAACATACCAAGCAGCACAAACAAGTTACCAGTTAAAAGGTGATGAGCTACGTGTTCCACTTACATTTGTTAAAGACGGTGTTAGCTATACCAAAACATATATTTTCACAGCGGGTCGTTACGATGTTGCTGTTGAATATCAAATTGCTAACAACACTGCTGAAACAAAGCAAGTTCAGTTATTTACGCAAATTAAGCGTTCGATCACCGAAAAAGGTGGCATGATTGACCAAACATATTTAGGTACAGCTTACGGTACAGCAGAAGAGCCTTACGAAAAGTACAGCTTTGACGACATTAAAGAGCGCGACCTAAATATTAACACTACAGCGGGTTATATTAGCTTTATCCAGCACTACTTTGTAAGTGCATGGGTGCCAAACCAAGAGCAACAAAATAACATCTACACTAAGGCTCGCAACGATAATTCAGTTATTATCGGTTTAAAGGGTCCACTAGAAAACGTTGCAGCAAATAGCACGCATACAATTAGCTCTACTTATTATATGGGTCCTAAAGATTCTGCTACGCTTGAAGCGTTACAAACAGACTTAGACCTAACCGTAGACTACGGCTGGCTATGGTTTATTTCACAGCCTCTACACTCATTACTAATGTGGTTATATGGCTTAATTGGTAGCCTAGGTTTAGCAATCATCGCGATTACTGTTATCGTGAAAATGGTGCTTTACCCACTTACTAAAGCGCAGTACACCTCTATGGCTAAAATGCGTAACCTTCAGCCAAAAATTATGGCGCTGAAAGATCGTTACGGCGATGACCGTCAGAAGATGGGTCAAGCAATGATGGAAATGTACCGCAAAGAAAAAGTTAACCCTATGGGTGGCTGTTTCCCACTATTGCTACAAATGCCAATCTTCCTAGGTTTATTCTATGTATTCATGGAATCAGTAGAAATTCGTCACACTGAATTTTTATACCTAAATGACCTAGCAGCAATGGACCCATACTTCATCTTACCAATTCTATTTGGTGCAAGTATGTTCCTAATGCAAAAGCTACAGCCAATGACGGTTACTGATCCAATGCAACAGAAAATGATGACTTGGATGCCTGTAATGTTCTCAGTATTCTTTATCTGGTTCCCATCAGGTCTTGTAATGTACTGGCTAGTATCTAACTTAATTTCAATTGCTCAGATGCTATACATCTACAAAGGCATGGAAAAGAAAGGTATCTCGGTTAAATCATAACCCGAACTAAATAAATGAAAGGCGGCACAGTGTGTCGCCTTTTTTATGTGTGCCAGTTACAATATAAGTAACTAAAGCTATCAACTCATCTCTATGTTTAATCAAGATACCATCGTTGCTCAAGCAACGGCCCCCGGTAAAGGCGGTGTAGGCATTATTCGCGTTTCTGGCAAACTATCACAACAAGTTGCTGAAAAAGTCTTAGGCAAATGCCCAAAACCTCGCTATGCCGATTATCTACCGTTTAATACCTTGCAAGGCGAACAACTCGATCAAGGTATTGCGCTGTACTTCAAAGGCCCTAATTCTTTTACTGGTGAAGACGTACTTGAACTACAAGGCCATGGTGGCCCAGTAATTATTGATATGCTGCTGCGCGAAATTACGCAAATTGACGGTGTACGTTTAGCAAAGCCCGGTGAATTCAGTGAGCGCGCGTTTTTAAACGACAAGATGGATTTAACCCAAGCTGAGGCGATTGCAGATTTAATTAATGCCAATTCAGAGCAGGCAGCCAAAAGCGCTCTGCACTCGCTGCAGGGGCAATTTTCAAAACATATCGATACGCTGGTGGAACAAGTTATTCACCTGCGCATGTATGTTGAAGCTGCCATAGATTTCCCCGATGAAGAAATCGACTTTTTATCAGATGGTAAAGTCGCCAACGACCTTAACGCTATTATTGAACAACTTGATAACGTCACCGCACAAGCCAAACAAGGCGCGATTATGCGTGAAGGTATGCGCGTAGTTATTGCAGGTCGCCCTAATGCGGGTAAATCGAGTTTACTTAATGCGCTAGCAGGCCGTGAAGCAGCTATTGTTACAGATATTGCCGGTACCACACGTGACGTTTTACGCGAACACATCGATATTGACGGTATGCCGCTGCATATTATCGACACTGCAGGTCTGCGTGAAAGTCCAGATGTAGTTGAGCAAATTGGTATTGAGCGCGCTTGGCAAGAAATTAATCAAGCAGATCGCATATTGTTTATGGTTGATAGCACCGAAACAAACGAAACCGATCCCGTAAAAATTTGGCCTGAATTTGCTGAGAAATTACCACAAGGCATGGGCATAAGTGTGATCCGCAATAAAGCCGACTTATCGGGCGAAAGCATTCAAATTGATGATTCACAGGAATCTCCTGTACTAAGCGTGAGTGCTAACAGTGGCGAAGGCGTTGAACTGGTTAAATCACACCTTAAACAAATCATGGGTTTCCAAGGCGCTACCGAAGGCAGCTTTATGGCACGCCGCCGTCACCTTGATGCTTTGGAAAGTGCAGCGTATCACCTATCAACAGGCAAAGATCAGTTAGAAATGCACATTGCAGGTGAAATATTGGCAGAAGAGCTGCGTTTAACCCAACAATATCTCAACGAGATCACCGGTGAATTCTCCTCTGATGATTTGCTTGGCAAAATCTTCAGCTCGTTCTGTATTGGTAAATAGCGTCAATACGTTAAAAGGCCAGCAATTGCTGGCCTTTTATATTGTTCTAACTAAGCTCTTGATGAGCAGCCACTTCACCTTTTTGCCAATAAACACTAAAACGCTGATCGTACTTATTAAACTGAGCACTCTGCTTAATACATTTACGCACAATTTTAATCATGCTTCCCTCACCTGCAGCCCATACAAGCCCGTCTCGCATCATGGTCTGCTGTGCTTGCAATGCGATTACTAATTTATGTACTGAATCAAAGTTAAACACATCAACTTTTGCGGTTAAGTGGTTGTTTAAGTACTCGGTGCAACCATTAAGCAAGTAAACATGTGTTTTAACAATGCTAGCAGACTCTTCTATTCGCCTTGCAATAGCGGGCAGTGCTGTATTATCACCAATCAATATTTGATGCGCGTAGCTGTTATTTGTGGTAATCGATGATCTGGGTCCAGCAACAATTAAGCTATCTCCCAACTTTGTATTGCAAGCCCAATTACTTGCAACACCGCCAGAATGCTTTTCAAAATCTATGGTTAACCGGTTATTAATATGAGAGAAATAACGCGGCGTGTAATTTCGCATAATGGTTTCATCGTTAATCTCACCAAAAACAAGCTTTACATGATCATCAAAGTTAGGCGACACAAAATTACTTAGTGATTCTCCACTAAATACAATTCGTATAAATTGCTCACCAATATGCTGAATATCCTCTACAAAAACATCGCGAAAAAGCACATCAAGAAATACCCGCTCACCATTACTAACAACGTCTTCCAACTGCATTACTACTCCTTAGTTATTTTGCACGTAGATGAGATAAAAAAGTGTCGCTGTCATAACTGTTATGAAAGACACCTCGATTAATAAGCTCAGGTACCAGTTTATCGAGCGCTAAATTTAACGAGCTGGTAGCGCCTCCGGGTAATAAAATAACGCCATCTATCGCGCCATCGTTAAACCAATCCGCTATTTCGTCTGCTGCTTGTGATACGGTACCGATAATTTGCCAATGAGATGATGCAGCCACTTCAGGCGATTTAAGCAATTCATCTACCGAGATCGGTTGCTGCTCTATTTTGTTACGTAATAACTGTGCATGTGTGCGGCTGCGAGGTGCAACTGATACTGACTGTAACATTGCTGCACTTATCACGGCATCGCTTGCCAGTGTAGATACATCTATTCCTGTTGCTTGCTTAATAAAGCCAATACGTTTACTTAAGCTTTTACTCGATTGTGTCTCGCTATAAAGCTGTTTAGCCTGAGCCTCAGATTCTGCTAAAAACAAACTTACTCCCGATAGCACACGAATATCTGACTTATCACGTCCAAGCTTGCTCGCTCTTTGCCTTAGCTCATTTCTAAGCGAAATAGCGACTTGTTTATTTGGTGTTGCGGCGAATATGGCATGAGCCACTGTTGCAGCAAATTCTTTACCTGTATCCGATGCGCCCGCTTGCACAATAGGCAAGGTTTCATCTTTAAATGCAGGTATTGAAAGCGGCCCCGCCACCTTAAAGTAATTACCATTGTGGTTTATCGGCTGAATTTGCGCACTATTCGCATACTGGCCTGTATCACGATTGAAACACAGTGAATGATTAGGAAAGCTTTGCCATAACGATTTTACAATCTCTGTGAATTCTGCTGCTTGTGTATACTTTTCCTCTGCTGGTGGCATCACCTCAAGACCAAAGTTTTGCTGACCATCCAATGCAGTAACAATATTCCACGCGATGCGCCCTTTGCTGATCCAATTTAAAGACTGTAGTTGACGAGCAACATGAAATGGCTGATTAAATGTAGTGGAAGCGGTCGTTATCAGGCCAATGTGCTGCGTATGAGTCGCAACCGCGGTTAATAATAACGTCGGATCAAGGCCACTAAATCCCGGTGAGTTTTCTAGCTCAGCATAATCAACAAATAACGAGTCTGGTCGAAACACAAAATCGAGTTTGAGTGCTTCTGCACGCTTTGCTAAATCAATGTAATAGTCGATATCGTAAAAGGCTTCGATTTGTGAATCGGATTGCCGCCAACTTGAGCCAGACACCCAAGTAGGCGCCAATGACAGCCCGATGATCATTGATTTATTAGTCATTTCCCAACTCCATACTAAGTTTTGATGTACTGTGTAACGGCACGATCAAAGGGGATTGTGTAGTTTCATCAAAATGCACATGAGCTTTAATGCCGAATACGTCTTGCAACAGCTCGCTTGTAATGACTTCGGTTGGCGACCCAGTTACAACTATTTTTCCGGCTTTCATCACAATTAAATGATCAGCAAAGCGTGCAGCCTGATTTAAATCGTGCAGCACCATAACTATGGTGTGCTTATGCATATGATTAAGGGTTTGGCACAGCGCTAACACATCCAGCTGATGTGAAATATCAAGAAAAGAGGTAGGCTCATCCATCAAAATAGTCGCCGCAGATTGCGCTAATACCATTGCAATCCATGCACGTTGGCGCTGACCACCAGAAACACTATTGAGCTGTTTATCAGCAATATCGAGTAAATCGGTTTGCCGTAGCGCATGAGTAATAGCTAATTGGTCTTGCTCACTGTTGTTTTGAAACCAGTTTTGATAGGCATAACGCCCCCGTGATACAAGCTCTTTAATTGTTATCCCTGCGGGCGAATGCGGGTTTTGTGGTAAATAAGCAAGTCGCTTCGCCCGTGTTTTAGGCTTCAATTGCGCCAAGTTTTCTTCTTCAAAAATCACCATGCCGTTATGCGGTGTGGTTACATTTGCCAGTAAGTTAAGTAATGTCGACTTACCACACCCGTTAGGGCCAACAATCATAGTAACTTTGCTAGCGGGGATGGTGATATTTAAGTTTTTAATAATGGGTGTATTGCCATAGTTAAACGACAAGTTAGCCGCTACAAATTTATCTGCTAAGTTAAAATCGATCATCTCGCTAACACTTCTCTTAATTAATGCTGTTTGCGCGTTAGCAACATCAGTAAGTACACCCCACCAAATACACCAACAACCCGACCAACAGGTAAAACATAAAAATCAGCTAGCAATAAGCCAATTAAATCGGATAACACAAGTAACAAAGCACCAATCAGTGCACTGGTAAAAATGGGTAGTGTGCGTTTAGAAAGCAACAGACGTTTTGCAATATGAGCAGAAGCTAAGGCAATAAATGCAATTGGCCCGACAGAGCCAGTCGCTAGCGCAGCTAAAATAATCGCGATAAGCAATAAACAGTTATTGGTAACACGTACATTTACACCCAAGCAATGAGCGGTTTGCATGCCCATTTCAATCAAGCTTGCTGCACGGGAAAAATACACCGCAATAGGAAGTAATATAAACACCGCGAACATCGGCATTAAGGCGTGAAACCAAGTACGTGCAGAGAGTGAGCCAGCTAACCAAATATTTGCATGAGCGGTATTGTCTAAATTCCCTTTAACCAATAACAAACCATTAATTGCACTTAAGGTTGCACCAACGCCAATACCAATTAACACCAACTGATTGCGATCAAAACCATGATCTTTTTTTGCCAATAGAAAAACCAATAACGCAACGCTCAACCCACCCAAAACAGAAAACAGAGCAATACCAAGTAAGTTATGTTCAAAGAAAACAAAGTGAGTAATCGCGCCAGTCGCTGCTCCAGTGGTGAACCCAATAATATCTGGTGAACCCAGCGGATTTTTTGATAACGATTGAAAAATAGCGCCCGAAATAGCGAGTGCGCCACCGGCGAAACATGCTGTTAAAGCGCGGGGTAAGCGAATATCGAACACTATTTTCTCAACAAAAGGAGAATTAGATTGATTCAACAACACCTGCAAAAGAGTTGCAAAATCAAGTGTCATTTTGCCTTGCATCAAATGCAGTAGCATGGCGCAACATAACAAAACGATTAACCCAAAACACAATAGCCAATCGCGTGGCACAATTAACCAAGACATGTTTGCTAACTTAAAAGTAAACTCTTTATTAATCGCGGTCATAACTTGGCCAAAGTGCGATTGCGCACCAATAAAACGAAGAATGGGCCACCAATTAGCGATAACATAATACCCACGCTTACTTCAGCAGGGTAAACAAGCACACGTCCAAGAATATCGGCGAGCAACGTTAACAATGCCCCCTGTATTATTGTTACCAAAAGCAATTTATTAATATTGTTGCCGACAAAATATCGCGCTATATGAGGCGCACATAAACCAATAAATGACAAGGGTCCAGCGGCTGCCGTTGCAGAGCCGCTAAGTAATACAATCACCGCAAAAGTCGCTAACACGGTTTGTTTAATATCAACACCATTGGCAACAGCTGTTTCGTTTCCCAACATCAACATATCAATGTCTTTTGCAATGCGAAAAGCAATTACTAAACAGACTAATGTAAGCATTAAAGTAAACACTAAGGTGCTGTAACCACGCCCAGCTAACGAACCAACGACCCAATGACGATACTGATCAAACACAGACAAATCGCTATTAACGGTGATGATTTGTGTCACTGAAAAAAACATCGCTGTGAGTGCTACACCAGCCAGAATCAATTTAAGTTTATCGCCATTGGTTTGCTGCCTGATGGCAAATATATACACTAGGTATGACGCCACGCCTGCACCTAGCATTGCCGCAATGTAACGAATAAAAATTGAGTGACTTTGTAACACCGCAATAACCAGTGCAACCGCTAAACTGGCCCCAGCATTTATGCCTAGTAATCCAGGTTCTGCTAATGGATTACGCGTAAGTACCTGAATGAATAATCCGGCAACCGCAAGTCCTGCCCCTACCGTTAATGCCAGGAAAGTGCGTGGAATACGCAAGTGGAAAACCAATAAATGATCGGTATTTGATGCATCAAAGGCTAACAAGGTATTCACCATATTTGCGATCGTAACGGTCTGATTGCCAACACATAAGCTGATCACAACGAGCAGTAAGGCAAACATCAGCCAAAAAACTGATAACTTAATTTTCATAACCGTTTATTAATCAAAGAGGTTTAGTCGTAAAGTCGCGTTTAATTTGCTGTATAACCTCAAGTGCACTGTAATAGTCGATGCGAAAAGAGTTCGCGCCTAATGCATATACTTGTTTGTTTTTAATTGAATTGAGGTTTTGTAATACAGGATCATTTAATACCCTTGGTACCGCGGAAGAATCGACTCGTAGTAAAAAGGTGGTATCACCCTTTAATTGACTCAATTTTTCATACTCTGCACGAACAAAGTCACCTGTGGCTTTTGTTCCTGAGTGCCAATGTGCAATAGGCTCTTCCAATTTAAAACCAAGAGATGCTAAAAGCTGACCGTGTGCACTTTTTACCGTCGCAATGGGATTGGTAATACCCGGCCCGTTGTAGCTAATGATATTGGCCTGCCCTGATGGGATCGTTATTTCATTTTTTGCTTGAGTTAATACACGTTCAAACTGCAGAATTACAGCATCGGTTTGAGATTCTACCCCTAACCCTTGTGCTAATTGCTGCGCCAATTGTTGCCAAGTAAGCACGCCATAATCTACCGTTATTACTGGCGCAATTATTTTAAGTTCATCAATATGAGCGAGCGCTGAGTCAGCGCCATTTACCGATACAATAATTAGATCGGGTTGCTGTAAAAATGCGGCTTCTAAGTCAACTTGTCCTGCGGGCCAAAGTGGCGCTACTTTCTTTGCTTGAGCAACATTTTGCCATTGCGCAAAGAAACTGGCCGTTGCAGTTTGAGCACTTGCAATTACTGGTGCATCCATCGCTAATAAAGTGCCGGTAACAGTAACCGAAGTGGATAAAATACGCTTTGGCTTTGCAACTATCTCCGTTGTTGAACCATCCGCATTAACAAAATTACGAGGAAATTCAGCAGCAAACGCTATATTACAAAACTGAATATAGACTAAAGAACCAATAAAAAGATAACGGAATAAACTTACACAACGACTGAGAAACATAGCATTTATTTTAAATGATAATTATTCTCATATTTTTACAAATAATCCTGCTTACAACATTCTTTGAAATGGCAAAAACATTCGCAAGTGTGCCAACTTATACTTTCTTTTTAACCGATTTAGGTGAAACGCCAAAATAACGTTTAAACGCTGTTGAAAAGCTATTAGGTGTTGAATAACCCGCAACTTCAGAGGCTTTACTCACATTTCCTTGCCCATTTTTAAGCATTTCATAGGCCATTTCGAGTTTAGCCTGCACAACAAAGTCTGAAATTGTAACGCCAAAGGCTAACTTAAAATGTCTTTGCAAGGTTGTTTTAGATAAATGAAATTGCGTTGCGATACGATCATTAGTAAGTGATGATGCTAAATTTTCAAATACCCAGCGCTTTACTTGTTGCATTTTAAGGTAGCTATCACTTGAAAGAGTACGATGCATAGCTTCATTATGATTATTACGCTTCAAGTAAGATAAGCCTTCTAATAGCAACTCAATAGCGCGACTTTCTAAATAAAGCCCCGTTAGATCCGTGCTAATCGCTGGTGGGTCGATCATTTGATTCACTATCGCAATCGCATGATCGGATAGTGGCCAATGACAATGAGCTAAATGCGGTAAATAGTCGTTTAATGCCAACCCTGAATGATCGAGCCATGTAGCACTAAAACCAATAGTTATACGCTTGGTGTAACAGTTTAAATGAGAATTCCGTGTAAATTGATCTGCTTGATTTAGATAAACAGCCGCAGCACACACTTTAGCGTTATCTCGATTATCAAGTTCCAGCTGATGAGGCCCAAAATGTAGCGACAAACGCCCTTCTAATACAATAAACAATCGCAACCCAGCATCAATTGATGCAAACCAGGTGCAATCATGTTGCTCATGTTGTGCACCAAAATGAAAACTTAAACCAGGCCGTAAGTTATAGTTTTCATAAGGCCTCATAACCAATGGCTTTGCTGCGCTGGATTTAAAATGACCCATACTTTACTTATTATTCCGTACTTGAAAACTACTTTGACCTAGCTTTTTAAGTAATAATGCAAGGCGATCTAAGCGCCATGATCTGAGCTCATCTACCCTTGCCTGACGAATAGTGTAGCCCTTTCCTGTTTGCGTATTAATCGCAAATAAGTGATACTTATTGGCCTCCAGGTTCGATTCTTGCGCTATAAAATCTGTCATAGAGCCAGTTTCAACCAAACGAACAAACTCACCTTCTTTGATCCGATAAAAATCAATCACTACATATCACCAATATAGATATTACATATTGCCATTTTGTCACAATGCGATCGAAAAAACAGATCAAACTTCGATTGACCATGCTAAAAGATCGACAGTTTTTAGAATATTTGGATCTTAAAACCAGTTAGTTAGATCTAATAAAAAAGCCTATCTCGAGCTGCATTGAATAGATCTATCCACAACGTCTTAAACTTGATGTTTTAATCAATGCTAAATGGATTTACATAGTCTTTGTTAAGGAGTAATAAAGAAGTTAGCAACGAGTTTTACACAGATTGATCGCAAATTTATTAAAACATTCTAAATAATAAAAAACACGTAATAACAACAACCTAAACAAAATACGTTGATTAAACAAACAAACTATTTCTATCCACTGTGAATAAGATCTTTTAACTAAGCTATTTATACCTTAAGATCGAGAAAAATACCTGATCAACTCATCATGAAAAATCTAAGCATTATTGTTGGTAGCCAAATGGGTTCGGCAGAATATGTCGCTGAACAGATCCAAGAGGCGTTAGTAGAACATGACATTCATGCAACTGTGCACGAGCATCCTGTACTTTCAGAGATCAAAGATAATGCTTGGTTAATATGCACTTCAACTCATGGTGCTGGTGAGTTACCAGATAACATTCAAAGCTTTGCGTCTGATTTAGCTGAAGTAGCACAACTTACACATCTAACATATGCGGTAATCGGTTTAGGCGATTCTAGCTACGATCAATTTAATCAGGCAGCGAAAGACCTAGATGAACACCTAGCTAGTAAAGGCGCTGTGAAGCTTGTTGACCGCTTAGAAGTTGACGCCCAATCGGAAGAATTACCTGAAGATATTGCACTGGCTTGGCTTCCACAGTTGTTAGCCAAGTTGTAATCACAGCACTAGGCTATTGATCATATGAAAAGGTTATTCACAATTTTTAATATATTTAGATCGAAATGTGGATAACCCTTGATCTAACCTTGTATTTATAGATGATTATGCATTGGATATAATTTTTACTTGATCGAGATGTTGATAACTAGGCAAGTTGATCAGTGCTTTTAAAGTACTTGATCCGATCATATCAACATCAATTGATCTGACTTAACTTACTGAAAGTAAAGTTGTAGTTAGACTTATCAACAGAAACAGGGCTACTATATAATAAAAATAACAAGATCTTTCTAAAGATCATTTATTTTATATTAGATCAGCTCTTTAGATCGTGTTCATTATTTAATCGTTTCACTTCTTAGAATTTCTAGGTAGAATACGCATCCTTTCAAAATCTAACTCGGATATTACGCAGGATCCTTTACATGCTATTTCATGAACAATTTGACGTTATTGTTGTTGGTGGTGGACATGCTGGTACAGAAGCAGCACTCGCTTCTTCACGCATGGGAATGAAAACATTACTGTTGACTCATAATATTGATACCTTAGGTCAAATGTCATGTAATCCTGCGATCGGTGGGATCGGTAAAGGCCATTTGGTTAAAGAAATCGATGCACTTGGTGGCGCTATGGCACAAGCGATCGATAAAGGTGGTATTCAGTTTAGAACGCTTAATTCTTCTAAAGGCCCAGCGGTGCGTGCTACACGAGCACAAGCTGACAGAAAGCTTTACAAAGAAGCAATTCAGCAAACCTTGCAAAACCAAGAAAACCTTACCATTTTCCAACAATCGTGTGATGATCTCATCGTTGATGGCGATACCGTAAAAGGTGTTGTAACTCAAATGGGGCTTAAGTTTGAAGCGCCAAGCGTAGTTTTAACTGTAGGCACTTTCTTAGGTGGTACAATTCACATTGGTATGGAAAACTTTAGCGGTGGTCGCGCTGGTGATCCACCGTCTATTGCCCTTGCTAAGCGTTTACGTGAATTGCCATTCCGTGTTGATCGTTTAAAAACAGGTACGCCGCCACGTATTGATGCACGTACTGTTGATTTTTCAGTAATGCAGCCTCAACCAGGTGATACGCCAACACCAGTGTTCTCATTTATGGGCAAACAATCTGATCACCCAACGCAGATCCCTTGCTATATCACTTACACTAACGAAAAAACGCATGACGTTATTCGTGAAAACTTACATCGTTCACCAATGTATGCTGGTGTAATTGAAGGTATCGGCCCACGTTATTGCCCATCGATTGAAGATAAGATCATGCGTTTTGCAGATAAAGACAAGCACCAGATCTTTGTTGAGCCGGAAGGCCTTACTACACACGAATTATATCCAAATGGTATTTCGACAAGTTTACCGTTTGATGTGCAAATGCAGATCGTAAGATCGATTAAAGGCTTTGAAAATGCCCATATTTGCCGCCCTGGTTATGCAATTGAATATGATTTCTTCGATCCTCGTGATTTAAAGCAATCTTTAGAGACTAAGTTTATTAATGGCTTATTCTTTGCGGGCCAAATTAACGGTACTACCGGTTATGAAGAAGCCGGCGCACAGGGCTTAATTGCAGGTATGAATGCTGCGTTACAAGTACAAGGTAAAGATGCTTGGACACCACGCCGTGATGAAGCATACACAGGTGTACTGATTGATGACTTAGCAACGCTTGGTACAAAAGAACCGTACCGCATGTTTACAAGTCGTGCTGAATACCGTTTATTATTGCGCGAAGACAATGCCGATCTACGCTTAACAGCAAAGGGTCGTGAACTTGGTTTAGTTGACGATGCACGCTGGCAGGCATTCAATGAAAAGATCGAAGTGATGGAGCTTGAGTCTCAACGCTTAAAAGATACGTGGATCCATAAAGATCACCCGGCACTTGAAAATGTTAATGCCTTACTGAAGATGCCATTAACGCGTGAAGCAAGTCTTGCTGATCTGGTTAAGCGCCCTGAAGTGAGTTACAATGATCTGGTTGCGATTGACGGCTTAGCACCTGAAACCACTAATGCACAAGCGCATGAGCAAGTTGAGATTCAAATTAAGTACGCTGGTTATATTGCACGTCAGCAAGACGAAATCGATAAGCAATTACGCCATGAGAATACCTTATTGCCAGCTGACTTTGATTACAGCAAGGTATCGGGTTTATCAAATGAGGTTGTTGCCAAGTTAACTGATGTACGTCCAACTACTATCGGGCAAGCATCACGAATTTCAGGTATAACACCTGCGGCAATTTCGCTATTATTAGTGTACTTAAAAAAACAAGGTTTATTACGCAAATCAGCTTAGTGCTGATTTGCTGCTTTCTGGGTTCATTACGTGATTCGCAATAAATTAGACGCCTTATTGGCAAAAACATCCATTTCATTATCTGAAACGCAAAAACAGCAACTGGTTAGTTATGTTGAAATGCTTGATAAATGGAATAAAGCTTACAACTTAACATCTGTTCGTGATCCACAAGAAATGGTGGTTAAACACATTCTTGATTCGTTAGTTGTTGCACCGCATTTAGACGGCAATCACTATATTGATGTTGGTACGGGCCCTGGCTTACCAGGTGTGGTATTAGCAATTGCTCATCCTGATAAACAATTTGTGTTATTAGATAGCCTTGGCAAACGCATTCGTTTTTTAAATCAAGTTAAGCTAAATTTAAAGCTTAAAAATATTACTCCGGTGCAATCTCGCGTTGAAGAATATCAACCAGAACAACCATTTGATGGCGTTTTAAGTCGTGCCTTTGCATCTTTGCAAGATATGGTAGACTGGTGTCAGCACTTAGTGGATCACTCTGGTCGTTTTATTGCGCTAAAAGGGCAATTTCCTGAACAAGAAATTGACCAATTACCGGCCTCGATTGAATACCAAGATAAAGTAGTATTAACAGTGCCTGAGCTGGATGCCGAAAGGCATTTAATAATTCTAAAAAAGAACTAATTTGTTAGGGGACACCGTGGCTAGAATCATTGCAATTGCAAACCAAAAAGGTGGGGTTGGCAAAACCACCACTGCGGTAAATTTAGCAGCGTCAATGGCTGCTACTAAGCGTAAAGTGCTGTTAATCGACCTCGATCCACAAGGTAATGCGACTATGGGTAGCGGCGTCGACAAATACGATGAAATTGCCACTACTTACGATCTTCTTGTTGAAGAAAAACCTTTCGATGACGTTGTTATTAAAGAAACCTCTGGCGAATATCACTTAATTGCAGCAAATGGCGACGTAACTGCTGCTGAAGTGAAGCTTATGGAAATGTACGCGCGAGAAATTCGCTTGCGCAATGCGCTTGAAAAAGTAGCCGACCAGTACGAGTTTATCTTTATTGACTGCCCTCCTTCGTTAAACATGTTAACGGTAAATGCAATGGCCGCAGCAGACTCGGTACTTGTGCCGATGCAATGCGAGTATTTTGCATTAGAAGGTTTAACAGCGCTGATGGATACCATCACGCAGCTTGCTAAATTAGTAAATCCAAAATTAGAAATTGAAGGCATCTTGCGAACCATGTACGATCCGCGTAATCGTCTAGCAAATGACGTGTCTGACCAATTAAAACAACATTTTGGTGAAAAAGTATACCGCACGGTAATCCCTCGTAATGTACGCTTAGCTGAAGCGCCAAGTTTTGGTGCGCCTGCAATGTACTACGATCGCGCATCAAGTGGTGCTAAAGCATATCTTGCATTAGCTGGAGAAATGCTGCGTCGTAAAGAGAAAAAAAGTCAGGCCGTTGCTTAATTTCTGAGGAATATGAATGTCTCCTAAAAAACGTGGTTTAGGGCGCGGCTTGGATGCCCTGTTAACATCTGCAAAACCAAAAGCGCAAGATGTTCAAGATCAATCAGTCGCGCAAACTGACGGTGTTAATGAATCTGCAAAAGCGACGCCGCCAAGTGAGCTACAAAAACTTCCGATTGAATTCTTAAATCCAGGAAAATATCAACCGCGTAAAGACATGTCAGAAGAGGCGCTTGAAGAACTGGCCTCTTCAATCCGCGCACAAGGGGTGATTCAGCCAATTGTGGTGCGTCCAATTGCACATAATAGCTACGAAATTATTGCCGGTGAACGTCGCTGGCGTGCGGCGCAACTCGCTAAATTAGAAGTTGTTCCTTGTTTAATCAAAGAAGTACCTGACGAAGCGGCTGTTGCCATTGCATTAATTGAAAATATTCAACGTGAAGACTTAAATGCGATGGAAGAAGCGGTTGCACTTGACCGTTTATTGAACGAATTTGAGCTGACACATCAACAAGTTGCTGATGCTGTTGGTAAATCACGTACAACCGTCACTAATTTGCTGCGTTTAAATAATCTCAATGAAGATGTTAAACGTTTACTCGAGCACGGCGACATTGAAATGGGTCATGCCCGCTGTTTATTAGCACTTGATGGTGAGGACCAGTCGGCCACTGCGCGTATAGTAGTCGCAAAAGCACTTACCGTGCGTGAAACGGAAAAACTAGTGCGTTCAGTGCTTGAACCAAAGCCTGAAGCGCAACCAAAAGAAAAAGATCCAGATGTATTGCAGTTAGAACAGCAGCTTGCTCAAAACTTAGGGGCTAAAGTTGAAATTAACTACAATCAGAAAGGCAAAGGTAAACTGGTTATTTCGTATACCTCTCTTGATGAACTTGACGGTATTTTAGAGAAAATTAATTAACGCTATATTAATTTTCGATATACATTTCATTAATATTAACTAATAGTCTAAAAATACCTTAAATTTTGCATAAAAATCACGGTTTAAAGCCTGTTTATGCACCTTCCAAAAGCCTATAAATAAACGGCTTTCAAGTTGCAAATCTGGCAAAAATAAGTATAATTTTGCCAGTTTTTTGTACCCTGTTTCATTGTGCATCGTGAAGGTTGATTATTTTTGTGGCAAATTCTTTAGCAAAACCTTTACGAACCAAAGCACTGAAGTTTATTTATTTGCAGGGCGTAGTAGCGCTTGTAAGTGCGTTAGTAGTTTGGCTTGGTTGGGGAGTGTTAGCGGGTAAATCGGCGTTAATGGGCGGATTTGTCGCGTTGCTTCCCAATTTTGTATATACCCTTTATGCGTTTCGCTTTGCAGGGGCCAGACAAGTACAACAAGTATATTCCTCGATTAAACGAGGAGCTGGATTAAAGTATTTATTAACCATTTTGCTATTCGCACTGGTACTTAAGTCGTCAACAGTGGTGTTGTTACCATTTGTCTCGGTTTATGTGTTGGTGATGATTGTGAGCTGGTTTGCACCGATTTTTTTTCATTAACTTTTGGGATAAAACATGGCTGAAGAAGTAACTCTATCGAGTCACATTCAGCACCACTTAACAAATGCTAAGATGTGTTCGACCGATGCTGGTCTTGCCTTCAATAAAGCATGTGCTGACAGTGGTTTCTGGACGTGGCATATCGATACCCTTGCTTGGTCTATCGGATTAGGGATCTTATTTTTATGGATCTTCCGTAGTGCAGCAAACAAAGCAACTACCGGTGTACCGGGTAAGTTTCAATGTTTCATTGAGATGATTGTTGAGTTTGTTGGCGACAACGTACGTGATACTTACCATGGTAAGAGCGCGTTAATTGCTCCGCTTGCACTGACCATCTTTGTTTGGGTTTTCTTAATGAACCTAATGGACTTAATTCCTGTTGACTTCTTACCTGCGTTTGCTGGCTTTGTTGGCGAATCAGCGTTTGGTATGGATTCACATGATGTCTACATGAAGATAGTACCAACCACAGATATCAACCTAACAGCTGCATTAGCGCTAGGTGTATTCTTGCTGATGATTGGTTACTCAGTAAAAATTAAAGGCATCAAAGGTTTCCTTGCTGAACTTACGCTTCACCCATTCAGCACTAAGAACAAAATCGGTATGTTGTTCTTAATTCCGTGTAACCTTCTTTTAGAAACAATTGCGTTAGTTGCTAAGCCGTTTTCACTAGCACTACGTTTATTCGGTAACCTGTATGCAGGTGAGCTTATCTTCATCCTAATCGGTGCAGTTGGCTTAATGCAGTTACCATTACACTTTATTTGGGCAGTTTTCCATATCTTAGTTATCGTTCTTCAAGCATTCGTATTTATGATGCTGACGATTGTTTACCTAAGCATGGCAAGCTCAGACAACCACTAATTTATACACTTTTTTAATTTAACTTTTAATTTACATTTTGGAGATAAAAATGGAACTAATGATTGGTCTTAAGTACATCGCTGTGGCTCTACTTATCGGTTTCGGTGCTATCGGTACTGCAATCGGCTTCGGTAACATGGGTGGTAAATTCCTAGAAGCATGTGCTCGTCAGCCTGAACTAGCGCCTTCACTACAAGTTAAAATGTTCATCCTAGCTGGTCTTATCGATGCGGTAGCAATGATCGGTGTAGGTATCGCAATGGTATTGTTGTTCGTACTTTAATTTTATTAATCGTTGAACAGCAAACTATTTAAGGAGGAGCGGTCGTGAACTTAACTGCCACTCTAATTGGTGAATTAATTGCGTTTACGGTTTTCGTACTTTTCTGTATGAAATATGTATGGCCACCGCTAAACGGCGCAATTGAAGCTCGCCAGAAAAAAATTGAAGAAGGTTTAGCTGCTACAGACAGAGCTGAAAAAGACTTAGAGCTTGCTCAGCAGAAAGCAGCTGACCAGCTTAAAGAAGCGAAAGCGCAAGCAGCTGACATTATTGAACAAGCTAAAAAGCGTGCGACACAAATCGTTGATGACGAGACATCTCGTGGTCAAGAGGAGCGTCAAGCTATCATTGCTCAAGGTCACTCAGAAGTAGAAGCTGAGCGTAACCGTGCTAAAGAAGAACTACGTAAACAAGTTGCTACATTAGCAGTTGTTGGCGCAGAGAAAATTTTAGAGCGCGAGATCAATGAAGCGGCACATAGCGACATCGTTGAAAAACTTGTTGCGCAGCTTTAATAGGAGGGTATGAGCATGTCTGAATTGACTACCATCGCTCGCCCATACGCGAAAGCGGCTTTTGACCTAGCGGTTGAAAAAGGTGCTGTAGAAAGTTGGAATGAAATGTTGTTCTTCGCTGGCGCATTAGCTAGCGATGAGCAGGTTAAAGCCCTACTTTCAAGCATCCCATCTGCAAAAGAGCAAGCTGATGTAATCATCAAGCTAGGCGCAGAGCAGATCAACGAACAGGGTCAAAATCTTATAAAGCTAATGGCCGAAAATGAGCGTTTAGCCGCTATTCCTGCTGTTGCTACGTTATATGCTGAGTTTAAATCAGAATATGACAAAGAAATCGACGTTGACGTGGTTTCTGCAACTGAGCTTTCTGCAGAGCAGAAAGCTACTCTTAGCGCAGCATTGGAAAAACGCTTCGCACGCAAAGTTAAGCTGAATTGTAGTGTTGATGCTAACACTATGGGCGGTCTAGTGATTAAAGCTGGCGATACTGTGATTGATGGAACAGTACGCGGCAAGCTAAATCGTCTTTCAACAACACTACAATCGTAATTGGGAAGAAGAGCATGCAACTTAATTCCACTGAAATTTCAGAACTAATCAAAAAACGTATTGAGCAGTTCGAAGTTGTAAGTGAAGCACGTAACGAAGGTACTATCGTATCTGTTACAGACGGTATCATCCGCATTCACGGTCTAGCTGACTGTATGCAAGGTGAGATGATCGAGCTTCCTGGCAACCGTTATGCTATCGCACTAAACCTTGAGCGTGACTCAGTAGGTGCAGTAGTAATGGGTCCATACGCAGACCTTAAAGAAGGCGTAAAAGTACAAGCAACAGGTCGTATCCTTGAAGTACCAGTTGGCCCTAAACTACTTGGTCGTGTTGTTAACACACTAGGTGAGCCAATTGATGGTAAAGGCGCTGTTGAAGCTGCAGGTTTCGAACCTGTAGAAAAGATTGCACCAGGTGTAATCGAGCGTCAATCAGTAGACGAGCCAGTACAAACTGGTTATAAGTCTATCGATGCGATGATTCCAGTAGGTCGTGGTCAGCGTGAGCTAGTAATCGGTGACCGTCAGACTGGTAAAACTGCCCTAGCAATCGATGCTATCATCAACCAAAAAGACACAGGCGTTAAGTGTGTGTACGTAGCGGTTGGTCAAAAAGCATCTACAATTGCTAACGTAGTACGTAAGTTAGAAGAACATGGTGCACTTGAAAACACTATCGTTGTTGTTGCATCTGCTTCTGAATCAGCAGCGCTACAATTCCTAGCGCCATTTGCTGGTTGTACTATGGGTGAATACTTCCGTGACCGCGGTGAAGATGCATTAATCGTATATGATGACCTGTCTAAGCAAGCTGTTGCTTACCGTCAGATCTCACTACTACTTAAGCGTCCACCAGGTCGTGAAGCATACCCAGGTGACGTATTCTACCTTCACTCACGTCTTCTAGAGCGTGCATCACGTGTAAACGCTGATTACGTTGAGAAGTACACTAACGGTGAAGTGAAAGGTAAGACAGGTTCATTAACTGCACTTCCAATCATTGAGACTCAAGGTGGTGACGTATCTGCGTTCGTACCTACAAACGTTATCTCAATCACGGATGGTCAGATCTTCCTTGAAACTGACCTATTCAACGCAGGTATCCGTCCAGCGGTTAACGCTGGTATCTCGGTATCTCGTGTAGGTGGTGCAGCACAAACTAAGATCGTTAAGAAACTAGGTGGTGGTATCCGTCTAGCGCTAGCACAGTATCGTGAACTAGCAGCGTTCTCACAGTTTGCGTCAGACCTTGACGATGCAACTCGTGCTCAATTAGAGCATGGTGAGCGTGTTACTGAGCTAATGAAGCAAAAGCAGTACGCTCCAATGTCTGTTGCTGAAATGTCTCTGTCACTATTCGCTGCTGAAAAAGGTTATCTAAAAGACATCGAAATCAACAAAGTACTTGATTTCGAAGCTGCGTTAATCTCTTTCGCTAACAGTGAATATTCAGCGCTTATGACTGAAATCAACGAAACGGGTAACTACAACGCCGAGATCGAAGCTCAACTTAAAGAGCTTTTAGAGAAGTGTAAATCTACACAAACTTGGTAAGTTATTGAATGGTGACTTCGGTCACCACTGATTCGGAGATAAGTCATGGCCGGCGGAAAAGAGATAAAATCACAGATCGGGAGTATTAAAAATACTCAGAAGATCACCAGCGCAATGGAGATGGTTGCCGCTTCTAAAATGAAGAAGGCACAAGATCGCGTGGCATCAAGCCGCCCATACGCTGAAAATATACGCAAAGTGATCGGTCGTGTTGCTCAGGCTAACTTAGACTTTAAACACCCGTTTTTAGAAGAACGTGATGTAAAGAAAGTTGGTTACATTATTGTTTCTACTGACCGCGGTCTATGTGGCGGCTTAAACTCAAACGAGTTTAAGAAAGTTGCACTAGACGTTAAAGCGTGGAAAGAAAAAGGCGTTGACGCTGAATTTGCTGCCCTAGGTAGCAAAGCAGCAGGCTTTTTTCAGCGTTTTGGCGGTGAGTTATTAGCAAGCAGAGCAGGGCTTGGTGATGCTCCTTCAATTCAGGACGTAATTGGTCCTGTAAAAGTTATGCTTGATGCATACTCTGAAGGAAAAATTGACCGCTTGTTTGTTGTTTACAACAACTTTGTAAACACCATGAAGCAAGAGCCAGTGATCGATCAGTTATTACCTTTGCCTAAAGCTGACGAAGAAGTTTCTAGCCACTCTTGGGATTACTTATATGAGCCAAACCCAGAGGCAATTTTAGAAACTCTTATTAAACGCTTTATCGAGTCTCAGGTATATCAGAGTGTTGTTGAAAACGCTGCATCTGAACAAGCTGCACGTATGGTTGCGATGAAAGCCGCAACAGACAACGCGGGTGACTTAATTGATGAGTTGCAACTGGTATACAACAAAGCACGACAAGCCGCGATTACACAAGAAATTAGTGAAATCGTGTCAGGTTCAGCAGCCGTTTAACGGTTGGCAAAGTTAACGAGAGGAATAGACATGAGTTTAGGTAAGGTCGTCCAAATTATCGGCGCCGTTGTGGACATTGAGTTTCCACAAGACAACGTGCCAGCCGTATATGACGCACTAAAAGTAACAAGCGGTGAGCTTGCTGGTTTGACTTTAGAAGTTCAACAGCAGCTTGGCGGCGGTGTGGTACGTGGTATCGCACTAGGTACTACTGACGGTTTACGTCGTGGTACTGAAGTAGACACAACTGGCGAGCCTATCAAGGTTCCAGTTGGTACAGCGACACTAGGTCGTATCATGAACGTACTTGGTGACCCAATTGATGAAGCGGGTCCAATCGGTGAAGAAGAGCGTTACTCTATCCACCGTGAAGCGCCAAGCTACGAAGATCAGAGCAGCTCAGTTGAACTTTTAGAGACTGGTATCAAGGTAATCGACCTTGTATGTCCATTCGCTAAAGGTGGTAAAGTTGGTCTTTTCGGTGGTGCTGGTGTTGGTAAAACAGTAAACATGATGGAACTTATCCGTAACATCGCAATCGAGCACAGCGGTTACTCAGTATTCGCAGGTGTTGGTGAGCGTACTCGTGAGGGTAATGACTTCTACCATGAAATGAACGAATCAAACGTACTTGATAAAGTATCACTTGTTTACGGTCAGATGAACGAGCCACCGGGTAACCGTCTACGTGTTGCTCTTACAGGTCTTACAATGGCTGAGAAGTTCCGTGACGAAGGTCGTGACGTACTTTTCTTCGTTGATAACATCTACCGTTACACACTAGCGGGTACAGAAGTATCAGCACTTCTAGGTCGTATGCCATCAGCGGTAGGTTACCAGCCTACACTAGCTGAAGAAATGGGTGTACTTCAGGAGCGTATCGCATCAACTAAGACTGGTTCAATCACGTCTATCCAAGCAGTATATGTACCTGCGGATGACTTAACGGATCCATCTCCAGCGACTACGTTCGCTCACTTAGATGCGACAGTTGTACTTTCTCGTGATATCGCGTCACTCGGTATTTACCCAGCGATCGACCCACTTGATTCATCATCTCGTCAGCTTGACCCATTAGTAATCGGTCAAGAGCACTATGACGTTGCACGTGGTGTTCAAACAGTTCTTCAGCGTTATAAAGAACTTAAAGACATCATTGCAATCCTAGGTATGGACGAGCTATCTGATGAAGATAAGCAAGTTGTATCACGTGCTCGTAAGATCCAGCGTTTCCTATCTCAGCCATTCTTCGTAGCTGAGGTATTCACAGGTGCACCTGGTAAATACGTATCACTGAAAGATACTCTTGAGGGCTTCAAAGGCATCTTAGGTGGTGACTATGACGATCTTCCAGAGCAAGCGTTCTACATGGTTGGTTCAATCGACGAAGCGATCGAAAAAGCCAAAGACATGTAATTAGGGGGCTGTTATGGCAATGACTATACATCTTGACGTAGTAAGCGCAGAAGAGACAATTTTCTCTGGTCGCGTTGAATCACTTCAAGTATCAGGTAGTGAAGGTGAGCTAGGTATTTTACACGGCCACGCACCACTACTAACACCCCTAAAGCCAGGTATGGTTAACTTTGTTAAGCAAAACGGTGAAGAAGAAATGATTTACATTGCAGGTGGTACGTTAGAAGTACAACCTGGCACTGTAACTGTTCTTTCAGACGTTGCAACACGTGCAGAAGACCTAGATGAAGCAACTGCATTAGAAGCGAAGCGTCAAGCTGAAGAGCATATGGCGAACGCATCTGCTGCAGACTTCAACTATGCTGAAGCTGCGATTGAGCTTTCAAAAGCGATTGCGCAGATCAAAGTACTTCAGTCTCGTAAGAAGTAATCAAACCTCACATGGTTTAGTAAAAAACCCGCCAATAGGCGGGTTTTTTGTTTTTATCAGCCTTGTTAACAATACCAGCTTACTTAAATAGCTAACTTTTCAAGAGGGTTAAACATTTGCTCACATACTTAAGCAGTTTGGTATAAGTCCACTTTTACCGAATTTCAAAAAACACACGTGTAATTAGTATGTTTTGGTTTTTTCATTTTCTAAATTGCGGTATATAAGAATCACAACTTGTTACTCAAGGAAGTAAGATGGAACTCAATTTAACGCCAGTTGAACAACGCATTATTGGTTGTTTATTGGAAAAACAACAAACCACGCCTGATCAATACCCTCTTTCGCTCAATAGCCTGACTAACGCCTGCAATCAAAAGTCAAATCGTGAGCCTGTAATGGCTTTGTCGGAATCTGACGTACAAGAATGCTTAGATTCACTTGTTGCAAAACGTCTTGTAACGGTTGATGAAGGGTTGTCGGGCCGTGTTAGTAAATATGCTCATCGCTTTTGTAATACAGAGTTTGGTTCAATAAAGCTAACCGATCAGCAAAAGGCGATTATTTGCTTAATGTTGGTACGCGGTGCACAAACGCCCGGTGAACTGAGAACACGTTCTAACCGTTTAGCCGAGTTTAGCAATGTGACTGAAGTTGAAAGTGCCTTAAATGACTTAGTAGAGCAAGATTATGTTGTGAAACTAGAGCGCGAACCTGGTAAACGCGAATCACGCTTTATGCATTTATTTGGTGATGCCGATATTTCTGAACTAACGGCAGTGAATTCGAATGTGCAATCGACGGTTGTGGCTAGCCATCAAAGTGATGAAATGGCACAATTAAGATTAGAAGTCGCTCAATTACGCAGCGAACTTGCAGAGATAAAATCACATCTAGGTTTATAACATTGGAGATAAACAGTGCGCGCTGAAATCATGGCTGAAATGAAGGTACTCCCTTTAATCGATCCACAAGCAGAAATTACACGTCGAATTGCTTTTATTAAATCTAAGCTGGTGGAGTCAGGTACACGCAGTTTAGTGCTTGGTATCTCTGGTGGTGTTGACTCATCAACGTGTGGCAAACTTTGTCAGTTAGCGATTGATGAATTAAACCAAGAAAATGCTACTGATAAATACCAGTTTATTGCCATGCGTTTACCTTATGGTGTGCAAGCAGATGAAGATGAAGCGCAACTTGCTGTTGATTTTATTCAGCCATCAAAGCGTGTCACTGTAAACATTAAGCCTGCAACCGATGGAATGCATTCAGAGGCGCTAGCTGCCCTTGAGACAGCAGGAATTGAGCCACCAGCACAAAGTGCAATTGATTTTACCAAAGGCAACGTAAAGGCACGTCAGCGCATGATAGCGCAATACGAAATTGCCGGGTTAACCCAAGGTTTAGTGGTTGGCACAGATCACAGTGCCGAAAACATCACAGGTTTCTATACTAAATTTGGTGATGGTGCATGCGATTTAGCGCCATTGTTTGGCCTTTCTAAGCGTCAAGTTCGCTTGTTAGCTAAAACGTTAGGTGCACCAGAGTTACTAGTAACGAAAACGCCAACTGCTGATTTAGAGTGTGATCGCCCTGGCCTTGCTGATGAAGATGCACTTGGCGTGAGCTATGATCAGATTGATGACTTTCTAGAAGGTAAGGAAGTATCAAAAGAAGTTGAAGAAAAGCTGATTGCGATTTATTTACGTACCCAGCATAAGCGTCAGCCTATTCCAACAATTTATGATTAATACTTAACAACGTTATGATATAAAAAACCGAGGTTAATCCTCGGTTTTTTGTTGTATATGATTTCTATTTATTGCGTGTAATTCCCAGTGCTAGCTGCATTACTACCTCAACAGGCACTCGGTTAGTATTTTGGTCACTTGGCTTATAAGTCATTTTTGGCATGTCTGTTAGTTGTTGCTGTGTCATCCAATTACTTGGTGTAGTTGAAATCAGCTCTTTTGTAACTTCGTTACCGTTTGAATCGATGACTAGCTTATATGTCATCATTCCAGGTTGATCCGGCATCCAAGAGGGGCGCTTACCATGGAATTTTTTTGGTTTTTGCGGTTGAAATACCCAGTATTTCTTTACTTCAGTTTGCTCTACTTGTATAGGAGCTTGTGTGAAGTAAGGCTCACTTACTTTTTCAGTTGAGTTACATGCACCTAGTATCAGTGTAAGTGAAACTAAAATCGCTTTTTTCATAAATCATATCCTTTGATAATAAGTCCAGCTAATACAATACAATAAAAAAGCCGAACAATAAATGTTCGGCTTTTCAGGTTTTTGCCTAAAATAGCTTAGCGATATTAATTACGCTTTTAATGCTTTCTCAATTAGCATATCAATATAGGCTTTTTGCGCTTTCGCAGCATCTGACGCGCCCCAAGATAGGCTTGTACCTTGAATATCTTGTAGTTGCTTAAATGCAGCTGCTTTTGCCAAGTTATCGTGCTTTGATGGCTTGTTGATACCCGCAATTTTAATTAACGACTGCACATACTCAGTTTGTACGTTGTGGCTTACTGATGAAGCTGACTTTGCGTCAACAAAAACGGCAGCGGTTAAGTCATTTAAGAAGCTGTTCACATCGTATTCGTTACCGTATTTTGTGGTATCCGAAATACGCGTCATTACATTTGGGTGTAATAGCTGAGCTAATACATTCTTTTGCATGCGCAGTACCATAGCGTGGTACTTAGGATCTTCGTTTTTACCATAATGACTAAAGCCGCGACGCTGGTGTTGCATCTTGTTAAGCAGAGGCTCCATTGCTGATAGTGTATCTGGTGCAAATACATGATCAGTTAATACGTTCATTGCCTCTTTTTGTTTAGCAAGTGGCACTGGCGTGTAAGGTTGTGTATTACTACCAACATTGTCACGCTCAACATAAACACCGCCAATGTAACGTGATACAACGCCTGCTTGAGCGCGATATTGACCAAATAGCATATTTGCTTTGATCAGCAGCTCTTGATACGACTCACCGTCATTTAGCGCTGTTTGCTCAAGTTTACCGAATGTTTGGTTTACTAATTCCATACGATCTTTGGCATATGCCACTGCGTTTGATGACATATCGCCAATCATTACGCGTGGGTCGATATGTCGACCTGGTGCGCGCATATCATCGGCATCATTACCAAATGCTAAACCGTGTTCGCTAGAGCGTTTTAAAATTGATTCTAAACGCGCCGCTTCTGCCGCAGCATCAGTTAAACCTTGTGAGTAACCATACTCAATTGCCCAATCATCGTAAGGGCCTGGCTTATCTTGGAAGTAATCGCCTTGGGTCATGCCTTTTGGTGCAATGTTCGCTGGCGTATAGTCCATTACTGAACCGGTTAAAATACCTTGCGTTTTAGCTTTGTCATGAACTTCTTTTTCGTTCCACAAAATTGACGCTTTCATATTGTGGTTAAGACCAAGCGTATGGCCAACTTCGTGAAGAATAAGCATTTTTAAGCCTTGCTCTAAAATTTCTTTCTTCTCGATATCGGTTGTTGCTAGTGAGTTAGCTAACATCATGCCTTGTTGTAATTCATGACCTTGGCTGCAATGTAACCCTTCTTGGCTTGCTATCTCATGGTTGTGGGCGCTTGATGATGCCGCTTGGCTGTATAAGCTGTCCATCATCCAACGGTTTTTCATAAACACGTATTCAAGCATGATGTCAGAACCTAAAATTTGGCCTGTTAGTGGGTTTGCAAGTGATGGGCCGTAACCGCCAAATGGAGGACGTGGTGAAGAGGTCCAACGTAATACGTTGTAGTTAATGTCGCCTGCGTCCCAATCAGCATCGTCTGGCTGTACTTTTACTTCAATAGCGTTTTTAAAACCCGCTTTTTCAAATGCTAAGTTCCATGCTAATACGCCCTCTTTTACTGTTTCGCGCCATTCAACAGGTGTAGTGTTTTCAATCCACCAAGTAATTGGCTTAACAGGCTCAGAAATAGCGGCATTAGGATCTTTCTTAACGAGATTCCAACGGTTAATGTAATCTTGATATGGCGCCCAGTCGCTAGTGGTCATGTCGTCAAATTGCTGACCAAAATAGCCAACGCGAGAATCATCTTTACGTGGTTGGTAATCGTTTTGTGGCAATTCAATAAATGAGTGCTGCACTTTTACCGATACAGTTCGTGGGTCGGTTACCGATTTTGTACCACGCACGCTTGGGTTGGCATTTTTAAATACATAATCAACAACGACATCTAAGTTGTTTGTGTAATTACGGTTACTAAGAATACGCGATTTTTTGTCGTCTAGCTTACCTGGGTTAAAACGCTTTTTAGCGTTTTTATCACCAGCGCGTTTCCAAGGAGATACCTTATGCAGTGCTTCGCTTTTAAATAACTTATCTACTTTAAGCGCAAACTTGCCTTCTTCTTCTTTTTCAATTTTTAAGCTTGCTAATACAGCTTCACTGATATTTGCATCGCTTGCTTTGGCAATTGCATTATTAGGATCAAACTTATAGCGTGGTGTTTTGCTTATAATATCAATGCGGTTGAAGTGACGGCGGAACTCAATTAATTTGGTTTCGCGGTAAGAGCCACGTACGTGGCCTGCATCAATTACTCCGTCAACCGTATGTGCAAAGTAAACGTAAGGCTTATTTAAGTTTGCCTCACTAATAACCATCATGGTTTCGCCGGTTTTCTTATCTTGATAAAGATTAAATAACCCTTCAGAAGCGGTTTTTTTCTCAAGCATTTCTGCGAGTGTTTTATCTTTCTTTTCGTCTTTTTTCTTGTCGTCTTTTGCCATTGCTGCGCCGCTGGTGGCGAAGCTTAGTGCTACAGCAAGTGTAAGTAGCTTTAATTTCATTGTGTTTCCCTTGGTACCTTCAAAGTGAAATTTTTTGTTTTTATCAATAAATGAGTCTACCCAAAGCAAAAATGGATTTAAAACGTAAAAAGTAACTTAATGTTAACGATGCTTAATTTTGCTAAACTGCGGCTATTACTAACGCTAATACTTTGGGTTTACTGCTCACTCCATGACAACTTTACGTTTAGACCGTACACCTAGTGCACCAATTGCGACTAAAACAGCAAAAACACTTCGTTCACACAATCAAGAACGCATAGACAACTACTACTGGATGCGCGATGACGCACGCGCTGACCAAGCGGTGCTTGATCACTTAACCGCTGAAAATAGCTATTGCGATGCAGTATTAAAACCAAGTGAAACACTGCAAACTGAATTGTTTGAAGAGCTTAAAGGCCGCATTGAAAAAGATGACAGCACCGTACCAGTAAAAGACGGTAAGTATTGGTATCACAGCGAAGTAACTGGTGACGAAGAATATGCGCGTCATTACCGAGCCACCAGCGCGACTGGCGATAATAAAACTCTTTTATTAGATGTTAATATGCTTGCTAGTGAACATGAGTTTTACGACTTAGGTGAAATTGGCATTAGCCCAAATGATGAATTACTAGCCTATTCAGAAGATACCGATAGTCGCCGCATTTACACCGTACGTTTTAAGCATATTGATTCAAATACCTATTTAGACGATGTACTTGAAAATACTGAAGGCCAAATTATTTGGGCCAATGATAATAAAACAGTATTTTATGTAAGGAAGGACTTACAAACTCTGCTCGGCTATCAAGTCTATCGTCATGTGCTGGGTACATCGCAAAATGATGATGTGCTGGTTTATGAAGAAGACGATCACAGCTTTTACATGGGGCTTGGCAAAAGCCGTGACGATAGCCTACTGATGATAGATCTTGCAGCTACCGAAACTACCGATTGCTTGGTACTTGATGCGAATAATCCAATGGGCGAATTTAAACGCTTAATTCCTCGTGAAGAAAACCATATTTACGATATTGATAAGTTGGGCGACGAATACGTTATTTATTCCAACTGGCAGGCGAAGAACTTTTGCATTTTTACTGCTACGGCGCAAACTATTCAAGACAAATCACTGTGGCAATCGTTTGTGGCGCACCGTACTAATGTACTGGTTGAAGGTGTTGAGTTATTTACTCAGTTTAAAGTCGTGACAGAGCGCGAATTGGGCCAAATTCGTTTTGTTATCTACCCAAATAACGGTGAGCACTTTGCCCTTGCCTTTGACGACCCATGCTTTTTTGCCGGTATTGGTGATAACCCAGAGCCAAATACCGATAAAGCGCGCATTTTTTATTCGAGCTTAACGACACCGAGTAGCTTATTTGAGTTTGATCTAAATACGGGTGAAAAACGTATATTGAAGCAGCAAAAAGTCTTAGGTGAATTTGATGCTTCAAACTATCAAGCGGAACGCTTGATGATCACTAGCCGCGATGGTGTCGATATTCCTGTGTCGCTGGTGTATCGTAAAGATTCTTTTAAACAAGATGGTACAAATCCGATTTATCAATATGGTTATGGTGCTTATGGTATTACTATCGATCCCAACTTTTCTGCGCATAACTTAAGCTTACTCGACAGAGGATTTGTTTATGTCATTGCCCATGTACGCGGCTCTGAAATGCTTGGCCGTGAATGGTACGAGCAAGGTAAAATGCAACATAAGCAAAATAGTTTTAATGACTTTATCGATGTAACACGAGCGCTGGTTGAAAGTGGTTATGGTGCTAAAGATAAAGTGTTTGCTTCGGGCGGCAGTGCTGGTGGTTTATTAATGGGTGCTGTGGTTAATCAAGCACCAGAACTTTATTTAGGTATTGATTGCACAGTGCCTTTCTTAGATGTGTTAACCACTATGTTAGATGAAAGCATTCCACTAACAACAAATGAGTATGATGAATGGGGTAACCCAAATGAACGCGATGCCTATGAGTGGATTAAAGCGTATTCACCATACGATAATATTAGCGCGCAAAACTACCCGAATATTTTAGTAACAACCGGTTTTCATGACTCGCAAGTTCAGTATTGGGAACCGATGAAATGGGTTGCCAAGTTACGTGAATACAAAACAGATAATAACTTACTCTTATTTAAAACTGATATGGACAGTGGTCATGGTGGCGCATCTGGACGCTTTAAAAGCTTAAAAGAGCGTGCACTAGTACTCGCTTTCTTCCTTTCGTTACTTTCAGAGAAATAGTATGCAGCCCTACTCTAAAGCCTGTGAGAATAATAAAGATCCGATTTTATCCATTCTTAAATCGGCATTTTCTAATGCAACCAGTGTTTTAGAGATAGGTTCAGGTAGTGGGCAACACGCGGTGTATTTTGCCCCTGCACTTGCTCACCTTAGTTGGCAAACCAGTGATGTGTTGGCAAATCATCAAGGTATGATGGCATGGCTTGATGCCTTTCCAGCACCTAACTTATTGCCGCCGTTGGCGCTTGATATTGCAGAGCCCTGGCAAATAGCACAGCACGATGGCATGTTTACCGCCAATACCCTGCATATTGTTAGCCCTCAACTTGTTGAAGCGTTTTTTGATAAAGTGAACCGCTTTTTAATGCAAAATGGCACGCTGTGTATTTATGGCCCATTTAACTACCATGGTGAGTTTACATCACTGTCAAATGCAGAGTTTGACCAATGGTTAAAAGTGAAAGACAACACCCGCGGTATTCGAGATTTTGAATGGATCTGCCAACTAGCAGAAAAAGCGGGTCTTGAATTGATTACCGATCACGAAATGCCAGCAAACAATCGTTTGCTAGAGTTTATTAAGCGTTATTAACGTTCCCACCAAGCGAATTTCCAGGCATTGTTTACATTCGTATAAGTTATTAGATAATTTTAGATCAGCTTATCTTGTAAATTGAGGTAGTATTTTGTTATTCCAATAAAAACCTAAAGGTTGGTTTGATGAGTAACGTATTTAAAATATTAGGCATTTTACTATTTTTTATAAGTGCCAGTAGCTTTGCAAATTGCTTATCTCAAAGTGCGGACGTTAAGTTAATCAACCACTCAATTAGCGAGGGTAGCTATCGATTTTTAGCTAAGTCAGATGTTGCTAAAGTAGTTGATTTATCCGACCTTAATTTCGAAGGTTATTTAGTTCAAACCGAGCAGCAAATAACAGCGCTTAACCCCCGTGCAAATGTACCTTGTCCAGTTAATAACTATGTTTTAAACCAGCAAAATATTAGCGCACCAACCATTACTGATTTAGTAAAGCCGTATCAGTTAACGCACGCAAATAGCGATAAAGTGGTGCTGCTAATCCATGGTTTAACCGATTCGCCATATAGTTTTCATGATTTATCCGCGTTTTACCACCAGCAAGGATTTAATGTACGTACTGTGTTGTTGCCAGGTCATGGCACTGCAGCAGAACATTTACGCTATGTTGATTACAACGATTGGCGCGCACTTAGTGCATTTGCGATTGAACAATCACTTAATGATTTTGAGCAGGTATATTTGGGCGGCTTCTCAACGGGTGCCGGTCTTATTTTAGATTATATGCTTACGCGAAAGTCTCTGAGCCCTAAACTGTCTGGTGTAATGTTGTTTGCGCCAGCGACAAAGGCTAAAAATTCAATGTCGTGGCTAGCGCAATATATTGACTATGTGCCTTTTTTAAATTGGCTTGATAAAGACGCAGATATTGATTTTGCTAAGTATGAATCATTTCCGATTAATGCCGGTGCACAAGTACATCATTTAATGAGCGATGTGTATCCATTGAAAAAACGTCATATTACGCACAATGTACCTATGTTTGTTGCCGTGCCTGAGCATGATATGACGATTGATACTACCGCGACTCTTGATTTACTGCTCCAGTGGCAGCGTAAAACCCCTACGCCACTCACTTTGGTTTATTACGGCGAACGTAACAACGCAAATCAGCTGAGCGCATTTGAAAATGTAAAACTAGTAACACCTCAGTGTATGCCAAAGTGTGATGACCAACTACAAATGGCTCATACTGCAATTCCAAATGCGCCAAGCAATATCCATTATGGTGAGCATGCAGTATATCGAAACTGCGGCCATTACTTGGCGGACGCAGAAAAATACAATGCTTGCAAAGTAACGCCCAATATTCCAGCTTCAGAAAAAACACCGCTTGCTGGGCAAAAGCATGTGCTTTTTCAACGCTTAAGCTACAACCCTTATTATTCTGAATTAACTAATGAACTTGCACTGTTTTTAGCTAAATAGTGTTACGTGGCTTGGTATTGTGCGAGATTAGCTTTTTACCAAGTCTGCATTAAACTTAGTGCTAGTTGTTCGGCACTCGAATGCACTTAGTTAACTTCTACAACAATAAATATAAAAATTAAAAATGCAGCAAAATAACTCTCATACAACCGAGCTATGGCGAAGCTTTATTGAAGTTGATGGCTTACACAGCGCCGAACTAAAACGCCGAGTTTTTTCGTTTTTGGCAATGTCTGGTATCGCTTTGGTAGTGTTTTCGGGGCTATTGTTAGCGAATTTTCAAACCTACCCGTGGCTTTTGAGCATTACTTTATTGGGCGCACTTATTGCCGTATTTATTAATGTGGTTATCTATTTTAGTACTCGACAACTTAAATATTGCAGTATTGGCATTGCGTTAACGGTATTGCTACTAAGTATTTTATTGGTTTACACCGGCGGAAAGGAAAATACTGCGCTTTATTGGATTATGTTTTATCCGGTTGTGGTGTTTACTATGTTAGGCGTGCGTTTTGGCTTGTTGTTAACAGCATTTGCGATCGGTGCTATTGCGTTTCAGTTATATGGCCCAGATTTTGGTCAAGCAAATTATGGTCACGTTGAAAAATCTAGATTTTTATCGGGTTTTTCGCTGGTGGTATTTTTTGCATTTATTAGTGAATATTTTCGCGATAAAAGTCATCAAGCTATTACTAATATTACCTACAATCAAAAACAAAAAGCCAATACCGATGCGTTAACGGGTTTGCCAAACCGTCGATTTATTGATGCGATTTTCTTAACTAAAATGGAAAAATCGACGGCGGAATTTCTGCCAATGACGGTAATAATGTGCGATATCGATCGCTTTAAAGCGGTAAACGATAATCATGGCCATGATGTTGGTGATAAAGCGCTGATGCACATAGCAAAACTGATGCAAAATCAATTGCGTTATTCAGATGTAGTAGCTCGTTATGGTGGAGAAGAGTTTATTATCTGCTTGCCCCACGCATCGATGCGTCAAGCTGTGCAAATCGCAGAAAAACTAAGAAAGAATATTGAAGATCATCCGGTTAATTTGGAAAGTGGCGAAAATTTAGCGCTAACTGCCAGTTTTGGGGTGGCAGAAGTACATTCAGTGGTTGCCTTTTACAATGCGGTAAAACAAGCTGACGAGGCCTTGTATAGCGCTAAGCGAAATGGCCGCAACCGTGTCGCAACGCTTTAGCACCAATGGATAACACGGCAAATACTGTGTTATCGCGTTATCTTCACCTTATAAACTGCAATCTGCTTTTCAATGTAGCTTTCGCTGTCTGCTGGCATAAATGCTTTTGAAAGATAAGTTTGTTGGCCTTTGTAATTAACAAACAGCATGCCTTTTGGTGTGTGAATGATTTCTTTGATCTGATCCCATTCAAGCAGTGACTCGGTATAGGGGTTTTTACTTTCAATGCCATCTTCATTTAGGGTGATTGTGACAGTCGAGTTAGATGCCCTGCTCCACATCTGGCGCGTAAGCCACCAAGGACGGCGATAGTAGAAACTAATAAATTCTAAAATGCCTAAACCAACCATAATGTAAGGTGCTACACCACCAATATCGGTAAAGATAATAAGCCCCATTCCTATGCCAATAAAACTGCCTGCAAAACCGTATTTTGGTGTTTGGTGAGGACTGTGTGGCAGTGATTCGTCAAAACACTCTTCAAGGTATGCTTTGTCGAGCGTGAATTGGTAACTAATGGTCATTGGTATTTAACTTTTACTCATAAATAAAGCGAGAGATAACATTAATGGCGTAAGGTTTGCTGCAGCAGCTACCATACCCATCGCAGGCAAATGCTGTGCTATGTTATCGCCTAAACGGCACAAGTATACCAAGGAAACCAAACAAAGTACGATAGGCAGTAAAGCGATTAATGCAAGCTTAGGCAGTAAACCAATTTTTACTAAATATACTAAGCCAGCAAATGCCGTAAACAATGACAGCGCAAATACCCAGCGAGCAACGTTAACGCCATAGTGAATAGCAATATGATTACGACCGGCTTCTCGATCAGCTTTTATATCAGGTAGCTGATTTATTAGTAATAAATTATTGGTCACCAAAAATGGTACTAAGGTGATGGCTAATAATGACAAATGCCACTCACCTGTTTGCACTACATAAGCGCCAATAGGCATTAAAATAGCAAAGCCGATACCCGGCGCAATAAAACATAACCAAGGGTGTTTATTCAGTACCTTGGTATAACTCACCACTATCAATAGACCAAGCAAACCAATTGGAACTAGCGCAGCGCCAATGCGAAAAATAAAAAATACACCGATTAATATCACCGCAATTACAGAGCCAACAGCGTATCGCTTAACTATCGGGGCGAGAGTTGGGTTTTGTTTTAATAAACCGCTGCCACCGCTAAAAGGCGTGCGGTTGGTATTTAAATCTAAACCACTTTGAAAATCCTGATATTCATTGATGGTATTCACCGCAATTGCTGCGAGTATTGCGCCAAGCACGCTTAGTAGCGCATCGAACATATCAATGGTTTTGCCTTGATAAGCACAGTATGCGAGTCCAACTAAACACGACAGCGGCGCTAGCGTTAAAAACGGTGGGCGAATGGCGGGCAGCGCGGCTATGTATTTATTCATGGCTCATTCCTAATTAAGTTTATATTCTTCCTTAAGCGCGAGATGCTGATTTTTCAATTTATCTAAACTCGCTTGAAATGCTTCAACTATTTCATCGGGGGTATCTTTACTAAAGGCAATGTAATCATCAATCACCTTCAGCAATAGAATACGCTGAAATAGATTGCTGCCAAGCTTTCTTTGTTTTATAGCGGCGTTTAACCCTGAGCGTGAAATTGCTAATAGGTCGACACGCTTTGCTTTGAACAAAGCTAGCGCATCACCCATACTTTTAGCAGCAAGAATCTGTTGATGTGGAAAATCAGTTTCGTAGATAAGACTTTGCGTTACGTCATTGCGAATAACCGCAATAGATTTATCATAAACTTGCGAAATATCGGTAATAAACAAGCGGGTGTTCGGCTGCGCAATAATGTAATACTCAGCGGTAAATAACGGCCCTACCCATTTAAATTTTGCTGCACGATCAGCTGTTTTAGACATGGCGAATAATGCGGTATTTGGTTTATCGCTAATTTCTTTATAGCCGCGTGCCCAAGGCACAACTAATATAGGTTGCTCGGCGATACCTTGATCGTGCCAAATGAGTTTTAATAAATCGACCGATAAGCCGATTAATTGGTCGTTGTAATAATAACTTGAAGGCGGGTAAAGCTCGGTATAGTAAGTGATTGGATGCGTTTTTTCTGCAGCCGCAAGGTGATGCGTGATAAGCAAACAACTCGCAACAAAAGCTAAACTAATTTTTATATTTAAAAATCGAAAGAACGGCACTGCACTACATAATTACTACTTTTATTTTACTCTAGCTTATTGAATTACATAGAACAATGCATTTTATTCAATCATCTTTGACCTAGTACAAGTTAATTGATAATTCTTTCAAGTGGTTGGCGCATCGCCAATTGTTGCGTGAAATACCGCATTGGAATAGTAATCAAGGCAACCAAAATACAAATCAAATAAATACTAAGCTGCTCACTGGTGTAATGTACTAGTCCAAACACACCGACTTCTAATACACAAATCACAGCAAAAAGAGCGATATTCTTTAGATTTATACAGCCTGAAAAGTATACGATTAATAAAGGCGCAAACGCTAAAAACATTGTTGTTGCAAATACGGTTAAAAATACGATTTTCATTGCTTCTTGCGCATCTTGCTTAAATAAAGTGATGGCAAACATTGCAGCAAAAATAAGCACTGTATTACGCAATACCACTTTATCAAATGCGTAAATAATGTGTTTGATCAACTGACTAGTGCTGTCAAAACAGTGAGCTATCGATTTTATTTGATGTTTAAGCTGGTTGAATTCTTGGTAAACCGGAAATTGGCACCCGAGCACGAGCGATAACAACATAAAGTTTATAAGTACTTCGTTATCTGTGGTCGCAAATAAAAAGCCAAAAATCGCGGCAAAATAGCCACCTAAATAGCCAATTTTCGTTTGTGGGTAACATACTGCCCACGCGATATCTTTGTTAAATGACTTTTTAAATTTAGCGGTAAAAGTAGCTAATTTTTGGTTCCACCAAATGACTGATTGGCGGTCAGTTGGTACTAAAGTTTTACTGAGTTTAGTTCTGCCTGTTGGTGACTGAAAGGCGCTATAGATTGCGTAGCAAGCGGTTAAAAAAATGATTATTTGGGTTATTTCATGCGTTGCTTCAAACATCATTAAAATTAATAGGGATGAGCTAAACAAGTTACGCAAAATATTGTGTACAACTGATCCGCTCGAGTTTACTAGTAGTCCAATAATCGAAAAGCTAACCGGTATTAAAATGTAATGGAGTGAAAGCTCACTGCTCAATGTAATAAACGAACTCACTAGTAATGCACCAATCACCGCTAAAATAAGAGCACTTTTTAATATTGAGAAACGGTAAAGCGTATTTACAGCCCATAGGTAATGCGTTTTTAGTTTTGCCAACCCAATTCCCAGCAAAAAGCCAAAAAATAGTGATGGCAAACAGGTTATTAGCAAATAGGTTTTTACATAGCGAAAGGTGCTTGGGTCGAGCGATTTTTGCAGCCACAACACATTAAATACGACTGAAAGCACAAGCATAAATGGCAGTGTTACTGTGCCACTGCGCATTAAAATCCACGCGTTTGATTTAAACAAACTCATTTGCCACCTCCAAATACCAGTCTTCTAGGTTGATTGGCAGAATCGTGGCATCAATATCGTAAAAAGCACACCACTCGTCTATCGGCTTTTTCAATGGTGCAATAATGCAAGTGTTGGTTGTGTCACCAAATTGTTGAATTCTGCTAATCGACGTGTCTTTTTCCAGCAGGTTAACTTTTGATGTGTTTGTAAAGCTAAGTTTGGCAATGCTTGCCTTGAGCGCATCAAGCTCGTAGTAGTGGCGGATCACACCAAATTGCAGTACCGCAACGCGATTGGCGATGCGTTCTAAGTCAGACACAATATGAGTTGAGAAAATCACCGTAGTACCGTGTTCACAGCACAAATCGATCACTTCTTTTAAAAAGGCGCGGCGCATATTGGGATCAAGGTGTGCAACAGGCTCGTCTAAGATCAGCAGTTCAGGGCGAATTGATAATGCCTGCACCACATCTAGCATTTGTTTTTGGCCACCAGAAAGCTTGCCAATTACCTGATCATGGCTGATGCGCCAGCGCTTTAGCAAAGTTTCGCAATAGGCTTTATCCCACGATGGAAAAAACTGACTAATGTAATCAATGTATTGCGCTACTTTCATCCATTCAAATGCAGAACTGGTTTGCGCTACATAGCCAATTTTTTGTTTTTTACTTTGTGGTAATTCATGCCATTCATAATCCCATAGTTTAATTGTGCCTTGATCTAATTGGCGCAGGCCCATAATCGATTCTAATAGGGTGCTTTTACCGGCGGCATTTTTTCCAAGTAAGCCAACAATATCGCCTTCGTTAACTTGCCAATTCAGTTTATCGATTACGCGCAAGCTTTTGTATGATTTGATGGCCTTTTCGATGGTGATAATAGGTTGAGTCATAGTTACGTCCTGTTGCTTAGCGCAGAAAGTGCATTTTGTACTAGGGTTATAATCGCGTCGTCAGAAAGCTTTTGCTGCTTTGCTAACGTTAAAAATTGATCTCGCTGAGTGAGCAGTGCATCACTGTAATTACTAATGTTGTGTTGCTCGGCAACCAACATGCCAATGCCTTTTCGTCTTTCCAGCACACCTTGTTGTTCTAATTGCGAGAATGCTTTAGAAATCGTCATTGGATTTACTTGTAAGCTAGATGCCATTACACGTACCGAAGGCAACTGTTGACCCGGTTGTAACAATCCCGCACGAATGCCCTGCTTGGTTTGCTCCATCACCTGACGATAAAGCGCACTCGATGCTTGGGTATTTATGGTGTAAATTGCATGAATTAAATCTATGCTCATAGTGTATTAGTAATTTATAGGTGTATTAATACACTAATACAGTTTAAAATTAAGTCAATAAATAAAATGAAATTAATTGCAACGCTCAACTACCCTGTAGTGATCCATTATTGCGGTGATGATGAATTGGAATATGTTGAAAGCCAGCATCAGATGCGAGATTTACTGGGCAGTTTAGTGATAAATGACGGTGTGATTGATAGCAGCGGAAACTACTATCGTGTTATCAGCAATAGCGAGCTTTTACAGATAAATTCATTCAACTTAGAAGAATTCACACTGTTACTGCAAAAACATGCCTTTGCTTTAGCAAATTGCTGTATTACTAAAATGCATTTTGCCAGTTTTGAAGAAGGTTTTTCCTTTGTTAAACAAAGCGGTTAACCCTAGTTAACCTGAGATCGAGTTAGTTAATTTGCTCTGGCGATAAGCGCTTAATATCACCTTCGATAGCTTCCATGCGTGCAATAGTGAGTTGCTCGTACGGGTCAATATCAAAATGCCAAATTAAATTACCTTGTTTTACCAGTGTAATATCGTTTGGGTTAGTAAGATCAAGTCGCCAAATTTTATCTTGCTTTGACCATGATGATTGCCAATACAGTGCATTGTTTTTAATGCGAATATTGTGCAATAAATTCGTTTGCTCGCGGCTAAGTTTTGCTAGATTTTCGCCGTTTTCTGTTAAATCTATTTTGCTAATTAATTGATTGTCTTGTAGCACTAACCAACGGCTATTACTGCTATCGAAATAGGCAAACTGTGCATTTAAATCAATGCTTTTAAGCATTCTGCCTTGTAAATCATAGAGCTGTATTTTAGTGCCATCAAAGGCGTAAACCGTTTGTATATCATACCAGCCGGCATTTTTTATAGTGCTATTTAGCTCAGTAGTAAACTGCAAAATCAGGCTTTTACGATCGTATAACGCTAAATCCATATCGCGGTTCGACAGCAGCATGCTTAAATCTGGGCGCCATTCTAAAAACTTAACGTATTCATAGCCCTTGTGATTAGAAAGGCGTGTTACCTTGTTGTCGGCATGCAAATACACTTCGCACACGCCGCTGCGACGCGACATAAATGCGGTTTCACCTAAACTATTACTGACAGGTAAATAATCGATGCTTGAGGTTGAGAAAATCGGCAAGTTGTCTTTATCTCGAATATTCACCTGCCAGCTTTCAATTGCGGTGTAGATATCACCGTTTTTATCAATTGAAGCACTGGTGAAAAGACCTTGAGCGGTGTTGTAAATAGGGTAGCTTTGACCATCGCGGTGCGTTGCTATTAAGTTGTGGCGCTGACTTTCATCGTTACTGACAATGGCACCGTTATTTGGGTTATAAGCTACAAGCCAAACTGGAAATGGCCAGCTCAGTGCTTCTTTGCCATCGAGTGACACCAGTTTGCTGGTGTGGTCAATATAATTAAATAGAAAATAAACGCGATTGTCCCATGCCGAAATAGCCCCTTTATACTCAGCTTGAGCAGGGCGCTCAAGTGGCATCGCAATAAGTTCTTCGGTACCAATGCGGTACAAGTAGGGCACTAATACACCTTGCTGTAAGATGCTTAAAATAAGCTCGTCATTTGATTTCCAAACAGGCGGTTTTGCAGACTCACACACTATGCCGTTAGCGCGATGGCTAGTGGCACCTTGCGGTGAAATAATTGAAAGCTCACATTTATCTTCAATAAATTGCCAATACGCTAATAGCTTTCCTTTGTGTTGCCAAGCGGGAAAACCAACACGATGGGCAAAGGTGCGATTGAATAACTGTTGGCCCTGCTTATCTGTGATGGTGAGCGTTTTGATATCTTTAATGTACGCCATTAAATCGTGTTCGCGATGTACGCTTACATCAAATTCTAACCCTAAATCGTAGCTCACATCATGAAGTTCATAATGCGGAATTTCAAACTCACTTTCTTGGCTATTAAAAAACGCCCAAACGCTAAAACACACGACTAAAATAGGCAGTGCAGCCAAAAGCGGGTGAAACTTTCGACTACTGCGTTCTATGGTTTTTACTTGTGCTGGCGCATTGCTAACAAGCTCAACATCGGCAATAAAACAGTAGCCTTTTTTGGGCACTGTTTTTATAAAGCGAGGGTTACGTGAGCTATCACTGAGTAGTTTTCGCAGCTTAGTTAACAGTTGATACAGACTGTTTTGTTCAACTATGGTGTTTGGCCACAACGCGGTTTGAATGTGTTCTTTTGAGATAACTTGCTGCGCATTATTTATTAGCATGGCAAGTAACTGAGACACTTGAGGCTCAAGTTTTTCTATCTGACCTGTTTGCCATAGGCAAAGCTCATCTTTAGCTGCATTAAATTCAAACTCTGCAAATCTAAATGTACCTTGTCTTGGGGGATGAGCGTTTTCCATAGCTGTTTAAACAGGCCTTTTGTAGTTTTAATAACAAAAATACGGTTTTGCAGATTAAAGTCAATAAATATAAGACTTCTAGCAGCTTTATTAAGAAAAAAATCAGCTTTTTAAGCAGCTTTTTCTGCTGATATGTAATGCAAATAAACCGCATATGAGCCGTTATGAAAAATCCGTTAATTTACTCTTTTACACTTGTGAGCTTTGCCACACTGGCCGAGCAATCGGCAATCACATTAGATGGTCAGCTCGCTGAAAATATATGGCAGGATGCCACTCAATACCAAACCTTTTATCAGGTAGTGCCAGCCACCTTGTCAGAACATAAAAACAAAGTGGAAGGGCGAGTCTACAGCGATGAAAAAGGCATGTATATTGGCATGATTAATTATCAGCCAAAGGAGCAGCGTAAAAAGCAATACAATTTGCAAGATGCGTTTATGCAAGCTGATTTCAATCGCTTTGTTATCGATTTCTCAGGCGATGGCAGTGGCGCGTATTTGTTTGCGGTAACGCTGGGTGGCGGTATTCAAGATGCGGTACTAACGCCGCAATTAGCAACCGATTATGATTGGGATGGCGCTTGGCAATCTGCATTTTATGAAGCTGATGATTTTTGGTCAATAGAAGCGTTTATTCCATGGCATGCAGTGTCGTTTCGCCATAAACAAGATGACAACGGCTACTCTCAAGTGGGTGTATCGCTTCAGCTTTATGATTTAGCGAAAAACTATATTTATGGTTCGCAGCCACAAACCACCGGCAATAGCGATTTTTACATTGAAATGCCAAAAGTGCAGGTAAAAATACCACAGAGTCAGCAGTGGGCATTTGTGCCTTATGCCAGCTATTCAAATGATTTTGTGGCGAATGATGGCGATGCAAACTTAGGGTTTGATTTAGTTTATAAGCCGAATCACCACCAAAAGTTAAGTGTTGCGGTGAATCCTGATTTCGGTCAGGTCGACAGTGACGAAGTGGTGCTGAATTATTCTGCAGTGGAAACACTGCGCACTGATAAGCGTCCGTTTTTCACTCAAGATATTAGTGTGTTTAGCATTCCGTCTGAGCGCAATACAAAGCTTATTCACACTCGTCGTATTGGTGCAGGTAGCGATGATAACAGTGAATTAATTACACCAATTGATGTGGCTGCGCGTTTTGTCCATCAGGGCGAAAATTTGCAGTTGGCGGGTTTTGCTGTAGCGGAAGATAATCTAGCCTCAGACGCGGGCAAAGACTTTTATGCAGGGCGCATTAATTACACTCAGCAAACGGCGCAACGAAATTGGCAAACCGGGGTGTTGGCAACTAAAACCAAGCGCCCATGGTTAGATAGAGACGCCTACAGTTATGCTTGGGATAGTCAGTATCAAAGTGATACCTGGTCAGGCCAGGTTGCATTAATGCACACGGATATAAGCGAGCAGGGAGTAAGCACGCAAGGTACGGGTATATCACTAAATGCAAAGTACCAATTTAATGTAAATACATCAATTTCAGCTAATTACTTAAGACTTGATGATAGTTTTGATAATAACGACTTAGGTTACAGCGAACGTAATAATTGGCGTGCTAGTGAAATTAACTTTAGCCATGCTATCAACACTGACAATAAGTGGTTTAATCGCGTGCTACAAAAGGCCAGTATTAATTATCACACCGATGATACTGGCTTAAAGCTAACCAGTAATCCGCAATATCTAGTCAACCTAAATTTAGAAAACGGCGGCCAATTTGAAACCATAATTAATTACTACGCAGGAGCATGGCACGACAACTTAGGCTATGGCACAGACGCAGTTTATGTTGATGATAATTGGACTTCTCGCGTGATGTACATTAGTCCTTATACAGGCATGTTTAGCTGGGCGGCGAGTTACCAAAATGATCAAGAAGGGTTACATGGACGCGCTGATCAGTACGCTGTTGATTTAACGTTAATGCCTCACCCAAATTGGCGCATAGCATTTAATAATTACTTTCGTACTGGTGATGGTTGGCTGGTAGCAAATCAACAAAATGTGATTACTGAATATGACCGAGATTACTACGCAAACCACATTAAAATTTCAGGTTTAATTTTAGACAATCTTGAATTCAGTTCGACCTTTCAGTGGGCGAGTTTGAAGGCGCAAAGTAAGCAGGTTTATCGTGTTTCGCAAAATGGTTTGCAAGCCGACACTCGCGATACCAGCTTTGATGATTCGCGTTTCAACTTGCAATTAAAACTGCGCTATAAAATGGGCGCGTATTCAGATATTTATTTGGTTTATGGACGTGGTGGTAACGAATTAATTGAACGCGATTTAACTAACAACCGCTTTGCAACACTAGAAAGTAGTTGGCAGCAGCCCGATCAAGAGTTTGTTACATTTAAAGTGCGCTATCTGTTTTAACTTGTACCTTTAGCTAACACCAAAGCAAAAACCTAACTGCCCTAGGTTTTTGCTTTTTTCTTGCCTTTTACAAGCTTTATCCAAAACGCTAGCTCAAACAACACACCTAATACAATTACCAAAAAAGTACCGCTTTGAAACGAAACTGTATAAAAGAAAATGGCCGTGATAAGCAGTGCCGCTAAAATTAGGTAGTGAGTAACAGTTGAAAACATATCGATTCCTTAAGTTGTTTTCTTACGCGTTGGCTTTAAATAGCAACTGATTTTGGCCTGCCGACTTTAAATAAAAGCGAATTTCTTGGCCTAATCGTGTTGTTACCTGGCTGATAATAAAATCACCCATTTTTTCAAGCTTAGCTAAGTAGTTAGTGCGATTTTTAAATGACTGCTTAATTAAGGTTTGCTTTTGTCCGTTGATATAAAGCTTTGCATCCTGCTGATCATTTTTTGTTAAGCGTATTTGCTGTCCAGCTAACACTAATTTATATGTTTTAAGCATAATGCCTCCTTAATTCGTTAAGGCTAGACTAAGCAAAATTTAAAAACGATGAGCTTAAAAGTGTTTAAAGGCGATATTCGGTGATAACTGGATTTATTTAACCTGACTTATGGGCGATTGGCCCATTGATTGATCATATTGAGTAAGTCTTTTTCAACCAAAGGTTTAGATAAGAAGTCATTCATACCAGCGGCTAAACACTTATCTTTGGTTTCATTCTGATTGCTGGCTGTTAACGCAATAATGGGGGTATTAGTATCAAATTCGCGTATTTGCTTAGTGGCATCAAAGCCATCTAATTCAGGCATTAGGCAGTCCATGAAAATAATATCAAATTGCTGTTCTTTTGCCTTCGCTACGGCTTCAAGACCATTATTTGCTGTTGTTACAGTATGTTCAGCAAGCATCGCTTTTGCGATATGTTGGTTTAATGGCACATCGTCTACCAGTAAAATAGCTGCATCGACTACTTTTTCAATATTGTGTGCGGCGTCTAGGTTAAGCTCTGGTTTTTCAGCTTCATCACACGGTAAAGTCACAACAAAACGTGATCCTTGGCCAAGTTTACTGGCAACTTCAATTGCGCCATTCATTTGTTTTACTAGGGCATTACAAATGGCTAAACCTAGACCTGTGCCGCCATATTTACGGGTTGTACTGGCATCTGCTTGAACAAACTTAGTGAATAAGGAGTCAATTTGCGCTTCGCTTAAACCTATGCCGGTATCAACAATGGTGATGGTGAGTAAATATTTGCCTTGCCCTGTTGCGGTTAATTCTACCGACACCGACACAGTGCCTTGCTCGGTAAATTTAATCGCATTACTAATTAAGTTGATTAATACCTGTTTTACGCGCACATCATCAAGTGCCACATAAGATGTTTGATTAGTATAATTTGCGATAATACTAACGTCTTTTTCCATCGCCGATGCATTAAACATATCGACAACGTTTTTTAGCATTTGATTGATTTCACACGGCACAGGGTGAAGCACAAGTTTGCCTGCTTCGATTTTCGAGATATCTAAAATATCATTAATGGTTGCGAGCAATTGCTGCCCCGAGCTGGTGATCACATCAAGTTGTTGCTGTTGTTGTTCGGTCATTGATGTTTTGGCAAGCAGTGTTGCTGTGCCAAGTACACCATTTAGCGGCGTGCGAATTTCGTGACTCATTACGGCGAGGAAATCAGACTTAGCTTGCGCGGCCAATTGGCTTTTTTCGGTTTCTTTCTTTAATTCGGCCTGTTTGGTTAGCAAGTTATCGAGCAAATCGTTATATGCATTGACCAGTTCGCCAATTTCATCGCTGCGTTGAACCGATACTTTTTTTGGTTTACGAGATTTAATCCCAGCGCGAATAGAGTTTAATAATTGATATAGCGGCACAATTGCTTGGGAGCGAATCACATAAATACTCATTGCCATGGTGATTGAAAAGCCAAATAGGGCAGCGAAGAAAATATATTGGTTAGACAGCGCGATATAGTTGCCTAATTGTTTAGTGTTTATCACCAAAATAACAATTAGATCTTCAAGTGCGCGGCGGTCTTCTGATACCGCTTCAAAGCTGGCTAAATAAATAAGCTGGTTATCAAAATAAAAGTAATCGGGCGCTTGGTTAAAGTTTAGGTTATTGAGTAGTTGGCTAAAGCGAAAGTGAGAAGAGGTAAAGGATTCGCCAATTAATTCTGCTTGGTTGCTTGCTAAAATAACCCCTGAATCTGCTTTGGCAATAAGTACATGATCCACTGCATCGTTTGCACCGATTGCACTTGTAACGCGTTTAAAGTTTGCGGTGCTAATGCGATTGGCTGTGGCAACAACAATGCTTTCAATAATTAACTCGGCTTCATGCTTCATCATTGCTTTAGAAAGCTGGGTTGCATTGTGTTTATTAAACAATACTAACCCCGCCAACACGGTGATATAGATAATACTGAGCAGTAAAGTTATTCGCTTTCCGAGCGTTAAGCCTTCAGTCACTTAATTTCCCTATAGATAAAAACTGCGAGAGCGCTTTGCACTCAAAATTTATACTATTTGTTTCATTTAGCACAGTACACACTTGCTGCATGTTTTGCGATAAGCCTTTTGGCGAGAGTATCTCTCGCTGCTCATTTGCGGGGAACACCTTTAAATCCTGAAAAGCTGCGGCAAATTCATCCGCACTGATGCCTTCACGTTTAGCCATAATATTGTTTGCTTCTATTGGATGTTGCTTTGCGTAATCAAGAGCCGCTTGCCATGCTCCATGAAAGCGTTTTATCCACTCTGGATTTTGTTCAACGAGACCACTTGAAACCGTTACCACATCTAAAATCGTTTTAGGTATTTCACGCGAATCAAACACCTTTTGTAACTCAAATTCATTTAATAGTAAGTTGGAATAGGGAGGATAGGTTACGTAAGCGTCGATAATATCTTTATCAAATGCGTTGGGCGCATCAAGCTGCTCAGTGTTTAGCATTTCAATGTCATTCAATGCTAAGTCGTGCTTTGCTAGGGCTTGATGCAAAAAGAATGAACCTAGTGAACCAAGCTCAACACCTACACGTTTATTTTTAATTTGGCTAAACTCGCTAATGTCCGGCTTTGCTAAAATCATATCGCCGCCGTTTGAATAATCCGTTACTAATACAATGGATATCTGCTTTTTATGCTGCGCAGCTAGCGATACTGCTTCGATCATAGTACTGGTCATGGCATTTGCTTTACCTTGTCTGAAAAAGCGTTTTACTTCAGCTAATGACGGTGCTTCAATGATTTCTATATCTAATCCTGCTTGTTTAAATAGCCCTTTTTCATTCGCTAAATATAAAAACTCGTAACCTGGCCATGGATTGATTGCCAATTTGATTTTTGGATTATGAGGCTGAGAGCATGAGCTTAATACCAAGCTTGTAAAAATAAGTAGTATCAGGTGGATTGGTTTCATTTTTTGTCTTCGCCTAACGCTTTTTTATTTAGTATAGAAAACCTTGTGATAAGTGGTGTAAATCAAAGTAAAAATATGAAATTCTTCAATATTCTAAAATATTCAGCTGTTTATTTTCCAATGACTAGCCAAGAATAAGTGTGTTTGCTGGCCAGCGACGGACAATTAACGAATTAAGGAATATAAAATGACATTAGGTGAAAAGTTAAAACAATTAAGACAAGAAAAAGGGTTAAGCCAACCTGAATTAGCAGCTGAAGCCGGTATTGAACAATCGTATTTATCAAAGTTAGAAAATGATAAATCGCTACCATCGAATGATATCTTGCGGAAAATACTCGCTGCGTTTCAGGTGTCACTGAATGACTTTGTAACAGACGAATTAGTGCAAAAAGACATGTCACGGCTAAAGCAAATACCCGATGTAGAGCAGCTTATTGCACAAAAATCACAAAACCAATTTGCGCAAAGACGCAACTTTTTATTGGCAGCTAGCTTAAGCATTGTACTGGCAGCGACCTTGTTCTTTATTGGTTACAGTAAACTTATTTTTAATGAGTATGTTTACCACTATGAATCGATTGGCGTAGTCAAAGATGACGAACCAGCAGATATATTTTCGCGGTGGGAAAGGTATTATTTAAATACAGGTGAGGAGTTGTCGGCATTACAAAGGCAGAAAAAACATAAATCCTTAAGCTTAGAAATGGCAAAGCGTCGCGTTACATTAGTGCAAATGACACCTGAATATAAAGGCCCAAGCTATACCGAAACAGTTGCAGGGGGCAGACGCATTTATAAGCTTGATAACTTAATGAGTAAAAAGATTCGCCGCCCAATTAACTCATGGCTGCAAGTGCTTGGCGTACTGTTATTTGCATCAGGCATAATGGGATTTGTATTAGAAAGGCGCTTATTTAAACTGAATTAGGGTTAATAAAGCTAAGCTTAATAAAATAAGCCGATCATGTTAAAGCACTTAATGGCTAATTAAGTGCTTAACGTTTTACCTTAGAGCAACTGAGTTAATAAAAACGTCATCCACATTGCCATAAGTAATAGTGCACTTAAGCCAAATGCATAGGTACGCCTTTTTAAATTGCGTGCGGAGATATGCTCTAAGGCATGCCAAAACCGTAGCGCAACATAACTCCAAGCAGCAATCATCCAAATGAGCGTTTCAATAGAATGAAACGATAAAAAACCTAACAAAATAATAAATAAAACTGGCTGTTGAAACTGATTGTCATAACTGCGCCCTGCTAACAGAATGTCTTGCGGCATTTCGCGGTAATCGAGATTTTGTACTGTTTTATAATTGAGTTGTTTTTTACGTACCGCAACAATGCGCTTTGTCGCTGCGCGGATCAGTAAATAAAAGGTCAGTACTAGCAGTGCCAAAATAGGGCCGTATATCCAAATCATGTGTCTTTTTCTCCTTAAGTAAACACGATAAGGCCTAGTGTATTGCTAAAAAGATTGCTATAAAGTGTCTTAACTGACTAAAAAAGGTTAATTAAAGACATGCACAAAATTGGTATATTGGTTAATCAAGGTGTGATGGCAACCGCAGTTACAGGTGTAATTGATGTACTCAATGTGGCGAATGGTGTTTACAAAAAACGCACTGGCGCAAATGCAGATGCCTTTAGTTGGCAGTTAATCGGTGTCGATAAAAAATACGTAGAGTCGAGCCAAGGATTAGTATTTAAAGCAGATGTATGGCTTGAAGAAACCAGTGAATTTGATGTGGTAATTTGGCCTGGTAGCCAATATCGCAGCGATCAGGACCTTTGGCAGCTATGCAAAAGCCTAAAGCCGTTTCATCCGCATATTGTTAAGCTTGCCGAAAATGCTGAATTGGTAATGTCGGGATGCACTGCTGTACCGCTGCTGGCGCACACAGGCTTACTGGCTGATAAAAAAATTACCGCGAGCTGGTGGCTAGATAGTTTTTTTCAACGTCATATAAAAGGGGGCAAACTCGATACCAGTGAAATGTTGCGACTTGATGGTAAGTTTTTAACCTGTGGTGCAACATCGAGCTTTTTGCTATTAACTTGGTACTTGGTGCGCCATTACTTAGGTAAAGATATTGCCGACACTGTTGCTCGTTATCTATTGATAGATACTGAGCAGGTAAAACAAAGCGCATTTTTTGCGTTGAATGATTTACCTGAGCATCAAGATGGGGAAATGAGAAAGCTAGAGCAGTGGATCAGCGATCACTTGGATAGCAGTATTGATGTATCAACTATGGCGTATAAGCTTAATATTAGTGAGCGTACATTAACTCGTCGATTCAAAAAGCTGTTAGGGGTTGCGCCTATGCAATATGTGCAAATTGCACGCATTGAACGCGCGTGTGGTTTATTAAAAACAACCAGTAAAACAGCGCAGCAAATTGCATTGAGTTTAGGTTATCAAGATGACGCCGCGTTTCGTAAATTATTTATTAAACATAAAGGCGTTGGTATGGGCGAATACCGCAGAAATAAAGAATTTTTTGAATTGTAAAAAAGGGGCAAATGCCCCTTTTCTATTTCATTAAATTAACTTCAACCTTGCCGTCTTTTATAACGAGATCAACCTGCTCCATTGTACTGATATTCTCAAGTGGATTACCTTTAACCGCGATTACATCGGCAAACTTACCTGTATCTAACGAGCCAAGAGAATCTTGCTGTTTAAGTAACGTTGCGGCATTAATGGTTGCCGCTTGTAGCGCTTGTAACTCAGTCATGCCAAATTTCACCATGCGGCTAAATTGGTGGCCGTTGTCACCGTGAGGATATACACCAGCGTCAGATGCAAACACCATATTCACCCCCGCTTTTACCGCTTTAGTGAAACTCGCACGCTGACGCGAACCTACTTTACGTTCTTTATTTAAACTTTCTTCTAGAATACCGGCCTTTTTACCCTCGCTAAGAATATATTCGGTGTTGTAGATATCCATTGAGAAGTAAGTGCCTTTTTCAAGCGCTAACTGGATTGCCTCATCATCTACAAAGCTGACATGCTCAACCGAATTAACACCTGCTTTAATTGCCGATTTAATACCATCGGTACCATGGGCGTGTGCAGCAACCGTTAGGCCGCGTAAATGAGCTTCATCGATAATCGCAGTCATTTCTTCTTGTGAATACTGCTGTGCGCCTACTTTGGTGCCTTTTGATAGTACGCCACCGGTAGCGCAAAATTTAATAACATCGGCGCCGTATTTGATGTTTTCACGCACTTTTGCTCGCACTGCCCAAGGGCCATCGGCAACACCTTGACTCGTCACTGCATGTTCATGGGTTAATAAATTATTATCACAGTGTCCGCCAGTAACGCCTAGGCTTGGCCCAGCCGCAAAAATACGAGGGCCAGGTACGTCGCCCTCTCTAATTGCATCTTTTAGCGCGATATCGGCGTAACCTGGTGCGCCTAGGTTACGTACTGATGTAAAACCGGCCTCTAATGTACGTTTTGCATTACGCACTCCGGTAATTGCAGAGCGTTGCGTAGTGCGTTGCAGACGTTTGTAACCATGTACCTGGGCGTCACTTGTTAAATGCACATGCATATCAAAAAGCCCTGGCAATAGTGTATAGCCTTTTAAGTCCATAATTTTGGCATCAGGTGCGTAACCTTTGCGATTGCTTTTGCCAACGCTCACAATTTTATTATCTTCAATCACTAGTGTGGCTGGTTTAATTAATTTGCCTGTATTGATATCGATTGCCGCATCGGCATTTAATACAAGCTGCTCCGCCATTGCCGAAAAACTACTGAGTGTTGCTAACGCAATAAGTGTACGTTTAAACATAATTACAAACTCCTGCTGATTTTTTATTTGTTATCCCATAGCTGTTCGTAATAGTGAAGAAAAACTCGATAATTAACCAAGTTAAAAATCCACACGGCAAAAATAAACGTAACATCATGGTCATAGGCTAAAATTATTTGAAAAATTAGGTTATATTTAGCGTGTATAAAATCAACAGGAAGTCATAAATGAAAGCGTTACTCGTCAAGATTTTAGTACCAATTGGTATTTTTATTATCGGAGCCTTAGGTTTTAGTTTAATCAAAGCAAGCGCCGCCGATGATGGCGAGAAAAAGCCTGTTGATACCCGCCCTACGGTAAGTGTTTCAACATTAAAAGCGGTTGAGCATCAAGTTGTATTAACCAGTTTTGGTGAGGTAAAGCCACTTGAAACAACGCGCTTAGCGGCGCAAGTATCGGGCGAAGTGATGTCTTGGCATAAGAACTTTGTCGTGGGTGGCTTAGTAAAACGTGGTGAAGTGTTATTCACCATTGAAAAAGATAATTATCAGGCTGCATTGTTGCAAGCCGAAGCCGCACTTACTAGTGCACAAGCGGCGCTAATTGAAGAACAAGCAAAAGCACAAGTTGCGGAAGATGAAGCCAAACGCTTTCCGAATAAACCACGCACCGATTTATTCTTAAGAAAACCACAAGTGCTTAGCGCACAAGCACAAGTAAAATCAGCACAAGCAGCATTAATGCGCGCACAGCGCGACCTTGCTGATTGCGAAGTAAAAGCACCTTACGATGCGCTAATTATTTCGCGTGATATTGGCGTTGGCCAGTTTGTTAATAAAGGCACTCAAGTGGCCCAGCTAAACAACATTGAAACTGCTGAAATCATTGTACCGATTGCTGGTTTTGATAGTTTGTTTTTGCCTTCACCGCTTGCTGAAACACCCGTAAATATCTCTTATAAAGGCGTTAATGGCTTTGCTCGCCAAGGTAAAATTGCGCGTGACTTAGGGGTAATTGATAGTGCAACGCGAATGAGCCATATCGTGGTTCAGGTTGACGATCCATATAATCTTAAAAGCCAAGGTAGCGACTTAAAATTTGGTAAATATGTCGAAGTGTCGTTTAGCGGTCAGCAACTATCGCAAGTATTTAAATTGCCACAAGAACTTGTGAATAACCGTACTGTATGGGTTGTTGATAACGAGCAAAAGCTGCAAGCCAAAGAAGTAAATATATTGCGCAGTGAAGGGGCATTCTTTTTGATTGATAAAGGCCTTACTAATGATGAGAAGCTGGTACTAACACTGCCGGAATACCCGCAGCAGGGCATGGCGGTAAAGCTAGCAGCAAGTAAATCAAGCGAAGCGCTAAAGTAAGGGCCAACCATGAAACACAATCAACAAACAGGGTTAATTGCCTTTTTTGCCAATAACTCAGTTGCCGCCAACTTAATGATGTTCTTCATTATTTTAATGGGCATTGTGAGCTACGCAACGATTCAGCGACAAATGTTTCCCAGCATTGAAATTAACTATATTACGGTTAATGCCAACTACCCAGGCGCCTCTCCACAAGAAATTGAAGAAGGCATTTTAATCAAGATTGAAGAGTCGATTAAAGACATTACTGAAATTGAAAAAAGTATTTCGCGTGCGTTTCGTAATGGCGGTAGCGTAACCCTAGAGATCGACCCTGATAAAAACTTGGCTGAAGTACTCGATAAAGTAAAACTGAGAGTGGATGGCATTGCCACTTTTCCTGCTGGCATGGAGCCCGTTACTGTTTCGCAGATAGAATTTCAGCAAGATGTTATCAATATGGCGTTAGTCGGGGATTTACCGCTCACTCAGCTAAAACCAATTGCACGCCAAGTTGAGATTGAATTGCTGCAATTAAAAAATGTTTCACTGGTTAACTTAAGCACGCCTGACGATGAAATAGCGGTTGAAATTCAACCCGATCAGCTGCGTAAATATAATCTTACCTTAAGCCAAGTAAGTGATGCGATTCGTCGTTATTCTGCCAACATTTCAGCAGGCCAACTAAAAACCGACTCAGGCATTATTTCTGTGCGTGTAGAAAATCAGTTTTATAAAGGTGATGAATTCCGTCAGGTCCCAGTTAAGGTGGGCAGCAATGGCGCAAAAGTATTGTTGGGCGATATTGCTGAAATTAAAGACCAATTTGTTGAAGGTGAACGCTATTTCCAAATGTCGGGTGCCAATGCGATTTCTTTATCGGTAAAAGCAACTAAAGATCAGAATATGATTCCGGTAGCGGAATCGGTAAACCGCTATATTGAAGAGCGTAATAAAACACTGCCACCGGGCGTGCAGCTTGAAAGCATTGTTGATATGACATACTACCTAAATGCGCGTCTCGATATGATGCTGAAAAACCTGTTTCAAGGTGCGATTTTAGTTGCCTTAATGCTAACCCTATTCTTGCGCTTTAAATTGGCACTTTGGGTTATGGTAGGTCTGCCAGTGTGCTTTTTGGGTGCCATGATGATGATGCCGATGGTCGGCGTTAGCATTAATATTGTATCGCTTTTCGCCTTTATTATGGTGCTCGGTATTGTGGTTGATGATGCCATTGTAATTGGCGAAAGTGCCTATAGTGAAATTGAACGGTCCGGCCCCGGCGTAACAAGTGTGGTGCGTGGCGCGCAGCGGGTAGCGACACCTGCGACTTTTGGTGTACTAACCACCATTGCGGTATTTGCGCCGTTTACGCTATCAAGTGGACCTGAAAGTGCATTTTTTGTCAGCATCGCGGCAGTCTCTATTTTGTGCTTAATCTTTAGCTTGATTGAATCTAAGCTAATTTTACCCGCTCACTTGGCGCACACCCATTTTAGTGAAGTAAAAACAGATGGCTTTAGAGCCAAGTTTAACAAGCGATTTTTTGGCTTTGTAAATGGTCCTTATCAGCGTTTTGTTATTAAGTGTGTGGAATGGCGCTACGCTGTATTTGCTGTATTTGTTGCGCTACTAATGATTAGTGTTGGCTTGCTTGCAGGTAACTATGTGCGCGTTGTACCAACGCCAAAAGTACCACATGACTTCCCTACTATTCGTATTGAAATGAACGATAACGTTTCAGATATGCAAACAATTTCCGCGTTGCAAACAATTGAAGCTGTGATCACACAAATAGACAAAGAAACCCAAGCAAATACCGGACAAACTATGATCCGCGACATGTTGGTATTTAACCAAGGTCGTACCGAAGGCCAACTTGTTGTTCCTTTGGTTGATGAAGAATTAAGACCATATAACACCTTTGAACTGTCGCGTCGTTGGCGTGAAGCATTACCCGAAATTCCGGGGCTTAAATCAATTAATATTCAAGATGATGTAAACGGTGGCGGTAATGATGGCGAATTTGGTTATCTGTTATTTGGCCCAGATATCGACACCTTAAATGCTGCAGGTCGTCAGTTTATTGCCATGCTGCAACAACAAAAAGGTCTGTTTGATATTAGCTCGACAATCGACCCTGCCAGTAAAGAAGTGCAAATCAGCTTAAAGCCTGTTGCGTATGATCTGGGGCTTAATCTTGCCAATATTGCTAATCAGGTAGGCGCGAGTTTTTATGGTGGCGAAGCGCAGCGAGTCATTCGTAATGGCGAAGAAGTGCGGGTAATGGTGCGTTATCCTAAATTAACACGCGAAGCGTACTCGTCACTTAAATATACCGTTATCACAACACCTGGCGGCAAAGAAGTTATGCTAGGAGATGTTGTTGATTTAGTTGAAAAGCCGGGTATTAGTTATATTCGCCGTGAAGGCGGTTATCGCAGTGTGTATATTTGGGGCGCGATTGATGAAGAAGTGGTTGAGCCTGACGCCGTTGTTAAATCGGTTAAAGACGAATTACTCCCACAACTTAAAGACCAGTTCCCAACAGTAAAATCTGAACTTGGTGGCTCAATTGAAGAGCAGCAAGCGCAGGCCAATGAGCAGAAACTGTTTTTCGTAGCTGGTATGTTTATTGTGTATATTTTACTGGCAGTGCCACTGAAGAGTTATTTCCAGCCGTTAATTATTATGTCGGTGATTCCATTTAGTATGGTGGGAGCAATTTGGGGGCATTTCTCGTTTGGTTTAGATATTTCATTGATGTCGACCTTTGGTCTTATTGCTGCAGCTGGGGTGGTTATTAATGACTCCCTAGTTATGACCGACTTTGTTAACCAAATGCGTGCGCAAGGCGCATCGATAAAAGAGGCGGTAACAAAAGCGGGGTGTGCACGTTTTCGTGCAATTACACTGACCTCAATTACCACATTTGTTGGGGTATTACCGATTATGTTTGAAACCAGCTTACAAGCACGCTTTGTTATTCCAATGGCGGTTGCTCTTGGCTTCTCGGTGCTGTTTGCCACATTGGTAACACTCGTGCTAGTGCCATGTATGTACCTTATCTTACAAGATCTTGGTAACGGGCTTATTTGGTTATGGAATAAAATCACCAGCCTTCTTGGAAGGAAAACCAGCTTACAAAACTAACTGAAAAAGCCCTATTTATTAGGGCTTTTTTATTGCTTTAAATCGCTATAAATCTGAATAGTTTTTAGCAATTCAATTTTCCTCGACTACACTTTTTAAGAACACTTATATTGCGGCTAAAAATCGTACACGAATTATAGCTACGGAACGCATAAGGATTATAAAGTGGAGTTTCGTTTGAAGAATACCTTATCTCACTCAGCTGAGTGTTTACGCAAAGCGGTGCCGTTAATGGTTAAGTACAATATTGCGGTTACGCCCGCAAATTATGCGCTTTGGTATAGCTATGTATCAGGTAACCATCCCAAGTTAAATCAAAAGCTCGACTCTGCATTAAGAACCTTTGGTACTTGCCCGCCAGCATTGTCGCGGGATTTATTTGAAGAGTTTTTATCAGACAAAGATCTTGAGCTGTTTGATTCAGTTGCTGAAGACATTAATGCGGTTGTTGCTGAGGTTGAAAAGAACGTAGGGCAAACCTTAAATTCAGCCAATGACTTTAGTGAAGTTTTGAGCTCATGTAATCAAGAGCTAAGCGATTTTTCAAAAGAAGACGCATCAGAACGAGATATTTTAGAATTAGTTAATAAGCTGTCGGAAGAATCAAAAAGTATGCAGCATACAACCGAGCGTTTTCAGCAGCAATTACGTGCTGCATATCAAGAGATTTCCAAACTGCGTAGTGAGCTCAATGAATCGAAAAGAGCGGCATCAAAAGATGGTTTAACAGGCCTTAATAATCGTAAGTCATTTGACGAAGATCTCGACCTATTGTGCAACAGTCACCACAGTGTTTTAAAGCTCTATTTAACCATTGTGGATATCGATAATTTTAAACAGTTTAACGATGATTTCGGTCATCAAAAAGGTGACCTCGTACTAAAAGTGGTTGCTGAAAGATTAAAAAAACACGCCGATGAACTGAATGCTGCGTATCGCTATGGTGGTGAAGAGTTTTGTATTTTGAGTCAGTTTAAAGATAAGCGCTCAGCAGTTAATTATTTAGAAAAAATCCGTGTCGATATTGAACGTTTGGCGTTAAAAGACAATAAAACAGGTAAATCATTGCGCAGTATTTCAGCCAGCTTTGGTGTGGCTGAGTTTGATGGTGAATCGTGTGAAATGCTTCTCGAGCGTGCAGATAAAGCACTGTATAAAGCGAAAGAATCAGGTAGAAACTGCATTATTGTTGCTTAAGGAACAACGATGACAACGTTAATTGAAATGTTAGCGATGCAAAGAGCGCAAAGCGAAGGACGTCTTAAAGTGACGGCTGATGATATTATGTGGGCGCAAGCCAACATAGATTGTTTTGAAGCGTTGCGAGATTGTATGGGATTAGATGTTGCCGATAATGACGTACTATTTGACGACCAAATACGCAGCTCTGAACGTTTACCTGAGTAACCTGAAGAGTTTTATAAGTTGCCAATTATTTCGTACAAGGTAAAGGCAACTTCAAGACCAATGAGCATTAGCAAAAAGCTTAATAACACCGATTTAGGTACTTTTGCGCAGCAATATGCGCCAAGAGGTGCGCCTATTACAACAACCGGAATCGCCGCCAATACATATTGAGATATTGGCGCGGTTATCGCGTTTAAATATAAGAAATTTATACCGCTAGCAAATACTGATGTTACCGCCATAACGATTACTGACGTGGCAGTCGCGACTTTTAAATCAGCTTTAAAATGCAGCATTAACAAGGCAAAAATAGCGATATCTGCCCCTGAGCCAATCAAGCCACTGACGATACCGCCTAACAACGCCACAAATACCACTAAGGCATTTTTCTTTTTACAGCTTAAGTCTATATCTAACTGCTGTTTACCTTTCCAATGAGCACGAAGCAGGGTGATGGCAAAGACTAATAAAAAAACGCTAAACAGTGATTTTGTGACCAATCTAGGCAGAAGATCAGCAATAAACAACAAGCTGATAGCGACGCCGGGTAATGCGCCAAAAAGCGCAAGTAATACAACCGAACGGTAATATTTGATGCCGCTAAATATAATGGTGAGACTGGCAGCGGTCATCCCAAAGCTCTGAATAGCAAGTGAAAATACTTTTGCAGTAGCAGGTTCAATTGCCAGCACTTTAGTCATGACTGGAAAAGCAACAGCACCGCCGCCAAGCGCTGTACCGCCTGCAACAAATGACCCGAATGCCATGGTAATCGCAATACTAATTTGCGACATAAAATTAGCCAAGGCACTGTTTATTCCCTGCATGAATAGCCAGCAAATATAAGTGCTAGCTAAAAATAAAAGGGGAATGTATTGACGGTAGCTTCGGTTTTTAAAATTCATGGACAGCGCTGTCATTATTGGTTGCTTACAAAATAGCAAAGTATTTGATGCAAAGACAAGGTAAATAATTAAAGCGTTACCTTGGTGTGCGCTATCGGCTAACTCACATAGAATATGCCACGCAGCTTCCGCTGTGTATAAAACCCTATCAAGCTGCTACAAAAATGAATTTACTGAAGCAAGCAACCAAGAAATGGCATGTTACAGATCTAAGCGTCGTGAAAAACAGTATAAATCTCGGTGTAATTTAGTTTAATTTGCTTAACCACTTAATAAATCAAGAAGTTAGGTTTATAGTTAAATTAGAAACAAAAAAACTCAACGATAATTTATTAAAACTATATGGCAACAATATTAATTACCGGCGCGGCGCAGCGTATTGGCCTTGATTTAGCAAAGCATTTTTTAAATAAAGGCGACAAACTGATTATTACTTATCGCACTAAACATGCGTCAGTAAATGAGTTGTTGGAGCTTGGCGCTATTTGTTTAGCATGTGACTTTGAGCAAAGTGATGCCGTAGAAAAGTTGGTAGAACAAGTTAAAAGCCACACTAACGAACTCAGTGCGATTATTCATAATGCATCAAGTTGGGATTGCGAAAGCAAGAACCCAGACTTTAATAATTTATTTGATAACATGATGAATATTCACGCAAAAGTGCCCTATTTATTAAACTTAGCACTCACGCCTTTATTGCAAAATAGCAGCGACGAGCACAGTGATATTATCCATATTACTGATTACGTTGTTGAAAAAGGCAGCCCAAAGCATATTGCTTATGCCGCAAGTAAAGCGGCACTTGATAATTTAACGCGTTCATTTTCTGCCAAGTTAGCGCCAAAAGTGAAAGTGAATTCGATTGCGCCGTCATTAATTATTTTTAATGACCATGATGATGATGCATACCGTGCAAAAACCCTGAAAAAATCGATTATGGCGTTAGAACCCGGCACAGCAGAAGTTATTAATGGTATCGAAATGATTCTAAACAGCAATTATATGACAGGACGCACATTGCAACTCGATGGTGGTCGTCACCTAAAATAGGATAGAACAATGGAAAAGAAACTAGCTGAAAACTACCGACAAATTATTGAAGCGGTTGGCGAGAATCCAGAGCGCGAAGGCCTGCTTGATACGCCAAAACGAGCGGCTAAGGCAATGGAGTACCTGACAAAAGGTTATCGCCAAACGCTTGACGAAATTACCAACAATGCAGTGTTTACCTCAGATGCCGACGATATGGTGTTGATCCAAGATATCGAGCTGTATTCAATGTGTGAGCATCATCTATTACCCTTTGTTGGTCGTTGCCATATCGCCTATATTCCTGATGGTAAAGTACTTGGGTTATCAAAGTTTGCGCGCATTGTTGATATGTTTGCACGCCGCTTTCAAATTCAAGAACAGCTTACGCATCAAATTGCTGAAGCGGTGCAACAAGTTACTAACGCGAAAGGGGTAGGTGTTATTGTTGAGGCTAAACACATGTGCATGATGATGCGCGGTGTAGAGAAACAAAACTCTAAAATGCGTACGTCTGTGATGTTGGGTAATTTCCGTGAAGATCCAAAAACCCGCAATGAATTCTTGCAGTTAGTTAAGGGGTAACTATGCTCAATGCGATTATAAATATAACAAATTTACGCCTGCGCACTTACATTGGCTTTAACCCTGAAGAGCGTGAAAAAAAGCAAGATGTGGTGATTAATATTGAAGTGCATTATCCGGCCGATATGGCCTGTGTTACCGACCAAGTAGACCAAGCGGTAAACTACAAAGACATAACCAAAGCAGTGATTGAGCTGGTGGAAAATGGCCACTTTTTGCTGCTTGAAAAATTGGTGGCCGATGTACTGGAAGAATGTCATCGCCATTCAAGTGTAACATTTGCCAAAGTGTCTATCGATAAGCCACATGCATTGCGCTTTGCAGATTCGGTATCGCTTACGCTTGCATGGCAAAAGCAAAACTAAAAAAACTGTAGCGCCATAGCGATAACTATGGCGTATCGCAGTGCTTTTCCAATAGCTACAAGCAATACGAAAATAGAAAACTGCACCCGCATAATGCCAGCAACAAAGGTGAGTGGATCGCCCACAATGGGCAGCCAAGCTAATAATAAACTCGCTCTGCCGTAACGATTAAAGCTATGCTGTGCTTTTTCTAGTTGCTGCTCAGATACTGCAAACCACTTTCTATCTTTAAAGCGATTAAGCTCTTTTCCTAACCACCAATTAACGCAACTACCTAAAGTGTTACCCAATGTTGCACTAAACCACAGCAAAGCAATGTTGTATTGTTGCTGGGTGAGATAAGCAAGCATGCCTTCAGAGGCTGTGGGAAGTAGTGTTGCAGCAATAAATGCGGTAAAAAATAGTGATAGGTAGCTCAAACAAGGACTTAAATATTACTCAGTGATAGCTTGACGCATGATGCTAAATTTTTAACACTGAGTCCAGCGTAAATAATTATATGGAATATAAATGAAATACCTATTACCTCTGATGTTGCTAGGAACGCTAGCAGGTTGTGCGCAAACGCCAAAAAATCAAACCACCTACCAGAAACCCAATTACGAAACCTATATTGCTCAAGGTGAATCTTTTCCTATCTCACAATTTAACGATATGAAAGGGGAGACGGTTGAGTTGGCCGAAGACAAGCGCAAGTTAGTGTTACTTTTCGCCACTTGGTGTAGTGATTCACAGCGTTTTGTTAAACAGTTAATGGCATCGCCACTTATCGCAGACCCTGATCTGCAGATTGTTGCGATTGGTCGAGAAGAAGATACGCAAAGCTTAGTGAACTTTTCAGAAAAGTTTGCAACTAACTTCACCATGGTGGCTGATCCAGAACGTAAAATTTACAGTCAATTTGCCAACGCGGGTGTGCCACGCATTATCTTGTTAGATAAGCAAAATCGCGTGGTTTCAACCTTGATTGGTGAAGCGCCAAACACCATTGAAAAAGTACTTTGGTAACAAAAGAATACACCATTTGAATCTTATAACGCGTAAATTCGCGGATTGGTCGTTTCCAGTTGCAGCATTGAATGGGATGCTGTAATAATTGGTAAGTTAATAATATTAGGGGCAAACTATGAAATTAAGAACATTAGTTCTTGCAGCTGCAATTGCTGCACCAGCACTTGCAAACGCTAACCCTGCATTCAAAGAAGCAGAGGATGCTATCGAATACCGTCAACAAGCGTTTCAGTTAATTCGTACGCAAATCGCAAATATGGGCGATATGTTAAAAGGTAAAGTTGAATTTAACGCGGAAACTTTCCAAATGCGTGCTAACAATGCTGCGGCATTATCGAAAATGCCTTGGGAAGCGTTTTACGCGGGCACAGACAAAGGCGATACGTCTGCACTAGCGGCTGTATGGTCAGACAATGAAACGTTTATGCAAAAAGCAAATGCGTTTGCTGATTATGCGGATAAACTAGCAGTTGCTGCACAGTCAGGTGACCCAAAAGTAATTAAACCTGCATTTGGCGCTTGGGCAAAAGGTTGTAAAGATTGTCACAAGTCTTTCAAAGATTAATTGCTTAAGTTAATCGCAAAAAAGGTCAGCATATGCTGACCTTTTTAATGTGGTTATTTGGTGTTAGTTTAGCCTATCAATGTACTAATTGACTCAGCGCCCCAAACGTAGAGAATAGCCGTGGCAAGCACTGCAAAGATCGCAAAGCCTAGCCAACCGCTTTTCATTTTGACACTTTGTTTATAACTTTCTGCTGTTTTGCCTGTGATCATAGGTGGCACAAGTGCTTTGCCTTTTAGTTTATAAACAACAATAGCCGCAATATGCAGTGCGATTGCAACCAAGATTAAGTCAAAAATTTTATGATGTAAGCTGCCAGCAAGCGACGATAGGTCGCTGCTCACCATAGCTACTAACGGGCCATCATACATTATATCGTCTGTGGTCATTAAACCCGTAACGGCTTGCGAAACAAGTAATATAAGAAACGCGATCACCATATAACTACCAGCTGCGTTGTGCCCTGGTTTTGCTTGTTGCTGCCCTTTAATCGCTGCGATAGTGCTTTTCGGTGAATGCAGTAATGCCGATAATTTTGCAGTATCACTGCCGATAATGCCCCAAATAATACGTGTTGCTAATAGTGCTAATAGTGTGAAGCCTGCGACAAAGTGCACTTCCATAAGGCTGTTTTCAGCCGAATAGTAAAGTGTTGCAACTAATGCGACCATGCTCCAATGGAAAAAACGGATAAATCCATCCCATACTTGTGTTTTTTGCATTTTGGCCCCTAAAGCGTGTTATAAAAATAAATCAATATGTAAGGTCTTTAAACCCAAATTGAAGTCTTACTATGTTGCCATAAATCAGATGAATACGATAAGCAAATACGTTAAACACCATAAAAAATGTTATTGAGCAATTTTGTACAATTTTAAAAAAACCGCTTGGCTATACTGATTGTGTAAATATTTTGCTCCCTTTATTTTTGAGAAGCGTTCATGGAAAAAACAGTCTTTCAATATCATCAGGATTTAAATGGACTCGAAGTACTAAAAGCGCAGTATAAGCAGCAGAATTTCGCACGCCATAGTCATGAAGGTTATACCATAGGGTTAATTGAAAATGGTGCACAGCGGTTTTTTCGCAGTGGTGAAAATCATGTCGCGCCAGCAAGCAGTATTATCTTAGTTAATGCAGACCAAGTACATAATGGTCAAACTGCGACGGAGCATGGCTGGGGTTACCGTGCTATGTATCCAACTCCAGAGTTATTTGAAGGGCTAACTGATGGGATTGGTAAAGCAAAACTAGGCGCGCCTTATTTTGAACAAGCGGTAGTGTTCGACCCTGTATTAGCAAAGCAAATGGCGGTTACCTTTGATTTACTCGCGACTGAGAAAAGTGTGTTGGCAAAGCAGTCAGCATTGTATCAATTATTAATTAATTTAATTGCTCGCCATAATAAACGAGCTTTTAATTTAAAAGGGCTATCACGCAAACCACAACTAAACTCGGCGCTTGATTATTTGCGCGATTATTATTTCGATAATATTAGTCTGACCGAACTTGCCGCGATTGCTCATATGAGTCCGTTTCACTTTATTCGGCAGTTTAAGGCTGAAACAGGTATGACACCGCATGTTTATCAAACGCAATTTCGTATAAATCGCGCCAAGCAAATGCTACGCTCGGGGCTTGCGATTAATGAAGTGGCACTATCCGTTGGTTTTTATGACCAAAGTCACTTTCATCGATATTTTAAGAAGAATATGGGGTTGACCCCTAAGCAGTACAGCAAGGCAGTACTTTACCAAGTCTCATAAATTATTGGTCAATCAACGAGAATTAAATGAAAACAGCAATTGCTAAAGGGTTTTGGGATATGCTCCCACTCAATCTAGCGGTGATCCCATGGGGTATTTTATGTGGCTCGCTGGCAGTGCAATCGGGTTTTAGTCCGCTAGAAGCACAGCTAATGTCACTATTGGTGTTTGCCGGTTCTGCGCAACTTGTTGCAATAGAACTAATCGCTGGTAACGCCTCACTTATCACCATTTTAGTCACTACTTTTATTATTAGTGCTCGCCACTTTTTGTATGGCTTAAGTGTGCGCCATCGTTTAATTGATAAGCCGCTTAAGTGGCGTTTAGGCTTGGGGTTTTTACTAACGGATGAACTTTTTGCTTTTTCACATCACCATAGGGCATATCAAGGGAAAGTAAGGCTAATTTACGCCTTAGTTGCGGGCGGCAGCTTTTATATCGCTTGGAATATTTGGACACTTATAGGTGTTGTTGCAGGGGCGTTACTGCCAGACCTAACTCAGCTTGGGTTAGACTTCGCGATCGCCTCAATTTTTATCGCCTTGGTGATCCCAAGTATCAACAATTGGCCAGTTTTAATAGCGTGTTTAACCTCGGCTATCAGTATTGTTATTTTTAAACTTTGGCAATTTGAACTTGGACTTATTTTCGCCGCACTGCTTGGCATGAGTGTGGGTTATGTGCTTGAAAGCAGGCGAGGTGCAAAATGCTAGAGATTATTTTTTTGATGGCATGCATCACATTCACAACGCGTTTTTTATTTTTATCTAAGCGTTTGCCCTTTAGCATAGGGCCTAAAATGCAGCGTTTTTTAAGTTTTAGCGCGCCGTGTGTGCTTACTGCGATTTGGGTACCGATTGTATTTGTACAAAAGGGGGAGTTGGCTATTTCGCTCGATAATCCGTATTTAATCGCAGCAGGTGTTGCCGTTTTACTGGCATATCGCTTTAAGAATTTATATGTCACTACCGTGGTGAGTTTGGTGGTGTTCTTTTTACTGAAACTCTAACTGCTTTAAAGCAGTTAGAGTTTAGCAGTGGGCGCTTAAACCGATGCCTTTAATACTGCGCGGCTTATATCAAGTGTTACTTGTTGGCTTTCACCAAGCTCAGTCATACCGTGACGTTCAAGCTGTTCAACGACAGCATCAGCTACTTTTTCATCTAACTGGTAATCGCTTAAACGCGTTGGCATGTTTACCGAGTGGAAAAACGCCTCGGTTTTTTCAATCGCTCGGTCAATAGCTAAGTTTTTATCTTGCTCTGTAATACCCCAAATGCGTTCAGCATACTGCAATAACTTCGCTTCTTTTTGTTGGCGCATCGCATTTATCATGCGTGGCAGCACAATCGCGAGAGTTTGCGCGTGATCTAAGCCGTATAATGCAGTTACTTCATGGCCAAGCATATGTGTAGACCAGTCTTGTGGTACACCTGCACCAATTAGCCCATTTAGCGCCATAGTTGCCGACCACATTAGGTTTTCTCGAACCATCATGTTATCTGGTTCTGCGAACACACGTGGACCATCTTCAATTAGCGTATGCAATAAGCCTTCAGCAAAACGATCTTGCACTTTGGCACCATGGTCAAATGTTAAGTATTGCTCCATAACGTGCACAAATGCGTCAACGATACCGTTCGCTAATTGTCTTTCAGGTAATGTTTTTGTTACTTGTGCATCAAGTACAGCAAACTTTGGTTGTACTTTTTCACTCGCGAACGGCAGCTTGTCGTTGGTGTCGAGCTTAGATACAACTGAATAGCTATTTGATTCCGAGCCTGTAGCAGGTAAGGTAAGTACAACACCAATTGGCAGGGCGTCTGTTACTTCTGCTGCTTTTGCTAAAATATCCCATGGTTCACCATCGAACTTGGCCGCAGCAGCAATAAACTTTGTGCCATCAATAACGGAGCCACCGCCTACCGCAAGTAAATAATCGATGTTGTGCTCTTTTATTTGTGCAACTGCACGCATTGCGGTTTCATAACTCGGGTTTGGCTCAATACCCGAAAACTCAAAAACTTGGTGTTCACTCAGGGCATCGGTTACCTGCTGGTAAATACCATTTTGTTTGATACTGCCACCGCCATAAATAACCAGTACTTTTGCTGACTGTGGGATCTCGTGTTGAATACTTGCGATTTGGCCTTGGCCAAAAATAATTTTAGTTGGATTTACAAAACTAAATTCCATTGCATTGCCTCAATTAGGTACGGTAATTAAAGCCAGTCTAACGTTTTTCTGAGTTGGGAAAATCCCCACCGTTGACAAATCACTTTTGCATGTATGCAATAATAATTGTGTTTTAATTTTTATTTTTGCATAGGTGCTCGGTATGAACTGGCAAGGGATCAACGAATTTTTGGCTGTAGTGGACAGTGGTAGCTTTACTCAAGCCGCTAAAGTGCTTGATGTGTCAACATCACATATTAGCCGTAGCGTCTCGCAGTTAGAGTCGAGATTGGGTGTTGCGCTTTTAAAACGCACAACGCGTTCGCTTAATTTAACTGAAGCAGGGCAGCAATATGCAGCCTCATTACACTCGATTCAATCTGCAATGGAAGAGGCTAACCTTGCGCTGCAAGGTGAACAACAAGAACCGAAGGGCAAAATTAAAATCTCGTGTGCCGGCGATTTTGCCTCCAAGCAAATAGCACCAAAGCTCGCGCAGTTTTGTCAGCGGTATTCACAAGTGTCGATTACCATGGATTTTAATAACCGCAATGTAGATTTGATTGCCGAAGGCGTTGATTTAGCGATTCGATTTGGCCGAATGGCAGACTCTAATTTGATTGCACGGCCTCTTTCAACACGTGTTATGACTTTAGTTGCATCGCCTGAGTACTTAGCAAAGTTTCCTGCACCAAGCCATCCAGAGCAATTGATAGAGCATAATTGTTTAATAGCGGTTACTAACCGTTGGCGCTTTAATATGGGCGACAATATTAAAGAGTTTAAGGTGGCTGGACGTTGGCGCAGCAATAATGGAGAAGCGCTGCTGCAAGCGTGTTTATCTGGCTTGGGCATTGCTCATCTAGCGTATGATATTGTTGGTGACTATATTGAAAGTGGCAAATTAGTAAGCTTATTAGACTCATATCAAGTTGCTGATAACGCCTCTTGGCTGGTTTACCCCAACCGTGATCTAATGCCCTTAAGAGTACGTTTATTAATCGATTTTTTAATTGAAGAGTTTAAATCGAGATGACCGGGATTTATTTCAATTTTTGAACTATTATTGTGCGATTATATCGCGCACGATATATTTGACTGCAATAGAGGAGAAAGCTAATGGCACCATTTTATCAATTTAGTATTAACAGTTTGCAAGGTCAGAATATCGACTTTGCAGATTTTGCAGGCAAAGTCGTATTAGTTGTAAATACTGCGAGTAAGTGTGGATTAACACCACAATATGAAGGTCTTCAAGCGTTACACAAAAAGTATAGCGACCAAGGTTTAGTTATTATTGGTTGCCCATGTAACCAGTTTGGCCAACAAGAACCAGGCTCGCCAGAACAAATTCAGGGCGAATGTTTAATTAACTATGGCGTTGATTTCACTATGACAGAGAAAATCGATGTAAATGGTGAAAATAGCCACCCACTTTATAAGTATTTACGCACTGAATTGTCGGGTATTTTAGGCAATAAAATTAAGTGGAACTTTACTAAGTTTTTAATTGGCCGAGATGGCAAACCAGTTAAGCGTTTTGCGCCTACAACAAAACCGGATGCGCTTGCTAGCTATATCGAAAAAGCGCTGGCGCAATAGTATGACAAGTAAGCCTGAGCAACTGTTAGAAAATCAACTTTGCTTTCCAATTTATGCGGCGTCACGCTTAGTGACGCGGCTTTATCAGCCTGAGTTGGACAAATACAAACTAACGTATCCGCAGTACGTTATTTTACTGATTTTATGGCAGCAAGATGGCGTGACTGTAGGTGAAATTGGGCAGCAGGCAATTTTAAACAATAATACATTAACGCCTATTTTAAAGCGTATGGCCGACAATAACTTAATTGAGCGCAGGCGTGATGATTGGGATGAGCGAAAAGTACGTATTTATTTAACTGATTACGGTAACTCCCTACAGCAGTCGCTTTCGTGCCTACCTTCACAACTGGTAGATAAAGTAGGGTTAGATCTTGATAAGGCGGCCCAACTAAAAGCACTGCTCGGTGATTTAATGTCGCAGTTAAACGAACACAGCTAACCTAAATTTAGGTGAATTCGTTCAGGTTAACTAAAGCGTTTTGTTCTTTGTTGTTGCTTATTGATTTAGTCCGCTGGCCTACAAAGCAACGCCGATATCAAAAAGCTTTGAATTTGAACAGAGTTTAGACCACAAAGCTCAACAAGCTCTACTTTTATGGATTAATTTGTATTGGCTGATTTTTATTATTTTGTGTGACTAAGTTTGGAATTAGGGTTGTGCAATGCCCGCCACATAAAGCATCAACAGTGGCTAATTATTTTTTGAACAATGGCGCGAAATGCTGTTATAGCTCATCCCAGTAATTGTGGGTGTCATCCATGCCAATGGATTTTCGTAATCGCTTTCTTTCTAAAATATCTTCTAAACGTTTTTTAACTTCGCGTTTATGTTCGTTTTCTTGGTTGTTTTCTAAATCGCTATTTAGCGGCTCTTGATTGTTTATGTTTTGGTAATTGTCTTTCATGATCACCCTCAACATTAAATGTTTAAGCACTCATAAACAGTAATAACCATTATTGTATTTTGCGCAAGTAAATATATTTCAAATTACTTGGTCAAATACACAAATCATATGGTTAAATTTACTATTTTTTAGTTTTTACATGCTTTTATAGAAACTTTTAAAGTCATGAAAAATAGTTATCTATTTGTATTTTAATTGTTTTTTAAATTTGGCACTGACCTTGATATAGCTAAATCAACGAGAGAAAAAATTAAAACGCAAAAGATACGGGAATCACTATGAAAAAATTACTTTTAACAACAGCAGTGGCAGCGTGTATTGGCTTATCAACAAATGCAGTAGCACATCAAGATGGTCACGACAGCAATATGAGCTTTTCGTCGGATAGCTGCAATTTAGAATTTAATAACACCTTAGCGATTACGCCTGATACGGTTAATATCAAAGCCGAGTCAGGAGAAGTGGTTATTGACCAAGATGGTAACTTGCAGATTAATGGTGAGGCGCAGTCACTCTCTGCAGCGGATCAAACATTACTTGCCCGTTACTCTAGCGATGTGCGCGGTCAGGTTCCACAAGTGGCTGAGATTGCGATGGAAGGTGTCGCGTTAGCAGGTGTTGCCCTAAGCGAAGTGGGCAATGCATTTGGCTTAAAAAATATGGCTACAATGGAACAAATGATGTCAGAGATTGGCGATGAAATTCATGCGGCATTTTATGACGGCGGCACATTCATAATGGATCAGGGTCGTTTCGATAACATTGGCGACACATTCGATAGTAAGTTCGATCAGCAGATGGAACAAGCAATGGAAGAAATGATTATGGAATCCATTGGCAGCTTGCTGATTACGCTAGGTAGCGAAATGTTAAGTTCTGGCGGCGATATGAGCGAGTTTGAGCAGCGCATGGAACGTATGGGCGAGCAAATTGAAGAAAAAGTTGAGCTACAAGCGAAGAATATTGAGCAAAGAGCCGACCAAATGTGTTTTGACTTTAAAGACCTAGCAATGCAAGAGGATGAGTTACAAGCACGTATTCCGGCACTTGCAAATTACGATGTATTTAAAGTGGAAACGAAAAAATCATCAATCTAAATTAAGGATGTTGAATTTAGATTAAAGCGTCAGTCATCAATGTAAGGGAGCCTAGGCTCCCTTTTTATTCGTACTAGTTCATTTGTTCAGGTTTTAGATATTGCTCAGCGTATTTTTCGGGAATTTTTTCTGAAATGAAAAAGTTTAATAAGGTTTGATCTAATTCTTCATTTGCGGCCAACTTTTGCATAATTTCAAGCGCTTGAGTAAGGGTTTTGGCTTGTTTATAGGGACGATCTGACGACGTTAATGCTTCAAAAATATCGGCAATGGCCAAGATTCTGGCTTCAAAGCTAATCGCTTCACCCGACAAGCCTTTAGGATAACCTTGTCCATTGAGCTTTTCGTGGTGTGCTCCGGCTATTTCAGGTACTCGATTTAAGTGCTTCGGGAACGGGAGCTTTTCAAGGATTTCTATTGTTTGCACAATATGGTGATTAATCGCGTAGCGCTCTTCGTTATTAATTGTTCCTGACCGAATACTCAAGTTATAAAGTTCACCCAAGTTATTTCTCAAAGCAGGCTGTACTAAGGTATATTTTTGCTTGTCACAATTTAGGTTCTGATCTGCTAGCAAATGACTTGTTTTATTCACGAGCAGTCCGATATCCTGAGTTAGTTGGGTTGAGTCATAGCGGGTAAGCTCTTCTTGCGACAGACCAAGACGTTCGTCAAAATAAGGTCGCCACATACGTTGTGATATTTTTTCGAGTTTAGTGATGTCACTGTCAGAAACAAATTCGGCTGTGTTGCAGTATGCAACATGGGCAAAATCTTGTTCTAGCTGATTTATTTGTTGCTGCAATTGGGCTTCAATTTGGTCTTTGTCTACGCTAGCTAGTTGCTGCTTTAACGCAGCAATTTCTAAATCACGTTTTACAACCTCAAAACGCGTTCTTATTTCGTGAATTCGGTTATAGATAGTCTCAAGACGCGTTGCTTTATCAACAATATACTCGGGTGTTGTTACTTTGCCACAGTCATGTAGCCAAGCGGCAATAGAAAGTTGACGTTTTGCACCATCATTAAACTCAAATTGAGGAAATAGCTGCGAGTTACCAGCGTGCGTAGCTAATGCTGTTGCTAGCTCAGGTACGCGCTGGCAATGCTTACCTGTATAGTGTGACTTAGTGTCTATTGCACCTGCAATAACGTGAATAAAGGAATCAAGTAGTTTTTCTTGTTTGTTAACTAGCTTCCTACCTTCGATTGCTACACCAAAAAATGTAGCTACTTGTTCTGCTAATTTTAAGCTGATGGTTTGTTTTTCTGTGGAATTTGGATACAAATAAATTTGTAACCCAATTACTTGTTGCTCTCTGTTTTTAAGTGGAACAAGTAGCTGATAAAGCGCATTATCGCTTTGCGATAATAACGTCTTTAAATCGTTGGGTAGAGCGCTGGTTTTGCTGACTTCATCAAGTTGATATAGTTTTTGCCAGTTAATTTGAGCGAGTGTATTTGTATCGTATTTTTGGCCATCAAAACAGAGTAGTTCTGCGCACAATTTATTGTTTTGTGTAAGTAGTATTAAGCACCCTTGTGCAACCATCATATTAGCTGATTGGCTTGCTATTTTGTCGATAAGCCGCTGCAGGTCGTTTTCTTTTGACAAAGTAGCAAGCAAACTAAAAAACTCATTCAGATTGCCATATAGGTGCTTTAAGCTTATTTTCAAATCCTCAATTTCTTCGACTTTTATATAATTAGAGAAAGGCTTCGGAGTTTCGAAATTTGCTAATTGCGAGGCATAATTTTCAAGTTGCCGAATAGGGCGGGTCATTAATCGAGCGAGGAGGTAACTGATAGGAATTAGAATTAAGCTGACGCTCAGAACGACAAGTAACCAAACATAAAGTTGGTTGTAAATTGGCTGCAAAATATACTCGGCTTTTGTTGCAGCAACTAGCATAACTCCTTGTTTTGTCTGAGGCTCAATGTGTGTTGCACTCATGTACCACTTATCATCGTTTGCAGTGACTTCAGTAAGTTTAGTTAGATTGGTTGATCTAACTAATGTTGCCGATTGGGCTAACCATGTTTGCCATGGCGCAATTTGATGCTCCTCCAGTTGAATACTTTTGCTATCTTGCAATGCGAGTATCTTGTTGCTGCTATTCATCAAAAATAACCAAGTATTAAACTTTAATTTGTCGTGATACATAGATGCATAGAGTGACGTAGAATTTAAATCAACACTTACGGTTAATTGGTTCTGTTGTTTTACTAGTGAAAATATCTTTTTGTTGCTGTATTGGTCTTGGTAGGGTTCTACTAAGGCTAAAGTGTTCGATTTTTGGGCTTGGGTATACCAGGGTCGCTTTGTGTAGTCGATGCTTGCAGCAAGTTTTTCTTGGTCTAATAATTCAAGTGATTGCGTATAATAGATGCGAACCTCTTGAGCGGCGTTAAGGTTTTGCACAATGAAGTAAGTGTTAATTGGTGCATTGGCGAATAATGCCGTTTGCTCTTCAGTACGTTGGTGTAGCGCCCATAGCTCCCCCTTTTGAGTTGCAAACATAATTGCATCAACATGAATATCTTTATGTAAGAACATACTAAGTTCTTTTAAAAGCAGTGGTGGAAATTCATCGAGTAGGGTTTGTTTTGCTTGATAGCGATATATCAAACTGCTAAGCACTTTTTGTGCATTACTATAATCGGAGCGAATGCGTGTAAGCACTTCTTTTAATGCTTGCTGGTGGTTGGTAAGTGCTTGTGTAGTAGCAGACTCTAAACGACTTTGATATTGCAAAAAGATAAATACGCTGCTCATTAGTGTGCAAAAAATGAAAACAGCGATGGTTGAAACTTTAATAATGCTCAGTTTTGGCATAAATGCATCACAACAATTAAATTACTTTTATAGTTAACGCACTTTTTGCTACTTCAATCACCACAGGTGTGTAACCTGCTGATTCTCCATCAGCTTGCACCGGCAAGTTTGGGGTTGAGACTTCAAGTTGTGTAAATGCGTGTTCCTTCACTTCCTGCAGCGTAACATGTTTACCGTAATAGAGCTTCGGTAATGCCCAGAGTTTTTTAGCTAAATGTGTTTTTTCTACACTGTAGCGTATTAAATGCGATGAGTTTAGCTCTGCGTTGGGCGCAATTTTCATACCGCCACCAAAGTATTTGCCATTAGCAAACACCGTAAGAAAGTTTTTATAGTGTGTTTCTTTACCTTGCTGCTTCAACGATAAGAGTGACTCTTTAAAGAAAAAAAGACAAGCAAGGGTATGATATAAATAGCTGAAGCGTGCCAACCAACCTTTATTTCCTTTGGTGCGCTCTACAATTTCAGCGTCAAAGCCTACGCCTGCGCTATTAATAAAATAACGCGCATTAACTTTTCCTAAATCAATCGTCATTAAGCGGTCGCTTTGTACTAACTGCTTTAGTTGTTGTTTGCTATAGGCAAAGTTGCGCATAAAGTCGTTACCAGTACCGCACGGTAAAACGGTAATTGGTTTGCTGCTGTACGCCATGCAATTGGCCAGTAAGTGTAGCGTGCCATCACCACCAAGCATGATCACTTCGGTGTATTCTGCTAAATGTTGTTTAAAGAAAAGTTTGTTATCCGCTAATACTGCTGAGGTCGTAAAAATATAGTAGCTATGTTGTTGCTGCTTTAAGGTGGTAACAAGCCAATTTAACCAATATTTTTTTTGTTTATTTGGTAGTGGGTTTAAAACAATTAGATAATGTTTATTCATGAAATGGTGATTAATAAAACGCTAAGCACAAGCTTGCCCGTTTAAGGCTTTTAGGTCAAATAGATAGGATTGGGTTTTGCACATTTATGCAGTTTATATGCAACTATAGTTATTTTAATTTCGCATTAGAAAAATTCATGTCATAATGGTAATTTTATTGATTGGATTTTAACCATGTTTAAACGCAAAATAGCACCTAGTTAAACAACAGGAGCAATCACATGACTAAACAAGCGTTAAATCAAGGTGGCCAATCTCAAGGTCAATTAACTCGTTCTAATAACGGTAAAAAAAGCTTATTGGCTAAGTTAAACCGCTATGGCAAAAAACTCGCATTAGCAGGCGCAGTTGCATATAAATAAATGATGATTTATTTGCGACCGTTCGCACCTGTTTAAAAGGCTGTAATTTTATAAATTACAGCCTTTTTTAATTTAATAATCTAATGCTTTTTAAAGTAAACTATGTTGTTTAACTAATTTTTAAATATGACTTAGGAAAGTTTAATTAATTCAACAGGCTTAATTTAGCTGTTGTCATTACTATATGTCTCGCGTTCCTGTATTACCGTCGGCTTTAATTGACGCAAGAATGTTTCAGTCGATGGTATTTTCAGGGGACAGGAACGCAATCCCAATATTGTTGTTGTGAGAGTTAATAGGTAGGTGAATTATTAACTCTTTTTACTTCTAACAATATAGTAAACTCGCAGATTTACGGCTAACTTAGTATTTATGCACTAATTAGTTGGTAACCCATTGAATGGAAAAGCAGTTGAATCACCTTCCTTATCAAATCCAAAGTCGCCTTACTCATAAATTACTTATCGCGTTAGTGATTATTTCACTGTTCAGCTCGGCGATGGCAGGTCTTTACTTTGATAGTTCAAACCGCTTTAAAGACAATGCACAAAAATCAGAACTTGTTCATAAAATTCTTAATCAGTATTCAAATATCGCCCTTTACACTTTCGAGAAGCTTGTTGCGATTGGTGAAATGTCGCGTAACGGCATTGTGCTTGCGCCTGAGTTACGTGAAGAAAATGAGCAAAAGTTGCGTACAGCAATTGTTGAAGTACGTAATTCCCTGTTAAAAAAAGTAGCCTTGGCACCTGAGGTCAGCACGCAAAATGAGCTCGCATTGTTAGACCGGGTAACACAAAAAGTTGAGCGCATTATTACGACTTCGCAAGAAATCAGATCGCTGATTACGCGCGGTGAATTATCTGAAGCGCAAAGCCTGTATCGTTTATTGCAGCAACAGGGCGTGCATGCGGAGTTTAATGCCTTAATAAGTGAGGCCGTAAAGCAAGAAAATTTACAGGCTGAAGCGATTCGTGATAACAGTAAAATTATGTCTGAGCGCAATAACCGCTACTTGGCAATTGCACTAGGACTATTAAGTTTGTTTATGATGCTGACCATTTGGTTTTTTTGGCAGCGTATTTCAAAGGCAACAAAACAACTTCAGTTTGCAGCTAGTCAGTTTACAGCCGGTAAACTAGAACACCGTATTCCAAAACTAAAAGACACCGAATTTGCCAAGCTTGCAGATGCCTTAAACTTTATGGCAAGTGAGCTAAAAACAAAACAAACGGAATTGGGTGAGGCTAAACTTCAGCTAGAAGAAAAAGTACAAGAGCGGACAAAAGCCTTGGCTTTGAGTAACGAAAAATTGGCCTATGTTGATAAGCAGCGTCGCCAATTTTTAGCTGATATTTCTCATGAATTACGCACGCCTCTTACAATAATTCGCGGTGAATCAGAGATCTTGTTACGCAGTCATTCAGAGAATGTTGATGATTACCTTGAAACACTTGTTGCAGTTGTTGATCAAGTAAGTCATACCACTGCATTGATCGATGATTTGATGCTAGTTGCGCGGTCGAGCGCAGGTGAGTTAAGGCTTTCTTGTAGTGAAGTGAATCTATCAAAGTTGATTCAGGATTTGTGTTATGTGTACCGTCGTAAAGCGCAAGAGCGTAAACAAGATATCGTATTTGATATTAGCGAAGAGATCAGTCTTGAGCTTGATGAACGTAGAATTCGCCAAGTACTAATGATTTTGTTAGAAAATGCACTTAGTTACTCGACTGAACATGCGATTACAGAAGTAACAGTAATGTGTCGCCAGCAAGTGGTCATTATTAAAATAATTGACGCAGGTCAGGGTGTTACCAAGCAAGAGTTGGAAAATATTTTTGAACGCTTTTATCGTAGCAACCGTTCAAACACACCAGGTTCGGGGTTAGGTCTGCCTGTTGCAAAGGCGATAGTTGATGCGCATGGCGGTCATATTAGTTTAAAATCAAATGCTTCAGGTGTAGGCTCTGTGGCGACTATACTATTACCATTAAATGGTGAGGAACGTAATGAGAATTTTATTAGTTGAAGACGATGACCGCGTAGCGAGTTTTTTAGAGCGCGGATTACGTGCTGAAGGGTACTTTGTGGTGCGTGCCAGCGATGGTAAAGAAGGATTAGATCTGGCGCTTGAAGGCGACTTTAATCTGATTTTGCTCGATATAATGCTTCCCGGTTTAAACGGCTTAGAAGTGTGTCAGGCATTACGCATTAAAAACTTTGAGATTCCAATCATTATGCTGACTGCCATGGATGCCTCTCAGGATATTGTTCACGGCTTACGTTTAGGTGCAGATGATTACGTAACTAAGCCTTTTGCATATGAAGAACTGTTGGCGCGAATTGAAGCGGTTACGCGTCGCAAGCCATCGCAAAAAGCACGCTCGAATACCTTAACGTTTGAAGAGTTGAGTTTTGATCGCGACAGTTACATTGTAACCTTGGCAGGTAAAGAAATTTCGCTAACAGTTAAAGAGATGGCGATTCTTGAATTACTAATGACAAATCCTGGCAAGTACCTTAGCCGCGAGCGCATTTTAAGTAATGTTTGGGGTATGGAAATGGATCCAATGACCAATGTTGTTGATGTATATATTGGTAAGTTACGTAAAAAGCTAATACTGTCAGATCAAGACGAGAGCATGATAGAAACTAAGCGAGGCATAGGCTACCGGTTGGTTTGTGCATAGTTGCAAAGGCATCTAAGCTTTAAGAATCAAAAAGGGCGAGCTTACTTAAGTAAACTCGCCCTTTTAACTTCAGGTAATTGGTGTATTAGCGCTTAGCAATATAATCTGTGGTATCGCTAAATTGTTTTGCTACTTTTGCGTTTTTGATGTCTTGTGCAAACGCTTCAAGCGACTTGCCATTACATAAAATATTTTCAGCAGCTTTACGTACGTTTTTGTTTTCCTGCTTAAGTAAGCGACGTAATTTACCGTCTTGCTCATTTGCTGCTGCGGCGCAGATTTTTGACGATAAGCTATTATCCGATGGTGTTACTTTAGCGGCTGCGTTAAAAGATAAAATGCTTGCTGCTGCGATAGTTGCTGTAATTAGTTTATTCATGTCTCATTCCTCATGGCGGTGAAGTTAAATCGTTTTGTTGGGTTCTATATTACGAATTTTTAAAAGGTCGAGTTCGGTAAGGTGATTAGCGGTAATGTTTGGTGATTGATGGTAAATATGCGTGATAGGTGAAATTTGGCAAAAAGCTATCGTTGAAGGTCAGTTTTAGTAGATAAAAATTTCAGCTGTTTTTTGTTGATGTATCGAAAGTAGAAAAATCAGACAGCGTTTAAACACAGAAAAGGGCGAGTTTACTTAGGTAAACTCGCCCTTTTAACTTCAGGTAATTGGTAGATTAGCGCTTAGCAATATAGTCTGTGTTATCACTAAATTGCTTTGCTACTTTTGCGTTTTTGATGTCTTGCGCAAACGCTTCGAGTGACTTGCCATTACATAAAATATTTTCAGCAGCTTTACGTACGTTTTTGTTTTCCTGCTTAAGTAAGCGACGTAATTTACCATCTTGCTCATTTGCTGCTGCGGCGCAGATTTTTGACGATAAGCTATTATCCGATGGTGTTACTTTGGCGGCTGCGTTAAAAGATAAAATGCTTGCTGCTGCGATAGTTGCTGTAATTAGTTTATTCATGTCTCATTCCTCATGGCGGTGAAGTTAAATCGTTTTGTTGGGTGCTATATTACGAATTTTTAAAAGGTCGAGTTCGGTAAGATGATTAGCGGTAATGTTTGGTGATTGATGGTAAATATTGATGATAAAGGTGCGAAAACTGCTTTTTTTAATAAAAATGTTAATTTTTTGATGTTTATTTGAGCAAACAAACTTTTTGCTATTTACAGTTTACGGTTGGCTGAGTATTATTTTGCGCATGGAGAGATGGCTGAGTGGTTGAAAGCACCGGTCTTGAAAACCGGCATAGGTTAATAGCCTATCTAGGGTTCAAATCCCTATCTCTCCGCCATTTTAAATGTATTTGCGCTGGAGAGGTGGCCGAGTGGCCGAAGGCGCTCCCCTGCTAAGGGAGTATAGGGTTTGTAGCCCTATCGAGGGTTCGAATCCCTCCTTCTCCGCCATGTATAAAGCAAAAACCCTGCAACTTGTTGCGGGGTTTTTTGCTTTATGGCTTGTGAAGCGAGGTTTTGGTTCGGACCCTTAGTTCGACACTCTTACCTACGAGAAAGGTCAGGAACACTTTCGACCATACGCAGTGTGCCCGTAGGGCAAAATATAGGGATATATTTTGTAATCCCGACTAACTCCGTTACACAACCCAAAACAGCATCATATTGTTGCGGGTTTTTTGCTTTATGGCCTGTGAAGTGAGGTTTTAGTTCGAAGCTCTTTATACGAAAGAATAGTCAGGAACAATTTGAGCCGCGAACGCGCCACGCAGTGGGCGAGTGCAGGATGCACAAGCGCTAATCCACTCCCCTCCGTTACACGAACTAAATTAAAACCTCATATAAATAGTTTGCAGGGTTTTTTGCTTTATGGCCTGTGAAGTGAGGTTTTGGTTCGGACCCTTAGTTCGAAGTGCTTATCCCAATTCAATCAGTTGTGATTTGCTTATTAATAACCCATTGCGATCGCCATAAATCCAATCGCCATTATGGACAGTGACGTCTAAAAAGCTGACGGCTCTTACTTGTTCGCCTAAACCCTGTTTTTGCGTCTTTCGAGGTACGCAGCCTCTAGCCATAATTGCTAAAGACATCTGTTCTAAAATTTCAACATCACGCACACAGCCGTTTACAATAATACCTTGCCAATTATTTTCGATGGCGAACTTGGCAAGATTATCGCCTAAAAATGCGAATTGTTGAGCGTTATTGGCGTCGACGACTAATACCTTACCGTCACCGTTGCTTTTGAGTAATTCACCAACCTTGGAGTTATCATTTGGACATTGGATGGTGATTGCTTGGCCTGTGAACGTTGTAACTTTGCCAAAATGAAGTAACCCTGCGCTAGCCACTTGAAGTTGGTCAGAATATTCGTCGTATAGGTCGGGAGTGGTGAAGTGTGTCATAAGCAGTGCCATTTATTTTGTTGTAAATAAATTAAAGCACTGCTTGGAATGTGTAAAAAATTTATCTCGTCAATAACTGACATTTCTAGCTGAAATAATTCATTATCTAGAGATTTTTACAGCTGTACCGTAAGCGAGGATCTCCGACATGCCTGCGGCAACTGCGCTTGTGGTAAAGCGTACATTAATCACGGCGTCTGCACCTAAGCGCTGTGCTTCTTCTGTCATTCTTGCTTGAGCGACTGAGCGCGCATCAGTCATCATTTCCGTGTAGCCTCTAATCTCGCCACCAACGATAGTTTTAAGACCTGCCATAATGTCACGACCTACGTGTTTAGAGCGTACAACATTACCTGTTACTAAGCCTAGAGATTGCGTGATTTGATAGTTAGCGACTTGTTCGGTATTGGTAATAATCATTTTCTTACTCCTGTTTTGCTTGTAGCTAGAGTAAGGGGATTACGGAATTAAGAAAGAAGAAGAATGATAAAAGGGTGGCAAACAGGATAAAAGGAAAGTGAGCTCGACTTATACCGATTGGTATAGGGTCGAGCTCGAAACTAATTAACCTTCGTTTACTAGGTTATGTAGTTCATCTAACGAAGCTGCAATTTTAACGCCTGGTACGTTTGTACCAACAGTAGCTTCAAAAGAACCTTCAATCGCTGAGCGGAATGAAGTGAAAGAGATGCGATATACACCACGAACAAGTGCTTTTGTTGGGTTGTTGATATCTGAAGTTTGACGCAGTAGAGAGTTGTAGCTCTGACCACCTGGATTCTGTGGTAGTTCGCTGCTGTCGTCATTGTAAGTCAGAGTTTGTAGTGACTTACCGCCGTTTTTGATTTTCGCTGGGTCAATAATGTCCATACGATCTAACACAATGTAAGTATCGAAATATGTTTTAGAATCATTTTCGAAGTTATTTGTGTAGTTTACGTTTACGAAGTCGCTATCAGAAGGCGTTGATGTTGCTGGTGAAACCATAGATACGCCAATTTCATCTACTGCCGCTGGTACCCAAGCGTATAGGTAGTAAGCGTCTTTGTTTTTGTATTTACCTTCTGGTTTTACAGATGCGTCAACATAACCAAAGTAGTTAGTGTAGTTAGCATATGGTAGACGTGCTTCAACACCCGCAACACCTTGTGTTACAGAGCTTTTAAGAGCAGGACCAGTACCAGACATACATGCAGTTAGAGCTAGAGCTGAAGAAGCAGCAAGAAGTGCTTTTTTTAACATTGAAATTTCCTTTTCATTCCGTGTTATAAAATCGCGGGCTATAATACAGAGCTGCGGTGTTTTTTCAATCTATTTAAGTAATTAATAGATGAAAAAATCTAAACTGTTTGGTTTTGGTAGGTTCTTGGGCTGCAACCAAATGTTTTTTTAAATCGGCGGCTAAAGTAGCTTAATTCGCTAAACCCGTAGTCATAGCATACCTGAGTAACCGCGGCTCCTTGCTTAAGCTTTGCCGCGGCCGCTGTTAGCTTTTGTTCAACAATAAAGGCTTGTGGTGTGCACCCTAATTGGCGCTTAAATTCTAAAAATAACTTACTGCGTCCCATACCTGCACTTTTACATAGCATTTCAATTGAGATTGGCTTGGTTAAATTTTGTTTTATAAAGCTAATGGCCGATTGTAATCCGTTATGGCCAATTTTGTGATTGCAATGCTGCAACACCAATTCGCGCGAGCGATCTTGCAGCATACGAACGAGCAACTCACTAATACCAAGATCGATCAACACCTCTCGGTCTTGCTGGTTTTCGCTAAAGGTGTCAACTAATCGTTGATAAAGCTGTTGAGTAAACGGGTTGTTGCTCAACTGCAATGTGGCGCTTTGCTCATTGTAATAGGCTTGTTCTAGGCGCATTCTCTCAGCTACTTCCTGCACTTTTTTACTGTCAACTTCAATGGTGAGACATGAAGTCGGGGCGTTCAAATGTGCCTCAGGAAAATCAATTTCAACGTGTTCACCTCCGGCAATAATAAAGCTTTGTCCCGGTAAAAATTCTTGTCCTTGTTGCAGGCTGTGATGATGCATCACTTTTTTACCGGTATGCATAGCACAAAACATTAACTGTTCAGCATGAAATGGAATGCGCTCACAAGCTTGGTAGGTATCGTAAACACACAGTTGTACATGGTCGCTATTAAATGCAGCTCGATTATCAATTAAGGTGCTAACTTTACTGCGTTTTTCCTGTAACAACATACCTGTTCCTCCAAACTTGTAGAGATTCATAATGGCTAAATTGTGCACTCTCAGTCAAGTTATTTGGATGCAGAGTCAAGCAACAATTATTTTGAAGTACTAGTCTGAGGAAGCACATATTCAAGTTGAAGAAAGCCTCTAATAACAACACACATAAAGGAAGCAAAATGATTTACGCAAATCCAGGGCATGCAGATGCCAAAGTACAGTTTAATGAGCAGTATGAAAACTATATTGGTGGCGAGTGGGTTGCTCCTGTTGACGGCAAGTATTTCGATAATACAACACCGGTAACAGGAGAAGTCATTTGTCGGATACCTCGCTCTAACGGTAAAGATATTGAATTAGCCCTAGACGCAGCGCATAAGGCAAAAGATGCGTGGGCACAAACATCGGTAACAGAACGTAGTAACTTGCTACTAAAAATAGCCGATCGAATTGAGCAGAATCTTGAAATGCTGGCGGTTGCAGAAACATGGGATAATGGTAAAGCAGTACGCGAAACACTTGCAGCTGACCTACCACTGTGTGTTGATCACTTCCGCTACTATGCAGGCTGTATTCGCGCACAAGAGGGTTCAATTGGTGAAATAGACAATGGTACGGTTGCGTATCATTTTCATGAGCCTTTAGGCGTAGTTGGTCAAATTATCCCATGGAACTTTCCATTATTAATGGCTGCTTGGAAATTAGCGCCAGCACTTGTGGCAGGTAATTGCGTTATCTTAAAACCAGCGGAGCAAACTCCTGTATCAATTCTTAAGCTGATGGAAGTCATTGGGGATTTATTGCCAGCAGGTGTATTGAATGTGGTTAATGGCTTTGGCGCCGAAGCAGGCCAAGCACTTGCAACCAGTACACGTATTGCAAAAATTGCGTTCACGGGATCGACGCCAGTTGGTGCGCATATTTTAAAATGCGCCGCAGAAAACATCATTCCATCTACCGTTGAGCTTGGCGGTAAGTCACCGAATATATATTTTTCAGACATTATGCAGCAAGATGAAGAATATATTAGTAAGTGTGTTGAAGGTGCTGTGTTGGCGTTCTTCAACCAAGGTGAAGTGTGTACATGCCCGTCTCGCCTCTTGGTGCAGGAAGACATTTATGATGAGTTTATTGCGCGTGTTATTGATCGCACTAAACAAATTAAGCGCGGTAATCCGCTTGATACCGAAACTATGGTTGGTGCGCAAGCATCGCAAGAGCAGTTTGATAAAATACTTAGTTACCTAGCGATTGGTAAGGACGAGGGCGCAGAGCTCTTAACCGGTGGTGGTGTTGAGCAAGTATCTGAAGAGCTAGGCGGCGGTTATTATATTCAACCAACCTTGTTTAAAGGTAACAACCAAATGCGCATTTTCCGTGATGAGATTTTTGGTCCTGTTGTCAGTGTTGCAACCTTTAAAGATGAAGCTGAAGCGCTAGCAATTGCTAACGACACGGAGTTTGGTTTAGGTGCAGGACTTTGGACTAAAAATATGAACCTTGCGTATCGCATGGGGCGTGGAATTGAAGCAGGACGTGTTTGGACTAACTGTTATCATCATTACCCAGCACATGCGGCATTTGGTGGTTATAAGAAATCGGGTGTAGGTCGTGAAACCCATAAAATGATGCTTGAACACTATCAAAATACTAAAAACCTGTTAGTAAGCTATAGCGATAGTCCTTTAGGTTTCTTTTGATCCCCTTTTAATTATTCTTAAGCAATAAGGGCTCTCATTTTAGAGCCTTTTTTATTAAATTAGCCAAAGAGAATTAAGTATCGCTGTTAAAATTTTGTAAATACATGTTCTTTATACAGTTGTTAGTTGTAAGAAAATATTTTAGTGGTTGTTTTGTTTGCCTAGTTACAGTAAAAAAGAACGTAAATTAACCAAAACAACGGACTGTATATGCTATTTTTTAATATAAAAAACCAAGCATTTGAACACCCGCAGTATATTCAATGTAGTCAATGTCACCAAGTCGCGGTTACAGCACATACACAATTAAAGTTTGTTCGTTTTGGTTTAATTCCCTTATTTCCATTTGCGTTAGAGCGCGCTTCATATTGCGCCAATTGTAGCGCTAAAAATGTGCCTGAAAATAGTCAATATTCGAAAGTGCCAATATTTCACGTATTAACTAAATTTATTGGTACTGTATTAATCATTTTGATGCTGAATTGGCTTTGGCAGCAGCATACTCAGGCACAGAATATTGAAATAAACATTGTTAACCAGCCGCAGATAAATGATTTCTTTTTTATTGATTACAGTAAGTTTTTAAAAGAGGATTATTATCAAAAGCGAGTTGTCGCGGCTAAGGTAGTTGCAACTGAAAATGAGACGATCACCTTAAAACTAAGTCGCTACAACTACAGTCGTGAGCGCGACCTTAAACTGTCAGCGCGCAGTGATAATTTTGTGCAAAAGGGTTACTTTTTTAGTGACAGTCAGACTTTTAGCCAGCAGCAAATAAAAGATTTTTACGACAATAACACCATCTATGCAGCTTACCGACCTAAAGATCTAAAATTGTTCGGTGGTTTTGTTGTAATGCCGAGCAATCCAAAGCCCTTATATGCCGGCTTTAAATTGAATAAAGCAAATCAAGAAGGCATTGCCGCCTATCAGGAGAAGGATTTCTCGACAGCGTTTGAATATTTTAGTGAAGCCGCAGAGCAAGGCGATAGTTGGGGGCAATATAATCTGGCGAAAATGTACTTAGCCGGTGAAGGAACAGATAAAAACAGGGTACAAGCTGGGCACTGGTTAACGTTGTCGGCTAAGCAAGGGCATAGCAAAGCGCAGCAGCTGTGTGATGAGCAGGACTTGTGTCAATAGTCGCGTTGGCTAGCTAGCGCGTTCCAAATCTTCAATACACGCCTTACACAAATCGAGATAGCTGTGGATATTGTTTTTCGTCCAAAACTGTTTGATGTGTGTGTCTTGTTGCAAAATAAAGCTATTAAACTCTTCAAAAGCAACAGGGGTGTAATTGGCTACATAATGTTTGAAGGCTTGTTGCACCGATTTATGGCCTAATGCTGAATCGCTAATCACACTTTCAGATGCTTCGACAAGTAATCCACTAAAGCGTAACAGTTCAACTTTAGGCGAGCCTAAACGCTGCACTTTAAAAAAGCGTTCGCGTAGTAGCTTTTGTTCTTCTTTCGCCAGCTCAATAACGATTTCACTTAGGTATTTTGTTTCGCGGTTAGCCCCATCAAGTGAGCTCGATAGCTGCCTCGCTTGGCGCTTAAAGTTCTCACCCCGCACATAGAGAAAAATCATGGCGAATACTGCAAGGGCAATGCTACCCATAATGGTAATATTCATGGCTATCCTAAACGCGTTTTATTGTTGTTATACCAATTTTACTTATTATGCGATTGCTCTAACGAGCTAAATGGCGCGTTAACTCTGTTAACAATATTTTTGTAGATTACCTGTATGTTGCCTTAGTTAAAAGCCATTTATTTGCCGTAATAATTGCTCATAAAATCAGTGCAATTGATATATAAACTAGTCTTTAACGTCTGATTTTTCAAGAATTATATCATCAAGAACAGACCAGCGACGCACATAGGGTTTGCTGCCTTTACCTAAAATCCAGTAGTCGTAGACTTCTTGCACTCTGCCACTGGCACGGCGAATGTCGAGCCACGAGTTAAGGTAATTTGCCAAGTCATCGTGACGTTTAGCAACCGCAAATCCTGTGGGATATTTCGCTTTTGAACCCTCAGGAACGACAACGCCAAAGTCAGGATAAAACATGGTCCACGCAAAGCCTGCTTCAGCACTAATTAACAAGGCATCGTACTTATCTGGGTTGGCAAAAAAATCACGATAGCTAGCAATATTGGTAAGTGTGTAATGTTTGTTGCGTTCAAATTCTTTACCGAGTAACGCTTGGTATTCTATTGTTGCGAAGTTAAGTGATTCATGAGCTTGCAGCGCTTCTAAGGTTTGAAACTCTTTACTGCGGTGGTCAAGGGTCACTAAGGCAAGCTTTAGCTCAAGCACCGGATCGGTAAATAAGACTTTTTCGATATCATCTAAGTTAATTTCCAGCCCCGACATAGCAATATCAAAGTACCCTTTGTTGAGGTATTCCACCAGTTGTGGCTTTTTAAATGGGATAAATTCCACTTGCACGCCCAAGTCTTCGGCAAGTTTATGTGCCAAGCTAATATCAAAGCCAACGAGCTCATCGTTGTGATTAAAGTAGCTAAACGGTACGTTGTCTGCAATGTAACCAACGCGCAGTAAATTACGCTTTTTAATTACACTGATATTGGTAAGCGATAACTTGCCATCTTCATATGCCTTTGGCACATGATTTAGTACATGTTCAGGCACTTTGTCACTTACCACCATATTGGCAATAATATCATCCGCAGCATGTGAGCTTTTTAATAGCTGAGAGTTAACAGTGTAGGCCGCGAGCATACAGGCAGGTAATAACCCGCCAATTAATGAAAAATATAAAATGCTTTTTGCACGCTTATAACTCAGTTGCTTGCGCACATAAAAAATACTTAAAAAAGTGACAGCGACGATATACACCACAGTAGTTGGAGAGACAAATTTGGCGCTGATCACCGACATTGCCAAATACAGCTGATAGGTATCTGCTGGCACGCGCACGGTTTCCAGCATGTATGGAATTGCGATATGTACATTGGCAAAATAGCTGAACAATGCGCTGATGGTAATATTTGGTACATCAGCTAGGGTTGCTTCATGACCTGTGAGCCAGGCTGCAAATAATACAAAAATGAGCGTGGTAAGCTTACCTAAGCTCGGGAATGTAAAGGCTATTGGCACCAGCACTTCGGCAATGTGATCTGAATTGGCATCGGCAATATTGTTTTTATGCATATAGCTTTTAATGCCTTCGGTGATCACGGGTAAGGTTATAAATACATTACCTGTGGTAAATGCAGCGATTAACGCATTGCGTGCAACATCAATTAGCTCATGATATTTCACTGGTGTAAGCGCCGCGACCAACATAGGTAGCAAAACAAACATCAGAAACAGGCCAAGCAAAATTACCAACACAAGATACACTTGCAACGTACTCAGTTGGTCAACACTCATAGTACCTGCTGAACTTGCGGTAATAGCAAAAATACCAATCGGAAAAATCTTAACGATTTTCTTTGAAATAACAGAAAGCCCTTCACCAACAACATCTAATATATTGAGTAAACTGCTTTTACGCACATTGCCCATTAACGCCATACCCAAAGCAATACAAAAAATTACTAAGGCGGGCACATTGCCTTCAGCCATTGATGCAAAAGGGTTAGAGGGGATATAACGAGCTACAAAATCGATTTCTTGCTTGGCGGAAATGAGCGCGGTAGAAAAGAAGGTACCGGCATCGTGCTTAGGTAATGTAAACGCAAAGCACCAAATAACAAATAAGCCAATCCCCCATAACGACAGCATGACTGTTGCCGCTTTAAGTAAAATAGAGCGTACTTGATCGGGTTCGAACTTACCAAGACCAACAACCAGCGAAACCACAATGTACGGGAAAATTGTGATTTGCATTAGCTTAATAAAGCCATTGCCAACTGGCTGTAAAAACGCCAGTCGTTCACCAAAAATAAGACCGAAAATGACACCGCCAATCAGTGCCCACAGCATGAGGTTTTTAGTCGCAAAAAAGTCGATAAGTTTCTTCATTGATCCACAAATAAGTAAGGGCTTAGGGTCATTTGACCCTTGTAAGCCCTGTATTTAATCATAAATTGGCGGTTGTTTGTAACGCCAAGGTAATCATTTCAGCGAAGGAAGTTTGTCTTTCTTCACTACTAAGGTGAGTATCGTGCGTAATATGATCTGAAACCGTTAAAATAGTTAACGCATTTGCACCGAACTCTGCGGCAACACCGTAAAGGCCCGCGGCTTCCATTTCGACACCTAAAATGCCCATTTTATCCATTAGCTCGAACATTTCTGGTTGCGGTGTATAGAATAGGTCAGATGAAAACACATTGCCTACTTTCACTGGTAATTGTGTTTTATTCGCTTGTGCTAAACAAACGTTCAGCAAGTTAAAATCAGCAATTGCGGCAAAGTCGTGGCCTTTAAAGCGCATGCGATTAACTTTTGAGTCAGTACAGGCACCCATAGCAATAACGATGTCTCGTAGTGCTACTTGATTCGATACCGCGCCACAACTGCCTACGCGGATAAGATTTTTTACACCATATTGTGTGATCAGTTCTTTTGCATAAATTGAGCAGCTTGGTATACCCATACCAGAGCCCATAACCGAAATTCGCTTACCTTGAAAATAGCCGGTGTAGCCGAGCATATTACGTACATCGTTGACTAACACAGCATCATCAAGAAAATGCTCGGCAATATATTTGGCACGCAGCGGGTCGCCCGGCAGTAAAATGGTTTCGGCAAAGTCATTTTGTTTTGCATTGAGGTGCGGCGTAGCTGCAAATTCAATTTGATCAAATGAGACCATTAATAGTCTCCTTGTGTTGAATCTTTTGAGGTATTGATTTGCAATACGGTTTTTACATCACCTAATAAGCCTGATGCACCAAAGCGGAAGTTGGCAGGGTTAACCCAATCAAGATCAAAAATACTGGTGACAAGTTCAATGTATTGTTTGGCATCCGCCACTGTGCGTACACCGCCAGCGGCTTTAAAGCCAACTTGTTTGCCACTTGCTTTAATTGTTTCTAACATGATTTTTGCCGCATTTAATGTGGCATTTACAGGTACTTTACCTGTGCTTGTTTTAATAAAATCGGCGCCTGCCTCGATTGCAACGCGAGATGCGCTCGCAATAAGCTCATCGCTTTTTAGCTCGCCAGATTCGATGATCACTTTTAATAAAACAGTGTCGCCACAGGCAGCTTTGCATTGTTTTACAAGCTCAAACCCAACCGTTTCATCGCCGTCAATAAGTGCGCGGTAAGGAAATACAACATCCACTTCATCTGCACCTAAGCTTACAGCATGCTTGGTGTCTGACACGGCTTTATCAATGTTTTTGTCGCCATCTGGAAAGTTGGTTACAGTGGCAATTTTTACATTTGAATTGAGCTGTGTTTTTGCGAATTCAATGTATTGCGGGTAAATGCAAATGGCAGCGGTATGGCCAGCGTTATTGTTTGCTTGCAGGCAAAGGGCGCTGATTTCGTCATCGCTTTCCGAGCCAGTTAAGCTGGTTAAGTCCATGCACTGTAGGGTAATTTTTGCCGCGGCTGTTAAATCTAATTGGGTGTTTAAGGTCATACTTTTCTCCAAATATAATACCAATTCTGTTAAGTATGTGATCAGGCATAGCGCTGGATAAATGAAATGGTAACAAGGCGGAATTTTTCTTATGCAGTTGTTCTACATTGATAAATTCTAACGCAGTTAGCATGATATTTAGTCCGCTAGGGTGATCAGCTAGTTAAGTGAATTGGTATAAAAGTAATCCCAGAACAATTGAGGAGGGAGAGGTACACTCTCGATCAATAAGCTCACTCATATGCTCTAAGAACATGAGTGGACTTGGTTCCTTGAAGACTTATGATTGTAGCGATCTCCTGATCCTAGCACCATAATTTAAATCCATTTATACCAAGCGCTATTGTCAGCTATTTTGTTGCTAACAGCTAGCGCTAATTTAGTGTTACATGATCTACTTCATATTTTTATGCGCGGCGTATTTGCTTCTTCACTTTAGTAAACAAAAGTGTTGCTGCGACTACAATTGTACCTGAGATAAAACCGATAATGGCATTAAATAATGTAGGTAATAAAAAGTTTAGGTCTGTATTAAGTAACAGATTGATTGCTGAAGTGAGCTCATCTACAAGATGATGTAAAAAGTCGCTGCCATGGACAAGAATACCGCCACCAACTAAAAACATTGCAAGTGTGCCGACAATTGCCAGTAATTTCATCAAATACGGGGCGAAAGAAAGCAGCCCTCTGCCAATGGTCTGTTGCCAAACATGAGGTTGCTCTATTAATAGCAGCCCTGCGTCGTCAATTTTTACAATTAGCGCCACTAAGCCGTACACACCTATCGTCATGAGTATTGCGATAACGCTCAATACCGAGAGCTGTGAGCTAAAGCTTTCGCTTGCAACTGTGCCTAATGAAATAACAATAATTTCGGCAGAGAGAATAAAATCGGTGCGAATAGCGCCTTTGATTTTTTGTTGCTCGTAATGCTTATCGTGAATATCTATCTGCGGCTCTTTTTGCTCGCCATGTTTACCATGCAGCCAAGGAGCAAGTACTTTTTCACAGCCTTCATAACACAAAAATAAGCCGCCAAGCATTAATAGTGGCGTTATCAAAAACGGTGCAAATGCAGAGATAAGCAATGCTAATGGCACTAATATTAACTTATTTACAAAGGAACCTTTTGCCACTGCCCATACTACGGGTAACTCGCGATCGGCTTTTACGCCAGAAACTTGTTGTGCATTTAAGGCAAGGTCGTCACCTAATACACCTGCGGTTTTTTTTGCTGCTACCTTGCTCATTACCGCAATATCGTCGAGCAAAGTCGCGATATCATCTATGAGGGTGAGTAAGCTTGCTCCTGCCATTTTTTATTCCTTCAATTATAATTCACGCAGAGTTAATCCAAATTCTGTTAAATATATTGGTATAACTACTTTACAACTATAGTGTTTTTCTCTGTAAAAGGAATCAAGATGTTAAGACATGTTTTTTTGCTTTTGAGTTTAATGATGCTCTGTGCATGTAATTCAGTTGGGTCTGAGTTAAACAGTGAAAGCGCACAAACAGATTCATCAATAAATGCTGTCACCATGATGTTTGAGTGCGAAAATGATTTAAGCTTTGTCGCACGATTAGAGGGGCAAACGCTATGGGCGTTTTTGCCTCAGCAAACGCTTGCGCTTGAGCCAACCAGAACGGCATCGGGTGCGAAATATCAAAAAGCAGCGGATTACGTTTGGTTAAAGGGTGACAATGCGATGGTGAATTACCAGCAAACACTTTATAAAAACTGTGTTAACAACCGTCAAGAAGCTATTTGGCAAGACGCAAAGTTTCGTGGTGTTAGCTTTCGCGCAGTTGGCAATGAACCTGGTTGGTTAATTGAAATAACACCAAATGTTCACGTTAAATATCTTACTAACTACGGCCAGTTTGAGACTGTCTTACCTTATAAAGAACCGATTGAAACCGAACAAAGCAGCTTGTTTGAGCTAACTGAAAGCCAAAACACGCTATTATTTGAAATTATTAACAAGCCATGTACCGATTCAATGTCTGGTCAAAAATTTGCATCCAGCGTAGTTGGCCAGTTTAACGGCAAGGAATTCTCAGGTTGCGGTAGAGGGTTGTTTTAAAGTTGGCATTGTTCACAGCCATAACGTTTTTCATAACGACGTTCAGCCCAAACATTATAAAAATGATTCACCAGCCAATAAATACCGGGAATTGAAAAACAATAACTGACCCAGCCAATCGGGTGTGAGCGCCACAGTTTAAAGTTTGCGTTCAACCCGATATGCCAGGCGCCTTTTTCGTCTCGCAAATGTAATAGCTTCAGCATATTCGTTCGTTGTTGCCGAGGAAAGTTTTGCGAATGAACATCTTTAAATTCAAAGCGCTCGCCAGATAGCTTGCGCCAAAGTGAAATTTCTTTGCTGCAAAGCGGGCATTGTGCATCGTAGTAAACAGTATTCTTCATATTTTTAACTCCTCTTTTAGTAATACGTAGTGACTTTGAAAAAGTTTGAACGAATGTCGAAGTTTTTCCGTATTGCTTAAAAAGTCACCCAATAAGGTAATTGTTATGCGTAAAGATGAGTTTAAAAATCAAATAGAAAGACATTTGCTTATTCCAACCATTTTTGGCTATGCAGATGCGAATCATTATTTAGTTGGCGCGGAAGATGAAGACGGAAACTTTTATTCCCTTTCTGATGAGCAAGATAAAATCATGGTTTTTAACTCAATGTTTGAGGCTGAAACGTGTTTAAAGTCGCTAGGGTTTACCCGTGCAAGTCTGCATTTTCAAACAGCGTATGATGAGATGATTGGCAACGATAAAAGCAGCGATACTCGCATTACAATCAGTTTAGGCGAGCAGTAAGCTCGTCTCGTTTGCCTAGAGCAAACAGAGTGGTATCGTGGTAAAGCAATTGAAAGTTTGACTCTATGCGATCAGAGTTATCATTGTACCAATCCATTAATATTTCGAGTGGAACGGCATTTCTGAATCGTTTTCCTGTGTTATGCAGGGCGAGTTCAATACCTTGCTGATGACTGTAACTCGCAAACCAGTTTTCGTTAATAATACGCGACGTTTTGATTAGGTATTTTTCGGGCAAAGTTGCTCCGTACAGAGCAAGCTCAGCTTGCAAAACTTGATAGAAGGAGGTGCACAAAGTTTGATATTTAGCATTTAGCTGTTTTGCCAGTAAATGGTCAAATAAAATATCCAGCCCAACTCCGGCGTAACGACGCATCTCTGTAAACTCACTTTTAAATTGTTGGCACACAGGGTGGGCGTCAGTAAAGCTATCGATGCCACGATGTAAACGTATTCCTAATTCCAACTCTACTGGCAGAAAACTAAGCTGACTGCCTTTTACAAAATCGCCAAGTAAGTTGCCAGTCAAACTAGTCGATGTTAAGTGAGCCAAATGTAAATGTGCAAAATAATTCAAATTTTGTTCGATCTTAAAAGTAAAAATAACCGTATACTGGTTATATTAAAATAACTGGAATCACTTATGAAACGTTTAAAAAATATTGTGTTAACTTCGTTGCTCGCGCCATCACTGTTTGCATTTTCAGTTTCGGCTGCCGAGTGTAACGACTTTACCAACCAAGATGTCCGCAAACTACGCTCTAAAGAAAGCATCAATTTATGCCAGTTTAAAGATAAGCCACTATTGATTGTGAATACTGCAAGTAACTGCGGCTTTACACCTCAATTTGAACAACTTGAAGCGCTTCATAAAGAATATAAAGAACAGGGTTTAGTTGTGTTGGGGTTTCCATCAGATAGCTTTTTTCAAGAAGAAAATGATGAGAAAGACACCGCCGAAATGTGTTTTATTAACTACGGTGTGACGTTTAATATGATGGCAACGAGTGATGTAAAAGGCAGTGATGCCAATCCTATATTTAAACATTTAGCAGATAAAACGCGATCGCCAAGTTGGAACTTTAATAAGTACTTGGTAAGTAAAGACCGTCAAACAATCACGCATTTTGGCTCTCGTGTAAAACCACAAAGCGATGAATTAAAGCAAGCGATAGAAAAAGCGCTTTGATTACGTTTTTAAACAATTGATGTGGAACTTAGGGTTTTAGTCTGACTCTAACTTTGGTACAGTTTTTACTCGTTGTGTCATTTGTTGGCGCAACGAAAATACCTTTAAACATGTAAAAGGAATTGCATGCAGGTCATAAACATTGATTGTTTGTGATTCCTCAGTAATAAGGATATTCAATGAAATCTTCACATTCTTCTGTTAGATTTTTAGCCTGCAGTACTGCGCTATCCGTTTTTCTATACGGATGCGGTGGGGGCTCGTCTGATAACGATACATCGCCCAACCCCGATCAGGGCAATCGCGTGCCAACTGTTACTATTAATGGAGATAACAGCGCACAAGAAGCGAGCGTAGTAACACTTAATGCTGCGGCTAGCGATAGCGATGGCTCGATCAGCAAATATGCGTGGTCAATCACATCGGGTGAGAACGTTACTTTAAACAATAGCGATCAAGCCTCAGTCGATCTCACTTTGCCAGATGTAAATGGCGATACTCAAATCATCATTAGCGTAACGGTAACCGATAATGATGGCGCAACAGCGCGCGATGAACACACACTTACAATTGTAGATAACGCAAATAACCAAGCGCCGAATGTGGTAATTAATGGGGTTTCTGAGGTTGATGAGCAGAGTGAGCTTAACCTTACCGCTACTGCCAGCGATAACGATGGCGAAATTGTCAGCTATTTCTGGCAACTAATAAGTGGCGAAGGAGTCACGTTAAACGATACCGATAAAGCACAAGTAAAAGTCACCACAGCAGATATCGATGAAGATCAGCAAGTTACTATTGCCGTTACGGTAACTGACGATGATGGCGCAGTTGCGACTGCACAGCATCAGCTGCTAGTAAAAGCAAGTGCGCAAACTCAAGTATTTACATTGAAAGGTCGCGTTAATAATGGCGCTAATTCAGCTGTAAATTTAACGGTTGGCGATAAAATTGTTACAGCAACTACCAATGGAAGCGGTGAATTCAGCTTACCCGTTGAACTTGAAGAAAGCTATGACTCGCATTTAGTTAAGCTATCCGCGCCTAGTAATTCGGTATTTTTCCCGGAGTTTAATTTTGTTTCACAATTGCTGACATTAGGCGAGTTAAAGCAACGTGCAGGCAACGATAATATATTAACTGAGGATGAGTACTCTGGCGTTAGCGTTGGTGCTATATCAACGGCTCTATATTACATGCTTGATGATAGAGAAAACATTACAACCACAGAGCAGCTAGAAAACAATTATGACAGGATCTATTCAGGGGAATTAGCAATCAACGCTAATGTACTGCATATGTTACTTAACGGTAACCAGGGTGAAACCTATCCCTTACCTACAGGGGTTACAACACTTGGGCAGCTGTTTGGAAATGACTTATTAATCAGTGAGTTTAGAGAGCGTATGCTGGATAGCTATCCATCGGATACGGATGATAATCAAAAGCTAATTGCTGAAACAACTACTTATCCTGCAATTAATGAAACTAAGCAGTTAATTTTTTCACCTGGGTTTAATTTGTACACCATAGGCCGCCACTATACGCTAAACCCAGATGGTACGGGCAATACAGTGCTAGAAAATGGTAATAGCGGCGAACTTAAATGGTCTATTGATGAGGCAGGAATATTAATTCTGGAATATAAAGTGCCTATTACCCTGCGAATGGGTGTTCATCATATCAATGAAAAAACTGACGCTTATGAAGAGCAGTTATTAACGTCTGCGTTTTATACTGTTTTTCAGCGTGGTAACACGATCGAAGGAGTTCTAAATGAAAGTATTCGCCTTGTCGATAAGAATGGCACTGTTGTAGAGGGTAATTATGACAATGTGGTGCACGGCGGATTTACCGAAAAACAAAACGCGGCCAAATTATCCGAAGCGGATTTTCTGGGAACGTGGTTTATTGATGATGTATTTACACCAGAGGGCCTCTATTTCACCGAGCCAGCAGTTGCTAATCTGATGGCTGACGGCTCTGCCAGCATTGAAGTGCCAAGTGTTGATTTTTATACTAATAATGCCAAGTGGCAAGTGACTAATGGCAATTTAGAGATAATCTCTGGTAGTGGTGATAATGAGACTCGCTTTACTTACTATGTGACACATAAAGACGAAATCGGTTATGCGTTTGTTGCAAATGTAACCAATGGCGGCCAGCAATTCGCACGTAACGGCATCATGGTGAAGCAACAAACTGCAACAGGCTTTAACGAAAATGACATTGTAGGTCATTTTAAAGAGGTGACAGGACAGCGCATTCAGTTCTCGGAAAACTTAATTATTTATGATGACCTGATTGTGCGAGAGGATATCGACAGGGACGAAAAGGTTGCTCGTATCGATGAAAACGGTATTTTGCAATTAGAAACGTATTTAGATAGGGATACACTTGAACTATGTCGAACAGACAGTGGTGGGCGCTGCTTTTTGTCGAGGCAAACATCTTATCGTTTATTTGCTAAAGACACGAACCAGTATGTTGTTATGCTCACAGAGTCAGGCTTTGGCAGTAATGGTGAGCGAGCTTTCGGTATTAGTAAAATTACGCGCATAGTAAAACAAGACGGCATCAATATTACGCAATTTGATTACGGCATGTTGAACAGTTTGCGTTTAAGGGAGCACTTACCAAACGGTCAAGAAAATGATTATTTCTTCAGTGAGTCATATGTCAGTGATGGGGAAAACGAACCTAGATATTCACTCAGCGTTAGCTATGCAAATGGTGAGTATGAAGACACACCATTCTATCTTGATAATGGTATTGCTTATTTCACGTTAGCGGGCAAATCGATGCAAATGTCGCTTGAGCAGTTTGAGCGAGATACACTGACTGTTTGCTTACACGAAGCGGGCGCTACATGTACCGACGCAGATAAAAAGCAGTTAGATATGCGTTGGAATGCCGCAGAAATGCCGGCACAATAATTAAAAAAGAGAGGCTTAGCTGGGCCTCTCTTTTTTTACTTTTCTAATCGGTTGTTACAGGCTATACCATAGACCAATCCACCCCCGTACCTCATCTTGAATGGTATCGCCTTCAATTTTTGCTATGCCAAAATCAATATTAATATCATTTAATACAGAAGGTGCAACGGCAAAGTCGAATTGACTATTTAACTTAATTCCGTAGCTAGTGGCGAGTTCGCTGTTATTGAGCTCATGCTGCGATACATAAAGCCATGGTGTATTTTGCTTAAACGCAAACCCAGCTCCAAAGCGCTGATAATCATCACTTAATGCGGTATAAAACGGTAGTTCATTAATGAGTGAGCGATCAGCTTGTGCTTCTGGCTTAATTAAACTGGACGCGAAGCCACCAATATTCATTAGCATGTCATCACGTTGTTTTGTTTGGTAATCAACGTAAAGTGGCATATTCCAAGCTTTACCGAATAGCGCTACGTTTGCATCAAAGCCTTGCCAACTGCCATGTGAGCTATCACCACTGTAGATACGTGCAGACGCAGTTTGACCAATCGCAAATGTTTGCCAATCACGTTGCCAAATTTGATTCGCGCCAAGAGCAAGCCATTGGTTATGGCTATCACCAATATCTTTGTAGCTATACGCAAGATGACTATTTAATTTAAATGCTCCGTTGCGATAAGGGTAACTGGCCTGCAGATAGGCGCCTGTAGCGTCTTCCTCAGCAGCTAGTACATCCGGGTGTTGATATTGATTTGCGGCTTTAAGTTTATAATCAAATGCGTGTGCTAAAAATTGCCATTTATCGAGTTGATATTTCACGTCTAAATAAGCACCGTTTAAAGCATTTTTATTGTCGATTGCGCCACCAAATTGCCAACTCAACTTATTGAGCAGATCTTTACCTTTTACACCCACGTGTAACAGTGCAGTACTGGCACTATTGTATTGCTCAGCAAGTGTAAACGACATTGTTTGATTTGATGGCGAATAATCGCGCTGTGCGCCAGCCGTTTGTTGATAAATTTTCGCTGGCGGTAAGCTTGGCTGCTCAGCTTTATCGGTCGCAGCTTTTGGTGATAATGCGCGCTCTGTTACTTCAGTTACACTTGCATTGTCACTTAGTTGGTAAATATCAGGGCCTTCAGAATTAACCGCTAAATACAGTAAACCATGCTGTTTGCTTGGCATTGGGTATTGCATAACTTGCTGCCCAGCGCTTAGCTGTTCTAACTTATCTGATGCAAAGGTATAGCGATAAAGATTAGTTTGACCATTTACCCCTGCAACATAGTAAATACTTTCGCCATTTTCGCTCCATTTAGGATATGACAAAAATTGGTAGCCCTTTGGCATTGGCACACTTACATCGTTATTTGATGTTAAATCTTTTACCCATAGCGCCCAATTTTGGTTGAGCTCAGTTTTAAGATAAGCCAGCTTGTTATTTTTGTATTGCGGGAAGTCGTAAACGGTTTGTAGAGACGGTTGGGTTAAATCGCTCATTTCACCCGACGTTAAATCAATTTTTACCAGCTGTGAGTAGCCATATTCAACGCGCTCGGCATAAGCTGTATTGCTGTCAGCTAAGGTAAAGCGGCGCACGTTAGCAAACTGAGTAAGTTGTTTGGTCTCACCAGTTTCGCTGTTCCAGCTAAAGAGATCTTGGTGCAGTGTATTCATTTCGTTGTTGGCAACGCTAAATGCACCGTATACAAGCGTGCTATTATCACGCCAAACTGGGTTTAAAATACCTTTGCGATTAATTGAGTTAAGGGTTTCTTTTGTTTCTTTTTTGAAGCTGGTGGGTTTGCTGTTTGCAATATCTTTTGCGTCGTCTTCTAGCAGCTCTTTTTGCGCTTCTTCAAACTCTTTAATAGCTTCAGCATTTTCTTCTGTTGCATAAATGGTGAGCTTGGTATTGCCGTCTTTGTCTTTACTAACAATGGCAATTTTGTCTTCATCTGGTGACAGGCTCGGCGCTGTTTGAATGTGATTGAGATCGAACCAGCGTTTCGTTTCAAGTGCGGTTTGATTCTCTTCTTGTGTTAGTGCTTTATGGGTATATTCAGCAACAAAGCGACGATACAGTTTACTTGGCTTTTCAAGAAATACGCCGGTAAACGCGCTATCGAAGTCACGTTTTTTAATCGCTTGCATACGTGTCCATACTGCATCTAATTGCTCTTTGCTGTAGTTATGCTCAAGCCATTGTAAAAAACGCACACCAACGAGATATGCCATAGAACCTGCCATATAGCCACCGTCTTCTTCGCTTAGCTGGCTATAACTTGGCAAACTTCCTTCTTTAGCAAATTGCGTGATTAGTGATTCAACATAGTTATCGTGTAAACGGCCGCGGCCAGTCATTTGCGATTCAAGCAGCGTTGCATAGCCTTCAGCAGCCCAGCGTGGTGTCGGGTTGTGAGCAATATCATAGGCACTTGAGAAATTACGTAGCTTTTGACGCCACTCACTGCGTGTTGGCTGTGCTAAATGCACTAAGTGCACATATTCATGTAATACGAGTAGTTGCTGCCAGCCAGAACTATTTGAAATCACGGTATCTGACTGAGGTGGTGTGGCAAAAAATGCCATCATAGGGTCCACACTACTTGGAATAGCGAAACCGTTTGACTGGTTGTAAGGATCGAAAACAATCACATCAACTTGTTTTTCTAATACACGATTTTGTTGCTCTTTTACTTTTTCGCGAACAACCTCAAGCTCGTTGGCAGCCGATGTAGCCCAGCTTTGGTAAGCTTTCGGGAAATGAACTTTAAAGTTCTCAGTTTCAATGGTTTGCCAGTTATCGTTGGCTGAGGTTGCAAAGCTTGCGGCAACCATCAATGAGAGTAGCGACTTTTTCATATTATTTGTTCCTTTAATTTTATGCGGGCTAGCTTACTGCACGCATAAAACTAAAAAAAATAATAGTGATAAGCGGATAATCTTAATTATTGATGGTTACATCCAGCGCTTTTTCGATGTTTCTGCCAGCAGCACTAGTCTGTTCATAACGTCATTTACGTCACTTTGTGGTAAATAGGGCACGCTAATGCCACCACTCGCTAACTGAAAGCGCAATGAACTAAGGTGTTGTTTGCGCATTGGCGGTGTTTGTGTAGTAGCAATTTGTTGAATTTTAAAGCCTTTAAACACTTTATAACTTACGCCAATCAGCCCTTTTCGAGTAAACACTTGCTCTCCGTCAAAGTAAAAGCCAAAGCGTTTGTAGCGCAAAAAACTCAAAACCACACCCAGTAATAATGGCGCAATTAATACTGGCCACGCGCCATCAAGTAGCGGTTTAAACAAAAAGGCACTAATGATGGAAATAGGCAGTAGCCAATAAAGCACGAAAGTCTTGTAAAAGTAGTTAATGGCGATTGGCTGAAATGGCACATTGGTAATGTCTAACTGTTTATCCCAGCATAAATTCATTACATCGTTCACTTGGCTTTTTGTCAGTACAGGCACAATTAACGACTGTCCTTTTTTTACCGTATTTGCATGGCTGTTATTAATTTGTTTGCAGTTAATGGTGTAGCGTTTAAGCAGTTTTGCAATCCAGTTTTGTTTGACTTCAATTGACTGAATTTTACTAACGCTTAGCGACATTTGATGGCGTTCAAATAATCCTGAAATACGCTTTATTTTGTTGTTTTCTAAGCTAAGTTCATAATTGTAAAAACGGATAACTGCGCCCAGTACCGATGCGAATACAAACAAGGCAATACCGCTTAGAATAATGGTGGCACCCGCGGCCATCTCGGCATATTCATTATTGGTCACAAGATTATTAAAAAACTGTGTAAGCGGCGCGGCAAAGTCTTGTTTAATATAGTCAGTAATTTGCTCAGTGAAAGGCGCAAGTGCTGCCAATACTAAAAACATCATGCCAGACATTAAGCCAAACTTTGCCACTTCAAAATTCGCTAATGTTAAATCAGGTGACTGCGCAGCTTGTTGCGATTCGCTTTGTTGCTCGGTTTGCTGCGGCTTGGCTCGGTAATTAAATATTTGGTCGCGCAACGTATTTGCATAATGATCCGATACCCCCGGTAACACAACCTCTTGCTGGGCCGAACCCGCAGCATCAAAGTGGCAGTTCACTGCTGAAAATGGCGAAAAGTAAAATGGAATTGCCAAATTAACGTTTTGTACTTTGGCAAAGTTAAGTGTGACGCGCTCTTTTTTAAATACACCTTTACGCAAAATAATTTCGTGCTCGGTCACTTTGTAGCGAAAATTAAAGTAATAAAGAGTCGCGTAAGTCACTAAAATCAATGCTAATACGCTGGCACCTGAAGCAAACCAAAATAGTTTATTCTCAACTTGGGTGACCCAAATAGCAAAGGCTGGCGCAATATTAATGAGTCCGTCTTTTACAAAGCGCACAATAAAGTGCAGCACAAAATAAATAATCGCAATTGGCGATAATTTTTGCCAAGTGGCTGTATTACTATTACTCATCGTCATGACGCTCGCTTGCAGTGTTTGCCAAGATAAATTGTCTTAGTTTACTGGCGCGTTCTTGGCTAAGGCCATGAATTTCGAGATCAGCGCCTGCACCGCCAGCAGTAAACAATTTTAACGTGGCGAGTTTGAGTTTACGTTCAATAGGGTTACGGTGGGTTTCAATATGTTGAACTCGATTAAAAGGAATGGCGATGGTGCGTTGCCAAATGACCCCTCGTTTTAATAGTAAATCGTGCTCTCTTAGTGCGATAGATGTCATTGCCACGCTACGCTTGGTAAACCAAGCTACGTATAAGTTTATCAATACTAATGCACCTGCAACCAATGCGATTATGATATTTTCAACTGGCGATAAAAAATAAAGAAAGATCACAACAGCGATACTTGCGGGTAATAAAAATACAAAGGTGCCAATCAATGCTTCTTTGGTTGCCAGTTTATCCAGCGGTTTAAAGTCAGCTTGGGTGAAATCTGGTAGTGTTTGTTCGGATATTTGATGGTTGCTAAACACGAGATGCCTCTTTGTTTTTATAATGTGTGCCTATTAAAGCAAAAAACTCAGCAAATGCTGAGTTTTTATGATTTTCGGCAATATAGCGTGATTAAAGCCAGCGCACAGTATGAATTAACGAATGGCTTTCGCCAGGTTGCAGTGTCACTTTGTCATCCATCACATTAGCGGCTTCTAAACACAGCATGGTATGGAACTCGTCATCGCGAAAGTTACTTAGGCGCTTTGATTTTTCAATCCACGGATTCCACAGCACACACGAACTTGAATTTTTACGGCCAACTTCAATAATACCGTCTGGTGTATTAATGGTTTGAACCAAAGGTGTGTTTTGATAAACCATATCAGTTTCGCGGGCAAAATTCACAATTTCGTTTTGTGCAAATGGACCTTCACCAAACTCAATATAGTTAGCACCTTGCAGGCCATCCACTGTGGTGTTTTCAATTTCAGGGGTAGGGAAATAGGTATGCAGTGCTTGAGTTAACTCAAATGCCGCATTGCCAGTATTCGTGTTTACCAGTGCAATGTGCAAACTATCGCTCAGCGTGAATACGACTTTTAAGCTTGATTGATGTGGCCAGTACTCTGGATTAACTTGGCCCATTGGCAGCGAAAAACTCACTACAATGTTATCTTCGTTTTCAATTACTTCTTCTGCACGCCAAAGCATAGTGCGGGCAAATCCGTGTTGCGGCCAACCGTCATTGGCACTCATGCCAAACCAAGGCCAACAAATAGGAATACCACCGCGAACGCCTTTGCCGACTTGATAGTCTTCATCTTGCGATACCCAAATTAAAGGCTTTTTGTCTTTTGGCGTAAATTCGGTAAGTTGCGCGCCTTGGAGAAAAATTTTAGCGCTGCAAAAGCTCGACTCAACTGATAGGTATTCTAGTCCTGAATCAGTATGCTTAACGGTAACAGAAGGAGATAAATTCATAAGGCATCCTTGTAAAAGGGAACTCAATTTAATGCAGAAAACAAGATAACCAATGCGTGATCATTTAGCAAATCAGTAAATTTCATATAGTTCTAGGTAAACTAACGTCATCTTATCGCAAACTTCATGTGATTTAGTTATTTGCCTTGATATACTGAAATTCTTTTTCACAATATGAACACACACATGAAAAAATCTCTTATTGCACTGGCAGCAGTGGCAGCATTAATGGGCTGTCAGCAACAAGAACAGGCGTCATCGCCGAGTGTTGTAGCAAGTGATACTGCTAATTTAAAATTAGTGAGCTGGAATATTGAGCATTTAGCTGACGAGGTTGGTAAAGGCTGTAAGCCACGTAGCCAAGCTGATTACCAAGCGCTCGCAAGTTATGCCGCAACCTTAAATGCCGACATAGTCGCACTGCAAGAAGTGCAGTCAGAAAAAGCGCTTAAACGCGTGTTTCCTGAATCACAGTGGCAGTATGTGGTTTCAAGTCGTGCCGATAACGAGGCGTATGAGTGCCGTGGTCATGATGGTTTATTTTCAACACCACAGCGTACCGCATTTGTTGTTAAAAAAGGTATTAATTTCACCGCTCAAGATGACTTTAAAGCACTTGCTCTTGATAACCCAGGGTTACGCTACGGTACCTCAATTAGTCTCAACAATGGTCAGCTTGAAGTGCTAAATGTGCATATGAAAAGCGGTTGCTTTGTTAGTGACTATCGCAAAGATACTAAAAAAGCCTGTACTACTTATCAGCAACAAGGACCTATTTTAGAAAAGTGGGTTAACCAGCGTGTTGAAAACAAGCAAGCGTTTGTAGTACTGGGGGATTTTAACCATCGCTTGGTTGATCAAAATAATCGTTTTTGGCAAGATCTAAGCAAAGAAGACGGCGAGCGTATTTTATTAAGCAGCATGCAAAACTTAAAAAGTTGCCATCCTAAATACAAAGCGCCAATCGATCACATTATTACTGGCCCAATTTCAACTCAGTGGATTGTAGATGGTTCTCAAAAAGTAGATGCGTTTGGTAAGCAAGGCGAGCTAGATTACAAAGATATGTTAAGTGATCACTGCCCAATAAGTTTAACGCTATCAATTAAATAGTCGAAAGAAAGCGCACGATAGTGCGCTTTCTTTTCTTTCAAACCTTTCTCTATTCTTCGCATTTAAATAAACCTGTATACCCAAGCTAACATCAAATTGGCTCTATATTGCTTGTTTTTTAGCTACCAGTTGAGCCAATATATTAGGTACATAACGTGATTGGGTTTTTACATGGATGAATCTCAACTAAATCAAGCGGATGCTCAGCAGAGGGTGGATCAGATACACGCCTTTGAATCTGAACTGGCACAATTACAACATGCTGGCGTGATCACCATGCCAGTTGAGCAGCAACAAGCTGTTTCTCAGTATCATCAGCAGCTTCTCACCCAGTTAGCCAAGCAATTTGACGTTGATACGACAGCTCAGTCTAAGCACCTAACATTAGGTATGAAAATCGCTTCGCTGTTTGGTGCCTTGGCGATGGCGGTGAGTTTATTCTTTTTGTTTTATCAATTTTGGGGATATTTAAGCACAAGTGTGCAAGTAGGCATCTTAGTCACTACGCCCATTGCATTGTTCTGTGGTGCGATAAAGTTAGTTGAAAATGAATCTCACGGTTATTTTGCCAAAATAGCGGGTTTGGTTGGGTATGCGGGGTTCGTACTTAACGTAATGCTGCTTGGGCAGATTTTTAATTTAACCCCGTCGCCCAATGCGTTTTTGATTTGGTCCGGATTCGCCTTTATTTTGGCGTATGCTTGTAACGCGCGAGTATTGCTGTTTTTTGCAATTGTGAATGTGTGCAGCTTTATTGCAATGAAGGTGGGCGCATGGAGTGGCATGTATTGGATCAGTTTTGGCGAGCGCCCTGAAAACTTTATTGCGCCGAGTATATTACTGTTTTTAGTACCGCATTTTATTAATCAGCGTGCATTTAGTGGCTTTGCTGCTATGTACCGCATTTTGTCTCTGATCATACTGTTTTTAGTTGTGCTTATTTTGTCAAACTGGGGTGGTGTAAGTTATTTCAATTATGATGATGACCTTGTTGAAGGCGCATATCAAGTTGCTGGTTTTGCGTTAAGCGCAGCGGTAATTTGGCTTGGAATTCGCAAAGAGTGGCCGGGTGTTGTGCAAACTGGCAATGTATTTTTTGTGCTGTTTCTTTACACCAAGTTCTTTGATTGGTGGTGGGATTGGATGCCTAAGTATCTATTTTTCTTTGTACTTGGGTTATGTGCGCTACTTGCATTATTGGTATTTAAGCGAATTCGTAAGTTAGCCAAACACACGAGGACAAGCGCATGAAAAAGTACTTAATTTACGGTATCGCGTTAATTGTTTTTACCAATATTTTTATTTTAGGTGGTGTTCTTTATAATCGCTCTGGTGAGCCAACGGCACAGCTAGTTTTATCTGAACGAGAAGCACGCTTGCCATATTTATCTGGTTTTGAAAAAGAAAACTCGGGCGTAGGGCTTTCAATTTCTTGGCGTGCATTGGCAAACGAAAAAGGCGAGCTTGCTTATTACAACAACCGCAGTATAAACCTAACCAAGCAGCAGTTAAGAGCGCTAGGGTTTACTGAACTTGAAGTCTCTGAAGATGGCTGGGCACAGGAACGTACGTTATTTTTTGCGCTTGAATACGATGGCGAGCATTATCAAAAGTCATTAGCAAATGCGCAGAGTTATTATGAAAAAGCGCTTGCTCGTTTTGAGTTGGATACTAATGATGAACAGCTCAAATACGCCAAAGAGCGAGCCTCTGAGGCATATCAACAAGAGTTGCATCGCAATAGTCGTTTGTTCTTTTTAGAAGCGGCACAAGACTATAAAACACTTGCAACTAAATATGCAGAGCAAAGCAATATAGTTATCGTAAAAGGAAATGCGAAGCCCTACTTTAATGATTACAGCAAAGATCACTCTTTGCATTTGCGTGCGCTATTGGTGAACAGAATTAATGTACCTGCTCATTTCGTAGAAACTTTGGCAAACCTAAAAACATCACGAGGACAAACAAAACCAGGCTATAGCGTGACGGTTAATTGGGGCAAACGTTTGGAGCCTTGGATTGTAGATATACAGATGAATTAATACACAATTTTAAAGCGTATATCTAATAGCTTGTTAAAAACGCAAAACACAGTGCGGCTGCAAAGTTACGGCAGCCACATGTTTATTGTCATTTTCTTGCCGCAAATGTGACACTTAACTGTCGTCAGTTCTCAATATCGGAACGGTATATTTTCTCAAGGGACTATTACGCATCGGATGCGCCAATTCACAACTGAGAAAATATAACAATGAAAAGAGTAATTCTATTAAGCTTATTGCTGCCTAGCGCACTATTTGCTGCACCCGAAGTTCACTATCAAGAATGTAAAACCACGTTTGACTATGCGCTGGCAAAATACCAAGGTACAACCGACAAAAATAATAGCGGTAGCCAGTGGTGTTATTTAAAAACACCGAAAGACGGTGAAAGTTGGGGTAATGTGCGTACTGAGTCTATTCCTGAGTTTAAAACCGTTTCAGGTAAAACGTGTTTAGCACCGTCTAGTTATCAAGGTGAAAAATTCTATGGCTGTACCACCCGCAATCATTCAACGCCATGGTGTTATGTTGCCGATGGTGCGTGGGAAGAATGTGACGCGCCAGCGCCTGAACCGCTGTTAACTCATACACAACCACAGCAAAGCAAACGTTTAGACAGAGTAGCATTAGGTAGCTGCTTTAAAACCAAAGGGGATATGCCAGCAGCGTTAGCACGCTTAATTGGTCATCAACCTGACCTATTTTTATGGTTAGGCGATAACATTTATGCCGATACCACAAACATGGCCTTAATGCGTCAGAAATACGATGATAAAAAGCGCAACCCTGATTATCAGCAGTTTTTAAAGGCCAACATCCCAGTTATGGCAACATGGGATGATCATGATTTTGGGCGCAACAATGATGGCAAATATTATCAAAAACGTGCAGAGAGCCAGCAAGAATATTTACGTCACTTTGATGTTGAACCATCGGATCCGAGGCTTAATGGTCAGGCGGGTATTTACGAAGCTAAATTGCTCGGGCCAAGTGGTGAGCAAACCCATGTGATTACACTAGATGCGCGATATTTCCGCTCACCTACTTTTAGTAACTATGGCACCTGCGAAGGTGATAACAGCACGATTTTGGGCGAACAACAATGGCAGTGGCTTGAAGCTGAGCTCAATAAGCCGAGCGAAATTAAAATTATTGCCAGCGGTATTCAAGTATTACCACCGCTTCACAAAGGAAGAAGCTTAAATAGCTACTGTGCATATGGAAATGGCAACCAGTTTAATCAAGCGATTGCCAATTTAAATGAAGAAGCGATGTCTGGCACCAGTTACGAATCATGGGCTGAAATGCCCACTCAGCGAGAAAAGTTGTTACGACTTGTGCAAAAGTCGGTAAATTCAGGCAAGACGAAAGCGGTTATTTTCTTATCAGGCGATCAGCATTGGGGTGAATTGTTACAAAAAGAGATACCGGCTAGTCCAGAATTTGGTGCACCCGTTACCGTATACGAAGTGACGGCATCAGGCTTTGGTCAAAACTGGCCTTATGATATTGAAAACCCGCTGCGCTTGCCGATTTATGCCGATTCGCAAGGCAACGGTGACTATTCAAAACAATGTAAATTACCTTACAAATATGCGTTGGTTGAATACCAAGGGTGTATTACACGTGATCACGATAAACCTTGGTGCTATACCGAAGTGGATGAGAACGGCAAAGGTATTGAAGGGGCGTGGGGTAACTGCGCACCAAGCGGCGCTGAAATTCCAACCGGTAAAGTTGGCGTTGTGAGTAGCAATATTAGCTCACTAACAACGGGTAATCGTCATTTGATTAATAAGTCGGGCAGCAACTACGGCATGCTTGATATCGATTGGCAAAACCGAGAAATAAAACTGTCAATTCAAACAGCCAAAGAAGAAGCCGTTTCTACAATTGTGACGTTTTAATACTACTTAAAAGGGCAATAGAAAAGGCGCGAATGCGCCTTTTTTGAATGTAAAAATGCTTACTCAACCGTAACTGATTTTGCTAGGTTACGCGGTTGGTCAACATCGGTCCCTTTAATTACCGCTACGTAGTAAGACAGCAATTGAAGTGGAATGGTGTACACAATTGGTGCTAGTACATCGTCAACTTGATTGACGTTAATAACACGCATTGTGTCATCTGAGACAAACTCAGACGCCTTATCAGCGAATACATAAATAATACCGCCGCGTGCACGTACTTCTTCAACGTTTGATTTCAGCTTTTCAAGTAGCTCGTTATTTGGTGCAACAACGATGATTGGCATATCGGCATCAATCAGTGCTAATGGACCGTGTTTTAACTCACCTGCTGCATACGCTTCTGCGTGAATATACGAGATTTCTTTAAGCTTAAGTGCACCTTCCATTGCAATTGGGTATTGATCGCCACGGCCTAAGAAAAGTGCGTGATGTTTATCAGCAAACTCTTCAGCTAAGTCTTCAATGCCTTCAGCAAGAGACAGTGATTCTTCCAGCTTGTTTGGCAGTGATTTAATGGCATTGACAATTTCTGCTTGTGGCTGGCCTTTTTCTTGGGCAATTGATGCAACTAACATAAGTAAGCCAACAAGCTGAGTGGTAAAGGCTTTTGTTGATGCAACGCCAATTTCAGCACCCGCTTTCGTCATAAACGCAATATCTGATTCGCGCACTAGCGAGCTGCCAGGCACATTACAAATCGTCATTGAGCTCATGTAACCTTGCTCTTTAGCTAGGCGAAGTGCAGCTAAGGTATCGGCTGTTTCACCTGACTGAGAAATGGTTACCAGTAGGCTGTTTTCATGAACAAATGATTTGCGATAGCGGAACTCAGAAGCAATTTCAACGTTACAGCTAACACCTGCATATTGTTCTAACCAATAGCGTGCGACCATACCTGAGTGGTATGAAGTACCGCAGGCAATAATTTGCACATGCTTTACTTGCTTGAAAATATCCGATGCCGTATCGCCAAATGCGTCAACTGCAACTTTATCGCCATCAATGCGCGCTTCTAGGGTATTGCGCACCGCAACAGGTTGCTCGTAGATTTCTTTGAGCATGTAATGACGGTACTCACCTTTGCCTGACGCATCTTGGGTGATGTTAGATTCAACTACATCGCGTTCAACAGCATTGCCATCGATGTCGAAAATTTCAACTGAATCACGAGTAATACGGGCAACGTCGCCTTCTTCTAAGAAGATAAAGCTGCGCGTTACTGGGAGCAGTGCTAACTGGTCAGAAGCAATAAAGTTTTCGCCTAAGCCTAAACCGATAACGAGTGGACTACCAGAACGAGCTACGATAATTTCATTCGGGTTTTCTTTATCAAAAACCACGGTGCCGTAAGCACCTTCAAACTCTTTTACCGCTGCTTGCACAGATGCAAGTAACGAATCATGGCTTTGGCGTAGCTGGTGGATTTTATGCACCATTACTTCTGTATCAGTGTCCGATAAAAACTCGTAACCATCACCACGCAGTTGCGTGCGCAGTTTATCGTGGTTTTCAATAATACCGTTGTGCACAAGCGCAAGCTGCTGGCTCGAAATATGTGGGTGAGCATTGGCTTCAGTCACGCTACCATGGGTTGCCCAGCGAGTATGCGCAATACCTGTTGTGCCTTTTACATCTGCATTGGTAAGTGCAGCATCAAGATTAGCAACTTTGCCAACTGCTTTTACCGTATTTAGCGCTTTGTCGTGGTTGCCTAATGCTACACCTGCTGAGTCGTAGCCACGGTATTCAAGGCGCTTTAGGCCTTCAATTAAAATTCGGTTAACTGGGCGTTCTGCCACAGCGCCAACAATGCCACACATAATAGTCTCCTTAAATTGCACGGTATGTGAGCGTTAAATGGGTTACAGGTTTGTTGTCGGAACCTGCAAATGCGTTACTTGGCACAAATAACAGTCACTTGATGTTGTTCAATTGCCTGCTTAGTGTTGTCGTCTAAGCCATCATCAGTGACTAAAAAATTTACTTGCTGCCACGGTATTTCTAAATTCGGTATCTTCTTACCAATCTTGTTTGATTCAACAAGCACAATTACTTCTCTTGCTGCATCAGCCATAACGCGACTCAAACCGATCAATTCATTGAATGTAGTAGTACCTCTATCAATATCAATGCCATCGGCACCAATAAACAGTTGATCGAAGTCGTAAGAGCGCACAACTTGCTCGGCAACTTGCCCCTGAAAAGATTCCGAGTGTGGATCCCAGGTGCCGCCAGGCATTAATAAAGTTGGCTCATTTTCTAATGAAAGCAATCGGTTAGCCACATTGATGGCGTTGGTCATTACAACTAATCCACGCTTGTGTGAAAGCTCAGGGATCATGGCCGCTGTGGTGCGCCCGCTATCAATAATAATGCGGTTATGATCTTTAATGAGATCAGCTGCTGCTTTTGCTATTTGCATTTTGCGAATCGGATCGAGCTTTTCGTCGCTATTTGCAACGATCTCTTGTGGCAATGCCATTGCACCACCATAACGGCGTAATAGCAGTCCACTTTGTTCAAGTGCGGTTAAATCTTTTCGAATCGTAACTTCCGACGTTGCAAATTGTTCAGCGAGCTGTTCAACGCTCACTTCACCAAGCTCGTTCACTTGCTGCAAAATAGTATGGCGTCTTTGTTGGGTGTTACGTTTCGTCATTTTATCAATAAGTTTCGTTTCGAAAGATGAGCTATTTTAATCGAAACTTAACAGATCGCAAGTGCTTATTTTATGAGCCTGTTTTGCATCTAAACTCTGCTTGTGTGAAAATACTTAATGGAAGTGAAAAGTTACAAGGAATCAGAATGTTAAATGGAATTAAATCGATATTTCTTATCGCGTTATTATACTTATCTCCTAATGCACTTGCTGGTGCAACACAATGGATGGACTTTAAGTTAGAGCATGGCCATATCAAAGTGCCTGTAATCGTTGGTGGTGTTAAAGCGCATGCTATCTTAGACACTGGCGCTAATGTAAATGCAATTAATGGACGGTTTGTTAGACATAATAATTTAGACCTAAACAAAGGTTCTAGTATTTATGTCAAAGGTGTTTTCGACACTGAAAAGCGTAAGACTTATAAAAATGTCCCGATCAACTTATTTGGTACCGATATTGAATTAGACGATATGGTCGACTTTCAATTAGGTCCATCTGATGATGCTATTTTGCTTGGCTCTTCATTTTTTTCCCTTTTTATTGTACAAATTGACTATCCCAATAATAAAATGCGTTTGCTAACGCGAGATACTTTTGATTTAAAAAAGCTAAAAAATATTGAGATTCAAAATCAAAAGGGAACAGGCCTGCCTATCGTTAAAGTTAATTTCACACAAAATGATTCTGCATGGCTATTGTTAGATACCGGTAACACTGGCGGTATTATGGTTGAACGTAGTTATGCAAATAAGTTGGAATGGTTGGACAGCTATCAGACCGAAACAGGTTTACTTATTGGAGTGAATAAAATAAAAGGAACTGAAAGTTTTCGCATTGATTCACTGAAATTTGGACCTTACACCCTTGAAAATGTGTTGGTGTCAGTTCCTGCAGAAGGGGAGCGAAGTAATTTGGAAAGTCGTTATGAGGTGAGTACAGGTTCACGTTTGAGGGGAAGAAGAGTTAGAGGTTTGCTTGGGTACGATATTTTAAAGCATTTTGTTTTGACGATAGATTATAAAACAGGATCTGCACATATTAGTTTACCAGAAGAATAGCTTGAAATATCAGATAGCTGAACATTGTAGTTATACAGTGATTTATTTATAGTGCGTAAAGCGTTAATAAAAACAACAAGATGCTATGAAGGAAAAAAAGCAATCCAAACTTCACTTTTCGCAAGATAAGGTGAATCTATTTTTGGCGCTGTGCGCCATTATTATTTCAGCAGCCTCATTTTATGCCACCTTTTTACAAGCCAATGCGGCAGAAAAGCAGGTTAAAGCGGCAACTTGGCCTTGGATGCAGTTTGTTTCTGGTAATGCGAATATGGAAAAACGCAGCCAAGAGATTACCTTTACCTTAAAAAACTCTGGCGCAGGGCCTGCTCTTGTTAAATATTTGAAGTACACCTACCAAGGTAAAGAGTATTACGATGTTTATGACTTTATCACTGCGTGTTGTTTTGACATTAAGGCCTATGAAACGGCGCTGCAAGAACTGCAAAAGAAGTCACCGAAGGTTAATTTCTTTAGAGAATTTGGCTGGATCACCACCTCATTTGCGCAAAATGCACTTGTGCCACCAGGAGGCTCAATTAGTCTTTTAGCGCTTGAAAAAACCAAGTACAACGAGAAATTTTGGCAGATACTTGATAAAAAACGCTTTAAAGTAAAAGCTGAGGTGTGTTACTGCTCAATACTCGAAAACTGTTACATCAGTAATGGCAAAGGTGATACGCAAGAGGTTGAAATGTGCCCAGCAATTGTTGAATCAAAACCAATTGTAAAAACCACACCCGTAGAAACAAAAAAAGCCGCTAAATAGCGGCTATTTTCAACAGCCTTGCTGTTAGCTTTTCTTAACAGGGCGCTGCCAACCATCAATATTACGTTGCTTTGCACGTGATACCGCTAGTTGCTGCTCTGCAACATTGGCGGTAACAACTGAACCTGCGCCAATTGTGGCTGTTTGACCAATTTCAACAGGCGCTACTAGCGAGCTGTTTGAGCCAATAAACGCGTTATCGCCAATAATGGTTTTAGATTTATTCACACCATCGTAGTTACAGGTAATGGTGCCGGCGCCAATATTCACTTTTTCGCCAACTTCCGTATCGCCAAGGTACGTTAAATGATTCGCCTTAGAGCCTTTGCCTAAGCGGGTCTTTTTCATTTCGACAAAGTTACCAATGTGCGAGTCTTCTTCCATAATGGCACCTGGACGAAGGCGCGCAAATGGGCCAAGTGTACATTTAGCAGCAACCTTTGCTTCTTCAACAATAGAGTTAGCTTTAATCACCACGCCATCGCCAATTTCGCAGTCTTTTAGCACGCAGTTCGGGCCAATAACAACATCGTCACCAAGTACTACTTTGCCTTCAAATACTACGTTGACATCAATTTGTACGTCTTGACCTGTGGTGACTTCACCGCGTACATCAATACGCGCAGGATCAGCTAAACTTGCGCCATTTAGCATTAAATCTTCAGCTTGCCACGCTTGATAAGCGCGCTCTAATGCAGCTAGTTGCACGCGATTATTAGCACCTTCTACTTCCATTAAATCGCTTGGTTGGGCAGAGGTAATTTCAACGCCATCAGCGTGCGCCATAGCAACAATATCTGTTAGGTAATATTCGCCTTGCGCATTGTTATTGGATAAGCGGCCGAGCCAATCACGTAACAAACCGCCGTTAACCGCCATAATACCTGAGTTAATCTCAGTGATTTTTAACTGCTCTGGGTTGGCATCTTTTTGCTCAACAATACCCACAATATTGCCATCTTTACGCTCAATGCGTCCATAGCCTGATGGATCATCTAAGTTGACGGTTAAAATAGCGAGGCCTTTACTTGGTGTTACATCAAGCAGTGCTTCTAATGTTGATTTTTTGGTAAGTGGTACGTCGCCGTATAGAACTAATACGGTATCGTCATTCGCGATATACTCTTTTGCCTGTGCCACCGCGTGCCCAGTACCAAGTTGCTCTGCTTGTAATACCCAGTTCACATCGTTATGCGCTAGGTGCTCTTTTAATAACTCGCCGCCATGACCGTATACTAAGTTAGTGGTGTTAGCGCCAAGCGATAATGCATTATCAATAACGTGTTGCACCATAGGCTTGTTGGCAACAGGGTGCAGTACTTTCGGCAGTTTTGAGCGCATACGAGTGCCTTTACCCGCAGCGAGAATAACAGTGGTTAATGCCATTAAATTAATTTCCTTTTTTCACATCGATAACAATCCAACATGGTTAGTGTTAAATAAACCCACTCCCTGTGCCGATTAAACTCACGTTTTAAGATGAGTACCTAAATCATACTGAATTGTAAAAACGGCGGATATTTTAACCTGCATTGCAATTAGTTAAAACAGTGTAAGCGTAATAATAAAACTCAGTATAAAATCGTATTATTGTCTTAATTTCACCAGTTCTTTTTTAATTAAATACTTATTAATCGTTTGTTAAATACTGATTTTAAATGCTTTTTTAGTAATTTTAGATGTTGAAAGCCTAGAGTAGATACTTTAACCTTAACGCGAGTGCGAATAATTATCGTTAAGGAAAATGTAAATGAACTTCTCTCGTACGCTAGTTTCAACAGCCATTCTTTTAGGCTTATCTACCATAGCGTTTAATGCACAATCCCAAAATAACAATGAAAAATCAGCAGGTGAGCAAGATATTGAAACGATTTCAGTATTTGGTCACAAGCTAACAGTGGCAAAGCATGATGCCGCGGCATCAATCTCACAAGTTAACGACGAACACATTAAGCGTAACCAAGAAGCTGAACTAAGCAATATTTTGAAAGAGTTACCGGGTGTTGATATGACAGGCAGTGTAACGCCACTTTCAGGTCAACCAGCGATTCGTGGTTTATATGGCGAACGTATTTTTGTATCAATTGATAATGTGAAACGCAAAACAGAATCAGATGGCGGTAGCAATATTGCAACTATTAATAGCTTAGGTATAGACCCAGCCCAATTAAAGCAAGTTCAGGTACTGCGTGGCGCAGATTCGTTAACCGTAGGTTCTGGCGCAGTAGGTGGTAGCATTCGTTTGGTTACTAAAGATGCAAGCGATTACTTAAATGGTGAAGAAGGCTTTGGCGCTCGCGCTCAGGTAATGCACCAATCTGTGTCTGAGTCGAATAGTTTTAGCGGTTCTTTATTTGCATTAACTGCGCAAACAGACACGGTTTTGCATGCCTCTTATGTTGAATTTTCAGATATTGATATTGTTCCAAGCGAAGATAAAGGCGACGAAGTTGGTGAGTTAGCCAAGTTGGAAAAAATCAGTAACGACTCAGCTAGAACCAACGCAACAATTAAAAACACGTGGTATTTAGCACCAGATCATAGTTTACAAACCAAATTAGATTGGAGTGAAACCGAATCGCTTAATCAGCCGTATGGGCAGCGTTTAGATTTAGCACTGCGTTATCCTACATTGTCTGAAGACTATAAAAATGACTACATTGAATTAATGAGTAGTTATACCTACCAGCCTACCTCACCACTTATCGATTTAGATGTGCAGGCGGTGTTCTCAAAGAAAAGTTACGATGAAGTAACCATGGGGTACATTGTAAATCGTGGTAATAAAATAGCGTTCGATAAATTAAGCGATGGCAGCAATACACGTACAGGTTTAAGGGTTGCTAACTTATCTGAATTCGAAGGCGTGATTAATCACAAATTAGCGCTTGAGTTCAATTTTGAATATGAAGAATTTGAACAAAATGAGCTTGAAGAAGGTGTTAGCTCAACGTTTTACGGTAAAAGTGATTCAACTAATTTCTCATTTGCGGCAATTGACCAAGCCAGCTTTTTAAACGATAGATTACTAACTACAGCAGGCCTGCGCTATGATGTCTTCGATCGCAGTAGTAACACATTTGATGACTACGATAATAGCGATAGCGGCGAGTTATCCAGTGAATTAGGCGTAACTTATAAAGCGACTGACTTCCTTAACTTTTATGCCAAATATGCAGAAGCATTTCGCGCACCTTCAGTACAAGAGCTGTATAAAAAAGACGAGTGGCGCTGCCACATTGGTGGCAAAATTTGCTATCAAGAACCGCAGCCTGATCTAAAACCAGAGCTATCAGAAAATATTGAAGTGGGCTTTGGCTTAGATTGGTCTAACGTTGCTTTTGCCGATGTGTTCACTGTTAAGGCTATGTATTTTAATAACGATATCGAAAACTTTATCGATAACGTACCGTTTATGTATTACGTCGACGAAAATGGCAATAAGCAGTTAGGTTCACCAGGCCCTAACCCTAGCAATGGTGTGCCGGTTGCTACGCACCGTGATTACAGCGCGAAGAATATCGGCAAACTTGAAAGTAGCGGTGTTGAATTAGAGCTGCATTACTCGCTTAGTAAGTTTGATGCGTATTTAGGGTATTCCACAATTGAAATGGATGCGTATGGCGTACCTAATTTCTTTTTAGGTACCATTGAAAATGATAAACAAGCTTACACAGAAGCGCCTGCAGATAAACTAACGCTTAATCTAAATTACCAAGTGTTTGATAGCCTGAATGTGGGTGTGCAGATGCTTGCATATGCTGAGCAAAAACGCTTGCCAGAAGCCTATTTAGACCGAGGTTGGGGCACTGATTCATATCAACTCTACAATGTTAATGCGAGCTATCAAGGCGAAGGTGTGCTTTCCGGTTTAGGCGTTGTTGTGGGGGTGGATAATATTACTAACGAACGCTACTTACGTGCGCCAGCGAGTAATGCAACAGATGCGGGTGAACTAGGACGTAACTACAAAATTACGCTAAGTTATCAATTCTAATGTAAAAAGCAGGCACACTGTGCCTGCTTTACTCGTCTGTTTATAGCTTAGGTTTTACAAACTTAAGCGTGAAACGGTTACTTTCGCCAATAGCTAAGTATTTGGCTTTGTCTTTATCACCCAATGCAAGTGTTGGTGGTAGTGTCCAAACGCCCTTCTCGTATTGGGCTTGATCGAGCGGGTTGGCATTAACACCTGAACTTGCTACCAATTTAAAGCCCGCTTTCTTAGCAGCAGCTTCAACCACACTTTGCTTGATATAACCTGACTGACGAAATGCTTCTGCATCGAGGTTTTCAGGTAATTTATGATCGACCACACCTAACACACCACCTGGCTTAAGCGCTTTGAACGCGGAATTTAATGTGGTTTGCATCATTTCATCACTGGTCATGTAAAAGTTATGCAAGTTACGGAATGTCAGTACCATATCTGCACTACCAGCAGGTGCCATATCAGGACTAAGCTTAGGGTGGAATTCGGTTATTTCTGTTTTGCTCAGCGCAGGCGTATTTTTAATTTTTGCTTGATACTTAGGTAGATGTTTATTGAAGTAACCCACATCGGTTCCTGATGGAAAGTGTGCTGCAACAAACTTACCTTTCTCAGCAACAACAGGTGAGATAACTTCGGTGTACCAACCACCTCCAGGCCAGATTTCAACGACTGTCATATCCTCAGTTAAGCCGAAAAAGTTAAGTGTTTGCTGAGGATTACGAAATTCATCTCGCGATTTATTTTTGTCGCTACGTACTTCGCTTTTTACTGCTTCTTGTAATGTTGTTGCGTGTACGGCTGTGATCGAGCTTGCTGCAATGGCTGCAGTAATCGCTAGGTTAAGTATCGTTTTCATTTTTAGTCCCTAAATATAATTTTTCAGTACAAGATAATCATAAAACTGTTGAATGTTTAAGCATTTTGCGATTGAACTTGTTGCAAAATATTTCCAATTTGGTTGTTGATAGTTTTTTAATCGAATTTTTAAGTGGTTTTAACTCACCCAAACTAGCTAATTCACCACGATTTTGTTTCAATTCATTACAGAATAAACGTGACAACAAGAAGACTCCGAGATGAAGCAAATATTAAAGACCTCACTTGCGATGGCAGTGAGCTTAGCGTTGTGCTCACAGGCCGGCGCAGAAGAAGCAAAAAAAGAAGAGATTAAAGAGTGGCAAGTTGAAGCGCCACAAGGTGAATTTTTAGATGCCAACATCAAAGTGCAACAAGGTACTTGGATGAACGTAGATGTAAGCCCAGATGGAGAAACACTGGCGTTTGATCTACTTGGTGATATTTACACAATGCCAATTTCAGGTGGTAAAGCAACTAAGCTGACGTCTGATATTCCTTGGCAAATGCAGCCGCGTTTTAGCCCAGATGGCAAAAAGATCGCGTTTACGTCAGACCAAGGTGGCGGCGACAATATTTGGCTAATGAACATTGATGGCTCAAACCAAGTTGCGGTAACCAACGAAACATTTCGTTTATTAAATAGCCCTGTGTGGAGCCCTGATGGCGACTTTATCGCTGCGCGTAAACACTTTACGGGCACGCGTTCACTTGGCGCTGGTGAAGTATGGCTTTACCATAAAGCAGGCGGCAAAGGTGTGCAGCTAACTAAGCGTGCAAACGATCAAAAAGATTTAGGTGAACCAGCATTTTCACCTGATGGTCGCTATGTTTATTTCTCACAAGATGCGACACCAGGTAAAACTTTCCACTACTCAAAAGATTCTGTTGCGGGCATTTATAAAATTAAACGCTACGACCGCGAAACTGGTGAAATTGAAACCATTATTGAAGGCATGGGTGGCGCAATTCGTCCAACGCCATCACCGGATGGTAAAAAGCTTGCTTACGTAAAACGTGACGATTTCCAATCAAGTCTTTATGTATATGACTTTGCAACGGGTGAGCATACAAAACTGTACGGTGTGCTTGAACGTGATATGCAAGAAACATGGGCAATTCACGGTGTTTATACGACCATCGCTTGGACCCCTGACAATGAAGAACTGATCTTCTGGGCGGGCGGTAAACTTCATAAGTTGGATGTTGAAAGTAAGAAAGTAAGCGACATTCCATTTGAAGTGGAAACTAGCAAGAAATTACAAACGGCATTACGTGTTGCACAAAACCTTGATACCAAAGAGTTTGACGTAAAAATGCTACGCAATGTGCAAGTTTCGCCAGATGGTGAAACTGCGATTTTTGAAGCTATGGGTCATATTTATAAGCGTGATTTAGAGTCGGGCAAAGTAAGACGCTTAACTAAGCAAAGCGATCACTTTGAGTTCTTCCCGTCGTTTTCTCGCGATGGTAAGAAGATAGTGTACGTTACTTGGGATGATAACGAGCAGGGCACTATTCGTGTGGTGTCAGCACGTTCAGGTCGCGGTAAAGATATTGTTGAAACTAAAGGTAAATACGTTGAACCCACCTTTAGTCCAGATGGTGATACTGTGGTGTACCGTAAAATTAAAGGAGGTGCGATTCTTGACCCAAGTTACTCGGTAAAACCGGGTATCTATGCTGTAAGCAGCCGTGGCGGTGACGAAGAATTTATTACCAAGCATGGTATTCAACCGCAATTTGGTGCTGAGAACGACCGTATTTATGTAATGCAAGCATGGCCAAAACCATCGCTTTCTGTGGTTGAACTAGCCAGCAAAAAAGAGCGCAAACTATACGAAGCAAAACACGCGACTGAATTCCGTGTATCGCCGGATGGCAAGTACTTAGCGTTTGCTGAGCGTTTTAAAGTATTTGTAACGCCATTTGTGGAGCGCGGCAAAACCATTAATATCGGTCCGAAAGATAGTCAGTTCCCAGTGGAGCAGCTATCAGTTCGCGCTGGTGAAAACATTAGTTGGAATACGTCAGCTGATAAACTTTACTGGTCGCTAGGTCCAGAGCTTTACCATGCAGACTTAAACGGTGTGTTTGATATTGCCAAAGATGAGTCAAAGTCGTTTAAAGTTGAAAACGGCCAAAACATTGGCTTTAAACAAAAAATGGATGCACCAAAAGGTGTAATTGCACTTACTGGCGCACGCATCATTACCATGAAAGGTGATGAAGTCATTGAAAATGGCGTTATCGTTACCGACGGTAAGCATATTAAAGCGGTTGGTACTGTGGCAGATGTGAGCGTACCAAGTGATGCATTAATTATTGAGATGAATGGCAAAACCATTATGCCGGGTCTTGTTGATGCACACGCGCACGGTTCGCAAGGCTCAAATGAAATTATTCCTCAGCAAAACTGGGAAAACCTAGCAGGCTTAGCATTTGGTGTAACGACAATTCACGATCCATCAAATGACACAACCGAAGTATTCGCTGCCAGCGAAATGCAAAAAGCCGGTAAAATTGTCGCGCCGCGCATTTTCTCAACCGGTACGATTTTATATGGTGCGAACATGCCTGGTTACACCAGCCATGTTGATAGCCTAGACGATGCGAAATTCCATATTGAGCGTCTACAAAAAGTGGGGGCGATTAGTGTTAAATCGTACAACCAGCCTCGTCGTAATCAGCGCCAACAAGTTGTGCAAGCTGCACGTGAACTAGGCATGATGGTAGTACCTGAAGGCGGCTCATTACTGCAGCATAACTTAACCATGGTGGTGGATGGTCACACGGGTGTTGAGCACTCACTACCAGTAGCGAATATTTATGATGATGTTAAGCAGCTGTGGAGCCAAACTAAAGTAGGTTATACACCAACGTTAGGTGTTGCCTACGGTGGTATTTGGGGTGAAAACTACTGGTACGATAAAACAGATGTGTGGTCGCACCCAATTCTGTCGAAATACGTACCTAAGAACAAGCTACTACCGCGCTCAATGCGCCGCGTTAAAGCGCCAGATCATCACTATAATCACGTCAATAACGCTCGTGTTTCGAAAGAATTACAAGACTTAGATGTACTCGTAAATATTGGTGCACACGGTCAACGTGAAGGGTTAGCAGCACACTGGGAAATGTGGATGTTCGCGCAAGGGGGCATGGCACCACTTGAGGTGATCCGCACTGCAACCATCGACCCTGCAACGCACTTCGGTTTAGATAAACACATTGGTTCACTTGAAGTAGGTAAGCTTGCCGACTTAATGGTGATCGATGGCAACCCGTTAGAAAATATTCGCGATACTGATAAAGTAACGCACACAATGATTAACGGTCGTTTATTCGATACTGCAACGATGAATGAAGTAGGTAAGAAAAAACGCGAAAAGCTGTATTTTGAAAAATAAGCTTTACGTAATCTGATTTCAGGTTAAATAACGAAAAGGCTGAACCTAGGTTCAGCCTTTTTTATTTCCTCTAACAATATCTATTTACCTACCGTTATCGAACTTTTTCAAATATATTCAAAGGCTTTTCGAAAATGAATCTCAATCGATTAGTCGCAAATTTACACTAGCACACAACCGAGCGAGAGAGCTGCTCTGATTAGTTGAGAACATGCAGCTATATTTTTGTTTAAGTTATATACTTATAGCCATCTAGATGCAGTAAGGTGTAGTGTGAAAGTGAATAGTGTCGTGCGTGTTTGGTTGTTTTTAATGCTGCTGATGTGGTCAGTATTTGCTAGTGCCAATTCCCATATGAAAGTTGTTTTTATTAACCCGGGTTATGCCACAGATAATGATTCTGGCGACTTTTGGCCAAACGTGAATCACTTTATGGTTGCCGCAGCAAACGACCTCAACATAGATCTCGTATCATTGCATGCTGAACGCAATCATATTCTGATGAAAAAACTGGTTAGCGACGCGATAGCGCTAAAGCCCGATTACTTAATTCTGGTAAATGAAAAGCAAATGTTACCGCAAATGCTTGAGCAGCTTGTTGGCACCGATATTAAAGTGTTTTTGTTGCTCAATAAATTTAGTCGCTCACAGCAGGCATCTCTGCCAGATAACATCAAAAGCAAAGTAATAGGATGCTTATCGCCGAACAATAAAGAGGTAGGTGAACAGCTTGCACAGGCATTAATTAAACGCGCTGGTAAGTTTAAAAAACAGCAGCTTACTATGTATGCACTGCTTGGTGATTATAATACACCGGCGGCAGAGGAGCGTCGCTTTGGTTTGCAGCGCGCTTTAAAAAAGCACCCTCATGTGAGTTTAATTGATTCAACGGTTGCTAATTGGTCGGAGTCGAAAGCTTACAAAAAGACCTATGGCGTATTGTCAAAGCACCCCGCAGATATTATTTGGTCGGCAAATGACGCAATGGCGTTTGGTGCAATTGCAGCGGTAAATAAGCTAAAGCAATCAGATAAGGTCATTATTGGCGGCATTAATTGGGATGTTCATGATAAAGGATATGCGACCGATGTGTCTTTTGGTGGGCATGTAACATTAGGCGCAAAAGCATTATTGATGCTGCACGATAATCACCTTTATCCTGAAAAAGCGGGCGCTATGAGTCAGCAACTCGCAATTTTTGAATCCTCGGACTCACCCGCTCGAGCGCCGTTTGGCAAACTATTACGTGAACAAGAGTTCGAACAAATCGATTTTTCGCGTTTTTCTATATCGTCGCAGCAACCGCTAGAGTTTAACTTACAAAACTTGGTTAATACTCGGCATTAAAGTCTGTTGAGTATTGCCGCTCTTTTATTGTGGAAGGGGTTTTTTGATGCGCTCGGAGCGTAATCTCGTAACGGCTTAGCGCAGGTTGCAAATCATCACGCCGATGATTTGCTCAGCGCTAATCGGTCCTATTTGGCAGCAAGCCAAACTGTTAGGGTCGTCACCAGCTAACCAATAAAGGCCATTTTTATCTTGATAGGCAATGCGTTGAATTATGGCGCCAAAAATAGGGTGTGCAACTTTAACTATTTGCCCTTTTTTTAAATGTTTCATACTGCCAAAGCTATGTAATAGCACGTAATTATTGGGCATTATCGCGGGCGACATGCTGTTGCCAGTTACTTTATTTATGCTTAATCCGAACATTTTTTGTGTTCTCTGTTTTAAGCGATGCGTCGCAATTTGCCGTAACAACTTCAAATTTAAATAGTTTATCGAGCTGAGTTAGAGCCCTATTCAAGCTTGCTGCTTTTTTCATATTCCCTCCTTAGCAAGGTTACGCATTTTTATCTTGTAACTGACAAAAACAAATAGTAATACCGTTGGTGTTATCCATGCTAAGTGAATGAACAGGTCAAACAATGGGTTTTGATCATGTCCTGTATGTGCCACAAGGCTGTGTGGTAGCAATAAACATGCTGCTATGATTTTGATGTATAGATTAGACATACCAACCCCCCTAACTAGTGCACTAACGCAGCTTTTAATTTTGCGTTTTTAATATCTGCGGGTGCGGCGCACACATGGTCGAGCACATCCATACAGCGCGTGTAATTTGCATGCTTTCTTTTAAATGCCGAAATGCTTTTAAATGTGACCGAAGACATCTGTAAGGCATGGCTTTGCGCATGCTCTGAGATAGCTTTATCGTTGGCTTGCTGCAATACGCGATAATGGGCGTGCAATAAACATTGCAGTGCACGTTCTAGCTGGCCTTGTTGTTCGTAGGTGGCAGCGAGGTTCTGATAACCGCATACCCAAGCTTGCATCGCTTCTAAGTTGCTAATTTTTTGTTGCCATAGCAAATCAACCAGCTCAATAGCGCGATTGTAGTAGCGTTCCGCTTCTAGCCAATTATGTGAATCAAAACACTCATTGCCTTTAATCATTGTGGATTGCCAGCTCATATTTAAAATACCTAACCTACCAACTTAATGATAATGATTATTGATCGCGTTTGAGTTGTTGTAAAGAAAAAAGGCTCAATTAGATTGAGCCTTGCGTGCTAGGGAACTTAGCTATAAATTGATTTTACAGCTTAGGGTTTATAAAACTTAGACTGTTTAATGATTTGGATATCAGGTTGCTCAATAGCTTGAACTTTAAAGCGAACATCCGTCACTTTTTGTTTTAAATCATAGCCATCAGCCGTAATCGTGACTGGGAACTGGCTCATTTCACCAGCTGGAATAACAATGTTTTGTGGTGCGCTTAGTACAAAACGTGAGTCTTCGAGCAGTGTTAGCGTGTAATTCAGAGTATTTTGCGTTTTATTGGTAATTCTTAGTGTGTAGGTGTTTTCAGTTAACCCTTCGTAATTCACGCGATAAAGCGCATTTCGGTCACGCAGAATACTGGTTTCAATAGGTACTCGTAAGTTTATCCAAATCAGCATAGTGACGATTACTAAGCCGGTAAAAAATCCATAACCTACTAGCTTTAAACGGAATTTATCGGTCTTTTGGCCAGCTAGTTGGTGTTCACTGGTGTAACTAATTAAACCTTTTTGGTAATTAAACTTATCCATGGTTTCGTCACATGCATCAATACATGCGCCACAGTTAATGCACTCGTATTGCATGCCGTTACGAATATCAATACCGGCAGGACACACTTCAACGCATAGGTTACAGTCAACACAATCACCTAAACCAAGTTGTTTCGGATCATCTTTACGTTTGCGGCGACCGCGTGATTCACCACGTTTTTCATCGTAGGCAACAACATACGTATCTTTGTCGAACATTACTGCTTGAAAGCGAGAATACGGGCACATGTAAATACACATTTTTTCTCTTAAGAAACCTGCGTTACCGTAAGTACATACGGCAAATAGACCTACCCAAAACCAAATCAAGCCAGACCAATCTAAGGTTACTAAATTGCTATATAACTCTTTAACAGGCACAAAGTAGCTAAGAAAGGTGGTAGCAGTTAAAAATGAAATAGTCAGCCAAGCTAAATGCTTAAGGCCTTTTTTGCGAAATTTTTCAAATGACATGGGTGATTTATCAAGCTTAATGCGTTTATTGCGGTTGCCTTCCACTTTTTCTTCAACCCAAATAAACATCATCATCCACACCGTTTGCGGGCAGGTGTAACCACACCAAACTCGACCGAGCCAGGTGGTAACAAAAAATAGCGCAAATGCACCCGCCATAAATATCCATGCTAGCAAGGTGAAATCTTGCGGGAATAAGGTGGTATTAAAAAAGCGAAACTGCTGCGCGCCGATATCGAGTAATATGGCTTGCTGACCTTGGTAAGGAATAAAAGGGATTAAGATAAATGCCAACATCAATGCCCAGCCAATATAGCGGCGTAACTTTTGGTATTTACCTTTTTGTGATCTGACGTAAATTGGCCCCTCAGTTTTGTAGGGCTTAATGATCAGATCTTCTTCTTTGATATCAAACTTCATAATATTTCTCGACAGTAGATAGAGCATTGCGCTTATCTAGTGCTTAACAAATACTATGCCAACAAAGGGTTTTGATAACCATTTGAAATATAAGGTTAATTGTTGTTTTGTGTTTTTACCTAAACCACGATATTTCGTGTGTCCGCGATATATCGTGGATTTTAGCTGCTGTTTTTATGATAAAAACAGCTAAAAACGTCATTTTATACTCGTGTAATACCAAGTTTTTTCATTTTTGAGCGCAGGGTGCTTTCAGGTAGATCAAGTAGTTTGGCCGCGCCATTGCTGCCGCCTATTTTACCTGAGCATTGTTCAAGCACTTGCTCTATGTAAGTGCGCTCCATTTCTGCTAGCGTAAGTTGTGCAAAGTTACTGGCATCTAAATTTGCTTGAAAATCTTGCTTGATTTGAATCAGCGAACTCTGACTTAAGATGACTTCGCGTTCGAGTACGTTTTGTAGTTCACGAATATTGCCGGGCCAATGATAGGTTGCAAGGCGCTTTAAACTGGCCTTGCTGATGCCTTTGATTGGTTTACTCAATTTGCGAGCCAGCTCCGAAATAATATTATGACAAAGCAAAGGCAAATCATCTAAGCGCTCTCTCAGAGCAGGCATAGTAAGGGGGAAAACGTTAAGGCGATAATATAAATCCATACGAAACTCGCCTTGCTGAACCATTTTTAATAGGTCTTTGTTGGTTGCTGCGATAACGCGAATATCAACCTTAATTGTTTGGTTACCGCCAACACGTTCAAATTCTTGTTCTTGCAGCACACGCAGCAATTTGCTCTGTGCTTCAAGGCTTAGCTCGCCAACTTCGTCTAAAAACAAGGTGCCTTTATCCGCTAGTTCAAAGCGTCCTTTACGTCTTTCGGTAGCACCAGTAAATGCGCCTTTTTCATGACCGAATAGCTCGCTTTCTAACAAGCTAGGTGTGAAGGCCGCGCAATTCACTTTAACCAAAGTATTGTGACAGCGTTTGCTTAAGCGATGAATGTTACGGGCTATAAGCTCTTTACCTGTGCCGTTTTCACCTAATATCAGCACAGTGCTGTCGGTTTTACTGACTAAACTTACTTGTTCAAGCAATTGCTTAAATCGCGGGCTTTGTCCTACTAAGCCAGAGTCGCTCCAGTTTTCGTCGATTTCACTTTGAAGATACGTATTTTCTGCTTGTAATTGTTCAGATAAGGCTTGTACTTGGGCTAGTGCTTCACGCAGTGCGCGATCGCTTTCTTGTTGTTTAGTTACATCGCGGAAGATTGCAACAGCACCAACTATTTCGCCATTTTTATAAACGGGAGTTGAGGTGTATTCAACAGGAAAGCTTGAACCATCTTTGCGCCAAAATACTTCGTGGCTAATACTGCGCTCCTGGCCGTCTTGCATGGTGGCATAAATATTACATTCATGCGCTGGGTACGGGCTGCCATCGGCGTGGCTATGATGGTGATATTGATGAATTTTTTCGCCGAGTAATTCGCCGGCTTGCCAACCTGTCATGCGTTCTGCTGCAGGGTTTATAAATACTGCTTTTCCTTCTAAATCAAAGCCATAAACGCCTTCACCAACCGCATTTAGCAATAGCTCTGAGTCTGCTAGCAAGTTTTTAAGATTATCCATATATCACAACCCACGAAATATCGAGGGCTAATAATGCCAAGCTTAACATCAAATTACCAGCAACTAATCATCTGTACTTTAATGATAAGTGGCAATATAAAATGACGAGCGATCTGTTTATCCCTTTGTTTACCCGTAAAATATTGCAAACAATAAGAAAAAGCGGGAAAAACAATGACACAGGCAATGATCCGTGTGGAAGAGGTAAGCAAGCAGTACGCCTCAACTAAAGCGGTTAATCAGTTAAGCTTTGCGGTAAATAAAGGCGAAATTTTTGCCTTACTAGGGCCTAACGGCGCAGGTAAATCATCGCTGGTACGTATGTTAGTAGGTTTTACAAAACCTGATAGCGGAAAAGTATCAATTCAATTAGATGGCCGCTACTTTAGTGAAATTCCGGCTAACAAGCTGGGCTACTTACCAGAAGATCGCGGACTGTATGGCGAAAAAACCTTACTGCAAAACCTTCATTACTTTGCTGCACTGCATGGTGTAAGTAAACAACAAGCAAAACGAAATATTGATTACTGGCTAAAGCGATTTGATTTACTAGGCCGCGAAAATGAACCGCTTAAATCACTTTCAAAAGGTAACCAGCAAAAAGTACAGCTGATCACCGCAATTTTACACAGCCCTGAAATTGTTATTTTGGATGAGCCATTCTCTGGACTCGATCCGATTAACCAAGAAAAAGTTGTATTGTTTTTAGCAGAATTAAAGCAACAGGGAATGACGGTTATTTTAAGTGCCCACCAAATGGCGATGGTAGAAAAAATGGCTGACAGAATGATGTTAATGAACAAAGGCGAAGCTGTTTTATATGGTTCACTTAGTGCGATTAGAGAGCAAATTGGTGGTGCATTAGAACTTGAAGTGAGCTTTAGCGGTGAATTAAATGCCGAAGCACTGCAAACGCATTTTGGCGACATTAACTACCGCCTAAATAAAGCGAATACCTTGGTTGTTACGTTAAACGACAAAGCACAGCTAAATGAGGCGTTAGCAATCTTGCCTAAGTTAGGTCAAGTCGAGCACTTATCGAGCCGCACCATGGATTTACATCAAATGTATTTAAAAGCAATTGAATCGCACCAAAAGCATGCGTTAACTGAGGAGAGTAGTGATGAATAACCAAGTAACACAAGTTGCTAAATGGGAGTTTATGCACTTTTTCAAATGGAAGCAGGAGCTTATTAGCAAGTTAATTATGCTGGTAATCGCTGTGGTTGTGTTTTTTTGGCAAAGCGCGTCAAGTTTTACCAGCACTGATTATCGCATTGCCATTTCGGCTAATAGCCCTTTTGAAATGACCTTGGACGGTTATGCGTTCACGCAAACACAAGACGATAAAGAAAAGCTTATTTCTGCCCTTGAGACGCAAGAATTTGATGCTGTGTTACTCATTGATGAAGCCATGAGTCCTGTAAACATTGAGTTTATTAGCAAAGGAAAAATGGCGTGGCAACAGACGCTGCAAAATGCGCTAAAACAGCATTATGTTGAAAAAATCAGCGATAAACTTTCGCTTTCGGCGCAGCAATTAGCATTGATTAACAACCCAATTTTAGTTTCAGCTGTGTATTTAGACCAAAATATCAAAAGTGAAGAAAGCCATTCAAGCGCTACAGCAATAGGTGTTTTAGTGTTGTTATCGGTTGGTATTTTTATGTCGTTTGCACAGGTGTTTGTCTCGATTACGGGCGAAAAGCAGCAGCGTGTAACAGAGCAACTCTACGCCACAATGAGCGCACAAACTTGGGTCGACGGTAAAATTCTAGGTCAAGTATTACTGGCATTGAAAGCCATGTTAAGTACTGTTATTTCAGTATTACTCGGTGTTGCATTTTTACAGGTGATTATTCAAGGGCAAGCACTCGACTTGTCGTTTATTGATTGGTATTTGTTGCCTTGGGTATTGGCGTTTGCATTGCTCGGCCTTTATTTCTCAACGGCATTTATGGCGGCAATTGCAGCTGCGATTGATGATCCAAACCACAGTGGCAAGTCGTCATTTATGATGATCCCGCTTGTGCCAATGATTTTAGCGTTTGTATTAATGGATAGCCCAAGTGGTTGGGTTATGACGTTTTTAAGTTACTTCCCACTTACAGCATTTGCTGTAATGCCAGTTAAAATGGCGTTGGTTGATGTGGCGATTTGGCAACCTATTTTGTCACTGGTACTGACGCTGGTATTGTGCATCTATATGCGTGGTGTGGCTGGGCGCTTATTTAAAATGGGCATGGTGATGTATGGTAAAGAGCCAAGCTTTAAACAAATGTTAGGGTGGGCGATTTCAGAACGCTAAAATTAAAAAGAGGCATCGGCCTCTTTTTTTAAGCATATTTACTGCCAATTATTTCTGATTCGGTCGAATTTTTGAGCTAAATCAAGTTTCGCATCGGCTGATAATTGGTTAGGAAATAAACTTGATTTAAGTCAATTCTCAATCTCAAAACGGGCGCATACTTAATTCCAGAAACCGATTTATCACCGATAAGTTGGATAGTTTAAGAAGGAATTTCGTTATGAGAAATGTGCAAAAATCAGAAATTATCGTTACGGTTATCGCAGTATTAGCATTAGTTGTTACTGTTGTGGGTCACTTAGCTGGTGCAAGCATTGCTAACTCAAGTTCGTTTGGCATTATTGCAGCGCCTGTACCTTTGCTACTATTTATCATTGCATTTGCAGCGTATAAGTATGCTGCATCTCATGACGAAGATTCAGGTCATTAAACTTGTCCCAATTAGTTTTACTTTACTTGCGACAAAGGCAGCGTTAGCTGCCTTTTTTCGTACTAATTTGAAAATAATTTAACTTAGTTTAAGTAAGCGTTTAACATCCAAACTAGTTTCTCTTGCTCTTTAATATAATCACTCATTAGTGATGCTGTACCTTCATCCTCAGCGTCACCGGCTAATGTTAGTAATGAGCGCTGTGTTGCTATTAACTCACTAAAGCCAGTTAGTAGGTTGCTAATTGCTTCGCGCCCAGCACTAATGTTCTTTGCTTCAGTTATCTTGCTGTTGGCAAGGTAGTCTGAAAAACCGTGCAGCGGTTCACCGCCTAACGTTAAAATTCGCTCAGCGATTTCATCGACTTTCAACAATAAATCGTTGTAGATTTCTTCGAATTTAGCGTGCAACTCGAAGAAGTTTTCGCCTTTAATATTCCAATGAAAGCCACGGGCGTTCATGTACTGAATTTGGTAACTGCTAAGTAAGGCATTTAGTTCAGCAACTAAGTTGTTTGTAATCGTTTTGTCTAATCCAATAATTGAAACGTTTCTCATAACCCACCTCATATTTAATATATTTAATTTGTTTCGATGGGTTTATTATCAGACAAGTTTTTAATTGAATAAATCACTTAAAGTCGATTGCTGTATTCTGTTTTTGTGATGATAAAATGGACTCAATGTAATCCATTACTTTGCGGGAATAAATGAGACTGGTATGGCTTAAATGAAAGACTTTGTGCTCTGCCATACCTTTGAGTTTAGTTTCATCAAGCAATACAGTACCGTCAGACTCACTGTTTTTCTTAATCAGTGGCATTAAACCAAGTGGCAGGTCGCCCGCAATACTGTAAAGTTTGGCGCTAAATGGCCAATCATGATTTTCAGATAAAAGAAACTCAACACTATTTTTTAAAAATAAGTCAAAGCCTTTATCTTTCATGTGCTTGGCAAGTGTGGCGCCTTTGTGGGGGGTACCTAATGTGATGACTTTTATAACACTTGCAGCATGATGGCTATTGGCTTCAAGATAGGCGCGTGCAATTAACCCGCCCATTGAGTGGCAAACAAACGCGGTATTTTCACCGTCAATAAAGCTATCGATTTGCTGAAATATAGTTGCAGTATTTGGCGATAAGCTTTGATAACTTAAATTCAGGGTATCAAAGCCAAGTTTTGTTATGCGTTTACTTAATGGCAGCATAACAAAGCCCGACATATACAGACCATGCAAAATAACTACTTTTTTTATCGCCATACTACTTTCACTTATAAAATGGTGATCGGCTCGATAAGTATTGAATCGGTATCGTTGCTGACCCAAACTTGACCATCTTGCACAGTAACAGACAACTGCATATGTCTTGCTGCTAATGGAATAAGTTGTTGAGACTGCTCAAATGGAAGGCTAAACACGCGTAAGTTGGTGTGCTGGAAAAACTTACCTTGATGCTTTTCAAGCCATACTTTTTGGTCGCCGTCGCCATAGGTATATAAAATGGCTTGTTTTGACTGGTTGCAGGCCTTTTTTAAACGTTTTTCGTCAGGTAAACCAAGATCGATCCAAGTTTCGATTTCATCGCTTAATGACTTTTGCCAAATTTCAGGCTCATCGTCAGCGCACAATCCTTTAGTGAAGCTCAACGTATCTGAAGCATTTAATGCAAATGCTAAAATGCGGATCATTAAACGGTGGTCGTTTTCAGATGGATGCTGAGCAATTGTTAGACTGTAATCACCGTAGTGGTGTCTATCCATGTCGCTTAGATTAAGCGATAGCTTATGTACTTGTGACTTTAACGCCATAATTTCTATTAATGTAAGAAAGGTTACTGCTATTGTAACTGAATATAGTTAAAATACGCGTACTTTCATGCTTTGGAGAAAATAAATGGCGATTCAGTGGTTTCCTGGTCATATGAATAAGGCGCGCAATGAGATAAAAGAAATCATGCCGCAAATGGACGTGATTATTGAAGTGCTGGATGCGCGTATTCCTTACAGTAGTGAAAACCCGATGGTTGGCGACTTACGTGGTGATAAACCCGTGATTAAAATCTTAAATAAAGCTGACCTTGCCGACCCTGAAATGACCAAAGCGTGGATGACGTATCTTGAGCGTGAAGCGGGTGTTAAAACCTTACCGCTTGATAACAATAAATCGAGCGAAGTGCATTTAATCAACGACCTCTGCAAAAAGCTAGTACCGCATAAAGTAGGTGCTGATAAGCAAATTAAAGCCATGATTATGGGTATTCCAAATGTTGGAAAATCAACACTTATCAATACATTAGCTGGCCGCATTGTTGCTAAAACAGGTAATGAACCAGCGGTAACTAAGGCGCAGCAAAAGATCCGTTTAGAAGACGGCATTATGCTGTACGACACGCCAGGAATGTTATGGCCAAAAGTTGAAAACGAAAATTCAGGTTACCGTTTAGCGGCAACCGGTGCGATTCGTGATACCGCAATTAACTATGAAGAAGTGGCGAGTTACACTGCTGAGTATTTATTGTCGGCCTACCCAGCGTTATTAAAATCACGTTATAAAATGGATGAATTACCAGAGCAAGACTGGGAGTTTATTGAACAAGCAGGGCGTAAACGTGGCTGTATTCGTTCAGGCAACCAAGTTGATACCCACAAAATGTCTGAAATTCTGATCAATGAACTGCGCGATGCCGTGATTGGCCGTATTTCGATGGAAACGCCAGAGATGCGTGAAGAAGAAGAGGTTATGGTAGCTGAATTACGCGCCAAAGCCGAAGCTAAAAAGCAGGCACGTGAAGAAGAGAAAAAACAACGTCGTGCTCGCGCCCGTAAAAATCGCCGTTAAGCTTGGATTTAGAGTAATTATTCACTACAGTTAAAACAGTGTTTAACTGTAGTGAATACCTAGTGCGTTACCTATCTAATTGTTTGCCAATTCTTTTTTTAGTCAGTTTTGCTTGCACAGCAAAACAAGAAATTTATTTTGCGACAGATTTATTGCCAGAAGAAGGTACACGCAAAGCAGATCTTGTATCACAGCTAGTTTATTACGTTACCGATGAGCTTAAAAACGACTACCGAGTAACATTTCAGCAAACCAGTCGCGAGCGAGAGTGGCGACTAATTGAAAAACAAAGCAACATTTGTGTTTATAACAAAACCTACACACCCAAAAGAGCAAAACTTGCAGTATTTGCAAGCCAGCCATTAATTGTTTATGCGCCTAATCGCTTAATTTTAAATCGCGATATTGGTACGGCTACATCGCTATCGTTAACAACTGCATTATCGCTTGGTCTTAATATTGGCGTTGTAAAAGGGCGCAACTATGGCGAAAAGCTCGATGAATTAATTACGCAAAATTCTGAGCTGTTGTATGTTGGCGCGGGAAGTTACAAAGCAGAACGTTTAGAAGTGATGCTCAAACAGGGTAAACTCGATGGCATTATTGAATATTCATCGGTATTCAAAAGCCGTCAGCCCGATGCCAATATTGGTAAAGACTATTTTATTTATGCGTTAACGGAAGCACAGCAAGCAGTAAAAGGTTACTTAGCGTGTGCAAAGTCAGGTGTTGGTGAAAAGTTTGTTGCCGATTTTGAAAACGTTATGAATAGTGCTGGCTATCGTGCATTTGCCATAAGCAAATTACACGAGGCAGGCGATTTAATTGAGGCTGACTTCATTATTGAGCAGTTGGGATACAAATAAAAAAGACCTCGTCTTGAGGCCTTTTGGTTTCATATCTACCGTCACCGATATGAGCAATGTAGCAAGTAATTCGTATAAATTGGCTACTAGCAACTTAACTTCAGGGGCGTGAAGCGCTGCTGCTAGCAGCCGTAGCTTGTTAATTAAGTATAAAAAGCTACTAAGGTCGAGAAACACAAAGAAGTGTGAGTGCGAGTTATGCTTCTTTGTTGAGATTGATTATCAATTAGATCTTGATGGCTGTCAAATACTTTTTGATAATAATTCTCATTAATATTGTAACAACTAAATTACACAGATTAAAAATAAAAAAGGCCTCGTTCTGAGGCCTTTTGGTTTCATATCTACCGTCACCGATATGAGCAATGTAGCAAGTAATTCGTATAAATTGGCTACTAGCAACTTAGCTTCAGGGGCGCGAAGCACTGCTGCTAGCAGCCGTAGCCTAAAAAGCTACTAGGGTCGAGAAACACAAAGAAGAGTGAGTGCGTGTACTGCTTCCTTGTTGAGATTGATTATCAATTAGATCTAAGAAACTGTCAACACTTTTTGAGAATAATTCTCATTATTTTTAAGGTGTTTTGGTGGGGTGCTTTTAATCTTTTGATTTATATGGCTTTATTGTATTTAAAAATGTTGATTAATTTTTTGTTTCTGAACTGGTTACAGAGTTGGGGGCTTTTTATGCAGTGGTTTTTTCTAAAAAAAGCATAAAATTTCATATTCTGGTTACCCTCTTTGTAATAAAAATGAAACCAACTGGCCGTATACTAATTTCAAATACTTCGCTGCTGAACGAACTATTTCCCTTAGGTTATTTGGCCGACTTCGCTTTTTGCAAAGTCGGCTTTTTTATATCTAATTTATTTGAATTTTACTGTTTTTGTACTGCGGCTATAACTGCGAGATTCAGGTTTAGTCCACTCACCTTTTTTGAAGTAGCTGGTGCTCACCACTATTTTACCGTCGCTTAAACGGCTTGAAGATTTTACTTTGGTTATGCCATCTTTATTACCCGTGACATCCTCATATGCGATGAATTCATTTTCTGCCGTTATTTCCAGTTCACCTTGAGTATAAAACCCCGCCGTAGTGAAGTAGAAAAACACCAGCTTTTGCTTTTTGTTATCCCAAAAAATTAACGACTCACCACCGTATGCGCCGTCATTAATTGAGTGTAGGGTGCGTAATGTTGTGCCATTTAGAGCGCTTTCCCAGTGGCTTACATCAACGGCGCCATTACTAAAAGTTGATTCCCATGTGCCTAAATAAGGCTCAAAAATTTTCAGTTTTTCGTCTAATGCTTGGGCTTGGTTAGCGAATGTTTGCAGCAACAAACACATGGCTATAACAAATAGTTTTTTCATTCGGTCTCTCTTTCGTCTTATTATTATTGAGTAAGTGTTTATTAAAAACACAACTAGCTTTGCGATCACTTAAGCTTAGTGAAAATTAGGCAAAAGAAAAGCCCGCTCATTGAAGTGACCCCCAATAGTTGGACATTCCAATTACTGGGGGTCTTTTTATGTCTACATACAGTAGAGAGTTCAAACTAGAAGTAGCAGCTCAAGCCAATACCAAAGGTTCACGTCTGCTTTCAAAACAATTCAATGTTAGTTCACGGCAAATTCGGTATTGGTGTTTAGTGTTTCGTCTTCATGGCAAAGATGCTTTTTTGCATAAGCAAAAACCTTACATAAAAGAAGCTCGCCTAGCGATGATTCAACGAATGAAACGGGAAGGATGGTCTTTAACTTACACTAGTGCCTTTTTTGACTTGTCTTCTCCCGGCATGTTATCCGAATGGTTTTGCGCTTATAATTCGGGAAAATTAACTCACTTGAAACCACTCAGAGCAAACATGCGCAAGCCTGCCAAAGCTAAAAACTCGAAAGAAATGACTGAAAAAGAACTAAGAGAAGAGCTTGAGTACCTCAGAGCGGAGAATGCTGTCTTAAAAAAGTGGAATGCCTTGGCTCAGGAAAAACCAACAACGAAAAAGCAAAAGTAGTGAGTGAGCTAAAGGCTAAATTTAAACTATCGCATTTACTCAAGGCCAGTGAGCTACCGAAAAGCGTTTACTATTACCATCGTAACAAAGGCGATAGTCACGACAAATATGATGCGATAAAGCAGCAAATAAAGTCTATATTCCATGCTCACAAAGGACGGTATGGTTACAGGCGAATAACGTCAACATTACGCAACTCGGGTACGCTCATTAACCATAAAACCGTTCAACGCTTGATGCAGCAATTGTCACTGCAATCGACTGTGAGGCCGAAGCGTTATAAGTCTTATAGGGGCGCACTAGGTAAGCATATCGACAATACGCTTAACAGAGATTTTAATGCGGTGAAACCAAATCAAAAATGGGTAACCGATATTACAGAATTTAAGGTAGCTAACCAGCGTGTCTATCTGTCACCAATCATTGACCTGTTTAATCAAGAAGTTGTTAGTTATGAGGTTGGAACCTCACCGAGGTTAAGTCTAGTTACTGATACATTAAATAAGGCTATTAAGTTGTTAGCATGGCATGAGCGACCGCTCATTCATTCTGATCAAGGTTGGCAATATCAACATCAGTTGACCAGAAAAATCATTGCAGATAACAGCTTAACACAAAGTATGTCCCGTAAAGGAAACTGCTTAGACAATGCCGTTGCAGAAAACTTCTTCGGTATATTGAAAACGGAAATGTATCACGGTTATGAGTACAAAAGCGCAACCGAGCTGGAAAATGCCATTAAAGAATATATAGAATATTACAATCACAAACGAATTAAGCTGAAACTAAAAGGCCTGAGTCCGATAGAGTATCGAAATCAGGCCTTGGTAGCCGCTTAGAAATGAGTCCAACTTAATGGGGTCACTTCACATTTGTTAGGGCTTTGGTATGCCATTTGGTATGAGCAAGTATTAAAGCGCTTTAAAGCGAATTGCTACGCCACCGCCCGCCGCCATTTTCAGGACAAGCTCGTCATTTTGCGTAACGGTTTTGTTGTAGATCGCCATTTCGTATGGTTTGTCGACCCAATTAGCGGTTTCGCCATCGCTATACACTTGGGCAATGTATTTGCGATTTGGTTCGAGAAAGTTAAGGTTAATTTTCTCGCTGCGTGCATTTTCATCAGTTACTGCACCTAAGTACCAATCATCAGAATGCTTATCTTGTCGTGCAAATACAATGTATTCACCTACTTCGCCAGCAATTGCGCTACTTTGATTCCAGTCTGTCGGTACATCTTTGATAAACTGGAATGCTTCTGGTTTTGCGCGGTAATTACGGGGTAAATCGGCTGCCATTTGAATCGGGCTGTAGAGCACAACATAAAGCGCTAACTGTTTTGCTAGCGTGGTTTGCGGTCGATTAGTGTCACTTCCCAAGCCATTAAACGATAAATCAAAAATACCTGGCGTAAAATCCATTGGCCCAGACAGCATACGGGTGAACGCTAAGGTAGGTACATGACTTGGCGGATTAGGCGGCGTACCCCACGCATTGTATTCCTGTCCGCGTGCGCCTTCACGAGAAATCCAATTTGGATAAGTGCGACGCAATCCGGTGTCTTTAATTGGTTCATGGGTATTGATGCTAATTTTATGTTTGGCAGCAAGTGCTACATTGGCTAAGTATTCATTTACCATAAATTGGCCGTCATGCCACTCGCGCTTTACTTGGCCTTTTTCGTCGACTCGCTTGATATTACCTCCATCGGCAACGTAGCCGGTTTTAACTTGGCTAACACCGTGTGTTTGGTAAAGTGCAAATGCATCTTGCATTTGGTTTGCGTAGTTACTTACATTGCCAGATGTTTCATGGTGACCCACAATCGCCACGCCTTTGGCTTTGCCATAAGCTGCTAGCTCGGCAAAGTCAAAGTCAGGATATGCTTGGGTAAAATTAAATACATCTCCATTATGGAACCAGTCTCCATCCCAGCCAATATTCCAACCTTCAACCAATACACCTTTAAAGCCATTTTCGGCAGCGAAATCGATATATTCTTTGGTTAGCTGGGTTGTAGCTCCGTGTTTATCACCGCTGCCCCAAGTATTTTCGCCAATATGCATTCCCCACCAAATACCTACGTATTTGCTTGGTTCGACCCAATCAACATTCCCTAATTTATTTGGCTCATTGAGGTTTAAAATTAAGTCTGAATTAGCAAGGCCAACTGCCGAGTCGCTGATCTGAATAGTACGCCATGGTGTGGTAAATCCATCGTTTGTTTTGACTAATGTGCCATCGCTCCAAGGGGTTAAATCGGCACTAAATTGTCCATCGCGGCCTTGCTTTAATGTCATCGCAGCAAAATCAACGAGCGCGGCTTCATGAATGCTAAGGTGAATATTGTCATCGCGCTTAAGGGTTATTGGCGTATGAACATGACGCGCCAAATTAAGTGGTGTTTTGTTGTAAACATATTCGTAGCGATTCCATTCACGTGCAGGGATCCACCAAGATTGTGTCGCGTGTGACTCGGTAAGGTTAAATTGTGTCAGTTCTTTGCTGATTTCTGCACCAAGATAGCCTTGTTTAGTGGGTAGTTCGTATCGAAAACCAATGCCATCATCAAATACTTTAAATGTGATGTTAAACGTGGTGTCAGCTTGTGAGAAGGTTAACGCGAGTTTGTTGTGATTATCTTGAACTGACTGGCACTCCCCCCAAGGTTGTTGCCATGTTTCATTATGTGAGGAAATGGTCGAACCGCTGATTTTTGCGTTATGGCCAAGACTTGGATGCTGGCGAAAATCAAAACCAAGGCTTGATGGACTAATCAGTGTTTGATCGTTGAAAATTACTTGGTAGCTCGGCAGTTCTTGTTCATCGGATACAACTACTTTAATTTGCTGATTCGGCGAACTTACAGTAACAGTTTTTGCCTGCAGGCACGGCGCAAGCATAAGCAGTAAAAGCGCTTTTTTCATCTTGTTTCACTTGTTGTCAATGTGGGAGCATCAAGAGTAAAAGCTTGCGAAAAATCACACCAGCACTTGCAAACGTATTCAATAACGCAAAAAGCCCTCAAAGAGGGCTTTAAATTTTGGTAACGACTTAACGCATTTGCAATTATTTAGCCAAAGCACGCTTTAGGAAGTTAGGTGTTGCCAATGCGCCTTGATGAATGCCTACGTTGTAGTACTCAGTGTTAAATGTTGCATTTTCAACATCTTGTGCTCTAAACGCTGTGAAGTTTTCGCCTTTACGTGCCATCGTTGCTGACCATAAACCCGATGGGTAAATTGGTTGTGGGAATGGCAGTGTTTGTAAATCTGCAAAACCAACGTCTAACATTGCTGCACGGGTTTCACGCAGCAATTGTTGATGCATTAATGGCGATTCGCTTTGTTGAATCAAAATGCCGCCAGTGCGCAATGCTTTTAAACAGCTAGTATAAAATGCATGGTTAAATAACCCTTCACCTGGACCAACTGGATCGGTACCATCAACAATAATGACATCGATTGATTCTGGTGCAGCTTCAGCCATAAATTTAATACCATCATCAAACATTACAGATGCGCGTGGGTCGTCGTTTGATTCACATAATTCAGGGAAGTATTTTAACGACATTTCAGTTACTACTTCATCAATATCAATTTGATGAACGGTTTCGATGTCCGGGTGTTTTAGTACTTCACGTAATGTGCCGCAATCACCACCGCCAATGATCACAACATTTTTTGGTGCAGGGTGTGAAAACAGCGCAGGATGGCTCATCATTTCATGATAGAAAAAGTTCTCGCGTGTACTTACCATAGTACAGCCATCAATAATCATTAAATTACCAAAGTCTGTTGTCTCATACATTTCAACAAGTTGAAAAGGTGATTGTTTTGACTCTAGTTTTTTATTAATGCGCAGTGAAAAAGCACTGCCATCACGATCACTTATTTCGGTGAACCAAGTATTAGCATCTAAATTAGACATAGTAGTTTTCACTTACCATTTATGTGTTTAAAAATTGCGGCAATTTTGCCAGCGAAATGCGTGTTACTCAATTAGAAAATAAAATTATAGCCGAACAAATGAATTTTTATGGCTAGTGTGTAAAAAGCAAATTAAAATATCGCTAACTATCTGAATTTATGAAGACCTTACATTGGCTATAACTAACGCACGTGAAACATACAATATCGCTCATTGGAGCGAAGGCTACTTTGATATAAATGAACAAGGTGAAGTGGTTGCATTTCCAGATAAAGATCACAGCAAAGCGGGTGTTTCGCTGGCAACCTTAACAGAGCAATTTAAAGAGCAGGGGTTAACCTTACCTGTGCTTGTGCGTTTTACCGATATTTTACAGTCGCGTGTTGATACCTTAGTTAATGCATTTGCTGATGCTAAAAGTAATCGTAATTATCAAGGTAATTACACCTGTGTCTACCCGATTAAAGTGAATCAGCAATCATCTGTAGTTAAAAAGTTACTCGCCCACCAAAGTAATAAAGTAGGGTTAGAGGCAGGTTCTAAACCTGAACTAATGGCTATTTTGGGTGTAGCGGATAAGCCTATTCGCATTGTATGTAATGGCTACAAAGACAGTGAATTTTTACGTTTAGCGTGTATTGGGCAAGCCATGGGGCACGATGTAAATATTGTGGTTGAGAAGCTTTCGGAGCTTGATGTACTGCTGCAAGAAATTGAAAAGTTAGGTATCGAGCCGGGAATTGGTATTCGCATTCGCTTAAATTCAGTAGGCAAAGGCAAATGGCAAAATACCGGTGGTGAAAAAGGTAAATTTGGCTTAACTGCTAGTCAGGTACTAAGCGCAATTGAGCGCTTAAACAAAGCGGGCAAAGGCCATTTATTAAATTTAGTGCATTTTCATATTGGCTCTCAAATAGCCAATATCCGTGATATTCATCGCGCCTTAAAAGAATGTGCGCGCCATTATGCAGAGTTATGCCAAATGGGCGTGGCGCTAAAAACCATTGACGTGGGTGGTGGCCTAGGTGTGGATTATGAAGGTTCTGGCTCGCGTAATTCGTGTTCAATGAACTACACGGTTGCCGAATATGCGCGTAACGTAGTGAATACCTTTGCCGACACCTGCGAAGCACTTAACTTACCGCAACCAGATATTATTACTGAATCAGGGCGTGCACTTACGGCGCACCACGCAGTATTGATTACCGATGTGATCGATGTGGAAGAAGCGCCAAAGTTACACAGCGATATTGTACTTTCAGATAATTCGCCGCAAGTATTACAAGAAATGTGGCAAGCCAAGCAGCGTTTAACACCGCGCTTAGCGCTTGAAATTTATCACGATGCAATGCACTTGTTCAGTGAGGCGCATGAACAATATGTGCACGGTTTATTATCGATGACCGATTGGTCGCAGATTGAAACCTTATATTTTGACATTTTGCGTGCTGTACGCGGCCAACTTAATGCCAGTGCCCGTTCACACCGAGAAGTAATTGATGATTTAAATGAAAAGTTAGCAGATAAACTCTTTGTTAACTTCTCTTTATTCCAATCACTGCCAGATGTTTGGGGTATTGAGCAGCTGTTCCCGGTAATGCCAATTGAGCGCCTCGATGAATCATGCTCACAGCGTGCAATTATTCAAGATATTACCTGTGACTCGGATGGTCAGATTCGTGAATACGTTGATGGTGCAGGTGTTGAAGCAAGTTTGCCGATTCCGCCTTACCGTCCGGGTGAACAGTATCACCTAGCAATGTTTATGGTTGGCGCGTACCAAGAGATTCTAGGTGACCTACATAACTTATTTGGTGATACAGATTCAGTGCATATCGAGCTCACTGACGATGGCTTTACGACCACTAATGCGTTGAAAGGCGATAGTGTTGAAGATGTACTGAAATACGTGCATTACAATGAGGGCGCATTAAAAGCGAACTATCAAAGTCGCCTTGCAGCGAGCAATTTATCAAGCGATACCCAGCAAGCGTATTTCGATGAATTAGCCGCAGGCTTAAGTGGTTACACTTACTTCGAAGACTGACCTGTTGGTTAGGCTATTTATTGCTGAGTGAAAAAAGGCTAAAATATGGCCTTTTTTAGCTTGTTCATCCAGTAAATTCGATAAGTTGCGTGATGTTGTATTATATAAGAGCCGTTATTTCACTACTGTTTTATACCGTTAATACCTTATTTTGGTTTGTTCCAATTTTTATTTCTGGGGTGTTAAAACTTTTACCGATCAAGCCATGGCAAGCAATGTGGAGCGCCGTTGCTAAGTGGTGTGCGAGTCGTTGGGTTGGTACTAACAGTATTATTCAATACATTTTCACGCCAACTAAAATGGTGGTAACGGGTGATCACGATTTTACCTATAAAGATTGGTACCTAGTGGTTGCTAACCATCAATCTTGGGTTGATATTTTAGTGATGCAGCGTGTTCTGCATAAGAAAATTCCATTTTTAAACTTCTTTTTGAAAAAAGAGCTTATTTACGTGCCATTTTTGGGCTTAGCGTGGTGGGCGCTTGATTTTCCATTTATGAAGCGCGCGAGTAAAAGTCAGCTAAAAAAGAACCCATCACTGCGCACCAAAGATATGGAAACGACCAAAAAAGCGTGTGCAAAGTTCAAGCATGTTCCTGTGAGTATTGTGAACTTTGTTGAGGGTACCCGCTTTACAAAAGATAAGCATACACGCCAAAAAAGCCAGTTTGATAACCTGCTAAAACCTAAAGCAGGTGGTGTTGCGTTTGTAATGGAAGCAATGGGCGAACAACTTAATAAACTTGTTGATGTGACTATTTGCTATCCAAGCGGCACACCAAGCTTCTTTGATTACTTAGCGGGTAAAGTGCCTGAAATTCGTGTGCACATTGAGGTTAAGCCTGTTTCAGCAAGTTGGGTAGGTAATTACTCGAGTGACTCAGAGTTTCGGGTGCAATTTCAAAACGAATTAAATACGCTTTGGCAAGGTAAAGATCAGCAGCTTGTTGAGCTAAAACAACAGCAAACTGAGGGCGTCTAATGTTATCGAGATTCCTGCCAGGTGTGCTGTTAGCACCGATTATTTTTGCTATTTTAGTCGGTAACGTCGTGCTGTGGGGCGGTGTTATTTTTGTTATTGGCTTACTTAAAATTGTATTACCACTACAAATTATCCGAGATATTTTACACATTGCTTACGCGGCCTGGTGCAAGGGCAACTATTTAGGCGTGTGGTTGGCGTGTGACAACTGGCAAGTTGACATTGAAGGTGAGCTCGACGAGAAAGCGTGGTATTTGCTTATCGCAAACCACCAAAGCTGGCTTGATATTATGGTATTGAGTGGCTTAGGGCGTTTACCTGCACCTAAGTTCTTTCTAAAAGATGAATTAAAATGGGTGCCTTTTGTTGGTGCAGGTGCATGGGCAATGGACATGCCGTTTATGAAGCGCGTAAGCAAAGCTAAAGTGGCTAAAAACCCAAAACTTAAAGGCATGGATGTAGAGCGTACTAAACGCGCGTGTCGTCATTTTCGATTAAACCCAACCACCATAATTAACTTTGTTGAAGGCTCACGTTACACAGAAGCGAAGCACAAAAAGCAGCGCAGTCCATTTAAATATTTACTTAAACCGAAAGCAGGAGGTATTGCCTTTGCCCTTGAAGTACTTGGTGAAAAAATGGATGGCTTGTTAAATACCAGTATTGTGTATCACGGAACATCCGAGACAATTTGTAAAGACATGCTGTTTGGCAAGCTCACTAAAATACATGTCGATATAAAAGTACAACCCATCTCTGCAGAGCTAATTGGTAATTATCAGCATGACCGGGAGTTTAGGGTTGAGTTTCAACAAAAACTAAATGTAATTTGGCAAGATAAAGATCTGCAAATTAGTTTAATGCAAGAAAACGAGCAGTTACCAACGATTAAACCAGCGCATTCGAGTTAAAAAGGATTTATATGAGCAAGGTAGAAAAGCTAATATCCCCTTGGGTTAAAGAGGCATTTCCACATTTAGATTGGCTGTCACAAGTGCTTTCTATTTGCTCTGGCGTATTGCTGCTAATCATTATTTACTATGTGGCGCGCTGCCTGGTATTACCGGGCTTTGAAAAACTAACCGTTTATATTTCACCACATCGATTAGGCCAACTTAAGCCGCTATTTAGCAAACTTAATAGGCGCCTAGCGGGGTTTATATGTAGTGTGGTGTTTGTATCAGGCTTTCGCTATTTTTACCTGCCTGGTGATGAAGGCGAGGTGTTTTACCGCTCAATTGGCCAGATTATTGCCATTATCTACAGTGGCTTTATTTTTAGCTCGGTTATTAGCATCGCAGGGGCTGCCTATAATCAGCTGAGTTTTGCGAAAGAAGTGCCAATCTTGGGCATTATCCAAGTAGCTAAGCTTATTACCTTTATCGTGACGTCTATTCTCATCATTAGTGTGTTAATTGACAAATCTCCGGCTTATATTCTATCGGGTTTTGGTGCGCTAGCGGCGGTGCTGTTATTGGTATTTAAAGATACTATTTTGGGCTTTGTTGCGAGCATTCAAATTGCCGCAAACCGACTGGTAAAAGACGGCGATTGGATCCAGTTTGACCAATACGGAGCTGACGGTGAAATTGAAGAGTTAGGGTTAAATACGGTTAAAGTACGTAACTGGGATAAAACCATTACTACTGTGCCAACTTATGCACTTATTTCTCAGTCATTTAAAAACTGGCGCGGCATGCAAGAGTCTGGCGGCAGACGCATTAAGCGAGCGATTCACCTTGATTTGAATAGCATTCGTCTTATCGACAGTGACTTCCTAGAAACCCTGAAAAGTAATGAATTTATCACCCAAGTGCTCAGCAATGAAGAGTTAAATAACGCAAAAGCGCAGAGTAATGTGAAGTTATTTCGCGCTTATGCCGAAGAGTATTTGCGCCAGCATGAGGCGCTTAATCATAATTTAACATTGATGGTACGCGAGCTTGCGCCTAGCGCAGAAGGTTTACCGGTAGAGCTTTATTGCTTTAGTGCAGATAAGCGCTGGATCCCGTATGAGCACTTACAAGCCGATATTATGGATCACTTGCTAGCAAGTTTAACCATGTTTGGTTTACGCCCTTATCAGCACGTTACAGGTCAGCTTACAGGCTAATAATCAGGCTTAATACCTTATTGTGATATTGAATGCTCGCTTGTTGGCTGGCAAAAAACTCAATGTAGTGGCTTTTTATTCGCGAAATAATAAGGCGTGGTTGATAACTAAAGCCTGAGACGCTCACAACACAATTTTGTTGTTCAAATGTAACGTTTACGTGCAGTGGTTGAGACACTTTCAAATTTAGCATATACAGCAAGTTGTAGACTAATAATGGCGGCACAGTGACCGATTGCTGTGCTAATTCTGGCGCGATCTTTACTGTTAAATCGCCTGCATTAGCTAGCCGTTGCATGTATGACAATGCACTTAGTTCTTGTTGTAATTCAACTAGATCTTGTTTTCCGGCTTGCAGCTTGTAACGCAGCAGCTCTGCTAAATCGGTAATAGATTCGCTTGCCTTATCGGCATCTTTATCCATTAACGTTTCAATATTATCTAAGCATTGATAGAGAAATGCGGGTTGAACTTGCTGCGATAGCATTTTAAGTGAATGACTTTTAATGCTTTTTTCGATACTGGCTTTTTCTCGAATTGCTTGTGCACTGACATAACCAATAGTCCAAACAAGGCTTAAAAATAGGTTAAATTTGGTGAGTAATTTTACTAACTGCTGTCTGTCACTGGCCTCGACATACCAAATATAACTAAGCAAAGTACTTGGCAAATATAAAATAGCGACAGTAATAATCACTGCACTCAATACCACTAACGCACGATAAAACCGTTGCTTCTGCAGCATGCGCTTGATAAAGCTGCGGGTAACAAAGTGCCAAACAGATACCAATAAAAGGGTATACAGCAACCATTCGTGAGCATATTTTAATAGTTTTTCTGGCGCAAAAAAGGTCACTGCAACTAACGGGAAAAACAAGATTAATACCGTGATAATGCCTTGTGCAACGTAATAATCGTACGACTTATTCACCTGTCTTGTCCTTTTTCAACGGGATCTGTAATTCAACGCTGAACTGGTCATCACTGCGTTCTGAATTGATTGTGAAATTATCACGATAAAGTAATGCTAAGCGCGCTTCAAGATTAGCTAACCCTGTGCGAGTGCCATCAGCTTGACGTGCGGTTTTATTAATTGGATTACTTACGGTGATTGACAGTTTTTTATCTTGTTTGGCAACGGAAATAGCGATGGTACCGCCTGAAGGAATTTGCCCGATGCCATGTTTAATCGCATTTTCGATCAAGGTAAAAATACTCATACTTGGCACAAGCATAATTTCACATTCACTAGGCACCTTTAAGTCGACATTGAGGCGCTCTTCAAAGCGCACTTTTTCAAGCTTTAAGTAATGGCGGCAAAGCAATAGCTCTTGTTTAAGTGCAATACAGTGTTGTTTATTATCGAAATGGTGTTTAAACAGCTGGCGGAACTCTAATAACAGCTTTTTAGCTTCGCTAACATCCTCGTACAGCATGCCGCGAATGCTATTTAATGAATTAAATAAAAAGTGTGGGTTAAGTTGATATTGCAGCACATCGAGTTGTTGCTGCTTTAGTTTTTCTTTTAATTTGTGCTTGTGCATAATGCCGTAAGCTTGCAGATAACACAGCATGTAAAAGCAGTAAAAAATACTGTGTAGAAACGCTTCAACGTAAAAATATGCCGGACCAAGCGGTTTGTCGTAACCCTTAATACTGGTGCTAATAGTGAAGGTCATATAAGAGTTATTTTCGCCCGAATGGTCATAATCGGGGTCGGTTACTTGTTTTGTGCCACCTTCTATTTTAAATAAAAAGCTACCAGGCACAGAAACCGTATGTGTGTAAGTCGCGCTGGCAAGACCTGCTAATACGCACAAAATTAAACCCGCAAAATAAGCTTTTTTACCACTGTTTGACCTTTGCCTAATGAGTTTTAGTGGCAGATAGATAATCAGCAGTGGTAGCAAAATAATGTGTATGGTGTAGTGGATTAGGCGTTCAGAATCAACACCCTCAACTCGCAATGGGCCAAACTCCCAGATAAAACTGACAAGAAGAATAAGTGAAAACAGCAGTAAGTTTATACCTATTACTACTTTATGTTTTGTCAGCCAATGCAAGTGTCACCTAATGTGAGGGAAAAACTGTTTGCAAAATATAGCTTTTTAAAATAAATGGCAATAATTGATTGCTTATAGGGCTATGCCATAATTAATAATGTATGCTGAACTGAGTGCTAAGTTTTGTTTTAATCCGCGCCAAACGCAGCTATATCGTTGTACTACGGGTAAATTAATAAATATTTACATTTGTTTAAATATTGTAGCCTAGGGTTTTTTTGGGGGGGCTTTTTGGCTAGAATCACGAAGGTCTATTAAACTTTGTTGTTTTATTTGGTTTTATTGGGCAGTGTCTAGCGCAATATAATTGCTTAAATTACAATAGACTCTAGGTATGCAACCGCAGAACAAGGATTTTTTGCCACTCTGTAGTTAAGGCAGAATTGTGAAAATAAAATACGCAGCACCCTTTATCATCTTTGTTTCGCTTCTAATGGCAGCGCCAAGCTTTGCTAGCAGTCGTTTGGTGGTTGCTGTTGACCATGCACCTCCATACAGTTACACCCAAGGTGAAACCCGCCCCCGAGGTTTATTAATCGACATTATGATGCGCATTTCTAAGCAGCTTAATGTATCTTTACAGCTTATTCCATGTCCTATTTCGCGCTGTGTGCAGTTAATTAAATCAGGCCAAGCCGATATTGGTGGGGCGTTTATTAAAACACTAGAACGTCAACGTGATATGGCATTTCTTGAACCGGCCTACATGGTATTGAACTCACCATTTGTATTTTATGCACAAACCGAAAGCAAAACAGTGGTGAATACATTTGATGACCTTTACGGGAAGCGTATTGGTATTGTGCGTGGTGCGGCGCATTTTGCTCGTTTTGATAATGACCAAAAGTTAATGAAAATTGCGGTGCAAAGCGAAAAAGTAGCGATGGATTTACTTTTGAAAGGTCGTTTAGATGTGGTTATTGCTGTTGAGCAAACAGCTGACCATTCACTGAGTGTCTTAAATCAGCCTTCACACAGGCTTAAAAAACTAACCTACCGCCATGATGAGCCGATTCTCGGTTACGCAGTGGCTTCAAAGCGTTCAGAAAAGCAGAAGTTGATCGAGCAAGTGCAAGTTGCCCTGCTGGATTTAGCAAAAAGTGGAGAGTTGTCACAAATCGTAGATCTGTACGACTTACCACCAGTTGCAGTGAAATAACTTCGCAATTCAGCGTTTATTCAGACATACCACACTACATTTTTATAAAACTCCAAAGATAAAGAGAGAGACAATGACTTACTTCTCGTCACGTAAATTACTGAGTGTTTCTATTTTGGCTGCGGCTATTGCAGCGTCAGGTTGTGCTACAACCAATGCGGAAAAAGGTGCGATGATAGGTGCTGTAACTGGCGCAGTAATCGGTAAATCTACCTCTAACCACAAAAATAAACGCGCGGTGATTGGTGCTGCTGTAGGTGCCATTGCAGGTGCCGCGATAGGTGATTACATGGATCGTCAAGAAGCAGAAATGCGTGAGCAGCTTTCAGGTTCAGGTGTTGAAGTAGTCAGGGAAGGCGATAACTTACGCTTAGTGATGCCATCAAATATCACTTTTGCGAGCAATCAATCAACCATTACGCCACAATTTCACGACACCTTAAATTCAATTGCGAATGTATTGAGTCATTATGATAAAACGTTTTTGAGCATTGAAGGGCATACTGATAGCAGCGGTAGCGAAAGCTATAACCAAACGTTATCAGAGCGTCGAGCACGTAGTGTGCAGCAATATTTAGTTAACCAGTCAATTATGCAAGCGCGTTTATCTGTTGTTGGCTACGGTGAAATGCGCCCAGTTGCGAGCAATGAAACCGCTTCCGGTAAAGCCAAAAACCGCCGTGTTGAAGTACAAATTGTACCTAACCAAGCGTAATCAAAAGCTACAACTTATTAGCTAAATTAAGGCTTCCGATTGGAAGCCTTTTTTGTGCTTTAGCAAAAAGTATCACATACATTTTCAGCTTTGCAGCTGATCACTGTTACCTTGTTATAACCAATACGTTTTAGTTGTTCAGCCGCTAAAGTAGCACGCCCGCCCGTTGCACAATGCAAGTAAATTGGTCGCTCTGCGTCTTTTTCAATTTCAATCAACTTCATTTCGAGCACGCCACGGGGAATATTAATAGCACCTACCGCATTTTTTATTGCGTGTTCAGCGGGTTCACGCACATCAATAAGTAAGCCATTGTTTTTGGCTATTTCACTTTTTGCTTGTGCAGCATCCATTTTTACAACATGTTCAGATGCAAGTTTAATAAGATCTGGAATAGTCTTCAGCACGGTTAATCCTCCAAGCCAAATTTACGAAGTATCGTCATCATTGGGCACCACTTAGTAAACGCTGACTGTAATAAATTAACAGCGATAAATAGCGTGAAAAAGATCCAGTTTGGGTGCACAAAGTGCGTTAGTAACAGTGACACTATCAGCATCACACCGGCAATTAATCTTAGTGCATCATTTACTTTCATTCGAATAACCTACTTAAAAGTGGAGTTGCATCTAAATATATTAGAAAAACCTAAATTAGTAAATTCTAATATTAGACTTTTCTAATATAACAGCTTATACTTTGCTCAAATTTGAGAATAAAGAATTGACGCCTATGATGTTAGATATGGACAAAATGCTTGAAAATGCAGCAGAAGCAGAGCAGTTTTTAAAATTGATGGCAAACAAAAATCGCTTAATGATTTTGTGTACATTAAATCAAGGTGAGCTAAGTGTTAGCGAGTTGAATCAAGCTGTACCATTGGCGCAATCTGCATTGTCACAGCATTTAGCGAGTTTACGTAACTCGGGCTTAGTAGAGACGCGTCGTGAAGCGCAAACTATTTATTATCGTATTGTCGATCCGCGAGTGAGCGCCATGTTAAGCGCGCTTTACGATATGTTTTGTCAGCCTGAATAGCAAGGATAGGGTCATGAGCACATCACACCCAATTGATCGTTTAGTTGCAAGTTCACTGCAAGGGCGTATTCCACTGGTGATTTTTATTTTCGCTTTGTTAAGTGGCTTGTTAGCGCTTAAATTCACCGCGCGAGAAGAAGAGCCACAGATAGTGGTACCTATGTTGGATATTCTGGTATCGGTGCCAAATATCAATGCCAATCAAGTGGAACGACAAGTAACCATTCCCCTTGAAAAACTGTTGGCGCAAGTGCCAGGTGTTGAACATGTTTACTCAGTAACACAAACCGGAGGAACAACCGTTACGTTGCGTTTTTATGTAGGCGAAGACCGCGAAAAAGCGATTTTAAACACTTACAATAAATTGTATGCCAATCAACATTCTATGCCGAGTATCGTGGCGAATTGGCAAGTAAAACCAATTGAAGTTGATGATGTGGCCATTATGATGCTCGGCTTATGGAGTGAGCAGCCGCAACTTTATGATGATTATGAATTACGCCGCATTGCACAAGAAGTTTCAACTCACTTACAAGCGATAGACGATACCTCTGAAGTAAAGGTTATTGGTGGTCGTCAGCGCAGTGTGCAAGTTTACTTAAATACCACTAATCTAGCCGCCTTTAATACAACCGTAATGGATGTTTATAACGCGATTAATGTGTCAAACCAATTAGCAGCGGTTGGTGTGCAGGTATCGAATAGCGAAACTGTAGTGCTTGAGGTGGGTGATTTATTTAGACAAAGCGATGAATTAAATCATTTAGTAGTTAACGTCATAAACGGTAAGCCCGTGTATTTATCGGATGTTGCAACAATTCAAGATGGACCAAGCGAAGCAACAAGTTATCAGTGGTATAGCGAGGCAGGTGCCAATTCAGCCGATCACCCTATGGTGACGATTAGTATTGCGAAACAAGCAGGCAGCAATGCAGTTAACCTTGCCAACAAAGTACTAGAAAGTATTGATGTGTTAAAAGGGCAGCTGATACCCAAACATGTCAATGTTGCAGTATTGAGAGACTATGGCGAAACGGCAAATGAAAAGGTTAATAACCTTGTTTCGTCATTAGCATTTGCAGTATTTACCGTGGTGGTATTTATCGGTGTCTTTTTAGGTTGGCGACCTGCCATTGTTGTTGGTTTAGCTGTGCCGATTTGTTATGGCTTAACACTTATTTTGGATATGGCCTTTGGTTACACCATCAACCGAGTCACCTTATTCGCGCTGATTTTATCACTGGGTTTGCTGGTAGATGATCCAATTACCGGCATCGATAACATTAAACGTTTTATGCTAAAAGGCGACGGTAAAACGAGTCAGATAGTGGCCGCTATGAGCGAAATTCGCCCCGCTCTAATTATGTCTACGGTAACGATAGTGTTGGCGTTTGTGCCAATGGCCTTTATTACCGGCATGATGGGGCCTTATATGGCACCTATGGCATTTAATGTGCCAGTTAGTGTGATTGTGTCTACTTTGGTCGCGTTATTCGTCACCCCGTGGTTGGCAAGTAAATTACTTAAAGATTCTACTAAACAACAAGAAAGCAGTAATAGTGGTGACCTTTACCATAAAATCTTAACGCCAATTCTAGCGTCGAAATCGCGTGCTAAAACAGCGTTATGGTTAACGCTGGGTCTTTTCATTGCCAGTGCATTACTACCTGTTTTTCGCACGGTACCGCTCAAGTTATTGCCTTTCGATAATAAAAATGAAGTGCAAATACTTATCGACCTACCTGAGCCAGCCAGTTTAGAGCAAAGTGCAGCGCTCTCTGGTGAAATTGCCCAGCAAGTAAAGCGTGTTGCGGAAGTTAAAGCGGTTGCCGTTTATGTCGGTGAGCCCAGCGCAATCGACTTCAACGGCATGGTTCGCCAATATTATATGCGCACACGAGAAAACCTTGCTGAAATACGCGTATTACTGGTAGATAAAAGTGAACGAGAGTATCAATCTCATGGTGTCGTCTTACGCTTGCGAGAATTACTTGCGCCATTTAATAAAGATGGCGTGAATGTAAAAGTTGTTGAGGTACCACCTGGCCCTCCGGTGTTATCAACGTTAGTTGCCGAAGTATACCGTGACCCATTTGTTGCACTCGAACAGCAACAATTAGCGGCACACAATATCGCGGCGCGTTTAGCAAGTGAGCCACATGTAGTGGAGGTTGATACCACAATACAGGCAAAGCAACAGATTAATCGCTTTGTGGTAGATAAAGAAAAAGCCGCACTTTCTGGTATCGCAACGGAAGATATTAAACGCACATTAATGATTGCAGGATTCGGCGTTGAAGCGGGCAGTATCGCCAATCAATATGAGGCTGAGCCGCTGGCAATAAAATTACGCATACCATATCAAACGCGCAATCAAGCTAGTGAGCTTGATGGTCTGTATATTCGTGGCCGAGAGGGCATTGCGCAAACCGATTTAGGTCTTGGTTTAGAGGCTGCGCCGCAACCATTAGTTGCCTTAAGTGAATTAGGCCAGTACCAAACGTTGAACGTTACTCAGCCTATTTATCGTAAAGACTTACAGTCAGTGATTTATGTCACCGCCGAGTTGAATGGTCGCACGCCTGCGGAAGTAGTCGCAGATATTAACGCTGATCAACGTGAACAACTTAACGATCAACAAACAAACCATGTTGCTTGGCAAGATCGTCATTATCTTAATAACGGTGGCGGTGATGTGTGGTCAATTCCAAAAGGCACTTGGCTTACGTGGAGTGGTGAAGGCGAGCTAAGAATAACCGCGCGCGTATTTAGAGATATGGGTATCGCGTTTGCCTTTGCGCTCTCGGGGATCTTCTTTATTTTACGCTTACAAACCGGTTCTTATGCGTTGTCGGGTATAATTATGTCGGCTATTCCGCTTACAGTAATAGGTATTATGCCGGGTTTTTGGTTAATGAATCAGTTTGGTGAGCGAGAGATTGCAGCGAGCCCAGAACCTGTTTTGTTTACCGCAACAGCGATGATTGGCATGATAGCGTTGGCCGGTATTGTGGTTCGCAATTCACTTATTTTGGTTGAATTTATAAGTGCTGCACGTGCACAAGGTGCTGCGATAAAAGAAGCGCTATTAATGGCTGGCAGTGTGCGCATGCGACCAGTATTGCTCACGGCTGGTACCACATTACTTGGTAATTTAGTGATTATTCTTGACCCCGTATTTAGTGGTTTAGCGCTAGCAATTATCTTTGGCATTATTTCCTCTACCTTATTCAGTTTGATCATTGTGCCCGCTGTTTACTATCTGGTTTTCGACGACACAAAAAACAGCGCGCAAGACGCTCAGGAGCAATAAATCATGACAAAAAAAACGTTATTAATTCCGGTTATTGCGATTCTCGCGTTAGTGGCAATGATCATCATGATGGCGGGTGGTTTCAGCGACAAAATTGCGCCGAGTACCGCATCGCCTCAATTACAAAATGTGCAAACTATCACTATTGAACCCTACGCTTATACCGATAGGCTTTGGTTGCCAGCCAACCTTATCGCAAAGCAAAATACACAAGTAGCGAGTCGTATTTTAGCAAATGTGACCTCAGTAAATGTTCGTGCTGGCGATATGGTGCAAGCAGGTGATGTGATTGCTGAGTTAGACAACCAAGATCTCAAAGCGCAAGTGCGTCAAATTGAAGCACAGGTTGAAGCCGTTTCGGCTCAGTTAACGCAAGCGTCGTTACAATTAAAGCGTAATAAAACGCTTCGTGAGCAGGGATTGATCTCTGTTAATGATCTGGACTCTGTTCAGTCTACATTTGATCAATTACGAGCAACCAAACTAAGTTACGAGCAGCAGCGTGATCAAGCTAATGTAACGCTAGCTTACAGCAAGATCATTGCACCTATAGCAGGTAAAGTGGTTGATCGTATGGTTGAACCGGGGGATTTAGTCAATCCGGGGCAAGCCGTTGTAGCGCTTTACAATCCGAGCAGCATTCAAATTAGTAGTTATATTCCTGAAAGCCAAGCGGTAACCCTAACCTTAGGTCAAGCGTTGCAAGTGGAGTTATCGGCGTTACAGCAAGTAAGAACGGCGCGGATCAGTGAAATTGTGCCGCTTGCCGACAGTGCAGCTCGCAGCTTTGAAGTAAAGCTCGATTTAGCGGGTGATAATCTTGATGGTTTGGGTTTGATGCCTGGAATGTATGCCAAGGTGGGTATTGATAAGGCCACACGCGATGTTATCGCAATTGATAAGCAATATATTCAGCAATTTGGTCAGTTATCAAAAGTATTTGTATTGGAAAGCAACCAAGTAAGCGAGCGATTTGTGCGTTTAGGTCAGCAGCTTGATAATAATCTGGTGGTTATTATCTCGGGTTTATCTGCTGGCGAAAAATTGGTTATTTAGCTTATTGATTTAGCTGCCCTCTAACTTGCTATTGCCACATTACTAAAATAGCAGCGAGGGCAATGAGGATTAAACCGAGCAACTCATTTTTGCTCGGTTTTTGTTTTAGCCAAAATATCGCAAGTAAAATAGTAAACAGTACTTCTATTTGCCCCAACGTTTTAACATACGCGACGTACTGTAAACTCATTGCACTAAACCAGCCGATTGAACCAATACAACTCGTTACGCTAATGGCGAATGTGGTGGGCAAGTGCTGTTTTAATTTGCTAAATGTATGCCTTTCTTTTATCGCAATGTGCGCAATTAAAATGATACTTTGCAGTGTTAATACCCAGAGTAATACCCATGCAGCGCTGTGTGGAAATGGTAAATCAAGGGCAATACTGGCTTCACGTACCGAAAGAGAGGTTAAAGCAAATGCGCTGCCGCAGCTCAAACCAATCAGCACGGTTTTTAATTGAAAGCCTTGGTTTAACCTCAATCCACTTAAAACAAATACCGCCAAAGCGCCAATTAGCACACCAAACCAACCGAGCGGTGTAAGTGCACTGCCAAAAAATAATGCACCTAAAATAGCGGCAACAAGCGCCTCACTTTTTGCCAGCCCTGCACCAATTGCGAAATTTTGTTGTTTAAATAAAACCACCATAAGCGCTGTCGCAAGGATTTGCATGCCTGCAGCAATGGCAACATAACTAATGAATTGACGGTTAAACTCGGGGTAAGCGATTGGCTCAAATTGATAGAGCAAAACAAGGTAGGTAAGTGCTATCGGAGTGGCAAATAAAAAACGCGCTAAGGTTACACCGAGTGTGCTGACATCTTTACTTAATTTACTTTGCAGGCCATTGCGAAACGTTTGCATAAATGCTGCTAACACAGTAAAGAAGACCCAAAGCATTAATAAGTACCTTAATCAACAAAATAGCATAGTAACAGGTATTGCTAGGCTAGGTCGGTGAATTGCTATGGATGTGAAAAAAATTCATTAAAAGTGCGACATTATGTCGCAGGCAGTTTTTTATAGCTGCTTTATACTTGGTTTTGTAGCTCGCTCATTGCTACATATTTTCCACACAATGCTATTGTTGATTTGCCGCAAGTTTTGCGGCTTATTTTTTTCTTAGCTCGTCTATTTTTTATTCTAGATCAAAGTTTTTTCGGCCAAAAAATCTAAGCTACACCCAGCTTATATAAAGCTTATTCTTTTTTATTAATGTTTGAATCAACCCCTGATTTGGTTTAGCACAACAGCAAGGAATTGTTATGAATACCAATAAATTTTTAGAGCTTTCTTGGGAATACTTAGACGTAATTGTAACGACGGTATTTTTTATTGGCACTATGGCTTATCTAGCGATGAATGGTATGGAAAAAGCGTTACTACCAGGTAGTTTGATAGCAAGTCTTTATATGTATGTTCGATTCAGGAAGTAATTTGGGCTTTTGCTATTTCACAGTACTTGCCGGGTGTTAGATTCAGCTCGGCGAGTGATAAACGTGCTATTCTTACTCTCTTTAAATCAACCACATAATTACCACAATATTTTGTCATGCGGCGGATCTGACGGTTTAGTCCTTGCGTTAATATAATACGAAATTGCGTTTCGTTGATTTGCTTAACCTCACAGTGACGGGTAATAACGCCTTTTACAGGCACGCCACTCATCATTTGCTGGCAAAACTCATCGGTAATAGGTTTGCTAGTGGTGACGATATATTCTTTTTCTTTATCAAAGTCAGGATGATTGAGTTGTTGGCACAGCTCTCCGTCATTTGTAATCAGCAATAAGCCGTGAGAGTCTTTATCTAAGCGTCCGATTGGAAACAGCCTGATTTGTTTTGGCAGTAAATGCACTAGGCTGGTGGGATCGCTCTTAATAAGTTTGCAGTCAACGCCAATCGGCTTATAAATTGCGAAGTAGGACTTTGTTGTAAGTGGTTTAACCTGCTGACCGTTAACCTCAATAACATCACTGCCATCAACATGGTCAATATGATTTGCTGGGCGACCATTGACGAGCACACATTTATCGTCAATTAAGCGAGAGGCTTGGCGTCTTGAACACACGCCAGCATCGGCAATAAATTTTGCCAATCGTATTTTATTCACGAAATGTAATTTATCCCGAGTGTAGGTTAGCTTAGTTAATGGTAGTAATTTGCAGGCACATGCTATCAGCATCGACAACCTTGATACGGCTGCCTTTATTTATCTGACCTTCAAATGTCACTTTCCAAAACGTATCGCCTATTTGAATACGGCCATGTCCGCCGCTTAAGTCGTGCTCAACTATCAGTTCGCGGCCTATCAGACTGGCTGCGCGTTGATTAAGTGGGCCGTGATCAGAACGGTTGTTAAATTCTTTAAAGTATTTCCAGTACGCGATAGAAAAACCAAGCGCAGACAGTGCAAACAAAATAATTTGTGTTTGCCAGCTAAGTTCTGCAAATAACGCGTTAATAATCGCGAGCAAAAAAGCAGCAATGGCCGTACCGAGTAAAAAACCAGATGCACCTAATGCTTCGGCACCAAGCAGCAATAAGCCGAGTGATAACCAATGCCATGGTTCTAAATTATTTAATAGTTCCGAAATCATAACTGCTCCTAAAACACAGCACAGCGGCAAGCTGTGCTGTTGTTAAGTATACATGTTTGTATAGTTTATTTCTTGCCAAACGCTTCTTTTGCAATTTCAGCAACGCCGGCAATCGACCCGAGCATATTGCTTGCTTCTAGTGGGATCATCATTACCTTGTTGTTATCTGATTCGGCCAATTTACCGAGTGATTCCATGTACTTTTGTGCGATGAAATAATTAATTGCGCGTGAGTCTCCATTTTGAATTGAATCAGATACTAAGCGAGTTGCTTCGGCTTCTGCTGCCGCTAAACGTTCACGCGCTTCAGCTTCGCGCTTAGCTGCTTCTAATTGACCTTCGGCTTTTAAAATTTCAGCTTGTTTTTGGCCTTCGGCAACCTTAATTGCTGCTTCACGCTCACCTTCAGCTTCTAAAATATTGGCACGCTTTTCACGTTCGGCTTTCATTTGGCGAGCCATGGCATCCACTAAGTCCATCGGTGGTGCAATATCTTTGATTTCGATGCGGGTTACTTTTACACCCCAAGGATCGGTTGCTTCATCCACCTTTACCAGCAGTGAACCATTAATCTTATCGCGGTTCGAAAGCATTTCATCAAGCTCCATCGAACCAAGTACCGCACGGATGTTGGTCATTACTAGGTTACGCATAGCGCGTTCTAAGTCATTTACTTCATACGAAGCTTTAACTGGATCGAGTACTTGATAGAAGCACACTGCATCGGTGGTAACTTGTGCATTGTCTGATGAAATAACTACTTGTGGTGGTACATCAAGTACTTGTTCCATCATATTTTGTTTACGGCCAATGGTATCTACAAATGGGATAATTAACTGTAGGCCTGGCGGTAAAGTTCGGGTGTATTTACCAAAACGCTCTACCGTATAAGTGTAGCCTTGCGGCACCATTTTTACCCCTAGGGCTAAAATAATAAATACGACGGCTAAGCCAATTATTATCGTAATATCAAACTGTTCCATAATTGCATCTCCTGTTTAACTGGCTTCAATTTAACGTTTTTTAGCTCGAAATAACAGATTTAATGATGAGTGGGGAATGGCAGTGTTGAATGGTATTTGCTTTTTTAATGAAATCACGCAAGCTGGTATTAACACTAAACGGAGGGTTTATGAATTATCTTATTTTGGGTATTAATGGACATGTCGTTGCAATTAATAAAGACGATGGCAGTGAGCTTTGGCGTAAAAAGTTAAAATCAGGAACAATTACGGTAGTAACTAGCGATAATACCAAGGTGTACGCATCTTCTTCCGGTCATTTATTCTGTTTAGATAAAGCCACAGGCGAACAGATATGGACTAATTCGCTAAAAGGCTTGGGTTACGGCACATGTATTATCGACGTCGGTAATCATGCAGCGTCTGTTAGCGTAACGGTTGCTGGTAATGCAGCTGCGACTGCGGCAACCACGGCGGCGACAACAGCAGCTATTGCTGCGTCGGGCAGTGTATCAGCGGGTGATGGTGGCTAATGCCTGTCATCTAAATCTTAGTTAGTTAAAATTCATAACTCAATGTTGCGCGAACATTGCGTCCTGCCTGTGGGTATGGGTGCAATGTTGTGCCCCCTTGTTGAAACTCGGTGTCGAGCAAATTATGCGCAGTTAATGCGAGGTTTAGGTCGTTACTTAACTGATAATCAAGGGCTGCGTTGAGTAATATAACGTCATCGACTTTATGATTAGGCGCATTGAAATTTGCACCTTGATTTGGGTAGGGATCGCTGATTTCTTGGCCATTCAAAATAATATTAATGGGTGATGTTTGCTCACCAATGTAGCGCACAGTTAGACTTGCATTTGCATCTTCAAAAATTGGCCAGCTAGTAACTAAGTTTGCCGTGATGCTAGGTACATTATTAATATCATCACCGCTCGTGGCAAAGCGTTCAGAGTCAATAACCGCTTGATAACCCAAAGTAGCATGCCATGTAATATTACGCTTGGTAATACGCGATTCTAACTCGATACCCCAAGTTGTTAACTCGCCGGCATTAGAATAATTGGGTTCATTTGCACCAGCATAGTTATCGCGAAAGATAAAGTCATCGAGCTGATTGTAAAATACGTTAACGGCGCCATAAAACTGATGTTCAGGCAGCTTTATGCTAGGTGTCAGTTGTAATGAGGCGAGCTTTTCGGGTTTTAGTGTTTGCGCACCACGAAATGAGCTTAACGTACTAAAGCGGTTCCAATAGGTTGCGTCGACAAACGAAGTGGCATAAGACGCTTTAAAATTATAGCCGTTTTCCCCTTGGTAAATAATCGCCAAACGTGGACTTAAATCGTCAATATTATCGCTGCCAGTACGATTTTTTTGATCGTACCTTGCACCTGCATTTGCTAGCCAATGTTCTGATAATCGGTATTTCACTTGTGCAAATACTGAATAAATCGATTCGCTGCTTTCTTTTAATAGTGGTGTTTGCTGGTCAGCCGGAAGGTAATCTTCACCATTTAGCGATGCTTTGAAATCAGAATCGGTTACTTTCATATGATCTAGCTGTAAACCGACCAAATAATCCCATTTACCAATACGTTTACTGAGGTGAGTTAGTAACCCTGAAGAGCGTTCCTGCCAATAAACGCGAAGGGCATTATTGGTTGTTGGCTGTGTTACCACTACCGTATCTACTTCATTTTGATCAAAATAAAGCTCTTGATGCCACTGCCAATCAAATAAAGTATCGCTGTGATTTACATTGAAGTGCGATGCAGTATAGCCAAGCCCTGGACCTGTTCCCTTATATTTTCTGATTTCATCGTAATTATATCCTTCACCGCTAATACCACCGGCAGAAAAGGGCTCAATATAATGTGAGCTTCTGGTGTTGGCGAAAAAGCGCCAATCTTGGTAGTTAAGTTTAGCGCCAATATCATATGTATTGGTGTCTTGATAAGCACCTAGGTTTGCTTCTGCATCAGCAATCGGGTTGGGCGAGTAGTTGTCTTGTGGGGAGATTGCGTGTGTTTCACCTTCTGCAGAAAATGCTTGTGCCCATGCCAGTAAATCCCAGCTATCACCGTGTTTACCATAGGTTAGACTAGCTTGTTTATGTCCTTGATCCCCGATAGTTACAGCTAGTTTGGAGTTTTCGAGCTCTGCAGCTGATTTTAAAATGATATTGACGGTGGCTGTGAGTGCCACATTGCCATAAATTGAACTCGACGGCCCTCTTAGCACTTCTATTTGTTTTATTTTGTCGAGGCTAATGGCGTAGTCGGGTGATGCCATTGAGTAGCTTCGGCTGTTTAGCCTGTGGCCATCAATCAAGAATAATATTTTTTGTTGTGAAGACGTAAATACCCCACGAGCTGCAATGTTAGGCTCATTTTGGTCTTCAACATGGGTGATGTTTGGAACATAGGTGACGAGCAAATCTTTAATGTTGCGAGCACCTGATTGCGAAATCATATTTGCGGTAATAACGGTGACCGGAACAGGCGCTTCACTCAGTGTCTCTTTTGTTAGAGAGGCAGAAGAGACCTCGACATTAAGTAGTTGTTCTAATGAGAGGCTAAATAAGTCATTGTCCTCATTGGCTGTTAAAAATGATGAATTTAGCGCTAGCAACAAAGTGCTGGGTAGTGTGAGCCATTTTTTAGTTTTGTTGGTGTTCGCTAAATTCATTTTGCCACTCTTAACACTTGAGTATGTTTGTAAATACCTGAACTCAAATAAAAAGCCTTAAGGCCTAGGATGACTTAACATCTTGCCATATTTATAAATTCGCGCAAGCTTATTGCAGTGGCTTTTGCTCTCCCGACATTAAACCACGTTTGAATTCGGCATTTTGCCAAAGCAATATTTCGCCTTTTTCTCCTCGCTTGATTGAGCTATCAATCGCGATGATTTTGCTGTTAAAGCGTGTTTCAATGGTTGGCATTGAGGTGTGCCCTACAATAACCTTTTTGGCATTAAGTTGTGATAAAACGGCATCGACTTGTGTATCGTTGAGCGCGTCATCTCTAAAGTAGCCGCGGTACCAAATAGGGCCGTTACTGCCATGTAGTGTTAGCCACGTTGGGTTTTCTTTTAATGCTTTTTTGCCTAAACCAATGGTTTTGCGAAACTCACTATTGGCTTGCTCTAAGCTCAGTTTAAGATCTAAGAAGTCTTGGTGAATGCCACCGTGTAGGAAAATAAAACCATTGATATTAATGATGGTCGACTTGCTGCGTAGCCAGCGCCCTAATACGCTGTTGTTACTGTATTGCTGACGTAAGTCGTTATTAAAATGCGATACTGCATGCACATATTTCGGGTGCAAATATCGTTGATCGTCACGTAGTACCATGTATTCGTGATTACCTAGCAGATAATGAAGCTTTCCGCCAGCCGCTAATGCCTGTTGTTCTAATTTATAAATTAACCACAGCGCTTCAGTAACTGTATCGCCACGGTCAAAAATATCACCGGTAATCACTAAATGCCCTTTACCGAAAGACCAATTTAGAGATTGATCGATAACCTTGTTATTCACTAATAAGGTTTTGAAAATATCAAACTGCCCATGAATATCGCTAATTGCCGCAATCTTTTCGACGTCTTGAAAGCTGTCTATTTGATTTGCGTTAAAGGTTGGCGTTATTGTCAGTGGGCCATTGTACTCTGACACCGTTTTTTTATTGGCAACGATATCAATGCGCTCAATTTTATTCTTGTTGTAAAACAGATACGGGCCATCGTTATATAACGTGGATGCACTGAGTGCGCCTGAAAAGGCGATGCTGATAAGTGCAGAAACAGCAAACCAAGATTGAGTCATAACATTTTCTTATATGGTTATTAGTCGATGTCTAGCGTGGCGAAGCTATAGCGAACACGCAACTCTTTCTTGCTCGTTTTTATATCTATTTTATATTTAAGCCAGTTTAATTCTTTGAATTTAAATGATTTTGCTGTTTATAGTTGCTCGCGCGCATACTTTAAATAACTTGTTAAGCTTTGCTGCCAAAGTTGTTTTAAATACTCGTTATCAAATACTAACTTGTTATTTAGTAAGTCTCGCTCACTTTGCTTTAGTGCCAATCCGAAACGGTTAAAGCCTAGTTGCAATGCTGTACTGGCTAAGCGATGTAAGGTGCGAATTGTTTCATCAGTTTGCTTTTCAAAACCTGTTTCGCAGCGCGCTAGTTTATCGCGTAGCGACATAATAAATTCATCGTAAATAGCGTTAAACTCTTCTTGCGCAAAAGATGCACTTAGACTTTGTGCTGCGCTTGCATCAAATAATATATCTTCGACATTCTGGCTAGCTTGTGAAAAAGACTGCTGTTGCGAGTTAAAAATGGCTTGGCGCAGCTTTTCGAGTTTAATTGGTTTGCCGACAATATCTTTGATACCGAGTGTTAAATACTCTTTTACCTCGTCCGGGCTTAAGCTTGCGGTAAACGCTAAAATTGGCGTATGAGAATTAATATGTTCGATGTTGTTTAGTTTTTTTACAACTTCCTGACCTGAGAAATCAGGTAAATTCATATCGAGTAACACTAGGTCAAATGCCTGTTGTTGTAGTATTTGAATCGCTTCTTCGCCGGAACTTGCCAGTGTGACTTGGTGTTGATCCATCGCCATAAACTCAATTGCGAGCTTTTGATTTAACGGAAGATCTTCAACTAGTAATACAGATAACCCAGTAAGTGTATCGGCTTTTTCTTTGGTTTGTTCAACAAGGCTTAGCTCACCAAGGCTAAAACGAATATCAAAACTAAAACGGCTACCTAAATCGAGTGTACTTTCAATATTGAGCTCGCTCTGCATTTTATTAAGTAATCGCTCACTTATTGCTAACCCTAAACCAGTTCCACCCTTTATTTTTCCAGCCTCACTTTGTACATAAGGCTCTTTTAATTGTTCAATTTCTGATGCCGCAATGCCAGGGCCTGAATCTGTTACAGTAAATCTTACAATATGCTCTAGTGGCGCTTTAGATAAAACTTCAACCGACAGTGTAACTTGGCCTGTGTCGGTAAACTTAATCGCATTTCCGAGTAAATTAATCAGTACTTGGCGCACGCTTTGTTGGTCAAAGTAATAGCAAGCTTTTTTCGGTAAGTTATTGTTGAGCTTGAAATCTATACGTTTTTGTTGAGCGAGAGGGCGATATAACAAGCATAAGTTTTCGAGCCAAGGCGTTAATTCTATGTCTTCCTCAGTTCCTGTTTCAGCATTTTGTTCTAAACGTGCGTAATCAAGTACTTTACCAATTAGTAAGTTGAGTGATTCTGAAGAATTAATGATTGCTTCACAATAAGGTTTTACTTTGGCACTAGGTGATTGGTTTAAAATTAATTGAGCGCTACCCATAATGCCGTTAAGTGGGGTTCTTATCTCATGGCTCATAGTACTTAAGAATAAACCGCGTAGCTCCGCATCTTGTTGGGCTTTATCTTTCAGGGCTGAAAAATGAAGGGCTTTTCGTTCACTGCACAAATAGGCCATACCCAATGCGTAAAGTAATGGGCTGACAATACCAGTAACCATAGCACCGATGGCAAACCATTCATGTTTAAATAATTCGGGTGTGCCTAGCGGCATAAGGTAGTAAGTACGAATTGGGTAAACAGTAATAAAAATGAGCGCATGGCATAAATAAATATGTTTAGAGAAGCGGTGATTTGACGTATTCATTGTGAACATAATCCAAAGGATCATAACGCCTTCAAGAAACCGCTGAAGGTTAAATATTAGTAATCGATTTTGTGCATTTGATTCACCATAGGTATACCAAGAAAACATGATGATGCAGCAGACCGTTACCAGGTTAAATAGCTTTATAGCGATACTATTAATCGCAAAAAAACGCTGTAAGCAATGAATACTTAATATCGAGCAGCTAAGAATGATTAAACTTGCAATACCCGCTTTAATATCGATAACGCGGTATAAATAGAGAGAATAACTAAACAGAGCCAGTAACATTAAGCTCGGTAAAAGCAGATTGGTAAACGCCCCATCGACGCTTTTATTTTCTCGCCAAACTTGAAAGCAAATAAACCACGAGAGTAATAAAACAACGCCACTAACAATGTAAAGGGTATTTAAATCAAGCATATCAAGACTTCTGTAAGCTGTATTTAGCTATGCTATCTTAACGGTGGCTAAAAAAGCAAAAGGCAAACATTAATTGCTCGCCTTTTAGTTATTGGATTGGGATGTCATAACTAAGATTAGTTATGTTGCTTTACAAAAGCAAGAATCTTTTTAACATTTATTTTACAATGTTGTTGTTTGCCAGTTGCTCTTGGCTTGGTTCAAGCCTTAAGTGGGCAATCGCTTTGTATGAATTGTGCTTTTGTGCAAATTCAGAAAGGGAAAGGCCATTACAAAACAGCACCTCTTTAGCTTGATGTTTACGCAATCTTGCTTGTTTTAAGCGTTTAGTAATAACCACTGGTTTATCTTTAATAATTGCAGCGCAAAGGCTTGAGTCTGCTGACGAGTCTGTTGTAACTACTTGCTTGCTATGTGCAAAAGATGGTGCGCTAGTTAATGAGAGTAGTGCGATTCCTGCTGTAATTAATAGTGTTTTCATTTTCGTGTCCTTTAATGTGGCGTTGGGTAAAGTGCACTGAAAAGGTAACTTAAAATTTTCACAAGTGTGTTTGAAAACTATGATGCGCTGTAAGCAAGTATGTAGGAATTTTCTGTTTAAAAAATAATCGATTAACAAGTTGCATAATAAAATACGGGTATTCACATTAATATTGTTGCTTATTTTGCAATTAAATTCCGTTCGCCATTTAAATCAATCCGACTGCCTTAGGTTATTTAGTTAAAAATGTAAAAAGGAGCAAAAAGGTTAATTTTTTAGCGCTGTGTCATAACAAATAATTTGTTACACATGTATAGCGAGAACAATTATAAAAAAGACGATTTGCTTCAATACGCTCTGTTGATTCAGTAAATTTGTGTGATGTGAGTATTATTAAGGCAAGCTTGAATTAAGTTAGCACTAAGGTAGGTTGTAATGCTGCCTTTAGTTGTTGCAATAAAGCCACGCAAGTACAGTGCAATAAATCTAAATTACGGTCTAACTGAATATCGATACAAGTAAGCAGTAGAATTATAGTTTACTGTTTTTCAGACAGTTTTTTATCTTAACAGCTCCGCCCAGTGATTCTCTTATTGCAATAATTTCAGATGCTTGTAAATTAAGCATTCTGGCAACAAATAAGTTCATCATAAGGAGATAAAAGGTGACTGACCAGGTAGTTGAAACTAACGAAAAGCAAGATGCGTCGGCAAAAAATGGCGCTAAAATTAACTATGTACTTTACCTAGCGAGCATTATTTTAGGTATTACAGGTTTGATCGGCGTGATCATGGCATATGTTAATAAGAAAGATGCACCAGAATGGCTACAAACACATTATCAGTATCAAATCCGTACGTTCTGGATTGGCTTATTGTATGTTGTGATTGGAACAATTCTATCTGTTGTTGTAATCGGTTTCGCAATCATTCTATTTTACCTTGTTTGGCTAATTGTACGTTGTGTTAAAGGGCTTAAAGCGCTGGACAAAAACGAGCCAATCGAGAACCCAACATCTTGGATGTTCTAATCAGTTGATTTGAGATGTAGAAGGGCGCCTAACGGCGCCCTTTTTGTTTTTCTTACGGTTTAAAAACCAATTATAGTTACTCGACCTTGAGCCAAAGGGGGGATTTGTATCGAGATATCAAGTCGCCGATTAGTGGGTGTCTTGTAGAGGCTCTCTAATTTGGGAAAGGATTGGTCGATAAAGTTAGTACTTTTTAAGCGTAAGCTTTTTCGGCTTTGATGGTCAAGAAATGCCACAGCGACCTTTTGCAGTATCTGTTGGCTGGTTTCCATCACATATTTACTTGGGCGTTTGGTTTTAATAACGCGCTGAATATGCCCATTTGTTACGTTTGGGTTGCCTTTTGCCAAGGTACACGCGGCATAAATATCGAGTAAGGCCACTGAACGTACTTTTTGTGTTTCACAGTCTTCAAACACCGCCATAATACAGGGCAGTTTAGATTCATCAAATACCTGTGCTTTGATAGTGTTTATTGTTAATTCTGAAGATGTGAGCTTTACCAAGCTTTTTTCGAGTTGATCAAGGTTAGGCAGTGCCAGCCCTTCTGAAAGCTCTTCTATCTCGTCGAGTATAATCTCGCTTTGTTCTACTCCTTGCACTAAAGGCAGTAATTTTTCGTAAAGCTCTTGGTCATCAAATGGCTTGCTGAGTACAAAATCAGCTCCCGCTTTTTGTGCTTGTTCGAGTTGCTTTGTATCGTCGATGGTGGTGATCATACCGATTTGCGTATTTAACTGCTTTTTACGAATCGCCTTTATTAATGCAATTCCGCTGAGCTCGGGCATATTCCAATCAGTCAGTAAAATATGAGGTTGCCACTGCCCAATGATGGCAAGTGCATCAATCGGATTATTTGTTTTTTTTATTGAAAGGTGACGATAACCAAAACCTTCAAGCGAGCGTCTTACAATTTCAAGAGTCGCTTTGCTATCGTCTACAACAAGTATTCTCAAAATTAACATCTGCAATTGTAGATAATTCATTCAGTATAGTCGCAAAAAATAATCAAGACTATACTTAACTCACTGTCTTACTGGAGAAGTTATGAATATCCCAGGTTTAACCTCATTCAAAGTTTTAGAAATACTCGCGCTGGACCTAGGCTTGCTTATTCTTTTGGGTTGGTTTGTTATTTTATGGCTGATCCTTCGAGAGTTTAGAAAATTCGCACATAAAGCGGGTGGTAATGGTTCTCATATCGACGATAAATTGATCGCGGAATATCAAGATTCAATTGAGATGGCGCTCAATTACAGCGCTGATAACCGCGATACACTCGATGCGTTAATTCGTGTGCAACAAGGGCTAGAAAATCAACTTGCTAATATTAAAGCATCGACGTCAGATCACATCAGTAAAGAAGAAAAAGCATCAATGGATGATTTGAATGCGCGTTTAAAAAAAGCTCATAAATTAATTCATAAGCTGAAAGGTGATTTAGACTCCAGTGTGAAAAAGCTAAAAATTACCCGCGAAAAACTTTACTCTCAGTACGACACAGTTGAGCGTTTAACCAAAGAAAACAAAAAAATTAGCGAGCAGTTTGAACAGTTAGAACGAGAATACGTGCAATTAACATCAAACCCCTCAACAACTTCAAGTAGTGACGAAAATAACAATTTAAAAAGAGCGCTGCAGCAATACAAAAAGCAAATGGCAGAGCAAGACCAAGTCATTCAACAGTTAATGGCGCAAGGCGCAGATAATCCCGATACAGAAGAAGCGAAAAAATTACAGCAAAAATTGTTAGAAGCGGAAGAGCGATTAACCCATCTAGTAAAAGAAAAAGATTTTGTAGAGAAGAAATTTCTCGACTTGCTACAACAAGTCGAGAAAAAGTAATTTATATAATATTGCGCTGTTTTAGTTCAGCAATTATTTGGTTTACTGAATCGGCAACTTTATTTGCGCCTGTATCCAGTGATATCTCAGGTGATTCTGGTGCTTCATAAGTTGAATCGATACCTGTAAAGTTTTTAATCTCACCTGCACGCGCTTTTTTGTAAAGACCTTTCGGATCACGCGTTTCACATACTGCTAACGGGGTATCTAGAAATACTTCAATAAACTCACCGCCATCTACTAGCTCGCGTACCATTTTGCGCTCGGCCTGAAATGGTGAGATAAATGCACTCAGTACAACAAGCCCTGCATCGACCATTAACTTAGCAACTTCACCCACGCGGCGAATGTTTTCTTGGCGATCTTCATCGCTAAATCCTAAATCACCACAAAGACCATGGCGCACATTGTCGCCATCGAGCAAGTATGTGTGTACTCCCATTTCATGAAGTGCCGTTTCAAGGGTATTAGCAACGGTGCTTTTCCCTGAACCTGAAAGACCTGTGAACCATAAAATGCATGGCTTATGGCCTTTTTGCGCTACGCGGTTTGATTTCTCAACATGGTAGTTGTGCCAAACGATATTTTCGTCACTCATAATGGGTTCTACAATCCGTTAATTAAAATGGAAAAACAATAGGTATAAAGATCAGTGCCGTAATGGAGTAAACCAGCGACATTGGAATGCCAACTTTAATGTAATCTTTAACTTGATAATTGCCTGCACTGTACACCATTAGATTTGTTTGATAACCAAACGGTGAAATAAAGCTAGCTGATGCGCCAAACGCTACAGCCATTATAAATGGCAGAGGGCTCACGCCAAAGCCAATTGCTAATGAGTAGGCGATAGGGAACGACAGTGCAGCTGCTGCATTATTGGTAATAAGTTCAGTACACAGTAGGGTTAGTAAGAATATAACCACAAGCGCTGTATACGGGCCAAATTGACCAACTAAACTTAATACAAACTCTGATATTTGCGTCGCCACACCAGTATCGATCATCAATTTGGCAAGACCAATGGCACTGCCGACGATAACAACTAACTCGATTGGAAAACGACGTTTTATTTCACCGACTGAGACTACGCCCCATAACATAAAGCCTATGAGTAGTACAATGAGGCCTTTTACCAACGGCACGATATCAAAAATACTTAGGCCAATTACCGCAATAAAACCCGCAAACACACAGTGAGACTGTTTTTCATCGAGGTGGCTTTGTAAGTCGAGTCCTGAGATATAAACGAATTCGCGTTTGAGCTTTTTGTTTGATTGGAAGTCGCTGCTTGGCGCTAAAATAAGGCTGTCGCCAGCTTGTAATTGAATATTGGCAAAACTACCCTCTAAGCGACTATGGCCGCGACGTATAGCCACTACTGCTGCTTTAAACTCCTTACGGAAGTTAGCATCTTTAAGAGTTTGTCCAACCAACGAACTGCTATGACTTATAACCACTTCAACAAAGTGCTCAACTGCCATTTCGTGTTTATCATGGATAACTTCTAATCCGTCAAACTGTTTTAATAACGGCACCGATTTTAAATCACCTGAAAACAGTAAAATATCACCGGCTTTAATTACTTGCTTTGGCGTTACTGCGGCAATGCGTTTTTCACCGCGTATAATCTCGGCTAAGAAAATATCTTTTAATTCACGTAAACCGTTCTCTTCAACCGTTTTGCCAATTAATTTAGAGCTGGCCTTTACTTTGCCTTCGAGGTAAAACGGTGTGACTTCATCGTCGGCTTCTTGATAATTGGGCAGAAATTTTAATAACAGCAAAATTGCAATTAAACCAGCACTTAAAACCGCCAAACCAACCAAGGTGAAGTCAAAAAAGCCGAGAGGCTCCATACCAGCTTCAACTGCAAAGCCATTGACAATAAGGTTAGTTGAAGTACCAATTAAAGTGAGTGTGCCACCCAATATTGCCGTATACGACAAAGGCAACAATAGCTTTGACGGGGCATGGGTTTTGTTTTCTTTTACTGCAGAAATGAGGCTTGCTACCACAGCAGTATTGTTGGTAAATGACGATAAAAAGGCGGTTGATAAGCCTAACTTAGTGACTGACTTTGATAAGCTTCCTTTTGCTAAGGAAGTTGACAGTTTACGAACAAACGCTGTTTTTTCGATGCCAATACTTATTAAAATCAACAACACAAGTGTAATAAGGGATGGGTTAGTGAAGTTAATTAGCACGCCTTCTAAATTTATCAGACCTGCTAAATAACTCACACTAATTGCACCAGCAAAAACCCACGCAGGTTTTAGTCGCGTGCCAAATAGGCAGGCGACTAAAACGAACATAATAAGGCTAAGGCTGACTTGCTGATACATACTTATAGCTTTGAAATATCAATTGCTTGCCAGTGAGGGAAGTGTTTACGCACTAATGCATTAAACTCAACTTCAAAGGCACTAAAATTAGATGGTGCTTGTTGTGTATCGGCAGTGTCAAGTACTTGTTCAATCATACCAGCCGCAACTGTTAGGTTTGATAGGCGATCAATCAAGATAAATGAGCCAGTTTCACGATTGGCAACATAAGCGTCAGCGAGCACTTGTTCATCAATTTCAATTGTAACAATAGCGATTTCATTGAGCTGAAGGCTGTCTGCCTGACCGTGTGCGAGCGTGTTAACATCGATAGTGTGGTCAATCGCAACGACTTTTGCAGTTGTTTTCTTAGTTGCCAACTTAACACTGTATTCTTTGCCTAATACTAACGGTGCTTCGTGCATCCATACTAATTTTGCTTGCAGACGGTTTGAAATTTTAGCCGTACTATTTGCTGGCACAACTACATCACCACGACTGATATCAATTTCATCGTTAAGTGTTAAAGTGATAGCTTGTCCAGCTTCCGCGCGCTCTAAATTGCCATCAAAAGTTACGATTTCTTTTACCGTTGAAGCTTTACCCGAAGGTAGCGCTTTAACTGCTTCGCCTACTGTTAATCCACCGGCTACTAACGTGCCTTGGAAACCTCGGAAATTGAGGTTAGGGCGTGTAACTAGTTGTACTGGTAAACGCGCTTCAAACTCAGTATTTGCTGCAGCCGCAGGCGAGTCTTCAAGTAACTCAAGCAGCGGAGCGCCCGTGTAATACGGTGTTTTCTCAGAGCGTGTTACAACGTTGTCACCTTTTAGTGCTGACATTGGAATAAAGCGAATGTCTTCTACATTTAGCTGCTCTGCAAAGTCTAAATAGTCTTGCTGAATTTTGCTGTAAACGGCTTCATCAAAATCCACGATATCCATTTTGTTGATCGCTACAACAAACTGTTTAATACCCAGTGAATCACAAATAAAGCTATGACGTTTGGTTTGCACTTGCACACCGTAGCGGGCGTCTACCAGAATAATCGCTAGATCTGCGGTAGATGCACCGGTTACCATGTTGCGCGTGTACTGTTCATGCCCTGGTGTATCAGCAATAATAAACTTACGCTTATTGGTTGAGAAATAACGGTAAGCAACGTCAATTGTGATACCTTGCTCGCGCTCTGCTTGCAGGCCATCAACGAGTAGTGCTAAGTCTAGTTCTTCACCCGCATTACCTACTTTTTCGTTATCTTTATGAAGTGCAGCTAGCTGATCTTCATAAATTTGATGGCTGTCGTGTAACAAACGGCCAATTAGTGTTGATTTACCGTCATCTACGCTACCACAGGTTAATAAACGCAATAAGCTTTTATCTTGTTGACGCGATAGGTATTGCTCAATACCTAATTCTCTTACTTCATTTGCTGTCGACATTAGAAATAGCCCTCACGTTTTTTCTTTTCCATAGAACCAGACGAATCGTGGTCAATTGCACGGCCTTCGCGCTCAGATGATGTTGATAACAACATTTCTTCAATGATGCCAGTTAAGGTATTTGCTTCTGACTCAACCGCACCTGTTAGTGGGTAGCAGCCTAAAGTACGGAAACGTACAGAGCGTAGCTCTGGCTCTTCGCCTTCATGTAGTGGCATACGTTCGTCATCAACCATAATCAGTAGACCATCGCGTTCAACAACAGGGCGCTTGTCCGATAAGTAAAGCGGCACAATTTCGATGTTTTCTTGGTAGATGTACTGCCAAATATCAAGTTCAGTCCAGTTTGATAGTGGGAATACACGAATGCTTTCACCTGGATTTACTTGGCCGTTATAGTTGCTCCAAAGTTCCGGGCGCTGGTTTTTAGGATCCCAGCGGTGATTTTTATCACGGAACGAATATACACGCTCTTTTGCTCGTGATTTTTCTTCATCACGACGCGCACCACCAAATGCAGCATCAAAGCCATACTTATCAAGCGCTTGCTTTAAGCCTTGAGTCTTCATAATGTCAGTGTGCTTAGAAGAGCCGTGAGTAAACGGGCCAACGCCCATTTCAATCCCTTCCGGGTTTTTATGCACAATTAGTTCAAAATCGTATTCTTTTGCTAAGCGGTCACGAAACTCGATCATTTCGCGAAATTTCCAATCGGTATCTACATGCAGTAGTGGAAAAGGAATTTTGCCTGGGTAAAAAGCCTTGCGCGCTAAGTGCAATAACACCGATGAATCTTTACCAATTGAGTAAAGCATCACAGGGTTTTCAAACTCAGCCGCAACCTCGCGGATAATTTGAATACTTTCAGCTTCTAGTTGCTGAAGATGGGTTAATGCCATGATTTTGTCCTAAAACGTAAAGTTAATTCTAAATTCTTTATGCCGCATTGGTGAGCAGCTGGCTGCTCGACAAATGTGACTGCTGTGAATTACCAAACCAAGCAAGCTCTTTGCTAAGGTTGGCTACTTCACCAATAATCAGTAATGCTGGCGATTTAATTTGCTCGCGTTCAATTAAATTTGCCAAGTCATTGAGTTCACCTGTTACCACACGCTGTTCTTTACGTGTGCCATTCTCAATAATCGCTACAGGCGTCTCAGGTGCGCGCCCATATTCAATCAGTTTTGCTTGAATATGCGGCGATTTAATTACACCCATGTAAACTGCAAGAGTTTGATTTGCTTTCGCTAGAGATTGCCAATCAAGTTCTTGGCCCTCTTTTTTACAATGGCCTGTGACAAATTGAATTGCCTGCGCATGATCGCGGTGCGTAAGCGGAATACCCGCATATGCCGAGCAGCCTGCTGCGGCAGTAATGCCTGGTACAATTTGAAACGCAATTTGGTGCTTTGCCAGCTCTTGTACTTCTTCACCGCCGCGACCATAGATAAATGGGTCACCGCCTTTTAAACGGCATACTTTTTTACCCTGTTTAGCAAGCTCAACCAAGATTTGGTTGATTTCATCTTGCGGTACGCTGTGATTACCTAAGCGTTTGCCAACACACACCAGCTCTGCGTCTTTACGCACCAGTGCCATAATTTCGTCAGACACTAAATAGTCGTATACGATAACATCCGCAGTTTGCATTGCTTGCAGTGCTTTTATCGTTAAAAGCTCAGGATCACCAGGGCCGGCACCAACCACAAACACTTCGCCGCTCAACTGGTTGTCACCAGCTAAGATGTTTTCAAAGGTTTGTTCTGCAGCAGCAATATCACCTTTTGCTACTTGCGCTACTGCATCTGACGTAAATGCTTTTTCCCAAAACATGCGGCGTTTGCTAAAGCTATCTAACTGGCTTTTTACTTTATCGCGGAAGTTACCCGCAAGCTGCGCTAATGGGCCAATATGCTGTGGGATTATGGTTTCAAGTTTTTCACGTATGCGACGCGCAAGCACCGGCGCTTTGCCTGCGCTCGAAATGGCAATCGTAATAGGGCTACGATCCACAATCGATGGAAAAATAAAGTTGCACTTAGGTTGGTCATCAACCACATTTACGAAAATATTCTTTGCTTCAGCGGCATCAAAAACGGCTTTGTTAACATTTTCAAGATCGGTCGCCGCAATCACCAAGCTATGGTTGTTAACATGTTGCTCAATAAAGTAATCGTGGATAAGGGTTACTTTTTTAGCGTTACTAAGCGCTATTAATTCCGCACAAAACTCAGGCGCAACAAGGGTAATGCTGGCATTAGCCTGCAGCATAGCTTGGCATTTGCGATGTGCTACATCACCACCACCAACAATTAATACAGGCTTATTTTCAAGCTTGGTAAAAATTGGAAAATAGTCCACGTGTTGTCCCCTAAGAAAGCGATAATTTTGCGCTGTGTTATCAGGCTGATTGCGTTACAGGCAAAGATTTAGCATGGAGCATAGAGAAGAGCTTAGAAAGAAAAAAATAACTTTAAATCTAGCTATATTCCTTTTAGTTATATACCGACTTTAATTTTGGTTTAAGCAAGTAAGAACAAGGGGTTTAATTAAAAACGTTGTGTTTAGTAGCGATTAGCCATTATAGTTATTAGATATAAATTTTTATTTTGAGCTGAGACAGCGATGTTGCAAGTGATCTATTTATGCCTATTTGCCTGTTTTGGCGCAACGGCAACCTGTTTTTTGCAGTTTATGTATTTTTATTGGATTAAGCGAGAAATGAAGTTGGTTTATTTGCAGCGCGCAGGCGCAGGCCTTGTGCTTGCGATACTCTGCTATGGTTTTATTATGGTGCTGCATTAGGGGCTATTAAATTGTGCTGCGCGGCGATAATTTTGCTGGCAACAATAAAAAAGGGCGCTTAGCGCCCTTTTCTGTTTGTTTAATCTAGTCTTTTTCGTTTAACCAAATCGCAGCTTTCTTAGCGAAGTAGGTTAAAATGCCATCGGCGCCAGCGCGTTTAAAAGCAAGTAATGACTCCATAACGATTGGTTTTTCAGCTAACCAACCATTTTCGATTGCCGCCATGTGCATCGCGTATTCACCGCTTACTTGGTAGGCAAAGGTTGGTACGCCAAATTCATCTTTTACGCGGCGTACCACGTCAAGGTAAGGCATGCCAGGTTTTACCATCACCATGTCTGCACCTTCTTGCAGATCTAATGCGACTTCACGTAGTGCCTCGTCTGAATTAGCAGGATCCATTTGGTAGGTCTTTTTATCAGCACCTTTTAAATTACCAGCAGAACCGACTGCGTCTCTAAATGGACCATAGTAGCTCGAAGCATATTTTGCCGAATAAGCCATAATGCGCGTGTTGATAAAACCGGCATCTTCTAATGCTTCACGAATCGCACCAATGCGTCCGTCCATCATATCTGATGGGGCAACAACATCTGCTCCTGCCTCGGCATGAGACAGTGCTTGCTTAACTAGAATGTCTGTTGTGATGTCGTTTAGTACGTAACCGTCTTCATCAATAATGCCGTCTTGACCGTGTACCGTAAAAGGGTCGAGTGCAACATCAGTAATGACGCCTATTTCTGGCACTGCTTGCTTGAGTGCTTTAACGGTACGCTGTGCTAGTCCTTCAGGGTTGTACGCTTCTTCTGCTTCAAGTGATTTTTTATCTGCTGGAGTCACTGGAAAGATTGCGATTGCAGGTACACCAAGTGCAGCAAGTTCTTTTGCCTCTTCAATAAGTAAATCTATCGAAAGACGTTCAATTCCTGGCATAGAATCAATTTTTTCACGACGACTTTTTCCCTCTAATACAAATACTGGATAAATTAAATCGGCCGTTGTAAGTACGTTTTCTTGCATTAATTTGCGTGAGAAAGGGTCTTTACGCATACGACGCATGCGTGAATATGGGAATAAATCTAAACCTGATTGGGCCATTATAACTCCTCGGGGTCTTTGGGTGACTGGGTTGAATCGGCAATAAAAACACGATTTCGACCTTGCTGCTTGGCGCTATAGAGTGCCTTATCTGCCCAGTCGGTATATTGATTTGGATCTAAGCTTGCATCGGCAACCTTGCTAAATATGCCGGCGCTAATCGTCAGTTTTACATCACCAGAGCTGGTTTTTATCGCATGTTTTGCAATATTTTGACGAATGGTTTCAGATACTAACTTAGCACCTTGGCTATCGGTATTTGGTAAAATCAGGGCAAATTCTTCACCGCCATAGCGACATGCGATATCAGATGGACGACGCAATGCCCCTTTGATACTCGCTGCAACATACTTAATCGCTTCATCACCCGCTAAATGACCATACTCGTCATTGATTGGTTTGAAATGGTCGATATCCAACATCACTACAGCTAAAGGTGTTTGCTCACGGCGGGAGCGACGAAACTCCATGGTGATTTTCTTATCAAAATGACGGCGATTACGCAGCCCAGTTAATGCATCAAGTGTATTTAGTTCTTCAAGCTCAAGGTTCTTTTCTTGTAGTTCTCTAAGGGTCACTTCTAGCTCAAAAGTACGCTGCTGTATTTTACTTTCTAATTCTTCTTGGTGTAACTCTTGTAAGCGAATCGTTTCACTCTGAATGGCTTCGTTAGCTTCCGCTTCTGCAAGGCGTTTTTGTTGCTGACTTACCTTAATATCACGCTGTTGAATATATTGGCTAATTGCAATTAATGTAAGAGCAATACAGCTAATTAGATAGCTTACACCAAACACCACCATAAGCTGGCTAAAGTAGATACTGTAAGAAAAGAGCAATGCGCCTTTATACAAAAGGGTGATTAGCAGCGGTAAAATACACACTACAAGTAATTGTGCTTTGGTGTCTTTTTTCTGCGCGCGAATGCCGGTTACTAGTAACAAAATAAGTACATGAATAAGCGCAAAGATAACCGCCACAGTAAGGGCTATGGTGTAGCTTAAAAAAGGTGTTATAACTACTAAAGCTAAGCTGATACCAAGCGTAATGCGCAAACAGGCAACGTGTGGCTTTGCAAGGCTATGTAGCCCTAAAATTCGTTCGGTAAGAATGTTTAATGGGACGAGTACAAAGATGGTTAACGCCGGAATAATGGTATGAATTAACCAAAAGCTTTGGTCAGAAATATAGCGATAAACATAGCCGAGTAGCCACGCAAATAAAAACCAAACGCAAATATTAAACACTGCTGCAAGGGCAAAGCTTTGCTTTTTAGTAATTAAAAACAGCACAGATAAAATCAGCGATGATGCAAACATCACTCCTAATATCAGCCCCATAATTAGGTTGAACTTGGCTTTTTTCTCAATGTACTTATCGTGCTGCCAAAGCGATAAGTTAAGCTTCATTACACCTGCTGTTTCAGCTTTTATATAGTATTCATAATGTGTATTTGGTGACAGACTGAGTTTAAATATCTGATCAGCATCTTTTAAATAGCGCGTTTTAATCGGCATGCTATCACCAAGTGTAAGCTGGGTTTGCGCTAAGTTGTTGCCTTTTTGATACAACGTGAGCTTATCGATATGAACAAATGCGTTAAACAAAAAGAGCTCTTGCTGCATCTGTGTACTATTATTTATCTTAAATTTCAGCCAAACAGGTGAATTACCCAACCCAAGATTGACTTGCCCTGATTCAACACGTTGCCAGGTATGTACTGGGATTTTCTCAGGAGAATCACTTGGTACTAGGCTGTAGTCAAATACTAACTGCGTGTATCCGTTTAATTTAGTATTTAAGGTATTTGCTTGCAGTGCACATGAGAATAACAGGCAAATAAACAAGATCAGTCGCATGCACTTACTTCCAAGGTAAAGAGTTTATGCGCATTGTTAAATGCTGCATCAGCGACAACTTCTAGAGGTAACCCATACAACTCAGCGGCTTGTGCAACAACATGTGTAATATGCATTGGTTCACAGCGGCGAGATTTTGGCTGAGGTTTTATATTGCGTGGTAACAAATACGGTGCATCGGTTTCAAACAACAGCTTGTCGAGCGGAATTTGTGGCAATAATTGACGCAACGTATCTCCACGGCGTTCATCGCACAGCCAACCCGTAACGCCAATATAAAAACCAAGTTCTAAGTAAGCCTCTAACGCTTGCTCACTGTCAGTAAAGCAATGCACAACGCCTGGCACTTCGGCTTCTTTTACTATTGCTAAAAAGTCTTGGTGCGCATCACGCTGATGCATATAAAGTGGTTTATTAAGCTTATTTGCCAGTGCTACTTGCGCGGCAAATACTTCGCGCTGTTTGTCGCGTGGTGAAAAGTCTCGATTATAATCGAGGCCGCACTCACCAATTGCAACCACGGCGCTATCACTTGCCAGTGACGCGATGGTTTCGCAATAATTGCCTTGTGCTGTTTTCGCATCATGCGGGTGAATGCCCGCACTTGCTGTTAGATTAAAGGTGTGGGCGAGCGCAATAGCTTGGTGGCTATCATCAATGTTTGATCCAATTAGCAGCATATTTTCAACGCCTGCAGATTGGGCACGGCAAACTACATCTGCTCTGTCTTTGGCAAATTGCTCGCTGCTGAGGTTTACACCGATATCAAAGTAACGCATACGACTATTTACGTTTTACTTTAATGCCTCTATTTCTACCCTCAACTTTCATCGTAAATGAATTAAAAAGACCACGAGAAATGATAACAGTCTCACCTTCTTTAACTGAGAAGTATTCTGTACCTATTTGATGCCAAACATGACCATTCTCTAACGTTACCATAAGTTCGCCATGTGGTTTTTTCTTAACGCTAACTACAACCGAAGTAATTTCATCAGTTTCTTTATCAAGCTTTTTGTGTTCAAGGCCAAAGTTGTCTTTTTTCGGTTTGGCCAGGTTTTCGTTGTTAGTTGATGTGCGTTTTGAGTCAGGCTTAGCTTTTTTATTGTTGTTCGCTTTTGCTGCTGTAAGCTCTTTTCCTGCAACAACTTGGTCATAACACTGCAAGCGCTGAAAATCATTTTCGATAAAACTACATGCTTTTAATGCCTGTGTATTAATTTCTTCTGCACTTAGCGGCAAAGTAAGTAGTGAGAATAAAACAATAGATAACTTTTTCATTTTAGTTTTTAGCCTCTTCAGGGTCTGTGTTCTTTTGATAAAATCCTGCTAGCAGTAAGCCTAACTCAAAAAGGGCTAGCATGGGAATAGCCAACAATGTTTGCGATAAAACATCTGGTGGCGTTAAGAACATCGCAATAACAAATGCGCCAACGACAACGTAAGGTCGCTTTTCTTTTAGTTTTTCTTTTGTTGTCGCACCGCTCCAACACAGCAGCATAATGGCGACAGGAATTTCAAACGCAATACCAAACGCGAAGAATAGCTTTAAGACAAAGCTTAAATAACTGCTGATATCGGGTGTAATGGTCATTACTTCAGGACCAATGCCAGTGAAGAATCCCAGTACAATTGGCATTACAAGGTAATAACAAAAGGCAATGCCGCCATAAAATAAAATTACTGAGGCTGCCAGAATTGGAATTAGCGCGCGCTTTTCATTTTGATACAAGCCGGGCGCAATAAACCCCCAAATTTGATGCAAAATAAACGGGAAGGCTAAAAACAACGCAGCGAACAATGTGAGTTTGAATGGCGCAAAAAACGGCGCCGTAACATCGGTTGCGATCATGCTCGCATTTTCGGGTAAGTGCGAAATAAGCGGTGTTGCAACGAATTCGTAAATATCATTAGCAAAATAAACCAATGCTAAAAATATTAACAAAATGGATGCGAGTGCTCGCATTAGTCGGTTGCGTAATTCTACTAGGTGACTAATAAAGGTTGGCGCTGGTTCAACGTTACTTTGGTTGTTGGTCATTATTGCTGTTCTGCGCTTGCTCTGTATTTTGTTCGGTATTTTTGTAACTGTGAGTTACCGATTGCGCCGCTTCTGAAAGTTCAGTAACCGAGCGTTTTAGCTCTGGCGACAAGTTATCCATACCTTGTTGTTCTGCTTTCTTTAAGTTTTGGTGCAATTCATGAACGCGCAGTTCTTCATTAATTTCAGCCTGTACATTTGTTGCCATTTGTTTGACCGTTTTTATCCAGCGCGCAACTGAGCGTACCGCAGTAGGTAAGCGTTCAGGGCCAAGTACAATTAGGCCTACAACTAAAACAACAAATAGCTCCCAAAAGCCCATTATTTAAACCTTATCGTGCTTTTTTTCGCTGTCGGTAACTTTATCGCTTTCGCTTTTGTTTTGAATTGCGTCAGATTGTTTGTCTTCATCTGAAACTGCTTTTTTAAACCCTTTAACAGCGCCACCTAAATCACTACCAATACCGCGCAGTTTTTTAGTACCAAACAGTAATACGATAATTGCCAAGATAATAAGTAGCTGCCAAATGCTAATACCACCAATACCCATAATATGTTCTCCAAATCAGTAGATGGTTAAATTATACCTAATGATTGCTTGAATGTCGCAAAGCTCGCCAAGCGCTCACTGTTGCAGCCGTAAACAGTGCAGCAGCAGGAATAATGAAATTAGTAACAAAAAATACTGTGCCAGTTAATGTGAATGTCATGGCAAATATTGCCCAGACTATAGCACGATTAGATTGTTGTATTGTGACGTTTGCACTCGAATTAGTGTGTTGTTTAAGTGCTTTGTAGAGTAAATCTGGCATTTCAGGCAGTTTTTCACCCCAAAATGGCAGATTTTCTTTAATTTGTGATAATACCGCTTTCGGGCCAATTTGCTGTTTTACCCATTCCTCTAAGAATGGTTTAGCGGTTTTCCAAAGATCGAGTTGCGGATAAAGCTGACGGCCCAGCCCTTCAATATAAAGTAAGGTTTTTTGCAGTAACACAAGCTGTGGCTGCACTTCCATATTAAAGCGTCTGGCGGTATTAAACAGGTTTACCAACACTTGGCCAAATGATATTTCGGCTAGTGGTTTTTGGAATATAGGTTCGCAAACTGTGCGAATTGCAAACTCAAACTCTTCAACATTTGTATCGGCCGGCACCCAGCCTGAATCAACATGGAGCTCTGCAACTTTGCGATAGTCGCGGTTAAAGAATGCAATAAAGTTTTCCGCTAGATAGCGTTTATCTTCTTTATTGAGCGTACCGACGATACCGCAGTCTATACCAATATACATTGGGTTTTCAGGGTGCTCTCGCGATACAAAAATATTACCAGGGTGCATATCAGCATGGAAAAAGCTGTCGCGGAATACTTGGGTAAAGAAGACTTCAACACCGCGTTCGGCAAGTAGCTGTAAATTAGTGTTTTGTGCTTCTAGCGCTTCAAGATCTGATACTGGAATGCCATAAATGCGTTCCATAACAAGCACGTTTTTGCGGCTTAAGTCGCTATAAACGTACGGAATATAAAGACTATCTGAATCTTCAAAATTACGTTTAAGCTGAATCGCATTAGCCCCTTCACGCTGTAAGTCGAGTTCATCTAGCAGGGTTTTGCGATACTCGTTAATGACTTCCACAGGGCGTAATCGTTTGCCATCAGGCATAAATTGACTGACTAGTTTGGCCAGTTGCGCCATTAGCTTGAGATCAGAGTATATTGCGTCTTCAATGTCAGGGCGAATAACTTTAATCACAACTTCGTGTAGCTCACCTGCGTGTTTTAGCTGCGCAGTATGAACTTGTGCAATAGATGCTGACGCCAGCGGTGTTTGTTCAAATTGTTCGAATAGTTGATGAATATTATCGAGTTCTAGTGCTTGTTCAATTAACTGTTGCGCTTTGTTGCCGTCGAATGGTGCGACATTATCTTGTAATAAACTAAGCTCTTTCGCGATATCAGGTGGTAACAGATCACGGCGAGTTGATAGCATTTGGCCAAATTTAACCCATACAGGCCCCAATGACTCAAGGGCTAAACGCAAACGCTGACCGACACTTTTATCTTTGTGTTTATTGCCAAGCCAAAAAAAACAACTGCGCGCGAGTTTGCCATACCAAGGAAACAGGTGTGCCGGAATTAGTTCATCTAAACCATAATTAAGAAAGGTTTTAATAATTTTATAAGCACGTGAAAAATGCACTAATTAAGCCCTTAAATTGCGTTACAAAGCTTATCTACACGCTGTTCTAGTTGCGCTAAGCTTTGCTGTAATGAGCGACACTGTTGTTTAAATAACTGCGCTTCCAATGGGTGAATAGACACTTTTAATTCGTCTTGCAGTAAGCTGGTAAACGTTGCCTGTGATACCGTGCTTTGCTTTTTTGCGTTACTAACCGCGTGTTTAATGCTATTAACTAGCGTGTATGCTGGGCCATCACCTAAATACGATGACAAATTATCAGCCCAGTCGATGTTCAGTGCGTTAAATGCCTTGCTATATTGTTGGGCTAGGTTTAAATCACCTTCAAGGTCTAGTCTACCGCTGCGAATTAGTTGGGTTACTTTTTCTGGCTGTTTGAGTTCAAGCAAGGTGCTTAAATCTGCGCGAATGAGGCAGTCGCTTTGGCTATCGCCTTTTGGTAAAACATGAAAGCGTTGACCATCAAACAACAGCGTAATAAATAACGAAATATCGATAACGTCAATGGTAAGCTGTTTACGCGTTGCTGCATGTAACTCAGAGACAAACTGCCCATCAAGCTTGGTTAGTTGATTAAGCAGTTGCTCTATTGCGGCAGAAATTAGGCTCGACACCATAAGCTTAGAATTTAAACCCTTTATGAAGTGCCACAATGCCACCGGTTAGGTTTTCGTAGCTAGTCATTTCAAAACCCACATCTTCCATCATTTGCTTAAGCGTTTCTTGATCTGGATGCATGCGAATCGACTCAGCTAAATAGCGATATGATTCAGCATCGTTCGCAACTAACTTGCCCATATTCGGTAACAAGTTAAATGAGTAGAAATCGTAGGCTTTACTCAGTGGTTCGTGAATTGGCTTTGAAAACTCTAATACAAGCAAACGACCACCTGGCTTTAATACACGCTGCATTGACGCTAGAGCTTTGCTTTTATCGGTTACGTTGCGAAGGCCAAAGGCAATTGTAATAAGGTCAAAGGTGTTATCTGGAAATGGTAACGCTTCGGCGTTCATTTGCACGTATTCAATGTTGCCTACTTTACCTAGGTTACGTAGTTTTTCGCGACCGACTTTAAGCATTGAATCGTTAATATCGCCTAATACTACTTGCCCTTCAGGGCCTACGATATCGCTAAAACGTGCCGTTAAATCACCTGTGCCACCGGCTAAGTCAAGAATTGTTTGGCCAGCGCGGGCGCCCGAGCAAGCAATTGTGTGGCGTTTCCATAAACGGTGAATACCAAACGACATTAAATCGTTCATTACATCATATTTAGCTGCAACAGAATGGAATACATCGGCGACTAGGCCTTGTTTTTCTTCTCGTGCAACAGATTTGTAACCAAAGTCAGTTTGCTCGTCGTGTGGCTTCATTTTCAATCCTATGATTATTAACGCCCCTAGTTTACTCGAATGGAATAAGAAATGACAATCATCAGCGTGCCTTAGCGCTTAAATTGGGCACTTTTATTGATCTCACACTAAACTGGAATTATGGAATAAAAATTAGTCAAAACATTCGATGACCCTGAAAACCTATTTTAATGTGATTGTTGCTTTCATTATGGTCTCACTTTTTATTGTGATAACCAGTTTTACCGTGAGCAATAGCAAAGCATTTATGAAACATCAGCTCGCGGAACAAACTGAATTGTTGGGGTTAACATTGGTGCAAAGTATTTCGCAGTCTGTAAATGCTAATCACCAGTTATTGACGGAGCAGGTTTCGCATTTTAGTCGCTTACATCAATATGCTTATATTAGAGTGCAGCATCTTGATAGAACTTTAATTGAAAAGCGTGCTACACAGCCCTCGGCTATGCCGAAGTGGCTTGCGAATTACCTGTCTGTTTCTAGTCCACTATTTCAACAAAGTTTCGCACTTGCAGAGCAAGAATACATGGTGCAATTGCAGCTACAAGCGTCGCCCGCGAATAACTATATCTATGGCTCATTTAGAGATGTGTGTGCGGTATTTGCTTTTTTTATCTGTTTTGCTTGGTTTATTTTACACATTGCAATTCGCGCGCTAAAAGCCCCGATCGATGCTTTGCATCAACACACCAATAAACTTGCAAATAAAGAGTTTACCGAGGCACCTGAGATACAAAGTGTGTCTGAAATGAATGCGTTAATGTCGAGCCATAATCGCATGACAAATCAAGTGAAAGAGTTGGTGAACGAGCTAACTCGGCGCTTGGAACATGCTAAAAACGCGTTATACAGAGATGAACTTACGCAACTTGGTAATCGCCGTTTGTTTTGCGCGCAATTTGATCAATTGCTAAGTGATGAGAAAAACCAAAGCGGAGCACTAATATTAGTGCGCTTAAGTGAGTGGGAAACGGTTCGTCGTAAAGAGGGATTTTCGGTAGCGCGGTCCTTTTTAGAAGATGTGATATACACCTTGCAAACACACTCAAAGCAAGGTGTTAATGCACGAATTTTTCGCTTAAACGACAATGAATTTGCGTGTGTTTTACAGCATGTTACGCGAGATGAGCTAGTTAAAGTTTTGAGTGATATGGCGTCGCACTTGGCGCGTTTGCAAGGGCAATACCAGCAAAAGAAAGAAGTATTAGTAGGCGCTGTGTTATGGCAAAGCGGTGAAGCAATGTCGGAGGTTATGAAAGCGGCAGATGAAGCCGTGTTAATCGCCGCGAAAGAACGCAGAAAATATCATCTATATGAACCGTCTCAACATATTAAAAAAGTATCAGATATGCTGGCGACACGTGAGCGTGTTTTAATGGCGATTAGTGAATCAACACTGGGCTTATCGCAGCATAGCGTAATGATGTCAGATCAAGTTAGTTTAATGTTCTCAGAAGTGCTCACGAAAATCACCTACCAAGACGAAGTGATCCCTACTTTATTACTGCAATCAAAAGCCGAGCAATTTTCAGCAAGTGGCGAACTCGATAAGCGTATTTTTAATTTGATTAGAAGCTGGTATGTAAAAGGACAATTGGATTTGCCAGTGAGTATTAATGTATCGGTTCACAGCGTATTAGACGATACCTTTTACGCGTGGTTAGCTGAGCAGGCACATCAATTCTCTGATTTGTTTACCTCAATAATTTGGGAGTTTGATGAGCAAATGCTGTCGCAAAGCCAGTTTGCACCGCAGGTTATTTCTAAGTTACATAAATTGGGTTCTAAAGTAGCGATTGACCACTTTGGTACCGGAGACAATACATTACTCGCATTGCGGAAGTGGCCGGTTGATATTGTTAAGCTCGATGGTAGCTTTATTCGTGAGTTAGAACAAAAACAAGATTCTTGGTACTTTCTTGAGAATATTATTAAATTGGCGCACAGTTTGGGTGTTGTTGTGGTATGCGAGCAGCTTGAATCTGAAGAACAGGTCAAATGGGCGCAGCAGTTAGGTAGCGATGGCTTTCAGGGCTTTAAGCTCGCACTACCTCACGCGATTGGGTAACAATTGCATTAAATTTTACGCCGATTTTAGGTCAAATAGCTTTGTAGCGATAAAACCTAATGAGTATTATAAAATACGTTATTTTTACCTTGAAGTTTGGCTCTTGCGACAGAGTGTCTGGCGCTTGCAGTTAACTGCTTAAGATCTTGCTCTTTTTCTTTCATCTCGCTAATACCTAACGAAACGGTTAATGTTGGTAAGCGCTTACCACTGCGAGAGCTTATAAATTTTAGCTTTTCTACACCAGAACGCATGCGTTCAGCAATTTCTTTTGCTGTTTGTACGCTAACGTCAGGCAGTAAAATCATAAATTCTTTGCCTTTAGTACGCACGGGCAGACCACTGTCTTGCACGTATGAACGAATTTTTTTGGCGACTTTACCAATTACAACATCACCAACTGCTTGACCATACTTCTCATTAAAATCATTAAAGTCATCAATATCAATGGCTATAGCACACAGGGATTTACCTTGTTCTACCCAAACCGCAGCTTTGTCCACCATGTAGGTTTCTTTATATAGGCCGGTTAGTGGATCAACATGGCGATGCTTTTCAATTTGTTGCAGTTGCTGCTGGCAATTTTTAAGCTCTTGTCTAGCTTGTAGTAATGATTCATGCACGTGTTGTTGCGAGCCTTTTAGCTCATAGCTCGCATCAATTAAGTCAGCAATAAGCTGTTTTGCTTCACTGATATCTGCATCGTCAATGGCAACTAAACTGCTATCTAATGTGGCGATATACTTGTTTACGCTATCACTACTTTGGTCAACTGAATTATCCATAATGTCAATTGTTTCTGACACACCTTTAACAAGTTGCTTCTGGCTTGAATCGTGTTCAGATAAATAGCGGCTAAATAGGTTTTCTAGGATGTAACTATCCAATTTTTCGTCGGCAGCAAGCAGTGCTTCAATTTCTTCGCACAGCGCATCATGAGATTTTGAGATATAGCTATAGATCGTATGATAATTGATCGGAATTGGTGGTAAGTTATACCTTTCTAAAAACCAGCAAACCTCCGTCATTTTTTGCTGTGCCTGTGCCATGGAATCATGGTACTTCATAAAATCCCAACCTCAGTGGTTAATTACTGCTTAAATATTCACCCTAAATTACTAGCAACCTTCATCCCTTGAAGTCCAAAGTAATTAGAAAACAATTTTTATCTTTTGGGAATAGGAAAAGTCTATTAATTATTAAAAAAAATCGCTTTTATTTAGCTTAAATTTAACCGGTGGCACGATGTGATTTCAGTGAGATATATAAAAGGTGTGTGATTACTGTATTTACTATGTTGATTTTATTGGATTTAAGTGTTTTTGAGTTAAGTGATTTATGATTTTTTGCAATTATTTACTTACTTGGTCGCAAATTGGTTGAGATTAAAAATTGAATTTGCGTATGCTGGGTCAATTTTCTATTTTGGTTATTGTTTATGAAACCGTTCAATTTATCCCTAATTGCGTTGACATTATCTAGTACTTTATTGGTAGGCTGCCAATCTACTCAAGATATCATTGCGCCTAGTTCAACGAGCGTGCAAGCGCAGAGCGTGAATGTGTTTGAAAGTGTCGCGAATGACATTGTGGCGTATCGTAAAAGTGTTGATCCGTATCAGCAAAAAGAAGGTGTTAACGGTTACTTTTTACCAAATTTATCACCTGAGTTTCTAGCTAATAATCACGCCAAGAATGTTGCGTTTTTAGCGCGATTAAACGCCGTTGATGTGAACGCGTTGGATGAGCAAAACCGAATTAACCACGCGATTATTGTTTCTCAAGTACAAAATACGATAGATGAGTATGACTTTAATGCACACTATATGCCGTTAACCTCTGAGTTTGGTTTTCACTCTGCATTGTCATTTATGGTCTCGCGCAGCAGCTTTAAAACCGTTGAAGATTATCAGCTTTATTTAAAACGCCTTGCAGATGTACCGCGTTATTTTGAGCAGAATATAGCGTGGATGAAAAGGGGGATTGCGATAGGGCTCACTCAGCCAAAACCAGTGCTGTTAGGTTATGAGGACTCAATTAATGCATTTATTGTAAAAAGCCCAGAACAGTCGGAGTTCTATAAGCCATTTAAAAACAAGCCAGAGCACATTTCTGACGATGATTTTGCAAAATTTAAAACGCAAGCGCAATCGATTATAAGCAACAGCGTGATTCCATCGTACCAAAGTTATTTATCTTTCTTTGAAACCGAATATGCGCCGAATGCACGTGCCGAAATTGGTATTTCAACCACGCCAAATGGCAGTGAGTTTTATCAAAATCGTGTTAAGCATTACACCACAACTGATATGACTGCGGAGCAGGTACACCAGCTTGGTTTAGCGGAGGTGAAGCGGATTCGAGAAGAAATGCAGCAAGTAATTGCTAAAACTGGCTTTACCGGCAGTTTTGCTGAGTTTGTACAATTTTTACGAACTGACCCGCAGTTTTACGCTAAGTCGGCTGAGCAACTATTAAAAGAAGCTTCGTTTATAGCGAAAAAAGCAGATGCGCAGTTACCTAAGTTTTTTAAACTGCTACCACGCACACCTTATGGCGTCGCACCAGTGCCAGACTCAATCGCGCCTAAATATACAACAGGTCGTTATGTCGGAGCGAACAAAGACACTGCGCCAGGATATTATTGGGTAAATACATATGGATTAGATAAGCGTCCGCTTTATGTGTTAGAAGCATTAACATTGCACGAAGCTGTGCCGGGGCATCATTTACAAATCTCGCTCAATAAAGAACTAGAAAATGTGCCGGGTTATCGCCGCAGTCACTATATTTCAGCATTTGGCGAGGGCTGGGGCTTATACTCTGAATACCTCGGCAAAGAAATGGGTTTTTACCAAGATGCCTACAGTGATTTTGGCCGTTTAACTTATGAAATGTGGCGTGCGGCACGTTTAGTTGTCGACACAGGTATGCATATGTTTGGTTGGAGCCGTGAGCGCGCAATGACCTTTATGCAAGATAACTCTGCGCTTTCGCTGCACAATATTAAAACTGAAACAGATCGTTATATTTCGTGGCCTGGACAAGCGTTATCATACAAAATTGGTGAGTTAACCATTAAGCGCTTACGTAAAAAGACAGAGCAAGCGTTAGGAGCTGAGTTTGATATTAGAGAGTTCCACTTTCAAATTTTGAAAAATGGTTCACTTCCTCTGAATTTACTCGAAGAACAGATTGACGCATACATCGAAACGGCGAAAAAAGCGTAAGGGTGCATTGCTAAAATAAAGGCTGCTCCAAAGTCCCATGATTCTTATATTCGTGAGATGGTTTCGAAGCAGCCTACATAGCCCCCGACCTGTTATCGTGGCAGCTTCGCAATCATAGGAATGCTCCCTTAGACCGATAGCTTTGCGTCATCAGCTTTCGCTGAGTTTGCCTTTGTCGAACTTAACAGTTCAAATTAAGTCTAGAACGGGTTTCATTATTTTGCCTATCAATTTGCTGTTTTTTTACTGCAATCTAAACTGAGATATTTTCACGTACTGCTTGCTCCACTTATTAGATGGCGCTACAGTGCGTATCATTAGTAAAATAAACAATAGTTATCATGAACTTAGTTATAAAGAAAATTCTAGTAGCTATTCGACGCCATATTCACTACGTAAGTTGGACGTCGGTTGTTTCTCTGCTGGCAGCACATATGCTCTTAACTTGGGTGTGTTTATTTGCAGCGAAAGAAACAGAGTTATTAGGGATAAATCAATTTATTTATTACTACATAGTGACCACTTCGACGGTTGGGTATGGCGATTTAAGTCCCAGCTCCGATTGGGGAAAACTATTTGTAGCCTTGGTGCAAATTCCTATTGGATTAGCACTATTTGGTGTGGTGTTAGGTAAAGTTGGACAAAGTATTACGGGGTTAATCAAGGCATCTATGACGGGCGATAAAGATTATTCAGGACAAAGCGAACATATTCTAATTTTTGGTTATCATCCTTCGCGCACACGTAAGATGATTAATTATATTTTGGCTGATAACAAGCGCCTGGAGCGACGAATTTTATTGGCCGTTGACGAGCAGATGACGCATCCGTTTTCAGATAACCCACACGTGGATTTTGTTCGCCTTTCAAGTTTCACTGATGTTGATGAACTTAAGCGTGTGGCAATTGATGGTGCTGATAAAGTCATCGTTGATGGCAACGATGATGATCATACGTTTACTACAGCGCTGAAAATCAGTCGCTTAGTGCATTCATCTTGTCATATCAGCGCGTACTTTCTTGATGAAAGTAAAAGTGAGATGTTACGAGAACACTGTAAAAACGTGGAATCTACGAGCTCGAAGTCGGTAGAAATTTTGGTTCGCTCGATGCAAGATCCAGGTTCAAGTCGTATTCAAGAAGAGCTGCTTTCAACGTTACATGGTGATACTCAGTTTAGTTTGGAAGTCGGTGATATTAAGCAAAATGTTAAATTTGAAGTGTTATTTTTCCACTTTAAAAAGCAGTTTGATGCGACCATTTTAGGTGTAGCGCATAACCGTATCGGTGAGGGGTTAGACTTGAATCCGCCACTAGAAATGGAAATAAAACAGGGCGACATTTTGCATTATATGTCTGTTGAGCGAGTGCTCAGTGACGAAGTCGATTGGCAATCGATGTAATAGTGCATTAAACAATGAATAAAAAGGCAACCTAGGTTGCCTTTTTTAGCGAATGCGAAAATGTGGCTCCATATCGACCTCACCAAGATAGTCGATTGTTGCATAGCTAGTATCACATCTTGCGAATGCTAGGTAGTTTTCTTCTAGTTTTCGCGCAAAAGCAAGTTGATAACCATAGCGATTTAATTTATTTAATTCGACTTTTTGGGCAAAACTTAAGTTGCTCCAAAAGGCATTTAAATCACCTTCTCCTTGCCTTCTTTCCGCTGTAGGCTTATTTGTTAAAGCAGACATAATCTTTCGCAATTAAAAATTAGACAACTTATACTAAACTATTAAAAAGAATACTGTCTAGTCCGATCTGCTTACTTGGTATACTTGTAAATCGTGGTGCAATTTCATGATTGCAACATCGAGCAACATGCCGAACGTCACTCCTCTGGTAATCAATTCACTCTTTAAATAAACTCTTTGGCTGCTCGTTTACGTGGCTATTTAAGTGAATTGCTAGTGTAATTATCGAGTATATATTGCCACTCAGATTCTCTCACTGGTTGAATTGATAGTCGGCTGCCCTTTTGCACTAAATGCATGTCAGCCAATTGTTGATCGGCTTTAAGTTTGGTGAGTGGAATAATACGTAACTTTTCAACGAACTCTAATGTAACACTTATCCATCTTGGGTTATCGGGTGTTGCTTTAGCGTCAAAGTACTTTGATTGCGCATCGAATTGAGAAGGATCGGCAAAGGCTGTTTTAATTACCTTAGCAATGCCAACAATGCCGGGTTGTTTACAGCTAGAGTGATAGATAAATACGAGATCGCCTAGCGCCACTTGGTCGCGCAGAAAGTTACGGGCTTGATAGTTGCGAATACCATCCCAAATTTCGTCATTTTTTGCTTTTAAATCGTCGATAGAAAATTCGTTTGGCTCTGTTTTAAATAACCAATAATGCATTACCTATTCTCGCTAATGTTAAAGTGACAGGTGTTTGCTATTATAGCGATACTAGGAAATTACGAAATAGTGTTATGAGTCAGGTACTAAACGATCTTTTAGCATTGCTGAAGTTAGAAAAAATAGAACAGGGGCTGTATCGTGGCCCTAGCCAAGATCTTGGTTTTAAAGCTGTTTTTGGCGGTCAAGTTATGGGGCAAGCGCTATCTGCTGCAAAAGAAACCGTTGCAGAAGATAGACAGGTGCACTCGCTGCACTCATACTTTTTAAGACCTGGCGATGTTGATCACCCGATTGTTTATGATGTAGAGAACATTCGCGATGGCCGCAGTTTTAGCACCCGTAGAGTTAAAGCGATTCAATTTGGTAAGCCGATATTTTATATGACTGCTTCTTTTCAAGTGGATGAAAAGGGGGTGACTCACCAAGCGGCGATGCCTAACGTACCAGGACCTGAAAAGCTGCCATCCTCATTGGATGTTTATCGCGAACACAAAGAACTTATCCCAGAAAAAATTCGCAATAAAATTATTTGTGACAAGCCAATTGAAATGCGACCGGTTAATTTTCAAAATCCGTTTAAGCCAGAAGTAACCCTTGCTGAGCGTTATGTATGGTTTAAAGCTAATGGTGATATGCCAAATGACCCGCGAGTACATAAATATTTGCTGGCATACGCTTCTGATTTTGAATTTTTACCTACAGCGTTACAACCGCATGGTTTGTCATTTTTACAGCCGGATATGCAAGTAGCCACCATTGACCATGCTATGTACTTTCATCGCCCATTCCGTTTAGATGAATGGATTTTATATGCAGTAGATAGCCCTTCTGCCAGTGGTGGTAGAGGGTTGGTGCGAGGGCAGTTCTTTAATCAACAAGGTGAGTTAATTGCCTCGACGATTCAAGAAGGTGTGATTAGAAAATATGGATAAAAAAGGCGGTGTGTACCGCCTTTTTTTGTTGCTGTGACGGCTAGTCTTCGAGTGCACTGGCAATACTTGGGTTTAGTTGTTTTAGAATGATTTGACTCAACTGCTTCGTTGTCTCATTGCCTGTGATGCGCCCTTGCTCGCAATCATCAATCATGTGGTTTTGCTTAAGCGTGCTAATAAAGCCAGACAATACTTTTTTATCGAAGAATTCTGGTGTATCGATACCAAATAGCTGTGCAAGCTGTTGTGCAAAGTCTTGGCTTTGCGTTTCAAGCTGGTCGCGCGAAACGCTGTCACTTGCCAGAATTAATTTAATTACGCTGGCATAGCGAATTAATGTGCACTGGATAAAGCGTGCTAACAAGTTAAGCTGAGCTAGAGATTTGCTGCTAGGATTAACTGAAATCGCATCGTTTTCAACGGTTAATAACCCAATACCGCTCAAGGCTTCAAGTGAGTCATTTAGATATGTTTCGCAATACGGTTGCATAAACCACTCCTGTTTAAAGAGCGGATATAACGCGTTAACTTGCTTGATTAGCTGGTCGCGAGAAATGTGTTTTTGGCTAATTAAGATTGAGCTAATTAGACTTGGTACTGCGAATAAATGCAGTACGTTATTACGGTAATAGTTCAATAATACTTTTTGTGTGTCTTGAATACGGATTACTTCAACTCGCCCTTGCGTAATCACTTCAAACTTATCTAACGTGAGTGCGTGTTCAAGCAGCTCTTCAGCACTTTTGTTTGGCATACTGACATCTTTGCTGTAAGGCGCTAATTCGAGCAATCTCAGGTAGTTTGTCATACAAGCTATGAGCTCGTGACGCGTCATCGCTTGTTTTTCGGTGTTTAACAAAATAGATGAGATTAAAGTAACGGCATTGATCGCAGCCGCATTATTGATGTTGACCATCACTGAATCAGCAAGTTTGCCAACCATTGGCGTTAGCCAATTAGGCTTTTCATCTGCAGCAATGCTGTCGCGCCAATTTGACTGGTGCTGGGTAAGATACTGGTTAATGTTGATTGGCTCGCCAAAATTTACATTACCTTTGCCGTAATTCTTGAGCTTACGTAGAGTTTTGAAGACACCCAGTACTGACTCATTTTTCTTCTTTTGCCCAGCAAGTTCACCAAGGTAGGTGTTAACTTCCATTACATGCTCGTAACCAATATATACAGGCACGATTGAAATTGGACGATCAATACCGCGCAAAATTGATTGTAATGTCATCGCTAACATACCGGTTTTAGGTGGAAGTAAACGGCCAGTTCGGCTGCGGCCACCTTCGGTATAAAACTTAACAGCGTAGCCTTTTATAAATAACTGGCTTAAGTATTCACGGAACACTGCGGAATAAAGCTTGTTGCCTTTGAATGAACGGCGTAAGAAAAAGGCGCCACAGCGTCTAAATATTGGGCCTGCAGGCCAAAAACTTAAGTTTATACCTGCTGCAATATGTGGTGGCACATAACCTTGATGATAAATAACATAGGTGAGTAATAAGTAATCCATATGGCTGCGATGGCAAGGCATATAGATAATTTCGTGGCCTTTATCTGTCAGCTCTTGAATTCGTTCAGGGTTATTTACTTCAATACCGTTGTATAGCTTGGTCCACAGCCAAGTAAGAATGCGCTCAGAAACACCGATCATTGATTCGTTATAGTTGGCAGCAATTTCATCAACTAGTTTTATGGCATTTTGTCGCGCTTCTACAATTGAGATGTTTTTACTTTTTGCTTCACCTTCAATCGCAGCTTTGACAGTGCTTGATGCTAAAAGACCTTGATACAACTGGTCGCGAGATGGCAGTTTAGGGCCAAGCGCAGCAAGTTTCTGACGTTTAAAGTGAACACGGGCAACACGAATGAGTTTATGTGGTAAATCATCACTTTGTTGCTTACTAGTAAGCTGCGATAGTTCTAATGGACGACTAAAACGAATTAAGTTGTCGCGGCCAGATAGTAATACGACAAATACCTTACGCAACCAGCTTGGTGTAAGAGAACTGGATAAAATAGTGCCAAGGCCTGGCTTTTCTTTGCCTGGATTGCGTCCCCATAAAATGGTGACCGGAATAACTTGTAAATCGGTAACGTCAGATTGCTTTAATGCTGCAAATATTTCTTCGCTGATTTCGAGCGCTGGACTGTCTTTTTTGGCTTTACCAAACAGTGGCGAGCGGTGGTGAATTGGAATGTATCTTGGAACTTGTTTATCACCAATTTGCTGAGTGACCTGAGGGTCAGGTAAGCCGAGCTTTTTACAGGTGCTGCGCAACGCGGCTAAATCAGAAAAAGAATTTAATAATGTGATGTAAACGGTCGGCTTGTTTTTATCTATTGCTAGGTTGTCTAAAGGGTGTTCAGGTACAATTTTCGAACGCACTAAAAGCTTGTTCATACCGTTTGCAAACCACTGAATCATAGAGCCAACCAACTTCATAACACCAACCTAAAAACAAAAGGGGCGCTAGCATACCAGTTAACTCTAAAAGATTAAATAACTGGTCGTGCCAGAGGAAAAATAAAGCAATTTACTGCGATGATTTTTGATTTGCAGCAATTATCGTCTGTAACTAAGCATAGTGCTAATTATCAAATAATTAAAAGTTGCGAAATAAGAATAACTGTATATACTCACAGTTATCTGTACTGTATGGAAAACCAGTGAATGAGACCATTAACAAAACGTCAGGCACAAATCTTAGAACTTGTTAAAGTATTTATTAAAGATACTGGCATGCCGCCAACGCGCGCAGAAATCGCATCGACACTCGGTTTTAAAAGTGCAAACGCTGCAGAAGAGCATTTAAAAGCATTAGCCAAAAAAGGCGTAATTGAAATGGTGCCCGGCGCTAGCCGCGGTATTCGTTTAGTGGAAGAAGATGAACCAGAGCAATTAGGTTTACCGTTAATTGGTCAAGTCGCCGCAGGTTCACCTATTTTGGCTAATGAGCACATTGAAAGCCATTATCAAGTTGATCCTAACCTATTTAACCCATGTGCAGATTTCCTACTGCGTGTACGTGGTGAGAGTATGAAGGATATCGGCATTATGGATGGAGACTTGCTAGCTGTTCATCGCACGCCAGTGGCTAATAATGGGCAAGTGGTTGTAGCCCGTGTTGATGAAGATGTAACGGTAAAGCGTTTTGAAAAAGCAGGCAAACAAGTACTGTTACATGCAGAAAATGATGAATTTGACACAATTAAAGTCGATTTAGAGCATGGCCATTTTAATATCGAAGGCCTTGCGGTTGGTGTTATTAGAAATGCCGACTGGATGTAATACACTTTTGTTGACCTTGGCTAGTGAGTAACCTTACTAGCCTCAACCTGCTTTTAAACACCCTATTTCTTACTATAGCCCCTTCTATTTTTACATCTTCAAAAATCGCTAACTTATAGATTTATAAAAAATTTATCTTAAATTTGACTTGCGTAAAATTTAATCGTTTACTAGACCTTAGTAGTAACCTTGTTTTCTTTTTAAGCAAAGTGCGGCTTTTAGAAAACAAATATAATAAAGAAAATGGAGTGATGCTGTAGTGCGTCGTGCGATTTAATCGCTAAAACTTTCACTGACCATTTCCTAACAACATAATAATAATTAGCTAAGGAGCGAGCATGAGGCTAGTGAAGCTATCCTTATGGTTACTATTGAGCTTTCCTTTTTTAGCAGTTGGGACGAGTCAATATAACTTACCTGTTGGGGTGACAGACATCAGCCGTGATGTCTACGAGCTCCATATGACAATTTTCTATATCTGTTGCGTTATTGGATTAGTGGTATTTGCCATTATGTTTTGGGCAATAATCCATCACCGCAAATCAAAAGGAGCAGTGCCTGCTCAATTTCATGAAAGTACCAAAATTGAAATACTCTGGACAGCAATTCCATTTGTAATTTTGATTGGTATGGCAGTGCCTGCAACCAAAACCTTGATTGCCATGGAAGACACCACTAAAGCTGACCTAACGATTAAAGTTACAGGGTCACAATGGAAGTGGCATTATGAATATCTTGACCACGATGTGTCGTTTTATTCTGTTCTTTCGACTCCACGTGAACAAATCACCAACCAAGATCAAAAAACAGAAACCTACCTGTTAGATGTTGATAAACCGCTTATTATTCCAAAAGGAAAAAAAGTACGCTTTTTAATGACTTCGGACGACGTAATTCACTCTTGGTGGGTACCTGAATTCGCGGTTAAAAAAGATGCTAACCCAGGCTTTATCAACGAAGCGTGGACTAAAGTCAATGAGGCCGGTATTTATCGCGGTCAATGTGCGGAGTTATGCGGAAAAGACCATGGCTTTATGCCTGTGGTTGTTGAAGTTAAAGAGCCTGCTGAATTTGAACAGTGGTTGGCAAATGCGCAGCTTGAAAAAGCGCAAGCAGCGGCCGCAGAAAAAGCATCACTTGATCTTACATTATCTCAAGATGAGCTAATGACGCTAGGAGAACAAGTGTATATGGCTAATTGTGCTGCGTGTCACCAACCTACAGGAATGGGATTGCCAGGTGTGTTCCCAGCGCTAAAAGATAGCCCAATAGCACTTGGCGATGTTAAAGCTCATATCGATATTGTGGTTCATGGCAAGCCAGCAACAGCAATGCAAGGCTATAGCAAAATGTTGTCACTAAAAGAGTTAGCGGCAGTAGTGACCTATGAGCGAAATGCTTGGGGTAATAACACTGGCGATTCAGTGCAACCAAGTGATATTCAAGAATCTGTGGGAGAAGCACAATAATGACAACACTAGCTGAATCTCATCACCACCATCATACGCCAACAGGACTAAAACGTTGGCTATTTACCACTAACCATAAAGATATCGGTACGCTTTATCTGTTATTCGCCCTGTTAATGTTTTTAACGGGTGGCGCAATGGCACTGGTTATTCGTGCCGAATTATTTCAACCAGGCTTACAATTTGTAGAGCCACACTTTTTTAACCAAATGACTACAGTTCATGGCCTCATTATGGTTTTCGGTGCAGTTATGCCTGCGTTTACTGGCTTGGCAAACTGGATGATCCCTATGATGATTGGCGCGCCAGATATGGCACTACCGCGCATGAATAACTGGAGTTTTTGGATTCTACCATTTGCATTTTTCATTCTGCTTATGTCGTTATTTATGGAAGGCGGCGGCCCAGCTTTTGGTTGGACGTTCTATGCGCCACTATCAACCACATATAGCAATGATAATACGGCACTATTCGTCTTCGCTGTGCATATCATGGGCATTAGCTCAATTATGGGAGCAATCAATGTAATTGTAACCATAGTGAATATGCGCGCACCGGGCATGACGTATATGAAATTACCGCTGTTTGTATGGACGTGGTTAATTACTGCATTTTTATTAATTGCGGTGATGCCGGTACTTGCTGGTGCAGTGACTATGGTGCTAACTGATAAGTACTTTGGCACAGATTTCTTTAACGCGGCTGGCGGTGGCGACCCAGTAATGTTCCAGCATATTTTCTGGTTCTTCGGACATCCTGAAGTTTACATCATGATTTTACCGGCGTTTGGTGTTATCTCGACGATTATTCCAGCGTTTTCACGCAAGAAACTGTTTGGTTATGCCTCAATGGTTTATGCCACGGCATCAATCGCGTTTTTGTCGTTTATTGTATGGGCGCACCATATGTTTACTACTGGCATGCCATTGGCGGGTGAGTTGTTCTTTATGTATAGCACCATGCTGATATCTGTGCCTACGGGGGTTAAAGTTTTCAACTGGGTAGCGACAATGTGGCGTGGCTCGATTAGCTTTGAAGTACCGATGCTGTTTTCCATTGCCTTTATCGTGTTATTCACCTTAGGTGGTTTCTCTGGATTGATGCTAGCAATAACACCGGTCGACTTTCAGTATCACGATACTTACTTTGTGGTTGCTCATTTCCACTATGTGTTAGTAACGGGGGCTGTATTCTCGATAATGGCAGGGGCTTATTATTGGTTACCAAAGTGGACAGGCAACATGTATCACATTGGTCTTGCTAAAACCCATTTTTGGTTATCGCTAATTAGCGTAAACATTTTGTTCTTCCCAATGCACTTTGTGGGCTTAGCAGGTATGCCGAGGCGTATTCCTGACTATGCACTGCAGTTTGCTGATTTTAATGCATTGATCAGTATTGGTGGCTTTGCCTTTGGTTTATCTCAATTACTTTTTGTTGCCGTTGTTTATAAGTGTGCAAAGGGTGGCGAAAAAGTACCTGCCAAAGTGTGGGATGGAGCTGAAGGGTTGGAGTGGGAAGTTGCATCGCCTGCACCTTATCATACGTTCTCTGAGCCGCCGGAAGTGAAGTAATGAATAACGTTAAGCTACTCAAAAAGCTAATCTTAACCAGTTTATTAATGTTTGCGTTTGCCTTTGCGCTGGTGCCACTTTATGACGTTTTCTGTGATATCACAGGATTGAATGGAAAGCCTAATATGGAGCAGGCACAAGTGAGTGCGCAAAGTGATGAATCGCGCAGTGTACGCGTTACATTTATCACACATGCACAAGCTGGAGCGCCGTTTAAAGTAAAAGCTAAACGCTACAGTGTTGACGTTAGCCCGGGTGAAATGGAACGCATAGAGTTTATTGCGCAAAACCTTTCGAGTAGCAACAAGATAATGCAAGCCGTACCGTCAGTAGCACCAGGTCGGGCGGCTAAATATTTACATAAAGTGTCTTGCTTTTGTTTTAATCAACAGCCGCTGACAAGTAAAGGCTCAGCGGATTTACCATTGCTCTTTTACCTCGACGAAACCTTGCCAAATGATATTCATGAAGTGACCTTGTCGTACACCATTTACGATATTACAGCAGATGTTGAAGGTAAAGTTGCAAGCAATAGCAAGCGCGATGGAGAGTTAGTCAATGAAAACTCAATATGAAAAATATTATGTACCTGAGCAAAGCCAATGGCCGATTGTGGGTGCTGTTGCTCTGTTCTTAATTGCCATTGGAGCTGGCTTAGCGGTAATGCAAACTGCTAAGCAGCAAGGTGGTTTTGGTTTTCACATTTTAATATTAGGCATCGCGGTTTTACTGTATATGCTGTTTGGTTGGTTTAAAAATGTGGTTGATGAGTCTCAAGGTGGGCTTTATTCATCGCAAATGGACCGCTCGTTTAAACAGGGTATGGCGTGGTTTATTTTCTCTGAAGTGATGTTTTTTATGGCATTTTTTGGAGCGCTATTTTATGCCCGTACATTTGCTGTACCGTGGCTCGGTGGTGATAGCAATAACGCGATGACAAACGAAGTGCTCTGGCCTTCATTTGAAGCTGTGTGGCCTCTAGTCAGTACGCCAGGTGGTACAGAAACACAAGTAATGGGTTGGCAAGGTTTACCACTTATCAACACGATTATTCTTTTAACCTCATCGGTGACTTTGCATTTTGCACACACCGCAATTGAGCATGGAAAACGCACGCAGTTAAAGGCAATGCTTGGCTTTACTATTGGTTTAGGGGCGATATTTTTAGTGCTACAAGGAGAGGAGTACGTTCATGCATATCAAGATCTAGGTTTAACACTGGACTCAGGTATATATGGCAACACGTTCTTTTTGCTAACTGGCTTTCATGGCATGCATGTCACGTTAGGCACGCTCATTTTACTTGTCGTATTTATACGAATTTTAAAAGGGCACTTTAGTGAAGAAAAGCACTTTGCTTTCCAAGCTGCAGCTTGGTATTGGCATTTTGTTGATGTTGTATGGTTGTGTTTGTTTGTCTTTGTTTACGTACTTTAAAGGTCAATAACCACTAACTAACAGTATAAGGATTGCTGTTTGGTGTGATGATGCCAAACAGCATTGCCAGCAAAATAATCATCAGAACAATTGCAGAAAATAACACTCGGCGCCCTAAGTAATGGGACATAGAGTTTGCAGCAGCGTCGCTTTTAAGCATACAAAACAGTGCTTTAAACAAACTAAAAACGATGTAAAACAATAAGAATACGATAATTAATTTTATCAACATAGGTTTAGGGAGTTTGCTATATGCGGTTAATCCAGAATAGTGCAAAAAGCATCACTCTGCTAGTGTGTACAACAACTGTCGCATTAATATGCGCGAGTTTAGCTGTGTGGCAGTATCAAAGATCACAGCAAAAAATAACGATTATTAAAAAACTAGATCAGCTCAGCCAGCAAGGGGTTATTCCTTGGTATCAGCTCGCTAGTTTACCAAGCGATTGGCTTGCAACGGGGCTCAAAGTATCACTATCAGGCGAAGTCTCTTCACAGTTTTGGTGGCTTGATAATCAAGTGGTTAATGGCCGTTTTGGTTACGACTTGATTGCTGCCGTGAAACCAAAAAATTCTTCACGCTGGTGGCTGGTTAATCTTGGCTGGTTTGCGGGTTCGTTCAATCGAGAGCAATTACCAGAAGTAAGCTTGCCGCAGCAACTAACACTCACCGCATTATTAAAGGTTGGTAACTTTACCAGCTTTAACTTGGTATCAAATGATCTTGAATTACGCCAAGGACAACGGTTGCAATACATTACGCCAGAGTTTGCAGCAAGTGCGCTCCAGCAGCCATTCGCGCCATATATTCTTTACGCACAGCCGGACAGTGCGCTGGGCGAATTTCATTACCAAGTTATTAATATGTCGCCAGATAAACACAAAGCGTATGCCTTGCAGTGGATTTTACTCGCTCTCGCAGCGATTGTGATTGGTGTGGCTATGTATCGAAAAGGAAGTACACATGAATAAGACTCTTGGACTTTTTATTATTTGTTTTTTAGCGCCAGCGTTAACTGCTTTTTTGGCGTTAAAGTTTGATTGGCTTGAACCCGCACAAACTAATTTTGGGCACTTCGTTGAAAATGAACAAAAAATTGAAAAGTGGCCGGCGGAATCTCAACTTAAATGGTCGCTCGTTACTTTATCTGAAGAGGTTTGTGCGCAACATTGTGAAACTCGAAAGCAGCTAATTAAAAATGTGTTTGATGTGCTTGGTAAACATAATTTATATGTGGGGGCATTTTCCCTTTCGAGCAGCCAGCAGGCATTGCAGCTGACTAATTTAACTGCACATGAAAATGTTGTTACACAATTAGAAAATCAAACTCTTGCTATTGAATCAGATGCAATTTATTTAGTCGATCATCACGGTTTAATAGTGCTTGAGTATCCCGTTAATTATCAGCTGCAGTCAGACAATAATATGAAACGCGGGCTTATTAAAGACCTTAAAAAACTGCTCAATTATAGCCGCAGCAGAGCATAGGAGGCGCGAATGAATCAATATCATAAAATTGTACTGTTTGGCTGTGTTTTTGCATTTGTTGTGGTGGGATTGGGCGCGTATACACGACTTAGCGACTCGGGCTTAGGTTGCCCCGATTGGCCTGGGTGTTATGGTTTTTTAACTGTGCCAAATGAAGTGCATGAGCTAGAAAAAGTCGAAACACATTTTCCAACACATGAAGTCGATCAAGGAAAAGCGTGGAAAGAAATGATCCATCGCTATTTTGCCGGCACGCTGGGCATCATTATTTTGCTTATTGCGATAATGGCATTTAAACAACGGCAACATCGATTAGCGCCAGTGAAGCTACCGTTATTAATTCTGGGGCTAGTTGTATTTCAAGCTGCGTTAGGCATGTTAACAGTCACTATGAACTTGCAGCCGCTCATCGTGATGGGGCATTTACTCGGTGGTTTTACGATTATGAGCCTGTTGTTCTTGCTCTATATCAGGCTTACCACGGAGCGCATCCCTGGTGGAGATTCAGGCGCCAAACCTCATTATGGCTTGGCAATAATCGCTTTGAGCTTTGTTATTTCGCAGATTGCATTAGGTGGATGGTTAGCGGCAAATTACGCGGCGTCACATTGTGCAGATTTCCCTTTGTGCGGAGCCAATACATTTGAGCGTTTTTCATTTACGAGTATTTTCCAATTACCGAATGATCACGCCAGTTATGAGTTTGGGGTGTTGTCGGCAGAAGCGCGTATGTCGATTCATTTTCTCCATCGCATTTGGGCTATGGTTACTACGTTTGTGGTGCTTTGGGCTGGTTTTAAAATTCTAAAAGACTGTTATTCAACAATAATAAAACGAGCTGTTTACCATATTTGGGTGGTGTTGTTTTGTCAGATTGCGCTGGGAGTTAGCTTAATTTTGATGCATATCCCGCTCAATATTGCGCTTATTCATAATATGACAGCATTATTGCTACTTTTAAGTTGCGTTCGGCTTGCATATCTCATTAAAAGCAAGTGCTAGGGAGTAAACTATGACCAGTTATGTTTTACAATTTCAGCGCTCACTAAGCGCTAAAGTTCATGAATACTTAGTGCTTTGTAAACACAAAGTTGTGATGTTGCTAGCGCTTACCGCTGTGGTTGGACAAGGTTTGGCACCCCACGTTGGGCGAAGCTTGCTAGAGCAGATGTTAACCATAGTAGGTATCGCATTATTAGCCAGTAGTGCTGCGGTGATTAACCATATTGTTGATAGCGATATAGATAAAAAAATGAAGCGCACCGACTCGCGCCCAGTCGCAACAGGTAGTGTGACAAATCGTCAGGCGTTTGCCTTTTCAATGATGCTGTTGGTTATTGGGTTTTGCATGTTGGTTGCTTACGCGAATTGGTTGACCGCTTGGCTTACCTTAGTTGCTTTAGTCGGTTATGCGTTTATTTATACGCTGGTATTAAAAAGACGCACGCCACAAAATATTGTGATCGGTGGTTTTGCTGGCGCGATGCCGCCGTTGCTGGGGTGGGTGTCTGAAACTGGCGCAATGTCTGCAGAGCCATGGTTATTAGTGATGATAATTTTCACTTGGACACCACCGCACTTTTGGGCGTTAGCCATTGATCGTAAAAAAGATTATGAAAACGCAAAAGTCCCCATGTTGCCAGTAACGCATGGTATTGAGTTCACCAAAACAATGGTGTTGTTATATAGCGTTTTATTGACATTGGTTTGTGTTTTACCGTTTTTAATTGGTATGTCAGGAAACTTTTATTTAGCGGTAAGTGTGTTACTCAATGGCGTGTTTATGTACCGTGCTTGGGAGTTAAAATTTGCTGCCAAAGAAAAGTCTGCGATAAAGCTATTTATCTATTCCATTTGGCAACTTATGATACTATTTATCGCACTATTTATTGATAAGTGGTTGATTTAAATGAGCCAGTTTAAGCTATTAATTGTTACATCTTTAATCTTTATGGTTTTGGGTTGCGGCCCAAAATCACCTCCGCAAACAAGCGCATTACTCTATCAAGAGGCTAAGATTGTTAAGCCATTTGTGTTGCAAGACCAAAATGGACAACAGGTTACTAATCAAAACTTAAAGGGCAACTGGACGCTATTATTTTTAGGTTATACAAGTTGCCCAGATATTTGCCCAATGACGTTGGCAAAATTAACTCAGATAACAAAAGAGTTATCGCCTAACTTTGCCATAAATGTATGGTTTGTATCGGTTGATCCTAAGCGTGATAACGCGGAAAAACGCAAGCTGTACATTGAATACTTTAACCCCGATTTTACTGCTGTTTCAGCAGAGCATAAGCATTTATTTCCATTTGTTCGAAACCTAGGTTTAGTGTACGCCATTCATGATGATGGTGAGTCGGAAAATTACACAGTTGACCACAGTGCATCCGTCACGCTAGTCGACCCAAATGGCGCGGTTAGAGCCATTTTTAAACCTGAATTTGCCAAAGGAAAAGTACCGTTAATTAATCAAAGTGAAATGACACAAGATCTGACCTCAATTATTGGGTACTACAGCAATTAGTATCGATTTATGATCTGCTAACGCATTAATTAGCTTTAATTAAATCGATATTATTTTGGCAAATTTTCATTCTGGGTCTACGCTTAATTTTAAGCGAACAAGGAAAGAAAATTATGTATCAGTTACCTGCTGAGCTTGTCATAAACTCAGTCTCTGAGCTTAAAGAATCTCTTTTAGATTTATTATCGAAACAATCGAGCATTGATCTGGATATTTCCTCGGTTACTCGTGCTGATACCGCTTCAATTCAATTACTCTGTTCGTTGCAAAAAAATCTAGCGGAAACTCAGCATCAAATTACGTGGCATGGCAAAAGTGATGCGTTATTTGCTGCAGCAAAAACATTGGGAGTGCAAGACTTTCTTGCCTTATCAGAACAATAATTTGGGGTCTGTATGAAAAAGATTTTGGCGGTTGATGATTCTGCATCAATGAGACAAATGGTTGGTTTTACGCTTAAAAAAGCCGGTTTCGATGTAACAGAAGCGAAAGACGGAAGCGAAGCGTTAGAAATCGCTAAAGGTAACAGCTTTGATGCGGTTATTTCCGATGTGAATATGCCGATTATGGACGGCATTACACTTATTCGAGAATTAAGAGCGCTACCTGCCTACAAGTTTACGCCTATGCTAATGCTTACTACCGAATCGGGACTGGATAAAAAAACCGAAGGTAAAGCCGCTGGCGCCACTGGATGGATCGTAAAACCATTTAATCCAGATCAGTTATTAGCAGTTATTAAGAAAGTCATCCGATAAATCAGGAGGCGGCATGAGCATAGACTTAAGCCAATTCTTTGAGGTTTTCTTTGAAGAGAGCCTTGAAGGTTTGGATGTCATGGAATCGGAGTTACTCAACCTCACACCTGGTGATGTAGATAACGAGACGATTAATACTATTTTCCGTGCCGCGCATTCTATTAAAGGCGGAAGTGGAACCTTTGGCTTCACACATGTTTCCGACTTTACTCATGTTTTAGAAACGTTATTAGACCAAATCCGCGAAGGCAGCCGAGAGTTAACCGCTGAACATGTGAATCTGCTTTTGCAGTCGGTTGATTGTTTGCGCGAGATGTTAGGTGATTTACAAAATAATCAAGAGACTGACTTAACTACTGCAACCCAGTTGAAAGAAAAGTTTGAGGCAATTTTAGCGGGTGAATCACAACCAGTTAGTACACCTGCAGCTACACAAAGTAGCCCCGATAGTCCACCTGCAGAACACGGTGCACTTGACACCTACGAAGTGATTTTTAAGCCGCAACATCATTTATTTAAAACGGGTAATGAGCCCATTTATTTGATTGAAGAGTTGGCAGAACTAGGTCAGCTCGACGTATCTGTGAATTTAGATGACGTACCAGATATTCACAACCTTGCGGCTGACGAATGTTTTTTAAATTGGTGCTTTTATCTTGAAACCGATAAAGGCGAAGAGGCGATAAAAGAAGTATTTGAGTGGGTTGAGGATGATGCCGAAATCACTATCACCTTGTGTGGCGGATTGTTTGGTGACGACCCCGTTGAATCTGAACCAGAAGGTGTTCGTGAGCAAGCTACTGAAGAGAAACCAACGCCAACAGCTGAAAATAAAAGTGACAAACCGGCGCCAGCAGCAAAAGCTGCTGCGAAAAGTGGTTCCACCGAAAGTACGTCAATTCGAGTCAGCATTGATAAAGTAGACTCACTAATTAACATGGTTGGCGAGCTGGTAATAACTCAAGCAATGCTTACACAGCTTGGTGAAGGAGAAATTACTGAAAACAAATTAATGGCCTTGCAAGAAGGGCTTGCTCAACTTGCTCATAACACACGTGATTTACAAGAAAGTGTGATGCGAATTCGCATGCTGCCAATCAGTTTTGTATTTAGTCGCTTTCCGCGTTTAGTGCGAGATACATCGCAAAAGCTAGGAAAAGAAGTCGAACTAAAACTCCTTGGTGAGCAAACTGAGCTTGATAAAACAGTAATGGAAAAAATCTCAGATCCTATGGTTCACTTGGTGCGAAATTCACTGGATCATGGTTTAGAAACGCCAGAGCAGCGGGAAGAGGCGGGTAAACCAAGAGTTGGTACCGTAACACTTAATGCATTTCATCAAGGCGGTAACATAGTTATAGAAATTATGGACGATGGTGCTGGCTTAAATACACAAAAAATCAAACAAAAAGCGATTCAAAACGGCCTAATTAGCGATTCAGACGACTTATCGGATGATGAAATTAATGAGCTAATTTTTATGCCCGGTTTTTCAACTGCAGATGAAGTGAGTGACATCTCCGGTCGTGGCGTGGGTATGGACGTAGTAAGACGCAATATCCAATCGCTGAATGGCTCAATTGAGGTTACTTCAGAACAAGGTATTGGTTCAACCTTTACGATTCGCCTGCCGCTTACTTTAGCTATTTTAGATGGTCAGTTAGTGACCGTGGCACAGCATACTTACATCATACCGCTTATTTCTATTGTGGAATCATTACAAATTGATTTGAAAATGGTGAATTGCGTGGGCGGCGGTTTAAACGTTTTACGCTTACGCGATGAATACATTCCTATTTTACGATTACATAAAATTTTTAATCACAGTGGCGCAATTGAAGATCTCGATAAAGGTCTGCTGGTTATTGTTGAAAGTGACAATCAAAAAGTCGGGTTATTAGTTGACGACTTACTGGCACAGCAACAAGTCGTCATTAAAAGCCTGGAAGCTAATTATCAGAAAGTAGAAGGGGTTTCTGGCGCGACGATTTTAGGTGATGGAAGAGTATCGCTAATTATTGATATTACGGGGCTAATCAAATTAGCGGGCCTGAAAAAAGCAGGTACTTCTGAGCTTGCAATTGAGCCGATAGAAAGTGAGGAAGCTTGATGGAAGCGATAGCAAATGATCTTCTCGAGTCGAGCGAAGAGAATCAAGAAGAGAATATCTGCCAGTTTCTGACTTTTATGATGGCAGATGAAGAATATGGTGTCGATATTCTCGCAGTGCAAGAGATACGTGGTTGGGAAGAAATAACTCAAATCCCCAATTCGCCAAGTTATGTCAAAGGTGCCATTAATCTGCGCGGCACAATAGTACCGATTATTGATTTACGGGCGCGATTTGGCTTGCCGCAGGTGCCGTATAGTTCAGTCACAGTTGTAATCGTGGTCAAAGTTGATCTGGAAAGTGGCGATAAAATTATGGGGCTAGTTGTTGATGCAGTATCAGATGTTTATAGCATTTCAGAGTCTGATGCGCGCGATGTGCCTGATGTAACTAATACAGAAAATACCGAGTTTGTTCATGGTCTGGTCAATGTCGGTGAAAAAATGGTTGTGTTGTTAGATTTAAAACGGGTGTTGAATCTTTCCAAAGAGCCGGACTAATAAAAACAATAGCTCATCAACAGGTGAGTGCTAAGCGAGTGTAAAAGCCGATGATGAAATGCAATCAAATAAAAAAGGGTGGAGATTGATATGTGGTGGTCTAGCAAAACACCAGACGCAGCATCTGGGAAATCTGAGAGTGATTTAATTTTAGCAGCCTTAAGTCGATCTCAAGCTGTGATTGAGTTTAATCCTGATGGTACTGTAATTACGGCTAACACCAACTTTTTAAATGCGTTGGGATATCGCTTAGAGCAAATTCAAGGACAGCATCATCGCATGTTTGTATCCCCTGCACACGCCAATAATGCTGAGTATAGCCAGTTTTGGGCTCGACTATCGCGTGGCGAGTTTATCTCAGGCGAATTTAATCGCATTAACGCCGAAGGCAAAGAAATTTGGATTCAAGCGTCATATAACCCTATTGTCAATGAGCATGGTGTTGTGACTAAGGTTGTAAAATACGCAACGGATATCACAGAACGTAAACTGGCTGCTGCGGATTCAGAAGGGCAGCTAGAAGCAATTCGTAAATCGCAAGCCGTAATAGAGTTTAATCTCGATGGCACAATCATTACTGCAAACGATAATTTTTGTAGTGTTATGGGTTATCGATTAGACGAGATTGTTGGCAAACATCATAGTTTGTTTACCGAGCCAGAATACGCTTCGAGTCAAGACTATAAAGATTTTTGGCAAAAATTGAATCGCGGTGAGTTTTGCGCCGGAGACTACAAACGAATTGGTAACGGCGGAAAAAATGTATGGATTAGGGCGTCTTATAATCCGATTTTTGATCCGAACGGTAAGCCCGTTAAAGTTGTGAAATATGCGAGTGACATCACTGAGCAAAAAGAAGTCGAATTTGAAGCGCGTTTGGCCGCCAACCGTGCAAATGCACTTAAAGTGTGTCAAGCAAATGTAATGATTGCAGACAATGACTTAAAGATAGTTTTCATTAACGATGAAAATTTAAAAATGCTAAAAAGTCGCGAAGCATCAATTCGCAAAGTGCTACCAAACTTTGATGCCAATAACTTAATTGGGCAGTGTGTTGATGTTTTCCACAAAGACCCAAGTCATCAACAAAAAATGCTAGCTGCGCTTAAAGATGTGTATCGCACCAGAATCACGGTTGCTGAATTAACCTTTTCGCTTATTGCTACACCTTGGCTGAATACCGAAGGTGAACGCATTGGTACCATTGTCGAGTGGCAAGATTTGACCGATGAATTGGCAGCGCAAAGAAAAGCAGAGGCAATTGCCGCTGAAAATTCACGAGTTCGCCAAGCACTAGATACGGTTAATACCAACACAATGATTGCTAATGCGAGCAATGAAATTGTGTATATGAATAGTGCTGTGTTAAATATGATGCGCAATGCCGAATCTGATATTAAGCGCGATTTACCTAACTTTAATGCGTCGTCATTAATGGGTTCAAATATGGATGTATTCCATAAAAACCCGGCGCATCAGCAACAAATGATAGAGCGATTGACATCAACGTATAGCACTGAAATTTTGGTAGGCGGCCGTACGTTTGCGCTTACTGCGAATCCTATCTTCTCCGATAATCAAGAGCGTTTGGGTACGGTTGTAGAGTGGCTAGATAGAACTGCTGAGGTGGCAATTGAGAAAGAAATTGACGAGCTTGTAACCGCGGCATCGCAAGGTGAACTAGATACACGTATAGACCAATCTGGTAAACAAGGTTTCTTCTTAAATCTTGCGCAAGGACTTAATAGATTAGTTGAAATATCCGATGAGGTAATCACTGAAGCAGCAGAAATGCTTGATGGCATGGCGCATGGTGACTTAACCAAGCGTATTCAGAGCGATTACTTAGGCTCATTTGATAAGTTAAAACGCGATGCAAACACTACGGCAGAAAAGCTAACCGAAGTGATAGAAAAAGTTAGCGTGTCTTCTAATCTTGTTGCCAGTGGCGCGGAAGAAATTTCGCAGGGTAATACTGATTTAAGTCAGCGCACCGAAGAGCAAGCGTCGTCATTAGAAGAAACGGCTTCAAGCATGGAAGAGATGACCAGCACAGTTCGCCAGAATGCCGATAATGCAAAAGTTGCGAATGAACTTGCCAACGACACCCAAGTGAAGGCTAAACAAGGCGGTGAAGTGGTTGAGCGTGCGGTAGAAAGCATGGCCGAAATCAATCAAGCCAGCAAGAAAATTGCAGACATCATAGGTGTTATTGACGAGATTGCATTCCAAACTAATTTACTTGCACTGAATGCTGCAGTAGAAGCTGCAAGAGCAGGTGAGCAAGGGCGAGGCTTTGCAGTTGTGGCTGGTGAAGTGCGAAATTTAGCACAACGTTCAGCCGCAGCAGCTAAAGAAATAAAAGAGCTAATTCGAGACAGTGTGAGCAAAGTTGAAGACGGAACGCTACTGGTGAATGAATCAGGTAGTACGCTGCAAGAGATAGTTGCCTCAGTACAACGAGTAACAGAAATGATTGCTGATATAACGGTAGCATCTGAAGAGCAAAGCTCGGGTATTGAGCAGGTTAATAAAGCCATTACGCAAATGGATGAAATGACTCAGCAAAATGCCGCGCTTGTAGAGCAAGCCTCTGCAGCGAGTGAATCCATGGCTGAACAAGCAAATGGCATGCGTCAGTTATTAAGTTTCTTTAATACTAGCGGCAATCATAGTATTGAGTCTCCGATGATTACACCGCGACCCGCTGCAAAAAGCGCCCCAAAAGTTGCTTCGCGTAATGAGCGTTTGCAAATAACCTCGGCTCCATCGGGCGATGATTTCGCCGATAGCAGCGAAGAGTGGGAAGAGTTTTAACAGTTCGTTAAAGCTAGGCCGAGGTTTCTGCTTAGCTTACTCTAGGAGTCATTGTGGCGAAGGAATTTCTGCTAACAGATCAAGAGTTTGAATTGATCGCAAAAATGGTTTACGAAGCCTGTGGTATTGTGCTTGGTAGCCATAAACGTGAAATGGTTTATTCTCGTTTGGCGCGCCGTATTCGTGCATTAAATTTGGCAAGTTTTGCACAGTATATTACTTACCTTGATCAGCATAAACGTGACGAGTTCAGTCATTTTATTAATGCAATCACCACCAATTTAACGTCATTTTTTCGTGAACCGTATCATTTCGATTTTTTGCGTGAAACGCTTATTGCTCAAATTCTTGAACGTAATAAAAGCTCAAGGCGAGTAAGAATATGGTCTGCGGGCTGCTCGACAGGTGAAGAGCCTTATACGATAGCGATGACTTTGGCTGATAAGTTTCCGTCTAATTGGGATGTAAAGATATTAGCAACGGACTTAGATTCAAATGTACTGGCGAAAGCAAGCGCAGGTGAATACGCAGAAAACTCAATTACAGGCTTAGATAACGACCTAAAAAAACGCTTTTTTCTGCGCAATAAGCAAAGTGGTCTGTTTAAAGTAAGGCCTGAATTGAGAGACAAGATTTACTTTAAGCGACTTAACTTATTACAAGAGTGGCCTATGAAAGGTGAATTTGACGTGATCTTTTGTCGTAATGTTGTGATCTACTTTGATCAGCCAACAAAAGAACTGTTATTTCAACGCTATGCTGCTCAGCTATGTTCACAAGGTCATTTATTTTTAGGCCATTCAGAAAGTATGAATAAGACACAAACGGAATTTGTAGCGCTTGGTAAAACCATGTACAGGAAGGCACTTTGAACGAGAATTTTAAGCAGTGCCTAAATGGCTTTGAAAACATAAAACGTTATTGGGATAGGGGCCGTGACGCCGTTGTCGCGAAAATTTTACCCGGTGAAGTGTATGTTACTAAACAAAATGAGTTAATTTCTACGGTGCTGGGCTCGTGTATATCAGCATGTGTTTATGACTACAAAATGGGTATAGGTGGCATGAACCACTTTATGCTTCCAGCAAATAATAATGCGAGCATTGATAGTTTAAGCTGTCGCTATGGTAACTGGGCGATGGAGTTTTTGATTAATGAAATTATTAAAAACGGTGGCAATCGCGATAACTTTAAAATTAAAATTTTTGGTGGTGGTAAGATAATTCGCGGAATGGGCGACATTGGCGAAGGTAATATTATATTTGTGTCGCAATTTTTAAAAAATGAAGGACTGCAAGTTGAGTCCCATGATGTTGGTGGGCCTTGGCCGCGAAAGGTGCTGTTTAATCCCACTACAGGCAAAGCACACGTAAAAAAACTTCGAAGTATGCATAATGATACAATTCAACAACGTGAATTTAAATATCTTCACGAAATTGAAGAGCAAGATACGCATACTGATATCGAGCTATTTTAGGAATTAAGATGATCAGGGTTTTAGTAGTTGATGACTCGCCATTGATTCGAGCGGTACTGACAGAGGTCTTACAGCAAGCACAGGATATTGAAGTAATTGGTACGGCAAATGATCCGTATCAAGCAAGGGATTTAATTAAAAAACTTAATCCAGATGTGCTAACGCTCGATGTAGAAATGCCAAAAATGGACGGCGTGAGTTTTTTAAAAAACTTGATGCGACTAAGGCCAATGCCAGTTGTGATGATTTCGACCTTAACTCAGCAAGGCGCACCGATTACGCTTGAATGCTTAGAGTTAGGAGCCGTTGATTTTGTTGCTAAACCAACACAACAAGTTGGCGACAAACTGCATGGTTACGCGCAAACCTTACACGAAAAAATAAGAGCGGCAGCAAAAGCTCGTGTACGAGCGATAAAACCCGTAACTACCCCTGTGGCGAGTGTGGCTACGGGCACGTTTGATAATACTAAGCTGGTGGCAATTGGTGCATCAACTGGTGGCACTGAGGCAATTAAAGAAGTGTTAACATGCTTGCCTGACAATTTCCCACCGATTGTTATTACTCAGCATATTCCACCTGTTTTTTCAGCCTCGTTTGCAGAGCGTATGGATCGTTCAGTAGCGTTAACAGTTAAAGAGGCGGAGGATGATGAGGAAATTAAGCCTAATCATGTTTATATTGCACCTGGCGATTACCACCTAGCAGTGGTTAGCAAAGGTACGAAACTGATGTGTAAAGTAGTTCAGTCTGCGCCTGTTAATCGTCATCGCCCAGCTGTCGATGTATTGTTTAAATCAATTGCTAAATTAAATTTGGGTAAAAAAGTGTGCGCGTCATTACTTACTGGCATGGGGGCTGATGGTGCCGCTGGTTTGTTAAAGCTAAAAGAGTGTGATGCGTATACTTTGGCACAAGATGAGGCGTCGAGCGTGGTTTGGGGTATGCCACGCGCCGCAGTCGAGTTGGACGCAGCGCAAAAAATTCTTAGTTTAGATTCGGTTGCAAATGAAATTGCAAATTGGGCAAAAAAATAATTCTGCTATTTAGTTATCACGAAAGGGTGAGATAACCAGTAAAATCGGCCCGCTTTAGATTTACTTGGCGCAGTACAATTGTAACGCGAGCGTCCTTTGTTTAGCTCACCTTCACTTTGCACAGTCACGTCATTTTCACTTTGCCAAGTAATTTTGGCTGTGTTGCCACTGATAAAACAATTGAATTGCGAGTTGTTAAAATCTTTCTCGGTAAAGGTTAACCTGAGTAGTGGTGTCGTGTTGGTTGTAACCGACTGTGCTTGTAGGTTAAATGAAAACGGTAGACTCGCGATTTTTGTTTTTAATGTTTCTAAATTGGCATAAATCCCTGATGCCGGAAAGCGTGGCACGCGCGTTAAGTCGGTACTTAACCCAACAGCGCCTGAATGCTGACCAATACCAACATAGCCTAACTCTTTTACTAACGTTTGTAATTCACGATTAAATTCACCATAGGGATATGCGACATACTTAAAGTTGTGGCCAATCTCCTGCTTAATACGTTGTTCAGAATGCGTGATATCGTTGCGTATTCTCTCTCGCCATTGCGTTAGTGACTCGTTATTTTCGCGAATATGCAAGTAATCGTGCTTTGCGCTGTGGTTTGCAATATATGCACCTTCTTTTGTCAGTGCTTTTAGCTGCGGCCACGTCATCACATAGCTTTTACCTTCGTCTATCAGTTGCGGGTTTACAAAAATGGTATAGGGATAGTTAAAGCGCTTTAAAATGGGGGCTGCTTGCGTGAAGTTATTAATAAATCCATCGTCAAATGTGAGTGCAACTGTTTTGTCAGGTATACTCTTTTGCTCTTTAACTGCTTCAATAATGTGCTGAAGTGGAACAACACTATAATTATTATCTTTTAAATAACTTAAGTGGGCGCTGAATTCATTTTCAGATAGGCTTGTCACACGTGGTAAAGTTTCTGATACATGGTGATATTGTAAAATCACAGCGGCATTAGCAAACGTAAAATAACAGATTAACCATAATCCAATAAATAAATGAAAAACTTTTTTACTCGTCATAAATCGTTCCATGTTGGGCTGCTAGTACTCGCTTGGCCGATGATTGTATCAAACATTAGTGTACCACTTCTCGGTTTGGTAGATACAGGTGTAATCGGCCACCTCAGTGACGCTAGCTTTTTAGCCGGCGTGGCACTTGGCAGCATGGTAATCAATTTACTTTTCTGGCTCGCAGGTTTTTTACGTATGAGCACAACCGGCTTGGTTGCACAGGCTTATGGTAAAGACAGTAAAAATGGTTTGCTGCAAGAGCTAAAACGCGCAGCACTGTTTGCGTTCGCTGTTGCGCTATTGTTACTAGCAATAAGCCCTGTGATCAGCCATTTTATGGGGCTGTTTTTATCGGGAAGTGATGCCGCGATAAAGCACGCACAAACGTATTTTAATATTCGTATTTTTAGCGCGCCTGCCGCATTAATCAATATGGTGTTATTGGCGTGGATGTTAGGCACGCAATACAGTAAAGGTACGTTAATGATCGTGTTGGTGACCAATGTCGCCAATATTGTGCTCGATATTGTATTTGTAGTGGGTTTTAACTGGCAGGTTGAAGGCGCTGCACTTGCTTCGGTATTCGCCGATTACATTGGTTTATTTGCCGCTTTATTGTTACTTAAAGTGCGTTTTGCTAAACATGGATTATCGTTCTCCGCACTTTTGAAAACTTCACTCGACGGCCTAACTAGTGCGCTTAAGTTAAATCGAGATATCTTTATTCGTTCACTGTTTTTGCAGCTTTGCTTTGCCTTTATGACTTACTATGGCGGTTTTTTAGGGGATGCAACGCTTGCTGCAAATGCCGTATTACTTAATTTTTTATTATTAGTAAGCTTCGCCTTAGATGGTATTGCCTATGCCGTAGAGGCTAAAGTGGGTCAAGCGAAAGGACGAAAAAAGGCGCAAGCGATTCATCTTTGGGTTGTTATCGGTCGCTTTTGGGCTTTTATGTTTGCTTGTTTATACAGTGTAATGTTTTTGCTGCTAGGTAGCTGGATTATCAGTATGTTAACCGATCTGCCTAATGTGTTGGCGACCGCCGAGAAGTTTTTAATTTGGTCTATTATTTTGCCGCCAATTGCTAGTTTTTGCTTTTTGTACGATGGCGTGTTCGTAGGTTTAACCCGCGCAAAAGAAATGCGTAATACCATGATTTTTTCAGCACTTGTTGGCTTTGCGGGAGTATTTGCCGTTAGCTACCCTTTGGGTAATCACGGGTTATGGCTGGCAATGACGTGTTTTATGGCGTTAAGAGGATTAACGCTGGCTAAAAAATATCACGATTTTTGGCGCTCTCGTCAGCTTTTGCAATAACTTGTGAAAAGCGATTAGCAAAAATACCTAGATAACCATAAATGGCAAAATACAGCGCGATAGGTAGTAGAACAAGCCCTGCTATTTGAAAATAATGACTGTTAAAGTAGCCATAAACAATTAAGCTAGCAGCAATAACAAACAAGCCTAAACCGCTGAAAAAGCGTTTTAGGCTTGTTTTAGGTTCTTGACCTAGTCGGTAGACTAGATGTTTGAATTTAGTAATATGAATGCTCGCCAGACTGGTGTTCAGTAATATCACGTACACCGGTGATTTCATCAAACTTAGCAACCATTTGCGTTTCAATGCCATCTTTAAGTGTTACATCGATCATTGAACAGCCATTACAACCACCACCAAACTGGACTACGGCAATACCGTCTTTGGTGATTTCAACTAAGTTAACCTGACCACCGTGATTCGCTAGTTGTGGATTAATTTCTGTTTCAATCATATGTTGCACGCGCTCTTGCAGTGACGCGTCATCACTTAGCTTTTTCGCTTTTGCGTTTGGTGCCTTAAGCGTTAGTTGTGAGCCCATTTTGTCAGTAACAAAATCAATATCGGCTTCTTCTAAAAACGGTGCGCTTTCTTCGTCAACAACGGCATCGAATCCATTAAATGGTAACTTAATGTCCGTTTCTTCAACGGCATCTGCCGGACAATATGACACGCCACACTCGGCTTGTGTTGTACCTGGATTAACCACAAAAACGCGAATGTTAGTGCCTTCAGCTTGATCTGCTAGCAGTTTGGCAAAGTGGCTTTGTGCTGCCTCAGAAATGGTAATCATAATTCGACCTATACCTGACTAATTTACTCGGTTTTTAGTATATCACTTTTTTGCTTTGCTAAAATAGTAGGGCAAGTTGAAAAGGTTTTAACTTATCTTATTTTTTTGCTGCTTCAACTTAAAGCTGTAGGTTTGCGTAGTAAACATTGTTACTGTGAATATGCATAAAAATGCAATAAATATAACTAACCTATCATTATGGCATCACTATGAAAAAGCTGTCCTTTTTTTTAATAACAGCCTGTTTGGCACTGTTTAGCTGTATCAGTTCAGCAAAGAACTTGAACTTTTATTTTGACGATAATATTCGTTTCGATCCTTCTATTCCTACGCCAGAGTCTGTTCTCGGTTATCAGGTAGGCGATTGGCATGTTCGCCATGATCAGCTTGTTAGCTATATGAAATTGCTCGCTGAAAAAAGTGATCGCATCAACATTGAGGTGATTGGTTACAGCCATGAACAACGTCCGTTATTATTATTAACGATCGCTAACCCAGCACGCTTAAATAACATTGAAACTGTGCGTAAACAGCACTTAGCGCAATCAATCGAAGGTACAACAATCAATGCTGATGCACCTGTAATCACGTGGATGGGCTATAGTGTGCATGGTAACGAAGCAAGTGGCAGTAATGCTGCGTTATTAGTTGCCTATTACCTTGCTGCAGCGCAAGGTGAAAAAATTGATCGCTTATTAGACGAAACAGTTATTTTGTTAGATCCTGCATTAAACCCAGATGGTTTAGCGCGATTTGCACAATGGGTGAATAGTCACAAAGGCAAAAACTTAGTCGCAGATGAAAACCACAGAGAGCATAATGAAGCTTGGCCAAGCGGTAGAACAAATCATTATTTTACTGACTTAAACCGAGATTGGTTGTTGCTTCAACACCCAGAGTCGCAGGCGCGTATTGCTAAGTATCATCAATGGATGCCCCATGTATTAACTGACTTTCATGAAATGGGTCCACACAGCACTTATTTTTTCCAACCGGGTATTCCATCGCGTAAGTTTCCACTTACTCCTGAGCAAAATGTAGAACTAACAAAAGAAATAGCGACCTTTCACGCAGCCGCATTAGATCAACAAGGTGAGCTGTACTTTACTGAAGAAAGCTTTGATGACTTTTATATTGGTAAGGGTTCTACTTATCCTGATATTCACGGCACCATTGGTATTTTGTTTGAGCAAGGCAGTGCACGAGGCCACAAGCATGAAACTATCAATGGTGTACGCGAGTTTTATGATGCTGTTAAAAACCAATTAACAACCTCTTTATCTACTTTCGATGCGGTTGTATCGGGCAAGCAAGGTTTGCTGTCTTACCAGCAGAAGTTTTATCAAGATACCGCAAAGCTTGCGAAAAAAGATAAAGTAAAAGGCTATGTAGTTGCAGCTGGTAACGACAAGTCACGTTATGAGTTATTTTTGTCGCTATTGCAGCAGCATGAGATTAAGGCATATCCGCTTAGTAAAGACGTTAGCGTTAACAAGCAAGATTTTTCTGCTAATAGCAGCGTTTATATTCCGCTAAATCAGCCTCAATACCGCTTAATTAAAGGCGCATTTTTAGAACAAACAAGCTTTAACGATAATACCTTTTATGATGTTTCAGGTTGGAACTTAGCGCATTCATTTAACCTTGAATTTTCTGCTGTAACCTCAACCCGCGGTATTAAATACCAAGACTCATGGCAGCCAGTTAATCAAACTGAAAACCAGAACCTAGCTTCAAGCTATGCATTTGCATTTGAATGGAACGATTACCTAGCACCTAAGCTGCTATCACAGTTACAGCAAAATGGTGTTATTGCTCGAGCGGCAATGAAACCATTTACCGCATCAACTGCAAATGGTGAACAACGGTTTGCTGCTGGTGCAATTATTATTGCTAAAGGTCTGCAACAAGATGCTGATTGGTTTAACAAAGTTCAGCAATTAGCTAGCAATTCACCGGTAAAAGTACACCAAATTACATCGGGATTAACAGCGCAAGGTGTTGATATTGGTTCGCGCAATATCGTGCCGTTAAAAACACCAAAAGTATTACTATTAGGTGGTAAAGGTACAAGTCAATATGAAGTGGGTGAAGTTTGGTATTACCTTGACCGTTACTTAGATATTGCCGCTACGTTGGTTGATTTAGACCGTTTAGAACGCATTGATTTATCATCATATACGCATGTTATTTTGACCAATGGCAGTTTTTCGACTGTAAATGCAAAAATGGTTGAAAAGCTAAAATACTGGGTGCAACACGGTGGTGTAATTTGGGGTCATAAATCGGGTGCTAAATTCTTAGCGGACAAAGGTATTTTGAAAGCGGAGTATCTTTCAACTAGTGAAATGGCAAAAGCTTTTCCAACCGATAATTTGAGTTACGCTGATAAAGATAGTTACCATGGTGATAAACGAATCGCAGGCGCTATTTTTAATGCGAATATCGATTTAAGCCACCCTCTAAGCTTCTCATTTGAGCGTGAAACTCTGCCGGTGTTTAAAAACAGCACCTTTGTTTTAAAGCCAAGTGAAAAGCCGTTTGTAAATGTTGCAACCTATACTAAAACACCGCTACTAGCGGGCTTTAGTCATGAGCTTAACAATCAGCAAATCGCCGGTGCAGGCGTTTTAATGGCACACAATTATGGTAAGGGCAAAGTGATTGCAATGTCAGATAACCCAGTGTTTCGTAGTTATTGGTATGGCACAAGCCGTTTATTAAGTAATGCTATTTTCTTTGGTCATGCGATTGATGCTAAATAGCCTAAGTTACTAAAAGTTTATTATTTAAAAGGCGTCTTGGACGCCTTTTTTATTAACAGGATTAACTTAACTCGATTTCGTTGGATCACTAATCGCAAACACCCACACTGAAACCTGTTTCACCCCAGCGCTTTTTAATAACCTTGCAATTTCATTAACCGTGTATCCCGTAGTTATGATGTCATCAACAATTGCAACATGTTGGTATTGGTGTTTGAGCTCACAGCTAAACGCACCTTTAATATTGGTTTTTCGAGCGCGTTTATTTAGTTCGCTCTGCGGCTTAGTGCGTTTGGTGCGGATAATGGATTTGGTATCAACTGCAATACCGGTGCGTTGCCAAATTTCCTCACTTTGATTGAAACCACGAACAATGCGCCGCTGCCAATGCAATGGTACTGGCATTAACACATCGGGCATTTGCCAATTATGTTCTGCTTGCGCGTCTCTCATTTGCGCTTTAATTAACTGATGTAATGCCGCTTTGTATGTCAGTTGTTTATTAAATTTAATGCCTTTTAGCCAAGTTGAAGCCGGATGTTGATACCAACAAGCTGCAAAGAGTGAGTCAAATGTAGGGTTGGGTATTAGTTTGTTGATATCTGGGCGGTGAAGTAGGTTTGCTGAGCTTTTAAAACTTAACCGCTCAATATCAGACAAACATACGCGGCAAATTTTTGCCGGAGCACGAATAGGTTGACGGCAGCACACGCATAGATTCGGCAATGCCCAATTGAAAAGTCGGGAGCAGTAATTCATATAGGATTTCCATATCGCTAACTGTTAGTATAGCGGCAAAAATTTAAAGTGAGGGCAAAGTATGGCTGATGTAGTTCTACTGCATGGTTGGGGCATGAATAAAGGTATTTGGCAGTTACAAAAAGATGCACTTGAGGCGCAAAGTGACCATACGATACATACTTTGAATTTACCTGGTTTTGGCGGTAATCAATTTAGCGATGCTGTATATAATTTAGATTGTGTTGCAAGGCAACTAGCAAAAGATATTGCAGACCAGTCTGTGTTAGTTGCTTGGTCTTTATCAGGTCTTGTTGCGCTAAAAATTGCCGTGCTCTTTCCTGATAAAGTAAAGAAGATTGTGCTGGTTGCTTCAACCCCATTTTTTGCAAGCAGTGAACAGTGGCGTGGTATTGACGACAAGGTGTTAGATACCTTTATGGCGCAATTGAGCACAAATCACCAAAAAACTGTAGAGCGGTTTTTGGCAATTCAGGCAATGGGAAGTGAGCATGCAAAGCAAGACATTAAGCAAATAAAAGCCTTGCTTGCTGAATACCCAGCGGCGCAAGAGATCGCGTTATCAGGAGGTTTGGCTATTTTAAAAAATGAAGATTTAAGAGATCTTTTTGCACAACTTTCTTTGCCTATCTCAGGTATTTTTGGTCGTCTTGATTCTCTTGTGCCAGTTAAAGCTGTCGCGAAAATGCAGCAACTTAACCCTCAGTTTAATGCTGATATTTTAGTAAAAGCATCTCATGCACCTTTTATTTCTCACCCGCAAGAATTTACTAACTTATTGTTATCTCATATAGAAAGCTAAAACATTTCTAGGGCGGCAATTTATTGCCGCTTTAACTTTATTTTGATGGAATTTTGAGCGATAATAAAGTTATCACTATTCTTTATGAATAAAGGAGTGTTTATGGACGTTTCAAACAACTTGGGGTCTGCATTTAATGCTGGCTTACAAGGGCTACAAAGTGCTTCTGATGGTATTACTGAGTCTTCAGCAAATATTGCACGCGCTCAAACGGAACGAGAAGTTGAACGCGCCGAACCAGCACCAGAAACGCGCGAAGCGCAAAGCCCGCCAGTTAATGTAACTAACGAGCTAGTTAACCTTAGAGTTGAACAATTTAATGCGCAGGCAAATACCCGTTCAATTCAAACGGCTGACGAGGTGTTGGGCACGTTAATTGATGTAAGAGTTTAGCTCAGCAAAATAAATGAACATCGTAACTACTTATCCAAACATTAGCTTAAACACGGCTAATGTACATACTGAAACAGCGCGACGTGATAATCAGTTGCGCGAATTAGTTACGCCTGTAAAGCAAGCAGAAGCTGCCGCTGCAAATTCTCGTCTCGCAGCTGATCAAGATAAAACACGTCAACCTGGCAGCAGCCAAATTGAAAACCAAGACGCGCTCGAAAATAAATCCGAAGACATCACTAAAGTAAGTGAAAAAAAGCAAGATCAGGATCAGCAAGAGCAGCAAAGTAAGCAACAAGAGCAAGAGAAGCAAAAACAGCTTGAACAAGTAGAGGCACAAGCACTTTCTCAGCTTAAGCAAAGAGATCGCGAAGTTAAAGCACACGAGCAAGCACATGCGGCAGTGGGTGGTCAGTATGCTGGTAGCCCAAGTTACGAATATGAGCGTGGTAGCGATGGCAACAATTATGCAGTTGCGGGTGAAGTGCCGATTGATGTAAGCGAAGTACCTAACGACCCGCAGGCAACCATAGACAAAATGCAGCAAGTACGCGCTGCAGCATTAGCCCCACAAGAACCGTCAGGAGCGGATCGCTCGATTGCTGCTGAAGCAAATCAGAAAATGAGCGAAGCGCGAGCTGATCTGAATGCTGAGCTGAGTACGTTTTTTGATAAAAACGAAGAAAGCTCAGATACAGAGGCTGATGATGGCGAGGCTAAGCAAATTAACTACGATTTTAGTGAGCGTCGTGATTCTGAAGTTAATCAACGAGCAGAGCGCATCGCTAAATTCTATCAGGCTGCAACGTCGCCGTTTGAACGGCCTAACTTAGCAAGCTATGCATAAATAAAAAAACCGCACACTGTGCGGTTTTTTTGTGATTGTGTTTATAACAATTCGGCAGCGCTTGATTGGGTTTTCTACTGTGTTATCGGCTGACTCACATAGAATAACTATGCTACGCAGCCTCTGCCTTGTATAAACCCAATCAAACTAGTGGGCACAGTATCGCTAACCGTTCTCAAATGTACTTGAAAGCTCAACAGCCCGTAGTTTAAATCACGTTATTTCTTTAGCTTTGCGAATGCTTCAGCAAATGCGTTACCCATAGCAGCATTATTATTTTGCTTAGGCTTTGCTTTTTTTGCTGTAGCTTGCGCTGGTTTATTCGCTTTTGGTTTAGCAGCTGGTGCTTTCTCACGCACTTCTTCGTCTAGGCGCATCGTAAAGCTGATACGTTTGCGTTCGACATCTACTTCAAGCACTTTTACTTTTACAATATCGCCTGCTTTTACCACTTCACGTGGGTCTGAAACAAACTTGTTTGTTAATGATGAAATATGCACTAAGCCGTCTTGGTGTACACCCACATCTACGAAGGCGCCAAAGTTTGCAACGTTTGATACAACACCTTCTAAAACCATACCTGGCTTGAGATCTGCGATTGTTTCAACACCTTCTTTAAAGCTTGCTGTTTTGAATTCAGGACGAGGATCGCGACCCGGTTTATCAAGCTCAGCTAAAATATCGCTGATGGTTGGTAGGCCAAACTTATCCGTAACAAAGTCTTGTGGTGAAAGTGATTTTAGTAAACCTGAATTACCAATGAGTTCTGCCACTGAAACGTCCGCCTTTGCAGCGATGCTCTTAACAATCTCATACGCTTCAGGGTGAACAGCAGAGCTATCTAATGGATCTTTGCCTTGGTTAATGCGTAAGAAACCGGCTGATTGCTCAAATGCCTTAGGACCAAGGCGTTCAACTTTCTTAAGCTCTTTACGTGAATTAAACGTACCGTTTTGGTCGCGGTAGGTAACAATATTTTGCGCAAGGGTTTTGTTTAAGCCTGCAACACGTGTCAATAGTTGTGCAGACGCCATATTTACATCTACACCAACTGCGTTTACACAGTCCTCAACAACAGCTGTTAGGCTTTGCCCTAATTGGCTTTGTGATACATCGTGCTGGTACTGACCAACACCAATTGCTTTCGGCTCAATTTTCACAAGCTCAGCAAGAGGGTCTTGTAAACGACGCGCAATAGAAACCGCACCACGAATAGATACATCTAGATTTGGAAACTCTTCTGCTGCGACTTCAGATGCTGAGTAAACCGATGCGCCAGCTTCGCTGACCATAACTTTGCTCATTCTTAGGTCGGCTTCTTGTTTTAACAGTTCGGAAATTAACTTGTCACTTTCACGTGATGCAGTACCGTTACCAATAGCAATAAGCTCAACTTTATGTTGGCGGCACAATTGGCTTAGTGTACGCAGCGACTTATCCCAATGATTTTGTGGTGCATGTGGGTAGATCGTTACGTTATCGAGCAGCTTGCCGGTTTTATCTACCACCGCAACTTTACAACCTGTACGTAAACCAGGATCAAGACCTAACGTGGTTTTTGCACCTGCTGGCGCAGCCATTAATAAATCATTTAGGTTCTTAGCAAAGACATCAATTGCACCTTGCTCCGCAACTTCCCTAATTTTACCTAAAAACTCGTTTTCTAAGTGAAGTGCTAATTTAATTTTCCAGGTCCATTGCGCCACTTGCTTAAGCCATGGGCTCGCTAGTACGTCTAACTTATAATGATCGGCGATAATACGAACGCACTCAGCGTTGCCATCTTCTAAGCTTGGATCAGGATTAATTGTTAGGCTGATAATGCCTTCATTACGCGCACGCAGCATTGCTAATGCTCGGTGTGACGGTACGCGGCTTAAGGCTTCACTGTGTTCAAAGTAATCTTGATATTTGGCGCCGTCTTTTTCTTTGCCAGCAATCACTTTGCTTTCAATAAACGCATGTTTTTGTAGCATGCTTCTTAACTTAGCAAGCAATTTTGCATCTTCCGCAAAACGCTCCATTAAGATAAATTTAGCACCATCAAGAGCGGCTTTACTGTCTTCAATGCCTTTTTCAGGGTTAATAAAGTCAGTTGCTGTTACTTCTGGATCAAGCACTGGGTTATCTAATAATTGATTTGCTAGCGGCTCAAGCCCTGCCTCAATGGCTATTTGCCCTTTAGTACGGCGTTTTGGTTTATAAGGTAAGTAAAGATCTTCCAGCTCGGTTTTACTGGTTGCCTTATCGATGTCGGCCTTTAACTCCGCACTTAGCTTATCTTGTCCTTCAATGGTCTTAAGAATAAATGAGCGACGTTCTTCTAACTCACGAAGATAACCAAGACGCTGCTCAAGTAAACGCAGTTGGCCATCATCCAAACCACCGGTAATTTCCTTTCTATATCGAGCAATAAATGGAACGGTCGCTCCATCGTCTAATAATTGTGTTGCAGCAGTCACTTGCTGTACAGAGGCGTTTAGCTCGTGAGCTAATTGATTAGCAATAGCGTTCATTAAAAACCTTTAAATCGGTAAAAAGTGGGTGGTTTGTAATTTTGAGAGACCACACCAGAAAATTTGTTTTATATATATTGCCTATAGATCTTGTATCTAAACTTAAATTTTTCAATCATAAGCAATAAATAAATTACCACACCTAGTTATTTAACTATGAGAAAACCACCTAAGCAGGTATTTCCTAAGCGTTCCAATTATATTACACGTAGCGGCTATGATGAACTAGAAAGGGAATTACGTTACTTGTGGAAAGAAGAACGTCCAAGAGTAACACAAGCGGTATCGGAAGCAGCAGCATTAGGAGACCGTTCGGAAAACGCTGAATACATTTATGGTAAAAAGCGATTGCGTGAAATTGATCGCCGCGTACGCTTTTTAACTAAACGTCTAGAGCAAGTGAATATTGTTTACCCTAAGCCGGAACAAGCAGGAAAAGTGTTTTTTGGTGCCCGTGTTGAAGTGGAAGATGAAGAAGGTAATACCTTTAACTATCAGGTCGTTGGGCCAGATGAGTTTGATGTGAAAAATGGTAAAATTAGCATCGACTCACCCTTTGCTCGTGCTATGTTAGGTAAACAAGTTGATGATGAGTTTGAATTTAAAAATGCTGAGGGTGTAGCATTATTTTTTATTAATGCCATTACTTATGATGCATCATAGTAAGAGTTTGTAATACCTAGTAACACTCTTCCTTTACCTAATTGTCAAAAAAGTATTTATAGTAGGCTATATTGCCAAAGAAAAAATAACAGAAGAATGAAATCATGGGACAAGAAACAACAAAAATACTAGTAGTCGATGATGACATGCGTTTACGCAGCTTACTTGAGCGCTATTTAGTAGAGCAGGGCTTTATTGTGCGCTCTGCGGCAAACTCGGAGCAAATGGACCGCTTAATTGAACGAGAAAACTTTCATTTAATGGTATTGGACCTGATGTTACCGGGCGAAGATGGTTTATCGATTTGCCGTCGTTTACGCCAAAAAGAAAATGACATCCCAATTGTTATGCTTACGGCCAAAGGCGATGAAGTTGATCGTATTATTGGTTTAGAGCTTGGCGCTGATGACTATATCCCTAAGCCGTTTAACCCGCGTGAACTACTTGCACGTATTAAAGCTATTTTACGTCGTCGTGCCAGTGATGTACCAGGCGCGCCTTCGGCTGAAGAAAACGAAATACGCTTTGGCCAGTTTTCATTAAACTTAGCAACACGCGAAATGAGCAAAGGCGATGAAACAGTATCACTTACTAGTGGTGAATTTGCAGTATTGAAAGCCTTAGTGTCACACCCTCGCGAACCGCTAAGCCGCGATAAATTAATGAACTTAGCACGTGGTCGTGATTACAGTGCATTAGAGCGTAGTATCGATGTGCAAGTATCTCGATTACGCCGCATGATTGAAGAAGACGCTGCTAATCCGCGTTACATTCAAACCGTATGGGGCTTAGGCTACGTATTTGTGCCAGATGGCAAAGAATAACCACAGCTAAGCTAACATTATGCGTATTTTTCCGCGCAGTGCATTTGGTCAAACCGTTTTTTTGGTTGGTGCACTGCTGCTTATCAATCAAATCGTATCTTATATTTCGGTTACGCTTTACGTTGTAAAACCTTCTATCGAGCAAGTTAACTTAATGCTGGCGAAACAAGTTCGCACGGTATTTATTGGTCATCAAGATGGTGTGGAAATGTCGGATGAAGTTGCGGAGCAATTTTATTTGGCTACTGGCGTTGAGATGATGAGCGAACGTGAAGCGATGCGACACGGCTTAGAACAAGCCAGCGAATATCCTTATTTGTCTCGGGTGATGTCTGAATATTTGCAGGGTGAGGCGCGTGTACGCATTAGTCAGACCGATATCCTTGTGTATTGGGTTGAGCCACCACAAGCGCCAGGCTACTGGGTTAAAATTCCGTTAGTCGGTTTTCAAGAGGCGAATGTAAAAGTACTGACTTTCTACCTTGCCTTTATCGGTGTGTTAAGCGTGTTAGGCGGTTGGTTATTTGCAAGTCACTTAAACCGCCCTCTAAAAGCAATGCAAAAAGCAGCTAACAAGGTAGAAGTGGGCGATTATTCGAGCCAACTTCCCGAGCTAGGTTCAATTGAAATGATTGAAGTAACGCGTGCTTTTAACCAAATGTCACGTGGCCTTGCTGCGGTAGAAGAAGATCGAAGACTGTTAATGGCTGGTGTTTCCCATGATTTACGCACGCCATTAACACGTATTCGTCTTGCAACAGAAATGATGTCGGAACATGAAGATTACTTACGAGAAGGCATCATTACCGATATCGAAGATATGAATGCGATTATTGATCAGTTTATTGAGTATCTACGCAATCATAAGCTAAGTGATTTAGCGCCAGACGATATAAATGCACTTGTTTCGGAAGTGGTTGCATCGGAACAAAAGCAAGGCCGAGAAATTAGTTTTAGCGCTAACGAAGCATTGCCTAATATTCCAATCAGCCATGTTGCCATGAAGCGCGTAATTACCAATATGATTGAAAACGCACTGCGCTATAGCGAAGAGGATGTCACCGTTGTGACTCAGTACTCTGCTAATAAAGAGTATGTTGAGATCCTTGTACAAGACAAAGGCCCTGGTATTCCTGAACACGAGTTAGAGCGAGTGTTTCAGCCGTTTACTCAAGGCGATCAGGCGCGCGGTAGTGAGGGCAGTGGCTTAGGGCTTGCAATTATTAAGCGTATTGTCGATATGCATCAAGGAAAAGTAACACTGCGCAATCGTGCTGAAGGCGGTTTAGAAGCAAAGGTTAGCTTGCGAGTTCATTTAACAAACTAACCTTATGGTGCCTAGCTTATTTAGGCACCATAAATTTGTTCTGCTGTATTAAACAGCACCCAAGATGTGACAATGTATTTATCATTGGAAACTGGAATACACCCTCTGTGGGTGTGAGTGAAATACGCCGGTGCAATTACCATAGAGCCTTGCTTTGGTTTAATCTTTTTATTTTGATAATAGAATTCAGTTTCACCACCTTCTTCCACATCATTTAAATAAAACATAAACAGTAAAATACGGTGCAAGCTATCGTTATGGCCTTTTTGCGGATAAACCTCACTGTGCCAGTAGGGGTAACCACCTTGGCCTGCAGTGTATTTTTGCGCTTGAATTTGACCTAAGCGAAAAATTTGCTGCACTAAAATGGGTAACTGAGGGCGACCCACTTCATCGAAATTTTCTACCGTTAAGTCAACCGGCTGTTTGGTTTTTGGGTGATAAACTTTTAAACCAAATGCGCCAATAAGTGCAAAGAAGTGTTCTTCAAAATACTCAAATACTTTTTCGGTGGTGTTTTGCAGAATATGCTGTAGCTCAGTTTGATATTCGATGTGTTGGTTCAAATATAAGTCTTGGCTGTTCTTTTTACTAAGGTCAACGCCGCCACTGGTTTTGCCTTGTGTTAAAAACGGGCTGTTATCAAACTTAGTGAGGAAGTTGTCACAAAACTCCTTACTAAGTACATTGTCGTATACTCGAATAAAATCCTGCATTCTTGACCTTATTATTTTAATTATTAATAAACATAACTATAGTGAGCACATATTTAGTTTATAAAGCTCATTTACTATGTTTAGTGAAACACTTATGCCGCGTTTTAGCGAAACAGATGCGTTAGGACATATCAATAATACAGCGCTACCGGTTTGGTTTGAAGCGGCGCGTACCCCTTTTTTTCGTTTCTTTACACCAGACTTAGATTGCAATAATTGGAAGCTTATTGTTGCCAAAATTGAAGTGGAATTTAAAGGTGAGCTATTTTATGGTCAGGAAATTACCATAAACTCCAGCATTAGCCGTATTGGTAATGCATCGTTTGTAATTTGCCAAGAAGTGTATCAGCACAATGAACTTTGTGCAGTAGGTCACGCCACAATGGTGCGCTATGACTTCGATAAAAAACAATCAGTGCCACTTTGCGACCAAGAGCGACACGATTTAACGCAACACTTAAAATAAATCAATTTGTTTCCATTGGAAATGCGGGGGAAACACATTGTTTAACCGTAAACTGGTAGCCGTAAAGTGTATCGTCAGCTTTGTTGATATGTAAGACCTCATAGTCGTTTAACTCAATGCTACGTGTTCCCTCCGGATGCCCACAGCGAGAATAAATATCAGCTTCAAACTTGTATGCGAATTGTGCAATTAAGCTTTTAACAATACTGCTGTGCCCGGTGAAGTTAATATTAACCACCTTAGAGGCGTCATCTTTGGCATTGTCTTGTTGTTGCTCGATAGGTTTTTCTTGTTCAGTTGGTAATAGAGCCGGTTGTTCCGAGTCTACAGCCGCGAGCGCTTTATTTAATTGCTGTTCGCCATCTAATAAAGCCATTAGTTGAAAGATAACGGCGAAACTTGCGACAAAACGGATGCTATTAGTGAATAAAGGGTGTTCGCTTTTTGAAAATAGACGCACTAATTTAATGCCAAAAGGCTTTAAAACAAGCAACAAGAACAAGTAAAAAGGCATCACTATTTGAAATAACAAAAGTGCAGCCAAACTAATACCAATTACCCAAACAGGTAAAATTAATAGCAGGGCAAAATTGTGTGTATAGTTGAAATAGTTTGCTGAAACACCGGTTACTTCATTAACGACAGCTGCACTTAAAGCTAGCGCAAAATTAGTGATTGCAGCATAAAACAGAAATATAAAGGCTTTGCCCGCTAAACTGTCCCATGCTCTTGCAAAACGAGGCCAAAACTCTAAGGTTAAGCCTATTAATGTGAAAAACGCTGCAACTTGCAGACCGCCAAACGGTAATGCAAGAAGCAAAAGCGCGCCACTATAAAGTTTTTCTGCAGTAGCTAAAGATTGCCATAAGTTGGCGATCTTTAACTGTATTTGTTTAAGCTTTGGCAGGTTTTGACCAATCAGTTCCATTGTGTTGTCACGAATGCTTTTTAGCTATTTATAACATTCCTTTAAGGTAACGACCAGTATGAGATACTGGATGTTGTGCAACTTCTTCAGGCGTGCCTGAAACTAAAATCTCACCACCGCCAGAACCACCTTCAGGGCCTAAATCAACAATCCAGTCGGCAGTTTTAATCACATCGAGATTGTGCTCGATAACCACAATGGTATTGCCGTGATCTCGTAAGCGATGCAATACGACAAGTAATTGTTGAATATCAGCAAAGTGTAAACCTGTCGTCGGTTCATCCAGAATGTATAACGTTTTACCGGTATCGCGTTTAGATAGTTCACGGGCCAATTTAACACGTTGCGCCTCACCGCCAGAAAGCGTTGTTGCTGCTTGGCCTAGACGGATATAACTTAAGCCAACATCCATTAAGGTTTGTAATTTGCGTGCAATAGCTGGAATTTTGTCAAAAAATTCGTGCGCATCTTCCACAGTCATATCAAGCACTTGATGAATATTTTTGCCTTTGTATAGTACTTCTAAGGTTTCACGGTTGTAACGTTTGCCGTGGCACACATCACAAGGTACATACACATCAGGTAAAAAGTGCATTTCTACTTTAATTACACCATCACCTTGACACGCCTCACAGCGCCCGCCTTTTACGTTAAAGCTAAAACGTCCAGGCTTGTAACCACGTGAACGGGCTTCTTGCGTGCCTGAAAATAACTCTCGAATAGCGGTGAAAATACCCGTGTAGGTAGCAGGGTTTGAACGTGGAGTACGTCCGATAGGGCTTTGGTCAATATCGATGACTTTGTCGAATAAATCCATACCGGTAATGGATTTATAGGGTGCAGCTTCGGCAGTTGTTGCACCATTGAGTTCAGTATGAGCCACTTTAAATAAGGTGTCGTTGATTAAGGTCGATTTACCAGAGCCAGAAACGCCCGTAATACAGGTCATTAAACCAAATGGAATTGAGAGGTCGACACTTTTTAAGTTATTACCTGTTGCGCCTTTTAACTCCAGCCATTTATCTTGTGGTTGGTGGCGAGTCGCAGGTATTTCAATTGCTTTAGTGCCCGCTAAATACTGTCCAGTAATTGAGTCCTTACAGTTTACAATGTCGTCACGGGTACCTTCGGCAATAACTTGTCCACCGTGCACCCCAGCGCCTGGGCCAATATCAATAATATGATCCGCAGCACGTATTGCATCTTCATCGTGCTCAACCACAATTACTGTGTTACCTAAATCACGTAAGTGCGTTAATGTGGCGAGTAATCTGTCATTATCTCTTTGGTGCAAACCAATTGAGGGTTCATCTAAAACGTACATAACACCAACAAGGCCAGCACCAATTTGACTGGCAAGGCGAATACGCTGTGCTTCACCACCCGATAACGTATCGGCGCTGCGCTCAAGTGATAAGTAATTAAGCCCAACATTTACTAAAAACGATAAGCGATCACTAATCTCTTTTAAGATTTTCTCGGCGATTTTTGCTTTTTGTCCGCTAAAGCTTAATTCACTGAAAAAATGCTGTGCTTCACCGATACTCATGCGTGTTACGTGAGGTAAATTAGTAGTGCCAATAAACACGTTACGTGCTTCTTCTCGTAAACGTGAACCATGACAGCTAGGGCAGTCTTGATTCGTTTGGTATTTGGCCAGCTCTTCACGCACTGAATTAGATTCTGTTTCTTTGTAGCGGCGTGCCATATTATTTAGCACGCCTTCGAATACGTGATTCCTTACAACAACGTCGCCGCGGTCGTTACGATATTGAAATTCAATTTTAGTACGCCCCGAACCATTTAGTACCACTTTTTGCGCATCGGCTGGTAGTTGTTCAAACGGTGTTTCAACATCAAAGTCGTAGTGATTTGCAACGGCTTGCAGCATTTGGAAATAGTAAAAGCTACGCTTATCCCAACCGCGAATAGCACCGCCAGCAAGGCTAAGCTCTGGGTTTTGTACCACACGGCTTGGATCAAAATACTGGCGTACACCTAAACCATCACAGCTTTGACAGGCACCCGCAGGGTTATTAAATGAGAATAAACGCGGTTCAAGTTCGGTCATGGCATAACCACAACTCGGACAAGCAAAATTCGCCGAGAAAACAATTTCGTCTTTTTCTGGCTCATCCATGTAGGCGATTTGTGCCACGCCATTTGAAAGCTCTAATGCTTGTTCGAATGATTCCGCTAAACGAAGTTGTAGGCCATCTTTAACCTTGATACGGTCGACAACTACTTCAATTGTATGTTTTTTATGGAGTTCTAGCGTTGGCGGATCTGAGAGATCGCATACTTCGCCATCAATTCGCGCGCGAATAAAACCTTGTGCTGCTAAGTTCTCAAGTAACTTGATATGTTCACCCTTACGCTCTTTCACGACGGGGGCAAGCAACATTACTTTTGTGCCTTCTGGTAGATCAAGTACCTGATCGACCATTTGACTAATGGTTTGTGCGGTAAGTGGTAAATCATGACTTGGGCAGCGAGGTTCACCAACACGGGCGAAAAGCAGCCTTAAGTAATCATAAATTTCGGTGATAGTGCCTACGGTAGAGCGTGGGTTATGAGATGTTGATTTCTGTTCTATCGAAATAGCAGGCGATAAACCTTCAATATGGTCTACATCTGGTTTTTCCATTAAGGATAAAAATTGACGCGCATACGCAGAAAGTGACTCAACATAACGGCGCTGACCTTCGGCATATAACGTATCAAATGCAAGCGATGATTTTCCTGAGCCAGATAAACCTGTGATAACAATCAGTTTATCGCGTGGAATAGTTAAGTTGATATTTTTTAAGTTGTGCGTGCGGGCGCCGCGAACCTCGATATGTTCCATTGTTATCCTATAGCATTAGCGAACAGCAATATTGCGCCTAGTATTGCATTATATTGTATAAGTATACAGCCCTAAGTTATACCGATGCCCCAAATGGTTCATCATGTTATAAGGCTAAATTACGTATTTAATAGAGCTTGGTAGGCGCAAATTTTAATGGGTAATAGTTTATTTAAGCAGAAATTACCTGCTTGGATCACCTTAAGTCGCGGAATTAGTTGAGTAGGTGTAGCGATAAACACTTTTAACCAAATACGGGTTAGAATAACCAATAAGGTTTATGGTAAACTTGCCGCCTTAATTTTCTAATCATTATTTGCTAATTCGTTAATGTCAGCTTCTTCATTAAACGCTCTTGAAAAACGCACAGCGGTGTCGCTTGCATGCGTATTTGCATTTCGCATGCTCGGCTTATTTATGCTTATGCCTGTGCTTGCAATCTACGGTACTGAATTAGAAGGGTTTTCGCCTTTATGGATTGGTATTGCGATAGGCGCATATGGCTTAACACAAGCGCTTTTACAAATTCCTATGGGCTGGTTATCAGATAAATTTGGTCGTAAACGGGTGATTGTAGCGGGCTTAATTATGTTTGCTATTGGCTCGGTGATAGCGGCCATGGCTGAATCAATTTACACCGTAACCCTCGGTCGCGCATTACAGGGAATGGGCGCAATTGCCGCCGCTGTATTGGCGCTAGCGGCTGATTTAAGCCGTGATGAGCAACGTCCTAAAGTAATGGCTGTTATTGGTATGTGTATTGGCCTTAGCTTTGCTGCTGCCATGTTGCTAGGTCCAATGATTGCTGCGTCATTTGGTGTGAGTGGTATATTTTGGCTGACGGCATGTTTGGCTGTGTTGGGGATTTTTATTGTGTTAACTGTGGTGCCAACCGCGGTAAACCGTGCACCCAAAGGCGATACATCCGCCTCTTTGAACGATATTAAAAACCTAGTGAAACATCCGCAATTAGTGCGTTTAAACTTAGGTGTGATGTTACTCCACTTAACTTTAACAGCGGTGTTTGTTGCGCTGCCGGCTGAACTTATTAAAGATGGGTTAGCCGCAGAAATGCATTGGAAGCTTTATATTCCGGTTTTATTATTGGCGTTTGTATTTATGGTGCCAATGATGATTATTGCGATTAAAAAACAAAAAGAAAAAATGGCCTTTTTAGTGTCAATAGCACTGATTGTTGCAAGTTTAATGAGCTTAAGTTTGTTTGGTTCAAGCGCACTTATTATTGGCGTGTGCATGCTTATTTATTTTATAGCGTTTAACTTTTTAGAAGCCACAATGCCGGCATTGGTTGCGCGCATTTCTCCTGCAGGCCAAAAGGGATCAGCAATGGGTGCTTTTAGTTCTACCCAGTTTTTAGGCGCCTTTTTAGGCGGTATTATTGGTGGGTATTTCGCGCAAGTAAGCGATGCTCAGACAGTATTTGCCGCAGCAACCTTGGTTGGGGTAATATGGTTTGCTATAGCGTGGGGAATGGAAGTACCACCAAAAAGTAAGCTGATAAGCTTACTCACTGAATTACAAGGGGAGAAAGAAAGTTTTGACCCTGAAAAAGCAGCCGAAAAGTTAGCAAATGACCTTGCTGACTTACCGGGTGTATTAGAAACAACAGTAGTACTTGAAGAAAATCGTACATACTTAAAAGTAAAAGAATCAGAATTCGATTTGCAACAAGCGAAAGCGGTTGCAGGTATAGTTTAATTAAAGGAGACAGACCATGGCTCGTGGTATTAACAAAGTGATCCTAGTTGGTAATTTAGGCCAGGATCCAGAAGTGAGATATATGCCAAACGGTAACGCAGTTGCCAATATCACACTTGCAACGTCTGACAGTTATAAAGATAAAAACACGGGTCAGTTAGTCGATAAAACCGAATGGCACCGTGTGGTGTTTTTTGGCAAGTTAGCTGAAGTGGTTGGTGAATATTGTCGTAAAGGTTCGCAAATTTACGTTGAAGGTAAATTACAAACGCGTAAGTGGCAAGATCAGCAAGGCCAAGAAAAGTATACAACTGAAATTGTGGTTGATGGCTTTACCGGTCAAATGCAAATGCTAGGTGGCCGCGGTGATAACGCGGGTAGCAATTCTGGTGGTGGTTTCCAACAGCAGAATCAACAGCAATCAGGCTTTGCACCACAACAATCACAAGGTTTTAACCAAGGTGGTCAACAGCAACAAGGTGGCTTTAACCAGCAACCTGCGCAGCAGCAATCAGCGCCAGCACAACAGTCTGGCGGTTTTGCACCACAACAAGGTGGTCAGCAACAATCTGGTGGTTTTGCGCCACAGCAGCAATCAGGCGGCTTTGCACCTAAGCAAAATGCACCACAAGGCGGCGCATCAAACCCAATGGAACCACCAATTGATTTTGATGATGATATTCCGTTCTAATCAGTAAGATTAGTTAATAAAAAAGCCAGCATTTTGCTGGTTTTTTTATGCCGTTATTTTACTTCAAGCGCATTTTTAGCGAAGTTCACACCCGCCCAACCTGTTTTTATAAAGTTGCGAATATTTTGGTGATCGTCACCATTTGGGTGTTGTAACACATCAACTCGGTAGTAATCGCCAAAGCAGTTTAGCGTTTGCTCTTCATTTAAGTTGTTGAGCTTTGCAAAGCTGAAAATTTTGCAGCTACCCGCATTTTCACCAGCGTTATTTATTAGCTCGCCATTGGTAAAGTGCTGCGCTGTATAGTTGTACGTTTCCTCAATCACAGCCATTACCTGTTGAAAAGTAACACTTTCAGGGGAAGTCTTTAGTTGTTCAAGTAGCGTTTCTAGGGTCATAATACTTACGTCAAAAAGTTAAAAGCACACTATGCAACTTATTGGATTATCAGTGAAATAGTATTTAGCTATTTGATATTTTGCTGTTTGAGTTTGCTTGCGGTAATCTAGGTGGTCAAACCAGTTAAGTTGAAAAAATAGTATGGCAAATAAATTAAGCAAGCTTGTTAATAAAATCTATAAACTGCCAAAGTCGACCCATGAATTTTTACTGACTAAGTTATTTACCAGTCAGGTTAAATTTGCGGGCACTGCAAAACTACGGGTTTTATCAATTAGTAATGACAAAGTAGTGGTTAAACTTGCAAATAAAAAACGCGTGCAAAACCATATTGGTGGTATTCATGCGGTTGGTGCAGCATTAGCTGCTGAATCAGCGTCGGGCATAGTGTTTGGTATGAATGTGCCTGATAGTCACTTACCGCTACTGAAATCAATGACGCTAGAATACAATAAGCGCATGCAAGGTGATATCACGGCAACAGCGCAGCTATCATCTGAAGTGATCACAGCAATCAGCAGTGATGAAAAAGGGGACTTAATTGTGCCTGTAGTACTGTCTGATGAAAGTGGTGATAGCCCAATACATTGCGAAATGCGTTGGGCTTGGGTGCCGAAAAAGCGTCGTTAACAGCACGCCTTTTGGGTTAGTGTGTTAGCAGCTAAATACGCTTTTAGCGCATCGATTTCTAACGGTTTGGCATACAAATAGCCTTGTTCTATATCTATGCCTAGGGTGCGCACTATTTCATGTTGCGCCGTAACTTCAATGCCTTCTGCTACGGTGACAATATCGTGGCATTTGGCAATGGAAACAATCTGATGTAATAGTGCCGCATCTTGATCTTTTTCATGGATATGAGTGATAAAGCTGCGATCGATTTTTAACTCATGAATTGGGTAGTCTCGCATTTGAGAAAGTGATGAATAACCCGTACCAAAATCATCGAGTGAAATTAAAAAGCCATAACTCATTAGCTTTTCAAACAAGCCCTGCACCGCACCTTTATCTTCAATAAAAATAGATTCGGTTACTTCTAAAATCACGCGATTTGGTGAGATTTGGTAATGCTCGACATGATGCTTAAGAATATCAAATAGCGGTGTGTACATGAGCTGATACGCCGATACATTTATTGATAAACTGATTTCAGTGTATTTCAAATTCTGCGCATAATCGTAAAGCGCTTGTTGAATAACAAACTCTCCGATATTTGCAATTAACCCTGTTTCCTCGGCGATTGGAATAAATTTATCTGGTGCAATTAAGCCTAGCTTTCTATTGTGCCAGCGTAACAGTACTTCAACACCCTTAACTGAGCCGTGAGCAGAGCAAATTTGCGGTTGATAGGTTAAATAAAGCTCTTTATTTTCAATCGCATGCTTTAGTTCAGTTTCAATATCTACACGTTGATGTAATTGTTCCGCCAAGCCTGTATCAAAAAAACAGTAACGATTTTTTAGCTTCTTAGCTTCGAACATGGCTATTTCCGCATAAATTTCAGCAGCTTGTGGATCAATATGTTCATCAGCATGGTAAATGCCGATGCTTGCGGTTATTGAAAGCTGTAAATTATCGAGCATCATTGTTTGCTCAATCGCATTTAAAATATTGCGTGCTAACGAGCTACTTATATTGCGTTCAACTGTTTGTAAAATAACAAAAAACTCATCACCACCAGTGCGCACAGGCAAAGCGTTTGATGGGCAAGATTGCGATATGCGTTCGGCAATCAGTTGCAAGGTTTTGTCGCCAGTGTGGCGACCAAATCGATCATTAATATGTTTAAAGTTGTCTAGATCGATGCACAAAAGGGTGTAGCGACCTTGATTATGACTTTGTTCATTAACTAATGTGTTATCAAAGAAATAGCGGTTCGCCAGTTTGGTGAGTTTGTCGAAGTTGGCTTGTTGATACAGTTTGTTTTTGTAGCCAAGATCAAGTCGGTATAAGTGTCGTGTAACAAAAAAGGTGGCAACAATAGTAAGTAAACCAAATGCGCCAATCCAACTGGCAAAGTTACTTACTTCGTTGTAGATAGTTTTTAACGGCACTCTCACCGCAATAAAAGTATTAAAATGCGTATTGTAGGATATGCCAACTCTTACATTGGCAATACCTTGAGTGCGGTTGCTATAAATAGACACACCATCACTTTGTAAGTACTTATCGACTGTACGGCCAGTGGCTTTTTGAACGCTTTTATTTACGTAGGCAACAAATGCTGGCGGCATAGGCTGGCTGTAGGCATTACTAAGATCACCATGCAGTGACTTTGGTGCTGTGTGGTAAAGGCTCCAATACTGATCTTTAATGCGTGGTTTTTGCGTAACCAATATCTCCATGCCTTTATCTAAAATATTGTAACGCCACGGGTTATATTGTGAGTTTAAATTTATCTCAGCTACCATTAAAAGCGGAGGTTGAGCATTGCTTAACTGCGATAAATAGCTAATCGCCATGCGCAGTGAGCCATCGTTAGCTTCGTAATACGGAATACTAAACAGCAATTTATTACTTTGAATAACCTGCTTAATGCCAAGTTCAGATAAATTTGTTGCAGGTTTAGCAGAGGTTTTTCGGGTTGTATGTAGCGCCGTTAGCTGCTGATTATTGGTAAGTTTGAAGTAACTTACATTCAAATAGCGAGGAAAGTTAGCGAACGTTTCTCGGCTTATTTGTGCCAGCGCTTGCTGGCTGTAAGGTTGCTTTAGTTCCGATAGCAATCTTTCTGCCATAGTAAACACGACTAAATGCTGTTCTAGCTGAGTAACTGAAGAATCCATAATGAATTCTGAGTGTGCTTTTATTTTCTCATCGACTTTGGCCAAATGATTTTGATAATGCATAGCGACAAGCGTTGTTGCTAAAACAAAAATTAGTGCAACAATAATGATAAAGAGGCGGCCAAGAAAAGAGCTGTAAAAATGTTTTATTTCAGAAAAATCGTACATACATTAATGAAAAATGTTCCAATGCCTTGTTAGCAAGTTAAAACTTTTAGGGTTTTATAGTATATCAACAATAGGCTTGAAAGCCCTGTTTTAAATCAATCAAGTAATACAGATAACACTAACTGTAGCGCAATTGTGGCAGTTTTAACCTGCTAGCGTTTGGCTTTTACTAACTTTTGCATTGCCAAACCACACACTATAAAACCTAAACCTATAATCGTGGTGGAATGAATTGCTTCTCCCAACAAGGTGTAGATAAAGATAAGTGATAAAAACGGTGAAATAAAAATTAAGTTACTTACACTCGCTGTGTTTTCAGCTTTTTTCATTGCCATTAACCACAGCACAAACGTAATACCCATTTCAAATAACCCAACATATGCAGCGGCAAGCCACGCTTTACCTGTCGGTATTTGCCAAGCGTTTTGCCAAGTCAGTACTAAGGCAATAAACGGTAAGCCAATAGAAAAACAAATAAATAAGCTAATTACTGGTTTATCAGTATTTTTGGTACTAAAGATCCAATACAGCGCCCAAAGTAGAGTTGATAATAAAGCAAGCCCAACACCCAGCGGGCTTTCAAAATTAAGCTCAGTGAATTGCCCTTTTGTACTAATAATCAGCACACCTAAATAGGCAAAAAGCAATGCGGCAATATCAACTTTTCGCAGGCGTTGCCCGAGCATTGGCACTGCAAGCAAACTCAATGCAATCGCCCAAGTGTAATTGAGTGCCTGCGCTTGTTGCGCGGGTAGTAAATCATAAGCCTTAAATAAAATGAGGTAATATAAAAACGGATTAAGTATGCCTAATTTTAAATACAGTAAAGGTTTAGTTAAAAATGCCGTTTTGACGTGTTTGTAGTCACCGTTCACAAGTAAAAAAACAGCTAAAAACAACCAACTAAATGTCGAGGCATAAAACACCAATTGAAGCGGTGTAAGTTGCATCAATGCGAGTTTGAATGCAGTAGCTACCGTCGACCATAAAAAGACCGCTGATAATGCGTACAGAATTGCATGTTTTTGGTTTTTTACCATTAGCCGTTTATTTTATTGCAAAGGTGAAAATGAGTGTATGTATATTTTATAATATCTAGATGGCTATGTTAGTTAAATATGCTGATCGATATGGTTATTATTATGTTAAAAGCAGTATTTTAATTTCGAGCGCGCTGTTTTGGTATTGATCTTTAGTATCTTGGATCTGCGGATTTGCGTTATAAAACGAAGTTGCAGGAACAACAGGCATCACCTTGGGGCTAGCTAAGTTTTATACAATCACGTATACTTTTTGCGTTATGCGAATTTTATATTTAATGCTAATTTTCAGTGTTTTTCTAAATCCACTTGCAACAAACAGTATGCAAGGGGACGAAATGTCGTGCGCTGAAATGCATCAAGTAGAAAAAAGCATGGAAAGTTCAAATCACAGTTGTTGTGATGATAGTCAGATGCAGCAAGAAATGGTAAAGCATGATTGCGAAACCTGTAATGATTGCAGCGCGAAATGTCATACGTCGTGTTGTGTTTTTTCGGCATTTGCTTTTTCTGAGCCAATAGCAAAAGAGCTCGCTTATCTTACTATTGGGCTTTCAAACTACCCAACACCACTGCAAGTTAGCATTATACCGCCAATAGCTTAATTCAATTTTTTAAGCCGTATTTGTACCGTCAAATACACCTTATTTATTTGAATTGAGAACCCAATCTATGAAAAATTTATTAGTTATTTGCTTAGTGCTTTTTGCAAGCCTGAGTTTTGCCAACGTGTCATCGCCGAATTTGGTAAATGAATTGACACAGTCACCCGCTAAAAGCACCAAGTTTGTCTGTCCGATGCACAGCCATATCGTTAAAGATCACCCAGGTAAATGCCCTATTTGTGGCATGGACTTAGTGGAACTTTCTGCGCCTGAAAGTAGTGAAGAAGTGGCTATTTCAGTGTCAGGTCATACTCAGCAGAGCATGGCGTTAACTAAAGCCGCAGTTGAGCGCTCTACTTTATGGCGTTTTATTGAGACTTTTGGCAAGGTTGAGTATGACGAAAATGGCCTAACTCATATTCACCCAAGAGCAACGGGCTGGGTTGAGAACCTACAAGTAAAAACTTTAGGTGCACGCGTTAAAAAGGGTGAGTTACTTTATGAAATTTATGCACCTGAATTAATTGTTGCTCAAGACGATTATTTATCTCTGCTTAAAACAAATCCAACGAATAAAGGCCTAAAAGAACGTAGTCGCACACGTTTACGTTTATTAGGTATGTCTGAAAAACTAATCGACCAAGTTGAGAAAACTAAAGAGTCACTGTTTCGCGTGCCTTACTATGCGCCCCATGACGCGATAGTGTCTGAACTCGGCATTCGTGAAGGTATGTATGTGCAGCCAACCGTAAAGCTAATGACCTTGGCGGATCTTTCCGAGGTGTGGGTGTTAGCCGATGTGTTTGAGCATCAAATTGATTGGGTGGAAAATGGTAAGTGGGTTGAGTTTGACCTACCAGCGATTGGTGTGTACGCCATTGAAGGTAAGATTGAATATATCTATCCAGCGCTTGATCCTAAAACCCGTACATTAAAGGTTAGGTTGTCTTTAAATAATGAAAGCGGTTCATTTAAGCCAGATATGCTAGCGAATGTACGTATTTATGGTGGCCCCAAAGAAGATGTACTTAATATTCCCGTTGAAGCGCTTATTCGCACCGGTAAACAAAATCGCGTCGTTGTAGAGCAACACGATGGCACGTTTGTCTCTCGCGAAGTGATGGTGGGTATGGTTACCCAAGGCCGTGCTGAAATTATGCAAGGGCTAGCACAAGGTGAACAGGTGGTAACTTCTGGCCAATTCTTAATAGATAGCGAATCGAATATTCGCTCGGCTATTTTGAAAATGAGCCAAGATGGCAAACCAGCTAAAGCAATGCAGTCGCATCAACACTAGGAGGCGATTATGTTGCAGTGGATTATTCAAACCAGTTTAAAGTACAAAGTATTGGTGCTGTTATTAGCTGCCATGCTAGCGATTCTTGGTGTTTATTCAGTAAAACAAACACCGCTTGATGCCATTCCTGATTTATCGGATGTGCAGGTTATTGTTAAAACCAGCTTTCCGGGGCAAGCACCTGAAGTAGTTGAAGAGCAAGTAACTTATCCGTTATCAACCAGTTTAATGGCGGTACCAAAAGCAAAAACGGTGCGAGGTTTTAGCTTTTTTGGTGACTCTTACGTTTACATTATTTTTGAAGATGATACCGACTTGTATTGGGCGCGCTCGCGCGTGTTGGAATACCTAAACCAAGTTACCGCTAATTTGCCAAGTGATGCTAAGCCAACCTTAGGGCCAGATGCGTCAGGGGTCGGTTGGGTTTATCAATACGCTTTAATAGATAAAAGCGGCACACAAAACTTAGCCCAGTTACGTACTTTGCAAGATTGGTTTTTAAAGTATGAATTGCAGTCAGTGGCTGGAGTGAGTGAAATAGCTACCGTTGGTGGCATGGTGCAAAGTTATCAAGTGGTTGTGGAACCGCTTAGATTAATGCAGTACGGCGTAACACTCACACAAGTAAAGTTAGCAATCGAAAATGCCAATAGTGAGGTGGGCGGTTCGGTGCTTGAAATGGCAGAAGCCGAATACATGGTGCGCAGTCGCGGTTTTTTAACCGATTTAACTGCGTTTAAAGCCATTCCCTTAGGCATAATAAATGATGACGGTAGCCCGTTATTGCTAGAACATGTTGCGACTATTCGTTTGGGCCCGCAAATGCGCCGAGGCATTGCCGAATTAAACGGTGAAGGTGAAGTGGTTGGTGGCATCGTGGTGATGCGCGATGGCGAAAATGCACTAACAACCATTGCCAATGTGAAAGCTAAAATTGCGCAAATTACACCGAGCCTACCTGAAGGGGTTGAGATTGTAACGGTTTACGACCGTTCAAACTTAATTGAACGCTCGGTTGAAAACTTGCAGTCAAAACTCATTGAAGAAATGATTGTTGTTGCCTTGGTGTGCTTAGTATTTTTAATGCATGCACGCTCAACATTGGTGGCTGTGATTTGTTTACCGTTAGCGGTATTAGCGGGCTTTATTTTAATGCGCTTAATGGGCATTAATGCCAATATTATGAGCTTGGGTGGTATTGCGATTGCGATTGGTGCGTTAGTTGATGCAGCCATTGTTATGGTGGAAAACTGCCACAAACACCTTGAGCAGTATCGCGCTGAAACGGGCGAAAACGCTAAGGGAAAAGCGCGTTGGCAATTAGTAAGTAAAGCGGCTGTGGAAGTAGGGCCTGCGCTTTTCTTCTCGCTAATTTTAATTACGGTGAGCTTTATGCCGGTGTTTGCCCTTGAAGCACAAGAAGGGAAATTATTTAGTCCGCTTGCCTATACCAAAACTTTTGTAATGGCGGCTGCCGCACTGTTAAGCGTGACGTTAGTGCCTGTGTTAATGGGGTATTTGGTGCGCGGTAATATTCCAAATGAACAAAATAACTATCTAACCCGTGCGTTAGTAGCAATCTATCGCCCGATTTTAGACCTTTGCTTAAAAGTACCTAAATTTACGCTGTTGGTTGCTATTGTGATTGCGGCATCAAGTTATTACCCGCTTTCTAAATTAGGCAGTGAGTTTATGCCTGAGTTGGAAGAAGGGGATTTACTCTATATGCCAACCACGCTGCCGGGAGTTTCCATTGCGGAAGCGGGTGAAATACTACAACAAACCGACCGCTTAATTAAAACTCAGCCCGAGGTACTTAGCGTATTTGGTAAAGTAGGCCGTGCGGAAACCGCAACCGATCCTGCGCCGCTCACCATGCTTGAAACCACCATTCAGTTAAAAGCAAAAAGCGAGTGGCGCGAAGGAGTCACCCTTGAAACCATTATTGCTGAGTTGCAAGCAAGTGTGAATTTTCCGGGACTTGCCAATGCGTGGGTGCAGCCAATTAAAACCCGTATTGATATGCTATCAACAGGTGTTAAAACTCCAGTTGGTATTCAAATCTCGGGCGATGATTTAGCGCAAATTGAGCAAATAGGCCGTGATGTGGAACGCATTTTAGCGAATGTACCGGGTACGCTATCGGCGTATGCCGAACGTGCGCAGTCAGGGCGATATATTGATATATCACCAAGGCGCAAAGATGCTGCCAAATATGGTTTAAATATTGCTGATATTCAAAACCTTGTAAAACATGCGTTGGGTGGCGCTAATATTGGCCAGTCGGTGCAGGGCAAAGAGCGCTTTCCAATTAATTTGCGCTACCCACGCCGTTATCGTGACCAAATTGAAGAGCTAAAAACCTTACCGTTCTTATCGCCAACGGGCGCGTGGGTCACGCTAGAACAGGTTGCTGATATTGAGATTAAAGATGGCCCAGCGATGGTTAAAAGCGAAAATGGGCGCTTTATTGCGTGGACTTTTGTCGATTTAGCACCAGATACGGTTATTGGTGATTATATTGCGGCTGCTAAAGTGGCATTGGATAGTGAGTTGGTGCTGCCTGCCAAGCACAGTATTCGTTTTTCTGGCCAGTACGAATATATGGAAAGAGTTACCAGTAAATTGGAATTGCTGATCCCAATCACATTGGCGATTATTTTTATCATTCTCTACCTTGCATTCAATTCATCATTGCAGGCAACGTTAGTGATGTTAACACTGCCAGTGGCACTGGCGGGCTCATTGTGGTTTGTTTACTTGCTGGATTATCAATTATCCGTTGCGGTTGCGGTAGGTATGATTGCGCTTGCGGGTGTTGCGGCTGAATTCGGTGTCGTGATGCTGATTTACCTCAATCAGGCGTTAAAGCAACATAAGGATATTTTAACTGCTGTTAAACAGGGGTCGGTACAGCGCGTTCGCCCTAAAGCGATGACGGTACTGACTATCGTAATTGGTTTAACACCGATAATGTTAGGAAGTGGCACGGGCAGTGAGGTGATGCAAAAAATTGCAGCACCTATGCTTGGCGGTATGGTGATAAGTCCACTGGTTAGCATGTTGGTATTACCTTGTGCTTATTACTTGTTGTATCGCAATAAACAATAAACGCACCCCAACATAAAGCAAAAAAGCGCCGTTTGGCGCTTTTTTACTTTTGCTGTTTCTTATCTTCTACGAATCGCCAGAAGCGACATCAGTAGTAATAAGTAAATAGGAAAACTACCGCTCGATGAACCTGATTTTTCAGGCTCTGGTGGAGCAACAGGTGCAACAACGGTAATGGTTAACTCATCACTGTTGCTGGCGCCATGTTCATCGGTAGCAGTAAATGAAATGACGGCAGTTCCAGCGTCGCTAGTGGCAGAAATGCTAGGCGTTAAGCTGTCTTCATTGGCGATATTAATTGCAACACCAGATACTCGTTGCCACTGATAAGTCAGTTGTTCAGTGCGATCGTCCGTTGCTGTAGCTGCGTTTAGCACTGTGGTTGAGTTCGTCGCAATTTCAATATCGTTGCCAGCATACACTTCTGGGGCACTATTGCTGTCATCATCTGAAATGGTAATTTCAATCTGCTGATTGCTTAATAAGCTGTCATCATTATTGGTGAGTTTGATAAGAAAGCGTTCACTCTCTTCAATCGCTTGATCGTCCGTAATGCTAAAGCTGATAGCTTTATTCGCGGTATCACCGTCGCTCCAAGTTACCGTGCCGTTTTCAAATGAAATATCGTCATTGCTTGCTGTTAGGTATTCAATTTGGTAGTCAAAGGTAATTTGACCACGGCTGCCACCCATTCTGCTTAATTCAATATTTACGTCACCTGTTTTTTCAGAAAAAGTGCGGCTAGATTGAACAAAGCCTACTTTACCTTGGCTCGCGAGGCCATTAATGGTGACTTTCATAATGCGATTGTCACCGATTTCAAGGTTGCTTGATGCGTTATGCAAGCGAATATAAAAGTCTTTTAGTGATGTTTCACCGTTATCAGTAAGCGCCATACCAATTACTTTAGGTGTTGTATCGTTGGCTGCCCAAGTTAATGTTTGAGAGCTATTTCGTAGGTTCATATCACTATTAAGTAATGCGCTACCATTGATGATTTCAAATTCAACACTAGCTTCATCGTTAACTGCGGATGGCTTAGTGACGACAAGGCGCAGTTCATCACTGCGCTCAGCAATTAATTCGGTGCTTTCAAACGCTACATTAACGTTATTATCACGAGTGTTATCTTTTAATACGTACAAGCCGCTATTAATGTCGCTGATTAAAATATTGCCAGACGGTAAATAAGGATAAGCGCCCCAAGCACCATTAAATGATGGATTATCTGATGTTGGGAATGTATCAAAATAACCGACTTCTTGCGGATTGATTGGGTCACTAATATCTAAAATAGTTAAACCTCGTTCGTAATTAGACATGTAATAACGGTTGCCTTTAACAAAGCCGTTGTGGTCGATGGTGCGGTTATTACCGGTCCATTTACCAACAATCGTTGGTTGTGTTAAATCGGCTAAATCAAGAATACGAACTGTGGTATTTAAACCGCCTTTATTCTCATCAAACTCATCATGCACATACACGTAGCGTTTGTTTTCGTGCCACCAACCTGAATGAACATACTGGCTGCTACTATCGACATCATCATAGCCTACTTGTCCTAAACGTTCGGTATTGGCTGACTGTGTTGCATCCCAAATGCGAATTTCATTTTCATTAAAATCGATAAATACATCGCATACACCGCCGTTGGAATTAACGCAATCTCGTGTCGCTCGGGTGTCGTTTATCGACATGCTGGTGGCGTCATGAGTGTAGTTAGCCCGTGATGTTGAGCCAATATCAAAGCGTTTGCTGGGATTGTTGGGCGTTGTTAAGTCATAGGTAGTAAACGAGCCGCCATATTTATTTGACCCAACAATTTGCATTTTTGCAGATTGCCCATTGAGTGGCAGATTTAAACTGTAATCAACATTACTGATATACACATTGTGCGCGCTATTCACTGTGAAGTTAGTACCAGAAAGCGATACCGATGTGGGTAAGTTATTTAGGTTAATAATCTGCACGCCAGTGTTTGCTTCAGCTGTTACATAGGCGTACGCTTGATAGGCTTTTAATGATTGGTCGTAATATTGCAGCACTTTAATATCGCGCCATGTGGTATTTGCGCCAGCGACACGACCAACTAATGTTGGGTTTGTTGGATCGGCCAAACTGTATACGCGAATACCATCAGAGAACCCCATAATGGCGTATTCAATGCCGTTATTTAAGTCAACATGTCCCCAAATATCATTACCTGAGGTGTTTGCTGGTAATGGTACGTGGGCAACTAAATCTACATTGTTACAGGAATACGAACCAGCACGGCCATTTTCACATGCTGTGCTACTTTGCTGCTCAAAAAGCGCTTGATGACGCGCTAATTTTTGTTTTAGCTGTTTTGAAATCGTTAAGCTTTTAGTATCTGCTATCACGTTAAAACCAGCTTTTTGCAGCATGTCATGCAAGGCTATTGGTGCACCAACGATTTGTGTTTTGTTGCGATTAGGATTTTGTACTTGAAAGTGGTCAAAGCGGTTAAAACCGCCTAAAACAGGTACTAATTCGCTTTGTAAATAAAATAGCTCAGATTCATTTTTTAACTCGTATTGACCACTAGCGACCAATACTTTGTCACCTTTACTTGCTTGCGATACTGCGTAGGCGATGGATTTACATGGCCTGACGGGGTTGTTGCAGTCGCCTTTATCAATTCCGTTTTCGGTTACATAGCGGGCCTTATCATGTTCTGTATGTGCGATCGCGTTCAGGCTAGTAATGCTACTTGCCAAAGCAAGTGTTAGCAGTGTAAGTTTCTGAGTCATCATAACTTTGTTAGGATCCTGTTCCTGTATTAATTACAGTGTAACTAATCAATCAAGAGAGTAAACCACCTTGCTGCGGTCATTTTGTATACTTTTGTTAATGAGCTTTTTGTTTGCATGCAAAGAGCCATCGACCACTAAAATTGAATTTGTTGTAAAACAACATGGCGTTCAACAAACATGTGATGAGCGGCAAACACTCATGTGGTTTGTCTCAGAATTTGCATCAAAGACGGCAATCTCAATTAAGCCTAGTCATTTTTCATCAAACAGCGTTGCCTTAATTGGCGCAAGTTGTGAGAAAAGCAGTTGGCAAATAGAGCTTATGGCTAATGGTTTAGATGGAAAAAAGTTATCATTTACGATGGCGGTTCCGTTTAATGAAAATCACCTTAATCCACTTACTGCGGTATCACCACTTAACATCAGTGAAATGTTTTGGAGTTGGCAGCTGGGCCATAAATTTTTCCGCTTTGATGGCGACAATGACTTTGCTTTCCATTTAGGCAGTACCGGCTGTAAAAGCGCATCGCGATTACGCGCGCCAGCTGCACCGTGCACTTACCCAAACCGTTATCAGTTTGAGCTAGCTCAATTCGATGCGCAAAAACCAATTATTTTAGATTTGGATCGTTTACTTTCTGAGGTGGATCGTTCTCGCTCTTGTATGAGTGAGCAAGCCAATCCAACGTGTCAGCAACTATTTGCTAACTTAACAAGTAAGATATTTTATCAGGAATAATATGCGTCGTTCTTTACTGTTGTTGGCACTATTACTTGTTGGGTGTGGCGAGCCAAGTAAGCCCTATAAATGGCAATTACCTGAGGGTTTCCCAGAACCGCAAGTACCTTCAACGAATCCCATGAGTGATGCTAAAGTTGAACTTGGTCGTCACTTATTTTATGACAAAAACTTGTCAGCAAATGGACTGCAAAGCTGTGCGTCATGCCATCAGCAAGATAGGGCATTTGCCGAAATGATCCCAACTTCGATTGGTTCAACAGGTGAGCTACATCATCGCAATGCGCAGGCACTAGTAAATGTTGCTTACAATAAAACATTGACCTGGGCTCACTCTGAAATGACGGAATTAGAACAGCAAGTTTTGCTCCCGTTATTTGGTGAAACACCACTCGAAATGGGGGTGACAGGGCACGAAGAAGAAGTGTTAGCACGTTTTAATACGCCAGAGTACAACGCATTATTTGAGCGCGCTTTTAGTAATGAGGATGCGAGTTTCGATCATATAGTTAAAGCGCTCGCCAGTTTTACCCGTAGTTTGATTTCGTTTCAAAGCCGTTTTGATCAATATGCTTACGCTATGCAGGATGATGCACTGACAGCAAGCGAAATACGCGGCATGGATTTGTTTTTTTCAGAGCGTTTAGAGTGCCACCATTGCCATGGTGGTTTTAACTTTACGCAATCAACTACCCATAAAAAGCAGCAGTTAGACCGTCACCCATTTCATAATACAGGCCTTTATAATATTGATGGAAAAGGGGCTTTTCCGCTAAGTGATCAAGGCTTGTTTGCGATTACAGAAACGCCACAGGATATGGGAAAGTTTAGAGCGCCAACATTGCGTAATATCGCCTTAACAGCCCCTTATATGCACGATGGTAGTATACAAACGTTAGAGCAAGTAATTGATTTCTATGCCGATGCAGGACGTAATATTACAACTGGCAAGCATCGCGGTGATGGCCGTGAAAATCCATATAAAAGTGCATTTATTAAAGGTTTTCAGTTAACTGAACAAGAAAAACAAGACTTAGTGGCATTTCTACATACTTTAACTGACGAAAACTTTATTAAAAACAAAGCATTTAGTAACCCTTTCAAGCAATAACCGCACACTCCAGCGGGCTTTATATTGATTTTAATATTTTCAAAGGTATATTGTATGCAAATGTTGATTTCGATATAGAAAGCTAAGTATGAACACAAATGCGTTTGCTAATTGGCAACCAAGCAAAGTAATGCAGCAAATTACCACACTAGAAATGCACACAGGTGGTGAACCGTTACGCATTATTACATCGGGGTTCCCTACTTTAAAAGGCGATACCATTTTAGCAAAACGTCAGGATTGTTTAGCTAATCATGATGATTTACGAAAAGGCTTGATGTTTGAACCTCGCGGTCATGCAGATATGTATGGCGCATTGATTGTGGAACCCGAGCGCGATACCAGTGACTTAGGAGTGTTGTTTTTACATAACGAAGGCTACAGCACCATGTGTGGTCATGCCATTATTGCGCTATCTAAAGCAGCAATCGAGTCGGGTGTTGTCTGTAAACAAGAGGGCGTTAATCAGATTAACTTTGATGTGCCTTGTGGCCAAATTCGCTCATCAGTAACGGTTAATAATGGTGAAATCAGCGATATTCGCTTTTTAAATGTGCCTTCATTCTTAGCGCTACAAGCACAGCAAGTAGAAGTCGAAGGTCTAGGGACGGTGACTTTTGACTTAGCCTATGGCGGCGCGTTTTATGCCTATGTGGATGCGGATACAATCGGTTTGTCACTAAAACAAGATAACAGCAATCAAATTATTGATTGGGGTAAGCGTATTAAAAAAGCGGTGATTGCCAACACCGGCATTAACCACCCTTTTGAAGCTGATTTAAGCTTTTTGTACGGCACTATTTTTGTTTCGCATACCCAAATGGAACATCCAGATTCGCATAGCCGCAATGTGTGTATTTTTGCTGAAGGTGAGTTAGATCGCAGCCCAACAGGGTCGGGTGTAGCTGGGCGAGCAGCAATTCACTTTGCTAAAAACGAAATTGAAGCACAACAAGAGGTTGTGATTGAAAGTATTTTAGGCTCACAGTTCAGCGTTAAGGTAGTTGATACACTAGAATATGGTGATTACATGGCGGTGATCCCAGAAGTGAGTGGGAACGCCAATGTGGTGGGTAAAAACACTTTTTATTTTGATCAGAACGATGCATTAAACACAGGATTTATTTTCCGATGAATACCCCATTTTTATCACGCCAAGCGACGTTTCGCAGTTTATTAACGAGTTCACAACTCAATAGCGCATTGATTTTTGGTTACGAGAATATTCGCTATTTATCTGGTTTTAGCGGCCATGCCGCGTATTTAGTGATTAATCAAAAGAGTGGTTATTTAGTCACTGATTACCGTTACGCAGAGCAAGCTACAAACGAAAGCCAAGGCTTTGAAGTAATTTGTCGCGACCGTGATAACGAAACGTTAGGTCATTGCTTTAATCGCCTTATCGATCAAGGTGCTAAGCTCGGTTTTGAAGCTGATCACATTAATGTTGGGGCTTGGCAAGCGATAAATGCAGAGTTGTCAGTTGCACAATTAACACCAATACAAGGCGTTGTTGAGCGTATGCGCTCAGTAAAAGATGATTGGGAAGTGAAGCAAATTGAGCTTGCAGCAGCGATTGCCGACCAAGCACTTAACGAAACCTTGCCTTACTTTAAAACCGGAGCCAGTGAGCGCGATATTGCACTTGAGCTTGAATATCGCATGCAAAAGCTTGGCTCAAACGGTATGAGCTTTGACACAATTTTGTTGTTTGGCGAACGCACATCTTTGCCACATGGTATGCCAGGGGAGAGCAAACTCGCAGTTGGTGATTTTATTACCCTTGATTTTGGCGCAGTGATTAATGGTTATCGCTCTGATATGACGCGCAGCTATATTTATGGCGAAGCCAGTGAAAAACAACAATTGGTTTATCAAACCGTCGCTAATGCACAGGCTGCAGCTATGGCTGAAGTAGTTTCAGGTGTCGCTGCAACTAATGCATTAAAAGCGAGTCATCGAGTAATTGAAAATGCGGGATTTGCGGATTTTGCAGGCGAAGGATTAGGCCATGGCGTAGGGTTATTTTTACATGAATTTCCAATTATAAAACCTAACTGTGATTACCAACTTGAAGCCGGCAATGTCATTACAATTGAACCGGGAATTTATATTCCAAATTTTGGTGGTGTGCGTTTAGAGGATGATATTTTGGTTTCTGAAAATGGTTACAAGTTACTAACTCATGCTCCTAAACAAATGATTTTACCTGAAAGAGGTTAAGTGGATACGCCATGAAAATAATTGAAAAAGCACAGGTATTATCTAGTCTGACGTTTGATGCCTTAATTAATGCACTTAATACTAGTTTTGCCGGCAACTTTTTAATGCCACAGCGACAAGTGTTTGAATTACAGCCGGGTGATCCTTCTCATAATGCATTTGCTGTTTTACCTGCGTGGGATGAAGAGGTGATTGGCGTGAAATCCTTTACTTATTTCCCGCAAAATGGCGAGGCGGGTTTTGAGTCTTTATATTCAAAAATTATGTTATTTGACCGAGCGCATGGTGTACCGCTTGCGCTGGTGGATGGCACCAGTGTGACGCTTTGGCGTACCGCTGCGGTTTCTGCTCTGGCGGCACGTTATTTAGCACGTGAAGATGCTGAACATTTAGTGTTTTTTGGCAGCGGTAACCTTGCCAGTTATATGATTAAAGCGCATTTGTCAGTTCGCAATTACCGTAAAGTGACCATTATTGGCCGTAATCGCGACAAGGTAGATAGCTTGATTAGCCAGTTACAAAGCGAATTTAGTCACATTGCATTTGTTGCTGGGCAATCTGATAAAGAGACGATTGCAAGTGCCTGTACAATTAGTTGTGCAACAGGCTCACCAGAGCCGTTATTTGATGGTAGCTGGCTGAGTGCTGGTACGCATATTGACCTAATCGGCAACCACCACAAACATTGCCGAGAGTGCGATACGCAAACGGTAACACAAAGTGAGGTGTACGTGGATGGCCTAACAAACGTGTTAAATGAAGCGGGCGAGTTGTTAATTCCGATGGCTGAAGGAGCGTTTAGCCAACAGCAAGTAAAAGGTGAATTAGCCGATTTATGTGCTAATCGTGTTTTAGGCAGGCAGCAAGAAAACAGCATCACATTGTTTAAATCGGTAGGTACAGCACTTAGCGATCTTGTGGCTGCTAACCTCGTTTATAAGTTATCTAACTAAGTTGGGAATGGGCATGAAATTAGAGCTGTTATTGGTTGGCGGGTTGATATTGCTGTGGGGCTTAGAGCCATGGGGTTATTATTTTTTATGCCGTCAACGGAAACGCTCTTGGCGTGCTTGCGCGATAGAGAAAGCCACATTAGTTGGTTTACAAGATTTGATGCCATTTCATAGCTTTAAAGATAAACAAATGATGCTGCAATACTGCTTTGAACAAACTAAATATAGCGTGATTGTTGATTACGATAAGTCTTGTTTAACGGCACTGGAGAATAACCAAGAAGTGTTTATTTTTGTTGATCCTAGCAACCCAAGTAACGCTTTTTTATATCGCATGCCTAATCGTATCATCGCTTATTTATTTCCTTTAATCGGCACACTTTTATTTACGCTGGCACTCACCTAGACTAACAGTATTGTCTTCTTTTTATTGAACATGCGATGTGGCGAGGTTGGACAGGGCTTAGTTTTTTACTACTGATTGTTGTATTTGTGGCTACCCGCGTAAGTGCTGTTGAACTTGAAATGGTTGTTACAGAGCATTTTCCACCTTATCAAGTTAAATCAGGGGAAAAACTCGATGGCGTTGCTGTCGATATTGTTAAGGCATTACTGCGCCGAGAGCAAATCTCCACCGAGCATTTAGTATTGCCTTGGTCCCGTGCTTATCATATTGCTACCACAGAAAAAAACGTATTAATTTACTCAATGCGCCGAACGCAGAAACGTGAAAGTAGTTTTGAGTGGATTGGACCGGTTTTTCCAAATAGCTCAATGCTACAAAGCAAAAGCTCATTGTTTTTATGGCAATTAAAAGCACGTGAACAGGCAAACGTTACGATTCATTCAATGCAAAATCTAACCTTAGTCGTCGCAAGAGATGATTACATTATGGATGAAATTGTTGCACGCTATCAGTGGCCTGAAAAAAACGTAATGAAGGTAAGGCATTGGCCTGAAGCGATTAACGCACTTAAAGAATAGCGCGTAGATACGATTGTATTGCAGAAAAACAATTTAATCGCGCTTAGTAAGCAAATGGCGTTTGATTTAAACGATTTTGTGCCTGTTGTTGATTTGGGGCGTACTCCTCAGTTGTATGTTGCTCTTAGTAAGGGGTCTGATAAACAGCTAGTTGAGCGTTTACAGCAAAGCTTAGCGAGCTTACACGCTTCTGAAGAATATAATTTAATTGAACAGCAATGGCGTTCATCATTCATAAAAGTTAATTTTTAACCCCTTTCTATTCATGTTACTTATGATAAGCATAAACATGCTGGCCTTGGATCGTAATATAAAACCCTTATACTAAAGGTGAATAACTAACCAATACCTGACGCTTTTAATTAAAGTGCTACAGTTTATTAAAGTGCTTGAAGTCGTTCAAATACTCAAGCCATGTTAGGTATTTCACGTCACCAAGGAGGTATTATTGTGCTTCAAGAGTATCGTTTACATGTCGAGCAGCGTGCAGCTCAAGGTATAGTGCCAAAACCGTTAGATGCACAGCAAACCGCTGAACTTATCGAATTAATTAAAAACCCACCGGTTGGTGAAGATGAATTTATTTTAGATCTACTCGTTAATCGCGTACCGCCAGGTGTTGATGATGCGGCATACGTGAAAGCGGGGTTCTTAGCTGCGGTCGCTAAAGGTGAAGCATCATCGCCACTGATAACAAAAGAATACGCCGCTGAACTACTGGGTACCATGTTAGGTGGTTACAACATCGCCCCGATGATTGAATTACTAGACGTCGAATCGTTAGCGCCCATTGTGGCAAAAGGGTTATGCAAAACACTACTAATGTTTGATGCGTTTTACGATGTAGAGGAAAAGGCAAAAGCGGGTAACAAATATGCGCAACAAGTGATTGAGTCTTGGGCAAATGCTGAATGGTTCACCGACAGGCCCGCTGTTGCCGAGAAAATCTCTGTTACTGTGTTCAAAGTAACAGGCGAGACAAATACTGATGATTTATCTCCAGCGCCAGATGCGTGGTCACGTCCAGATATCCCACTACACGCGTTAGCAATGCTTAAAAACGAGCGTGAAGGTATAAAACCAGAAAAGCCGGGTGAAATTGGCCCTATCTCTCAACTTGAAGAGTTAAAAGCAAAAGGTTTGCCACTTGCGTATGTAGGTGATGTGGTAGGCACAGGTTCTTCTCGTAAATCCGCGACTAACTCAGTGCTTTGGTTTATGGGCGATGACATTCCATTCGTGCCTAACAAACGGGTTGGAGGAGTATGTTTAGGGGGGAAAATTGCCCCTATTTTCTTTAATACCATGGAAGATTCAGGCGCGTTACCAATTGAACTGCCCGTTGATGAATTAAATATGGGTGACCAAATTGATATTTACCCATATGAAGGCGTTGTTAAACGTTTTGGTACTGACGAAGTAATTTCTACGTTTGAACTTAAATCAGAAGTAATTCTTGATGAAGTACAAGCGGGCGGTCGTATTCCACTTATCATCGGTCGTGGTTTAACAGATAAAGCGCGTACGTCACTTGGTCTTGATCAAGAAACAATATTCCGTAAACCGGCAACTGCAGCCGATACAGGCAAAGGCTACACGCTAGCGCAAAAAATGGTGGGCAATGCGTGTGGCGTTAAAGGTGTACGTCCTGGTCAGTACTGTGAGCCGAAAATGACGACTGTTGGTTCACAAGACACTACAGGCCCAATGACACGTGATGAACTAAAAGACTTAGCATGCTTAGGCTTTTCTGCAGATTTAACCATGCAGTCGTTTTGTCATACTTCTGCCTACCCAAAACCAATTGATGTAAATACGCATCATACATTACCCGATTTCATTATGAATCGAGGAGGGGTATCGCTTCGCCCCGGTGACGGTATTATTCATTCGTGGCTAAACAGAATGCTGTTGCCTGATACCGTGGGAACGGGTGGTGATTCACATACACGTTTTCCTCTGGGTATTTCTTTCCCAGCAGGCTCTGGTGCGGTTGCTTTTGCCGCTGCAACGGGAGTGATGCCGCTCGATATGCCGGAGTCAGTATTAGTAAGGTTTAAAGGTGAAATGCAATCGGGCATTACGTTACGCGACCTAGTACATGCCATTCCTTACTATGCAATTCAACAAGGCTTATTAACGGTAGAGAAAAAAGGCAAAGTTAACGAGTTCTCAGGGCGAATTTTGGAAATTGAAGGGCTGGAGTATTTAACTGTTGAGCAGGCATTTGAACTGTCTGATGCATCAGCAGAGCGATCTGCGGCGGGATGTACCGTGAAGCTTTCACAGCAATCAATAGAAGAATACTTAAACTCGAACATTGTTATGCTTAAGTGGATGATCACAGAAGGCTATGGTGATGTACGCACTATTGAGCGTCGAATTACCAAAATGCAAGAATGGTTAGATAATCCAGAGCTTATGTCGGCGGATGTGGATGCAGAGTACGCCCATATCATTGAGATTGATTTAGCAGAAATCAAAGAGCCTATTTTATGTGCGCCAAACGATCCAGATGATGCGCGCCTGCTATCAGAGGTGCAAGGCGAAGAAATCAATGAAGTGTTTATTGGCTCGTGTATGACAAACATCGGCCATTTCCGTGCTGCAGGTAAGTTACTTGATAATTTTAAAGGCCAATTACCAACACGAATGTGGATTGCACCACCAACCAAAATGGACCGTGACCAGCTTACCGACGAAGGCTACTATGGCATTTATGGCCGTGTAGGGGCGCGCATTGAAACGCCAGGGTGCTCGTTATGTATGGGTAACCAAGCGCGAGTTGCAGACCAATCTACTGTGGTGTCTACTTCTACACGTAACTTTCCTAACCGCTTAGGTACGGGAGCAAATGTATTTTTAGCATCTGCCGAACTTGCTGCAGTAGCTGCAATTATAGGTAAATTACCTACGCCAGCTGAGTACCAAGAATACGCGACAATGATAAATGCAACAGCTGCTGATACATACCGGTACTTAAATTTTCATAGAATGCCGCACTATACTAAAAAAGCTGAGCAAGTGATTATTCAGCAAGCAGTGTAACGATTCAGCTGTGTAATTGAGTGTGATGGTTATAAAAGCCGATGTTATTTAGCATCGGCTTTTTGCATTTTAAGATAATTTAATTCTTTAAATCTGGGAATTTATTATTAGCTATGATGTAATATTTTCAATAATTGTTGTTAAATTAACCATTTGTTAATTTTCATAAATGCGAATTTAAACGCGAGGCAAGGAAGTGTATTTCAGAGTATTGCTATATGTGTTCAGCACATTGCTGTTGTTGGGTTGTGTAGGTGAAGGCGAAACTAGCAAATCAGTTAGTGAAGATGCGGCACAAACACCGGTACCCGTAGGTAGTGAAGGGGGAGTTATACGCTTTGATGGCACAGGCACTTTAGACCTAGAAGTTGGCGCTGTTGCCGATGGCTTGACACTGTCAGTTGATGTAGGGCAATCGCAAGCCTTTCCCGATGCGCAAAATTCGCTTTCGAAAGTGTATTCGATAACACCAATTGAAACCGCACTCTTTGATAAAGCGGATCTGACGATTCCATTACCAAGTGATTATCAAGCGGATCAGCAATATGTGCTGGCAAGACTTGTTAACAATACCTGGGTACCTAATTTTAATTCGAGAATCGAAGGTAATTTTATTAGCGCTGAAATTTATCACTTAGGTATATATAGCATTCGTAAATTGCCGAATGTTTCTACGTTTAAATCCATTGGCCCAACCTGTAATACAGCTGCTGTACAACAAACCATTCGTTTTGTGCATGTTGCTGATTTGCACTCGCGATTTGGTTATAAAGAGCGCTTATACAGCCGTTTGAAATCACTGCATTTAACTTCACTTGAAGAAAATCCTTACACTGTTTTTACTAATGGTGGTGATGACTATGAAAAAGGTAATGTAGCCGAGCAAGTATCTATGGGGCGCGCCTCGTCACTGGCGACACAAGCGATGGAGTTTGATGTACGTGTTGTTGGAAATCATGACTACGCTTGGGGAGAAGATGAACTACTTGCGTATGCTCAAGATGAAACAGCATTGGTGCTTGCGTCAAATACTCAGTACGTAGGCGATAAAGCCCCAGGGTTTCCGACACATAAATTTGGCATCATTGAGTTAGGGTGTGTCAAAGTTGGCTTTTTAGGTATGACATCAGGTCCATGGAATGAACTTGATAAAGAATACAAAGAACGCCCACTACCAGACTTTATTGATAATTTTGTAATGGATTATGAATTTACCGAAGTCGCTGAAGGCTTAGTACGTTTTTATGGTGAGCAAGTTGATTATCTTGTCATGGTCAGTCATTTAGGTTGGGTGGATGATCGCATTGCGCAAAACGTACCTGACATTAATTTAATTCTTGGTGGTCATAGCCATGATAAACCGCAGATCCATAGGTATAACGACAATCAATCGATTGTGATTGAACCCGATATTTATGGCATGGGCGCAACTGTGATTGATGTCGAATTTAACTTATTTGATAAAACGTCGCGCCCAGTACGTTTTGAAAATGACGAAATTCAAGTTGACACAATGGATATCAATACATTCCATGAACCGCTTGATAACAAAATAGCAGAGATTGTTAAAACCTATTTAGAAGATCCAAACTATAAAGTGGCGATTTCTGAAAATTACCCCGACCGCAATGACATTGAAAAAGTGCTAGCCGATGCGCTGATGTTTACTCACAAAGTAGATGCTGTTTTGTTGGGTGCTTATGACTTGGCAGATCCGTTTAGCTTGTATCCTTGGCAAGCTGGTGGTGTAACCCAGCAAGAATTACATGATGCGTTTCCGGTAGAGCGTCAGCCTTCGAATACATTGGGTTTTAATGCGGTTTACTCTGTTGAGGTGTCAGGTGCGGATTTAGAGTCTATGGTGGGTCAGCAGCCCCAGTGGCAATACTTTGGTGAGCAGCAATTTAATCCAGATAGCAGCTACACGGTAGCGCTTTATAAAGGTGCCGCACTAAACCCAACGTTATTTTTTAACGACATTAGTTTTAAAAACGCCACTGCACTAAATGATAGCTGGCGCGTAATTGAAGAATACGGCCGTTATCGAACCAGCCAATGCTTGCACTTAGACACAGATACACAATTAAATGCCTGTAAAGAAGATGAATTTATAACTCTTTGGCAGTTTGATAATAGCGAAGATCCATTTTTAGCGGACTATGGTCCATCGACCATGAAGTTGTTTAACCCTGATCGTAAAAGTTATAGCGATGAGGTGATTTTTGAAAAAATTTCGCAACTTGAAGAATCAATCCCAAGTCTTTCAGGTTTTGATGCAACTGTTATGAAGTTCCCACGCTTTAAAATAAACGAAGGCTTAAAAGTGCGCCATAACGTCGATGCCAACGGTGATTTTGTCGATCAAGGATTGGTGTCAGATTATTCATTGGTAATGGATATATTGTGGCCAAGTGAAAGTGTGGCGAAATACCGTCCGTTATTACAAACATCTCTAAATTACGAAAGTGAAATCGAAGACGAAAAAAAGGCAGAAATCCGCTTTGAATCAATAGAAGGAGAGCGCACAACTGGCGGCGTTGGATTTGATGGCTTTTGTGGTGAAATGTTACCAGACACTTGGTACAGAATTGCACTGGTATTTTATAGTGCTCCATTTGATGGCACCTTTAAAGTTTACATTAATGGTGAATTAGTCTGTGAGAAAACAGGTCGAAATATTACTGAGCGTTTTGCATTAGGCGAGCAATTTTTATTGCTAACCGATGGCACATGGGCAGCCCAACCAGGGTATTTAAATGCTGCGCTATTTGCTGGCCGAAGCTTAAGTGAAACGGAAATTAAAATGATGGGTGGACCATCAGCCAAAATGACGTTTTCGCAAGAAAAAGCCACAACCAGTGAAACAATTTTGCGTCATCAGCAAAGTGCACCAGGGCGACCGTATAATCCATGGCTTGAACAGCGCAATAAGTTCTTTAAATGAGTTAGTTGCGTTATAAGTTGCTTCGATTTATAACGCTTTTTAACAAATCAAATTAGCCGCACAATGTGTGTTGCGTTAAAGTCGGGAAAATTAATTTTTAAGAAGCATTATGAAAACAAAAATTAGCGCTGTTATTTTATTACTCGTGAGCATTGCCTTGCTAATCCCTGGGGTAACTCAGCCCGTGTTAACACTGCAAGGGAATATTGATAAAGCCAAAATTGTAGATGTGGGTATTACCATGCTTGCCGAAGAAGGCGATGGCAATACACGCAGCATGCTTCGTATGTTTTCGGGTATGCTTGGCCTTGATAAGTTAGAAGGTGAAGTGGAAGCCTATCGCAAAACCCGCAGTATTGTTGGCACCATTGAGGAACTTGCCAATAACAAAAACCATGTGGTGGCAGTATTAGTTGGGTTATTTGCGGTGATCATTCCATTTTTTAAACTGTTGATGCAGCTACTCAGTGTATTATTGCCCGCTAAAACTAAGCTCACTCGTTTGCTTAATACCGCTGCTTCTAAGCTTAGTAAGTGGAGTATGACTGACGTATTTGTGATTGCACTTATTGTTTCTTATTTGGCTGGCAATGCCGACGGGCAAATGGGCGATATGTTAAAAATGAAAGCCGAGCTAGGCATCGGCTTTTGGTTTTTTACTGCGTATTGTATTGTGGCAATTGCCTCTTCTCAGTTTGTAGAGCGCATTCATAAAGCCCGCTAATAAATCAATTCGGCAGAGTCTTTATCGCCACGAGCATAAAGGCTCTGTTTTATCTCTTCTCGCGTTTCGCTTGCCTCATCTTGACTTAGTTTGAAGTTACCAACGACTTCTGCAATCTCTATTTTAAACACCATTATGTACCTTAATGATTGCGATAGTTCATTCTCATCTACTTGAGAAAGTTGCCATTGCGTTACCAGTTTATCTTCAAATTGTGCTACTGAATAAGCCATTATCTCGCGCTTTTGTGAGGGCTTTGTAATAGGTTGTGCTGTGCCTTTTATCTCTAATTTGGCGTAATGCCATGTAGGTAAATAGACTTTTTCGGCATCATTGGGTGAAACATAACAGTCTGCACCATTAAAAAGACATTTTATGTTTAAAGGCTGCTTGGCAAGTAGCTTGGCAAGCGGGTTGTTTGCTGCCATGTGTCCCAATAAGTGCTGCTTTTTTTCATCTAGCACTAATGGAATGTGGCAAAGCTCAATGTCGCCTTGCGCGTTGTGATAAATCAAACTTGCCAGCGGAAACTTCTCAATGTGTGCTAACAGTCGAGCGAAGTCATTTTCGATATATTGGCGTGGTGGATACATATTATAACTTTGCCTCTAACTGTTGTTTTACATTTGGCCAAGTAGTGTGGGTGATACTAAATACTGCGCTATTACGATAGCTACCGTCAATCAACTTTCTATCTTGCCATGCGATGCCTTCAAATTGTGCGCCTAATCGAGCAATGGCATTTCGTGATTTTTGATTATTTTCATGGGTGCGAAGTTCTACCCGGGCTGCACCAAGTTGTTCAAATGCGTAGCTCAACAGTAAATATTTTGCATGTGTATTGATATGGCAACGTTGAAATTCAGGGGTAATAAACGTGTGGCCAATTTCAAGTTTTTCGTGATTAAAATCAAGGGCAAATAAGCGTGTGCTGCCCACCAGTTGATTACTTTTTTTATCAATAATCACTAACGGCAATTGCTTATCAGCTTGGTATTGCGCTGTTTTATTAAACCAATGCTCAAGCGTATCTTTATCTTTGCAGTAATTGCTAAGCACATATTGCCAAATTTTCGGGTTTTTCCCTGCTTGTAATAAATCATCTAAATGGTGGTGTTGCAGCTGTTGCAAAATGACTTTGTTAGTTTCAAATTGTGTTTGTGTTAATTGTTGCATGGTGACCTCATTCCAATTTCTTCATGCTTAATGAGGTGTATTAAAAAAGAAATCTGGTATAACGTTAACAACCAGTTTTTAATATTTATATAGACCAGAAATTAAATGCGCTTACTGACCATTTCATTTAATCCACATGAAAAGAAATACCTCGCCATTGCTGCGAGTATTCGAGAGGCCATTTTATCGGGTCAGTTAAAACCACAAGACCGATTGCCGGCAAGCAGGGACTTAGCAAATCAGCTCAATGTGAATCGTCATACAATTATGGCGGCCTGCGATGAGTTAGTGGCGCAAGGGTATTTAGAAAGTTTACCGCGTATTGGTTATCAAGTGGTTTCGGTCTTACCGGTAGAAGGCTGTATACCAAACGAATTGAGTGAAACTCAGCAATTTAATTTGGCTCACTTATTTAAATCGCCAAAAGCGAGTCTTTCTAACGCTGATTTTAACGTACGCTTTAATTTTGCTGGTGGATTACCAGATATAACTCAATTTTCAATGAAGGTATTTAAAAGCCACTTAAATACTGCGTTAAAACAGTTAGATCTGGGCAGTTTGCATTATCAGGGCACGCTCGGGAATGAAACATTACGTGAACAAATAAAGAAATACTTAGTAAGAGCGCGCGGTCTTTCATCTGGCGAAATATTAATAACCAATGGATCGCAAGAAGCATTGTTTATTGTCGCGCAAGCGGTGTTACAAGGCGGTGACAATGTGGCGCTTGAGCAACTTAGTTATCCGCCTGCATGCGCTGCGCTCAGCTCAAATGGTGCAAACCTGATTACCATTGAACAAGATGAGTTTGGTATAAAACCTGACAGCTTAAAGCGCGTGTTAGCGCATACGAAAATAAAGCTTTTGTATTTAACGCCGCTACACCAGTACCCAACAACAGTGACCTTATCGCCACAACGTCGCAGCCAAATATACCAATTAGCTCAGCAGCATGATTTTTTGATTTTAGAAGATGATTATGACCATGAGTTTCATTATCGCTGTTCACCGTTAGTACCAATGGCTGCAAATGACCCTGATGGGCGAGTCATTTATATCTCAACGTTTTCAAAAATTATGTTTGCAGGCGCGCGACTAGGCTATGTTTCGGCTCACCCGCAAGTTATTGAGTATTTGGCTAATAGTAAAAAAATCATCAACCACAAAACCGAGTGTGTGTTACAGCAAGCGGTGGCTAATTGGATGAGCGAAGGGGACTTTGAAAGACATCTTCGCAAAATGACGCAATTGTATTTAGCGAGAAGAGATCACCTTGTGTTGTTGTTAGAAGATTACAAGCAAACGGGTTACCCGATCACTTTTGCTGTTCCCGATGGGGGCATGGCTATTTGGCTTGGCTGCAAGCGTGATTTAACTGGTTTTACTGAGTTGGCACAGGCGCATGGAATATATATTCAATGTCAGCAAGACTTTAACTCACAAGTAACCAATTGTGATGAGCAAGGTTATCAGTATCTGCGTTTAGGGTTTGCCAGTATGGAAGAGCAAACCCGTTTAGAGGCGGTTAATGCATTAATGGCGTTATTATTCCCCGCTTTGGGTACTTAGCCAATTGAGTGCTTGCGCTTTATTATTGAAACATTGATGTGTTAGTCCTGCAGTAGGGTAAACATAGTCACACACTTGTTGTGTCATCGACCTTGTTACACAATGTTCAAGATTAACTGCGACGGCTTTGGCACTGGAGGCTTTCAAAAACTCAATGTGTGCATTTTGTGCATCTGGCGTTGGCAGTGCCTCGCCATGAATGTTAAGTAATACATCAAAATCAGTAATTTGCTGATTACGCACCATATCAATTAATTGCTCATGTAAATGCATAAAAAACTCAGCATTCCATGGCCCGGTTGTGTTTATTTCTAGCGTTTTTCCTTGCCAATTAAGGCTGACATCGCCATGCATTTTAAATTTTTCAAACATATAGCGTTTAAATTCAATTTTTAGTTTTGCTGTACCTCTATTCTAGCTGAGAGTTTTCAGTTGGAGTAGATATGAAACAAGCAATTATTGTTGGTGCAGGCCATGCTGGTTTAGCAACCGCCTATTTATTGAGGCAAAAGGGCTATCACAAAGTGGTTATTTTAGAAGCGTCAGATGCTGTAGGCAGTGCGTGGCGAAATCGTTATGAAGGGTTAACTTTGTTTACTTCTCGGCGCTATAGTCAGTTGCCAGGGTTGAATATATCTGGCAACGCAAGTGAGTACCCGTCAAAACAGGAGTTTGTTGAATATCTTGAACAATATGCTGCTGCCCTGTCATTAGATATTAGATTTGGCCGTAAAGTAGTTGATGTGCGAAAGGACACCGATGGCTTCACAGTAAATTGCAGTAATGGTGAAACCTACCAAAGCAAAATGCTGTTTGTATGTACTGGTGCATTTCAAATCCCTTATTCGTATCAGCTGGATAGTAACTCTTTTTATCACGGTAAAGTGTTTACGCCAGAATCTATTGGTGATCGACACTTAACCTGTGAAAACGAAAACTGGTTAGTGATTGGTGACGGTGCCAGTGGCCGGCAACTGGCAAAAATGTTAATTGAGAAGAATCAAGTATTTTTATCTATGGGCAAGGCGCGTTCTTTTTTGCCACAACGTTTATTGGGTAGGGATATTTTCTTTTGGTTAGATAAGCTCGGCCTGACTCGTCTAGGAAAACAACATTGGTTAGCGAAAAAAATGCGAAAGAAAGACCCATTTCCTGCAACTGGTAGTCGTAATCATCAGTTAGCTAAAGCTGAAATAACACTTTGTAAGCGCTTTAATTTGAATAAGTTAAATAGAGAAAAGCCAATAACACTTAGAGGGAAAGTGATAGATAAGGTGATAATTGCTACGGGCTATAAAAATGATTTTTCTTGGCTTAAAAGCTGTTTAGCGCAGCAAGCTAGCAATAAAGATATTTTTGATAAAGTATCCGATATATCGGGATTATATATCTTGTCTCAACCTTGGCTGAGCTCGCGTGGTTCGGGTTTAATTATGGGAATAGAGCATGATTTTAATTTATTAGACTTGCTCGAATGTGAGCCTTCCTTTTAATTGCTTTGGCTGTATGCCAAATAACTTTTTACATTCGCGGCTTAAATGTGCGGCATCACTAAACCCTACTTGATGAGCTGCTTTGGTTAAATCAAAGTCATTTGCGAGTAATGGTATTAAGCGTTTGAATCGTAAGTAACGTTGGTAACTTTTAAATGGCATGCCAATTTGCTCACTAAATAAATGTGATAATCGGCTTTGCGATAAATTAACTATTTTTGCTAATTGTGAAAGATTTAGCTGGGCGCTGTCACACTGCTCTAAGTGATTAAGTATTTTTGCAATACGCGGATCCGTGGGGGACTTTGCTTGGGCATGGTGGCATAAAATGCTATTTAAAAATTCAGTCATCGCATAATCAAAATTGCCTTTTTTATCAATAAAATATTGCCAAAGGTATTGCGATTTGGCCTGTTCAAAGCAGGTGTAAACATTGTTTTTATTTTTTTGGCAGTTAATAAGGTGAGTTAGCTTTTTACCAAGCACACTAAAGTTATCAATCAATATGGTGATGACCGGCTTATCACTTTTTAAAGTGTGCTTTACCTTACTTGCAATTATTAAGCAGTTTGTGGAAAGCGTTTTTTGGTCAAAAGTAATACTGGCTTGTGGCGACAATAAGTTAATTTGAATAAATTGATGGCTATGTTCATTTGCCATCAATTTATCATTAAATGCGATATAAAGACCTTGGTAGGCTAAAAATTGAGTTTTCAAAGTGCCACTTGTTCCAAATACTCAGCCACTTTGGCGTCAATGCCAAGTTGCTCCTTAATGTGGCAGCGCATTGCCTCACATGCACTGACTTCACCATGGTTAATATAAATTTGCTTTGGTAATGCTTCGCCTTGCTGCAACCAATTTAGAATATCTTGATAATCACCATGGGCCGAAAGTGAATCTAGGTTTAGAACATTTGCTTTTACATCAATATATTCGCCATGAATTTTTATTCTTTCGGCGCCATTAATAAGCGCTTCACCGCGTGTGCCTGCTGCTTGAAAGCCTAAAAATGCGACTGTGTGTTTATCATCTGGCAATAAACTTTTTAAGTGATGTAATACCCGCCCGCCGCTTGCCATGCCGCTTGCTGACACAATAATACAGGGTAGATTACGGCTATTTAGCATTTCCGACTCTTCTTGCGTTTTAACAAACTCTGTCATGTCATCAATCGCTTGGCATTGTTCTTTTGTTAGTTTGTGATGTTTGTGGGCTTTTTCATAAAGATCTGTGACCTTTATTGCCATCGGGCTATTGAGATAAACCGGTACATTCGGAATTCGCTGCTCTTTTTTTAGCTCAGCGATTAAATGCAAAATTAACTGTGCACGGCCAACGGCAAAAGAGGGCATAAGAAAAATACCACCACGCTTAAAGGTGTCATTTATTGCATCGGCGAGAATTTGCTTGGTGTCGGTTGCCGTATGACGTTTATCACCATATGTTGCCTCTACAACTAGTAAGTTACAGGGAGAAATCGGCTCTGGTGGATACATAATAGGGTCGTCTTGCCTACCAACATCTCCACTGAAAACTAACGTTTTACTTTTCGCGTTTAACTCGATACTTGAAGAGCCGAGAATGTGCCCATTTGGTTTTAAGTTAATTGTTATATTTGGCAAAATTTCAACATTGTGTTGAAAATCGAGCGGTACAAAAAGAGATAACGACTTTTTAGCATCATTTAATGTATACAGTGGTTCAGCGGGAGAGTGCTTAGAGAAGCGCTTTTTATTTGCATATTTTGCGTCTTCTTCTTGTAAAAAACCCGCATCAGGCAGTAATACTTCGCACAGTTTAAGTGTTTCGTGAGAGCAAAAAATAGGGCCTCTAAATCCTTGCTTGTATAAAAGTGGAATATAACCCGAATGGTCTATATGCGCGTGGGTTAATAAAACGGCATCTAGCTTAGTTACATCAAACGGAAGGGCTTGCCAGTTGCGAGTGCGATAGTTTTTTATGCCTTGGTAAAGGCCGCAATCAATTAAGATCTTTAGGTTTTCTACTTCCAGTAGGTGTTTTGAACCTGTAACTGTACTTGCTGCCCCGATAAATGTTAATTTCATGGCAAGCTCCATATTTAGTGTAATTAGCTCTATTTTAGTCAATCTTACTAATAATTAATTGTTAGCAAGATACTAAATTAAGCTAACATACTGAAAGTTATATTAATATATATTTGGCATAGAGTTTGATTTAAATTAAATAAATTGGAAATTTGAGAGGTTTATATGGCAGAACAAGGATCAGCAGGCAATGTAATCGCTGCTATTTGTAACGTGTTTTTCCCAGGTCTTGGGCAGTTGGTACAAGGGCGTATTGGCGCGGCACTGATATTTGCGATTGTTGTATTTGGTGGCTACGCTTTATGGTTTTTTGTTGTTCCAGCAATCATTGGCGGTATTTTCCACTTATGGGCAATAATTGATGCGGCTAAGTTTCGTAAAGTTGAAATATATCGTTGATGTTAATTAAAGTTTAAATTTTTGCATTTTAGTAAGGTGACGTTTTGGTTACCTTGCTAAAATTACGTATATTTGTTTTAAATTGTTAATTCCCACCTGTAGTAGTCTTATTTCATCCGGTTGTAACAGTATTAAATTCCACTTGATTGTAAATGGATGTAAACATCCTTTTGGTGTGTAAATTTTATTTTACCGTTTTTTAATGATGTAAGTGTTTGATTTTATTTATTTCCCTTTCTTTTTCTTATGGTTTTTATCTTAAATTTATAATAATGTTTTTTGTCGAATAGTACTCATGTTTTGTAATTTTTATGTTAAAACAGTGTTGTTCTAATTACATTTTGAAGCAAAGAGAAACATTTGCACGTAATTTGTAACATTTAACATTTAGAAAACTTCAGGGAAATCTCATTTTGAATAAATTAAACTTATTAGCATTGGGTGTTAAAACAGCCCTATTCGCTGGTGCAATGACTAGTTTTACAACTGTCGCTGCAGAAGAAGAAAAAAACGTTGAAAAAGAAAGTGTTGAACGTATTGAAGTAACAGGTTCTCGTATCAAGCGTCATGCTGAAATTGCACCGAATCCAGTAACAGTGATTGGTGGTGAGGAGCTTATTAATGCGGGTATTACCAACGTTGCGGATTTACTGCAAAACATTCCATCAAGTGCGCCAGGTTCAGCACCGACTACAACAACGAATACAATTTTCGGCGCCGGTATCAATACAACTGATTTACGTGAACTTGGCCCAGAGCGCACATTAGTACTTGTTAATGGTCGCCGTTTTGTCTCAGCAAGTACGAGTAACTCTTCAGTTAACTTAAATAACATCCCATCTTCGATGATCTCTCGAATTGAGGTTGTTCACGGTGGTGCTTCTGCTGTTTACGGTTCGGATGCGGTTGCTGGTGTTGTTAACATTATTCTGCGCGATTCATATGATGGTTTCAGCCTTGATTATAAAACTGAACAAACGCAGCAAGGTGGTGGTGATTCAGATTATTATTCACTTACCTTTGGTAATGAAGGCGATAAAACAAGCTATGTCGTAAACATGAGTTACAGTGAAATTGGTCAGTTGAAAGAGTCTGATCGTGATTTTATTGTAAACCCTGTAACTAGCTATAGAAACCCAGATAATACTGGCGGTGATGATGGTATTCCTGCACGTGTAATCTTAGGCAAGCAAACAAAGCTTGCGGTGTACGATAAAGCCGGTGATGCATTTTTACCAGGTGGTCACTATGTATTTGGTCCGAATGGTGAACTAGTGCCTTTTGATTATGGCGATGGTCTACTTCCACCACCAAATGGTTATTACACTACAGGTGGCGGTAATGGATATTCTTTCTTAGAAAATAGCTATATAGCAACACCTCTTGATCGTTTTAATACGTTTATTAATATTAATCATCAGCTAAGTGATGACCATGAGTTGTCATTTGAGTTAGCTGCGGGTGAAGATAACGCATATGCTGAAGCCTCACCAGTATTTATGCAAAAGCAAATTCGAGCGGACAACCCATTTTGGGATCCTGAAGCAAAAGCTCAGTTTGATGCTGCAGGATATGAAGCTAGTGACACTATTGGTGTATATAAGTTAGCTTCAGACTTTGGTAACCGTCGATATGAAGATGAGCGTACGTTTAACAATGCGACAATTGCTGTTGAAGGTATTATTTTTGACGAATATGACTATCAAGTTTATTTCCAGCGTGGCGAAAATAAAACACTTACACAATGGCATGGTGAGATCTTAGAGCAAAACTTAGATTATGCTTTAGATGCAGCAATGATTGATGGCTCAATTCAATGTGCTGTACGTGATGATGATGGTAATGTAGTAGGTTCACGCTTAGGCTGTTCACCAGTTAGCTTATTTGGTGAAGGTGCAGCATCACAGGCAGGATTAGATTATGTGACAACTACTGGCACATTAAATATGAAAAAAGCTCAAACAGTGTTTGGAGCTAGCTTATCAGGTTATGCATTTGAATTACCTGCTGGTGGCGTTGCATTTGCTGTTAGTGCTGAACATCGTAAAGAAGTTGGTGAGTCAATCCCTGGTGCAGGTATGGCTAACAACTTAATCTTTGGTAACTTTATTAATCCTTGGAAAGGCGAATTTACTGTTGACGAAGTGGGTTTAGAAGTTTCTGTACCTGTATTAGCTGATATGTTCCTAGCTCAAGAATTGACGGTGGATTTAGCAGCTCGTTATATGGATTATTCGAGTGTTGGTGCTAACTCTGCGTGGAAAGCTGGCTTCTCTTGGTCTGTAACTGATGAAGTTCGTATGCGTGGTTCTAAATCTAAATCGGTTAGGGCGCCAAACGTAGAGCAGCTTTACAGTGCAGGTGTTCAATCATTTGGTGGTTATGATGATCCATGTGATGCTTATAACATTGAAGAAGCAGATGCGGATGTTCGTCAAAATATTATCAATAACTGTAAAGCAGCTGGTATTCCAGTAGATGCTGATTGGAGACCTTCAGCAGATTGGCGTCAAGTTACTCCACCAAGTGTTAATGGTGGTAACCGTGCATTAACTGAAGAAACATCTGACGATACATTATTTGGTGTGATTTATACGCCTACTGAAGATCTAACCTTTATTGCTGACTATTGGAGCTTTAAAGTTGACGATGCGATCAACCGTTTAGGTCCTGCGACAGTTGTAGATAACTGTTATGAAGCATCTACTCTTGATAATGAATCGTGTGATTTAGTGACACGTGATCCAAATAACTTTGAAATCACAAACGTTGTTAATGCGCCATATAATGTTGCATCTTATGAGTTAAAAGGTGTGGACTTAGAGTCTTCATACAATCTTGACACATCATTTGGTGAATTTGATTTCCGTTTATTAGCGACTTACCTAGAGCACCGTGAGTTTATTGCGGATACGTTTGATAGTGGTTATGAGTTTAATCCAACAGTAGGTGAGCAGCGCTACCCTCGTTGGAAAGCTCGTTTAACAGCTGGTTATACGTATGATGACTTCTTCGTGCAGTTAACTGGTAACTACCGTCACTCTACAGTAGGTAACCGCGAGTGGACAATTGAGCAAACCAACTATAACGAAATTCCGTCTTACACCAAGTGGGATTTATATGCTCGCTATACAATTAATGAAACATTTGAAGTAAGGGGTGGTATTGATAACGTGTTTGATATTACACCACCAAGAAACCCATATTCATATGATAATGGAGAATTTTACGATGTATATGGTCGTACGTTCTCATTCGGTGTGAATGCACGTTTCTAATTTAATTAGAATGAAATAAAGTTAAAACGCCAGTTAATAACTGGCGTTTTTTGTTTGTAGCTTGCGTTTGTTTAAAGCTTAGCGATTGGTGAAGTGTCTACTTATTCATCTGCGCTATAAACTTATTTGAATCTGCAATGGATTTATTCATTTCGCTCATAAGTGTTTTAATATCGCGTTTTAATGTAGAAAACTCACCTTTTATTGCGGCAATTGCTTGCGCATTAAGGTTATGTTTTAAGTATAAAACGTTGTCGTTTAGTGCGGTTAAAACGGGTTCCATTTTGCTTTCAGAGCGGCGCATTGAACGTAATAATTGGTCAAACTGGCGCTTAGTGGCGGAAAGTTTCTTTTGGCTATCGCGTTTTAGTTTAGCGTTTGAATACTGTTCTAATTCTTCTTCCCACTCATCAAATAGCGCTTCTGCTACGTCTTCAACGGCATTAATTTTACTCGATACATCTTCAGCTGACTTTTTACTCGCCGAATAATCATCATTAAGTTGGTCGTAAACTTTTTGTAGCTCACCACCATCAAAATTAATTAATGTTGTTAAGCGCTCATAGGCTGATTGGAATTCTTCTTGAGAATCTTGTTGCGACTCTTTTGCTTCTTCTACACGGTCAATCAGAATGTCGCGCTTGTGAACACCTACGCTTTCCATTGCAGAGTAATAAGCTGTTTGACAGCCAGAAAGGGTTAATAAGCTTGTGGTTGCGACAGCGAGCAGTAATTTTTTCATAGTGTGTTCAATTCTCTTTATGCTTTCCATTATCTTGTTATTATATGGCAATATTTTTTTATTAGTAGCGCTTACGATGCAGAATAAAGTCGATTACTCCCAGATGTTTCAGCAATTTGGTAAAGCAATACGCTACGCCGCCTTTTGGTTTAAGGGGTATGGCAAACGTTGCTTAGATGACCAAATTACCGTCAATGCTGGTTATTTAGCCTATGTAACCTTGTTGTCATTGGTTCCAATGCTTGCTGTGGTATTTGCTATTTTTTCTGCGTTTCCTGTGTTTCAGGACTTTAGAGCGGTTATCGAAAATTTTATTTTTAATAACTTTGTACCAACGTCTTCAGAAACCATTAAAGAGCACATAGGTGCGTTTACTGGTAATGCGAGTCAAATGACGGCAATGGGTATTGGTTTTTTAATCGTTGTAGCGCTTTTTTTGATTCGTAATGTGGATGCAACGCTCAATCGTATTTGGCGCACGCAGAAGAAGCGCCCGGTTGTGATCTCGTTTGCGGTTTATTGGATGGTATTAACGCTTGGCCCGGTTTTATTGGGTGCAAGCTTAGGTATGACATCGTACCTTGTCAGCTTGGCAGCGTATGCCGATGAGGGGATCCCAGGTTTTAGCGGCTTTTTACTTGGCTTGCTACCTTACGTGATTTCTACTGCGGGTTTTATGCTGATTTACACCGTAGTACCTAATATTCGAGTGCCTATTAAAGCCTCCTTACCAGGCGCGATGTTTGCCGCACTGTTGTTTGAGCTTAGTAAAAAAGGGTTTGCTGCTTACGTAAGTAACTTCCCATCTTATGAAGTGATTTATGGGGCGCTAGCGACCATTCCTATTTTGTTTGTTTGGGTGTATCTGTCATGGATTGTTGTGTTATTAGGTGCTGAATTCACAGTGTCACTGCAACAGAGCTTTGGTGAGAGAAAGAAGCCGTTAATTGTTGAGCAAGAGGAAGAATAATATGCAAGGGTTAATTCAACGGGTGAGTGAAGCCAAAGTGGTCGTTGATGGAGAGGTTGTTGGTGAAATTGGTCAGGGTATTTTACTGCTGTTAGGGGTAGAAAAAGGCGATGATCAGCAAAAAGCCGATAAGCTATTGCACAAAGTATCTGGCTACCGCATTTTCTCCGATAGTGAAGGGAAAATGAATTTGAGCCTAAAAGATATCGGCGGTGATTTGTTAGTTGTTTCGCAATTTACACTAGCAGCCGATACTAAAAAAGGAATGCGTCCTAGCTTTTCGTCTGCAGCTGTACCTGCGCTCGGTGAAGAGTTATACGAATATTTTTTAAGCCAAGCTAAGCAAAGCTTAACAACAGTGCAAACAGGGCAATTTGGTGCTGATATGAAAGTGCATCTAGTGAACGATGGGCCAGTGACATTTCGTTTAGAAGTGTAAGTGCACTATTTTGTTGTTGTAGTCCTTAATTGCATAAATTGTCACATCCGCTTTAAATATACTCGTCAGTACAGTGCGCAACGAATTTAACTGTTGCGCGCTTTCACATATAAAATTAATAAATAAGTGCCGATTAGCGTCATCAACAAACAGCGACTTCACTCGTTGATAAAACTCGTGTTGAAACAGAAAAATAGGGCAGTCTTGCTTACTAAATAAATCAAGCACAATCCAATTATACGAGTTGGAAAACTGATAAGTTGTAATATCGCCGGCAATGAGATAGGAGGATTGTGGCAGTGACGCAAAATACTGCGTATATAACTCGATAATATCTTGGCTTTTCTCAATAGTAGTAATGTTGCAATGCGGGTAACTTGCATTGAGATAATTGCGAATTGCACCGCCACCTAATCCTACTTCTAATATATTGCTGGGTTCAGGTAAGGTTTGCCATAAGCTGGCTAATTGTTGCAAATGTGGCAGTAAAAATTGCTGAGGTTGTGTTAAATCGCTAACTGACTGTAATGTGTTATCTATTAATAGCCACCTAACATCCTCAAGCTGCCTGACGGTGCATGTGCCTATTGGCGTTTTTCTTAAGCAAACGAGGGTGCCAAGCATGTTTGCGTTATTTACAAAATCAATAGATACCACATTAAGCCCTTGTAAACGCGTTCAATATTAAGCTTAGGCTAATACCAAAGTGTTTACCATCGAGTGATTTTATATTGTGCATTTTTAGGTTAATCTGTTGCCAATTAAAATTATAAGGAGTCGCTATGTTACAAGTTACGACACCCCAAAGTAGTCAAGATTGGCAGGATTATTATCAACTTAGATGGCAGGTGCTACGCGCCCCTTGGCAGCAGCCTCGAGGTTCTGAGCAAGATGAGTTCGAGCAAGAAGCGGAACATCGTTTTATTAAAAATGAGCAAGGGCAAGTGCTAGGCGTTGCACGTTTGCATTGGAATACCGGTGAACAAGCGCAAGTGCGTTATATGGCGGTGAATAAAGATCATCGTGGTCATCACCTTGGCAGCCGTTTATTACATGAACTAGAAAAGCTTGCATGGCAGCAAGGCGCTAAAGAATTACTCTTGTTTGCTCGTGACAGAGCGGTCGATTTTTATAAGCGTCACGGTTATGTGGTCGTTGAAAAAGCGCACTTGATGTACGGCGATATTCAACATTGGAAAATGGTTAAAGTATGCCCGTCATGTCCTGGCTGGTTCCGTCGCCCTGAATGGACTAAGGTGCTGCAAAATACGTGGCGTGAGGATATTCCAATCAGCGATGCTATGGGCATTAAGGTTGAGAGTTATACTGATTGGCAATTTACTACGAGCGCTGAATTTAGTGCTAATCAAAACCTTCACGGTACAATGTTTGCCGGTTCTATTTATAGCCTTGCTACTTTAACAGGTTGGGGAGCAACTTATTTACATTTGAAAGAGATCGGAAGCGACGCTGCAATTGTGCTATCTGATGCAAGCATTAAATATCTCAAACCGTTAAAACAAGATCCTATCGGCAATGTTGATTTACATAAATGCTCAGGTGATCTTTCTAGCTTAGAGCAAGGTGAAAAAGCAGTTTACACAGTGCCAGTGCAAATTTTTGACGGTGAGCAACTGGTTGCTGAGTTTGTTGGCGAGTATACCTTACTGCCAAAGAAGTAGAACTAAGGTGATATAAGCGTAAGTGCTTATATCACGGTAGCAGGAAGTAGGTTGCAGTGCCAAGGAAGGCAAAAATACCTACTACATCTGTTACTGTTGTTAGAATTACCCCGCCAGCGAGTGCTGGGTCGATATCTAACTTCTTTAAGATAAGCGGAATTGTTACCCCGGCACAACCTGCGGCAAATAAATTCATAAACATCGCAAAGGCAATCACTAAACCGAGCGTGAAGTCCCACTGCCAAAGCGCTACTACCGAAGCAATTAACACTGCCCAAATCACACCATTGAGCATACCAATCGCTATTTCTTTACCAATTAGCCAACGCTGGTTGGCATCGTTAATGTGGCCAACAGCCATCCCGCGAATAACTAAGGTGAGCGTTTGGCTACCGGCAATCCCCCCCATTGAAGGCACAATGCCGTTAAGTACAGCTAAAATCGGTAATATACCTAACGTTGATTCGAAAAAACCTGCCACAAATGCAGCGAGGATAGCAGTAATTAAGTTTACGCCAAGCCACACCGAGCGGCGCTTGGTACTTTTTACAACGGGCGCGAAGGTGTCTTCTTCGTCATCAAGACCCGCCATACTCATCATACTGTGTTCGGCTTCTTCACGAATTACATCAACAATGTCATCGATGGTTATACGGCCAAGTAATTGGCTGTCTTCGTCGATAACTGGGGCTGAAATCCAGTTATGACGTTCGAATAATTGAGCAACTTCTGACTCACCCATGCTAACAGGGATGGCTTCAGATTCATTATCCATAACTTCACGTACAGTGAGTAACGGACTTTTTGTCAATAATGTCGCAAGCTGAATATCGCCTAAAAACTTGTTTTCTTTATCGACAACATAAAGCTCATCGGTACCTTCTGGTAATTCGCCTTTTAAGCGTAAATAACGCAAAACTACGTCAAGCGTGACATCAGGGCGAATCGTGATGGTATCGGTACTCATTAGAGCACCTGCGGTTTCTTCCTCATAAGATAAAACAAATGTCGCTCGCTCTTGATCTGTTTTATCCATTGAGCCCAATACTTCTTGGTATACGGTATCGGGTAAGCTACGTAACACTTCTGCAAGGTCATCATCATCCATTTCTTCCGTTGCAGCGGCAATTAGCGCAGGATCCATTTGCGCGATAATACCGTTACGCACATCTTCAGAAAGCTCTTCTAGGGTTTCACCTTGCAGATCAGGGTCAACCAATTGCCATAAAACAGTACGGCTTTTATGCGGTGAAGACTCCAACAATAAAGCAATATCACACGGTGGCATATGTGCTAACATGCGTCGAACATGCACAAACATGCCGCTACTTAGGGCTTTTGTAACCTCATGTAGTTGTGTTTGTGAGTAGTCTTGTTCTAGCGCTTCTGGCATGTTCACCCTATTATTTATTGAAGGTTGGAGTGAATGATTGCAACTCTTTGATTTATTAGAGTTAACTTACGTCTAATTTATTGTAGCATTATTGCAGAAAAATGTTTTAACTAAGTTAGCTGTTTATTCGCCTTCGTTAAACTTAGCTTGAATTAAATCGCCTATGGCAAGTAACGCTTGCTCTTGGTCTGGCCCCTCACAACGCACTAACACCTCTTTACCTTGCGAGCTTTCTAATAGCATTAAGCCCAATACACTATCAGCTTCAGCCGTTTTGCTACCTTGGGATAAACTAATTTTTGCATCAAATGCCATTGCGAGTTTTGCAAGTTGGGTTGCAGCGCGAGCATGCAGCCCTAACTTGTTTTCGATTAAAAAACGTTTTTCAACTGGCATAGTAGTCACTTCTGCTTATTTGCTTACTTGCTCACGATGGTGTGCTTTTACGTTTTTATGGTGTTTGGCGAAGCTATCAGCCAGTGTTTGCGCTAAATAAACTGAACGGTGTTGGCCGCCAGTACAACCAATTGCAACGGTTAAATAGCTACGGTTATTACGCTCTAAATGTGGTAACCAAGTTTCAATAAAGGTTTGCACTTGCCATGCAAATTTATGAACCACAGGCTGGCTAGAAAGGAAGTCGATCACTGGTTTGTCTAATCCTGTTAATGGCTTAAGTGCTGGTTCCCAATGCGGGTTAGGTAAAAAGCGGGCGTCAAAAACATAGTCAGCATGTTTTGGAATACCGTGCTTATAACCGAATGACTCAAACGTGATAATTAACTGATTTGATTTTTTACCGAGTACTTTCTCTCTTATGCTATCGGCAAGTTGGTGAACACTTAAGCCTGTTGTATCGATAAAAATATCTGCTTGCGAGGCGATAGGATCGAGCAGTTTTTTCTCCGCTTCAATTGCTTCTTCTAGGGAGATATTATTCAGTGATAACGGATGCAAGCGGCGCGTTTCTGAAAAGCGCTTAATTAGCGTGCTATCATCACTATCAAGGTAAAATAAGGTTGGCGTTGCAAAACCAGGTAAATAGTCGAGTACTTCTTCTATTTCCTCTGGCTCTTTAGTCATATTGCGAGCATCAACACTCACTGCAATTTTATCGTATTTATCTGAAACTGAGCGGATCAACGAAGGCAATAAATTAACAGGAATATTGTCGACAACATAATACCCGAGATCTTCTAATACTCTGAGTGCGACTGTTTTTCCTGAACCAGAACGACCACTGACTAAAATAAGTTGCACTTACATCTCCCTTAGTTAACTCGCCTCACTACTAATGATTTGATATAGCTGATGATTATTTTCAGCGTGACGTAGTTGACGGCAAAACTGCTTATCTTTTAGTTTATCAGCGATGGTGGCTAAAGTCTGCAAATGTTGCTGGCACTTTTGTTCTGGTATGAGCAGTACGATAAAAATATCAACATCTTTATCGTCAATAGCATCAAAGGGAATAGGTGACTGATTTACAATTAAAAAGCCAATGGTATTTTGTAGGCCATCAATGCGGCCATGAGGAATGGCGAGGCCTTTACCAATACCCGTGCTACCTAGTTTTTCGCGTTGCAGCAAGGCTTCAAGAAACTCTTGAGAAGTAATATCAGGTGCTTGCTGATGGGCAAGGTCGCTAATAAATTCAAACAGTCTTTTTTTGCTATTAAAAAGGACCGCGGTTTTAGCGCAGTCCTCAGCAATAATATCGGTTAATTTCATTTTAGTGGCGAGAAAGTTTCTCTTTGTGCTTAATTACTTGACGGTCTAGTTTATCGACCAAACCATCGATTGCTGCATACATATCTTGTTGTGCTTCAGATGCGAACAGTTCACCGCCATTAACGTGCATCGTTGCTTCTGCTTTTTGTGATAACTTTTCAACATCTAGAATAACGTGCACGTTATTTATGTGATCAAAATGCCTCTCTAGTTTTGCAAATTTGTTAGTGACATAGTCTCTTAAAGAATCAGTAATTTCTACGTGACGACCTGTTAAGTTTAATTGCATAAGCATTTTCCTTCTATTTGGTCTAGATCAGGCTCTTGCGCTGATTAGACGGTGGTATGGATAGCGACTCACGGTATTTTGCGATAGTGCGTCGCGCCACTTTAATTCCTTGTTCTGCTAGTAAATCGGTAATCTTGCTATCGCTTAATGGCTTAGCAGGATTTTCCGCCGCAACTAGCTTTTTGATCAGTGCTCGAATCGCGGTAGATGAACACTCACCCCCATTTTCCGTGCTAACGTGGCTTGAAAAAAAGTATTTAAGCTCGTAAATGCCACGTGGTGTATGCATGTATTTTTGCGTTGTTACACGCGAGATAGTCGATTCATGCATCTCGACCATTTCGGCAACGTCGTTTAAAACCATAGGCTTCATTGCTTCGTCACCATATTCAAAGAATGCCTGTTGTTGTTCAACAATGCAATTGGCTACTTTTAATAAAGTATCATTGCGACTTTCTAAGCTTTTAATAAACCATTTAGCCTCTTGCAAATGGTTGCGAATAAACTGGCTGTCAGTGCTTGATTTCATTGAGCGAGTAAGCGCAGCATATTGTTCATTCACGCGGATCTTTGGCATGCTATCGTTGTTTAAATCAACGCGCCAGCGTCCTTTAATTTTCTTTACTGAAACATCAGGAACAACATACTCTGGCTCTTCATGAATGATGCTTTCAGCTGGCTTTGGATTAAGGCTATGTATTAATGTTAAGACTTCTTTTAACTCAGGTTCTTTGAGTTTGGTCTTCTTCATTATGGTACGATAGTCTCTTAACCCCAAAAGTTCCATATGGTTTGAGATTACGCTCTTTGTTTCATTTAGCCAAGGGGTATTTTTGTCGTACTGATTGAGCTGGATCAATAAACATTCTTGTAACGAACGGGCAGCAATACCAACAGGATCAAAGAGTTGAACTCGTTTAAGCACAGCTTCAATTTCATCTAGTTCAATTTGCTCTTGGTCGTCAGATTGCTGTACCGCTTCTAAAATTTCTTCGCTACTTTGTGTTAAATAACCTGAATCGTCTACCGCTTCAACAATAGTGGTTGCGATCATCTCGTCGGTGTCGCTGAACGGCGTTAAGCGTAATTGCCACATTAAGTAATCTTGCAATGACTCGCTGGTTGAGCCTTGATATACAGTATCGTTATCAGGAGCTGGGGCGTTACTGACAGAAACAGGTGCGGCGCTGATATAATCATCCCACGACACATCCATAGCTAAATCGTCAGAGATATTCTCGTTGCTAAGTGCGTCGCTTGATTCAATTTCACTTTGGCTTGGCGCTGCTTCAACATCATCGCCGTTTAATGATTCGTCTTTGTTTGACTCAGTGTTTTCGTTGTTTTGTTTATCGTCACTGTAGTCAATGTCTTCTTCAAGTAAAGGATTGGCGTCAAGCGCTTCTTGAATTTCTTGCTGCAAATCTAACGTGCTCAGTTGCAGCAGGCGAATAGCCTGTTGCAATTGTGGAGTCATTGTTAGTTGCTGCCCAAGGCGAAGCTGTAAAGATTGCTTCATGTAGTTATTCTAATCCTTCTTTCGATTTCAAGCCGCTAGTTAACAATTCAATTCCAAATTCAAGGCCTATAACTATTACTATAGTCTGAATTGTTCACCTAGGTACACATCGCGTACTTTTTGGTTGTTTAAAACGTCTTCGGCCGTGCCTGATGCGATTAATTCGCCGTGAGAAACAATGTAGGCTTTCTCACATACATCTAAGGTTTCACGCACATTGTGGTCCGTTATTAATACGCCAATACCGCGATTTTTCAAATGCTCAATTATTTTCTTTATATCTATCACTGAAATAGGATCAACACCAGCAAAAGGTTCATCTAACAGGATAAATTTGGGGTTTGCGGCTAATGCGCGCGCAATTTCCACACGACGACGTTCACCGCCCGACAATGCCATACCCTGTGAATCTCGGATATGGCCAATGTTAAATTCTTCTAATAAATCATCGAGCGCTTCTTCGCGTTGCACACGATTAAGTTCTTTGCGTGTCTCTAGAATCGCCATGATGTTTTGATACACAGTAAGCTTTCTAAAAATCGACGATTCTTGCGGTAAATAGCCGATGCCTAAACGGGCGCGACTATGCATTGGTTGCAGTGTAATGTCATTATCATCAATGCGAATAACGCCATTGTCGCTCGGTACTAAACCAACAATCATGTAAAAGGTCGTTGTTTTACCGGCACCGTTAGGGCCAAGTAAACCAACAATACTGCCAGCTTTCACTTCTAAACCAACATTTTTTACCACTTGGCGTGATTTGTAACTTTTAGCCAGCTTTTCGGCAATTAATGTGCTCATTGTCCGCCTTGTTCATTTTGCGTATTGATGATGGTTTTTACTTGGTTAGTTGAGTTTTCAGCTTTTTTAGAGGTCACCGTTTCAGCTGCGCGATCATATATGATGGTATCTGCTGACATCATGTCGCCATTTTGTTGAAATTTAGCGCTACCAGACATTGTAAATAATGATTTAGCCACGTCGTAAGTGACTTTTTTAGCACTTGCGACAATGATTGACCCATCTTCTTGTTCAGCACTAAATTTTACCGGATCACCACTGGCAATAAGTAATTGCTGGTTATCACCTAACTCAGCTCGTTTATGTGCTTCAAGGTAATCGGCGGTGATGGTCATATTGCCATGCTTAATTTGTACATTATGGCGAAAAATACCGACATTTTCTTTTAAGCGAGCAGCTTGCTCATCGGCGTCAATCTCAAGTGGATGCTTAAGTTTGATCTGCTCAGCGATAGCGTGTCCACTTGTGATACACAAAGTGAAAGCTAGTCCAGCGATTGACAGTAAATTCGTCATGTTATTGGTCATAATAAGTGGTCTTTGTATGGTTTATTAACTTAATAACTTGCTCTTCTAAATTAGCATTGAGGCCTTGTCCTTTAATTTCAAGTCCCGGACCTGTCATTTTTACTTCGGATTGAGAAGTCATTAGTTTGCTATTAATTAAATATTCTACACTTGCCGCTTCAATTGTATTGAGCATGATATTTGGCGTTAGACTTTTGGCAATAACGTTTTGTTCCAAAATGAGCTTTTCGTTATTGTAGAGCGTGGCCTCATCGGCTGTGAGCTGCCACACACCTTGTTCTGAAAAAATAGTAAATTGTGGTTTTTCAAAGTGGGTAAAACCTAAATCTTGATACATCGACATTTTTCGCGCCATTACTTTATGGCTAACAGTACCAGATTCATTAAAGTTGGTTTGTTTTAAGTCGGTTGCAATGTAATCAGGAATACTGGCAACGTTTTCAACAATCGGTTTTGGTTCTTTAGGTGTAAAGAAGTAAGGCAACCAAAGCCAAACCATAGCAATGGTGAAAAGTATAGTAAGTGCAATACGCGCCGACATTAGCTGCTACTGCCTGCATGGCTGAGAGTTTTGTTTTGGCTCAGCATAATTAAATCGGTCAGTTCTCTTACGGCGCCAAAACCGCCTAGCATGGTAGTTTTATAATCAGCGATGCGTTTTACCAGAGGATGAGCATCATTGGTTGCTACGGCAAAGCCTACTAATTCCATTACGGGTAAATCAGGGCTATCGTCGCCAATATAAGCAATGTTTTCGTTATCAAGTGATAGCGTGTGTTTTAAGTTATTAAAAGCGACAATTTTATCTTCTTGCCCTTGATAGATATGCTGAACAGTAAGGCTTTTCATGCGGTTTTCCACAATCTTTGAGTTGCGCCCAGTAATTACCGCAACCTGTATGCCACTATTGATAAGCGACTTAATACCAAAACCATCTTTAGTGTGAAATGCTTTAAGTTCTTCGCCATCATTACCAAGGTAAATGCGACCATCAGAAAATACGCCATCGATATCACAAATTAACAGTTTAATTTTGTTTGCTTTTGCAAATACGTCAGCACTGGTTTGTGCATATAATTCGTTAAAAAGCTGTTGTGATGCAGTTAAACTCATAAAACACCTGCCTTAAGTAAATCCTGCATATTAAGTGCGCCAATAGGCTGTTGTTGCTGGTCAACTACAAGCAAACCGTTTATTTTCTTTTGTTCCATTATGTTTAAGGCTTCAGCAGCAAGCATCGATTCATTTGCTGTTGTACACTGTTTAGTCATCACTTCTGAAATAGCTGTAGCGTGAATATCAATGCGTTGTTCTAAAATCCGGCGTAGGTCACCATCGGTAAAAATACCTGAAAGTAATCCGTTATTGTCGACAACCGCTGTCATACCAAGCCCTTTGGCTGTCATTTCTAACAGAGCGTTTTTAACCGTTGTGTTTTCTGCAACCACAGGTAATGCTTCGCCGTGATGCATAATGTCTTTAAGCATTAACAATAGGCGCTTACCTAAGCTGCCGCCAGGGTGTGATAAAGCAAAGTCATCGGCGGTAAAGCCTTTTTCTTCAAGTAGTGCAACAGCAATTGCATCACCCATCGCTAAGGTTGCTGTAGTACTTGCTGTAGGTGCGAGTCCTAAAGGGCAGGCTTCTTCTGAAATGGCGATACAAATATGCACATTAGATTGTTGCGCAAGTGTTGAGTGTTGTTTGCCACTCATCCCCACGATTTTCGCGCCAATTCGCTTGATTACGGGGATCAGGTTAATCACTTCTGCGGTTTCACCTGAATTAGAGATCATTAATAACACATCATCTTGTGTGATCATGCCTAAGTCGCCGTGACTTGCTTCGCCTGGGTGGACAAAAAAAGCGGGTGTGCCAGTACTTGCTAATGTGGCAGCTATTTTATTACCGATATGACCCGATTTTCCCATACCAATGACAATAACTCGGCCTTTGCAGTCATACATTAACTGACACGCATTGCTAAAGTCATCGTTGATATATTGAGCGAGTTGCTCAATGGCATTTTTTTCGATTTCTAAAACGCGTTTACCGCGAGCAATAAAGTTCATGACTTAGCCTTAAGCGCTTACCGTTGAGAAAATAAGGTATTGATATCCTAAAAAGGCAGCTAACAACAAACCGCCTTCAACACGATTAATACGGCGTGAACCGCGAATACTCAAACTCATTGCAATAAGGGCTGCTGTTGCACCTAACATAATTAAGATATCGCGGCTTGATACTGCAGGATCAACGTTTGATGGATTAATAATGCCCGCAAGCGACAATACCGCTAACAGGTTAAAGATATTTGAGCCAATAATGTTACCTAGTGCTAAGTCGTCTTCATTTTTAAGTACGCCAGCAACACACGCCGCTAGTTCAGGTAAGCTGGTACCAATTGCAATAATAGTTAAGCCAATCACCAAATCGCTAATGCCGAACAACTTGGCGATATCGGTTGCTGATTCAATAATAAAATGTGAACTGATAGGTAAAATCGCCATGCCGATAACTAACCACATAAGAGCAATCGGTGTGCGTACATTGTCAGGTACTTCGTCACAGGCTTCGTCAACGAAGGGGTCGTGTTCGGCATTGGCTGCTTTGCTTTGTTTTACCGAGATAATGGTCACTGCAGCAATAAAAATGAAGAAACTCACCATCAGTGCAACGCCTTCTCCGAATGCTAAATAGTTATCCGATAAAATGTACCAAGCACCAAGGGATACTAGCATTACGACTGGCATTTCACGTTTTAGCGTACTCGATGACACACTCAGCGGGCGCAACAGTGCAGTAATACCAAGTACTAGCAGAATATTAGTAATATTTGAACCAACCGCGTTACCGACAGCAGTGTCTGTTTGTTTTGCAAGCGCCGCTTGCGCCGATACCATCATCTCTGGTGCCGATGAGCCCATCGCGACAATTGTTAAACCAATAATTAATGTTGGAATACCATAGTTCTTTGCCAGTGCAGCCGCACCAAAAACAAAGCGATCCGCACTCCAAACTAAGCCGACAAATCCTGCAATTAAAATAGCAATTGATAACAACATTATTGAATAAAAACCAAAATTTAGATAACACCAAATAATATCAAATCTGGATTTAAAACACAGCTTTTGTAAGTGTTATTACAAATATTTACTTTTTCATAGGTTTCACAACATTTTTAAAACGCTTAGAATACAGTGCGCAATTAATTCTAGGAGAGCGACTTGTCGCAAAGTTTAGTTGAAATAAAGGACGTTACCTTTTCTCGTGGCGATAGAGTGATTTATCAAAACATGAGCTTTAGCGTTCCTACAGGAAAAATCACCGCGATAATGGGACCAAGTGGTATTGGTAAAACAACCATGTTGCGTTTGATTGGTGGTCAGCTGAAACCCGATTCAGGCGACATTTTGTTTTCAGGTGAAAGTATTCCGAAAATGTCACGCAGCGAGCTATACCAAGCGCGTGAACGTATGAGCATGTTATTTCAAAGCGGCGCTTTATTTACTGATATGAGCGTGTTTGACAATATTGCTTTCCCACTTCGTGAACATACTAAACTGTCAGAAGATGTTATCCGTATTATCGTGTTAATGAAATTAGAAGCGGTTGGGTTACGTGGCGCGTGTAATTTAATGCCGTCAGAACTTTCAGGTGGTATGGCACGACGTGCGGCACTGGCACGGGCAATTGCGCTCGACCCCGAATTAATCATGTACGATGAGCCTTTTGCCGGACAAGACCCAATCTCAATGGGCGTGTTAGTTAAGTTAATCAAATCACTAAACCAAACGCTTAATATCACTTCTTTGGTGGTAACGCACGATGTGACAGAGGTAATGAGTATTGCGGATCATGTCGTGATTTTGGCGGATAAAGGAGTGATTGGTGAAGGTTCACCTGAACAGGTCGCTCAGTCAAAATCGCCATTAGTTCAACAGTTTTTACAAGGGCTATCTGACGGCCCTGTACCATTCCACTTTGATGCTGCGCCATACGAACAAGATTTATTAATGGGAAGCGAACGTGGTTAATACTATTCAAACAATCGGCCGCAATACACTAGACACATTGGCAGGTATAGGCCGTGCGCTAATTATGTTGTTAGGCGCTATTTTTAGTGTGCCAAATTTTAAAAAGGGCACACCATTATTGATAAAGCAACTTTATATGGTTGGCTTTTTATCACTGATTATTATTTTAGTATCTGGCCTTTTTATCGGCATGGTATTGGCATTACAAGGCTACACAGTATTGGTTGATTACGGTGCTGAAGACAGCCTTGGTCCATTGGTTGCGCTGAGTTTATTGCGAGAGTTAGGCCCCGTAGTTACAGCATTGTTATTTGCAGGTCGCGCAGGCAGCGCACTAACTGCCGAAATTGGTTTAATGAAGGCAACAGAACAGTTGACTAGTTTAGAAATGATGGCTGTAGATCCCCTAAAACGTGTGATTGCGCCACGTTTTTGGGCAGGCATGATTAGTATGCCGTTGCTTGCGATGATTTTCTCGGCGGTAGCGATTCTTGGTGCACACATTGTTGGTGTTGATTGGCTTGGTGTTGATTCAGGTAGTTTTTGGTCAATTATGCAGGCACAAGTATCGTTTGAAAAAGACATTTTAAATGGCGCAATTAAAGCTGTGGTATTTGCTTTTGTTGTGACTTGGATTGCACTTTATAAAGGCTACGATTGTGTACCAACTTCTGAAGGTATTAGTAAAGCAACAACAGAAACCGTAGTGCAGTCATCATTGGCAGTTTTGGGATTAGATTTTGTGCTAACAGCAATTATGTTTGGCGCGTAAAGGGTAAAAAATGAATTCGAAGAAAATTGAAATTTTAGTGGGATTTTTTGTATCGCTTGGTATTGCGGCAATTGTGATGCTGGCACTTAAAGTAGCGAATGCGGGCATGAGCGGAAATGGCGATACTTACAGCCTTTATGCAAAATTCGACAATATAGGCTCACTTAAAGTGCGTTCACCAATCAAGGTGGGTGGTGTTGTAGTGGGTCGTGTAGAAGCAATTAATTTAGACCCTACGGACTATGTTCCTGTTGTACACATGAAAATTGCGACAGAATACAGCAATTTTACCGAGACTACGTCGGTCAATATATTAACTTCAGGCATTCTTGGTGAGCAGTATTTAGGTATTAACCCAGGTGTGATTGCGCACAAAGATATGAATGGCGAGGATGAACTAAGTGAAATGTTTGGCCTCGAAGAAGTAAAGGCTTTAAAAGATGGTGACTTTATTACTGATACGAAATCAGCTCTGGTATTAGAAGAGCTTATTGGTCAGTTTTTGTTTAACCAAAGTAACGATTAATTAGGATTGTAATAGTTAAGATGATGAAATATTTATTTGCGATTTTACTGGTATTGGCATCGAGTGTATCAGTTGCTAAAGAAGTGGACGAAAGTAACCCGTATTTAATGGTGAGAACGGTTGCGGAGAATACCTTTGCTCGTATCACTCAAGATAAAGCGATTATTGAACAAGATAAAAACCATTTAAAAGTAGTGGTTGAGCAAGAGCTACTTCCTTATATCGATTATCGCTATGCGGCGCAGCGTGTGCTTGGTAGCTATATTTCTAAAGTGCGTAATATTAAAGATAAAGAAGAGCAAAAGGCGGAAATTGAAAACCTTAAACGCTTTATTGATGTATTTCGCGAATATTTAATTACGTCTTATGCGGGTATTTTTACGCAATATCGTGGTCAAGAAGTAGAATTTGCACCAGCTCAAGACTTTTCAGACGATAAGTTAGTGCTTGTTAAAACTAAAATTGTTGAATCAGGTAAGCCAGATATCAACATCGACTTTAAAGTACGCAAAACTAAATCAGGCGAATGGAAAGGTTTCGATATGTTACCTGAAGGCATTAGTTTATTAGATGCTAAGCAATCAGAGTTTCACGGTATTCTGCGAACAGAGGGCCTTGGTTACGTAATTGATATGCTAGATAAAAAGAGCAAGTTGCCAGTGCAATTTGCTGGTGAATAAGTAATGTCTTTACTTACGTTAAAAGCGGTTGATGACACAACTTATGTATTGAGTGGCGAGCTTAATCGCTACTCAGTACCGAGTGTTAAACTACCCAAAGTTCCAACTCAATCAACCCTAACGCTCGACTTGAGCGAGGTTGCTAAAGTTGACACTGCAGGCCTTGCTTGGCTCATCTATAATTTCTCACAATTGCAACGGAACAATATAAGCCTTAAACTTGTCCACTTACCTGAGCAACTCAAAAAGCTAATGCAATTGGGTCACGTAGAGAATTTATTTGAGTAGAGTTAATGGATCCTAAACAAGTCGAAGATATTTTATCGCAAGCATTATCGCTTGATTTTATTAAAGTAAAAGCCGAAGGCAGTCATTATGAATTGATTGTTGTAGGTCAGTGTTTTGCTGGCGCGTCGCGCGTTAAGCAGCAGCAAATGGTTTATGCGCCATTAATGGAAAAGATTTCTGACGGCACAATGCATGCCGTATCAATTAAAGCCTACACGCCAGAGCAATGGGAACGTGATCGCAAATTGATGATGCTATAGGTGGCATAAATGGATCAATTTGTTATTCAAGGCGGCAGCACTATCGCCGGAGAAGTGACTATTTCAGGCGCTAAAAACGCCGCACTTCCAATTTTATTTGCAGCAATCCTCGCTAACGGCAAAAGCCGTTTTACCAATGTACCGCGTTTGCGCGACATTAATACCACTGAAGCACTACTTTCAACATTAGGCGCTAAAGTTGAGTGGCAGCAAGATGATTTAATCGTTGATGGTGCGACTATAGATAAAGTGCTTGCTCCATACGAGCTTGTAAAGCAGATGCGCGCATCTGTTTTAGCATTAGGACCGTTATTGGCACGTTTTGGTGAGGCGCAGGTGTCGCTACCTGGCGGTTGTGCTATTGGTGCTCGTCCAGTTGACCTTCATATTTCAGGCCTTGAAAAAATGGGCGCTGAGATCACGGTAGAAGGCGGTTACATTAATGCCAAAGTAAACGGTCGCTTGAAAGGCGCTCACATCTTTATGGATGTGGTGAGTGTAGGTGCTACTGAAAACTTACTAATGGCGGCAACCTTAGCTGAAGGAGTCACTGTATTAGAAAACGCAGCACGCGAACCAGAAATCACCGACTTAGCTAAGTATCTAAGTGCTATGGGTGCGAAGATTTCAGGTGCAGGTTCGGATCGTATTGAAGTAACCGGTGTAGAGTCGCTAAAAGGTTGTCAGCATCGTATTTTGCCAGATCGCATCGAAACGGGTACTTACCTAGTTTCAGCGGCAATGGCAAAAGGCGAAGTGCTATGTCATGGCACTGACCACTTTAGTTTAGAGCCGGTTATTGAAAAGCTACGTGATGCTAATGCACATATTGAGCTTGCGGATAACAGTATTTACCTTGATATGCGTGGTCGCATGCCAAAAGCGGTTAATATTAAAACCTCTCCGCACCCAGGCTTTCCAACCGATATGCAAGCACAATTTACAGCGTTAAATGTGGTTGCTGAAGGTAGTGCAACGATTACTGAAACGATTTTCGAAAACCGTTTTATGCATGTGCCAGAGCTAAAGCGTATGGGTGCGAATATTCGCTTAGAAGGTAATACCGCAATTTGTGAGCACACTGAGCAACTTAGTGGCGCACAGGTAATGGCGACAGACCTTCGTGCTTCAGCGAGTCTGATACTGACAGGTGCGATTGCACAAGGTGAAACCGTGGTAGACCGCATCTACCATGTTGACCGAGGTTATCAGCGCATTGAAGATAAACTAGGTGGTTTAGGCGTTAAAATTAAGCGTCGCAAAGCTTAGTTAATCACCTAGATTATTGAAGAATCAAAAAAGGCCGCATATGCGGCCTTTTTGTTTATAGAGCTACTATTTTAGAACTGTAACTCACCAACCGTGACTGGCACTTCAATAACTTTACCTTCACGAATAATTGTAAAGTTTAATACGCTACCTGGAGGTGTGTTCGTTACTAATTCCAATGTTGTATTGGTATTCACGACTTTTTTACCGTCGATTTTTGTCACGATATCGTTGAGTTCAAAGCCGGCTTGCCATGCAGGTCCCAACGGGTCGAGGCGAGCAATGCGCATGCCGTATACAGGGGTGTGATTGTTTCTCACAAAACGACCTGAACTATCGACAGGGTCGGCATCAAAGCCAATATAGCCACGAATAACACGGCCATACTTAATTATTTTATCCATCACTTCTTTGGCAAGCGAGTAGGGCACAGCAAAGAAAATACCTTGCACTTCTAAATTGCGCGCATGCTTAAACTTAGCTGAGGTAATGCCCACTAGCGTACCGTTGGTATTAATCACTGCGCCACCCGAATTACCGGTATTAACCGCGGCATCCATTTGTAAAAAGCGGGTATGGCGGGTTTGCGCAATATTAGTTTTGTCGGTGGCACTAATAATGCCTTGCGTAATTGTTTGACCTAAGTTTAATGGATTACCAATTGCTAAAATGACGTCGCCCACTTGTGGAATAAAGTCGTTATTGGTTGGGATTTCCGGTAGATGCTCAGCGGTTATTTTTAATAATGCTAAATCCGTAGGTACGTCAAAACCAATAAGCTGTACATCAGTAAATTGTCGGCCATCGTTTAGTACAACTAAAATTTGGTCTGCGTTATTAATAACGTGATAGTTAGTGAGAATATAGCCTTTTTTGGACATGATAATGCCAGAGCCAAGCTCTCTTACAGGAGCTGATGGACGCAGGCTGCGAGGGCGATTGCTAACTGATTCTGAGTATATGTTCACAACTGCAGGCGATGCGGCTTTTACCGCGTTAGCAAAGCTTAAATGATTGGCATTAAGTGGCGCTTTATTTGTTGAAAGCTGTTCACGCAATAATTCTGGTGAAAATACCAATAGGTAGATAAAGGCAAAACCAAGTCCTAACAAAATAGGGGTAAGCAAAAACTGAAGCTTCTTTAACACGCTGCGCCGTTAATTATTATTTTCAAAGGGGGTTTATTGTGGCAAGAATATGACTATTCGGCAAGTTGCAGGTTTTTACATTAATCCATAAAAAACGCCCAAATTACTTTGGGCGTTTGGATTAGCAAGTTGTATGATTTTTTGAACAGCAGAGATTACTGAATTTGTACGTTAAAAATTCGAGATCCACGTTGCACTCGTAGGAAAATATAACCTTGTACATCTTCAACTGCCTTGGTTAAGTCGCGCACAGAATCTACACGGGTACGGTTAACCATTAAGATTACATCGCCTTCTTCTAACCCTACGCGTGCAGCTGGTGCGCGGTTAGAATCAATCGATTTAACTAAAACACCTTCTTTGCCATCGCTCGTTTCACCGGCTTCTAGCGTTGCACCCGTTAAATTGCGATGTAGTTTATCTGCCGAGGTTGCAACATCTGAAATCCCGCCAAGTTTAACCTTAACGGTTTTGCTCTTACCGTCACGAATAATTCCTAACTTAACAGTTTTACCTTCGCCAGCGGTTGCGATTTTACTGCGTAGCTCTAGGAAACTATGGATTTTCTTACCGTCGATACTGGTGATTACGTCATTCACCTTTAAACCCGCTTTTTCGGCAGGGCTATCTTCATCAACTGCGTTTACAAAAGCGCCTTGTTTGGTTTCTAGGTCAAATGCTTCTGCTACGCCTGCATTCACATCACCACCGCGAATACCTAAGCTACCACGGCGAACTTCACCGTATTCTAAAATTTGGTCTACAAGACTTTTCATCATGTTTGATGGAATCGCAAAACCAATACCAACGTTACCGCCAGAAGCGCCTAAAATTGCAGTGTTAATACCGATTAATTGACCGTTTAAATTTACCAGTGCACCGCCAGAGTTACCTTGGTTAATTGCCGCATCGGTTTGAATAAAGTCTTCGTAACCTTCAATGTTTAAGCCCGAGCGACCAAGCGCACTTACTATGCCTGAGGTTACTGTATGGCTGAGCCCAAATGGGTTACCAATCGCCACTGAAAAATCACCGACACGCAGCTCGTCTGAATCAGCCAGTTTTACTTCAGTTAAATCATCGCCTTCTACTTCAAGCAATGCGATATCAGACTGAGGATCGCTCCCAACTAGCTTGGCTTCAAATTCGCGGCCATCTTGTAAGGTTACAATAATTTTTTCAGCGTCTTGAATAACATGGTTGTTGGTAACAATATGACCATCTTTTGCGTCAATAATCACGCCAGAGCCTAAACCACTAAACGGGCGTTTTTCGGCGCGGGGCTGGCGCTGTGGGTTACCAAAAAAGAAATCAAACGGGTCAACGCGTTGGCGTACTTGTTTTGAACCAGATACGCGAATACTTACAACACCGGGGGTTACGCGTTCTAGCATAGGCGCTAGCGTTGGTAGTTGTTGTCCGTTAACCGAAACAGGTAATTTTGCATGGCTAATTGCCGGTGAAACTAAAAGAGTTGCAGATAGTATTGCTGCACTTAAAACAGTAAATTTAGTTTTCATAGTCAAAATAACGCTCCTTAAATCAAAAGGGTAGCTGATTTGCTTTTTCTTGTTAGCGGCAAACCAGCCAGTTACTTATAATGACTATGGGGTCAAAAAAAAGTTCATCAAGATGCGATTAAGCACTTTCTGTTTGCTTGTTTTCTGAGCTGTCACCTCTAAAAATACCCGATTCGCCAGTGACAAAGTCGGCTGGCGCTGCTTGTAATTCAGCGTTTCGTGCTAATAACTCAGAGCGAGTTTTGTCGTTATTACGTGTCTCAGATAAAATATCGGTGGCTTCTTGTGAGAAAAAAGGCACGACTTCAACATTTTTCTCAGCAACTAATAACTTGTTAGTTTCTTCCATATGCTTAACTAGCTGTACGTAACTGTCTTGCATTTTATTAACAAGTTTATTGGTGTGGGCAACGTGGTCGGCTACATCTTGTTTAAATTGCTCAAGGTCACCTTGTGCTTTTTCTACTTCTTTTTCGAGCTCATCATGTTCGTATTGACGTTTGGTAATTAGGCTTCCGATAAAAAAGCTAGCAACGGCAGTGACTACTAATAGGGTGATCCAAATGGCTGTACTCATACTATTAAGCCTTATAATTTTTCAAAATAGATAGTTTAAATATACGCTTTGATTGCGCTCGTGTTAATATTTTACATCAAAATTTAAGTAACGCTTTGTATTTATCATGACCCCTTGGCAAAAATATCAACAAGATTTAACTCGCGATGACTTCCACCATGATGCTGCGCAGGAAAATGCGGTGCGTCATTTGCAACGTTTGTACGACGATTTAACGGCACAGCCACCGGCTAAAAAAGGCTTTTTTGCCAGCCTTTTTTCAAAACAAGAAGTAAAGCCGATTAAAGGCCTGTATTTTTGGGGCGGGGTTGGGCGTGGTAAAACGTATTTGGTTGATACGTTTTTTGATTCGCTGCCATTTGAGCGCAAAATGCGAGTGCACTTTCACCGTTTTATGCACCGTGTACATGATGAATTAAAGCAGCTAAAAGACGTAAAAGATCCGCTTGAAAAGGTTGCTGATAAATTTAAAAGCGAAGCGGATATCATCTGCTTTGATGAATTCTTCGTGCAAGATATTACCGACGCCATGCTATTAGGCGGTTTAATGCAAGAGCTGTTTAAGCGCGGCATAGTACTCGTTGCTACATCCAATATTGTACCTGATGAGCTCTATCGCAATGGTTTACAGCGTGCCCGCTTTCTGCCAGCAATTGATTTAGTTAATGCGAATACTGAGGTGGTTAATGTTGATTCGGGCATTGATTACCGCTTGCGTACGCTCGAGCAAGCAGAAATCTATCACAGTCCTTTAGATGCGCAGGCAGATAAAAATTTATTTGAGTACTTCGATAAATTATCGCCTGAAGCCGGTTGCTTAGATAAGGTTATTGAAATTGAGGGACGTAATCTTGCGACGCGCAAAGAAGCTGACAGCATTGTGATGTTTGAATTTAAAGAGTTGTGCGAAACTGCGCGCAGCCAAGTTGATTACATGGAGCTCAGCCGTATTTATCACACAGTGTTGCTATCAAATGTAATTCATATGGGGTCGGAACATGCGAATGATGATGCGGCACGCCGCTTTATTGCATTAGTCGATGAGTTTTACGAGCGTAATGTTACGTTAATTATTTCTGCCATCGCACCATTAGAAGAACTTTACACTGGCGGTATTTTAGACTTTGAATTTAAGCGCTGTATTAGCCGCTTACAAGAAATGCAAAGCTTAGAGTATTTAGGGCGCGAGCATTTAGCTTAATCTACAAATAGAAGCGAGATCTGACGATCTCGTTTCTCAATACTATTTACTCTTGATTCAACTTTACGCTTTTTATTTTTATCCAGGCGTTACCGCCTTTCTCATCGGTTAGATTTGGCACAAAATAAAGTGCTGAAACATTGGTTTTTATAATGCCTTTATCCTTTGACCAGCTTGGCGTCCAATCTGGGCGGTTGAAATCATCTAAAGTTAACGTGTGCGTTTGCCATTGATTAGCACTTGGTAAAAGCGCTTGATAGTGGGCATAGCTTTTATCACCTTTTCCACCATAATCCTTCTGCGATAACTTAACCACTAATGGTTTATCGCTTTGATAGGTTAGTTCAATACTAGTAATACCGTTTAATGATTTATTCGGCAGATCGTAAATTAACTCCACCCACGAATTATTCAGAGCATCAACGCGGGGGACTCGGTTGAACGCTATGCCCACATACTCTTCTTTAACTAAGGGCTTTTCATAACTCGCAGTACTGCCATGCGGGTCTACAGCGTAACGCCATTGTTTCGCATCAAGAGCTTGATCTACATATAGCGCAGAGCTTGAAAATAGTATTGCTGTAAGTAGTGATTTTAAATACATGATCTTTTTCTTTTAGTGATTATTTTATGTGAGTAGCAATACAGGGGAGGTTGCTGGGTGAGAGTTGGATTGTAGGGGAAGTTAAGCTTTAGTAGAAGTAAGCGTTTAGTCGTAACGGTTGGGTTAGTTTGCAATTAACAGTTAGTGAGCCCTAGTGATTGGTTGTAGCTACTGAGTAGGTTGATACTTAGTCTGTCGCGCTGGCGACGGCAGCCAAAGGGAGGCTAACGCCGGTCTCCCCTTGGAACCCCTCGGCGTCCCGAAATCAAACTAATCTTCAAATAAGTTTTAAATGTGAACATAAACTCCATCAAGCAACATCCCTGTCGCTACATGGCTTGCTCGACCGCTTCGCTCCCTGTCTCGCATTATTCATTTAAAGCTTCATTTTCAGGTTTGTTTGATGGGCTAAAAACCCCAATGAATAAGGATTGTCTATAATGCCGCCAATCAGCTTAACTAACTGTCTGATTAATATTTGAATATTTTAAATAAGCAGTTAAAATTTTGCGGTTAAAAACTAGAAAGGGATTTAAATTCAATGAATCGTTATTTATTCGCTAGTATCTGTTTATTAATTTTATCAGGGTGCAAGTCTAACAACTCCGCAAGTATTCAAACTGAATCACAGTTATCACTTGAGTTGATGGAAATAAACGGCATTCAAAGTTACCAGAAGGGTGATTATGAAAATGCTTTAAGACTATTAAAAAAGCCTGCTACTTGGGGATATAAAGGTTCACAATACACTCTAGCTTTTATGTTTCTCAAGGGGCAGCATGTTCCTCAATCAACACTTATTGGAATGGGGTGGTTAGGTGTAGCAACTGAAGTTGAGACTGAAGAATGGTCAGAGCAATATCGACAGTTTTACGCAGCGGCTCCCGTTCAAATGAAAAGTGAAATTGATTCTATTGTTAATGAATATATTCGACGATACGGTATGAAAGCGCAAAATATTACTTGTAAAAAGGGTCCCACGATTCATACAAGAGCAGTAAGACATGTTTGTACTAAGTCTGATGCTATAAGCACAGTCTATGACATAGATTTAAAAGAAGAAGATGTAACGATTAAACAATAACTCTGAGGGGGTATATTATCCTAGAACCCTTTCATTAAACCTGAAAAAGGGATTTAAATGAATAATGCGAGACAGGGAACGAAGCGGTCGAGCTAGCCATATTTATGCTTGGGTGAATAGTGTCTTGAAACGAATAAGTTTCGGCTAGTCATTCCGTTTCAATCAAACCCGACAAGTGGGTTTTAATTGATAATACGAGGCAGGAAGCGCAGCGTGTCGAGTAAGTCATACTGAGATAGGGATATCGATTTATGACGTTTATCTTTAAATTTAAAGCTACTTTGAGGATTAAGTTTGATTGTACGGTCGCCTTTCTTTTGGTTACTTTATCTTTGGCGATGTAGATTCAATTAATCAGTGCAACACTTTATTTATTCATAAAAGTGGAGCCTGTTAATGAGTAATAGTTCAGCTGTTCGTTTTACCGATAAAGAAAAAGATGAAGTTTGGCGAAGATGGAAGTCTGGTGAATCTTTGAGTGCTATCGGCAATATATTGGGACGCAAAGCGCCTTCAATTTATCATGTTTTATCTAAATATGGTGGTGTAAAACGGTTTAAACGAAAACGCTCTAAGAATCATCTGTCTTTAAATGAACGAGAAGAAATATCACGAGGTATAGCTCAAAATAAGTCTTTTAGGGTAATTGCTAAAGAACTCAAACGAGCGCCTTCGTCTATAAGTAGAGAAGTATCACGTAACGGCGGTATTCATAAATACAGGGCTTGTGCCGCTGACGATAAAGCTTGGAAACGTGCTAAAAGACCTAAACTTTGTAAACTAAAATTAAATCAAGAACTCGCATTATTAATAGCTGATAAGTTAAAAAATTTGTGGTCACCTGAACAAATAGCTGGTTGGCTAAAGTTACAATACCCAAATGATAAGAGTTGGCACGTGTCTCACGAAACAATCTATAAAAGCTTATATATCCAAACTAGGGGAGTATTGAAAAAAGAGTTACTTAAATGCCTTCGCTCCAAGCCAAGAATAAGAGGAGCTAGAACTAAAGAAAAAAACCAAAGAGGTCATATTCAAGAGCTAATTTCAATTAGTGAACGCCCCGCTTCGATTGAAGATAGGGCTATACCAGGTCATTGGGAAGGTGACCTTATTGAAGGTAGTCAAAAAAGCTATATAGCAACATTAGTTGAAAGGCAAACTAGGTATGTATGTCTTGTTAAAGTAAAAAATAAAAGCACGCATAATGTCATTCCTCAACTAATAAAGCATGCTCAAAAATTACCTAGTAGTTTATATAAATCGTTGACTTGGGATCGAGGTACAGAGCTCAAAGGTCATAAAACGTTTTCAGAACAAACAAATATTGATGTGTACTTTTGCGATCCTCAAAGTCCTTGGCAACGAGGCTCAAATGAGAATACTAATAGATTGTTAAGACAATACTTCCCGAAGGGTACAAATTTATCAATATATTCTCAGGAGGAATTAGATGATGTAGCACAAGCACTTAATAGTCGACCGAGAAAAACTCTTGGATTTTGTACACCGTTAGACAAATTTAAAGAGTGTGTTGCATTGACTGATTGATCACACAGAAGCAAAGAAAAGTGACATGAGCCCCATGGATGGGGGTTGTTAAAATACAGAGAGGTAAAAGCTAAAATATTGCACTAGGTTAAAAATTCCGGTGTTCTCTGCGCAGCAGCCAAAAACCTTTATTTTCCTCAAATTATTAGTAGAAAAACTATCCAGCTCTTGCTATACTCCGCGTCCGCCACTTACCGTTCTACCTCGGTTAGTTTAGCCACAGCTGAGGGTTTTAAGTCTTGAGCTCGAAGGGGTTGAAGCAAGTGTAATAGAGCAGCAGAAATTTTTCTGCTTGTGGTTTTTAAATTGTAAACATTGGATTTTTAATAAATGAAAACGTTTGTTGCTAAGCCAGAATCTGTAAAACGTGACTGGTACGTAGTTGACGCTGAAGGCAAAACTTTAGGTCGTATCGCTACTGAAATCGCTCGCCGTCTACGCGGTAAGCATAAAGCTGAATATACTCCTCACGTAGATACTGGTGATTACATCATCGTTATTAACGCTGAGAAAGTTACTGTAACAGGTAACAAAACGACTGATAAAATGTACTATGCTCACACTGGTTTCCCAGGTGGTCTTAAGTCTATCACTTTCGATAAGCTTCAAGCTAAAAAGCCTGAAATGATCATCGAAAAAGCAGTTAAAGGTATGTTACCAAAAGGCCCTCTAGGTCGTGAAATGTACCGTAAACTAAAAGTATACGCAGGTTCAGAGCACGCACACGTTGCTCAACAGCCTCAAGTACTGGACATTTAAGGAGCATAACTCATGGCAAATCAATACTACGGTACAGGTCGTCGTAAAAGTTCAAGTGCTCGCGTATTCTTACGCCCAGGTACTGGCAACATCGTAATCAATCAACGTTCTATCGAAGAATACTTCGGTCGCGAAACTTCTCGCATGGTTGTTCGTCAGCCACTAGAGCTAGTTGAAATGACTGAAAAGTTTGACCTTTACATCACTGTTGAAGGTGGTGGTTCTACTGGTCAAGCGGGTGCTATCCGTCACGGTATTACTCGTGCGCTTATGGAGTTTGACGAGTCTCTTCGTTCTTCACTTCGTAAAGCTGGCTTCGTTACTCGCGACGCTCGTAAAGTTGAGCGTAAGAAAGTGGGTCTTAAGAAAGCACGTAAGAACACTCAATTCTCAAAACGTTAATTTTTTACGTTTACAAGAATTACAAAACCCGGGTTTATACTCGGGTTTTTTATTGCCTAAAATTCGTGTTTGTCAGCAAGTCACTACTTTTAAAAATTACTATTTAAAGGCTTTGTTACGGCACCCTACATTTCTCAACATTTTCCCACAGTCACTTACAGAGAGTAGGGGTATTATTTTCCGCGTTAACTTCTTACTCAACTAATCCGTATCAAGGAAGTGATATGACTTCATTTAAACCTATTTCTTTAGTTGCGCTGGCTGTGGCGAGTGTGTTTGCAACGAATGCCTTGGCCGAACAAGCTAAAGGCGAGCAAATTGAACGTATTCAAGTAGTATCGAAGCGTTCAAGTGTGCTTACTGAAATTACCGAAGATGCTGAAAAGCTGATTAATATGCCGGGTGCTTTGGGCGATCCTTTACTGGCTGTATATGCATTGCCTGGTGTAGTAGCGGCCGGAGGCTCTATGGGTGAACCCGCTGTACGTGGTTCGTCGCCAGATGATAATTACTTTGAAGTCGATTTTATGCCTGCTGGCTATATTTTCCACGACTTTGGCAGCTCGATTTTTAACAAGTACTTAGTGCAAGATTTTCGCCTTTATTCTGCGGGTTATGGCACTAGCTTTAGTGATGCAACTGGGGCGGTATTTGATGTCACACTGCGTAACCCAAAAAACCAAGATATTAAAACCACGCTTGATTTTACTATGTTTAAAGCGGGAGTTTTTGTTGAAGGTGCAATCACCGACGATATTTCATTTTATCTTTCTGGGCGAAAAAGCACGCTTCCGTTATTTTTCTCAGAAGGTGAGGAAATTGAAGATGAGGACGGTGAAAGTACGGGGATAACTGTAAATGACGCCCCCGATGACTATGATTACCAGAGTAAATTTGTTTGGGATATTAATAACAACAATGTGTTAAGTGTATTGTTTACTGGCGCAGAAGACAGTGCCGCAGCAAGTTTTAGTGAACGCGCAGATTTATCACTTAAGAATCCTGACTTTCAAGGCGATGCAGATTTTGCGCGTTCCTTCGATAGCCAAAATGTTATTTGGGACCATTATGGTAAAGGTTATCAAGCAAAAGTGGGGATTGGCTCGTTAACACATTCGGGTCGATTAGATTATGGGCGCAGCAAGCTAACACCCAAGGGATATTTTGAAGAAGAAAAAGAAGAGCTACTTACTTATAAAGGGCGTGTAAGTATAAATGTGGAGGGTGATGACTTACTTACATTTGACGCTGCTTATTTTGATAAAACGATAAGCTATGAATATGATACTTTTCTCTATGTCTGTACTGAATTAGATCCTGATTGCGAGCTTGCTAAAGGAGAGCGCATAGCAGGAAAAAGAGAAGTCGATATTGGTAGTTATTTTGTTGGCGCAAATTATCAGTACACGATAACCGACTCGTTAATTGCCGACATTGGCGTACAACATCAAAAAAATGATTACAGCGATGAGTCGTTTACTCACCCGCGTTTAGGATTGACCTATCACATTAATCAAGATCAATCAGTGTGGGTTAAATATGGTAGTTACAATCGCCTGCAAGATATTGGTACGATTTTAGAAGACACAGGTAACCCAAACTTAAAGTCGCAAACAGCAAATCAGTCGGTTGTTGGTTATCAGCAGTTTTTGGCGGATGACTGGAGTTGGTCAATTGAAACCTATTACAAAACCATGGATGACTTACCATTAGCACTGACTGAAAATGATGTGGATCAGCATTTACGTTATAGCAACGATGTAACGGGGCGTGCTTATGGTGTTGATTTGCTTATTAATAAAAACAAAACCGACCGTTGGTACGGCTGGATGAGTTTAAGTTATGGCAAAAGTGAACGTACGGATGAGCGCCGTGATATCACTCGCGACTACTATGCCGACACACCACTTGTGTTTAATATGGTGTTTAACTACCAAATTAGCGAACGCTGGAATGGTGGCTTTAACTTCACAGCGCGCAGTGGTCAATCTTACACACCTATTGTAGGTGTGCGTGAAAATCCTGAATTTGAGGGGAATTTTTTACCGGAATACGGCGAACCATTCTCTGAGCGTTTTGATGCTTATCACCGTTTAGATTTGCGCTTTGAACGCAAAACTGATTTTTTTGGGCTTGATGCGTTGCTGATTTTAGAAGTAATGAATTTATACGCTAAAGATAATACGGCATATATCGACCTTGATTACGCTAAGGTGAAGTCAACCGATGACTTGATTTTAAAAGAAGAGAGCGATGACTTTGAAATGCGCCCGTCAGTTGGTTTTAGTTTCACATTTTAGTCACAAATTAGTCTAAAGCGAGGAATTTCCTCGCTTATTTCATTGGTTAATCCTCCCGCAGGTTGCTATACTCTGGCATGCATCAAATGTGGCTCGAAAAGCATAATTTAGCGACTAATTACTTTGAATTTCACGCACACTTCTACGGAGTTTTGATCTCTATCAGGACACGCTCACTCAATTTTGGGTAAGCTCTGTAAAAGCACAGAATTTTCACAGTTTTAGGCTGTGTGTTCGTGATTTCAAATAAATCGAACTAAAATACAATTTAATTGTGCTTGAAGACCGGTATAACCTTGTTTTAATCAAGGCTTTTATTTATGATCGCACCTATTTTGTAAAGTCAAAATTTAAACTGCTGTAACTGATGTTCTCGATATGGCAAGTGTTGAGAATCATAGTGGAGATGAGTGGATGAGCAATGCGCCAGTAGACAATAGCCGCCGTCGCTTTCTAACTATCGCAACTTCTGTTGTTGGTGGTGTGGGAGCTGTAGGGGCTGCTGTTCCTTTTATCGCGTCGTGGAACCCAAGTGAGAGAGCAAAATCTGCAGGCGCGCCTGTAGAAGTTGATATTTCGAAGCTTGAGCCAGGACAATTAATTCGTGTTGAGTGGCGAGGTAAGCCTGTTTGGGTTATCAATCGTACACCAAAAATGCTTGAGCAGATGAAAGCTCACGAAGGTCAACTTCGTGATCCTAACTCTGAAGAGCCACAACAACCAGAGTTCGCACAAAATGCGTACCGTTCGCAAAAAGAGAATATCTTTGTTGCTGTTGGTATTTGTACTCACTTGGGTTGTTCACCAACTTTCCTTAACGGTGGTTTTGGTGAAAAGGTTGAAGGTACTGAAGATGGTTTCTTCTGTCCTTGTCATGGTTCTAAGTTTGATATGGCTGGCCGTGTTTTCCAAGCTGTACCAGCACCATTAAACCTAGAAATCCCTCCTTACACATTTATCGATGACACCACTATTTTAGTTGGTGGAGAAGAAGGGGCTGCGTAATGTTTGCGAATATTATCGATTGGATTGATCAGCGTATTCCGATGACTCGCGTTTGGAATATGCACATTGCACAATATCCTGCGCCAAAAAACTTTAACTTCTGGTACTTCTTTGGTTCATTAGCCATGTTAGTACTTGTTAACCAAATCGTAACGGGTATTTGGTTAACAATGAACTATGTTCCTTCAGCAGAAGGCGCGTTTGCTTCAGTTGAATACATCATGCGTGATGTAGAATACGGTTGGTTACTGCGTTATTTACACTCAACGGGTGCTTCTGCATTCTTCGTTGTTGTATACCTGCACATGTTCCGTGGCATGATCTACGGTTCTTACCAAAAACCACGTGAACTACTGTGGTTATTCGGTATGTTTATCTTCCTAGCGCTAATGGCTGAAGCATTTATGGGTTACTTACTACCTTGGGGACAAATGTCTTTCTGGGGTGCTCAGGTAATCATTTCACTATTCGGTGCGATTCCAGTGATTGGTGAAGACCTTACTCAGTGGATCCGTGGTGACTACGTAATTTCTGGTGCAACACTTAACCGCTTCTTCGCACTACACGTAATTGCGTTACCATTAGTACTTGTTATCTTAATTTTCTTACACATTATTGCACTTCACGAAGTGGGCTCTAATAACCCTGACGGCGTTGAAATTAAACGTAAGAAAGGCACTGTTGCTGAAGAAGATAAAGCTAAATTCAAATTCCATGAATATTACACAGATAAGAAAGATATCGTTGACGCGATTCCGTTCCACCCTTACTACACAGTAAAAGATATAGTGGGTGTAACAGGTTTCTTAATCTTGTTCTGCTGGGTTGTTTTCTTTGCGCCAGAGATGGGTGGTTTCTTCTTAGAAGCGCCGAACTTTGAAGCGGCAAACCCGTTGAAGACGCCTGAGCATATTTTCCCTGTTTGGTACTTCACACCATTCTACGCAATCCTACGTGCTATCCCTGATAAGCTACTAGGTGTAATCGCGATGGGTGCATCAATTGTTGTGCTTGCGTTACTACCTTGGATTGACCGTGGTAAAGTGAAATCAATTCGTTACCGTTGTGGCTTCCACAAGTTAAACATTGCTCAGTTTGTTGTTACTTTCATCATCCTAGGTTGGGTTGGTGCAACACCACAAACAGACTTTAAAACTGTGTTATCACAAATTACGACTGTAACTTACTTCATGTTCTTCGTATTACTGTTCTTCTACAGTAAAAACGAAAAGACTAAGCCAGTGCCAGAGAGGTTAACGAAATGATGAAAAAGCTAATTATTGGTTTATTCGCTTTGTTGCCTTCACTAACAATGGCAGCAGGCCCGTCGGTTCCACTTTTAGAAGCGAATCATGATTTAACGGACAAAGCATCGTTACAACGTGGTGCTAAAACGTTTATGAACTACTGCTTAGGTTGCCACCAAATGCAGTACCAGCGTTATGAGCGTACATTCCGTGATATCGGTATTCCTACTAAAGTGGGCGAAGAGCAACTTATTTTTGATGGTTCAAAAGTAGGTAGCCACATTCTTAACGCAATCGAACAAGACGATGCTGCAAAATGGTTTGGTGCTGCGCCACCAGATCTAACGTTAGTAGCACGTGTTCGTGGTGCAGATTGGATTTACACTTACCTGAAGTCTTTCTATGTTGATGAAAGTCGTCCATTTGGTGTAAACAACACTGTATTCCCATCGGTTGGTATGCCACACGTATTGCAAGAGTTGCAAGGTGTACCTACTGCGCGTTTCGAAGAAGTTGAAGAGCACGGCGTTAAAGTTAAGAAAGTTGTTGAAATTACGACTGATGGTTCAGGCGAAATGAGCGATGACGAGTACGACCAAGCGGTACGTGACTTAACTAACTTCTTAGCGTATGTTGGTGAACCAACACGTTTACAGTCAGAAGCGATTGGTTATAAGGTATTAGGTTTCCTAGTAATCCTGTTTATCCTAGCGTTCTTACTGAAGAAAGAATACTGGAGAGATGTGCATTAATTTGCACACTTTTTAGCACAAAATTTGTAATAGGGGCTTAAGCCCCTATTGCTGTTTTTAATATACTGGAGGAAAGCATGGCTGTAGCTGCCAATAAGCGCCCTGTGATGACACTGTTTTCTGGTGAAAACTGTATGTATAGCCACCAAGTGCGTATCGTACTTGCAGAGAAAGGCGTAAGTGTTGATATTCACCTAGCAGAAAAGGACAATTTGCCAGAAGCGTTACATGAAATTAACCCTTACGGCACTGTACCAACATTGATCGATCGTGAGCTTGGTTTATACGAAGCAAACATCATCATGGAATACCTTGACGAGCGTTTTCCTCACCCACCACTAATGCCTGTATACCCAGTTATGCGTGGTCGCAGCCGTTTAATGATGCACCGCATCGAAAATGACTGGTATAGCCTTGCTAAGAAAATTGAAGCAGGTGTTGATGTTGACGCGTCACGTCGTGAGTTAACAGAAGGTTTATTAGCGATTGCACCTATTTTTGGTGAAGCGCCTTACTTTATGAGCGAAGAGTTCAGCTTAATTGATTGTTACCTAGCACCACTACTATGGCGCTTACCTGAGTTCGGTATTGAACTTACAGGTCAAGGTAGCAAAGAGCTTAAAGACTACATGATGCGTTTATTTGAGCGTGAGTCGTTCCAAGCATCATTAACTGAAGCTGAGCGCGAGATTCGACTTTAATGACTTCTAATCGCCCTTATTTACTGAGAGCTTTCTTTGATTGGATTGTAGACAATCAATGTACACCGCATTTAGTGGTGAATGCTGAATTTCCAAATGTCACTGTGCCAATGCAGTTTGTACAAGACGGACAAATTGTATTGAACATTAACCCAAGTGCGGTTGCACAGTTTCATATGGATAATCATGAAGTAAGCTTTAATGCGCGTTTTGGTGGTCAACCAATGCGTGTGGTGGTACCAATTGGCGCCGTACTTGCTATTTACGCAAGAGAAAATGGCGAAGGTACAGTGTTTACCCCTGAAGACTTTTCAGAATATGAAGAACCAGCAGAGGTTGAATCACAAGAAACACCATCTGAGGGTGATGGTAATGATGAACCACCGAAAAAGCGTGGTTCGCATTTAAAGGTGGTTAAGTAATCGCAAAAAAAACCGGCAATAGCCGGTTTTTTTACAACTTGCAATTTTTACAATCTACGATATTGCTACCTTGTAACAATCTCTGGAAACATCACTAATAAACCAAGCATCAGCAACATAATCAAAAAGTACGGTAAGCAGGCTTTTGCCAGCTGAGCCAGAGAGGCGTTGGTGAGTGATTTTAAAACAAATAAGTTAAAGCCAATCGGCGGCGTAATTTGCGATATTTCTACCACCACAACCAAGTAAATACCAAACCAAATCAAGTCGATGCCAGCTAGCTCTACAATAGGTAAGAGTATGGCCGCGGTGAGCACAATAATCGAAATACCATCTAAAAATAACCCTAATAAAATAAACGCTAAGGTTAAATAGATTAGCAGTTGATAGTTACCAAGTTCTAGGCTGGCTATCCAAGTGGCAAGTGTTGCAGGTAATTGCAAAAAGCCCATTGCAATCGTAACAAAACTCGCACCGAGTAAAATCAGTAATATCATCGCTGTGGTCATCGCCGCATCAATTAAGCTTTGCTTAACCAGCTCTAGCGTCATTCGTTTTTTTGCTTTAATTAAAATAAAACTACCCACGATACCTAATGCCGCCGACTCACTGGGTGTTGCAAAGCCGAAGTAGATGGCAGCAATAACAAATGTGATTAGCGAAATAATTGGAAGTAACGTTAGTGGATTACCTGAGCTTGCAAGGAGTTGGCTTTTATCTACCGGTTTTAAGTAGCCGCGAATCGCAATATAAGTGGAAAACAGCGCTAATAAAATTAACCCGGGCAGAATGCCGGCAATAAATAGGTCAGCAATGGAAATGTCCGCAGCAACGCCATACACAATCAAAATAATCGATGGTGGAATTAGCAGTCCAAGAGTAGCAGAGCCAGCAAGTGAGCCATAAATGTCTTGCTCGTTATAACCGCGTTTTTTTAGCTCTGGAATAGTCATACGGCCAATTGTTGCGGCTGTCGCCGCAGAAGAGCCTGATAAAGCCGCAAAAATACCAGAACCAAACACGTTAATGTGCAAGTGTCCCCCCGGTAACTTTGCCAATATCGGGCTTAAACCATTAAATAAGTCATCGGCTACTTTGGCTTTATATAGTAGTTCGCCCATCCAAATAAATAGAGGTAAAGCGATTAATGACCACGGTGTTAAATGCGCAAATGCAGTGCCTGCAAATATCAGGTCGATAGCCGAATTGTTATTAAGAATAAGTGCTACCAAAGCAACGCCAATTAAACTATAACCAATCCAAACGCCTGTTAGCAGTAAAACGGCAAAAATAACCGCCAAAATAGCGCTAAGGTTAACTATGTCCACGTAGTACCTCCAATCCCTTAAATGCAATGGTAATAGTTGTTACGCAGCTGGCATAAGCCATAATAGCTTGAATGGGCCATTCTAAAATCGCAATCTCACCGCTCGACACTTCATGAAAATGGTAAGAGTCGATCGTTAGCTGAATACATGCATAGCTAATAAAGGTGCAAATTAAGGTCGCTGTTAAATAGCTAACTACTTGGGCGTAATGACTGAGATTAGGGTTGTCGAATTCAAACACCAGAGCCACACGAATATGTTTCTCTTGTTCAAAGCTATAGCCTAGCGCCAAGAAAAAACTGCTGATCAGCAAATATCCGCATATTTCATTGAGTGACGGAATGTACAAATTAAACAAACGCAATACGATTTGGCTGAGCACTAACAAAAAAATCGCAACGATGAGTAAAATGCTCACTTTCATGTTGAACGCATTTAATTTATTGAGCATTTTGTTGCTCCTTAAATTTTTGCAATACGTGTAACTCGCTTTGCGTTGCATTGAGTGCCCATTCTTGCGCCATGTTAGCGCCAACAATTTTTAAACTCTGCGATAAACTATCGCTCACAGGCGAAATAATCATGCCGTTATCCGCTAATAACTTAGTCATCTGTGTGGTTTGCTGCTCAGCTTGTTGCCATGCACGCTGCTGATATTTGTTCACGATTTGTTTCAGTTTCTGTTTTTGCGTTGGGGTTAACGATTGATACAAGGTATGGTTCATTAACACCATATTTTTTGGGATCCAGGCATTGATTGGTGTGTAATAGCGACTAAATTGCCATGCTCTGCTCGAAACTCCCGTCGCTGGCGAGGTGATCATTGCTTCAATCATACCGGTGGCAAATGCTTGTGCAATCTCAGCGCTTGAAACGGCGGTTGGGATCATTTTTAGGTGGTTTGCTAATTTTGCCGTCATTGCGCTATAGCTTCTAACCTTAAGGCCGCTTAGGTCGTTTGCAGTTTTGATTGCTTTACTGGTAAATAAGCCCTGTGGCGGCCAAGGGTTGGTAAATAACAGGTGTAATCCGTGCTCGGCAAATTGGCTGCGTAATTCAATGGCTTGTTGCTTAGCTAGTTGTTGAGCGCTGCTAAAATTTGTGGCTAAAAACGGTAAGTTGTCGAGTTGATAGATAGCACCATGATTGCTCAAACGAGCGATAAATATTTCACCAAGTTGTATTTGGTTTGTGCGCAGTGCACGGTAAATTTCATTGTGCTTATAAAGGCTTTCGCCACTATGAAAAACAATGTTAAGCCCTAATTCTTGATTGACTTCATCAGCAAATGCTTTGGTGATTTGGGTAACATAAACGCGTTCGCTATAAGGCGTAGCAAAATGCTGCTTGGCGTGTAATGTGAATACTGCAAATAGCAGTAGCGGTAAAATTAAATAATGGCGCATGTTTTTATTCTTATTTTTATAATAAAAAAGGCGCTAACAGCGCCTTAAAGGTATTCGAATACTTTTATTACTTTTTCGACTCCCGAAACATGACGGGCAACGTCGGCTGCTAAATTAGCTTCTTGTTCGGTAACGAGTCCCATTAAAAAGACTTCCCCGTTTTCGGTAATTACCTTGATATCATTAGCACTGACACTTTCTTCAGATACCAACATGGTTTTTACCTTTGAAGTTAGCCAAGTATCGTGTGTTTTGGTGCTAACACCTGTGATATTACCTATGCGAATTTGATTATGGATTTTTTCAACGCCACGAATTGGTTTTACAATCGCTTCGGCTTTCGCGCGCATTTCTGTGGTTGGTGTTTGGCCAATCAGTAATACGCGGCCATTTAAGCTCACCACAATAATATTGCTAAATTTAGCTAACTGCTCGTCGTCTTTTAATGCCAGTGTGGCTTTGATTTCAAGGTTGTTATCATCAATCTGTGTACCAAGCGTGCGGCGATCGGTTGCTGATGTTACTGCGCCCGCAGTACCAGCGACAATGGCAGCGCTACACCCTTGTAAAAGAACAATAGATGCAACAACAGCTAATTTAAATTTCATTAACTATCATCCTGTGGAAAAAGGGTTAAATCGATAAGCTCACTTAAGCAATGGATATTAAACAAGTGAGATTCGATAATTCGGCTCGGTCTTTTTGAGGGCACGCGTATTTCAACATCGTTTGGCCCTAATAGTCCTGCCAGCTCGCCACCATCATCACCACTTAATACAATTACTTGCATATCTTTGGTTAGAGCAGCTTCAACGGCGCTGATCACTTCTTTCTCGTTACCGGTTACCGTGATCACCACAAGCAAGTCACCGCTTTGTCCGTAGGCACGTACTTGGCGTGAAAAGCTTTCGTTGGCATCGGTTGTGGCATAGCTAGACAGGTGTGTTAATTCGTTGCTTAATGCAATTGCTGGCAAGCACGGGCGCTCAGTTTCATAAAAATTAACCAGCAAATTGGCAAAATGCGCTGCTAACATATGATTATTGCTGCCACCGCAACACAGTACTTTATTGCCATTAATTAGGCTTTGCACTATGGTAAATGCCGCGGCTTCTAAAGCGCTAGGTAATGCTTCACCAGCGGCAATTTGAGCTTGAATGCTTTCTGTGTATATTTCTTTAACGAGTTCTTGCATACTAAAATGCGCTTTTAATCCAAGTAAATTGTTCTGAGTTCTGCCCGCTTATTGCGACATAGTCGACTCTATATGGACAATCCTCTAGCCTATTTTGTTTCAAATAATAAAACAAGGTGCGTGTTAATTTTTGCTGTTTAGCGTGTGATAACGCGTTAATTGCACCGCCAAACGCCTCTGACTTGCGGTATTTAACTTCAACAAACACTAAAGTCTTACCGTCTTTCATTATTAAATCGAGTTCACCGTAACGGCAATTATAATTACGTGTTACTGGTGTTAAACCTTGTTTCTTTAAATATTGCTCAGCTTGTAGTTCGAAAAAGTTTCCCTTTTCTTTACTGTTTTTAAATAACTTAGAGGTCCATCCCATGCTATTCCTTTTGCCTTATAAAGTCGCTTCCTGCGTTTCTTGTTGGTGATTTTTAATAAATAACGGCGTTGGTTTTTGCGACTTAATATCGAGCGTTACGATTTGTTTTTCTCGATATTGTGCCCACTTTAATGCGCGTTCAATGTCGCCATCTTGATTGACCGTTAGATCACCTGTTAGGCCTGTTAATGTTTTGCCCGGCACCATTTGTAGTTGGCGCAATTGCGGAATTAACTTAACCGCATCAAAACCCATGGCGAACAACTGTTGCTCTAAGGTTGTGTGCTCAGGCCAGATTTGATCAAATTCACTGCGTAAAGACTGCTGTTCGCCTGTTAATGGCAGCATCCACGGAATTTCTGAAAAATACAAACCGGCTAAGTCTTTTTTGTCGGTTTTATCGGATTTAATATCGTGGCTACGCGAGCTGGCAAAAATAGGGATGCGTTTAGCAAAGGTTGAAATATTCACATCAAAAGACGGTTTCAGCAGTCGCGTTTGCGCGGCATCGGCAATAATATAAATCGCATCAATATCGCGGCGAGAACGTGTTTCTTCATGCAGCTTACCTCTGAACATTAGGCTGATTTCCCTAATGCGCTTTTTACTCTTGTCGACTTCAAGTAGCTCTTGCACCAGCTTTTGCATATCACGCTTGTTTGCATAAAAACCCACTTCCGGCTCATTATCAGAAAACTCCAACCACTGGTTGGTAAAATGGTTGGCTAATCGTTTACCTAAACGATTGCCCGGTGCAATAACAAGTGGCTTTTTAAACTCTTTATTTACAAAATGATAAACCGCTTGCGTTACTTCATGCTCAGGATTAAGTGCAAAGGCAAAGTGGTCAATTGACTCAAGTGCCTGTGGTGTGGTGTTAAGGTACATTGCAGGATAGGCATCGAGCGTTCCCGCTTGTTGTAACTTATCAATATTTTCTTTTAAAAGTGGGCCAATAACAAAATCAGGCGCAAGTTCATTTAGTTGCTCTGCAATTTGTTCTGCGCTCAATGCTGAATTAATAAAGTGTAATTCACGGTCAGGGTGTTTTTCTGATGCCGCTAAAATGCCAGCCTTTAATGATTGCGATAATGCTTTTTGCTTACTTTGATTGCTTGGCAAAATAATTGCGATGCGGTTCACATTAATTGGTTGCACATCGATAATCTGCTGCATGTTATCAGGCAGAGCAAAGCTTGCCGGGTGGTTTGAATAGGCATAATTCCACTTATTTAGCGCGGCTTGTAATGAGGTTGCATCACCAATATAAAGCTGGGTATAAAGTGCCAAGCTAACCCATCCTCGTTGAATGCTGTTACCAGAGTTAAGCTCTTCAAGCTGTTTAATGGAAAGTTGGTTTAATACTTGCCACAGTGCTTTATTTACTTTGTCTGCCTTAAAATCGTGTTTATTTGCGGTTTCTGACGCGCGAATTAAATACGGTGCCGCCTGATGAGGTAAGGCTTGAGCTGAGTATATATTGCCGTAAATTTCTTGGTGTAGAAAAAAATGCATTGGGGATGTGAGTTTGGCATTGAGCGACTCAAGCGTTTCTAATGCCGTGTGATAATCTTTTTGCTGGGTGTAAGCCAAGGCAATATAAAGCTGATTACGCACACTATCTGGGCTACCCGATTCGATTAATTGTTCGCAAATGGTAATAACAAGCTGCCAGTTTTGCTCTTCAATCGCACGGTCGCGCGCGGTATAAAGCAACTGAATCTTATCAAAATCACGTTTAGATAAGGCTTTTTGATACAAATCTTGTGCGCTGAATTCGACCTCAACAGCGGGCTTGGTTTTTACCGTTTCAACAACCGGTGTTTTTTCGGTTGTACTACACGCTGATAACAAGGAAAATATAGCTGTTAACCCTAATAGTTTTAGTCGCACGCTGATCTCAGTATTTTTCTATCCAATTAGGTCATATATTACAAACTGTTGTAGGAGAGCTCAATGGCAAATAGCCAGAAACCAACCGATTTAGGAACATCAAATCACCAAAGCGCTAAAGGGCAGTTATTTGTAGTAGCAACACCCATTGGTAATTTAGAGGATATTACGCAACGAGCACTCAGTGTTTTATCAAGCGTTGACATTATTGCAGCAGAAGACACGCGCCATACCAACAAGCTATTAAGCCACTTTTCAATTAAAGCAAAAGTGATTGCGGTACATGATCATAATGAAAAGCAAAAAGCGAGCGAGTTACTAGATTGGCTGGACCAAGGATTAAATGTGGCGCTTGTATCGGATGCAGGCACGCCGCTGATTAGCGATCCTGGTTATGCCGTGGTTAATTTATGTCGTGAAAAAGGCGCAAAAGTAAGCCCAATTCCAGGAGCATGTGCTGCGATTGCTGCCGTTTCATGTTCTGGCCTAGCGACAGATCGCTTTCAATTTATTGGTTTTACACCAGCTAAAAGCAAAGCGCGCCAAGAGTTTTTTATTGATGCATACAATTCAGGCATGACTAGCATTATGTACGAAAGTACACACCGTATTATGGCTAGCTTAGATGACTTAAAACTAGCGCTTGGTGATGAGCAAAAAGTGGTGTTGGCAAAAGAGTTAACTAAGAGCTTTGAAACTTTTTTTAGTGGCACAGTGGTGGAGTTAATCGATTTCTTAACAGAAGACACTGCACGGCAGAAAGGTGAAATTGTGTTAATGTTGCCTGGAAAACAAGCGGATAAAAATGCAATATCACCTGAGGCGATAAAACTGATTCAATTGCTACAAGCAGAAATGCCACTGAAAAAGGCTTGTGGTATCGCCGCAGACTATTTAGATTTAAAGAAAAACGCGCTATATAAAGCAATGCTTGAACTGGGGTAAAAACACATATTCACATGTAAAGCGCATTAACCGTGCGCTTTTAAATATTAAACAGCAATAGATTAAGGAAGATAGATGTTTAAAAAAGCACTCGCATATTCATGCGCACTCTTACCATTGGTCGCAATGGCCAGTTCAGATGGCTTAGTCGTGGCAAAAAACGATAGCGCCAAAACTCTTAGCAGTGCGCAATACGCGTATGTACCTATTGTAATAATGATGGACAATGAAGGTAAAAAATCCGTTGAAATTACAGGTCAATATAAGTCATATGTTCAAGAGCAAAAAGATCAGCCTAGCATCAGTTACTCGCATTACCTTGAAGAATTAGCAAATCACCTAATTGCAGACGGTTTTACGATTGCTACAAAATGTCTTACAGATTGCAGTACAAAACCTTACCTGAAAACGGTTGAAAACAGCTTTCGTTATAACAATATTTACCAATTAGGTTACCAAAATGTCATAAAAAATCGCTTTGGTTATCTTTCGGCGATAAAAGAAGAGAAAGGTGGTCGCCAAGCAATTCAAGTGTTTGCAAAAAATGATTATCGAGATGCATTAAAGTATACCTATGAACAGATTGTTGAAACGAAAATGCCAGATGTTGGTATATCCGTGGATAATAAATTCAAAATTAAGCCGCTTGATTTTTCGAGTTTAAAAGCACCAAAAAAAGATGCCAGAGGCAGTGCCGACCACCCAATGATAGAGCGCTTCCCTGGCAGTTATATTGTTCATTCAGCGGTTAATGATTTTGAGTCATACCCTTTAATAATTGGCCCGTATAAAAAGTCGATACCGACTAAAACAGTAAGTGGTAAAATTACGACGATTAACTACCGTATTAACAAGAAGGTTGGACCCTACGCGGTGCATCAGAATTACATTAATGCATTACAAAAAGCAGGGTTTAATTTAATTTATGAGTGCAGTGCTGCAGATTGTGGTAATAATATTCTTCGCGAAAACCTTCAAGACACAATTCATGCCAAGAATCACCGCTCAGATTTTTATAATTTGACCAGCAAGAGTCATTATTATTTGTTCAGCGCTGAGAAAGTGACACCTCAAGGTAAGATCTATGCAACCATTTATAATCTGCAGTATAGTGGTAAATTCGATGTAGAAATGGTGGTTGATATTATTGAAGAACGTGCAATGAGCCAAGTTGCACTTAATATTGATAGCGATACCCTAAGCAAGCAAATTCAAGCGACAGGCAGCGTGTCTTTGTATGGCATCGAATTTGATTTTGATAAGCACACACTAAAAGCCAGTTCAGATAAGCAACTAGCAGAAATTGCAGACTTTTTGAAAAACTCGAAGCAAGTATCTTTATATGTGGTGGGACACACAGATAACAAAGGACAATATGGTTACAATCATGATTTGTCTAAACGCCGTGCTGCAGAGGTGGTTAATACGCTGGTATCAAACTACAAAATTGATAAGCAACGTTTGACGCCTGTAGGTGTAGGCCCAGTTGCGCCAAAAGCAGCAAACGATACCGAGTCGAATATGCAGCAAAATAGACGTGTTGAACTAGTTTTAAAATCGCCGCAGTTTCTTTGAACTAAGATGAATGGTTTTGCGGGGGCGCTAATAAAACTAGCCCCAGACGTTAAAATCCGTATAATGGCGCCCTGAGTCAGCCAGATAATCGCTGCTTTATCGTTGTATCTTCGGATATACGGGTAAAGGGGAGGAAAGTCCGGGCTCCACAGGGCAGGGTGCCAGCTAACGGCTGGGAGGCGCGAGCCTACGACAAGTGCAGCAGAGAGAAGACCGCCAACTTCGGTTGGTAAGGGTGAAAGGGTGCGGTAAGAGCGCACCGGGCCACTGGTAACAGTTGGTTGCAAGGTAAACTCCACCCGGAGCAAGACCAAATAGGGTTCCATCTTTATTTATAAAGAACATGTGGCCCACATCGGAACCGGGTAGGTTGCTTGAGCTTAAGAGTGATTTTAAGCCTAGACGAATGATTATCCACGACAGAACCCGGCTTACCGGCTGACTCAACAAATTCAATAGAAGCCTCGGTTAACACCGAGGCTTTTTTATATGTGGATTATCTACTCCACTCGAATAAAACCAGCGGCTTATGGCTGACTCAACAAATGAATGGAAAAGCCCGAGTTTTATACTCGGGCTTTTTTATGTGTGGATTATCCACTCCACTCGAATAAAACCAGCGGCTTATGACTGATTCAACAAATGAATGGAAGGCTTAGGTTTTATACTTGGGCTTTTTTATTTGTGGGTTATCCACTCCACTCGAATAAAACCAGCGGCTTATGACTGACTCAACAAATTAATGGAAGGCTTAGGTTTTATACTTGGGCTTTTTACATGTGGATTATCCACTCCACTCAAATAAAACCAGCGACTTATGACTTACTCAACAAATTGATGGAAGGCTTAGGTTTTATACTTGGGCTTTTTTATGTGTGGATTATCCACTCCACTCAAATAAAACCAGCAGCTTATGGCTGACTCAACAAATTAATGGAAAAGCCCGAGCGTTTTAGCTTGGGCTTTTTTATGCGTGGAATTAACCACTAGCGCTTAATAATTTCAGCGCGATGCGGTGCGAGCTTTGCAAGTACTTGGTTTTGGACTGGGTAGCTTATGTTGTTGTCTTCCATCGCTTTTATCAGTAGCTCGACAATGCGGTTAAAGTCGGCTTCATTGATATTCATACCAGTGTGAATGTCGACCATATTATCGCCTTTATATTCGCAAGGGCCGCCTGTGGCATCGCATAAATGCGTAATGAATCCAGCGCGGAAGTGACTTACGCTGGCTTTGGCAAAGTAATGAAATACTTGCTCGTCACTGGCGATGTGTTTAATAAAACTATCAACAATGTTTTCTAATCCTTGCTCACCCTTTAATTGAGCATAGAGCGTTTGATTGGCGTTATGGGAAGCGCACGCTGTTAGCAAAACAACAGTAAAGAAAAGAGTTAAGAATTTAGTCATTAATAATACCCCGTGAGAGAAAGATACCAGCCACGTTGCTTTTCGATACCTGCAATTGTGCCCAAATTGATGTAAGCAGCGGTAACGCTGACATGTTTGTTTGGAAACCATGCGACAAACACATCATGCCAATCGTCTTCTTTTAACCCCAAATTATTTGGTTTTTGCCGATATTCAGTACCAATGGCAAGATGTTTATTGAGTAAGATAGCAACGGATGCCTCTAATTGAAGTCGATGGTCTTGTTGTGATCCACCAAAGCCAAGCAATCCCATTTCATTGGCGGTGGTGTGTCTGATTGTTGCATTCCACAATAGGTTGTAGCCAGCTACAGCACCTAGATGCAGTTTACTGGCAGCAAGGTAAAAATCGGTACCTGAATCATCTTTTGCACCAAGGGCGAAGGCAATGTCAGCTGTGTCGAGTTGTTTGTGTTGTATACCAAACGAAATCTGTGGGTAGCGACTGTAAACAAGGTCGCCGTAGAGCTTCACTTTAGCGCCATAAATCGATTGCTCAAGTGTTGTTGAAAGCGGCAGAACATCAAAGCGCTGCGCTGCGTAAGAGAACTCTACACGGTCATACAAGTTACCTTGTACGCCACAAGTACTCAATTCAAAATCATCGACATTTGCCTGCGTACAATATCCTGAAATCGACATTTCATCTTCGCTTGCGTAGCCTGCGAGTTGCGCCCATGGTACTAGGCCACCACCTGCAGAGCCTTCAATTTGAGATACACCGGGCGTTGCAAGCAGTTTACCGTTGGCATAACAGTGAGTGGTAATAAGTATTAAAACAATGCTAATGATTTTTGACATAGTGTGCGTACCATTCGTTGAGCTGCTGCGCTTTTTGCGGTTTAGCCAAGTAGTAACCTTGAATATAATCGCAGTTAAATTGGTTTAATAAATCCAGACTTTCTTTGTTTTCTACACCTTCTGCAACAACGCGCAACCCTAGTTTATGACCTAGGTTAATGGTTGACTCGACAATGTCTTGATCTTGTGATGATTCATTTAATTTAAGAATAAAGCACTTATCTATTTTTAGTTCATCAACGGGTAAGTTTTTTAGCTTAGCAAGAGATGATTGCCCAATGCCGTAGTCATCGACTGATATTTCAAAACCAAGTGATTTTAAATGGGTTAACTTAGCAATCACTAATGCTTCATTGTCGGCAATATCACGCTCCGTGAGCTCTAAAATAATACTCGAAGCGTCAACTGAGTAATGTGCAATCGTTTCTAATAAAAAATGTACAAATTGCTCATGTTGAATATCTTGCGCAGAAAGGTTAACTGACACATTGAAGTGAAGTCCTAGTTGGTTCCAGGCCTGTATTTGCTTTGCCGCTTGGCGAATAACCCACTGGGTTAAAGTCACAATAAGGCCCGATTGCTCTGCAAGGGCAATGAACAATTCGGGATTCACAAATTCATTGTTTTTATTGATCCAGCGAATAAGCGCTTCGGCTTTATCTACTTGTTTGGTCTTTAAATTAAGCTTAGGTTGATAGGTTAAAAATAAATTTCCGCTATCTTGCTCTAGCGCAAGCTTTAACTCTTCAATTAAATTCAACTTATATAGGTAAGCTTCGTCGTCACCATTTTGATAAAATTGTAAGGTGTTATTACTTTTTACTGCGTTTGCAGCCGCCATTGAGGCGCGGCGAATTAACTTTTCACCATCATTACCGTGCTCAATTGAGTTGGCGATGCCGTAATAAATTTGCAGTGATAAATCGATTCCCTCAAGATAAAAAGGACGCTCTAACTCGTTACGTAGTTGAGAAATAAAGCCATTGATTTGCTGCTCTTCTGAAATGGTAATGGCAACAATAAACTCATCAGCGTTAGGGCGTGACAGCAAGCAATGCTTGGGTGTTTGGCTTTGTTTATGAAAATTATCAAGTCTAGCGGCAATCTCTTTTAAAATTGTGTCACCATTAGTAATACCAATCGTATCGTTTAGTGCTTTAAAGCCTTTAATATTTAGGTTTATTAACGCGATGTGTATTTTCAACTGAAGCAATACGTTAACGTCGTTTATTATTTTGTAGCGGTTGTATAAGCCGGTGAGTAAATCTCGCTCAGCCTGATAGGTGATTTTTTCTTCCCGCTGCTTAATCGCACTGCTCATTAAGGTAAAACCGCCATACAGCTTTTCAAGTTCTCTTGGAAAGTGATTCTCGAGCTTAGGTACTAAAAAGTTACCATCACTGATGTTTTGTGTGACATCCATCAATTTATTAAGTGGCTGTGTAATGCGTTTCGATAAAATGCGCGATAGGCTAATGGCAATAAACAATACAAATAAAATAGCGAGTATGGTGGCGACAATAAGTCGTTTGATATCGCTATGCAGGGTATCAAGTGAGGCTGATAACACGGCGGAAATATTGTTAGTCGCAGTAATCTCAATAGGTTGATGGTAAAAAGACGCTGATGATAACAATAGACGAATACCTGTTAAGTTTTCGCCAAGTACATTTTCATTTGCGAGCACGTCTTTTGATAAGCTTGATTGAACAATGTGTTGATTGGCTAGGAACGTGATATCTAACGATAACAGTTCACGTAATTGCGATAAGGTATTCTGATCAATACGAAAACCAATTATCGCATAAGCAATAGTGCGTGGTGCTTTGACCGGAGCCAGTATAATTTGATAAATACTGTCGTTAATGACTAGCATTTGTGCATTAACGGCTTTTAGTGGAAGTGCATTAAGGTGGTTGCGAAGTTGCTCTGAAGAGTATGAGTTATTGTTACTCGCAATAAATTCACCATTAAGGTCAATTAACACCATAAGATCAGCTTTAATGCGCTGGCCATGGTTAAGTAGCGCACTTTGCAGTGTTTTGGTGTCTTGTGTGGCGACTGCCTGCTTAAAGCCAAAATCAGCGGTAAGTACGTTGGCTGATGTAACGAGCACTTGCTCTTGTTGTTTAAGATTTTGCTTAAGTACATTCTGGGCAAAATACATTTGTTGTTGTAATTGTTGCTCAACATAGCTTGCAGTGGTTAACCAATAATTAATCGTTAACAACAGAGTTGTCATTATAATCAGGTTGGCAGCAAGCCATGTAATTTGCGCACGTAGGCTAAGTTTAGTTAGTTGTTTTAAAAACATCTTCAAAACTGCCCGTTGCCTTTTCAGGTGAAACTGTTATCGCTAATTTTACAACGCCTTTTGCTTGTTTAAGTTTAGCAAGATCAATTGCTTGTTTATGACTTACGCCCTTTGCATTTCTCGGGTGCCAAAGCCACGCGCTTTTTATTTCAGACGGTGCTAAAGCGATAGTTGTTTCACCTTTTTCGTTCGACATATATACGTGATTATTATTGTGTACATATATGTAACCCACCATTGAATCATGAATATTACATCCCAGCACCACAACACCAGTATTTTCAAATATGATGGGTGACTTTGGTTGACCTGCATACAGCTTTAATTCAAACGGCTTTGCTTTAGAAAAAGAATAAACATGATGGCGAATATCATCGCTATTAGGAAAGCTAACATAGCTATTAATGGGGGCGGCAAGTACATGCGGCTCGAAAGCTTTATTGACTTGATCCATAACCAGAGGTTTTTTTGAGTTTGATTGTGGTGTTGGAGCTAAAACTTCAACTTCGATAATGGCATGTTCTAGTGCTTGGTTATTTTGATCTGCGATCTGCAGTGAAATGGTGGCACTTATATGAAAGGAAAATAATAAAGAACCAACTAAAAAGCAGTGTTTAATTAAAGCAAGCACGTCAATATTCTCTTAAAATTTTGCATACAAATAATACTAGTCAGATAAACCAGACGCGTCCAATGAATAACTAAAAAAATCAATTATTTTAAAGTCTTAGTTGTAATGGAACTATACCACGAAAAGACATGGTATAGTTGCTTTTTTTTGGGGTTATGTACTGAGGTTAGTATTAATGTTTGAACGTTGATCTAATCGGCCGCTGTAGCGAGTGACTAGCAACGCAAATGCAGAAATTAATGCGCTAATCCATGCGGTATCTTGCAATGTCAGCTGTTCCACAATAACGCCGCCTAAAATAGATCCCAAAGCAATGCCAATATTGAACGCTGCAATATTAAGACCTGACGCAACATCCACAGCATTTGGGGTAAACTTTTCGGCAAGCTTAACTACATAAACTTGTAATCCAGGTACATTACCAAATGCAAAAGCGCCCCAAATCAATACCGTAAATACAGCACCTATTTTCGATGTCATGGTGAACGTTAGAGCTAGTAAAATCAGTGTTAAGGCGCTAAAAATTATGGTTAAAGCATTAATCGGTCCTTTTTTATCGGCGAGTTTTCCACCGTAAATATTTCCAACAGCAACCGATACGCCATATACCAGCATAATCAAGCCGATCGTATTTGCTGAAAAACCACTTTCACTTTGTAAAATTGGAGCAAGGTAAGTAAATGCGGTGAAAGTGCCGCCATATCCTAAAATAGTCATTAAATATACTAACAACAATCGAGGTTGTACTAACACTTGAGCTTGCTCTTTTAAACGAGCAGGACGGCTTTGCTTAAGGTTTTTAGGTACCAGCAATGCGCTGCCAATAAGTGCGATTACGCCTAACGAAGAGACAACTAAAAAGGTTGCTCGCCAGCCAAAGTGTTGCCCTATCCAAGTGCCAAGTGGTACGCCTGTAACTAACGCTACCGTTAATCCGGTGAACATAATAGCTATGGCGCTGGCTTCTTTTTCTTTACTTACTAAGCTGGTGGCGATGGTCGAGCCAATAGAAAAGAACACACCATGTGCAAGGCCTGTTAATATTCGAGCGATTATTAAACTTTCATAGCTAGGTGCTTGCCACGCCAGCAAATTACCCACAACAAATAATGCCATTAAGCTAAGTAGCAAATATTTTCGATTCCATCGCCCTGTTAAGGCGGTTAAAACAGGCGCCCCAATTGCTACGCCAAATGCATAAAGGCTAACCAATAACCCTGCACTGGGCAAGCTAACCTGCAAATCGTTGGCAATGGTGGGCACGAGCCCGACAATCACAAATTCAGTTGTGCCTATAGCAAAGGCACTTAACGTTAACGCAAATAATGCTAACGGCATAAAGTTTCCTATTTTAGTTACCTACTAATGAGAGGACTATTGTGAGTGTTAATTTATTTGCAAAAAACAGCGGTAGTGACAAAATACTTTTGTTAAAAATGAAAAGGTGGGTGTATGTCTGTTTCTGCTAAAACTGAAGATTTAGAAGCATTTATAACAGTGGTTGATAGCGGTAGCTTTTCTACTGCAGCAAACTTACTTAATTTACAAGTAGCTAAAGTCTCTCGGGCGGTAACACGTTTAGAGCGAACTCTTGACGTAACCTTACTTAATCGCACCACAAGGCGATTAGAACTGACTGAAGAAGGGGCGCTTTTTTTGCGCCATGCGCGTGATGGCCTTAATGTTTTGGCTAAAGGCGAAGAGGCATTGCGTTTACTAAAACGTTCACCGTCGGGAAAGTTGCGAGTTGATGCTGCCAGCCCGTTTGTATTACATCAAATTGCACCGCTAATAAACGAATTTAGTGAGCTATATCCTGATATTCAGTTAGAGCTTACTAGCCACGACAGCATTATTGATTTACTCGAACATAAAACAGATATTGCGATTCGTATTGGTGAGTTAAGCGATTCAAATTTACATGCGCGTTTACTGGGAAAAAGTAAATTGCATATTGTGGCAAGCCCGAAATATTTAGCCACCGCAGCGCTTGAAGATAAGCAAATTGCTGCTCAAAATCATCGTTTAATTGGTTTTAGTGATGCGCCTCATTTAAATAGTTGGCCGCTTAAAAAGCCACAAAAACTGGATTTTGCGATCAGTGCTTCCAGCGGAGAAACGGTGCGACAATTGTGTATTGCAGGGCAGGGGTTAGCGTTACTTTCTCACTTTATGATTAAAGATGATTTAGCTGCGGGCCGTTTAGTGAGTGTATTTCACGATCACATTGTATCACCCAATAAACGCGAGAGCGTTCAGGCGGTGTATTATCGCAATAGTGCGGTGTCGTCGCGGATCTCGGTATTTCTTGACTTTATTTCGGCGCGGCTAAGTTTATAAAAGTAAAATCAACTCTTTGGAATTTACATTCGAAGTGCTGCACATTAAACTTATTAAATGAGATTAAAAATCATTTTGGTTAGCTGTTATAGTAATGAACATATTGCTCATTGAAGACGATAAAACGTTAAGTTGTTATCTAAAAGACATGTTAGTTAAATCGGGTTATCAAGTAGAGCAATGCTTTGATGGTGAAAGAGGCTTAATGTGCGCCCGTGAACATCGCTATCACTTAATCTTGCTGGACAAAATGCTGCCTAAACTGGATGGTGTTACATTATTAAAATCATTACGCGAGTTTAGCCAAGTTCCGGTGATTATGGTGTCTGCTCAAGGTGCTGAAGAAGAGCGCATCATTGGCTTATCGCATGGCGCAGATGACTATGTTGCAAAACCATTCAATGCTAAAGAATTGTTGTTAAGGGTTGAGAGCTTATTACGCAGAAGCCAAGTGAATAGTTTTACTAACATGGAATCCGAAATTAGCATCGATGGTTTGACTATTAACGCATCTTCTCAGCAAATCCAAGTGGATGGAAAACCACTCGAATTTACGCCGATTCAATTTAAATTATTATGGCAGCTGATCTCTAAACGAAATGTTGTGATCGATAAATCAGAGTTGTATCAATCCGTTCTTAACAGGCAATTAGGTGCGTACGATCGCAGTTTAGATATGCATTTAAGCCGTGTTAGGCGCAAGTTATCACAAGCAAATTGGCAAGGAGACCGCTTGCAAACGGTTCATGGAAAAGGGTATTGCTTTAAATGAAGCGTACCTTGTTATGGAAACTGTGTTTTATATTGGCTACAGGGCTGGTTAGCTTTTTTTACTTTTTACACATAGTTACGATAAAAACCGAAGAAGGCATGAGCTTCATCGCAGAGCAGCATCGCAACCAACTTAATGCGTGGGGAAGGCAGGCCGAAACACTATACTTAAAAGGGGATAAAGCTGCACTCCAAGCTTGGCTTGAAGCACTCAAACAACAAGAGAAAACATATGTGTCGATAGCGAGCTTTGAAGCATTACATATTGCAGGCGATACTTTAGATAAAGATGTTGTGGGGGCATATCACTTTGGCCGCAGTGTAGAGTGGAAAATTCATCTGTATTTTGATGAAAACCCAATTATGGAAGTGCCATTTACGCAAACACATGCAAGTTTGGTGATTCGTTTACCTGACTATATGCGTCCAGGCTCTTATTGGATAACAACTAAGTTTTTGCTGCAGATAATTACGCCAATGGCCTTGCTATTGTTGCTTTCAATAATGCTGTATCGCCACATTGTTACGCCGCTTCAACAGCTCGAAAAGGCCACATCAGAATTTAGCCGAGGTAATTTTTCGGTGCGGGTAGGTAAGTACCTCGGGCGACGCAAAGACGAGCTGGCAGATCTTGCGAAAACATTTGATACTATGGCAGCAAGAATCGGTGAACTTATTGGTAATCAGCGCCAATTGATCGCCGATTTATCGCATGAGTTAAGAACACCTCTCACCCGTTTAGATATTGCGGTAGCTAATTTTGAACATCTTGATGCCAGTGACCATTTGGCGCGTATTGAAAGGGAATCTAAGCATATTCGAAAGCTTGTTGAAGATAGCCTCACACTGGCATGGCTTGATAATGAAAAATTGATTTTACAACAAGAAAGTGTTGACCTGGTCGACTTACTTGATGTGTTAGTTGATGATGCGCGTTTTGAGTTCCCAGAACACCAATTAGAGCTGATTACACCAAATAATGCCATTGTTCATAACAGCAATCATCGCGCTTTGGCGCCTGCTATCGAAAATGTGATTCGTAATGCGTTAAGGTACACTCCTTCGCGTGGCCTTGTACAAATTTTGCTAACACTAAACGATAGTTATTATGTACTTGAAATAACTGATCAAGGACCGGGTATTCCAGAGCAATACTTAGAAAAAATATTTGAGCCATTTTTTAGATTGGATAAAGCGCGTATTGCAAATGGCGATAGCTTTGGTTTGGGGCTTGCACTTGCGAAGCGTCATTTAGCGAGTGTTAAAGCAAGGATCCACGCTAAAAATAAGTCTGAAAAGGGCTTAAAGGTGGTGATTATTATTCCCTGTGAATAGCGAGCAATCGCTTATCCGTTATTTTGATTTAACGCGTAACTCTGCAGTGCTGTGTGCCTTTATCCAACAAATAGCTACTTAATTGCAAATGTAACAATTGTAAAATTGCTATCCTAACATGGTCTAAATGGTAATAATTCCTATTATCTTTACTCGATGAAATAGAGAATTTCCATGCACATAAATAACCGCACTAAGAAGCAGTGCTTTGCCCTAAATACCTTTACGACTGTTTTGATTGGACTCGGCTGCTCACTGCAAGCTAATGCTAATCCAACTTCGCAAAAATTAGACGAAAAAATCGAAAAAATTATTGTTGTTGGTGCCACAACAAACTCTGAAATTACGCCTGAAGAAATAGAAAATTATCAAGCGAATGACCTAGAAGATATTTTCCGTCATACGCCTTCTGTAACAGTTGGTGGTTCGCTGGGAATTGCACAAAAAATATTTGTACGCGGTATGGAAGACTCTATGGTAAATATTACCGTAGATGGTGCACCACAGACTAGTACGCTATTTCACCATATTGGCCGTGTTTCAATCGAGCCCGAATTATTACGCAGTGTTGAAGTGCAGGCTGGTGCGGGTGAAGCTACCGCTGGTAGTGGCGCGGTTGGCGGAGCTATTCGTTTTAAAACTAAATCGGCAGAAGATATGCTAGCCGACGACGAAAAATTTGGTGCACTTGTGAAGGCGAGTTACTTTACAAATGATGGCCATAAAGAGAGCGTATCGCTATATGGTGAGGTGACAGAGTCGGTAAATGTATTAGCGTCTTATGTGAACGTTAGTCGCAACAATATGGATGATGGTGATGGAAAAGAAATCCCAGGTACCGCTGCCGATCAAACATTGGCTTTTGTTAAGTTAAATGCAGAGTTAACAGATAACCAAGAACTCACGGTTAGTTACGAAAAAAGAGAAGAAGAAGGGAAGTTTGGCAAGCAAACTAACTGGGCACCATTAGAAACTGATCCATTGTTCAAATCGTGGGGTGATCGTGAAACGGTAGTTGCAAATCATACTTGGTACTTAAATGCGCTGGTAAACTTTGAAACAACGCTGTACCAAACGGAATCGTCATTTAAACGAGAGCTTTATACATGGGATGCGTCAATTAAAACCACCGGTTTTGATATTCGCAATACAAGTGATCTAGGTGACCACTCAGTTACTTATGGCGTTGATTACAAGCAAGATAAAGTCGATTCGCAATCATACGCTGACTTCGGTGGCATTTATGCCGAAGAAGGCACTGTAATGGGGCTGTATGCGCAAGACCATTGGCAACTCACTGACGACTTACTACTAAGCTTTGGTGTACGTTATGATGCTTATGAACTTGATCATCAAGGCGAACAAGCAAACTGGGTTAAAGTAGACGGAGTATGGGTTGTTGAGACCGACGCGAACGGTAACCCGATTACATCGAGCTCGTCATTTTCAACAGAAAAGCAAGATGGTGTGAGCGCAAACCTTGGTTTTACCTATAACTTTACTGAAAGTCTAAAACTTACCGCTGGTTACGCTGAGGCGTTACGTGGACGCCAAGTCGCAGATGCATTTACCGTCGGTGAACTGACGCCCAATCCGGATTTAACAGCTGAAGAAGTCGATAACATAGAGATAGGATTAGGGTATAACGATACTACGTGGCTATTTGAAGTTTCATTGTATAACAGCACAATTAACGATGTGGTATTTGATAAGTTTAAAGGTCGTGAGGGCGTTTTTTATGAAAACATCGGTGATTTAGAAACGAAAGGCGCAGAGGTTGTAGCAGGTTATCAAGCAGATAACTTCGATGTGATTGTAAGTTATAACCATAACGATGTTGAACTAAATAATGTCGATTTTGTGTGGCCAGATGCAGCTGCGGAAAGTGGTTATCGCACGCGAACATTTGATGGCATTGAGTTAGCTGCTTATGAATATGGTGGGCTTGGTAATGCTGTTGGTGACTCCCTTAATGTGAATTTCAATTATTACTTGAATGAGCAGATAAAAATGGGCCTAAGCTTCCAGCATGTAGCAAGTTTAAATGATATTGAAGTATTTCACCGTTCGATTGAATTAGGCTGGATGACGGAATTAGAAACCGTTAATAAGCCTGGTTACAGCCTTGTCGACGCTTATGTAAGCTATGAGCCGTTAGAGAATTTACGTTTAGACTTGGCAGTGCAAAATTTATTGGATGAGTCGTATCGCAGTCATGGTAGTGTTGCGGATTATGGTCATATTCCAGGCTATGAAAGTGTGGTTGGTATTAAAGAGCCGGGTCGCGATATTCGCTTAAGCGCTTCGTATCGATTCTAGGCTAACTCATTTAGGTAACCTCAGGTTTGGATAAAAATAGTTGCAACCAAGTTGGTCTGCATAATTTGTTATACACATCTGAGGTTGCATATTACCTCAAGTTATAGAGTTAAATGTCTCGTTTTTTATGACATTATTCAATTTACCTTGGTGAAGAAAACAGTAAGTGCAGAGTATCTTTAACATCGTCAATTGAAATAGGCTTTGAAATATACTCATTCATACCAGCGTTAAGGCATTTTTCTTTATCGCCTTCCATCGCATTGGCGGTCATCGCAATAATGGTTGAGTGTTGATGTTGCTCACCACACCGGTTTTGTCGTATGGCGTTTGTTGCTTGGTAGCCATCCATTTCTGGCATTTGAATATCCATAAAAATAACATCATACGGTTGCGATCTATCTTTTAGCTTATTTACTGCATCAAGGCCGTTTTCAGCAATGTCACAGGTTAATTTAAGCTTTCCTAGTATACCTTTGGCAACCATTTGGTTTATCGGGTTATCTTCAACTAACAGTACATTAAGCTGCGGTAAAACGTCATTATTAGGTGAAGCTGGTGGGTTGTTAAGCTCATTAATATAGTGGCGTGTTAGCAGTGGTTTAGCGTGTTTTAACGGTTCGCCGTTATCAACAATTATCTGCAAGGCTGCGCGCAGATCCGCACTGGTCGCAGGTTTTGGAAAATAGCCATCAAAGCCAATCTTTGCAAAATGTTTAGCATCACCTTTGTGTTGCATTGAGGTCATCATAATTAACTTAATTGCAGCCAGCTCATTATCCGCTTTAAGCTCTTTAGCTAGCATTTCACCGCTCATTTTTGGCATTTGCATATCAAGTATCGCTACATCAAATAATTTATCGGTCCCTTTGAATGTATTGCATAGTGCTAAGGCTTCTTGTCCGTTTGAAAACGTAGTAACCTTGGCGCCCCAGTTTTTAAGCTGCTTTGCTAATATTTCACAGTTAGTTTCATTATCATCGACAACTAAAATATTTAACCCACTTATTGCTACATTAGGCTGAGAAAGCGAGCTTTGATTTGCCTTTTTAATACGTAAATTACAAACAAATTCGCTGCCTTCGTTTGTCGCACTGGTTAAGCTAATATCGCCATCCATGTGATTACATAACCGTTTTACGATAGCTAAACCAAGCCCGGTGCCGCCATAGTTGCGTGTGGTTGAAGAATCTTCTTGGCTGAATAGCTCAAACACATGTTGATGTTTTTCTTTGGAAATACCAATTCCGGTATCTTTTACCGCTAAGGTGAGGCGCCAATAGTGTTCATTATCATCTTGTAGAGCCGCGCTCACTATGACTTCACCCTGGTGAGTAAATTTAATGGCATTGCCGATTAAGTTACTCAGAATTTGACGAATTCGTCCGGGATCGCCGATTACGAAATGCTCATTTAAATTGACCGTATCTAAAATAAGCTCAAGCTGTTTTTGTTCTGCGCGGGTTGCAAATAACTCAACAAGTTCAGAAAGTAACAGGTGTAAATCAAATTGAATTTGTTCTAGTTCAAGCTTATCTGCTTCTATTTTTGAAAAATCGAGAATGTCGTTAATTAGAATTAATAGCGAGTTAGCACTATTCTTTGCAATGTTTAACCGGTGCGTTTGCTCATCTGTTAATGGGCTATCTAGCATTAACTCAAGCATGCCAATAACGCCATTCATCGGTGTTCGAATCTCATGACTCATACTGGCTAAAAACTCATCTTTGGCAATCATGGCGGCTTCAGCCTCAACTTTGGCTTTAGTAAGTGCTAACTCATTTTTAACACGCTCGGTTATATCGTAGTTTACACCGATCATATTGGATACTTGCCCGTTGCCATCAAGTTTATTGATTGCAGACGCTTTGATATAGCGTGTTTCACCTGCTGGTGTGATAATTCTAAATTCCGTATCAAACTTAGAATTGGTTTCCATGGCATGTGTAATTGCGGCCACGGCACTGGCTTTATCATCGGGGTGCAAACCATTTTCCCAAGCGTCGTACGCTCCAATAAAGCTATTTTGGTCAATACCATATAGCTTGAACATCCATTCGTCCCACTTTAGTTCTTGGGTCTGAACGTTGTAATCCCAAATACCTATGCCCGCGGAGTCTGCGGCAAGCGCCATGCGCTCATTCTTATCTTGAATTTCGAGTTCAGCTTGCTTCGACTGGTGAATATCGAGATGTGTACCGATCATCCGTTTTGGCGAACCATCGGCATGCCACTCAACTATTTTACCGGTGTCGAGTACCCAAACCCATTCGCCATTTTTATGTTTCATACGGGTTTCACAGCTATAGTGTTCGGCTTCTCCCTGCCAATGACGTTGTAATTGTTTTTCTGCTTTGGCTAAATCATCGGGGTGTAGCAAACTCATCCAAGTATCTACTGAGGTTGGTGCTAATTCATCAAGCGTGTAGCCAATCATGGTTGCCCAGCGATCATTAAAGGTTGTTTTTCCGCTATCAACGTCCCAATCCCAAATACCCACACTGGTAGATTGCAGCACAAACTGTAAGCGCTGGTTGGTATCGGTTAAATTGTCTCGCGCTAAAACTCGGTCGGTTATATCTTGGAATGAACCAAATACACGTAGGCATTGGCCGTTGAGCATTTCTGGTTTAGCGCGTGCCGCAACCCATTTCTCGTTGCCTTTAGCGGTGATTAGTTGCAACTCTTCTTGGAAAGGCGTGCCATGCTCAACTGCGTTTGCCATCAACTTGGCGATGCGGTCACGGTTTTCGCCAGGCTTGTAGTAGTCAATAGCTGTTTCAACTTGAGGCTCAAAATTGTCACTGACTTCGTGGATTTTCTTGGTCATTTGTGACCAATACAATGAATTGTTTGTTACGTTATATTCCCACGCGCCAATGAGCGCTTGTTCACTCATTTCTTCCATTAACTGACGCTGTGAAAGTAATTTGTTTTGTTGCGCTGTGCGCGTTAATTCAAAGCCAATCCAGTGGGCAAATAATCGGATCAACTCGAGATCGCTATTAGTAAACGGGTGAGATGAGGCATCAGGGCTTGAAAAGTTTAGTGTGCCAAAGCGCTTGCCGTCGACAAAAATAGGGCAGCCGATATAGCTTTCTAGGCCAAAATTTAAATAACAAGGATGCGTTGCAATTTCGCTTTTTGCAACATGATGAAATGCAATAGCTTGGTCAGCATTAAAGGTGTGAAAGCAGTAGGTATTCTCAAAATCAAATTGGTCATTTGGTGAAATTTCGTTATTTGGGCTTTTGGCGTACAGCACTTTATAGTTGTTTGAAATTTCACTTACTATGCCAAGCGGTAGCTGAAAAATATCACAACCGAGTGTTAGCAAGGCATTCATTTTATCATCGATGCTTGCATTGATATCACTGGTTATCTCATGTAGATGTTTAAACGCTAACTCGGCATGCTTTTGCTCCGTAATATCGTTTTGAATAATGATTGATGTGTCTTTTTGCGCATCATTGCTACGCAGCGGCACTATGGTGGTGCTGAACCAGTAAAAACGCCCATTTTTAGCCTTATTACATAGTTCGCCATGCCATACTGTGTGTTTTGTGATGGCATCGGTTATTTCTTGATAAAGGGCGTCATCATGGTAATAACTTCTGAGCGTACGCGTTGAATGGCCAATAATTTCATTTTGCTCATAACCATAAAAATGCGTGAACATTTTATTGCAGTACAAGATGTTCGTTTGGTTATCAACTCGCAAAACTGCAGAATGTTTATTGATTGCGAATTCAAAATCAGATGCTCGATTACGCTGCGTTAGCAGTTTAGAGTAGGTATCTGCAAGCCAAGATTGCGTTGGCTTTAGTATTGCTATCGCAAGTCCGATTAGGCATAGCAGCGAGCCAATCCAGGTAATATAAATCAGCTCATTCTGTTGTTGTTTATCAAGGATTGCTGCATTTTCAAATACACTCACTACTTGGTCTAATTGGGTAAGTATTTGGTCGGTTTTATCTGTCGCAAATAAGCTATTTTGCGATGTCGAAAGCGCTTTTCCTTGCGAGAGAGATAGCGCTGCATTAGCGTAAGCTTCAAGGGTTGCTTGCAGCTGATTATCAGCAAAGTATATCTGTTTAATCTGTTGCTGGGCGTTTTCGTCAAACAGCTCAAGTTGTTTTATTAGCAGGGTTTGATTACTTAATAGCTTTTCTGCAGCTTTCGCAAGTTGCTGTTGACGGTATTGGGTTGGCTCACGTTGAGTAAATAAAGCAATACGTTGCGACAACATTCGCTGCTCGCCGGCACTGTTTACAATACTGGCATAACTTTCTTGCTGCTGTTGTTGCAGAGTAATAATTAAAAACGCGCATGAAATGAGCACCGAAATTGCAAAAAGCGCCGTTTTATAACGCTTGGAAAAGTTAGTAAGTAAAGACTCCGTGCTAAGCATTCAACTTCCTGAGGCGGTGCTGTTGTATTTAGAACTTTAAATATTGCACTAAATGGCGCGTCTTGCCAGCGCAAAATGATTAAAAACAGGTGGTTACTTCAGATTTAAGTGCCTTTACTATTTTTTATCTAAACCTGAAGCAGTTAATCGATATTTAGCTCTTTAAGCTTACGGGTTAGGGTATTACGTCCCCAACCAATTAAATGCGCGGCATCTTGTTTGTGACCATTGCTGTGTTTAAGCGCGCTTTTGATAATTTGACTTTCAATCTTGTTTTGAATGTCTGGCCAAATATTGTGTTTGCCTTGTTTTAGCTCGTTTTCAAACCACACTTGAAATTGCTGTTGCCAGTTTGAATCATGACTATTGTCACTGTGGCTAACTTTTTCGGTAATTTCGCTGGGTAAATCTTCAACGCTAATCAGCTGACCTGGGGTCATAACCGTGAGCCAACGGCAGGTGTTTTCCAACTGGCGCACATTGCCCGGCCATGCAAATTCCATCATTTTATTGGCCGCTTCTTTAGACAGGATTTTGCTATCGACTTTGAGCTCTTTGGCACTGCGACTTAAAAAGTAGTTGGCTAATTTTTCAATATCGACGCTGCGTTCGCGCAGTGGCGGCAGTTTTAAGCGAACTACATTTAAGCGGTGAAATAAGTCTTCTCGGAATTTGCCTTCTCGGGCCAGTTTTTCGAGGTTTTGGTGGGTTGCGGCAATGATGCGTACATCCACCTTTATGCTTTGATGGCCACCAACACGATAAAACTCACCGTCGGCAAGCACACGTAGTAAACGAGTTTGCACATCCAGTGGCATATCACCTATTTCATCTAAAAACAGTGTACCGCCATTAGCTTGTTCAAAGCGGCCTTTACGCACGCTATCGGCACCGGTAAATGCCCCTTTTTCATGACCAAATAGCTCTGACTCAACTAAGTCTTTTGGAATTGCCGCCATATTAAGCGCTATAAAGGTTTTTTCACGACGTGGGCTGTGGTTATGCAGCGCGCCTGCAACCAGCTCTTTACCTGTACCGGATTCACCGTTGATAAGTACGCTCATGCTCGATGCGCTGAGTTTACCAATTGCTCTAAATACTTCCTGCATGGCAGGCGCTTCGCCAATAATATCGGGGGCTTTTTTCTCGACTTTTTTCGGCTTTACCTTAACGCGGGTGTTAGCGCGACATGCACTTTCAACAAGTGAAACAGCTTCATTTAAATCAAATGGTTTTGCTAAATATTCAAATGCCCCTTTTTGGAAAGCCTGTACAGCAGAATCGAGATCGGAGTGGGCGGTCATAATAATCACCGGCAAGCCAGGGTTTTGCTCAACAATATTTTCAAGCAATGACATGCCATCTTGGCCTGGCATGCGTACATCTGAAATCAGTACAGTTGGTTGATCGTATTCAAGTGCAGAGGCTGCCGCTTCTGCGCTGGCGAATGATTCGGTATTAAAACCTGCACGCTTAAGTGCTTTTTCTAGTACAAAGCGAATCGAAGCGTCATCGTCAACTAACCAAACGGTTTTCATTATGGCTTCTCCATAGACAGGGGTAGATAAATATTAAATTCGGTGTGGCCTGGCCAACTATCACATTCAATATAGCCTTGATGTTGGTCAATAAGTGTTTGTGCAATGGCTAGCCCTAAACCTGAGCCGCCATCTTTATTGGTGACCATAGGAAAAAATAGGGTTTCTTTTAGTGCTTCGTCAATGCCAGGGCCGTTGTCGATAACTTGAATGATGAGTGCATTTTTAAATGCCTTGTTATGCAAGCGTACATGGTGTTTAACGCGGGTTTTTAACGTTATAGTGCCAAGCTCTGCCAGTTTATTTAGCGCATGTTGCGCGTTTTTAACGATGTTGAGCAGTACTTGCTGAATTTTACCGTTATCGATAAACACATCGGGAATACTCGGATCGTAATCTTTAACGAGTTTTATTTTGTGTTGATTGTCTAACAAGCTTAGTTTTATCACTGACTCTAAGGTTTGGTGAATATTTATCCACTCTTTGTTTGGAAGCTGGTTTGGCCCAAGTAGTCGGTCAACAAGCTCAGTGAGACGATCGGCTTGTTCGATTATTAAGTTGGCGCATTGTTCGCGTTCTTGCTGGTCGCTTTCATATTGTAGTAATTGCGCTGCACCGCGAATACCACCTAACGGATTTTTAATTTCATGGGCGAGAGCACGGATTAAATTACGCGCTGCACTTTGTTGGTGCATTTGATGTGAAGCCTGATCATGCTTGAGCTCTTGGTTAAGTGAACGGCATTCAAGCAGCATTAAAATCTGGTTATCTAATTCGACGCGACGCGCAGAAAGGCTAATGGTTGCGTGTCGACCATCGTTAAATACCACGTTGGCGCGATGTTGAACGCAATCGTTACCACTGAGAAAGGTATTTTCTAAGATCTTATGCAGATCAATCGAGTGATAATGAAATAGTTGTTTAAAATTGGTTGTGACAATGCGTTTGGTACTGATGCCAAATAATTCGCTTGCGCTGGTATTTGCGTAGTGAAGTTTAAAGTCACCATCGACTAACAATACACAGCTTGTGAGATTTTCTAGTAGTTTAATGTAGCTGGATAAGTCTTTAAGCATCATTGCACCATTTTAGTGCGCTATTTTAATTAAAATCAATGTAAATTGATGTTTAATTAGAAAAAAGCAAGAAGCGTTCCGCAATGAGCTTATTTAGAGAGTTATTTTGCGATACTGCTTGCGCGGTGCATAAAGAAGGTGATTTGCTCGCTGGTTGCAACAGCATTACCTTTTTCATCAAATAGTTGCGCTTGAATTGTATGTGCGCCGCGGTCCACATTACGCATTACAAAAACCGATTTGGATTGCGGCGGGGTGTTGCGTTTGCCATTAAATAATAGCTGTACTTTATATTTGGGATTAAAGCTTGGTGTTATGCGAATGGAAACATGCAGTGAACCAGTATTATCACGAATCGTTTCTTCATGACTTGGCGATACAATCTCAATGCCGTATTCAATTTTTTTATTGGGGTCATCCGGTTTATCAAAGATGGATGTATCCGCTTTTTTCATGCTGGTTGCTTTATCGTCAGCTAAAGAGATCACTTTTGCACCCGGACGTTTCGTATCTGAGAATACTAAAACACCGTTCTCATCGCGCCACATATAAATTTCTTTCGCAGCGACGTTTGTTACCGGCAGTAACATGATAAAAATTAAAAGTGATAGCAGCGCGCTTCTAAAAGCCACATCAGCTCCTTGCTTAGATATGTTATTTTTATTTTAGTACTGAACGGACAAATTCGCCTGTTTTACAGAAAAACCAGCTACAAAATACCCAGCGAAACAATATGATAAGGTTCAGATAGTATAAATGTATAATATATATATTCATTTTTCCACAAAAAAAGCCCGCAGAACGGGCTTAGGAACACACATTGAAACAATAAATTGATTCTGGAGGCGTGAAATTATTACACGCTGTAGTACATTTCAAACTCAACTGGGTGAGTTGTACTGTTTAATTTTTCTACTTCTTGACTCTTAAGATTGATGTATGCATCGATTAAGTCGTCAGTGAATACACCGCCTTGAGTTAAGAACTCACGGTCAGCGTCAAGTGCTGCAAGTGCTTGGTCTAATGAAGCTGCAACAGTTGGGATTTCAGCTGCTTCTTCAGCTGGCAGATCGTATAGATCTTTATCCATTGCTTCACCTGGGTGGATCTTATTTTTAATACCGTCAAGGCCAGCCATTAACATTGCTGAGAATGCTAAATATGGGTTAGCTGTCGGATCTGGGAAGCGAACTTCGATACGACGTGCTTTTGCCGATGGTACTACTGGAATACGAATTGATGCAGAACGGTTACGTGCAGAGTATGCAAGCATTACCGGAGCTTCAAAACCAGGTACTAGACGCTTGTATGAGTTAGTTGACGCGTTGGCAAATGCATTGATTGCGCGAGCGTGCTTGATAATACCGCCGATGTAGTAAAGTGCTTCTTCAGAAAGACCGCCGTACTTGTCACCAGCGAAGATGTTTTGACCATCTTTAGCAAGTGATTGGTGACAGTGCATACCTGAACCGTTATCACCAACAATTGGCTTAGGCATAAATGTAGCCGTTTTACCGTAAAGGTGAGCCATGTTGTGAATAACGTATTTCATTTCTTGAATTTCGTCCGCTTTGATTACCATTGTATTGAAGCGAGTTGCAATTTCGTTTTGACCAGCTGTCGCTACTTCATGGTGGTGAGCTTCAACAACTTGACCTAATTCTTCTAGCACTAGACAAGTAGCTGAACGCCAGTCTTGTGATGAATCTACTGGTGCTACTGGGAAGTAACCGCCTTTAACACCCGGACGGTGACCTGAGTTGCCGCCTTCGTAGTCTTTGTCTGAGTTCCATGACGCTTCTTCAGCATCGATTTTGTACATAGAACCAGACATGTCAGTTTTGTATTTAACATCGTCAAATAGGAAGAATTCTGGCTCAGGACCGAAAAGTACAGTATCTGCGATACCAGTTGAACGCATGTATTCTTCTGCGCGTTTAGCAACAGAACGAGGGTCGCGCTCATAACCTTGTAGTGTTGAAGGCTCTACTACGTCACAACGTACGATTAGTGTTGCTTCTTCAGCAAAAGGGTCTAGTTTAGCTGAATCTGCATCTGGCATTAATACCATGTCTGATTCGTTAATGCCTTTCCAACCAGCAATTGAAGAACCATCGAACATTTTACCATCTTCAAAGAAATCTTCGTCAGCTTGGTGATGAGGAATAGAAACGTGCTGCTCTTTACCTTTTGTATCTGTAAAACGTAGGTCAACAAACTTAACGTCGTTTTCCTTGATAAACTGTAAAACCGTGTGTGACATAGTGTCCTCCAACCGTGTGTTGTTTTTAATTGTGAAATCGCTGTCTGTAAAGCGGCTTTTGTGCCAGTTTTATAACTTAATGAATATTAATGAGTTTTAGTAAATTCAATTTGCTCTGCACCATTTTGATGCACCAAAAAGATCCCTGCTTGCACTGGTATGGTGCGCGATAAAGTCTAGAAAATACGGCTAAAATCGCAAGGTCAAAATCGTTTTTTTAAAATAAACCAGTTATGTGACAAAAATATCGCAAAAATCAGCTATTTTTATTCTGTCTAAACTTTCATCTGTCACAGTAATAGGGGATAATATGCCACTTTTTTGCAGGCGCAGACCCTTTTTAGGTCATCATTAAGATGACATAAAAGGTGTTTAGCTTAGATTTTTAGCGGGCTTTGATGGGTATTGTGCCTATTAGATAATCCGTAGCTTCTATCCAGAGCACTAACTTGAGTAAAAATATGAGTATCGAAAAATTACGTAATATTGCGATTATCGCGCACGTTGACCACGGTAAAACAACACTAGTTGATAAGCTACTTGAGCAATCAGGTACACTAGAAACACGTGGCGGTAATGAAGAACGTGTAATGGATTCAAATGATATCGAGAAAGAGCGCGGTATTACAATCCTAGCTAAAAATACAGCAATCGAGTGGAATGACTACCACATTAATATCGTGGACACTCCGGGACACGCTGACTTCGGTGGTGAAGTAGAACGCGTTCTTTCAATGGTTGATTCAGTACTACTACTTGTTGATGCACAAGAAGGTCCAATGCCACAAACGCGTTTCGTAACGCAAAAAGCATTTGCATTAGGTCTTAAGCCTATCGTTGTTATCAACAAAATCGACAAGCCAGGCGCACGTCCTGATTGGGTTATGGACCAAGTATTCGATCTTTTCGATAACTTAGGTGCAACTGATGAACAGTTAGATTTCCAAGTTATTTACGCGTCAGCAATCAATGGTTGGGCAACGTTAGATCTAGATTCACCGTCAGACAACATGCAACCTATGTTTGAAGCAATTGTTGATCAAGTAGAAAAGCCAGATGCCGATCCTGAAGGCGCATTCCAAATGCAAATTTCACAGCTTGACTACAACTCATACATCGGTGTTATCGGTGTAGGTCGTATTAAGCGTGGTACGGTTAAAGTTAACCAGCAAGTAACGATTGTAGGTGCTGATGGCTCTAAGCGTAACGGTAAAGTAGGTCAGGTACTTACTTATTTAGGTCTTGATCGTCACGAAGCTGAACAAGCGCAAGCTGGCGACATCATCGCAATTACAGGTTTGGGTGAGCTTAAAATCTCAGACACAGTATGTGATGTAAACGCAGTTGAAGCACTTCCTGCACTTTCTGTTGATGAACCAACAGTAACTATGACGTTCTCTGTAAATACTTCACCTTTCTCAGGTCAAGAAGGTAAGTTCGTTACTTCACGTAACATTCTTGAGCGTTTACAAGCTGAACTAGTTCACAACGTAGCATTGCGTGTTGAAGAAACAGATAACCCAGATAGCTTCCGCGTATCAGGTCGTGGTGAACTTCACCTAGGTATTTTAATCGAGAACATGCGTCGTGAAGGTTACGAACTTGCAGTATCTCGTCCAGAAGTAATCCTTCGTGAAGTAGATGGTCAGTTAGAAGAACCATACGAAACAGTAACAGTTGACGTTGAAGAAGAGCACCAAGGTTCTATCATGGAACAACTTGGTCTGCGTAAAGCTGAAATGACTGATATGGCACCAGATGGTAAAGGCCGTATTCGTATGGACTTCATGATGCCTTCACGTGGTCTAATCGGTTTCCAAACTGACTTTATGACACTAACGTCTGGTTCAGGTTTAATGTACCACACGTTTGATCACTACGGTCCTCACAAAGGCGGTAACATTGGTCAGCGTAAGAACGGTGTACTTATTGCTAACGCAACAGGTAAAGCGCTTACTAACGCACTATTCAACCTACAAGACCGCGGTAAACTATTCATCGGTCACGGTGTAGAAGTATACGAAGGTATGATCATCGGTATTCACGCGCGTGATAACGACCTTACAGTTAATGCACTTAAAGGTAAGCAACTTACTAACGTTCGTGCATCAGGTACTGATGAAGCGCAAAACCTTGTGCCACCAATCATTATGTCTCTTGAGCAAGCGCTTGAGTTTATTGATGATGATGAACTAGTAGAAGTAACGCCAGAAAGCATTCGTATTCGTAAGAAGCTTCTTACGGAAAGCGAGCGTAAGCGTGCTAGCCGCGAATCGAAAAAAGCGTAATAGCGATTTCGTTTTGTAATAAAAAAACCAGCCTAGGCTGGTTTTTTTATGTTTGAAATTTAACGAAATGCTCTGATACCAATTCGCTTAAGTAGCTAATCATCCTAGCGGGCTAAATATCATGCTAACTGCGTTAGAATTTATCAATGTAGAACAACTACATAAGAAAAATTCCGCCTTGTTACCATTTCATTTATCCAGTGCTATCCCTGATCACATACTTAACAGAATTGGTATGGAATTATAAAAAGTCAGTTAATAAAATACCCACACCAAAGCGTTCAATGTGCTGGTTGTAATCAATCAAGCTTTCGCCATAACCATTGTAATATTGCGCGTAACCTCGTAACCGACCCCACGCAGGGAATGACCAATCAAGCTGTACAGCACCTTTGTTATCTGACTTTAAGTTGTTGCGTAACATTACGGTAAACTCATGTTCTTCGTAGCGATAAATCGTTGCAAACTCAAAGTGTCCCATGTAGTCATCAATATCTGGGTTGTCATCACCAGTTGGGTCATCTTCGTTGCGTCTTTCTTCTTCCGGAATGCGGTACCAAGGCCTAAAGCTAAAGACAAAGCCGTCTTGCTCCCAAAACAGGTTTGCATAAATTCGATTCCATGAACGTGAAAGGGGAATGTTGCGACCATTTGATTGGTGTTCAAAACCAAGCACTATGCCCATTTCGTCACCCCATAAACGATTTTCATCGTCTAGTAAATTCATCCAAAATACTTCAGGTTGATAGTTGGTTTCACGAAATGGTGATGAAATATCATTATTATAGAGTTGCCAATACGACTGCATGGTAAAACCAAAATAAAATGCTTGGTCGATATCAGACTTAACTTGGTATAGCGGCACTTTTAACGAAAGTTGAAACTTAGCCTCTAATTCATCTAAAGGCGCACCTTTGAGGTTAGGGTCGTTTTCTGCAGGCGTGTTTTTGGGGCGATCCATGTAAGTAACCGGTAGAATATAGTTGCGATTATGTGGCGTAATTACATTGGGGTTATTAGTGGTAACTTTTTCTCGGATAACGCGTTTATCAATTGCCGACATGTCATCCATATCTGTTATTTTCAAACACTTTTTCTTAACTTCAGCAAGCGTTTGCGAATCATCACCCGCAGCAAGTTCGTTAAGAATACATTGCTTGGCGAGTTCTTTTTCGGAAGTGTCATCGTTTGCAAATGCAAGCGAGCTGGCCAGTGAGAGTATTAAGCTAGAAGCTAAAAGGCGCATTAATTATATCCCTAAAATGAGTGAGCTTTTATTATAACCATTTTAGAAACATAAAAAAGGCGGCATATTTGCCGCCTTGTGCCCCAAAGGGGACTTCTCACGCAACTGTTACAATTCAAAGTAGTTTGTAAAAAATTTATAAAGCTCAGTACCTTGATTTACGCTGGCTGAAGCAAAGTGCAAAATTGCTATGCCATCTTGCTCTAGGGTAATTTCATTTAGTGGCTGCTCAGACAAATAGCGTTCCATACGTAAAATTTTGGCAATGGTATCGCCTGCTTTTACGTGACTACCGAGCGCTGATGTGTATTCAACCATGCCACCCATCGGGGCGTAATAAGCAAGATAATCATTTAAGTAACAGGCGTAGCGGGTAATGGCTTGTGGCTGGTAATGTGAATCTTGCAATGCTTCTTTATACGTTAAATAGCTTAGTATGCTATTTGCATCGTTAGCGGCTTCTGTCAGATCAATCTTTTCTTGAGATCCCAGTTCAACGGTAAAGGCTTCTACTAAAACGGGAATGTCGCGACCTGCTTTTTTATAGGTTTGGCTTAGTTGCCACCATGGACAAAAATTCGCTTCGTCCATTGCGCCATCAAATTCATTTGGAATAAGTAACACGTGCTCAATATCAAAATAACGGGCACTGTCTTTGGCATATTCTGGGCAATATAAATGCTTAGCTGAGATAGGACCTGTGTGTAGGTCGAGCACAATGTCTGCCTGATGCGCTAATTTTTGTAAGTTTAAAGCAATTCGCTTACCCGTATTGAGTGCGTAACTTGGCCCCTCTAAAATTTCGGTTGTTGCATTGATTAGGCGCGATTGAAACGCGCTTTTAATCGTTGCGATATCAGCATCCAAATATTCCGCAACAAAGCCATCGACCAAAGCCGAGTGGTTTTGATACATGCGGTTCCAGTTGGTCCCCGTAATTGGATCAAAGCGCCCTAAGGTAAACTCCCCCGATTTTTGATTACAACCAATAGGGTTTGCATAAGGCACTAAGGTAATGTTCGAAGCCAACGTCTCGCGCTTTAGCTTTTCAAGCAACTGATATATCACCGCGTTGCCTTGTACTTCTGCACCGTGCATATTGGCTTGAATATAAACATTTGGCCCTGTGCCATTTCCTTTAAGGCGATAAACCGGAATAGTCAGCGGTAAGCCGTTGGCAATTTCACCAACTTGAATGTTTTCTTGGGTGATTAGGTTCATAGTTACCTCAAGTAGTAATCAGCGCTTTCGCTTTGTCTGACACATGTTACGACGCCATTTTTTACGACAAATTCTGCTGGTAATTCATGGCATAAAAAGTACGGCATACTTTCAGTAAAGCCATACGCGCCACATTGGGCAAAAATAAGCCAGTCAGTGTCGTTAATATCGTTGGCTAATTCAAATTCGCCTAAGCTATCTAATGCTGTACAAAGCGGTCCGTGCACTAAATAGGGTTTAGTTTTGCTGTCTGTTTCACGCAATAACTCAGCAGGGAATGCCTGATTGGTAACCGCAGGGCGTAAAATGTGGTTAATACCGCCAGCAACAATGAGTTGATTAGCACCGTAGTTTTGCTTTTGTTCAACGACAGGATTGGCATAAAAACCCACTTCGCCAACCGCATAGCGACCGAGCTCCATCCAAAGCTCTTCGCAACCTACCGCATGCTTTATTGTTGCCAGTGCATCTACTAATTCTTGCCAGATAAGCTCTGTGCTTGATGCGCAATAAGGAATACCTAGGCCGCCGCCTAAATCTAAAATACGTAGTTCAAATCCGAGTTGCTTACTTAAACTTTGTAATGGTGCAATCATGGCACGCCAAAGCTCAGCTAGCTTCTCTGTGCTGAGCATATTGCCCCACTGAAAAATATGTAAACCAGCAAAGTCGAGCGATGGGTAATCGGCAATATTCAATGTGGCCCAGTCGTCACAGCCAAGCCCAAACGGCGTTAAGCTATCGCCACCTAGCGGGTTCTTTTCGCTATCAGGCCAGCGCAGCTGCACCCGCAATAAAATTCGCAGGGTTATGTTATGTTCACTCGCAGCTTGGTTTAACCATGTCACTTGGTTGTGACTTTCAGCAACAAAGGTGCGAACACCTTTGTTGAGAAAATGCTGGATCTGCTTTTTTGATTTTGCAGGTCCAGTGTTGAGCACACGTTTTGCGTCTATGTCTTGGGCTAAAACTTGATTTAGTTCGCCGCTGCTTGCTACATCAAAGTCAAAGCCACATTTATCCAACGTTTGGATGATCGCTGAAAGCGGGTTTGCTTTTACTGCGTACCAAAGCTTCACCACATTTTGTGACGTTAGCTGCGTTAAATGTGCTTCTAGCTTATCTAAATCGTATAGATAAAACGGCAGATCTGTTTGTTGGCAAAGCTCTGCAAGTAATTGACGTTGTGGTGTACTCAAAAAGCTCATTAACGTAAAGCCTCTTCCAGTTCTAATGATGCATCGCTTTGTTCATCACGATATTTAACGATAAGGGCACATGACATGCTTAAGCCTTGCTCACGACCCCATTCACTTGATGAAGGGCGTGAGCCAGGAATAACAATCGCATTTTCTGGAATTGGTTCGCCTTTTTCTAATACGCGCTCATTTACACAGTCATAAACAGGAATAGTCGCAGAAAGACGCACGCCCGGTGCAAGTACCGCACCTTTTTTAACGACCACACCTTCAACGATGACACAACCTGCGCCGATAAATGCATCATCTTCAATTACTACAGGGCTTGCGCCAACAGGCTCCAATACACCGCCAATTTGCACTGCAGCACTTAAATGTACGTTTTTACCAACTTGAGCACATGAGCCTACTAATGCATGGCTATCAACCATAGTGCCGGTGTCGATGTAGGCACCAATATTCACATAGGCTGGTGGCATAATTACTGTGCCGCTTGCAACATAGGCACCTGGGCGAATACTCGTACCGCCTGGCACCATACGTACACCTTCTTGTGCAGAAAAACCGCGTACAGCAAGGTTATCTTTATCTACAAAACCACCTGGAAATTCAGTATTAGTACCATTTTTGAAAACATCTAAAATGCCTTTTTTAACTTCAACGTTCGCGTGCCAATTACCATTTTCATCTTGGTTTGCTGCGCGTAAGGTGCCGTTTTCTAGGTTTTTTAATAGTTCTTGCCAGTTCATAGTACTTCTCTCTTAATTCCAAGATAAAATTGTTTGATTAGCAGCGAGAATTGCTGCAGGTGATTCCAGCTCATGATGGGTAAGCGGTGGACGTAAATTTGGGGTGTTGAGCTTGCCTTGCTGGTGCATTAGCACTTTTACCGGCACAGGGTTAGCTACTTCAAATAAGCTATTTACCGCGTCGCTCCAAGTAGTAAACAGGTTTGGTGTGCCTAAAAGTGATCTGCGAACAAACTCTGCGGTTTGTTTAGGCCATGCGTTGGCAGCAACCGACACTAAACCTTTTGCGCCAGCTTGGGCAAAATATGGCATTAAGGCATCATCGCCACTGTAAATAGCCACATTAGGATTGCTGCCTCTAAATACTTCAAATTTACTAATGTCACCACTGGCTTCTTTTAAAGCCCATAAGTTGGTGTGATGACTTAGTGCTGATAACAGTTCAGGAGCAAGTGCCACGGCGCTGCGTCCTGGCACGTTATACAACATGCAAGGAAGTTCTGTGGCACTGAGTAATGTACCAAACCACTGAATTTGGCCTTTAATGCCGGGTTTGGCGTAAAGTGGTGAACCTAGTAATAGTGCGTCAATCGGTTGTTGGTTACAGAATTCTAACCACTCAAGTTGTTGCGGTAAGTTGACCCCGCCTACAGCAACCATCAAAGGTACAGTCGGTGATAAATCACAGACAAAACGCACGATTTGCTGCTGCTCAGCGATGGTTAATGCTAAACCTTCACCTGTGCTGCCGAGTAATAAAATGCCATTGTTGGCATCTTGTTGATCTGCTACCAATTGCGCAAGATTGTCATAGTCAACTTCACCCGTCTCAGTGAAAGGCGTGACTAATGCAGTCCACAGCGGGTACTGCGTTAAATTAAATTGTGATTTCATCTCTAGCGAACTTAATATGTGTTCGAAGAAGGGATAAGAGAAAGGCTTAGTCCAGCTTCGAACAACTAAAAATTCGAAGAGCAATGGACTTAAAAAATAGATAAGGCGAATGGCCTTATTTTTCTAAGACCAGAAGCTCTCCACCAAACATATTTACTTAATACAAGTAATTGGTGACAGTCGCCGGGATTCAGCCCAAGCGCCCGAGATAAGTTATCAGCAAAAAAGCTTATCTCTCGGCGTTAATTCCCCTCATTCAGTGTCTTTGGAGTTTGCTCCCCTCAACTGAATTACCTGAATAACGCACCTCTTCCAGCCCTAAGTTAGCCGCTACTTTAAATAGCCACTAACGTAAAATAGGGTGATTGAGCGGCAATTGAAACATTTTGGACGTCTAAATGTCAATAAAATTTATTTTAGAGCACTGCAATCGCATGATGTTTAATGATATAACTAGCGGCTATTACTGTTGAAATTAAGTAAAAATAGTTAGTTGTGAGAAAGTTAGTATTTCTGTTATGCGTTTTTATAAGCTTGCCATGCTATGCATCGGTGAAAAAAGCCTATGAGGAATCGTTTGCGTCGTCGGTTGTATTAAGTGACTCTGACGTAGTGCGCTTTGGCTTTGGTAACTTTGACCCGGTAAATATTTTAGAGCAGCTCGGAGATGATGCAGGCGATAAAAGTGTTGATTTAAGAACTCAGCTACAAGTGTTTGCACTGCCTTATACCTACACGTTAGACGAAGATTCACGCATAAACATGCACTTTTCTTATATTTCACAGTCGCAAGACATATTGCTGGATGATGTGACCATTCCCGATGATAGCCATGATCAAATCTTCACCGCTTATGCCGATTATGAAACAGCGCTGTATCGTTACGATAATTGGTTGTTAGAATGCTCAATTGGTGCGCATGTGATGCATTACGACAATATTCACGACTACAACAGCCCTGAAAGCCGCGCCGCTAAGGCAGAAGTGGAAGGTATTTATTTTAATACAACTGCAAACTCAGTTTTAACCGATATGGGGTTAACTCTCAGTCGTAGAAAAGCCAGTCGTTGGGGACATTGGCTCGTTAAGTCGAGCTATAACCACTTTTTTGGTAAAGGATTTGGTGGTGATGATGCAACGCGTGATTCAACCCCATCAGGTTGGTATTTTGCGAATAGTGTTAGGGCAACAATAAAACTCGACCAAAAGTTAAAACATACCGAGTCAATTTATCTTAAATTTCAGCGTGTTGATTTGGGTGGAGACGCACGTAGCGCCTTTAGCACAGGTCATTATTACGAGTACGGTGGCGGCTTATTAATTGACACTCGGCCGTGGACATCTTGGTTTGATAATATCGGCATTGGCTTGCATTACAACGAGGGTAGTGTACTTAGTGGCGGCAGTATTGTAATCTACTTCAACGAAGAGTAACTCCAACTCACTGTAATCGTTATCATTCTAGTGAGCTTAACGCCATGCTAACTAGGCCTAAATTTATCGATGCAATGTAACTCTATGAGACAAATACCGTCTTATTAGCACTTCATTTATACAGCTCGATATTTGAAAATAGACGCAAAGAGTTGGTTAACGCCATAAATATAAAAGGACTTAGATAATGATTCTATTACCGCTTATAACGTTGTCTGCGAGTGCCTTGAGCGCAGCTGATACATCTGATTTAGCAAACAAAACTGAACAACTTCACTTAAATACCATTGTCAATGCTGAGGCAATTGAACGTGTGCCGCCTAAATATCCAATTAATGCTGCGCGTAACGGTAAAGAAGGTTGGGTGCAACTAAGTTTTGTAGTCGAACCTGATGGTTCAACATCTAATATTATTGTTGAAGATTCCTCTAATGAGGCATTTGAAAAGTATGCACTGCGCTCAATCAAAAAGTGGAAATACTCACCAGCCACTAAAGATGGTAAGCCAATTCAGCAATGTCGAAATCAAGTACAGTTGGACTTTAAATTAAGCAACACCCCCAAAGGTGCGTCAAAGTGGTTCTTTAGGCAATATCGTTTAGCAAATCGTTATCTTGGAGAAAATAAACTAGAAGATGCAAAAGAAATTGCTAAAAAAATTGAAGAAAAAGGGCGCTGGAATGCCTATGAAGATATGTATTATGCAATTCTTAACTCATTGATTGCAGAACAATCAAAAGATAACGAAGCCGAATTTAACGCGATTAAGAGTGTATTAGGATATCGCGAGTTGCAAAAAGAAAAGCAGTACAGTGCCTTTGCTGCGCGTGCATTTAGTTTAGCGGTAGAGCTACAGGAATATGGTGATGCGCGTTCGATTTTTACAACACTTAAAAGGCATTACCCTGAAAATGAAAAGTTAGCGATGCTTTCGCCTTACTACAATCAAGTAACGGCGTATTTAAAAAGTGACAAACCAATTATTATTAATGCACAAATAAGTAAGCGTGATTTTTGGAGTTATCAGCTCGAACGCAGTGCTTTTATCATTGATAATGTGGTTGGTAATTTAACTAATCTTGAAGTGCGTTGTGATAATCATCATTCACAATTTTTGGTTGAGTCAGGCAATAAATGGCAAATTCCTGAGTCTTGGGGAAGCTGTTTTGTGTATGTGTTTGGCGATACCAATGCTAAGTTCACATTGGCCGATGTTCACGGCGAACAAAAAATCTAAATAATAAAAAAGGCGCTTAATGCGCCTTTTTTATTACTTGTTGCGTATTTTATTTACGCACTTTGATATCACCCACACCTACTTCGGCTTCAATGCTGTGCTCGCCTGCGCCAGAGTAGCGTGTTTCAGAGCTTACAATATTACGTGTGCTTTCTAAGTCGCCACTAAAGCCTTTGATGCTAGTATCGCCTACACCCGTTGATAGTTCGATGCGCTTAAAGTCATCAAGTACAGTGTCGACACGAATTGAACCAACACCTACTTCTGCTTCAAGTGAGTTTTCAAGCTTTTCTACATCAATGCTGCCAACACCAATCTCAATGTCGATCGCTGCATGCTTTGGCACTTTTACAACCCATTCTTGACTTAAGTTTTCTTCGTCAATTTCAAGTGAGATGCGGTTATCACGAACGCGTTTACTTAGTTCTACATTTGATACATCACGGTTTTTTGAAAACCAACCTTCGTCTTTGCCTTCAATTTCAATTTCAATGCTAAGCTCGTTGCTATCTACTGTGATAATTTCGATGCTGCCCACAGGGAAATCAATCTCAAGATTTTGGCCTTGGTTTAATGTAAGAGTTTCAGTAATACGTTTTTCATCACCAGCGTAAAGATTAGTTGAGATACTTGCGGCGATTAATGTCATTGCTAACGCTAATTTTTTCATGATGATTATTCCTTTTGATGACTGCGCTTAATCAGTTTTAACTGTTTGTTATTTAGTTAGACGCAGGCATCAATTAAAAAGGTTTAAAAAATTATTTATTTTTTTTCGAAAGTTTAAATCCTTCCTTTTCAAGAAGCTTTAGTAAACCCTGTGGACCGTATAAATGAAGTGCGCCAACAGCAATAAAATGTGGCTGTTTGGTTAGAGGAGCCTTTAACTGATCTACCCAGTTGTTATTGCGATCAGTAAGCAGTACTTTTTCAGTTAACGCGCTGTAGCTGTCACCCGTAAAGGTCTCGCGGTAGTAGCTTTCAAGTGCGCTATCGTTGCCTCGTTTCCAGTTACCAATCAGACGATTAAAGTACTTATCCATATCAGCCAGTTCTTTTAAACCGTCTTCAATCATTTTGTTGTTATGTTTGCTAAATCCTTTAAACATGCCCATTTGTTGCTCTAGCGTTTCTAGTTGCATAATCGGAATTTGCAAACGTTGCGCGACATTCATCACTTGCTTGTCGATACCAAAGGAATCTTGGTAACCTGCTTTTTGGTATTCCATTAGGGTGATCTGTAGCATTACAGCGAAGGGTTGCATCTGCTGAAAAAGCTCCATACCAAGGCCTAACTTCGCCATATAACTGCTTAGCGCTTTGTAATTCTTAGCGGATAACTCAGACTGTAATGTTTTACCTGCAGGCAGCAGCATATAGTTCATCATTACTTGCTGCTGTTCTATTGGGTTCACCTTAGATAGATCAACCTCAACAACCAGTTTATCGGCTTTTTCAATCGCGCTTTTTACGTAGCTTGGTAATCCCGCCATTTGTTGATCACCCAAGTGCACAGTGCCAAGCAAATAAGATGTCACGCCATTTTTTTCAATTTTCCACAGGCTTGGGTTGATGTTGCTGTTTGCAAATACTGGTAGAGTTAAACCGAGTAACAAAATGGGTAGTAGCAGTATTCGTGTAATTAAGAAAAGTCGCATTGCAGATCCTTGCGTTAAGAATTAATTTTGCTTATCAGTGTACTTGATAGCGCAATATTAGTCTTTGCCTAATTATTAACAAAAAAGTTATAAGACTTTTAAAAATAAAGCGATATTCAAATAAGCGTTAGTCTTAGCATATACAATCTTTAAAATTGTATAAAATGGATTTTTTATTCTTTTTATATGTTTTTTTATGCTTATCTTGGTTTTAAGTTAATTCTATTGATTTAAAAATGCATAGATTTCTTGATTGACTTTTTTACTCATAAACGATACTAATAAAAAAGAAGCCAAGCAGACGAACGCTTGGCTATTTTGTAAAGAATTTATGGTTGCTTAAACACATGTTTAAAACAGTAAACGTACTAGTCCTAATTATTAACGTGGTGATTATTATTACCGCGGGGGCTTCGTAGTGCTGTAGCAAAAGTTAAGCATTGAGAGAGCCCCCGAACTGAAAAGTCCGGGGGCTTTTTTTTGGCAGTAAGAAAATGAGTAAGTAGTAAACATCACAGGGTAGAGAAAATGACAGGTGCAGAGTTAACAATCGATTTATTAGCCAAACATGGCGTGAAAGAGGTATTTGGATACCCTGGTGGTGCGATTATGCCAATTTACGATGCGCTGTATGGCTCGCCTGTTACTCACTATCTAACCCGTCATGAACAAGGCGCTGGTTTTGCCGCTGTTGGTTACGCAAGAAGCACAGGCAAACTGGGTGTTTGTTTTGCAACTTCAGGCCCTGGCGCGACAAACCTTATCACTGCACTTGCCGATGCCATGATGGATTCTGTACCACTGCTTGCAATTACCGGTCAAGTACCTACCGCGGCGATTGGCTCAGATGCCTTTCAAGAAGTCGATGTGTTGGGTATGTCGCTAAGCTGCACTAAACACAGCTACATGGTAGAACGAGCTGAAGATTTAGCCGAGGTTTTACAAGAAGCGATGCATTTAGCGCAATCAGGCCGACCAGGCCCCGTGCTTGTGGATATTCCAAAAGATATCCAAATGGGTGCTGTTAACTATCATCCTTGGCTTGCGGCAGATGACTACAAACCTGAATTGAGCCAATCGGAACTAACCAAAGCTAATGAACTACTAAGCCAAGTGAAAAAGCCACTGGCGTATGTGGGTGGCGGTGTACAAATGGCAGATGCACAAGATGAGCTAATGCAATTCTTAAAAGCGACTAATATGCCAGCGGTAAGCACATTAAAAGCGCTTGGTTCTGTGACACCCGATTATGCCTATAATCTCGGTATGTTGGGCATGCATGGCGGTCAAGCAGCGAACTTAGCAGTGCAAGAATGCGATTTGCTAGTGTGTATTGGTGCTCGTTTTGACGACCGTGTAACAGGTAACCTTGCTAAATTTGCCAGTAAAGCTAAGGTTATCCATTTAGATGTTGATGCTGCTGAGGTAGGTAAGCGTAAACCAGTTAATGCCTCACTGGTTGCTGATTTAAAAGATTCATTACCGCATTTAGCGACGCACAAAAGTAATCCAGAATGGTTGGCGCATATCAGTCACATGCAACAGCAATATGCATGGCGCTATGACTACCCTGGTGAAAAAGTATATGCCCCTTATTTATTAAACCGTTTAAGCCGTTTAATGCCAAATAATGGGGTAGTGTGCTGCGATGTTGGTCAGCACCAAATGTGGGTTGCGCAACATATGACGTTTTCGCATCCAAGTAATCATTTAAGCAGTGGGGGTGCAGGCACTATGGGCTTTGGTTTACCCGCCGCAATCGGTGCGCAAATCGCTCGTCCTAACGACTTTGTATTAACTGTTTCTGGCGATGGTTCAATCATGATGAACATTCAAGAGTTGGCCACAATTCGCCGCAACAACTTACCCGTTAAACTACTTATTTTAGATAACCAGCGTTTAGGTATGGTTAGACAGTGGCAGCAACTTTTCTTTGATGGTCGCTACAGTGAAACAAATCTTTCAGATAATCCTGACTTTGTACAATTAGCCGCTGTTTTTGGTATTCCGGGTGAAACCATCACCCATGCAAACCAAGTCGATGAGGCGATAGATAAATTAGTGGCGAGTGAAGGCCCTTATATTCTTCACGCGTGTATAGATGATAAAGAAAATGTTTGGCCATTAGTTCCGCCAGGCGCCGCAAATGATCAAATGCTAACTGAGGTGGCAAAATGAAGCACAACTTATCAATCGAAGTGAAACAACAAAGTATCGCATTAGAGCGGTTTTTACGTGTAACACGCCACCGCGGGTTTAATTTAACTTCAATGAACATTGAGACTAGCGAAGAAAAGTATATTGTAAATATGATGGTAGACAGTGACCGACCTATTTATTTATTAACACAACAATTAAAAAAGTTAGTTGAAGTAAACCAAGTTGAAATACTTGAACAACAATCGATAGCAGCAACTAGCTAATTATTATTTTTAAGGTTTTAGAGAATGTCAGATTTAATTTGGTTCAATGGCAAAATTATCCCACAAGAACAAGCAACTACTCACGTACTTAGTCATGCGCTGCACTATGGTAGCTCGGTATTTGAAGGTGTACGTGCATATGAAACGCCAAATGGTCCAGCTATTTTCCGTTTGCAAGACCACACCAAGCGTTTATTTGATTCAGCAAAAATTTACCGTATGCAAATCCCTTACACAGCTGATGAAATTAATGAAGCGTGTAAAGCAGCAGTACGTGAAAACGGTTTAAAAAATGCGTATCTACGTCCGTTTGCGTTTTTAGGCAATGTGGGATTAGGCGTAAATCCTAAATCTCATAAAGCGGACGTTGCCGTTGCTGCAATGGAATGGGGCACGTATTTAGGTGACGGCGCATTAGAAGCGGGCGTTGATGCGTGTGTTTCGTCATGGAACCGTTTAGCACCTAATACCATGCCAACAGCAGCAAAAGCTGGTGGTAACTATTTGTCATCGCAGCTAATTTCAGGTGAAGCAAAACGTAACGGTTACGTTGAAGGCATTGCACTTGATGTAAATGGTTACCTTAGTGAAGGTGCTGGCGAAAACCTATTTATTGTTAAAAATGGCGTAATCTATACGCCACCAACAACCGCTGCAATTCTGCCGGGTTTAACACGCGATACCATGATGTATCTTGCGAAAAAAGCGGGCTTTGAAGTACGTGAAGAATCAATTTCGCGTGAAGCGCTTTACCTTGCAGATGAGTTCTTTATGACAGGCACAGCAGCAGAAGTAACACCAGTGCGTAGCGTAGACCAAATTGAAATTGGTACAGGTAAGCGCGGTGAAATCACCGAGCAATTACAGCAAGCGTATTTTGATTTAGTGAAAGGCCAAACAGAAGATGAAAATGGCTGGTTAACACTAATCAACGAATAATAGAAAAACACGACATATTTATTGGGAATGAGGAATGGGGCAGAGCCCTAAAATGAGGTAAACCATGGCAAAATTAAGAAGTGCAACAACAACTGAAGGTCGTAAACGTGCTGGTGCTCGCGCATTGTGGCGTGCAACAGGGATGACAGATAAAGACTTTGGTAAACCCATTGTTGCTGTGGTGAACTCATATACCCAGTTTGTACCGGGTCATGTTCACTTAAATCAACTCAGTGAAATGATGGCAGAAACCATTCGTGATGCAGGCGGTGTACCGCGTGAATTCAATACTATTGCTATCGATGATGGTATCGCTATGGGTCATGGCGGTATGCTGTATTCATTGCCTTCACGTGACCTAATTGCAGACTCTGTTGAATACATGGTAAATGCACATTGTGCTGATGCAATGGTGTGTATTTCGAACTGTGACAAAATCACCCCAGGAATGTTGTTAGCTGCACTTCGCTTAAATATTCCGGTGATTTTTGTATCAGGTGGTCCAATGGAAGCGGGTAAAACGCGCCTTGCTGAAATTGATATCAAGCTCGATTTAGTTGATGCCATGGTAAAAGGTGCCGATCCATCGGTAAGCGATGAAGATTCAGATCAAGTTGAGCGCAGTGCTTGCCCAACCTGTGGTTCGTGCTCAGGTATGTTTACCGCTAACTCAATGAACTGTTTATTAGAGGCACTAGGTTTAGCGCTGCCTGGTAACGGTACCACATTAGCAACGCATAAAGACCGCAAACAACTTTATGTTGAAGCGGGTCGCCGTATTGTGGATTTATGTCGTAGCTACTACCGTGATGAAGATGATTCAGTACTACCTCGCAATATTGCCGATCGCAGCGCGTTTATCAATGCCATGACATTAGATATTGCAATGGGCGGTTCATCAAATACGGTATTACATATCATTGGAGCAGCGCAAGAAGCGGGTGTTGATTTTGATATGACTCATATCGATCAGCTGTCACGTCAAACACCTTTCTTATGTAAAGTAGCGCCAGCAACACCTGAATATCACATTGAAGATGTACACCGAGCAGGTGGCATTATGGGTATTCTTAATGAGCTTGGTAAAGCAGGCAAATTAGAACTAAATGCAGGCCATGTGGCTGGTGGCACTTTAGGCGAACTAATTGAAAAATGGGATGCCACTAACCCTGACAATAGCGCCGCGCAGAAATTCTATAAAGCGGGTCCTGCGGGTATTCGTACCACTAAGGCGATGAGCCAAGAAACACGCTGGCCTGAACTCGACCTAGACCGTGAAAATGGCTGTATTCGCAGTGCCCAACATGCGTTTAGTCAAGATGGTGGTTTAGCCGTGCTTTACGGCAACCTTGCGCCAGACGGTTGTATTGTTAAAACCGCTGGTGTTGCAGAAGGCATGTTGGTATTTAAGGGCACGGCGAAAGTATTCGAATCCCAAGATGATGCAGTTGACGGCATCTTAGGTGGTCAAATTGAAAAAGGGGATGTGGTTATCATCCGTTATGAAGGGCCTAAAGGTGGCCCTGGCATGCAAGAAATGTTGTACCCAACAAGTTACTTAAAGTCGATGGGTCTTGATAAAGATTGTGCGCTATTAACGGATGGACGCTTCTCTGGTGGTACATCGGGCTTATCAATTGGTCACGCATCTCCAGAAGCTGCTAGCCAAGGGGCAATCGCGTTGGTTGAAAACGGCGATGAAATCGTCATTGATATCACTAAGCGCAGCATTGATATGACTGTTAGCGACGAAGAGCTGGCAGCGCGCCATGAAAAGCAATTAGCCCGTGGTAAAGATGCCTACAAACCAGTAGATCGTGTACGTAGTGTAACACCAGCATTAAAAGCTTATGCGCTATTAGCAACCAGTGCTGATAAAGGCGCGGTACGCGACCTTAAAAAGTTAGAGGAGCTTAGTTAATGGTCTCCCAAGAGCTCGATTATTTTCGCGCTATTATCCAAGCCAACATGGAGCCCTTGGCAAAAGTAACGGAGGTCAGCCCTGTTACCAGCCTTGAGCAGAAACTTGGCAATCATATTTGGCTAAAGCGTGAAGATCAGCAGCCGGTATATTCGTTTAAATTACGCGGTGCGTATAACAAATTAAAGCAGTTACCAAAAGGCTCTCAAGTAGTTACCGCATCGGCAGGTAACCATGCTCAGGGTGTAGCACTTAGTGCCAGCCACCTTGGTCATACAGCACGTATTGTAATGCCAGTGACTACACCGGAAATCAAAGTAAACGCGGTGCGCAATCTAGGTGGCGAAGTGATTTTACATGGCCATCACTTTGATGCTGCGAATGCCTATGCACTGGAAATTGCTGAAAAAGAAGGTGCGGTGTTTGTACCACCGTTCGATGATAAAGATGTGATCATCGGGCAAGGTACCATTGCGCGCGAACTGATGCAGCAGTTGCCATTACTTGATGCGGTATTTATTCCGGTAGGCGGCGGTGGCTTATTGGCAGGTATGTCAATTTATTTAAAGTCATTGCGCCCAGACATCAAAGTGATCGGTGTTGAAGCTGAAGACAGTGCTTGTTTAAAAGCAGCTATGGAAGCTGGTGAACCGGTTGAACTTGAGCGCGTAGGCAGTTTTGCCGATGGTGTAGCGGTTAAAATCATTGGTAAAGAGACCTTTCGCTTAGCACAAAAGTACTGTGATGAAGTCATTACCGTTTCGAGTGATGAAATCTGCGCCGCGATGCAGGACATTTTTGTCTCAACCCGCGCTGTTGCCGAGCCATCAGGTGGTTTATCACTCGCAGGGCTTAAAAAATGGGTAGCACAAACGGGTTCAAAAGGTAAAAACCTTGCGGCAATTTTATCAGGTGCAAACCTTAACTTTGATCGATTGCGTTATGTGGCAGAGCGTACTGCGCTAGGTGAGCATAATGAAGCACTTTTAGCGGTAACTATTAAAGAAGAAAAAGGCAGTTTTAAAAGTTTCTGTAAGGCTTTAAATGGTCGCTCAATTACGGAATTTAATTACCGTTACACAGGCCCAGGCGATGCTGAGATTTTTGTTGGTGTTGGTTTGCGAAATGGTGAAGCAGAACTGGTGAGCTTAAAACAAGAGTTGACTGATAAAGGCTATGCTTTTGTTGATATGACCAATAACGAGCTTGCTAAATTGCATGTGCGTTATATGGTTGGCGGTAAACCGGGTGAGCAGCTATCAGAGCGCTTGTTCCGTTTTGAGTTTCCTGAATACCCTGGAGCGCTTGAGCGTTTTCTTGATACCTTAGGAGCAAATTGGAATATAAGTTTATTCCATTATCGCAATCATGGTGCCGCAACTGGAAATGTGTTGGCTGCATTTGAAGTGCCTGAACAAGATAACGCTGCCTTTAGTGAGCACTTACAACGTTTAGCTTATGCTTATCAAGAAGAAACAAACAATCCGTGCTATTTGCAGTTTTTGTCGAGTAAAGCACAAAAGCTCGCGCAGGTAGCAAACAGCTAACGTAAACAACTTATCTAAATGCCCCGGTTACCGGGGCATTTTCTATTCTGAACATCACAGCAAGATTTGCTATCATAGCGCTATTCAAACCTAGCCTGTGTTGAAGATGTCTCACACCGCACTTTTTACCGCAATTGATACGCTATTAACTAAAACACAAGCCTATTGGCAATGTATTGCTTTTGCATCGCGCGAAATACCTTGGCCGCATTTAACAGAAATCCTGCTGGCGTTATCTGACGATGATGTTGAAAAACTTGAAAGCAATCAAATTGAGTTGCAGCGTTACTTGGCAAATCTTATTCCTGAATTAGACAATGTTGAACGCTTGTTGCAACTGCCAAGCGCAAATAAGCAAATAGCTGAATTTCCGTTTTGGCTTACAAACGGTATTAAAGGCAACAAGATTGCACAATTAGAAAGCTTTGTGATGCAAACAGCAGAGCAAAATTTACCCCTGCTGGAGTGGTGTGCAGGAAAAGGGCATTTAGGGCGGTTATATCATTTTGCCCACAAGGTGCCGGTACAGAGCGTAGAAATACAGCCTCAGCTAGTGGCTAAAGGGCAACAGTTGGCACAGCAGTTTGGTTTAGATATAAAACTGGCTGAATTGGATGTTTTATCTGAACGTGCGGCAGATTATTTACAGCAACATCAACATGCAGTGGCACTTCATGCCTGTGGCGGGCTGCATCAAGCACTTATTAAGCATGGTGTTGCCAAGGGCACTAAATTAATGAGTATTTCACCGTGTTGTTATCACTTATTTCAGCAATCTGAACAGTATGAAGCAATGAGCAATATTGCTAAACAGTCTCAGGTTACTTTTACTGCCAGTGATTTAAAACTTGCGCTGCAAGAAACAGTTACCTCAGGTAAGCGTATTTTACGTTTACGCGAAACTGAAACAGTATGGCGCTTAGCATTTGACTGTTTACTTGATGATGTACTTGGAAAAGACAGCTATCTTCCGATGCCGTCCGCCAAAAAAGCGTTATTTAGTGGCGAATTTAGTGATTTTTGCAGATGGGCTGCTCAGCAAAAAAATATCACTTTACCAGAGCAAATAGATTATGCAGCTTATTTAGCAAAGGGCAGATTGCGACGTCAAGTTACGCAGCGTATAGAATTAGTGCGCCATGGCTTTAGGCGTTTAATTGAGCTTTGGTTGGTGCTTGATCGCGTTTTATATTTGGAGCAATTTGGCTACCGCGTTACACTCAGTGAGTTTTGTGAAAAGCAAATCACACCAAGAAATATACTAATTCAGGCAAAAGCCTAAAAACTATCAGGAACGCAAACACTGATGAATAAATTAGCGCATCTTTTTGTTAAGAATCGCTCGTGGGCAAAAGAAACAACGGATCGGGATCCTGAGTTTTTTAAGATTCTTTCAATGCAGCAAAATCCCGAATATTTATGGATAGGCTGTGCCGACTCCCGCGTACCCGCAAATGAGATAGTTGGCTTATTACCTGGCGAATTATTTGTTCATAGAAATGTAGCAAATATGGTAGTACATACCGACCATAACTGCTTGTCTGTACTACAATATGCAGTAGAGGTTTTAAAAGTTAAGCACATTATGGTGGTTGGCCACTATGGTTGTGGTGGCGTAAAAGCAGCGCTTGACGGCATTCGACTTGGTTTAATTGATAATTGGCTGCGTCATGTTGTCGATGCGCGCGATAAGTATGAGACTGAACTTAGTAGTTCTGTTAGTGAGCAGCAAAAGTTTGATCGCTTATGTGAAATAAACGTCATTGAGCAAGTGAAGAATGTGTGCCAAACAAATATCGTGATGGATGCGTGGGAAAGAGGGCAAGCATTAGAAGTCCATGGCTGGATTTATGGGTTGGCCGATGGCCATATTAGAGATTTAGAAACCAGCATTAATGGGGCGAACGATGTGGCAAAAATTTATAACAATGCCGTTCAAGGTGTGTTTAGTCGTTAGTGCGTATTTTGCGTTAACAGCTAATAATGCCTATGCCGAGCAAGTTGTACCACAAACGACAGAACAAAAAATAACACTGCGTTTTGCAGTGCCGCATTTTCCACCGTACATTTATTTAAATGAAAATAAAAAGCTTGCAGGGCAAGGTATTGTGCGTGTAACGCAAGTACTTAACAACTTGGAAGTGAACTACGAGTTTGAACTTGTTGCAAATTACGGTGTGGCGCTGCGTGAAATGCGAAGTGGCAACGTTGATGGTTTTTTCTTAGCGACGCAAAATCGTTTTCGCGACCGTATTGCAAAAATTAGCGATGCGGTACTCATTAATAATTGGAGCTGGTTTTATAAAACATCTAATGTAATTGATGTGAAACACAGCGGATTTCGCGAACAAGCAAAAATAGGCACTATTTTAAACACCAATACGCAGGTGTGGCTGCAAGATAATAATTATCCTATAGCAACTCTTAGTAACGATGTGGATACGCTAGTTGAAATGCTGTTAGCTGACCGACTAGATGCGGTGTTTTTATCGGAAAGTGTATTTGTTCATGCGTTATCAAAACGCTCGCAAAACCTTGATAATATAGCAAGTATTATTGAAGCAAGCAGAGATTTCTCTGTTTACTTTTCAAATAACTTTTTAGTAGAGCACCGCTGGTTTTTAGACGCATTCAACAGCGAGTTAGCAAAATTAAAAGCACAGGAAAAAGAAGCGCTTTAGCTTCTTTTTTATTCTGCGTCTTTATCGGCAAGCTTTGCTTCTAGCTCGTTCACACGTTGTTCTAAAATCGCCAATTTCTCGCGTGTTCTTAATAATACTTGGCTTTGTACCTCAAAATCTTCACGGCTAACAAAATCCATTTCACTTAATTTATTTTGAATAGCTTGTTTTGTTTTGCCTTCCAATGTATCTGCTAAGTTTTTAACACCTTGTGGCATGTTTTCAGTAATTTGCTTGGCAATTTCTTCAAGTTTAGCTGGGTTAATCATAGTCAAATTCTAGTAATAAAAACTGTGTTTAGTTTAACCCATCATGGCTTGCAGGCAAAGACAATCCTTGCGCCTGACATAGCTGCATTTTAAAATCCCTTTCTTTGTTGTATTAATGCAAGCGATTTTAATGAAACTCAATCCTAAACAAGATGAAGCGGTTAAATATATCAGTGGGCCATGCCTAGTACTGGCAGGCGCTGGCTCAGGTAAAACCCGTGTAATCACAAATAAAATTGCCTACTTAGTGCAAAAGTGCGAATACAAGGCACGCAATATTGCGGCGGTAACCTTTACCAATAAAGCCGCAAAAGAAATGCGTGAGCGTGTGGCACAAACACTGGGTAAGCAAGAAGCGAAAGGGTTATGGGTTTCTACGTTTCACACGCTTGGCTTGGAAATTGTTAAAAAAGAGCTGGATGCACTGGGATATAAACCAGGTTTTTCATTATTTGACGATCAAGACAGCAACAAACTCTTGGCTGATTTAACAGAACCCGAATTAAAAGGCGATAAAGACTTACTTAATCTGCTAAAAATGCAGATTTCTAATTGGAAAAATGACCTTATTTTGCCACAGCAAGCCATTGCCGAAGCCAGAGAGCAACAAAAAGTACAATTTGCTCAACTTTATGCGCGTTTTCAAAATCAATTACGCGCTTATAACGCGCTCGATTTTGATGATTTAATTATGATCCCAACTTTGCTGCTAAGCGCTAAACCAGAGGTGCGTGAACGCTGGCAAAATCGCTTTCGTTATTTGTTGGTGGATGAATATCAAGATACCAACACCAGCCAATACCAATTAGTTAAACTGTTAGTGGGCGAGCGAGCGCGCTTTACAGTTGTAGGCGATGATGACCAAAGTATCTATTCTTGGCGCGGGGCAAAACCACAAAACCTAGTGCTGTTGAGTAAAGACTTTCCCGGATTACGTTTAATTAAACTTGAGCAAAATTATCGTAGTGCGGGGCGTATTCTTAAATCAGCCAACATTCTTATTGCAAATAACCCGCACGTTTTTGATAAAAAGTTATTTAGTGAATTAGCTTATGGCGAACAGATTAAAGTTATTGCGACAAAAGATGAAGAGCATGAAGCTGAGAGAGTGGTTGCTGAGATTATTTCGCATAAATTTATGAAGCGCACCAGCTATAAAGATTACGCAATTTTGTATCGTGGTAATCACCAAGCAAGGGTATTTGAAAAAGCCTTAATGGGAAGCCATATTCCGTACAAAATTAGCGGTGGTATGTCGTTTTTCTCACGTGCAGAAATTAAAGACATTATGGCGTATTTAAGGTTGTTGGTGAATCAAGATGACGATAACGCCTTTTTACGTATCGTAAATACACCACGCCGTGAAATTGGTCCTATCACACTTGAGAAATTAGGATCGCTGGCGAATGAAAAGCACATTAGTTTGTTTGCTGCGTGTTTTGAGCCTGAATTATCATCGCACTTAGCTGGGCGTGGTTATAATGCGTTAATGGGTTTTGCCCGTTGGGTGGTTGAGCTTTCAGATCGTGCAACTCGCGGAGATACTCTTGAAGCTGTAAAAGACATGGTACGCGAGATTAATTACGAAGATTACTTGTATGAGACTTCAACCAGCGCTAAAGCTGCTGAAATGCGAATGAAGAACGTGTCGGAACTGTACCGATGGATCACCGATATGTTAGTTGGTAGCAGTGATAACCCGCCGCTGACCTTACCTGAAGTTGTGATGAAGCTAACACTGCGCGACATGCTTGAACGCAATGAAGAAGAAGACGAGTCAGATGCGGTGCAATTATTGACATTACACGCATCGAAAGGCTTGGAATATCCTTATGTGTTTATGGTAGGCATGGAAGAGGGATTGTTACCACACCAAACCAGCATTGATGAAGATAATGTTGAAGAAGAAAGGCGTTTAGCTTACGTAGGCATTACTCGTGCGCAACAAGAGCTGATTTTAACCTATGCAAAAGAGCGCAGAATGTTTGGTGAAACGGCAACGCCAGAGTTAAGTCGTTTTGTTGCTGAAATGCCACAAGATGATCTTGCTTACGAAATGCGAAAACAACCGCAAAACCAACAACAACGTATGGAAAAAGGCCAAGCGCGAGTTGCTAATTTACGCGCCATGTTAAAGAAATAACGTTTACTTTTTATTGGTTTTACTGAGCAGTGATTGGCTTTTATCGAACTGCGATAGCTGCTCAGAGCCTTGCGCCAGTGGGCTTAAGAATAAATTGATACCAAGTATTTTGAGTGCCGACTGAAAATTCACTATGGCAGGCCCGGTTGCAATAATTTCACACTTACTGCCTTTTGTAAGTGCAAGTAAGGCTGCAAGCTGTTGCTGCGCTACTTTCTCTGTAACTAATTTTCGACAAAAATTTAGCTCTAACTGCATAAAATCAAACTCCACGCAGGTTAGCTTTGCAAGATCGATCTGCTGACGAGCAACGTCAATAACACCTATTTTGAATCCCAATTTTTTGAGCTTTGCTAGATTATCAATTTGGGTCGTCGACATTTCTGCAAGATTACTGTCGTTAATTAACCAGCAAATATTATTTGCTGACTTACTTAATTCTTTGTAAAAACGATCAAATTCACGTGCCAAAATACTGGTATGCAGTTGCAAAAACACCGTACCATTTTGCACAACATGAGGGAGAATTTGATTTAATAAGTAATCGCAGTAATCAATTGCTGCATGCTGTTCTTGTAATAAGTGAGCAAGGGCTATTGTTGCACCTGATTCCAGTGTTAGTTGTGGATTGTAAAAAGTAGCGACACTGTGATCTTTATGCAGATCAATCACATTTGATTTAGCAAAACTCAGTTGCCCTGCGTTTATTTCTGTCGGGCAAATCAGGCTACTTCTTGGCTCTAGGTGTTCTGCACTGAGCTTTATGGTACCTTTACCTGATTTCTTCGCTTGATACATAGCACTGTCTGCGTCACGAATAATTTGGTCTGTGCTGGTATAGGCTTTGTTGCTGTATGCAATGCCAATGCTTGCCCCGCTTTTAATGCATAATTCATTAATACAAAAAGGTTTGTTCATTAATTTAATTATGCGCTTAGCGATAAGCTCAGCTTCGTCTATGTGCTGTAAATGGGTTAATAGAATAACAAATTCATCACCACCAAAACGTGCCAGTAAATCATGCTCTCGAATACAAGTAGAAAACTCATTAGCAGTCGATTTTAAAAATTTATCGCCAGCGTGATGACCGAGTGTGTCGTTGATGTCTTTAAAATTATCGAGATCGATAAACATCACAGCAAAGCCATGCGATTTATCTCGCTTGTGTCGTTGTAGGGTTTTATCTAATTGAGAAATAAACAAGCTTCGGTTTGCTAAGCCTGTTAAATTATCATGGTGGGCATCGTGAAATAACTGACGCTCGATTTTCTTACGCTCTTCAATTTGCAATTGCAAATGAATATTGGCTTGTTGTAATTCAGCGGTTTTTTCTTTTACTCGTTGCTCTAATTGATTATCTGCCAAGTGTTTTACGATTACATTGGAAATTTGCTCTGAGACAAATGAGATAAGCTCAATATCAGATTGTTTGTAGCTGTATTCGTGATTAAACGCCTGACAAGCCAATACTCCAATTACTTGTTGACGGTGATAAAGCGGCACGCCAATCCACGAAGTCGGTAAAGGAGAGTTATTAAATTTAGCGGGCAGCTCAACATGACCTTTTGCTACCTCATTTAATATACGGTTTTGGTCAAACAATTCCGTTTTACCTGAGCGAATAACAAATTCAGTTAACCCCTTAGAGAAGGTACGAGGTTGATAATCAACAGACATTTCATCTACAGCGTAGGGACAGTTGATTATATTTTCGCTGTGATCATAAAGCGCGATAAACAGGTTTTTAGCGAATACTTCTTCGTTAACAATATTGTGAACTCGCTCAAAGAAGTCTTGGTTATTAAGGCTTTTTGTCGCTAGCTTAGAAATTGCGTACAAAATATTTTGTTTGCGAATAGTATCTTGGTTTCGAGCAATTTCGCGGCTTAACTGCTCCGTGCGCTCAGCAACTTGTTGCGCCATATACTGGCGTTTTTTAACACGTTCAACCGCGGTACTAAAATAGAATGCGACGGTTTCAAATAGTGCTATTTGGCTATCATCAAACGGCTGATTTACATTATAGCTTTGTGTTGCCATAACGCCGATCACGCGACCGTCGTGATGGATTGGCACACCTAACCAGTATTCACAGGGCGTGCCCATAACACGGCATACACCTTTAATTTCGCAATCGGCAATTTGTTCTTTATTAAATAGTTTGGTTTTACCGGTTTTAAATACAAGTCCGGTAAGCGAATTATCGAGCATGCCAGTTTGTTGCGCTTGAATGGGTAAATGGATGCCATCGATCTCGTCGACAAAATAAGTAAGTTCGAGTTCGCCAATATCTGGGTTGAATAACACTACATAAAAGTTTCTACATGGCAGGCTGCTTTCTAAAATTTGCTGAATAGCGGGGTAGAGCAAGGTAAGTTCTGATACTTTACTTGCTTGTTCGGATAGTTGTAATAACGCAGTTTGCGTTTGCAAAGAGGTTTGATATTTCTTTACTAAACTTTTTAAGCGCTTTATTTTTCTTTGCTGTGAGCCGCTATCGGCATGAGCATCTTCCATTGCTATTTCTTATTATTAGGTAGAATTTATAGCAGTGTGAACCCAACCGAACCACACAGTTAATCACTGCCTATTTTTTAACCTTATTTTTCCATTTTTCGTTTTAAATAGCAATCTTGTCGATGAAATTGCTATAAATTGTAACTCATTGATAAATTTGGGTTTTTAAATAATTTGAATATTCTTTTTTATTCTAACTTGTGTTTTCTTAGTTATATAAATGTTAACCAATAAAAAAGCCGCTTAGTTAAGCGGCTCTTTTAAAATGCGTTTTATGCTTATTGGCCTTTTGCCATAAACTCGATTGCATCTTTAATTTCATCATCAGAACAGTTCATACATGTACCGCGAGGAGGCATTGCATTGAAACCATTAATTGCATGCTGCATTAGTACATCCATGCCTTTCGCCATGCGAGTATCCCAGTCAGCTTTTGTCTTTGGCGCGCCTAGAGCACCTGTACCGTGACAACCAAAACAACTTGCTTGATACACTTGTTGGCCAGTACGTGGACCTGTTGGCTCAGCAACAACTGGTTCTGCACCTGCTAAATAAACAGAGCCAACTGGAGCGATACGTTTCTTAATTGCTTCTTCAGTTAACGAGTTATCAAAAGGTGCTGCAACTGCGACAGTTGCACTCATCATTAGTAATGCTGCTGTTAATTTTTTCATTTTTTACTTGCTCACAAATTGAGGTGATCAATCACAATAGACGGAAATTAGCACAATTATAACGTTTGCTGCGAATTTATAAAATGGTTAGTTATGGCTATTTAGTCGTAAAATATGAAAAAGTTGCGCTAGCGCAACTTTTTCCTTTGTACAGGGTTAGATCATTTTTACTAATTGTGCGATGGCTTTTTCAATACCGCTCGCCGCTTCGCGAATATTGGTTGCTAACATATAAGCTGGTGTGCTGATTACTTTTGCACTTTCGTCGACAATAATATCGTCTACCGCACAGTTTTGGTGTGCTGCGCCTAATGCGTTAACGCCATTTGCTGTATCTAGGTCATTGCCAATGGTTGCAAGTGTGCCTGCGTCGTACACTTGTGGAATAATTGCCGGTGCAATACAAATATAGGCTGCCGGTTTTTTCGCATCAGCAAATGCACGACACGCGTTGGCAACGTCTTCATTGATCTCGCAATCAGCGCCTTTTAATGCGAAATCACACAAATTTTTCGCAGCGCCAAAACCACCAGGTAAAGCCAGTGCATCAAACTCCGAAATGTTGAGCTCTTTAAGATCCTTGATCTCGCCTCGCGCAATACGCGCAGATTCGACTAGTACGTTGCGTTTCTCAGGCATTTCGTCGCCAGTGATATGATTAATTACATGGTGTTGATCTATATTGGGTGCGAAACATTGGTAGCTTGCACCTTGCAGTTCAATATTTAACAGCGTTAATACTGCCTCATGAATTTCAGCGCCATCAAATACTCCACAGCCACTTAAAATCACTGCTATCTTTTTCATATATCTATTCCATATCTCAAGATTAGTTAAGCATTATATTCTAGCTATAAAGAAACGATGTAAATAAAAAAAAATTATAAAAAGATCGCTAGGATCTTTGATCTTTTATTGGTAGAGTAACTGCCCTGCTAAAGATTAGGATGTTCCTTGCCAAGCTTTAAGGATAAAAAGTTTAGCAGTTTCCACATCTTGGAAAATTAATAACAATAACAATACGCTAGTAAATTAGCCTTGTTAACCCATTGTATATTAACCAAAAAAATCAGATTCTCCATTTGTTCTTTCAAATTCGGGGAAGGCCCTGTTACATCTTTACTAACAAACTTATCCACAGGTTGTAACCAGTTGGCCTGAGGAATATTTCAACAATTCGTTTACTGCTTGCACTGCACTGATTATTTCTGTTGTTTATAGAGCTGAATTCTCGTTTTCTTATCGGGGATATGGCATGCTATCGGCAATTTATGTTTAATCGTTTTAAGGCGAGTGCTAATGGCTCAGATCCCTGAAAATCCGTTAATCTTGGTTGATGGTTCATCATACTTATTCCGTGCTTACCATGCTCCACCACATCTAACTAACTCAAAAGGTGAGGCTACCGGTGCTATCTATGGTGTAATTAATATGCTTAAGAGTTTAGTTAAGCAGTATTCGCCAAGTCATATGGTGGTGATCTTTGACGCCAAAGGTCCAACTTTTCGCAATGATATGTATTCTGAATACAAGGCAAACCGCCCACCGATGCCTGATGATTTGCGCACTCAGATTGAGCCTATTCACAATATTATTAAGGCAATGGGTTTACCGCTTATTAGCATTCCGGGTGTTGAAGCCGATGATGTAATTGGCACATTAGCGAAACGCGCGTCAGAACAAAAACGTCATGTACTTATTAGTACAGGCGATAAAGATATGGCGCAGTTAGTTGATGAGCATGTAACACTTATCAACACCATGACTAATACGATTATGGATCCTGCTGGAGTTGTCGATAAATTTGGTATTGGTCCTGAGTTAATCATCGATTATCTCGCATTAATGGGCGATAAAGTCGATAACATTCCGGGTGTGCCAGGTGTGGGCGAAAAAACGGCTCTTGCAATGCTGCAAGGACTCGGTTCTATTGATTCACTTTACGATAATTTAGACAAAATCGCAGATCTTGGTTTCCGTGGTTCAAAAACCATGTCGAAGAAACTAGAAGATAATAAAGAACAGCTTCAGCTTTCTTATGAGCTTGCAACGATTAAGTTGGATGTAGAGGTTGAGCAAAACTTGGATTCTTTCGAAGTCGCGGCGCCAAATACTGATGAATTGATCAAGCTTTATGGCGAGTGTGAATTTAAGCGTTGGTTAAGTGAATTACTTGATGGTGACACTGCACCTGCTGCGGAAGTTGAAGTGGCAACTAAACCCGTTGAAACAAATTACGAAACTATATTAACTGAAGCGCAGTTAGATAGTTGGGTTGCTAAATTACAAGCGGCAGATCTTTTCGCATTTGATACTGAAACCACCAGTCTTGATTACATGCAAGCTGATCTAGTCGGCATGAGCTTTGCGGTAACAGAAGCACAAGCAGCTTATTTGCCGCTTAAACATGATTATTTAGGTGCGCCAGCACAACTAAGTCATGAGCTAGTATTTGCTAAACTTGCGCCAATTTTAGCTGATGAAAATAAAGCGAAAGTAGGACAAAACCTTAAATACGATAAGAGCGTATTAGCGCGAGCGGGTATTGAACTTAATGGTATTCGTTTTGATACCATGCTTGAGTCTTACGTACTCAATAGTGTTGGTACTCGTCATGATATGGATTCACTTGCGCTAAAATATCTCGGCCATAAAAACATTAGTTTTGAAGAAATTGCAGGTAAAGGCAAAGGTCAGCTAACCTTCAATCAAATTGAGCTAGAAAAAGCGGCACCTTATGCGGCGGAAGATGCCGATATTACCCTGCGTTTGCATAATACGCTTTGGCCAATGTTAGAAAAAGAGCCTGAGCTAGTGGATGTTTTCAATTCAATCGAATTGCCATTGGTAAATGTGTTATCAGATATGGAACGTACCGGTGTTCATATTGATAGCCAAATGCTGGCACAGCAAAGTGTTGAAATTGCAGCGCGTCTTGAAGAGCTAGAAAAAGAAGCGTATGAGATTGCAGAAGAGGAGTTCAACCTAAGCTCAACCAAGCAATTACAAGGTATTCTGTTTGAAAAACTGGGCTTACCAGTATTAAAGAAAACACCAAAAGGTGCGCCGTCGACAGCGGAAGAAGTGCTGCAAGAACTTGCGCATGATTACCCGTTGCCTAAATTGATTATTGAGCACCGTGGTTTAGCTAAGCTCAAGTCAACGTATACTGATAAATTACCTAAAATGGTAGATGAAGTAACACAACGTGTGCATACTTCGTATCATCAAGCGGTTACCGCAACAGGTCGCTTAAGTTCAAGCGATCCTAACTTACAGAATATTCCGATTCGAAATGAAGCAGGTCGCCGAATTCGTCAGGCCTTTGTTGCGGCTCCTGGCAAATTAATAATGGCAGCTGACTACAGTCAAATAGAACTGCGTATTATGGCGCATTTATCGCAAGATAACGGCTTATTAAGTGCATTTGCTGAAGGTAAAGACGTTCACAGCGCAACGGCTGCGGAAGTATTTGGTGTACCACTTGAAACCGTAACATCTGATATGCGTCGTAAAGCTAAGGCTGTAAACTTCGGTCTAATTTACGGCATGAGCGCATTTGGCTTGTCACGACAATTAGATATCCCGCGTAATGAAGCACAACATTATATGGATACTTACTTTGAACGTTTCCCTGGTGTACTTGAGTATATGGAACGCACGCGTGAAGATGCCGCTGAAAAAGGTTACGTTAGTACCTTATTTGGTCGTCGTTTATATCTGCCAGATATTAAAGCGCGTAATGGTGCGCGTCGTAAAGCAGCTGAACGAGCGGCAATTAATGCGCCAATGCAGGGCACTGCTGCAGATATTATTAAGCGCGCAATGATCAATGTAGCTGGTTGGCTGAAAACGCAGTCGTCAGATGATATTGAAATGATCATGCAAGTTCACGATGAATTGGTGTTTGAAATTAACGCAGATAAAGTGGACGAATTTAGCGATAAAATTTGTTCATTGATGAGTGAAGCAGCGCAGTTAGACGTACCACTATTAGTGGAAGCTGATTCAGGTGACAACTGGGAGCAGGCTCACTAGTTTGCGCATCAATTAACAACAATTTTAAGTAGCCAATAATTAATGTTGGCTATTTTTTTATGTTAAATTTAAGTTTGCTGAATTTTAGCGCAGATTGTTACATTTCTTTGCAATTTGTCGCGATATAACTTTATTTTGCAAATCCGCTTTGTTAAAGTGCGCGCCGTCCTATAAGGACATCCTGTTGATGATGTATCTCTTACGGGGTACAGCGTTTTAATAGCTTCTCCCCAGATTGCTATACCCGGTTGGTTTTTACCAACCGGTTTTTTCTCAAACGTTTTATTCTTGCTCGTCTTGCTCTGGCGCTACTGCTTCAAGTTCACCTAAGTACCAAACATCCAGTGTTTTTGCCAATTCCGGTAAACCAATGCCTTTTAACGATGAAAACGCGTGAACAGTAATTTTGTCACTGAGCTCTTTTAACTCGCGGCGAACTTTTAGCACTTCACTTTTACGCTTGCCTTGCTTCAATTTGTCGGCTTTAGTAAGTAGCGCAAGAATCTCTAAATCACTTTCAACTGCCCAGTTAATAAGGTCCATATCAAGCTCTTTTAATGGATGACGAATATCCATTAAGACCACAATACCTTTTAAACTTTCACGCTTTTGCAGGTATTCACCCAGTGATTTTTGCCACTTCTTTTTCATTTCAAGTGGTACTTTAGCAAAACCATAACCGGGTAAGTCGATGATGCGCATATCTTCACCCAGCGAGAAGGTGTTGATTAGCTGGGTACGACCTGGTGTTTTACTTGTGCGCGCAAGTTTTTGATCGGTTAACGTGTTTAGCGCACTTGATTTACCCGCATTAGAACGACCTGCAAACGCAACTTCAACACCCGAATCAGCAGGCAGTTTAGTGATGTCTGGTGCACTTGTAATAAAGCTCGCTTTTGAATATTGAACCCGTGACTTTAGCAAGGTTAGCTCCTTAAAACGCTATCTTAAGATTAAAGGCGAATCCCTATTTTCAGAGATTTTTGCTACACTGCCTTTAACATATCTTTTATTTCTGGGCGCGTATTTTATACTAACAATAGCCAAATAAGTAATGCTTTGTCTTTTTTAATGGGCCAAATTAACCTTGAGAAAGATCAAAGAAATGCGCCTTTACGGAGTTTTTTAGTAAAAACCCCTATATTTTATATGTTTTATCAAGGCACAAGAGGTGTCAGATAAAATTTAATCGTGTAGAATATGGCTACTTTAGCTGGTATTCATTCCTGCTTGTCAGGTTTTAACAGGGTCGAAACAGAGAAATAGCATGAAAAAAATAGCTTTATCTTTAATGATGGTTGCTGGTGCGTTCAGCGTCAATCAAGCTGCTGCTTTTGAGGGCGATATAGAAGCTGGTAAAACAAAAGCTGCGACATGTGTTGCTTGTCACGGTGTAGATGGAAACAAACCTCTTCCTAATCACCCTAAACTTGCAGGTCAGCACGCTCAATACTTATTTAAGCAATTAAAAGAGTTTAAATTAGGTATGACATCAGGCGGTGCAGAAGGTCGAATGGACCCTGTAATGAGTGGTATGGCTATGCCACTATCAGAGCAAGATATGCGCGATATCGCGGCTTACTTTTCAAGTCTTAACATGGAACCAGGTAGCACACCAGAAGAAGTGGTTGAGCTAGGTGGTAAACTATACAAAGCAGGTGATGCGGAACGTGGTATTCCGGCATGTGCAGCATGTCACGGTCCTCGTGGTAACGGTACATCATTAGCGGGCTTCCCGAAAGTATCATTCCAAAATGCTGATTATGTAAAAGCGCAACTTGAGAAATTCCGCTCAGGTGATCGCAATAATGACCTAAATGGTATGATGCGCGATTTAGCGACAAAACTAACAGATAAGGACATTGAACTACTTTCTAAGTACGTTTCAGGTCTTCATTAATAACACTTATTCTTTTAAGTGATGAAAAAAGCAGCGAAAGCTGCTTTTTTTATACCTTAGTCTGTGAGATATATCTCACATTGCGAGTGAGACAATGACTAATGTTAACTGTAAGTTAATTCGCTATTTTGTCTCTGGTTATGGTTTAAGTGTCTGTTTTTTATTGTTAACACGATTTTTAAAGAAATCTTTTTTTATTTATTTTAGTTAAATTAGTTGTAACAAATTTATTAACAAGTAAATTATTCACCTGTCGCAAGGGACAAAAAAATAACAGGGAAAGCAGTAAAATACGGAAGTGCAGCGACAATTATGTGCGTAGGGGAAAGTAACCATAGGTTACATTAATGGACTGCTAAGAAAGCGTCAGGAAGACCGAAAATAAAAAAAGCACGGATGAAAATAATAAAAATACGGATAGTAAAATAATAATAATATTAGACTCGTTGGTTAAAACAGTCGAAGGGAGAAGTGTCATAAGACACTCAGATTAGTAAGCGGCAGAGATTCTCTGTCGCTTTTTTATTTGTCGAATAAAATTGCTATGATTACGGCAAATAAATTTCACGTTTAAACCATGTCTGAACCTTGTCCATTATGTCTGCATTCTAAAAGCACCTTTTATAGCGAAGACAAACGCAGAGCTTACTATCAATGTGAGTTATGTCAGTTAGTATTTGTTGCGCGCAACCAGTTAATTTCACTCGAACAAGAAAAACAAATCTACGATAGTCATGAAAACGATGTAAATGACACGGGCTATCAGAAGTTCCTGAGCCGCGCGTTAGCACCTTTGCTTCCAGAATTAGCAGAAGCTAGCCAGGGTCTTGATTTTGGTTGTGGACCGGGCCCTGCACTCGCCAAAATGCTCGCAGAGAAAGGTCACGCTACAGCGCTTTACGATATCTTCTATTATCCAAACACTGAGGTGTTAAATTGTCAGTACGACTTTGTAACCTGTACTGAGGTAATCGAACATTTAGCTAAGCCAAACGAAGTGTGGGCGCAACTACTGAACTTATTGAAGCCAAATGGCGTATTAGTTGTGATGACAAAGCTCGTCATCGACCAAGATAGATTTAAAAATTGGCATTACAAAAATGATATTACACATATCAATTTTTTTTCGCGGGCCACGTTTGATTATTTAGCACAGCACCATGGCTTATTACTGACATATCATGGTGATGACGTGATGCTATTTAAACAGTCAGCAATAGTGTAAAATAAGCTTAGTTTTGTAAAAATTTTAGATTTAATTATGACCAGAAAGAAAAAGTCACGCAAAATCGGTACCGGTGGCAACGGAAGCTTCCGCCTTAGCAAAGAGAAACTTGCCGAACTACGCGCTTTGAAAGAGCAGCGTGTTAAAAAGCGTACTGGTAATAAAGCGGGTACACGCAACGCACAAGATGCCTTAAATGAGCAGCAAGGTGCGGGTAAGCAACGCAAAGACAGTCGTTTAGGCAGTAAAAAGCCTATTAGTCTTGTGCCTGAAGCAGAGGTTACTCAGCAACAGCCAGAGTTTAAGCGTCATCTACAGCCGCAAGTAGAGTTGCGTAAAGTGGGTGAGCCTGAACTAACACCAGAGCAAGAGCTTGAGCAAATTGAAAACGATCAAAAGCTAATGTCGTTACTTGAGCGCCAAAATGCAGGTGAAGTGTTAGTAGGAAAAGACATCAAATACTTAAACGCAAAGGTAGAGCGTCACCAAGCACTTTGCGACTTGTTAGGTATTGAGGATGAAGATGAGTTTGACGACGAAGACATGCTTGACCAATTTATGTCAAACGATCTTGCCGATGAATGGTTGAGTGATGATGACGAGGAGGAGCTTAAGTAGTGAATGCTATTTGGGTTATCGCCATTATTATTGCCGCCGCTATTGTTGCAGGGTTAGCTTTTTACGCTGGTAAGTTGTTATTCCAACTGAAAGTGCAAAAAGAAAAGCAACAAGCGCAAATTGAAAAGCTAAAAGTTAAAGCGGCTGAACGCAATGCAAAAATTGCCGACAGCATTAACTTAATTGCACGCGCGATGAAAGAGAAACAGTGTGAGTATTCAGAAGGATGTTTACGTATTTGGGTGTTGATGTCGCAGTATCAATTCTCCGAAACAGTGGATCTTGAAACGGAATACCAGCACGTTTTCAAAATGTACGATGTGGTAAAGGAAATGCCGACCCACGATGCGCGTAAGAAATACAGTAAGAAAGAAGTTTTCCAAATGGATAGCAAGCGTTGGCGTGCTGAAAAAGAGCTTGAAGAAGGCATTTTGGCCGAAGCAGCTAAGCTAGAAGCTTACTTCCCAGCTGATCCGAATACCAAACACGTATTCGCTAACTAGCCACCTTATCTAATCTGTAAATAAAGCCAGCACTCGCTGGCTTTATTGTTTTGGATCAAAGCCGATTTCTCGTTCCTTTTGTACACTTGCTAAACCTTAATATTGTTAGGTTTCAGTCGTGCAAAATTTCGTTGAATGGGATAACTCCCTTATAAAGAAATACAATGTGTCAGGTCCTCGTTATACTTCGTATCCAACGGCGTTGTCGTTTGAGCCTGGCTTTTCTGTTGAATCGGTAACACAGGCGATCGCCAAAAGCGATAATACGCGCTTGTCGCTGTATATCCATGTACCGTTTTGTCACCAGCTTTGCTATTACTGCGGCTGTAATAAAATAATTACTCGCCACCAACATAAAGCAGATGTGTATTTAGACTTTTTAGAACAAGAAGCAAAAGCACAAGCAACCCTTTATAAAGACTACAAAATCGAGCAGTTGCATTTGGGTGGTGGTACACCCACGTTTTTAACAAAAGAACAAATGAGCCGTTTAATGGCGATTGTTAAAACGTATTTTAACTTTTCAGACCAAGTGCAAGCTGGAATTGAGATTGACCCACGCTCTTTACCTGAAGATATGCTTAGTCATTTACGCTCGCTTGGTTTTAATCGTGTGTCTTTTGGTATTCAAGATTTTAATGATGATGTGCAAAAGGCGGTAAACCGTGAACAATGTGCTGATAACGTTGCAAACTTGGTAACTGAAGCGCGCGAACTCGGTTTTTCTTCAGTGAATGCCGATATGATTTACGGCTTACCATTGCAAACGCCAGAGAGCTTTGAAGAAAGCATGGCGCGTTTAATCGCCTTGTCGCCTGATCGTGTTTCAGTATTTAACTATGCCCATTTACCTGACCGTTTTGCTGCACAGCGCAAAATTAAAGATGAGCAATTACCTAGCCCAGAGCATAAACTAACAATGTTTAAAAACACCTTGGCGCAAATGGTTGACGCTGGATACGTTAATATCGGCATGGATCATTTTGCAAAAAGCACGGATTCGTTGGCGATTGCGCAGCAACAAGGTAAATTGCACCGTAACTTCCAAGGCTACACCACACACGGTGAGTGTGACTTATTGGGTTTAGGAGCATCCTCTATTTCGCAAGTAGGCGATAGCATTTTCCAAAATCCAAAAGATCTGAAAGATTATTATCAAACCGTTGAAACGGCGGGTGTACCTGTTGTTAAAGGCCTAACGTTAACCACAGATGATAAAATTCGCGCATTTGTGATTAAAGAAATTATTTGTCACTTTAAGTTAAATTTCGCGGATGTTGAGCGCAGGTTTTCGATTAATTTCGCAGATTATTTTGCTGAAGAATTATCAGGTCTTTCGTGTTTTGCTGAAGATGGCATGATCTCATTAAACGATGAACAGCTTGTGGTGGAAAATAAAGGGCGCTTGTTTATTCGTAATATTTGTATGACCTTTGATGCGTACTTAAAACAACAAGTAAAGCTAACACGCTTCTCGCGAGTGATTTAAAAGTTTAACCAATAAAGAAGTCTTGGCCGCCAGAGCAAATAGCAAAGCGGCCTTTTTTTTGCTCTGAGATTTCAGCCCATTGATAAAATACATTACGTGACACTTTCGCCATTACACCATGATGTAAATGCAGGTAAGGCACATCATCGTTAATCTCTAAGGTGTGATTTTCACAAAGTACATACTCTCTCGCTAGATTATCGCAGCAAACAATAAAGCCGTCTTTTTGATACCAATGCGTAATTAGAAAAGGCGCATCTTCTACCTGAATGCGCATTTTCTCAACGGGTGTTTTTAAATAGTAGTGGCCTTGCTCTTTGGTTAACACCTTTGCAAATAGTTTTACCAAATTAATGCGATTGATTTTGCTTGCTTGGAAATACCAATCGCCATTGCGTTTGATAGTGATATCAATATCGCCACAACTTTCTGGCTGCCATGTTTCAAATGGTGCAATACTGGTTTCAATTTGTTGTGTTAATTCTGCAAGGTTCATTTTTGAACAAGACCTGTGTTTGCCGCAAAAATTACTTAGCGAAATGCAATACGAAAGTTACTGGAACAGCACGCGCGATATTGGGTAAGCCTGCTACTTTTTGCAGCGCTGCTACGCCTGTATCTAAATTAAAGTCACTGGCATTAATCACAACCGGTGTCATTGCGCTGACAAGTAAATCATCTTGGCTAGTACGGGCAACAAATACTTCGATTGAAAGTGTTTTTTCAATGCCATTTAGTGACAACGTAGCTGGTACTGAAAATACATGTGTCGGTGCGTTTTTCATTGCGGCAAGCTCTTTGCTCACATTGGCGCTTAACGTTAGTTTTGGAAATGCTTTAGTGTTGAATAGCATGCTTTGCATACGTTCATTGCGAATAGGGATATTAGTTTCAACCGACGTTAAGTCAATTTCTAGAGATAGTTTACCATCGTCAGCAATCGTGCCAGATAATGTTTTAAAGTGGTGTACTTCACCGATTGTGTCTTTTTTTACCGAGACAAAGCTGAGTTTTGAACTGTCGTTTTGTAGTTGCCACGCTGCGAGCGAACTAAAGCTTGTAGCCAGTAAAGCAATTGAAAAAAGTGATTTAAGCATAACGCATACCTAGGTTAGTAATAAAAATAATTGCGATTCTATAGTAACTTAACTATCGCTAAATTCCATTACCTATCTGCGAGCTTAGCGAGTTTTTCGAGTTTTAATCTAAGAGAGTCCGGTGCGTGCTGAGCAACTTCAAGCAGCGATTGCTGTGCACTTTTGGTTAGGCGTTTCTTCTCTTGGCTTTGCTGCTGTTGCTGGTTTGCTTGTAGGCTTTTTGCGCTGCGTGGCGATGTTTGAATTTTAATCTGGCACAACTCAGGCAAACCAAGGCGTCTAAAGTCACTGAGTAAGCTCATTTTCATATAGTTTAGGCGCATCGCAACTGCCGCTGATTGGGCGTTTAACACTAAGGTGCCATCTTGATAGTTTGCTATGGTGCACTTTTGTAGCATATTTTGATCAAGTATTTGTTCAAGCAAATTTTGTAATTGCTTGTTTTCTTGATTCTTATTTGAAAACTGCTGCAGCCGATTAGGAAGGTTAGTCAGTACATCCCCTAGCGGTTTAGGTGCAAACCTGTTTTTAGCCATGGTTAGATACCTCTTTTTTATTATTGTATTGGGCAAGAATAGTTACAGCAAGTAAAAAGCTGTAAATAAAGCAGAACAAAGGGCAAATTAAACTTGGCTCACTGTGATTAAACGAATAAAATATCGCCCTTGAATTTGGCAGTTTTGTCTCAATATATAGAAAAATATAGTTGTATCACACAAGGCTATATTGCTAGTTATCTCAAATAATGCAATTTCACTATTGTTAACGAGCCAGGTTTGGTCGGGTTAACTAGCAATATCGGTGCTCTGCTGATACTGTACGCACAATTAATTTGAAAAGTGGCATGGGTTTTGTCACTAAACTAAGGTTGTAACGGTTTTATCATGATAGCTAACTTACTTACCAAGATATTTGGTAGTCGCAATGATCGAATAATTAAAAACTTACGAAAAACGGTCGCGCAAATTAATGGATTAGAACAGCAATACGAAGGGCTGTCGGATGAAGAACTAAAAGCGAAAACAGCTGAGTTTCGTAAGCGTTATGATAATGGTGAAACCTTAGATTCATTTTTAGCTGAAGCATTTGCAGTTGTACGTGAAGCATCAAAGCGTGTTTATGGTATGCGCCATTTCGATGTACAGCTGATTGGTGGTATGGTTTTACACCAAGGTAAAATCTCTGAAATGCGTACTGGTGAAGGTAAAACCCTTACAGCAACTTTACCAGCATACTTACATGGTTTAACAGGTAAAGGTGTTCACGTTATTACGGTGAATGACTACCTTGCAAAACGTGATGCGGAAACAAACCGCGCACTTTTTGAATTCTTAGGTCTGACTGTTGGTTGCAACGTACCGGGCATGATGCCGCAGCAAAAGAAAGTGGCTTATGCTGCAGACATTACTTACGGTACAAACAACGAATTCGGTTTTGACTACTTACGTGACAATATGGCGTTTACGCCAGATGAACGTGTACAACGTCCTTTATACTACGCCGTAGTGGATGAGGTTGACTCAATCTTAATCGATGAAGCGCGTACGCCACTGATTATTTCTGGTCCTGCGGAAGATAGCTCTGAACTTTATCAACAAATTGATAAGCTCGTTCCAAGCCTAGAGCAGCAAGAAAAAGAAGACGAAGAAGGCGTTGAAGGTGATGGCGATTTCACGATTGATGAAAAAGCAAAGCAAGTACACCTTACAGAGCGTGGCCAAGTACGTGTTGAAGAACTACTTACCGAGCTAGGTTTAATTGATGAAGGTGATTCGCTTTATTCTGCTAATAACATCACATTATTAAGCCACGTATATGCAGCACTTCGTGCGCACAAGCTTTATCAAAAAGACGTTGATTACGTAGTAAAGGATGGCGATGTAATCATTGTTGATGAGCACACTGGCCGTACTATGGAAGGCCGTCGTTGGTCTGAAGGTTTACACCAAGCTGTTGAAGCAAAAGAAGGCGTAAGTATTCAAAACGAAAACCAAACGCTTGCATCAATCACGTTCCAGAATTACTTCCGTTTATACGATGTACTTGCAGGTATGACAGGTACAGCCGATACAGAAGCATTTGAGTTCCAGTCAATTTACGGTTTAGAAACCGTTGTTATTCCAACTAACAAGCCGATGGTACGTGATGATCGTGCGGATTTAGTTTATTTAACACAAGAAGAAAAGTACGAAGCAATTTTAGCGGACATTCGCGATTGCCAAGAGCGTGGTCAGCCTGTGCTTGTGGGTACTATTTCAATCGAAAGCTCTGAGTACTTATCGCAGTTTTTACGCAAAGAGAAAATTAAGCACAACGTACTTAATGCTAAGTTCCACCAACAAGAAGCTGAAATTGTAGCCAATGCTGGCCTTGCAGGCGCAGTAACCATTGCTACTAACATGGCGGGTCGTGGTACCGATATCGTGTTAGGTGGTAACTGGAAGCTGGAAGTTGAAAAACTTGAAAACCCATCTGATGAGCAAATTGCAAAGATTAAAGAAGAATGGCAAAAACGTCATGATGCAGTACTAGAAGCTGGCGGTTTACATATTATCGCTACTGAGCGTCATGAATCACGTCGTATTGATAACCAGTTACGTGGTCGTTCTGGTCGTCAAGGTGATGCGGGTTCAAGCCGTTTCTACCTATCAATGGAAGATGCACTAATGCGCATTTTCGCTGGCGAGCGCATGATGAATATGATGCGTAAACTCGGTATGCAACGTGGTGAAGCAATTGAACACCCGTGGGTAAACCGTGCAATTGAAAATGCACAGCGTAAAGTTGAAGCGCGTAACTTTGATATTCGTAAGCAACTACTTGAGTACGATGATGTAGCAAACGATCAACGTCGTGTTGTTTACACACAGCGTAATGAACTGCTTGAAGAAGGCGATATTTCAGAAACAATCACAGCAATTCGCTCGGATGTATTAAACGGTATTATCGATCAGTACATTCCACCACAATCACTTGCTGATATGTGGGATATTGCTGGCTTAGAAGATCGCTTACGTGCAGATTTCTTAGTTGAAATGCCGATTCAACAGTGGCTTGATGAAGACAATAAACTTTACGAAGAAAAACTTCGTGAGCGTATTGAAGAAGGTGTTACAGCGGCTTACAAACATAAAGAAGATCAAGTGGGTGCAGATGTACTACGCCACTTCGAAAAAGCAATTATGTTACAAACGCTTGACCAACATTGGAAAGATCACCTTGCTGCAATGGATCACTTACGTCAAGGTATCGGTCTGCGTGGTTATGCACAGAAGAATCCAAAGCAAGAGTACAAGCGTGAATCATTCGAATTGTTCTCTGACATGTTAGAAGCACTTAAAGTAGAAGTGGTTAGTATTCTTGCAAAAGTACAAGTACGTGCTGAAGAAGATGTTGAAGCGGTAGAAGAACGCCGTCGTCAGCAAGCAGAAAATACGCCAAAGCAATATCAACACGAAGAAGCGGAACACGTAGGTGGTGAAACACCTGAAGGTGCAGCGGTAACTGTTCGCAATGATGCAAAAGTAGGCCGTAACGAACCATGCCCATGTGGTTCAGGTAAAAAATACAAACAGTGTCACGGTAAATTAAGCTAATTGAACCAGACTCTGTTAAAAAAGCGACACTTAGATGTCGCTTTTTTTATGATTAAAGTGAGTGAAAAATGAAAAAACAAGTACATGTTGCAGTTGGTGTAATCAAAAAAGCTGACTTAATATTTATTGCAAAGCGTCACGATGCACAACATCAAGGCGGAAAATGGGAATTCCCAGGCGGTAAAGTAGAAGCGGGTGAAACAGTAACGCAAGCACTGGCAAGAGAACTAAACGAAGAAATCGGCATTGAAGTAAAATCTTCAATACCCTTTTTAGAAATTCACCATGACTACCCAGATAAATCAGTGCATCTTGATATTCACTTAGTAGAAGAGTTTGATGGGGAAGCGAGCCACCTTGAAGGGCAAGATCACAAATGGGTGGCTATTAGTGATTTAAATAATTATGAATTCCCAGCAGCTAATGTGGTGATTATCGAAAAGCTGCAATCAAACTAGTCCCCAACTTGGTAGCAAAGCATCTACGGCTTTGCTACCAACCTGCATTTTATCTACAGATCTTCTCTATTTACCTCGAATTATTGTTTCCTGTTCAGAAAAAGCGCTATGTTAGTTATCACCAGAACAACAGGATAATAATAATGAAATGGCTTAAACCCTCTTTACTGATTATCAGTTTGGCAATTCCTTCAATCGCCAGTGCTTACGATCGCATTACAGGTGAAATGTTTGCCAGTCGCTCAGAAGTCTTTGCTGAAAATGGTATGGCTGCAACGTCACAACCGTTAGCAACGCAAGTTGCACTCGATATTTTAAAAAAAGGTGGCAGTGCTGTGGATGCCGCGATTGCTGCAAATGCAGTATTGGGATTAGTTGAGCCAACTGGCTGCGGTATTGGCGGTGATTTATATGCCATTGTGTGGCAACAAAAAGAGCAAAAACTGCACGGGCTTAATGCATCGGGGCGTTCGCCGGCATCGTTAACGCTTGATATGCTAAAAGCACAAGGCGACAAGATCCCAAGTTATGGTCCTTTGCCGGTTTCGGTGCCAGGTGCAGTCGATGGCTGGTTTGAACTGCACAATAAATTTGGCAAATTGCCAATGGCTGAGTTATTAGCGCCAGCAATTAACTATGCTGAAACAGGCTTTCCAGTATCAGAGCTAATTGCTTACTACCTCGATAAAAGTGTTTCTGTTCGTGGAAAATATCCGGGCTTTAAAGAAGTCTTTATGCCAAACGGTCATATGCCTAAGAAAGGTGAAATTTTTAAGAACCCTGCACTTGCACAAACTTACCGCAAAATTGCGAAAGGCGGTCGCGATGCATTCTATAAAGGTGATATTGCAAAAGAAATCGATCGTTATATGAAAGCCAATGGCGGCTATTTGAGTTATCACGATTTAGCATCGCATAAAAGTAACTGGGTAGAACCAGTAAGTACTAACTATCGTGGTTATGATTTATGGGAGCTGCCACCGAATGGTCAGGGCATTGCCGCACTACAAATTTTAAATATTCTTGAAGACTATGACATTGCAAGTATGGGTTTTGATAGCCCTGAGTATGTTCACACTTTTGTGGAGGCTAAAAAATTAGCTTTTGCTGACCGCGCTAAATACTACGCTGACTCATCATTTAATGACATTCCAGTAAAACAATTGATTAGCAAAGAATACGCGGCAAAGCGCCGCAAGCTTATTGATGCCAATAAAGCGAGCAAGCAAGTGGATGCAGGGCCTGTAGAAGGGGATACCATTTATTTAACCACGGCTGATAAAGATGGCAACATGGTGTCACTTATTCAAAGTAACTATCGTGGTATGGGATCTGGTATGACACCGGAAAAGTTAGGGTTTGTTTTGCAAAATCGTGGTGAGCTATTTACCCTAGAAGATGACCACTTTAATGTTTATGCACCTAAAAAACGACCTTTTCATACTATTATTCCTGCCTTTGTCACCAAAGATGGCAAACCATATATCAGTTTTGGTGTGATGGGTGGTGCAACACAGCCGCAAATGCATGCGCAAATTCTAATTAATATGATTGATTTTGGCATGAACCTACAAGAAGCAGGCGACGCACCACGGATTTTACATACTGGTTCGTCACAGCCAACTGGCGAAGTTATGAGAAATGGTGGCTATGTCAGTCTTGAAGCTGGGTTTTCAGAAAAGACAAAACGTGAGCTGGTGAAAAAAGGACACACCCTTCAACATGCCGTAGGTCCTTACGGTGGTTATCAAGCCATTATGAAGCAACTTTCTAATGGTGTTTATGTGGGCGCATCTGAAACACGAAAAGACGGAATGGCTGCAGGCTATTAATCTTTTCAAGATGTTAGAGGTATTTTATGATGCCTCTAACATCCTGATTTTTAATTGTTTCAGATAAAATTAAGGTTTTTTTTAAACTGTTTTGATAGCGCTGTCATTAAATAGTCATTATGATTCCTAATAACAAAAACTAAAATTAACGCTTTCGCTGTCTAATGTTAGAAAGCGCACAATAAACAAGTAAAGGAAGTCTTATGCTTTTGAGAAAAACCATACTTGCTACAGCTTTATTAGCAACGCCTCTGTTTGCTAATGCCAAGCTATCGCAATCCGACATTAAACAATTTGCAGCCCAAGCGGATCTTAAATTTGGTGTCGTTGATAACTTTCATGATAATGACGGTGGCTACATTGGAAAAATCCAACTTAAAAACACCTCAAAAGTAGCTTTACCAAAAGGCGAAAGTAATTGGCAGCTGTATTTTCACAGTATTCGTAAAGTAAAAACCTCTGAAGTAAAAGGCATCGCTATTGAGCATGTGAATGGTGATTTGCATCGTTTAGTGCCAACTAAAGCATTCACCGGTCTAGCCGTAGGTGAAACATTAGCGCTTGAGTATGAAGCTGCAGCTTATATTGTGTCTTATTCTGATGTGATGCCACGTGCGTTTATCTCACTCAATAATAAAGAGGCAGAAGTATTTGCTAGTACAGATACTGAAGATCTAAAACAGTTTGTACTGCCAATAGTTGAAGAGCGTCAACTAAAGAAATTTAATACACCAAAAGATTTAAGTGTGATTGCCGACGCACAAAACCGTCATGCACTTAATATCAAAAACGAAAAATATACACCAAGCCAAAAAGATGCTTTAAAGCGTATTATTCCTAAGCCGCTTGATGTTGATTTCTCTCGTGGCGAAGTAACGCTTTCGTCAGATTGGGTTGTGAGCTATCAAGGTAGTTTAAAGCAAGAAGTAACAGTACTGCTTGATGATTTATCAAAACTATACGGCCTTAAATTAGAAGCGAATGCTGACCATATCTCAGTAGGTAAAAAGCCGCATTTATCTTTAAAAGTAGATAGTTCAATTCAAAACGGTGACGCTGAAAGCTATCAGTTAGAAATTGATAAAAACAAAATTACAGTTATTGGTAGTGATAATGCCGGTGTTTTTTATGGCTTGCAGTCATTATTAGCACTTTTCCCAGCAGACGCTAACGGCAGCGTTGAATTACCACGTGTAGAAATTAAAGATTCACCACGCTTTAGTTACCGCGGTATGCATTATGACAATGCACGTAACTTCCATGGTAAAGATGCAATGTTCAAGCTGGTTGAGCAAATGGCAAAATATAAGCTCAATACATTACATTGGCACTTTTCTGATGATGAAGGTTGGCGTTTAGAAATCCCATCGTTACCTGAGCTTGCAGAAATTGGTGGTGTGCGTTGCTTTGATTTATCTGAAGATTCTTGCTTATTGACTCAGCTAGGTACAGGTCCACATAAAGACGGTTCAGGTAATGGCTACTTAACAAAAGATGATTTTGTTGAATTATTAAAATTTGCCGCGGCACGTCATATTAAGATCATTCCTGAGGTAGAGTCGCCAGGTCATGCACGTGCATCGATTAAAGCAATGGAAGCGCGTTACCGTAAATTGATGAAAGCAGGCGATGAAGTGGGTGCGAAAGCATATTTATTAAGTGACCCAGAAGATAAGTCAAAATACATCACAGTACAGAATTACACAGATAACTCGATCAATGCGTGTATGGACTCAAGTTATAACTTTATGGAGAAAGTGACGTATGAGCTTCAACAAATGTATCGTGAAGCGGGTGTACGTTTAGAAAATCTGCATTTTGGTGGTGATGAAGTGGGTGCGGGTTCTTGGACTAATTCACCAGCGTGTCAAAAAATGTTTGAAGAGGCTGGTAATGGGGTTGCAGGTCCTGCCGACCTTAAGCCTTACTTTACCCAGCGCGTAGCAAAAATGCTTGCAAAACGTGGTATTGCTCCAGGTGCATGGGAAGATGGCTTAATGTATGACCGCGTGAATACATTTAACCGTGAAGAATTCCCAAATCCAGTATTTACAGCGAATGCTTGGGATAACATTTGGGAGTGGGGGGTTGCTGATCGTGCTTACCGTTTAGCAAACAATGACTATCAAGTTGTTTTATCGCATGGCACACATCTTTACTTTGACCACCCGTATGAAGCTCACCCAGAAGAACGTGGCTATTATTGGGCAACGCGCTTTATCAGTAATGAAAAAGCATTTGGTTATATGCCAGACAATGTATATGCTAATGCTGACTTCACCCGCACTGGTGAAGTTATCAAAAACCTAGAAGACTTAGTTGGCCGTCCATTACCTCAGCTTGAAAAGCCTGAAAATATTTTAGGTATGCAAGGTCAGGTATGGTCTGAAACTATCCGTACTGAAGATCAAGTACTGGCTATGTTGTTCCCACGCGTGTTAGCAGTAGCTGAACGCGCATGGTATAAAGCGCCATGGGAAGGTGAAAAGCCAGATGCACAAAAGCGTGCAAAAGATTGGATGACTTTCTCAGCGGCACTTGGCACGAAAGAATTAGCAAAGCTAGCTAAGTCTGGCGTTAAAGTTAATTTAGATGTGCCTGGCGGTGAAGTTAAAAACGGTAAACTCACTACAAGTGTGGCTACGGTTTACTTAGATGTTGAATACAGTGTTGACCAAGGAAAATCATGGCAAACATACCAACAACCAGTTAACGTAGGTGATACGCAAGTGTGGTTAAGAAGTTCATTAAATGATCAGGTTAAGAGTCGTATAACCACAATTAATTAACTAATTGTTATTAAAACTAAAGGGAGCGTTTGCTCCCTTTTTGTTCTAATTAATTCAAAATTCAAACTGGCAATATTTATTCAATTGAATTAAAGTAAAATGACAGCGCTATCATTTTTAAGGCTTAGGGGAAGCGCTAACTTCCATAAATTGCCGTATTCAAAGTGATTAGCGTTAATAATAAAACCAAGAAATAAACTGATTGCGTTAACTATTTATATAGTGCGTCTGAAAGATGAGGCTACTTAACGCAAATGGTATTTTCATAGCGTAAAGCTATGACATAAGATTAACTGCAACAAGAAGAAGTTTATGGAAGCAACAGTGGAAAACGAATCAAACAAAAAGAGTAGCCTAGTTCCAATGGCTATAGTGGCTACTCTATTTTTTATACTGGGTTTTGCTACATGGTTAAACGGTTCATTAATGCCGTACCTTCAGCAAGTTCTACAATTAACACCTTTCCAAGCGTCGTTAATTCTATTCTCTTTTTATATTGCAGTTACTTTCACTGCAATTCCATCAGCGGCAGTGATCCGTAAAGTAGGCTACAAAAATGGTATGGCATTAGGTATGGCTGTCATGATGGTTGCTGGTCTATTGTTTATTCCAGCAGCTAAGACGCAATTTTTTGCATTATTCCTATTCGCTCAACTGGTAATGGGAACAGGACAAACGCTTTTACAAACAGCAGTTAACCCTTATGTTGTTCGTTTAGGTCCCGAAGAGTCTGCGGCCGCACGTGTAAGTGTTATGGGGATTCTTAACAAAGGCGCAGGTGTTATTGCACCATTAGTATTCAGTGCATTAATTTTAAGTAATTTTACAGGGCTAACTGGCAAAGAGCTTACACAACAAGATATTGACATGATGGCTAATGGTTTGGTGCTACCTTATCTTGGTATGGCGGTATTTATTGGCGTACTAGCATTTGTTGTTACAAAACTGCCAATTCCTGAAATTGAAGATGAAGAAGAGTCTGACACTGAGAAAGGGCATGTAAAAGAAGCGCTTTCTCATCCACAATTGAAGTTTGGTGTGATTGCTATTTTTGTATATGTAGCTGTAGAAGTAATAGCGGCAGATACAATCGGATCTTTTGCGAGAGCGCTAGGTGTCGAAAATTATGCAGTAATGACTTCTTATACGATGGTTTGTATGGTGTTGGGTTATATTATTGGTATTGCACTGATCCCTCGTGTTATTTCTCAAGCCAAAGCATTATCGATTTCTGCGATACTTGGTTCAGTGTTAACTATCGGAATTTTAGTAAGTGATAGTTCTTCGACATCAATTGCGCAGGCTATCTTGGTTCCATTCGGTGGAGCTGAGTTACCGAATACACTAATTATTTTAGCCTTGCTTGGATTTGCAAATGCAATTGTGTGGCCAGCAGTATGGCCTTTAGCGTTATCTGGTTTAGGTAAACTAACAAGTGCAGGTTCAGCTTTACTAGTTATGGGTATAGCGGGTGGTGCATTTGGTCCTCTAGCATGGGGCTTGGCATCAGGTAGTGCTGGAACAGCAGAAGGCTTACAAAGTGGTTACATTGTAATGTTACCGTGTTACTTATTTATTCTTTTCTACGCGTTGAAAGGTCATAAGTTAAGAAAAGCTGACTGATTAATTTTTCATTAGTATTACACTCCCGTAAAACGCCAAACCTAAGTTTGGCGTTTTTTTATGCGCAAATGTAGCTCTTAAGTTAACGAAATGGCTGTTTTGAATATTAAACAATCAAACGATCAAAAAAGATCGTTTTTTTATAAAAAAGGGGTTGATCTGATTTTCGATCTGCCTATAATGCGCATCCACCGACACGGAGCACAGCAACAACAAACGCTGAGTTAAGTGAAGGAAAGTCAAACGGAAAGTTACTTTGAAAAATAATTAATTTTCTAGTTGACTTTAAAAGTGAAGCGGTTAATATGGCGCTCCACTTCGCAGTAAGAGATGCTGCACTGTTCTTTAAAAATTTAAGCAATCATCTGTGTGGGCACTCGTACAGATTAAGTTCTAACATACGCTTTTAAAGCGTAACAAAATTTAGACTTAATTGAACTGAGTGACCAACAGAAATAAACATAGTTTATTTCAGCACAGTCAATTCGTTCTTCTCTTTATTTATAGAGAGTAAGAACAAAATCAGAATTCATTGAGTCGGACGTAAGTCCAAAAACACTTTTAATTGAAGAGTTTGATCATGGCTCAGATTGAACGCTGGCGGCAGGCCTAACACATGCAAGTCGAGCGGTAACATTTCTAGCTTGCTAGAAGATGACGAGCGGCGGACGGGTGAGTAATGCTTGGGAACATGCCTTTAGGTGGGGGACAACCATTGGAAACGATGGCTAATACCGCATAATGTCTACGGACCAAAGGGGGCTTCGGCTCTCGCCTTTAGATTGGCCCAAGTGGGATTAGCTAGTTGGTGAGGTAATGGCTCACCAAGGCGACGATCCCTAGCTGGTTTGAGAGGATGATCAGCCACACTGGAACTGAGACACGGTCCAGACTCCTACGGGAGGCAGCAGTGGGGAATATTGCACAATGGGCGCAAGCCTGATGCAGCCATGCCGCGTGTGTGAAGAAGGCCTTCGGGTTGTAAAGCACTTTCAGTTGTGAGGAAAGGTTAGTAGTTAATACCTGCTAGCTGTGACGTTAGCAACAGAAGAAGCACCGGCTAACTCCGTGCCAGCAGCCGCGGTAATACGGAGGGTGCGAGCGTTAATCGGAATTACTGGGCGTAAAGCGTACGCAGGCGGTTTGTTAAGCGAGATGTGAAAGCCCCGGGCTCAACCTGGGAACTGCATTTCGAACTGGCAAACTAGAGTGTGATAGAGGGTGGTAGAATTTCAGGTGTAGCGGTGAAATGCGTAGAGATCTGAAGGAATACCGATGGCGAAGGCAGCCACCTGGGTCAACACTGACGCTCATGTACGAAAGCGTGGGGAGCAAACGGGATTAGATACCCCGGTAGTCCACGCCGTAAACGATGTCTACTAGGAGTTCGGTTTTTCGGAACTGTCTTCCAAAGCTAACGCATTAAGTAGACCGCCTGGGGAGTACGGCCGCAAGGTTAAAACTCAAATGAATTGACGGGGGCCCGCACAAGCGGTGGAGCATGTGGTTTAATTCGATGCAACGCGAAGAACCTTACCTACACTTGACATCCAGAGAACTTACTAGAGATAGTTTGGTGCCTTCGGGAACTCTGAGACAGGTGCTGCATGGCTGTCGTCAGCTCGTGTTGTGAGATGTTGGGTTAAGTCCCGCAACGAGCGCAACCCCTATCCTTAGTTGCCAGCGATTCGGTCGGGAACTCTAAGGAGACTGCCGGTGATAAACCGGAGGAAGGTGGGGACGACGTCAAGTCATCATGGCCCTTACGTGTAGGGCTACACACGTGCTACAATGGCGCATACAGAGTGCTGCGAACTCGCGAGAGTAAGCGAATCACTTAAAGTGCGTCGTAGTCCGGATTGGAGTCTGCAACTCGACTCCATGAAGTCGGAATCGCTAGTAATCGCGAATCAGAATGTCGCGGTGAATACGTTCCCGGGCCTTGTACACACCGCCCGTCACACCATGGGAGTGGGTTGCTCCAGAAGTAGGTAGCTTAACCTTAGGGAGGGCGCTTACCACGGAGTGATTCATGACTGGGGTGAAGTCGTAACAAGGTAGCCCTAGGGGAACCTGGGGCTGGATCACCTCCTTATACGATTTAGAACTTTTTGTTCGAAGTGTCCACACAGATGATTGTTAAATGATTGAGAACAACAATAATTGATTATGGGTCTGTAGCTCAGCTGGTTAGAGCGCACGCCTGATAAGCGTGAGGTCGGTAGTTCAAGTCTACTCAGACCCACCACTTTCTCCTCCCAGATTAAGTGGCTTACATAATCAACTTATATAGTGGGGCTATAGCTCAGCTGGGAGAGCGCCTGCCTTGCACGCAGGAGGTCAGCAGTTCGATCCTGCTTAGCTCCACCACTTTCTCTCTTCTCAAACCTAAATAAACTAACATCACAGTATGTTTAGTTTTGAGAAGTAATTCTCGATTGCTCTTTAAAAATTTGGAAAGCTGACAAACTTTAAATTAAGTACTTACTTAGTAAGTGCAATATTTAATTTAGAGTTCTCAAAATAAAGTAAAGAAAATATGCCGCATACTCTTTAATAAAGAATATGTTGGTATCTACTTTAGTATTCAATATTTAACTTCTGGCGGAGTTAAAAACTGTCTTTAGCAATACAAACCATTTTGGGTTGTATGGTTAAGTGACTAAGCGTATACGGTGGATGCCTTGGCAGTTGGAGGCGATGAAGGACGTATTAACTTGCGATAAGCCTAGTCAAGCTAGTAAAAAGCGCTTGAGACTAGGATTTCCGAATGGGGAAACCCACCACTTAGTGGTATCACTTACTGAATACATAGGTAAGTGAGGCGAACCGGGAGAACTGAAACATCTAAGTACCCCGAGGAAAAGAAATCAACCGAGATTCCGAAAGTAGCGGCGAGCGAAATCGGATTAGCCCTTAAGCTGTAATGTAGTTAGTGGAACATTCTGGAAAGTTTGACGATACAGGGTGATAGTCCCGTACACGAAAACTTATTTACAGTGAAATCGAGTAGGTCGGAGCACGTGAAACTTTGACTGAATATGGGGGGACCATCCTCCAAGGCTAAATACTCCCAACTGACCGATAGTGAACCAGTACCGTGAGGGAAAGGCGAAAAGAACCCCTGTGAGGGGAGTGAAATAGAACCTGAAACCGTATACGTACAAGCAGTAGGAGCAGATTCGTTCTGTGACTGCGTACCTTTTGTATAATGGGTCAGCGACTTATATTCAGTAGCGAGGTTAACCAATTAGGGGAGCCGTAGTGAAAGCGAGCGTTAACTGCGCGTTTAGTTGCTGGGTATAGACCCGAAACCCGGTGATCTAGCCATGGGCAGGTTGAAGGTCAGGTAACACTGACTGGAGGACCGAACCGACTATCGTTGAAAAGCTAGCGGATGACCTGTGGCTAGGAGTGAAAGGCTAATCAAACCGGGAGATAGCTGGTTCTCCCCGAAATCTATTTAGGTAGAGCCTCGGACGAATACTATTGGGGGTAGAGCACTGTTAAGGCTAGGGGGTCATCCCGACTTACCAACCCTTTGCAAACTCCGAATACCAATAAGTAATATCCGGGAGACACACGGCGGGTGCTAACGTCCGTCGTGGAGAGGGAAACAACCCAGACCGCCAGCTAAGGTCCCAAAGTGTATGTTAAGTGGGAAACGATGTGGAAAGGCCCAGACAGCCAGGAGGTTGGCTTAGAAGCAGCCATCCTTTAAAGAAAGCGTAATAGCTCACTGGTCGAGTCGGTCTGCGCGGAAGATGTAACGGGGCTAAACATACCACCGAAGCTGCGGCTGCGAATTTATTCGCGGGGTAGGGGAGCGTTCTGTAAGCTGTTGAAGGTGTGCCGGGAGGCATGCTGGAGGTATCAGAAGTGCGAATGCTGACATGAGTAACGATAAAGCGGGTGAAAAACCCGCTCGCCGGAAGACCAAGGGTTCCTATCCCATGCTAATCAGGGTAGGGTGAGTCGACCCCTAAGGCGAGGCCGAAAGGCGTAGTCGATGGGAAACGGGTTAATATTCCCGTACTTGGAATAATTGCGATGGGGGGACGGAGCAGGCTAAACAAGCATGGCGTTGGTTGTCCATGTGAAAGTATGTAGGCTTGAAACTTAGGTAAATCCGGGTTTCTTTAAGGCTGAGATACGAGACGAGCATCTACGGATGTGAAGTTGTTGATGCCATACTTCCAGGAAAAGCCTCTAAGCTTCAGATTATTTCGAATCGTACCCCAAACCGACACAGGTGGTCAGGTAGAGAATACTAAGGCGCTTGAGAGAACTCGGGTGAAGGAACTAGGCAAAATTGTACCGTAACTTCGGGAGAAGGTACGCTCTTATCTGTGATGAGACTTGCTCTCTAAGCGGACGAGAGTCGCAGTGACTAGGTGGCTGGGACTGTTTATTAAAAACACAGCACTCTGCAAAATCGAAAGATGACGTATAGGGTGTGACACCTGCCCGGTGCCGGAAGGTTAATTGATGGGGTTAGCTTCGGCGAAGCTCTTGATCGAAGCCCCGGTAAACGGCGGCCGTAACTATAACGGTCCTAAGGTAGCGAAATTCCTTGTCGGGTAAGTTCCGACCTGCACGAATGGTGTAACCATGGCCACGCTGTCTCCACCCGAGACTCAGTGAAATTGAAATCGCAGTGAAGATGCTGTGTACCCGCGGCTAGACGGAAAGACCCCGTGAACCTTTACTACAGCTTGGCACTGAACATTGACCCTACATGTGTAGGATAGGTGGGAGGCTTTGAAACACAGTCGCTAGATTGTGTGGAGCCGTCCTTGAAATACCACCCTTGTAGTGTTGATGTTCTAACATAGGCCCCTGAATCGGGGTTGTGGACAGTGCCTGGTGGGTAGTTTGACTGGGGCGGTCTCCTCCCAAAGAGTAACGGAGGAGCACGAAGGTTTGCTAAGTACGGTCGGACATCGTACGGTTAGTGTAATGGTAGAAGCAAGCTTAACTGCGAGACAGACACGTCGAGCAGGTACGAAAGTAGGTCATAGTGATCCGGTGGTTCTGAATGGAAGGGCCATCGCTCAACGGATAAAAGGTACTCCGGGGATAACAGGCTGATACCGCCCAAGAGTTCATATCGACGGCGGTGTTTGGCACCTCGATGTCGGCTCATCACATCCTGGGGCTGAAGTCGGTCCCAAGGGTATGGCTGTTCGCCATTTAAAGTGGTACGCGAGCTGGGTTTAGAACGTCGTGAGACAGTTCGGTCCCTATCTGCCGTGGGCGTTTGAGAATTGAGAGGGGCTGCTCCTAGTACGAGAGGACCGGAGTGGACGAACCGCTGGTGTTCGGGTTGTGATGCCAATTGCATTGCCCGGTAGCTACGTTCGGAATCGATAACCGCTGAAAGCATCTAAGCGGGAAGCGAGCCTCGAGATGAGTTCTCACTTTAACTTGAGTTAACTGAAGGGCCGTTGAAGACTACAACGTTGATAGGCAGGATGTGGAAGTGGTGTGAGCCATTAAGCTAACCTGTACTAATTACCCGTGAGGCTTAACCATACAACGCCAAAGTGGTTTAGACCCGCAGAAGTTGAATAGCTCGAAAAGAGCAAAGTACTAAAGTAGAAACTTTACGAATTGAGATAAAAGAAACAGTTTTCCGAATTTAAGCAAAGTGTGTCTCTTAACAACAAGTGTTAACAGATATGCACCTTGCGCAAATAAAATGGCTTCGCCATTGAACATTTGCACACAGAATTTGCTTGGTGACTATAGCGTTTTGGAACCACCTGACCCCATGCCGAACTCAGAAGTGAAACGAAACAGCGTCGATGATAGTGTGGGTTCGCCCATGTGAAAGTAGAACATCGCCAAGCTCCTAATTAAGTGAAAAGTCCGCTCATTGAGCGGGCTTTTTGCGTTTTATGGGTTTCACTTCATACTTAAGCGTCTAACCTAATATAATAATTTATTTATAATTCTGTATGCTAAGAGTTCTGTCACTCCTTTTATTATTTTGCTCATTTACATCAACTGCAAAGCAAATTGTTGTGTTAAGCAGTGAAGGGCCTCCACACACAATCAATGATGCTCAAAATAGTGGTATTGACCTAGATGTTGTAAGGGCGGTTTTAATGCGTCTTGGATACGATGTGAAGTTTCATTTTGTGCCATTAGGCCGTGCTGAATCGTTAGTTAAATCTAGTGCGTATGTAGCTATGGCACCCATTTTTGCGACAAGCGATGAGGAGCGGTTTTACGTTTCTCATCCTATTGTTAAGTATGCGCCTACGGTATTTTCGTTAAAAAAGAATAAATTAACACCGCAATATTTAAGTGATTTGGAAGGTCATTCGATTATTACTTTTCAAGGTGCTCCAGGCTATTTCGGTAAAGAGTTTGAATTGCTTAGTGAGCAAAATAACTATTTTGAATCACCGAGTATGAAGGTGATCCCTGAGTTAATTAGAAAGGGGCGTTATGACTATGCTGTGCTGGATAAGTATATTTTCTATTACTTTTATCGCTTTGTTGATAAACAGCGAGATCTTTCTTTATTTAAAGAGCATGCGTTGATCCCATCGGTAACTGCAAGTGCTGGGTTTTCGGATAAGTCGCTGCGCGATGAGTTTAATCGAGAATTAGCAATATTTTTGCTTGATGACGGTTATCGTAAGGTTGTGGAAAAGTATCTTGGTAAGTTGGAGTAAATGACGAAGCGCGCAACGCGCTCCGCCACGCTTTTATAATTTAAATTCGTTTACTGTTTTATTTAAATTACCAGCAAGGTTTCGTAATATCTGTGCTTCTCTTGCTAACTCATTAGCATGCTGTGATGTATTGTTAACTAACGAGTTAATTGAGCTTAAGTTATTATTAATATCCTCAGCGACGACAGTTTGCTCTTCTGTCGCGGTTGCAATTTGATGGTTTTGATCTTGAACTAAACTCACCGATGTTGAAATATCGGTAAAGGCTTGTAACACTTGTTGAGTTTTGTCACTTGAGCGTGATACTTGCTCTTTTCCTTGTTCCATCATTTGCGTTGCTTGCACTGCGATTTGCTGTAAGCGAGTGATCATATTACGAATGTCATCTGTTGACTCTTGGGTACGACTAGCAAGCGTTCTTACTTCATCTGCTACTACCGCAAAGCCTCTACCTTGTTCACCCGCTCTGGCAGCTTCTATGGCGGCGTTAAGGGCGAGCAGGTTAGTTTGTTCTGCGATGCTATTAATTACATCAACTACGCTGCCAATATTATTCGATTCTTGCTCCAGCCCTGACACAACTTCAGCGGCATTTTGAATATGCTCCGAGAGTGACTGCATTTCATGTTGTGCGGTATTTGAAAGCGTAACACCTTTGCTCGTTAATTGGTTTACTGAATCGGTGCCTTCGTTGGCTTGCTGCGCATTGCGTGATATTTCTAACACAGTTGCAGCCATTTCAGTTACCGCAGTGCTGACATTGTCTACTTCGTCTTTTTCTTGCAGGATTTCTTGGTGAGTTTCTTCAGATACTCGGCTTAATTCCGCTGAGGCACTATCAAGTTGAATTGATTGAGCGCGTGTATTAATAAGTAATGTTCGTAGCTTATCTATAAAGGTATTTACATGGTTTGCTAATTGGCCAACTTCGTCTTGGCTATCAACGCTAATGCGTTTGGTTAGGTCCCCTTCACCTGAAGCAATGTCTTGCATGGTTTCTGTTAGTGCTGAAATTGGTTTAACAATCATTTGTGTAGCGAAAAAAATCATCGCCATAATAATAGCCAGAATAATAATTACGCTTGATGTGGTAGCCCATGCCGCTTCTTTTACAGGCGTATTAATATAACTTTCAGGCACAAGCAAACCTAAATACCAATTCAAACTTGGTTTACTTAGCTCTAATCGTTGATATACAACAAAGTAAGTTTCACCATTGAGTGTTACTTGGCTATGCCCTGATTTTTGCTGTTTCATTTGACTGTTGAGTGCGGTAAAACCAGTGGTGTTTGGCATTTGTGACTCAAGAGCTGATAAGTCGTCTTTTGAAATGCCACGAGACTCATCTTCAATCACCGATAGGGTGTGTTTAGTGCGGTTTGATAAGTGTACGACTTTCTGTTCATGGTCGAGTAAAAAGCCATAGCCAACATTGTTAAATTGTATTTGTTCAATCATTTCTGCAATGTTGTTAAGTTTTAGGTCTACTCCACCTACACCAATTAGTTTTCGATTACTGTCATAAACGGTTTGTTGCACTACGGCTGATACGTTACCTGTAGTTAAATCAATAGCGAGAGGGCCAACATATAAGCCATCATGTTTTAGTGCGTCTTGCCACCAACCGCGTTTATACGCAAAGTACTCTGCGCCATTGTATTGTGTTGTGCGCTCATTTTCCTTGAAGTAAGCACCAGTATTCGCAGAGGCAAAAAAAGCGGAAAGAATATTGCTATCAGAACCACTAATTCTGATGAAGTCTTGGTTGATGGTGTTGTACCCTTGCGAGCTTTGATAATCAGCACCTCGCTCAGTCCAATTCGCAAACCATTCGACTAAATGAGGGTTGGTAACAAAGGTTTCTACAACGCGACCATATTGCGAAAAAAAGCCTTCAATATTAAGTTTTTCGGTTTTTAAATAGCTTTTTGCTTCAGACTCGACGGAGGCGCGTGACAGATTTGAAATATGGCTAACAAAATAAAAGGCTGAGAGTATAAGCAGTACAGTTATCGTACCACCAATTAGTAATAGGATTTTCTTTCTCAAGGATAAATTATTTAACATTCTTATACTTCCTGAGGGCTAAACAGTTGAATTTTTATCGATACAAAACCACGTAAGCAGACGCAAAATTATTGTTATATAATCGGATTTTGCTCTTAGACTCTATCTAGTAATGATTAATAATTCAAATAATGGCGTTGTAGTGGGGGCCGGTTGGCTAGGGCAGCCTTTGGCTAATAGTCTTGAAGCCGATGGTTGGCAGGTTGTTAGAACCAGTCGCCAAGCTAAAAATAAGCCTAACTGGGCGCAATTTAACCTTGAGCAAGGTGTTTGTGAGATTGATATTCCGCATGCTGTGTGGTTTTTCTGTATGCCTCCTGGTCGTACTCTAGAGGCTCAGCGCGCATATTCTCAGTACTTAACTGAGAGTTTAGCATTGGCTAAAGCACAACAGGCTAAACGCTTTGTATTTTGCTCTACAACCGGTGTTTATCCAACTAAAGCTCAAACTTATACAGAGCTAAGTGCGTTTGATGCATCAGCTGAAAAGCAATCGCGACTATTAGAAAATGAACAACAAGTGGCTGACAGTGGTTTGCATTATGTTATTGTTCGCTTAGGTGGGCTTATCGGTGAAAAGCGTCACCCAGGGCGTTTTTTAAGTGGCAAAACATTATCATCAAGCGCCAATGCGTTAGTAAATATGTTGCATCAAGATGATGCAGTCACTGGTTTATCATTTGTTGCGACGCATAACCTTACTTCGTCGATTGTTAATTTAGTAACGCCACATCATCCGACCAAGCAGGCGTTTTACGCAGAGGCTACTAAATTACTCGAAGTTGAAGGCGTGAACTTTGAAAAAAGTAATTTAGAAGAGCGTATTATCTCAAGTGATTTACTTGTAGAGCAGGGCTTTCAGTTTAAATACGATAACTTGTTTGAGGCCCTAAAACACTGCTAAAAAAAATCCTCGGTATTTCTTAGCGTTTAAATGTCAGGTGCCCGCCAAGGCGATATTTACTGCCCGGTGAAATAAGGCGAGTAAAGCTTACAACACCATTTGATGACCAAGTGCGACGAATGACTTGCAAACAAGGTTCTTCATTAAATAGCGATAGCCATTGGCTTATTTGTGGGCTTGGCATAATTGCTTCAACGGTGTGGCGCGCTTCGGTAAGTGGTGCCACTTCACATAAGTATTCGTGCGGCGTTACTTGTTCAAAGTTTTGCTGCAGATACCCTGGCGCAAATGCTGGGTTTACAAAACGCTCTTCGACTTGAATTGGTGTGCCGTTTTCAAGGTGTACAAGCACCGAACGATATACTAGGCTGTCTTGCTCAACGCCTAAAGCAATTGCGATTGGTGCAATTGCGGGCATTGATTCTAAAATTTCGGGAATACACTTATGTTCACTGCCACGCTCTTTGATTTCATCGGCAATATTACGAATTTCCAGCAAGTTAGACTGTGATTTAAAACTTGCGACAAAAGTACCTAATCCTTGTGTGCGGCTTAGAATACCAGCGTCTGTTAATTCACTAAGTGCCCGCCTTGCTGTCATACGGCTTACACTAAATTGTTCGGCGAGTTCATTTTCTGAGGCTACTCGGCTGTTCTCAGCCCATTCGCCTGATTTTATCTTGCCAATGATGTGTTGTTTGATTTGCGCGAATTTAGGTTGTGCCATAGTAACAGTGTTGTTGATTATTCAATTGTTTTAAGCCTTTTACCTAAGCATTAACGAGTAATCAAGCTATAGTTGATAAAAGATACAATGAAGATGGCATAATTGTATTGTATATACAAGTCTTCTTGGTAGACTTTCATTTTTATGAATAGATGTAATTTGAGTTAGTTATGACAGCCAATGATGTAAATGCGGCAGCGAAGCAGAGTTTTGATTTAGTGATCACCAATGTTCATATAGCAACCATGGATAGTGCAATAGACGATACTTATGGCACGGTGCTAAATGCTGCTTTGGGTATTAAAGGAGACAAAATTGCTTGGTGTGGAAATGCAACGGATTTTCCTGAGTTTGATAGTTTGCAAACCCCTGTAGTAAATGGTCATGGTAAATGGATTACGCCAAGCTTGATTGATTGTCATACTCATATTGTATGTGCTGGTAATCGTGCTAACGAATTTGAAATGCGTTTAAACGGTGCGAGCTATCAAGATATTGCAGCGCAAGGCGGTGGCATTATCTCAACAGTAAAAGCGACACGAGAGGCTGATCATGAAGCGCTATTTGTTAGCGCAAAAGATCGTTTAAATGCATTGTTGAATGAAGGTGTTACTACAGTTGAAATTAAGTCAGGCTACGGTTTAGATCTAGACAGTGAAATTAAAATGCTCGAGGTCGCAGAGCAACTAAATCAACATCACCCAATTGATGTGCAAAAAACGTTTCTTGGTGCGCACGCATTACCGCCAGAATATAAAGACAAAGCTGATGATTACATTACGTTAGTATGTGATGAAATGATGCCAAAAGTGGCTGAGCTTAACTTAGCCGATGCTGTAGATGCGTTTTGTGAGGGGGTTGGTTTTTCAAACGAACAAACTCGCCGTGTATTTGATGCAGCGAAAAAGCTTAATCTTCCTGTAAAACTTCATGCTGAACAGCTATCAAATTTGAAAGGTGCTCAATTGGTTGCAGAGTATAACGGGTTATCGGCGGATCATATTGAGTTTCTTGATGAATCGGGTGTTGTGGCAATGGCGCAAGCTAATACAGTCGCAGTGCTGCTACCAGGTGCTTTTTACTTTTTACGTGAGACACAATTACCGCCAATTGAGCTGCTGCGTAAACATAAAGTAGCTATGGCAATTGCAACCGATTTCAACCCTGGTACGTCACCTATTTGCTCGGTGCAATTAATGCTTAACATGGCATGTACACTGTTTAGATTGACTCCTGCTGAATCACTTGCAGGTGTTACGGTGAATGCAGCTCGCGCGCTGGGGTTAACGGACCGAGGCGTAATTAAAGTAGGACTAAACGCTGATTTTGTGCTCTGGGATATTGATTCTCCGGCTCAGTTATCGTATCAATATGGCGTCAACCCTTTGAAGGGACTATGGAAAGATGGTCAGCAATTAAAGTAGGGAGCTACTTCCTGTGAGAGGCGTATGAAAAAAGTAATAGCAGTGGGCGGTTTAACGCTTAGTTCGTTTTCACTGTTTGCAGCAACAGAAACGAGCATGTTTACATTTCCTAGTTTAGTGGCTGGGATGGTGCTTGTGAGCTGGTTGTTAGCGATTTTGCAAGCTGGCAATGCAGTGAATCGTGTGTTGGATATTTTGCTTGGCGTGGCAACGCTGGCATTTCTTTCAACGCATAACCTTGTTGCTATTATTATTTGCGCCTTGATTTTGCTAGCTGAATGCTATTTTTCGCAGCAAAAAAAAGCACAGCGTATGGCGTTATGGCTAAACGTTGTTAGTTTATTGCTATTCCTTGGCCTTTCAGTCGCTTTCTTTACAGATTACTTAAGTGGCGCTTGGCCACCTGTTGCAGTTGTATTTCACTATATTTTTGCCAACCTTGATACCTACTTTAGACGTGAAAAGCGCCTTAGAATAGCCCTGTCTTCGCAATTGCACACCAATGAAGCGCATAACGACAAACAGTTGCTACTTGAGCGCAGCTTATTTCTAAATGGCTATGACAATTGGCAAGCACAGTCGCTCAACCGTGTTTTGGTTTTAATTAAGCTTGAGGGGTTGGGTCAAATTAATCGTATGGTGGGCCATGACTTTGGCGATTTATTAATTGCTAAGCTCGGCAAAAAAATTAATGATGAATTAAATACCGGTGATGTACTGTCGTTATCATTATTTAATGAAGACGTGCAACTTTGTTATTTAGGTGGGGTTGATTTTGCCTTTGCCGTTGATACCAGTAATGAAGCGCATATTCATCAGCGTTTAATCCACCGAATATACGATGTAGTGCACAAACCTACACAAGTTGACAACATCGATTCTGAGCTCTCTTTACGAGCTGCGATTGTAGAAGACAAAAAACAATTAACAGCACAGCAGCTGCTTGCGCAAGCGCATTTAGCAATCGAGTTCACGTCAGAAATAGATTGGTTAATTACCTTCCACAAAGAGATTGCAGAGCGAGCAGACAAACGTAGACAGCTACTATCTGATTTATCAGTACTTGATTTTGATAAAGATTTTCAGCTTTATTTTCACCCGGTTATTGATATCGAAACAAATCAAATTTTGTTTATCGAGTTGCTGTTGCGTTGGCATCATCCAAAATTTGGTACTCTAGAGGCAAAACACTTTATTGATGAAATTAGTGCCGCGGGATTAACATTACCGGTTGCACGTTGGGTGTCAGAGAAAGCGGCTGAATTGGCGTTAGCAATTAAGCTTGAAGAGATTAATGTACCGATAAGCGTTAATTTATTTGGTAAAGAACTGCTGCAAGATGAGTTTATTGATCACCTTGCTGGTGTGCTAGTAGAGCACAGGTTAACCGAAGGCGATATTATTATCGAAGCGCCAGTGAATGTGTTTATGGGGTTGCCTGATTTTGGTGAATCGATTTTACGACGCCTTAAAGAAAATAACATTGCAGTGTGTTTAGACGACTTAGGTATTGAGCCATTGCAATTATCTAGATTGCCTCGTCTTGCGTTAAATTATGTCAAAGTTGATGGTTCAATCGTTAAAGAGCTAACTGAAAATGTAAATACGCGCAGTTTGTTAAGCGGCATTATTGATATGAGTAATAGCTTAGGTATTAAGGTAGTGTGTGAGGGTATCGAATCTGAAACTCAATATACCTATATCAATAGTATGAAGTGTCATGCGGCGCAAGGTTATTTATTCTCAAGACCATTACCGAATGTAGGCTTGTTGGGATGGTTAAAGCAGTGGCAAAAACGTCTTGCTAACGGTGAGCGCCCTTATTAGGCGCTCATTTTATTTGTAAATCAGTATTGTAAGCTAGTTAAGCTTCGCGACCACTTAAATAGCTGGCAACAAGTGCAGCTAAGATTTGTCCGGCCTCATTCATACCTTGGTTTACACCATTAGCATGCTCGCTTGGTGCAGCCTCACAAAGGTGCAAGTAGCGTGTGTATGGGTTTAGTGCTAATTGATAAACAAATTGCTCAGCTTCATACACTGCCAAACCGCAGTTGGTAAAGGCACTGACAGGCATATAAGAGATGCTATCAACATCGACCTCAATCCCCATAGGTAATTGATAGCCTTGCATCCGTGCAAGTGCGGCCTTATTTGCCTCGTTCAGGCTAAGCTCTTGTCTTACCTTAATCGCTTGATAAGAATCGTAAGAAAACCCTGCATCATGCATACGGTCAATGATGGCTTGGTTGTTCTTTAACTCATGCATAGCAATTACGTGATAGTCACGTAAGTAGTTTTGTTGATGTGCATAACTAAAGCCGTTGCCACTATGTCTGCCTTCAGTGGCTCGAAAGTCAGCATGAGGGTCTAAGTTTATGGCGCAACAGGTTTGTTGCGTACTTTCACTTAGTGCCTTGATAATAGGGTAGCAATTATTATGTCCGCCACCTATCACGATTGGCTCTAATCCCGCATCAAAAATCATTTGTAATATTGGACTGGCGATATCATCAATTTCACCGCACAGTGTGCGCAGTGTATCGAGCTCGGCTGGTACTTTGTTACTTAGCCCTTGGCCGCGTTTCATAATATCGGCACAATCGACTTCACCAAGTAACAATACTTTATTGCTGGCAATAAATTGGTTTGCTTGCAAGTTTAAAAACTTGCTCAGGAAGGCCTGCCAGCCAAGTTCGGCACCACCATTACCTAAATTGGCGCGAGGACCGATATCTTCCGGAATACCAACCAGAACGTACTTAATACCATAGGCAGATGCATCGGCGAGTGCATTTTCAATTGACTGTTGCTGATTAATAAACGAAATACTTTGCCAAACGCGCAGCTCACCAGCGCGCGCTTGACATAAATCAGCAATGCTTTGCTCGGTATATATCTTTAGCTTATTCATCTTCGTCTAAATCAATCGACAACTCTTCAGCAGAAAGAATGATGCCCGTGCTATCGGCATAGATGTAATCTCCTTCAAAGAAAGACACACCTGCAAAATTAACCGGAGCACCTAACTCACCATAACCTTCGCTGTCTGCCGCTACTGGAATAGATGCTACTGCTTGAATACCAATATCAAGCTCTTCAAGGTCGCTAACATGGCGAACACTGCCGTAAACAACCAATCCTTCCCAGTTGTTATCAAGTGCAAGTTCAGCAAGTTCAATATCAATTAATGCGCGGCGCGTAGAGCCGCCTCCATCGATTAACAGTACTTTGCCTGAACCATCCTGTGACAAAGTCTCTCGGATAAGTTGATTGTTCTCAAAACATTTTATTGTGGTAATTTGACCAGCAAAAGCAGTTGCGCCAGCAAAATTAACAAACAAAGGTTCTAGTACGTCGATGCTATCAGCAAACTGATCACACAGGTCTGATGTATTGATTTCCATATTAGCTCCAAGGGCTTAAATAGTTTTCTCAGTATACCCTGCAGCATGATTAATACAATTGATCTCGTATGGTTTTGTAAATGATTTATCTATGCTCGTTAGGTTTTATTGTGGGTTGTAGTCAGTGTGTTTAAGTTATTGATGTTTAGGTTTCTATAAATGGCCCGCAATGAATTAAACTGAATATAACTTCCGACAAATAACCTCTGTTATTGGCTGTCATAAATAGGTCATCAAACTTCCATCTTAATTACGTGAAACTGTCACCTGATTGTTACGTAGTGAATCTAAAGTCAAACTAACTCCTTGCAATCGAGAATTGCTATGCAAACCATTTCACAGTTAGACCGAAAAGCATTTTTTAAATTGTTTAATCACCAAGCGTCTAAACGCAGGTTATACGTCATAAAAGCGGTGTCAAAATTGGGAGATGGCTTTTTGTATTTACTTGTTGGAGCAGCATGCTATTTGATTGATACTGAAACCAGCAATTTAGCTTTATTTGCTTTGGCTTTAGGATTTTCAGTAGAGCGGCCTGTTTACTTCTTTTTGAAAAATACCTTAAAGCGTGAAAGACCTAGCCAGTCAATTGTCGAAGGCTTTGTAGTGCCAAGTGATCGCTTTAGTTTGCCCTCAGGACATAGCTCCGCTGCATGGCTGTTTGCCTGCGTTATTGCTTGGTATTTTCCTGAATTTAGTTACGTATTGTTGTTGGCAGTTGCCATTTCATTGTCACGCGTAATGCTTGGTGTGCACTATCCATGCGACATTATCGTAGGCGCTATACTGGGTACAGGGTTTGCGTTTGTAGGTATTTTCGGAGCTTCATTATGAAAATTTTATATGGAATTCAAGGCACTGGTAATGGGCATATTACACGTGCTCGGGCAATGGCAAAGTCATTCGCAAAAAGCAGTATTAAAGTGGATTACTTTTTTAGCGGCCGACCAGCAAATAAGTATTTTGACATGTCTGACTTTAATGACTACCAAATACGAGAAGGTTTCACTTTTGCCATCGAAAACGGCTGTGTAAATAAACTAAAAACCCTTAAAAACATTCGCGTTGGGCAATTTATACACGATGTTAAAAAATTTGATTTATCGGGCTATGACTTAGTTATTAACGATTTTGAGCCCATTTCAGCATGGGCAGCAAAACTTGCTAAAGTACCTTGCATTGGCATTAGTCACCAAGCTTCTTTTTTATCAAACAGAGTACCGTCGCAAGGGGCGACCTTGTTAACGCGTTTGGGTTTAAAGTTGTTTGCACCTGCAGATTGTTACTTGGGCGTTCACTGGTTTCCGTATCATCAAAATATTATTCCGCCATTTATTGAGCCAGTTAAAAGCTGGCAAAAAGACAACTTTATTGAAAATAAGATCTTAGTTTATTTACCTTTTGAGGACCCTAAGAAGATCATTGCGTTATTACAGCATTTTCCTGAATATGAGTTTTACTGCTATCACCCGCAATTAAACAACAAAAGCATTAATCATCACATTCATTTGCGCTCACCATGCCGGGTTGGTTTTCTAAATGATTTGGTCTCTGCCTCTGGCACGATAGGTAACGCGGGCTTTGAGTTATCAAGCGAAGCGCTGCGCTACGGTAAAAAGTTACTGCTAAAACCGCTCGATGGCCAATTTGAACAAGCGTCAAATGCATTTACCTTAGTCAATGCTGGGCTCGCTACTAGTATGTCTTGCTTAAATGCCGATGTAGTGGATGATTGGCTTTCGGTTAACAACAAACAGGCGATTAATTTTCCAAGCGATCCTAGTCCGTTAACCGACTGGATAGCAGCAGGGGCAAGTGATGTAAAAGGGCTATCAGATAACTTGTGGCAAAATATTCAGCTGCCAGCGTTTGCAAGCTAATCTACTTTTAGCACAATTTTATATAGCATCTATACTTTTATAAGCTTTCTAAAAATTATATGAAACAGAGGTTTATATGGAGCTGCTACAACGCTTAACAATCAAAGCTCGGCTACAGTTAAATGCTTTTTTTGTGGGTGCAGCAATGTTTATATTGCTGCTGGTGATTCTTTATGAAGCATCAGTGATGCTTAAGCTGAATACAGCGATTCAGTTAACAGAAGAACTGGCGATTCATGAAGGTGTTTTACGTAAACATGAAAAGAATTTTTTATTTTATAAAAACGTTGAATCGTTAGAGCAGTTCGATAATGAGTTTAAGTTACTGAAAAACAAATCAAGTAACTTACATTCACTATTACAAGAGCTTGATATATCAACCAAAACGCTAGCTGAATTGAACGGCATAATTGACCAATACAATGCCGACTTTAACGAGGTGGTGGCACTACAACGACGTATTGGTTTGCACCCGAAAGATGCAGCCTACGGTAATTTAAGGGCTGCAGTTCATCAAGTTGAAACTTTATTAAAGCAGCAAAATAACTATCAGTTACTCGCCGATATGTTGCAGTTACGCCGCAACGAGAAAGACTTTATGTTGCGCCTCGACAAAAAATATTTAACCCGCTTTAACAACAATATAAACGCTTTTAAAAGTAATATTCAGCAGGCTGATTTCGATTCGAGTTACCGCTCTGAATTACTAACATTACTCGAAACTTACCAACGGGAATTCTCAGCGTTAGTCTCAGCACAGGAAGCACTAGGGCTTGACTTAGAGTCAGGAGCTTTGGGGAAAATGGCAGCTAGTGTCGCGAAAAGTGATGTCTTGGTTGATCGAATGACAGCTGAAACAAAAGCGGCCATTGAGCAAAGCGCAGACTTCACCTCAACTGTGGCGATTATTATTTTTGTATTGTCAACGATTGTTGTAATGACGTTGGTTTATATGACTAGTCGCTCAATTATTTTACCTGTAAATAAGGTTTGCGAAGTAATTCATACTATCCGCAGTACAAATGATTTAACGCGCAGTTTGCAAAGTGCTGGTCAAGACGAAATTGCACGTATGACTGGTGATTTTGACTCCTTTATTAATGACTTTAAAAACCTTATTTTTGAGGTTAAGCAAGCGCTTGGTATTTTAAATTCGGCAACAGAAAACCTTGCTAATACCACAGCTGAAACCAGTGAAGGTATGCGTGAGCAACTGCATGAAGCGGACATGGTAGCCACAGCCGCGACTGAGATGCAGGCAACAATTCAAGATATTTCACACAATACTGAGGCGGCTGCTAAAAAAGCAGAGTCGACTAACGAAAGCGCAATGCAAGGTAAGCAAGAAGTTGATTCTACAGTAGCGCGTATCTCTGAATTGACTAATTCACTTACTCATGCGTCTGATGTTGTAACTCAACTTGAGCAAGATGCCGTAACAATTGGCTCTGTGCTTGATGTTATTCGTGGTATCGCTGAACAAACTAACTTACTTGCACTTAATGCGGCAATAGAGGCGGCGCGTGCAGGTGAGCAAGGGCGCGGCTTTGCGGTAGTTGCAGATGAAGTACGCTCATTGGCACAAAGAACGCAAGATTCAACACAAGAAATCGAGAGTATTATCTCTACATTACAACAGCGTACGCAAGAGGTTGTAAGTGTAATGGAGCGCTGTAAAACGCAGGGGAGTTCAAGTTCAGAGCAAGCAGTACAAGCGGGCACCTTGCTCTATTCGATTAGTGAAGATGTACAAACGATTATGGATATGAGCACGCAAATTGCCACGGCAATAGATGAGCAAAATCAGGTTGCGTCTGAAGTTAATAAAAACGTTATTAAAATTCGTGATATTGCGGAGCAAGCGGCAGCGCATTCAGAAACGAATGCACAAACCAGTGAAGAAGTGTCGACTCAGGCTGAAGTACTGCACAGAGCAATTGAAAAATTTAATGTGTAATCTTAATTGGGATCAAGGCGTCGCGAGACGCTTTGCCTTGTTTTAAGTTGGCTAAGTATGTTTGCCATAGCGCATCATGATTTTGAGCTAAGTGAAACAAATAATCCCAACTATAAAGCCCGGTATTATGACCATCGTTAAAAGTAATGCGTACAGCATAGTGACCGACTTGCTCTATCGCTTGTATGGTAACGTCTTTTTTGTTGGTTACTAAAATCGGTTTGCCATGACCTTGCACCTCTGCAGAAGGCGAATTAACACGTAAAAATTCGGGTGTAAATGTGTGCTGAGTTTGCCCGTCAAAATACACATCGAGCAAGTTTGAAGCACGGTGATAATGCAATTTAGAAACTAACATAAAATACCCAAATAAAAAGGCGCCAATGAGCGCCTTTTCTATTGTTATAAAAGACGAGTCAAATTATAAGATAAAACGACTTAAATCTTCATCTTTAACTAATTCACCTAAGAAACGCTCAACGTAGGCTGCATCTACAATCAGGCTTTCACCTGATTTTTCGCTCGCATCATATGAAATTTCTTCCATTAGTCGTTCCATTACGGTGTGTAATCGACGTGCACCGATGTTTTCGGTTTTTTCGTTTACTTGCCACGCAGCTTCCGCAATCTTAGTGATTGAGTCGTCACGGAACTCTACGTTAACACCTTCAGTGCCCATTAGCGCTTGATATTGCTCTGTAAGCGATGCGTGCGGTTCAGTTAAAATTCGCTCGAAATCAGATGAGGTAAGTGCTTCTAGTTCTACACGAATTGGTAAACGGCCTTGTAGCTCAGGAATCAAATCCGACGGTTTTGCCATTTGGAATGCACCTGATGCAATAAACAGAATATGGTCAGTTTTTACCATACCGTGTTTAGTATTTACCGTTGAGCCTTCCACAAGTGGCAGTAAGTCGCGCTGTACACCTTCACGGCTTACATCTGGACCTGATGATTCACCGCGCTTACAGATTTTGTCAATTTCATCAATAAACACAATACCATTTTGCTCAACAGCGTTGATCGCTTGCTCTTTTAGCTCTTCAGGGTTTACTAGCTTTGCAGCTTCTTCTTCAGTAAGTAGCTTAAACGCGTCCTTAATTTTTAGTTTACGCTTAGACTTTTTATCGCCACCCATGTTCTGGAACATGCTTTGTAGCTGATTAGTCATCTCTTCCATGCCTGGAGGTGCCATAATTTCAACGCCAACAGGCGCTTGAGAAACATCAATTTCGATTTCTTTATCGTCTAATTGACCTTCGCGCAATTTCTTGCGAAATGCTTGACGTGTTGCGTTATTTTCAGAATCTTGCGCTTGGCCCCATGCATCTTTTGCTGGTGGCAATAAGGCATCTAAAATGCGCTCTTCCGCGGCTTCTTCAGCTCTGAACTTATACTTTTCGGTTTGTTGTTCACGTGTCATCTTCACTGAAATATCAGCAAGATCGCGAATAATGGTTTCAACTTCTTTACCAACGTAACCTACTTCAGTGAATTTCGTTGCTTCAACTTTAATAAATGGCGCGTTAGCTAGTTTTGCTAAACGGCGTGCAATTTCAGTTTTACCTACACCCGTTGGGCCAATCATTAAAATATTCTTTGGCGTTACTTCACTGCGCAGCGCTTCGTCAAGTTGCATACGACGCCAGCGGTTACGAAGGGCAATCGCAACGGCTTTTTTAGCTTTGTTTTGACCAATGATGTGCTGGTCTAACTCATGTACAATTTCTCTTGGTGTCATTGCAGACATATTTAATTACCCCAGCTCTTCAATGGTTTGGAAGTTATTAGTGAAAACGCAGATATCGCCTGCAATTTTTAGGCTTTTTTCTACAATTTCGCGTGCACTTAAGTCGGTGTTTTCAAGTAATGCAGTTGCTGATGCCTGGGCGAAGTTGCCGCCACTGCCAATAGCGATTAGATCATGCTCAGGCTGCACTACATCGCCGTTACCTGTGATAATCAGTGATGCAGTTTCATCTGCGACGGCTAGTAGCGCTTCGAGTTTTCTTAATGCGCGGTCGGTTCGCCAATCTTTGGCCATTTCAACAGCCGCTTTGGTTAAGTGGCCCTGATGCATTTCGAGTTTGGTTTCAAAACGTTCAAATAGTGTAAAAGCGTCGGCTGTACCGCCCGCAAATCCGGCAAGTACTTTGCCGTTATAAAGACGACGCACTTTTTTTGCGTTGCCTTTCATTACTGTGTTGCCCAGTGAAACTTGGCCATCACCGCCAATCACTACTTTGCCTTCGCGGCGCACAGAAACTATCGTAGTCATAAATAAACCTTAGGTTTAATCTGTTAATTTCAATTGTTATTGATATGGGGAGTAAACAAAGGATTTCAAGGCTTGGCGAGGGAACTTGGTAGCAAAACAAAGCTACCAAGCTTAAATTTGTGTTAGTTGTGTTACTTAGGCATTAAATAAATGCGACAGCGAGAAATGCGCGCACGTTTAATCTGGTTGTTGGCACTTTCGGCAAGGCGCTTGGTGGCAAACGGTTCTATTTTTACGCGATACCATACACCATTTTTGCCTTCTGTACGGTCTACATCGGCAATGAGGCCGGTTTTAAATGCAATTTGTGCTTTTAACGCTTCCGCATCATCACGATTACGCAGTGATGCACATTGCATATAGTAGGGGCCTTTTTGCTCTTGTTCTGTAACTTCAACCTCAATGTTAGCATTTTCAATTTCTTCAATGAAATCGGGTTTTTTAGGTTTAGGCTTAGGTGCTTTTGTTTGTTCTTTGGCAACTTTTTGCTGCGATGCTTTTACATCACTATTGGTGGTAATAAAGTACAAGCCATAAATACCAGCCGACACTAAAACAACCGCGACTACTAACGCAGCAACAGGAAAAGGACGTTTGTTTGGGGCTGTTTTTTTAGGGGCACGTTTTTTATTTACGTAATCTCTTTGGGCCATTGTTTACTATTTTCTTATGCCATTGAAACTGGGTCGATATCGATACTCCAGCGGACCTTTGTTGCTAGCTTACTTTGACTTATGTAGCTAACAAGTTGATGTAGGTATAAGTGCAATTTTTTGCGCTCATTACCTAGAATATGGAGCTGGTAGCGGTATTTGCCTGCAATGCGCTCAAGTGCTGCAGGAACAGGTCCGAGCAATTGTATACCAGAAGGCAGTTGTTCTGGAATAAGGTCGTATAAAAAATTATTGATGTCGTTTAGCTTGTGCGATTCGCAACGAATGATTGCAAGACTCGTGTAGGGTGGTAGCAAGGTTTCTTCACGTTCACGCAACGCATAACGGGAGAAGTCTTGGTAGCCATTATTGATTAAGTCTTGTAATAGAGGGTGTTCTGGAAAATGCGTTTGGAGCAATACTGTGCCGGCTTCACCGCTACGCCCTGCGCGACCTGAAACTTGGGTAATTAATTGGGCTAGGTGCTCTGTAGCGCGAAAATCGTAAGAGTAGAGTCCGCTATCTACATCCATAATGACGACTAACGATACCTCACTAAAATGATGTCCTTTAGCAAGCATTTGCGTGCCAATTAAAATGCGCGGTTCGCCTTTGTTTATGTCGTGCAGTGCGCTTTCTAAACTGCCTTTTTTACGCGTTGAATCGCGGTCAACTCGGGTGATTGGGGTGTCGGGAAAGCTTTCCGCTAAAAACTCAGCAACTTGTTCTGTGCCTTGTCCTGCGGGGATAATTTGCGTACTACCGCAACTTGGACATTGTGTGGGAACATGCTCTTGCGCGCCGCAATGATGGCAAATTAAATTGCGAATATGTTTATGATAGGTGGCATTGGCGCTACAGCGTTGGCATTGACTTAACCAGCCACACTCGTGGCAAATAAGACTGGGTGAAAAACCTCTACGATTTAAAAACACCATAACTTGCTTACCTTTAGTAAGCTCTTTTTTGATGTAATCAAGCGTTGCAAGTGCAAGACCAGACTGCTGATGCTGTCCTCGCATATCAAGTAGCACATACTGATTATCGCTTTGTGTTTGCGCTCGCTCTGTTAATGTAAGTAGTTGGTATTTTTTGTTGATGGCATTTTGCACGCTTTCTAGTGAGGGCGTTGCGCTGCCTAAAATGAGTGGAATAGCTAGTTTAGCAGCACGAAAGCAAGCTAAATCACGGGCGTGGTAGCGCAATGAATCTTGCTGTTTAAATGATAAGTCGTGCTCTTCATCAACAATAATCATCGCGAGTTTGGCGAATGGTAAAAACACACTTGAGCGGGTGCCAATTACAATGGCAGCGCTTTGAGTTTGTGCTGCACGCCAAGTTGATAGACGTTCATTATCCGTCATTGCTGAATGCCAAAGCATAATAGGTACATTAGGAAAACGCCTACGAAAGCGGTTAACGGTTTGTGGCGTTAAGCCGATTTCGGGTACCAGTACTAATGCTTGTTTACCTTGTTGCAATGGCTTTTCCAGAGCTTGCAGATAAACTTCTGTTTTACCGCTGCCAGTTACACCTTCAAGCAAATAACAGCTATAGCCTGTAGCTTGATTAATTGCTGCAAGTGCAATGGCTTGTTCACGCTTAAGTTTGGGTTTATCGCCGATTGCGAGAGGTTTTGATTGCCAATCACGATTGTATTCAACCGTTTTCTCAATAATTGCTTTTTCCAGCAGTGATTTAACGGTCGCACTACTGAATCCGAGTGCGCTTAACTCGGTAACTGGCGTACTGCCCGAATCAACTAAATGCTCGATTAGTTGGCGCTGTTTTTTACCATTCACTGATGCATTTTCATCGGCCAGTTTAATGATAGGCACCGCAGACTTATCAATTGCTTCGCCTTTATTTAACAGAGTTGGTAGTGCAACTTGGTAGCACTCACCAAGCGGGTTTTGATAATAATGACTCGCAAATTCGATAAAGCTAATCATATGGCGATCAATAATCGCGTTGTTATCAATTAAACGTGAGATAGGTTTTAATTTGTCGAGAAATTCACTATTTGATTTTAACGCAACAACAATGCCGACAAGTTGCTGACGACCAAACTGAACTGCAACACGACAACCCACGGCAATATTAGTTTGAAACTGAGGTTCAACGAGATAATCAAAGTTACGGTAAAGCGGCACATTTAAGGCTATTTCTGCAACAACAGGCGTAGTCATTCTACTTTTATTTTTAGAGCGTATTTGTGGAAATTAAATCATGGCATTGTGTTTGCGGCTAGTGTTAAACAAAATTTATCTGAAGATGGTTAAAGATCTTGCTATTGGCATGTTAGTTGGCTAGAATTCGCGCCCTATATATTTTTGTTTAACAACGTATGGTGCCAGACTTCGGGTTTGGAGAGCGATGCGGCCTAATTAGAGGTTTACTATGAAAGAAGGTATCCACCCTAAGTACGAAGCAATCAATGCTACTTGTTCTTGTGGTAACAAATTCGAAACGCGTTCAACTCTTTGTAAAGACATCCACTTAGATGTTTGTTCAGAGTGTCACCCGTTCTACACTGGTAAGCAAAAAGTGCTTGATACAGGTGGTCGTGTTGATCGCTTCAACAAGCGTTTTGGCGCGCTTTCAAGCAAAAAATAAGAGCTATTTTAGTTCTTTCAAAAAAGCACCTAAGGGTGCTTTTTTTGTGCCTAAAATTTAATATGAATTTTTGTCATGTGATATGGTTTTTCTATGTCTTTTTATTCTAAATAGATGGCTATATACTGGATTATAGATAGCTTCAATATTCATTATTTTTACTATCTGTTGGCAAAATAGTAGCTGTCGAGTGTAAAAAATAGATGGTTGTGAATCTGGTCGGATCTGAATTAACTTCAATCTGGTAATGATTTAGCAGAAAATATCCACAAGCCTATTGTTGTAAATTCAACTATGGTCTTAGGTTAAGATATAACCGCATTTAACTTCTATTTACTCTAAATGCCGTACTATTAAACCAGTATCTCTCACTTTTAACATCGTAGGATAAGGCACGCATGTCTGACATAAGAGAAAAAGCGCTACAATACCATTCTGAACCCGTTCCTGGAAAAATCAGCATCGAATTAACCAAACCAGCAGAGACAGTTAATGATCTTGCATTAGCGTATAGCCCTGGTGTTGCTGAACCGGTTCGTGAGATCGCAGCAGATCCGAACAATGCATACAAATATACTGCAAAGGGTAATATGGTCGCTGTTATCTCAAACGGTACTGCAATTTTAGGTTTAGGTAATTTAGGGCCGCTTGCATCAAAACCTGTTATGGAAGGTAAGGCGTTATTATTTAAGCGTTTTGCTGGTTTAGATTCAATTGATATTGAAGTTAAGCACCGTACTACCGAAGACTTTATTAATACTGTAGAAAATATTGCAGATACTTTTGGTGGTATTAACCTGGAAGATATTAAAGCGCCAGAGTGTTTTGAAATTGAAAAAGCGCTTATTGAACGTTGTAGTGTGCCAGTATTCCATGATGACCAACACGGTACCGCAATTGTAACCGCGGCAGGCATGTTGAATGCGCTAGAGATTCAAGGTAAAAAGCTAAAAGATGCATTAATTGTATGTTTAGGTGCAGGTGCAGCAGCAATTGCATGTATGGAGCTGTTAATTAAATGTGGTGCACAACGTGAGCACATTTATATGCTTGATAGAAAAGGGGTTATTCATACGCGCCGTGATGACCTAAATGAATACAAAATGTTGTTTGCGAATAATACAGATAAGCGCACCTTACAAGATGTTATTGAAGAAGCAGACGTATTTGTGGGAGTTTCTGGCCCTGACTTATTGGCTCCTGAAGATCTAAAATTAATGGCAGATAAGCCTGTGGTATTTGCGTGTTCTAACCCTGATCCTGAAATTAAGCCTGAAGTAGCCAATGCTGCGCGCAATGATTTAATTATGGCTACAGGTCGTTCAGATTACCCTAACCAAGTTAACAACGTATTATGCTTCCCATTTATTTTCCGTGGTGCGCTTGATGTGCGCGCAACAGCGATCAATGACGAAATGAAAATTGCGGCGGTAAATGCGATTCGCGAAATTGCTAAAGAGCCGGTACCGCAAGAGGTATTGTCTGCGTCTGGTGAATCAAATCTTGAATTTGGTAAAGATTATATTATTCCTAAACCTATGGACCCGCGTTTGCTTCCACGTGTAGCGCGTGCGGTTGCAGAAGCAGCAGTTGAGTCGGGTGTTGCACAAATCGAAATGCCAGAAAACTACATGCTTTAACTGGGTTAAAAGCAAAAAAAACCTCAGCAAATGCTGAGGTTTTTTTTATTCATCTTCAAGCTCTGGAACCGGTAAGCCGCGTTCAGCAAGAATTTCTTTTACCCTTTGTGGAATATGCTCAGGGTTATCTTTTCTTAGATCTTCATCGTCAGGCAATGGCTGACCTGTAAACGCATGCAAAAATGCTTCACACAGTAGTTCGCTATTAGTTGCATGACGTAAGTTATTTACTTGTCTACGAGTGCGCTCGTCTGTCAGTACTTTCAATACGTTAAGTGGGATAGATACGGTAATTTTTTTCACTTGTTCTGATTTTTTACCGTGTTCTGCATATGGGTGAATATATTCACCGTTCCATTCAGTTGCCATAAAGTGTACTAGCCTATATCTGTTACGATTTAATTTTGACGATAGCCTGCATATTAAGAGGCAAAATTTTATCGTTTTAAAATATATAGTCAAATATCATTTATTTGGCTATATAGACGTGTAAAAGTTTTGACTTCCACTGTTTAGTGGTTTAACCTTTTAGACGTCTAAACATCTAAGTGGCAGAGTTATGAAGCAGAACAAACAAACAACCCTTGCTGTTCGCAATGGCATTACCGCAGATAAACACCATGGTGCGGTTGTTCCACCATTATATTTATCGACGACTTATTCGTTCGCCGATTTTGATAAAAAGCGTGACTATGATTATGGCCGTAGTGGCAATCCTAATCGCGATATTTTGGCTGATACGCTTGCTAAGCTAGAAGGTGGTGAAAAGGGGATTGTAACTGCAACAGGTATGGCTGCTGTTCACTTGTGCACACAAATTTTAACGCCAGAAGATACCATTTTAATTCCTCATGATTGCTATGGTGGCAGTTACCGTTTATTCACAAGCCTTGAAAAACGCGGTTTATTAAAGGTAGCGGTTGTCGACTTTACACAAGCGTCTTGCTATGAGCAGATTAAAGCCATTAAACCTAAGCTAGTGTGGATTGAAACGCCAAGTAACCCAGTTTTACGTTTAACTGATATTGCCAAAGTCGTGGAAGTTTCTCACTCGGTAGGGGCGTTAGTGGGAGCTGACAACACGTTTTTATCTCCAGCATTACAAAACCCAATTTCATTTGGCGTAGATATTGTGATCCACTCAACTACAAAATACATCAATGGCCACTCAGATGTTGTTGGTGGCGTGGTTATCACACGCACTGTTGAGTTAGGCGAAGAGCTCGCTTGGTGGGCAAATAATATTGGCATTACAGGTACGCCATTTGATGCGTATTTAACGCTGCGTGGTATTCGTACTTTAAATGTGCGCATTAAACAGCACCAAGAAAACGCATTTGCCATCGCACGTTACTTAGAGACCTGTGAGCATGTAGAGAAAGTTTATTACCCAGGCCTTGAAAGTCATCCACAACATGACTTAGCAAAAGCACAGCAAAAAGGTTTTGGTGGCATGGTGAGCTTTAGTATTAAAGGCACAATTGAAGATACGGCTAAATTTTTAACGAGTGTAGAGCAGTTCAGCCTCGCTGAATCACTTGGTGGCGTAGAGAGCTTAATTTGTCACCCGGCTACTATGACACACGCCGGCATGGCGCCTGAAGCGCGAATTAAAGCGGGCGTGAACGATACGTTAATTCGTATCTCTGTTGGTATTGAAGATGTTGAAGATTTAATCGCAGATCTCGAACAAGCATTTGCAAAAACAATTAACAAAGATGTCGCTGCTGGTGGAGAAAAAAGCACTCAATGCTGCGCTGCACGACCTGCATTGTGGTGATTATTTAAATGACAAAACAAGTATATAAATTTGGTGGGTCAAGCCTAAGCAGTGCTAAGCGCTACCATGCAGTTGCCAATATTTGTCAGCAACTAGCGTATGGCGATGCCATTGTTGTATCTGCTGCAGGTAAAACGACCGACACGCTTGTGCGCTTGTGGTCGTGTTATCACAATCAAGATCATAAAGGTGTTGGTGAGGTAATTGCGTTACTAAAAGATCACCAATGCGCACTAATTTCTGAATTACTGGGTGATAAAAGTGAAGTGTATGCTCACTTTATTGACGATATTAACGCAATCTCTCAACGTGCTGGCTGTGCTGAGTTAGAGCAGGCGTGGTTGCTTGCTCACGGTGAGCTGTGGTCTGCCCGTTTACTTGCGCATTATTTAAATAAGCAAGGGGTTGCTGCGACTCACTTTGATAGCCGAGAGCTATTTGTTGTTGCACAAAATAACCTTAAGCATCAAGAAAATACTGCACGCTGTCAGGCATTAAAGAGCGACCAACTTAATGTAGTGACAGGGTTTATCGCAAGTGATGAAGTGGGTAACACGGTGACGCTAGGCCGTAATGGTAGCGATTACAGTGCGACTTTGCTTGGTAAATATATCAATGCCAGCAGTGTTACAATTTGGACTGATACTCAAGGCGTTTACAGTACTGACCCACGTAAAGTAGAAAAGGCGGTTAAATACAATAAAATTAGCCAGCAGCAAGCGCAGCAACTCGCGCGATTAGGTAACCCTGTATTGCACGCTAAAACGCTGACACCATTAAAAGACAGCGATATTAAGTTAGTCGTTCGCAGTAGCTACGATAGCCATAGTGATGGCACGCAAGTGGTTGCTAACGAACAAGCGAAAGCAAAACGTTTTCTAACGACACTAGCCAGTGTTGATGTATTTCAACTTACTCATAACAATAAAGATAGCATTCGAGAGTTAAGCATTATTCTGCAGCATCCGCTTCAGCCGCTTGAGGTAGAGGGAAATACGTTACTGCTTGTACCAAGTCAGTTTGGCGAGCAAGTTGCGTCATATTATTTACAAGATGCGGTGCTTATTGAATCGAATGTTTCTGGTGTGGCAATCGTGAGCGAGGCCGGCAGTGAATCGCAGTTACTTGAAAGTGCAAAAGCATTATTAGAGAAGCAAAGCATGACATTACGTGATGCGTGGAGTCAAAATGGCTTTGCTATTTTACTTGGCGACCAGTTGCTTGAAAGCGATACGCTGTCATTATTACATGAAGAATTGATCACCGCTAAACAAGAATTAGCTGTGATTGTGGCGGGTGTTGGAAATGTTGGTGAAGTCTTTTTGTCACAGCTCAATGACCAGTTAGCGCGTCTAAATACCTTGTTACCAGTTAAGTTAGTAGGCTTATTGCGCTCAAGTACGAGTTTGTTAAATGGTCAGGGTATAGAGCTAGCAACAGCCAGTGCAAACTTCAAAAATAATGCAAAAGCGTCGTCACCTGAGCAGATTATCGAGTTTATTAAAGAGCTTGATTATGGTCATAAAGTGGTAATTGATATCACGGCAAGTGAAGCGTTTAGTAAGTTATACCCTGAATTTGCGTTGCACGATTGTCATATTATTTCAGCAAATAAATATGCGGGCACCGCAGAGCTAAATTGGTATGAAAATTTACGCCGCTTGCAGACAGAGAAAAATTTATTGTGGCGTTACAACACAAGTGTAGGCGCCGGTTTACCAATTAATTTTGCTTTAAAAGACCTGCAAAACTCAGGCGATAAAATCACTAAAATTAGTGGTGTGTTCTCGGGCACATTGTCTTGGTTAGGGGCAAATTATTCGCTCGATAAAAAGTTCTCAGATTTAGTTGAGCAAGCGCGAGAGCTGGGCTTTACTGAGCCTGATCCGCGTGAAGATCTTTCTGGCCGTGACGTACAAAGAAAATTACTTATTTTGGCGAGAGAGCTTGGTTTATCACTTGAACTAGACGACATTGAGTTATCGGCGTGGATGCCAAATGAGCTTGCCGAAGGGTCTTGGCAAGATGCATTAGCAAAACGTGAGTTACTTGATACATTTGTGGAAGAGCTCGCTCTCGATGCACAAAGAGAAGGTAAAACACTTAGGTATGTAGCTGAACTTGATACCACAACCTCACCTATTACGGCAAAAGTGGGGTTAAAAGCTGTTGCTCCGTCAGCTGCGGTAGCGACATTAACTCCGGGCGATAACATTTTTGTTATTAATAGTGTTTGGTATGCTGTCAACGCATTGATTATTCAAGGACCTGGAGCAGGACGCGAAGTTACCGCTGCGGGAGTGCATTCTGATTTATATTGGCTTTGCCATAAGCTATCAGAGTAATTAACCTTAACTCAGGGTAATTAATATTAAAAAGCCGCTAACACTGTTAGCGGCTTTTTTAATTTATATAAACTGATATATATAAATGAATTGATACCGTTAAAATAGCTCTTCAGTTGTTTTTCCTGAATCAGTCGTTGTTGTATAAGGGTCAAATAAATTCTGCACTTCTTGCTGAGTATACTGCGTTGGTGCTGTGCCCTTAATAAAATACTCAAATCGTGACGAGTTATCAGTTTTTTTAGTTAGTAACCCTGATTTACGGTCGATTCTTACAGAGACGAGCCCTTCAGGTTGTTCAATAGGTGCGCTAGGCATACCTCTTAGTGCTTCACGCATATAATCAAGCCATGCAGGCTGCGCCGTTCGTGCACCTGATTCACCGCCAGCAAATTGATTGCGACTTAAATTATTGTTGTAACTTACTCTACCTAAACGTTTGCCGGCATCATCAAAGCCGACCCATACAGTGGTAATTACTTGGCTGTTAAATCCTGAGAACCAAGTGTCTACAATATCGTTTGTAGTACCGGTTTTACCTGATAAGTCGTTACGTTTTAAATCTTTTGCACGCCAACCAGTGCCAAGCCAGCCTGGTTCTCCATAGATTGCAGTGTTCATCGCGTCGGCAATTAAAAAGGCATTTTGTTCGCTAATTACGCGAGGCGCGTAATGAAAGCTATCACGCACTTCTTCTGCGCTACACTGATTGCAAACTACTAACGGTTGAGATTTATATACGATGTTGCCTTCGGAATCTTCAATACGGTCAATAAAATATGGCTCAATTAAATGTCCGCCATTGGCAAACGTTGCCATACCACGCGCCACTTCTAAAGGTGTTAACGAAGCAGCACCGAGTGAAAGTGCCTCATGTGGTTTAATGTCTTCAGGTGAAAAGCCAAATTTCAATAAGTGGTCTACCGTATTGCGTGCACCAATGCCTCTAAGCAAGCGAACAGCAACAACGTTCTTTGATTGTGCTAAAGCACGGCGAACACGGATTGGCCCATCATAATTAGCAGGGCTGTTTTCTGGGCGCCATGCGATGCGTTGCGCAGAGTTCCAACTGTTTATTGGTGCATCGTTAATTATTGAGCCTAGCGAGTAGCCATGCTCAATTGCAGCGGAATAAAGGAATGGCTTAATGTTTGAACCCACTTGACGTTTTGCTTGGGTTGCGCGGTTGTATTGCGATAACTCGAAGCTATAACCACCAACAAGTGACTCAATTGCACCGGTTTGAGGGTTAAGAGACACTATTGCACTGCTCACGTCGGGCATTTGAGATAGTTTATATTGACCATCTTCATTTTGCTGCAGCCAAACGAACGCCCCTGGATAGAGTATATCTGAAGTTGTTTCAGGCGGCTTTCCTTGGCGTGAATGTGAAATGTATGGACGAGCCCACTTTAATCCGTCCCATGGAATTATGATTGAATTGCCGTTTTTAAGTACTGCATAAGCATTTTGCTCATCAATTTGCTCTACAACAGCTGCTTTTAAATATCCGATTTCATTTACTGATTCGAGATAAGAGAGGATTTCATTGCGTTGCCAAGCAGCGTCAGTTTCGGAGTTCCATAAATAAATGTTAACTCCTCTAAAACCATGGCGATGGTCATAGTTATGAATATTATCCATTAAAGCTTTTTGCGCTGCCGCTTGGTTTTTAGCTGTGATAGTTGCGTAGACTTTATAACCGTTGTTATAAGCACCGTCTAATCCGAAGCGCGCAACCATGTCTGCTCGAATCATTTCTGAAATATAAGGTGAAGAAAACTCGATTTCTGCACCATGTTTTTTCGCTGTTATTGGCGCTTTACTTGCTTCGTCAAATTGTGCTTGTGAAATGTATCCTTCAACTAACATACGAGAAAGAACAACGTTGCGGCGATGTTTTGCTCGAGTTGGATTACTTATAGGGTTTAATGATGAAGGGGCTTTTGGTAAACCAGCAATCATCGCAAGCTGTGGCAAATTAAGTTGATCTAAATCTTTGCCGTAGTAAACCTGCGCCGCTGCGCCAACACCAAATGCACGATGACCAAGCTCTATTTTATTAAGATAAAGTGCCAATATTTCATCTTTTGTCATTAGGCTTTCAATATGCAACGCAATAAAAATTTCTTTTATTTTTCGCATGTATGCTTTTTCGCGCGTTAGAAAGAAGTTACGCGCCGTTTGCATGGTAATGGTACTGGCACCTTGTTTCTTTTCACCTGTTGTTATTAGTACGATTGCAGAGCGGACAATGCCGATTGGGTCGATGCCGGGGTGATCGTAGAAACGGTTATCTTCAGTCGCGAGTATGGCGTTTAAAAAATCTTGCGGAATCTGATCTATCGTAACCGGAATACGTTTTTTTTCACCAAATTGGTTGATTAATTGGCCATCTTTGGTGAATACTTGCATAGGTGTTTGAAGTTGCACGTCTTTTAAAACGGCAACGCTGGGTAGTTCGGGCTTTACGTAAAAGTAAAGGATAACTACTGCAAAAGTACCAAGAATGGTACATATGATAATAAAACGTAAAAAGTTTTTTATAAAAGCCACAGAAAATTCCCGAGAATGGACTCCCAATTACAAGATAACACTGGTAGTATATCCTGATTAATTTTTGAATAAAATTTTTTCGCTAGATTTTATAAAGTTATTATAATTATAAAAAAAAGGATTAGCGTTAGGTTTATGATAGGTCAACTGTTTAAAAAACCACAGCCTCTGATGGTTGGTATTGATATTGGCTCTCACTCGGTTAAAGCCGTGCTATTAAGCCAAAAAGACACTCATTATCGACTTGAAGCGTTTGCTGTCGAGCCAATGCCTAAAGGGGCGATGGCTGAAAGGACGATCCAAGATATTGAAGCTGTTGGTCGTGTAATCAATAAAATTCGTAAAAAACTCCCCAAAAACATCTCAGAAGCGGCAACTGCAGTATCTGGTCAGGCGGTTATCACGAAAGTTATTTTTATGGATGTAGCCTTAACGGATGCTGAATTAGAATCTCAAATAGAAATTGAAGCGGATAGCTTGATTCCTTATCCACTTGACGAAGTGAGTTTAGATTTTGAAAAGCTTGATGTGAACGATGCTGATCCTTCAAAAGTGAACGTTTTACTTTCCGCTGCGCGTACTGAAAGTGTTGAAGCACGTGCCGGAGCCGTTGAATCAGGTGGGTTTGTACCTAAAGTTGTTGATGTTGAGGCGTATGCGTTAAGTCGTAACCTTGAATTGTGCTACGACTTCCTGCCAGAAGACGCTGCAAGCAAGGTTGTTGCCTTTATTGATGTAGGCGCAACGATGACGCTAATTAGCGTAACCCAGAACGGTGAGACGTTGTATACTCGAGATCAGGTTTTTGGTGGAGAACAATATACGCAAAGTATTGTTTCTTATTACAATAAGAGCTTCGATGAAGCGGAACTTGCAAAAACTTCTGGTGACTTACCACCAAACTATACGTTTGAAGTGTTAGCACCGTTCCAGACATCATTTTTGCAACAGGTTCGTCGTGCTATCCAAATGTTCTTAACCACAAGTGGTAAAGACCAAGTTGACTATATCGTATTATCTGGAGGTACCTCGTTAATCTCTGGCTTAGATAAGCTACTGATTGATGAGTTAGGTATTCATTCAGTCATTATGAATCCATTTGAAAAGATGGAGCTAGCACCGGGCGTGGACCGTGAATCTTTAGAGAAGAACCAAGCACAGTTAGCAGTAGCGACGGGCTTAGCACTAAGGAGTTTTTCACCATGCCACATATAAACCTCTTGGCGTGGCGTGATGCGTCGCGCAAGGAAGCACAAAAGCAGTTTATTACTATACTTGTGCTCGTTGTTATTGTTGCGTTTGGCAGTATGTTTGCACTTAGTATGTTCTACGGTGCATTAAAAGATGGCCAAAATGTGCGTAATAACTTCCTTACCTCAGAAATAGCATTACTTGATCAACGAATTAAAGATATTAACGAGCTAGATAAGCGAAAAGCCAGTTTGCAGCAGCGTATGCGCCTTATTGAAGAGTTACAGAGTAACCGAAATCTTGGTACACAGATTATGGACGAGGTTGCACTGGTAGTTCCTTCGGGCGTTTACTTAACAAGCTTAGAACGTCGCGACCGAGCGCTTCAAATCGTTGGTAAAAGTGAATCTCATAACCGTGTGTCTGCAATGTTACGTAAGCTTGAAGAGTCATATTTATTTGAAGATGCAATTATGCAAGTGATCGAAGCAGGCGACCAAGAGCTGCGTTTGCTTAACGATTTCAACTTAAGATTTAGAGTTAAACCGTTCGAAGAAATTAGCGAGGTTCAAAAATGAATATCGATTTAAAATCGCTAAATGAAATCGACTTAGATGAATTAGACCTAGAGAACGTCGGTAGTTGGCCACTTGCTGTTAAAGTGATCGTTTGTTGTATCGCAGCAGGTTTAGTTGCATTTTTTACATATTCAATGTTGGTTTCAAGTGAAATTGAAGCCTATGAAAGAGCGCAACAAAAAGAGCAGGAATTGCGAGCTTCTTATCGTCAAAAGTATGACGTAGCGAGTAAGTTAGAAATTTATCGTCAACAAATGGTTGAAATGGAAGAGAAGTTTTCACAGCTTTTAAAGCGTCTTCCTACTTCAAGTGAAACACCGGGCTTAATTGAAGATCTATCTTACATTGGAACATCAAGCGGTTTAACGTTCCATAAAGTTGAATGGATGCCAGAGATTGAAAAAGAGTTCTACACTGAGTTACCAATTAAAATCGAAGTGGTAGGTAGTTACCATGATTTTGGTGAGTTTGTAAGTAAAGTAGCTGAGTTACCTCGTATTATCAGCTTACATGACTTCACAATTGAAGGTGGAGAACAACAAGAGCAGTTAGAGTTTAGCGTTGTTGCTAAGACCTACCGCTACGAAGGGGAGCGCGAATGAAAAAATTAGCTATTTTAGCTTTGCCTCTAATTCTTAGTGGCTGCTTTGATGATTTAACAGAACAACAAGAATTTATTAATCAGGTGCGTGCTAATACTAATAATAACGTAGAGCCAATTCCTGAAATTAAGAACTTTAACCACTTTGCTTACACAGCCAGCGAAAAGCGAAGCCCTTTTGTAGCACCAAAACCAGAGGTTATTCAGGATCGATTATTGCAGGTGCAAAACTGCTTGCATCCTGATCCCCGTCGTAGAAAGGAGGCGTTAGAGCGCTTCCCGTTAGAAAATCTACAAATGCGTGGCACAATAGGCTCAGCAACAGAGCTGTTAGCACTTATTACAGCTCCTGATAACTCATTGCATGAAATTGGTGTTGGTGAGCGAATGGGACTATTTAATGGCAAGGTAACTCAGGTACAGAATGGCTTTATTGAGCTGCTAGAATTAATACCTGATGGTGCAGGATGTTGGAAAGAACGCCTGACGAAAGTGGAAATCGTGGAGGCAGGTAGCAATGCGTCAAGTTAATAATAAAGGGTTTAATAATATGCGATTAGCAGTAGGTCTACTTCGTAAAGGCTTTTCAACTTTACTAGCAGCAGGTTTATTGGTGCTTTCATTTGGGGCGTCGGCTGTTCCGCTGCTATATGATGTGCGCTATAACCCATTACTCGATGGTGAAACTGAAATCGAATTCGTATTTGATGAAGAAATTTATGTAGAACCAAAAATTCAGGTGTTTTCAGAACCAGCACGTATCGAATTATTTTTCGATGAGGCTGACTTTGAGGAAAACTTAACAGAAGTTTTGATTAACAAAGCCGGTGTTAAACGTGTTACTCATGCATTTGAAAATGATGGTTTTAAAGTAACTGTATTTTTAGATTATCTTAAAATTTATCAAACACGCGTAGATAAGAACCTTTTCTATTTACATGTAAGCGATAACCCAACGCAAGATGTAGCGGAAACTTCAGCAGTTGAAGATAGTTCAAGCTATATCAACAAAATTCAAGCAATTGATTTCCGTCGCGGTGAAAGTGGTGAAGCTCGCGTTATGATTTTCTTACAAGAAAACATGGCAGCTATCGATGTAAGTGAAAAGGCGGGTAAAATTGTTGCTGAGTTCCACAATACAGACATCCTTGATGATCTTCTTTATCAGTTAGATGTAATGGATTTTGGTACGGTAGTTAGCACTGTTGAAACATTTAAAGATGGTATTAATAGTCGTATTGTTATCGATACAACAACGGGCTTTGATTATAACTACCAACAATTGGATAATATCTTCACGTTAACAGTTGAAAAAGATGAATCAAAGCGCAGCTTCCTAGGTGATGGCAAAGATTACCAAGGTAAGCCGATGTCACTTAACTTCCAAGATATTTCTATTCGTCAAGTACTTCAAATTATTGCGCAATATAACAACTTCAACTTAGTAACAAGTGACTCAGTTGAAGGTAATATTACACTGCGTTTAGATGGTGTGCCTTGGGACCAAGCGCTTGATGTAGTACTTCGTATGAAGGGCCTTGATAAACGTATGGATGGTTCAATTTTGATGGTTGCACCAACAGAAGAGCTAGCGTCTCGTGAGGCTCGAGAGTTAGAAGTGAAACAGAAAGTTGCTGAGTTAGAACCTCTGTATAGTGAATATATTCAGTTAAACTACGCAAAGGCAAAAGACTTCTCTGAACTACTTAAGTTTGAAGGCAACAGTATTTTATCGAGTCGTGGCTCTGTTTCAGTGGATGAGCGTACAAATACACTTTTAATTAAAGATACTGCAGCCAGTATCGAAAGTGTTCGTCGCATGATTGAGAATCTAGATATTCCTGTTAAACAGGTTAAAATTGAATCTCGCATGGTAACCGTTCGTGATAATGTACAAGAAGATCTAGGTATTCGTTGGGGCTTTAGCGACCAGCAAAACTCTGATGGCGTATCAGGCACGCTTGAAGGCGCTAATAATATCGCGAATGGAATTATCCCTGCACTGAGTGACCGCTTGAATGTTAACTTACCAATTGCTAACCCAGCAGGTAGTATTGGTATTCACGTAGCTAAGCTTGCAGATGGCACTCTAATTGATCTAGAACTATCGGCGCTTGAACAAGAAAATAAAGCGGAAATCATTGCAAGCCCAAGTATTACTACGGCAAACCAAAAAGAAGCACGTATCGAGCAAGGTACTGAAATTCCTTATGTTCAAGCAGCTTCAAGTGGTGCAACAACGGTTGAGTTCAAAAAAGCTGTATTAAGCTTAGAGGTAACGCCACAAATTACACCTGATGATAAGATTATCTTAGATCTTGTTATCACTCAGGATACGCGTGGTGATACGGTACAAACACCAACAGGTCCAGCTGTGGCGATTGATACGCAAGAAATCCGCACACAAGTACTTGTTGATAATGGCCAAACCATTGTGTTAGGTGGTATTTATCAACAGCAGATTGTGAGTAACACTAAGAAAGTCCCTCTGTTAGGTGATATTCCTTACCTTGGTTACTTGTTCCAATCAAATAGTGAATTTAATGAGAAGAAAGAGTTGCTTATCTTTGTAACTCCTAAAATTCTCAATGATTCTTTGTAATTAAAAAGGGCTGAATGGCCCTTTTTAATGTATAACACTTGAAAACCTTGCCTGTTTGTTGAGATAATCCCTGCCTTACTTTTGGGGACCAGCTAATAAGCGGGGTTTTTTTTAATTTTAGAGTTCGTTTGTACTAAAAGATATGGCTGAAAAACGTAATATATTTCTAGTGGGCCCAATGGGCGCAGGTAAAAGCACTATTGGTCGTCACCTTGCAGACCAACTTCATTTAGAGTTTTTTGACTCAGACCAAGAGATCGAGCGTCGCACAGGTGCGGATATCGCTTGGGTTTTTGATATTGAAGGTGAAGAAGGGTTTCGTCGCAGAGAAGAATCTGTTATTTCCGACTTAACAGAAAAGCAAGGGATCGTACTAGCAACAGGCGGTGGCTCTATTATTAGTAAAGATGTACGTAATAAGTTATCTGCTCGTGGTATTGTTGTTTACTTAGAGACACCAATTGAGAAACAACTAGCGCGTACACAACGCGACAAGAAACGTCCGTTGCTTCAAACTGAAGAAGCGCCTAAAGATGTGTTAGTTCGTCTTGCTGATGAGCGCAACCCTCTTTACGCTGAAGTTTCAGATTTTGTTGTTCGTACTGATGAACAAAGTGCAAAAGTAGTTGCTAATCAAATTATCGAAAAGATAAATTTCTAAATATAAAAGGGGATGCGCATGCTTGAATTATCAGTTAATTTGGGTGAGCGCAGCTACCCGATTTATATTGCACAAAACAATCTTACCGACAGTCCAAATTTATCCAATATTTTGGCAGGTCGTAAAGTGGTGATTGTTTCAAATGAAACAATCGCTCCTATCTATCTGGATAAATTTACATCCCAATTACCAAATAATGACTTTCTCTCCTGCATCATTCCCGATGGTGAGCAATTTAAATCTCTAGAATACTTCGAATTCATTAATCGCTTTCTGTTAGAGCATAATTGTGGCCGTGATACTTGCCTTATTGCGCTTGGCGGAGGTGTGATTGGTGATCTTACTGGTTTTGTCGCTGCATGTTATCAACGTGGCGTTGACTTTATACAAGTCCCTACAACTTTACTTTCACAGGTGGATTCATCGGTTGGCGGGAAAACAGCGGTTAATCATCCGCTCGGTAAAAATATGATTGGTGCGTTTTACCAACCAAAAGCTGTTTATATCGATAACAACACACTTAATACGTTGCCAAGCAGGGAATTCGCTGCAGGTATCGCAGAAGTAATTAAATATGGTTTAATTTACGATGTTGATTTCTTTAAATACATTGAAGATAACGTCGCTGAAATTAAAGCACATAACTCAGAACAATTAAGCCAAATTATTTATCGTTGCTGTGAAATAAAAGCCGAAATCGTTGCACAAGATGAAAAAGAGGCAGGTTTACGTGCATTACTAAACCTTGGTCATACTTTTGGTCACGCAATTGAAGCAGAGATGGGATATGGTAATTGGTTACACGGCGAAGCAGTTGCAACTGGTATGATTTTAGCATCCCAATTAGCATACCTAAGAGGCAAGCTATCAGAGGCAGAATTGAAACGTATCGTAAACTTGATTGCAGAATTTGAATTGCCAGTTAGCGCACCAGCGTCAATGTCGTGTGCTGATTTTGTAAAACATATGGTTAAAGATAAGAAAAATAAGCAAGGCGTCATTCGTTTCATTATACCAAGCAAATTTGGTGGCTGTGAGCTAGTTGATGATGTTACGCCGCAAGAGCTAGAAGAGTTATTTAAGCTGCATGCAAACTAAAATATTGCCCAGTAGGCAAGCACTTGTTGATCGAATTGAACTGCAGTTTGCCTACGGTAATAATTTTATCTGTCTCATTTCAGAGGTTGGCCTTGGAAAAAGTTATCTTGCTGAGACATTCATTTCCGAAAAATTTACAGAGCATAACAAAGCTTATGTTAAAGCAACGCGCAGTGCGCAAGACCGTCACCTAATCGGGCAAATTATTGAGCAAAGCTTTTCAAATCCATTGATTGATTATGATCTGACTATAGTTGAAAACTTTATCGGGTTAACAGGTGAATCGATAGAGCCACTGCTGATTGTTATTGATGATGCTCACTTTATCAGTGATGATTTTGCAAATGAATTGTTTCAACTAACCGTATCTTACCAAGGTCAGATTCGTATTTTATTAACTTCAACACGACAGCTTCCAGTAGCTGAAGCGATTAACATGCATATTGAAGCATTAGATCAGATTGAAAGTCTAACGCTAATGAAAATGTATTTTAGTGATTTACCAAGTGTTGATGAACCTATTTTTAAAGCATTTATTGAAGCTTCTAATGGTAATCCTCTGCTACTATTAGCTTGGAAAAAAGATAACTCCGAGTTACAGGTAGCGATGCAAAAACGCAGTAGGCAATATAAAGTCTACCTTTTGTTAATTTGCATATTGATATTAATTGGGCTGTTAACTTCCTTAGCTTGGTACTTTTTTGATAAAAGGAATATTCAAGCTGCTTCAGTTAGCAATCAACCAACAACTGCAATTACTATTGAAGATGTTTCATCATCTAAACCTGTTGACTTAACAGCTAAACCCAACAAAACTTCTGGTCAGCCAGAGCAGCAGCCAGAGCAGCAGCCAGAGCAGCAGCCAGAGCAGCAGCCAGAGCAGCAGCCAGAGCAGCAGCCAGAGCAGCAGCCAGAGCAGCAGCCAGAGCAGCAGCCAGAGCAGCAGCCAGAGCAGCAGCCAGAGCAGCAGCCAGAGCAGCAGCCAAAAAACTCAACCGGTAACGAGTGGTTTATTGCACAGCCAGCAAATTATTTTACAATTCAGCTTATGGTGGTGCGCGATCTAGAAGTGATATCACAAACAGTTGAAAACCTGAATTTAGATAACACACATATATTTGAAATAAAGAGCAATCAAGCTAGTCTACATGGTTTAACGTATGGCTTATACAGCTCAATGGCAAAAGCACAAAAAGCGAGAGTAGAGCTACCAACAACGCTTTTAAAGCAGGGCGCGTTTGTCAAATCAGTAGGTAAAATTCAACAGCAAATTCAAGCAAATAACTAAAGCCATAGTTTACTAGTGTGAGCTAGTGTAGAATAGCTGCCCTCGACGTGAATTATAAACAATAAATACCAGCTAGCATGAACAAAAAAACACGCGCATTTTTAAAATGGGCAGGCGGCAAATACAGTTTAGTTGAAGAGCTTTCTAAGCGCTTACCAACAGCAGATACGTTAGTTGAGCCTTTTGTTGGTGCTGGTTCTGTTTTCCTAAATACGCAATTTAAGCATTATATTTTGAATGATATTAATGCAGATCTCATCAATCTCTACAACGAATTAAAAGATAATCCAGATGAGTTTATTGCCGATGCGCGGAAATTGTTTGTTGATGTAAATAATGATGCTGATGTTTATTATGAGTATCGTAAACAATTCAATGCGTCATCAGATGCCTATGAACGTGCGATTCTATTTTTATATATGAATCGTCACGGCTATAACGGCCTTTGCCGTTACAATAAAAAAGGCATATTCAACGTACCATTTGGCAAATATAAACGCCCCTATTTCCCTGAAAACGAATTGTATTTTTTTGCAGAAAAAGCGCAGCAAGCGACCTTTACTTGCTTAAACTACGAAGAAGTATTTCAAGCTATTCCGGAAAATGCGGTAATTTATTGCGATCCTCCTTATGTTCCCTTAAGCAAAACGGCGTCATTTACTAGTTATGCTAAAGGGGGCTTTGATCTAGACGATCAAGCTAACCTTGCTAATTTGGCTGAAAGTCAGGCGTTTAACCAAGGTAATTCCGTCTTAATTTCTAATCATGACACATTGTGGACACGTAAAATTTATGCGCAAGCTAGTCTTGATGTGATCCAAGTAAAACGCACAATTAGTCCGAAAGGAAATAAGCGTAATAAAGTGGGTGAGTTAATGGCGCTGTATAAAGCTGGCGTAGACTACGAGATTTAACTAACAACCAGCTGAACAACAAACGTAATTGTTAAAACAAAGGCGACTGTTAGTACAATCCCAAGCACAATTAAGTACCTTACCGATAAGTTTTTGAAGTGATGATGTTGCCGCTTGCTACTCTGTACGCCAAATAATGCAGCTAAAACGGCTTGTAAATACTGCATTATAACGTTCCTTATCTTATGTGAGTTGAATAATTCGCTTGTGCTTCTTTTTTACCCGACTCAAGTAGTTCAAGTAAGTCTAGATAATGAAATTGAGAACTGCGACTTTTTCCAATGAACCAAGAAAACCAGCTTTGATTCGCAGCCCTAGCTTGGCAGCTGCCAGTTGGGAAATATTCAGTACTCGCGACTTGGAGTTTTGAAGGGCAGTTACAGCCGTGTGATGTGGTGTTACTTTTTGCAATTAATGAATACGAAGCTGCAGAAAACACCGTAATAGTTGTTGCCAACGCCGTGTGTTTTATCCATTTGCTAAACATCATGTTCTGCCTCTTCCTATTAGTAACATGACTAAAGCTTAACCAAGTTTTAGGGACAAAACAACGGTAATTTAACGCAAAATACAACTACTCCATCTCAAATTATGTTATAAATGTTAACCATTTGTAAAGGTGAATTTTAAGAAAAAATAGGTTACAGTATGTGCTGCTTGTAATTGAGCAATTCTCTCTTCCCGTTCAATGTGTTAACAAAAAAATTTGAGGTAGTGTTATGTCGCAGTATTTAATTGCACCTTCTATTCTGTCAGCTGATTTCGCGCGTCTAGGTGAAGAAGTCGACAATGTTTTAAAAGCTGGTGCTGATGTGGTGCATTTCGATGTGATGGATAATCACTACGTACCCAATTTAACAATTGGCCCAATGGTGTGTAAGGCATTACGTGATTACGGAATTGAAGCGCCGATTGATGTACATTTAATGGTTAAACCAGTTGATACACTTATTCCAATGTTTGCCGACGCAGGTGCAAGCATAATTACATTCCACCCAGAAGCAAGCGAGCATGTAGACCGTACACTTTCATTAATCAAAGAACATGGTTGCAAAGCAGGCTTAGTACTAAACCCAGCAACACCGCTAAGTTGTCTAGAATATGTTATGGAAAAACTAGACGTTATTTTACTAATGTCAGTTAACCCAGGCTTTGGTGGACAAAAATTTATTCCAAATACACTTGATAAGCTGCGCGAAGTTCGCAAGTTGATCGATAAATCTGGCTACGATATTCGCTTAGAAATTGATGGTGGTGTAAATGTGAATAATATCGCAGAAATAGCTGAGGCGGGTGCAGACATGTTCGTTGCAGGTTCGGCAATTTTCAATCAGCCTGACTACAAGCACGTAATCGAGCAAATGCGTGAGCAACTGTCTCACGTAAAATCTTAAAAAATGTGAAATTCAGGTCGACAAATGCTTGCTTCCAATCTTGAAGCATTTAAAATTGTCGGCCTTATTTGTAAATTAATTTAGTAAAGGAAAATCATGACAAAGCCTGTAGTGTTAAGTGGCATTCAGCCCACCGGCGGTATGACAATTGGTAATTATATCGGTGCCATTAACCAGTGGCTTAAATTACAAGAAGATCATGATTGTTACTTTATGCTGGTTGATTTGCATGCGCTTACAGTTCGTCAAGAACCTGAAGTGTTAAAGCAACGTGTATTAGATGGTATTGCGCTTTATGCTGCGTGTGGCATTGATCCTGAAAAATCAGCGCTATTTGTACAATCACAAGTACCAGAGCACGCACAGCTTAGCTGGGTGTTAAACTGTTATGCACAAATGGGTGAGCTTAATCGCATGACGCAGTTTAAAGATAAGTCAGCTAAAAATGCGAATAACATTAATGTTGGTTTGTTTAGCTACCCAGTGTTACAAGCTGCAGATATTTTGCTGTATCAAGCGGATCAGGTGCCAGTAGGTGAAGATCAAAAGCAGCATTTAGAATTAACGCGCGATATCGCAACACGTTTTAATAATTTATATGGCGACGTATTTAAAATTCCAGAGCCATACATTCCTGAGTTTGGCGCACGCGTAATGAGCCTGCAAGATCCAACTAAGAAAATGTCAAAGTCTGACGACAATCCAAATGGTTACATCATGTTATTAGATGAACCTAAAAAGATTGAAAAGAAGCTTAAAAAAGCTGTTACCGATTCAGACGAACAAGCACGCATTTATTTTGACCCGCAAGAAAAAGCCGGTGTTTCAAACTTATTAACCTTGCTTTCTGTGGCAACAGGCAAATCGATTGAAGAGCTTGTACCAGCGTATGAAGATAAAATGTACGGCCACCTGAAAAAAGACACAGCTGAAGCTGTGGTTAGTATGATTGAGCCGATTCAAACGCGTTTTAAAGAAATTCGCGAAGACCAAACATTGCTTAACAGCATTATGAAATCTGGTGCTGAAAAAGCTGGTGCGCGTGCAGAAGCAACGCTTAAATCGGTTTACAATGCGTTAGGTATGATCCCACGTCCATAATCTTGGCCACATAATGCTAAGCAAGAGCCAGGTTTAGCCTGGCTTTTCTATACATAGGTGCATCCATGTTGTTAATGATCGATAACTACGATTCGTTTACTTATAACTTAGTGCAGTACTTCCAGCGCCTTGATGTTGATGTGAAAGTGGTGCGCAATGATGAGCTATCAGTTTCTGAAATAGCCAAGTTAAAACCGCAATATATTGTTATTTCACCTGGCCCATGCTCGCCAAACGAAGCAGGGATTTCGCTTGATGTTGTGCATCAACTAAAAGGCCAGCTGCCAATACTCGGAATTTGCCTTGGTCATCAAACGATCGCGCAAGCATTAGGTGCGAAAGTGGTACGAGCAAAACAAGTAATGCATGGTAAAACATCAAAAATAATCCATACTAATCAAGGTGTATTCACTAATTTGCCAAATCCATTAGAGGTTTGTCGTTATCACTCTTTAATCGTTGAAAAGCAAAGTTTACCAACAGATTTAAGTGTTACGGCGTGGAGCGTGGATGCAGATGGGCAACAAGACGAAATAATGGGTCTCAAGAATGAGAACTTGGCATTAGAAGGGGTTCAATTTCACCCTGAAGCCATTTTAACGCAATCTGGATTAGCACTACTAAACAACTTTATAACTACGTATCGGTAATCGTTTTTTACATGAATAAAGCGACAAAGCAAAAATGGCAAGCAGAAATGCTAATTGGTCGATTTCACGACTTATTGTTAGGTCAGCAATTTGCACAGCAGCAAATTGGTTATATTCATACACTCGATATTAATTACGGAGAGCCCCTACCGGTACGAAAGCTGCTAGAAGTTGAGCAAATTGCGGCAAAAGCCCGTGAAAAACAAGATTCTCGTAATCATCAATTTATTGCCGATGTAAATGCTGAACTGCACCAGCAAATCGAAGATGAAATTGATAAGTGCATGGATAATGTTGAATACATTTATAAAGAAATAATTCAAATTCAAGACAATATTCCTGCAACCTTAGACATTTTGGCGGTTAAATCAGCCTCGGTTGGTCGCATCGACCCACTTATCACCGATTTACATTGGTTAGGTGAGGAGATTCTTAAGTTTATTAATTTGCCACAATACCGTCCTGAAAAAGACCCAGCTAAAGCAGTAAGAGTCGATAATCCGTCGCTTGCGCTGCGTTATATTGGCCTTGAAAACTTAAAGCTGATTGTACCGACATTTTCATTAAAGCACTGGACACCTCACAGTACTGCGCCATTCCAAATGTTAAAACGCAAGCTATGGGAAACCGGTATGGCTGCGGGAATTGCATCGCGCAGTTTAGCTGAAGAAAAGGGAGAAGATGGCTACAGAGCATTCGTACTGGGAATGTTTCATGGTTTAGGAAATATGGCGTTAATTCGTCTCTATCTTCGACTATTTGATGCGCTGTGGGAGCAAAACTCCCGTGAAGCGCGCGAAAATGGTAATAAAGATCGCCATAGCGCGCTCTCAGAAATAAAACCTGAAGCCTTATTTTTACGAAACTTGATGGTAGAGAAAGGTGCGCGTTTGTCCTGTAAGTTGATAGAGCATATGAGCTTAAAATATCTTCCTATTGCGCAGGCTATGCATGATATCGCCGAGAATAAACCATTTGACGAGTGTTTACCGTTAGCGCAAACAGTATTGAAAGGGCGCGCATACAGTTATTATAAGTTTTTACAAAAACATACCTTAATCGAACCCGACGAAGCAAAAGCGCTGTTTACCCATTATCAATTTAGCGGCAAAGAACTCAAATTATTAGCAAGTACCAGCTTGCAGAATCTGCAATTACGCATTGAGCGATAATTATCCTTACTTTTTTCGTAATTTTTTACGCCTATTCATGCAATGTGAATAAATTTCACTAAACAAAGTAATTCACTAGCTTACATAGTGAAGTTTGGTAGCAGATAGGTGTGTTAAACAAAATAGTTATTCATATAACATGAAATATTATCCGAAAGCCTTGTATTTAAAGGTGTTAAGGCTATTTTTAAGGAAGACAGTAGGGGAATTTTCTGGAATAATGTCAGTCCGAATTTTGCCCGATTTAGCGGGCTTAGGTAACACAAAAGTGTAATAAAACCTTGTGTACCGAAAAATTAATGAGGAGTTAAAATGACAGTTTCAAGAGCATTATTTGACCAAGTAATGGTACCTAACTATTCGCCATCAGCGGTTATTCCGGTTAAAGGTGAAGGTTCACGAGTATGGGATCAACAAGATAACGAGTATGTCGACTTTGCCGGTGGCATCGCGGTTAACTGCTTAGGTCACTGTCATCCAGCGCTTGTTTCAGCATTGAAAGAGCAAGGTGAAAAATTATGGCACCTTTCAAATGTATGGGCTAATGAGCCAGCACTTCGCCTAGCTGAAAAGCTAACTAAAGCGACATTTGCAGATAAAGTATATTTTGCAAACTCAGGTGCAGAAGCTAACGAAGCTGCATTAAAGCTAGCGCGTCGTTGGGCACTTGATAATTTCGGTGCTGAAAAATCACAAATTATTTCATTTAATAAAGGTTTCCACGGTCGTACATTCTTCACCGTAACTGTAGGTGGTCAAGCGGCTTACTCAGATGGCTTTGGTCCTAAACCTGGCGACATCGCGCACGCTGACTACAATGACTTAGCATCATTAGAAGCGCTTATCTCAGATAACACCTGTGCAGTAATGCTTGAGCCACTGCAAGGCGAAGGTGGTGTTGTAAGCCCAACTAGCGAATTTATGCAAGGTGTACGCGCGCTATGTGATAAGCACAATGCGTTACTTATTTTTGATGAAGTACAGACTGGTGTAGGCCGTACAGGCGATTTATACGCTTACCAAGGCTTAGGTGTAACACCTGACATTTTATCTACAGCGAAAGCGCTAGGTGGTGGTTTCCCAATTGGTGCTATGCTTACAACAACTGAGATTGCTAAACACTTAAAAGTGGGTACGCATGGCTCGACATACGGCGGTAACCCGCTTGCATGTGCAGTAGCTGAAGCAGCATTTGATACCGTTAACACAAAAGAAGTACTTGAAGGTGTAACGGCTAAAGAAGCACTTTTCAAAGAGCTACTTGCTGAAATTAATGCTGAACACAACGTATTTGCAGAAGTACGTGGTAAAGGCTTGCTACTTGGCTTAGCGTTAACTGACGAATACAAAGGTCGCGCAAAAGAGTTTATGACAGCAGGTGTTGAGCACGGTGTTATGGCGCTTGTTGCCGGTGCAGACGTAATTCGCTTTACACCATCATTGGTAATTCCAGAAGCTGATATCCGCGAAGGTATGGCTCGCTTTGCAAAAGCAGTAGCACAGGTTGTTAAAGGCTAAGAGCAAAGACAGAAAAGCAGCACTTGGCTGCTTTTCTTAATTTTAATATAGGGGCTACTAATGATTATCGTTCGTCCGATTAAAAGCTCGGATTATCCAGCTTTAATGAAGATAGCTGAAGATTCAGGTCATGGCTTCACGTCTTTGCCACAAAATGAAGACCTGCTTAAGCGTAAAATAGCGCGCTCAGAGCAAAGCTTTAGCAAATCGGTTGCTCATCCTGAGGATGAGGGCTATTTGTTTGTAATGGAAGATTTGGCGACTGGCGAAGTTGTCGGTACATCTGCAATTGAAGCTGCAGTTGGCTTAGATGATGCCTTTTACCATTATCACTTAAGCAAGGTGATCCACTCGTCGCGTGAACTTAATGTTTACAAAGCGGTAGATATTCTTACCTTATGTAATGATTACACCGGTGCAACAGAGCTATGTACTTTGTACCTACAAGATCATTATCGTCAAGGTGGAAATGGTAAGTTATTATCAAAAATGCGTTTTATGTTTATGAATGCGCATGCAGAGCGCTTTGCGAGTAAAGTATTAGCTGAAATGCGCGGTGTATCTGATGAAAACGGCGAAAGCCCGTTTTGGCAATGGTTAGAAGAGCACTTCTTCTCAATGGATTTTCCAACGGCAGACTACCTGACAGGTATTGGCCAGAAAGTGTTTATTGCTGAATTAATGCCAAAATACCCAATTTATGTAAATTTACTTAGTAAAGATGCACAAGCGGTAATTGGTCAGGTACATGATAAAACCCGTCCAGCAATTGAGTTACTAAAAAGCGAAGGCTTCACGTTTAACGGCTATGTAGATATTTTTGATGCAGGGCCAACGGTAGAAGCAGATATTAGTAACATCAAAACAATCCGCGATTGCCAAAACCGCACTGTGGTAATTGGTGATATGGCACAAGGCTCAGAGACAAGTTTTATGCTGTCAAACCACAAGTTGGTTGACTTTAGAGCGTTACTATCGACAATGACCTTGGATGCAAACAGCGAGACAGTTACTTTGTCTGCTGAACTTGCAAATGCGCTACATGTTTCAGAAGGTGATGTGATCACTATCGCACCACTTTAAATAGTTAGGAGAAATTGAGATGACTCACGCCGCTCAGTTTATAAATGGCCAGTGGTTAGCTGGTGAAGGAGCTGAATTCAGCTCGTTAAACCCTGCAAAAGGGGAAGTAATTTGGTCAGCAACGGCTGCAACAGCAGAGCAAGTTGACGCAGCAATTAACGCAGCACGCGAAGCGTTTTATAGCTGGACAGATTTAACATTTGAACAGCGTTTAGAGATTGTTAAAAAGTTTGCTGAACAGCTTGCTGAAAATAAAGATGCGCTTGCCAAAGCCATTGCACTTGAAACGGGTAAACCGCTTTGGGAAACAGCAACAGAAGTTGGCGCAATGATCGGCAAAATCGGTATTTCTGAAAAAGCGTATTTAGAGCGCACAGGTACTGTTGAAAATCCAATGCCTCAAGGTCGTGCTGTAATTCGTCATAAAGCACACGGTGTTGTTGCGGTATTTGGTCCTTATAATTTCCCTGGTCATCTGCCTAACGGTCACATTGTTCCTGCATTACTTGCTGGTAACACAGTTATCTTTAAGCCATCAGAACTAACCCCTATGGTTGCCGAGTTAACTCTGCAATTGTGGGAAAAAGCGGGTCTACCTAAAGGTGTAATTAACCTAGTTCAAGGTGAAGTTGAAACAGGTAAGGCGCTAGCATCTCATCGTGGTATTGATGGTTTATTCTTTACTGGTTCATCGCGTACTGGTCATTTAATTCACCAGCAATACGGCGGCCAGCCAGGTAAGATTTTAGCGTTAGAGATGGGTGGTAATAACCCACTAATCGTTAAAGATGTTGCAGACACTAAAGCAGTTGTTCACGATATTATTCAATCAGCGTTTGTATCGAGCGGTCAGCGTTGTACATGTGCACGTAAGTTATTCTTACCTGCAGGTGAACAAGGCGATGTGATTTTGTCACAGCTAATTGAAGCAACTAAAGCAATTAAAGTTGGTTTTTACGACGATGAAGATCAACCGTTTATGGGTTCAATGATCTCAGAAGCCGCAGCTAAATCAATGATGGATGCACAAGCTCAGCTTCAGTCTCTAGGTGGTGAATCACTAATTGAAATGACACACACTGCAGGCACAGGTTTTGTTACACCAGCGATTATTGAGTGTTCAAATATTGCTGACTTCCCTGATGATGAGCATTTCGGTCCATTGTTAAAAGTATTCCGTTACACTGATTTCGATGCAGCTATCGATAAAGGTAACGATACTGACTACGGCCTTTCAGCAGGTTTATTAAGTGATAACGAAGCTGATTACGACCATTTCTTACGTCGTATCAGAGCGGGTATTGTTAACTGGAACCGTCCAATTACCGGTGCTTCAAGTGCTGCACCATTTGGTGGTATTGGTGCATCAGGTAACCACAGAGCAAGTGCATACTATGCAGCTGATTACTGTGCATACCCAGTTGCTTCGGTAGAGCTTGAAAAAGTAGCAATGCCAGCAACATTAAGCCCAGGCATTAAAATTTAGTAATAAGTTTTAACTATAAAAAAGCAGCGCAAGCTGCTTTTTTTATGTCTATAGTTATTGGAAGAAAGGTGATACCAATTTACTTAAATAGCTTACTTTTTTTGGCTATTTAGGTGAAGAGCGAATTGCGCTGAAATTTATTGATGTAGCCTAGCTACATTAAAAATTCGCGTTGCGAACATTTGAGTTAATCAGTGTAATAGCTAAACACATAATTAGCAGAGTTGGTATTAGAAGTAATAAAAAAGTGCAGGGTAGTATTTATTTAACTAATCTGCTTAAAATAGTCATATCAAATACACGTAGTAGGTAGATAAATAAATGGTAATTGATCAGCAAGGTTATGATGAGCTTATCATGTACTTAACAGAACACTTATCCTTGTTCGAAAAGCCAGGGGAAGTTCGACCAGGCGCGCCTACAGTAATGGCATTGATTGAAGATGATATTGCTGAGCAAATCATTAATTTTTGCATGCAGCATGAAGACTTAAGTGTTGATGACCGCAGTGTGATTATGCGTGAAGTTGACGGTATTGTGTACGATCTACAGGAAGTGCTATCGGGCGTTGTTAATCAACCTGTTACGATTGAACAACATGCCTTTATTGATGAGTTTTCAGGGCTCGTTAAAAACTTATTTGATTCAGCTGTTTCCTAGCTATATTCACACTGTTAGTTAGCGCTTTTTATTGCTATCTTGTGTTGCTTACATACAATCGTTTGTAGATTAATAAACAAGAGTGTAAACAATGCAAGCAAATGTGAAATGGGTCGACGGAGATACCTTTGTTGGGCTTTCTAACTCGGGCCACAATGTGGTGTTTGATACAGGCAGTGATAGCGCTGCGCCAAGCCCTATGGAAATGGTTTTAATGTCAGCAGGCTGCTGTTCTTCTGTTGATGTTGTTAGCATTTTAAATAAAGCAAAACAGAACTTTTCCAACCTTGAAGTAAAACTCTCTGCAGAGCGTGCAGAAACAACTCCACGAGTTTTTACTAAAATTAACCTACACTTTGTAGTTACTGGTAAAGATGTGTCTGAAAAACATCTTTCACGTGCAATTAGCTTGTCGGCTGAAAAGTACTGTTCAGTAGCACTTATGCTAGATAAAACAGTTAATATTACACACAGTTACGAGATCATTGAAGAATAGCAAAAATAGTACTTTTTCGCGGGGGGATTTTCATATAAAATCCGCCCTCTTCAAAAGCGAAATCGCGATTATTTTATACAATTGAGGGTGGTTTATAGTGCCAAAGCCATTTAAAAAGCTAAAGTTACACGGTTTTAATAACTTAACAAAAAGCCTTAGTTTTAGTATTTATGACGTGTGTTATGCAAAGACACCACAACAACGTAAAGAATACATTGAATACATTGATGAACAGTATAGTGCTGAACGCCTAACCGATATTTTAGGTGAAGTAGTTGATATCATCGGTGCAAATATTCTAAACGTTGCTCGCCAGGACTACGACCCTCAAGGTGCTAGTGTAACTATTCTTATCTCTGAAGAGCCGGTAGCCGATGCGACCGCTCAGCAAGAAGAACCTGGTCCATTACCAGACTCAGTTGTTGCACACTTAGATAAAAGCCATATTTGTGTACACACATACCCTGAGGAGCATCCTCATGACGGTATTTGTACTTTCCGAGCGGATATTGAAGTATCAACTTGTGGTGTTATCTCACCACTTAAGGCGTTGAACTTTTTAATTCACTCATTAGAATCCGATGTTGTAACAATCGATTACCGTGTGCGCGGCTTTACGCGTGACGTAGACGGCAAAAAGCATTATATCGATCATGATATTCATTCAATTCAGAACTTTATGACTGAAGACACGCAAGACGCGTATCAAATGATTGACGTGAACGTATACCAAGAAAACTTGTTCCATACCAAAATGATGCTTAAAGAAACCGACTTAAATGCGTACTTATTCGGTATTACAACAGATGATTTATCTGAAGATGAGCAGCAGGAAATTCGTCACAAGCTTTCACGCGAAATGCATGAAATATTTTATGGTAGAAATTACCCAGCAGATTCTGCATTTTAAAAAAGGCGCTTTAAGCGCCTTTTTTATTCCAATAATCCAGTATTACTCTGGTGGCTTAGTTGGTCTTTGAGGTTTATCTTTTGGATTTGACCCCATAATTTCAGCACCACCAACATCTGAAAGTATTGCACCTGTATCCGTGTCCATAGCTATGCCACTCGCTTGTAACTGCAGTGTGAAATATAGAATTAAGCTTATCATTCCGCATCCTTATTATAAATTCTGTTCTAAATGTTTGCTGCTACCCAAAAAGAGTACTTAGTTGTTATCTAAGTAAATTTATAGTTGCTCATTTTTTGTTCTGCGTCTACATCTTAATCAGCTGAAATATAAACAAATGTAAACGGGTTGCTATTTTTATTGCCGGGTTGAGGTGGTTGATAGCCGTAGTTAAATATTTCTACTAAGCAGATAAAAATGATTTGAAAACACAAATAGCTAGACGATGTGTGTTTGGTGCGAATATTCGAGAGTTAGTATAGGAAAAAGTGCTAAAAAGTTACAGCAGATAAACTTAACATGATGATACCCTAACTCATGTGAACTATTTTAATTGACAATGAAAAAATTATGGCTAACCTAGTTTTTCTGGTAGATTTTTAACCAATAAAATTATATTTCAATAAACATTTTTAAAAGGATATAAAAATGCGAATAATAATACTATTTATTGCTTTTCTATCTGTTTCATCATTTGCTTCTGATGAAACCGATTATCAAAATCTAGGTTATCACTACGAAATCTGTAATTCGTGTACATCTGAAACTCAATTTGAAAGTGTAGCAATGAAAGAAACGCCTATGGGTAAAGTTGTTGTGGCAAATTTAAATTCGGGAGCCATTTATGCTTATAAAGTGAAAACAGATAGAGAGCCGGGGTTTGAGATGCATTGGGCACTTCCTACCAATGTTCCTACAGAGGCTAGTGATGCTACTCAAAAGATCACGTCTTGGTTTAATCAGATGGAACAGCAATCAGGAAAACCAATAGATAGAAACAACCCTATTCTCCCTATTTTAATCCCTAGCTCCATTAATGGTGCTGATACAAGTAATGCATGAACTGTTATTACAAATATATCTTCATCAGATGCAGTATCAAATTATGCTAGACAAAAATCTATTCAGACATTAATGGATTTATTATCAACGGGCTTTAAATTGATTGTATTAAAGTTGAACATTACTGTTACAACGCAGTTTAGTGATGGTTCCACTGCTGAGTGGGTGCTTGTTAACCCGTTAGAAAGCAAACAGCCATATAGATATATCAATGGCACAGCCAAAGATAAGAATAATCAGCCTATTAGCAACAATGCTACTGGTGCAGCTGATTGGGGAGGACATGAGAACTGGTCAAACTATGGTTCCGGTAGTGGCGGTGGAACCATTCGAACGACATGTAAATCTTATACAATAAATTATTCATTTGGTAGGACTGGCACAGGTTCTGTCTGTTGGTATACATATACACCATAGGATAACTTATGAAGCAGTTATTTAAATATATTTTATCATTTGTTTTAGGAGCAATAGCAGCAAGCTTTGTTTCTTATAACATGTTGTATGGCTCGTTGCTCTATAGTCAGCTCCACAGCAGTATATTGTTTTATGAGAGATTGGATCAAAATAATAAAGAAGAGTTAAAAAATAACTTAGTCAACGTTTTGATTCCAATAGAATTATGTCGAGCTAATAATTTAATAAATAGCCCCTTATTTATTAAACAAGAATACTTAAACAGAGAAATTGAGAAAGCGTTTAATATTCTGGGGAGCTCGGATACTAGTAGAGATAGTTATTGTTCTTCTAGAATATAACAAAGCTGTAAATGTACTGGAGTAAAGAGGGCTTAGGTAAAAAAGGTTAAATGATAGAATAGTTTTAATATTCTAATGTGAAGTAATAGATGGGATTATTTAAAATGGTGGCCCCACCTGGACTCGAACCAGGGACCTAACGATTATGAGTCGTGTGCTCTAACCAACTGAGCTATAGGGCCATTTAAGATGCGTTAGTTATAGTTACGTAATAACTAAGCGGTGAGAAGTATAAGAACTTTTAATTGCCTTGTCACTAGCCAATAGGGTAAAAAATGTATTTTATGAATCAATTGATTATTAAATGTTCGCAACTGTACAAGTCAAAATTAGAGAAATAAAAAAGCCAGCAATTGCTGGCTTTTTTCTAAGGATTTACAACCCTAATTTCTTCTCTAAATAGTGGATGTTTGTGCCACCATTATGGAAGTTTTCATCAGCAAGAATTTTCTTGTGAAGTGGGGTGTTGGTTTTTATACCATCAATTACAAGCTCGTTCAGTGCATTTTTAGCACGTGAAATCGCTACGTCACGGTTTTCACCGTAAGTAATAAGCTTACCAATCATTGAATCGTAATGCGGTGGTACTGAGTAGTCAGCGTAAATGTGGCTGTCCCAGCGAATACCTAAGCCGCCAGCAGGATGGAATCGTGTGATTTTACCTGGTGACGGAATAAAAGTTTCAGGGTCTTCCGCATTGATACGACATTCAATCGCATGGCCGCGAATAACAATATCATCCTGAGTAATTGATAATGGTTGGCCAGCTGCAATTTTTAGCTGTTCTTTAATCAGATCGATGCCAGTAACCATTTCAGTTACTGGGTGCTCTACCTGAATACGTGTATTCATTTCAATAAAGTAGAACTCACCATTTTCGTATAAGAACTCAAACGTACCTGCGCCGCGATAGCCAATTTCAATACATGCACGTGTACAACGTTCACCAATGTTTTTACGCATTTCAGCCGTAATACCTGGTGCTGGCGCTTCTTCTACCACTTTTTGGTGGCGACGTTGCATTGAGCAATCACGCTCACCTAAGTGAACCGCATTGCCTTGACCGTCAGCAAGAACTTGAATTTCAATGTGACGTGGGTTTTCAAGGAATTTCTCCATGTAAACAACGCCATTATTGAAGAATTGCTTCGCTTCTGTTTGCGTTAATGCAATTGAATCAATTAGCTCTTCTTCGCTACGCACTACACGCATACCACGACCACCGCCGCCGCCAGCAGCTTTGATGATTACAGGGTAACCAATGCGTTTTGCGATTTGTTTGTTGCGCTCGCCGTCGTCTGTAAGTGGGCCATCAGAACCTGGAACACAAGGAACGCCGGCTTTACGCATAGCGTCGATTGCTGAAACCTTGTCACCCATCATGCGAATAGTGTCGCCTTTAGGGCCAATGAAAATAAAACCACTTTGCTCTACTTGATCAGCAAAGTCTGCATTTTCTGATAGGAAACCGTAACCTGGGTGAATTGCTACTGCATCAGTTACTTCTGCTGCCGCAATGATACGTGTTGTATCTAAATAGCTTTCAGATGCAGGTGGTTTACCAATACAAATGGTTTCATCTGCAAGTAAAACGTGTTTTAGGTCTTTATCTGCAGTTGAGTGCACAGCAACAGTTTTTATACCGAGCTCTTTACATGCACGCAGCACACGCAGGGCGATTTCGCCGCGGTTTGCAATTACAACTTTATCTAACATAAGGGTTGCCTTCTGCGTGTATTATTCGATTACAAATAGAGGTTGGTCGAACTCAACAGCATCTTCGTTATCAACTAAGATTGCTTTAACAACACCCGCTTTATCAGATTCAATTTGGTTCATCATCTTCATTGCTTCTACGATACATAGTGTATCGCCAACACTTACTGTGTCGCCAACTTCAACGTATGATGCCGCTTCAGGTGAAGATGCACGGTAGAATGTACCTACCATTGGAGATTTAACTTGGTGACCTGAAACAGCTGCAGGTGCTGCTGATTCTTCAGCTGCAACAGGCGCCGCTGCCGGAGCTGCTACTGGCGCAGCAGCAGGAGCCGCAGCGTAATGAACTGGAGCAGCCATTGGTGCAGAGCTATGACGATTAATACGTACCGACTCTTCACCTTCCGTGATTTCTAATTCAGCAATACCTGATTCTTCAACAAGTTCAATAAGCTTTTTGATTTTGCGAATATCCATTCTAACGACCCGCCTTATAATATTTTATTTAAATGTGTGTTTAGCGATCGGCCAAGATAGCGTCTAATGCCATTTTGTAACCGTTCGCACCAAATCCGCAAAGAACGCCTTTTGCAACATCACTAAAGTAGGAGTGATGGCGAAACGCTTCTCTTTGATAAATATTTGTCAGATGTACCTCAATAAAAGGAATCGCTACACTGAGTAATGCGTCGCGCAGTGCTACGCTGGTATGCGTAAATGCAGCAGGGTTAATAATAATAAAATCAACCTGTTCAAATGCTGAATGAATCGTAGAGATTAATTCGGCTTCGCTATTACTTTGAAAGTGCGTCAGTGCCACGTTGTTTGAATCTGCGTACTGAGTTAAGTGTTGCATTATTTCAGCTAATGTTTGCGCACCATATATTTCAGGTTCGCGTTTGCCCAACATGTTTAAATTTGGGCCATTTAATACTAAAACTCGTAAACGTGCAGTCATCTTTCGTGAACTTCCTATTAAATCATTGAGGTTTGCTATTTTTCATAAAATCCACGTTTAACTTAAGGTTAGTTGTGGTAAATAGCAAGTTTTTCTCACGATGGCGTATTATTATAGAGAGTTCGCAGAATATAGCAGCAAAATACTGGTCTAATCAGCGGGTACTGATTAGACCGAGGTAATTAAAATTTATTAGAAAGGGCGCTTAAGTGGGCTGAAAATTCATCAGCACTTTGAAAACCAGTAACACGATGGTCAGGTAACTCTTCACCTTGACGGTCAAAGAATAAAATTGTTGGCAAGCCGAATACATCAAAGCGTTCCATAAAAGCGATAGTGGTATCATTTGATTCTGTTAAATCAGCTTGAATTAATACATAGTCTTTAAACGCTGCTTGCACGTCAGCATCTGGGAAGGTGTACTTTTCGAACTCTTTACAGGCAACACACCAGTCAGCGTATAAATCAAACATCACAAGCTTTCCTTGTGCTGCTGCTTTACTCACTTCTGCATCTAGCTCTTCTAAATTAGTAACGTGAATAAACTGGCCGTGTACATCAGCAGATGTATTTGCTGTTATTTTCACAGAGTCAGATGGCCAAATTTGTTGGCTAATTGACGTAAGTGCGCTAAAAACCATTACAAACGAAACTAACCAGAGCGCAGTTTTGCCTTTGTTATTTGTGGTAAGGGTATGCCAATAATAAAGGTAAACCCCAGTTACCAATAATAAGCCTGAACCAATCATTACAATAATATGCCAAGGTACGATGCGCTCTAATAAAATCAGCGGCACCATTAACATAATAAAGCCGAATAAGGTTTTTACTTGCTCCATCCAAGCGCCCGCTTTTGGTAATAACTTACCGCCAGAGGTGCCTAATAATAGTAATGGAATCCCCATACCAAGGCTAAGCACATAAAGTGTAATACCACCCACAAAGTAATCACCGCTTTGTGCAACATACAATAATGCAGCAGACAGTGGCGCTGTAGTGCATGGCGAGGCGATTAAACCAGACAATACACCCATCATAAATACACCAAGGTAGTTGCCCGATTTTTGATTATTCGATAATTGCGTTAAGCGCGTCATCCAACTTTCTGGCAATTTGAATTCATATAAGCCAAACATCGAAAGTGCTAACAACACAAATAAAATGCTAAAGCTAATCAGTACTGCAGGGTGCTGAATATATCCTTGTACTTGCCCGCCAAGTGATGCCACCACTAAACCAAGTAGCGCATAGGTAATCGCCATACCTTGCACATAGACAAAAGATAAAGTGAACGCGCGTTTAGTTGATAACCCTTGTTGGCCTGCAATTAAACTCGACAGAATCGGGAACATTGGGAATACACAGGGTGTAAAGGCCAGTGTTAAACCCAGTACAAAAAAGATGGCTAAATTAGTAACTAAGCTTTGCTGATTTAATTTATCAGTAAGTGATAACTCACCGTTAGATTTATCTGAGATCGTTACTGGTGCTTCTGAAATACTACCGTTTGTAGTTTTGTCAGCTGATGAACTTTGAAATGCCGTTAGTGGAATTTCCACAATCACAGGTTGATAACATAACCCCGCTTCTGCACAGCCTTGGTAGCGCACTTTTACGTAAGCACCCTCTACTACATTATCGAGTTTAGAAACCGTAGTAAGCTCGTTGAAATACACTTGCGTTTTACCAAAGTACTCATCCTCGTGGTCAGTACCTTTAGGTAATTTTGGTAAGGTTAAATCAGCGCCTTTAGCGACAAATTCGAGTTTTTCTTTATAAAGGTAGTAACCATCAGCAATATCCCAGCCTATAAATAAGGTTGAGCCTTGCTGATCAAAGTCAATTTTGAATGCTTCATCGACTTTTAAAAACTGAGGTTGATTGGTTTTTATAAGATCATTAAAGGTGGTATTGGCGTTTGCCGGTTGACCTAAAAAGGCAAAAAGGGTGTTTAGTAACAACACACAGCCAAAAGTTATAAAGCGCATTACGCGAGTACCTCATCTATCCAGCTAAAATATTCGTCATTGCCATCGGTGATATTAATCACTTGAATTTCTGGCACATCATACGGGTGGATCTGTTTTAATGTGTCGATTAATACGTGAGTTTTAGCCGCTTGGGTTTTTATAAACAGCTTAATTTCCGCATCTTGCGCTATTTTACCTTGCCACATATAAAAGGATTCAATTTGTGGTAAGACATTCACACAGGCAGCAAGTTTCTTTTCTAATAGTGTTTTTGCAATGGCATGTGCGTCATTCTTTTTTGCGCACGTTGTTAGCACTAATTGATAATTAGCCATACTGAACCTTCAGAAAATGTGTAAGTCTCACATTTTATACATTAAATATCGTTAATGATCATTAAAACAGGGTGATTAGATAACAGCGAAAAGATTGATTCTGTAAGCTGAATTTTCTCTAAGCTTGAATTAAGACCTGAAAACCCCAATATTCATTTCATCTATTTTTAAGGAAGCGCTATGTTTAAAGCCTTATTTTTTCTTTTTATTGTTATCCCGATTGTTGAAATAGCCCTACTTATTCAGGTAAGCGAAGTGATTGGCGGCTGGAGTACCATTGCGCTTGTTATTGTAACTGCTTTTGTTGGTGCTAAATTAGTAAAGCAACAGGGCACAGATGCACTGAAAAATGTGCAAGTTCAAATGGCGCAAGGGCAAATGCCAGCAGAAGAGTTATTTGCGGGCTTATGCGTGATTATTGCCGGTGTGTTGCTATTAACACCTGGCATTATGACCGACATCATCGGCTTTTTGTTACTAACCCCAGTTGTGCGCAAACGCCTTGCAGCTAATTTAATGTCGCAAGCTAAGGTGAAAATGACCAATCCACAGCAAGGTGGTGGTTTTTATTACTCACCATACACTCATACTCAAACACCAAAGCACGACCAATTTAACGAGACTAATATTCAATCAAATAAACCGTCTAATACATTAGAGGGTGAGTTTGAACGAAAAGACTAAAAAATTTGCAATTAACCCCTTGGGATCTATTTTTTAATCCCCATAAATTGCATAACTAACTTTTTTGGGCCACAACGGCCTTATTTCTGAGATAGAAAATTAAATCAGGAGAAAAACCCATAATGAACATTCGTCCATTACATGATCGCGTTATCGTAAAGCGTCTTGAAGAAGAAACTAAATCAGCAGGCGGTATCGTACTTACAGGTTCGGCTGCCGAAAAATCTTCACGTGGTGAAGTTGTTGCAGCGGGCAATGGCCGCGTGTTAGAGAACGGCGAAGTGCGTGCACTAGAAGTTAAGGCTGGTGACACAGTGCTTTTCGGCTCTTACGTAGAAAAAACTGAAAAAATCGACGGTCAAGAATACTTGATCATGCGTGAAGACAATATCCTAGGTATTGTTGGTTAATTTTTCGTTTCTAAATTATCGGTTTTAACAGAATTTTAAGGAATTAAATCATGACAGCAAAAGACGTACGTTTTGCAGGTGATGCTCGCGCTAAAATGCTTGCGGGTGTAAATGTATTAGCAGATGCAGTTAAAGTTACGCTTGGTCCAAAAGGCCGTAACGTTGTTTTAGATAAGTCATTCGGCTCTCCAGTAATTACTAAAGATGGTGTATCAGTTGCAAAAGAAATCGAACTTGAAGACAAGTTCGAAAACATGGGTGCACAAATGGTTAAAGAAGTTGCATCTAAAGCAAATGATGCTGCGGGTGACGGTACGACGACAGCAACAGTACTTGCACAATCAATCGTAAATGAAGGTCTTAAGTCAGTGGCTGCGGGCATGAACCCAATGGATCTTAAGCGCGGTATTGATAAAGCAGTAGTTGCAGCGGTAGAAGAGCTTAAAGCACTATCTGTTCCGTGTGCAGACACAAAAGCAATTGCACAAGTTGGTACGATTTCAGCTAACTCAGATACTGAAATTGGTGACATCATTGCAAATGCAATGGAGCGCGTTGGTCGTGAGTCAGGTGTTATCACTGTTGAAGATGGTCAAGCACTTGAAAACGAACTAGACGTAGTTGAAGGTATGCAGTTTGACCGCGGTTACTTATCGCCTTACTTCATCAACAATGCTGAGAAAGGTGTAGTTGAACTAGATAGCCCATTTATTCTACTTGTAGACAAAAAAGTATCTAATATTCGCGAGCTTCTACCAACACTTGAAGCTGTAGCAAAAGCAAGCAAGCCGCTACTTATTATTGCTGAAGACCTAGAAGGCGAAGCACTAGCAACACTCGTTGTTAACAACATGCGCGGTATCGTGAAAGTTGCAGCGGTTAAAGCACCTGGTTTTGGCGACCGTCGTAAAGCAATGTTACAAGACATCGCAATTCTAACTGGCGGTACAGTAATCTCTGAAGAAGTGGGTCTTGATCTAGAAAAAGCACAGCTTGAAGATTTAGGTTCAGCGAAGCGTGTAGTTATCACTAAAGATGATACAACTATTATCGATGGTGTTGGCGAGCAAGGTGCAATCGACGCACGTGTTAACCAAATCAAAGCACAAATCGAAGAAGCAACGTCTGACTACGACAAAGAAAAGCTTCAAGAGCGTCAAGCTAAACTAGCTGGTGGTGTTGCAGTAATCAAAGTAGGTGCTGCTACTGAAGTTGAAATGAAAGAGAAGAAAGACCGCGTAGAAGATGCATTACATGCAACTCGCGCAGCGGTTGAAGAAGGTGTTGTACCAGGTGGTGGTGTTGCACTAGTACGTGTTGCTAGCAAAATCGAAAACCTAACAGGTGATAACGAAGATCAAAACCATGGTATTAAAGTTGCACTTCGTGCAATGGAAGCACCACTTCGTCAAATCGTTTCTAACGCAGGTGATGAAGCATCTGTAGTTGTTAACGCAGTAAAAGCAGGTGAAGGTAACTACGGTTATAACGCTGCAACTGGTGAATACAACGATATGATTGAAATGGGTATTCTTGACCCAACAAAAGTAACGCGTTCAGCATTACAATTTGCTGCATCAATTGCAGGTCTTATGATCACTACTGAAGCAATGGTTGCAGAAATTCCGCAAGATGCACCAGCTGCACCAGATATGGGCGGCATGGGCGGCATGGGCGGTATGGGTGGAATGATGTAGTCATCGCTCAAGTTACCAACTTGTCAAAAAAAGCCAGCGCAATGCGCTGGCTTTTTTATTGCGCTAAAAAATTGATTTAATTTATAAAGTTACCAATACTTATTAGTCGAACTTTCTAGGGTCTGTTGACCTTTTAAGTTCGTTTTTGCAGCAGTTTGATTGGGGTTTATACAAGGCAGAGGCTACGTGGCATAGTTATTCTATGTGAGTCAGCCGATAACACAGTAGAAAACCCAATCAAGCGTTGCCGAACGGTTCTTTTGAGCGCACTTTTCTCATTGTTGCTCGATATTCGCTTAGGTTGCTAGGCCACACATCAAGCGCCGCGATAAAAGCACGCTCAAAAAGAACAAAAATAGAACAGCAAAGATCAACAGACCCTAGTAAACGGAACTTTAGGATAAGCGCAATGACCAAGTCTGCTAAAATTAATCTCATTCTGTTGCTTTCAATACTGTGTAATATTCTTGTACTGAGCACTACTTTTTATGATGCACATAAGTTAAAGCAAGAGCAGGCACGGTTATCGCAAATAGTTACAGACAATACAGAACTACTCATCAAACTACATGAATTAGAGCGCACGGTTGGCTATTCTGGCTTTATCCATCATTTTAAAAATTATGTTATTCGCAGAGATCATCAATACTTTCACGATGCAAAAGAAAGCTATGTAAAAGCACAGCGATTGATGCAAGAAATACGTGAAATGTCATCTGAATCGGACGTTGTACAAAACTTAGCTTTGCTTGAAGCCACATTAAACGAATATAACTTTAATCTCGAAAAGCATTTTTCATCGCCCGAGCAACTAACTGTTGATGAATTAGATAGCCTTGTGAAAGTGGATGATACATTAGCCGCGAATGCAGTTAATAATATTGTTGAAAAGGTCTTACCAAAAATACGTCAGTCAAATAATACTTTTTTAAATCGTATTGAAACTCAGCTTTTTTATAGCTATTTAACCTCTGCCATGATTTGTTTAGTGATTATTATGTTCACTGGATTAGTGATTTGGCATATCAATAAGCTAAACCAATCGGTTGGTAAATTTGGTAAACTGTTTGATGCATCACCAGACGGTATTATTCACGCTGATAATCGTGGCAAGGTGCTTGCGGCCAATAATGCTGCACAATCGCTATTTGGATACTCTCAAAGTGAGTTTTCCGATAAGTTCATCGAAGATCTTATGGCGCGTGAGTTAAAAGAGAAGCACCAAGGATATCGCAAAGAGTTTACGAAAGAGACTCAGTCAAAGAATATGCTGGACCGACGTAGTGTTTACGGTATTGATAAAGATAATCAACGAATTCCTTTACAAATAGCCATTGGCAGCTTCTTAGAAAACGATGAGTATCAAAGCGTCAGTATTCTGAGAGATATGCGAGAGATTGCTGGGTTAAATCAAGAGCTAAAGTTCCTGAGCTCTATCATCAATGGCTTGTCATCATATGTTGTGATTATTAATGAGCAAGGAGAGGTGATTACTGCCAATTATGAGTTGCAAAATGATGCGGATGAGCAAAGTATTGAACTCACCAATACTCAGGCATGGAAACGTGATCCAACTACTAAAAAACAACTGCAAAGCGCCATAGAAAAACTGAAAAGCACAGGTATAGAACAGCGTTTTGATAGTCAAATTTGGGTCGATGAGCAGTTTTTCACTGTTGATGTTGTGGTTGCTAATCTTGATACTCAGTCAGAAACGGCTTCCAATATTATTTGCTCTGCACATGATATTAGCGAGCGTAAGTATTTTGAACAGCAGTTGCTTGAGAATGAAGAGCGTTTCAAGCTGGTTGTAAACCATGTATCTGAGGGGATTATTTTACTCAATAAGCAAGGGCGTATTGAATGGTTGAATGCTAAAGCCATTGCGATGTTGTCGCCGTTTACACAGGGGTTAAGCCCATGTAATTTTATTGATGTATTTACGGAGAAAGATCAGCTAGAAATTGCCAGTATAATTAATGATCTAACCACGCAAAGCCCAACAAGCGAACCATTCCAGGCGCTACTTGCGTTAGATAATGAATCGTTACCCGTTGAAGTATGTATTACGCGTTATGCAGATAATATGGAAATCAACTATTTAGCGACAATATCTGATGTGTCTGAGTTACTGGCTGCGAATGACAGATTAAGCAAAATGCTTGAAGAGAAAAGTATTCTGCTCAATGAAATTCATCACCGCGTAAAAAACAACTTACAAGTGATAACCAGTTTATTGAAGCTACAACAGCAACACGTGCCAGAAAGTGTTGCAAACGAGTTATTGGCCTGTCAGCAGCGCATACGTTCAGTTGCGCTGGTACACCAATTACTTTATGAGCAAGAGAATAGCTCTAAAATTAACTTTGTAGAGTACACCGCTAAGTTGGCACAATTAATTCTTTTAGATGGTATTAACCACGCGCCTTACAAGGTAGAGCTTCAGCTACCTAACCAAGCGATTTACTTGCCAATTAGTATTATGGTGCCGATTGGCTTTGTTATAAATGAAGTACTAACGAATATTCAAAAGCATGCTTTTCCTGAAGGTGCAGAAAAAGGGTTGATCACAATTTTTGCCGAAGAAGTGGAAGAAAGATTGGATTTATCCATCAAAGATAACGGAGTGGGCTTTGATTTGGAGCAATTCAATAGCGCTAGTTCGCTTGGTCATACGCTTATAGGATTATTTACCAAACAGGCAAATGGTACAATAAAGGTAGAGAGTGAGCTTGGAAAACACTCTCACTTTGAGTTCCATTTTGACCTATCGTATGCGAAGTAAATTACTGGATTATTGTTCATCTACTGCAAAGTGTTGTTGAGATGCACTATGCGATTGACCACCTAGCAGTGACAAAAACAGTGATAATGGCATTGGCTTAGCATGATAAAACCCTTGCTGATGAATCGCAGGGTCTTGTGCGAAGTACTCGCTTTGTTTTGCCGATTCAATGCCTTCTACAACAACTTTATAGCCTAAAGACTTACTTAAATTCACCATGTGTTCGCATACTTTTCGTGCTTTGCTATCATCAGGGATCCCTTCAATAAAAACTCTATCAATTTTTAATATATCAAGATCAAACTGTTGTAGTAGTTCTAATGATGAGTAGCCTCGCCCGAAATCATCGAGTGCGATGGAAAAACCAATTTCTCGTAACCGTTCAATATTTTTAATTGCAGGTGTATCAGTCAATGCCGTTTCGGTGATTTCTAATGTTATGTTGTTAGGTGAAACGTGCTTACTGCTAATAATCTCTTCAAATTTTGCAGGTAGAGACGGATGAGAAAGTTGTTTAGCTGATAGATTTAAACCTAGCTTTATATCAGTAAAGCCTGCGTTACTTAAATGCTCAATCGCATCGCATACTTTTTTAAGCATGAGCTCACCAAGTGGAAAAATAAGCCAGCTTGATTCTGCGATTGGAATAAAGTCATTGGGCGAAATAAACCCCGTTGCTTTGTCACGCCAGCGGCAAAGCCCTTCAGCACTTGATATTTCGCCTTTATTATCAAATATGGGCTGTAACCAAAGTTCTAACAGCTCATTTTCAATGGCAAGCTTTAAGCCTTGCTCTAAAAACAATTGATACTGGGCTGAGCTTCCCATATCTTCTTGGTAAAAACGAAAATCATTTTTACCGCCATTTTTTGCCGCGTACATGGCGATGTCTGCTCGTTTCATAAGATCAGATGTATCACTAATAGTATCGTCCCACTGTGCAATACCAATTGAGCATGTAAGAGAAATAGAAACATCTTTGCATTTAAATGGTTCTGAAATTGCTTTATTTATTGAATTAGCAATTTTACTAACGTCGCAGTCTGTAAGCTGGCCATCTAGCATTAACACAAACTCATCACCTCCATGACGTATCATAATGTCAGAAGAGCGGAATATATGTTTAAGTCGCCATGCAAATTCGGCCAAGATAACGTCACCGTATGAATGTCCGTAGGTGTCGTTGATGAGTTTAAAAGAATCAAGGTCAATAAACATAAGCGTAAATTTACCTGAATCAAAGAACTCTTGCGGATTAGCAAATGCGCGATTCATATAAGTGCGATTATACATGCCGGTGAGTTCATCACGGTAGGCTTGGTATTGTAGTTTGCGTTCAGCCATTTTTAATTCTGAAATATCGGTAACTATCATTACCAATTCATCACTTTGGTCTCGATGAGATATTAATTTGCCATTAACCAGTGCGTAAAATAATTCGCCAGATTCAGTTTTAAAGGTTTCTTCTCGCCGTGAACAGAGCTCTTCCCAAGGCTGTTGGTTAATATCTTCAGCGCGCTCTCGTTTAACAATGGCGTGATAGTTTTTGTTAATCAATTGAGATAGCGGGTACCCAATTAATTTGCAAAAAGCTGGGTTTGCTTTGGTAATCTCACAGTCTTTATTGAGTACTAAAATGCCATCTGCAATATGGCTGAATACAGACTTTGATACTTTTAACTCACGAATATAGGTTTCAGTTTCGGTAACGTCTTTCATTGCGCCTATTGGCGTTTCACCACCTTGTAGCTTGATATCGCTGGTATAGACTTCGAACCAATATTGTTCATCGCTAAGAGGCGACTTAATTCGGATTTTTTGATTGGACTTTTGCCCTTCTTTTAACAGCGATTCAACTTTCCATTTGTCTTGCTCATGTACCATGCTAATAAATTCATTAAATGGTAGCGGGCTTAAATGACCGAAGTATTTTTGTAGCATTTCGGTACCTGTAAATACTAAATGTTCTGCTTCAGGGTTGTATTCCCATACATTAAGGTTGGCAGCTTCAATTGCGAGTTTAAGTCGCGCTTCCGATGAGGTTATTTCATCTTCATAACGAAAGCGATTAAGTGCTGTTTCAATAACGGCTCTTACTTCTCTAAGGTTGTAGGGTTTTACAATATAACCAATAGGATTTGCGGAATTTGCAGACTCGATAATGTCATCATTGGCATATGCAGTAACATAAATAATAGGAATATTTTTTATGGCATTGATTTTTTTGGCAGCATTAATACCACTGCCGCCCGATTCAAGATTGATATCCATTAAAACAAGGTTTGGGTTTTTCTCTGTGAACAGGGCGAGTGCCTCATCTTCACTATTGGCAATACCCACAACCTCGTAACCTAGTGACTCAAGCTCGATCTTAAGGCTTAATGCAACAATCTGTTCGTCTTCAACAATTAATAACGAACTCATAACTCTATCCTTTTAATTAACTTACACCTGTCGCTACTATGTCTAATTAAGCGAATTAATTATCGACATCTGTTTAAGTTTAGTTGGTTTAAATTGATTCTCCAACTTATGCCACTAAAACTGATATAAAACATACTTTTGTCGATTAAAGTTAGTGCTAATCTAGAGTTAATTTTTTACAATAATTATGAAAATATTATGTGTTAAGCGTATATTAAGTGTTTGGATAGATAATAAATATAAATTGACATAGCGAGTGACCCTTTACACTTGCCAGTTCTCTAGGAGCATACTAATGAAATTAGCTAAGGTACTATTATTAAGTGTTGTAACAATTTCACCGTTCTCAGTATTTGCAGGTGAGGCAAGTGTAACGTTTGGGAAGTTTAACGATTTCACTGACGTGCGAGCAGCAAACGAAACACGTGGTGGTTATCACAAACGAATTGAAAAGCAATTTACCAAGCATTTTCAAGAGTTAGCTGAGAAGTTACCTGAAGGCTACAAGTTGGGTGTGACAATCAACGATATTGATCTCGCTGGCGATGTGCGTTTTGGCGGTGGCAGAGAAATGCGTATTGTTAAACCAATTCATTTTCCAAAGCTTAAATTTAGTTATGCGTTAACTGATGTCAATGGCAAGCTGGTGGATAAAGGTGATGCTGAATTAAAAGACATGAGCTTTATGGATAAAATTCGTCGTGGTCGAGACGAAGAATTTATGCACGAAAAGCGTCTTATTACAGATTGGTTTGAAGACCAATTATTATCAAAAATCGACACCAACTAATCGTTCGTCGTTTAAGAAAAAATAGCGGCGCTATAATAGTGCCGCTATTTCTTTGTAGAGTTTACTTGCTTGGGACTCAGTTAAGTTTCCAGCTGCTTTAGATTGACCTACTGAGCTAGAGACTCTCACAACATCGCTGCTAACTTGTACTGGCTGCTGCCGATTAATCAATTCTGATTGTTGCTGCCTCTCTCTTGCAGCATCAGAAATTTTTACGACGTCTTGAGTAAATTCACCGTAAATTGAGCTAGCCGATACCTTCTCACTCAAGGATGAGCTTTGACTTGACTGTATATTACTTAAGGTAATTTCTGTACCTGCAGTAAGTGGCGTAGCAATCGACATAACAAAATATGTAGAGGATGTGTGCCTAAATTATAGTCAATTTATTTGAAGCTGGCTAATAATTGATGCAAATGCTGCATCTTAATTACGGTGCTTTTAAGCATCGCTTGGTCAATATCATCTTGCGTTGACAAGATCTCTACGTCACTTGCAACTTCTAGCACGTAAGGTTTAAAGCGCTTTGCTTCGATAGCAAAACCACTTTCGCTGTTAAACAAGGTTGAGAATTTACCTTTGCCTTGTTGTTGTAAGGAATCTAATTTGCTATCTGCATCAATAGCTTGGCGATATAGTACTTTTAGATTGTTGTTTAGTTCAGAAATAATCGAATTCATAGTATAAAATAACTAAAGATTAAATATAAATTGCCGATATAATAGCACAGTTAACTGAGGTGAGTGACCATGCAGATTTCAAGTCCAGTTCAAAATGTAACAGCAAGTGCAGATAGTTCAGAAGTAATTAGTGCCAAACTCGTCAAGAATCAGGTAATAGCTCAAGGGCAACAGGCGTTGGCTCTGATCGATTCAGCCGCAATGCCTGCGCAAACACAAAATAGAGCTAGTTCACCAACAGCAACACTCGGTAATAATATCGATGTCTACGTTTAATGGCTGCATTGTTGTTTGTTAAATTGGGCGGTTACCGTTTGTTGTTAAACGATTCTATCGCCTAGGGCTATCGTTTAACGCTACAACTAATTGAAAGCCACCTAAAAATCATAAAGTCCTAAATCTAATGGCGTTTTACTTTTTTCTCCGCCAACTTCACGTACTAGTTTGGGTACTAAAAAGCCGGGCAACTCAGTCAATAATTCACGATGTAGTGCGATTGCGTCGGCATCGGTAATTGCAAAGTGGTGGGCGCCTTGTACTTTGTCTAACACGTGCAAATAATACGGTAATACATCCGCTTCAAATAAACGTTCAGAAAGCAAAATTTGTGCAGCGACTGTGTCATTAATGCTTTTTAATAATACCGCTTGATTTAATAGGGTATAACCCGCGTGTTTTACGGCGATAAGCTGCTTTTTTAATACGTCGTCAATTTCATTCGCATGGTTAATATGCGTTACTAAAATCAATTTGAGTCGAGTGTTTGCGGGAATTGCTAAGAATGCTTCCGTAATACGTGCAGGGATCACCACCGGCAATCGTGAGTGAATGCGCATACGTGTTACATGGTTAATAGCCTCTAGCTTTTCAACAAACCACATTAATGCTTCATCATTAGCCATTAGTGGGTCGCCGCCACTTAAAATCACTTCATTTATTTCGGGATGCTTTGCTATGTAATCAAGAGCACTCAGTAAGCTTTGTTTATTTTGGTGATTATCTTGATAAGGGAAGTGTCTGCGAAAGCAATAACGGCAGTTTACAGCGCAACCACCACGAAAAATAAGTAACACTCTCGATTTATATTTGTGTAGCAGGCCTGGGGTTTGGTTGTTTTGTTCTTCTAGTGGGTCGCTTGTGTAACCTGGGTGCGTTTCAAACTCATTCGCAAGTGGTAAAACTTGTTTAAGTAATGGATCGTTTAGATTACCTTTTTCCATTCGTGATACAAATGGAAGTGGTACTCTCATAGCAAATAGCTTTCTCGCGGCAATGTCGTCTGATAAATTTTTTGAGTCAATTTCCAGTAACTTAAGCAGTATTTTGGGGTCGGAAATGGCATTTGCTAATTCTTTTTGCCAGTTAGTATGCAAATTTGCTTCAATTCTTTGTATCATTAGCCGATCAATTATGTAAAAAATTTTGCGATAGAGGAAACGATGGCGAATTATAGCACCAATGAGTTCAAGGGCGGCCTAAAATTTATGTTAGATGGCGAGCCGTGTTCAATTCTTGAAAACGAAGTTGTAAAACCGGGTAAAGGCCAAGCATTTAATCGTGTAAAGGTACGTAAACTTATCTCTGGTAAAGTGTTAGAAAAAACATTTAAATCAGGTGAAAGTGTTGAAGCTGCAGATGTTATGGATATCGAGCTAGATTATCTATACACAGATGGCGAGTTCTGGCATTTCATGAATAATGAAACGTTTGAGCAAGTTGCTGCTGACGAAAAAGCAGTTGGCGATAGCGTTAAATGGTTAGTTGAAAACAACACTTGTACCATTACTCTTTGGAACGGTAACCCAATCTCAATTACGCCACCAAACTTTGTTGAGCTAGAGATCACAGACACAGATCCTGGTCTGAAAGGTGATACTGCTGGTACAGGTGGTAAGCCTGCTACTTTAACAACAGGTGCGGTTGTACGTGTTCCTCTGTTTGTTCAAATCGGTGAAGTAATAAAAGTTGATACACGCTCGGGCGAATACGTTGGTCGTGCGCAAAAATAAATTCTGATTTTATTTCGAAGAAAATCCCAGCGCTAGCTGGGATTTTTGTTTACGCCATAATTAAGAGTAACCATCATGACAGTCCAATGGCAGCCAAGTGCATCAATCGAAAACTTAAACGCGCGGGCAAAAATTATTAAAGCGATTCGTGAATTTTTCTACCAAAGAAATGTAATGGAGGTAGAAACGCCAAGTTTATCGCAGGCAAGTGTTACCGATATTCACTTAGCAAGTTTTAGTACCCAGTTTGTCGGTCCCGGATTTGCTAAAGGCCTACCACTTTATCTGCAAACATCGCCGGAATTTGCCATGAAGCGATTGCTTGCTGCTGGCTCTGGCGCGATTTTTCAGTTGGCAAAAGCGTTTCGTAACGAAGAAGCCGGTCGTCATCATAATCCAGAATTTACAATGCTAGAGTGGTATCGACCTAACTTTAACGCAGCGCAGTTAATGGATGAAATTGATGACTTAATGATGAGTTTATTAGAGTGTGAAGCAGCAGAGCGTATCACTTATCAAGACGCTTTTTTAACGCTTTTAAACTGTGATCCGCTCACCGCATCTATCGAAGAGCTTTCTGCGCTTGCCGCAGAACAAGGGTTTGAACATATTGCTGCGCAAGAAAACGATAAAGATACTTTGTTACAGCTGCTATTTTGTATGTGTATTGAACCCAAAATAGGTCAGCAAACCCCTTGTTTTGTGTATCATTTCCCTGCATCACAAGCGGCACTCGCTAAACTAAATAGCGCAGATTCTCGCGTGGCAGAGCGTTTTGAGTTGTACTTTAAAGGAATGGAGTTGGCAAATGGCTTCGATGAACTTACCGAGGGTTCTGAGCAGCGACAGCGCTTTGTTGACGATAATCAAAAGCGAGCATCGCAAGGTTTGCCAGAGGTTGCTATTGATGAGCGATTTTTAGCGGCGCTTGATAATGGTTTGCCACAGTGCTCAGGTGTTGCATTAGGAGTGGATAGGCTAATTATGTTGGCACTTGGCGCCGAGCGTATATCAGAGGTATTAGCTTTTGATGTTGAGAGGGCTTAACCCTCTCTTATCAGTGCTAGTTTTTAAAGTATCAAAACTCTTGCTGGTTTGGTAATCCATCGCTTAGGCTAAATAAACTGTTCGAGATCTTTTTTGGTATCGGATGTTTGACACTGTAGCTCTCTACTATTTTCATTGGCGTTAGTAATTTTATCTTTCGCCATATGGCCGAGTTCGACAATTTGTTGCACCGAGGAATGCGTTTGTTGTTGTGTATGTTCCAGCTGATGCACCGCCGCAACAATTTCTTGTAACTGTGATTGGTTGCTTTCTAATTCTTTAGTCATTTGGCTAAACACATCATTGGTATTGGCTATTGAACTTTCAGCACTGCTCGATTGCTCAATTAACTGCTCAGTTTCACGGTTGGTTTCACCAACAAGCGTATTCATTTGATTAATAAAATCATTAATTTGGCGAGTTGCATCGTTAACTTTTACTGATAATGAACGCACTTCATCTGCTACCACAGCAAAGCCACGACCGGCTTCACCTGCGCGTGCAGCCTCAATTGCGGCATTAAGCGCCAATAGGTTAGTTTGGTCTGAAAACTCTTCAACCATAGTGAGGATTTTTCGAATGTTGTCTGAGTTTTCTTTTAAGCCACCCACGGTTGTGGCGAAGCTACCTAGTAATTCGGTCATGCGCTGAATTTTAGTTACTAGGTTTCCAATTTCATTGGCGGAGGTATGAACTTTACTCAGATTTTCAACATTCGCATCAAAGGTCATTTGGGTATTTTGCGAAATTTGATTTAGGCTTTGGCTCACTTCTTCACTGGCGGTAAAGATCGTATTACTAAGTGCTAACTGTTGTTCGCCAATTCGATTGGTTTCAGTCATCGACTTAGTCACATTTTGATTGGTCATTTCAGCAAGTTCTGCTTTTTCATACACTTGTTTTAATAGCGCTTCTAAACGCGAAACAAAGGTGTTGTACTGTTCGCTGAGTTCGCGAAACTCATCAAAGGTAAATTGTGGTAAATGGGTTGCTAAATCAGCACCTTTTTCATTGATATCTGTCAGTGTTTTCTTTAATGCATTGATCGGGCGCACAATTAAAAAGTGCATGTAAAAGCAGGTAAAAAAGAAACTGCCAACACTGATTAACGCGATAAACCAATAGCTCATATCAATATGGCCATTATCAGTCAGCTCTTGGTACAGCCAAATTAATGTAATAACTTGAAAGGCAAACAGAAAGCTCAAATTGCCAAAAATTTTGCGTGTTAATGTAAAGAAAAAGGTTTTTTCAATTTTTTCGTATAATTGCATATATAAAGAACTCATTTTGCATGCCTTAAATGACCTTTACCCTTTAAAAAAGCTCAACATCATCATCGTGCTGTTGTTGTTCTAATTGACGATGTAATTCAAGCGCTTGCTGTTTGGTTTTACCATCCATAATTGCTTGAAATATTTGATGTTCAGATTCCATTGAATAACTATTTTTTAATTGGGTGCGCAATCCTTGCCACTTATCTTCATCGGCTAAGTTATCATTATCTTGAATCAAATGACTCAATTGGTCCATCGTTTGCTGAATATGTGACAATTGTTGTGTCAGCCTATCGTAAAACTGGAACGCCATAACCCCATTGTTTACACTGTGCTGTATTTGTTGGTGTAATTCATCTAATTTCGACGAAGTGCTTTTTTCATTTTCAAGTTTGCTGCAAATGTCGGCAAGGTTTTGAAAAACTCGGCTTAACTCTAATATATCTTGATCGCTTTGATTCAGGCTTAGCGTTAATTGTGTATTGCATAAAAGAAGTAGGCGGGATGCTTCACTGCGAAAGCAAAATAAATCTTGCTGTTGTTGGTCCATTAAATGCCCCTAGGTAACTAAGCTATATGCTTATAGTTAGGATTACTTTTGCAACAGAAAGCTTTGTGCTTTAGAGGGGTAATTAGTAAAAATGCCATCTACACCAAGCGCAAGCATATCGTTAATATCTTCCTGTTTATCTACAGTATAGGCAAAAACCTTTAAGTTTCTTGTTTTTGCATCGGCAACGTACTCGCAGTTAATAAAATTTTTATCCACATGTACGCTGTAGGCATTTAACCGTTCAGCAAATTCACAATACCCCAGCGGAATAGAGCCGGTTAATGCACCTATTTTTACCCAAGGCAATTGTTGTTTAAGCCATTTTAGCTGGTGATGATCAAAAGAGGATATTAGAAGGTTTTCACGTGTTAGCAGCCCTGCTTGAACTTGTTGTTCGATTAGTTTGACCAGTTTATCGAGTGCGAAGGTGTGTTTGAGTTCTAGGTTTAATAACGTTTGATTATTAACCCATTGAAATACTTCTTCAATGCTTGGTACGGTTTGTCCATTACCTGCATCATATTGTTGCACTTCTGCAAGTGTGAGTTTGTTAACTTTTCCTCGCCCACTGGTTGTTCTATCAAGCCAAGTATCGTGAATAACGGCAAAACCATCGAGCGTACTTTGTAAGTCAATTTCAATGCCATCAACACCCAATTCCAACGCCGCTAATATCGCTGAGCGAGTGTTTTCAGGATACAAACCACTGGCGCCTCGGTGGGCAAAAACTTTCATGTACTAACCCTTCTTGCTCTTAGTCAAAAGTTTATCTCGCACTCAACTTACCACAGCTTAACGGTTAAATTGCACAATTACTTTGAAATCAATCAAGGTTTTCTACATCTGTTGAAAGCTAAATCGCAATTCACTTCATTAGCTAATCATTCTAGCTAGGTTGTTTGCTAATAGCGTTCCCGTTTACCTGTACTAAGCAATAGCTAAAATTCAGCTTTGCGGGGTGTTTATTTATGCTCACAGGCTTGGCTGAATTAGTAATTTATAATTTTGCCGCTTTAGCTTGTTTGTTAACTAGATAAGTTTCAAAAAATGCGCCACTAATCACCAACGAGCCACCAATTAATGTCGTCAGTGTAATCTTTTCGTGTAGAAGTAAAAATGCGAAAAAACTGGCATATAAGGGCTGCAAGCAGGAAATTAAGCCTGCGGTTTTAGCACTTAAATGAGCAAGACTTGCTGCAAACAAAGCGTGTGGGGTTGCGGTAAACACTACACCAACAAGTAACAGTAAATAAAGGTCGTGTTGCGATACTTGGTTCAGGGGCACTTCAATAAATGCGCATAACATTATGCTTGCAACAAGGGTTTGATAAAGCATCGTTTGTGGCCCAGAGTAGCCCATAAAAAAGCGTTTATGTAAAATATTACGCAGGGCAAATAAAAAGCCCGAGAACATACCCGTTACTATGCCAAGGGTAACTTGATTACCAAGGCTTGCTTCCGGTACAAGCAAGTAAATACCAAGTAACACCATCATGGCAATAAACACATCTTGCATATGAGGGAGACGCTTTGAAAACAGAGGCTCCATAAAGACGGTCATCACAGGGTAGGTAAAAAATGCGATGATGCCTATGGTGATGCCGGCCATTTGCATACCAGCAAAATACGTCACCCAATGTAGGCCAACAACCACGCCAAGGAGCAAGGCAACACCGTAATCTTTTGTCTGTTTTAACAAAATAGCTTGGCGTGTAAAAAGTAAAAAGGCAAACAAAGCAATTGCAGCTACAGCGGTGCGATAAACGGTGATATCTAGCGCGTTAAGACCAATTAATTTGGCAAACAGTGCAGTGCCACCAAACAATAAAACGGCAGAGTGTAAAAAGGTTAAGCTTTGCTTTTCAGGGGACATAATAAGCAGAAAAAAGAATAATTTGCCGCATTATATCAAGATAAATTTAGCGAGAGATTTTTATTTGAAATACTTGGTATTGAATTTAAAAATAAGAGAGGTTGGAAAGTGGTGGAGCTAAGCAGGATCGAACTGCTGACCTCCTGCGTGCAAGGCAGGCGCTCTCCCAGCTGAGCTATAGCCCCACATTCCAAAAAAGGACATTCAAACCATATTGCGTTTGAACGGGCAGAACTTTAATTTTTTTTCTGTCACTGGTCAAGTATTTTTTGTAGCATAAAAGATAATTTTCACTTGTTTGCACATTTATTGTGCGAGAGAGACCGATGGATATTAAAAACTATAACAATCATGCATGGAATAAACAGGTTGAAGCAAATAATGAGTGGACTCAACCTGTCACGACTGAACAAGTAGATGCAGCACGAAAAGGTGAGTGGTCAATTGTTTTAACACCACATAAGAGTGTGCCTCATAACTGGTTTGGTGACCTTAAAGGCAAAAAAGTATTGTGTCTTGCTTCGGGTGGTGGTCAGCAAGGACCTATCTTAGCGGCTGCGGGTGCTAATGTAACCGTATTTGATTTATCTGAAAATCAACTTGCGCAAGATGCGCAGGTTGCTAAGCGCGATGGCCTAACGTTAACAACCGTTAAGGGTGATATGACAGACTTGAGCTGTTTTGAAAATGAAAGCTTTGATTTAATTTTCCACCCTTGTTCTAATAATTTTGTGCCAGACATTTCTAATTTATGGTCAGAAGCTGCACGTGTTTTAAAAGAAAATGGGCGTTTACTAAGCGGCTTTATTAACCCAGCAGCGTATATCTTTGATTGGTTCGAAGCTGAAAAAGGCATTACTAAAGTAAGGCACAAGTTACCCTTTAGTGACATTAATAACTTAACCCAAGCAGAGCTAGCACTGCTAAAAGAGCAAGATGAGCCATTGGTGTTTAGCCACTCATTTGAAGAGCAAATTAAAGGCCAGCTAGATAACGGTTTAGTGTTGGTCGATATGTTCGAAGATGATTGGCATTCAATGGCGTTTTCTGAATATTTCCCGCCAACCATGGCATGTTTAACGATTAAGTTGCCACAAGCAGTATGGAATCTTTAATGAAGCAAATAATTTTAACGGTGCTGGGCGCTACTTTGTTAAGTGGCTGTGCAAAATCAGCGCCAGAGCCTGAAGATTTTGAGATAGTTAACGAGCAGCTAAGAACCATAACAGGCAATGACGGTGCAAAGTTATTTTCATATTTAGTTACGGTAAAAGCCGGTTCTCAAAAGTTAATAAATAAAAAGCGCCGCTTAACAAAATCAGAAATGCGCACTTTGTTAAAACAAGAGAATTTTATTGATTCATCATCACTTAAACTCGATCTAGAAGATAAAGCTGCACTACAACTTGATGCTGAATTAAAAAAGAAAAACTACTGCCAAGATAGTTATCAAATTGAAGAAGTTAAATGGCGCGATTACAGCGTGAGGTTAAGCGGGCGCTGCGATGAGTGATATTGCGTTTCTTGAAAAGGTGTTTAGCGAGCTGGCAATTGACTGTGAAAAAATATCACATCCGCCACTTCATACCGCAGTAGAGGCAGATCGTCTGTTGTTGGAACGCCCCGGAACGCGCTTAAAAAATTTATTCTTACGCGATAATTACGGCAAGCGACACTTTTTGCTCATTACGTCACCTAATAAACAGGTCGATTTAAAAGCTTTATCAAAATCACAAGAATTGTCACGTTTGGGCTTTGCTTCAAATGAACGTTTAGCAAAATACTTAGGTGTAAAACCTGGGTGTGTTTCCATGTTGGCGCTTTTAAATGATGCTGAAAATGCGGTGCAACTATGGGTGGATGATGCGATATGGCAATCTGATTTGTTTCATTGCCATCCTTTTGATAATACACAAACTTGGTTAATGCAAAAAAGCGACTTACTTAAAGTGTTTGAATATTCCAACCACAGTGTTGAGCTAGTGAGTTTGTAAGCGTTTAAATTTAGCTACCAGTAAGCCTGAGACTACACACATCAGTAGCAAGGTCATTAAAAACGCACTTTTGCCAGCGTGCTGATAAATAAGCCCTGGCAAAAATGACCCCAGCGTACCGCCACAATAATAAAAAGATACATACAGTCCATTAGTCAGCGAGCTAGGCGCATAACTGATTTGGTTAAGTAAAGCGGAGGCGCTGGCATGAATAATAAACATCGCGCCACAAAACACCGTAAAACCGATAAAAAAGAGCGTAAACGTGGGTGAAAATAAGCTTGTAATACTGAGCCCATAAACCACAAAGCTAATCACTAATAAATTAACTTTACCTTGCGTGAGGTTTTGTAAACGGGTGCTTAATAATGAAAAGCAAGCACCTAAAAGGTAGCCTGAATACACCAAACCAATATCTTTTGAGCTAGTGAACTTATAATCGTTTTGCAAAATAAAAGGTAAGTAATTTAATAGCGCGGTAAAGCAGAAAAACATGCCAAATACGGCGCAGTAAAGGTACAAAGTGCTGCCTTTAGTTACCTTATGTAAATTCTCTTTTAGTGATGCTGGTACGTTTCTTTGACCGACATAATCACGCACTTTTTTATTGGCAAGACTAAGTGATAACAGCACTAATACAATTGCGAGCAAATAAAAATAAACCTGCCAATAGGTGTATTCGCTTATTGAAGCGCTGGCAACGCGTCCTAAAAAACCACCCGCAATTGTGCTTAAAATATAACTTGTGACTGCTTTACTCAAAAAGCTGTAGCGATAATGTTCGCCAATATACGATGTCATTGCGGTGAGCGCCGCTGGCAGCAGTAAACCTTGTAAAAACCGAATTATAAGTAAGTGCTGAAACGTTTGCGATAAAGGTAATAACGCACAGCTAATACCCAATAAAAACAGTGCTATTTTTAATAGGGAGAGCGAGTTTATACGAAGTAGTAGATAACCATAAACTAATGGCGCAACCGCCAATGGCAGCATAGTCACGGTCATTAGCAAGCCCGCCTGCGCAGACGTTAGCTGGTATGACTTTGCCAGTAAAGGCAAAATTGGCTGTGGCCCATATAATACAAAAAACGTAAAGACCGAGCACAAAAGTAAATGTATAAACTTCATGGTGAGAGAGGGTTGTTTATAACGGCCAAATTGTATCGTATTTTTAACTGCTTAACCTTAGTTTAAGCTAACTTTTCCTTGATTTAGGTTATGCTGGCTTCACATCTGGTGAATGGCTGTTATAAAATAACGCTAATACTTTTATAAGAGAATTAATCATGGGTTCATTACAAGATCAGTTGATAAAAGCAGGCCTTACTACTGAGCATAATATGAAGGTTGCTAAATCAGAAAAGCGTAAACAAAACAAAAAGAAGAAGAAAAAAGGCGCAACCAGTAACCCAACCGATTTGCAAAAGCATATTGAGCAAACTAAAGCTGATCAAGCTAAAAAAGCAGCTGAAGTAAATGCGCAGAAGCAGGCCGAACTAAAAGAAAAAGAGCAGGTAGCTCGCGTTAAACAAATTCTAGAGCATCATAACCAAGATGAGATTAGTGGTGATGTTACCTTTAACTTTACCTTTGAAAGCAAAATCAAAGAACTTGAAGTTAATGAGATTACTCACAAACAACTGGTAAAAGGTTTGTTGGCTATTTGCTACTTAGAGGGCAAATTCTATGTACTACCTGATGAACCTGCACGCAAAATTGCAGAGGTAGACGAAAAGTATATTGTACTGCATGCCGAGCCAGAAAAAGATCAAAAGGATGAAGATGATCCTTACGCAGACTTTGAAATACCAGACGACATTATGTGGTAATCCTCTGTTTAAAAAATGCCTCATTGATTGAGGCATTTTTGTTTGTGGTTACGTAAATAAATTTGATCAAACGCAAGGTAACGTTCGCTTAGCGACTCAATCTTGCATGCTTGTTTGTTTTTTATACGGCTTTACCTTTACAAAACAGTATGAAAGTGGTCTACAATAGGTTAGTGCGAGTTTAACTTGTTGATTCAACAGTATATTGCAATTGAGAATCATTTACCGTCGAGATGGAATTATAATATGAATAAACTTTCAAAAACGCTCAGTGTAGCGGCTTTAACACTTGTGGGCATGGCGTCAGGCAATGCAATCGCAGCGGATGGTGCAGCACTTTATACAGCTAAAATGTGCCAAACGTGTCATGGGGCTGAAGGTAAAGCGCCAATTATGCCGCTTTATCCTAAACTTGCAGGTCAAAACAAAGAGTACGCTCTTGCTCAAATGAAAGACATTAAATCAGGCAAGCGCAACAATGGCATGGCTTCAGCAATGAAAGCGATGGTTGCTAATGTTACTGATGAAGAGCTAGAAGCAATTGCTGATTATTTATCTAAAGTAAAATAATCGTTTAATTGATTCAAAAAGCCGCAGATGCGGCTTTTTTTGTTTATAATGCGCGGCCAAAATAGCGAAGTGGATAATAAAAATGGTTCAGGTTGATGTATTGGTTATAGGGGCAGGTGCCGCTGGTTTAATGTGCGCCGCACAAGCAGGTTACCGTGGACGCTCTGTAACCGTGATTGATATGGGTAAAAAACCGGGCCGTAAAATCCTGATCAGCGGTGGCGGCCGTTGTAATTTTACCAACGAAAATGCATCACCAGAAAATTATCTGTGTACTAATCCGCACTTTGTTAAATCGTGTTTAAGCCGTTATACCCAACATGACTTTATTGAACTCGTTGATCGCCATGGTCTTGCCTATCATCACAAAACACTGGGTCAGCTATTTTGCGATAACTCAGCGCAAGATATTGTCGATATTTTATTAACCGAATGCGAATGGGCTGGGGTGACAATTCAATTGCGCCAAGAAGTGCTTAGCGTGGAAAAAACAAAGAATGGCTTTACCGTAATTACCAGTGAAGCAAGCTATAGCTGTGAATCGCTGGTGGTGGCTTCTGGTGGTTTAACTATGCCAAAACTAGGCGCCACACCAATCGGTTATAAAATTGCGCAGCAGTTTGATTTAGATGTATTGCCAACAATGGCTGCTTTAGTGCCTTTTACGCTGCATCAGCACGATAAGGTACGTTTTGAAGCTTTATCGGGTATTAGTGTACCAAGTGTTGTGACAGCAGACGACGGCACACAGTTTAAAGAAAATATCTTGTTTACGCACCGTGGCTTATCGGGGCCAGCAATACTGCAGATCTCATCGTTTTGGCGTGGGGGTCAGGCGGTATCAATCAACCTATTGCCAGAGCTAGAACTTGCGGGTGAAATTCATACACAACGTCAATCTAATGGCCAAAAATCACTTAAAAATATGCTTGGAAGTGTGTTGCCAAAGCGTTTTATTGAAATTTTAGTAACTGGTGGTGATATTCCTGATAAAGCGATTAATCAGTTATCTCATACTGAAATTGAACAATTATCTGATTTTATTCATAACTGGAAAATAAAACCAAATGGAACAGAGGGTTATAGGACCGCTGAAGTTACTTTAGGTGGTGTGAATAGCGCCGAATTAAGCTCTAAAACATTTGAAACGAATAAAGTTAAAGGGCTTTATTTTATTGGTGAAGTCACCGAAGTAACCGGTTGGCTAGGGGGGTATAATTTCCAGTATGCGTGGAGTTCAGGCTGGGCGTGCGGCCAAGCCTGTTAAGTGTTTTCGTGGGATAGTTTCGAAGACAAGAAGCTCTTATTTAACGCGGTACAGCAAGCTAACTAAATAAGAAGTATAAGAATATTTTTGTCTTCGGTAAGTTGAATCACATCTATTCCTTAAGTCATACACTCAAATTGCGTTCAAAGTTCACGATATCGACACCAGGCTTAACCTTATAAAGTTGAGCTAATCTACCCCCCGATTTGACTTTTTCATCAAGCACTTCAAACATTTCTACAGCTTCAATGCGTCTTATTAGGCTTTTTCTTTGAATTGTTTTACCGATTATCGCTTCGATAACAGACTTTAATTGGCTAACGGTAAAGTATTCTGGCAAGCAATAGACTGGAACCATTGAGTAAAGAGCTTTTTGTTGCAATCGCTCTTTTGCCTGCTCAATTATATGCTTGTGATCGAAAGCAACAGATAAATCTGCAATTTGCTTAATATCAACCCATTGTGCATCTTCAACAGTATCAATGTGATATGAAACGTCTTGTTCCGCTACCAGAGCAAAATAAACCAAGGTAACACTAAAACCTCTAGGATCTCGATTAATACCGGAAAAAGTTCGGAGTTGCTCTAAGTATTGTGGAGCTACGCTTGTTTTCTCTTTTAGTTTTCTTAGGGCGGTCAGATCTGTTGAATCGTCAATATCTACGTCAACAAAACCGCCAGGAAGACCCCATCTCCCAAGGAAAGGTTCGTTGGCTCGCTTTACCATAAGTACTTTTAACGAATTACCAATTACTGTGAATAACGCACTGTCTACAGTAAATAATGGGTTTTTGAATTCATTAATATCGTATGATTTATTCATTTTATATGGTCGAATACGGTTAATGTCTTTGTGACACTTTAAGGTAAAGTCTTATTGATATCAATATAAAATTTATTTGAAAACTAAGAACATTTCCTCTTGATGCATATTTGTTTAGGCGCATTCGATGAGTAAGGAGAAAATCGTGTTTGGTAGAGCCACAGAAAGAGTTTCATTAACGATGACAAGAATAACGTTATCTTTTCAGGTGGAATAGAACAAGACGTAGTGGATTTCAACGCCGTTGTCATCGTTAGTATTGCTGACAGCTCTTGAGTAGGAAACTTGATCACGGGACATTAATTAATTCAGTCAGTATTAGAAAACTAACAATTACAGTTACACTCATTGCCACTTTAAAAACACATAGTGTCATAAGGACATAAATTTTTATTGACTAGCATAACCTGCTTTGTTAAATTGAATAGTGTCCTTGAGACATAAATTAAAAGGAAATTTAAATGAAAGTATTTAGCTATGATTCAGCAGGAAATAAATCATTAGTAAACTATGACAGTTTTACGTTTTCTGGCGGTGAAGAACATGTTCGTTTTGAACAGATAGATTATTCTGAGTCAGTAAAAATTGAAATATTTGAGCGTCTTACCCACTCTTCGAAGCTTGTTAAATTAATGATGGCAGTTGATGCGCTTAAAAGACTTTCATTTAATAATGTACCAATCGAATTGGTGATCCCTTATTTTCCATACGCTCGCCAAGATAGAGTCTGTGTAGAAGGCGAAGCTTTAGGGGCTTCTGTCATGGCTAACTTCATAAATAGCTTAGGTTTTACCAAAGTTACGATTTGGGATGCTCACAGTGATGTATCTCCCGCACTAATCAACAATGTAGTTAATGTGCCACAAATTGATTTATTGAAGCGGTGTGAAGAATTATGCAAACGTCTGGCTACCGGTGAGTTGATCTTAGTATCTCCAGACGCCGGTGCTAGCAAAAAAACATTAAAAATTGCTGAGCAATTCAATGGTGAACCAGAAGTTATCCAGGCACAAAAGCAAAGAAATCTTAAAACGGGTGAAATTCTCAAAACCGAGATAATAGGTAATGTAAATAACAATAATGTACTTATTGTTGACGATATTTGTGATGGTGGCAGAACCTTTATAGAACTCGCTAAGGTATTAAAAAATAACGGGGCAAATGAAGTATCACTCTTCATCACTCACGGCATTTTTTCAAAAGGATTAGATGTGTTTGACGGCTTAATTGACGCCATTTATACGACTGATTCTTTTAGAGCAAAACACGAATTTATAAATAACAACAAAACAAAATTACAAGTTATCGAGATGTAAGGAGAACATGATGACTATTACAGCTGCAAGTATGCAAAAAGACGTTTATAAAGAATTCCACAGCCGTGCTTATCACCCAGATGTTAGTGAAGTTTATGCAAACTATACATCTAGAAGCGGTAAATTAAGTAATGTTGAAAATAACGATAAGGTTGCTTTTGTTGGTCTTCAATATTTCATAAAAAGTTATTTACAAGAAGAGTGGGATGAGTTTTTTAAAGCAGAAAAGAGTGAAGCAGTAGCTAATCATAAACGCATCATGAGCTCTATGCTTGGTTATCCCGTTAATGTTAAATACTTGGAAGATCTTCATGACTTAGGATATTTGCCGTTAAGAATAAAAGCCCTTCCAGAAGGCTCGCTTGTTCCTTATTTAGTACCACCGATCACAGTAGTTAACACCAAAGAAGGTTTTCAGTGGTTAACCAATATGATCGAAACAGTACTTAGCTGTGAAAACTGGCCAATACAAACCAGTGCTACAACGTCAGTTGCTTATTTAAAAGTATTTAAAGAATTCGCTGAAAAAACAGGGCTGCCTCAAGATTTTGTTCCATTCCAAGGGCATGATTTCAGCTTTAGAGGAATGTTTGGCAAGCATGCTGCTGCTATGAGCGGATTTGGGCACTTAGCTTCAGGTTTAGTTGGTACAGATACAATTCCGGCAGTACTTTTCGCTGAGAAATACTATGGCGCAAATGTTGATAAAGAGCTGGTTGGCTGCTCAGTTGATGCAACTGAACACTCTGTTACTTGTTCTTGGATTATGGAAGGTGAAATTGAATTCTTTAAATATTTAATGAGAGAACAATCACCAACCGGTATCTTAAGTGTCGTGTCTGATACCTGGGATTTCTGGACGCTAGTAACTGAATATCTACCAAAACTAAAAGACGAGATCATGGCTCGTGATGGAACTCTTGTTATCCGTCCAGACTCAGGTGATCCCGTAAAAATTCTAACGGGATATAAGATTTCTCCAGTATCAGAATACAGTGAGCTATTCGAAAACCTGGAAGAAGCAGAGCAAGATGTCCGTAAAAACGGATATGAAGCATATCGTTGGAACGGTGAATACTTCGGTTTTGAACAAGACCAAACTATCCCGCTGATGTTTTGTGAGGTAAAAGGACTTATTGAATGTTTATGGGACACCTTTGGTGGCACAACAACAGATAAAGGATTCAAATTATTAGATGAGCACATTGGCGCTATTTACGGTGATGCAATAACACTAGTTCGCCAACGTCAAATACTACAGCGCTTAGCGGATAAAGGGTTTGCTTCAAAAGTCGTACTAGGTATTGGTTCATATAGCTATCAATATGTGACACGAGACACACATGGCTCAGCAGTGAAAGCTACCAGTGTGGTTAAAAATGGAGAGCGAGTAGCTATATTCAAAGATCCAAAAACAGATACGAAGAAAAAATCAGCTAAAGGTTTGTTGAAAATTGACAGAGTCGATGGCGAATTAACCTTATTCGATAATGTCACTGAACAAGAAGAGTCTGAAGGATTACTTGAAGTCGTTTTTGAAAACGGTAAATTGATAAAAGAAACGACTTTAGCTCAAATTAGAGATCTCATTAATAATCAAATTTAAGTTGTTCACTATTTGCAGCCTACACACTAACATTCGGTAAGGCTGCAAATTGTTTTAAGGTTAATAATTTAAATAACATGTCATTCTTCATAGCCAAAGAATGAATCGATTCAAAGTTACTTATACAAAGTTCTGAGAATCAATAGTGCCCGTGAATACTCAAGCATATTAGTTCCTAACTTGGCATGGGGGATAAATCCATCGTGACCTATCGAAGCTCAAACTATTTTGCTTTCGGCAAGCGGTAGTCATCTTCTTAAAGTATTCTAAAAGAGCATTGCTGTACCGAGAAATGTGTACGATTTTGCATCTTATTTTGATTATATTGACGTTTTCAAAGAGGCACTTTTTCAGAACAAAAAGCGTAAATCAGCAGACAAAGATATTCTTATCCTTTTTTACTCAGAGTATTAATGAACAAACTTGATGTGACCCATGTTTGCTCATTAAAAACATGCCTTTCACAATTTAAATAGTTTATTTTTCACGTTTTTTTGTTAGCTTAAAGACTCGCCTTTATTTTTGATAGGGAGTTCAGGCAGATGAAAGCATGGCTTAGTATTTTCGTGTTCGTTTTATTAGCTGGGTGCAGTGATGAGCAGAGTGTTGCTCTTGGCACGTTAGAGCGAGATCGCATAACCCATTCGGCAACAGTAAATGAGGTGTTGATTGCGTTGCCAGTAGCGCGTGGCAGTATGGTTAAACAAGGGGATGTGCTAGCGCAATTAGATAATACTAAGCAATTAGCCCGTGTTGCCAAAGTAAAAGCCGATTTAGAGTCTGCGAATGCACATTTTATTAAACTTAAAAACGGTGCGCGCGAAGAAGAAGTAGCAAGAGCGCAAGCCGCGCTTGCTGCTAATAAAGCTAACTTGCTAGAGGCGCAGCAGAACTACCACCGTGCGGTTGAAATTGTGGCAAAAGATCTCGCACCTAAAATCAGCCTAGACAGTGCAAAAGCCAATTTAGATGCAGCAACTGCCAATGTTGAAGCGGCAAAACAGCAACTCACTGAACTTACTAACGGCACGCGAGTGGAAGATTTACAAGTCGCCGCTGCAAATGTAAAAGCGCAGCAAGCGTTACTTAGCGCAGAAGAAAAATTACTAAGCGAACTTAATATCACTGCAACCCGTGATGGCGTTTTGGATAACTTACCTTGGAACTTAGGCGAGCGGGTTACGTTAGGTAGCCCTGTCGCGATTGTGCTTGCTGGCGAAGCGCCTTTCGCGCGTATTTATTTGCCACAACAAGCGCGGGCAAAACTAAAAGTGGGCGATAACCTACAGCTTGTTATTGCAGAGCAATCAGGGCAAATAAATGGCACTGTGCGTTGGCTTTCCCATGAAGCTGCTTTTACCCCGTATTATGGTCTAAATCAGTATGACCGTACCCGTTTAATGTACCTTGCTGAAGTCCAGTTACCATCAAAATACAAAGATTTACCCTCTGGCTTGCCGGTTGAGGCAAGGTTGCCATGAGTGACGCGGTTATAAATGCTAATGGATTAACCAAACAGTTTGGTGAAGTAACCGCTGTTAATCAGCTTGATTTAACCATAAACAAAGGCGAAGTTTACGGTTTTTTAGGGCCCAATGGTTGCGGTAAAACCACGGCAATTCGTATGCTAACCGGGCTTTTAATGCCCACAAGTGGCGATGTTTCGGTACTTGGTTTATCACTGCCAAAACAAGCTAATTTACTGCGTTATAAAATTGGCTATATGACGCAAAAATTCTCACTTTATGATGATTTAACGGTAGCAGAAAATCTTGCGTTTTTAGCGGATGCGTACAGTTTAAAAGGCCAGTATAAACGAAGCCGTATTGATGAGTTGTTAACAATTTATGATTTAGCAGCAAGAGCAAATCAACTTGCCGGCAGTATGAGTGGCGGGCAAAAGCAGCGCTTAGCCTTAGCTGGCGCTACCATTCATAAGCCTGAATTACTTTTTTTAGATGAACCAACCTCAGCAGTAGACCCAGAAAATCGCCGCGATTTTTGGGAGAAGCTATTTGATTTAAGTGATTTGGGCACCAGTATTTTGGTCTCAACTCATTACATGGATGAAGCCGAGCGCTGCCATAAATTGGCAATTTTAGAAAAAGGCATTAAACGTGCCGATGATTCGCCAGAACAGTTAATGGCTAATCTAAATTGCCAAGTATTTGAAGTAGAGGTGAAAAACTCACGCAGCACTAAATGCAGCTTAGAATCACACAAGAATATTCATTCTGCGACTCAGCTTGGCGCAAGGCTTAGGGTACTTGTTGATAATTCAGTTAATGATGCTGAAACTTGGCTTTTGCAATTTGACGATGTAGTTGCCGCTAAAGCGGTACGCCCAAATCTTGAAGATGTGTTTGTTAGTGTAACGGGTGAGCGCAATCGGGAGCAAACGGTATGAATCCATCTCGTATTTTTTCGATTGTTAAAAAAGAGCTGCTTCAGCTAAAGCGCGACAAAACTACTTTTGCCATGGTGGTGATGATCCCTTTAGTGCAATTGTTATTATTTGGTTTTGCGATTAATACGCAAATTCGTGATATTCCCGTTGCGGTGGTAGATCAAAGTAATTCGGCGCTTGGTCGCGTACTTACACAAACGGTTGAAGCCAGTCAAACGGTTACAGTGGTTGCAAAATACTCCAATGTTAGCTTGGCGGAAAAAGCCATGGCGCAAGCGAAAGTAAGAGCTGTTTTAGTTATTCCACGTGACGTTGCTGAGCGTCTTTCTCGCCATCAAGCGCTTGGCAGCGCAACGCCAAATTCAAGTAATTACCAGCTGGTTAGGCCGATTGGACAATGGCTGGTGGACGGCTCCGACACCATGATTACAGGGGCAATTAAAGGGCTTGCCAATATGCCGCTCGGTGAATTAATGAAGCAGCCTGTTAATCGTCAAGTCACCACCTTTGCGGTAACGCCATATTACAATCCTGCCCAGCGCAGTGTCGTGAATATTGTGCCGGGGTTAGTTGGTGTTATTTTGACTATGACCATGGTGATGTTTACCTCGGCGGCAATTGTGCGCGAGCGAGAGCGCGGCAATTTAGAAATGCTAATTAATACACCAATTAGCTCGTTTGAGTTGATGCTTGCGAAGATTATTCCATTTATTTTTATTGGCGCACTGCAAGTAACCATTATTTTATCGCTGGGTTATCTAGTATTTGATGTCAAAGTTGTGGGGTCGCTATTACAGCTTGCGCTGATGACCTTGTTGTTTATCTCGGCCAGCTTGGTATTAGGGTTAATCATTTCAACCATTGCAAAATCGCAACTGCAAGCCATGCAATTAACGGTATTTGTGTTGTTACCGTCTATTTTACTCTCAGGCTTTATGTTCCCGTATGAAGGCATGCCGGAAGTCGCGCAGTATATTGCCGAAGGCTTACCAGCAACCCATTACATTAGAGCTATGCGGGCGATTGTACTGCGCGATGTGGAAGTTAGTGAAATGACCTATGATGCCCTTTGGTTAATGGGTTTTACGTTAGTTGGTTTGATCATTGCGTCATTGCGTTTTAAAAAGCGGTTAGATTAAAAACGATTTTTAACTTTAATCACCCATTGTACCGTATCGATTTCGTCGTCTTTATCGAGTGGGAAGGCAAGGTCGATATGAATGACGGTTTTTGCAGTTGCGCGGCTTGGCGCTAAGCGTAAGCCAATGCCCGCGTCTTTTAAAAATTGGCCATTTTCGCCGTTGTTTTTATCGGGAAACCAAGCGCGACCCACATCAAAAAACACAGCACCACCTACTTTAAACAGTTGCAGTAAGTGATACTCCCAGTAATAGCGCTTTTCAAGATTGAGCAACACAGAGCGGTCGCCCATTTGATAGTGTAGTGGATAACCTCTAAGGCCTGTATCACCGCCTAGAGTCAGTTGCTGGTCAGCTGTTAGGTTGCCACCATAGCGCAGCGAAAGATTAGCAAACCATGCACGGTAGCTGCTGCTATTGTAGAGAAAATTGGTATCTAAGTAGGCGTGTAGATTTTCGCTTTTTTGTTGTTCTGTGTTCCAATAGCCATGCACTCCGGTGTATAAGCGCCACAGCATACTATCATTTAAATGAAACGCTTTTTCGGCGCTGGCTTCAAGTACAACACGGCTATCGTCATCAGCAAGGCTTTCATCTGAATAGCCGAGTCGGGCAAATACATTCCAACCTAAATTTAAATCTTCAGTACGGCCAATTGAGTCAAAGTTGCTCAAGGTAATGTATCTATCTTCAATTAGCTGATAGCCAAGCCAAGGATAATTAAGCGAGCGATCTTTCGCTAATGGCAAAGTGGTTTCAGCGATTTGTTCAAACTTAAAGTCTTCTTGTTGCCAGCCCACAAGCCAACGGTTCGTCCAGCTGCCCAGTTTACTGCCTTGACCATAGAATACTTGGTTAATTTGATTCTCTTGTTTGAATTCCGATACCACATCACCGCGATAATAAAGCGGTAACTCTTTTGTATCATCTAAGGTAACGGCACCATAACTTTGCTGTGATGCGAGTGAATAAAAGGGGAGTTTAAAGTCTAAATAGATGCGTTCACCATCGTCATTATCGCTAAATTCAAAACGGCTACGATAGCGGCTGCCCCATATATTTGGGTCATCATAGATAAAAGTATAACCAGTGCGATCAGCATCGCTGCGCCAGGAAAGCGAAACGCGTTTACCTAAACCAAGCAAGTTTGTATCGCGAAAACCAAGTTGCGTTTTATCCTCGCCACCGCTGCGGCTATAGCTTATTTCTGGGGTGAGGGTCCACAACTCTTTGGTGGTGATTGTAACCACAATATTGTCATCACAATCACGTTCAGCTTCAATTTTAGCATCGTATAAATAACGTGCATCACGCAAAATACGTTCAGATTCACGTAGCAGTTGTTGGTCGTATTTATCACCTTGTTGAAACAGCAGTTGCTGTAAAATAACGTGTTCTTTGGTGACGATATTAAGTGTATTTAAACCACGAAATAAAAAGTTATCTTCTTTAGGGTTGCTGGTATCAAAAATATTATGTCGAACGAGTCGAATATCGCTAATGATCGCATTGGGTGCATCAGGTAATTTAGAATTATCAATGCTTTCAATATCAAAGTTACTTTTACGCTCTTTTGGCTGGTCAGTAAGCCATTGGCATTGGCTTAAGGAAAAAATATCCGACTTAGACGTGGCGTCTGCTTGCGCTTCGCAATAGCCATAAAATGGTACTAAAACAAGGCAAAAAAGTGCGCTAGAACGGCTAAATTTTAATACAGACATAACGCTCCTTTTTACTTGGGTTTATTTTAATTCTATACCATTAATTTTAGTCTTGCAGAAATTAAAGCAAATAAAAAGCAGCCAATGGCTGCTTATAACTGATTAAAATATAATAATTTATTACTTAACTACTTGGCCTGAACGCATTACGAAAGTAACGTCCATTAACTGCTGTATATCCTGCAATGGCGAGGCTTTAGTGGCGATAATGTCGGCAAATTTACCGCTTTCGATTGTGCCCAGCTGACTTTCTAAACCAAGCAATTTAGCACTGTTAATTGTAGCCGATTTGAGCACTTGTTTTGCTGGCATTCCGGCTTCAACCATCAGTACGGCTTCACGCGCGTTGGTACCGTGTTTTGATACCCCGCTATCGGTACCATAGGCAATGTTTACACCGGCTTTATAGGCATTAAAAAAATTACCTTTCATATCGTTGCCAACGCGAATTGCCTTAGCCTTTATTGCATCGCTCATAAAGTTAGAGTTATTTGCCATTTCAACAACGGTCTCACCAGCAAGCAAAGTAGGCACTAAATAGGCGCCCGTTTTCTTAAACAGTTTATAGGCTTTTTTGCCCGCATAAGAGCCATGTTCGACACTGGCAACACCGGACTCAAGTGCGGCAATAATGCCATCTTCTTGGTGAGCGTGTGCTGCTACTTTTCTACCCATGGTGCTTGCGGCTTTCACTACTTGATCAAGCTCATCGTCTTCCATTTGTTGGCCAGTACCGGTTGCACGGTCTGTTAATACGCCGCCTGTAGCTGCAACTTTAATCCAGTCAGCACCATACTTTATGGCGTGACGCGTTGCACGGCGACAATCATAAGGGCCATCGCAGGTAGTTTTTGAGGCAAATTTATCCAGCATTTCATGGTGCACGCCACTGCTATCAAGGTGACCACCCGTTATTGCTACACCACCTGCCGCAATAATACGCGGCCCTTCAAGCCAGCCTTTGTTTATGGCATCACGCAGGGCATACATATATTGCGGATCGGAACCAAGATCACGCACTGTAGTAAAACCGGCTTGTAACGTTTTTTTGGCGTAATGGGCACTGCGCATACCGACTAGTTCCGGTGATACTTTGGCAATTTCTGCGTCGTTGTTTGGTCCTAACTCAAACTGCAAATGCACGTGCATATCCATTAAGCCTGGCATTACAAAGCTGTCAGATAAGTCGATCAATGTTTGTTCATTGCTGGCTTGTTGAAAGCCAGCTTGAATACTGACGATTTTGTCGTCTTCAATAATAATAGTTTGCTTTGAAAGCGGTGTTTTATCGGCGTGGACCAGTAGTTCGCCTGCGTGAATAAGGGTCTGTGCTGCAAAGCAGTTTGGAACAGCGAATAAGGCGAGCGTGAGTAACGATTTTTTAAACATGGCTATTGTTCTTATTGTTATGTTTTACCTCACGCTAGCATGGTGAAAAGTAATGTCAAAACTAAAGCGATGAATAGAGCTCGGGTAATAAATCGAGGTCTTGCTGACTGTCGCTATTAATCCAAATGCTTTGACTATAGTGTTCAAAGTTTAAATTAAATGAAGTGTTTTTAAATTTGAAACGCATTAAGTGGCGGTCGGCACCTTGTTCAAATTCTAACGATGAAATCGCATCATTGTGAAGGTAAATACTTGCCCACAGATCAAATTCTTCATCATCTGGCAGTTCAACTGGGGTAATTAAAATATGGTCTGAGAAAAGGGCTTTGCTAGTCATTATATGCTCCAATAATTAGCTGGTTAAATGCATACGAATGGCATTCATAAAGTAGGCGCCATATTTATTGAGTTTGGTAAATCCAACCCCTGATACTTTTAAGAATTCGGCATCGCTGGTTGGCATCTTTTGCGCCATTTCAGCAAGCGTAGCATCACTGAATACCACATAAGGTGGTACGTCTTCTGCGTCAGCCAGTTCTTTACGCAAGCCGCGAAGTTTGGCAAATAGCTTTTTATCGTAGTTAAAGCGTGCGAGTTTGTCTTTGTAAACGTGTTTCACTTCAAGTCGCGGCTCGGCTAACTGTAGGGCAAAGTCACCTTTTAATACTGGGCGAGCTGCTTCTGTTAAGCGTAAACTAGATGATTGCGTGATATCTTGATGTAATAATCCGTGGTGAATAAGTTGACGCAAAATACTCAGCCAATATTCAACTGATTTATCTTTGCCAAGACCAAAAGTTGAAAGTTGGTCGTGTTGGTTTTCGCGAATACGAATGGTATTGGCGCCACGTAAAACTTCAATTACATAACCCATACCAAACTTTTGCTCGACGCGATAAACACAGCTTAATGCTTTTTGAGCCAGCTCAGTACCGTCAAATTGTTTTGGCGGATTTAAGCAAATATCACAGTTACCGCAAGGCTTGCCTTGATACTCAGAAAAATAGTTAAGCAGTATTTGGCGGCGACAGGTTTGCGCTTCAGCAAAACTGGCCATGGCATTAAAGCGCTGTTCTTCTACTTTGCGACGTTGCTCGTCTGGAATATCATCAAAAAAACGTTTTACGCGCGGCACATCGGCAGGGTCAAAGTACATAATGGCTTCGGCTGATAGACCATCACGGCCAGCGCGACCGGTCTCTTGATAGTACGACTCGATGTTTTTAGGAATATCGTAGTGAATAACAAAACGCACATTGGGTTTATTAATTCCCATACCAAAGGCAACTGTCGCCACGACGATATGAATATCGTCGCGAGCAAAGGCATTTTGCACAAATGTACGCTGTTCATTTTCAAGCCCTGCATGATAAGACGCTGCGTTATAACCCGCATCAACGAGCTTTTCAGCTATGTCGTCAACGCGCTTCCGGCTTGAGCAATAAATAATGCCGCTTTGTCCTTTTTGCTCTTTTAAAAAGCGCATTAACTGACTAAGCGGTTTGAATTTTTCTTCAATAGTGTAACGGATATTGGGGCGGTCAAAACTACCCGTATAAATATGGGCGTTAGTAAGACCCAGTTGCATCACAATATCGTTACGCGTGGCAATATCTGCCGTTGCTGTGAGTGCCATAATAGGAATATGGCTAAAGCGTTGTTTAAGCTGCCCTAAACGATAGTAATGAGGCCTAAAATCATGGCCCCAGTGCGACACACAGTGCGCTTCATCTATGGCAAACAAACCAATATTTAAATGCTGTAAGCGGGTACTAAAATCGTCAGTAAGCAGTCGCTCAGGTGCTACATATAAAATTTTAATTTGGCCTTGGTGCAGGCCTTGATAAATTAATTGCTGCTCTTCGCGCGATTGGCTGTTGTTAATGTATGCCGCTGCAACACCTTGTGCTTTTAGCTGTGCCACTTGATCTTGCATCAGGGAAATAAGCGGCGATACCACAATGGTAATACCGGGTAACAGTAATGCAGGTACTTGGTAACATAATGATTTACCACCACCGGTTGGCATCAAAACCAAACAATCTTGACCATCAAGCACGGCGTCAATGACTTGCTCTTGCCCAGCACGAAATTGCTTATAGCCAAATACTGAACTTAATACGCTGTGAGGCGTTTGTTGCTGCATTACTGGTTGGGTCGCTTGTTGATTTTCCATTACATTAAGGTGTATTTGATTGGCATTATGTTATCTGCATTGACTTACAAAGCATGCAATTTAGCGAGCGCTAATTCTAAAGTCTTTTTATCGCGCTGTCTTTACTTAAATTGAGCAGATCCCTAAACTGGCGCTCCCTGAGTTGTTGAGTGATTGATATGCAAAGTCAAAAGCAAGGCGTTATTTTTGCCATCGCTGCATTTTTAATGTGGGGGCTCGCCCCAATTTATTTTAAGGCAATAGATCATGTTGCCGCGATGGAAATATTATTGCACCGTGTGGTGTGGTCAGTTTTATTCTTATTAGTAATTCTTACGGTAGTTAAAAAATGGCGTTCGGTTAAAAGTGCGTTGTTTAATGTGAAAACTGCAGGCTGGTTATTGCTGAGCGCCGCGTTACTTGGTTTTAACTGGGGGCTGTTTATTTGGTCGGTAAATAATAACCATATGTTAGATGCCAGCTTAGGTTACTACATCAATCCGTTGTTAAATGTGTTGCTGGGTGTGTTGTTTTTATCAGAACGTTTACGCAGATTGCAGCTTGTTGCGGTTGTACTGGCGGTAACTGGCGTGGTTGTTCAGCTTGTTAGCTTTGGCTCGTTTCCAGTTATTGCGTTTAGCTTAGCAAGCTCGTTTGCGCTTTATGGGTTAATTCGTAAGAAACTACCGGTAGATACCTTACCAGGTTTGTTGATTGAATCGTTATTTATGTTGCCTGTAGCGATAATTTATTGGTGGGGGTTAGATACACCAACCAGTGATTTAACCAGTAATAGCGTATCGCTTAATTTATTGTTAATTAGTGCAGGTATTGTGACTACGCTGCCACTACTGTGTTTCACAGCGGCTGCGCGTCGTATTCAATATTCAACTTTAGGCTTTTTCCAGTACATTGGGCCAAGCCTAATGTTTATTTTGGCTGTACTGTTTTATGGTGAAACCTTTAGTGCCGACCGCATGGTAACCTTTGGTTTTATTTGGTCTGCACTCGCGCTATTTAGTTATGACTCGTACCGTAACGCAAAGCGCGTAGCGGTTAACCCATAATAACGCGGTTTCTGCCTTGCTCTTTTGCTTGATACAGGCACAAATCAGCAAGCTTTAACATTTCATCTGTACTCTGTGTATCTTTTACGGTTACCCCAATCGAAATGGTTACACAGAGTGTTTGATTTGCACAATCAATTTGCAGCTGACTAACGGTTTCTCTAAATTGCTCAAGCAGTGCTTGATTGTCTTTGTGGTTTTCATCTATAAACAACACGGCAAACTCTTCACCACCTAAGCGAGCAACTAAGTGATCTTTGCCAAACATGGTATCTAATAAACGTGATACTTCTTTTAGTACGATATCACCAGCATCGTGGCCATAGTTATCGTTTACTGCTTTAAAATGGTCGATATCGAGCATTGCTACTTGGTGTGCAAATTTTTGTCTTTTCAATAAGCTATTTGCTTGCTCAAAGAAATAACGGCGGTTTGGTAGGCCGGTTAAGTAATCCGAATTAGCCTGACGACGAATGGTGGCAATGTTTTCTTGCATATCCAAGTTTTGGCTTACGCGACAATAAAACTCTTCTGGGTAAAAGGGTTTACGCAGGTAATCATCGGCGCCATTTTTTAAAAAATTAGCCGATACGCGATTATCATCAGTACCAGAAATTCCAATAATTACTTTATCTTCAGAATTGAATTTTTCGCGAATTTTACGGGTTAAGGTAACGCCATCCATGTTTGGCATTTCATTGTCAGAAATAATCACTTTGATATCGTCAAACTGCGCAAGCTTTTCAAGTGCCGATACACCGTCTTCGGCTTCGGCAATTAAATATTTGTGTCTTAACAAATAGCTTTTAATCAGTTTGCGTGTGTTTCTTGAGTCATCAACAATAAGCACGCGCACATTTTCATTGCGCGGCAAGCGTTTAAGCTGTGTTTCTAGGTAAGTGTATGCTTGGCGGCTCTCTTTGGTGATGTAATCAACAACTGGGTATTGCATGACAGTATCACGGGTTTTGTCGTCTAATTTTCCAGTCATTACAATCGTTGGGATTGATGCGCCAATCGTTAATGGAATGGCTTCACCATTTGATGCATCAGGTAGAACATAATCGACAACTGCGCAGAAGTAATCATTTACTTCAATCAAATCAATAGCGGATGCTAAGCTATCGGCAATATCGACTTGATAACCAATTCTAAGTGCAACATGACGTTGTATTTTAGAAATTGAGGGATTGTCTTCAATTAACAATAGTTTAGGCTGCACTTTACTTCATTGTAGTTGTTTCAATTATATTTTTTAGTTTAGTGGCATAAACAAACTCTGTGAAGATATTTTGCTAATTTATTGTTCCTATACATAAACATGACAGCTAAATGTCACTTTTCTTAATGTGATTATTGGTGCTCAGGTGTTGTTTTTGTTGGTAGGTGACAATTTGAATACAGAAAAATGAAAAAAAGTTTCAAGTGTAATATTTCTGTCACGTATTGATGACACACTGCGCCTCGTTCAAATTGATTACAAATATATTTCACTCATTTAGAGGTTTTCACATGAAAAATGTTAAGGCTCCCCTTGCTTTATCTTTACTAGCTGCACTTTCAGCACCTGCAATGGCTGATGTAAACGTTTACGGTAAAGCGAATGTTACAGTACAAAATAGCGATGAAGGCGAAGGCTCTTTTACTGAAATTAAAAGCAACGCGTCTCGTTTTGGTGTAAAAGGCAGTGAGACACTTAGTGAAGAGTCAGGCTTAAAAGTTGTTTATAAGCTTGAGTGGCAAGTTGATATGTCAGATGCTTCAAACAGCAGTGATGACCATCTTAAGTCACGTAACCAATACGTTGGTTTACAAGGCGGTTTTGGTGAAGTATTAATCGGTCGTAACGACACAGCATTAAAGCAATCACAAGGTAAACTAGACCTATTCAACGACCTTGAAGGCGATATCAAAAACGTATTCAAAGGTGAAAATCGTATGGGTGATTCAATCACTTATAAAACACCTAAGTTTAACGGTTTCCAAGTTATTGGCTCTGTAATTGCTGAAGATTCAGCTGACGCTGATAATGGTTACTCAGCAGCAGTAACCTATGGTGATAAAGGCCTTAAAAAATCTGCGATTTACGCATCTGTTGCGGTAGATAGCGAAGTAAAAGGTTATGACGTTGTTCGTGGTTCAATTCACGGTAAAGTAGCGGGTGTTAAGCTAGGTGCAATGTACCAAACACAAGAAAAAATCGACGGCTCTGAGTCAGCAGATGGTTTCTTAGTTAATGCAGCATATAAAATTAACGACTACACATTAAAAGCACAATACCAAGTACTTGAGTTTGATGCGGATGCTGATGACAAAGTAGCAACGTCTGTTGGTGTTGATTACAAGCTTAACAAAAACGCTAAGCTATTCGCTTTCTACACTAAGCAAGAGAAAGACGAAACGACAGATAACGATTACCTAGCGATTGGTATGGAATACAAGTTCTAATCGAGCTTATATTGCTAACAATAATTTAGGTAAAGAAAAACCCAGCTAGTGCTGGGTTTTTTGTTGTTTATACAGTAGTAAATTACAAATGCTGCTTTATGATTTCATAAAAAGCGGCAATATGATCATCGCGGTCATTTAATGCTGGTATATAACGGTAGTGTTCACCGCCAGCATGTTCAAAAATTTCACGATTTTCATCTTCTAGTTCTTCTAATGTTTCCAAGCAGTCAGAGCTGAATGCAGGGCTAGCAATGGCAATGTTCTTAATGCCATCTTCTTTTGCTAGTTTTTCAAGGGTTTCATCGGTGTAAGGCTTTAACCATTCCGCTTTACCAAAACGACTTTGGAAGGTGGTGATTACGTCGTCTTTGTTAAGTCCTAACTTTTCTACCACTAAACGGCTGGTCATTTGGCAAAAGCAATAATACGGATCGCCTTTTTCTAGGAAAAACTTAGGTGTGCCATGGTAGCTAAGTACTAATTTTTCAGGCATACCATGTTTATCTAAATCTTCTTTAATGCTGGCGGCAAGGGCATCAATATAGTACGGGTTGTCTTGATAACCGTTAATAAAATGCAGCTCAGGTACCCAGCGCCAGTCAACAAGTTCACGACTAATGGCATCATAAGTTGAGCCGGTAGTTGAACCGCTGTATTGCGGATATAAAGGCAATACAACAATTTTTTGATAGCCTTTTTCACGAATCTCTTCGAGCACTGATTTAATTGATGGGTTACCGTAGCGCATGGCTAAGAATACTTCGGCGTGATCTAGGCCTTTGTCTTTAAGTAAAGTTGCTAGCTTCGCTTGCTGTTTTTTACTGTAAACCAATAATGGTGAACCGTGTTCAGTCCAAATACCGGCGTAAAGTTTCGCCGAACGTTTTGGGCGAATACGTAAAATAATGCCGTGCAGAATAATTTTCCAAAGCACACGCGGAATTTCAACAATGCGTGGATCAGATAAAAACTCAGCTAAATAGGTTCTAAGCGCCTTTGCTGTGGGTGCATCTGGGCTGCCTAAGTTAGTGAGTAAAACGGCTGTTTTTTTATGAAATCGTTTATGCGGTTCTTCAGTGACGGCAGTGAATCGAGACACGGTAACCCTTACTTAATTAGCTAAATTAAAAAGATTGTATCAAATCTTTTTGGAAAATTGCCCACATTACGTTGTGTTAGCTATTTAAGATCAATTTTTGATAAATAACTCGAGCTTACGTTAAATAAATATAGCTGAGGACAAATAGCCTAGACTTTTGTAATTCAACAAGTTTAGATGGAACAAATTACTACACAAGCAAAGCAAATGAAAAAAATAGCTGTTTTACTTCTCGTTGTTTTAAGTGCCTTAAGCACGCCTGTGTTTGCCAAAGAGCAAACCGTTGTTTTGATTTCCCTTGATGGTTTTCGCTGGGATTATATTGAAAAACACCAAGCAAAGAATTTAGCAAAAATTGCTAAAGCAGGGGTTCGTGCAGAGCGTATGATTCCGGTTTACCCAACTAAAACATTTCCAAATCATATTTCAATAATTACCGGCTTACAGCCCGCTAATCACGGCATAATTGATAATAAATTTTGTGATAGAAATCGTAAAGAATGCTACAGCATGGGCAAAGGGCGTAACGACAGTACCTGGCTAAATGGAACACCACTTTGGAACCTTGCTGAAATGCAAGGTGTTAAAGCGGCAACTTATTTCTGGCCAGAATCAGACGCGCGCTTTAATGGTCGTACACCAAGTTATTTTTATCACTACTCGCAACATAGCGATTATCAGCGCCGCGTAGACCAAATTGTAGACTGGCTTAGTTTGCCAAAGTCACAGCGCCCGCGTTTTGTTGCAGCTTATTTTTCATTAGTTGATTCAATGGGCCATGATTTTGGCCCTAACGCACAGCAAACATTTGATGCCGTACAAAAAATGGATGCATTAATTGCCCAATTGGATAAGCGCTTAGCTGAGCTGAATGATCTTAATATTAATTTAGTTTTAGTATCCGATCACGGTATGTCACAAGTTGATCCAAAGCAGACCATTGAAATTAACTTGCTGGGTTTGTCTAAAGATGATTTTCTTATTAAGAACTCAGGAACTCGTGTGCAAATTTATATTAAGCCAAACTCATTTGTGTCTATCGAGAAAACGAAAGCGCAGCTCGTAGCAAATGCGAAAGGACGTTATAGCGTACTTGATAAAAATACACTAGCGAGTCGCGGTGTTAAGTTTGGTGCTCGAGATGCTGATATTATTATTGAAACCACTGCACCAAAAACATTCTCATTTGAAGGAGAGTCCGATTATTTAGGCACGCATGGTTATGCCTACACTCAAGAAATGGGGGCATTATTTATAGCGAAAGGACCTGCATTTAAACAAAATACGTCTATTGCTGAGTTTCCTAATCTAGATGTTTACCCAACAATTGCGAAAGTACTTGGCTTAAAAATACTTTCACCGGTAGATGGTGATGGCAAAAGCTTGGAAAGTGCACTTGCTCAATAAAGGCCGTAATAGCCACTTCGCTGAAGTATGTAAGCAGATTTAGCCGACTTAAATAATGCGTTATTTGAGTAAACAGGCATTAAGCGCAGAAGCTAGGTTAAATACTTTATTTTTTGCAATAACTTTCCATAAAATGAATTTAATTAGTATGAATTAAGCAAAGGTTAAGTTTAAAAAGGCTAAAGTAAGCTTAAGTTCCAATCTCCCTTGGACTTTATTTCCCTTGTTGTTTTTATACAAGCTTTGCCCGCTAACTTTAGCGGGCTTTTTTATGTCTGTTGGAAAGTTTGCTTAGTTAAAAATGTAGGAGTTGACAGAGTTAAGCTAAGGTTAAGTTAGTAAACTTATACTAAAAACCAGTTCCCAATCTCCAAAAGTACTGAGTTTAACTTGGTAACAAAAAGCCCGCATATTGTAGCGGGCTTTTTATTGGACATAACGCGGGATTATTGTTCCCAGTAAGCTTGTTGCAAGCTGTCTTCTCGTTCAGGCAAGCCGCGCGTTAAACGTGGCGAATGCTGCACTAGTACCTCATAGCTTACACGGTTAGCATATTTACTGATTTGTGAAAGTGATGAATAGGTAAGCGCATTGATTTCATGCTTACTTGAGGTCGGAACATTTAATTGGTGGTACACATTAGCGCTAATATCGTGAAGTACTGCGGCCAGTGCGCCATCACCTGCGCCATTGGTATTTTTAATGCTGTCAGGCCCCCCCATGTAAGGTGCGGTGTGAGTGTAAATTTTAACTGGATTTTTACAGTCTTTACGACGCATCGCGCGTGAAAATTCAAATTTATTAAAATCAGGAATGCTGCCAGGCATTAATTGGTGCTCTGTTGGGCGTTTCCAACAGTCATCAATGTAGCTAGCTAAGAACATGCCTTGGGCGCCAGCAGTACAAATTACCATATCAACCCAATCAAGTGCTTTATCAGCGGCTAATAGCGGGTCTTCGAAGCCGGTAATGGCAAGGCCTTCTTCTTCGTTCATAGCTAATATGTCAACGTGATCGTTAACGAAGTTTTGCCACCACTCTGGGTCTTGCTCAATTAAGAATTTGGTACCTAAGCTCAGCACAACAGGTACATTTGCTGCGTTTGCGTATTCAACGGCTTTTAACGCTGCTTCGGTCATGGTGTCTTCACCTGTAGTACGCATTAAATAAGCAGAAATAACTAAAGCAGACGAGTTAGCAATAAGCTCTTGGGAAATGGATTCAGGACGTAGGCGGTTCATTAAACCAGGACTGATAGCGAAAGTACGTTCGCCACTTTCATCGATAAGTGTAAAACAACGACCAATTGGGCCATCAACCGGTTGTAGATGTTCTAAATCTACGCGGGTTGAGGTTTTACTAACGAAGCGATAAGCATAACTGCCAATTTTGATATTTTCGCACATCACACCAAGCAGTACTGAACGGTCGTCTGATAACACTGAGTAATTGTGCATGGTGTTACCAATAGTGCCGCCTGCAAATTCGTAGTCGATCATGTCATGATCTTTTAAGCGTGCATAGAGAGCGTTGGTGGTGTCATCATCCATTACTTGCGACATGCCGCGGTGCAGGCCAAACTCGTTGAGAAAGGCTTGATCAACTTTGGCTTCTATATCAACCACAATTTGGTCAATACCCACTATGTAATTACGTGCAAGCTTGCTGTCTTGTGTGATCACGTTCGTTAACGGATCTTTATCTTCCACTGGAAAGTAGTGTTTTTGTCTGCGTCGTCCAGGAAATTTCATCTTGTTTCTACATTGCTTTGGCGTCGTGCAAAATGGCGGCGGATTATAGCCTAAAAAATAATTGAATAACTATGACATTAGCCCTTTATTTTAAAAAATTCTAAGAAAAAGAGATAACAATGCATGAATCTTTTTAACTTGGTAAAATATTTAAGGTGTTTATAAATCAACCTGAGTAAGTATGTACCCTGAATTTAGCGATGAATATTGGATGATTGAGGCGCTTAAACGTGCTGATATTGCCGAGCAACATGGAGAAATACCGGTTGGTGCCATTGTTGTAAAAGACAACCAGATTATTGCTGAGGGGTATAATTTATCAATTACACAGCATGATCCATCGGCCCATGCTGAGATGATGGCAATTCGCCAAGCTGGCAAGCACATTGAAAACTATCGTATGCTCGATTGTACGTTATACGTCACTTTGGAACCTTGCTCTATGTGCGCAGGGTTGTTGGTGCATAGCCGTATAAAGCGTTTGGTATTTGGCGCACATGATGAAAAAACAGGTTCAGCGGGCAGCATTATGGACTTAACTCGCCACGAAAAGCTCAATCATCAAATAGATGTAACTAGCGGGGTTTTAGCGGAAGTGTGCAGTGAAAAACTGTCGGCATTTTTTAAAAAACGCCGCGCAGAAATAAAAGCCGCTAAAAAAGCGGCAAAAGGTGAAAGCTAGCTCGCTTCAGCTTCCACCAATAAATTAAATGCTCTGCGACGTTCAAGAACTTTACGATGGGTGTTGCGTCTTGCAATGCGGCGACGAATAGCACACGTGTTAACCGTACTGCGTTTTACTTTGAATTTTCTACGCGTTCTTAGCATAGGTTCTCCTTAAAAAGGTGAGAGTGGAGAAGGGTAATTGGCTAAAGCCCTTATCTCTCGATAAGTTTATTAATAAATTATGACACTTATATGACATTCACCACGGTGAATTCAACTATCGTGTTACTCATCTTGGTTTTCATCAAGCCAAACGAGTGTGTCGTAATAGCGGCGAATATTATCGACATATTTAACGGCGACATCGCCACGGGCAAACCCGTATCTTGTTTGGCGATAGTAGCGCTTTTTAATCAGTAACGGTAAATGTTTTTTCACATCTGCCCATTTGTCGGCATCGCCGCCCGCTTTTTCAGTTAGCACGCGGGCATCTTCCATATGACCAAAACCCACATTGTAAGCGGCAAGCGCAAGCCAAGTGCGGTCTGGCTCTTTTATGCGTTCGGGTACGCGATTAATTAATTTTTCTAAATAGATGCCGCCACCACGAATATTTTGTTCGGGTTCAAGGCGGTTTTTAACACCCACCGATTTTGCAGTGGGCAAGGTCAACATCATAATACCGCGTACGCCAGTTGGCGATTTGGCACGTGGGTCCCACATCGATTCTTGATAACTGACTGCTGCCAGTAAGCGCCAATCAAGGCTGCGTGAATATTGCTTAAACCAATCTCGGTATTTAGGTAATACATCACGAACTGCTTCTATATAAGCAAGAGTATTGATGTAGTTAAACTGACGAACGTGGCCAAAATATTTTTCTTCTAGGTTTTGTAATAGGCCCGTTGAGCGTGCATAACCAAAAAACTCAATCGCCATTGCATATAAACTGTCGTCATCATTTTGTTGTAGCATCCAAGCGACCGGTTCTTCACGGGTTACCGAAAAGGCAATACTAAGCTCAGGGTGATAGCGACGAAATAACGCCAAAGTGTGCGAGTCAGCAATGGTGTAAGCGAATTTGCCATCAATAATGCCTTGTAATAATTCGGCTTCATCAAACTCTTCGGTTTCAACCCATTGTAAGTTTTCAAAATTGGCTTTTGCTTTTAATAAACTGGCAGCATGAGCACTTTTGGCAATAACAGTAACGGGGGCATCTAGCTGTGAAAAATTACGCGGCCTTTTACGCCCTTGTTTATAAACGAGCTTTTGACTGATTGAGCGGTATTGCGGCGCAAAACGGTATTTATTTAAACGCGACTTATTTAGGGTAAGGCCTGAGGCGAGAATATCGATTTGTCCTTTTTCTAGCTTGTTAAGCATGTCTTTAATTGAGAAAAAAGGAATGATTTCGAGTTCTGCGTCAATAAAGTTTGCGAATGCTTTGGCGAGCTCATATTCAAAACCGAGCTCACCATTGGCACTAATATAGTAAGTACTTTCGCCGGCAAGAGTGCCGATACGAACTTTATCTTTTTGTTTAATTTGGCCGAGGTGTGTTTCTGCGACAGGCTCTGAGCATGCTGCCAGCAAAAAAATAACCAGTGTAATTACAACGCGTTTTAGCACTCAAATCCTAAAATAACTAACCCCTACAAGCTTGTTATAACAGATAAAGTCCCGATCGTCACGAGGACTAATGTCCTATACATGAAATTAGAATTTGCCTATTTTTGTCTATTTTTTGATTTTTATTTAAATCTCATGTCATTTTCCACTATAATGTGCGCCCATAAATCTTCGTTCAATCCTTAACCCCGGATGAAAATACCTATGTTGATCCTACGTGGTGCACCTGCACTTTCTGATTTTAAAGTTCAAAAGATCCTTAAAACCTGCGCTGACGCCAATTTACCAGTGACTGGTGTTTACGCTGAGTTTATGCATTTTGCTGATTTAACAGCAGAACTTTCAGAGTCTGAGTTAGACAAACTAAATAAGCTATTAAAGTATGGGCCGACCATTACTGAACATACGCCTGAAGGTGCGCTCATTTTAGTGACGCCGCGCATTGGTACCATTTCTCCATGGGCATCAAAGGCAACTGATATTGCTAACAACTGTGGTTTAGACAAAGTACACCGTGTTGAACGTGGTATTGCTTACTATGTTGAAGGCGACCTAAACGCGCAGCAGCTAAATGACGTTGCTAAGCTAGTTCATGACCGTATGACAGAGTCTGTGCATAACAGCCTTGAAGATGCTGGTCAGTTATTCCGCGTTGAAGAGCCGCGTCCAATGTCATCAGTAGACATTCTTGGTGGTGGTCGTGAAGCACTTGTGATTGCAAACGTAGAGCAAGGTTTCGCGCTAGCTGACGACGAAATTGACTACCTAGTAGAAAACTTCACTAAACTAGGTCGTAACCCGAACGACATCGAATTATTCATGTTCGCACAGGCGAACTCTGAGCACTGTCGTCATAAAATCTTTAACGCTGATTGGACAATCGACGGCGTAGAGCAGCCTAAGTCGCTGTTCAAAATGATCAAAAACACATTCGAAACGCACCCTGAAAACGTACTGTCTGCTTATAAAGATAACGCAGCAGTAATGAAGGGTTCTAAAGCGGGTCGTTTCTTCCCAAATAAAGAAGGCGAGTACAGCTACAATCAAGAGAACATTGAAATCTTGATGAAAGTTGAAACGCACAACCACCCAACTGCAATTGCACCATTCTCTGGCGCATCAACCGGTTCTGGTGGTGAAATTCGTGACGAAGGCGCAACAGGCCGTGGTTCTAAGCCAAAAGCAGGTCTAGTTGGTTTTACCGTATCTAACCTTCGTATTCCAGGTTTTGAGCAGCCGTGGGAAACTAACTTCGGCAAGCCTGGTCGTATTGTTGATGCACTAGACATCATGATTGATGGCCCACTAGGTGGTGCGGCGTTCAACAACGAATTTGGTCGTCCTAACCTACTTGGTTATTTCCGTACTTACGAAGAAAAAGTTAACAGCCACAATGGTGAAGAGGTACGTGGTTACCACAAGCCAATCATGCTTGCAGGTGGTCTTGGTAACATCCGTACTGAGCATGTTCAAAAAGGTGAGATCCCAGTTGGCGCTAAGCTAGTTGCATTAGGTGGCCCTGCGATGAACATTGGTCTTGGTGGTGGTGCTGCTTCATCAATGGCATCTGGTCAGTCAAACGAAGACTTAGATTTTGCTTCTGTACAGCGTGAAAACCCAGAGATGGAACGTCGTTGTCAGGAAGTTATCGACAAATGTTGGCAGCTTGGTGACGAAAACCCAATCGCGTTTATCCACGATGTGGGCGCGGGTGGTCTTTCAAACGCATTCCCTGAGCTTGTAGACGATGGTGGCCGTGGTGGTAAATTCCAACTACGTAACATCCCGAACGATGAGCCGGGCATGGCACCACACGAAATTTGGTGTAACGAATCACAAGAACGTTATGTATTGGCAGTAGCGGCAGAAGACTTCGCACGTTTTGAAGAAATCTGTAAACGTGAGCGCGCGCAGTACGCTGTAATTGGTGAAGCAACAGAAGAACGTCATCTAACAGTTGCTGATAGCCACTTTGATAACAACCCGGTAGACCTTCCACTTGAAGTTCTACTTGGTAAAGCACCTAAGATGCACCGTGACGTTGAGTCAAAAAAGGTATCTGGTGAAGCACTAAACACAAATAGCATCGACGTAGAGGAAGCGGCTAAGCGTTTACTTCGTCTACCAACTATTGCTGAGAAAACATTCCTTATCACCATTGGTGACCGTACGGTGACAGGTCTAGTGGCACGTGACCAAATGGTTGGCCCTTGGCAGGTACCAGTAGCAAACTGTGCTGTAACAGCAGCTGCGTTTGATACTTACCATGGTGAAGCAATGTCAATGGGTGAGCGTACACCTGCAGCACTTCTAAACTACGGTGCATCAGCACGTTTAGCAGTAGCAGAAGCGTTAACGAACATTGCTGGCGCAAACATTGGTGGTCTTGAGAACATCAAGCTATCTGCAAACTGGATGGCAGCAGCAGGTCACCCGGGTGAAGACGCAGGTCTTTACGAAGCAGTAAAAGCTGTGGGTGAAGAGTTATGTCCAGCGCTTGGTCTAACGATCCCAGTTGGTAAAGACTCAATGTCGATGAAGACAACATGGCAAGATGATGGTGAAGACAAAGCGGTTACGGCACCTCTTTCTCTAGTAATCACAGCATTTGGTCGTGTAGAAGACATTCGTAAAACAGTCACGCCTCAGCTTCGTACAGATAAAGGTGACTCAAGCCTAATCCTAGTTGATTTAGGTGCAGGTCAAAACCGTATGGGTGCATCAAGCCTTGCACAGGTTTACAAGCAGCTTGGTGACAAGACGCCTGACGTTGATAGCCCTGAGCTATTAAAAGGCTTCTATGAAGCGATGCAAGCACTTGTAGCTGACGAGAAGTTACTTGCTTACCACGACCGTTCAGACGGTGGTTTATTCACAACGGTAGCTGAAATGGCATTCGCAGGTCGCACTGGTGTGACTGTGAATCTTGATAGCCTAACAGGCTCTGACATCGAAGCACTTTACAACGAAGAGCTAGGTGCAGTGATTCAGGTTCGCAATGACGACCTTGCAGCAGTTGAAGCTGTGTTAGCTGATAACGGCCTTGCGGCAATTTGCCATACTATCGGTGCATTAAACACTGATGACAAAGTTATCTTCAACCGTGGTGGCGAAGTTGTACTTGCAAATACACGTACTGAACTACGTACTATTTGGGCTGAGACAACTTACAAGATGCAAGCACTTCGTGATAACCCAGAGTGTGCTAAGCAAGAATTTGATGCGAAGTTTGACGAAAAAGATCCAGGTCTTAACGTAAAACTAAGCTTTGACCTAAACGAAGACGTAGCTGCACCTTACATTGCAACAGGTGCTAAGCCTAAGATGGCAATCCTTCGTGAGCAAGGTGTTAACTCACACGTTGAAATGGCAGCAGCATTTAACCGTGCAGGCTTTGCTGCAGTAGACGTACACATGAGTGACATCCTTGAAGGTCGCTTGACACTAGAAGAGTTCAAAGGCCTTGTAGCATGTGGTGGTTTCTCTTACGGTGACGTACTAGGTGCTGGTGAAGGTTGGGCTAAGTCTATTCTATTTAATGATATGGCACGCGATCAGTTCCAAACATTCTTTGAGCGTCAAGACACGTTCAGCTTAGGTGTGTGTAACGGTTGTCAGATGCTATCAACTCTGAAAGAGCTTATCCCAGGTACTGAGCACTGGCCACGTTTTGTAACTAACAAATCAGAGCGTTTTGAAGCACGTTTCAGCCTTGTAGAAGTACAAGAAAGCCCGTCAGTATTCTTCCAAGGTATGGCTGGCTCTCGTATGCCAATCGCAGTATCTCACGGTGAAGGTCATGCTGAGTTTTCAAACGACGCAGCAGTGAAAGCAGCACTTGAGTCTGGCACTGTTGCAGTTCAGTACGTTGATAACTTTGGTAAGCCAACAACGCAATACCCGAACAACCCGAATGGTTCACCAGAAGGTATTACAGGTATTACATCAACGGACGGTCGTGCAACAGTAATGATGCCACACCCAGAGCGTGTATTCCGTGCAGTTGCTAACTCTTGGCACCCAGATGAGTGGAAAGAAGATAGCCCATGGATGCGCATGTTCCGCAATGCACGTAAGAACGTTGGGTAAAACACGACCGAAACGAAGTTTCGCAGCGTGTTTTACGCGAGTCATGGATGACGAGCCGGGCCACAGCTTCAGGATGAATTAGTCTGCACTGCCTCAATTTGATTTAATTGAAAGGTCACTTCGGTGACCTTTTTTATTATCTAAAATAAATATTTAAGTAAAATAAGATTAGTAACTTTTACTGGGTTTTAATTTAATTAATAAATTAATTTTTATTTATATAAAGTTTAGATAAATATTCAAATTGCATTGAGCTTTGTTGTAGAAAAGCGCATACTGGCGGCAAATATTTAACTGCGAATAAGTATCATGACGATTTGTGATGTTCCCGTAAAACAACAGGCGACAATAGCGCGTTTGTGTCCAAGTTTAGATTCCGCCGTCGCTCAACGACTAGAGGAAATGGGGTTCGCTGAAAATGCGTTAATAACCTGCATACGTCGCACACCGTTCAATGGTCCCATTGTTTATCAAGTGGGGGATTGTGTTTACTCACTCGAACCTGCAATAGCTAAACGTATTTACATCGCATAAACCGTAAGAAACTCATGAAACGAATTTTATTAGTTGGTAAGCCCAACTGTGGTAAAAGTTTGCTTTTTAATCAGTTAACAGGCTTAAAGCAAAAAGTTGCCAACTTTCCAGGTGTTACAGTCGAGCTTAAAAGTGGTCAATTTAATGACTTTGAAGTAGTCGATTTTCCAGGTACCTATTCGCTAAATACGCTTTCAAAAGATGAGCAGATCGCAGTTGAAAAGCTAAATGAGGCGATTAATCAAGACGACACCGAAGTGATTGTAAATGTACTAGACGCAACGCGATTAGAGCGCAGTTTGGTATTTGCATTGCAAGTGCAGCATTTAGCGCAGCAACATAATAAAAAGGTTGTGTTTGCACTTAACTTAATTGATGAATTACAGCGCTTTAATCATCAAATAGATGTCGCACAACTCGCTAAAGATTTGAATGCCCCGGTATTTGCTTTGTCAGCAAAAACCCTTACTGGTGTAACTGAATTTCAAAAAGGCTTAGTTGAAATTGCTAAAGCACCTTTTCAGCAAAACCTCCATTCAGACCCTAGTAAAAACGTGCAAAGTGCTAAAGCGCTTGCAAAAAAATATGCAATTGCCAGCGATATTGTGCTTAAAAAGCAAAATGTTATCGATAATTTTTTGTTAAATAGCGTGTTTGGTGTTGTGGCATTTTTTACAATTATGTTTTTATTGTTTCAGAGCATTTTCACATGGGCTGCGCCGTTAATGGATGGCGTAGAAATGCTTATTGGTGATACCGCCGCGCTTGTTACAGGCTTATTGCCAAGCGGCATGATGCAAGACTTTACGGCAGATGCTTTGTTTGGTGGTGTTGGTTCTTTTTTAGTATTTGTGCCGCAAATAATGGTGCTCACTTTTATTATCGGGTTACTGGAAGATAGTGGCTACCTTGCGCGCGCTGCGTTAATTTGCCATAAGCCTTTGAGCTTCTTTGGTTTGTCTGGTCGTAGCTTTATTCCTTACCTATCAGCACATGCCTGCGCGATACCTGCAATTATGGCCGCCAGAACCATAGAGTCACCGCGTAAACGCCTGATCACTATGATGACCATTCCCTTGATGTCATGCTCTGCGAGATTGCCGGTTTATGCCTTGTTAGTTGCGGTATTTATTCCGGCAGATCACACAGTACTTGGTGTCTTTAACTTACAAGGTACCGCATTTTTTGCCCTGTATTTATTTGGTATTGTGATGGCGCTGATCGTAAGTGCATTATTAAGTAAATCTAAAATTACAGAGCAGAACCAGTCTGAAATGCCATTTATTTTAGAACTGCCAACTTACCGTATGCCCCATTGGAAGCCACTAATGCACCGTGTTTTGAACAGTGGTATTTATTTTATTAAACGCGCCGCACCGGTTATTTTTATGGTGTCTGTGGTGATTTGGGTGCTGGGTTATTTTCCGAAAAATGCTGATTTAGAGCACTCGTTACTTGGTCAATTTGGTCAGTTTATCGCACCAGTGTTTGAACCACTTGGTGTAGATTGGCGCTATGGTGTGGCAATCATGATGTCGTTTTTGGCGCGAGAAGTATTTGTTGGTGCGTTAGGCACACTGTACGGCATGGAAGGCGCTGATGAAAATATTGCAGGGCTAGCATCACAAATTATGGCAGATGGCTTACCACTTGGTACTGGCATTGGTTTAATGTTGTTTTATGTAGTGGCATTACAATGTGTAGCAACCGTGGCAACGATAAAAGCGGAAATGGGTAACGCTAAACTCGCATGGGCTTTATTTGTGCTGTATGGATTAGTTGCGTATTGCTTAGCTGCACTCGCCCATTACTTTATATAAACACCTTACTTTATGCATTAGGGCCTATTTTCATGGCTCCTTGTCAACCCTTAGGTGCGTTACCGAGTCGATGTTGTGATTCAGTTTTAGGTTGAAGTTCCAGAGCGAATTAAATTAATGACTTTTTAATCCCTTAGTTGTTAGTATTACGCTTTACCTAAATCGGTTAAACCCTTATTGGAAGTAATTAATGAAAAAATTAACTTTAGTTGTAATGGTAACGGGCGCGTTTTACGCTAATTCTGTGAGTGCGGTTGATTTAAAAAGCACGTTAAATACTGCTGTAGCGAACCAAACAGCAGAAAAAACAACATCAAATGCCTTAGTAAAATATGCATCTGAACAATTGGGTTTATCTGAAGATATCATTGGTTCAGGCATGGGCGCGTTGCTCAAAGTAGCAAAAGATCATGTTAGCCCTGAAAACTTTGCCTTGATTAGTCAAGCATTACCAAATACTAACGGGCTGATCAGTGAAGCGCCTAAATCGTCAATGTCTTCACTAACTTCAATGCTAGGCAAAGGTGGCGATAAAGGCAAACAAGCAGCAAGCCTAGGTTATTTGGATAGTTCGTTTGAAAGCATTGGTATTCCAAAAGAGCAAGTTCCTTTGCTAGTAAACTCATTGGTTGGCTACATGGCGAATAACGGATACAGCAAAGAAGCTAACTTGTTAAAGCAAGGTTTAAGCTTTTTATAAATTTAAAATCATAATAAAAAAGGCCATTATGGCCTTTTTTATTTAAACAGGGTTTGTGTGTAATACCAATTCTGTTAAGTATGTGATCAGGGATAGCGCTGGATAAATGAAATGGTAACAAGGCGGAATTTTTCTTATGTAGTTGTTCTACATTGATAAATTCTAACGCAGTTAGCATGATATTTAGCCCGCTAGGATGATTAGCTACTTAAGTGAATTGGTATAAACGCTTTTCTCGCCATATTTTTAGGTAAAATAACCCGAGAGTCAGCTCGGTGGTTATTGCTAAGAAAATCCCCACACCTGCATTACCTAGCGTAAATTCAATACTCCCCAGTATTGCCAAGCCAAACATAATCACCATAAAACTCAAGCTAACAGCTAGCTGTGTGGTGCTGTTTGATATGTTGCGCATTTGCCAAGATACCAATGCAAGCCCAAGAAACAGAATACTTGCTCTACGTCCCATAAAATAGGTTGTATCGCTGGCTTCAATATTAAATAGATAAAAAAGCAGCTCAGGTATTCCCATTAGGGCGACTGAAAGTAACACCGCGATTAACGCCGTGATGGCTGATAATTTATAAAAACTCATAATTCATCTCCTTTGAAAGTAAACACTAGTAGTGCGAGTTATTAGCTTGATAAATTACCGAAACACAAATACTTAGTTTCAAGGTAGTCATCTAGGCCAACTTTCGATCCCTCTCGGCCGTAACCGGACTGTTTTACGCCACCAAATGGGGCGGCGGCATTTGAAATAACGCCCTCATTAATGCCAAGCATGCCAAACTTTAATTGATTGGCTGCGCGCATAATGCGATTAATGTTTTGGCTATAAAAATAAGCGGCAAGGCCATACTCAGTATCGTTAGCGAGATTGATAGCGGTTTGTTCATCATCAAAGCTAAAAATAGTGGCTACGGGGCCAAAAATCTCGTTTTGTGCAATCTCCATGGTGTTGTTGCAGTTGGTTAAAATCGTTGCTGGGTAGCCTGTTGCACTTGCTTCACCTTGGTAGTGAGTATGTGCGCCTTCACTTAGCGCTGTATTAACTAATTGTGTGACTTTATCGATTGCGGCTTGGTTAATAAGCGGGCCAAGTTGCACATCGTTAAGGCCATTTCCTTGTTTTAACTGCTTTAACTTTTCTGTGAAGATGGCTAAAAACGACTGTTTAATGGATTCGGCAAGATAAATACGATTGGCGCACACACAGGTTTGCCCTGCATTTCTAAATTTTGCTGCAATTAACCCAGTTGCTGCTGCCTCTAAATCAGCATCGTCAAAAACAATAAACGGAGCATTACCGCCAAGCTCCATCGAAACGCGTTTTACCGTTGATGCGGCTTGCTTGGTGAGTAATTTACCCACAGCTGTGGAACCGGTAAAGCTAAACTTGGCAATATCTGGGTGGGTTGTTAACACCTCGCCAATGGCTTTAGCATTAGTACCCACAACCACATTAAAAGCACCTTTTGGTATGCCTGCCTGTTGGCTTAATTCAGCCATTGCTAGCGCACTTAAAGGCGTTAACTCTGATGGCTTCACAATAAAACAACAGCCTGCAGCAAGTGCAGCTGCGGCTTTTCGGGTGATCATCGCATTAGGGAAATTCCAAGGTGTAATCGCCGCAACAACACCAACAGGGTGTTTTGTTACAATTACTTGCTGAGAATTACTTAGCGCAGGAATGGTATCGCCGTAAACTCGCTTGGCTTCTTCGCAAAACCACTCAATATAACTAATGCCATATTCAATTTCGCCGCGCGCTTCCGCCAGCGGTTTGCCTTGCTCTAAAGTGAGTAATAGCGCTAAATCGTCAAGATTTTCTGTTAATAATTCGCCCCACTTTTTAAGTTGAGTTGCTCGTTCGTAGGCGGTGGTACTTTGCCATGCGTGCTGAGCGCTTTTGGCGGCAGAAACCGCATCTTCAACTTGCGTTATCTCAATATCATCAACCTGCAGTAGTGACTCATTGTTAAAAGGATTAACAACGTCAAATGAGCTATTTGATGATAACCACGAGCCGTTAACGAAACTACTTTGTTTAATCAGTGATTGGTTTTTTAACTGCGATAAATTAGGTGTTGTCACGTACTAACTCCTGTGGTTTCAAAATAGTCTCGTCGTATACGTAAAAATGCTCGCTAGAGGCTTGTTGCCACCAAATACTCCAATTGCCAAGTGGCCTATCTTCCAGTATCTCACCTTTGCGTAACGGTTTTATTAAGCTGCCAACCGACATTAGCAAGCCGTATGGCGTTCTGCGTTTTACCATTTGTGGTAGTAGTTTATCGGGGTCGTCTAACCCCATGCTACCGAGTAATTCATAAAAGGCGTGTAGGGTATTTTTATGAAAGTTTTTAACTCGCTCACTTTTACTTTTAACATCAATTGCTTTTGCGCGCGCAGGATCTTGTGTGGCAATGCCTGTTGGGCATTCATTAGTGTTACAACTGCGTGATTGAATGCAGCCTAATGCCATCATCATGGTTCGCGCTGCGTTCACAGCGTCTGCACCAATTGCTAGTTTTGCTAATAGATCGAATGCCGAAGCGGTTTTACCAGAGGCAATAATGCTGATTCTATCGCGAATACCAACGCCAATTAATGCGTTATGAATAAGGTAAACACTTTCAAGGCAGGTCATGCCTAAGCGGTTTGAAAATTCAACGGGCGCAGCACCTGTGCCACCCTCAGCGCCATCAACGGTAATAAAATCGGGGTAAATATCCAGTTCTAACATGGCTTTACAGATTGCCAAAAACTCCGCAGGGTTGCCTAAGCAAAGTTTAAAGCCAACAGGTTTGCCTTGGCTAAGGTCGCGTAATTCAGCCACAAAGTTAAGTAACTCTTTTGGCGTTTTGCACTTGGGATGCGCCGCTGGCGATATACAGTCTTTATCTTGGTCCACCAATCGAATACGTGCTATTTCGTCGGTAATTTTTGCTTTAGGTAATACACCACCATGGCCTGGTTTTGCACCTTGCGATAGCTTTATTTCAATCATTTTAACTTGCGGCAATGCGCTTTTAGTGCGAAATACTTCACGGTCAAAGTCGCCACTTTGTGTACGACACGAAAATAGTCCCGAACCGATTTGCCAAACAATGTCGCCACCGTGTTTTAGGTGATAAGGGCTGAGCCCGCCTTCACCAGTATTGTGGTAAAAACTACCTTTATGGGCACCTAAGTTAAGCGCTTCGATGGCATTTTTACTTAACGAACCAAAACTCATTGCAGAAATATTTAAGCGAGATGCCGAGTAGGGCTGTTTGCAATCTGGACCACCAATTAGCGTGCGCTTATACTCTTCTTTTACGTCACATGGCGAAAGTGAGTGCCATAAGCTTAAATAATTATCTTCCAGTAAGTCGCGCTGTGTACCAAAAGCGATTGTATCGCGCACCGACTTTGAACGTTGATATACTAGTGAGCGTTGTTCTCGGTTAAAGGGTTTTTCTTCGGTGTCGTTGGCAATAAAGTACTGCTGTATTTCAACGCGAAAGGACTCTAAAAAATAGCGAATGTAAGCAACAACTGGGTACAACCGGTTTAAATTACGCTTAGAGAAAAAGATATCGAAAAAGCCGATGGCGCTGTATAAAAGGGTTAAAACAAACAGTGAAAAGGTCAGATCATCTGTGTGGTATTGCCATAAAAAAAAGGTAGTTGCGTTTCCTAAGGTGAGTATCAACCAATAGGTTTTTTGCATAATAGTCATGTAGTTTACTCTTATTTTGCTGACGGATGCGTATAAGAGATAAAGGATTGACGCGAGACGACTAATTTGGGCAACCCTTGCACTCGTCTCTAATTTTGCATAATAACGTGGTCTTTGTCACTGAAAGAAAAAGGAAACCGCATTGGTTTCCTTTTATTCAGAAAGGGTTGGGTTCTGAATTAAAATAAGATGTGCCGCTTAGCGAGCAAGTTTACGCCAAACTTCCGTTTCTTCTGTGCCATTCACCAATCCTTTGTGATGCCAGTAAATAACTTCTTGGCCGTGTTCTTGTTTGGTTTCAAGCCAACCTTTAAAGGTAAACACTTTACCTTGGTGCTCATTTGAAGTGCCTTTTTCAATATGCTCGCTGTAGCTATCGCCGTCTATGGTAAACTTACCGGCTAAATACCCTAAAAATTCGCCTTGCTGCATATTGTTTAAGGCAAATTTATCGCCTTTCACGGTTTTGATTGCCACAAGTGTTGCGTTATCTGCTTTTAGTACTTCACCTGATGGCGTTTTGTATTCACCTTTAATAAATTGCCAATCACCTTCATATTGATGGGCAATGGCATTTGATACAAAAAGTGCGAATGCTAGGCATAGTCCTTTAATTAAATTCATTGGTATTTCCTGTTATTAATGTTTGGTAACAGTTAATACTAAAGGCCTTTTAAAAAGTAGTGTTAGAATCACAAATCAGAAAAAAATAAGAAAAATTCAGCCCAAAAATCACATTAATTACCGCTCAGGAGTATAAAAAATGCAGCCATCATCTTCACGTCTTAAATATTCATTTATCACTGATAAAGATATCGATGATTTATTTGAGCTCGACCAAGACCCTGCGGTAATGAAATATTTAAATGGTGGTAAGCCAACCACGATGGAAGAAAAGCACACAGTGTTTTTACCGCGTATGGCAAAGTATGCCAATAAAGAAAAAGGTTGGGGTCTTTGGAAAGTTAACATTAAAGAGTCAGGTGAGTTTATTGGCTGGATTTTAGTAAGGCCAATGCATTTCTTTAATGATGAAACCGATACTCAGTGGCATAACCTTGAACTAGGTTGGCGTTTTAAGCAAAGCTCATGGGGTAAAGGGTATGCAACCGAAGCTGCTAATGCCCTAGTTGAGCAAATTGCGTTAATGCCTGAGTACACGCATATTAGTGCAATTGCGTTAAAAGAGAATGTAGGCTCTATTGGCGTAATGGAAAAGCTCGGAATGAGGTTTGTAAAAGAGTACATGCATAGCGATCCGCTAGGGGATATTCCAGCAGTGCATTATGAAAGGGAACTTTGATTATTTGATGTTGTTTGCTGAGAATGTTATCAGCTGTTATTTAGATTGACCCTGTGTCAGAATCTCATATTGGTGGCGTTTAGTCTTTGCTACTGTACAAATTTGAAAGCGTATTTGTCGCGCTGGCGACGGCAGCTTCCTTGCTTTTATCTAGCGCCATCCATGGCGCTCTCTTGTTCATTTTTGTTACACGACAAAAACGAACCAAAAAACGTGCCCCAAAATCAAACTGACTCTTCAAACATAATTTAAATGTGAACATAAACGCCATAAATCGGCATCCATGCCTCAGTATGGCTTGCTCGACCGCTTCGCGCCCTGTCTCGCATTATTCATTTAAATAATGTTTTCAGGTTTGATTAAGGGGTATGGAGTGAATCGGTATACCTGCTTCTAAAGACAGTTTAGTGCCATCAACTGCCATCCGTAGAGTCCCGCACTGTAATGGCTTCTTATGTGGCGTCTACACTAAACCTTACCGCCCAAAGTAGTGGCTTGCATCAGAACTTACCACTTCAATGCTTTTTATTTTGTCCTTCAATTTCAAAATGATTTTATCACTGGAAACCGAAACAACGTCTACAAAATTAAATTGTTCACCCAAATCGCCAGGGGCTTCAGAACACCAGCCAACTTTTTTGGATTGACACATATAGAGTTTATCCTCTTCAATTTTGAGAAAGAATCGCCATGTAGTGTCAGCAATAAGGTAGTTATCATTGTGCCCAGATTTAATATTTTCAAAAAGAATTTCTTCTTCGTCAAAGGTCATCTACTTTCCATAGCTATATAACGCCCCAAGCGCGACAATATTACGAATCCGACTGACTTGGTTTGTTAGGTGAACATTTATTAACTTTTGCCAAACCTAAGTCAATATGTGCCACGATGTAACCGTACTCTTTTTTTGACAGTTCATCAGATTTATACATTTGTTTAGCTAAGTCGTGATTCCATCTGGCTCCACATGGTGGACTGGGAATTGATGTGTCAATATCTAAAAGGTGTACTTCTTTCACCGTTCCGCCTTTTTTCACGACACTTTTTGCACACAAGCTAAGTGAATATTCTACTGCGTACTTATCAACCCACGGGTTCCCAGTAAATTCCACATCACAAGCTAGCTTTCTATCACCATTTTTATCCAAGTAATAAAGTTGACCTGTTGTACACCCATTTAGAAGTAAAAGAACAAAAAATATAAAAGACTTCGATGCATTCAATGGTTTTCCCCGTTCACCTAACGACCGCATAAAATGCGGATAATGCTTGGCTAAAATTAGCGAAGAATGAGCGCCAGCCAAGCGTTTTTCGTCCTTGCCATAATTGGCTTGTTAGCTGTTTTTTGTAACTTTTCTCTTAATTGACATATTCAATATATAAAAACCTAAATATGCGAACATAATAGGCAAATACCAATATTGAACAGACTCTAGAAGTAAAACACTGCTTATCATTGAAAGAATAAAAAAGCTTACAAATGTGACTCGATACAAAATGTCTAAAATGAAACTTTTTTCAATATCTTTGTATATATTGTAATTTCCATGAAAAAAACCGAACTTAAATATTTTACGAACTAAAAAACTCAGAATCCAATAACCTGCAACAGCTAGCAGCACAAATGCTGCTACATTTAGGTCTTCGTTTGACATCAGCATGCCAAGGCGTCTTGCTACAAAAAATACACATGCTAAAAAGAAAACCAAGGTAGATGACTTCCAGATAAAGATCAGTGAGCAACCAAGAAATCGATTATATACATCTTCTTCTGAGTAGGGCATGAATTCAGATTGCTCAGCTTTTTGCTTAGAAGAAAGGTGGCATAAATAGTACCAAAAATTAATTAGCTCCATCTAAACTCCGAGATAATATTGAAACAGCTAACTCCTGTATTTGCGGCTGATTTGAAGTGCAGCGAAAATCAGTCTGATAACATGTGCTTGTTAGCACTAGAATGGCACATCACTTTTAAAGCCTCGCAGAGCTCCAGGATTCTTTGGCAGAAGGACGTCCTCATTCTGCAAAAGCACATCGACTCCCATCTCGGTAATTGAGTAAGCATAAAAGTCGTAGCCATCTTGATGATCAGTTTCTATTGTTTTGCTCAAATACCCCATTCTCTCAAGCTTTATTAATGATATTTGTATGGCCGCTTCGCTTGTACCGCGAAAACTATTTGAAATTCTATGAAACGGTAAGCCCACAGGGTCTGCAGTATGGCTTTGTAAGCAAGCTGCTAAAAACTTATAGTCTTGTTCCTTGAGTTCATAGCTCGATGGATTGGCAATTATTTTTTTAGATTCTGAGAGGCTTTCATGATTAATTAGGCCTAGCCTTTCTACTTCTGCTTTTATAAGTGAACAAGCTCGATTAGTTGCTGATACCAAATCACTATCAGAACGATTGGCGTCGTAATCAGCAGGGGTTACTCCCAATAAATCAGTTGGAAGGTGCATATCTATATTGCGGGGCTTTAATATGAACGAACGAGATTTGCCGATTGCCCCCACGAATAAACCCATTTCAAAGATTACGTTATCTCTTACCACGTGTTCATTTCTACTTCGGATCGTTGCTATATCGTCTGGAGCAAAAATAAAGAGTGCAAAATCTACAAAGGATGATTTCTCTACAAGATCATCAATTGCTGAAGATGAAAGTTTGAATGTACCATTTTTCCATAAAGTGACTTCAAATTCATGATCCAAATTTACATTTACTGCCTCTGCAACCGATAAGCTCTCAACAGATGAAGCTATAAATAACCTTGGTTTTCTCAACTTAATATCTCCATTCTCGGTTGAGTACTACAATTTAATATCGACCCATTGGGTCGTTTTTCTACCGAGCCATGGGTTATTTTTATCATTGTACCAGTTCTACCACACTAACTAACTTGTTGCTACAGATAAACTTTTAATCATTTTAGAAATTATGAAAAGGATAAAAACGACCAAATGGGTCGTTTTCCTGAATATAGGAGAAACTCATAGCAACTGGACATAAAATCAGTGTTGAAAACTAATTCACTAATGACAGCTATTCGCTCAATTGCGACCTTGAAGGCTGTTGCTGAGATTACCATCCGCTTATATCAAACCCGAAAATCAAGTTTGAATTGATAATGCAAGACAGGGAGCGAAGCGGTCGAGCAAGCCATGCTGAGGCATGGATGCTGATTCATGGCGTTTATCATAAAATTCAAATTTGTTTTGAGGATTAAGTTTGATAGTGCGGTCGCCTTTCTTTTGGTTACTTTATCTTTGGCTGTAGATTCAATTAATCAGTGCAACACTTTATTTATTCATAAAAGTGGAGCCTGTTAATGAGTAATAGTTCAGCTGTTCGTTTTACCGATAAAGAAAAAGATGAAGTTTGGCGAAGATGGAAGTCTGGTGAATCTTTGAGTGCTATCGGCAATATATTGGGACGCAAAGCGCCTTCAATTTATCATGTTTTATCTAAATATGGTGGTGTAAAACGGTTTAAACGAAAACGCTCTAAGAATCATCTGTCTTTAAATGAACGAGAAGAAATATCACGAGGTATAGCTCAAAATAAGTCTTTTAGGGTAATTGCTAAAGAACTCAAACGAGCGCCTTCGTCTATAAGTAGAGAAGTATCACGTAACGGCGGTATTCATAAATACAGGGCTTGTGCCGCTGACGATAAAGCTTGGAAACGTGCTAAAAGACCTAAACTTTGTAAACTAAAATTAAATCAAGAACTCGCATTATTAATAGCTGATAAGTTAAAAAATTTGTGGTCACCTGAACAAATAGCTGGTTGGCTAAAGTTACAATACCCAAATGATAAGAGTTGGCACGTGTCTCACGAAACAATCTATAAAAGCTTATATATCCAAACTAGGGGAGTATTGAAAAAAGAGTTACTTAAATGCCTTCGCTCCAAGCCAAGAATAAGAGGAGCTAGAACTAAAGAAAAAAACCAAAGAGGTCATATTCAAGAGCTAATTTCAATTAGTGAACGCCCCGCTTCGATTGAAGATAGGGCTATACCAGGTCATTGGGAAGGTGACCTTATTGAAGGTAGTCAAAAAAGCTATATAGCAACATTAGTTGAAAGGCAAACTAGGTATGTATGTCTTGTTAAAGTAAAAAATAAAAGCACGCATAATGTCATTCCTCAACTAATAAAGCATGCTCAAAAATTACCTAGTAGTTTATATAAATCGTTGACTTGGGATCGAGGTACAGAGCTCAAAGGTCATAAAACGTTTTCAGAACAAACAAATATTGATGTGTACTTTTGCGATCCTCAAAGTCCTTGGCAACGAGGCTCAAATGAGAATACTAATAGATTGTTAAGACAATACTTCCCGAAGGGTACAAATTTATCAATATATTCTCAGGAGGAATTAGATGATGTAGCACAAGCACTTAATAGTCGACCGAGAAAAACTCTTGGATTTTGTACACCGTTAGACAAATTTAAAGAGTGTGTTGCATTGACTGATTGATCACACAGCGACAAAGAAAAGTAACATGGAGCCCATGGATGGGCTTTATGAAATACAGGGAGGTAAAATAAGCTTATAAGGCAGATACTATATGGAATAAATACAAATGCTTAATAAAATTACATCAAGCCAAACTCTCCACCAATTCCATCCCCAATCAATCTCCTCTACAATTTAACCAATAACTCCAACACCATAGGCTAATAATTTGAAAATTCACTTTTTAGGCACTTCGTCAGCATGTCCGTCACTTAATCGTAATGTGAGTGCCACTGCGGTGAGTTTTGACTCGACTAAGTCGTGGCTGCTGGTGGATTGTGGTGAGGGAACGCAGCATCAAATTTTAAAAAGTGAACTGGCGAGCTATCACTTATCAGTAATTTTAATTACCCATTTACATGGTGATCATTGTTATGGCTTGCCGGGGCTAATTGCCTCTATTTCGTTGGCGGGGCGAAAAGAGCCTGTGCATTTAGTGGCGCCAAAAGCAGTGATTGATTTTGTATTAAGCGCACTTAAATTCACCCAAATGGAAACGGGGTTTGAGTTAATTTGCAGTGAGATTGAAGCGATAGAACATGCACTAAATTTTAGTTTTTGTCAGGTGTCTATTCACTCGTTAAAACACCGCGTACCAAGTGTTGCCTTTAAAATCGCGGAGCAAAATATTCCGCGAAAACTGCATCTTGAAAAGTTGGCTAATGACGGTGTTGCAACGGGCAGCCATTTTAATGTGCTGCAAAAAGGAAGCGATGTGGAATACCAAGGTAAGTTATTACATGCCGAAGAATATACTTTTCCTAGCTGGCAACCGCGCAAGGTGATTATTTGTGGCGACAATGAAAAGCCTAAATTACTGGCCGATGCGGTTGAAGATATCGATTTACTGGTGCACGAAGCCACGTTTACTCACAGTGATTTACATAAAGTTGGGCTGCATACCGGGCATAGTGATGCCAAGCGCATTGCTGAATTTGCCGAGTTATACCATATTCCGCGCATTGCGCTGTTTCATTTTTCAAGCCGCTACCATGGCGAAGGCGTGCTGGAACCGCTAGAAAACGAGGCTAAAAGCCACTACACCGGCGATTTAGTGTTGGCTTTTGATGGTTTAGTCGTTGAAATTGACAAACAAAAGCGCGTGCAAAGCGACTTGTCACAGAAATGACCTGTCACCCAGTGGCTAAATGGTTTAAAATAAAAGCACTTTCATAGATAGTGCGAATTCATGCCGAAAAAAGATCCTTATTTAGACCGCGAACAACAAAAATACGACAATCCAGTGCCGAGCCGAGAGTTTATTCTTGAGCATATCAGCAACCGAACTAAACCTGCCAACTTTGCCGATTTATGTGGCGAACTAAACGTGTTTGAAGAAGAGCGTCAAATCGCTTTAAAACGCCGTTTACGCGCAATGGAGCGCGATGGTCAGCTGCTATTCAATAAATCAAAATGTTACTGCATTCCTGATAAAGTCGGTTTGGTAAAAGGTAAAGTGATTGGACATCGCGAAGGATTTGGCTTTTTAGAGCTAGATGAAGGCGGTAAAGATTGGTTTATTCCAAAACACCAAATGGAGCAAGTGCTGCACGGCGACCGTGTATTAGCAAAGCCAGCTAGTTTTGGTAAAAACGGTAAATGCGATGCACGAATTGTACGTGTGCTTGAAGGTGAAAGAGCGCCGATTATTGGTCGTTTTTTCCGTGAGCATGGTATGGCAGTTGTGGTAGCGGAAGATCCGCGCATTAGCCAAGATATTATGATTTTGCCGGGCTTTGAAGGTGATGCTAAGCACAATCAAATGGTGCAAATTGAAATTACCCAGCGCCCAAGCAAGCGTATGAACGCACTTGGTAAAGTAATTGATGTGCTTGGTGAGCATATGGCGCCGGGTATGGAAATTGAAGTTGCGCTGCGTAATCACGATATTCCAAATCAATGGCCAAAAGATCTTGAGCAGCAAATTGCTGGTCTAACCGATGAAGTGCTTGAAAAAGACAAAGAAGGGCGCATTGATTTACGTCATTTACCACTGGTAACGATAGACGGCGAAGACGCACGCGACTTTGATGATGCGGTATTTTGTGAAGCGAAAAAGTCAGGTGGTTGGCGTTTATGGGTCGCGATCGCTGATGTATCGCACTATGTTAGCAAAAACAGCCCATTAGACCGTGAAGCAATTCAACGGGGTAACTCGGTGTACTTCCCGTCAGAAGTCATTCCAATGCTACCAAAAGTGCTGTCTAACGGGTTATGTAGTTTAAACCCAAAAGTAGATCGCCTGTGTATGGTGGCTGAAATGACGGTATCGCAAACAGGTAAACTGTCGGGCTATCGTTTTTACCAAGCAGTAATGAATTCGCATGCGCGCTTAACTTACACCAAAGTAGGTGAGTTACTTGGCGGTGATGAAAGTGCATTGGGTGAAGAAAATGCAGCGCTTGTGCCGCATATTCGTGAATTACACTTAATGTATAAAACGCTGAAAGCGGCGCGTTTAGAGCGCGGCGCAATTGAGTTTGAAACCAAAGAACCTAAATTTATTTTTAATGCGCAGCGTAAAATCGAATCAATTGTGGCACTGAGCCGCAACGATGCACATAAACTGATTGAAGAGTGCATGATTTTAGCGAACGTTGCTGCAGCTAAGTTATTAGAAAAACACGAAGCGCCAGCGCTTTACCGTGTGCATGATGAGCCTGATCCTGAAAAGCTAATGAACTTTAGCCAGTTTTTAGGTGAGCTGGGTATTGAAGTTACTATGCCGCAAGAGCCAACGCCAAAAGAAGTTGGCGAGTTATTTGACCGTTTAGAAAAACGCCCTGAAATTGAGCTTATTCAAACCATGTTGTTACGCTCAATGAAGCAAGCGGTGTATCAGGCAGATAATATAGGTCACTTTGGTTTGGCATTAAAAGCCTATGCACACTTTACCTCGCCAATTCGTCGTTATCCTGATTTAGTTGTGCATCGCGCAATTAAAGCCGTTATCAAAGAGCAGGGGCAAAAAACATCGGGTGAATATGCCTATATTCAAGATGAGGTCGATCAGCTAGGTGAGCAGTGTTCGATGACCGAACGCCGCGCTGACGATGCGACTCGTGAAGTGGCTGATTGGCTGAAGTGCGAATTTATGCAGGACCGTGTAGGTGATGTATTTAGTGGTGTTATTTCATCGGTAACGAACTTTGGCTTATTTGTGCGCTTAGATGATTTATACATTGATGGCATGGTGCATGTTACGTCACTTGGTAATGACTACTATCATTTTGATGGTAAAAAACATTGTTTAATTGGTGAAAACAGCCGTAAAGTTTTCCGTATGGGTGATCAAATTGACGTGCAAGTAGCTTCTGTTAGCCTTGATGACCGCCGTATTAATTTAACGCTAGGTGAAGAAATAAGGCAAGACCGTTATTCACGCCGTCGTGCTCAAAAAGCCGTAAATGAAGCAACCAGTGTGCGCGACCAACTGCGTGCAGGTGCGATTCCGGATAAAGGCAAAGGTAAGGGCAAGGGCAAACCAAAACCTGCTGGTAAATCATCAGGTAAGCCGACCAAGAAAAGCAAAGCAGGTAAAAAGTCTGCTAGCAAAACCAAATCAAAAGCTTCGGCTGCTAAAAAGCGTCCGGGTAAAAATGCAAGAAAACGTGCTAAGAGCTAATTAAATGAGTAACGAATTAATTTTTGGCTTTCATTCAGTGGAAGCAATTTTAAATAAAGAACCTGAACGCTTTATCGAAATTTATGCGCTAAAAGGCCGCGAAGATAAACGCCTCAATCCAATTATTAACCTAGCGCGTCAATTCGGTGTATCAATTCAATTTATGCAGCGTAAAGCACTCGATGATAAAGCCAAGGGTGAACAGCACCAGGGGATTATTGCCCGCGTAAAAGAGGGTAAAAAGTACAACGAGAAAGATCTCGATCAGATAATTGCCAATAGCGACACGCCGTTTTTATTAGTACTTGATGGCGTAACCGACCCGCATAACTTAGGTGCGTGTTTACGTAATGCTGATGCAGCAGGTGTAGATGCGATTATTGTACCGAAAGACAAGTCAGCTAAACTGAATGGCACAGCGCGTAAAGTTGCCTGTGGTGCGGCAGAAACGGTTCCTTTAGTGCAGGTAACAAACCTTGCGCGTACCTTGCGTGATATTAAAGAAATGGGTGTTTGGGTTGTTGGTACTGCAGGTGAAACAGACGTTGAAGTATTTGATGCTAAATTAACCGGCCCAATGGCAATTGTGATGGGCGCAGAAGGCTCAGGTATGCGTCGCTTAACCCGTGAGCACTGCGATGAGCTGGTTAAAATACCAATGGTTGGTACAGTTTCAAGCTTAAATGTATCAGTGGCAACGGGCATTTGTTTGTTTGAAGTACTGCGCCAACGACGCGCGTAAATATAGTTTACTCGCTTGGTAAAAAGGTCGCTTAGCGGCCTTTTTTTGTTTATAAACAGTGACCTTTTTAAGATAACAGTCTATATATTTTAAAGTTGAACTTTAAGCCATGGAACTATTTATGTCACTGCACCAATTAATTTATCAAAGTAGAGAAACTCGCACGCTTTCAAATCAAGATTTTTCAGATATTTTAGAGGTAGCTCGCACGTTTAATGAAAGCCAAGGCATTACCGGGTGCCTTTTTTATAACGGCGGTTGGTTGCTACAGGTGCTAGAAGGTGAACAAAGTACAATAGATTCGCTGTATCAAAAAATTGCGCGTGATGAGCGTCATAAAGACTGTAATTTGATGTATTTTGAACCCGTTGAAAAACGTGTTTTTTCCAAGTGGACAATGGGCATGATTAATTTAGAAACAGAAAAAAATAGCAAATACAGCGATCTAAAATCTGCGATGGATGAGTTTAAAACTGGTAAGGTTGCGGTGCCATTGGCGATTAAGTTGTTTAGAATATTTACCCACGACTTCACACCAAAATCTGTTAGTTAATAAGTTGTTGTCCTAATTTCAATAAAAAAGCCGCGTAGTTGCGGCTTTATAAATTAATACTTACCTATTTCGTTAATCTTCTAGGTAAACAATTTCACCTAAGTTAAGTGATTCAAGTTCCGCTTTAATTTTTGCCACATCACCCACAATAACCCAAGTCATTTGGTCTTGTTTGATAAGGCTTTTAGCTTGTTGTTTCACGTCATTAAGTGTGGTGTTTTTTACTTTTGAACCATATTGCTCAAGGTCAGATACATCTTTGCCTCGTTTATATGCGCTTGATAGCGAGCCAAGTAACGACCACTTTTTCTCGTAACGGCCTGGTAGTTTAGCAACCTTGTTACTGACAACTTTATTTAGCTCTTCGTCAGTGGCTGGTTTTTTACCAGTGTAGTTTTCTAGCTCTTTTAAAATCTCTTGAATCGACTCTTTGGTTTTGTCGGTTTGCACTGGCGCATAAACAAAGAAAGGAGATTGGCCTTTATAGTTTAGCAATGCAGAGCGAGCACCGTATGACCAACCTTTATCTTCACGCAGATTCATATTAATACGTGACGTAAATGAACCGCCAATAATGGTGTTCATAATATCCAGCTTAATATCTTGATCAGTAGCTAAGCTATTGCGATCTGGGCCAAGTAAACCGGCAACAATCAGTGATTGTGGTGTATCTGGCTTGTCGAGAACATATACTTTAGCTGTTTGCGCCGGTGTTACCTGCGTTAAGCTTACCGTAGGTTTTGCAGAATTTGGCGCCTGCCAGTCTGCTAACGTAGTATTTAGTGTTGCGGTTAGCTCATCCATTGAAATATCGCCAACCACAACTAAGCGAGCGTTATCAGGGCGTAACCAAGTGTTTTTGTAATTAACTAGGTCGTCACGAGTGAAGCTGTTAACGGTTGCTGCATAACCCGAGCCAGTTAAAGGTTGCGAATATGCGTGATTTTCGCCGTATAAACGCGGTGGCAGCTCACGCAATGCATTGCTCATTGGTGTTGATTTTTCTTTTTTGATGCCATCAATTGTAAGTTTACGAATACGCTCAATATCTTGCTCGTTAAATGCAGGATTAAGTATCGCTTGTGAAAATAACTCAGCACTGCGCTGCCAATTCACTTTTAATGCACTTAAACTTACATCAGCGTTATCTAAGCTTGCACCTGAATAAAGTGACGCGCCAATTTTTTCTAGTTCTGCAGCAAGCTCTAAGCTTGATAACTCATTGGTGCCTTCGCGCAGCATTTTCATTGTAAAGAGCGCAAGGCCAGCTTTATCGTCGGTAGTCGATGAGAAGCCACCGTCAAAATTAAGTTCCATATTAATACTTGGCGTGTCAGAACGCTGTGCTAACACAACTTCTAAGCCGTTGTTTAGGCGTGCTGTTTGCACTTCAGGTAGCTTAAGTTCTGGTAATAAATCAACGCTTGGTACTTTACTTCTATCTGCGCCTGTTTGGTTGTGTGAAAGCTTTTCAAACGGTTCGATTGTTAGTACAAAATCACCATCAGTTAACCATTTTTTACCTGCTTGTTGAATATCAGCAGGAGTTGCGGCGTTTTGAATCGCCTGCTGCTTTTTATAGAAAACAGGGTCGCCATGGTACACCATGCCTGATGCTAGAATGTCTGACTTACCACCAAAACCACCAACGCCTTCAACATTTTTTACCCAGCTTGCCGCGTTTGAGAATTTTATACGGTTTAGTTCTTCACTTGTTGGGCCTTCATTCAGTAGTTTCGCAAGTTCTTCATCAATAATCGCTTCTACTTCGTTTAAGTCTGCACCCGGTAGCGTATCAACACCAATCATAATTTGACCCGCCATAGTGCGAGTGTAGTTAAAGGCAAATGCCATTGATGCTTTTTGCTCTTGATAGACTAGGCGCTTATACAGACGACTGTTTTTTCCACCGGCAAGTACATCTGCAAGCAGTGATAAATACTCGCTATCAGCGGTACCTTTTTCAGCGGTATTCCATACTTTAACAATACGAGGACTCGGCACGCGGTCTTGCATTGTCATGCGTTTAGTACCAGTGCGCTTAGCAACCCATGCATCAATTTGCGCAACAGGCTTACCTGGCTTGATGTCGCCAAAGTACTTGTTCGCTTTTTCTTTAGCAGTTGCCACGTCAATGTCGCCAGCAAGCACTAATACGGCATTGTTAGGGCCATAATAATCTTTAAACCACTGGTGCACATCATCAAGTGACGCCGCATTTAAATCTTCCATTGAACCGATAACAGACCACGAGTAAGGGTGACCTTTCGGGAATGTATTCTCCGCTACTGCTCCCCACATTTTGCCATAAGGGCGCGCTTCACCTTGGCGTTTTTCATTTTGTACAACACCGCGTTGTTCATCGAGTTTTTCTTGGGTAATGGCGCCAAGCAAGTGACCCATACGATCAGATTCCATCCAAAGCGCCATATCTAATGCCGTCGTTGGTACGTTTTGGAAGTAGTTTGTACGGTCGTTGTTTGTAGTACCGTTTTGTTCAGTCGCACCGGCCTTTTCGAATGGACCAAAATACTCATCGTTATAGTTTTCTGTACCGTTAAACATTAAGTGCTCGAATAAATGGGCAAAACCTGTTTTGCCTAACTTTTCATGCTTTGAGCCAACGTTATACCAAACGTTTACAGCGACAATCGGTGCTTTTCGGTCTGTGTGAACAATGACTTTTAAGCCATTATCCAGTGTAAAAGAGTCATAACTTACGTCAACACTCGGTAAGTTAATTGCAGCGCTAGTTGATTGCGCTTGAGTCGAAGAAGAGGTTGTACTGTTACAGCCTGAAAGCGCTAAAGATACAGCGACGGTAAGCGCCGTTAAAGTGAGTTTTTGCATTAATACTATCCTTAGAAAATTAGAAAGTGTTGCACTGAAATGCATGGCGTTATTTTACTTTTTATGCTGTGGGCTCTAATAGCAAACGCTAAGCGCTGTTAGTTGTTAGGAAAACTAATTGTCACGCCCTGATTTATTCCATTAAAGACAACGGCATTACGCTACAGTAACAACTTAGGTCAATATGCCTTTGGCTATAAAACACTAAGCGAAATTGAATTGCAAGGCTATGATTTAACAGATGTAAACAGCTTGGAAACGAGACAGAACACATAGCAGATATAACTAGCGTGCTTAAACTAAACTTTCAACAAGGGACTGAGTCTTGGTATAATAGTAAATTCACTGTCGCTTTGAGAATGATGTATGTTCAAGTTTATTGTTAAATTACACCCAGAAATATCGATTAAAAGTAAATCGGTTCGCAAACGTTTTACCAAGCTTTTAGCATCGAACGTTAAAAACATGGTTATTCGCGTTCATGAAGATGCGAAAGTAATTCAAAACTGGGACAACATCGTAGTGATGTGTAAAAGCCAAGATGAAGAAGTTCGCCTTGGTTTAATCGATACCCTAAAGCGCGTGCCGGGTATTGTGCAATTTATTGAAGTACAAGAAACCACCTTTGAATCGTTAGATGATATTTACCAAGTTGCACTTGAACTTAACAAAGAGCGTTTAAAAGGCAAAACCTTCTGCGTACGTTGTAAACGCCAAGGTAAGCACGATTTTACCTCAAGCGACGTAGAGCGTTACGTTGGTGGTGGTTTAAATCAGAATGTTGAAGGTGCACAGGTAAAACTGCAAAAACCTGAAATCACGGTAAAAGTAGAAGTTAAAAACGAATTTGCTTACATCATTAAAGAAACGCACTTTGGTTTAGGTGGCTTCCCGCTTCCTACTCAAGAAGATGTGTTAAGTTTAATGTCGGGTGGTTTTGACTCAGGCGTTGCGAGTTATTTAATGATGCGTAAAGGTGCGCGTACTCACTTCTTATTCTTTAATTTAGGTGGCGCAACACACGAGATTGGTGTGAAACAAGCCAGCTATTATTTATGGAAACAATTTAGCTCGACACACCGCGTGAAATTTATCAAAGTAGACTTTGAACCTGTTGTTGCTGAAATTCTAGAAAACATCGAAAACAGCCAAATGGGCGTGGTACTTAAACGTATGATGATGCGTGCTGGTAGCGCAATTGCGCAAAAACTTGGCATTGATGCGTTAGTAACCGGTGAAAGTTTAGGTCAGGTATCGAGTCAAACATTAGCAAACTTAAATGTGATTGACCGCGTGACTGAAACGCTAATTTTACGCCCGCTTATTCAACACGATAAGCAAGAAATTATCGATATTGCTCGTAGCATTGGTACCTCTGAAATGGCTGAAGCTATGCCTGAGTTCTGTGGCGTTATTTCTAAAAAGCCAACGGTAAAAGCAAAGCTTGATAAAATTATCGCGGAAGAAGAAAACTTCGATTTTGACGTGCTTGATACCGTTGTAAATAATGCACGTATTATGTGCATTAAAGAGATTGAAGCGGAAACTAAAGAAGAAGTTAAAGAAGCGGAATCGGCAGCTGAATTACCAAAAGGCGCGATCGTGATTGATATTCGCTCGCCGGAAGAAGAAGACAACGACCCGCTAGAGCTTGATGGTATTGAAGTTAAACACTTACCGTTTTATAAGTTAGCAACACAATTTGGTGATTTACCAAAAGGTGAAGACTATTACCTCTATTGTAAAAAGGGTGTAATGAGCCAATTACAAGCGCTGATCTTACATGAAGAAGGCTACACTAACGTTAAGGTGTACCGTCCTGAATAAGCGCTAAAAAGCGAGAGTTAAACGGGGTTGAATAGCGATATTCAGCCCCTTTTTTATGGATGTAACCACAGATACTGTCGATTTCGCTTTGCTGCTGTTTAAACACGTCGCGATTCATTGAAGAGTAGTTTTGCGAAGTTGCGCGCATTACCCTGTAGGCACTTTCAAGCGCGCTACTGAGCGATATTTCCACCCCTTCTTTATTTGCAATAAACACCGCTTCATTGAGCAAACCGATAATATCGCTGGCATATTGTGGTGCGATAAGCGCGCCATTCTTAACTTGATACGTCGCAGTTAATGGGTTTATCGCAATATTAATAATCAATTTTTGCCACAGCAATGCGTTAATGTTTTGCTCTATGGTGATATTTGGTATGGCTGTTAAAAGATGCTCGATTGTTGGTGTTTTTTCGGTGTTAGCGTTTAATGCGCCAATAAAACTAGCGCCAAAGCCAGTGTGTGCTATCGCAAAATCTGCGTGCTTAAGTGCAGCCATGCTGGTGGTTAAGAAAAACAGATTTTGTGTTGCGAGCGCTTGGTTAATTGCCGTCAAGTTGGGCATGCCATTATGGCTCAATATCACGGTGGCGCGGCTGCTTATTTTATGTTGCAGTTGAGCTAAAACGTCTGCGACTTGGTAAGACTTGGTTGGAATAAAGAGGTTGTCGATAGCGTCTATTTCATCAATCGTTACGGCTTCGAGCGAGAATGTTTCAACAGATTGGTCAAGCGCTGTAACCGTTATGTGCGCTGAGTTTTTGGTTTTGCAGCGTACAATCAGTTTGATATCAAATGCTGTGCGCAGCAATCGGGCGAACAATAAGCCAATGGCACCGTGGCCAACAATATACAGCTTAGGCTTGTTCACTTTGTTTCGCTTTTGCATAGCGTTTATGCCATACAGCACTGATGATTAAGTAACTAAGAATACCTGCAACATCAGCAACAAAATCAGCAAATGAAGCTTGGCGATGAGGAAGCATGCCTTGCACATATTCCACACCAGCACCATACGCTGCCAAAATTACGATATATAACCAGAACGGGGCTTTTACCGCGCGTTTTAAAAAGCCTGTTAATACAAAAAACACAACGAAGTGAGCAACCTTATCGATGTGCGAAATACTAACTAGCGATGACTTTACTTCTTTAAAAAAGAGCAGGCTGCAGGCAATAATAAATACAATAAACAATGCCTGATAAATACGTCGGCTCACACAAAACTTCCTCAAAATCACGAATTTCGAGTATAACAAATAGCATTGCGTGAAAATATGAAAAATTTGTAAGTTTAATTATGCGCTTTATAATCGCACCATTAGCACATTACGGAGATAACTATGCCTTCATTTGATATCGTTTCTGAAGTGGAAATGACTGAAGCAAAAAACGCGGTTGATAATTCAAATCGTGAATTAGATACGCGTTACGATTTTAGAGGTGTTGAAGCCTCATTTGAATTTGGTAAAGAAATTATCACGATGAAAGCTGATTCTGATTTTCAGCTTAATCAGATGTTTGATATTTTAGCGGCAAAAGCAGTAAAGCGCGGCTTAGATGTAAAAAGCTTTGAAGTAAAAGATGTGGTTCACACAGGTAAAACGTATTCTCAGCAAGTGTTTATCAAGCAGGGTATTGAAAAAGATATTGCCAAAAAAATTGTGAAGCTGATTAAAGATTCAAAAGTAAAAGTACAGTCTGCGATTCAAGGTGAAGAAGTGCGCGTAACAGGTAAAAAACGCGATGACTTACAAGCAATTATGCAACTCGTTCGCGAAGCTGAATTAGGGCAACCGTTCCAGTTTAAAAATTTCCGCGATTAGTAGAGCGTGCCGAACTTTACTGCATGATTTTGCAGCAATATTTGCACAATTTGTACAAGGCATCACGATTGACGTGTAGTTATTCTACATAAAAGAGCGATAACGCCGTAGAAATACTGCAAATGTGCTGCCAGTAGGGTTCAACCCAAAACACCCTGCTCTTTGTTGCTGGCTTTTGACGCAGACCACTATGCCTGCAAGCCAACGCCTCGATCAGAATGCTTTGGATGTGAACAAATTTCATACCGAAAAGGTCAGCACGCTCTAGGTGGATTTTCAAAATCACCAATTGTTTTAGCGGTTTAAATCAAAAAAAAGAGCCACATTTATGGCTCTTTTTTTATGGATTTGACCAGTCCTAAATACGGTTGACACTTTTCCAACTTAAATTTGGAGAATGTTATGAACCCTATATCTAAGAGAACTCAAAAAGATTATTCACTTGCCTTTAAATTATCAATTGTGGAAAAAGTAGAAAAAGGCGAGTGTACATACAAACAAGCGCAAGACCACTATGGTATCCAAGGTGCTTCAACAGTTTTAGTTTGGCTTCGTAAGCATGGTCGACTAGATTGGAGTAAGGGAACACCTAATCACATGAGTGAGGCTACCGGTATGTCAGAGCCTAAAGATTTAACACCAGAGCAAAAGATTAAAGCCCTTGAGAAAGAGTTAGAAGATACCAAGTTAAAAGCCGAGTTCTTCGAGAAAATTGTCGATGTGCTTGATAAAGACTTTGGGGTACGTATCACAAAAAAGCAACGCGACAGGTTGTTGAATCAAAAGTCATAGCCAAACTGTCAGTGACCAAGGCGTGTAAGTACTTGGGTATAACACGACAAGCTTATTATAAACGCTGTAAAGTGGCGGTAATAAAAGAGCAGTTTGAGCAACGAGTATTATCGTTCGTAAAGGCACAGCGGATGACTCATCCTCGCATTGGTACCAGAAAGTTACAGTACATAATGCAACAGTCAGAGCTACACATTGGCCGAGACCACTTGTTTGCCTTACTGAGAGTAAACCGCTTATTAGTGCTAACTAAGCGCGCCTATCACCGAACAACACAGAGTCTGCATCGATTTTATAAACACCCAAACATCATAAAAGATGGGATTGAATTAACTCGTCCAGAGCAATTATGGGTGGCGGATATCACTTACCTGCCAACGAAAGAATGCGAGTCCTATCTAAGTCTAGTAACAGATGCTTACTCTAGAAAAATAGTGGGTTATAGCCTAAGTGATAATTTAAAAACGAGTTCAGTAAAACAGGCGTTTAAACAAGCGTTAAAAAATAGAAAAGTCACTTCACCTCTTATCCATCATTCAGATAGAGGTATTCAATATTGCTCACATGAATACCAACGCATACACGAAGAATATGGCATAACGTGCTCAATGACAGATGGATATGACTGCTACCAAAATGCCTTGGCGGAACGCGTAAACGGTATACTGAAAAACGAGTATTTACTGACAAAGCCTAATAACTTGGAAGAAGCTGCGAAAATGGTGAAACAATCCATTGATATCTATAATCAAAGAAGGCCACACACGGCTTTAAAATACAAAACGCCCGATGAAGTGCATCGAGCGTTTTAATATTAAAAGTGTCAACCCATGCTAGGATGGGTCAATTAATCTTAACTTCGTCTGCGTAAGCTAATTAGAGTGAGAAGCCCTAACATTGCAAATAAACTACCGCTTGAAGAACTTGATGTTGCTTCAGCAGTTGGAGGAGCAATGTTTTTAACAGTTACTTGAACACTTGCTGTGCTCGTTAGTAATTGGTCGCTCACTGTAACTTCAAATGTAAGTACTTGATCGCTATCAACGCTAGGTGTTGTGAAAACTAAGTTTGCCTCATCTGTACTGGTTAAATTCACTGCCGGACCACTGGTTTGTTTCCAGTTGTAATAGAGTTCATCACCATCTGGGTCGCTCGACTCTGCGGTTAACGTGACCGTTGCACCTTCATTTACTGATATATCATTACCGATTGTAACTACCGGCGCTTGATTTGAGCGCTTGATGTCAATTGAAATATGAACACCTGAAGAGCCCTTACCGTCAGATACTGACACAAACAACTTAATAGCGGTATCACTTGCTACATCTGGTGCTGTAAAGCTAAGTGTGTTGCTGGCATTACCTGCTAAATCAATTGCAGGGCCTGAGATTTGTTGCCACTCATAGGTTAGTGCATCGCCGTCTTCATCTGTCGCTGAGACGGAAATAGTCACTAGCTCATTAGCTAATACTGATTGAGGTGCATCAATTTCGACAACTGGAAGCTTATTTACATTGATAACGTTTACAGTGATGTATGCGGTTGTACTACCTTTGCCATCATCTGCTGTGAGCGAGAATGTTAAGCTTTCGTCTGCTTGCACTTGCGGTGCGGTAAAGTTTAGGTTTGCACTTGTGCTATCTGCAATTGACACTTCGGTACCTGATATTTGCTGCCAAGCTAGCGTGATAGGATCGTTATCAGCATCGCTCACAGTTGCGCTTAGCGCCACAGCTTCACCTTCGGTAACATAATGAGTGGTTTCAAGTTGAATAATCGGTAGCAGGTTGTTGTCTACCGTGTCTTCAACTTCAAGGTAATCAAGGTAATGTGAAATCAGCGCAGACTTACTGCCAGCAGATAAATGACTTAGTGAGCAAGTATTCACAATTAGTTTGCTGTTATTGATAGCACCTTGAATGCCACACGGGCCAAACTCATTTTTCCATTTACCTTCAATGTCATCATAAAACACACCTTTCGCGTTAAGAAAGGTTGTTGCATTTTGTTGTGTAATAAACTCAGAGCTTGGCGGTGAGATGCTATCCTCAGCAATGATAGTTTGGCTGACGGTTTGCCCATTATTAAGCGCGATACTTTCCACTTGCTCAACACGAACATCAGCGCTGGTTACCGTTAAATCGAGTGCATTGCTAAGTTCAGGCGATAGGCTAAGGACATTTTCACCGGCAATAATAAGCTTGCTGTTAAAGCGCGAGTAGTTATCAATAAATGATACTTCTTCACTGCTTGCTTTACGGTCACGGCCGAATGCTTGCAGTGTGCCATCGTCGAGTCTATTCCAGGGCGTGCGAGACTCACCAAAATCAACAGAGACAAATTTAAAATTGGTGCTGGTTAGCGGGAATAGAAAGTCTGAATAGTAAACTGGTAAGGTCAAGCTATCGTAAACTTGTTTTGTTTCGGCATTTAATGAATGATCTAAATGAAAGTGCACTGCTGAAGATTCACCGTTGTATGCGAATACTTTCAAGTATTCAGCGCTTTTATAACCTTCTGCGGTAACGGCATTTAACTGCAAGTTTAGTTGGCCATTCTCAGTAATAAGCTCTGCAAAATTCACTTCAAATGGTGTAGATAGTGTTTTTTTAAGTTCGCCGTTAATTAACAATTCAATATGATCAACTTGAGATAAGTCGTCACTGCTAATGGTTGCTTGTGCATTATGTGCTATCAGTGATTTATCACTAATAGAACCGACCGAAATCGTCGCAATGCTAGGGTAAACCTGTGCATTAAACGTAGCGCTATTGCCATCGGTATTGAGGTTTTGAATGTCTACGCCGGTATGTTTTGCGGCATAGTTTTTACTCGCTGGCAGGGTTAAAGGTGAAAAGCTATCGCCCGTAGTAAATACATCGTTTTCATCAGCGTAGGCCGCAGCTAGCTCAATTTCATTTAAGTTATCAGCTTGAATAAGGCGAATAAGTTTGTTGTCAGAGTAGCTATTATCGTTGGCAAAGTAGCCCCAGCTATTGAGCTCTGAATTTATGTGCCAAATATTTAAACCTTCAGCGCTTAAGTTTAGGTCGTTACCGCTTCTATCACGGTATTGCACAATAAAATATTCGTCGTATTTATTGGTGGCACTTGTGTCGCTGCGTAAAATAAGCGCATCTTGGTTAGTTGATGTGGCTGAAAGTTGATAGTTGGTATCTGAAGTTGATGCAAACTGTGGCGTCAGCCAGCCAAGCGCAAATTTACTAAATGCACTGTGATCTGAACTGTTATTATCCATCATATCCATACCACCTGTACCACCACGTGGACCAATGCTGTCGTCGTAATCGTAGTAATCAGGCAGGCCAAGTGCATGGCCGGTTTCATGAATAAGTACAAGCGGCGAAAATGCTTGTCCTTCCGAATAGGCCAGCCATTGCCATGAAATTGTGCTGATGGTTTTACCATCGACGGTAAATGAATTGTCGCCAAAACCTGAGAAAGTACCCCACCAAAGGCTTGCCCATTCGCCAGGAGGGCCCGTCCAAATCACTGCAACGTAATCGATGTCGCCGTCGCCGTCGTTATCGTATTGGCTAAAGTCATGGCCAAGCGCATCATGGTGTTCAATTGCTTCTTTGATGATTTGCTGCTTTACCTCTGCGGCATTTGTGCCATCGTCAAGCGGGCGGTTGTAATCGGTTTTATACCAATCAAGTACGTTACCTTGAATATCAAGTTTGTTATATGACGAACGCTGGTAAAATGCGCGGTGGCTTTCAAACGGGAAACTGCTGGCGTTGCCCTCACCAAAAATTTTACTGTTAATTGCGCTTTGAGAGTTGCTTTCATTGTGTAAGTAATCGGGAAATTCAACTAGTAGCACCAACATTTTAGGCGTGCCTAAACTTGGAAAATACCCTTCAAATGGGTTTGCTTCATCTGCTTTATTTTGCATTGTTCGCAGTTGCGGCAAATGGTGTAAACGCTGGTGGTTACCATATGATTTTGCTTGCAAAGCGCGCTGGCTAAGCGTTTTTTCGGCTTTATAGCGTTTTAGCTGCTCTTGCGTGGGCGGTTGTAATGCACTTACGTGTAGAGTCAAAAATGCACTACAGGCAAGAAGTACCTTAGTTAACTGTTTCATAGTTGAATCCGTTACAAATCTATTGTCACTGTGTGAGTAATAAAGTTTACTCCTAAATGACCTTTTATAGAAACAATAAGGGAACAGTTTATCAGCTGTTTTTAGCGGTTTAGACTTCTAAAATTGACATTTTCACTTATCCCCTCCACAATACGCGCCTAAATTTATAGCCTATTGGTGCCGTTAAATTTTTGCTCTTTCGCTTCAGTAAAATAGCGGGTCAAACATAACAACGGATAATCGGGAAGTTGGTGCATAAGTCTTTGCCTTATTAAGTCCAACGCTGCCCCCGCAACGGTGATGTATTTTGTATTAAATAAAATGCTCAGCCCGGAGACCGGCCAATTGGTTTCTTAAAACGATTAACATTGTGCGGTGGGCACAAGGGGATAATATGTATCACAAATCTAAGTTAGGTTTGGCGCTTAGCCTTGCCTTGTCTTCTTCATTCGTTGCAGCTAACACAACTGATGCTCAAACACAGCATGATATTGAAACTATTGTTGTTACCGCGAATAAGCTTGAGCAATCAATTGACCAAACTCTGGCAAGCGTGCAAGTTATTGACCGTGCGCAAATTGAGCAATTAAATGTGCGTGATGTGTTAAGTGTGTTAGAAACGCAAGCGGGCATTCAAGTAAACCGTAACGGTGGGCAAGGGCAAAATGCGAGCCTGTTTGTACGTGGCTTAGAATCTCGTTACTCGCTTATTTTAATTGATGGTGTGCGCGTAGGCTCAGCAACCTTAGGTTATAAAAGCTTATCAACGTTGCCATTAAATGCAGTTGAGCGTATTGAAGTAGTAAAAGGCTCTCGCGCAGCACAATATGGTTCTGATGCGTTAGCGGGTGTTATTAATATTATTACGCGTCAATCACAAGGTCACAGCATTGCATTAACAACGGGTTCAAATAGTTACGCGAGCTTAGAAGGCACGTCACGTTTTACTACAGAATACGTGGATATCGCGCTGAATGCAGGTTATGAGCGCACAGAAGGGTTTGACGTATTGGAAAACGATGCAACAAACTTTGCAGATCCAGATAAAGACAGTTACGACAACTTAAACCTAGGGCTAAACCTTACTCATAATAATGAATTGTTAGGTAGATTAGGTTTTATTGCTCAGTATTCAACGGGCGAAGTAGAGTTTGATAATTATTTTGATTATCAAGAGTCTACATTAGATAAAACCGAATATGAAAACTATCATGTAAATGCTAATTGGTTTAAACAGTTAGGTGACTCTAGCCATAAAGTAGATGTTGCGTTTAGCCAAGATCAAGATGATACGTTTGGCACTAAACCAACTAGCCGCTTTGCAACAGAGCGTGTACAGCTAGATTATTTATCGACATATCAGTTATCTGAGCAAATCGACTTTAATGGCGGCTTAAACTGGCATCAAGACAAGATTGATACAACGAGCAGTTATGATGAAAAAAGTCGCAATGCTTATGCAGCATTTGGTGGCGCGTACTACGATGACGGCAACTTTTTAGCTAATGTGGCTGTGCGTCATGATGATTATGATGAAGTTGGATCTGAGCAAACGTATAACATTGCGGGTGGTATTTACCTGCATCAAGACGCGGTACTGCGTGTAAGTCAAAGCTCTGGCTTTAAAGCACCTACGTTCAACGACTTATACTACCCAGGTTCAGGTAACCCAGAACTTGAAGCTGAAACATCAGTTAACCGTGAGCTTGGCTTACGTATTGATTTTGATAGCTTAAGTGTGGATGTTGCGGCATTTCGTAACGAGCTAACCAATAAAATTGCGTGGGCACCAGCACCAACAGCGGATAACCCATATCGTTGGTCACCATTTAACATTGCCGAAGCTCGTTATGAAGGCGTAGAGCTAACCACCAATTTTGCTTTTTACGGTTTTGATAACACCCTTAATGTAAGCTATATCGACGCGCAGAAAGTGGATAACTCACCAACCGCTCTTGAAAAATATAGTGACTTACCATTTGTTGCAAAAGAAAATGTACGTTACAGCATCGCTAAGCAGTGGCAAGATTTAGATATTAATTTAAGTGTTGCGTATCAATCAGAGCAAAAATCGACGCTGATTAATAAAATCCCATCGCGCATTGTGTGGGACTTAGCTGCAAACTATCAAATTCAACAGCAATTAACCGTGAGTGCTCGCATCGAAAATCTATTTGATAAAGAGTACATTCCAAGTCAAGGTTATGGCGTAGATATCGATGGCGATTGGGTAAATGATGCGTTTTACCACTACAACGAAATTGGTCGTCAGTTATTTGTTGGTATCGCGTACGATTTTTAATCGTGTGATTTAACTGCGATTCATTTTGTAAAAAAAGCCGCAAGTTGCGGCTTTTTTTATTGCGTTAGTAATGCCTCATAATTAGCTGAGAACTTAGCTAATTTAGGACCAATCATAATACTGCAATAAGGTTGATTAGGGTTATCGCGGTAATAGTCTTGGTGATATGTTTCAGCACTATAAAAAAGTGTCGCAGGGCTTAGCTCAGTGACAATTTTGTCTGCAAAAAGTGCTTGCTGACTTGCCAGCATTTTTAAGCTCGCTAGCTTTTGAACATCATCAAGATAAAAAATAACACTGCGGTATTGTGTACCTACATCATTACCTTGGCGGTTTAATTGTGTTGGATCGTGTAACTCAAAAAAGATTTGTAATAGTGTTGAGTAGCTAATGACTTGCTCATCAAATTCAATTTTCACCACTTCGGCATGACCGGATAAGCCGGTACAAATATCTTGATAAGTTGGGTTATCTAAATGACCACCACTGTAACCTGATAGCACCGATTGCACGCCTTTTAAACGGCGAAATGCCGCATCAATACACCAAAAGCAGCCACCACCAAAAATTGCTGTTTGCATTATTGTTTAATCTATTTTCTTGTTAGTTGCGTAAAGATTAATACAGTTAGACAAGGGACGGCAAGATGAAACAAAGTTTAATTATTGGGGCGGGCGGCATAGGTTTGGCTGTTGCTGAGCTGTTAAGCCAACAAGACGACGAACACAACATTACCATTATTTCTAGCAACCCGACTCTTGTAAGCGATAAACGCTTTAATGTGTTGTTAGTCGAAAACCACAATGAACAGCAGGTAGCAAGCTGTTTAGCGACATTATCAATTAAGTTCGATTATGTCTTTTGTTGTTTGGGTTTATTGCATCAAGAGGAAATTCAACCCGAAAAAAATCTATCACAATGGCGTGTTGATTCGGCAATGGCATTAATGCAAGCCAACGCATTTGCACCGCTCACCTACTTAGTACATTTACAAAAATCACTGGCAAAAGAGTGTAAATTGGCATTTTTATCAGCGCGAGTTGGCAGCATAAGCGATAACCGCTTAGGTGGTTGGTACAGTTACCGTATGGCTAAAGCGGCACTTAATATGGCAATCAAAACCGCGAGTGTGGAACTGGCTCGAAGTAGCAATAAGGTGTGTGTGATTGCCTTTCATCCAGGCACAACTGATACCAAGTTGTCGAAACCATTTCAACGTAATGTACCGGAAAATAAATTGTTTACTGCACAATTTAGCGCGGAATGTTTAATTCGCTTAATGTTTCAGGTTAATGAAAAAGACAGTGGAAAATTCTTTGCGTGGGATGGGCAAGAAATAGAGTGGTAGCTAAGTTTAGAGTAGCTACCACTCGGTAGTTTTATAGCGGATGATCGCTGGCTTGATCGTTAATTGCTTTCTCAGTGGTTTCTGGCGATTGTGTGTTACGCGCCAGCATGTAATACGCACTTGGAATAACAAATAGTGTTAGCAAGGTTGCCACAACCACACCGGTTAAAATAACAATACCAATAACCATACGGCTTTCAGACCCTGGACCAGATGCCAACACCAGTGGTACCGAGCTCATTACTGTGGTTAAAGAGGTCATAATAATTGGGCGTAGGCGCTGTTTTGATGCGCTGATTAAAGCCTCGTTAAAGGCAATGCCTTTATCACGTAGTTGGTTCGCAAATTCAACGATTAAAATACCGTTTTTCGCGCTTAATCCTATCAACATTACAATACCAATTTGGCTGTAAATATTAAGGCTGGAATCGGTAAAGAATAACCCAGTTAGTGCGCCAACTAAGCCAAGTGGTACTGTAAGCATAATTACTAACGGGTGCACAAAGCTCTCAAATTGCGCTGCAAGTACTAAGAAAGTAACCGTGAGCGCTAAAATAAACACATAGGTCATTGCTGATGCGCCTTCGTAGAACATTTGCGATTCGCCTTTGTAATCAATCGCGCCTTCAATGTCGTTTTCTTCCATTGCCACTTGGTTTAGGAAATCAAGTGCTTCAGCTAGTGAGTAATCAGCTGCAAGGTTGGCGCTAATGGTAATAGCGCGCATACGGTTATAACGGTTTAATCGCGCAGCCGTTGCTTGCTCATCAATTGAAATTAAGCTATCCAGTGGCACTAAATCATTGTTACGTGATTTTAGATAAATCGACGAAATATTCTTAGGGTCTGAAAAGTCCGCTTTAGTGCCTTTTAAAATTACATCGTATTCTTCACCGCGATCAATAAACGTGGTGACTCGGCGCTGACCTAGCATAGATTCAAGAGTGCGACCAATTTGCGAAATGCTAATGCCCAGATCTGCCGCTTTATTCTTATCAATACTGACTAAAAACTGCGGAAAGGTCTCTTTGTAATCGTGGTCAAGACGCACTAGCCCTTTATTTTCACGGGCACGGGCTAGAATACGGTCACGCCAATCGGCCAGTTCTTCGTAGCTGTTACCTTGCAATACAAACTCAACCGGGCGACTGTTACCACGCCCGCCAACACCAGAGCGCATAATGGCAAAGGCGCGCACATCGGTAACATCGGTTAATTTACCGCTAATTTCGCCCATTACTTGCCATGTATCGCGTTTGCGTTCGTCCCAATCGGCCATACCCACAATAGCAACACCGCCACGGCCACCCCAGCCAGGAACACGAATAAGTACGCGACTTAACTCACCATTTTCTTGGTACGGCATCAGCTTTTCTTCAATCTGAGCCATGTTTTGTGCGTTATTTTCGTAGCTTGCGCCCTCAGGACCATTCATCATTATAAAGAAAGTACCGCGGTCTTCTTTTGGAGTGAGTTCCGATGGCAATTGTTTAAATAGTAAGTAACTGGCAAGACCCGCAAAAATAAGAAGTAGCAACATACTTTTGCTACTAGCCACGTTGTTACGCAGTAAATTTTCGTAGCCGTTTTCAACTTTGCCAAATAGTGCATCAATTTTATGACTAAACTTGGATGCTTTTTCACTTGGCTTTAAAACTTTAGAGCACAGCGCTGGCGATAATGTGAGTGCGGTTAAGCTTGAGAAAATTACCGCTGCGCTGGTGGCCATAGCAAATTCAGTAAATAAGCTACCAATTCGACCTTCCATAAAGACTAACGGCACAAATACCGACACCAGTACTAATGTCGTTGCAACAATCGCAAAGCCGACTTCACGTGCACCGCGATAGGCCGCAAGCAGTGGCGGCTCACCAAGTTCAACACGGCGGTGAATGTTTTCAAGCATTACAATGGCATCATCTACCACTAAACCAATTGCCAGTACTAAGGCGAGTAAGGTAAGTAAGTTAATTGAGTAACCCATGCCGTAAAGAAAAGTAAAGCTACCAATCAGCGCAACAGGTACGGTAATTGCCGGAATAAGGGTTGCGCGCACGCTACCTAAGAATAAAAAGATAACCGCAACCACTAACGCCATTGCAATAGCGAGTGTGCGATATACCTCAGAAATCGACTCACGGATAAAAATAGATGAATCGTAACTGTCTTGAATGGTGGTGCCTTCAGGTAATGAACGCTTAATTTTTTCTATTTCTTCGCGTGCTTTTTCAACTACGGTTAAGGTGTTAGCTTTGGCTTGCTTAACAATACCAAGGCCTATCATGTCTTTGCCGTTACCGCGAAATAGGTTTTCTTCATCAACTGCTTCAAGTTTTACGTTAGCCACTTCTTTTAAACGCACTAAGTAACCACTGTCACCGCGTTTTATTACTAAGTTTTGAAAGTCACTTTGCGATTTATAGCTGCGCGCAATACGCACGGTGAAATCGCGATCTACCGATTCAATTTCACCGGCTGGTAATTCAACGTTTTCTTGACGTAGTACGCGCTCAATTTCATCAGCGGTAACCCCTTTAGCGGCCATTGCATCACGGTTTAACCACACTTTCATCGAATATTCGCGTTGACCACCAAGGCGCACATTGGCTACGCCATCTACGACCGCAAGCCTATCAACAATATAACGCTGGGCGTAATCAGACAGTTGCAATGAATTCATTGATGTACTGTTTAATACAAACCATGCAATTGGGCTTTCATCGCTGTCGGATTTTGACACTTCGGGCGGGCGTACTTGCTCGGGTAAGCTATCAAGAGCGCGTGAAACACGTTCGCGTACATCGTTGGCAGCCGCATCAATATCACGGTCAATATTAAATTCAATGGTAATGTTTGAGCGCCCATTTCGGCTTGAAGAGTTAATACTTTTAACACCTTCAATACCTGAAATACGGTTTTCTAATACTTGGGTAATTTTGGTTTCGATAACCTCAGAAGAAGCACCTGTGTAGCTAGTGCTTACTGACACAATTGGTGTATCAATATCTGGGTACTCTCTTAGCGGAAGCATTGAAAATGCAACTAAACCAAAAGTAAGTAGCAGTAAGTTTATTACGGTTGCAAAGACCGGGCGTTTAACTGAAATGTCGGTTAAAATCATTTCAGCATCTCCTTAATCGTTACTTGGCTATTTGGTCTGACTTTAATAATACCTTCAGTAACAATCTGTTCGCCTTCGCTTAAACCGCTGCCAATGGCAACCCAACCACCGCGGCGCAGGCCAATGGTGACTTGACGTTTCTCAATTACGTTATCGTTAATGACATAAACAAAGTGTTTGTCTTGCTGTGGAATAAGCGACTTCTCAGGCACCATCAAGGTGTTTTCTGCGCTTAACTCTAATTGCGTGTAAAGCAGCATGCCAGTGCGTAGCATGTTATCTTTGTTATCAAAGTTAGCGGTAATTTTTACGCTGCGTGTTGCGGCATCAATACGGCTGGCAATGTGCGACACTGTACCGCTGAAGGTTTTTGTTGGATAAGCTGGGCTTGTTGCGGTAACTGTCATACCAATGGCGATTTGTGCGAGGTATTTCTCTGGTACATTAAAATCGGTTTTAATCACGCTGGTATCATCCAAAGTGGTGATTTCTGTACTGGTATTTACAAAGGTACCTGTAGATACTTCTCGCAAGCCAAGTTTGCCGCTAAATGGGGCGTATAGCTTCATTTCAGCAAGTTTAATTTTAGCGCTAGCCAGTTGTGTTTTGGTTGCCTCATAGCTTGCCTCTTGCTCATCAAGTGCAGAGCGTGCAGTTGCTTGTGTTTTTGCCAGCTGTTGTAAACGCTTTAATTTGCGGTTCTCTTCTTTTAACAGAATTTCAAGTTCTTCAACGCGGGTTTTCTCTTCGGCATCTTGAAGTTCAACCAGCAACTGGCCTTTTTTAACGGTGTCGCCATCATCAAAAAAGATATTTTTAATATAGTCGGATTGTGCGCTAACGAGCGTTACCGCTTGATTTGCACGCGCAGTACCAAGCGATTCGATAATATTTGCTTGGCGGCTAATTGCCACTTGATGCGCCTGTACTGGTGTTGCGTTTGCATTTCGCTTGTTTTGTTGTCCTTGCGATTCAGGTAAATACAAATAAATGCATAAACCGAATAAAACAAAACAGATGAGGGGGAATAATGCTTTACCAGATTGTTTTGCGTGCATAAAAGTTTCTCGTAAGTGTTCAGGGCTCACTATTCTACTAAACAGTTTAGAACTTGTGCGTGCTAGGTATCGTATAATATTGTGAATTAAACGTGTTTTTTTCCGGGAGTACGTAGAATTTATGAAAAATAAAAGTAAAAATTGCCCATATTGCAAACAGCTAAGAGCAGCATTAATTTGGGGTGTTTTAATGGCATGTTTATATTTTAGTGTGTGGGGCTAATGGCAAAGCGTTTAAAAGTAGCTGCATCGGCGCATAAATACGGTGGCGAGTTTTTGGTTGCCGGTAGCATTGTGCTGGTGCTGGTATTGTTGTTCGTTAAATTAAAGCCTGAACCCATCTCTATTTTTGATGTGGCGGTAGTGATTGGCGCCTTGTTTGCAATGTTTATCGGATATTTTAAATTATCAGAACCACGCTATAATTTAGTATTGAGCAACAATGGTTTAGTGTTTTATCATCGCTACGGCAAAGTGCGTATTTCTCGCGATAATATCGCTGAAGTAGGGCAAGTCAGCATTGCAAATGATGACCAGTTCATTGAGCTTTCGTGCTTGGGGTTACGGCTTAAGTCAATCGCGCCACTAATTAAGCGTATGCCACCAAGGTTGGCACTTAAGCTAATTATGGAGCAGCGCAACTGGCTAATTGCAGGCATTAAAGTTAAATGGCCGTTAGGTAATGTGCCGGATGATTGGCTAATTGAGGCGAATCAGTATCAAGATAAGTTTGAATCCAATGGTTTACTCGCCATGATGAGCCATCGTCTTGAGCATTTTAACGAGCTTTATGGCTATCATTTTTTGATATCCTATAATTACTTTGATCGCCCAGCAGATGAATTTGTGAATTTATTGCAACACTGGTTGCGAGATCCCGAGAAAACGATAGAAAAATATAGTAACATCAAATAGAAAGATAGTTATAAGCGCAAATTTTTGAATTTAAAGTCATTAAGGTTTGCGTTGTGTAAATCGGAAAGGCTGAACATGACAGATGACAGAGCATATGTGAAAAGTGGTCGCAACACCATAATTCATAAAGAAAAAAAGTTTGATTTAGTGATTGTTAATGGGGATGGCCATCCTAAGATTAGAGTGACAGCTTTTGGTTTACAGCCTTTCAAAGAAAGCCTGCCGCGCAACCGCCGAGAAGCTAAAGAGCGTTATTTAGAGGTTGTTCAAATAGGCTCGCAAGATGTATTTGGTGAGGAAAAACAGCTCCTTTTTTTACAAGCACTGGATGGCCGAGAGTATAAAGTTGATTACTCAAAGGTAGGTACAAAACTGTTTGTGCGTGTTCATCAAGAAAGTTACATGTAGCTCAGAACGATTATTTTATTTCTAAAAAAGCAGTCATAGTTGAAAAATTATGGCTGCTTTTTTGCATTAAATTTTTCTATTTTAGAAAACGACTTTTTATTAGGTGTTATTTATGACCATAGGAAAACAGCATTCCGTATTGCTCACTTGCTTAAGTGCCATGTTAGTACTGGGGTGTGGTGGCGGTTCAGGTTCATCTAACGATGACAATACCAGCGCGCCTTTGTCTGTTAATGCCGGAAGTGATATTGCACTCGATGAGAAACTCACGTTTTCAGTTAATGCGGTTGCGAGCCCTGAAGGTGGTACGTTTACTTGGCGCCAGTTAAGTGGGCCGCAAATAGAAGGGTTTCCACTGGAGGGAGCAAAGCAAGAAATTATCGCGCCCGATGTAAAACAAGATCAATCAATTGAGTTATCAGTTGAATATGTTGCGCCAGATAACCGTACGGTAAGCGATAACTTAGTGGTATCGATTAACTCAGTTAATTTATTACCCGTTGTCTCAATTAAGCAAACTGCGCCGACCAGCTTACCGTCGCAATATGGCGATATTATTGTATTGTCTAGCAGTAACTCATTTGATCCAGATGAAAATGGTCAATTAGTCAGTTATTTGTGGCAACAAGTTGCAGGAGCGGCAATTCCCATTGCCGATAAAACATCTGCTGATTTAACATTTACACACCCATTGCTCGCCCAAAATGACGAAGTAGCGTTTCGCTTGACCATTACTGACGATGAAGGTGGTCAGCAATCTAACGAGTTAGCGCTAACCTTACAAAAAAGTAATCAACTAATTTTTGCTAACGCCGGAGCAAACCAAAGCGCGCAAGAATTTTCCACGGTTACCTTAGATGCAAGCGCTTCAACCAGTGTTGATGGTAGTTTTAGTTGTAATTGGGTTCAGCAATCAGGTGTAACAGTTACGCTCGATAATAGCGATGTGTGTCAAACTCAGTTTATTGTGCCAGATGTTGATGCCCCTGAAAGCCTTATATTTGAGCTAACGGTAACTGATAGCGCCAATCGCACTGACAGTGCACAAACGCAAGTACTTGCAGAACCAAAAGCTCTTGGCTTAATTAATGACAGTGGAATGAATCGCTGTTTTGATAACAGCAAAGAGTTAATTAACTGTGTTTCAACTGAATTCCCAATGCAGGATGCAGCGCTTGGCCGCGACATTCATGCCGGGTTACTTGATAAAGTTGGCAGCGGCCCCGAGGCATTTGATTTTACCAAGCTTGATCAGTTTGCCGGAGAATTGCCAGACAATGCCATTAACTTTAGTTGTGTAAGAGATAATATTTCAGGGTTAATTTGGGAAGTTAAGCAGCCCAGTACTGGCACATTACCTAATACGCAATTGCGCGAGGCGCAAAACACTTATAGTTGGTATTTAACAACGGTTAATAATGGTGGTTTTGCTGGAGTAGAGGCGCCCGCACAAGTTTCTTGCCCAAGTACAGTTAATTGTGGTCTTGATCAGTATGTAACTGAGGTTAATGAGATTAACTATTGTGGAGGTAATAATTGGCGAGTACCAACCCATAGTGAGCTAAGCTCGCTACTGCATTTTGGTCTGCAGGGCTCGGGCAGTGTGTTGATCTCTGATTTTTTCCCGCACTCGGCAACACTCGCAATTGATGGTGTACTTCCGTATTGGACAATGCAAACCAGTGCTGAAGGTGGGCAAAGCGCATTTGCTTGGGCGATTGATATGTTTTCAGGTAAAGACATTGGTTATCCTAAACAAAACCTTGGCTACATACGTTTAGTGCGAGACACCAGTAATGATGATTAATAAAGAGGGTACTATGCGTATTTTTAGTCAATTATCGATTATTGTGGCTACAACTATTTTTGCATGTTCTGCTAATGCGCAAGTATGTGTTGGTAATATTCCTAGCACGTCACCAACAGCGCAATTTACGGTAAATGCAGATGGCACCGCGATTGATAATTCAACCGGCCTGATGTGGATGCGCTGTAGTATTGGCCAATCTTGGGATGCGACTAATAGCACCTGCACCGGTGGCACTGAGCAGTTAACTTGGCAACAAGCCTTGCTAGTTGCAGCAGATTATCAATACGCTGGCTTTGACGATTGGCAGTTGCCGAATGTTAAAGAGTTAAGTTCGCTTGTTGAACGTCAGTGCGTTGATGCGGCAATTAATAATGTTGTATTTCCAGCAACATTGGCGCAAAACTATTGGACCAACACAAGCGGTGTTGGCAGTATTACTCAAGCATGGGCTGTTGCCTTTTATAGCGGTAAATCAAACCTAAGGAGCAAAACCTCAGATGTGCACTTGCGTTTAATGCGCTATGCGAAATGATTTGGTATCTACCTCGTTAGTTTGATAATCTTGTTGAGTTATCTTTGGGGTAGAATTGTTATGAAGTTGGTGCGATTTTGGGTCTTTTTGATTACAAGTTTACTGTTTTCAAATGCTTCGTTGGCTGATGAATTATGTGATGTTGAGCTCGGACATGGCTTAATTATTACTAATGATGTTATTCGCATTGTCGATAAAGGGCAAACCAATGTGCAGATAAATAACGACACTCAGTTGTTTATTCGCGGCCGTTGGGTTGAGCTTAACGATGAAGAGATGCAAGTTTTAAAAGAATACAGCAAAGGGTTACGCAGTACGGTACCTGAACTGGTTAAACTTGCTACCGACGGTGTTAATTTAGGCTTGTCAGCAATTGAACAAGTGGTTACAGGCTTTACTGATAAAGAGCCAGAAGTATTAAAAGATCAACTAAAGTACGTTGAAATTGCCCTAAAAGATAAGTTTAAAGCGGGCGATGACTTTTTCTATATCGCACCACAATCCCTTTCTAAATTAGATGATTTTTTTGAAAAAGAAATCAGCCAAAAAATTCACTCTGCTGTGCATGGTTCGCTCGGCGCTATTTTAGTTGCGCTTGGTGATGCATTTGAATCAAATGAAGGCAATATCGAGCAGAAAATCACAGGTATGGGTGAGCGTATTGATATTATCGCCAGCGAAATCGATAAGTCATTACAAAAGAAAGTTGTGCAGCTCGAACAAAAAGCGAATCAATATTGCGGTTGTTTACGCACCTTAAATGAGACTGAAGACAAGCTACAACAGCTAGTACCAGAACTTGCTGATTTTGATTTAGTACAAGTAAAAGGATTGAGTTTGTAATGGCTAATTCAGTATTTGATAACACTGATTTTCAAGTGGATTGTACTTGGTTAAAGCAACACCTCGATGACACTAACTTAGTTGTTCTTGATGCCAGTATGGATAATCCGGTAAATAAATTAAAAGATCAAAGCTGTGGGGTGATCCCAGGAGCAATACGTTTCGACTTTAGTAAACATATTGTAGATGTAACCGCAACATCACCTAATACCATGCCAAGTGCGCACGTTTTTGAAGATAAAATACAGCAGTTAGGAATTAATCAAGATTCGCATCTGGTTGTATATGATAAACAAGGTTTGTTCTCTGCAGCGCGCGCTTGGTTTATGTTTAAAACCATGGGCTTTGATAATATTGCTATTTTACGTGGCGGCTTACCGGCATGGCAGCAACAGGGTTTTGAAGTTGTTGAAAATTACGCGATACCAACAGCGAAAGGTAACTTTAAAGTTCAGCATGATAAGCAACTATTTGTTGATAAGCACTATGTACTAAATGCAATTAACAATGACGATATTCAAATTGTTGATGCGAGAGGTTATGGGCGCTTTAGCGGACAAGAAGCAGAACCGCGTGAAGGGATGCGCAGTGGCCATATTCCAAATTCGCTCAACTTACATTACGCCAGCTTGCTCGAACAAGGCGAGTTGTTAGAGAAAGCGACACTCAAACAACTTTTTAACGAACTTGTTCCTGCACCTAAAGAATTTATATTTAGTTGTGGATCAGGTGTAACCGCGTGTATTTTAGCATTAGCCGCCGAGGTTGCGGGGTTTGATAATGTGAAAGTGTACGATGGCAGTTGGAGCGAATGGGGTAAAGATAAGCTGTTACCAATCGATACTGTGTCAAACTAAATCATATAATAAAACTAATTTTTAGATGATTTAGTTTGTTTCTATGTCATTTATCTTAGTTCCTTGTGTGTTCAACTTTTCGAAATATTTACACACAATTTACAACTAGCAATGATGGTACAAACAACTAGACTACACCTAGTTATACCCCTGTATTATCATTATGAATATCACACGAAGCTCCTTAAAAAACCCAGCCAGCGTGCTGGTGATTTTAGTGCTAATTATGCTGTTTGGCACAATTAGTATCTTTAAACTACCTATCCAATTAACCCCCGATATCGAGCAACCACAAATCACGATTATTTCAGGCTGGCGCCAAGCTGCCCCAGAAGAAATCGAGTCTGTGATCATCGAACCGTTAGAAAATGCGGTAAAAAACACACCTGGTGCGCTTGAAGTTAATACGCAAATTAATCAAGGGCAGGGGTTTATTAATTTAACCTTTGCCGTTGGCAGCGATATGCAAGAGGCGATGCTAAATGTGCTAAACAGCTTAAATCAAGCACCGCCTTTGCCTTTAGATGCCATGGACCCAATTGTTACGGCAGGTGGTAATGCCGGCCCTGGCTCCGGTGGGCCAACCGCAGCAACGTTGTTGGTGGTACCTACTGAAAGTAGTGGCCATCTCGATATGGCACGTTATCAAAAACAAATTGATGAATTAATTCAACCGCGTTTAGCTAAAATCCCCGGTGTGGCATTTGTTAACTTGGCGAGTGAGCGGCCACGTGAATTACGCGTTACTTTTGACCCTCATAAAGCGGCCGCATTGGGTATTAGTTTAAGCCAAATTAGCCAAACCTTAGCGTCGTCAACCGACACTTCAGGTGGTATTGCCGATGTTGGCCGTCGTCAATATACCGTACGTTTTACTGGGCAATATGATTTAGATAATATGGCGCAGATGCGCATTGGCTATTCAGGTGAGCGTGCTATTTTCTTAGGCGATGTAGCTAAAATTGAAAATACCGTAACAGACCGCCGTGCAATGACGCTGCGAAACGGTAAACCTGCGTATTACATTACGCTTACCCGTGCCAATGAATCGAATACTGTTGCGGTACTAGATGAGCTGAATGCCACAATTAAAGAGTTGAATGAAGGTATATTAGCCCAAGAAGGCTTGGCGATTGAATTAAGCTACGACGCATCTGTGCATATTCGTAACGCATTACAGTTAGTAAAAAGTAATCTTGGTTTAGGTGTGCTATTGGCCTGCGGCATTTTGTGGTTGTTTTTCAGAGGTTGGCGTACAACGTTAATTATTGCATCGACAATTCCAGTATCGTTAATGGTGGCTTTTTTAGCGCTAAGTATTTTTAACCGCAGTTTAAATGTGGTGTCGTTGGCAGGATTGGCGTTTGCTGTAGGTTTAGTGCTTGATGCTGCGATTATTGTGCAAGAAAATATCACGCGATTAATGCAAGCAGGTACGGCACGAAAGCAAGCCGTGTTAAAAGGCGCAGTGCAAGTAAGTGGTGCGCTATTTGCCTCTACCGCAACCAGTGTGGCGATTTTCCTACCAATTTTATTTATGGCGGGTATTGAAGGTCAGCTCTTTTCAGATTTAGCGTTAACGCTTTCTATTGCGGTAATTGCCTCATTAATTAGTGCTATCAGTATTATTCCTATTGCCAGTAAATATTTACTCAGCAATGAAAATAACGACGATAAATTTCACGCCTACTGGCGTAGATTAACTAATTTAATTATGCGACTTACTAGCACTCATACTAAGCAAGTTTCTTGGGTGGTAGGATTGTTAGGTGGCGCGGTGCTGGTGACATATACCTTAGTGCCGCAAACAGACTTTATGCCGCGCGCACCAACTGATGGCTTCTTTTATAGTTTAGTAACACCAGCCGGTGCCAATATTGATTATATGGAAGAGGAGCTGGCTGAGAAAGTAAAACAGCGCTTAATGCCTTATTACTTAGGTGAAAAATCACCTGCAATTAAAGATTTTAATTTCTATGTGTTTGGTTCAAATGCGGGTGGCTTTATTTATTCTGCCGATGCTCAGCGCGTAGAAGAGTTAATGCAAGTTGCTCGCGAGGAAATATTTGCAGAGCTGCCCGATACTCAAGTCTTCTTATTTAGAGGCTCGATGATCCAAGTAGCAAATGGGGGCAACGGCCGCACTTTAAGTATCGACTTGCAGGGCTCTGATATGGAGCAATTGATGTCTACTGCGCAATTCGCTCTTGCTGAAGTAAAAAAAGCTATGCCAGAAGCAATGGCGCAGCCGCAACCCTCTCTTAATATGGCTGAGCCAGAACTGCGACTCACGCCAAATGATAGACGCATTACGCAAGCGGGTTTAACACGCCGAGATGTTGCAAGTGCGGTGCAAGCCTTTACCAGCGGTATGTTTATTAGCGAATATTTTGACGGTAACGAACGCATGAACGTGATTTTGCGTGCTAATCCATGGCAAAGCCCTGAAGAACTAGCGAGTTTACCTATCACAACACCATTGGCAGGTGTGCAAACGCTGGGTGAGCTAGCCACTATTGAGCGAACCGTAGGACCATCTCAATTACGCCGTGTAAATGGCTATCGTACTGTTAGTATTCAAATTACGCCGCCAAATGATATGAGTTTACAACAGGCGCAAAAAATACTTACTGAACAAGTGATGCCAGTTGTGCGTGAAAACTTACCTCGTTCAGCGAACGCGATTTTGGCGGGTAATGCGCAAAAAATGAATTCAGCAATTGAAGAAATGGCCCGCAACTTTGTGCTGGCGCTATTTATTTTATTTTTGTTGATGACGGCGCTGTTTAAATCGGCTCGTGATAGTTTGCTTGTTCTGTTAGTGATGCCTCTGGCCGTAGCGGGCGGCATATTGGCACTGGCTGTGCTCAATGTTGTGAGTTTTCAGTCACTCGATTTATTGACCATGATTGGCTTTATTATTTTACTCGGGCTGGTTGTAAACAATGCGATTTTATTAGTAGATCAAACTCGCCAAGGCGAACGTGATGGTTTATCACGCCGTGAAGCGGTTGAAAATGCAGTACTTATTCGTGCAAGACCGGTTTACTTAAGTACCTTAACCAGTTTATTTGGCATGTTGCCACTGATGATAATGCCGGGTGTTGGCTCGGAGATTTATCGTGGACTGGCGACAGTAATTGTTGGCGGCATGGCAATTAGTGCCATGTTTACCTTAATTTTAATGCCAAGTTTATTACTACTAGGTAAACAAACGCCACCGCAATTAAAACAAGCAAATACTAAAAACGATAAAACACAATTAGATCTGGTTGCTAATAAGTAGGGGATACCAAGATGAATAAACCATTAAATACGCTGTTAGTTGCTTCATCGCTGTTGGTTGCACCTTTATATGCATTACCAACGGTTGCGGTTAAATTGGTCGAACAAGCGCCACTTGTTCAAACCGTGGCTTTGAACGGCACCTTAAGAGGTAAAGGCGATGTTGATTTAACTGTTGGCACCGCGGGTAAGCTTAGTTTTGTTGCAGAGCCTGGTGCTAAGATAAAGCAAGGTGATGTGATAGCGCGAATTGAAATGCTACCGCTTGAATTAGAAGCGGCAGAGCAGCGCATTATGATTAAGCGTGCTGAAGTTAATTTAACTTATCAACGCCAAGAGCTTGAGCGGCTAAAAAAATTAGCTAAGACCAGCAGTGCAGCGGCAAACCAAGTTGATTTAGTACAAAGTCAGCATGACTTAGCACTCACCGATATTGAGCTGGCAAAAGTGAAGCTGAAACAAATTGAAGATCGCATGGCGCGAGCGACAGTGGTTGCACCATTTGACGGCATAGTCAGCAAACGCTTTTTATTAGCTGGCAGTGATGCAAGCCGTGCCGATAAGTTGGTGCATTTTATTGATATCAATAACTTGGAAGTACGCTTTTATGCACCGGTAAAGTACTTGGCATATGCAGCGGTTGGCCAAAACGTTAGCTTAAGTAGCGGCAGCTTTGATAATTTGCAAACCGGTAAGGCAAGGGTAAGCGCAGTTATTCCAGCCACAGATTCGCGCTCGCAGACATTTGAAGTGCGCGCTAAGCTGGTCAAAAACAATAAAATGAGTTGGGCCAGCGGCCAACTTGTTGATGTTGATTTTAATATTGAAAAAACACAACCAAGCTTATTAGTTGAGCGTGATGCGCTTATTTTAAGAAAAGCAGGTGTTCATGTTGTAAAAATACAAGATGACAATAAAGCACAACAAGTTGCCGTGGAAGTTGGCCAAGGGCAAGGCAGTAAAGTTGAAGTGCGTCCTGTAACATTGGAGCAATTAAAACTAGGCGATAAAGTTGCGACCAGAGGCGCTGAAAGACTCACATCAGGACAAGAAGTGTTAGTGCAAGAGTAAGCTTAATTAAAAACTTTGACACAAAGTGAGAAAATTTATTGTCACTTTGTACCTTTGCTTACGAAATTAGTTGGCTAATTTAGCTCTATTTGTAAAAAGAAAACTCGAAAAAACAGGCTGTTTTGCTTAATTCGCGGAAATAGTGAAAATAAAAGCAAGTTTTACTTTCCCTCGGGGCAAGAGATCACTATAATTAGCCGCTATAAAATTTACACATGAGCTGAACTAAAGATCGGGTTTCTTGATCTTAGCCTGTATTTGCTGTATAAAGAGCGCCCTTTGATTAATTCCGGGGCAGAAACGTACACAAACCTCGGAAGAAATGATTTAGCTCGAGCGAAGTTATTGGAGATAAATAGACATGTCTAAAGTCTGTCAAGTTACAGGTAAGCGTCCAGCGGTAGGTAACCACCGTTCACACGCTCGCAATGCGACTAAGCGTCGTTTTTTACCTAACCTACAAACTCACCGTTTTTGGGTTGAAAGCGAAAAGCGTTTCGTTACATTACGTACTACTACTAAAGGTATGCGTATTATCGATAAGAAAGGCATCGACGCGGTATTAGTTGATATCCGTGCTCGCGGCGAAAAAGTATAAGGAGCTTGAGTCATGCGTGATAAGATCCGTTTAGTTTCTACTGCTGGTACTGGTTATTTCTACACTACCGACAAAAACAAGCGTAACATGCCTGAAAAAATGGAAATCAAAAAGTACGATCCAAAAGTACGTAAACACGTGATTTTCAAAGAAGCAAAAATCAAGTAATTGTGATTTGCTGAAAGAATTAAAAAAACCCGAGTTTATCTCGGGTTTTTTATTGCCTGAATTTTAAGCCAGCTTAATTTAATAATACCCACTCGCTTAAGTAAGTGTTTTATTTTTACGTTGTAAAGTAGCGTTAATGACGGGAGAAGTTTTGCTATTGAGTGGTTCTAATTGGGAATTGGCATCATCAAGTGTTTAACTTTAACAATGCTTGAGATGTTAGTAGATTATAGCTTTCAGCTCATTTCTTATTGCGACTGGTAACAGTCTTACTTACAATCATATCGTAGTTATTAATCACACTTGCTAGGTTGATTTGATACAAATCTAATAGTTCACCTTGATTTCGTCCCGCCTGCTTTGCTTTGTATAGTGCTTGATCTGCAAGTTCTAGGGCAAAGTCTAATGTTGTCTCATCATAAATATTGACGTTGGAAGCAGCACCAATTGATACCGAAATTGAAACGTTATGCAGCTCAAATGTAATGGGTTCTGAATTAGTGATAGCTAATAGTTTTTTTATAAGCTGAGCATCAGCTTCTAGGTTGCTATTTTCAATCACCAGTAAAAATTCTTCACCACCCATACGAATCAGATTATCTTGCTGGCGAATGGATTGCCGAATGCGCTGGCAAAATTGTTTCAGTACCTGGTCGCCACAGGCGTGGCCATAGGTATCGTTGAGTGATTTAAAGTGGTCAATATCAAGGGCGAATAAGCTAAAGCTAACTTCAGGTACATTCAGCATACGCTCGCGCTGTTGTACTTCAAAAAAGCGACGGTTTAAACCTTGGGTAAGCGGATCGATAAAGCGTTCTTCATTGAGCTTAGTATTGTGTTTGGTTAGCTTTTTATTGGATGTATTTAGCTTGCGATAAAAAAACGACAAAATAATAAAGGCCAACAAAGTGATAACAGCACTTAATACCCATATTCGTTTTTGCAATGACTTGTTTTCAATTTCAGTATTTTTGCGCTGATTATCAAACGCTAATTGCTCAATTTCTTGATCCTTTTGTGCCACCTCGTAAAGCTCTTTAATGCGTAGCATACGGCTCTCGCGTTCGGTGTTAAATATTTTATCGCTCAGTTCTTTGTAGCGCAGCTGTGCTTTATATGCTGCTTCAAAATTTTCAATGCTGGCCATCGCTTCCGACCAAGATTTATAGTTATCTGCCAACAAGCTAATCATTTTATACTCTTCAAAATAGCTATTGCCTTTATCGAAGTACTCTTGAGCTAGGTCGAGCTGATTTAAATAAACATTATTAATCGCCATAATTGAGTAGGCGTGCGCAGCGAGGGTTTGATAGTCACTTTGTTGTGCATATTGCAGCGTCTTTTCTGCGTAGTCATTTGAAAGCGCAAGCTCGCCTTCAGTAAAGGCAATTGCAGCTAAATTGCTGTAAATTTCGTGAATGGCATCTTGGTTTTCAAGCTTTTTAGCTTGTTCAATAGCGTCTAGGTAAATGGCTTTTGCTTGCGCTGTATTACCTTGGCTATTCAGAATAAACCCTCTATTTTGATACAGACCTAAAATGGCATTTTGTTGGTCAACACTTTTATACCAATCAATCGCCCATTGATTATTTATTAATGCGTCGTCAAAAAAACCTAGCTCTGCTTCTGAAATTGCGATAATGGCTCTGCTGGTGGCTTCTCGGTAATTGTCTTTATTAACGTTAGCAATGGTCATTGCTAATTTTGCTGCCTCAATTGCCGCCGAGTGCCTGCCTGTATCTTGTGCCATCATGGCAAAGCTGATGGCAATCCAGTATTTAAGCACAGGTGTTTGTGCATTGAGTGCATAGTTAAATGATTGCTCAATGTAGAGATCGTATTGCTTAGCATCTTTTTCAAAATAATAGCGCCAAGATTTACAAAAGCTGGTCGCTGCAGAAATAGCGGGATCTGAGGCTGAGCTGATAGTCAGTGCCAGTAAACTTTGTTCTGTTTGTTGGTAGGCATCTTGTTGGTTATTCACCAGTTCAAGATAGCAGCGGTAACTTAATAAGTAGGCGAGGTCGTTTAAATTATTTGTCGGATTTTGTTCATTAAACTGATTCAGCGCAGCCAGCATTTCAAGGTTGTCTTGATTGTGTTTAATCGAAAGCTGTTCAATGCGACTTTCGTAATTAGAGAATATTAAGTTACTTTGCTTTTGAATGTGTGCGCTAATATTTTGCTGTGTGGCTTGCTCTGTCTCTGTCGCATCAAGCGCAGCTGCAAATAAAACACAAAACAAAAATACTATTAATGGCATCGCAAACTTAACTAATTACATTTACATAAGCATAGAGCTTAATTGATAGCTTGCATAGCGAAATAGCGCTTTATCTTAAGCATTAAAAAAGGCGCTAAACGCGCCTTTTTTGTTACTAAAGCTTAATTAAGCGAATGCATCTTGTAGTGGTGGTACAACTTGCTTCTTGCGGCTTAGTACGCCATCTAACCATACACGGCTTTGCTCTGGTGCAACACCGTAAGCACGCTCAACAATGCCTTCGTCATCAGACGCGATGAGCATTTGTGAACCTTCTTTCATGATATCTGTAAGTAGTAAGAATACAGAATGACGGCTGCCTTCTTCTTTAAGCTTTGCAATATCTGCTTCAAGATCAGCTTTGATGTCGTCGAATACCGCTAGGTCGATAACTTCTAACTGACCGATACCGACTAGGTTACCGTTCATATTGAAGTCTTTAAAATCACGCATAACTAGGTCGCGAGCTGGTGTGCCTTCAACTGCAGACTTAACTTTAAACATGTCCATGCCGAATGCTTTGTAGTCTTCGATACCTGCAATTTCAGCTAATACTTCAACACATTTAATGTCAGCAGTAGTACAAGTTGGTGACTTAAAGATAACCGTGTCAGATAGGATTGCACCTAACATAAGGCCCGCGATGTTCTTTGGAATTTCAACACTGTAGAAGTCATACATCATCTTGATGATGGTGTTTGAACAACCTACAGGACGGATCCAACACTCAAGCGGTGTAGATGTCGTTAAATCGCCCAGTTTGTGGTGGTCAACAACACCCACAACCGTTGCTTCATCAATATCATCTGGTGCTTGTGTTTTTTCAGTGTGGTCTACAATGTAAACCTCTTCACCTGCGTAGCTCATTTTAAGCTCAGGTGCTTCAAAACCAAATGTGTCTAAAATGAACTGAGTTTCAGGTGATACATCGCCTAAACGTGTTGCGATTGCTGCTTCACCAATTTGATTCTTTAAATATGCAAGTGCAATTGCACCGCAGATAGAATCTGAATCAGGGATCTTATGACCCACTACATACATTGCCATGGACGGAACTCCTTAAATTTTGGCGCATAGTTTAGCAAAAAAATGACCTTTTAACAGCGACAGAAATTACTCATTTGGTATTACTTATACACTACCTAAACTGATGCTAAAACTGCTTGTTTCATATAGACTTAGTAATACTGTAATACGCGCGTTTAGGATCGAAATGATTAGGCTTGGAAGAACTGGCTGGAATAATGTAATTATTTTCGCCATGCTGCTAATGATTTTTTTGTTTAATGGACTGCATCATAAGATTATCTCGACGTCTGATGATGAGGCTACTCAACCATTGTTACCACCCAATAGCGCGGTACTGACCTATCAATACAGTGATTTCAAAATTGAGCGTATCGGTACGAGTTGGCGCACTAATAAGCAGCTAAATCTTGATATTGAATTGCTTGATTTAAACTGGCGTCAAGCAAGTGGTGAGATGATACCGATAGTTGATGACAAGTCCTCGGCACTCTCAACTGTGGAACTTTACATTGCAGGTTATGATCGCAGTTTGGTGTTTGATGTATTTACTACGCCAGATGGCTGTTTTGTTGATGACAATCAAGCGCGTCGTTTAAAATTAGATAAACAAACCTGCAATCAGTTATTTCCTACAACGGAGTTTTAGAGTTTTTTATGCCTGAATTACCAGAAGTTGAAGTAAGCCGTTTAGGCATTACGCCACATATGCTAAACCAAACGGTGAAACAAGTGCGCGTGCATCAAGCACAATTGCGTTGGCCGGTGCCAGATGGTGTTTATCAACTTGAAGGTAACGTAATTACAGACATTAGCCGCCGCGCAAAATACCTAATGATTAGTGTGGATACTGGCAGTGTTATTTTACACTTAGGCATGTCTGGTAACTTGAGGGTGGTTGATAATTCTGTACCACTCAAAAAGCATGATCACATCGAAATAGAGCTCGAAAATGGCAAAGTGCTACGCTTAAATGATCCTCGTCGTTTTGGCGCTTGTTTATGGCAAGCAGCGGGTGAAGTTCATAGCAGCTTATTGAAATTAGGCCCAGAACCATTAACCGACGAATTTGATGCTGATTATTTGTATGAAAAATCCCGTCAAAAGCAAACTGCAATAAAACAGTTTTTGATGGATAACAGCGTGGTTGTAGGGGTTGGAAATATTTACGCCAATGAATCTTTGTTTAAAGCAGGCATTCATCCTAAACGTGCGGCTGGCAAAGTCTCTAAAAAGCGTTACCAACAATTAGTGCCTATCGTAAAGCAAACGTTAGCGGATGCCATTGAACAGGGTGGCACAACACTGAAAGACTTTGCTCAAACTGATGGCAAGCCAGGCTATTTTGCACAGAAGTTATTGGTGTATGGGCGTAAAGGTGAGCCGTGTGTAACCTGCAAAGAGCCGCTGCTCGAAATACGCCAAGGACAACGCAGTACGGTATATTGTAAAAATTGTCAGAAATAGAGTGACCCATCCTAGCATGGGTTGACACTTTTAATATTAAAACGCTCGATGCACTTCATCGGGCGTTTTGTATTTTAAAGCCGTGTGTGGCCTTCTTTGATTATAGATATCAATGGATTGTTTCACCATTTTCGCAGCTTCTTCCAAGTTATTAGGCTTTGTCAGTAAATACTCGTTTTTCAGTATACCGTTTACGCGTTCCGCCAAGGCATTTTGGTAGCAGTCATATCCATCTGTCATTGAGCACGTTATGCCATATTCTTCGTGTATGCGTTGGTATTCATGTGAGCAATATTGAATACCTCTATCTGAATGATGGATAAGAGGTGAAGTGACTTTTCTATTTTTTAACGCTTGTTTAAACGCCTGTTTTACTGAACTCGTTTTTAAATTATCACTTAGGCTATAACCCACTATTTTTCTAGAGTAAGCATCTGTTACTAGACTTAGATAGGACTCGCATTCTTTCGTTGGCAGGTAAGTGATATCCGCCACCCATAATTGCTCTGGACGAGTTAATTCAATCCCATCTTTTATGATGTTTGGGTGTTTATAAAATCGATGCAGACTCTGTGTTGTTCGGTGATAGGCGCGCTTAGTTAGCACTAATAAGCGGTTTACTCTCAGTAAGGCAAACAAGTGGTCTCGGCCAATGTGTAGCTCTGACTGTTGCATTATGTACTGTAACTTTCTGGTACCAATGCGAGGATGAGTCATCCGCTGTGCCTTTACGAACGATAATACTCGTTGCTCAAACTGCTCTTTTATTACCGCCACTTTACAGCGTTTATAATAAGCTTGTCGTGTTATACCCAAGTACTTACACGCCTTGGTCACTGACAGTTTGGCTATGACTTTTGATTCAACAACCTGTCGCGTTGCTTTTTTGTGATACGTACCCCAAAGTCTTTATCAAGCACATCGACAATTTTCTCGAAGAACTCGGCTTTTAACTTGGTATCTTCTAACTCTTTCTCAAGGGCTTTAATCTTTTGCTCTGGTGTTAAATCTTTAGGCTCTGACATACCGGTAGCCTCACTCATGTGATTAGGTGTTCCCTTACTCCAATCTAGTCGACCATGCTTACGAAGCCAAACTAAAACTGTTGAAGCACCTTGGATACCATAGTGGTCTTGCGCTTGTTTGTATGTACACTCGCCTTTTTCTACTTTTTCCACAATTGATAATTTAAAGGCAAGTGAATAATCTTTTTGAGTTCTCTTAGATATAGGGTTCATAACATTCTCCAAATTTAAGTTGGAAAAGTGTCAACCGTATTTAGGACTGGTCAGAGTTAAAACAAAAAAGGCGCCGTAGCGCCTTTTTTGTTTAGACGTATTTAAAGGTCAAATGGCGCAACGCCTACACCTTCGATGCGATAACCCACTTTAGCCAGTTCACCTTCCCAGCTTTCGGTTTTCATTTTACCGGTGACAGAAATGGCATCGTAAAGGCTTTCAATTGGCACACCATCTTTAAAGGTTACATGCACAATTTGGTTTGGTGGCGGCGGTGGTACATGAATACAGGCGCCAAAATAAGGTACTAATAAAAATTCAGTGATGACTTCATCATTGCCTTCAAGTGGCACCACAAAACCAGGTAATGTCACCATGGTATTATTCAGCTCTTTTACAATAGGCGCGTTTAAATCGGGTTGCACCCAGTTAGCTTCAGAGTTTTCATTGTGTGCAGCTTGCCCTTCAACTGGTGATGATGAATAGCCTTTAGGAATGAGGTCTTCCCAGTAAAGCTCTTTTGCTTTTCCATTGGCAAACAGCTGATTACTTAATAACGTTATTAAGGCAAAAAAAGTAAACAATAGCGAATGTCGTTTCATATAATTCTCAAACTTTTATGGTTAAGCCATCGCTCAATGCGTAACGATATGCTTTGTAAGCAGGTAAACAACCAAATAAGGTGCCAAGCAAAATAATACCAGCCAATAAACTCATTTGATATTGGCTAAGTGCCATAAGCTGCAAGTGAATACCACTAATGCTGCCAAGCATATTAGCAAGCAACGCGATTACAAGATAATAAAATGCGATGGCCAGCAGGGTAGCACACACTGTGATTAATAGTGCTTCTAACCCGAGCAAAGTAAATATGGTACGTGGCGAAGCGCCCACTGAGCGTAAAATCGCAAGCTCGCGGCGGCGCTGGCTTAAACTTGCTAATAAATTAGTCAACATGCCAAGTAAAGCAATAACGACAACAGCCCCCGAGATAACCAATAACGCTTTTTCAAATACACCGACCACTTCCCATAGTTGGCGCAAAGTAAACTTTGGCATAATCGCCAGCAGTGGCTCTTCTTTGTATTGGCTGATATTACGTTGTAGTTGCAGTGCAAAAATTGGACTTTTTAGGCCTAATAAAAATGCGCTGATCTGTTTTGGTTGGCCGGTGAGTTCCGCATTTGATAGGGCAGGCAGTTTGTTATGTTCATCGCTTTGTTCGCTGTGGTGTTGATGATCATCATGGTGGTCATGGTCATGGTCATGGTCATGGTTATGGTTATGATGTTCATCTGCTTGATGCTTTTTGCTAATGCTGGGCGCTGTTGCTGAGCCATGAATATTATCAATTGCAACGAGTGGCACATGCACACTGTTATCAACCGCCGTGCCGGTGGCCGCTAATATACCCACAACTTTAAATGGGTGATCGTCATGATGGTGAAAACTGGTATTGCCAGCACCATGCGACAGTACAATCGAGTCACCTAAATGGTAATGCAGTTTTTTAGCTACATTGCTGCCAAGCACCACATGATTTACTTGTTCAAAAGCGTGCCCTTTTGAGAATGTGAGGTTTTGCTTATTGGCATAACGGTAATGAGTAAAGTAGTCATTATTGGTACCAATAACGCTAAAACCTCTGTGGCTATCGCCAAGTGAAAGTGGAATTGCCCATTTTACTGAGCGCTTGCTAGTAATATCTTGATAGCTTTTGAAGCTTAAATTGTTAGTTGGGTGACCTATGCGAAATACCGAAAAAAGTAATAATTCAGTGCTACCGGTGCGGGCACCGACAATTAAATCGGTACCTGATACCGTATTATTAAAGCTCGCTTTAGCATCAACACGGGCACGTTCAATTAGCAGTAAAAGTGTAATACTTAGGGCAATCGCGATGGTGGTTATCGCAATACTTGAAAAACGATTTAGTAAGCTTTTGCGTGAGAGGGTTAACAAGTTCATAGTGCTTGCTCCTGCATAAAACTTGAAAGCGCAACTTGCCTATCAAATAAATTAGCAAGGGTTTGGTCATGGCTGACAAACAAAATACTGGTTTGATTATTATTAGCTTGCTCAAAAAGCTGATAAATAAACTCTTCTCGGGCGTCGTTATCAAGGGCTGAAGTTGGCTCATCGGCAATGATTAGCTCAGGTTCACCGAGCAAGGCGCGTGCTGCGGCAACGCGTTGTTGTTGCCCGATGCTTAGTTGACTGACTGGCTTGGCAATATTTTGTTCACTTAAACCAAGCGCCATTAATAATGTTGTCGCTCCTTTTTTGACACTGCCGTATTTTACAGTGGCTTTTTCAGTACGTATTTTTGAGAACTCACACCCTAGAGTCACGTTTTCGGTCGCCGATAAAAAAGGGATTAAATTAAATTGCTGAAAAACATAACCAATATGATCTGCGCGAAAGCGGTCTTTTTGTTTTTGTGACAGAGTAGAAAAAGCGGTGTCTAAAATCGAGATTGAGCCGCTGTTTTGCTGTTGCACCCCGGTAATTAGCGAAAGCAAAGTTGATTTACCACTGCCGCTTGGGCCGTAAATAAACACATGTTCGCCTTTTGCTAAGGCAAAATCATGCAGTACAAATAGACTGCGAGCACCTGGGTAAGAAAAAGTGAGATTGTTTATCGCTAACATGACTGCGCAAAATTAGTTTACATTGGTGTGATACTATAACAACAACACCTTGAAACCAATCTTTTGCGATAGCGATTCATGCGCTTGCTTTTTTTGTTCAATTATTGAGTTTAGAGTGACTTTTCACTAAAATTGGCGCACCCCAATTTAGAGCGTATAACGCGCTTTTCTAGTATCAAAAATATCTTTTGGAGTTTCCATGAGTTCATATAAGGTTTTGGACGTAAATGACGATTTACCGATCCGTACCAAAGGTAAGGTTCACAGCGGTAAAGTTCGCAGTGTTTATTGGTTAACTGAGCAAGACAGCGTTCGCTTAATCGAAGAAAAAGGTTACAACATTCCAAAAGATACACCACTCGCATTGATGGTTATTTCAGACCGTATTTCAGCGTTTGACTGTATTTGGCAAGGTGAAAATGGCCTAAACGGTGTGCCAGGTAAAGGTATTGCACTTAACTCAGTGGCATCTCACTGGTTTAAATTATTTGACGAAGCAGGCCTTGCTGGTAACCACATTGTTGATATTCCACACCCTTATGTATGGATTGTACGTAAAGCTGAAACCGTTCGCGTTGAAGCAATTGCACGCCAATACATTACGGGTAGCATGTGGCGCGATTATGCAAAAGGCGTTCGCAACTTCTGTGGTATTGAGTTACCAGAAGGCCTTGAAGCAAATCAAAAGTTAAACGACGTACTTATTACACCTTCAACCAAAGGTATTATTACTGATGTGCCAGAAGTGCCGCCAGTTGATGATGTAAACATTACACGCAAAAACATTACTGATAACTTAGCGGCATTTAACTTTAAATCAGAAGCGGATGTAGCGCAGTACGAAAAGTTACTAACAGAAGGTTTTGCTTTAATTAGTAAGCAATTAGCTGAGCTTGACCAAATTTTTGTCGATACTAAATTTGAGTTTGGTTATGTAGATGAAGTTGATGGTTCTCAAAAACTAATTTATATCGATGAAGTTGGTACACCAGATTCATCACGTATTTGGGATGGACCTGCTTACCGTGATGGTAAAATTGTTGAAAACTCAAAAGAGGGTTTCCGTCAGTTATTAATTAATAACGTGCCGGACAGCGATGTGTTACTTAATAAAGATCGCATGGACGAACGTGAAGAACTTGCTAAAGGTTATAAACTACCGGTCGATGTGATGATGCAAGTGTCAGATACTTATGTTGGTATTGCGAGTAAAATTGTCGGTAAACAATTAGAAATCCCAAGCGACCCGCGTCAAGAAGTGATCGATATTCTTGATAAAGAGTATGGTCTAATCGACTAAGCTTTAATGCGCCTTAATAACCTTATTTAGGGCGCTCTATAATATATCGCCTATTTTTATCTCACTAAACTCATTTAACTTAGTCATTTCACATTAAATTCATTAAATTCTTAACGTGCCTTTCTATACTGTAATAGGAGGGCACGCTATTGAAACTCGATCCTACCCGTTGGGCACCTAAGCATTATTACAAACGCATTTTGATTTGCGAATTTGTATTTTTATTCTTTTGTTTACCCGTATTTTTATATTTTGTACGCGATGTGATCGCACCTTACTTACTGCTTTTTTTAGTATCGGTAGTAGGGTGGTGTGTTTTACTGTTGTTAAGTGACCCGCGTTTTAAGCGTTTTCGCCTTTGGAATCCGGTACAGCTTAAATTATCGCTCGATAGGGTAGTTGCTACTTTTTTAGTTGCGGCGCTATTGATGATGATAGCTAGTTGGTATTTTACGCCCCAATGGTTCTTTACGTTACCCACGCAACAAACTAAATGGTGGTTCTTACTGTTAATTCTTTACCCTATTTTTTCAGCTTGGCCGCAGGAAGTGATTTTTCGTACCTTTATGTTTCATCGTTATAAACGAGTCTTTAAAAGTAAGCAGTTACGCGCATACTTAAGTGCTACAAGTTTTGCATTGGCACATTTACTCTTTGCGAATTGGATAGCGGTGGTGGGGGCTTTTATTGCTGGTTTAGTATTTTCATTTACCTATATTCATTCACGCAGCACCTTGTTAGTGGTAGTTGAGCATAGTTTATGGGGATGTTGGTTATTTACTGCTGGGCTCGGCATGTATTTTGATAGCACAATGCGTTTATACGGTGAATAAATCACGTTTAATGTTTGAAGTAATAGCGGTAACCAATTTGATATTGGCTTTCTTTTTTATCTATCGCTTGGTTTACATACCAGCGCGAAGGGCGCGTTGAATCGATATAGTTATACTCAGTTAGAATAAATGATTGTTTAGAGAGCTTATAGCGATAAGCGAGTGAAAAAGCATTACCTTGCTCGTTGTTGTTATCACCCCAAATGTTATCTAAATCATCCACATTAAAGTGCTCAAAACGTGCTGCAATATGATGGTTTGACCAAAAGTGACGTAGCATTACAAATGCGTTGTCGAAATCATTATCAACCACTTTTTCTTGGTATGGTGATGTCATGTAAGTATTGCCTTTCATATACTGGGCAATGACTTCCCACTCTTTCGCAAAACGGTATTTCAACGCTGAATGAATAAATTCTGTTGTCCATGTGTACTGACCATTTTCAACAATGCCTTCTTTAGCAAAGTTATCGTAATAGCCTAAGTTGAATTTAAGTTTATTTGCGTACTTCCAATTGGCTGAAACATGCAAACCAAAGCGGTCATCAAGTTCTAAAAAAGGATCTGATTCAGCGGCTTGTGCAGCGAGTTTTTGTTGGCGTGCAGGAAAGTCTTGTACAATTAATTTCTCATGTAGCAAGGTTTGGCGACTACCAACAGTCCAACCGTGCCACGCTAGCATTGCACCCGCAGGATCGTTGTTTTTAAAAAGCGAAATATCGCCTGAAAAATTATGCTTAGAACCTGAGAATTTCCCCAACTTTTCAAGTGATAGGTTTATGCCGGTATTTCGAAGTTCCTCACCAACCCAATTATTTAAACTGCTAGAGGTTAATGTATGGGGGGTAGACCAAGCGGTAGCTACATTTTCAAAACTAATCGTTGGATAGAAAACTCCGAGTTTTGATTTTATTCGCCAGCCATTACTTGAGGGCAGGCCTTTGTAACTAACAAAGCCTTCGGTTATACCAATGGCACTATTACCTTTGTTAGCAAATGCGTTAGCGACTAATGTTGCAGACCATGTTGAATTAAATTCCAAATTAAGATTGGCACCTAACTGTCCGAGTGCTATTCCAAAGCCATCGTCAAAGCGAAATTTTCCATAATCACCTGATAAATAGCTATTACCATCATCGCTTGTTACATGATAAGCCCTTAAATCAATTAGCCCTTTTATATTTGCATCTACGGCCAATAATTGGCTGCTTGTGCATAAAAGGGAAGTAGGTAAAAGGCTTTTAATCAAGGACTTTCGCATGTGCTTTTGTCTGTTTTTTATAGTTAGATTGAGATAACCATGCCTCAAATTCATGAGCGGGTAATGGTTTACTAATAAAGTATCCTTGTGCTAATTCACATCCTTGAGATTGAAGAAATAGTAATGTGGCTTCGTCTTCAATACCTTCCGCAACAACCGATAACCCCATATTATGTGCAAGTTCAATGGTTGATTTGACTATGATTTGATCATTTTTATTATCGAGCAAATGCTGTACAAAGGAGCGATCTATTTTTAGCTCTTGCACTGGCAGTTGTTTTAATTGCGCGAGTGACGAATATCCCGTGCCGTAATCATCTATCGATAATTTAAAGCCGCTTTGATTTAGGTAGTTCAATACTTCGGTCGCCTTTTCAGGATCATCCACAACGGCATCTTCGGTAACTTCTAAAGTAATCGCGCAATCGGTTAATTGATGTTGCTGTTTTAACGAGATTACATAATCTGGATAGGACTTATCTAATATATTTTCGGCAGAAATATTTATCGCAATATTGATGTGGACTCCATTTGATTGCCACGCCAAATATTGATTAATTGCCGCATTCGTTACCCAGCGAGTTAATGCATCCATTTGCCCGGTTTTTTCTGCAATGCCAATAAAACTATCTGGTGGAATTAAGCCTTTTTCAGGATGTTGCCATCTTACCAAGGCTTCAACGTGGCTTATCTCCATTGTTTTTAACGAAAGCTTTGGCTGAAAAAACAGAGTGAGTTGGTCTTGTTCGATGGCTGTTCGTAAATTATTAGTTAAGAACAGGCGTTCAATGGCATTTTGGTCAAAAATTGGGTCATAGATTTGGAATGCTTTTTTGTTGTTTTTGGCGCGTTGAATTGCCACATTGGATTTTTGTAATAATTCGGCCACAGAACAGTTTGGGTGTTGCGACGCAACAACAACACCAAAGGTAAATTGCAGGTGCAAATGAATGTTTTGAAATTGGCATTGCATTGTTAATGCTGATTGCAATGTGTCGATTAATGTGTCGATGTTTTGGTTTTCAATTAGGAGTACAAAATTTTCGTTACCTAAGTGATAACAATCAAAGTCATGTGGTGTGTTTTCAATACGATTCGCAACCTCATTGATGACATAGTCACTCGCCTGATAACCGAGGGTTTCGGCGATTTCTTCCGCTCTTAAAATACTCAGTTGTACAATTAAAAAGTCATGCTTAGATGTTTGACGTTTTTCAATTGCAGTAACAAGTGCATTTCGATTAGGTAAATGTGTTAGTTGGTCATGAAAGGCTTGAAAGCTAATTGTTTTCTCGCGCGAAATAATCGCTTTTGTCATGTCATTAAATTCATTAGAAAGTTGCTTTAACTCTCGGCTACCCGATACATTTACGATTCCATCGTAATTACCTTTGGAAATTGATTTTACTTGGCTTATCAGGCTTTTGATTGGGCGGGTAATGCCTCTTGCAATGGCAATTGCGCCAAACGTCGATAGAAGAACCGTAATAAAAACTAGCAAAGCTAACCGCGGCCATTGGATATCAATACTTTTTAATAAATCTGCACGAGACTCAAACAGCACCGCTGAAATATACCCATTGTCGGTGTTGCCGAGTTCTATGCGGTTATACAAATATTGATTTTCAGTATCGGCAATTATGCGTTTAAATACGTCAGCTTTTATTGGGTAGTTATCTTCATCTGAGCTGGCAATAACTTGGTAGTGTTTGCCATCAAAGCTGGCAAACCCAATATTTACGTTGGTCAAGGTAGCGAGTTCGTTAGCTAGTGCGTTATTAATCAAATAACCGAAACCTACCCAACCAACAATGCGAGAGCCACTTTTTATAGGCGCAAAACTCAGTTGATAAAGCAAATCGTCAATAAAGACCAGTTGCGCAGTTTCTTGCTGTAAAAAGCTGGTGGGTTGGCTAAAAGGTTCACCTTGTCCTTTGCCTACTCGCACTTTTACTATTCCTTCATCGTTTGTGTAAGTAACTAGCTGCGCAAAAACGATACCTTTGTTATTGACCGCCATTGCAAGGTCGCTATCAATGCGTTTTCGGTGATTGTTTAGGGCAACTAAAAAGCTTTTTGTATCTTCGTCTAATACAGATTTTAGGCCATAGTCTTTTGCTGCTGTTTCAGCAAATGCAGAGAGGTAATAGCGGCGATTATTAAACTGTGTTTCAAATATATTAGATGCATTGCTTAAGCGATTGTTTAATTGGGTACTCTCAAGCTTTACATTGGTGTGATAGGTAAAGTAGAAGCTAACCAGTTGCACGAGCAATAGTAAAAATAAGAACAATATTAAAATTTTACTTTGTAAACTGCGCACTTTGAAAAGTCTCATAGTCGATTAGTACTCTTCTAAAAATTCAAATTCTTCTTGCCCAACTTGTTTGGGAATGGGGAGTAGCGGTTTAGTTAGGGTTAATGTCAGTGTTTTTTTATCTGTGCTTAGCAAATGGCTTTCGGTTATTTGATGTGATGGTGTATCAAGTTGAGGATGCCAAACTGAAATATCATATTGGCCTGAGTTTTTTACTGTAAATACGGCGCTACCGTTTGTGTTTGTTTTAGTAAAGTATGGTGTGTCGACAACCAATATGTAACCACTCATCCAATCATGAATGTTGCATCCCATTGCAACCTCTTCGGCTGCATTCATATCAGAGATATGTTTTGAATCACCCGCTTTTAACTTGAATTCAAATCGATTTTTACCTGACACAGAGTAAATATGATGGGTAATATCATCTTTATTTGAGAAAACAACCTTTTGCCCCTTCTGCATCACGGTAATATAGGGCGTAAACTTTTTACCTTGCTGATCAATGACCAATTTTTGGTTGTTGCGTGGTAAATCGGCTACCCCAGCTTTTGGCGTTACAAATACGACGACTTTGTTTACAGCGTTATTATTTTTATCAACGACGTTCACCATGAGCTCGAGTGCATTAGCTTCACTAAATGTTGTAACCGCTGACAATAAAAGTAATAAGTACCTCAAAAGATTTTCCCCATGCAATAACAAGCCCATTCCAAATTATTTGTTAATGTTGAAAAGTGATTTTATGAGCTAAAAGTAAGTTTAGACCCGTTTATAGCTAGAGCGAGGTTTTAAGGAAAAAATTGCAAGATTTATTAATAATATAAAAAAAGCCAATCGGTATTCAATTGGCTTTTTCGATATAGTAAATGTAAAAAGAGATTACTCGATATTCTGAATTTGCTCGCGCATTTGTTCAATAAGTACTTTTAACTCAACTGCTGCGTTGGTCACTTCAGTATTAATAGACTTTGATGCGAGTGTATTTGCTTCACGGTTAAACTCTTGCATCATAAAATCTAAACGACGACCACATGCGCCACCTTTTTTCAGGATTTTACGTGTTTCTTTAACGTGCGACTGTAGTCGGTCAAGCTCTTCTGCTACATCTTGCTTTTGTGCAAGATAAATCAGTTCTTGCTCAAGGCGATTTTGATCAATCTCAGCTTTTAATTCTTCTAAACGGTTCGTTAGTTTTTCACGTTGCCATTTCATTACTTCTGGCATTTGTCCGTTTACAATTTCAACTTGATCAATAATCGCTGTTAAGCGGGTATCTATCATGGTTTCAAGGTTTGAACCTTCAGAGGCACGCGCATCAATAAAATCAGAAACAGTTTTATCAAAACCACTTAGCAATTCTGTTTGCACTGAATCCATATCCATTTCTTCAGCTTCCATCACACCAGGCCAACGAAGAATGTCCATCGGACTGATTTCGCCATCAATTTGTTCTTGTAGCCAAGTTGCATTTTTCATAATTTGCTTAGCTAACGCTTGATTGATTTTCATCTCGCCAACATGCGCAGGATTGGCATTAAATTTAAGTGACACTTCTACTTTACCGCGCTGCAATTGCTTGCGTAGTTTTTCACGGATAACAGGCTCTAGTGCTCTAAATTGTTCTGGTAGACGAATAAAGGTTTCTAAGTATCTTTGGTTAACAGAGCGAATTTCCCAAACGCCGTTACCCCAGTCACCTTTAACTTCATGGCGAGCGTAGGCTGTCATACTATGGATCATGTGCGGTTTCCTAAGTTTTTAGAAATGATAATTTATGCTTGGTCGCATTATAGCGGAAGTTGTTAAGCAGCTTACAGTAAATTTTATCTGATAAAAATATAAAGACTGTGCCTTTTATGACTTTTCCCATAGCGATTCGAACAATTAGTTCTTATAATATGCCAAATCTTGAATAGTGAGGATATCCAATGCGTCCTAGTGAACGAACGCCTAACCAAATTCGCCCAGTTTCTTTTACTCGTAATTATACAATGCATGCTGAAGGTTCAGTATTAGTTGAGTTCGGCAATACCAAGGTATTGTGTACTGCAACAGTTGAAGCAGGTGTGCCGCGCTTTATGAAAGGGCAAGGTAAAGGTTGGATCACGGCTGAATACGGTATGCTACCGCGTTCAACTCACAGCCGTTGTGGTCGTGAAGCTGCAAAAGGTAAGCAAGGTGGCCGCACTATGGAAATCCAACGTCTGATTGCACGTTCGTTACGTGCAGCCGTTGACTTAGCAGCGCTTGGCGAAAATACAATTACGATTGATTGTGATGTTATTCAAGCTGATGGTGGTACACGTACTGCTTCAATTAGTGGTGCATGTGTTGCATTAGTTGATGCACTTACCTATATGCGTACCAAAGGCATGATCAACGCTAACCCACTTAAGCATATGATTGCTGCAATTTCGGTGGGTATCTATAACGGTGAAGCGGTAACGGATCTTGAATATTTAGAAGATTCAGAAGCTGAAACGGATATGAATGTAATTATGACTGAAACAGGTAAGTTCATTGAAGTGCAAGGTACAGCAGAAGGCGAACCGTTCTCATATGACGAATTAACTGACTTACTTGAATTAGCGAAGCATTCAATTCGCGAAATCATTGACATGCAAAAGCAAGCGTTAGCGTAATAGGGCACAACATGAAAGATTATCAAAAAGAGTTTATTGAATTTGCACTTGAGAAGCAGGTGCTTAAGTTTGGTGAGTTTACACTTAAGTCTGGCCGTACTAGCCCTTACTTCTTTAATGCTGGTTTATTTAATACTGGTCGTGACCTAGCACGTTTAGGCCGCTTTTATGCAGCTGCATTACAAGATTCTGGTATTGATTTCGATGTGTTATTTGGCCCTGCTTATAAAGGTATTCCAATTGCGACAACAACAGCAGTTGCATTAGCAGACCATCATGACCGTGATGTGCCTTACTGCTTTAACCGTAAAGAGAAAAAAGATCACGGTGAAGGCGGTACATTAGTAGGTTCTGCACTTGAAGGTAAAATCATGCTGGTGGATGACGTTATCACGGCAGGTACTGCAATTCGTGAATCAATGGAAATCATTACTGCGAATGGTGCTGACTTATCAGGTGTACTGATTGCGCTTGATCGCCAAGAAAAAGGTAAAGCTGAGCTATCTGCTATTCAGGAAGTTGAGCGTGACTTTAATACACAGGTAATTTCAATTGTTAAGCTAGCTGATCTTATTACTTATCTTGAACAAAAAGGTGATATGTCTGAGCACTTAGCATCGGTTAAAGCTTATCGCGACCAATACGGTGTAGCGTAATAACCTAAAAGTTTGATATAAAACCCCGATTATCGGGGTTTTTTTATGGATAAATACAATGAGCGAAATAAATAAACCAAATGGTGGCGGGTTACAGCGCGTATTTAAAGCCAGCTACTGTTCTTACTTAGGTATTAAAGCCGCTATAAAAGAAGAAGCAGCATTTCGCCAAGAACTGCTTTTGGCAATTGTGATGTTTCCGGCATCATTTTGGTTGGCGCAAGATTTGATTCATTGGGCTGTGTTAGTTTCAGTGCTGTTATTAGTACTAATAGTAGAATTATTAAATTCAGCAATAGAAGCATTAACTGATCGCGTAAGCACAGAAAGACATGTTTTATCTGGTCGAGCAAAAGATATGGGCTCAGCTGCGGTTACGTTTTCACTATTAATCGTCGGTATCGTCTGGGGTGTCAGTCTTTATATAAAGATCTTTGCTTAATTTACTATGGTGTAAAATTAGCCACTTCTTAAGTTATCTGGCTTTAAAAGTGATAAATATGTAACGAAAGTTGCAAATTATAGTGGTTTTGTACGTATTTCACCCAAACGATCCAAAAAACTAAAAAAAGTTTGAAATAGGGGTTGATCCAAATTCGGATCTCTCTATAATGCGCCTCCACCAACACGGGGAACGACGCAGCATAGCAGCGAATCACGAGTTGGTTGAGTCAAGTAAAACTGAGTTTTGAAAGTTTTCAAAATAAAAAGAAAATAATCAAAATTAAGTGTTGACAAAAAAATAGGAAAGCGTAACATACGCAGCCCTAACAGCGACGAAGCGTCGCGGCAAACACAAGATTGTTTGCACTGTTCTTTAAAAATTTAAGCAATCATCTGTGTGGGCACTCGTGCAGATTAAGTTCTAACATACGCTTTTAGCGTAACAAAATTTAGACTTAATTAAACTGAGTGACCAACGGAAATAAACATAGTTTATTTCAGCACAGTCAATTCGTTCTTCTCTTTATTTGTAGAGAGTAAGAACAAAATCAGAATTCATTGAGTCGGACGTAAGTCCAAAAACACTTTTAATTGAAGAGTTTGATCATGGCTCAGATTGAACGCTGGCGGCAGGCCTAACACATGCAAGTCGAGCGGTAACATTTCTAGCTTGCTAGAAGATGACGAGCGGCGGACGGGTGAGTAATGCTTGGGAACATGCCTTTAGGTGGGGGACAACCATTGGAAACGATGGCTAATACCGCATAATGTCTACGGACCAAAGGGGGCTTCGGCTCTCGCCTTTAGATTGGCCCAAGTGGGATTAGCTAGTTGGTGAGGTAATGGCTCACCAAGGCGACGATCCCTAGCTGGTTTGAGAGGATGATCAGCCACACTGGAACTGAGACACGGTCCAGACTCCTACGGGAGGCAGCAGTGGGGAATATTGCACAATGGGCGCAAGCCTGATGCAGCCATGCCGCGTGTGTGAAGAAGGCCTTCGGGTTGTAAAGCACTTTCAGTTGTGAGGAAAGGTTAGTAGTTAATACCTGCTAGCTGTGACGTTAGCAACAGAAGAAGCACCGGCTAACTCCGTGCCAGCAGCCGCGGTAATACGGAGGGTGCGAGCGTTAATCGGAATTACTGGGCGTAAAGCGTACGCAGGCGGTTTGTTAAGCGAGATGTGAAAGCCCCGGGCTCAACCTGGGAACTGCATTTCGAACTGGCAAACTAGAGTGTGATAGAGGGTGGTAGAATTTCAGGTGTAGCGGTGAAATGCGTAGAGATCTGAAGGAATACCGATGGCGAAGGCAGCCACCTGGGTCAACACTGACGCTCATGTACGAAAGCGTGGGGAGCAAACGGGATTAGATACCCCGGTAGTCCACGCCGTAAACGATGTCTACTAGGAGTTCGGTTTTTCGGAACTGTCTTCCAAAGCTAACGCATTAAGTAGACCGCCTGGGGAGTACGGCCGCAAGGTTAAAACTCAAATGAATTGACGGGGGCCCGCACAAGCGGTGGAGCATGTGGTTTAATTCGATGCAACGCGAAGAACCTTACCTACACTTGACATCCAGAGAACTTACTAGAGATAGTTTGGTGCCTTCGGGAACTCTGAGACAGGTGCTGCATGGCTGTCGTCAGCTCGTGTTGTGAGATGTTGGGTTAAGTCCCGCAACGAGCGCAACCCCTATCCTTAGTTGCCAGCGATTCGGTCGGGAACTCTAAGGAGACTGCCGGTGATAAACCGGAGGAAGGTGGGGACGACGTCAAGTCATCATGGCCCTTACGTGTAGGGCTACACACGTGCTACAATGGCGCATACAGAGTGCTGCGAACTCGCGAGAGTAAGCGAATCACTTAAAGTGCGTCGTAGTCCGGATTGGAGTCTGCAACTCGACTCCATGAAGTCGGAATCGCTAGTAATCGCGAATCAGAATGTCGCGGTGAATACGTTCCCGGGCCTTGTACACACCGCCCGTCACACCATGGGAGTGGGTTGCTCCAGAAGTAGGTAGCTTAACCTTAGGGAGGGCGCTTACCACGGAGTGATTCATGACTGGGGTGAAGTCGTAACAAGGTAGCCCTAGGGGAACCTGGGGCTGGATCACCTCCTTATACGATTTAGAACTTTTTGTTCGAAGTGTCCACACAGATGATTGTTAGCTAAGCAAACGCTTAGTTAATTTGCTCTTTAAAAATTTGGAAAGCTGACAAACTTTAAATTAAGTACTTACTTAGTAAGTGCATTATTTAATTTAGAGTTCTCAAAATAAAGTAAAGAAAATATGCCGCATACTCTTTAATAAAGAATATGTTGGTATCTACTTTAGTATTCAATATTTAACTTCTGTCGGAGTTAAAAACTGTCTTTGACGATACAAACCATTTTGGGTTGTATGGTTAAGTGACTAAGCGTATACGGTGGATGCCTTGGCAGTTGGAGGCGATGAAGGACGTATTAACTTGCGATAAGCCTAGTCAAGCTAGTAAAAAGCGCTTGAGACTAGGATTTCCGAATGGGGAAACCCACCACTTAGTGGTATCACTTACTGAATACATAGGTAAGTGAGGCGAACCGGGAGAACTGAAACATCTAAGTACCCCGAGGAAAAGAAATCAACCGAGATTCCGAAAGTAGCGGCGAGCGAAATCGGATTAGCCCTTAAGCTGTAATGTAGTTAGTGGAACATTCTGGAAAGTTTGACGATACAGGGTGATAGTCCCGTACACGAAAACTTATTTACAGTGAAATCGAGTAGGTCGGAGCACGTGAAACTTTGACTGAATATGGGGGGACCATCCTCCAAGGCTAAATACTCCCAACTGACCGATAGTGAACCAGTACCGTGAGGGAAAGGCGAAAAGAACCCCTGTGAGGGGAGTGAAATAGAACCTGAAACCGTATACGTACAAGCAGTAGGAGCAGATTCGTTCTGTGACTGCGTACCTTTTGTATAATGGGTCAGCGACTTATATTCAGTAGCGAGGTTAACCAATTAGGGGAGCCGTAGTGAAAGCGAGCGTTAACTGCGCGTTTAGTTGCTGGGTATAGACCCGAAACCCGGTGATCTAGCCATGGGCAGGTTGAAGGTCAGGTAACACTGACTGGAGGACCGAACCGACTATCGTTGAAAAGCTAGCGGATGACCTGTGGCTAGGAGTGAAAGGCTAATCAAACCGGGAGATAGCTGGTTCTCCCCGAAATCTATTTAGGTAGAGCCTCGGACGAATACTATTGGGGGTAGAGCACTGTTAAGGCTAGGGGGTCATCCCGACTTACCAACCCTTTGCAAACTCCGAATACCAATAAGTAATATCCGGGAGACACACGGCGGGTGCTAACGTCCGTCGTGGAGAGGGAAACAACCCAGACCGCCAGCTAAGGTCCCAAAGTGTATGTTAAGTGGGAAACGATGTGGAAAGGCCCAGACAGCCAGGAGGTTGGCTTAGAAGCAGCCATCCTTTAAAGAAAGCGTAATAGCTCACTGGTCGAGTCGGTCTGCGCGGAAGATGTAACGGGGCTAAACATACCACCGAAGCTGCGGCTGCGAATTTATTCGCGGGGTAGGGGAGCGTTCTGTAAGCTGTTGAAGGTGTGCCGGGAGGCATGCTGGAGGTATCAGAAGTGCGAATGCTGACATGAGTAACGATAAAGCGGGTGAAAAACCCGCTCGCCGGAAGACCAAGGGTTCCTATCCCATGCTAATCAGGGTAGGGTGAGTCGACCCCTAAGGCGAGGCCGAAAGGCGTAGTCGATGGGAAACGGGTTAATATTCCCGTACTTGGAATAATTGCGATGGGGGGACGGAGCAGGCTAAACAAGCATGGCGTTGGTTGTCCATGTGAAAGTATGTAGGCTTGAAACTTAGGTAAATCCGGGTTTCTTTAAGGCTGAGATACGAGACGAGCATCTACGGATGTGAAGTTGTTGATGCCATACTTCCAGGAAAAGCCTCTAAGCTTCAGATTATTTCGAATCGTACCCCAAACCGACACAGGTGGTCAGGTAGAGAATACTAAGGCGCTTGAGAGAACTCGGGTGAAGGAACTAGGCAAAATTGTACCGTAACTTCGGGAGAAGGTACGCTCTTATCTGTGATGAGACTTGCTCTCTAAGCGGACGAGAGTCGCAGTGACTAGGTGGCTGGGACTGTTTATTAAAAACACAGCACTCTGCAAAATCGAAAGATGACGTATAGGGTGTGACACCTGCCCGGTGCCGGAAGGTTAATTGATGGGGTTAGCTTCGGCGAAGCTCTTGATCGAAGCCCCGGTAAACGGCGGCCGTAACTATAACGGTCCTAAGGTAGCGAAATTCCTTGTCGGGTAAGTTCCGACCTGCACGAATGGTGTAACCATGGCCACGCTGTCTCCACCCGAGACTCAGTGAAATTGAAATCGCAGTGAAGATGCTGTGTACCCGCGGCTAGACGGAAAGACCCCGTGAACCTTTACTACAGCTTGGCACTGAACATTGACCCTACATGTGTAGGATAGGTGGGAGGCTTTGAAACACAGTCGCTAGATTGTGTGGAGCCGTCCTTGAAATACCACCCTTGTAGTGTTGATGTTCTAACATAGGCCCCTGAATCGGGGTTGTGGACAGTGCCTGGTGGGTAGTTTGACTGGGGCGGTCTCCTCCCAAAGAGTAACGGAGGAGCACGAAGGTTTGCTAAGTACGGTCGGACATCGTACGGTTAGTGTAATGGTAGAAGCAAGCTTAACTGCGAGACAGACACGTCGAGCAGGTACGAAAGTAGGTCATAGTGATCCGGTGGTTCTGAATGGAAGGGCCATCGCTCAACGGATAAAAGGTACTCCGGGGATAACAGGCTGATACCGCCCAAGAGTTCATATCGACGGCGGTGTTTGGCACCTCGATGTCGGCTCATCACATCCTGGGGCTGAAGTCGGTCCCAAGGGTATGGCTGTTCGCCATTTAAAGTGGTACGCGAGCTGGGTTTAGAACGTCGTGAGACAGTTCGGTCCCTATCTGCCGTGGGCGTTTGAGAATTGAGAGGGGCTGCTCCTAGTACGAGAGGACCGGAGTGGACGAACCGCTGGTGTTCGGGTTGTGATGCCAATTGCATTGCCCGGTAGCTACGTTCGGAATCGATAACCGCTGAAAGCATCTAAGCGGGAAGCGAGCCTCGAGATGAGTTCTCACTTTAACTTGAGTTAACTGAAGGGCCGTTGAAGACTACAACGTTGATAGGCAGGATGTGGAAGTGGTGTGAGCCATTAAGCTAACCTGTACTAATTACCCGTGAGGCTTAACCATACAACGCCAAAGTGGTTTAGACCCGCAGAAGTTGAATAGATTAAGTTACTAAAGTAGATAACTTTACGATTGAGATAAAAGAAACAGCTTTCCGAATTTAAGCAAAGTGTGTCTCTTAACAACAAGTGTTAACAGATATGCACCTTGCGCAAATAAAATGGCTGCGCCATTGAACATTTGCACACAGAATTTGCTTGGTGACTATAGCGTTTTGGAACCACCTGACCCCATGCCGAACTCAGAAGTGAAACGAAACAGCGTCGATGATAGTGTGGGTTCGCCCATGTGAAAGTAGAACATTGCCAAGCTCCTAATTAAGTAAAAAGCCCGCTCAATGAGCGGGCTTTTTGCGTTTTAGACACTAAACGATTTTAGCATTAAGCAACCAAACTTCAGAATATTGCTGAACCCTGAATCATTTAACGATATTAAATGTAAGATATTTCCTACTTTGCTGCACGAAAGCGGCTTTTTGTTCTTGGTAATGTCCTGAGTTAAAACTCTAATTTATTGAATCAATTGGTTTTTTATAATTATTACAAAGTAGTTACAGTTAGTTATTGAATTTAAATGCTTTTGCTTTGATCTAGGTTAATTACACTATAGATATTGAAAGGCTAGGGAGAGGCTGACAAATGGAACATTTTGAACAAGATATTAAAGGTATAGAAGAAAATAGAATTCGCTTTTATACCGCCTGCCTAGAAACATTTTCTCAATTTGATTATAACGATCCTTATTTAGAGCAGATCAAGCAAGATATTGAACGTCTTAAAAACAAGTCTTGCCAAAAAGATTAGTGTACAGCGAGTTTGGGGACTCGTTTCAGCCAAGGCTCACGCCTTGGCTTTTTTATTGCTAATTAGCTGTTTAACAGTAAATAATTGTAAAAATATGATGTGATAATCCTCTACTTTATTGATTTATATATAATTGGATTTGATCTTGTTTGCTGGACAATAAACTAATAATTCCATATGTTAGTGAGTTAAATATACTCTAGGGAATTATCATGATTAAAAAAGCACTCGCACTTGCTGTGTGCACAGCGTTAGTTGGCTGTGGCGCTGAAAAAAGTGAAGAATCGGTTCAAGTTGAAAACAAAACTGAGCAAACAGTTACACCAACAGCTTTGACTTATCCTGAAACTAAAAAGGGTGAAGTTGTAGATACTTACTTCGATACGCAAGTTGCTGATCCATACCGTTGGTTAGAAGACGATATGAGCGACGAGACAGCACAGTGGGTTAAAACGCAAAACAAAGTAACGTTTGATTACCTTGCTCAAATTCCTTACCGCGAAAAGCTAAAAGAGCGTTTAACTAAGTTAATGGACTACGAAAAAGTAAGTGCGCCATTTAAAGAAGGCAAATACACTTATTTTTACAAAAATGATGGCTTACAAAACCAATATGTTATTTATCGCCAAATTGAAGGTGGTGAGCCGGAAGTATTCTTAGATCCAAACACATTCAGTGACGATGGTACAACTTCTTTAGCGGGTATTACTTTCTCTAAAGATGGTTCATTAGCAGCATATCAAATCTCTGAAGGCGGCAGTGACTGGCGCAAAGTTATTATTATTGATGTTGAAACTAAGAAGCAAATTGAAGACACCTTAGTTGACGTTAAATTCAGTGGCCTGTCATGGGTTGGTAATGAAGGCTTTTATTACTCAAGTTACGATAAGCCAGAAGGCAGTGAGCTGTCAGCGAAAACAGACCAGCATAAACTTTACTTCCATAAGTTAGGCACAAAGCAAGCTGACGACAAAGTTGTGTTTGGTGGTACAGATGCACAGAAGCATCGTTATGTTGGTGGTTATGTAACTGAAGACGATAAATACTTATTGATTTCAGCTGCAGTATCAACGTCGGGCAACAAGCTTTTCATTAAAGATTTATCTAAGCCTGATAGCAAGTTAGAAACCATTTTAGACCACACTAACTCAGATACTCAGGTTATTGAGAACGAAGGCTCTAAACTTTATTTAGTAACTAACCTAGATGCACCAAATAAGCGCATTGTAACGGTTGATGCTGCTAAGCCAACACCAGATAACTGGAAGGACTTAATCCCTGAAACTGAAAACGTGTTAAACGTTTCAACGGGTGGTGGCTACATTTTTGCACGCTACATGGTTGATGCAATTTCTAAAGTACAGCAATACGACAAGAGCGGTAAGCTTGTTCGTGATATCGAACTACCAGGCGTAGGTACTGCAGGTGGTTTTGGCGGTGAGAAAGAAGATAGTGAGCTGTACTATTCATTCACTAACTATAAAACACCAGGCACAACATTTAAATTTAATGTAGAGACTGGTAAGAGCGAAGTGTACCGCAAGTCAGGTGCAGACTTCGATCCTGCGCAATTTGAATCTAAGCAAGTATTCTATAAGTCAAAAGATGGTACAGAAGTACCGATGATCTTAACATATAAGAAAGGCTTAAAGCTTGATGGTTCTAACCCAACTATTTTATACGGTTACGGTGGTTTTAATGTAAGTTTAACACCACGCTTTAGCCCAACGCGCGCGGCATGGTTAGAGCAAGGTGGTATTTACGCGGTTGCGAACCTTCGTGGTGGCGGTGAATACGGTAAGAAATGGCACAAAGCGGGTACGCAATTACAAAAGCAAAATGTATTTGATGACTTTATTGCTGCTGCTGAGTATCTAATTGCTGAAAATTACACATCGAGCGAAAAGCTAGCGGTAAATGGTGGCTCTAATGGTGGTCTACTTGTAGGTGCTGTTATGACACAACGCCCTGAGCTATTCAAAGTTGCGTTACCAGCAGTAGGTGTATTAGACATGCTTCGTTACCACACATTCACAGCGGGTGCTGGTTGGGCGTATGACTATGGTACAGCAGAACAAAGCAAAGAAATGTTCGAGTACCTAAAAGCCTATTCACCTGTTCACAATGTGAAAGAGGGTGTTGAATACCCAGCTACTATGGTAACAACGGGCGATCATGATGACCGCGTAGTGCCAGCGCACTCATTTAAGTTTGCAGCTGAGCTTCAAGACAAGCAAGCAGGTGCTAACCCTACACTTATCCGCATTGAAACTAATGCAGGCCATGGTGCGGGTACGCCTACAAGCAAAATCATTGAACAATATGCTGATATTTATGGCTTTACACTTTACAACATGGGTGTGAAAAAGCTGTAATCAGGACTATTATTGATACACGAAAAAGCGCAAACTTGTTTTGCGCTTTTTTTTTTGCATAAAACTCAGAATTCTTTGGCTTAGATCATTGCCACCTATGGCTTGCTAATTTAGACTTCTATACATCTAACGAATTAGGACTTATCCATGTTTGCATTACCTGAAATAAACCTCAAAGGCAAAGTGTCAGATGAAGAATGGCAGTTACGCGTTGACCTTGCAGCTTGTTACCGTTTAGCCCATTACTACGGCTGGGACGATACTATTTATACCCATATTTCAGCTCGGTTACCTGGTAAAGATGAGTATCTAGTAAATGCGTTTGGTTTAACTTTTGATGAGATTACGGCATCAAACTTGGTAAAAGTGAACCTACAAGGTGAAATCCTTGATGACTCGCCGTTTGAGATTAACCCAGCTGGTTTTACTATTCACAGCGCGATTCACGAAGTGCGTCACGATGCGCAATGTGTTATTCATTTGCATACCAACGAAACCATTGTGGTATCAAGCTTAGAGGGAGGCTTAAAGCCGATTTCACAGCATGCAATGTTCCCACTGAGCAATATTGCTTACCACGGTTATGAAGGCCTCGCGGTAAATGCTGAGGAAAAAGCTCGCCTGCAAGCTGATTTAGGTAACGCGCATACGTTAATGCTACCAAATCATGGGGCATTAACCTTGGGTTCTTCGATTGGTGAAGCCTTTATGCGTTGGGCTGATTTACAACGTGCCTGTGAAATTCAAGTGATGGCGCTTTCAACTAGCCAGCCACTTATTGCCATTGACCAGAAAATTCTAGATACGGTAAAAGATCAGCAAAATAAAGTGCACACAGGTAGTACAGGTGGTCAAAAATCTTGGCCAGCAATGCGTCGTTTAGCGTATCGCATCGATCCTAGCTTTACAGAATAATTCGCAAACAAACATTAAAGTACTTCCAGGTTTGAAGTACTTTTTTAAATCTCTAAACCTTTGCAAAGTGCAAAGTGCAAAGTGCAAAGTAAAAATTAAACGTTTGGCAACAATAATTAGGAGCCCAACAAATATGAAAGTAACTCGCGTCGAAGTGTTTGATACCCATTGCCCTGAGCGTCCGCAATGGAACCCCGTTTTTGTTCGTATTCATACGGACGAAGGAATTTCAGGTGTTGGTGAAGCAGGTCTTGCTTATGATCTAGGCCACAGTGCAGCAGCAAATATGATTAAAGAATTTGCTGAAGCGTTTTTAATAGGTTTTGACCCTTTCCAAACTGAAAAATTATGGTCGCGTATGCTGCGTGAAAGTTTTTGGGGTTTAGGTGGCGGCCCAGTGGTGTATGCTGCGATGAGTGCGATTGATACTGCACTTTGGGACATCAAAGGTAAAGCCCTTAACTTACCTGTTTATCAACTGCTAGGTGGTAAGGTAAATGACAAACTTCGCACTTATGCATCGCAATTACAGTTTGATTGGGATGATGAGTTTAAAGCGCTAGTACAACCGCAAGAATACGCAGAAGCCGCATTAAAAGCGATTGCTGAAGGTTATGACGCAGTTAAAGTTGACCCAATTCAATACGATAAAGATGGCAATACGTATTATGACCGTACGAAAATTATTTCTCGTGGTGAAATGAAGCTTTATCGCGCACGTATGGCGGCTATTCGTGAAGCGGTTGGCGATGAAGTGGATATTATTTTTGAATGTCATAGCTTACCAGGTGCAACAACGGCAATTCAGCTAGGTGAAATTGCTGAAGAGTTTGATTGCATGTATTACGAAGAGCCAGTGAACTACTTAAATCACTCGCTACACGCTAAAGTAGCCGACAAAGTAGCAGTGCCAATTGCCGGTGGCGAACGTTTATATAATCGTTGGGGTGTACGACCATACCTTGAAGATCAAAGTGTTGATGTATTACAACCTGATATTGGTTTGTGCGGTGGTTTTACCGAAACCAAAAAAGTGTGTGATTACGCGGATATTTTTGATGTGCGTATTCAAGCGCATGTATGCGGCGGCCCTGTTGCAACTGCGGCATCACTGCACCTTGAAACAGCCATTCCAAACTTTTTAATTCATGAGCATCACACCTATGCAATTAAAAAGTGGAACCGCGAATTATGTATTCAAGATCCGCAGCCAAAAAATGGTTTCTTCGAAGTATCAGAAGCGCCAGGTATTGGCATTGAACTAAACGATGAAGTAATTATGAAATCGCCACGTATTGAGATTAAATAAAACTGTAAACTAAGCTCACTATAATCGGGAATACCCAGCTGTTAGATTGGCGTTTTTACAATGCTAAACCAACCTAAAGTATTCCTGATTAATCTTGATAAAAGCACTGAGCGCTTTAAAAAAAGCAGTGAACGATTAACGGCACAAAATATTCAATTTGAACGCATCCCAGCCATTGACGGCACAAAACTTACAAACGCTGAAATTCAAGCGCATTATTCATCGCAATTAAATTCAAAACAGTATTACCGCAACCTTGGCTATGGTGAGATTGGCTGCTTTTTAAGTCATCGCTTGGCGTGGCAAAAAATTGTTGAACAAAAGCTGCATTATGCAATCGTGTTGGAAGATGACTTTAAACTAGCGGATGATCTCAGCGCAGTATTTAGCACCATCGAATCGCTAAAGTTTGACTGGCAACTATTAAAACTTGCCGCTTATCAAAATCGTACCCGACCTATCAAAGCAACAAAGCAAGTTAATGAGCAATTTGAGCTAGTACTTCATAAGAAGCCGCTCACAGGCTGTTGTGCGCAAGCAATTACTTTTCATGCGGCCAAACAACTTTTAGCGATTACCGAACAATTTGGTTGCCCTGTTGATACGCAAATTCAGCGCACGTGGCAAACGGGTGTATCTGTTTATTCGCTTATGCCTTTTATGATTGAGCAAGATGGTAAAGTGGGTAGTGAAATTACCGCAGCATGTCAAAATCAAGTAATTAAAAAGCACTTTTTTAAACGAAAGTACCAACAATTAACGGATGGGATTAATCATTACAAGCAAACCCAAATTGCATTATCAGAACTAATATAATGATTCAATTAGGTTTAAGTTAGCCCTACATAAAACTACATTTCTTTAATATTGTCATGTTGCAAAAAGGTTTCTAATCAGTTTCAAGATATGATGAAAAGTATAGGAAATGTTATGAAAAAAGTTGCGTTACCTTTCGCACTTGCAGGCTTGGCAGTAATTAATATGCCAGTTGTTGCTGCAGAGAAAGTCAATTTAGTTAAGCCAAAATCATTTAACCAAAACACACCACGTATTATTAACGGTAAGCCTGCTACTCAAGGTGATTACCCGTTTATGACCTCACTTATTTCAGCACAGGCTGAGGGTATTTCGCCATTTTGTGGTGCGTCTTTTATTGGTGGTCGTTATGTACTAACTGCATCGCATTGTATTGAAGGTTCTGCCGCTGAAAACATGCACGTTTGGATTGGCGGGTATGACACAACTAAACCTGAGTCTGGTAAGCGTGTTAGTGTTGCTCAAATTTATGAACATGAAAACTACGGTGACATAGGTCTTAATAACGATATTGCAATTATTGAGCTTACAGAAGAAGTAACGGACGTTACGCCAATCAAGTTAATGACGCCAGAGATTGAAGCGATTTTAAAAGATGGCTCTGAATTGACTGTTATGGGCTGGGGTAATATGAACCCTAACAGTGAAGCTGCTCCAGAGTATCCAGAAATTTTACAAGAAGTAAAAGTGCCACTTTATAACCGTGAACAATGTATTGCCGATTACACACAAGACGGTGAAACGGGCATTACGGATAATATGATCTGTGCCGGTTTTGTTGAGGGTGGTAAAGATTCGTGTCAGGGCGATAGTGGCGGCCCGCTTATCTTTAAACATGAAGAGCAGTGGTATCAAGCGGGTGTTGTAAGCTTTGGTAATGGTTGTGCAGCGCCAAATGCACCTGGTGTATATGCACGTGTTGCAAACTATAACGATTGGGTTGAAGCGAAAAAGTCAGGCGTTTCATACAAACAAATAAACCGCCAAGGTTTTGTTGAGCAAACTTTTAACGAGCAAGCGACATTTAATATTAAAAATGTAGGCAGCGATAATTTTATGGTGACCAATGCCGCTGTTGTTGGCGCAGAAGGAGTTGAACTTGCTGAAGTTGAAAAAAACTTATGTGACGGAAAAACACTTTCGCTCGATCAAAGCTGTGATATCAAAGTACGTGTTAAAACAAATGCACCGGGCAATGCGGGTTTTGCATTAAGAGTAAGCACAAATGATGCCGTTAACAAAGAAGCAATCATTTTCTACGGCGCGAATGTACTTGAGCAAGAGTCTGCGAATATGAATGAAATTGTTGGTAGCAATAATGATCGCGTTAAATGGTGGAGTGGTGGTGAGTTAGCGTGGCAGGCGCAAACAAATAAAGCATCGCAAGGTGACTCTGCAATGGCAAGCGGCGATATCACTCACTTTCAACAAAGTGTTTTACTTGCAACGATTGATAACGACCGTGTTGAGAAGTTTAACTTTAAGCACTTAGTATCGTCAGAGACTGATTGGGACTTTTTAACGGTTCGTCACAACAATCAAGTAATTTTACGAGCATCCGGTGTTGATAATACAGAATTCACAGCACAAGAAGTTACGTTAACAGAAGGTGTGGATCGTATCGCGATTATTTATACCAAGGATGAAACGGACTTTGATGAGGTAGGTGACGATAAAGCATATATTGACGAAGTGTCGACAGTACTTAAAAATACCGCGCCACAAAGTAAAGTTAAACAAGCCACAATCACAGTGGAAGAAGCGAAAGGTTTTGTACTCGATGCCAGTGAGAGCAGTGATGCAGAAGGCGACTCACTAACTTATAAGTGGGAAGTGACCGAAGGAACAATTGCCATTGCAGATGCGACAAAAGCAGTTATTAACCTTACCGCGCCAGCATACAAAGATGCTAAATCGCTTACATTTAAAGTAACAGTGACTGACCAATTTGGTGCAAATAGCAGTAAAACGGTTCAGGTTACCATTAATAAAAAGCCTAAGCGTAGTAGCGGTAGCACAGGTATTATGTTGTTATTAGCTGGTTTTGCTTTCGCAGCACGTCGAAAATTAGCGTAAACATTTAAATTTGGAGAAGCCAGCTAGTTTAGCTGGCTTGACTATATTATGAAGCAATTACATATCACTCTTTCTGCATTATTAATGACGCTATTTACATCAGCGTGTAGTAGCACGGCATTATCTGAAACAATGACTGAACAAGAGCTCAATAATCTAGAAAAAATATACAGCTTTAATGCCAAAGCCGAGTATATTTCGTTTGTGGTAAAATCAACAGGTTGCACAAGCAAAGACGATTTTGAGTTATTACAGCAAGAAGCTAAAGGTGTGTACGAGTTTGCGCTAAAGCGCAATAAAGCGGATCTTTGTCGTGCGATGCCAAGAGCATATCCTGTAACTTTTAAGTTACCTGAGGCGATAGACTCAATTGACTTAATTAAAGTTTTAAATCCGCGCTATGACAATGAGGCGCAAAAAGCAGCTAAACGCACGCGTAAGCAAGGGTAGCATTAGACTAATTTAAATTGGTATTTCACTCTGCTGGTATCGTTAGGAGATCATTTGCAGACGTTATTTTTACGTATTTATGGTTCGGTTATTTTAGCAGTAAGCTTGGTCTTACTGCTTTCCTACCTTGTATTTTCTTCGGTGAACCAATACCGTTACCAGCAGCATTTGGCTGAGCAACTATCTGGCACCTTGTACCTACTCAAGCAGGGTATTAATCGACAAACTAACACTGCAAACCGTGAACGTTGGCTCGAGTTAGTTGCGTCGCTTATGAATGTATCGCTTAGTTTAGTCGATAAACCACCGAATCTAAATAAAGTCAGTATCTCTACCAATGTTCACGCCAATAATGGTTACATTGTTGAATATCCAATTAACGATACTCATTTATTAACCATGCATTTAAATGGCGTGAGTGAGCAAATTGCCACTGGCACAGCATTTTTATTACTTAATGAAATAGGCCTATACAGTGCGCAACAGCGCCAAGCTGCATTTGATGCCATCAGCAATCAATTTCATTACCCGATTAACCGGGTTAATGAGGCGAGCCAATTGCTCGATAGTGAGCAATTAGAGCGTTTAGCGCGTGGCGAAATGGTTATTGTTTGGCAAACTGAATTTGATAGCAGCTTGTCGTTTGATATTTATGCGCCTTGGGGTAACTCTCAAGACTTACTTAAATTAGGCACAATCAAAGTATTTGAACAATATCCCAACTGGCTGTTAATCTCAGGGTTTATTGCCGTGCTAAGTGTATTAGCTGTGGTGATATTATTTATTATCCGCTTGTTGGTTAAGCGATTAACTTATATTCAAGATAAAGTAGATGCTATTGAACCTGAGCTAATACAAGCAGAAGAAATGCCACAAAACCTCGATGTGATTAACCAGTTAACTTGGAAAATCGATCAAATGGCACTGCGGATCACACGCTTAATTGAGCAAAAACACCAAATGTTGCGCGCTGTATCCCATGACTTACGAACCCCTTTATCAAAAGCGCAATTTAGGCTCGAAACATTAAATATTCAATTGGGTGTCGATAACGCCTTAATCGCACAAACTAAAGCTGACCTAAATCAGCTTAACTTATTAATTAGTGACTTACTTAGCTATGAAAAGCTCACTGATAACAAAGCAATAGTTAAAGAAAATGTCGCGTTAAATTCGTTTGTGCTCGCAATTGTGCAAGGAATGCAAATAGTCTTTCCTCACATTAAATTTACCTTTCAAGCACAACAAGAGTATGCGCTAAACATCAATAAACAGCTTTTTACACGCATGCTCGAAAATTTACTTAATAATGCCGCGCGCTTTGCAAAAGAATCGGTAACGGTTCAACTAATAAATCATCAGCAAAATATTGTGTTAGATGTAATTGATGATGGCCCCGGTGTTGATGAGCAAAGTAAACAGCACATCTTTGAGCCGTTTTACCAGCAAGATCAAAGCCGCAGTAATAAAACTTCCGGTTATGGATTGGGTTTGGCCATAGTACAGCAAATTGCATCACAACATGATGCAGATATCATTTTGATTGATACGCAAGTGGGCGCTCACTTTAGTGTTCACTTCCAGCTTAAAGGGAGTGAATAATGAGAGCGCTATTTTTCCTTTTATGCCTGCTTAATGCATCTTCCATATTTGCTGCGCAACCGCCTAAAAAAGAGCCGGAAAATACAACGAGTAACAAAGCGCTTAAACCACAAAACGACAGTAAAAATGCAATTGACTGGGGTGATTGGGATAAAAAATTTCAACCTCAGCAGCGTTATGGTGTTGGCATTAAAGGCAAATTACAAAATGCGATCAGTGAGTTAGATAAAAGTAACTTACTTAATGATACAAGCGGTGTTTCAAGTATGCCGAAAACGCCCACTGATAAAAATAAAAAGCGAAAAGACATCAAGAAAATGAAGCAAGAACTCAAGGCGCTTGAAGAAAAAGTAAAACAAGAGATTGAAAGCGATGAAGACTATTAAATTATTTAAGTTTGCGATTGCTCACCTATTATTGGCGCAGATAATTAATCCGTGTTTTGCAAGCGATAAAAATCAACCGCTTAGTGCGTTCGAGCAAGCAATGCTGCACAATGAGCGCGGTGAATGGCTTGAAGCTGAAACACTGCTTAGCTATCAATTATCGCAAAACCCGATGCAGCACCGCGTGCGTTTAGAGCTGGCATTAACGCAAATGCAATTGGGCAAATTTTACGTGGCAAAAGAGCACCTATTAAGTTTAAAACAAGTAACTGAATTGCCCGAAAACGTGCGCTTTAATATTGATATTATGCTTAATGAGATTAACGCTAAATCGCAGCTTACCGAGGTTGAACCATCACAAAGCCAGTGGGGACTTATTGGCACACTTGCTACCGGATACGATGACAACGTTCGCTTTAGCTTTGGAGACTATTTTTTAGATGATGACCCGTACTTAGATAGTTTTTACTTTGTATTACCTAATGGCAAAGAATATTTTATTTCTCAAAAAGGCTATTTGTATAGTTTGGATGGCGAAATTGTGATGCCCGAAGAACTCGGTATAGACATTTCCCCGTTTCTTGAAAAGCCAAATTCAATGTTTGTTGAATCGGCAGCCATTATAAATTACAGCTATTTGGGCGAGCAGGTAAATTGGAAAAACAATCTGCTGATCCGTAATATCGATAATGCTGATTTTAGTGATTACGATAAACTGCTATTTAAACTCGACTCTGAACTAGCATGGCCGCTGGCAAGTGATAAAGAAATTGCCTTGCAATTTGAACAGCGAAATCAGTTTAGAGGTGGCGAGCCACAAATTACATCGAGTGCATTAACATTAGGCTATCGTCTATTTTCAAAAAGTAGTGAGTGGTACATGTATGGTCAGTACATGGACAGAAGTTTTAAAACCATAGAAGTGCAGTTTGGAGACTTTTCATATACCAATTATGGTTTTGATAATAAGTCTTGGGCGGCTGGTGTTGAATGGAATAAACTTTTTTACAACAATCAATTGTTAGCTAAAGTACAATTTGAATTAAAGAGCAATGACGCAAGCGATGGGCTTAATTATTTAGGCGCTATTTTAAAAACTGCGTTAGTTTATCAGTTAGATGATAAATGGAGTGTTGCGGGTTATGTGAACTTTTTTCAGCAAGATTACAGTAAAAGTGATTTAGTCGAAGCTTACGGATTAGATGAAAATAGCGACTTGGCAGCCATTGATAAAAGCTTACGTATTGGTTCTAAAGTTGATTATCAAATTAATCAACAGCTCTCAGTATTTGTTTCAGCAGATTGGGGCGAGCGCTCGTCAGATATTTACTGGGGTGTGCAAAGTAATACAGTGCGAGCAAAGCTAGGGTTTAACTTCGAATTTTAAAGTGGCATTAAATGGAAAAATATAATCTGATAATTGTTGAAGATGATGCGGAGTTGGCGAGTTTAACACAGTCGTTTTTTCAGCAGTTCGAGTTTAATTGTACTGTGATAAGCGAAGGACAAACCGCAGTACAACAGATTATTGCCGAGCAACCAGATTTAGTATTACTGGATTTAATGCTGCCAGATATCGATGGTATGCAAGTATTCCAACAAATAAAACCAGCTTACACTGGTAAAGTAGCTATGTTAACTGCGCGAGGTGACACCATTGATCAGGTGCTGGGTTTAGAGTTTGGTGCGGACGACTATATTTCTAAGCCAATTGAGCCGCGTTTATTATTAGCAAAGTGTCGCGCCTTATTGCGCCGAGAAGTGGGCGTTGAAGTAACGAAAGAGCAGGGCATTTCATTTAACGATATCACTATCAATAAGCATAAGCGTGAAGTCAAAAAGGGGAATTGCGTATTGGAATTCGCGGCTCCCGAGTATGATTTATTGCTTTTGCTGGTGGAGCATAGTGGTGAAGTGATAACGCGAGATACTATCTTCAAAACGCTTTGGGGCATTGATTATGATGGTCAAAATCGCCAGGTAGATATTTATATTTCATCGATTCGCAGTAAGTTAGAAAGCGACCCAAATCAGCCAAGCATAATTAAAACTGTGCGTTCTAAAGGCTATTTATTTACAGGATAATTTCATTTGATGTGAAAACGAAAAGGGTATCAAGTGATACCCTTTTTTGTTTTTCGAGTAGCGTTAGAGCGACTTTTTACTTAGTTCCTAACGCATTGTCTCAAATTACTCAGTTCTTAACGCATTGTCACAAACTCTTCTGAACCGGTTGGGTGAGAGCCGCACGAAAATAGCGAATACGTGGAGCTATTTTAGGCTCGAACGCGAGACAATGGACGTCGAGCCGGAATATCGCGTCAGGACGACTTCACACTCAGCTTTTAACGCATTGTCACAAATTCTTCTGAACCGGTTGGGCGAGAGAGAACCGAAACGAAGTTTCGCAGTCTCTCGAACGCTTTTCAAGGATGAAAAGCCGGAATATCGCGTCAGGACGACTTCCCACTCAGTTCCTAACGCATTGTCACAAATTCTTCTGAACCGGTTGGGTGTATCGCCACAACCGAATCAAAATCTGCTTTGGTTGCACCCATCTTCATGGCAACACCAAAACCTTGGATCATTTCATCAACAGCAAAACCAATGCCGTGCAAGCCAACGATTTTCTCGTTAGGGCCTTGGCACACTAGTTTCATTTTACATGGTTGGCGGTGCTGAGTTACTGCGGTGTACATTGCGGTAAAGCTTGATGTGTATACTTTAATATCATCATCACCAAATTGTTCAAGGGCCTCTGTTTCAGTTAAACCAATAGTGCCAATTGGTGGGTGACTAAATACTACTGTTGGTACTAAGTTATAGTCCATTTTGGCGTTTGGCATTTCAGGGTTAAATAAGCGCTCAGACAATAAACGGCCAGCTTTAACAGCCACAGGGGTAAGCTCAATACCGTTTTCAATTATATCGCCTACGGCGTAAACGCCTTCAGCTGTGGTATTTTGAAACTCATCCACTTTTACGTGGCCTGATTCAGTTAATTCAACACCAGCTGCTGCAATATTGATTTTATCGGTAGTTGGCTGACGACCAATCGCCCAAATAACTTGGTCAACATTAACGCTGTTACCATTTTCAAAATGCAGTGTTAAAGAACCATCTGATTCTTTAGTAACTTCTTTTGGTGTAGCGTTAGTGTGAAGTGTTGGACCTTCTGACTCAATCACTTCCATTAAAGTATCAACAATGAGTGGATCGAATGTACGAAGCGGTGTATCTCGGCGAACGCATAAATGCGTTTCAGTGCCTAAACCGTGCATTACGCCTGCAAGTTCAACTGCAATATAACCTGCACCTACTACTGCTACACGTTTAGGCTGCTCTTTTAATTCAAAAAAGCCATTTGAGTCGATACCGTATTCAGCACCAGGAATATTTGGAATGCTCGGACGTCCCCCAACAGCAACTAGAATATGGTCGGCAGTGTAGTGCTCACCATTTACTTCAATGGTTTTGTTATCTACAAATTTAGCGAAACCTTGAATTACGGTAACGCCATTTTTTGCTAGGTAATTATCATAGCCGTTGTGAATTCGGCCAATGTAAGCCTCGCGGCTTTCAAGTAATTTAGACCAGTTAAATTCTTTAATTTCTACATCAAAGCCATAGTCAGGTGCATAAAGTTTGATTGCCTCAGCAACTTGCGCGCCATGCCACATTACTTTTTTAGGAACACAGCCAACATTTACACATGTACCACCTAGCGGGCCTGCTTCTACTAGGGCGACGTTTGCACCGCGCATTGCTGCTCGGTTTGCTGATGCAATACCACCACTGCCACCGCCGATAGCGATATAATCAAAATGCTTTGCCATTTGAAGTTCCTTAATTTTTTAAATCTTTATTTTATCAGATATAGGTATTCTAACCGATAACACAATAGCCTAACTTGCAATTTTTATCGATTGCCCCAATCTAAATTAACAATGACAAATTAATAAGAAGCGTTTTATGACTAATCCATTAATTGGCCTTGAAGGGTTACCACCATTTTCACAGATTAAACCTGAGCACATTGTGCCTGCATTAAAACAGGGTATTGCGGATTGTAAGCAAACGATTGAGCAAGTATTAGCGCAAGAGTCGTATACTTGGGATAACTTTATTGTGCCACTGGATGAAGTCGACGATAAATTAACGCGTCTTTGGTCTCCAGTGTCGCATATGCACTCAGTAGTAAACAGCGAAGAGCTGCGCGCAGCCTATGATGAGTGTTTACCGCTTATCTCGGAATATTCTACCTTTGTTGGTCAACATCAAGGGTTATTCTTAGCAACGAAAGCGATTGCTGAAAGCGATGAGTTTGCAAACCTTTCTGAGGCACAGCAAAAAGCGATTAATAATAGCTTGCGTGATTTTAAACTTTCGGGCATTGCATTGCCTGAAGAAAAGCAGAAACGTTACGGTGAAATTGTTGCGCGTCTTTCTGAGCTTGCAGCTAAGTTTGGCAATAATGTGATGGATGCCACACTTGCTTGGCAAAAACACATTACAGATGAAGCGGATTTAGCGGGTTTACCAGAATCAGCGATAGCCTTGGCAAAACACACAGCTGAAAGTAAAGAGCTAGAAGGCTGGTTATTTAACCTCGACTTCCCATCGTATTTACCTGTTATGACCCATGCGGATAACCGTGAATTACGTAAAGAAACTTATATTGCATTTAGCACCAGAGCATCTGATCAAGGGCCTAATGCCGGTGAGTTTGATAACAGCGCTATTATGGCTGAAGAACTTGCACTGCGTCATGAGCTGGCGCAATTACTCGATTTTGAAAACTTTGCTGATAAATCACTGGCAACTAAAATGGCAGAATCGCCACAGCAAGTGTTCGACTTTTTAAATGATCTTGCAGCAAAATCAAAACCACAAGCACAAACTGAGCTTGCTGAACTGACGGCCTACGCAAACGAAAAACACGGTATTAGCAAGTTAGAAGCCTGGGATTACACCTATTACAGTGAAAAGCTTAAGCAGGAAAAATACGCCATTTCAGATGAAATTTTGCGCCCATACTTCCCTGAAAACAAAGTGCTAAGTGGTTTGTTTGAAACCGTAAACCGTTTATTTGGTATTAAGGTTAAAGAAGTGCAAGGTGTTGATACTTGGCATAAAGATGTTCGCTTTTTTGAAATTTTTGATAGCAGCGGCGCGAAACGCGGTTCATTCTATTTAGACTTATATGCGCGCGACCATAAGCGCGGTGGCGCGTGGATGGACGACTGTATAGGCCGTAAAGTGCGTGCTAATGGTGACGTACAATTGCCTGTGGCTTATTTGGTATGTAACTTCAATAAACCGGTTGGTGACAAACCAGCGTTATTTACACACTACGAAGTAACCACTTTATTCCATGAATTTGGTCATGGTATTCATCATATGCTAACGCAAGTTGATGTGGGTGCTGTTTCGGGCATAAATGGTGTGGCGTGGGATGCGGTTGAATTACCAAGTCAATTTTTAGAAAACTGGTGTTATGAAGAAGATGCACTTGCATTTATTTCAGGTCACTATGAAACTGGTGAACCACTGCCGAAGGATTTGCTCGATAAATTGCTAGCGGCTAAAAACTATCAATCAGCAATGATGATGATTCGTCAATTAGAGTTCTCATTATTTGATTTTCATATTCATGCAGATTACAACCCAGCAAATGGCGATGAAATCCAAACGATTTTAAATAAAGTGCGTGACCAAGTATCAGTTGTTAAAGCGCCGGAGTTTAATCGTTTTCAACATGGCTTTAGTCATATTTTTGCTGGTGGTTACTCGGCAGGATATTATTCATATAAATGGGCAGAAGTACTTTCAGCTGATGCGTTCTCTCGTTTTGAAGAAGAAGGCATTTTTAATGCAACAACAGGCCAATCATTCTTAAATAATGTATTAGAAATGGGAGGTTCAAAAGAGCCTATGGAACTATTTGTTGCATTTAGAGGGCGAGAGGCAAATGTGGATGCCTTGCTGCGCCATAGCGGTATTCAATAAATCTAGGGTCTGTTGACCTTTCAAGTTCGTTTTTGCAGCAGTTTGATTGGGTTTTATACAAGGCAGAGGCTGCGTGGCATAGTTATTTTATGTGAGTCAGCCGATAACACAGTAGAAAACCCAATCAAGCGCTGCCGAACGGTTCTTTTGAGCGCACTTTTCTCATTGTTGCTCGATATTCGCTTAGATTACTAGGCCACACATCGAGCGCCGCGATAAAAGCACGCTCAAACAGAACAAAAATAGAACAGCAAAGGTCAACAGACCCTAAAAAGCCGCTAAAATTTAGCGGCTTTTTTTATGCATTTCATTTGGTTAAGTCTATGCTTAATTTTAGCTAATAAATAATATAGGTTTAGGCATGTTAACCAGTGTACTTGCTATTGATGATGACAAGCTAATCCACCAAATAATCGAAAAAACGCTCACCGATAATAACCAAGTAAGTCATGCATATAATGGTGAAGAGGGCATTAAAATGGCAAGGGATACTCATCCCGATATCATTTTGCTCGATGTTGAAATGCCAGGCATTAATGGGTTTGAAGTATGTAGCAAGTTAAAACAACAACGTGATACGCAAGATATTCCAATCATGTTCTTATCGTCGCGGAGCTCTCTTGAAGAGCGCATCAAAGGCTATAATTCTGGTGCAGATGATTACATCGTTAAACCATTTGAAACTGAAGAATTATTAGCGCGCATTAAAGTACTTCACCAATATAAAAAGCAATCACAATCATTAAAGCAAGATATAGAACAAGCGCAAAATACCGCTGCAATCGCAATGACTGATTACAGCGATATGGGGCGCGCTATGCGGTATGTAAGTCAAACTTATGGTGTTAAGTCTCTTACGCGCCTTTCTGAGTGTTTATTTGAATTTTTTTCACCGCTTAATTTAAATGTTGTCACAGCGTTTTGGTTTGAAAGTGGTAATGAGTTTTTCTCCAACAATAGTGCAGTATGCCCTCTTGAAAAGGAGCTGATGCTAAACGCAAAAGAAGGTGAGCGGTTTATCGACTTTGGTTCGCGCACAATTATTAACTACCCGAATGTCTCTTTATTAGTAAAAAACATGCCTGTAGATGACGCGCCACTGTATGGTCGTTATAAAGATTTGTTTCCACATATTTTGGAAGCAACAAACGCCAAACTTGGTACACTCGAATTGCATAATCAGTTATCGGAACAAGCGCAACAAATCACCAAAACGTTTGAATTGGTCGATAGCACATTACGCGCGCAGCTACAAAGCTTGTATTACAATAGTAAAGTATCGGTGCAGTTAATCGAAACCCTATACCAGCGCTTTTGTGATACTGTACCGCGGTTGGCGTTAGAGTCAGATCAAGAAGAATACATTTTAGGTTCGGTGGAAGAGACTGTAGAGAATTTACGCCACCATTTAACCGTTGGAGATGAAATTCAAAGTTCATTTAATGAAGTGATGACATACCTTGATCACATTATGAAAGAGCGTGAAAAAATACTTGAAAGGCTCGAGCAAGAACAACAAAGAGAAGAAATTAACGAAATTACGTCGCAGGACGATATTGAGCTATTTTAACAAGTTTGCATTATTCGCGTATAAAAATACTTTGCTAATCACTATAATGTTGTCATCTCAATATTTAGCAATGGATTTTCTGTGTTAATTGCTAACAGCATTCCTGAACAAAAAGACTACCTTGAACAGCTTGATAAGCGCTTTGCGTTATCTGAATGGTTATCGAGCAATCCGTTATTTTCCCTACATTATGATCACGATGGATTGGCATTAAGCAAAAATGATGAGCCAAAATTGGGGGCGATTCGTGTTGATTTTGTAACAGGTGCCGCTGCACACAGACGTAAATTTGGTGGTGGTAAAGGGCAGGCTATCGCTAAAGCAATTGGTTTAAACAAGGGCAAAGGCATCACACCGCATGTACTTGATGGCACAGCCGGACTGGGGCGTGATGGTTTTGTTTTGGCATCGCTTGGCTGTACAGTGACGTTACATGAGCGTCACCCAGTTGTTGCTGCACTTCTATTTGATGGCTTAGAGCGCGCGTATCTTGATGCCGAAATTGGCCGTTGGATGAGCGAGCGTATGAAAATGGCATTCGGTTCGAGTCACCAGTTGTTGCCAGATACTCATAGCGAAATTGACGTAGTGTACCTTGATCCCATGTTTCCACACCGTGAAAAATCAGCCGCGGTGAAAAAAGAAATGCGGGTGTTTCAATCATTAGTTGGTTCTGATTTAGATGCTGATGAATTGTTAGCGCCTGCGTACCAGTTAGCATCGAAACGCGTTGTGGTAAAACGCCCTGATTACGCGCCCTTTTTAGCTGAAAAAACGCCGTCGATGCAAATCAAAACTAAGAAAAATCGCTTTGACGTTTATGTCAAAGCAGCGATGACTGAAACAAAAATGTCATAATAAAGTCATATACTCGTAGAGCAAGTTAATAGATTTAGAGTGCCCTATGCGCGTTTCAAGTTTTACCCGATTACTTTTAGTCGTTTTAAGTGCCATCAGTATTGCGCTTGCTGCTGTACTTTTGTGGGCAAGCCAAACAATAAACACCCTTAATCAACAAACCGTTTCGTACAATCAGCTTAAAAATAAGGTTATAGTCGACTTAGCGAATAGCCTGCAAGATTATTTAACTTATGGTGATAATCAGTACCTCACCTTGGCAAAGTCACATATTGAATCGGTTGAACAAAAATTAAGGATTTTACCGGCCTCTATTTCCTCCTCTTTGCAATTGCAATTAACACAGCTGCAAAGTGGCATTGACGGAAAATACTTGGCACTGGGCAAGTTAAGCGGTAATAAAAATGCATTGATTGATCATGCGCTCAATGAAATGGCGGATTATGCCAGCGCTTTAAGTCAGTACGCGCAAAAAGCGCAAAGCTCAAATGATAAGACTCGTTTTTATGTATTGGCAAATGCCTACCAAACGAATGTCGTGCAACTGGTTATCGCATTGAAAGAAAACAATTTAGAAAGTACCAATTTGGTACTCGATGAACTGACACGAATTGCACAAGAGATTGAAAACCTTCCTCTATTAGGTGTTTTTGATCCTAATGTTGATGAAGATGAATTAATGCTAACGGGCGATGAGCCGGAAGACCTTGGTGAAGAGATCCAAGCTGAATTGGTTAGTTTACCCAATCGTTTGCCAAAAGAGTTGGCAAATACCAAGCGTTTAAATGAACAACGTGAGTTGGGAATTTCATCACTTCGAGAAGAAATTAGTACGTTAACTGATAGCATTCTAACCGCTGAAAAACAATTGCGTGATGAGCAGACATTAGTCGAAGAGCGTGTGTTTTATATCTTGTTAGTGGCGGTTGTTGGGTTATTTGTAATTGCTGCTATGGTCTATTTTACACAAAGAAAGCAAGTGCTTACACCTGTAAGGGCGCTCAGAGACGCATTTTCAAAGTTAATTGAAAACGATAATTTAGAGCATATTCATACAGATAACCAAAAAACCGAAATGGGTGAAATTGCACAGTACTTTAATCAGTTGATTGAAAAACAAAAATTAGAAGCACAAGAACGCGCTGAAACTTTGCAACTAGTGAGCGACTTTTTAGCAAATATGAGTGAGCAACTTAAAGTAATGCTAACGGCGTCAGAGCAATCGATAGATGAAGTTGTGCAAAGTGAAACTCTGTTGAGTCAAGTGACAGAAATTGGTGAACAAGTAAACGAGATTAATGGCACGGTAAAAAATAATGCGGAACTGACATTCAGTGCAATGGAAACCAGTGTAAGTCAATCTGAGTCGATGCTGGTGGCGAGTAACAAGACCCAACAACAAGTGCAATCGGGTATGGATTCGATGGACCAGTTACTAAAAGGCGTAAGCGATGTGGCGTCTGTTCTCGAAGTTATCAACTCCATCGCTGAGCAAACCAATTTACTTGCGCTTAATGCCGCGATTGAGTCGGCGCGCGCAGGCGAACATGGACGAGGATTTGCCGTGGTCGCCGATGAAGTAAGGCAACTCGCGAAGCAAACACAAAGCTCATTGCAAAGCATAAAACAACAGTTAGATGGCTTAACGTTAAGTTCACAGCAGGTTTCGCAACAAATGGGCGAACTAGCAGAAAACGCAAGCCAGCAAACAGAGTCGGCAACACAACTAAAAGAAACCGCAAGTAGTGTTGCGGATAATGCGCTATCCGCCTCTGAAGTGGCAAATCAAGCAAGTAGTTTTGCCCTTGAGCAAAGTAATTATTTGAATGAGTTTTCGCGCGCGATGGCACAGCTTAAAACGCGTGTGCAGCAATCAAATGCGCAAGTACAAGTAATACAAAGTGATTTAGAGCAGAAGATGGTTCAAATTCGTCATTCTTTAGGTCTACAATAGTGGGTATTCGCCAACAATTGGAAGACACAAATATGATTGAAACGAACCAAACACTGCCAAACCATACATTTAACCTATTAACTGAAAATGGTATGACTACGCCATCGACTGCTGATTTATTCGCAAATCAAAAAGTAGTGATGTTTGCAGTACCGGGTGCATTTACTCCAACCTGTTCAGCAAGGCATTTACCGGGTTTTGTTGAGAATTTTGATGCATTTAAAGAGAAAGGAATTGACCGCATTATTTGTATCTCAGTTAATGATGCGTTTGTGATGAAGGCGTGGGGCGATGCACAGAACGCAGCGAATATTGATATGTTGGCAGATGGTGATGGCGCATTTACTAAAGCCTTAGGGCTAGGTAAAGAGACTGGTGTATTTGGTGGTTATCGTTCACAGCGTTACGCCATGCTTGTTGAAAATCAAACTGTTACTCAATTGTGGCTAGAAGAGCCTAAAGCATTTGAAATTTCGAATGCAGAGGCTGTTCTAACGAATCTTTGAAACAAATAAGACTTGTTTTTATTACCCTTTTATTCACGTTTTTCTTTAATTAAATTAAGCAGTTAAATGCCTTGCATTTGGCTGCTTAACGCTTACAATGCGGACTTTTAAACCAATTCTGTTACGTGTGTATTTAAATACAGCGCAGCATAAATGAAATACTAACAAAGCGATATTGCTCTTATGGTGTTATTTAACATCGATAAGCTTAGGGCAGTTAGTATTTATTCAATCTGTTAGTTCTTAGCAATTAAATGAATTGGTATCAGTTAATCTATTTCGTCGTGGAGTCAGTTATGTTAGCACCTACAATGGTTGAAAAATTAAACGAGCAAATCAATTTAGAGTTTTATTCATCAAACCTTTATTTACAAATGAGTGCATGGTGTGAAGATAAAGGGTTTGAAGGCGCGGCAGAATTACTGCGTAAGCATGCGTTAGAAGAAATGGATCATATGAATCGCTTGTTCACTTATGTGAGTGAAACTGGCGCGATGCCAATTTTAGGTTCGATTGCTGCGCCACCACATGAGTTTGCGTCGTTAGGTGATGTGTTTCGCGAAACACTGGAGCACGAGTGTCAAATCACCAAAGCAATTAATGAATTAACGCACGTTGCGTTTACCACCCATGACTATTCAACATTTAACTTTTTACAGTGGTATGTTGCTGAACAACATGAAGAAGAAAAGCTGTTTAAAGGTATTTTAGACAAAATTGAATTAGTAGGCGAAGACGGTAAAGCATTATTCTGGATTGATAAAGATCTTGCTGAGCTTGCGAAAAAAGGCACTACTTCAATTATGGAACCAGGCGCTTAATAAGTCTGTTGTTATAGGGGGGAAGGTTTCAGAAGCTTTGCTGAACCCTGAACCCTGAACCCTGAACCCTGAACCCTGAACCCTGAACCCTGAACCCTGAACCCTGAACCCTGAACCCTGAACCCTGAACCCTGAACCCTGAACCCTGAACCCTGAAATTCTCTTAAAAAATCTATTTGCACTCTGCAATCAATGTGCGTAAAATGTGCGCTCTTTCGACCAATTAAACTTTGTTTTCCTTGCCTTAAACCGACCGGTCGAAACGGTACGAGGCTAAATTAACCGTAAGGAATACCCATGCGTCATTACGAAATCGTATTCATGGTTCACCCAGACCAAAGTGAGCAAGTTCCTGGTATGATCGAGCGTTATACTGGTTCTATCACTGAAGCTGGTGGTCAAATTCACCGTTTAGAAGACTGGGGTCGTCGTCAACTGGCTTACCCAATCGAAAAGCTTCACAAAGCACACTATGTTCTAATGAACGTTGAAGCACCAACTGAAGTAATCAACGAGCTTGAAACTTCTTTCCGCTACAACGATGCAGTACTACGTAACCTAGTTATGCGTACTAAAAATGCTGTAACTGAAGCTTCTCCTCTTGCTAAAGAAGAGAAGAAAGAAGCTGCAGAAGCTTAATCGTTTTTGAGACTTGTATGACTGATAACCAGTTCGTTTTGTCTGGCACGGTTTGTAAAAAACCTAAATTCAGTCAAAGCCCAGCCGGAATACCACACTGCATTTTTGTGTTAGAACACAAATCAACGCAAATGGAAGCAGGACTTAATCGTAGTAGTTATGTTCGCATTCAAGTGGTTGCCAGTGGCGAAGGCTTAAAACAACAAACTCAAGATATTGATATGGGCACGCAACTTACTGTACGCGGTTTTATTAACCGTCACGAAGGCCGAAATGGCGTGAGTCAGTTAGTGTTACATGCTCATCATATTGAAAGAATTACTATTGGAGATTTATCTCATGGCACGTTACTTCAGACGTCGTAAGTTCTGCCGCTTCAAAGCGGAAGGCGTACAACAAATCGATTATAAAGATCTAGCTACTCTTAAAAACTACATCACAGAAAGTGGCAAAATCGTACCTAGCCGTATCACAGGTACTAGCGCTAAATATCAGCGTCAACTAGCTGCAGCTATCAAGCGCGCACGCTACTTAGCCCTTCTTCCATACACTGACTTACATAAGTAAGCAGCGGTTTAACTAGTTTTTAAAAGGTGTAGAGACATGCAAGTTATTCTACTAGATAAAATCGGTAACCTTGGTGCGCTTGGCGACCAAGTTTCTGTAAAAGCAGGTTACGCACGTAACTTCCTTTTCCCTAAAGGCAAAGCAGTTCCAGCAACTAAAGCTAACATTGAATCTTTCGAAGCACGTCGTGCTGAGTTAGAAGCTAAAGTAGCTGAAGAACTAGCAGCATCACAAGCTCGTGCAGAGAAACTTGAAGCGTTAGCTGAAGTTACTCTTGTATCTAAAGCTGGTGACGAAGGTAAGCTATTCGGTTCTATCGGTACTCGCGATATTGCTGATGCTATCACAGCTGTAGGCCTAGAAGTTGCTAAATCAGAAGTTCGTCTACCTAACGGTACTATCCGTGAAACAGGTGAATTCGATGTAGCTATCCAGCTTCACTCAGAAGTAACAACTACTATTAAAGTAATTGTTATCGCTGAAGCTTAATCAAGTTTCTTGATTAGTAAAAAAACCGAGCATTTGCTCGGTTTTTTTTATGCCTGTAATTCCCTCCTTGCTGACTCCTTTATCACGCCTAAGTGTTCATTTACATTTACAAAAAGAAATTAACATATAACTGAAAGGTATTGATTTGCATGAATATTGCGCGATAATGACAGCGTTGTCATATTTTGACGTGTATTTTAGGGGGATACAAAGTGAGAAAAAGGCACTTACTTAAAGGGAATGGTTTTACGTTAGTAGAACTGATGATTACAGTTACAATAATTGGTGTGTTGGTTGCGGTTGCATTGCCATCTTATGGGCATTATGTAAAAGATGGCAGAAGGGCTGACGCACAACAGTATTTAATGCAGCAAGCTGGGGTACTTGAGCGTAATTATACACGCTTAGGGCGTTACCCTAACGCCAATGAAATTACCTTTGAAGCATCAGATTATTATACCTACTCATATTCACCTAATGGCAATACCCAATATAATTTAACAGCCACTCCAAAAGGAGCGCAACGAGGTGATAAGTGTGGCTCTCTGTCAATTAATCATCGCGGAGTCACCAACGCAGCTATAAACACCTGTTGGAGTTAAGCATGCGCTCAAAACTAGGCTTTACCTTAATTGAGCTTATGACTGTTCTCTCCATAGTCGCTATTTTAGCGGCTACCGCAACACCAAGCTTTTCAAAGTTTATAAAGCAAGACCGTATTGTAACAACTGCAAATGAGGTGATGAGCACTTTTAAAGTGGCACGAAGCGAAGCTGTAAAACAAGAGAAAACGGTAACACTAACAGCGAATGGTTCGCAGTGGTTAGCAAGTATCGACAATGTTGTTTTTGCTACTTTTAACAATGATCAAAGTGGCGTACGTATTGTTGGAATGGATACTCAAACAATTACTCCAACCGGAGAGTCACCAGTAACCAATATAGAAATAGCAGACGGTGATAGCCAAACTACGGATCGTTGTTTTCGCGTTTATTTGAGTGGTCAGAGCAAAATTGAAAAAGGAAGTTGTTAATGAAAGGGAAAGACAACAATAAACGATTTAATCAGCAGGGATTTTCGTTGATAGAAGTTATTATTGCATTAGTGGTATCGAGTTTTGCCATATTAGGTATGGCAGCCGGGCAACTACAGTCATTAAAATATGCTTCTAATTCATTTGATTATACGTTATCGCTGTTGCAAGCAAATAACGCGGTAGAGCAAACGTGGGTTAATTTATGTGATTTGCAAAAAGGTACTGTCGGCTTTGCTGATGTGACCCCGGAAACTCAGTTTAATAAGTTTACTATTGATTATACTAATAACTTTAATAGCGATAATTTTCGCGTTGGTGTGCAGTGGAATGATGATCGTTTAACCGATAACTTGGCAAACCGTGTTGAGATAGAGGCAAGCTTCCCTGATATTTCAGGAGGTTGCTAATGAGATTACAACGTGGTTTTACGCTTGTTGAGTTAATGATATCGCTCGCAATTAGTGCGTTTTTAATGTCAGGTATCGCATTTGCGTATTCAGCATTAAGTCAATCTGTAGATACGTCGAAAGAGCTTGAAAATGCACAAGAGGTTTTAAGGTATAGCTCAGAAGTATTTACTAGAAGCTTAAAGCAAACAAAAACAACGCCAAATACCCCTAATGCAAATACCATTGTGGTTCAACAAGAAACCTTAGGCTCAACCGCTTGCAATAGCAGCAAACCAGCTGTGCCGTTTAGTGAAACATTTACCTTAGTTGACAATCAGCTGCGCTGTAGAGTCAACGCGGGAGATGAAGAAGTCTTACTAACGGGTTTGCAAGATATTAGTTATCGCATAAATGGAAATTTGGTAGAGGTTACTGTTACACCAGAAAATTTAAATGTGGATATGCTCGCAAATGGATTTCGAATAGATATTGCGCTGAGTGGCAAGATACTGGAAGAGGCATTGAACTAATGAATAATCAAAAAGGTTTTACCTTAATCTCAGTCATGATTTTAACTACCATGACAAGCATCATCGTATTAAATTCATTACGAGATAATGTTATCCAAGAAAGATTAACTGGCAATTATCAAAAGAAAATGAATGCTCGTTTAGTATCTGAAAAGGGGATTTTTGAAACCCATAAATTACTACAAGATAAAATTAACAATAACCCGAATATCTCCAAAGACGATATTATCAGGGTTGGTGAAGAAGGTAGTGGAAATGTATCTGGTAGTGCAAGTATAGATGACATGGCTTTCAACGCGAAAGTTTCACAAAACAGCGATGGCTTAATTGAAATTAGAAGTTTGGGTAGTCGCTACGAAGGCTTGAATAATACAGTCGCTTTATTTGATTATATTCAATCAATCGATAAGAGTTTTCCGTTTGAACAGTTTTTAGTTGGTTGTAGTGGTGTTGGTGTTAAAGCGGGCGGCAGTGTAAACAGTTATGACTCACGAGATCCAACACTTGATTATTCAAATAAAGCGAATATTTCAACGTTGAACAAAAACTCTGATGTGCTAATCGACGGTGGCGCTTTAGTTTGGGGCGATGTAACAACAACGGGCACTATATCGGTTACAGGCGGAACCAGTGTTGCAGGAACACTACACGCAAACAGTGACATAACGATATCTGGAGGCTCAGGTGTTGAAATGCCTGTAGGTACAATTGAAGGAACTCGTGTTACCGAAGATATTTTAACGAAAGGGTCCGTTGATTTTGTCGGTGGTGTAGGTGGCGTGGTGCGTGCGGAAGGTAATCTGAGTTATGGAACTGCATCAACTACCTTTATAAGTAATCTGAATAATGAAGAGTTTGCATTAAAGTATAGTGGTGCAAATTTGAGCACTAATGATGAGTCTGATACACCGAGAGATAACGATGGAACATTATTGTCGCATGCAAAGTTTAAACAGACAGTGTCGGTTGCTGAGGTTGAAGCGGTAGATCCTAACAACATCAAACCCGAAGATTTAAAGAATCCAAAGAAGTCGTGTGATTTTTTACAGATTACGTCTGAGTTCTCCCATATTTTAAATGGTATGGGCAGTTTTGATGATTTAGATCTATCAAGGTGGGATAGTCGTTTTGAGCTGTCATCTCAAAGTGGAAGTTATATTCGTGGCGGCAGTAGTAGTTATTCACCTGTGTCTAAGCATGTTTTTGGTACCACTCAAAGCATCTTTTTCTTTAACAACGTAGAGATTAATGGCGGTCGACTTGTTTTTAAGAAATCAGACAATAACTTAGATAATGAGACAATTCACGTATTCGTTAAAGGTGATTGGAATTACTCCGCGAACGGTGGTTCACAGATTGAAATTCAGGAGGGGGTTTCAGTCGTTGTTTATATTCTTGGCAAAGCAGTATTTAAAAAACCTTTTGCGTCCGATAGCAGTGAAGGCTTCAGACAAGCTTCAAAAACACCAAGCTTTACAATTTATTCGGCCTATAATGACAAAGCCAGTAATTCATTAAACTGCCAAAGGCCAAGAGGTCCTTGGGGAGTGGAAATGTCTGGAACGGGGGATATGTATGGTGTTATTTACTCTCCTTATTCAGATGTGTTTATCGGCTCATCAACAGTATTTAAAGGGGCTATAAGGGCAAATACTATTACAGCATGTGGCGCAGGCTCGATTCATTACGACGTTGCTTTAGGTGAGTATTCTGTCGGTGATGGTGACGGTGGTGGTACGTCCAGACTAGTCTTCAAAGGCTGGCGCTACTTATAATCTTAGATAACTATCTATTAAAACGCTCTTTTTTAAAGGGCGTTTTATTTTTCTCAAAAAAATTTATTTTCATTTAAACCTTTCCAAACCCTTCTTACGTCTAATAAAGTAATCAACAAGAAAACAACACTAGGGAAGTAAATGTGTTAATTGATGCAGAGCAGCGTTTTGTAAAAGAACAAGAAGCAAACTTTGATCTGCAGTTAATCGAAAAAGTGAATATGGGCGATAGGCAAGCATTCCATGACTTGTATAACCGTCACTATAAACGCGTTTTTGCACTTACTTTACGTTTAACCGCAAATGAAAGCCTTGCTGAGGAAGCACTTCAAGAAGTGTTTGTTCAACTATGGCAAAAGCTATCGAGTTTTGATGGCAAAGCAAAATTTACTACCTGGTTACACAGTGTAGCGGCAAATATCACTATTAGTTATTTGCGTCGGCAAACCAATTGGTTGCAAAAAGTTGTCAGTTTTGAACAGGCGGGTATGCCAGAACAAGAAGTGGATATGTGCCACGGTTTAAACGGATTAGATAAATACATAGTGCGACTACCAGAAAAAGCGCGACTTGTATTTGTATTGTTCGCGGTAGAAGGGTATCGCCACGAAGAAATTGCAGAACAGCTAAATATGGCTGTGGGCTCTTCTAAAGCGCAGTACCACAGAGCACGTAGTTTATTAAAAGAGTGGATGAGTAATGAAACAGACTAATTTAGACAAAATGCTAGATGAAGCAGTTGCTCAATTGCCAACTGAGGTTAGCCCTAAAAAAGATTTATGGCAAGGCGTGGAAAACGCGATTGCTAATCAGCCAACACAGACGAATAAAAAGTCTCATGTTTGGCAGCAAGTTACCGCGTTAGCTGCGTGTATGTGTTTAGGTTTATTGAGTTATCAAGTGTTCTTTAACCAACAAAGCAGCCAATATGAGGCGGGCTTAAAAGCGATGACGCAAACCTTTAAACATGAAAAGCAAGCCTTGCTTGTAAAGTACAGCGATCAAAAAGCCCTTGCTGATAATTGGCAAGCGCAATTAGCAGAGTTAGAAGAAGCAGAAAAAGCGATTAAGTTAGCGTTAGAAAATGAGCCAGAAAACGCCACATTACTAAGAATGCTGTCGCAAGTTTACCAGCAACAACTCGATTTAATTAACAAGGTTCATGAGCCTAGCTGGCAACGAATTTAAGGGGAAGTGTTATGAAATTATTAGCTTTTGTTTGTAGTAGTTTATTATCGTTTTCATTGATGGCCGGCGAGCTTATCGATAAAACCATCGATGTACCAAGCAATAACAAAATATATATTGAAAATGATCAAGGCGAAATTATCCTAAAAGGCTGGGATAAGCAGCAAATGCAAGTTTCGGGTACCCTTGATGACCGGGCTGATGGTTATATCTTCCGTAACAAAAAAGGCGGACGTACCGAGTTTATTGTGGAAATGCCAAATCATTACAGTCGTAAAGACGGTAAAGGTTCTAAACTCACCATCTTTGTACCAAAAACACATTTAATCAATATCGAAAGTGTAAACGCCGACATGGATATCGCAGAGCTTAGCGCAGGCATTGTACTGGATACGGTAAATGGTGATATTGATATTCAAGATGTTACGGGGCGTATCAATCTTGATACCGTAAATGGCGACATTAAATCGCACAATCTGAATGGTCAAATTCGTATTGAAACGGTTAATGGTGATATTCGTGATACCAATTCGCAAGGCAGTATGCGTGTTGAAGCAGTTAATGGTGATTTAACAAGTGATACCAAGAGTAAAGACATTCGTATTGAAAGCGTTAATGGTGATGTAGAAATCAACGCACACACGATTAAAGACTTTGAAATTACGACAGTAGGCGGTGAAGTTGAAGTGACAATGCAAGCACTTAGCCGTGGCGCCAATATTCAAGCTGAAACGGTTAACGGTGATATTCTGTTCAAATTACCGCATGACTTATCAGCAGATGTTGAAATAGCTGCTCACGCTGGCGGTAAAATTAGAAATGGTCTATCAAAAGATAAACCTAAAAAAGCAAAATACGGCCCATCAAGTTCGCTAGAATTTCAACTGAAAGACGGTGATGTTGAAATCGAAATCGACACAGTAAATGGCCGTATTGAGTTAAAATACAATTAATCATCGCGCATATTTAATAAAGCCCAGCTCAATGCTGGGTTTTTTTATTGGTTCTGGTTAGAATAGCTAGATTCTCTTCGAGTTAAATCCAGTCATGGCAAAAGCAGATAAACAATTAGATACCTTAAAAGTCCCTCCGCATTCAATTGAAGCTGAACAGTCTGTGTTGGGCGGCCTAATGCTTGATAATGAAGCATGGGACCGTGTTGCCGAGCGTGTTGTAGCGCAAGATTTTTATACCCGCACGCACAAGCTTATTTTTGAAGCGATGGAAAAGCTAGTTGAAAGCGGTCACCCCATTGATTTAATCACTATTTCTGAAACATTAGAAAAAACCAACGAGCTGGATTCTATTGGTGGATTTGCTTATCTAGGCGAAATTGCTAAAAACACGCCAAGTGCTGCGAACATTAATGCTTACGCTGAAATTGTACGCGAGCGTGCAGTCGTTCGTGAAATGATCCATGTGGCCAATGAAATTGCTGATGCAGGTTATAACCCTGAAGGGCGAGATAGCCACGACTTACTCGATTTAGCTGAAACCAAAGTATTTAAAATTGCTGAGCAACGTACAAAAAGCTCAGATGGTCCGCAGAATATTCATAATATTCTGGAAAAAACCATCGACAAAATTGAAGAGTTATATCAATCGCCACAAGACGGTGTTACGGGTGTAAGTACTGGCTACAGCGATTTAGACAAAATGACGGCAGGTATGCAACCGTCAGACTTAATTATTGTTGCCGCCCGTCCTTCAATGGGTAAAACCACCTTTGCCATGAACCTTGCAGAACATGCTGCTATGACGCAAGACAAGCCAACGCTTATTTTCTCGCTAGAGATGCCGTCAGAGCAGATCATGATGAGGATGCTGGCATCCCTTGGCCGTATTAACCAAACCAAAGTGCGTACCGGTCAGCTAGATGATGATGATTGGGCGCGTTTATCGTCCACCATGGGATTGTTAATTGAAAAAGGCAAAATGTTTGTCGATGACTCATCAGGCCTAACACCTACCGAATTGCGTTCACGTGCGCGTCGTATCGCTCGTGATCATGGCGGTATTAGTATGATTATGGTGGATTACCTTCAGCTCATGCGAGTGCCAAGTTTACAAGACAACCGAACATTAGAAATCGCCGAAATTTCACGCTCACTCAAAGCCTTAGCAAAAGAGCTTGAATGTCCGGTTATTGCGCTGTCTCAGTTGAACCGTACACTAGAGCAACGTGCTGATAAACGTCCAATCAACTCCGACTTACGTGAATCGGGGTCAATCGAGCAGGATGCCGACTTAATCATGTTTATTTATCGTGATGAAGTTTATAACGAAGATTCAACTGATAAGGGCGTCGCTGAAATTATCATTGGAAAGCAGCGTAATGGTCCTATTGGTAAAGTACGCTTAACCTTCCAAGGTCAATTCTCGCGATTTGATAACTACGCGGGACCTGCAGTGGATGATGAGTATTAATGCGACTCGCTTGCGCCGAAATCAATTTAACAGCGTTAAATCATAATCTAGCGCGAGTAAAAGAGCTTGCGCCGGGCGCGCGCATTATGGCTGTGTTAAAAGCCAATGCTTATGGTCATGGTTTAGTGACTATTGCGCAAAGCCTAGTTGACGCAGACGCTTTTGCGGTTGCCAGAATCGACGAAGCTTTGGCGTTGCGTGCAGGTGGTGTAATTAAACCAATCGTGTTGCTAGAAGGGGTTTTTCGCGCGGAAGATTTAGCGATTGCAGCAACCAGTAACTTTAATGTTGTGGTGCATGATGAAGCACAGCTGGTTATGCTTGAAAACGCAAAGCTTGCAAGCCCAATAACCGCATGGTTAAAACTTGATACCGGCATGCACCGTTTAGGAATTGAGCCAAGCCAGTGTAATGATATGTACATGCGTTTAGAGCGCTGCAATAGTGTGGCTGAAAATATTAAGTTAATGACCCATTTTGCCTGCGCAGACGATCTTGACGACGGTAAAACGACTGAGCAAATGGCGCTCTTTTTCGATAGTATTAAAGGCAAAAATAACGAATTGTGCTTGGCAAATTCAGCAGGTATTGTTGGTTGGCCAAATAGTCATTGTGAGTGGGTTAGACCTGGCTTAATGCTTTATGGTGTATCACCAATGATCGATTCAACAGGGCGAGATCATCAATTAATCGCAGTAATGCGATTAACCAGTAGTATTATTGCTATTCGTGATGTAAAAGCGGGTGAAACGGTTGGTTATGGCAGTGCCTGGCGTGCAGCGAGCGATACTCGAATTGGTGTGGTAGCAATGGGTTATGGCGACGGTTACCCAAGACATGCGCCAAATGGCACGCCAGTGATGATTCAAGGTAAACGCTTTGCGATTGTTGGTCGTGTGTCGATGGATATGATCACCGTAGAACTTGGCGATGACGACTCAGTAGCGCTAGGTGATGAAGTAGAGTTATGGGGACCAAATTTGCCAGTTGAGCAAATTGCGCAGTTTGCAACGACTATTCCTTACGAGCTTCTATGCAACATAACCCCTCGGGTTGAATATAAGTATATCCAAGAATAGTTTTATTTTGCAGCTAAGTGCGAGGTTTAGAATACCTCTCCCTGTATTGTAGCGACTAAGGTGCGAGCACCTCCGTAATCTCTGTGTTCACCGAGATAAATACCTTGCCACGTGCCCATATTAAGCTGACCATTAGCAATGGGAATTGAGATACTCGAACCCAGAGTGCTTGCCTTAATGTGCGCTGGCATATCATCAGTACACAGTAGTTTGATATTAGTGGACTATCTAATTGATTGTTTTTTGGTATAGTTAGTATAGTCAGCATAAAGCCATTTGAGCTTTTAAAAATGGACAGTTAATAAACAATGAAGTCACAAATAATTATTAATGAGACTGAATGATGTGGAAAAAATGTAATGAGCTCTTGTTCAATAAGCGTTGGGAAGAATATAAGCAGTTTTTCCAATTAGAAATTTTTCGTTACTTAGTGATGTGGTTTTCAATTGTTCCAATAATTGCAGGAATTATTGCTCAATTACCTGATCCATTGAATATTCAAATTGGACACCAAATCTACCCTGTTCAACTTACGCTACCCTTTAATTGGCAGCTTCTGTGGCTATCATCTTTTTTCTTTGTTTTAGCTTTACTTATATACAAGGTTCGTTGTCCTAATTTTATTCATCGTTATAACAAATATTCAGATTATGCTGCTCATAACCATGATCCTCGATGGCTAACTACACAGGTTTATGATTTACTTGAATTTATAGGGGAGAAGCAGGACCAAAGGGATAAGCTTATTAAAAGGTTATATGATAAAAGTTATTTGAATGAAGTTGTTGACAGTGATGAAAATGTTCTTAGTCATACAGACACAAAAGTCGAAGCGCAACAAACTACAATTAGAATTCTCTATCAAAATAAAATATACAAATTTGGAATGCCTATTAACTCGCATGCAGAAGATGTTGAAAGGAGTGTGTTTTGGGAAGTTTTCGGAAGTTATTCAGCCACTAGGATCTGGGCAAGAAACACAATACAAGTCTTACTGTTAATATCTCTAATTTTATTTTTAGTATCTTTGCTGCAACATATTATAAAGGGTGGGGTTTTCGTAATGCATTGGATTGGTAGCTTTTTTAATTAATGGGTAACTACAAATATTATGCTGGCCTGACTAGCCAAGTAGGGTTTTGTGCAACTCCCTTGCGGCTTGATCCTTTTAATAAATGCCAATATGGTTGTGGATATTGCTATGCATCCACCCGACAGGGATTTGGTCGTTCTCAAGAATTTAAAGTTAGTGCCCCTGAAAGCTTAGCTAAACGTTTAAAGAGAGTGAAAGAGGGCAAAGTATCATCGGCATTAGATGAATTGATTTCGAAGAATGTCCCTTTTCAGTTGGGAGGGATGTCTGATCCCTTCATGCGAATGGAAAATAAATTATCGGTCACCTTGAGCTACTTAGAAATTCTAAAAGAATATAATTACCCTTACATTATTAGTACGAAAAGTAACTTAGTGGCGGAGCCAAGGTATTTAGAGTTAGTTTCTAACTCAAATTGTTATGTTCGTTTTTCTATTACGGTAATAGATAATAAAAATAGAAAACTTGTCGATAAAGGGTGTCCTTCAGTTGATAAAATATCAGCTGCAGCAAAAGTTCTGGCAGAAAGAGGTATATCTACATCATTCCGCTTCCAACCTATCATTCCAGGGTTCGAGTATTGTTTTGAACAACTTTTAGATATAGCGGTAAGTTCGGGTGTGAAGCATATTTCTGCTGAGTATCTTAAAGTTCCTCTTGACGCAAATGTTAAATTCTCACGTGAACTAAAGAATGTTCTAGGGGGTAACCCTATTCAGTTTTATAAGGAACATGGGGCTAAAAAATTCGGTAGAGAGTATAACTTACCTCTCAGTTATAGAGGGAGTCATTTGGCTAAGATGTCGCGGGAAGCAAGGCAATATGGGTTAACATTTGGGTTTGCTGATAATGATCTATTAGTTCATTCTGATGGTAAGGCTTGCTGTGGAGCGTCAGATTTATATTTAAAGGACTCAAATTTCTTTGAAGCTAATATCACTTGGCTTGCTAAGAGAAAGAATTATGGAGAAAAGATATTTTTCTCTGACTACTTGGAAGGCTGGATCCCTAAGAAAGCTATTTCAACGTATTTAAATTCAAAATCTCGAATAAATATTATGGATTCAGATGTACCAGAGTGGCTGCATTACTTGAAGGCTATGTGGAAGGGAGAGCTTGGAATATATAGTCCGAACTATTTCGATGGTATTGAGACTACAGAAGACTTTGATGAGCAAGGACTTCCAATATATGTTCGAGCTGAATCTAATTTTGAGAAAATTTATAGTAAAAAAATTGCTAACAATACATTTAATTTTGAGGCACAGTTGTCGATTCCATCAGTTAGTATTTTATGAATATAAAAGGACTTAAAAAATATGGCTAAGAGAAAATCTAGTATTGAAGAGCTATTTGATGCTCTATTCGATATGACGGGTTTTATTTGGCAAGTTGGTGCTGTTGTGACAGCTATCCTAATCCTTGTTTCAATACGCTCTTTCATTTGGCTCAGTGAAGTTAGAACTCAAGACTCAGCAGCTGCAACTTTGATTTTTGAACATTTTAGTTGGGTGTTCTATGCAATACCTATATTGATAGGGTTTGTTGCTTGGCTATTTGCTCTCAAAACTTATCAAACTTACCAAAAGCGCTAGTAACTTAGCAAAAGCTAATAGGGATTAATATGAGGTTGTTTGTAAAGGATCATAACGGCATAAAAAGACACTTAAATACCAGCGCTGTTTCTAGACAGGAGCTTGCAGCAAAGCTGGGAGGGCAAGTGTTTGTAATTGATGGGAACAGTTACCATGTTAGCCAAGTTACCGCTGAAAAGTCTTCGGAAGCGATAGCTGCGTCCGCTGTTATTGGTGGAGCTATGGGTTTAGTAGGTGGTATGCCTGGGGTATTAATCGGTGGTGCTTTAGGTGCTCTGTTTGGCAATGAAACAGAAAAAAAAGAATTGGCTCAAATAGCCGCTTTTAATAGGAGTTGAAAATGAAAAGAATCGATTTCAACTCCCTGATGGCATTAATTTTTGTGGGTGTATTAGCTACGTTAGCTTATTTTTTTCAAGATGCTTTAAAAAGTAACCTTAGAGTTATTTTAGAAGGTGGGCTTTTAGAGGTGTTTCTAGTTATATCTGTTGCTGTAGTGGTACTTTTACATTCTTTAAAGGTTAATGAACGCGATGAAAACTCCCCTTTAATATTTAAAAGTGGGTTCAAGCCCCTTGATGTGTTTCTTACAGTTGGAACTTATGTAGCAATCACTTCTACAGCATGTTCTTTACTAGAAGGGGCATATATTCAACAGGTTTTTGGCGTTGAATACTTTACTAAGTTTGGAGAGCTAGATATCAACGTATTAATAGGGGTGTCAGCACTGCTAATGTGGTATGTAATTTTTCATATGTATAAAATGCTAAAAGAGCTTTTGTTTATACCTGAAGAGGTTTCCACTTTGCCAGACGGCGCTAGTGAGAAGAGTGCTTTAGATTAGTATTAAATATAGGCCACAGAGTGCTAAGTTTTGTTTTGCTCTTTAGCAATTATAGTCATAGCTTGGAGTAAAACATTTCTCTCTTGCGAGAGTCTCGCCATGTCCTTCTCTAACCTATTGAGAATAAACTTTTCTTTCCTTTTAGCTTTTTGCTGATCCTCATCTTTAAGCCATCTGTGAAGAGTGCTAGCAGATATATTATTTCTCCTAGCAACTTCTGCTATAGGCTTACCTTTTTTTGAAATCTGACTAATGAGTTCTTTTTTGAAGTCTAGAGGATAACTTTTACCCATAATTAATTGTCGATACAAATTGAACTTAGGATTCCTAAGTATACATGCTAAGATTAAACTTAGAAAATCTAAGTATGTATATTTCTCTTTATGATTAGCTATTGTCTTTTTCCAATCCATTCTCATATCGTCTTAAGGAAGCTCGAACCAAAACCGGAATATCTCAAAAAGAGTTGGGAATTAGAATCGGTATGGAGCCAAGTTCAGCGAGTGGTCGTATGAACCATTACGAAAAAGGACGGCACTTCCCCGATATCTCGACATTAAAACGCCTAGCAGATGCCCTAGATGTTCCACTTAATTACTTTTTTTGTGAGTCGGATGACATGGCAAAGTTAGTACTGAGTTTTCATGCTTTAACTGAGATCCAGAAGAGAGAGCTTTTGGAAGAACTTAATAGCAGTGACAAATCTTTGGAATAATTCAATTACAGGTATTCAATATGTGGGTTCAAAAAGAAGTTAAACTAAAGCCGAGAAGTAGAGGGTTCCATCTAATTACTGGTGAGATTATTGATCAACTGCCAGAGCTTGCCTCATTTGAAGTAGGTATGTGTAATATCTTCTTGCAGCATACTTCCGCTTCTTTAACTATTAATGAAAATGCAGATCCAACCGTAAGAGAAGATTTCGAAAACTATTTTTTGCGCAGTGTACCAGAGGGCGAGCCTTACTATAAGCATACGTACGAGGGGAGTGATGATCTTCCTGCTCATTTGAAGAGCAGTATTCTTGGCTGTAGTGTGAACATACCTGTTACAAAGGGCCGTTTGAATATAGGAGTATGGCAGGGAGTTTATCTTGGTGAGCATCGAGAAAATACAGGTGGGCGATCGATAGTTATTACTCTTAGCGGGGGGTCACTTAACTCTTAAAGTTTTTAGAATAATTGCAGAAAAATTTAATCTCACAAAATGGTTAACAAAAGGAAAAGTTAAATGGCACGCCCCAGTTTAAAGGGACTTGAGTTGAGCCCTCCTGATAATGAAGACTCTGGAGGTTTCACCTCTTCGGCTCAGGCAAGAAGCGGAAAATTGATCCCTCCTAGACAGCATTTATTACTTATTTCTGCGGATGACTGGGAAGTGTTTGTGGCAGAGTGGGGGTTGTTTCAAAAAGATAAATATCATCTTGTAACTAAAATGGGTGGAGCGAACGACTTTGGTATAGATGTCGCCTGCTTTAAATCGGATAAAGGGTTTGAAGGCCCTTGGGATAACTTTCAGTGTAAGTATTACAAAGGTGAGCCTTTAGCACCGAGTACTGCGATCCCTGAAATAGGAAAGATACTATGGCACATATATTCTAAAAAAATTAGTTGCCCTGAAAATTATTATTTTTTTGCCCCAAAAGACTGCGGTCCATCACTTAAAAAATTACTTCTCGACTCTTCTTTGCTCAAAGAAAAGCTAAAAAATGATTGGGATAGTTCCTGTGCTACATCTATAACCACGAAGAAAGAAATCTCTTTGGAAGGTGACTTCTTACTTTTTGTGAATAATTTCGATTTTAGTATCTTTAAATATAAACCTGTAGAACAAGTGATTGAAGAGCATAGAGCCACTCCTTATTTCATCACTCGGTTTGGAGGAGGAATGAAAAATAGGCCTCAGGTTGATTCACCTCCTGAAAAGTACGCTGAAGCAGAGTCTAAATATATTACACAGCTCTTTGAAGCGTATTCGGATTATCTGAAAATTCCTCCAGAAAAATTTGATGTGAACATAGAGGAAGCTTTGCTTGAGCATTTTAACCGCCAACGTGAGGCTTTTTATTCAGCTGAATCGTTAAGAGCTTTTGCGAGGGACACTGTACTGCCAGGGACATTTACTGCACTTCAAAAAGATATATATCATGGTGTGATAGATATAGCGCAGGATGATTGGGACGATAGTTATAAGCGAGTTAAAGAAACTCTTAGGGAATCGAAGCTTGTACCTATTGAATCGAACGGATTATTTGAAGTAGTGAGAGTAACTGACAGATACGGTATTTGCCATCAGTTAGTAAATGACCAGAAAATGAAATGGGTTAAAAAATGAATAGTATTTCACCTGACTTTGTATTCAATAGCCCTTTAGAAACAGGGGTACGCTCTTTGTCGATTCTGACAGTTGAACCCTCAACTAGATTTGATCTTCAGCAATTAACCGCCTTCGATTATTTGGTTGTTCATTCCGGGGGGCTTAAAGGGGGGCCTGTTAGTCTGCACCCAGATACTCCAAACCAAGCGGGAGAACTTGTCATTCGGAGGAGCTTAGTGGAGAAGGGCTTACTATTGATGGAATATAAAAACCTAGTTTCAAAACTGAGCTTGGATGATGGTTTTTTTTATGAAGCTACAGAGCTTGCTTGTGTTTTTATTGAGTCACTAACAAATGAATATATTAGAGAGTTGACCTATCGCGCGAGGTGGGTAGTAGAAAAATATGGGTGCGACCAAGCCCTAGAGGATGCTTTTAATTTTTCACTCGAGAATTGGTCAAAACAGTTTCAGTTTGTTGAGTGGCCTTTAAATAAAAGGGAGTTTTAAAGTGGAATTAAGGTTTTTAGTATTTTCTGGTCCCCATAAAGATAAAGCAAAAGTTAGCTTCGGAGCGGGACTAAATATAATTTATGGTCCATCCAACACCGGAAAGTCATCAATAGTGGACGCGATTGATTTTATGTTTGGACGCGAACGCTCATTAGATGAGAAAGCAGAGCATGAAGGCTATGACAGGGTCTTATTAGGATTGAATATATCTGATGGGAGAGATTTCACTCTTGTGAGGAGTCTTCTGGGGGATGTTATAGAGTGTTACTCAGGCCTTCATGATGAAAAACCTAATGAAAGTAGCCCAGAAATACTTCGACTTAAAAAGGCAACAAAAAAGCACCGAACAATTAGTGAGTTTCTATTTAGTGAATTAAAAATAGGAGCTAAAAAACTAAGGAAAAACGCAAAAAATCAAGTCGTTAGTCTTACTTTAAGGAATTCAATTGCTTTAGCATTGGTTGATGAAACTGAAATTCAGAAAAAGGGATCACCATACTTTCACAATGGCTTTACGAAGATCACTGAGGAAGCATCTAGATTAAAGTTCTTTTTAACAGGTGTGGATGATAGCTCTTTGCTTCCAGAAGAAACAGAAAAAAAAGTATTATCTAAAAGTGCAAAAGTTGAAATATTGAATGAACTCATTAAAGAGACTACGAGTGAAATCGAAGCAAAGTTTTCGTCTGTGTCGACATATAGCGAATTGGTAGAACAAAGCAAAAAATTAAATACAACAATCGATTTCTCAAGTGATGAAATTGAAAATTTGGAGAAGCAATTTGAAACTCTCAAGGAATCTAAACATTCTATACAGGATCAAAACTACAAAAATGATGAGCGCTTAAACGAAGTCTCGGTAATGTTAAAACGCTTCGAACTTCTAGAAAATAAGTACAGTAGTGACATTGCTCGGCTCGAAAATATAAGTGAAGTGGGGACTCTTTTTGCAGCTCTACCGAAAAGTAAATGCCCGCTCTGTGGCAGTACTCAAGCCGATATCCATTTACATGAGGGGTGTGATGAGAACGTTGAACCTATAATTAAAGCTGCCGTATCGGAACAAAGTAAATTGATATCTTTAAAATCAGGACTCACACCTGCCATTGAGGGGTTGAGGGCTGAGCATATTGCGCTTAGGGAGAAGCGAACGCGTAATATCGAGGAGTTGGATAGTATAGATGCCAGATTTGTTAATATTAGCCAAGAAATTAGAGCTAGGAAATTCAATTACAATGAGCTGGTCGAAAAGAAAATTGAGGTTAATAATGGTTTGAGACTGTGGGAACAAAAGCATACCCTACAGACCAAGATAGATGATTTAACAAATGAAACTGAGAAATTGTACACTCCTTCGGATTCAAAAGCGGAAAACTCGCTTCCAACAAGTGCCTTATATAATCTATCAAACTCAGTAAAATATTTGTTGAATAGCTGGGATTTCCCTATGTCTAGCGATGTTCATTTTGACAAAGAAACGAAAGATTTTGTTATAAATGGCAAACATAGGAGCAGTAATGGTAAAGGCTTCAGAGCACTTACACATGCAGCTGCTTCCTTGGGATTAATGAAGTTTCTCGAGGATAATACGCAGCTCCCTCATTTCGGGTTTGTATTATTGGACTCTCCGCTTCTTGCATACGAAAAGCCAGATGACAATGAAGATGATTTGTCTGGAACAGATGTGAATTTAAAGTTTTTTGATTCTTTATCTAAATGGAAATCTAAGCAAATCATCATTATTGAAAATAAAAAGTCCATGCCTGAGGCATACAAAACTGGTGAGCAAATAACTCAATTCACAGGTAATGATGAAGGACGCTGGGGTTTTTTCCCTAGGTAACTTTTGTTGAGATGAATATAAGGTCAGATCCTTTACGGTCAAAAGAGGTATCCAGTTCGAATTCTATTTTTTATTTGATCTACTAGAGAAGTTTAAGGTGTAGTAGCTCATATCTGATCTGACAGTATGCGCAAATAGGTTTAGGCTTTATCTGACAGGCAGTTATGAGCGCAGGCTGTGTGAAAACTCTGTTCACCTTTTGGTCTAAACACCTGCTGTTTATGATCAAACAGTCTAATTAATAGTCACGTTAATTGATATAATAATCAGCAAGTTAATGTTGGAGATTAGCTGATTATGTCTAACCATATAAAGAGACAAAGCCGTACTCAAGCCACGCTATTTCCTGAAGTTCTGGATGACTTCATTGCTGAAGATAACCCAGTTCGTGTTATTGATGTATTTGTAGATGAACTCAATTTGGAGCAAATGGGGTTTAATCGAGTTATTGCTAAACGCACAGGCCGTCCTGGTTATCATCCTGCCACCATTTTAAAGCTATACATATACGGTTACCTCAATCGCATCCAGTCTTCTAGACGATTAGAAACGGAAGCCAATAGAAATATAGAACTCATCTGGCTATTGGAACGCTTAAAGCCTGACTTCAAAACCATAGCTGATTTCAGACGTGACAATGCTGAAGGTATTAAACAAGCCTGTAGTCACTTCGTTGCCATATGCCGAGAAATGGGTATGTTCAGTGAAGGTAAAGTGGCAATTGATGGCAGTAAGTTTAAAGCCGTTAACAGCAAGCCAAACAACTTTACGCCTCAAAAAGCTAAAGACCATATTGACCGAGTTGAAGCCAGTATCGAAAAATACCTCAAGCAGTTGGATGAAGTTGATACTGAAGAAGTACCAGAGAAAAAAGTACAAGTAATGAAAGATAAGCTAGCTTGGCTAAAAAAGCGCTTAGGTGAGCTACAAGAAATCAAACAGGTCGTAGAAGCTCACCCAGATAAATAGATATCACTAACCGACCCAGATGCAAGACTGCTCAAAACTAGAAACATGGAGCGCCAAGTCTGTTACAACATTCAAAGTGCGGTAGACACCAAGCATCACTTGATTGTTTATCACGATGTTACCAACACAAATGAGCGAGGTGAATTAGCGAGGTGAATTAGCGAGGTGAATTAGCGAGAGTAACAAAATTAACTCAACAGGCTTTAAACCGAACTGATATTACCGTTCTGGCCGACAAAGGTTATTACAGCCGTAAAGATGTTAAGGCTACCCTCGATTTAGGAGCCAATCCACTGGTGCCTAAAACGGATACATCAGGTAATGCTAAAAAAGGACTGTTTACTCGTTCACAATTTAAGTATGACAGTGATAGAGATTTATATGTTTGCCATGCAAACCAAGAGCTTCCTAAAAGCCGCAGAGGTTGGGATGATGGGTTGGAACAAGACTTCTACTACAGCATATTAAAATGCAGGGAATGTGACGTTAGAGAGAAATGTACTACATCTAAAAAAGAACCAAGAAAAATGAGACGCTGGGTTCATGAAACGGAAGTTGAAGCAATGTTGGCTCGGCTTGACGATGCACCAGACACGCCCGTTATTCGCAAGCAAACAGTTGAACATCCTTTTGGTACAATCAAAATGTGGATGGGAGCAACACACTTCTTAACTCGTCGATTCAAAAATGTGAGTACCGAAATGAATCTTCATGTTTTGGCTTATAATATGAAGCGAATGATATCGATTATGGGTGTTCAAGGCTTAAATAAAGCAATCAGGGAGTTATAGAATCAATAACTTCGCTCGCGCACAGAAAATAATGCTTCTAAGAAAAAATATCGCGATAGAAATCTTCTTCGAAGATTTCTTACAACGCAGAAAAGCAAAACTGTTTTCACACAGCCTGAGCGAACAGCGGTCATTGATAAAACTAACGTCATTACACACATTGCATTACGAAGATCCACTTTTGTTCATGAACATGGCACGTTATGTAAAATCATATTTGGCTCAATTATGTAGATGTAAAAAAACAACTGATTGATACTTAATGCTAAAAATTGAAAATTAAAATCACATAACGGTCCTCTAATGGCACGATTAAGTAATGGCTCGTTTATCTAAATCCAATTTTACATTGATAGGGCAAAAAACTACTGGTAATCTACTGAAAATATTAAATAAATAATTTATTGGCGTGCAAATATTAGGTTGTGGATAACTTTCTTAAATCGAAATGCGCATTAATAAGCTGTTATACCAATCACAGAGGCTAATGGCTCTCTCAAAGTAAGGAGATAAAAACAGATGCCAAACGTTGTTTTTTTTAGTTACAAGGAAGAAGATCGTGGAGTTGTTCTTACAATTAAGGGGCGTGCGGTAAATACTCGATATTCATCTCTCAATTTTCGTGTTAAAGACTTATTAAAAAGGTGGCAAACAGAAAATGAGAGTGTAATTAAGCAAGCTATATCCAAAAGTACAACTGGCACATCGAGAACTATTGTTTTTGTCGGTGCTGATACCTGGAAAAGCTATTGGGTACCACATGAGGTTCAAATGACATTGGATAGAGGTAAGCCTGTTTATGCAATAAGACTTAACGGTGTCCAAGGAAAAATACCTAGCTGTTTGTCCCAAAATGGCATAAAGGTATACCCATGGAGCGAGGCCAATCTGCAAGCTTTAGCTACAATGTAGGAGGCTTTCTTTGGAACATCAGGATTATCCCGGTTTATATAGAGCAGCAGATTCTGCCTCAGCTAAAGCACAATCGGCTTATCTACGCTCATTCCAATGGCATATTGTTACTCTCATTACGGGGGCTGCGCTTGCAGTAAATCCTGTACCAACTGCGCTGTACTCGTTAGTAAACGCGGGTGTATTTCTAGCAGCTCTTGGAATATCAGTGCTAATAGCTGCAAAACGGTACGAAAAGTCATGGTACAGCGCTCGAGCGGTAGCTGAGTCGGTGAAAACATCAACTTGGCGATACATGATGCGAGCAGAACCTTTTTTAGATGCAACATCTGTCGGCGAAGTCAATAATGTTTTTCGGCGTTTGCTTGAGGGGATATTATCTTCAAATAATCAAATTGGTGATTTGCTTGGGGGAGATGACTGTGCTCGAGATCAAATTACTCAATTTATGCGCGATACAAGGGCGAAGCCAATTGAAGAAAGACGGCAGCTTTACCTGGCAAGTAGAATTAGAGAACAAAGAACCTGGTATGCAGAAAAGTCAAAATACAATAAAAAAAGAAGCACCTTTTTTTTCGTATTACTGGTTATGCTTCAGGTAATTGCCGTTGGCTTAGTTCTATCAAGAATTGCATTCCCTGAATGGAAAATATGGCCTACAGAAGTTTTTGTGGTCGCTGCTGGTTCCGTAACAGCATGGATGCAATTAAAACGGTTTCAAGAAATTGGTACAGCATATGCGCTCACAGCGCACGAAATTGGAATAATCGAGAGCAAAATCACTGAGCCAGATACTGACGAATTATTCTCTGAATTCGTTAGAGACGCGGAAAATGCCTTTTCAAGAGAGCACACCCAGTGGATTGCTAAGGTTGAGCACTAGATAGGTATAACAAGTTGCTGCACTCGGATAAATTACTCACTGCGCTCGCAATTTACCGGTGAGCAAAGCGTTAGGCAAATAAGAAGGATTTCACATGAAGTACGATATTTTCATTTCTCATGCATCAGAAGACAAAGATGATTTTGTCAGACCTTTAGCTATTGCGTTAATAGAAAAAGGTTTCAAAGTTTGGTACGACGAGTTATCACTGGATGTAGGGGATTCGCTTCGCCAGTCTATTGACAAAGGTTTAAAAAACTCGCGGTTTGGGTTGGTTATTTTGAGCGAGAAGTTCATAGAGAAAAAATGGGCTGAATATGAATTAAATAGCTTTGTTAGCAAAGCTATTTCCAGTGAAGATAAAGTAATTTTGCCTATTTGGCACAAAATTTCTCATGCTGAGGTTGCTGATTTTTCTTTAGCTCTCTCTGATAAAGTGGCTTTGAATAGTTCAATGCCATTAGAACTCATAGTTGCCAAGCTAGCTAAAGTTGTTGGGAACCCAAGAAGACCAGATCATCCTTTTCCGGGGGGGCCGTGGGTAAAAGAACCGTGCCCAGAGTGCGGAAAAGATGCAAATCATATTGGTTATGAAACGACAACTCCCTCGGGTGCATACGATATCGATTGGGTTGAGTGTCAAGAATGTGGCTACATTAGCGATAAAAATTACGTACAGATTGCCTAACAAACAATTTAAGAGGGATTCACAACGCTTGGTACTTTTGCTTCTACTTCAAATTTAGTGTTTACGGTACCATGCGTTAGGTTGGGTGGTGGCGTTGTTCACCCTTTAATTGGGCGCCAGGTAAAAAGGTAACTCTTTGAATATTTTTAATTTTTCTATATTAGCTATTGCGCTGGTTTTAGCAGGGTGTACAACAGGACAACTGTTTTACTTAGATAAAAATGGTGACAAGAAGCTAGCTTGTGATGTTGAGTTTACAGGTCTCCCGTGGATAGATAAGTATGCGGTAGAATACTCACTTAGCTTGTGTGCAAAAAATGTTGTGAAAAAAGGTGGTACGATTGAAGAAATACACCTTTTAGATATTGATACATCAATTCTCAGCCCGCCATGTGGAGCCAAATGGAATCACGAACTAGCTAAAAAAATGTACAAATCAGATGAGCTTTCTAAAAAAGAGTACGGTTATATCGTGGCACATATTGATTTGGGTTTAGCAAAAGTTAATCAATGTTCACCTAACAAACCAAGTCAGTCGGATTCATAACATTGTCGTTGCTTGGGGCGTTACGAATGACAGTTGTTGGCACAAAACGGAAGTAACCCTCTGAATTTAATTATGTATCCGACAGTAATGAGCGAGTAACGGACGTTTAGATTTTTTAACCCCTTACTTTTCAGCCTCTGAATCTAGACCTTTCCCCCATATTCAAGAGAATGCGCAAATTGCGCACTTTTATCTTTCTCAAAAAATTAACCAGATGTATTTTTAATAATACTGGCAACTAGTTATCAACTTTGTTAAAACTAAAGCATTCAGAAAAGTGCGCGATTGCAAATCAGCAATTTGCGCACTATTAAATTGTTAAAGTTCAAGGAGAGTTTGGGTGTTAAATCCACAGGAACAGTCGATAATACAAAAATTAGTTGTTACAACGCAGAAAGAATATAAAAATAAATTAAGAAGTAACAATAATAGTATTTACGCAATAAACCTTACCTCAGATCTTCATTCAAAGATTGATGATACTGTAAAAGAAGCGAAAAGCTTTGGTGTTCGCTTTGGATGTGAAAATGGTTGTAGTTATTGTTGCACTCTAAGAGTTGAAGCTCTAGCTCCTGAAATATTCTACATTGCTAAAAAATTAAAAAGCACTCTACCTAGCGAAAAATTATCAAGGCTAATTGAAGATCTTAATGCGTATTCTGCTAAGGCCGAAGGTTTATCACAAATAGAACATCAAATTCCATGTCCCATGTTAGCTGACGGCAAATGTACTATTTACGAGTTCAGACCAGCTATGTGTAGAAAGTTTAACTCTCTTGATGCTGAAGTTTGCAAAGACCCTTTTGCTGAAGTGCCAGAACACAAAGGTGTTGCTATGAAAAGTGCTGCTAAAATGCACGGAGTAATGGCAGCATATGCAAATAAAAAGTTATCGGCTGATCCTCATGAATTAGGTCAAGCCTTGTATATTGCACTCACAGATAAAAGTGCAGAAAAAAAATGGTTCAAAGGTGCAAGTCTATTTGCTCCATTACCAGAGTAAATGAACTCTAACAAGCCATTACAGTAGCGGGACTGCTAACAGCTTGCTCGGTTCCGCTTCGCTTCACATTTTAGCAAGCTATTATCAGCCCCTGAATGGGGCGTTACGAATGACAGTTGTTGGCACATATGTGACTGTCAGATTTGATCGAATTCTACTATTCAAATTTGACAGTTCAAGTTAAGGCCTATTTATGTAAAGTCTTCAAAAGCATCAGATTTTCAGCAAGAACTGCTTCATATTTCTCTCGGTATTCGAGCACTTTTTGTTTTTCTTTCGATAGCTTTGCTTCAAGTTCGAGAATTGCTGAAGGCTTTGATTCTTTCGCTCGATCAATTTCGGAAATCAGGGCTTTAAAGATAGGTCTAGATCTTTTAATGCTTCCTTTTTTTCGCCCTGCTTCGATTGCTACTGCATCATTCGTGATCTTGGTGCCTTTTGGAACATTTATAGGCGTACCAGATTTTAGACGTTCTAGTGCCTCGAAATAGTCTAGAATAGCGCTCATTGCCTTCTCCTAATATAGTTTTGCATTCTTTTAAGATCGAGTAACTGTTCATGCTCAAACTTGTATTCAATTGAAGATGGTTGAAGGGTTTTAACAAAAGACTCAAAGTGGGTTATTGTGTTTTCAAGCTTACTAGGTTTAATGACCGCTTTATCACAATCTACACAAGCAGAAACTGCTCGCAAAGCTCTTTTGTTACATTGAGTTGTTGAAAGGCATGCTCCTAAAGGAGTAGGGGTGTAAGCTATTAGCCCCTGTTTAAACTTTTTTATTATTTCTTCACGTTTAACAATATAGGGATTTTTTATATTTTCTCCTTTGTAGTACTTTTCAATATATCTCCCTGACGTTCCCTCTAATCTCTCTGTAGAGCCTAATATGTCCTTTATAAAAATTAATGCATCAGCAACGGGTTTTACACTGTTGATTTCCGCTATGAAATGCTCCTTGTTGTCTTGCATAAAGAAACTCAGTTGTGCGCCGGAGCCTTTCGCATAAAACAGCGTCATCTGGTTAGTTAAATGTTTTAGCTGTTGTTTTAACGAAGGTAGAGAGACCAATCCAGATTGGGCTATGTAAAAAGCTAAGCTACGCCTGAACTGGTGTGTAGCCAGAGGCCAAGTTTTTCCTAATTTATATTTCTCTTCTATGGACCAATTTCTCGTTGGACATAACATATTCAGCTCGGCTAAGTCTTCTTCTTGAATTACTAAATCTCCCTCAAAAAGCAGCAATAGCTTCGCAAGTTCCTGGCTTGATTGAAATGAGCTGACAGAATCAGTATCGATAGAAAAGAAAGTACGGCCAATATGGCTGACGTTTGTGAATAGGTAGAGTGAATTCGGGTTATTTATATTGCAGGCCTCTGCGACTGAAGCTGTGATCCGCTTACAAAGATTTATTCCATTGATGGCTTCTGGTGCAATGATCCACCTAGATTTTTTAGCGGACCTTGATAGCTTTGTGGTTATTCCTTCAAGAAAGTAAAATTTTTTACCATCATATGTATCCTCTTTTAGACAGTCATATTTCAAAGATATGACCTCGCTCCTTCTCATCCCTGAATATAAATGGACTTGAATTCTAACAATATTTTGGATTAATTTTATGAAGCTGGAGAGCTGTGCCATCGACTTCACATTGAAATGATTAAAGAGCACAGCTAATTGGAATTCGCCAACTGCTTTGTTAAAAGTCGGACGGTAATTTCTGGGTTTCCCGCAGTTATTTGCTTCAAAGTATTCATACTGTGTTGTTTCTGATCTCCCTAGCAGGCGATCGCGTTGGACAGTATCAATAAAGTTAAGCAGGTTATCTTTATGTTCTAATATAAGTTCAAGTTTACTATTTAATACCGTGATAACTCTAGAATATAGCCTTGAGGGAATAACTGCTGTCTGAACTATTTCCTCGTAGTTCTTAGGTGTATGGTGTGCAAGAAAAAGTACAAACTCTTTATCTATAGGTTTAAGTCCAGTTCGTTTTTCCCCTAGAGTAATCAAGCAACTTAATAAGCAAGGAAAAATTCTCAGAGCTTTCGCTGGAAAGGAGGAAAGTTCATTTTTCATAAGGCTTTCGCTTTGAATGAAATCAAAGAGTGAGTATTCCTTATGCTCAATAGTTTTCAGTATCGTCCTAATTAATACGGAGTAAGCAATCACTGTGGCCACAGATTTTATACTATTGTTTCCCTGATTTGGCGCTAGGTAGATGATTATGAATATCAACCATTTGTAACACTCTACGTTTTTTTCATACGTATCATTATCTTTAGTACTCCATGATTTAAAATGGATTCTAGTGTTTCCAAGGAGAGTTAATTTGTATGGTGATAAGTCCCAGCAATCATCACCATATTTTGATAAAACCTTCCCGTCCTCCTCTCGACTAATTACAAATTCATTTGTTGGTCTAGGGTATTCAGATATGCTTTTTAGCATAGGGTTGTAGTTGTCAGGTTCACCGCCTATTTCGTAAATACTGGATTGGTAAGTTGGCATTAAATTGCTCCAATTGATGAGAGAAGATCTAATTTTTTCTGCCAGTAAGGAGAGAGGTCTTCGCGGCTAATCATTTTTTTTATTTCATCTAAGTCATCATTACTTATCAACTGCTTATTTATGGCTTCATTGACTAGCTCATCAACCCTAAAAAGCACCTCTGAAAACAGTTCGTCAAAATGCTCTTTAGAGCTAGCTAATTGTTTTGTCTCTAGGATTACGTACTTCATACTCAATAATTTATGAATATCTTCTTTATCGGCGTGGTAAGCATAATGCTCGCAGAATAAGCAGAGCTCAAAAGATTTACAGTCTGGCTTAATTGAAGAGTGGCTAGTTTCTGGGTTGTTTAAATCAGTGCAATTCCCTGACGGTGTTGGTGTAGCCACAAGCTCTGCGCGATGGACTAGTCTTTCATAGAATTTTTGAAATTCTTGTGTGGCGATCCCAATTGAAACATTTCCATAGCTTTTTAGGAGAGTTGTAGGTGTGTTCTGGAGTAGTTCGGATGTTGTTTTTATATCTCCCTGAGTTTGTTCTAATGCTTTGACACCTTTGTATGCTCTCCAACCCCTGGGAGGAATCGGTTTACATCCTAGCAGAGGACCTAATTGCTTTCTTGTTAGATCAGTTAGGTAGTCTCGATTCATTCCCTTGAGGGTAATTTTTCCATTGAAGTGACATACAAATAGTTTGGGGTAATAGCTTCCATCGAGAATGAAATTTCTCAGCTTCAAGAAAAGCTTGAAAGTCGGGAGAAATGTGCTGGTTATTTCGAAATTCTGGGTTTTGCCTCCAGCACGGTGTTTTATGGTCTTAAAGCCTTGGCTTGTATTTTTTGTTATGAACTCTTCGGACCAAGTCATATTGAAAGCTTGTTTTGAGTTCATCCCAGTATTTGCTAGAAACAAATTGTAAAAAGCTGCTTGAGCGTAGTTGAATAAGAAAATACGAATGTAATGTCGTGGGGTCGTATTTACTTGATGCTTTAGAGTTATTGCATTTTTGACGGCGGTTTGCGCAGAATATTTTTTCCTGGCTCCATCGTAAAAGTGCTCTATTTCTTCGGGTTGTGAAATCCGTCCATTAGTGTAGTCGTATGCATAATATTTCTTTGGCCAGTTTTGCCTTGATTTGAGCATTGCATCAGTAGCGAAAATTTTTTTTTGCGGCATCAGCCAAATTGAGTGACTTGCAAGTTCTAATAAGTAAGGCATAGGCATTTGGTTAATTAGAATAGAAGATACTTGTTTCAAGATTAGTTCGTAGCACTTGAGTTGATACATCACGTCTTCATTCAGTGGCGAGATTGTTGAGTTGACCGAACTCATGTTCTTTTTAAGTAGAACAATGCCTTCAATGAGCATTGATTGATCTACACCTAGGCTGGAAGCAAGCCATTTAATTGCATAGTTTTGATTAGTAACAGCGGTCAAGATGCTTCTGGAATGTGTCCTAAGAAGTCTTTTCTGATATTCAATAAAAGCAACTACAGTAGTATTTGCATTTTTTACATCGCTAAAAAAAAGGCTGTTTCCAGAGCTGTCACACCAATCAATAAAGCGTTCGAAATTTTTTAGCTCTTGAATTAGGGAGGGCTCTTTTTTTCCTGAGCTAAGCTCAATGATTATCTTATCAAGCAAGCTCTCTATTCTTAGTTTTCTATGGCTCAGAAGACTGTCAAAGCGAACGAGTCTTCGGTTAGAGTTTTCTCTTTGGCGGTTTTGATAACACCATGCTCCAATGTCTAGGGGGTTGGCTAGACTTTCAAATTTAATAGCTAGTGTTGAGTAATCAAAAATATTTACAGTGTCCGAAAGTGCCCCTTGGATCAGATCTTTGATGTTGATTACCGTTAATTTTCGGTTATTAAAACCATTAGGCATTGTCGGCTAGTTCCCTAAGGAAGTTTTCATAGTTGTTTTGCGCTTGGGTTAGGTGCTTATTTTTGACGCGGTAATTAAGGTAGCCCTCGGTTGTTTCAAGCTTTTGGTGACCCATTCGCTCTCGAACTAGCATTAGTAAGTCAAATCGAGAAATGTCACCTTGCTCTAAGTTATCAGTAAATTGCTCTATCAAGTTAAGTCCAAATGTAGCTCTTAGATCATGAAATCTAAATTTAAAATCATGTCCTATCTTTTGAAGTTCTGTAGATAAAGTCGCTTTTATGAATTGTCTGATAGCATCCCCCCGTGGAGGGGATCTATATGACGCTATTTGAGGGTCCTTCTCAGAGATGTAATAAGGTTTTCCACTTTTGGTTAAAAACAAATATTGGGATTGTTCATCATCTTTATAATGCGGAGAGTTAGCTTTACGGTTGATAGCTCTTGGAGATTGCGCATAAGTAATCAGCTTTTCCATCACCCATAGAGGGATAAAGATAGTCATACGTTTGTTAAACTTAGTTTCGACTAATGTGGAGTTGCCTGCATGTACTATACAGAGGCCCATATATGTATTCGATAAGCTTAAGTCTCCGCGCCTTATAGTACATACGCTCTGAATTCTAGCTCCAGAAGTCAGGGCAATTAGAAAGATGAGAGTCATTTCAATATTTCCACACGCGTTTAAAGCAATGGCTAGACTTCGTTGCTCCGATTTTGTTAGAGGTTTTAGTTTTCCGCCGTCATTAATGCCATCAGTTGCATATTGCTCCTGCACTCTAAGCGATAGATCTGTTTTTATTACTGATTTAGATTGAGAGAAGCCAAAGTTGTCATGGAAAGCAATAAACCTTTCGGACTCGTTCCAAGGAGGATACTCAGGTTGAAATGTTGGTTGCTTTAGTAGCCAACGATAAAAGCCGATAATGCTACTCATTTTTCGTTTGGCTGTACTGGTAGCTATGTTCATATTTCTGATTTCTTCAACCAAATAGGCTCTAAATCTGTAAGTGGGTCTGTTTATTCTTCGCTTGGGGAAAAAGTCATGACTAATTCCTTCAGTATCAAGAAACCGTTTAAACGTTACTAGATCGTTTGCGATTGACTCTAAGGTTTTTGGGCTGGGGGTATTGATATTCTCTAGTTTACTAAGTAGATAAAGATTTGCTGGAGGCCAAGGAATTCCGGACTCTGTAATAATTACAGGAAAGTGGGAGTAGCTAGCAATAGGGAAGTTATCAGCTTCAGCTTTTTCAACTGTGAAGGAGGAGTTATCAAAAGCAAGGTTGCTTTTTATCTTGGGTTTATAGAGCGTCAACACACGTAACACTACTTTTGAGACTGCGGACATTAGCGGCCTTAAAGTGGATTGTTAATCTAGTCAGTCTAGTGCAAGGCTAAAGGTTGTCCATTTTTTGAACTTCTAATATTCGCTAAAGTTAATTAACTATAGTGTACATCATCACCTTCGTAATCATGTTGATAATAACTTTGACCTTGCGGTACAAATTTATTGAAATGAGTTTCCATATCAATACGCACGGTTGGATCGGCGTTTTCGTTAATCGTTAAACTAGCAGATGTATGCTGTATAAATAGGTGCAGTATGCCAATGCGATAATTGCGCAGTTCAGCAAGGTGACGCGTAATTTCAGCGTCTATTAAATGAAAACCTCGCGCACGAGGTTTTAATTGAAAGCTTTTTTGTTGCCAACTCATGATTATAGTTTGTCGAAACAAACCTCAATATGTGCTGCACCGAAATCCGAAGAAAACGGCATAATAAGTTTAGGACCTTCACATTTATGCGTAATAGTGTGGTCTTTACCTGATACAACAACGGGCGTTGCCATATCAAATTCGTAGCCCTTGTCGCCTAGTAAGTTTTTAGCACCACCGGCAACCATATTGGTAATTTCACCAACCATGTCGGTGACTTCTTCATTTATTTTTTCAGGGCGTTCACCGAGCATACGCTCCATAATAGTCATGGCGAGTTCGCCATCAAAGGTAATAGACAAAGAGCCTTTTGTTTGTGGGCCCACCATGCCGATTAAGCCTGATACATCGCCAACAGCCACTTCTGTTTTCTTTATTTTGGGCTTGCCCGGCGTCAGATCTGTTTGTGCCATTGTTGATAACACATTGAGTAAAGAAGAAATAAATGGGTTTATGAATTCTACATTCATGTTTTAGTCCGGTTCCGTTTTTAGGCGTATAACATCTATAATTCAAGAATGAAGTTGCGATTTTTGCAAACTAATTCTGATATTTATTGACACTTAGCGCAAATACCACGCGCTTCAATCGTTTGAGTTACAACTTTAAAACCCAAATCTGTCGCTTGATTGTTCAGCTCGTGCGCAATTGCGTGAGAATGAAGCTCTTCAACATGGCCGCATTTTTCGCAAATGAGTAACTGAACTGGATGAGTATGTTCAAAATGATGGCACAGCATAAATGCATTAGTGCTTTCAATTTTGTGAATAAAGCCCATTTCGGCTAAGAAATCGAGCGCTCTATAGATTGTAGCTGGTTTTGCATTAGGCTCAGTTTGCTTTAATTGCTCTAGCAAATCATAAGCGCCAACACCTGATTGAGTGCCAGCCAATAAGCGAAAAACTTTCTCGCGAATTGTCGTAAAGCGAACCCCTTTGTCGTTGCAAACGACTTTTGCTTTTTCTGTTAATGCTTCAACTGTCATAAAATTGTTCCTCGATATCAAAGTCATCTTACCACAATCAATTTAACTATTTGTAGTTAAGTCTTTATGCAAATCCGTCTTTTATGAATATAAATTGAGCAAAGGCGAAAAATCGAGTAGAATCGCGACCCCATATTTACTGAGGTGTAGCGTGAATAGACGTTTTTCTGTAGCCCCAATGCTCGATTGGACAGATAGGCATTGTCGTACTTTCCATCGACAATTAACAAAGCATTCAGTGTTGTACACTGAAATGATTACAACTGGTGCAATTATTTTTGGCAAAGGTGACTATTTACATTTTGGCCAACATGAGCAACCAGTGGCATTACAATTGGGTGGTTCCGATCCAAAAGCATTAGCAGAATGCGCAAAACGTGCAGACCAGTTTGGTTATCAAGAGATTAATTTAAACGTCGGGTGCCCATCTGATCGTGTGCAAAATGGTCGCTTTGGTGCCTGTTTGATGGCTGAACCTCAGTTGGTGGCTGAATGTATTTCGGCGATGAAAGCTGAAACAGACGTACCTGTTACCGTTAAAACGCGTATCGGAATCGACGAGCAAGACTCATACGAGTTCTTAACGGCATTAATTGATGCTAATTATAATGTGGGTTGTCGTGATTTTATCATCCATGCACGTAAAGCGTGGTTACAAGGTTTAAGCCCGAAAGAAAACCGTGAAATCCCGCCGCTCGATTATGAGCGTGTTTATCAACTTAAGCGTGATTTTAGTGATTGTCATATTTCACTAAACGGTGGCGTAAAAACCATTGATGAATGTTTAACACACTTACAGCATATTGATGGTGTAATGGTTGGACGTGAAGCATATGCCAATCCATATATGCTGGCTGAAGTTGATAAGCTAATTTATGGTGATGAGCAAAGTACAATGTTGACTCGCCACCAAGTGGTGCGCAATATGTTTGATTATATAGAATCAGAAATGACACAAGGTGCAAATTTTTGGCATGTTGTAAGGCATATGCTGGGTATTTTCCAAGGCCAGCCAGGAGCACGTTCATACCGTCGTCATCTTTCTGAAAATGGTCATAAAAAAGATGCCCAAATTTCATTACTGGAAGAAGCGCTGGCGTTTGTTCCTGAGTAATATCCCGAAATAGGGAAACCCCAATTCCGTATTTGGGAAAATTAAAAGCTAAATATTGGTTAAATTAACCAGTGTTTGGCTTTTTTTTTATTTGTTAGACTGGTGTTTTTTATTATTTTCTTTTAAATCAAATGATTATGTTTTTGGCATGCTCTTTGTTATGTATTACGTACGATTCTTAATATTTAACCGAACGTTATGTTAGCAAAAATAGTTACTACAGCGTTGTTACTGATCAGTTTACTTCTGCAATCTGTACTTGCAACGCAAGCAGAGCAACAAGCGCAGCTTGAGCAGGTGTGTGAGCAAGTACCGAGTGTGGCTAACTTATTGCAATTGAAGTGCGAAAAAGGAGCTTAAAATGTTGGACTTACTTGATTTATTTAGCCTGTTTTTATTACCAGTTGTTAGTTTATTAGTGACAGTGGGTGTGTGGCACGGATTTATTGGGCAACGTGGTCAAACTCTTTTTAAATAATTAACCTGCGGCTTTATTTCATATTTAAGCTCGTAATCTTTTTTAATCCTTAATCTGCGAATTTCTCCCCTTTTGGGGCAGCTCTAATACGTTTGGAATTACACCTGACGTTTTAGCCATTACATATACCTTCTCTATAGAAGCTTGTTTGCAATTAATCCCGTTGTTGATGCATTCAATAGCGTTATCAATAGTGCGTTATTTACTTAGTTGCGGTCGTAATTTTTAATTGATTGTTATCGTAAAACAGTGCCTTGTAATCTTTTTGATTTAATCCTCTACTTAGCGCTAGCTTTAAAATAACGCGCTTAAATCTTCGTAGAATGTTAGAACGTGTTGCTCTTTGTTGCCTATTTCTGCAGCAGTTTGTTTGCCCCTTAGATAAGGCAGAGTGACTGCAGTGTAGCACTCTACATAAATGAACGATAACGCAGTATAAAAGCCAAACAAGCGCTGCCCAACAGGTTCAACCCAAAGCTTTTTGCTCTTTGTTGTTGCTTCTTGACTTAGCCCGCTAAGCCTACAAAGCAACGCCGCGATCAAAAATCTTTGGATTTGAACAGAATTTAGACCACAAAGGTCAACACGCTCTGGTTAAATAAAATTTTAATTATTAGTTAAATTAACCAATATTGTGGTTAATTTAACTACTTCAAAACGTCCCATAAACTTAGGTTGATTTTAAGTGTTTGTATTTACTGCTTTTGTTTGTTTTGGCACAATGATTGGAATGGATAACTGTAAGAGAAAAATATCAGTCATCAACAGGAGAGAGTTATGGGCATTTTTACTCGATTAACCGACATTATCCAAGCAAATGTATCAGCAGCCTTAGACCGTGCAGAAGATCCAGAAAAACTAGTGCGCCTAATGGTACAAGAAATGGAAGAAGCGCTAGTAGAGTTACGTACTACATCGGCAAGCTTGATAGCTGAAAAGAAAACACTGCAGCGCAAGTTAACCAAACAGCAATCATCAGCAGACTATTGGCATGCTCAAGCTGAAAAAGCATTGCAAAAAGAGCGTGAAGATCTTGCGAAAGCAGCACTTGCTGAAAAGCAAAAAGCAAATAAAGAAATCGATGGGATTCAACCAGAAATTGATCGTATTGATGAAGTGCTAAGTAAAGTTGCGCAAGATAGTAATTCATTGCATCAAAAGCTAACGCAAGCAAAGGGTAAACTAAAAGAGTACCAAATTCGTTCGCAGTCAGCAGAAGTTAGAGTGAAAGCTAAATCACAGCTTCATAGTGAGCAAATTGACCGGGCGCTAGAGCGTTTTAACGAAATCGAATACAAAGTGGACCGCATTGAAGCACAAATTGAGTCTTACGAAGTAACTCAGAGTTCGAACCTTAAAACGCAGTTTGACGAGTTAGAAAAAGACGATGCACTAGATGAAGAGCTAGCAGCATTGAAAGCGCAAGTTGCTAAAAAAGCAGCGTAGGAGGGGTTATGAAATCTCATATACATAACGGCAGTTTTTACAAAGACAGACTAAACAAAAAAGTGTCGGGCGTGTGCGCAGGTCTTGCTCTTGGTAATAGTTTACCAATCTGGAGTGTAAGATTAGCTGCAGTGGCAGCGTTGTTGGTTTTTCCTGTCGCAACTTTGCTCGCTTATTTTGTTGCAGCAACAGTACTGCCAGCACGCTATTATTAATTTTTTACTCAGGGGGGCTGGACCTAACCGCTCCCCCTAAAATTTACAATAATTAATAATTTTCAGGTACTTTTTGCATCTTCCTCTGTAGTATACTGAATCAAAGCATGGAGGGATTTTGATGTTTAAGCGCTATCTATTAATTATTATTTCAGTTTTTTCTTTTTCACTTGCAGCCAATCAAATTACAGTATCTGACTTTACTGTTCGCGAGTTTATTCCCGGAGCGCCATCAAGCGTTGGGTATTTTCAGCTTGCTAATCACACGAACCAAGATCAAGTGCTTACTTCAGTCAGCATTGAAAAATTGGGTCGTGTTGAGATCCATAATCATGTGCAGAAAAATGGCATGATGAGTATGGTTAAACTAGAAAAATTGCCAATCGACGCACATTCTACAGCGATGTTTCAATCAGGTGGTTTGCACCTTATGCTGTTTTCACCTAAATCTAAATTAATTAAAGGTGAATCGCTAAGTGCTACATTTAATTTTGCATCTGGTTTAACGGTAAACGGTAAAGCGACGGTTGTAGGCATTAATGAAAGCGTTGAGAATGCGCATCAGCATCACCACCATCACTAGGAGGGGATATGCAACATAAAGGTAAAATTGCAGCTGCGGTTGCATTTGTTTTCTTATTTTTTTATCTAATCGCGGTTTATTGGAGTATTGAACCCGATATATTTAACGTGCAAGAGCGCGCTGAAAATGCGGCTAAACAAGAACAGCAGCAAGTGGTTACTGGTTACGTTACTACAACTGCCGTAATTGAAGTTGCCAGCACATTGTTAGATAAGCCAGGTGGCTATTTAACTAATGATGTAATGCCACCTTCAGTAATGATGGATAACATGCCGTCATGGGAATTTGGTGTGTTGGAAATGACCCGTGATATCACGTTGGCAATGCGTAAAGATTTTAGTCGCTCTCAGTCTCAATCAACGGAACACCCTGAGCTTAAAGCTGCACAGCCGCAGTTTAATATCAATTCAACCGCATGGATTTTACCAAGTGCGGAAGATGAGTATCAAAAGGGTATAGACGCATTAATTCGTTACCGTAAAGATATCGCAAATCCGGTAGATTCTAGCGCGCAATTTTATGCACGAGCTGACAATTTACGTGCCTACCTAAAAGAGGTGGAAAAGCGTTTAGGTAGTTTAAGCATGCGTTTAAGCAGTAGCGTAGGGCAAGATAAAATTAACACTGATCTTGCCGGTGATACAGCTGCGCGTCGCGCAAGTTATGCGCCATCACACCAATTGGTTAAAACGCCTTGGTTAGAAATCGATAATGTATTATATGAAGCACGCGGTGCGAGTTGGGCGCTGTTACATTTTTTTGCGGCCATTGAAACCGACTTTGCCGATGTGTTAGAAAAGAAAAATGCACGTGTTAGCGTTAAACAAATTATGCGCGAATTGGAAGCAACACAAGAAACAGTTTGGAGCCCAATGGTGTTAAACGGCAGTGGCTTTGGTTTTGTCGCAAATCACTCATTAGTAATGGCAAATTATTTATCGCGCGCGAATGCCGCGATTATTGAATTATCAGAATTACTCTCTCAGGGATAACTTAATGAAAAAAATGATGTTTGGTGCAGCACTAATTGCTGCCGCAATGGTACCACAGGCTAAAGCAGACACTTTGTTAGGCCTGTATGTTGGTGGTGATTATTGGGCTGCACAAACCGATGGTGCGCTAGGTACGTCGAGCGATATGCAAAGCTTCAATTTTGAAGATAAAGAATACGGCAGTTACTATGCTGCGCTTGAGCACCCAATCCCGCTAGTACCAAATGTAAAATTAAAATACACCCAATTAGAATTAGCAGCCGATGCCAATTTAAACACTTCGTTTGGCTTTGGTGACAAAGTATTTAAAGTTAACTCAACAGTTACAGGCGACAGTGATTTAAGCCATGTTGATTACGTACTTTATTACGAAATCTTCGATAACGACTTGGTGTCGATTGATTTAGGCTTATCTGCTAAACAGTTTGATGGCTATGTAGCGGTTAAAGGCGATCAACAAGGGTCAAACTTTGGTGAAGAGTCGGTTGATTTTAATGGTTTTATTCCTATGGCTTATGGTGCTGTGCAGTTTGGTTTACCGTTTACGGGATTAAGCGCATTTGCTGAAGGCCAGCTATTAGCAATTGGTGATAGCAAAATTCAAGATTATCAAGTAGGTGTTGCGTGGGAGTTTATCGATAATATGGCGGTGGATGTTGCTATTAAAGCAGGTTACCGTGCAATGTTACTTGAACTAGATGACGTTGATGATATTTACACAGATATCGACGTTGATGGTGTATTTGCGGGCTTACAAATCCACTTCTAATAGAATACCCGTATCTGAATTTGGTTTACGCTAGTAAATATCTGGGTTTACCAAGTTCATACTATAGTTTTGCCAGCGTTAACTGTTGGCAAAACTCACATCAAAGCTCTTATCTAATGCTTTTTTCAGGCACTCTAAATATTGATTACTGAGTTTATTGCTGGTTAATCGCGCTAGCGAAAACCCTGTTTGGGTAAACTTATAGTAAGTTAAAATACAGCCTTGACGTTTAGCTGTTAGGGTTAAAGTACCGTTGGCAAAGCTTAATGTTTGGCTTTCGCCTCGTTCAAATGCTTTAGATTCAATCTCTTGCTGATAAATTAACTCAATGTCGATAAGTGTTAAAATATCGGGATAGTTGAGTCCGGCGCTACTTAAGTTCACGTAGTTTTTTTTATGCGGATTTAAAAAGTTAAGCAAACTTGGCGCAAGATAGCTGCCGGTAATTATTTGGTGAAACCCATCGCTTGCCGATTTACCCGCACACCCTGTTGCCAATTGTAATACGTCAGCTTCTTTTGGCGTGATGTGTTTAAGCGTGATCAAACTCTTATACGAAAATGATCCCGGATTAATCACTTCACCAGCAAGTACTTTCGCCCATAGCTTTTGAATATTGCTATTACTAGTATCTTCGGCCAGTTCTAAAAAGCGCTCAATCCAATCAGGGTCCGGCTCACCTTGTGAGGTTACAGGCGGGCAGTAGTGTTGTGCTAATCCAAGAATCGATTCAATATTTGTCTGTTTTCGAACGAGTGCAAGCTTACGGCGTTTTTGTGCGCGTTGCAGTGTGCTTTCGGTGCTATTGTAATTTGGTAGTGGATTAAGGGTCTTAGAAACACTGTCTTGTTCAAGGTGTTTTGATGCTTGCTCTGCGTTTACTTTATTGTGTTCTACACCCACTTTGCTTTTAATTATCTTTGCAAGGTGTTGTTGTGCCGTAATCGGTTTAATTGGCATCTTGTTGTTCCATCTTTTGACTTTTGCAAAGCGAGTTTAAATTTCGTAACCCTAAATCAATCGCGTCCTGCATTTTATATCTGTGGTATTGAGTTAATAAACTACCCACTAGCGGGGTATTAATGCCACCTTCAATAGCCCAGCTTATTTGTAATTTATTGGCAAATGGCTTGGCAACAAAGTGACCAATATTAGTATGGTGGTCAATAATACTGGTGTAAGAAATGCTGTTATTACTAATCGCTGTTACCGTCATTTCACCAATGCGCTCGCCGCTTTGCCACTTTAAATAGGCGCCAATCTTATTACTGTTAGCAAGCTCTAACTCTTGCCATGTTTTTTCGTACGTTGCCCACGGTGTCCACAAGTGCCACTTAGCTAAATCCAACACCCAGCTTTGAAATTGCGGTTGCTGACAGTGACTTGTTATGGTTTTTTCAATGGTATAGCGATTTGGCAATAAAGCGCTGGTTATTGCAATTACCAAAACTATGCTAAACAAGGTGCGAATTAAGTACCGCATTTGGCTCCGTATTTTCAGAAAACACTATAGTTATCATAGTATTTTTAAACATTCTAATTAATAGTCTATACTAGGTAAGTGGCTGATGCTAACGTTGCTTTAGTAATGAGAACAACTGGCTAGTGGATAGCAAGTTTAACCAATAAGAAAAAATATATAGTGACCAGAGAAAGAGTTCAAAGGTCTTGTGACGACGTAGAGGTTTCATGACACAACCTGCCGAAGAACAGTTTTTATTCTTGAATGAAGATGATAACGAAACCCCCGAGCAGTACTCTGGTTTTTGGGAAGTTTTGATAGTAGATGACGAGCCTGAAGTGCACTCCGTTACACAGCTGGCGCTGTCAGGTTTATCGTTTTGGAATAAACAACTCAGATTTCATCACGCTTACAGTGGTGAAGAAGCTGTCAAAACGCTAACTGAAATCCCCAATATTTCAGTGGTTTTGCTCGACGTGGTAATGGAAACCGACGACGCCGGATTAGTAACGGTTAAACGTATTCGCGAAGAGTTAAATAATTCACAATTAAGAATTATATTACGTACAGGTCAACCGGGTTACGCACCGGAAGAAAATATCATTCGCGAATATGATATTAATGACTACAAAACAAAAACCGAACTGACACGCGCTAAGTTAGTAACCTCATTAGTGTCAGCGCTTCGCTCCTACCAGCAGCTGTGTGAATTATCTGAACACAATACAGGTTTAGAGAGAGTGCTTGATGCCGCAAAGTCGATAAATGGTTTAGAAGATTTAAGTGCTTTTGCGTCACAAGTTATTGAGCAAATAGCTAAGTTGTTAGATGGCACGGGTGACGGTGTGATTGTGAGTGCTGAGGGCGGGCGTTCCGCTGTGCTTGGTGGCAGTGCTGAATACAAAGGAGCTGTTTGGCAAGGTATAGAACAAATAGATAACAGCCGAGCACTCGGTGTATTGCAACAAACATTGGCAAGTAAAACTCATCAAGTTGACGAGCACGACAGCTGCTTTTTTGTTGAAGATGATAAATCGCAGTTTGCGATTTATCTTGAAACCAAAGAAATGGTGCATGAGCAGCAGATTAAACTTATTGAAATCTTTTTGCAGAATGTGTCATCCGCATTTAAAAATGTCAGAATGCTCAGTGAGCTGCGCGACGCTGCTTATAAAGATAAACTCACCAAGCTACCAAATCGTAACGACTTTATAAATCAAATTGGCCGTTTTTACTCAGATAATAATAACGACTTCTCTCTTTACTTTATTGATATAGCTGACTTTTCATCAATTAATAATGGTTTAGGGCAAGATGTCGGCGATTTACTATTACAAGCGGTAGCAACGCGAATTCAAGAAGATGTAATTGGCATTCGTTATTTTGCGCGCATTGGTGCGGATGTGTTTGCAGCATTAGTTGAGTCCGATAAAGTGGCGCCTGAGTCGCTCAATCATATATTGTCTTTGCCTTTTCATGCCGGTGAACATTTATTGCCAGTTAACTTCCACTTGGGCGTCTGCGAGCAGCAGTACTTCTATAAAGATGGAAAAGAAACACTCAAGGCTTGTTATATCGCGCTTAATTTAGGTAAAAAACACTTAAGATTTAACTACGAATATTATCTACCAGAAATGGAAGATAAAATGGCGTGGCAGCTTGGGGTGTTAAAAGAACTACGTCATGATTTTAGTGAGCATAAGTTGGCTGTCTGGTATCAACCGCAAATTTGTTTAGCAACACGTGAAGTAATTGGTTGCGAAGCATTATTAAGATGGCCAAACGAGCAGGGCAGTTTTATTTCTCCGGCGATTTTTGTGCCCTTAGCGGAGCAATCAGGGTTAATTTTACCAATTGGTCAATGGGTGTTAGAGCAAGCTTGTATAACGCAAAAGCAGCTATTAGAACTTGGTTTTGATATGCGTATTGCAGTGAATGTTTCGGTGCCGCAATTTCGTGATCCTCAGTTTGTGAGCAAAGTAAAAAACACGTTAGCAGATCACCAAATAAATCCTCATAAAATTGAGTTAGAAGTGACTGAAAGCATTGTGATGGATGAGCCTGAAATTGTGGTTGAAGCACTAACTGAGCTAAAAGAGCATGGTTTAGAAATTGCGATTGATGACTTTGGCACAGGCTTTTCGTCATTGTCATACCTTAAAAAGCTGCCGCTTAACCGCATTAAAATAGACAGAGCTTTTGTAAAAGACATTCCTGAAGACAGTGGTGCCATTGCTGAGTTAATTGTATCACTGGGTAAAAAGCTTGGTTTAAACACCATTGCTGAAGGAATTGAGAATGAAGATCAGGCGAGTTGTTTGCGCCTAATGGGCTGTGAAGAGGCGCAGGGCTTTATGTTTGCAAAGCCAATGCCGTATGAAGAACTCAAACAATTTTTGCTGGCTAAAAAATAAACACTAGAGGCTAGCGGTAAACTCAGCTATAATTTGCGGCCATTTTATTCTAGGGGCATTTTATGGCTGCTTTATCAGCAGAGCGTAGTCTTTTTTCATATCCAAAATATTGGGCCGAGTGTTACGGTCCATCGCCTTTTTTACCAACCAGCAGAGAAGAAATGGATGCCCTTGGTTGGGATTCGTGTGACATTATTATTGTAACGGGTGATGCTTATGTTGATCACCCAAGCTTTGGCATGGCTGTAATTGGCCGTGTGCTTGAAGCACAGGGCTTTCGTGTCGGTATTATTTCACAGCCAGACTGGTCATCAAAAGATGCCTTTATGTCGCTTGGAAAACCCAATTTATTTTACGGTGTAACCGCTGGTAATATGGACTCGATGATCAACCGTTATACCGCAGAAAAGCGTTTACGCCATGATGATGCGTATACGGCCGGTAATATTGGTGGTAAACGCCCTGATCGCGCGGTGATTGTATATAGCCAGCGTTGTAAAGAAGCTTATAAAGATGTGCCAGTGGTTATCGGTGGAATTGAAGCAAGTTTACGCCGTATTGCCCATTTTGATTATTGGTCTGAAAAGGTACGTCGTAGCGTTATTTTTGACGCCAAAGCGGATATTTTAATTTACGGTAATGCAGAAAGGCCGCTTGTTGAAGTGGCGCACGGTATTGCTGCGGGTAAAAGCATGGATGAAATGCATGACATTCGTGGTACTGCGGTTATTCGTAAAGAGCCATTAACTGGCTGGCGCGGTTCAGATTCCACTGCTATTGACAAAATCGGCAAGATAGACCCAATTCCAAATCCTTATGGTGCAGATGACGTAGGTTGTAGCAAATCAGAATTTAAACAAGCGGGTATTGAGCTAGGCGCTGAAGCTAAGCCTATTACTATTCAGCCGCCGCGCTTAAAACCGTGGGAAAAAGTGTATGTAAAGCTGCCAGCTTATGAGCAGGTAAGTGTAAATAAACCGCTGTATGCGCATGCGTCACGCATTTTACACCAAGAAACCAACCCAGGTTGTGCTCGAGCGCTTTTTCAGCGCCATGGTGACCGTTCGGTTTGGGTGAACCCTCCGGCGTTTCCACTCGAAACACAAGAGATGGATGATGTATTTGGTTTACCATATCAGCGTGTTCCTCACCCAAGCTATGGTGATGAGAAAATTCCTGCTTACGATATGATTAAAACCTCGGTCAATATAATGCGAGGCTGTTTTGGTGGCTGTTCATTCTGTTCAATTACAGAGCATGAAGGGCGTATTATTCAAAGCCGTTCAGAGCAATCAATTATTGATGAAATTGAACAAATTCGTGACAAAGTACCGGGTTTTACAGGTGTTATTTCTGATCTTGGCGGCCCAACAGCCAATATGTACAAATTGCGCTGTAAAAGTAAAAAAGCAGAAAGCACTTGTCGTCGTTTATCGTGTGTTTTCCCTGATATTTGTAAGCATATGGATACTGACCAAACGCCAACGGTAAACTTGTATCGCAAAGCGCGTGAAGTTGAAGGTGTGAAGAAAGTATTAATTGCATCAGGTGTGCGTTATGACTTAGCAATTGAAGATCCTAACTATGTTAAAGAGTTAGTGACACATCATGTTGGCGGCTACTTAAAAATTGCTCCAGAACATACTGAAAATGGCCCTTTATCTAAAATGATGAAACCGGGCATGGGCACGTATGATCGCTTTAAAGAGCTTTTCGAAAAGTACTCAAAAGAAGCGGGTAAAAAACAGTATCTAATACCGTATTTTATCTCTGCTCACCCAGGTACAACCGATTTGGATATGGTCAATATGGCATTATGGCTAAAACGCCATGATTTCAAATTAGATCAAGTACAAAACTTTTACCCGTCGCCGATGGCAAATGCCACTACCATTTACCATACCGAGATGAATTCGCTTAAGAATATTAAGAACAACACGGAAGTTGTTAGTGTGCCAAAAGGCGCGCGTCAGCGTCGCTTGCATAAAGCGATTCTGCGCTATCACGATCCTGCCGGTTGGCCAATGATCCGTGAGGCATTAAAGAAAATGGGTAAGGCGAACCTTATTGGTAATGGCCCTAACTGTTTAGTGCCTGCAGAATCAAGAGATGAGCAACGTAAGTCTAGTCACAGTAAAGGTGGTAGGCCTGCACTGTCTCGCCATACGGGTTTTGGTCAGTTTAATAAAGCAAATACAAAGCCTAAGGTGGGTGGCAATAAGTCACGAGGTGGTAAATCTGCAAACTTTAGTAAGAGCAGAAAAAAAGCCAGCTCGTAAGAGTTGGCTTTTGAATGTTACTTTACTCAATCGGAATTCCCTTCCTGAAAACAACTATACGGTTTTTAGCTTAAGCTAAACTGAATAACTTAAGCTTAGGTTAAATAACTCAAGTTCAGCTTAAACAAAAAATGGCGAGCTAATAGCTCGCCATTTTAGTATTTAAATTAGATTACTCTTTCTCAAATGGCACGCCATTTTGCATCCATTTTGGTGCTGGCTTATCTTTAAGGTGGTGATCAAAGTATTCCATCATACGAATCGAGAAATCTACTTGGTTCGGAAACTTCTTCAAGTGGTGTGGTTCACCTTCGTATTGTAAGAAAATCACATCTTTACCTGCACGGCGAAGCGCTAAATAGTATTGAATACCTTCCTGCCACGGCACAGCGCCATCTTTATCACCAAACATAATCATAATTGGTGTATTCACTTTATCGGCGAAGAACACCGGTGAGTTTTCAATATATAAATCCAAACCATCAAACAAGTCTTTGCCAATGCGGCTTTGTCCTGTTTCGTATTGGAATTGACGTGCAAGGCCAGATTTTAAACGAATGCCACTGTATGCACTGGTCATGTTTGATACTGGTGCACCCGATACAACCGCTTTAAACATATCCGTTTGCGTTACCATAAAGGCACTTTGGTAACCGGCCCATGAGTGACCTTGTAAACCAATTTTGTCTTTGTCTGCCACACCCATATCAATCAGTTTTTGTGCTGCGTTGATCATAGTCTGAGTCGATGATTTACCTGGGTGACCAATCTCAAAACGAATATCAGGTAAGAAAATAGCGTAACCGTTTGAAGTAAACATTGGGAAGTTCGGTCTGTGGTTTAACTCCATTTTCGGGAAGTCATACATGCGTTGGCTCATATAACGGTAGAAATAAATTACTACTGGCACTTTATCGCCTTTTTTATAGCCTGCCGGTTTAATTAACACGCCTTGTAAATCTTCACCGTCAAACCCTTTGTACTTTACAAGTTCAGGTTTACTTGCCCATGCAAAATTCTCTTTTTGTGGGTTCAGGTCAGTTAATTTTGTTGAGGTGGAAAGCGACGTATTGCTTACCCAAAAATCAGGAAACTCATGATAGCTTTGACGCGTATAAATTAACGTATCGGCATGTTTCGCTTTTTTTACTAGGTCAAAACGCGCTTCGCCTGTTAGAACCTGTTCCAGCTGGTTGTTAGCTAAATTAAGCTTAGCAACGCCCGTTTGTTTGTTATCTAGGTTAAAGCTTGAAAGTAATAACGTATCGTTTAAATCAAAAGATAGTTTGTTTTTATCTAAGTTTTTAACGCGATAACGTGTTTCGCTTTTATAACCATGGGTTAAACGCGCGCCTTGTTGTGTGTTTACATCAAATGCCCAAATATCATATTTGTCATAGACATAAAGGGTACTGCTATCGCTGCTCCAGCCAGCAAAACCATAGCCAGGTTGTTCACTTGGATAATCATGTTGGTCATCGCCAAACGTTGCACGAATGCCTTTGGTTATCGCATTAAGCTTGGCGTCTTTGAGTGATTTAAGCTGAACTTGGCCTTTATCGAAGTAAGCAGCAAATTGACCATTAGGTGAAAGCGTCGGACGTGCGCGGGTATTTTCGCTAATTTTAACGCTGTTACCTGTTTTAGTATCTACTGCGTAGTAATCTGCAAAGAAACCGTCATACATAATTTTGTGAAGATGCGGTTTATTACTGTAGCCAAGTAAAAATTGCTTTTCTGTATGCAGGCTTACATCCCTTACAATCTCAGTTTCGAGCTGTACGGCTTTATCGCTGTTTAAATGAAATACCGCTTGGTAATGGCGATTTTTATTCTTTTCATTCCATTGCTTAATTTCGCGCGGCTTTATTTCGGCATCTTTGTGATGCCATACTTTTAGCCCTTTTTGGTCGCGAATAACATCGTAATCATAAAGATCGTTTTGCTCTTTGTACTTTTTCTTTTCGATTTTTTCCGAAAGCATTGGGCGCGTCTCAAAATAAAGGCGCTCGCCAGTTTCAGACCATTTTAATTTAGCCGTTTTACCGATAAACCAATTCTCGATAGGCGTTTCGATTTGTTTTAATTGGTTGTTTTCACTGTGCCATAAGTAAAGTGAATGTTCACGACGACGCTTATCATCATTAACGTAATTACCGACCGAAAGCGCTAGAACATCATTAACTGGGTGCCATACGAGTTTGTTAGCTGCAACGCCAGGCTCAGCAAATAAGCTGCTCATTTCAAAATTTGGCAGAGCGATTTGGCTAATGGCGTTTTTATCGCCTTCTTTGCTTACTTGGCTTACAACAAGTTGCGTGCTGCTTGGTGCAATGGCGTAAGTAAGCACGTTTTCAATTGAATGCGTTTTATTGTTTGTTAAGTTCACAATGTTAAGGGTGTAAACTTTATCTTTTTTATCCGCTTTTAATTTCGCGTCTTTATCGTCTTTGTCTTTTGATGTTTTATCTGCTTTTTTATCACTTTCGGCTTCGTCTTTTTTCTTAACTTCAGTGCGGTAAGCCAGCCAGTTTCCATCATTTGAAATAACAAAGTCTTCAACACGCTCAAAGGTGATAACCTTGCCTGTTTCGCTATTTACTAACGATAAATCATTTTTTAGTTTTTTCTTTTTATCTTTTGATGCACTTTCACTGGCTAGTAAGTCTGGTTTAACAGTAAACGCGACCCATTTCTCATTTTCATTAATAACCGGTGATGTACCTCGCTCAACGCTTGCAAGTAGCGCCTTGTTATTTAGCGTGTAAACCTGTCCTTCGCTGTTACCGCGATAAGGGCTTGCGCTAAATGCGAGTAAATTTCCCTGCTCTGAAAGTTGGGTAGATTTTGCGTATTTAAAATCAAATACGTCTTTAAATTGAAGAGGTTCGCTGGCGCTTAATGCAAAACTGGTTGCTAACGCTAAGCTTGAAAGTGTAAACGCGAGTTTCATTAATGATTACCTAGTGCTAATTATTAGCTCTAGTGTAAACAGAAACCAAAAAGAAGAAAGAGAATGCGATAAGTCGCAAAATAGCGCGTTGAAGTAAAACATATACTTCAACGCGAGGGGGTTAGTGCCAAGCTAAGGTGAAAAGCGACCACTGTGCGTCAAATTGCGCGGTTGGTTTTGCTTTAAAATCAGAGCGCACAAACTGGTTCATTTTACCTTCAACGTAGGCTAAAAGTAGATTTGCTAACTGTTCTTCTGCAAGGGTAAACGTTTTACCTTCACGTAGCTTACGTTCGCGTAATACTTGCTTTAGTTGCGTTTCTAGCTTTTCAAATAAACCTTGAATACGTTCACGTAAACGCTCTTGTTCACCTTGCAGTGCATCACCGGTAAGAATGCGCGTAATGCCTGGGTTTTTTTCAGCAAAGCTCAGAAGTAACAATAAAATATTGTGAATACGGCTATGGGTGTCTTTTTCTTTTTCTAAGATAAGATTGATATTGGAAAGCAGGGCATTTTCAATAAACTCGATTAAGCCTTCAAACATACGTGCTTTGCTTGGAAAGTGGCGGTAAAGCGCCGCTTCTGAAACACCTACCTCAGTGGCTAGTTTAGCCGTGGTGATACGCTGTCCTGGACTGGTTTCAAGCATTTGCGCAAGTGCTTGTAAGATTTCTTCCTTGCGATTACTACGTTTTGTGGCAGGCATTTTTATCCCTTACTTCTTATCATTATTATCAACCTCAAGAGGCGCATATCTTAATTACTTATGATTTTAGATGCCAGTTTTTTTACTTTTTAGCCGCGAGTTTTGACGCGATTTCTTTCAATATTAAATGGCTAATTTGTTGTTTCGATTGCAGTGATAAATGGCGTTCACCCTCCGGCCAAAATAGTGTCATGGCATTGTTTTCACTATTAAAACCAATGCTAGAATCAGACACATCGTTGGCGCAAATCATATCGAGATTTTTATTTTTTAGTTTGCCTTTGGCGTAGTTAGCAACATCGTTGGTTTCGGCTGCAAAGCCTACTGTAAACGGGCGATTTGCTTTGAGTGCAGCAACTGAGGCAATAATGTCAGGGTTTTTGCTGAGCTCAATGGTCATGGTATCGCCCTGTTTTTTAATTTTATTATTTGCAGTCGTTGTTGCCTTGTAATCGGCAACAGCTGCGCAGCCAATAAATACATCTGAATTAACTGCTAACTCCATGGCTGCATCATGCATTTGCTGTGCGCTTTCTACATCAAAACGATTTACTTCACTCGGTGTGGTTAAATTCACAGGGCCACTAATTAGGTTTACATTAGCTCCTAGCGCTTTTGCAGCACGCGCTAGTGAAAAGCCCATCTTTCCTGAGCTGTGATTAGAGATAAAACGTACAGGGTCAAGCGCTTCACGGGTTGGACCCGCAGTGATAGTCACGGTTTTACCTGCAAGTAGTGGGGTATCTTCGCGCATTAAACACAGCTCAACCAGTTCGTTAGGCTCTAACATGCGGCCTTTACCCACATCGCCACAGGCTTGTTCACCACTGGCAGGTCCCCAAATAGACACACCATATTCACTTAATTTTTGTAAGTTTTGCTGGGTTGCAGGGTGGGCGTACATTTGCTGATTCATTGCCGGTGCAATCGCTACTTTTGCTGGTGTTGCGAGTACCAAGGTGGTTAACAGATCGTCGGCCATACCATGGGCCATTTTAGCTATGGTGTTAGCGCTGGCTGGGGCAATTAAAATAAGGTCAGCCCATTTAGCAAATTCAATATGGCCCATTGCCGCTTCTGCCGCAGGGTCAAGTAAGGATGTCGAAGCTGGGTTTCCTGATACAGCTTGCATGGTAAGCGGGGTTATAAACTGTTGCGCAGAGTCGGTCATTACCACTTTAACTTGCGCCCCGTTTTCGGTTAAACGCCTTGTTAATTCAGCACATTTATAAGCAGCAATACCGCCCGTAATTCCCAATACAATTTTCTTCGACATAATATTTAATGGCATGTTTTAAATTAACTAAACCATACCATTTTCCATAATTTTTGGCGAGGCTGGCTATACTAATAAAATGATTTCAAACGTTAACATGGACCGTTAAATGCAAATAAATCAAATGCCCATAGAGGCAAGACCAAGAGAAAAGTTATTAAGTAAAGGCGCTAGTAGTTTAACCGATGCCGAGCTGCTGGCGATTTTCTTACGTACTGGTATTAAAGGGCTTAACGCCATTGAGTTAGCCGATATGTTGCTTAAACAACAAGGCTCACTTGGTCAGCTCTTTTCATTGGAATGTGATTCATTCTGCCAACAATTAGGGCTGGGGCCCGCAAAATATGTGCAGCTGCAAGCCGTGCTTGAATTAAGTAAACGTTTTTTTGCTGAGCAACTTCAGCGTGAAGCCGTATTTGATTCGCCTTATTCGGTAATTAACTACTTAAAGTGCGAACTACAAAAAGAGCATAAAGAATGTTTTTACCTACTGTTACTCGATAGCCAAAATAGGCTCATTAAATCGGTAAATCTATTTCAAGGCACCATTAATGCAGCATCGGTTTACCCACGAGAAGTTGTTACTACGGTATTAAAATACAACGCGGCAAATGTAATTTTGGCACATAACCACCCAAGTGGCATTGCTGAACCTTCAGAGGCAGATAAATTAATAACTAAGCGATTATCAGATGCACTTGGTTTGATTGATGTGAGTATTTTAGATCACATTATAATTGCAGCAGGTAATACTCATTCGTTTGCTGAGCATGGTCAAATTTAAAGGTAAAAAGTGAGTTTATTAATGCTTTTTTGTAAATAGCTGTTTTTACAGTTATTAATATTATTGAAAATTATTCTCAATAGCATTAAAATTTGTAGTGTAATTAATTTTGAAAGCACTCACTTATTATGTACGTTTGTATTTGTCATGCAGTTACTGAAAAACAGATTAAGCAGGCCGTAACCGATGGTATGGATTCGATGCGTGATGTGCGTGGCTGTTTAGGTGTAGGTAGCCAATGCGGTAAATGTGTATGTCATGCAAAAGATGTCATCACGCAGTCACAGCAAGAATTAGCTATTAAAGTAAGTGTTGATTACACCAGTTGCCAAAAAGTGGCTTAATTCAGAATATGAGATTTCTAAATTAAAAAAAAACCGCGTAAATCGCGGTTTTTTATTACTCAAAATAAAGTCTGTTTACTTGTGATAATCCAAGCAAATTTCCACTTCATTTTTTGAACCCATAGTAACCGCAACGCGCTGGTGAATTTCTTGCGGTTCAATATCTAAAATACGGTCAAGGCCTGCATATGCAACGCCGCCAGCTTGTTCTACTAGCATTGCCATTGGATTTGCTTCATAAAGTAAGCGTAGCTTGAATGGCTTTTCCGGGTTTTTCGTGTCTTCAGGGTAAGTAAATAAACCGCCGCGACATAATAAGCGGTGCACATCACCTACCATGCAGGCAATCCAACGCATATTGAAGTTTTTCTTGCGTGGGCCTTCTTCGCCAGCAAGGCAATCAGCAATATAGTTTTGCATTGGTGCTAGCCAATGGCGCTGATTTGATGCATTAATTGCGAATTCTTTAGTATCTTCAGGAATAGCTACTTTATCTTCAGTAAGTAAGAAACTGCCGTGCGTTCTATCTAATGTGAATAAACGCGTACCTTTACCAATGGTGAGCGCCAACATAGTAGATGGTCCATACAGTACATAACCTGCAGCCACTTGGTGCTTGCCTGCCTGCATGAAAATGCTTTGATCATCGGCGGCTTTATCTTTTGGCGCTTTCATAATTGAGAAGATAGTGCCAACTAACGAGTTAATATCGGTATTTGATGAACCATCAAGTGGGTCAAATGCAACGATATATTCAGCATCTGGGTTGCCAGCAACAGTATAATCTTCTTCTTCAGACGCGATGGCTTTTACGTAGCCAGACTCAAGTAGAATATCTTTAAGTAACTGGTTCGATAAAACATCAAGCTTCTTTTGCGTTTCACCTTGAATGTTTTCGTCTAAGGTTGAACCTAAAACACCTGATAATTCACCTTGGCTTACGCGGAATGAAATTTCTTTACAAGCAGCAAGAATCGTTCTGATCAATGATAAAAGATCACGAGGACAGCCGTCTTCGATCAATACTGGTGGAAGTCTACGCATTTTATATTCCTGACTAATAGCTTATTGCCACATAAAGTGAGAGGGTGGCAACAGGCAACCTTTCGGCAGCGCTCAGTTAAATTTGTATACAATTGTGCATTAGCTTGTGTATGATTTAAGCACCATGCACCATTGATAATGAAATAACAAAGAAAGATGCAAAGATTAGTACAACCATTTCTGCTGATCTGTGCTTTGTTACTGTTAAGTATACCAAAAGCGCAGGCAACCCTGAAACCCATTGAATCATTTACTCGCGAAATGAATCGTTATCCGGGTTATTTTACTTTTTATTACGATAATGCTTCGGGCAAGGTTTACTTAGAAGTAAATAAATTAAACCATGAATTTCTGCTGCAATTAAGCATGCCTTACGGCTTAGGGTCAAATGATATCGGTCTTGATCGCGGCCAGTTAGGTGATACTAAAATTGTGCAGTTTGAAAAACATGGTAACAAACTTTTATTAAAACAAAATAATACTTACTACCGTGCAAACAGTAAAAATAAGGCTGAACAGCAAAGTATTCGTGAAGCATTTGCTTCTAGCGTATTGCACGGTTTTGAAATCAAAGCTGCGAGCAATGAGCGGACTTTAATTGATTACACACCGTATTTATTATCCGATGTACATGGCGTTTCAAGAACGTTAGCGAGTCGAAATCAAGGAAGCTTTAGCTTAGATAAAAGTAAAAGTGCTGTTTATATGCCGCGCTCTAAGTCGTTTGCTAAAAATACAGAGTTAGAAGCGATTGTTAGCTTTAACGGCACAAAGCCGGGTAAATACATAAAACAAATAGCACCAGATCCTTACGCTATTTCAGTACATTTACACCACTCATTTATTGAATTACCGGACGATGGCTTTAAACCACGTAAATTCCACCCGCAATCGGGTTTTTGGAGCGAAGAATACAAAGACTATGCAGCGCCATTATCTGAGTCTATGTATGTGCGTTATATTCCAAAACATCGTTTAGCGAAAAAAGATCCAACCGCTGAAATTTCAGAAGCCGTTAAACCGATTGTTTACTACCTCGACCCAGGTGTGCCCGAACCGGTAAAAACAGCCTTACTCGATGGTGCAAAATGGTGGCAGGCAGCCTTTGAAGCGGCAGGTTATAAAAATGCTTACCAAGTAAAAATGCTACCTGAAAATGCAGACCCTATGGATATTCGTTATAACGTGATCCAATGGGTACACCGTGCAACCCGTGGTTGGTCATATGGTTCAAGTGTTATCGACCCGCGCACAGGTGAAATTATTAAAGGTCATGTAACCCTTGGTTCACTGCGTGTACGCCAAGATATTCTAATTGCAGAAGCACTAGCAGCACCTTATTTAAAAGGTGATGAAAGTGCAGAAAAACTGCATGCGATGGCGCTAGACCGTATTCGCCAGTTGAGTGCCCATGAAGTAGGTCATACTTTAGGTATTGCACATAATTTTTCTGCATCAGTAAAAGACCGCGCATCGGTGATGGATTATCCGCATCCGTTAGTGAGCTTTAATGATGATGGCAGCTTTAATACTGAAAACGGCTATGGCAAAGGCTTAGGTGTGTGGGATATTCAAGTTGTGAAGTATGGCTACTCTGATTTTCCAATTTTGAGCGAAGCAAAAGAGCTTGAAAAAATCTTAGCGGAAAATAAGCGCCTTGGCCTTGAGTTTATTTCCGATAGCGATGCACGGGCGAAAGGCGGTGCACATCCAACAGCACATTTATGGGATAACGGTGATAATCCAAGTCAAGAATTGTTGCGAGTGCTTTCTATTCGTGAAAAAGCGATGTCGAAGTTTGGCATTCATAATATTAAAAATGGCACGGCACTATCGCAGCTAGAAGAAGTGTTTATTCCACTTTATTTATTCCATCGTTATCAAACAGAAGCAGCAGTTAAATTGATTGCGGGTGTTGATTACGACTACGAATTACGAAGTGGTGATACTTTTAATGGTAACAAGCTTGTTGATGTTGCTAAACAAAAAGAAGCACTAAGTGCGCTATTAACAACGCTTGAAGCGGACCAATTAGTGGTGCCTGAGCACATACTTAATGTTATTATACCAAAAGCGTATGGAGAATACAAAACTCGCGAAAGCTTAATTGGCCGCACTGGTTTAACACTTGACCCATTAGCATTACCGGAAGTTTCAGCAAATCATTCACTCTCTTTATTGTTAAATTCACAGCGTCTAAATCGTTTACATTTCCAAGCGATGCGAGATAGTAAACAGTTAAGCGCGCGCAATGTGTTATTTCAACTTAGTGAGCAAGTGTTTTTCAGTAACCAAAAGCAAGGCATGTTGCACCAAGTTGCACAGCGCATTCAAATGGTAACGGCATATCATTTAGTAAAAACTGCATTAAGTGATAAAACTGACCCTGAAGTACAGGCTGAACTAGCAGGGCAAATTGAATTTATAGCCCGTAAATTTGCCCGTACTAATGATAACTTTAAGAAATACCTTGCGAATATCTTATTTAAATCGTTAGAAGAGGGTCAATGGCAAGGTCACTTTAAGCCATTGGCGATGCCGCCGGGTTCACCTATTTAACACCTAAATAGTAAGTTATGGCATACTAAGCCCATTAGCGAAATCTAATGGGCTTTTTTATTGAACTGTTAATCTATTTAAAGCTCATATCGAATTTATACGACAAGAATCAACAACAATGCATATTCATATTTTAGGTATTTGCGGCACCTTTATGGGGGGCATCGCAGCCATTGCAAAATCGTTGGGCCATAAAGTTACTGGCTCAGATCAAAACGTTTACCCACCAATGAGTACTCAGCTTGAGTCTTTAGGCATTGAGCTTATTCAAGGTTACGATGTTGCCCAGTTAAAACCACAACCAGATATCGTGGTAATTGGTAATGCCATGAGTCGCGGTAATCCATGTGTTGAATATGTGCTTGAAAATCGTATTCCATATACTTCCGGCCCTGAGTGGTTAAAACATAATGTATTGCAAGATGCATGGGTGCTGGCGGTGTCAGGTACTCATGGCAAAACCACTACAGCAAGCATGCTTGCTTGGGTATTAGAATATGCAGGCCTTGATCCAAGTTTTTTAATTGGTGGTGTAGTACAAAACTTTGGCCTGTCGGCGCGCATTGGCAAAACACCGTTTTTTGTCATTGAAGCAGATGAATATGACACCGCGTTTTTTGATAAGCGTAGTAAGTTTGTACACTACTTACCGCGTACTTTAATTCTGAATAACCTTGAATTTGACCACGCTGATATTTTTGAAAATTTAGCGGCAATTCAAAAGCAGTTCCATCACTTATTACGCATAGTCCCTGGGCAGGGGAAAGTGATTTGGCCAAGCGATGATGTGAATATTCAGCAAGTGATAGAAAAAGGTTGTTGGAGTGAGCAAGAGCAACTTGGCAATGACTGGGATTATCAACTTATAAACGCCGATGGCAGTGAGTTTGATGTGCTGCTCGGTGGCGATATCGTTGGGCGTGTGAACTGGCAAGCAATTGGCGAACATAATGTTAAAAACGCTTTAATGACGATTGCAGCAGCGCGTCATGTGGGAATTCCTATTGAAACCTCGATTGCAGCGCTGGCTGAGTTTATTTCACCAAAGCGTCGTATGGAATTAAAAGGCGAGGTTGCGGGCATTAAGCTCTACGATGATTTCGCCCATCATCCAACTGCTATTAAAACGACTTTAGCTGGGCTTAGAGCAAAAGTGGGCCAAGCGAGAATTTTTGCCGTATTAGAACCACGTTCTAATACAATGAAAATGGGCGTACATCAAAATACACTATTAGCGTCGCTTGAAAATGCCGACGATGTGATTTTATTTGAGCCAGAGAACCTAAGCTGGTCACTCAAAGGGGCTGCCAATAAGGCTGGCGCTCTATGTTTTAACAGCACCGATGAGATCATTAAAACGCTACTTGAAAAAGCAACTGCCGGCGACCATATATTGGTAATGAGTAATGGTGGCTTTGAAAATATTCATAATCGTATTTTAGATGCGCTCGCCAACAAATAGGCTTTTTATGACGCAAAACCATGAATTTAATGAAACCATAACCGTTGCACTTAGCGGTGCTTCAGGCATGCCGTATGGTTTAAAACTAATTGAAACGCTAATTTCGTTAAATCACCAAGTATTCGTTTTGGTATCGAGCGCGGCCCGCGTGGTGCTTGATACGGAATCAGATGTGAAACTATCGGGTAACGAAGAAAAGGCAACAGAGCAATTATCTAGCTTATTCAATGCCAAGCCAAATCAGCTTAAAGCCTTTGGCAAAGATAATTGGTTTAGCCCTGTGGCATCGGGCAGTGCAGCACCTAAGAAGATGATTGTGTGCCCGTGTAGTGCAGGCACTGTATCGGCAATTAGCCATGGCGCATCTGATAACTTATTAGAACGTGCTGCGGATGTAGTGATTAAAGAAAAAGGCCAATTAATGCTGGTGGTGCGCGAAACACCGCTTAGTGCGATTCACCTTGAAAATATGCATAAGCTGGCGCAACTAGGTGTAACTATTATGCCCGCAGCACCTGGGTTTTATCATAACCCTAGCTCAATTGATGACTTGGTTAACTTTATGGTGGCGCGTATTTTAGACCATTTATCTATTGAGCATACGCTGGCTAAACGTTGGGGCTACGGCTGCTAATTAATCCATCCAAAATTGGAACGCAAAATACAATGACAAAAGCTCTCGAAATTGTTGGTTTAGAAAAAACCTACAGTAACGGTGTTCAAGCTGTTAAAGGAATTGATTTAACGGTCGAAAAAGGCGACTTTTTTGCGCTTTTAGGTGCTAATGGTGCTGGCAAATCGACCACAATTGGCGTGATTTCTTCGCTAGTTAATAAAACCAAAGGCACGGTAAAGGTCTTCGGTCATGATATTGATACTGACCTTGGCAAGGCTAAAACTAATTTAGGGTTAGTGCCACAGGAATTTAACTTTAGCCAATTTGAAACACTTAACCAAATTCTTGTTAACCAAGCCGGTTACTATGGCGTGCCACGCGCAGAGGCGCACAAGCGTGCTGATGAACTGCTTGCACAACTTGGCCTTGCGGATAAAAAAGATAAGCAAGCGCGCACCTTATCAGGTGGTATGAAACGCCGTTTAATGATTGCGCGTGCGTTAATGCACAAACCGCAACTGCTGATTTTAGATGAACCTACCGCGGGTGTAGATATTGAGCTGCGCCGTTCGATGTGGGAATTTTTAAAAGAAATTAATCAGCAAGGCGTCACCATCATTCTCACTACGCATTACCTTGAAGAAGCTGAAATGCTCTGCAAAAACATCGCGATTATCGATAAAGGCCAAATTATTGAAGACACCAATATGAAATCGTTATTGGCAAAGCTTGATAAAGAAACCTTTATTCTTGATTTAAAGCAGCCAACATCGGCATTTTCACTCGATGGTTACACAACTCGCGAGATTGACGACCATACCATCGAAGTGGATGTGGAGAAATCTCAAGGGTTAAATGGTGTATTTGATGCGTTAAGTGCATCAGGTAATACAGTGCTAAGTATGCGTAATAAGGCGAATCGCTTAGAAGAACTGTTTGTTGCGATTGTTGAAAAGGGGCGTGAGCAATAGTTATGAGTAGTCAATTTACTGCATTAAAAACACTGTGGATCAAAGAGTGTATTCGCTTTACCCGTATCTGGGTACAAACCTTAGTACCGCCAGCAATTACCATGTCACTGTACTTTGTTATTTTTGGCAACCTAATTGGTTCTCGCATCGGTGATATGGGTGGCTTTAACTATATGGAGTTTATTGTACCGGGTCTGATCATGATGTCGGTGATTACTAATTCTTATTCTAATGTGGCATCGAGCTTCTATTCAACGAAATTTCAAAAAAGCATTGAGGAGCTGCTAGTTTCGCCAGTGCCTACCTATATAATTGTATTAGGCTATATGGGCGGCGGTATGGCACGCGGCCTATGCGTTGGCATTATCGTAACTATTTTGTCGCTGTTTTTTGTTGATATTCAAATTCATAATGTTGCCGTTATTTTTGCCACAGTATTACTTACCGCAGCCGTGTTTGCACTTGGTGGTTTAATTAATGCGGTATACGCCAATAGCTTTGACGATATCAGTATCATCCCCACCTTTGTTTTAACGCCGCTAACCTATTTAGGTGGCGTGTTTTACTCAATCACCTTGTTACCTGATTTTTGGCAAGGCGTTTCACAATTTAATCCAATTATTTATATGGTTAATGCATTTAGGTACGGCTTTTTAGGTGTATCTGATGTAGATATCACAACGGCATTTGCAGTAATTATTGCGTTTATCAGTGCGTTATTTGCTGTTGCATACCGTTTAATTGATAAAGGGGTTGGCATTCGCCACTAAAATTATGTCTGACGCAAATTCAAGAAGTATTAGTTCGAATCAACAAGGACTAAATGAAAAGTTAGAAGAAGTGGTACGTAAGCACCTAAGTTCTGAGTTTAAGAAGCCGATTGCAGCGCATACGCAAACGGCTTTTGATGAAGTCAATAAGAAGGTACAGCAGTTCGCAGGGCCGATTATTCTCGATTCATGCTGCGGTGTAGGTGAAAGCACCGCTAATTTAGCGCGCAAGCACCCAGATGCCTTAGTTATAGGCATTGATAAGTCGGCACATCGTATTGAAAAACATGATGTTGAATACAAGCAAACTGAAAACGGCCAGTACTTATTGGTACGTGCAGATTTAAATGACTTTTGGCGCTTAGTGGTTGAGCATCAATGGCAAGTGACACATCATTACTTGTTGTATCCAAACCCGTGGCCTAAAGCTAAGCATTTAGGGCGCCGTTGGCATGGAGCACCTGTATTTCCTTATATTGTGAAAATTGGTGGTCAACTTGAGCTAAGAAGTAATTGGCAAACCTATGTTGATGAGTTTGCGTTTGCCCTTGGTTTAGCTGGCGTGGATGTGTCTGTATCGCCATATAGTGCAGACACAGCAATTACCCCATTTGAGCGAAAATACTGGGCCAGTGGTCAACAAAGCCACCGACTGAAAGTTGACCTTAACTCGCTTTAGCAGTTTGTGATATGTGAGCCAGCTCTCGAGCTGGCTTTGCGTAGTAAAAGCCCTGCACGTATTTAATGCCCGCTTTTGCGAGTTTATCTGCAACGAGTTTGTTTTCAACGCCTTCTGCAATCAAGGTTAAGTTCACTTCCTTAGCAAAATTGGCAATGTGTTGAATAAATAAAAACACTTCATCGTCTTTGGTTATTTGTGAGACTAAAGAGCGATCGATTTTCAAGCCATCGACTTCTAGTTTAAGAATATTCGAAATATTAGAATAGCCAGTTCCAAAGTCATCGATAAAGACCTTAGCACCGTGTCTTCTTACCATTTCTACAAAGCCTTTGATTTCCGTTAGGTTGGCAATCGCTTCAGTTTCGATAAGCTCAAATGAAATATGGTGCGGTGTAGGGTAGCGCTTTAATTCATCATCAAGAAATTGCGCCAGGCTTGGGTCTAACATATCTTGCGCGGTTAAATTCATGCTCCAGCATAAATTAGTTTGGCGAAAGCGCTTAACGCAACCAAGAAAAACCATGCGAGTTAATTGCCCATCCATGCGACTGCGATTTACGACAGATAAAAAGTAATCAGGCTCATATAAAGCATCGTTAATCTTAATGCGTGCTAAGCCTTCGTACATTAAGGTTTCGTTACCGTCGATAGTGAGTATTGGCTGAAAGTGCGCTTCAACTTGGCCATTTTTAAATGCTTCTCGTACATCTTTGGCAATTTTTAAGTTGTGCTGATATTGATTTTTAATAATGTTCATTGCATCGGAGTAAAACACCACAAGCTCACGACTACGCTTAGCTTGTTCAACCGCAATACGTGCATTTTCAACTAACAGTGTTTTATTGCCAGTGGCAATACCGGCACATAAGGTCACGTAGATAAATGGGTCATATAATAAAGGCGCATTTTTATTGAGATTTTCGACGAGTTTTAAACAGGCATTGCTGTCCAAGTTGGGCGATAGCAATGCTATTTTATTGCTAGATAAGCGATACAGGTGACATTCTGTGCTTTTTAACTTATTTAAACGTGCCAGCAGTTTTTGCATTACCTCATCACCAATGTGGGAGCCGTAAAAACCGTTAATATCTTCAAGGTTGCTAACTAATACTATGGCCAATTGCATGTGCAGTGGTGAATGGCTTTGCAGTTTTCTTTCTAGCGCAATATGATTTGCGTAGCCCGTAACGGGATCGCGGGTTAAGTTTTGTTTTAGTAAATAAATGTAAGCGCTGCCCACTAAAGTTGCAATAAAGAAAAAGAAACTTGCGGTGATTACCGCTTGGGTAACACTTGCTGCCAGCTGTTCATTTAAATCTTTAATGGTGATGTCGGCGCCAGTTAAATAGGTGCGCCCGTCTTTTGCTTGAAACGGTAAAAATATGGTGCGGAAATGGCCCCACTGATCTTCTGAATGCTCAAATAAAGGCTCTGTTGAATAAAACGCTTTAACGTTTAATTGTGTCGCTTCAGGGTAAAGATCATAAAAATAAGTAAGCTTATTGTTTTTAATATCCTCGTTAGTATAACTAGATGCGGAGAAGTAAACTTGATCGCCTTCTTTTATCATCGCGTATACGTATTCGAGTTCGAGCTTGCTGGCAAACTCAGAGAGTTGTTTGCTTTTTAATAGGTAGCTTTTTTCATCAATGTGGTCTGGGCCGGTAATATTGTCGTGGTATTCGTCACCAAGAATAAATTTAACACTTTGTGCTGCGTTTAAGAGTTTAGCATCCACCTCTTTTAAAATGTCGTTGTAGGTGTGTGAATAAACGTAATAAACATAGCCGCCAAGGCTTGCTAAAAACAGTACGCCCGCAAAAAAAAGCCAACGAATTCCTTGATTTGAATAATACATGCGCATCCTTGCCAAAAACTAATTTTTGCCGCAATTGAAAAATACTGCTTTACTGTATAGCAAGCAAAGGGTTATGTTGTTTTGAAACACCTTATAATAGTCAATTTAGTGTGTTTTTTACAGCAGTAGATGGAGATATTGTGCAAATTGCGAGACTTTTTCTTGTAATTGAAGTAGAGTTGACAGCCTTTTTTTATGAATATGTTTGAACACTTTTTGGGTAAAGTGAGTAGTATGGTTGATGAAACACGTCAAGCAGTGCGCCCAGCAATAGCGTCTGAAGAAAGCTTAATGCGAATTTTTACGGTGCCAGAGGCGCCGGGCTCGACTTTGGCTAAAATTGAGCAAGAAATATCTAGTAACTTAGCAGGCTTTCTTAACGAAAATATTGCAGCGGTTGAAAAACCTTTGCATGAAATTGAAAAAGATTTCCAAGCTGCAAATATTCCTGAAGAACCTCGTTTTGTATCTGAACACGCCCAAGAGTTAATGGAAAAGCTGGTGGCGCATTCAGTACACACGTCAGCACCGAGTTTTATTGGTCATATGACTTCGGCCTTACCGCATTTTGTTTTACCTCTGTCAAAGTTGATGGTGGGGTTAAACCAAAATCTGGTAAAAATTGAAACATCTAAAGCATTTACACCATTAGAACGTCAAGTATTGGGTATGATGCACCATATGGTTTACGGCAAAGATGATGCCTTTTACCGTAAGTGGATGCACAATGCCAAAAATGCTTTGGGTGCATTTTGTTCAGGCGGCACGGTTGCCAATATTTCAGCACTTTGGGTTGCGCGCAATAAGCTGCTTAAACCCGATGGCGATTTTAATGGCATAAATAGCGATGGTTTAGTTGCGGCTATGATGCATTATGGCTACAAAGGCTTAGCTATTTTAGTTTCAGAGCGTGGCCACTATTCACTTGGTAAAGCTGCTGATGTGTTAGGCATCGGTCGCAGCAATATTGTATCTATCGAAACAGATCATAATAACCGTGTTGATGTTGCTAAAATGCGTGAAAAGGCTAACGAATTAGCTGAAAAAGGCATTAAGGTGATGGCAATTGTTGGCGTTGCAGGCACAACTGAAACCGGCAATATTGACCCGCTAAATGAAATGGCCGACCTAGCTGAGGAAATCAATTGTCATTTTCATATTGATGCCGCTTGGGGTGGTGCAACATTGCTGTCCAATAATGCGCGTGGGTTATTAGCTGGTTGCGAACGTGCCGATTCAATTACCATAGATGCGCATAAGCAAATGTATGTGCCTATGGGCGCAGGCATTGTGCTTTTCAAAGAGCCAGATACTGTCAATGTGGTAGAACATCACGCTGAATATATCTTACGTAAAGGCTCGAAAGATTTAGGCTCACATACCCTTGAAGGTAGTCGCCCGGGTATGGCGATGTTAGTGCATGCGTGTTTATCAATTATTGGTCGCAAAGGCTATGAAATGTTAATTGATAAAAGCCTTGAAAAAGCGCGCTATTTTGCCGAACTTATTAAGCAAACAGATGACTTTGAACTGGTTACTGAACCAGAACTTTGCTTGTTAACATATCGTTATGTACCAGAAAAAATTAAAGAAGTACTTAAAACGGCAGATGAACAAACTAAGTTAGATATTTACGCAGCACTTAATCGTTTTACGGCGAGCATGCAAAAACGTCAGCGTGAAGCAGGCCGCTCATTTGTATCACGTACACGTTTAACACCATATCAGTACGATAATTTACCGACAGTGGTATTTCGCGTTGTATTAGCAAATCCGCTTACATCAAATCAAATATTGCATGATATTTTAGCGGAGCAGCGAGAGTTGGCTGGTAAAGATCCAATATTTAAAAAGTATTTAGCGAAATATTTATAATTTAGGGCTGTGAATTTTTTATGAAAAAGGGAGCATTTGCTCCCTTTTTTACGTTTTTATTTAACCTGAACTCGGATGAGATAATCGTAAACCCTAAGCTTCGGTTTCAATATCCACAATCAAGTCAGACGTAATAGACTCGAGCGCTTCAACCACATCATCTTTACTTAAACCGGCAGGCAATTCTACCCGGGCTTCTGCGTTAAACAGAGGTACACCCCAATTAGGCGCGCTTTGTTGCTTTGAGTTAAAGTGAATAATTGAGGCGCCTTTATGGCGTAGCACACTTGAAAGCTCTTGTACTATACCCGGTCTGTCATTGCTGGTAATAACAAAGTTAAGCTGTTGACTTGTGTCGGTTACTTGTTCTTGTCCTGCTTCAATTTTTACTTCGAGATCGGGAATGGCGTGAATTGCGCCCTCGAGTGCCGATAAATGTTCTTCAGGTACTTCTAACTGCAAAATTCCGGCAAAGTGGCCACAAAGGTGGCTTAAATTACTGGCTAACCAATTGCCATGGTTAGCTAAAACCGCTGAGGATAGTTCATCTACTAGACCTGAGCGGTCAGGACCAATAATTGTTAATACTAACTGCTTCATATACTTGTCTCGTTATCTAATTAGCGCAACCCTCTCTACACAAATTAAGAAATAATTGTTAGCTAATTCAAAGGATTAAATGGAGGTGTAGAGCTGTTTAAGTATTGATGATTGCCTGCCTTTTGTCCAATTTATTTTGTCAAATTTTGTTAAATAATCGGTGTAACTTTTTGGTCATAAAAACGAAATATTTCACTCTCTGTAACATTTCTGTCATCTTGACAAAATATAATGCACGCCAACTAAATCCTAATTCTATTTGTAAGGGCCAATGGATGAGTTCCAATCCGCCAAGTGTTGAATTCAATACTAATAGAAACAGACTGATCAAAGATAAAGTCGCCAAATACAGTATTACGGCAGGTGGTACATTAGTACTTGTTGCCTTATTGTTGATCTTCTTTTATCTGTTGTATGTAGTACAGCCTATTTTCGCGTCGTCACATGTTGAAGTGAGAAATCAATTTGCTTTACCTGAAACGCAAGAGTACGTTGCGGCAGGTATGGAAGAGCAAGGTGAAATCGCTTATTTGTTCACACCAACTGGCGAGCTAAGTTACTACACCATTAAAGGTGAGAAATTCGGCACTAAGTTAACAAGCTTTAATGTGGAATTTGATGCACCGGTAACCAGCTTTGCGCGCACTGCACCGCACCAGGCGATGTATGCTTATGGTCTTGAAAATGGCGCAATTAAAGTTGTGAACCCGAAATTTGAAGTAGGATTTGCTAACAATAGCCGTACCATTAAGCCAAGTATTGCGTATCCACTAGGTGAAAGTGAAGTGATGATTGATGACGAAGGTGCATCAATTCGTAAATTTGCGTTCAGCTATGTTGCCGATGATAATCAACTTGGTGTACTTGCATTAACCGGTGATCAACGCTTGCTGTTTAGCATGCTAGCAGCAGAAGAAAATATGTTCTCTGGTGAAATGGAATGGTCAAGTGAAACCGCGGAAATTCCTGTTGAAGGCAAAGTGGATGAATTATTAATTTCACCTGACTTTAGCCGTGCATTTGTGCGTGTTGCTAATAAAGTTTATATCTATAATACGCGTGACATTGAAGATATTACGCGTATTCAAGTACTTGCCGCGAATCAAGAGAATGCCAACCTAGTTAAAATGCAATTATTGTCAGGCGCTAACTCATTAATGTTAGTTAACGACAACGGTGAAATTTCACAGTGGTTTGAAATTAATGGTGATTCGGGTCGTAAGTTCGCCAAAATCCGTGCTTTTGCAAGTGGTGATAAAGAAATTTCAGGGCTTTACAGTGAATTCTATCGCCGTACATTCTTTAGCACTAATAACCAAGGTGATTTATCGCTTTATTACACTACCAGTGAAAACAAGCTGTGGTCGGGTAAGGTAGCAGACGCGGGAATTGATTTCTTTGCGGTGTCACCACGCTCAAACGCAGCATTAATGCTGGCGGGCAATCAACTCATTGTTGTTGATATTGAAAATGAGCACCCTGAAGTATCTTGGTCGGCATTATGGCAAGAAGTATGGTACGAAGGTTACCCTGAGCCTGCTTACATTTGGCAGTCTACATCGGCAAGTGATGATTTCGAAGCTAAGTTATCGTTAGTACCAATCTCATTCGGTACAATTAAAGCGGCAATGTATGCGATGCTATTTGCGGTACCGATTGCGCTTTCTGCTGCTATCTACACAGCCTATTTTATGTCGCCTGAACAGCGTCGAATCGTTAAGCCAACGGTTGAAATTATGGAAGCATTACCAACCGTAATTTTAGGTTTCTTAGCAGGTCTTTGGTTGGCACCTCTGATTGAATCTCACTTACCTGCAATTATGCTGATTTTAGTATTAACGCCATTGGCGATAATACTCACAGCATTCTTCTGGCAAAATTTACCAGAATCGATTCGCCACAAAGTGCCAGACGGTAGCCACTCAATCTTACTTATTCCAGTGGTATTGCTAGCAGGTTATATCTCGTTTGCACTGAGCCCTGCGGTAGAGCTTTGGGTATTTGATGGTGATGTACGTCGTTATATTACCAACGAGTTAGGCATTGATTTTGACCAACGTAACTCGTTAGTTGTGGGTATTGCGATGGGCTTTGCGGTTATTCCAACGATTTTCTCAATTGCTGAAGATGCGGTATTTAGTGTACCTAAGCACTTATCGAATGGCTCGCTTGCACTTGGTGCAACGCAGTGGCAAACGCTTGTTCGCGTAGTATTGCTAACAGCAAGCCCAGGTATTTTCTCGGCAGTGATGATGGGTTTAGGCCGTGCGGTTGGTGAAACCATGATTGTATTGATGGCAACAGGTAATACGCCGATTATGGATTGGAGTATTTTCCAAGGTATGCGTACGCTTGCAGCAAACATTGCGGTAGAAATGCCAGAATCAGAAGTAGGCAGCACGCACTACCGCATCTTATTCTTAGCAGCGTTTGTACTGTTTATATTCACCTTTATCTTTAACACGATTGCTGAATTTGTTCGTCAGCGTTTACGTGAAAAGTATAGTTCACTGTAAGGTTAGGAGATTTAATAAATGAAGCAGTGGTTTAAATCTGGCTCACCTTGGATCTGGATGACAGGTGGTGCAGTAAGTATCAGCTTAATCTCGGTAATTGGCCTACTGGCAATGATTGCAGGTCGTGGTTTAGGGTTCTTTTGGCCGTCAGAAGTAACGCAATTTGAAATGCACCGTGGTGACGTGAAAGAAACCGTTATCGGTGAAATCTACGACCGTGAGATGGTTCCCGTTGAGCGCTTAAAAGCAGCGAATGTTGATTTACACGGTTTTACGGGTGAAGAAGTAGAACGTTTACTGATTAAAACAGGTAACCGTGAATACGTAGACCTAGATTTCCGTTGGATTTTAGCAACGGATATTATTGAGCAATCTACCCCGAGCCAATTAGCGGTATTTGAGCGTAGTAAAAACGGTAACTTTTACGGTTACATTGAAAGTGTGATCAAAGACGGCAAAGTTGTCGCTGAAGCGCAAAAGTTAATTGAGCTAGAACAACTTGTAGAGCGCGCAGTTGAACTTAATGAATCGGCACTTGATTTGCAAAACGGCCCAATTGGTCATATAAACTACGATCTGGAACGTTTGCGTTTAAAAGAAAAAGCGCTCGACCTTAAAGGCGAATTAACACACGAAAAAGTGGCGGAGTTTGAAGCTCAGCGTAAAGACTATCGTGAGCAATACTTGGTGCTTGAAAAAGAGCTGTTTAAGTTTCGTGATGCGGCAAAGCGCGACCAAGTTATTGTAAAAGATATGCGTGGTGAGTTAGTAACGATTCCACTTTACCAAGTGCTGGACGTAACACTACCAAATGATATGGGCTTAATGGCTAAATTAGGTCATTACTTCAAGCAAATTGGTAAGTTTGTTAGCGATGACCCACGTGAAGCGAATACCGAAGGCGGTGTATTCCCAGCGATTTTCGGTACCGTATTTATGGTTATGTTAATGGCGGTAATCGTAACGCCGTTTGGTGTAGTTGCCGCGATTTACTTACACGAATATGCAGCGAAAAATTCTATCACTAAAATGATTCGTATCGCGGTAATTAACCTTGCCGGTGTACCATCGATTGTTTACGGTGTATTTGGTTTAGGTTTCTTTGTTTACATGCTAGGTGGTAGCATTGACCAATTATTCTACCCTGAAGCATTACCAGGCCCAACGTTTGGTACGCCAGGTGTAATTTGGTCAGCACTGACATTAGCAATTTTAACTTTACCGGTTGTTATTGTATCAACGGAAGAAGGTTTATCACGTATTCCAAGTTCAGTTCGTCAAGGCTCATTAGCACTTGGGGCCACTAAAGCTGAAACTATTTGGCGTATTATTGTACCAATGGCAAGCCCTGCAATTATGACAGGTTTAATTCTTGCGGTTGCACGTGCAGCAGGTGAAGTAGCACCACTGATGTTAGTTGGTGTGGTAAAAATGGCGCCAACACTGCCAGTTGATATGAACTTCCCGTTTGTACACTTAGATAGAAAGTTTATGCACTTAGGTTTCCACATCTATGATGTTGGTTTCCAAAGCCCGAATGTTGAAGCGGCACGCCCGCTAGTTTATGCCACAGCGTTTTTACTTGTGGCGGTAATTGTGGCACTGAATATCACAGCAATTGGTATTCGTAACCACTTACGCGAAAAATTTAGGTCGTTAGAACATTAATTGTTCTGCGGTGATAAAAGTTTAATAGGTTTAGTAAAAATGATTACTGTTGCTCCAGAAATAAATCAATCTGCAACTGGCTTACAGCTTGATTTAGAAAACTTATCGGCAGAACAAACTGCTCTTGAAATTAAAGACTTAGACCTTTACTACGGTGACAAACAAGCGCTGAGCAATATCAGCATGAAAATTCCAAAGGGTCAGGTAACTGCATTTATCGGTCCTTCAGGTTGTGGTAAGTCAACGTTATTACGTTGTATTAACCGCATGAATGACTTAGTTGATACGTGTCGTATCGATGGTCAAATCTTGCTACATAACCAGAATATTTATGACAAAAGTGTAGATGTTGCAGCGCTTCGCCGTAACGTTGGTATGGTATTCCAGCGTCCAAACCCATTCCCTAAATCAATTTATGAGAATGTGGTTTATGGCCTACGCTTACAAGGTGTAAAAGACAAACGTAAATTAGACGAAGTAGTTGAATCGTCACTACGTGGCGCTGCACTTTGGGACGAAGTAAAAGACCGTTTGCACGACAGCGCATTTGGTTTATCAGGTGGTCAGCAACAGCGTTTGGTTATTGCTCGTGCAATTGCAATTGAACCTGAAGTACTACTGTTAGATGAACCAACATCGGCACTTGACCCAATTTCAACATTGGTAATCGAAGAGCTAATCAACGATTTAAAAAATAAGTACACAGTTGTAATTGTTACGCATAACATGCAACAAGCGGCACGTGTGTCTGACCAAACTGCGTTTATGTATATGGGTGAACTAATCGAATACTCTGATACAAATACGCTATTCACTACGCCGAAGAAAAAGAAAACTGAAGATTACATTACAGGTCGTTACGGGTAAGGATTAAAGTTATGGATCATAATATTTCAAAGCATATTTCAGGTAACTTTAACCAAGAACTTGAAAACGTTCGCAACCATGTTTTAGCGATGGGTGGATTGGTAGAGCAGCAATTAAACTCTGCGCTTGATGCGGTAAATGACAGTAATGCGGAGCTTGCGAAAAAAGTTGAGCACGGCGATTACAAAGTAAACGCAATGGAAGTGAGTATTGACGAAGAATGTACACGCATTATTGCGAAGCGTCAGCCAGCGGCAAGTGACTTACGTTTAGTTGTGGCGATTGCAAAAACCATTGCTGATTTAGAGCGCATTGGCGATGAAGCGCGTCGTATTGCAAAAGTAGCACTTGAATCAACCGCGAAAGATCAGCAAGGCTTGCTGGGTAATATCGACAATATGGGTCGTCACGTATCACAAATGTTGCACGATGTTCTGGATGCATTTGCCCGAATGGATGCCGAAGCTGCATTTCGTGTGCACAAAGAAGATGCCAAAGTTGACCGCGAATATGAAGCGTTAACACGTCAAATCATGACTTACATGATGGAAGATCCGCGCTCAATTCCAAAGGTTATGGATTTGGTGTGGTCAGTACGCTCACTTGAGCGCATCGGTGACCGTTGTCAGAACATCGCTGAGTACGTAATTTATTTTGTAAAAGGCAAGGACATTCGTCATACCTCGCAAGACGATATCGAGCGAGATATTATTGGTAAATAAGTTAAGTAACTATTTTAAAAGGGTAAAAGCGGTTTCGCTTTTACCCTTTTTTGCTTTGGTATTGATAACTTTTTTAGTCTATTAACTAGCGTAAATTTAATTGTTTGATAATCTAAGTTAAGGAATTTCAACTTACTGTAATACTTGTATGTTAAAGCCTTTCCTCGCTTGGCTGATTCCTGTAAAATTTGCGCGCTTTTAAAATTTAAGGGTCAATTATGGCTAGTAATGCATTTTTAGGGGTTTTTGCGAAATCTCCTATCAAACCAATTGAAGAACACATAAAAATTGTTCATCAAGCCAGTGCTTTGTTAACGACTTTTTTTCAACATGCGTTTAATAAAGAGTGGGAACAAGCATCTGAGATCCGCATTAATATTCGCGATTTAGAACGCAAAGCAGATGTACTTAAGCGTGACATTCGTTTGCAACTTCCTCGTGGATTATTCCTGCCAGTTGAGCGTACAGATCTTCTTGAACTGATCACTCAACAAGACAAAATTGCTAATAAGGCTAAGGACATAGCTGGTCGTGTACTTGGCCGCGAAATGGAAATCCCTGAGCAAATCCAAGCTGATTTTATTACTTACCTAAATCGCTGCATCGACGCGACAAAACAAGCTTCTAAAGCCATCAATGAACTTGATGAGTTATTAGAAACGGGTTTCCGTGGTCGTGAAGTGACATTAGTTGAAAACATGCTAGAAGAGCTCGACGCAATTGAGCGTGACACCGATGAAATGCAAATCACTTTGCGTCGTCAGTTACGTGAAATCGAAAATGAATTAAACCCAATCGATGTAATGTTCTTATACAAAATTCTCGAGTGGGTAGGTGACTTAGCAGATATCGCTGAACGTGTTGGTTCACGTTTAGAGCTGATGCTAGCACGTTAATTAAATTAATATAAAAATTAAGTTAAAGGTTACTTGATGGATATTATTGCAAATTACGGCACCACTTTGGTGATGATTGCTGCCGTAGTGGGATTTATCATGGCGTATGGTATTGGTGCAAACGACGTTGCCAATGCAATGGGTACGTCAGTTGGCTCAAAAGCGCTAACAATTAAGCAAGCGATTATTATCGCAATGATTTTTGAATTCGCTGGTGCATATCTTGCCGGTGGTGAGGTTACATCAACGATACGTAAAGGCATTATCGACTCGTCGGCATTTGTTGCCATACCAGAGTCATTAGTGATCGGTATGATTTCAGCGCTATTAGCTGCTGGTGTATGGTTACTTGTTGCGTCATATTTAGGTTGGCCTGTATCAACAACACACTCAATTATTGGTGCAATTGTTGGTTTCGCATTGGTTGCGGTAGGCTCTGAAGCGATTCAATGGGGTAAAGTAGCGGGTATCGTAGGTAGTTGGATTGTTACACCTGCTATTTCAGGCTTTATTGCTTACCTTATCTTTATGAGTGCACAGAAACTAATTTTTGATACTGACTCACCACTTAACAATGCAAAGCGCTTTGTGCCTATGTACATGGGTCTTGCAGCGTTTGTTATGGCGTTAGTAACAATCAAAAAAGGCTTAAAGCATATCGGTTTAGACCTTGGTACAGTAATGGGTTACGGTATCGCAATCGGTGCTGCTGTTTTAGTCGCGCTGTTAGGTAAAGTATTGATCGCTCGTCTTAAAATGGACCCTGCAGCTGACAAAGAAATGCAATTTAACAATGTTGAGAAAGTATTCGCTATCTTAATGATTGTAACTGCATGTTGTATGGCGTTTGCACACGGATCAAACGATGTAGCAAATGCGATTGGTCCACTTGCTGCGGTAGTGAGCATTGTTGAGCACAACGGTGAAATTGTTAAGAAATCGTCACTCGTTTGGTGGATTTTACCACTAGGTGGTTTAGGTATTGTTATCGGTCTTGCGATTCTTGGTAAGAAAGTAATTAAAACCATTGGTGAAGGTATTACGCACTTAACACCAAGCCGTGGTTTTGCTGCAGAGCTTGCGGCTGCATCAACGGTTGTTATTGCATCAGGCACAGGCTTACCAATTTCAACGACACAAACGTTAGTAGGTGCGGTACTAGGTGTTGGTATGGCCCGAGGTATTGCGGCACTTAATTTAGGTGTTGTAAGAAATATCGTTGTTTCTTGGGTTATTACCTTGCCAGTAGGCGCGGTATTAGCTATTGTTATCTACTATGTATTGGCGGCTATTTTTGGCCTTCAAGTGTAAAGACTTTTAGCTTGAAAAGACCCCATATGCGATACGCAATGGGGTCTTTTTTTGTCTGAAATTTGTATATAGCAGCTTGCTAATCAAGTTAGCGGTTCACATAGCGCGCTTACAGCGCTGTAATTTTACCGTTGTAACATAGCGTTAAAAGATAAATTCAATCTTGTTTGCTTCATTTCACTAGGCTTTATTTGCTCATTTATTTAACAGAGTTATTAGCATTCGCAATTAATTGATTAAATCTCAGTGACATAATTGATTTTCCATTGTTAATTTGTTTTTATCGTTATTAATTTGAATATTAATCGGTTATTACGATGAAAAACCTTCCTAGCATTAAGCAGCTGCAATACTTGCTTGCAGTACATCAGCATCAGCATTTCGGCCGCGCTGCAGAAGCCTGTTTTATTGGTCAATCTACCTTAAGTAGCGCAATTCAAAATCTTGAAGAAACACTCGGGTGTCAGCTAATTGAGCGTGAAAACCGCAGTATTATGTTTACCTCGATTGGTGAAGAAGTGGTTGAGCGAGCGCGCAAGATAATCGACGACACAATTAGTGTAAAAGAGCTTACAAAAAGCTTTTTAAACCCACTCCAAGGGCATTTAACCATAGGTATTATTCCTACGGTTGCAAGTTTTATTGCGGCTGATTTATACCACTTATGTGCAAAAGAGTTTCCTGAACTTGAGTTGGTTTTAATTGAAGATACTAGCGATAACTTATTGGACAAATTAGAAAAAGGTCAAGTTGATGTAGCGCTATTGGCATTGCCTTATAATACCAACAAGTTTCATACCCATATTTTAGCACAAGACCCATTTAATATTGTAAGGCACAAGGATTATCAAGCGGCTGAAGGTGTGGTTGATTTTAACTTGTTGCCACCATCATCGGTGTTTTTGCTAGAGCGCGAACATTGCCTAACCGATCATGCACTGAGTGCGTGCCATTTGAGTAAAAGTGAATGTATAAACCCCTTTGAAGCAGCAAGTTTGCATACCTTACTAAGTATGGTTGAGCGTCAACTTGGTGTGACCTTTCTACCGCAAATGGCAATTAATGCGGGCATTTTATCTCATAAACCTATGGTGTTTAGCGCTGCGCAAGATACTGCTTATCGTGATATTGGTATTTTATGGCGCAAGACGTCAGGTCGCATACGCGACTTCCGCTTACTGTGCGATAAATTAAAGCCGTTCTTTACTGAAAAATGTGCACGATAAAATAATTTTAAATTTTTAAAACTATTTTCAGCACTCGCTCGACTATATAAGCAGAGAAACAAAACTCTTGGGGAATATGTGTTCTTTCAAAGTGAAAAAGGGTTAATCAAAAAAGCGCAACAAGGTGATAAACGCGCATGGCTTAATTTAGTAAAACAATACGAAAAGCCGATTTATCACACTTGCTTGCGTATGGTGAGTAACCCAGACGACGCACTCGAAATCATGCAAGAAAGCTTTATGAGTATTTATCGTTCGCTCGATAACTACCGTTTTGAGTCGAGTTTTAAAACGTGGGCTATCGCAATTACCAATCGCCGTTGTGTGGAGTTTTATCGTGCTAAAAAGGTACTCGATGAAGAAAAGCAAGAAATGCTGATAGCGGATATGCAAGAACCAGAATCTGCTGATTTGATGTTGCTTATGGCGCAGCAAAATAAGCAAGTTTTACAGCTTTTAAATGGCTTACCTTGGACGCAAAAGGAAGTGGTGGAATTAAAGTTTTTTCAGCACTTTACGTTTGAACAAATTGCACAGCAACTTGATGTATCAACTAATACGGTTAAATCGCGGTTGTATACGGCGTTGTCCAAATTGCGCCAAGAACTGGAGGTGTTAAATGGCTAACGTAGAAAGTATTTTTGAAAAATGGCTGGAAACAGGTGAACTTACACCAAGTGAGCGTCAATTGCTTGAACAAGATGCTGTTTATGCAGAAATGCTCGAAAACAGTGAGACTTGGCAGTCGCTTTCGGCAAAGTATCAAGAAACGCCCGTTCCACAGTGGAATCGAGAAGCCACTTGGTTTGAGAAAACGAACGATGGTGCAAAGAGCAATCGTTTTGCAGCTTGGTTTGCACCAGCAGCTTTAGCCTGCTCAGTTTTAATGTGCTCGCTGGTTATTATGCGTGCTGAAGTAAGTGTTTCAGATAGTGGCTTTGCGATTAATTTTGCAGAGCAACAAAAGCAAGCTCCAACAGTCACTTATGAGCAACTGCAAACCCTTTTGGCTGAGCAGCAGACAAATACCGCACAGGCGACTTATGCATTGGTTAAAGAGGCCATAGAGCAGGGGCGTTTGGAGCGCAAAGAAGATATTGGCGCCTTGGTTGCCGATTTAAACCGAGTCCGTCAACAAGATCAGGCGTTGATTCGCCTGCAATTAAACGAATTGGCACAACAGGTTGAGCAACAACCACAGTCATCAATTGCCAAAAACCACTCATGGGAGAATTAATCATGAAAACGAAAGCAAGCTTATTGATTTCACTCGCATTACTTTCTGGTCATGTTGTTGCCAATACACCAGCAAACAATATGGTCGCTAAAAGCCAAAAAGAAATCACCATTATGAATAATATCTTAAAGGCATCACTTAACGCGGAACCCGGTATTAAGGTGCGCCAAATTAATGGTGCTTATCTCGCAGACCAAGGCTATGTCTTTAGTATTAGTGCATCGGGGTTATCTGGTGGCTTCGGAAGCTGGAAACGTTTTTTTCTTGAACCTGATATCGAGTTTCATGATGAGGACGTGATGATCCGTGCAGAAGAGATGCGCATTGAAGCGGCTAACGAAGCGTATCATGTAGCGATGGAGGCACTACGAGAGTCTTCTGAAAAAATCCGTGAGTTTGCTCAGCAAGAGCGTGAAATTGAATTTCAGTTACGAGAAGTAGAGCGTGCTCGCCGAGATTTAGATTTAGAGCGCAGACACGCACTGAAAGATAAAGAAGAAAAGTCGGTTAAAAAGGAAATCGAAAAGCTCGAAGCAAAGATAGCCAAACTTGAAAAAGAAAAAGAGCAGGTGCGTGACAAACGTGACGATGCGCAAGATAAAATAAAATCGACGACCAAAGAAAAGCATAAAAAAGTTGCTGAAACTAGAAAGCAAAATATTCGTGTTGCGAGCCAAACTCTGGCGCAAACCTTATGTGATTATGGTGCTGGACTTAAAAGCTTAAGTAAAAATCACTATGTTAACTTTATTATTGATAACGCGACGGGTAATAAAGAAGATCTTGTTTTTGTTTATAGCAAAGCGAAGATTAATCAGTGTGTTGTGGGTGATATTGATGCGGAAAAACTACTTGCGAGTGCGCAAAGTTATACGTTTTAAGTTTAACAGTACGCAATAAATTCACAGTAAGTAAACACAAAAAAGCCGCTTAACTCGCGGCTTTAGAATTTAATAAGCTTTCAGCTTTCACGTTAGGTAAAAATAGTAAATACACTAACACGACAAGGTTAAAATAAGGAATCGCACCTAGCCCAGCAAAAATTGCTTTAGGGTAGCCTTTTTCACTGGCTTTAAAGTAACAAAAGTAGCAAATCAGGACATTCGCAATTAGCAGTAAAATAATAAACAGAGCCATCGTCCCTCCCGTTTTTATGCAAAATCACTCTCAAATGAAATGATTTTTCTGTATGTCCATATAAAACCAGTTTAGCTTAATCTTTGGGCGAATTCCTATTGTTTTGTTAATTTGATTTGTAAAAATTGTTAAGCGATTGAGTTTTCAGAAGTGTTTTTTAGCTTTTTAATTTCAATCGCCGGCATCGGTTTACCAATAAAGTAACCTTGTGCGTAGTCAACACCAATTTCTTTAAGTAATTCAAAGGTTTCTTGATCTTCCACGTACTCGGCAACACAGGTTTTACCGAGTGAATGACTGATGTCTTTAATGGCGTTAACCAGCGCCTTATCAATGTTATCTTGGGTCATATCTTTGACAAATGAACCATCAATTTTTACTTGATTCGCAGGCAATTGTTTTAGGTAGCTAAAGGTACTAAAACCTGTGCCAAAGTCATCAATCGAGAACTGACAGCCAATTTTTTGCAGCTGGGTGATCATCGCCGTGGTTGCGACTAGGTTGCTAATACTCGCTGATTCTGTAATTTCAAAAGTGAGTCTATCAGGGCTTACATTATGCAGCTTCAAACTTTGCGCTATGGTGTTTAACAGATTGGCGTTGTTAAAGGCTTGTGCAGAAAGGTTGATTGCGACTTTGTTTAATTCAGGGTATTCACCTAATAACGCGATAGTTTTTTCTATCACATTTTGATCGAGTAAATCGATATCAGTCACTAGCTCTAATGATGGAATAAACTGGTTCGGATAAATAATTTCATCATTTACAATTAAACGAACAAGCGCTTCATAATAACTGACTTTTTGCTCTTTGTAGCACCATATTGGCTGAAAGTGCATGGTAAGGCTTTGTGCTTTAAGCGCTTCTTTTACACTGTGAGCCCATGTTATTCCCGATAGTAACTGCTTACTTTTTGCATCTGAATCTGAATAACAATGAACGATATTACGGCCACGGCTTTTAGCAACGTACAGCGCAATATCCGCTTGCTTTAAGCATTCGCTGGCATCACTGTTTTTACTGTCAATTTGCGTTAAACCAATTGAGCAGCTAATTGAATAGCTTTGCTCACCAAAGCGAAAGCTCTGATTTTCAATAGTTTGACATAAACTTTCACCAATCATGTGGGCGTCGAGTAAATCGGTATTTTCTAAAATAATGGCAAATTCATCGCCACCTAAACGACACACCAATGCATCGCCAGAAACACATTGCTCAAATAACTCTGCAACTTTTTGCAGTACTTTGTCGCCTTGTTGATGGCCTTGTGAGTCATTAATAATTTTGAAGTGGTCTAGATCGATATAGAGCAATGCGTGCTGTTGGCCGTTAGATACGTTTTGGCAAAATAGATTGAGCTGTTGGTCAAAGAAATAGCGGTTGTGCAAATTGGTCAGTGTATCGTGATGGGCTAAATGTTGTAGGCTAAATTCAGCCTGTTTTCGTTCATCAATGTTATCGATACTTAGCGTGATATTACTTTTAGCTTGTCGCTCTTTAATTGATTGCAACTTGCACTCAATCCAAATTTGGTGGCCAAGTTTATGATTTATTTGTAGTTCTAGTTTGTCTTTACTGCCAGGCTTCATATTAATTGCACAAATGAGCTTTTCGAGCTTTTCCGCCTCAGGTCGAGGGAAAAAGCTGGCGAGCGGTTTACCTAGGCTAGATTGCAATCGATTACCGGTTAGGGCTTCCCAAGCGGGATTCAAAAAACAAATATTATGGGCTTGGTCAATTTCAATTACCGAGGTATTTAAGTGCATTAAAATACGTTGGTGGGCAGAGAATAAGTCTTTATAACCTTGTTGGCTTTTACTGAGCAGTTCTACTTTCTCAGCGAATTCATCATAGCTCACCATAAAATCTTCGCGTCGCGCAGCCTGCTCACATACTTTATTAATAATGTTGTGATTAAACGGCAAGCGAATAAAGTCGGTAACACCTAATAGCAGTAGTTGTTCTGCAAAATCAGCATCTTGACTATCAATAATGGTTACAACCGCTTGGTTAGGTTTATGAATACGTAATTGCTGCAAAAAGTTATTTACGCGCTCAAAGCTGCCATGGGTAGCATCAACAAGGACGATGGCGTAGTTATATTGCTGGATTAACGTTTGCGCATCGGCGCAGTTATCGGTTGTGCTGATGGCAAAACCAAGCTCTAGATCATGGCGAATTTGTGCAGCGCGTTGTTCGTTAGATTCAACCAGTAATAGCGGTAACCGGCTGCTTTTATCGGTGTGCTCAGATAAAATATTAGCGAGTAAATGGGGTAGTTTGTTTAATTTGTCGTGCTGTAAAATGGCATCAATACCATACGCGCGAGCGGTTGTTTCAGCAATGCGTTCACAATAGGTAGGAGGTATTAATACGATAGGTGTATTTTTTGCAGTTGCCAGTAAGCCTGAGCGCACCATGCGTGAAAAGCGCCAACCATCAATTTCGCCAATTGCAAGATCGGTGATAATTAGGTTGAAAGAGTGCTTCTTCAGTAAATCGAGTGCCTCTAAACTATTACCCTTTAGCTCAATATCAAATACATCGACATTTTTTAATGCATCAACTAGCTGAGTTGATAGCTTAATGTCTGGTGTCACTACCAGCAACTTAAGCTTATTCGGCATTTAAACTGCACCTCTAAATCAGTTCACCACTCCTTGGTAAGTTTGATTTTCAAATGCCAAAAGATACCTAGTTTAGATAGTTAACTCAAGTAAATTTGGTATTTTACTCACCCGTTGATTCTTAAACTTTAACATTCAGTAGGTTATATTTTGCGCGGCCTGTTTTCCTTGATTTAAATCATCACTAACACTAGAATCGGCGCGACTTTAACCAAGTATGCCCTGAGTACTAATAACCAAGTGAGACTGACGAATGCGTGTTGCTGATTTTAACTTTGAATTACCCGATGAACTAATTGCTCGATTTCCAATGGAAGATCGCACAGCAAGTCGCTTGTTAAAGCTTGAAGGTAATAGTGGCGAAATCACACACCATACGTTTGCTGATGTATTAGATTTTATCAATCCAAACGACCTGATTATCTTTAATAATACTAAAGTAATTCCTGCACGCATGTTTGGTCAAAAAGCCTCAGGCGGTAAGGTAGAGGTGTTAGTAGAGCGTGTAGTAGATAAACACACGGTGCTTGCTCACGTACGCGCTAATAAATCACCTAAAGTTGGTAACGAGCTCATTTTAGAAGAAACGGCAACTGCGATAATGCAAGGTCGCCAAGGTGAGTTATTTGAGCTGAAGTTCGAAGGGGAAGAGGGCGTACTAGATATTTTAGACCGTATTGGTCATATGCCACTGCCGCCATATATTGACCGCCCTGATAACGAGAAAGACCGCAATCGCTATCAAACTGTTTACGGTGAAAAGCCGGGCGCAGTAGCAGCGCCAACAGCGGGTCTTCATTTTGACGATGCTCTACTCGCGAAGTTAAAAGGCAAGGGCGTTGATTTAGGTTTTGTAACCCTGCATGTAGGGGCGGGTACGTTCCAGCCAATGCGCGTTGATAAAATAGAAGATCACCATATGCATTCTGAGTACATTGAAGTGCCAGAGCAAGTGGTTGCACAAATTAAAGCATGTCGTGAACGCGGTGGTCGTGTTGTTGCTGTGGGCACAACGTCAATGCGCTCATTAGAGTCGGCAGCAATGAAATCAGAAGGTGAGCTTGCACCGTTTTATGGTGATACGGATATTTTCATCTTTCCTGGATACGAATTTCAGGTGGTAGATGCGATGATCACTAACTTTCACCTTCCTGAATCGACACTAATAATGCTAGTGAGTGCGTTTGCTGGACAAGAGAATATTATGAATGCCTATAACACTGCAATTGAAGAAAAATACCGCTTTTTCTCATATGGTGATGCAATGTTCTTAACCAAAAAAGACATTTAGTACACCACTTAAAAACACGACGCGATGTAACTCTGTTACATCGCTTTGCACGTAAATCTCACTTTCCACTTTTATTTCTGTTATCTCATCCCTATATCCATAGTATTGTGCTGTCAAAGCAGGTAAAATCGACCGATTATTTTACGCTCAATTGATGAGGTTGAGTAAAAGTTGGACTGTTTTTCCGGCATTTGAGGTTTTTATGAAATTTGAATTAGATAATACAGATGGCAAAGCGCGTCGCGGCCGTTTGATCTTTGACCGTGGTGTAGTAGAGACACCTGCATTTATGCCTGTAGGTACTTACGGTACCGTTAAAGGTATGACCCCTGAAGAGTTAAAAGGTACCGGTGCAGAAATTTGCCTAGGTAATACCTTTCACTTAATGCTTCGCCCAGGTACTGAAATCATCAAACAACACGGTGATTTACATGACTTTATGGGGTGGGATAAACCAATTCTTACCGACTCAGGCGGTTTCCAAGTATTCAGCTTAGGCGAAATGCGTAAAATTTCGGAAGAAGGCGTAATGTTCCGCTCACCGGTAAACGGCGAGAAAATCATGCTGTCGCCAGAAAAAGCAATGCAAGTGCAGCGCGACCTAGGTTCAGATATCGTGATGATTTTTGACGAATGTACACCGTATCCTGCAACAGAAAAAGAAGCGCGTGACTCGATGGAGTTATCGCTGCGCTGGGCAAAACGTTCGAAAGAAGGTCACGGTGATAACCCATCAGCATTATTCGGTATTATTCAGGGTGGTATGTACCCTGAACTGCGTGAAATTTCGCAAAAAGGTTTAGAAGAAATCGGTTTTGATGGTTATGCACTGGGTGGTTTATCAGTAGGTGAACCAAAAGAAGACATGATTAATATTCTTGACCACTGCGCTTACAAAATGCCCCAAGATAAGCCGCGTTACCTAATGGGCGTAGGCAAGCCGGAAGATTTAGTTGAAGCGGTTCGTCGTGGTATTGATATGTTTGACTGTGTAATGCCAACACGTAATGCGCGTAACGGTCACTTATTTATTACTGGTGGCGTAATTAAAATCCGTAACGCAGTGCATAAAACGGATACAGGCCCACTTGATCCAGAGTGTGATTGCCATACTTGTGAGAACTTCTCACGCGCTTATTTACATCACCTAGATAAGTGTAATGAAATTTTAGGGGCTCGTTTAAATACGATCCACAACTTACGTTATTACCAACGTGTTATGGAAGGGCTTCGCAATGCCATTGCTGAGAACAAACTAGAAGAGTTTGTTGCAGACTTCTATGCGCGTCGTGGTATGCCGGTACCTGAATTAAAACAAATTGAAGACTAATAAAATTTAAGAGGAATTAACCATGAGTTTATTTATCTCAAGTGCGCATGCAAGTGCGGGTGCGCCACCTGCTGGTGGCGGCATGGAAATGCTAATCATGCTAGGTATTTTTGGTTTGGTATTTTATTTCCTAATTTACCGTCCACAAGCAAAGCGTGTTAAAGAGCACAAGAGCCTAATGTCAGCATTGGCGAAAGGTGATGAAGTACTTACTGCTGGCGGTTTAGTAGGTAAAATCGTGAAAGTATCTGACGACAAAGATTTTGTTGTTGTTGCGCTTAACGACCAAGCTAACGTAACAGTGCAAAAAGGTTCAATTTCAGCTGTGCTGCCTAAAGGCACAATGAAAGCACTTTAATCAAAGGAATAAGTTGTGATTAATAAGTACCCATTATGGAAGTACTTGATGGTGGTAGCAGTTGTATTGCTTGGTATGCTTTACGCTGCACCAAATATGTACGGTAGTGATCCTGCCGTACAAATTTCAGGTGCGCGAGGTGCTGTGATTGAAACAGCGGATCTCGACAAAGTAAAAACAATTTTAACGAACGATGGATTTGATGCTAAATCAATCAAACTAGAAAATGAGCAAATCTTAATTCGTTTTAATGATGTAGAAACACAGTTAAAAGCGAAAGACCAACTAAGCGACAGTCTAGGCGCTAACTATATCGCTGCTATAAACTCTGCTCCTTCAACGCCGGCATGGCTTGAAAATTTGGGCGGTGCGCCGATGAAGTTAGGCTTAGATTTACGCGGTGGTGTTGAGTTTACGATGGAAGTTGATATGCGTACTGCTATCAATAACCAGTTAAAGCAGATGCAGCAAGATTTCCGCTCTGATTTACGTGAGCAGAAAATTCGCTACCGCAGCATTCGTGAAGTAGCAAACGCCGATCGCGTGCAATTAGTTTTCCGTAATGAAGAAGACAAAGACGCCGCTGAGCGTTATTTGCAAAAGAACAATCCTAGCCTTGAGTTTCGCGATGACCGCAGCAATGAGCTAGCGTTCACTGCGCGTTTAACTGAAGCTAAGTTAAAAGAAATCCGTGATTACGCGATTTCACAAAACTTAATCATTATTCGTAAGCGTATTAACCAAATTGGTGTTGCAGAACCAAATGTTCAGCGTCAAGGACAAGAGCGTATTTTGGTGCAATTACCGGGTATTCAAGACCCTGCACGTGCGAAAGAGATTTTAGGTTCAGCAGCAACGCTTGAACTTCGCATGGTTGACCAAGATAACGACGTACGTGATGCATTAGCAGGTCGTATGCCGCCAGGCTCAGAAGTAATCAACGATCAGTTTGGTCGTCCAGTACTTTTGAAAAAGCGCGTAATGCTTGAAGGTTCTCATATTACCGGTGCACAAGCGGGTTATGACCAATACCAGCGTCCGCAAGTTAGTTTACAACTAGATAGCAAAGGTGGCTCAAAAATGGCTGCGTTTACTAAAGACGAAGTTGGTAATTTAATGGCGATTGTGTTCATCGAATACCGTCCGTCGGGCAAGGTAGATGAAAACGGTAAAGCGTTACCACCAATCAAACACGAAGAAGTGATTAACCAAGCAACTATTAATGAGCGCTTAGGTCGCCGTTTCCAAATTACCGGTATTGATACACCAGCAAAAGCGCAGCATTTATCTGAAATGTTACGTGCAGGTGCACTTGTTGCGCCAATTCAAATTGTTGCTGAAAGTACCATAGGTCCAAGCATGGGTGCAGAAAACGTTGAAAAAGGGATTACTGCGGTAGTGCTTGGTTTTGTTTTCGTACTGGTATTTATGCTGCTTTACTACAAAGGTTTTGGCATGATCGCAAACATTGCACTGGGCTTAAACTTAGTATTAATCGTTGGCGCAATGTCTGTGCTTGCCGGTGCAACGCTTACCTTACCGGGTATCGCCGGTATCGTACTTACCGTTGGTATGGCGGTTGATGCGAACGTGCTTATTTTTGAACGTATTCGTGAAGAATTAGCTGAAGGTCGTAGTCCTCAACAAGCAATTCACCATGGTTACGACAGTGCATTTAGCACCATTTTTGATGCCAATATCACAACGTTAATTGCAGCCGTGATCTTGTACGCAATTGGTACGGGTCCTATTCAAGGCTTCGCAATCACTCTTGCTATCGGTATTGTAACGTCAATGTTCACTGCGATTGTTGGTACGCGTGCGATTGTTAACGCGTTAGTCGGCGGTAAGCGCATTGAGAAGTTATCTATCTAGGAGAGTGTGATGCAATTATTAAAGTTAAATGAAACACTTAAGTTTATGTCATTGCGCAAAGCAGCAATGACAATTTCAACTCTGCTGATTATCGCTTCATTTGTTTCGTTTTTTACCAAAGGTATGAACTTTGGTTTAGATTTTACCGGTGGTACAACGGTTGAAGTTGGCTTTGAACAAGCCGCTGACCTTAAGGTTGTGCGTTCATCGCTACATGAAAATGGCTTCCCTGATGCACAGGTACAGCTATTTGGTTCAAGTAAGGACGTAAAAATTCGTCTTGAGCCACGTGAAGGTGAAAAAGCCGACATGATCAGTAACCAAGTACTCGAGATTCTTGAACAAACAGGCCAAAAAGTTGAGATCCGCTCAATTGAGTTTGTTGGTCCAAGCGTTGGTGAAGACCTTAAAGAGCAAGGTGGTTTAGCGATGTTAACAGCGCTAATTTGTATTTTGCTTTACGTCGCACTGCGCTTTGAATGGCGTTTTGCAATTGGTGCGGTAGCAGCACTTGCGCACGATGTTCTATTAACTGTGGGTTTATTCTCAGTATTAGGTTTACCGTTTGATTTAACTGTATTAGCAGCGGTACTTGCGGTTATAGGTTACTCACTCAACGATACCATTGTTGTGTCGGACCGTATTCGTGAGAACTTCCGTAAAATCCGTATCGACGATACTATTGAGATTGTTGATATTTCACTAACGCAAACGTTAAACCGTACGTTAGTAACATCGATTACAACCATCTTAGTACTTGTGGCGCTTTTTGTATGGGGCGGTGAAACCATTCATGGCTTCGCAACTGCATTACTATTTGGTGTATTTATTGGTACTTACTCGTCTGTATACGTAGCAAGCTCTGTTGCAGTAATGATGGGCATCAGCAAAGAAGATCTAATCCCTGAAGAAGTTGAGAAAGAAGGTGCTGAATTTGATAATATGCCATAATTATTTGGTAATTTTGTAATAATTCTGAAAAAGGCCGGTGTTAACACTGGCCTTTTTTTTTGTCTTTAGTATGATACTGAAAATGATAAACATTCTCAAAGGCATTAAAATGAAAAAGCTAACTGTACTTGCTAGTTTTGCAGCAATGACACTTTTAACAGCATGTGGTGATAAACAACAAACTAACGCCGAAGCGGTAGCAAAAGCACCTACAGCTAATCAAGCGTTAGCAGACTACAAAGAGGGTGCTAAAACACTAGTGACAATGATTAAAGAAGCAAAACCAGATACTGAAATCGCTGCAAAGTCAGCTGAGCTAGTGGCGGGTTCTAAAACAATCATTACGCAGTTTATAAATAAACATCCAAAGTGTACTGAGTATTTAACAGCGCTTAACAATGCGGCGGACATTATTCCAACCTTACCGCTAGAAGAGATCGAGTCAGGTTATCATGAAGACGGTAAACTGCCTAAGTTTGACGACCCTAACTGTTACCATGCGAAGGACTTACTAGTGCATCCTGCAACGGTACAAGCAATGGCGGCAATGGGGATTACCACTGCAGAACTACGTGAAAGTGCAGAAATGGAAATTATTGAAGTTATTGCACACTTTTCTCAGGTTGAAAAAGCATTAAACTAACCTAAATTTCAAAAGGTTGTGATTATAAAGTGAAATAATTGCAACCTTTTCTGATACTTAGCTTCTGAAATAATTCTGTCATTATCTCTTGATATATTCGCCATCCGTAAAGAGGTGAATTATGCAAAACTTGAAACAATCGATCAGCCTTAAAGCGATTCTGTCAAAGCGACAGGTCACAACGCTGTTTCAACCCATTCTTGATATTGAAAAAGAAACGGTGCTCGGCTACGAAGCTTTGTCGCGAGGCCCTGAAAATTCAAGTTTATTTAGTCCTGTCGAACTCTTTGCCCAAGCTGAAAAAGATGCCTGCCTTTCAGAATTAGAGCTTCTTTGTCGTGAAAAAGCCATTGAAAACTTTGTTGCCCAAGGGCTGCCTGGGAAATTGTTTATCAATGTAAGTCCGTCTGCATTACTAGAAGCCGCGCATCCAAAAGGTGAAACTTTGCAACTGCTTGCTAAGCACGGCTTAGCCACATCACGGGTTGTGATTGAGATTACTGAGCGGGAGCCGCTTGCACAAAGCGATCTATTATTTGAAGCGATTAAACATTACCGTGATTTAGGTTTGCATATTGCGATTGATGACTTTGGTTCGGGTTACAGCGGGCTAAAACAGTGGTCTGAACTAAAACCTGACATCGTTAAAATTGATCGTTACTTTATCGACCACTGCGATAAAAGTGTGGTGAAAAAAGAATTTTTACGCTCTATTTTAGAGCTGGCAAAAATCACTAATACCCGAGTAATAGCTGAAGGTATAGAACGCACGCAAGAATTAACACTGTTAAAAAATCTGGGTGTTGAACTAGCACAAGGCTTTTTGCTTGAACGCCCGGTACTTTCGCCGTGTCAGAGTTTTGCTGAATGCATTGCAGCGCAAAAATTAGTGGATATGCCACGTAATACGAAAGACGATTCCCCTTTTATTGGCAATTTATTACTAAGCCAGCAGTCTATTTTTGTCACGACCAATTGCGGTGTGGCGAAGAAGTATTTCGAGCAAGATAAGTTATTGCAAAGCCTGGTGGTGCTTAATCAAGATAATCGACCCGTTGGCATATTACACCGAGATCAACTTGCCGAAATATTTTCGTCAACCTATGGCGCGGCGCTACACTCTAAGCGCTCAGTCGATGAGGTTATGGATCACCAACCTTTAGTGGTTGATAGATTGACAGCGTTGGACTCGGTGAGTCAAAAAATTACTGACTCTGATTTTGATATACGTCGCTATATTATTGTGACACAAGAAGGGCAATACGTCGGTGTTGTTGCTATTCGCGATATTCTAAAACACATTACTGACGAGAAAATTAAAAACGCGCAGCATGCCAATCCGTTAACCATGTTGCCGGGTAATGTGGCAATTAATGATAATATTGAACGGCGTTTAAATGCGCGACAAGATTTCGAACTGGCCTATATCGATTTAAATCACTTTAAGCAGTTTAACGACCTTTATGGTTATGCCAGTGGTGACATGGTAATTAAACTACTTGCTGAAATTTGCCGCCAAGTGTGTAATCAAAAAGACTGCTTTATTGGTCATATTGGTGGCGATGATTTTATGCTGGTGTGTCCTAGTGACTTAGGCGAAGCGCTGTGTCGTAAAATAATATCTGAGTTTGAAACCGCTGTTAGAGCCTATTTTACGCCAGAGCATGTTGCGGCAGGGGGCTATTGGGCAACCAACCGCGAGGGTGAAAAGAAGTTTGTGCCCTTGCTAACCTTGTCTATTGGTTTAGTTAATCCTGATATTGAGCACTGCGAAAATAGCCATCAAGTGGCAGCGCTGGCAACCGATGCTAAAAAGGAAGCGAAGCGTTTTGTAACCAGTCACTTGTTTATTTGCAAACGCCGTCGCCCGACCATGGCGATAGTCAGACTACCGGTAGCAAAATAATTTATTCGTGGCGATTGAAAAACAATCGCTTTACCTAAGCAATAACTTGTTTTAACTTACTATTACTTGAGCTATGTTTGGGGCAAGTAATATGAGAATAAATGTACCATATTGTTTTATAGCGCTTATTTCACTTTCAACCTGCTCAGTCGCAGCAACAGAAATTGTGAAAGTTGCCAAAGAGCAGCGTAAGCTATACCCAAGAGATGATTACATTGTTAGCCTACTAGAGTTGGCGCTGGCCAATCAGCCTTACCAATTACAACATGTGCCTGTACACCCACACCAACAGCGTACTTTACTAAAACTCAGCCAAGGTGATGTAGATATTCATTGGGGTATGACGAGTCCTGACCGCGAAGCCATTGCCACCGCAATTCCAATTCCTATTTTTAAAGGGTTGATTGGTAAACGTATTGCGTTGATTAAAGATGATCGGCAAAGTGACTTTATTGCAATTGATAGCGATAAGCTAAAGCAGTTTACTGCGGTTCAGGGACACGATTGGCCCGATACTAAAATTCTTGCGCAAAATGGCTACCGAGTAAAAGCATTTGCGCATTATAAAGCCATGTTTACTTTAGTCTCTCGTGGGCAGGTGGATTATTTCCCACGCTCTGTCATTGAAATTCAAGATGAACTAGCAGAGTTTAAGCCACTTGGTTTGGCGATAGAGACAGCACATTTGATACATTATCCTGCGGCATTCTACTTTTTTGTAAATAAAGAAAAAACGGCGTTAGCCAACGCACTGCAAACAGGGTTAACAGAAATGATTGCTGATGGTCGATTTGATAAGTTGTTTGATGATTATTTTGCTGAAGGGCTGAGCCAATTAAACTTAGCGAAGCGCAACATACATTTTTTAGAAAATGACTATTTTACAAATACAGCGCTGTTGCAAAATCAGGCGCTTTGGTACAAAAAATAAGGAAGCAATGTGCTTCCTTATTTATAAAACCTAGTTAAAGCATGCAATTATTTAAGTAATGCATCGCTTAAATGTGGACGAAGTTCTTTCACAATCGCTTGTGCAAGCTTTGGTGCGCCACATACAATATTACCTGACTTATCTTGGTTGTTGCCGCCAGCAAAATCTGTTACTAAGCCACCTGCTTCTTTAACAAGTAGTTGACCTGCTGCAGTATCCCATGGCTTTAATCCAATTTCGAAGAAACCATCAACACGACCCGCTGCAACATAAGCTAAATCTAGCGCTGCAGAACCTGCGCGGCGCATATCTGCTGTATGAACGAATAATGCACTGAATGCATTCATGTATTCTTCAATGTGATGCTTTTGCTTAAATGGGAAGCCCGTTGCTAGCACAGTACCTGAAAGGTCATTTGCCTTATTTACGCGAATACGCTTGCTGTTAAGCTGTGCGCCTTGGCCGCGTGTAGCTGTGAATAATTCACCACGAATTGGATCGTAAACAACCGCTTGCTCTGTACGGCCTTTCACTTTTAATGCAATAGATACTGCGAAGTGTGGAATGCCCTTGATGAAGTTAGTTGTGCCATCAAGTGGATCGATAACCCAAAGGTAATCAGCGTCGCTGCCAAGTTGTTGACCTAGCTCTTCGCCGACAATGCTATGCTTAGGGTAAGACTTTAAAATAGTGTCGCGAATCATCGCTTCCGCGTCTTTGTCTACGTTAGTTACAAAGTCGTTGCTACCTTTTTGAAGTACTTCAACTTTATCTTTCTCTTCAAATTTTTGAAGAATAACTTTACCTGCATTTCGCGCAGCGCGAACCGCAATGTTTAACATTGGATGCATAGCTTTACCTTTAGGTTTTAAAAGAACTCATTAACTACTAAGTTGTGCCTTAATTTGGTCACCCCTCAGTTCAGCCGCGCTATTTTAGCGACTTTTTTGCGGTTGTAAACCAAAATAATAAATTTAATCTCTGGTTAACAATTAATCAAACTGGTGTGCTAAAAAATCGCTAATCGCGGTGTAATAGTCGAAATTTAATGATGAGTAGGCTAAAATCCGCGCCAGATAAAATTTCAGAGTTTAGAACGTAACATGACGCTAGATAAAATTCGTATTGTACTGGTTAATACTTCGCACACAGGTAACATTGGTTCAGTTGCTCGTGCAATGAAAACAATGGGCTTTAGCAAGCTTTATTTAGTTGATCCTGTTAACCCTGTCGATAGTCATGCAAGTGCACTTGCAGCAGGAGCAACCGATGTACTAGGTAATGCGGTAGTTGTTGATACCTTGCAAGAGGCGATTGCTGATTGTAATACCGTGATTGGCACCAGTGCGCGCTCACGTACTTTATCTTGGCCAATGGTTAACCCAGTTGAGTGTGGCGAAAAATTGCTTGCTGGTACAGAACAAAAAGGTGATGTAGCGCTTGTATTTGGTCGTGAAAATAGCGGCTTAACGAATGAAGAGCTGCAACTGTGTAATTTCCACGTATGTATTGCAGCTAACCCTGAATACTCGTCGCTGAACCTTGCTATGGCTGTGCAAACCCTGTGTTATGAAACACGTATGCGCTACCTTGCCAAAGGCGAACAACAAATTGAGCAAGATGATGCGGTATACCCAAGCTCTGAACAGATGGAACTTTTCTACCAACATTTAGAAAAAACTTTGTCAGACACGGGCTTTATTATCAAACAACACCCAGGTCAAGTAATGACTAAGCTACGCCGTTTATTTAATCGTGCACGCCCAGAAGAGCAAGAGCTTAACATTCTGCGCGGGATTTTAACCTCGATTGATAAATCGGTTGTGAAAAAAGACAGCGAATAGCTTAAAGACAATACTTGACTAATTTACTCAGGTAATTAAAATAATACTTGAGTAAATTACTAGGTTATTCTGTTCTAGCTTATATATAGCAAGACTAAAGAATAACCTAAGTGTGAACAATAAATACTTGACTATCTTAGTCAGGTAATTAAAATTCGCACTCTTATTGATGATGGGGGCTTAGCATGAAATTAACGTCGAAAGGTCGATATGCAGTAACTGCACTATTAGACGTGGCGCTTCATACTAAAATTGGCCCAGTTCCCCTCGCTGAAATTTCAGAACGACAAGACATTTCACTCTCATACCTTGAGCAGTTATTTTCGCGTTTGCGCAAGCAAGATTTAGTACGCTCTGTTCGTGGTCCTGGCGGTGGTTACTTACTAGGTAAGGAAGCCTCAGAGATTTCAGTTGGCGATATCATATCTGCAGTCAATGAATCGGTAGATGCCACACGTTGTGGTGGTGAAGGCGATTGCCAAAATGGTGTTCGCTGCTTAACACACTCGCTTTGGAGTGAATTGAGTCAGCGCATCGAAGAATTTTTAAACAGTATTACGTTAGCTGAGTTAGTTGCCAAAAAAGATGTGCAACAAGTTGCTGGTCGCCAAGACCAAACGGTTGAAAAAGCCGTTGAAAATTCACTCAGTCAGCTTGAAAATATCAACATTAGTTGCCAAATGTAGCAATTCGGAGCAAGTAAATATGAAGTTACCAATTTATTTAGATTATGCCGCCACAACACCTGTCGATCCGCGTGTAGCTGACGCTATGATGCAGTGTCTAACAATGGATGGCAATTTTGGTAACCCTGCGTCACGTTCTCACCGTTTTGGTTGGCAAGCTGAAGAAGCAGTTGATCAAGCGCGCCACGACATTGCTGAATTAATCAATGCAGACCCGCGTGAAATCGTTTTCACATCAGGTGCTACAGAATCAAACAACTTGGCAATTAAAGGTGCTGCTAATTTCTACGCGAAAAAAGGCAAGCACGTAATCACAGTTAAAACTGAACACAAAGCCGTATTAGATACATGTCGTGAACTTGAGCGTCAAGGCTTTGAAGTTACTTATATGGACGTTGAAGAAAACGGCTTACTAGACCTTAAGAAGCTTGAAGCTGCAATGCGTGATGACACTGTGCTTGTGAGCGTAATGCACGTAAATAACGAGCTAGGTGTAGTACAAGATATCGCAACAATTGGCGAAATGTGTCGCGAACGTAAAATCATGTTCCATGTTGATGGTGCGCAAAGCGCAGGTAAAGTAAAAATCGACATGCAAGCACTTAAAGTAGATTTCATGTCTTTCTCTGGTCATAAAGTGTATGGCCCGAAAGGTATTGGTGCACTTTATGTTCGTCGTAAGCCACGTGCGCGTTTAGAAGCACAAATGCACGGTGGTGGTCATGAGCGTGGTATGCGCTCAGGTACACTGGCAACACACCAAATCGTCGGTATGGGTCAGGCGTTCAAAGTTGCAAATGAAGATTTTGATAAAGATCACGCACACATCAGTGCACTGCGTAAGCGTTTGATTGATGGCATTATGTCGGATATCGAAGAAGTTTACTTTAACGGTACACCAGAGCAATCAGTACCAGGTATTGTAAATATCTCATTCAACTATGTTGAAGGTGAGTCATTACTTATGGCACTTAAAGATATCGCGGTATCTTCAGGTTCTGCATGTACATCGGCAAGTTTAGAACCATCTTACGTATTACGTGCGCTAGGCCGTAACGACGAATTAGCACATAGCTCAATTCGTTTCAGCATTGGTCGTTTCACGACTGAAGAAGAGATTGATTACACTGTTCAGCTAATCAAAGACTCTATTGGCCGTTTGCGCGAAATGTCTCCTTTATGGGAAATGTATAAAGAAGGCGTTGATTTAGAGTCTGTTGAGTGGACACACCACTAATTAAATGAATTGGGTATTGAGGTAACAAGCAATGGCATATAGTGACAAAGTAATTGACCATGTAGAGAATCCACGTAACGTAGGTTCTTTAGACAAGAATGACCCAAGTGTTGCAACGGGTATGGTTGGCGCACCAGCGTGTGGTGACGTAATGAAGTTGCAAATTAAGGTATCTGACGATGGCATCATCGAAGATGCAAAATTTAAAACCTATGGTTGTGGTAGCGCGATTGCATCGTCATCACTAGTAACTGAATGGGTTAAAGGTAAAAGCCTAGACGAAGCGGGTGAAATCAAAAACACTGATATCACAGCGGAACTAGAATTACCGCCAGTTAAAATTCACTGTTCAATTTTAGCGGAAGATGCAATCCAAGCAGCGATTGCGGATTACAAAAAAAAGCACGGTGAATAATTTATGGCGATTACTTTAACAGATGCAGCCGCTGATCGCGTACGCTCATTTTTAACCAATCGCGGTAAAGGTCTTGGCCTGCGCGTTGGTGTTAAAACAACAGGGTGCTCAGGCCTTGCCTATGTACTTGAGTTTGTTGATGAGTTAGCGGAAGGCGATGAAACCTTTGAACATAACGGTGTAACCGTCATTGTTGATGGTAAAAGCCTAGTGTACATCGACGGCACTGAGCTGGACTTTGTTAAAGAAGGCCTAAATGAAGGGTTTAAATTTAACAACCCGAATCAAAATGGTGAGTGTGGTTGCGGCGAAAGCTTTACCGTATAACCCTTACTATTTGATCTAATTTATTAAGCCCTGCAATTGCGGGGCTTGTGTGCAATTAAGAGCGAGGATTTTTTCGTTACTATGAAATACTTTGAGTTATTTGCAATCCCTGTTCAATTTGATGTTGATCTCAACACTGTTAACGCACGCTATCTCGAACTGCAAAAAATTCTTCACCCTGATCGTCATGCCAGTTTAGGCGCACAGCAACAACTGCTTGCGGTACAAAAAACGGCAGAATTAAACGACGCATTACAGGTTCTCAAGCAGCCGCTAAAACGCGCAGAATACATGCTAGCAGAAAAGCATATTGATATTCGTGCTGAGCAACAAACTTTGCAAGATCCTGAGTTTTTAATGCAGCAGATGGAGCTGCGAGAAGAGCTAAGCGAGATCACTGACGCAGCAGACCCTGAAGCAGCAATTGCACAGTTTGAAAATCACGTAAAAGAACTTCATAAAGATTATTACGCAGAGCTTAAAAAGCACATTGATAGTGACGACCAAGAGCAGCTTAAAATTGCCGCAGATATAGTACGCAAGCTTAAATTTATTTATAAGTTACGAGAAGAATTAGAGCGCATTGAAGATTCGCTTTTCGACGACTAATTAGGACGCGAGAAACATGTTACTCCAAATAGCAGAACCAGGCCAAAGTGCATCACCACATGAGCACAAATTAGCAGTTGGCATTGACTTAGGAACCACAAACTCGCTGGTTGCAACAGTACAAAGTGGCGAAACCAAAGTACTGCCAGACTTAATGGGCAAAACAATTTTGCCATCAGCCATTCATTATGGTGATAACACAATTACTGTTGGCGAAAAAGCCAAAGTAGATGCACCGTTAGACGCTGCCAATACACTAATTTCGGTAAAACGTTTTCTTGGCAAATCATTCCAAGAAATCAGCCAAATTGCCGATCAACTGCCATACCAATTTAGCAACGACGATGACGTATTAGCAATTCAGACACGTCAGGGCAACATTAATCCAATTCAAGCGTCGAGCGAGATTCTAAAAGCGCTAAAAGCGCGTGCAATGGATAGCTTCGGCGGTGAAGAAATTACTGGCGCGGTGATAACTGTTCCGGCGTATTTTGATGATGCACAGCGTCAGGGCACGAAAGATGCCGCAGAACTAGCTGGCTTAAATGTACTGCGTTTACTTAACGAACCAACTGCCGCTGCGGTTGCTTACGGTTTAGATTCAGGTAAAGAAGGTGTTATCGCAGTTTACGATTTAGGTGGCGGTACCTTTGATGTGTCAATTCTGCGTTTGAATAAAGGCGTATTTGAAGTATTGGCAACAGGCGGTGACTCGGCACTTGGTGGCGATGACTTTGACGCACTGTTGGTGAATTACTTTAAAGAGCAAACAGGCATTAACGCACCTAATGCCGATACCCTGCGTTTATTTATGGAAAAAGCGCGCGCATGTAAAGAAGCGCTTACCAGTTACAATCTGGTAAACGTTGGTTTAGATTTAGGCGAACAGCAGTTTAAAATTGAAGTAACGAAAGAGTTCTTTAATGAATTAGCACAAGGCCTTGTGAAAAAGACATTACGTGCATCGCGCCGAGCCTTGAAAGATGCGGGTGTTGAAAAAGAAGACGTGCTTGAAGTTGTAATGGTTGGCGGCTCTACACGCATGCCAATCGTCCGTGAGCAAGTAGGTGAGTTTTTTGGTAAAGAGCCACTTACTTCAATTGACCCAGACCAAGTTGTTGCTTTAGGAGCGGCAATTCAAGCCGACATCTTAGTAGGTAATAAACCTGATTCAGATATGTTACTGCTTGATGTATTACCGCTTTCACTCGGTTTAGAAACCATGGGTGGCTTGGTTGAGAAAATCATTCCACGCAACACCACTATTCCTGTTGCTCGTGCACAAGAGTTTACTACGTTCAAAGATGGCCAAACGGCAATGTCGCTGCATGTGCTGCAAGGTGAACGTGAACTGGTAGATGATTGCCGCTCACTGGCAAAATTTAGCTTAAAAGGTATTCCACCAATGGCGGCGGGTGCGGCGCATATTCGTGTAACTTTTAAAGTGGATGCAGACGGTCTTCTAAGCGTGAGTGCAATGGAAAAATCCACTGGTGTACAGTCTGAAATTCAAGTCAAACCGTCATTTGGTTTATCAGATAACCAAGTTGCTGATATGATTAAATCGTCGTTGGTTAATGCTAAAGACGATATGCAAGCACGTATGCTAAAAGAGCAACAAGTTGAAGCGCTACGAGTGATTGAAGCATTAAATGCATCGCTTGAACAAAGTGGTCACTTACTTTCAACTGATGAAAAAAGCGAATTAGAAAGCGAAATCAGCAAATTAGCGGTACTTCGCGAAACGGCGACAACGCCAGACCAACTAAAATCAGCCATTGAAGCCATAGATAAAGCAAGCAGTGAGTTTGCATCGCGCCGTATGGATGATTCAATTAAACAGGCTTTAACTGGCCAGTCGGTAGATGAGGTTTAATATGCCACAAATTATTTTCTTACCACATGAAGAACTTTGTCCAGAAGGCGCGGCAATTGAAGCACCTTCTGGCGAAACTGTACTTGATGTTGCGCTTAAAAATGGTATTTCAATTCCACATGCGTGTGAAAAGTCATGTGCATGTACTACATGCCATTTAATCGTGCGTGAAGGTTTTGATTCGCTTGAAGAAAGTGATGAACTTGAAGATGATATGCTGGATAAAGCATGGGGCTTAGAGCCTGAATCTCGTCTTGGCTGTCAGGCAATCATCGCAGATGAAGACCTAGTTGTGGAAATTCCAAAGTACAATTTAAATATTGTAAACGAAGAACACTAATTACACAGCGATTAATGTTTTAGAAAAGCGCTCTTTGAGCGCTTTTTTATTGCCTGAAATTTGTCTAATATCAAAGATGCTTGAATCTGTTTTGTTTAATCTAAAACTATAACTAAGAGCGGGAAAGCTTATGAAACCACATGGGATCAGTATTGGTTTAAGTCGTGTTAAATCGACATTCTTTATTCATATTCGCGCATTTGGCACACTGCAACATGATGACTATCAGTACATGGTGCCCACCATTGAATCAGCGCTTAGTGAAGTAACACAGCCCAAACTGAATGTTTTAATTGATATTACCGAGCTGGATGGCTGGACCATGAATGCTGCGTGGGATGATTTTAAGTTCGGTATGAAACACCGTCGAGAATTCGAAAAAATCGCCGTTATTTGCTCACATCGTTGGCAAAAAGGGGTTATGCATGTTTCAAATTGGTTTATGCCGGGCGAAATTGAGTCGTTCAATAATCATCACGATGCATTGGTTTGGTTGGAGCAAGCATAAAACCCTGGTGACTTAGCGTGCGAAATTAGTTAATGCAATTGCGTAAAAAGCCTTGTAGAATTTATTTTTTGTTTAGATTAGTCATTCTGTAATATTCATGATGCATGGAAGTCGCGGTAATATCGCATCAAACTCGCTTATTTCTCCAAAAGACGTCAGCTTAGTGATTCTCGCAGGCGGTCTCGGGCGACGTTTTGGTGGCAATAAACAGCTTGCCGTTGTACCGGGTATTGAAAAAACGCTGCTTGAACTCAGTATTTCTGATGCGTTTAATGCCGGAATACGCCATGTGGTGTTAGTTGTTAATGCTGCAATTAAGCAAACCGTTGAGGCTCAAATACTGCCCCGTTTGCATCCAGAGTTAACAGTTGATATTGCCGTACAATCGATTTCGGATGTGCCACCACATTACAAAGGCATGTTTTCTGAGCGTGAAAAGCCATGGGGAACAGGTCATGCCTTACTCGCTGCGAAACCATTTGTAAAAGCACATTGCGTGGTGATAACCGCAGATGATTATTATGGAAAATCAGCCTTTAGTACCTTACTAGCAAACTGGCATAATAATGGCACATGGCGTTTATTGGGTTACCCATTAGCGAGCACACTAACAGAGCAAGGCGGTGTAAATCGCGGGATTTGTGAGCTTTCAGGCTCACAGCTAAACAAAATTACCGAAGTTTTAAATATTGATGCGGATCTTCGTGGTGAAACCGTTTCTGGTGAGCAGGTTAACCTGTCACCAAACACCTACGCATCAATGACCATTTGGGCACTGGGTTTTGAAATATTCAACCAATTAGAAGATGGCTTTATCGCGTTTTTAAAACAGTATGACAGCGCTATCAATAGCGAGTTTTTTCTACCAGACCAAATCCAGTATTTAGTTGCGCAGCACGCGCAAGTTGTCGAGTTATTACCTGCCAAGGACTGCTGGCTGGGTGTAACCTATAGCGATGATTTAGCGCGCGTTGCTCAGCAATTAAATGAGTAAATATGAGCAGTTGCAAGAGATTACAATGACGTATCAAGAGCAAGCCTTGGCCTTATCTAACCAATATGGGTTGGGGCAAACAGGCATTTCAATTAAGCCAATTGGCAGTGGTCACATTAATACCACGCTACTTTTAAGTTCACCCGATAAGCATTTAGTGGTGCAAAAGCTAAATACCCAAGTGTTTCCGGATTCACAGGCCTTGGTATCAAATGCGCGCAAAATTGAAAAGCACTTGACCAAAAAAGCGCAAAAAAACGCGTATGATCTCGATGTAATTAAGCATGTAGCAACCCAAGATGAAACGCATTTAGTGCGCCTTAATGGCGACACGTGGCGCGCACTTGAATTTATAGGCGGCAGCTATAGTGAAGATGTGGTTGAATCGAGTGAAAAAGCAAAAATTGCTGCGGGTGCTTTTGGTCAGTTTGCAAAAGCACTGAATGATTTTGAAGCCGATTCCCTTAAAACCGTGATCCCAGACTTTCATAATCTTGCAATGCGCGTTAATGCGTTAGAAGAGGCGGTTTCTGCCGATAAAGTGGCACGTGTGAATATCTGTGCAGCAGAAATTGAATTTTGCCAACAGCAACGTCAGCTGCTCGACGAAATAGCTGAAATAGTGCCAGACTTACCCGTACGCGCATGCCACAATGATACTAAAATCAACAATATGCTGTTTTGTAAAAAGTCAGATCAAGCCAAGGCTGTAATTGATTTAGATACCTGTATGCCAGGTTATTGGATGTTTGATTTTGGCGATATGGTACGTACTTTTTGCTCACCAGAAGCGGAAGACTCAACTAACTTAGATAAAGTAAAAGTACGTGAGCATATTTTTGCGTCAATCGTTGAGGGCTACGTAGAGCCGCTTAAAAATGTCTTGTCTGAAAAAGAAAAGCAAAGCTTTTGGCTTGGCGCTAAGGTGATGAGCTTTATGATTGGCGTGCGCTTTTTAACAGATTATTTAGATGGCGATAACTATTTTACCATTCACCGCGACAATCATAATCTAGACCGCGCGCGTAATCAGTTTGCACTGTATAAAGACTTACTTAAAAAAGAGCAAACACTTAAAGAAATTTTGTTCAAATAAGTTTGTATTAATGAAAGGCAGCCTAGCTGCCTTTTTTGTTTTTAAAGTTAACGCTTTTATTAATCGCATTGTTTTGCCCTGAAATAAGCAATGAGATATTAATACTGAATACTAAAAATAGTACGTTCAAAGGAAATACACATGAAAAATATGGATCGTCGCGGTTTTTTAAAAGCCGCAACTGTCACAGCTGCTGCGGGTTTAACCGCTGCATGCGCAACGTCAAATAATCAATTTACACCAGCAAAACAGCAGGGCAAAAGTGTAATTGGCTTAATTGCGCCCAAAATGGATGTGGTACGTGTTGGTTTTATTGGTGTGGGTCAGCGCGGCTATGGCCATGTTAAACGCATGAGCCATATTGAAGGCGCTGAAATTGTTGCGATTTGTGATAACCACCAAGAAGTGCTTGAGCGCTCAGCGAAATTTCTAACTGACAACGGTCATAAACAGCCGGCACTTTATGGTAATGGCGAATATGCTTACCGTGAAATGCTAGGCCGCCAAGATATCGATATTGTAATTATTTCAACGCCTTGGAAATGGCATGCGCCAATGGCAATCGAGTCGATGGAAAGTGGTAAACATGCGTTTGTTGAAGTGCCGCTAGCCACCACAGTAGAAGAAATGTGGGACATTGTTAATACAGCTGAGCGCACGCAAAAGAACTGTATGATGATGGAAAATGTGAACTATGGCCGCGATGAGTTAATGGTGCTGAACATGGTTCGCCAAGGACTCTTCGGTGAGTTACTGCACGGTGAAGCGGCTTATATTCATGAGCTGCGCTGGCAAATGAAAGAGCTTGAAACTAAAACAGGTTCATGGCGTACGGGCTGGCATTCAAAGCGTAACGGAAATCTCTATCCAACTCATGGTTTAGGGCCTGTGTCACAATATATGAATATTAACCGTGGCGACCGTTTTGATTATCTTACTTCAATGAGCTCACCGGCACTTGGCCGCGCACTTTATGCACAAAAAGAGTTTCCAGCGGATCATCAGCGTAACAAGTTAAACTACATTAATGGCGATATCAGCACTACGCTGATCAAAACAGTGAAAGGCCGTACGATTATGGTACAGCACGATACCACAACGCCGCGCCCGTATTCTCGTCATAATCTAATTCAAGGCACAAACGGTGTTTTTGCAGGCTTCCCAAATCGCATCGCGTTGGAAGAGGGCGGTAGCGGTAATTTCCACGAATGGGATTACGATATGCAATCTTGGTACGATAAATTCGACCATCCACTATGGGTTAAAATGGGTAAAGAAGCGGAGCGCAATGGCGGTCATGGCGGCATGGATTTTTTAATGTTCTGGCGCATGATTTACTGCTTACGTAATGGTGAACCACTCGATCAAGATGTCTACGATGGCGCTGCATGGTCGGTGATTAGCCCACTCAGTGCTGAATCACTCAATAATCGTGCAAAGTCAGTAGATATTCCTGACTTTACGCGTGGTGCATGGCAGAGCGCAGAGCCGTTAGGGATAGTGAAGGTTTAATAACATTTGAAGCAGGGAAAGTGTGACAGCTTCCCTGCATTTATCTTACGCCATCCATGGCGTCCTCTTGTTCATTTTTGTTGCACGACAAAAACGAACCAAAAAACGTGCCCCAAAATCAAACTATTCTTCAAACACAATTTAAAAATGAACATAAACGCCATGAAGCAACGTCCCTTTTGAACATGGCTTGCTCGACCGCTTCGCTCCCTGTCTCGCATTATTCATTTAAATTCTGTTTTCAGGTTTGATTTAATGGGTGAGGGAGTGAATCTAAACACCTGACTCAATAGCAGGTTAGAGCCAAAAGCGGTCGGATGTTGTTCGAAGAATTTAATCCCATTCGAATGCAAAGAACTTTTAATAGTTTTACTACTGCAAATCCCCATTTTTAGGCTTTCCAAATTTATCAAAGTCCCTTTTATTAACCCATTTTTGACTACTCCAATCTGCCCATACTAGCTGTTTCAATTTTTTCCATTCTTCCTTTCCTTGACCGCTATTCCACTCTTTATGGGCTTTAGCAAAAATGGTAGTCACTCGTTCAGGCAAGTAATCCTCTATAGTTTCAACAAATTCAGTGAAGTCTTCTGCCACTTTTATTTTAATAGGTAAATATTGCTCTTTATTTTCTAATACATCTCTAAAACAATATATAGATGCGGTTAATGCCAAATCAGGATTATGTATTTCAATGACTTCAGCCGTCTCAATATACGAAGCAATGGAGCGCAAGTAACTGCTATACCCGTTATAATAATGTTTTGGACTCGGGTAGGGGCTAATTACTAGATAAAATGAGTTTACAAGAAAGTCATTTGCAATATTTTGTACATACTTTTTTTTATCTTTACTTAGCTCATATTGAATATCATTTTGTAATGCTTCTCCATGTAAAAATTTGAAAAGAAGCAGCTCTCTTCCAGCCAAAGGAAGTTCGTCTTTGATTCTCGGTGTGAATGGTGAATGATATCTTCCTGCACATTCTAAGTAACACTCTCTAGCTTGTTTCAACTCCTTCTGCCATATTTCTTCTTTACGCTTTTTAACCTGCTCAATTATATACCTATACATCTCTTCAGTTTGAATAGGGCTAAATAGCATTAATAGAAATACTCTTCCGTGAATACCGCCCAAAGCACAATCAAACTCCGAACTAACATTGCGAGATTCTTTGTAATCTTTCGCTAAATATCCATTTGTGTTATTAAAATCTAGGTTTCCCGTCAAAAAGAAGTCTTTTAGTTTTGCACGCTCTTCTTTATCTCTTGGGCTATAGCAATCAACAACTGGCTCGATGAGCTTCCACTGCTTTTTTCTCGCTTTAAACCATTGTTCATTTTCGTTTTGCCAACCAGCTAAATATTTATCCATTAAAAATACTCTTCAAAAGAATCCATTTGAACTAAGAAAATAGGTTATTTGATTCAGTGAGTTAAGTAAATAAATTGATTACAAAGTTAGCATTATTGTATTCCAGTTTAACGACCGTTGATCGCTCAAAGCTGATATTGAAAAGCGTTGCTTAGGTCTTTCGTCACCCCTTTAATCAAACCTGAAAGCAAAATTTAAATGAATAATGCGAGACAGGGAGCGAAGCGGTCGAGCAAGCCATGTAGCGACAGGGATGTTGCTTGATGGCGTTTATGTTCAGATTTAAATTATGTTTGAAGAGTTAGTTTGATTTAGGGGCGCCGAGGGATTCCAAAGGGAGACCGGCGATAGCCTTCCTTTGGCTGTCGTCGCCAGCGCGACAAACAAAGATTCAAGTTATAACAATTCATCCATGAAGCTGGGTTACATCGGTCATCCTTGAACTCATTTCAAAGTAAAGCGAACTTCGTTTCGGTTACTTTTCATCTTTGGCCGCTGTCGAAAACAGCGACAAATAATGTATCGAATATTAATCAGTGCTAAGGATTAACGTTGAAGCAATTACTTGGAATAGTTACTTAAACACCACCGTTTTATTACCATTAATAAATATCCGTTGCTCAGCGGCCCATTGTAGGGCGCGGCAGAATACGTTTTTTTCTACATCGCGGCCAAGTGCAGCTAGCTTTTCGGCATTTTGTGCGTGGTTTACATGGCAAATATCTTGTTCGATGATCGGGCCCTCGTCGAGTTCATCGGTAACAAAGTGCGCGGTGGCCCCTATCATTTTTACGCCTCGCTGGAATGCTTGGTGATAGGGTTTTGCACCAATAAAAGCGGGTAAAAAGGAGTGATGAATATTAATTATTTTACCGCTGAACTTGGCCACAAATTCAGGGCTTAAAATACGCATATACTTGGCAAGACCAATTAAATCGGGGTTAAACTCGTTAATTTTTTCAGCCACTTTGGCGTCGTGTTGTTCGCGTGTTAGGCCGTCATGACTAATGCAATAAAATGGTATATCAAAGCCTTTTACTAGCGGCTCTAGGTCTGGATAATTAGCGATTACCGCTTGAACCTCCACATTCATGGCGTTTTCAAAGCATTTTAATAACACACCGCCTAAACAGTGTGCTTCTTTGGTGGCAAGTAACACCACTTTAGCTTTCTCTTCGCCTTTTAAACTGATGTTTGAGCCGTCAGGTAATAGATGAATGAGCTGTTCAACAAGGTGATTATTGTCAAAGTCACCTTGCAGTGCGGTTCGCATAAAAAAGCGATGATTTTCTCGGTCAACAAATTCGTCGTTGCGAATAACATTAAGCTTATGCTCAAAACAGAGATTAGTTATTTTAGCGATGAGTCCTGGTTCATCGGGGCATTGTGCAAGCAGTACTTTTTTCATGGTTCCTCATTCCAGACAGCAAAAGTAATGATTGTATATTTATATAATTTTATTATGTAATCAATAAATAAAATTAATATTTATTGTGTGGTGAGCAATTTTACAAAAAAGTAGCATGAATAAGGTTAATAGGCGTTAAAGAGGTTTAACTATTTCTGACAATTGCTTACAACTTATTGTCGTTAAGCGCACTAAACTAGCCGTAATCTCATTTTGAAAAGGAAGCACAATAATGGCAGTTTCTAATTTTACACGTGCGTTGCTGGCACTTTCTCTTATCTCATCGTCATCGGTGTTTGCTAATGGTTCTGAACAAGCTGAACTTAAAAAGCATACGTTCGGTGGAAAAATCGCAACGGGTAGCGTTGAGTTATATGATTTACCTGATGAAGATTATACAAATGTGTACTCTTACTATAACTATAAATTTAATCAAAATTTTTCACTCGAAGTTGGTTTAAATTTTGGTATGGATGCCAGTGATTGGGAGTGCGACGATTTTGATGATGGCTTTACCTGTCGCGACCGCAATGATTCAATGTTTAACATTGGCGCCGATGAATTAGAGGTCACTAACTTTGTCATTGCAGGTAAAGGAACATTACCTTTGTCTCAGCGCAATAGTCTTTACGCTAAAGTTGGTGCTAACTTCTATGACTATGAAATTTCAAGAGATGATCGTACGTTTATTGATGATTCGGGCACAGGTGTTTACCTTGAAGGTGGTTGGCAGTACGTGTGGGACTTTGGTTTAGGAATGGACGCAGGCGTACAGTATTTTGATATGGGTGATTTAGATTCTGTATCGTTTGCTGTAGGTGTTAGTTATCAGTTTTAATTACTAGTGTTAATTAGTTAACTCTATTTAGGGTTAAAAAATTAAATAGGCCGGCGTTTTGCCGGCCTATTATTTAACGGCTTGTATGCTTTATTAATGCTTTGAGTTTTGCTGGTTTTACAGGCTTACTCAAGTAGTGAATGTTTTGCTCTTTAGTGCTGCGTTTTAGTTCATCATCTCTTACCGCAGTGATTAATACCGCAGGAATACTTTCTTGCCACTGCTCACGTAATTGCGCAATTAAACTAACGCCATCCATTTCATGACTGAGTTGGTAGTCCATTAAAATTAAATCTGGCTTAGCTTGGTTTTGCGCATAATTTAATACATCGTCTACTTTATTAAAGGCAGAATAACGGCAACCCCATTTGCTCATTAACGTGCCCATCGCATCTAAGTTTTCTTGCTCATCATCAACGATTAATACATTAAGGGTTTGCTTATTATCAAGCTTAACTTTGTTAGTTGATTTTTCTTGCACTAGTTTGCTGTCGCCATAAGGCACTTCCAGCGCAAAGCAACTGCCTTTGTTTGGTGTTGATTTAAGCTCTAGGGTTAACGACATTAAATCGGCCATACGTTTTACCACGCCTAAACCAAGCCCTAACCCTTTATTGTCGTTACTTTGTACGCGGTAGAAGTCGTTAAAGACTTTTGCTTGTTCTACTTCGCTGATACCTGGGCCTGTATCCCATACTTCAATACGTAGGCTGTGTTTTCGCTTTCGACAAGCCACTAGCACTTTACCGCTTTCGGTATATTTCACGGCATTTGATACTAGATTCTGAATAATTCGGCGCAGATAAGTGGTGTCGGCATGCACTACAGCATCATTGCTGCGCACTTTAAAATCGAGCCCTTTTTCTTTGCTGAGAATAACGTATTCATTACTCAGCGGCGCTAAAATATCGTTAATCGGGAAGTGGCGAGGCGTCGGCGTCATTGCGCCTTGCTCTAACTTAGCTATTTCTAATAACCCCGACATTAAATGCACGGTTGAATCAAGGCTATCGCCAAGTTTTTCCATGGTACTGAGGTTGCTGTTAGAGAGTTCTGTTTGGTCAACAGCCGCCAGATAAAGCCTTGCCGCATTAAGTGGCTGTAAAATATCGTGCGACGCGAGCGCTAAAAAGCGGGTTTTACTGTCATTGGCTTTTTCGGCTTCTAGTTTGGCTTGGTTAAGCTGTTTTTCGGTTTCGATTCGCTTTTCAATTTGCGCTTCTAAATCTTCATTGATTGAACGAATTTCTAGCGTACGTGCCTCAATGCGATTCTCTAAATCAATATTCACTTCTTCAAGCGCATTTTGCGTTTCAATGTGTGTGGTAATATCTGAGAAACAGGTAACAAAACCACCATCAGGCAGTGGGTTACCTATCATTTCAATTACTTGGCCGTTGCGTCTGCGACGAATAAAATGGTGTGAGCTGCCGTTACGTAAGTGTTGCACACGTTTTTGCACTTGTGCGTCAATTTCGCCTGGTCCACATTCACCTTTACTCACATTATGACGAATCACTTCTTCAATAGGTTGGCCGACTTCCAAGAAGCCTTCGGGGTATTCAAACAGTTCCGTGTAACGCTTGTTCCACGCTACTAACTTCAGATTTCTGTCTACAACTGAAATGCCATGGCTTAGATTTTCCAGCGAGGTAAACAATAAGTTTTGATTAAATTGAATGGCTTGTGTGGTTTCATCGAAAAAGTTAACTACTTCTTCAAACGCCATTTGCTTACCAGAAATTACCGCACCAATTAATACGCGTGCAGACGATGCGCCGAGTACACCGGTAAGGGCTCTTTCACAAAAATCGACAAAGTCAGTTGTCGGTGTATCGTTATCGTCAGCAAAATCGTGTCGCATGGTATAGCGCACAATTAATTGCTTAGAGCGCTGAATACCTAAAAAGGTTTGTAGCAGTACTTTAAGGTCGTACACCGTGGCGTTAATTTGTTTGCTATGATGTTTAGCAAGTTTTAGCTGCTCTTTTGGCTTCACAAATGCAGCTGCCTGTATTCTATCGACTAAACGCTCGTTGGCACCCAGTGAAAACGCGATATAACACACAACATTGGCAATCAGCGCAATAAACGTACCTTGAGTGATTACACTTTGCTGCATTGCGGTGTTAGTGGTTACGGCACCTTCAAATAGCGGTAGCATTAAAAACAGTAACCAACAGGCAAACCCAGCTAGTAAGCCGGCGTAAACACCGTAGGCGTGGCCTTTGCGCCAATAAAGACCACCGACAACCGCAGGGATTAGTTGAGTCACTAATGAAAATGCCACTAGGCCCATACTCGCCAAAGCAGCTTGGTTGCCGAACAATTGTTGATAAAGGTAAGAAAGCCCTAAAATAACCGCAATGGTAAAACGTCGTGTTAATAAAATTCGGCGTTTATAGCTGGTAGTGATCAGGTTACGTTTAAATTTACGACGTAGCATTAAAGGTAGCACAACATCGTTTGAGATCATGGTGCTCAGTGTAAGCGTAGCAACTACAATCATGGCGATGGCCGCTGACAGACCGCCAATAAATACAAACGTTGATAACAAGGTACTTTGTTGTGCAAGGGGCAGTGCTAATACAAAGCTGTCGGCTGCAACATTACCACCAATTTGAGGGTGCATTGCTGCGGTTGCAATTGGAATAATAATGCCCGCCGTAAGTAATAAATACAGTGGAAATGCCCAGCGTGCGGTTTTTAAATGGCTAATATCTTGGTTATCTACAACGGTTACATGGAATTGGCGCGGCAAACAAATAACCGCAGCGGCTGCCATTAATGACTGCGCGACAAAGTTAAAGCTAAAAAAGTCTTCTTTTTGCCATTGGCCAAAAGCGATTTGGGTAACAAAGTAATCCCACATGCCATCTTGGTAATGCGTAAAAACATAATAAGACAATCCCGCAACTGCACCGAGCGCAAGCAGTTTAACTGCTGATTCAAAGGCCACTGCCAACATTAAACCTGAGCGATATTCGGTTACATCCACTTTGCGCGTACCAAAGTAAATGGCGAAAATTGCCATAATCAAGGTGCCCATTAAGGCCATCATACTGCCAGATATTTCGCTGTCGCTTTGCAGTAATACAAAGCTGGTGCTAAGCGCCTTCAGCTGCAGTGCGATGTAAGGAATAGTTGCAAGCAGTGCAATAAAGGTCACTAAAATTGCTGTGAGCTGACGTTTTCCGTAGCGCGCAGAAATAAAGTCAGCAATGGTCGTGATATTTTGTTTTTTACTAACCAATATCATCTTGCGCAAAAAGCCGTGACCTAAAATAAACAGCAGTGCAGGGCCCAATAGAATGGGCAGGTAACTCCAACCTGAATTAGCGGCTGTGCCTACAGCGCCATAAAAGGTCCAAGAGGTGCAGTAAATACCTAAAGCAAATGAGTAAACAAAGGGGTGGTGACTAATTTTCTTGGCCAGAGGTGTGGTTTTATCTCCCCAGTTAGCAAGCCAAAATAGAATGCCAACATAGGCCAAAGCGACGAAAATTAGCGCAATTGTCATGGTTACTCTTGTTATTCTTCTTAATTGATACGCTAATTTATCACTTTTTAATGAAACTGTGCATCTCAATCACAATTACCCCAACAGCTTGAATTTACAGGCTGAGTGTCATTATTAATAACGATGTTCGACTAATGTCTTAACATAATGGGAAATTAGGTGGTTACGTTTACGTAAACGTAACTTTGGTGTGCTTTAAAGCCTTATTTTTACTCGCTTTCGTTTAAATTATGGTCATTTTTTACCTTTAGTAGGTAGTTAAGTTAATAAATTGTTACGACTAAGGTCGCACTTTAATCTTTTATGTGCGTTGCTAGAGTCAATGATGACGATTAATTAACGTGCAACTTTGCATGACTAGGGGATATAAAAATGGCTTTTAAAGATAATGATCAAGCCAAAGCATATTGGAGTGAAAACCTTTTGCTAGTAATAAAACTACTAGCCGTTTGGTTTGTAGTTTCGTTTGGCTGCGGCATTTTATTTGTCGATGCGCTTAACGAAATCCGTTTCTTTGGTTTTAAATTAGGTTTCTGGTTCTCTCAGCAGGGCGCCATTTATACCTTTGTTGCCCTGATTTTTGTTTACGTATACAAGATGGCTGCGTTAGACAAAAAGTACGGCGTTGACGAGTAAGGAGAATAATAATGGACGTTCAAACGCTAACTTTTATTATCGTAGGTGCAAGCTTTGCAATGTATATCGCCATTGCAATTTGGGCGCGTGCGGGATCAACCAAAGAATTCTACGTTGCCGGTGGTGGTGTACCGCCTGTTGCAAATGGTATGGCTACAGCAGCTGACTGGATGAGTGCTGCGTCATTTATCTCAATGGCGGGTATTATCTCGTTCGTAGGTTACGATGGCGGTGTTTACCTAATGGGTTGGACAGGTGGTTATGTGCTACTAGCCCTTTGTTTAGCGCCATATTTACGTAAGTTTGGTAAATTCACTGTGCCAGATTTCATTGGTGACCGTTATTACTCGCAAACAGCGCGTACGGTAGCGGTTATCTGTGCAATCTTTATCTGCTTTACTTATATTGCAGGCCAAATGCGCGGTGTAGGTGTTGTATTCTCTCGCTTCTTAGAAGTTGATATCGAAACCGGTGTTTACATTGGTATGGTAATCGTATTCTTCTATGCAGTATTAGGTGGTATGAAAGGTATCACTTATACGCAAGTAGCTCAGTACTGTGTACTTGTTTTTGCATACCTAGTACCAGCTATCTTTATCTCATTGATGATGACAGGTCACGTACTACCACAAACAGGTTTTGGTGCAACATTAACTGATGGCTCAGGAATGTATGTACTTGATAAACTCGATGGACTCAGCACCGAACTCGGGTTTGCCCAGTATACCGAAGGGTCTAAATCGATGATCGATGTATTCGCAATTACTGCTGCGTTAATGGTAGGTACTGCGGGTCTTCCTCATGTAATCGTACGTTTCTTCACTGTGCCTCGCGTAAAAGACACGCGTATTTCAGCGGCATGGACATTAGTATTTATCGCAATTGTTTACACTACAGCTCCTGCGGTTGCATCGTTCGCCCGTGTAAACCTTATCGATACTATTAATGGTAAAGACGGCAGTGGTACAGAGTACGCAGAGGCACCAGCGTGGGTTAAAAACTGGGAGCGTACTGGCCTAATTACATTCAATGATAAGAATGGAGACGGCAAAATGCAGTACTCTGCAGGTAAAATTGAAGATCCTAGCAGTGCTAACGAAGTTAAGATTGACCGCGACATCATGGTACTAGCGAACCCAGAAATTGCTGACTTACCAGCATGGGTAATCGCATTAGTAGCAGCGGGTGGTATTGCAGCGGCATTATCAACAACAGCAGGTCTGTTATTGGTTATTTCAACTTCGGTATCGCATGACTTACTTAAACGTACCTTTAAGCCAAACATTAGCGATAAACAAGAGTTAATGGCAGCACGCCTTGCTGCGATGGTGGCGATTGCGGTGTCGGCTTACTTTGGTATTAACCCGCCAGGGTTTGTGGCCTCGGTGGTGGCATTTGCCTTCGGCTTAGCGGCGGCGAGTTTCTTCCCAGCAATTATTATGGGTATTTTCTCGAAGCGCATGAATAAAGAAGGTGCGATTGCCGGTATGGTTTGTGGTATTGGTTTTACTGCGGCGTACATTATCTACTTCAAGTTCGTAAGCCCTGACCTTAACTCTGCTGAGAACTGGTTATTTGGTATCTCACCTGAGGGTATCGGTATGATTGGTATGCTAGTTAACTTTGCTGTTGCAATTGCGGTTCAGAAAGTTACCAGCGAAACACCAGAAGAAGTACAGCAAATGGTTGAAGATATTCGTAACCCGAAAGGGTCAAGTGCAGCGCATGCTCACTAAACAACCAACAGTTTGAGCTGAATCAAAAATCAAACTCAATGCCCGACTATAGTCGGGCTTTTTTTTGTTTATTGCTCTGCTAGAGTCAAATGACAGAGGTGAGTTGCCTTAAGGGATGAGCAAGCGCACCTTTTTCAGGCTGTACACAGTTAAGGAGAGTAACCATGGCATTTGAGCTTAATGAAGTAGCACGTTTTGTTAAAGCGCAAGCACCGTTTAGTGATCTAGAATCCAGTGCCACTGAGTACTTTATTAAAAGCCTTGAAGCGGTTTATTTAACACCAGAAAATCAAAACCAATGGCTAAACTCAAATGCACCCTGCTTGTTTTTAATTCGCTCTGGCTTGTATGATATTTTAGATAGCAGTGGTGAAGTGGTTGCGCGTTTATCTGAAGGCGATTATTTTGGCTACCCATCGCTATTAACTGGCGAGCCTATTAGTAATCGATTAGAAGTGCAAAACGAAGGCATTGTATATCTGCTCAGCCAAACTCATTGGGATTATCTGCGCGAACACTATAAAGCATTTGCACAGCATTTTGTGCGTGCTCATGCTAATCGCCTACTCAGTGTGAATTATAAAAAACGCAGCGATGATTGGTCGAGCAAACGCATAAGTGAAATTATGAAGCAAGGTGCCGTGACAGCGGGCCCTGAAACTAAAATTAGCGATGCCGCCAAAACCATGAGTCAATTTGGTGTTTCATCGCTTATGATCACTGAAAATACCAAGCTGGTGGGAGTAATTACCGACCGCGATTTACGTAATCGCGTACTCGCAGAAGGACGTAGCCCGAACGATGTGGTTGCAACCATTATGACCACAAAGCCAAAGCATGTGTTTGAGCACAACCGTGTATTCTCTGCATTTCATTTAATGCTAAAGCAAAATATTCATCATTTACCTGTGCTTGATGAATCACATCAACCCTTGGGTATGATCACTGCAACCGATTTGTTGCGCCAGCAAAAATCTGACCCAGTACAACTTATTGGCCGTATTTATAAAGCCGAAAGTGTCGCTGATATTAAGCGCTATGCACTGGAAGTGCCCGAGTTATTGCGAGGATTTTCAGACAAAGTAGAAGATACTAGCTTAATTGGTAAATTACTTAGCGGTATCACCGATGCCATGACGACGCGTTTAATTCAATTATTTCAAACGCAAAATGGCACAGCGCCAACGCCGTTTAGTTGGATCTGCTTTGGTTCGCAAGCACGTGAAGAGCAAACATTACATTCAGACCAAGATAACGGTTTATTGCTGCCAGACAACCTGTCGCAAACGGAGCTAGATTACTTTAAAGCGTTAGGCGAGTTTGTTTGTGACAACCTAATTGCGTGCGGTATTAAAGAATGCCCTGGTGGTATTATGGCAAGTCGTGATGCATGCCGTATGGGGCTTTCTGCATGGTTAAACCAATTTGGTTCATGGATTAAAAGCCCATCGCCGCAGGCTATTTTAAACTGCAAAATCTTTTTTGATATTCGTTTTGTTGATGGCTCTGAAAGTTTGTTCGAAGCATTTAGTAAAGGCATATTAGCGACTACTAAAAATCAGATATTTTTTGCCTCAATGGCAACGGATATTAATACTAACTCGGTGCCTATCGGTTTATTTAATCAGTTTAAACTAGAAAAAGATAAGCAAAAACATACGTATATTGATTTAAAAAAGCGTGGTGTGGCAATTATTAATGATATTGTGCGCCTTTATGCGCTGCATCATAATGTTACCGCTGCTAATACCTTAGAGCGCTTAAGTGCGTTGTCTAAACAACAGCAAGTGAGTAAAAAAGATATCTATGATTTAAAAGATTGTTGGCGCTACCTTACGCAGCTGCGTTTAAACGTACAGTTACAGCAAAAAGGGTTACCGGCTAATTGTATCGACCCAGAAGATTTAACCTCACTTGAACGCCACCAATTAAAAGAGGCGTTTTATTTAATTAAACAAGCACAGCAAGCGGCCGCCTTTAAGTTTGCTAGAGGCAGTTTATGATGGGAATACTTGAATCAATTAAGCGCTTTTTTGTGTTACCCGAAAAAGACAATGACATATTAAAAAGTAACTGTTTTAAGATGGACTATTTAGTTATTGATTTAGAGTTAACCGGGCTTAATGCAAAACAAGATGAAATTGTCTCGATTGCGTGGGTGCCAATTAGTCATCAACGTATTCAAATTGGTCAATGTCAGCACTTTATTAATAATCAGGTGAATAATTTAAATCAAAGCCCTGTGTTTCACGGCATTGATAATACAACGATTGCGGCAGGTGTACCGTTAAATGAGGCGCTTAAAGCGTTAAATGAGCTACTTGACGATAAAGTATTAATATTTCATAACCAACAGCTTGATTGGGGATTTTTACGTATCGCGTTTAATAAAGCGGGTTTATTGCACAAGCCTTTAGCAATACTCGATACTATGAATATTGAACATAAACGCCTTGCTCGCCAAGGGCATGTAATTGCGCAAGATAGCTTAACCTTAAGCAGTTGTCGCGAGCGCTATCGTTTGCCCGAATACAGTTGTCATAATGCACTTACTGATGCTATGGCCACCGCTGAGTTGTTTTTAGCGCAAGCAAATCAAATTAGCCGTGGTAAACCACTATTAGTTAAACACTTAATGTAAAAAAGGGAAGTGTTAATCACTTCCCCTGCAAGATAGTTACACGCGCTTAAAAGCTAGCAGTAAAACTTAAACTTAATTGGCGAGGTTGGCCAAGGGTTTTATTGTTGGTGCGCGCACCACGTGCGTCATACACTTTATCCGTTAGGTTTTTCGCCGATAGTTGAATATCGTAATTTTCCCACTGATAACCAATACGCGCATTTATTAACGTACGCGCGTCATTTTGCGGCACATAGTTTTCGCCCCACAGGTTTTTCATTTCATTACTATTTTGATACATGGTATCGGCTAACGCGCTGTCTTGGTAGTTTGCATCAGCAGATAGATATAAACCAAAATCAGTGTGGTAACTTGCGGCTAAGTTTGCCGTCCATTCAGGTGAATCCGCAAATGGCTGACCTTTTAAATCAAGCGTCGGTTCGCCTGGAATAGCAACTAAAAACTCTTCAAACTCGGTTTTAGCACGGCCAAAGCCTGCAGTTAGCGTTAAGTTATTCGTTGGGTAGTAGAATAGTTCAAACTCAAACCCTTGCACCGTCGACTTACCAGCATTTGTGGTTTCTCTGTCGTATTGATTGCCCGACAGCTGCACGCTAACCTGTTGATCTTGCCAATCTAGATAGAACACATTGGCATTCGTCACTAAAGTGCCGTCTAGCCAAGTTGAGCGCAGTGAAAGCTCGTAGTTATCGGTAAATTCAGGGTCGTAGGTAAAGAGTGTGGCTCGTGCTGAGTTGGTGCCGACACCACCAGAGCGGTAACCTTGTTGGTAGGTAAAGCTGGTGGTGATGTTATCGGTTAGGTGGTAACTTGCGCCTAACTTCGGCAGCACTTCGTTAAATGTTTTTGACGTTAAAGGCTCATTTTGTGACGCTTGACTTGCCATATTAAGCAGCTTCGCATTAATACCAGCTACAAGTTGGGCAAACATCGGGTTTGCCGCATAATCGCTTGGGTTTGGTAGCAAGTGTGCATTGCCAATGCCATAGGCTTGCTCAGTCGCATTGGCTTGTTTTTCTTGGTCCCAGCGAATGCCAGCAAACACATCAAATTGGTCATTTATACTGTAAGTAAAATCAACAAAAACAGCAGTGTTGGTAATTTCACGATATAAATTTGAATAGGTATCTAGCAGTACAGGGTCAACAGGTGCGTAAAGCGCTAATACCTGATCGGCAACCGCCTGTGGTAAACCTAACCCGCCATTTTCTGGTGCAGCTACCAGCAACGTTGGCACGCCAAGTTGACTAAAGCTGGCACTACGATTACCAATCGCTTTATCTTTTACTTCTAAATTTGAATAATACGTGCCAATAATCCCTTTTAAATTATCGTATTCAAACGTCAGTTTTAGCTCTTGGGTTAAGGTCTCGTCAGAACGTTTATCGTGCAGTTGTGCAATCGGTAATGGCGATGCATCACCATCCCATTCGTAACCATACTGCATATCTGAATAAGTTGTGATTGCTGTTGCCGACCAAATATCGTTAATGTAGTAATCTAGATTTAATACCACTAAGTCTGAATCGGTAAATTCCCATGTTGGGTCATTAAAGTTTACTTTTCGGTAATCGTTAGCGTAACTTGGGTGCGCGTCTGTCCATACAACGCCCATTTCTGTTTCAGACTTGCTGTAACTTAAAATCGCTGAAAAATCTTCAATCGGTTCAAATAGTAGTTTAAAGCGATACAGGTTTGAGTTTGAAAAGTCAGAGTTTTCGTTGTTGCGCGCAATATTTTCAATAACGCCGTCATAGTCTCTATCTTCGGCGGTAAAGCGAAACGCTAATACATCATCAATTAAGCTACCACCAGCGGCGATCGCTAATTCTTGTTGCCCATTTTCACCTAATATCACGCGCCCTTTAGCGCTGTATTCATATGCTGGGTCGTAGGTATTCACAACAATTGCACCAGCAAGGGCGTTGCGACCTTGTAGTGTCGATTGCGGGCCGCGTAATACTTCCACTTGGCTTACATCCCAAGTAGAAAAACCGCCTTGTTGAATCTCTCGCATTGGTAATGGCGCACCGTCAACATAAACGCTGGTTAAAAAGCTGTTACCACCACCAGATACATTAAAAGAGTCGATACCACGAATTGTAAAGCCACCTACGCCAACTTCGCCAGTCACATTAGGCACAACAGATAGAGCATCGTAAAGGTTATTTAGCTTTTGCTCTTCCAGTACTTTGTTGGTGATTACGGCTACACTGGCAGGTGTTTCTTGCAAAGTGCGGTCAATTTTTTGGCCAGTAACAATAATCTTTTCAATATCATTGTCGTCTTCAGCCATAGTTAATGGTGAAACAATCAAGCTGGTCGCTAGTGCATATTTTACTGCAGCCGTTACAGCATTGGTTCTACGTTTAACAGTAAACATATCGTCCTTTTTAGTATGTAGTTGTGTGAATAATTTATTGAGTAGTTAATTCAGTAACACTTGGTTGTGTTTGAGTGCTTTTAAACGCGGCTTTTTTCACTACTTGTTTTGCTGCAAAAAAGCAAATACCACTGAGCAGCAATAAGATGCTTTGCGTAATCACAACATCAAATTTGTGTTCTGCTAGTTGTTGCGCCGTTGCGCTAGGCAGTAAAACCCAATCTAGTATGACAGCAAGGGCAAATATTGCGCCGCTCAGTTGCAATGAATATTGATTGAATTTCGCGTTATGTTTGATTAATTGAGCAAGAACTAACATCAGCAAAAATGACGCAAATACGCTGTTTTCGATAATCTCAGCACGCGTTGTTATCTCAATTGGTATTATTCGTGCAGCACTAAAGCCCACAGCAATGGCAAAGATAAAGCCAATAAAGCCACCGCTTGTCATTCGCGTGACAAAATTAAGAGAGCGCTGACTTTGATTACGCTGTTTTGCACGTTTTTCTAGCCACATTAAATTGCCGGTTAAAATTACATAACAGGTTGCTAAGCCGAGCAAAAAGAAAGCTAACCGTAAACCGTAGCCAGCAAAATCGCCAAAGTGCAAACGGGCAATTACACCTAAACCACTGCGCACGGCATTATCGTAGTTGTCTTTAGTAAGATAGATTTGTTGTTGATTACTTAGTTGGTAATGTACTGCGGTTTCAGTGGCAAATCTGTCTTGCTTTTGCCCTGTAAAAATCGCGACGGCGCTTTCATCGCCAAAGTGCTCAATCATAATGCGGTCAATGATTGCGTTATCCATGTCTTTTTCTGCCATTGCACGCAATCTGTCGATGCCGTTCATCGTCATTTTGTTGTCGATGATATCAATATGGGGTTCGTTAAATCCTGCTGCCGCGAGTAGCTTTTGTTGGTCGCCTTGGTACAACACAAGGGCATAAGAAATTTGGTAGACAATCACTAAATTAAAAACTAATCCGGTGAAGGCATACATCACATGAAACGGCAGTCCCATGGTGCCAATAATATTATGCGCGTCTAACCACTTGTCTTTATTGCCATCTTTACGGTATTGAAAGAAGTTTTTGAAAAGCTTGCGCCAATGAATAAGTAACCCGCTAAGCACCGCAACAAAAAAGAACAGGGTAATGATCCCAACAAAATATAAGCCAATGCGGCCAAGGCCTAAATTGTAATGAAGTTGGTAAACGAAGTTACCGAAATCCATGGTATCGGCATTACCAATAATTTCGCCGCTCTGTGCATCAAGCATAATATGCACATCGCTATGATCTTCTCCTGTTTTTGGGTCGGTACCTTCAATGTTTTTTGCAAAGTAAGCTTCTATATACGGTGAATGTTCGGTTGGCGGTAATAAATAAAACCTGTGGTCGACATATACATCATATTGCTTATTAATGGTCGCAATTGCGTTATCGTAACTTACGTTTTGAGAGTTTGTGGAGACCGTTTGATTTGCATGTATTGGTAGTTTTTCCCATGCCACAATATTTTCGCGAAATAAGCTAATTGAACCGGCAAAAAATACAATGAATAACACGATAGATATAACAAGACCTATCCATGCATGTGCATTAGTTAATGATTTCAGAGTTTTATTATTCATTATTATTGACTCATCAAAAGAATAACGTTGAGTAAGCAAGAGGGGATAAGAACAAAGCTAATGTTTTTGGCGGCTTTGCGTGCTTTTTCAAATGCGTAACTCCACACCAGTACGCCCGCCCAAATAGGGAATGCCAACACCAAGCCTGAAATAAGCCTAACGTCTTCCGCTAATGGCAAAATCAAATTTAAATTGAGCACGATTGAGATTGATAACAAAAGACCAAAAAAGAAGCCAATTAACGTTTTAGGCCACATAGCTCACCCCCGCTAAAACGAATAGTGATACCACAACGGGTGCATTGAAACGCCAAATGTTTTTTGTATAAGTGCTTAAAATTGTGTGGCTTACCAGCGCAAGCATTAATGCGACAAAGGCCGCCAGTAGCGAAGATGCAAGCGCAAAAGACAGCGAGAAAATGGCAACACCAATAAAATAGCCAATAACTAATAAAAAATTGGCAATAGATTTATTCATTGGTTTACTGAGCAGTAGTTGTTTTTCACTGCCTAAATAACAGGCTAGGCATCCAAGCCAGATTGGGATAATTGCTAAAAAGCTCATTATAATGTAAATGATATTGATTTTTATTCGATCCTAATGCTGTTTTTTATTTGTCGCAACACTTGTTATTCGAAAAATGTAAAAAATTATTAAAATCAAAAGCATTAGTTAAAAGTTGATTTAAACGATGGGAGCGTAATGGTGACTTTTACAAAGCACTTATTATGAAATGAGAGGTGGATTTGTCGGTAGGAGTACGGTTGGCGTATTTTTCACTTTAATCTTAAATGGACATCTAAACATCTGGAGCTTGATATTTCCGGCTATCCGTTCATAATTAGCGTCAGGTTAAACCCAATTTACCATAGTAATAAGGATACAATGATGCCAATCACAGTGCGCGATCAATTGCCCGCCATTAATACATTAAGGCAAGAAAATGTGTTTGTAATGCCACAAAGCCGTGCGCAAACACAAGAGATCCGCCCAATGCGATTAGCCATTTTAAACCTGATGCCAAACAAGGTTGAGACTGAAGTGCAGTTTATTCGTTTGCTGGCTAATTCGCCGCTTCAGGTAAATGTGGAGTTGCTGCGTTTAGATACTCACCGTAGCAAAAATACCTCTGAGCAACACCTTGATATGTTCTATAAGTATTTCTCAGAAGTTAAAAACGAAAACTACGATGCCATGATTGTGACTGGTGCGCCATTGGCACACCTAGAATATAGTGATGTGGCTTATTGGCAAGAGCTGAAAGAGATTTTCGACTGGGCTGAGCAACATGTTACTTCTACCTTGTTTTCGTGCTGGGCTGCTCATGCAGGGCTATTTCATCACTATGGATTGAAGCGCAAACTTAAAGCGAAAAAGCTTTGCGGTGTGTTTAAACATCAACGTTACTTTGAACATGCAGCGTTAACACGCGGTTTTGACGATGAATTCTTAGTGCCACATTCGCGCTATGGCCATATTAATGAAGCTGATATTGCAAACCACAGCCAGCTTGAGGTGGTTGCAGGTTCGCCAGAGGTCGGTGCGTTTTTAATTAAGAATAAATCCGGTTCGCAGGTGTATTTAACTGGTCACCCAGAATACGATGCAGATACTTTGAACAAAGAGTACCTACGCGACCTAGAAAAAGCAGAAAATGCACCTAAGCCAAATAATTATTTTCCTAATGATGATGCCAGCGCCAAACCAAGTAAAACTTGGCAGAGCCACGCCTTTTTATTATTTTCAAATTGGTTAAACTACTACGTTTATCAAACCACGCCATACGATATTAATTTAGTCAGCCAAGACGTAAGGACTAACAACTATGCCGAATAAATCACAGCAGTTAACCACTGCATTAAAAGCGCGTATTCATATTCTTGATGGTGCAATGGGCACCATGATCCAGAAATACAAACTGGAAGAAGAAGATTACCGCGGTGACCGCTTTGCAAATTGGCATGTGTTAGTTAAGGGCAATAATGACTTACTCAGTTTAACCCAGCCACAGATCATTGAACAAATTCATCGTGAATACCTTGCGGCAGGCGCTGATATTATTGAAACCAATACCTTTAACGCGACCACCATTTCAATGGAAGACTATGAAATGGCCAGCTTAAGCCGTGAAATCAATCTTGAATCGGCAAAACTGGCGCGTAAAGTGTGTGATGAATTTGAAGCACAAGACCCAACAAAACCGCGTTATGTTGCAGGTGTGCTTGGTCCAACATCAAAAACCTGTTCTATTTCGCCAGATGTAAACGATCCTGGTTTTAGAAACATTACCTTTGATGCTCTTGTTGAAGCCTATATTGAATCAACACTGGCATTGATTGAAGGTGGCGCGGATTTAATTCTGATTGAGACTATTTTCGATACGCTTAATTCAAAAGCAGCGGCTTTTGCAGTAGAAGAAGCGTTTGAGCGCGCAGGTGTTACCTTGCCTGTAATGATTTCAGGCACCATTACTGATGCTTCAGGCCGAACTTTATCAGGCCAAACAACTGAGGCATTCTACAATTCTATTCGTCATATTAAACCTATTTCAATTGGCCTTAATTGTGCCCTTGGGCCAGATTTATTGCGCCAATATGTAGAAGAGTTATCGCGTGTGTGTGAAACCTTTGTGTCGGTTCACCCTAACGCAGGCTTACCGAACGAATTTGGTGAATACGATTTAGAAGCTGATGAAATGGCAAAAGAGATTATTGATTGGGCAGAGTCAGGCTTTATTAATATTGTCGGTGGCTGTTGTGGCACCACGCCTGAGCATATTAATGCGATGTATCAAGGCACAAAAAATGTAGCACCGCGCCAATTACCTGAAATTGAAGTGCGCATGCGTTTAGCTGGCCTTGAAGCCTGTAATTTAAACTAGGAGCAAACATGACAAGCAGTACAGCAGTATTTACCAATGTTGGTGAACGTACCAATGTTACGGGTTCAGCCCGTTTCAAACGTTTAATCCTAGAAGAAGATTACGAAACCGCACTGGAAGTTGCCCGTGAGCAAGTAGAGAACGGCGCGCAAATTATTGATATCAACATGGATGAAGCCATGTTGGACTCAAAAGCGGCAATGGTACGCTTTTTAAATCTAATTGCGTCAGAGCCAGATATCTCTCGTGTACCAATTATGGTCGACTCATCGAAGTGGGAGGTAATTGAAGCAGGCTTGAAGTGCATTCAAGGTAAAGCAATTGTTAACTCAATTTCACTTAAAGAAGGTGAAGAGCCATTTATTAAGCAAGCTAAAATCATTAAGCGTTTTGGTGCAGCTGCGGTTGTTATGGCGTTTGATGAAACAGGGCAAGCCGAAACGGCCGACCGTAAGTTTGAAATCTGTCAGCGTTCGTACCGTATTCTAGTCGACCAATTAGGTTTTCCACCAGAAGATATTATTTTTGACCCGAATATTTTTGCGGTAGCCACGGGTATTGAAGAACACGACAACTATGCTGTTGAGTTTATTGAAGGCACACGCCGCATTAAACAAAACTTACCGCACTGTAAAGTGTCGGGCGGTGTATCAAACGTATCTTTCTCATTCCGTGGTAATAACCCGGTGCGTGAAGCCATTCACTCGGTATTTTTATATCACGCCATTAAAGCGGGAATGGACATGGGTATCGTAAATGCGGGTCAGCTTGCAGTTTATGATGATATTCCAAAAGAGCTGCGCGATGCAGTTGAAGACGTAGTATTAAATACCGACCCTGAAGCGGGTGAGCGCTTAGTTGAACTTGCACCTAAATACTCAGGGCAAGGCGTTGAAGCGAAAAAAGAAGATTTAGAATGGCGCAGCTGGCCTGTTGCAAAACGTTTAGAGCATGCCCTTGTTAAAGGTATTACGGAATTTATTGACGAAGATACCGAAGAAGCTCGCCAACAAGCTGATAAACCAATTCAAGTAATTGAAGGTCCATTAATGGATGGTATGAACGTCGTCGGTGACCTGTTTGGTGCTGGTAAAATGTTCTTACCACAGGTTGTTAAATCGGCGCGGGTGATGAAGCGCGCAGTTGCCTACCTTGACCCATATATTGAAGCGGAAAAAGAAGAAGGCGCTACCAACGGTAAAATCCTAATGGCTACCGTGAAAGGTGATGTACACGACATTGGTAAAAACATTGTGGGTGTTGTGTTGCAATGTAATAACTACGAAGTGATCGACCTTGGGGTAATGGTACCTGCGGAAACTATATTGCGCACTGCCATTGAAGAGAAAGTCGATATTATTGGTCTTTCTGGCCTGATTACGCCATCGCTTGATGAAATGGTGCATGTGGCAAAAGAAATGACGCGCCAAGGGTTTGATATTCCTTTATTAATTGGTGGTGCAACCACATCAAAAGCGCATACTGCGGTTAAAATTGAACCGGAATATGACAAAGGCGTGGTGTATGTTAATAACGCTTCGCGTGCAGTTGGTGTGGCGTCAAGCTTGTTAAGTAAAACACAAAAGCCCGAGTTTTTAGCAAAAACGACTGCTGAGTATGAAAAAGTGCGTGAGCAACAAGCGCGTAAACGCCCACGCTCAAAACCAGTTACACTTGCCGCAGCTCGTGCTAATAGCGCACCAATTGATTTTGTAAATTACACGCCGCCTGTGCCAAAGCAGATTGGTGTAACAGAGTTTAAAGATGTTTCGATTGAGACTCTGCGTGAATATATCGATTGGACGCCATTTTTTATGACCTGGTCGCTTGCTGGTAAATACCCGCGCATTTTAGAAGATGAAATTGTGGGGGAAGAGGCAAAGCAACTATTTAAAGATGCTAACGAGATGCTCGATGATTTAGCGTCGTCAAACAAGCTGCAGCCGTTAGGCGTGATGGGTATCTTCCCTGCTAACCGTGTGGAAGATGATATTGAAATATACACCGATGAATCGCGCACTGAAGTGCTTGTGACAAGTTGTCAACTACGTCAGCAAACCGAGAAAAAAGACTTCCCGAACTATTGTTTAGCTGATTATATCGCGCCAAAAGGCACACCGGACTACTTTGGTGCATTTGCGGTAACTGGCGGGTTAGAAGAAGACGATTTAGCGGATGTATTCGAGCAGCAGCAAGATGACTATAACAAGATTATGGTAAAAGCTGTGGCCGACCGCTTAGCGGAAGCATTCGCTGAATACCTGCATGAGCGCGTGCGTAAAGAAATCTGGGGTTTTGCCGCCGATGAAAATTTATCTAACGATGAGCTTATTCGCGAAAATTACCAAGGTATTCGTCCGGCTCCAGGTTATCCAGCTTGTCCAGAGCATACTGAAAAGCAAAAAATTTGGCAGTTACTCGATGTTGAAAATCGCATCGGTATGAAGTTGACGAGCTCTTATGCGATGTGGCCGGGCGCTGCGGTTTCGGGTTGGTATTTTTCTCACCCAGAGTCTAAGTATTTCGCCGTTGCACAAATTCAGCAAGATCAGCTAGAAGATTATGCCAAGCGTCAAGCAATGAATTTACAAGAAGCCGAACGTTGGCTGGGACCTAACTTGTAAAAGCCAAAGGGAGATTTATATCTCCCTTTTCTTTGGCTAATAATTTACAGCATTTAGTGACATTTATCCGTTGCCTGTACGTTCTGCATCTAGCGACGTGCCAGCAGTATCAACTAACAATTAATTGGCATTAGTTTTTCGCGTTTAAATTCGCTTTTGTAGTGTTCTTTGATAATACTTGAATAATGATCGAATCTGTTTTTGGTGTGATGATAAGACTTTTTAAGTACTTGATGTTCTGCATCATTTTATTTGGTAACTCGGTGCGTGCTGAGTTAAATATTTTATTTGTAAACCCGTCTATCCCCAATGAGCCTTTTTGGCAAAGTGTTGAAGAAATAGCGCAATCAGCAGCGCTGCAACTTGGCACAAAAATGCAGGTGATTTATGGCGGTGGTAATCGTATTGTTCAATTAGAAGCGCTAAAACAATATTTAGCGAAAAACCCCAAACCAGATTACGCAGTGATTTTAAATTACCCCGGCGGTTCCACTGCGAGCATGTCATTGCTGGAGTCGCAGCAGATTAAGTTTGTTACATTAGAGCAAACAATTTTTGGTGAAGAACGCAAAAAAATAGGGTTAGCAGGGCAAAAATATAAGCACTGGCTTGGTGAAATCTACTTTGATAATCACACCGCAGGAGGTCAACTTGCAAAAGCGTTGCAACAATTAAAACAGGCACAATTACCCAAGCAAGAAACGCATGTGGTGGCTATTAATGGTCACTATGGCAGTGAATCGCAGGCGCGGTTTAATGGTATGCGAGAGTATTTCGAGGGCAATGAAGGGGTTGTATATCAAGCGGTGCATGCTGGTTGGTCTGAGCAGGTTGCGTTTAATCAAAGCAAGGCGCTATTAGCGCGCTTTCCTAAAGTAAATATTATATGGGCCGCGTCTGATTTGATGGCACTTGGTGCCAGTAAAGCAGCGGTAGAATCGGGCCGTATTCCCAATAAAGATATTTTTATTGGTGGCTTTGATTGGTTACCTCGCGCAATTCAAGCCGTTGAAAAACAGTCAATAAGTGCGTCAATTGGTGGTCATAAAGTTATGGGGGCATGGGCAGTTATTAGCTTATTGCTTTACGATAATGGACACGATATTTTTTCCCAGCAAAAAAATAAAAAGCTAACCTTTAACCTTGATGTGATCACTAAGCAAAATGTTGCACATTTTAAATCCCATAAAGTTAAAATTAATTGGGCCGAATACGACTTTAAAGCACTTAAAGAAAAAGTGGCATTGAGCCACTCTATTGCAGGACTTAGCCCATTAAACCCTAACTAGCTAGAACTTGAAGTTAAGGGAGTGCGGAGCCCTAAATTAACTTGCTAACTGCTTTTCAGCCAGGTTCAGTTCCATTGTTGCTTTTAATAAACGGTAAAGATTGATTGATGCATCAATTTCTTCTTTACGGTTGGTTAAGCTTTCAATGTTTAAACCTAGTGGCACATCTAAATGGGCACAGCTTTGTAAAATAAGGTTTAAGTTTTCACGGCAAATACGCACTGATTCATTAAGTGATTGCTCAGAGTCTAAAATGCGCCACTTAGTGGCTTCTGGCACTGAAATACCAAGCCATTGCATAAACTCTAACGTTTTTTCACTGCCGCATGGCGTAAAGGTTAAGATAATGCGGTTAGGTGTTAAACCTTGCTGCTTGCAACTACGGGCATAGCTAGTAATTAAGTCGATTGTCGCTTGTGCATCATAAACGGCTTGCGAGATAAAATACTCACAGCCTTGCGCTGTTTTTTCTAATAAACGTTCATGTTCATTACGTTTTGATGCGTGACGTTCCGCGATGGTAACACCACCTAAGAAAAACTTATTTTGATGCTCACTTAATGCGTTATACGCGTTTGGTAAGCTTAATTTAATCTCACCTTCAGACGATGGACTACCCACTAAAACAAGGTTGTTAAGTGCATATTTTTCTTTGGTTTCTGTTAGCCAGTCATTAAATTCTTCGACACCACGCTGCGCGACGCTTTTATAAGTGATTACATCTAATTCAGATAAATCACTTAACAATAAGCTGTATTCGCGCGGGTCTACGGTATGCTTAAACGGAAAAGGGCGTGGTACGCTGGTGCGGCTACTTTCATCTTGAATGTCGTAAATGACTAACCCGTCATACTCTATTTCATGCAAACGACCCAGTAATTTATTGGCAATCTCTGTCACTTTTTCTTTTTCAGTCCCCATTTTTGGTGGCGTAGTACCAATTAAATAAACGCCTTGTGTTGGGTCTTGAATTTTCTGTTGTAAAGATAAAGCCATTGTTCCGTACCATAAATAATTTCGATACAGTAACTATAGCAGCCTTTTAGACGTCTAAATAGCTAAAATTCAAAATTGCGACTGAAAAAAATTGAAATAGAACTTGAGGGAAATTCAAGTTCTTGACCGGCTATTGTGAATAACTGATTTATATATTTTTTTCATCGCTTCTTTGGTATGATATCAAGCTTTATTTTAATTAAATGGAATTAATATAGATCTCATGTCTTATTTAAAAATCATTTCGTTTCTTTTTTTATCTTTAAGTATCTTAACTGGGTGCGGAGGGTCTGATAAAAAAGATACCACACCTCCAGTTATTTCGATTCTTGGTGATAACCCATTGAATATTGAGTATGGTTCCGAATACAAGGATTCGGGAGCTACGGCACTTGATGCTGTTGATGGGGCAGTTGCAGTAACGAGTAGTGGTAAAGTAAATTCAAATAAAATTGGTGAATACCGTATTACATATTCGGCACAAGATAAGTCTGGCAATATAGCATTAGCTGAACGCAAGGTAATGGTCGTTGATACAACTGCACCTGTTATAAGTTTAGTGGGGGAAGCTTCAGTAATAGTTGAGTTTGGTAACGACTATGTTGAACTGGGCGCCTACGCACTTGATAATGTCGATTCTGAAATTGAAATAGAAATAGAAGTCAGTAGCACTGTAAATACTCAAAAACTTGGTGAATATACCGTTGTATACAGAGCATTTGATAAATCTGGGAACTCATCAAGTATTGAACGCAGTGTCGTCGTCGTTGATACAACTTCGCCCGTTATCACATTAGTTGGTAAGGAAGTTGTGACGATAGAATACGCCAGCCAGTATGTTGAATTAGGGGTGAAAGCTCATGATGCTGTTGATGGTCAAATTGAAGTTGAAATTAGTGGCATTGTAGATACTCAAAAACTTGATGAATATACGATTGTTTACTCTGCTGTCGATAGTTCAGGAAACGCGTCTAACATTGAGCGAAAAGTAATTGTGGTAGATAGCTTATCTCCGTTAATTACATTAATCGGTGAATTAGAAGTAACGATTGAATATGGACACGAATATGTTGAAAGTGGGGCTATAGCTGTTGATAACTATGATGGAGAAATAATTCCAAGTATAAGTGGATATGTTAACAGCTTGAAGCAAGGAGAATATACGGTTGAATACAGAGCTAACGATAGCTCTGGGAACTCATCAATAAGCCATAGAACAGTATATGTTGTAGATACTACACCACCAACTATTGATGTTTTAGGGTTAAACCCGATTACGATCGAGTATGGCACGCAGTACGTTGATGAAGGTGCAGTTGGTTCAGATATAATCGATGGCGATTTGCATGTCAGTATTAGCGGAACTATAAACATTAACAAAGTTGGTGAGTATTTTATTGAGTATTCAACAGTGGATAGTTCAGGTCTAAAAGCTACAGCAACGAGAACTATTTTTGTAGTAGATAAAAAGCCACCAGAAATCAATTTGAACGGTAAAACTCCATTGATGGTAGCACAGGGCAGTAATTTTGAAGATCCTGGTGCATCAGCTAACGATGAAGTCGATGGTTTAGTTGAAGTTGAAGTTTCGCATAACGTTAATTCAAATGAAGTTGGTGAATATTTAGTCACTTACGTGGCGACTGATAAGTCTGGAAATGTATCGCAAAAAGAGCGTTTGGTAATCGTTGATGTTGGAATTGCGGATGTGGTTTCAGATTTTAACTTATTACAGTGCTTAAACGAATCAGATTTAATTGTTGTATCTCAAGTAGAAGAGTTAGATTGCCGTCAAAAGAATATTGTTTCTGCAGCGGGAATTGAATATTTTCAAAACATGAAGGTGCTAAATTTATCCGTTAACTCTCTTACACAAATAGACCTTAGCAACAACCCAAATATTACTGAGTTGTATCTAAATACAAACCAGCTTAGTTATATTGATTTGAGTAAGAATTTAGCATTACGTAAAGTAAATCTTTCTTATAATAAACTTTTAAACCTTGATTTTAGTAACAATATTAATTTAACCGAAACCCTGGCTACTAATAATTTATTGGAACAAATAGGCACTTCAGGTAGCCCTGAGCTTCAAATACTCGAGTTATCAACTAACAATATTATTAATATTGATGTGACGAATAATAAAAAATTGAGTGATTTAAATGTTTGGGGTAGTGATTTAACTGAGATAGACTTAAGCAATAACGCTGAACTGGTAAGCTTGGTACTAGGCGCGAATAATATCTCACAAATCGATATTACAAATAATGTAAATTTAGAGAAACTGGACTTAAGCAGCAATAAACTGTCGACAATTAACGTTAGCCACAACGCTAAGTTAAAACACCTATCACTCGGTACGAATCAGATTAAAACTATCGGTCTTCAGGGTAATACAAGTTTAGAGTACTTAAACCTTTCTATGAATCAGTTGACAGAGGTTGATTTAAGCAATAATCACTTATTAACAGATTTGAGTTTGGTTCTTAATTCAATTGCGTCTTTAGACGTTACTCATTTACCTAAGCTGACATACTTAAATATTTGGGCAAATAACATAACATCAATTGATGTAAGTCAAAATACAGAACTAACAAATTTGGTTTTAGGTGGCAACTCCTTGCTTAATTTAGACATTAGTAACAACCAAAAGCTCACAGACTTAAATTTGTTTTCTACCGGTATTTCAGAAGTTGATTTGAGCAAGCTTATTTTACTTGAGCGATTAAATTTAAGCTCAAATAACTTGGTTAGTTTGGATTTATCAAATAATACTGAATTAAGAGTGCTTGAAGCGCAAAAAAATAGCTTAAACGAGCTTGATTTGATTAACAATAGCAATTTGCTAAGGCTAGATGTTTTGGGTAATGAGTTGCAATATATCGATTTTGCATTTAATAGCAGCATAAGCTATCTACAAGCGGAAGGAAATGCGCTTACTAATATAGATGTGAGTAGCTTTGGGCTGTTAAGAGAATTGTATCTTAGTGGAAATAATCTTACGGATATTGACTTAAGTTACAATAACAGTTTAAGCATATTGACTCTTGATGACACCGTAGAGTGTAATGGGGATAAATGTGCCCTTCGATAGGTTTTACTAAATCTATTATGGCCCAGTGCGATTTTGCTCTGGGCCTTTTTAAAAGGCCCTCGCAGACCTTATTTACACCCATTTACCGCAATTACTCGCTTAACATCGCGAACATCGCCATAATTACCCAGTTTAGAAAAATTCTATAGAAAAATAATCCAAACCAAGGGAAACAGTATGAAACTTAAATTGGTTGCAGCAAGTGTAGCAATTGCACTATCACTTGCTGGTTGTAATAGCACAACATCATCAAATAATGCACAAGCGGCTACGTCGGTAAAAGCTGAAAACAAAGTTTTCGCACAAGATTATGTGTTAGAAGAGCTCGATAACGGCCTTCGCGTTATGGTGGTTAAAACAGATTACCCAGATGTAGTCTCACTGCAAATTCCAGTATCAGTAGGCTCTCGCAACGAGGTAGAAGCGGGTAAAACAGGTTTTGCACACTTCTTTGAGCACATGATGTTTAAGGGCTCTGAAAAATTCCCGCAAGATGTTTACTCAGATATTCTTAAAAATTCAGGTGTAGATAACCGCGCTTACACCACAAACGATTACACCAACTACCACCTTAACTTTTCAAAGCAGCATTTAGAAACTGTGCTTGAAATTAAAGGCGATATTTTCCAAAACCTAAAATATTCTGAGTCGCAATTTAGAACAGAAGCACTGACGGTTAAAGGTGAGTACCTTAAAAATAATGCTAACCCAATTCGCCAGCTATTAAGTGCAGTGCGTAACGAAGCGTTTGAAAAGCATACTTACAAACACACCACTATGGGCTTTTTTGAAGACATCGAAAAAATGCCAGATCAAATGGCCTACGGTGAAGAGTTCTTTAAAAAGTTTTATAAGCCAGAATATGTATCGCTAATTATTACTGGTGATGTAGACCCGAACGATACCATTGAACTGGTTAAAAAGCATTGGGGTAACTGGCAGCGTGGCGATTATGTTGCTGATATTCCTGTAGAGCCAAAGCAAACAGCGGCAAAATACCTTCATAAAGAAAGCGAAGGTTTGCCGGGTCACTGGTTACTTGTTTCTTACAAGGGTCCTGCGTGGCAGCCAACGGAAAAAGACCGTGCTGCAGTAGATTTAATCTCGCAACTGTATTTTTCAAATAACTCAGCGCTTTACCAAGAGTTAGTTGTTGAGAAGCAGCTTGCTAGCCAAATGTTTACTTACAATCCAGAAACCAAAGATCCGGGTTTATTGCACGTATTTGTAAAAGTTGAAAAAGAAGAAGATTTAGCAAAAGCACGCGATGCGATTAACCGTACTTATGCCAAATCACGTACCGAGTTAGTTGATGCGGATAAGCTTGCTAACTTAAAGTCTAATTTAAAGTATAGCTTTGTTAATGGTTTAGATTCATCGCAAGCAATTGCTTCAACCCTTGCAAGCTACATGCATTTTGAGCGTGACCCTGAAGTAATTAACCAACTTTACGCAACGGCAGATAGCATTTCCGCTGAAGATATTCGTGAAATTGCCAATAAGTATTTTATTGATTCAGGCCGTACAACTGTGACTATGTCGGCACTTAAATCGGTTAAAGGGTTTGAGCAAGAGGTTGACTTAAACGGTGTTGTTGCCGAAATGAGTAAACCGCAAGGCGATGCGAAATTCTCTGTACTTGATATGCGCAGCAGCTCACCGCTAGTTGATGTAAACCTATTATTCTACACAGGTGCAGCAGCTGATCCTGAAGGTAAAAAAGGCCTTGCAGCAATCACTGCTAACATGATTGCACGCGGTGGCTCTGAGTCGCGCTCTTACAAAGAAATTCAAAAAGCCCTTTACCCGATTGCTGGTAGCTTTGGTGTACAAATTGATAAAGAAATGGTGTCATTCCGTGGCCGTGTTAATAAAGACAAGGTAGACGAGTGGTACAAAATTGTTAGTGACCAACTACTTAACCCTGGCTGGCGTGAAGATGACTTTAAGCGCTTAAAGAAAGAACAACTAGATGGCATTCAAGCAGGCCTAAAAGCCTCTAACGATGAAGAGCTTGGCAAAGAAGTGTTATACAGTAAGCTTTACCAAGGTCACACTTATGAAAGCTACAACTATGGTGATATTTCTGATTTAGAAGCGCTTACACTTGAAGATTTAAAAGCATTTTATAAAGCTGAATTTACGCAGGCTAAATTAAATGTGGGTATCTCAGGTGCCATGTCAGATGCAGCAAAAGCAAAACTGCTTAAAGACTTAAGTACACTTCCTGAAGGCAGTGAAAAGCGCCTAACAATTGCTGATGCGCCTAAGTTGGAAGGTCGTCATGCAACCATCGTTGAAAAGCCAGCTAAATCAACAGCGGTGAGCTTTGGTTTCCCGATTGATACGATTCGTAGCGATAAAGATTGGGCGGCACTTTGGTTAATGCGTTCTTATTTTGGTGAGCACCGTAACTCAAACAGCTTTTTGTATCAGCGCATTCGCCAAATTCGTGGTATGAACTATGGTGATTATGCGTATATTGAGTACTTTCCGCGTGGTATGTATCAAACCAAACCAGATGCTAACTTAGGTCGTTCTGAGCAAATTTTCCAAATTTGGTTGCGTCCACTGCGCTCTAACAATGATGCACACTTTGCAACACGTGTTGCGCAATACGAGCTAGATAAGCTAATTGAAAATGGCATGAGCAAAGAAGATTTCGAATCAACTCGTAACTTCTTAACCAACTTCGTGCCGCAAATGGTTGCAAGCCAAGATCGCCAGCTAGGTTATGCGCTTGATAGCAAGTTCTACAATACCGATGAGTTTGTTGCGTATGTACGTAAGCAGCTTGCGAGCTTAACTGTTGAAGATGTAAATCGTGTTATTCGCGACAACTTACAAAATAAAAACATTCACTATGTGTTTATTACCGGTGATGCAAAAGACATGAAAGCGCGTTTAGCTAACGAAACGGTTTCACCGCTTAAGTACAATGCTGAAAAACCAAAATCACTTACCGATGAAGATAAGGTAATTGAAAGTTATAAGCTAGCTATCGATAAAGCCAATATTGAAGTGATGGACGTAAAAAACGTATTTAAATAAACGTTTTTTAAAACGATAAAAAGCCCGCCAATGAAGTGACCCCCAATAGTTGGACATTCCAATTACTGGGGGTCTTTTTATGTCTACATACAGTAGAGAGTTCAAACTAGAAGTAGCAGCTCAAGCCAATACCAAAGGTTCACGTCTGCTTTCAAAACAATTCAATGTTAGTTCACGGCAAATTCGGTATTGGTGTTTAGTGTTTCGTCTTCATGGCAAAGATGCTTTTTTGCATAAGCAAAAACCTTACATAAAAGAAGCTCGCCTAGCGATGATTCAACGAATGAAACGGGAAGGATGGTCTTTAACTTACACTAGTGCCTTTTTTGACTTGTCTTCTCCCGGCATGTTATCCGAATGGTTTTGCGCTTATAATTCGGGAAAATTAACTCACTTGAAACCACTCAGAGCAAACATGCGCAAGCCTGCCAAAGCTAAAAACTCGAAAGAAATGACTGAAAAAGAACTAAGAGAAGAGCTTGAGTACCTCAGAGCGGAGAATGCTGTCTTAAAAAAGTGGAATGCCTTGGCTCAGGAAAAACCAACAACGAAAAAGCAAAAGTAGTGAGTGAGCTAAAGGCTAAATTTAAACTATCGCATTTACTCAAGGCCAGTGAGCTACCGAAAAGCGTTTACTATTACCATCGTAACAAAGGCGATAGTCACGACAAATATGATGCGATAAAGCAGCAAATAAAGTCTATATTCCATGCTCACAAAGGACGGTATGGTTACAGGCGAATAACGTCAACATTACGCAACTCGGGTACGCTCATTAACCATAAAACCGTTCAACGCTTGATGCAGCAATTGTCACTGCAATCGACTGTGAGGCCGAAGCGTTATAAGTCTTATAGGGGCGCACTAGGTAAGCATATCGACAATACGCTTAACAGAGATTTTAATGCGGTGAAACCAAATCAAAAATGGGTAACCGATATTACAGAATTTAAGGTAGCTAACCAGCGTGTCTATCTGTCACCAATCATTGACCTGTTTAATCAAGAAGTTGTTAGTTATGAGGTTGGAACCTCACCGAGGTTAAGTCTAGTTACTGATACATTAAATAAGGCTATTAAGTTGTTAGCATGGCATGAGCGACCGCTCATTCATTCTGATCAAGGTTGGCAATATCAACATCAGTTGACCAGAAAAATCATTGCAGATAACAGCTTAACACAAAGTATGTCCCGTAAAGGAAACTGCTTAGACAATGCCGTTGCAGAAAACTTCTTCGGTATATTGAAAACGGAAATGTATCACGGTTATGAGTACAAAAGCGCAACCGAGCTGGAAAATGCCATTAAAGAATATATAGAATATTACAATCACAAACGAATTAAGCTGAAACTAAAAGGCCTGAGTCCGATAGAGTATCGAAATCAGGCCTTGGTAGCCGCTTAGAAATGAGTCCAACTTAATGGGGTCACTTCACAATTGGCGGGCTTTTTTATGCTTAATTTGAAATATTAAAAAAATAATCAAGCAATAAAAGCGCTAAGATCACTTGTTTAACGTTGGCGTAATTACAAAAAGATGCTGGATAATTAAGCACTTCAATGAAATAATCACGTTGCTAAAATGAACACAAAACATAAAGGACTAAACAATGTTAAAAAAAATAGCGCTAGTCGCAGTAGTAACCCTTTCACTCGCTGCATGTAAAACCATTCCAGTAACTGACTACAATCAACAAGTAAATGCGTCAAACATGACTAAAGAGTCAGTTGAAAAGGCAATTTTAAGTGGCTGCCAGCAGCGTCAGTGGGCATGTAAAGTTGAAAGCGATGGCGTAATTGCTGGTTTACTTAATTGGCGTGGTAAACAGATTAAAGTAGGTATTCATTACGACGCAAAAACGTATACGATTAAGTACCGCGATTCACTTAACTTGAAATATGATGGTGATAGCATTCACAAAAAATACGGTAAGTGGGTAAACAACCTTATTCGTACAATCGATTCACAGATGTTCACAATGTAATTAGCGTATGCTAGTTCAACAGCTAGCATACTAGCGATTGCCAAATTACGCGCACTCTACGGTAATCTCAAAATTTACCGAACGCGCTAAAAAGCACGCTTCATGAGCTTGGTGGTGTAACTCTGCCAAGCTTTTTTTATGTGTAATCGATTCACCTGCCAATGTTACCTCTGGTTTTAACGTCACGGCCGTAATACATAGTTTGCCATCATCGTTTTTAGCGAGTTCGCCAATTGCGTTATCTGTATAACGTTCAATCACAATGCCTTGTTCTGCGGCAAAGTGCAGAAAAAACAACATATGACAACTTGCCAGTGATGCAATAAAGGCTTCTTCAGGGTCGACAAAATCGGAATTCGAAAAAGGCGAGGGCACGACCATTGGGGATGGCGATGCAGGCATTGAAAAACCGCCATCAAAACGCCACTGATGAACACGGTTGTAACGTCCATCGGTAAACATCTCATCTGGTGCTTTTTGCCATTCAATTTGAGCACTGTGCTGCGACATCTTATTTCCTCATTTAAAACGGGTTTAAATTAATTTTGCTTGTTATCTGTTGTTAAAGAAAGTGATAATATTTTTAAGTGATATGAGTTAAATTTGAATCATAAATAATGATCAGCAGTCAGTTAACCAATCTACACACCTTCGTTGTCGTCGCTGAGCAGCTTAATTTTAGTCGTGCCAGTGATTTATTGCACCTTACGCCATGCGCCGTAAGTCATCAAATGAAGCAGTTAGAAACGCATTTAGATGTGAAGTTGTTTATTCGCAAATCAAAAGGTGTGGCACTTACCAGCGAAGCTAAACAGCTTTATAGCTCAGTTAAAAAAGCCTTTTCAGAAATAGAGTTTGGTATTGAGAAAGCGCAAGCACCGAAAGTAAAAAAATTGGTTATAGCGGCGATCCCGAGTGTTGTTTCTTGTGTATTGGTGAATAAATTAGCCGAGCTTCAAGCTTTGCTACCTAACTATCAAATTCATTTTATTAGCCAGCATCAAATCGTTAATTTTGAGCAGCAAAATATAGACTGTCATATTCATTTTGGTAATGGCAAATATGCGAATGCGGTTTCTAAAAAACTGGCAGATGAAATGGTTTATCCGGTATGTAGGCCAAATGTTTATGAAATGCAGCATGAATTGCCTTTGATTCATTATGCTGCAGGAATGGAAGACAAGCCCGGTGGTATAAGCTGGCAACATTGGCAAAAGCATTTTCAACTACCCTCAATGCCAGCCCAATTTGTGTTTGATGAAGTAGGCCTTACATTAAATGCAGCTAAAAATGGTGTAGGTAAAGCACTCGCTTGGCATCAACTTGTAAAACCTTTAATTAAAGATAAGCAACTAAAACGCATTGGTGAAACGCAAATTACATTGCCATTTAGTTATTACTTTGTTACACCTAAATGCCATACCCAGCGAGTGGAGCTCTCTATTTTGTATCACTGGTTGCAAACACAATTTGCTAACTAAAAAGGGGGTTAGCTTGTCGTTAAATTAACCTTTAGCTGCGCTTTTTGCTTTATTTTATAAACTGTTAACCACGCTATTGTTAGTAATAAAATCGGCAAGGTAACTAGGTTTAATGTTTGCCAACCTACGGTAGCTTCTAACCAACCTGCACTTAATGCAGAGAGGGTTACCATGCTAAACACTAAAAACTCGTTAGTAGCTTGGGCTTTAGCGCGCTCTTGCGGTAAGTAAGTTTGGCTCACCATTTGCGTCGCACTAATAAACATAAAATTCCAACCTACACCCAGTAAAAAGAGCGCAGCTAAAAAGTGCCAATGGCTTAAACCCAGCAAATTAACAAAGCAGCAAAGGGCGATTAAAACAATTCCTGCATACATCATGGTGACCTGACCAAAACGTTCTATTAATTTACCACTAAAAAATGACGGTAAAAACATGCCTAATACATGCCATTCAATCACCAGAGCCGACTGTGCTAAGTCAAAGCCATGACGATGCATCGCCAGTGGCGTTGCTGTCATCAATAAATTCATCACTGTGTAACTTACCATGGCAATAAATACTGCAGTCGTAAATTTAGGCGCGCTAATAATGGTTTTTAATGGCCTGCTTTCACCATTATTTTGGCTATGTGACACCTCATTAAATTTAACGAGTTGTAATAGCATTAGCGCTATTGAATATAAAAACGCAAGGGCAATAAATGCATTAGCGTAGTTTAATGCTGGGTAGTGATGGTTCACCCATACCGCTAAATTAGGGCCGAGTATCGCGGCTACAACACCACTTGCCATCACTGTAGATATTGCCACAGCAGGTTTGTCACTGGCTTCAATTGCTGCAAAACGGTAAAGCGTAGCAAAGCCAATACCAATCCCAATTAAAAAAGTGGCGAAGCTAAATAACCAAAACTGGCTAGCCAATAAACTAAAAAAGCCAAGCACGGCGCCGCCAATACCAATGCTATTGCCTAAACTAAAACCCAACTTTCGACCCGTTTTAGCCATAATCAGCGATGCAGGAATCGTAGTAACTAATAGCCCCAGCATTTGCATGGCAACGGGAAAGGTAATAAATGTGGTACTTGGGCTTAGCGCTTTTCCAACCAGGGCTGAGATGGTCACAAGCAAAATATTGCCGGTTGTGATAAGTCCTTGGCAAAAGGCTAAAAGTACAACATTTTTGTTCATGTTTAGAGGCTGCGTTTGGTTATGAAGGGCACTATTTCTAGCACACATTTATCTAAAGGCAAATAAATCAGTCTAACAACTTATCTTTAATTACTTACTCAAGTTATCAAAAAGCGTTAAACTCGTTTAAAATTAAGCTATACAGCTAAAAGTAGTTAAAGTGATTGGTGTTGTTATGCGTCATACAATTTGGCAAGAATTACGTAAAGAAGCAGAAGCCTTAGTAAGAAAAGAGCCGTTATTGGCAAGTCACGTTTATTCGTGTGTACTTAACCATGAGTGCCTAGGGTCTGCATTAAGCTTTATTGTCGCTAACAAATTATCTGATGCGGTAGTTTCAGCTTTCACTTTCCGTGAGTTATTCGATCAAGCATTTGTTAATTGCGACACCATGCTTGATAACGTTGCGCACGATATTAAAGCGGTACGTGATCGCGACCCAGCAGTAGATAACTACCTAACCGTGCTACTAAACCTAAAAGGCTTTCAGTCAATTCAAGTACACCGCTTAGCACACTGCCTATGGCGTCAAGATAGAAAAGAGCTCGCGCAATTTATTCAAAGTCGCAACTCAGAAGTATTTGGTGTTGATATTCACCCTGCATGTAAAGTGGGTAAAGGTATTATGTTTGACCACGCAACTGGCATTGTTGTGGGTGAAACCGCCGTTATTGAAGATAACGTATCGATTCTGCAAGGGGTTACGTTAGGTGGTACAGGTAATGAACAAGGCGATCGTCACCCGAAAATCCGCCACGGCGTATTAATAGGTGCGGGGGCAAAAGTGTTAGGTAATATTGATGTTGGTGAAGATGCGAAAATTGGCGCGGGTTCAGTTGTAATTGCCGATGTTGATGCGCATACCACTGTCGTCGGTGTGCCAGCTAAAGTGGTTGGCAAAACCACAACAGGTTGCCCTGCAGAAACTATGGATCAGTGTTTTGTAGCTGATATGTCCGAAGAAGCAGGTTGTTCACTATCGAGTGCTGCACTGTAATATTGCTGCTCTAACTGTTTAATTACTCCACTTTCGGCCAGTGCTTTCACCGCTTTAGCGAATGCGCTGGCAACGGTTCCTTCATTTACCAAATAAAGTACGTTGTTGACCGACACAGCTTGCTCTGGCAAGTAGTTTGGGTTGAGCGACGATTCATAGTGCTTCGACTTTCTAGAAAAGCCAAAATGCATTGGTTTTGCTAAATAACAGCAATCGTGAATTTTAATCTGTGCATTTGGCTGCTGCGCTAGGTAATAATCAATCGACGCTTTATTGTAAATAAAAAAGTCAGCCTGCTTTTTTTCAATTACTTTGATTGCATCAGCAATGCCTAAATCTTGCCCGTACCGCACCAATATATCTCGTTCTTCAATGGCCGTTTTTCTGCCACCATAGGGTTTTAGCAGAATTTTGTTTTCCAGTTGTTCTAAATTATCTATTTTGGCAACATCTCGGTGTGTGATCACGACGCTATGACTAGTGAGGCCATTTTCGAAAAAGTGCGTAAATTCGCTGCGGGTCTGATTAAAGCCATAACCGGGATAAAAGTCGATGGCACCTTCATTAAGCAGTTTGATTATGCGTTTTTTGGGCGCACGCTTTATGACTAACTTGCAGTTAATATTTTGCGCAGCACGCTCAAATATAGCTTTGTATAGCCCTTGATTCGATGGCATTGCAGCGATAAGTGGTAATCGTGCACTGGTACGGTAGCCCATGGTTATCTCACAGCTAAACGCCGGTAGGCAAATAGCCATCAGCACGATGAAAAAGGATATGCGATACATCAGGTTACACCAATCGATAACACTTATAGTTTTAATAAAAACACACTTATTGATAAGACTCAAACAACTTCGATAATTTCATACTCAGTTGCTTGCCAGTCAAAGCTAACAATATCCTCAATCGATTGCTTTAGTAGCTTTTTAGCAATCGGCGCACTTGGTGTAACAATTTGAATATCAACATTATTTAAAGTGATTTTGTTACCACCTGCAACGGCTAAAATATAAACCCATAACACACTTTCATCGCCACAATTTTCGAGTTTAACTAAATGACCTAGTTGTATTTTCTGGTTGCTAATTGGCTCTATCGATTCTTTAAGTACCTGAATTTCTTGTCTAAGCGCTTCAATACGTTTACTTTGCCCTTCAGCTAAGTAAGCCATCTCGATGCCGAGGCTATCGTATTGGGTTTCGGCCTTACTTTGCTCGTGAGTGGCATCTTGATGTGCGTGTTTTGCAGATTGCACCGCAATCGTTAAGCTTGCTTCTAGCTGCTCAATAAGAGCCTGTTTGATGAGTGATTTATTGATCATTGTTAGCACTCACGTGTGAGACTTTACTGGTAACAGTGCCATCGGCAAATTGCGTGACAATGTTGTCGCCTTCAGTAATTTGAGAGACAGAGGTGACCACGCTAGCATCTTTTTGCGTCATTGAGTAGCCGCGCGCTAAAACCGCAAGCGGGCTGGTGGCATTGAGTTTTGCCGCCAATACCGCAAGTTGTTTTTCTGCAAACTCTAATTGCTTAGCTTGACTACTTTGAAGCCTGCTAACCAGATTATGCAACTGTTGCTGCGCATGGCTTAAACGCTTTTCGGGCGTGGCTTTTTCGAGTCTATTTTGTAATGTATGTTGTGCATACTTTGCTTGCTCTAATTTTCGTTGAATACTGTTAAGCAAGCGCATTTCAAGCTCATCTCGTAACTGAGATTGCTGATTTAATTGGTTACTAGGATGGTAACGCAGCAAATGTTGTTCAAGTACTTGGTAGCTGTGTGCTGCACTTTGCAGGCGTTTCGCCATAAAGTGGTGCAATCGATTTTGTAGCGCATCAATGTTTTGAGCTAAGTGATTTTTATCTGGACTAACAATTTCGGCCGCTTGCGATGGTGTTGCTGCGCGTAAGTCTGCAACATAATCTGAAATAGTCGTATCAATTTCATGACCAACAGCACTTACTACAGGCAGCTTTGACGCGAAAATAGCGCGCGCAAGCATTTCGTGGTTAAAGCACCATAAATCTTCCATTGAGCCGCCGCCGCGCCCCAGAATAATGACATCCACTTCATTGCGCTGATTAGCAAGCTGTAATTGTTCAATAAGCTGTAAATGCGCTTCATTTCCTTGCACCAGTGCAGGGTAAATTACCACCTCAAGTTGTGGCGCGCGCTTTTCCAGTACGGTGAGAATATCTTTAATTGCAGCGCCAGTAGGAGAGGTAATAACCCCTAAACGGCGAATATTATTAGGCAGGGGCTTTTTAAATTCACTGGCAAATAAACCTTCGCCAGCAAGTTGCATTTTAAGCGCGTCAAACTGTTGTTTTAATTGACCTTCACCTGCAGGCTCGATGTGCTCGACAATAAGCTGATAATCACCGCGAGGTTCGTAAAGTGATACGCGAGCACGCACCAGTACTTGGTCGCCATTTTTCGGTTTAAAAGTGGCACTTCTATTATTACCGCGCCACATGGCTGCGCGAATTTGTGCGTTATCGTCTTTTAAACTGAAATACCAATGGCCAGAACTCGGCGAAATAAAATTAGATATTTCACCTGTGAGTTGCAATGAAAAGAAATTTTGTTCGAGTAAGTAGCGTATCTCTTTATTGAGCAAGGAAACGGTATAAACTTTTTGTATCTGATTTTGCAACATAACAGTATGATTTAGCGCTGAATGGAAAATATTCTACCACAAAACATTAAATTTTATTTTACTAGAATGAAATTCGCTGATAAAATCCACCCGCAACTCCCTACACCCACAGATATCATGAGAAGTTGCAAATGCTTAGGATCGCTAAAGAAGCTTTAACCTTTGATGACGTACTATTAGTACCAGGCCACTCAACTGTATTACCACATACAGCTAACCTTAAAACTCGTCTAACGAAAACAATTGAACTAAATTTGCCAATCGTTTCTGCATCTATGGATACAGTTACTGAAGCACGTTTAGCGATTGCGTTAGCGCAAGAAGGTGGTCTTGGTTTCATTCACAAGAACATGACAATTGCAGAGCAAGCTGCCAATGTACGTAAAGTTAAAACGTATGAGGCGGGCATTGTTTCTCACCCAGTTACTGTTACTGCAGACCTGACAATTGCCGGTGCACTTCAATTAGCACACGATAAAGGTTTCTCAGGTTTCCCTGTTGTTGATACTGAAAACAACCTAGTTGGTATTGTAACAAGCCGCGATATGCGTTTTGAAACAAAGCTTGACCAACCTGTTTCAACAGTAATGACTAAGAAAGAGCAGCTGGTAACAGTAAAAGAAGGCGCAGATCGTGAAACGATTTTAGGCCTAATGCATGAGCACCGTATCGAAAAAATCTTAGTTGTTAATGATGACTTTAAACTGAAAGGCATGATTACGGTTAAGGATTACCAAAAAGCACAAGATAAACCAAATGCATGTAAAGACGAACAAGGTCGTTTACGTGTAGGTGCGGCTGTTGGTGTTGGCGCAGGCACAGATGAGCGCATCGCTGCGTTAGTTGAAGCGGGTGTTGATATTCTGCTTATCGATACTTCGCACGGTCACTCACAAGGTGTTATCGACCGCGTAAAAGCAACGCGTGAAGCATACCCTGATTTACAAATCGTTGCAGGTAACGTTGCAACCGCTGAAGGTGCAGTAGCACTTGCTGATGCCGGTGTTAATGCCGTTAAAGTAGGTATTGGCCCAGGTTCAATTTGTACTACACGTATCGTAACAGGTTGTGGTGTTCCGCAAATTACAGCGATTTCAGATGCTGTTGAAGGCTTAAAAGGCCGTGATATTCCGGTTATTGCCGACGGTGGTATTCGTTTCTCTGGTGATATTGCAAAAGCACTTGTTGCGGGCGCATCACTGGTGATGGTTGGTTCAATGCTAGCTGGTACCGAAGAAGCACCAGGTGAAGTTGAGCTTTATCAAGGCCGTTACTACAAATCTTACCGTGGTATGGGTAGCTTAGGTGCAATGAACCAAAAAGAAGGTTCATCTGACCGTTACTTCCAAGATGCTAAATCAGAAGAGAAGCTAGTACCTGAAGGTATTGAAGGTCGCGTAGCGTATAAAGGTCCTATTGCTAACATTATTCATCAGCAGGTTGGTGGTATTCGCAGCGCTATGGGTCTTACGGGCTGTGCAACAATTGAAGAGCTTAACACTAAGCCGCAATTTGTACGTGTTACCGCAGCAGGCATGGGTGAATCGCACGTTCACGACGTACAAATCACAAAAGAAGCTCCTAACTACCGTTTAGGTTAATTCGCGCTTTTATTTATCGATAAGGCTAGCTTTTTGCTAGCCTTAGTTAATTGTATCCCGATTGAAATTGCCGTTTTCAATCGAGTTGTTGGATTTTTAGAAAGAGACAACTAATGAGCAAAAATATTCATGATTCTCGCGTACTGATTTTAGATTTTGGTTCGCAATACACTCAGCTTATCGCCCGCCGCATCCGTGAAATCGGTGTTTACTGTGAACTATGGGCATGGGATGTAACCGAAGAGCAAATTCGCGAATTTAACCCGCAAGGTATTATTTTATCGGGTGGCCCTGAGTCAACAACCGAAGAAAATAGCCCGCGCGCTCCAGAGTATGTATTTAATGCTGGCGTACCTGTACTTGGTATTTGTTACGGTATGCAAACAATGGCAACGCAACTTGGTGGCCAAGTACACAGCTCGGATAAAAAAGAGTTTGGTTACGCGAAAGTTGAAAAAGTAGGTAACTGTGCACTGTTTGATGCGATTGAAGATCATATCGAAGATGGTATTGGCAAACTTGACGTTTGGATGAGCCATGGCGACAAGGTTATTGAAATTCCAGAAACATTTGTAACGTCTGCTAAAACAGATACTTGTCCACATGCAGCAATGTCATGGGAAGAGAAAAAGTTTTACGGTGTACAATTCCACCCAGAAGTAACACACACGCACCAAGGGTTACGTTTATTAGAGCGTTTCGTAATTGATATTTGTGGTTGTGAAAAATTATGGACACCAGCATCAATTATTGAAGATGCCGTTGCGCGTATTAAAGAAAAAGTAGGCGATGACGAAGTTATTCTTGGTCTGTCTGGTGGTGTTGATTCATCGGTAGTAGCGATGCTTATTAACCGTGCTATCGGTGACAAGCTAACCTGTGTATTTGTTGATAATGGTTTACTTCGTTTAAACGAAGGTCAGCAAGTAATGGATATGTTTGGCGATAAGTTCGGTTTAAACATCATTAAAGTAGACGCTGAAGACCGTTTCTTAGCGAACCTTGCAGGTATTGATGAGCCAGAAGCTAAGCGTAAATCAATTGGTCACACTTTCATTGAAGTATTCGATGAAGAAGCTGGCAAACGCCAAAATGCTAAATGGTTAGCGCAAGGTACAATTTACCCAGACGTAATTGAATCTGCTGCATCAGCTACTGGTAAAGCGCATGTAATCAAGTCTCACCATAACGTAGGTGGTTTACCTGAAGATATGGAAATGGGCCTTGTTGAGCCACTGCGTGAGCTATTTAAAGATGAAGTACGTAAGATTGGTCTTGAATTAGGTCTTCCTTACGACATGCTTTACCGTCACCCATTCCCAGGTCCAGGCCTAGGTGTTCGTGTTCTTGGTGAGATTAAGAAAGAATACTGTGACTTACTACGTCGTGCTGATGCTATCTTTATTGAAGAACTGCACAAAGCAGATCTTTATCATAAAGTGTCACAAGCATTTACTGTATTCCTGCCGGTTAAGTCTGTAGGTGTAATGGGTGATGCGCGTAAATATGATTGGGTTGTATCACTTCGTTGTGTTGAAACAATCGACTTTATGACAGCGCGTTGGTCACATTTACCGTATGACTTCTTAGGTTTAGTATCGAACCGTATCATTAACGAAATCGATGGTATTTCGCGCGTGGTTTACGATATTTCTGGTAAGCCGCCAGCGACGATTGAGTGGGAATAATCCTTACTTAGTTTGAGATATAAAAATGCCAGCTAGTAGCTGGCATTTTTTATGGTATTAGAATAATTCGACGTCATCGGCAGAAGGATGCTCTTGGCTATCTTCATCGAGAATGTCGCCGTAATAAACACATTGGTTTCGTCCGCTATTTTTTGCTACATAGAGCGCTTTGTCGGCATTTTCAATCACCGAAATAGGGAAGTCGTAAGGGCTCATTCTCGAAAAGCCAATACTCAATGTTAACTGCTCGACAAATGGAAATTTGTTATCTCGCACATATTGCTGGAATTCAGCCAGTTTTGACGTGATATGTTCAAGTGTTGTCGGTTCAAATACTACGACAAACTCTTCACCACCAAAACGGAAAATTAAATCGCTGGAGCGGAAAAAGAGCTGCATTTTTTGCGCAAGCGTCAACAGTACTTCATCACCGCATACATGTCCGTAGGTATCATTAACTTGTTTAAAATGGTCAATATCAAGAATGGCTAGCCAAGATGACTCGTCATAACGTTTGTTACGGTTGCCCTTTAATTGTGGCGTATTATGCGAGTGTAACTGGTCTTCCAGCAGTTGTTTTATCTTGCGTTCAAACGTTTGTCTGTTGAGTAAGCCGGTTAATTTATCGCGTTCACTTTCGTTAAGAATGGTTAAGTAGTTTTCATAAATACGACAGAGTGCATTCAGTGTCACTTGCTCACTGGAATTAAGGTGTTTAGCAACTATATACACAGCGCCCGATACTTGGTCATCAATCATGACAGGGATCCAACGTGTTTCATTACCCGATTTGTCTTGTAAACTGATTGTGCAGGCAGACTCAAGGCAGCATTGTAGCTCCTTCGTCGGCTCTTTAATAATCTCGCGTGAACGCCAGTGAATTTTTCCCTGTTCGTCGCTTAATAAAGAAGCACTCGACTCTATACCTATACCATTAAAACGCGAAAGGTCTTTGTAAAGCGCCGCTTCTGTTGGTTGCAGAAACTCGCTAATTGTCGACAACAAGCTTAATTCAAGTGAATCTACATCGCGGTGTCGTGTAATTTTTACTACCGAGTTTAAGAGATCTTTTTGCAAAATTACCTCAGCTCCAGACTCCGTTCTGTATATTTTTCATAATTAATTCTTAATTTTCGAACAAATATAATTATTGGTCAATTGTAAAATGTGATTTTGTTGTTATTTTGAGCACCTGAACTGAATTATGTTATTTTTTTCTTTACCTTTAGCAAAGAGTCCTTATAATGCGACGTCATTGCAGGGGCGTAGTTCCAATTGGTAGAACAGCGGTCTCCAAAACCGACGGTTACGGGTTCGAGTCCTGTCGCCCCTGCCACTTCTTTTATCACTTTCTTAGTACTTCAATTTTTAATCGTTTTGTCATTATGGTTACAAACTGGTTAGCTACACTTTTCGATATAGAATTGCTTCAGCTCAAACAAAGCGACGATTTAACCCAGCAAAACAATGCACAGTTACAAATTGACCTGAACTTGATGCTAGAATCAGCCGGCTTTAAGCTAGTTTTTACTGATCTACATGTGCCTTTTGAAATAAGTGCAGGATTAGTAAAAGTGAACAATTTGGGATTAACCGGCGAACAAAAGAAAGCATTGTGGCACACGTTATGGCAACAGATTTAATCGTAAAATTAGACCAAACCTACTTACAGAGTTTAATGACTATTGAACAGCAGTGTCATGCCTTTCCTATGTCTGAAAAACTAATGGCATCGTGTTTGTCGGGGCGTTACAGTGCGTATGGATGTATGGACAACAATGCTCTGCAAGGCTTTTATATTTTAGAGCAAGTAGGCCCTGATTATACCCTGATGGATATTTGTGTTTGCCCTGAAAATCAAGGTAAAGGGCTTGCTAAGGCTATGCTTGCCCATTTGTTGGGTGTTGTAAAAGCTGCAAATGGCGAGAATGTATTTTTAGAAGTGCGACAGTCTAACCACGCAGCAATTCATCTTTACACAACATTTGATTTTGTTGAAACAGGTGTGCGTAAAAATTACTATCCGAGTGAATCGGGTCGTGAAGACGCGATATTAATGGCGCTTAGCTTTTAATTCAAAAGAAGTAGCCGCACCATTAATTCACCTAGATAACGAATTATTATTCTGGGCTAAGCATTACGCTTACAGTGCTATACCTAACCACATATTTAACTTGTCCTAATCTTCCTCTTTTAGATTAAGAATAAATATAATTGCTTGTTCAAGTTTGAGGATGTGGTAGTCGAGACCATCTTCATTATGGTCGCGAATACATGATTCTAATTCGGCGGCAGCATCACTAATATGATTAAAGCCAAAACAACCCGCACTGCCTTTAATGCTGTGGGCTAAGGCGAGTAGCTCATTGAGATCTTGTTGCTCGTTTAAGTTAGCGATTTGTTCTAATAAACTCGGTAACTTAGCTTTGTAATTACTGCTGATTTGTTTAAAACGTTCACCTTGGAATAACTCTTCCCAGTTTTGCTGACTGCTGCGGTCAAGCGCCAAGAATTGCTGTAATGTTTGTTCAAGTTGTGATTTATCAATTGGCTTTGCAAGCGCCTTGTTACACCCAGCTTCGAGGTAAGCGTCAACATCGTTTTTCATTACGTTAGCCGTTAGCGCAACAATTGGCCCGTCAAAGGCGGCATTACGCAGCATTTCTGTCGCTTCTAAGCCACCCATTACCGGCATTTGCATATCCATTAGAATTAAGTCGTAATCGTTGGTTAATGCTTGCTCTACTGCTTCTGCACCATTATTGGCAAAATCAGGTGAGATGCCCCATTGGCTGAGCAATAAGCGGATCAGATCTTGGTTGTCTTTATTATCTTCCGCGACCAAAATGTTGCCTTCAAACTGCTGAGCATGGGTTGTGTGTTCTTCTTTCAACATTGCCTGAGCTGAATCGGCGCTATTAATCATGGTGATTTGTTGATTTTGATTGTTTGTTGCCACGATTATTTCAAAGGTACTGCCTTCGCTTAACTTGCTGTTTACGCTGATATCGCCACCCAATATCTGTGCTAGGTTTTTAGCTATACATAATCCTAGCCCTGTGCCACCAAACTTACGAGTAGTGCTAATGTCGGCTTGCTCAAATGGCTTAAAGGCACGCTCTTGCTCTTGTTGTGACATACCGATACCACTATCAATCACGGTAAATATTAGCTTTTCAGTTGAAGGTGAATAGCGAACATTTAATGCCACTTCGCCTTTTTCGGTAAACTTAACCGCGTTGCTACAAATATTGAGCAGTATTTGTTTAAGACGCGTTTCATCGCTATGAATAATGCTTGGCAACGGGTATTCGATATTTAGGCTTAAAGTAAGCTTCTTATCCGTCGCCATTGGTTCAATCACGCTTTTAATATCGTTAATAAACGGAATAAGCTCTAATGCGCGTGTTTCAACTTCGAGTTTATCGGCTTCAATTTTAGAAAGGTCGAGAATGTTATTAATAAGTTCAAGTAAGTGCTTGGAGTTGCGCAATACGGTACTTAAATACTTGGCTTTTTTGTTGTTTGATTCTTGCGTTAAGATGGTTTCGGTAAAGCCCATAATTGCCGTAAGTGGCGTACGAATTTCATGGCTCATATTGGCAAGGAAACGGCTTTTCAAATGGTTAGCTTGCTCAGCTTCAATAATCGCTTTTTCGAGCTTTTTGTTAATTTTTGCGATGGCTTGAGTACGCGTAACTACTTTTTCTTCTAGATGCTCACGGTAGTCGAGTAATTCAGTTTGGTATTGCTTAATTTGGTTAACCATATGGTTAAAATCTTGAAATAACATACCTAATTCGTCACTGCGGTCGATAGGTAGTTTTATGTTTAGATTACCATCACCCACTTTATGGCTCGCTTCGGCAAGTGACTCAATCGGCTTTAACAGCATGCGACGTACAACTAAGAAAATAATGCCAGGTAAAAACACCGCAGTCGCAAGAATTAATAATGCGGTGTACATGGTTATGGTTTTACCTGCTTTATAAAGCGAATCTTTATTTAGCGCGGTAACAAAGTATAAATCGTTGCCCATTGAGTGCGCTAAGATCATACGTTTCTCATCAGCTAACGTACGCAGTGCCACTTGACTGAAAAGGCCTGTATTGGCTGTTTTTTTCAGTAATTGCAGCTCAAATTCAGATACATAGCGGTTATTAATATCAACTTGATTGCAGAACAGGATTTTACCTGAGTTATCCATAATGAAATTAACAGTGTCAGAAAAGTAGTTATTAGCAACACTTTTCGCGATTTCACTATTATCAATATGAAAAATTAAATATCCCAAGACTTTGGGTGAGTCGAGCGTAAATCGCGAATCAAATAAGCGATAGGTTAAGTAAATCGAGGTGTTATCGTTCTCGGTAACGAAAAATAAATTTTGTTGCTTGCGGCTATTGGTGAGTTGTTCACTAAACGAGTAGCTTTCGCGTGTTTCTAGCACCGCTTTAGGATAGTAACTAAGTACTTCTCCTTGTGGGTTAATTACACCAATACTGAGTATATGTGAAAAAGAATCGACGTAATTACCAAATTCATCCACCAGTGCCGAGACTAATTTTGTTCGCTCTTTTGATGGGCGATTGCGCTCATCGTAACTGTAAATTAAATATTGGCTGAGATCGGGTGAGGCGGAAAGTAATTCAATAATGGAACTGTACAGTTGTGTGTAATTTTGGCTTTTTGAAACTTGCTGTTCAACAAAGCGAGTAACAATTGCTTCAGCTTGTTTTTCGGAAGAACTGGTAACGTTGGAAAGGGAAAAAACCCCTTGAATTGCCATAGGAATAATCACAAGGGGAGTAATATACCACAGCAGTCTTACACTCAACTTGTTGTTATTCATCGTTTTCCATTTTTCAGCAAAAGTTCTTCTATAATCTAGCATATTTTTGTACTAGTATAAGAATATAATTACAATCAGTACAATAATTTGCATGTATGTTGCATTGTCGTTTTGGAATACGATAGCTTATCGAAAAGGAGTCTCAAATAAGCATTATGTGTAAGTTTTACAGCAAGATGATAGTCGAACAGTGTTGCTAAACTCAGTTAATAAGTTAAAACGGCTACTCGTACTATCGTTAGTGCTTTTCAGCTTATCAACATTCAGCATGGCCAGCGAATTGCCGGCAAATTTGCAGGTTGTATTACTTTCCAAGTTAATGCCATATGAAAAGGCATTGTCAGTTAAGCCTAAGCTTTCTATTTTTGTTATTAATGACCAAGCAGTGTACCAGGCGTTTAATTTACTAAAAGCCAAACAGCGCAATGAGCAGCTAGGTAATATTAAATTTGGTAATTCACTGCCAACCAAAGCCTACGACATTATTTACCTCGATGGCCAAGTAAATTTAAGTGATGCACTTATTTATAGTTTGAAGTTTAATAGCTTGCTGGTGACTAATGAAATTGACTTGGTAAAGCAGGGCATTACATTGGGACTAAGTGTTAAAAATGGCCGCCCAATGTTCTTTCTTAATAAAAAGAGCAGTGATGCAACGGGGCTTAGCTGGGATAAAACTGTGCTCGATATTGCAACGCTTTATAACTAATCTCTATTAGGTTAAACAATTTACCTTGTTTTACCATTTGAAAAGCACTAACTACTTTTTCAATTTTATGTAAATAGCCGTTTAGAAGCTGAATAGTACTTGTAACGCTAGAGTGCGTCCCATTTGCGAGTGATAGGCTGGTGTGAAACCCTGAGGATCGGCATTTCGCTCAATATCATACTCATTAATGTCGCTGGCGCCATCTTGCCTACCAACCAAGGTGTATTGTTTATCAAATAGGTTTTTAACAATAAGTTGTGGTGTAAGGTTTATGCCCGAAATTGTTAAATTTGGTGCTGATAGCACTAAGTTATACAGCGATAAACTAGGCGCGTGCTTATTGAAATAAGCGTTACTGGTTGGTGCATTGCGATTGATTAAGTGATTTGCGCGTAAGTCAATTGTGAGGTTTGGCATAACGCGGTAATTAATGCCCCAATTAATTTTGTGATCTGTGGTGTGATTAAGCGCATTCGCTGTTAAATCTTGGTCGCCATCGGAGTAATGATAATTAAAGTACGCCGATATACTTTGATTATAGGTATAACTCGTATCTAACGTGATGCCCCAATAGTCGCTGTGTTTTGCGTTTTCATAGCTCACTGTTCTGCTAGTGTCGTAGCGGAAATTATTATTCTCATCACTAATATCTAGCCTAATACGGTTATCTTCTTGGCTGTAGTAGAATGCTGTCTTAATATCTAACTGGTGTTTTTGCTGTTCGTAAAAATAATGGCTAACAAGCTCAGTAGTTCTGACTTGTTCTGGTTTTAGGTTTGGATTGCCACGAAACTCATCATTGAGCTCAAAAATACTTGGCTCGCGGAAGGCTTGTCCATAGAGCAGTTTAAACACTAAGCTTTGGCTAGCGTTATAGTTAATTGCAGCTCGTGGGTTAGTTGTTCCACCGTAGGCATCACTGTGATCATAGCGCAATCCTAAGGTGTAATTTAGGCGGTCGTTGAGGTAGCCTTGGGCTTCCACATACACTGCTTGTTCATCAACATGCTCAAGGGGGGATTCGCTGTATACATTGAGGCCTAATCCAGCCTCTGCCGTTAACCAATCAGATGACGTTGATGCTTGCTGACCTATTTGATAATCGCCGAGCGAAACCACTTGGCCCATTTTTTTTGAGCGCATTAAGCGATAACCAATTTGCCAGTCTATATCGTATAGCTTTGAGATATTGAGCTGTTGTTCAAATGCACGCTGCTCACTTACGCTATGATAGCTTTTTACTAAATCAACAAAGCGATAGCTGTATTTGAAGCCTGTATCTGGTTTTTGTTCGTTTTCTCTTTGCCATATCCGCGTTTGCAATATCAGCTCGGGCGAATATTGGTAGTCAAAATCTAAGTAGTAATGCTGTGCGCTTTGGTGTTTTTTATACGATGCATCGCGTGTTTGGTATTCAAAACCTGTTACATAGCTGCCGAGCCCTTGTTCCTGCTGCCAAGTATTAAAGCCTACCTTAATGAGTTGAATGCCACGCTTGTACTGATGTGGATTTTGCCAAACTAGTTTACCTCTTAATGCTGAATCATCGCTTTGGTTATTAAATCCCGCGCCTTGATATTGGTTAGCAAATGGGTGTGGCGTATTGGTGGTGTAGCCGTTGGCGTTATAACTCTGTAGTTGATAATTCGGAAATAAATGATTGGCAAAGTAGCCTGCAGGGTCGTAGCTTTCGAGCCCTGAATCTCCATCGCGTTTAAAATAACGACCAGCAAGTTGCAAACGCAATTCTGAAAGTTGATGGTTAAGCATAAACTGCGCAGACTGCTTGCCGTGCTCTCCAGCAAGTAAGCTCATGCGCTGTCCTGATGTGTTTGTGGCACTTTTTGTAATAAAGTGAACAACGCCCGAATACGCATTGGCACCATAACTTGCAGAGCCTGGGCCTTGTACTATTTCAATGCGTTCAATATCAGCGAGAATTTGCTGATTGCCCCAAGGCTGCGACCAATTAAATGCGATATGGTTTTGTACAATGCCGTCAATCATAATGAGCAATTGCACATTACCCGGGGTGCCACCGATCCCACGATTGATACTGTGGCTAGTGTATTCCCCAGCACCATCATAGTGATTGCTAAAATCAAAACCGGGTACATCACGTAAGATATCAATCAGGTTTTGATATCCACGTTGCTTTATTTGCTCTGCGGTGACTATTTTAATATTTGCAGGGGCATCAAGAAGTGAGCGCTTTTTGCGGCTAGCAGTTTGCACTTGCACATTGAGCAAGTCTTTTAAACTAAGTGCTTGTAGAGATTCTAAATCGTAATCAATAGCGTCAGCATGATTTGCTTGAGCTGAAATAGCTAAAAGTATCGCAACACTGAGAAAATTAATTCGGCTAGCCATAGCTGTTATACATTCAATATCGAATATTATTAGATTTATAGGTCAACGATAGCACAGTTTAGTAGCAATAGGTATTTATGCTAAAAGCCTATGACAGTGGTTGTAAACAACTCGACACATAGGCTTTAGATTGGCAGGTATAAAGAGATTAAATAACCTGAACTCAGCTTATTTAATAGCGAGTAGGCGGGCTCTCAGTTCTGTTTCTTGCTTAGCGCAATCACGTAACTGCGCCGCGATATCGCTAAGTGGTACAGGTGTCTTACTGCGGCAGTGATTAACAGCAAGCGACGCAAGATTACGCCAGTTATCACCGATTTCAGTTGCCATTTGCGATGCATCAAACATTGCTTGATTGTTTGTGTAGTTTGCAGCTTCATCTAAAAAGCTGGCAAACATAAAGCGAAAACCAGCGCCACCTGTGCCGATTTCTTCTTGCATTCGTACAATATGCGCCAAAAATAAATGACGGTATTTCTTTGGTTTGCGATCGAGTCTTTCAATATCTTTCGCTAACTTTTCCATACCTTGGGTGCCAAACAAGTTAATGCCCGGAACTGGTAAACCAGCCATCATTTTTGCTGTTTTCTTTATCCCAGAATAAATATGTGGTGTTAAATCCACTTCTTTTGGCACATTATCAACCCAATACATTAAGCCTTTTGGTGCAAGTGCACCTTTACTAAAGCGTGCTTTTTCTAAATCACGTTTAGGGCAGGTTACAGTATGTTCAAATACAGGGTCACTAATTTGGTAGTGATCATTAGCATCAATTCCGTAAACCAATAAATTGTGTGCATTAAAGTGAAAGCGCATTTCATCAGGGAAGTAGGGCAGCCAATAAACTGAGGTTTGTAAACCAACTACTTTGCCTTCGGCTAAAACCTCATCTAGTTTTGCCATACCTTTTTCTGCACTTGAGAATTTTTCTCGGTGCAAGGTAATGCCAAGCTTTTTAGTCACTGTATTAATAATGGTTTTTGGTGGCATGCGATAAGCAATCAGTGGCATACCGGCTACTTTAACGAATGGCAAATAGGCAAAGCTCATGGCCGATGAAATACCAAACGCCATTGGCTCAGAAATATTAAAGCCATTGGTTGATAGCATATTTGATACAACGCCACTTTCGCAATGTGAAGATTGGTTATGCACTAGGTTGTTTAAAACTGGCGTCATGTTGCTCTGGTATTTCCTTTAATTGTTGTTCGGTAATGGCAAGTGCCTCGCAGTAACGGGCGAGGGCTTTGGCTGAAAGTGTGTTAAATACACGCGGCTTAAAATGGCGTTTTATTTGCCACTGAAAAAAGCCCGTCACTTGAGATAGCGATAGCACGTCATGACGTGCACACAGCATATGGTATTTAAGTGCTGAGACTTTGCCTTGCTGGACCTCGGCTAAAGTGTCTTCAGCTTGTTGATTAAGATCGTCAACAGCATACTGGGTGGCAAATGATTCGACATCCCAGCCAGACGACTTTACACCGGCATAATGGCCCGTTTCATCAACTGCATATACCAGCTTTGATTGCCCTTGGTAAATTTTTGAATTGTCCTGCGGGACTTGATCTTTTTTCACCGTTATTCAACCGTTAACTGCATAAAGCCACTGGAGAAACGGCCACTCTCAGGAATGTAACAAAGTAATTGCTGACCTTTTTCAAGGATATTCGAGCGCAGTAGCTCCGATAACATAATGAAAATAGAGGCCGACCCTGTGTTGCCCCGCTCAGTTAAGTTGGTGTACCACTTCTCGTATGGAATCGTAAAATCGATGTTTTCAAGTCCTGCATATAAACGTTCTCTGAAATAACCCGATGAGTAGTGAGGCACAAACAAGGCGTAATCACTGGCAACGAGTTTACGCTTTTCAATGATGCGGCTTAGTGCATCTTCTACGGTATATTTTACAATGTTTTCGTTCAGTAAACGCACATCTTGCTTGACCGTCATAATAGACTGTTGTGTTACTTCTTCTGCAGAAAAGCGGGTCCAGCTTTTAAGTTGGCCGTCATCTTGTTTTACTGCACCTGCGTACATACAAGTTTCTAATTCATTGGCATACGAAATAATATCAATCCAATCGATTTTCAGATTGAGTTGTCCCGCCACGGGTTTATTTTGTAAAAATGCGGCACCGGCACCGTCAGACAGCATCCAACGTAAGAAGTCTTTTTCAAAGGCCACTTCAGGATTTTGTTCAAGTGTTTCAACTTTGTGCTGGCATTCTTTATCGAAGTTTTTAGCAGTCATCATGCTAGAGGCTATTTCGCTGGCAACCACCACGCTGTTCTCAACTTCTTCAGCTTTAATATTCAGGTAGGCATACTTAAGTGCGGTAACACCACATAAACAAATGCCTGATGTTGAAACCACCTCGCAGGGCGGATTGTTTAATTCACCATGCACCATTACGCCATGGTTAGGTAATGTTTGGTCTGCTTGGCTGGTACTCGCAATTAAACTTTGAATCTGATTAAGTTCAGTTGGATCAGTAAAAAGGCCTTTTACTGCTTGTGCTGCAAGCGACGCATTTGTGTGCGTCATTTCTTTGGTTTCTGGATCGATTGCGTAATAACGTTGCTTAATTTTGTTGCTTCGCAAAATTACAGCGCGCGCTCGTGATGGTTTATTGCCAGCCATTCCGAGCAGATTTTCCATTTCTTTGTTTGATACAGGCTGGTTCGGTAAAGCGTCAGCCATCGCTGTAATATAAACAGGACTTCCCATATGTACTACTCTCCAGATGGTTCAGCGTAATAGGCTTTTTGTTTTGCAATTTTTTTGCGTGTTAACGGCGCTATTAGCTTTTTAATAATTGCGGTAATCGGCACAACAGTGAGGATTAAAGTAACTAAGAATACAACATACACACTTAATCCAACGGCACGGCCAAAGCTTTGCTGTGAGCCGAATTTTTTAAGAATTTTCGACCAAATAGAGAAGCTATGGTTGCCAACGCGTTCACTCGCAATCAATTTTTCATTTATCTTAACTGCCTTCATGCCAAAAAACATTGGGCGGGTAATCGGGGTATCATTCAATAACAAGCGTTGTCTGATAGCATACCCAAAGCGTTTTGCATCAGCGATATCTGTTTGTGATACACCTGCCGCAGGCACCCAACTAAGTGGCTTTTTCTTTCCTGTCATCATCCAAAGTGGTGTCGCTAAAAAACTGAATGCAGCCCCGCAGTCATCGCTAAGCACGACGTTATCGACCAAGTTAGCATCGACGTCGGCCAATAGCTTTTTCATTTTTTCTTGCGCTGATAACCACATGCCGCGACAACCGATCAATGTAACTACAGGGGTGTCTTTAAAAAGCTGTTTTGTTTGCGGTAATTGCAAGAAAGATGAAATTGGTAATGAAGGGGTTAAAAACCACACTTGATAACTAAGGATAATTAAGTCGTATTTTTCAAATTGAGTTTCAAACGGTTCTAGCTCAATTGGATCCATTGCGACGGTTTCAGGAAATACACGAAAGAACTGACCGAACGGCCAAGGAAAGGGGAAATTCACCTTAGGTTTGATCACTAAGTGATCAACTGTAATCTCTTTATTTTCCTTGAGAGGACCAACAACTGAGTCCAAAATGCTTGATAGTTGCCCAGTTTGTGAATAGTTAACAGTTAGAACTTTGCGCATTATTAAGACAGTATTTATTCCATTAAAAAGAAGTTATTATATAAAACATTAATATCTAAGTGAATCTTAATTGGACAATGTTTTGTATGTTAATGTTTAAGCGAAGTATTATTTTGTTGGTTGCCTTATTTAGCGCTGTCTCCAACGCTAATAGCTTATCACTCGAGGTTGAAAATGATGTGGCTGCTTTGGGTACTTTGCATGTTCAACTTTTTCAGTCAGAGCTTGGTTTTTCGCAAGATTCAAAAGATTGGCAGTCGCTTACGCCTTATCAAGAGCAGCATATTGCGATTAATGGTCAAAATGTCTTGGTTGATTTTAACGACTTGCCAACGGCTTGGTACGCAGTTCGTTTATATGTTGACGAAAACGCCAATCAAAAGCTCGATTTATCGCGCGCAGGTATTCCCAAAGAAGCGGTAGGTTTTTCCAATAACCCTATGTTATTTGGCGGCAAACCTAAGATTGCAAAAACCAGCTTTAAATTATCTGAAAACAGTAAAAGCCAAATCAAATTAATGAAAGATAAACGAAAATAATCGTTTATCTTTCAAATAGAATGAGTTAGTTCACCACAAATGGTGTTTTCGCACCAGCATCCAATTGAGCGATTAGTTCGTGCGCATTTACATCTGTTGTTTGCTGCGGTGCTAATTCAACTAAAAGCGCGTAACAGCGGCGCGTTTTTTCACTTTCTTGCCAAATTACAATAATTGCGGCGTCGGAGTTTTGCTCAGATAAATCCAGTTCAGCCACTAACAACGTTTTACTTAGCTTGTTGTCGGTGCATCCCAAGAACAAATTGGTTGCTTCAAGGTTGAACTGTTTTGCCAAATAGTAATTTGCTGCGTTGCCTACGGTTGCAACAAAATCGAGCGGCTTAAGCGGTGTGCTTTTTGCTAAATCGAGCAGTAAACTTTGCAATAATTCCAATGAAAAATACTGTGCAGCACTAAACAGCGCGTAACGGTTTTCACTATTTAAGCTCGGTGCAATTTGGGCAACCGCTTTCATTGCGGTTAACGTAAAATTATCGAGTCTACGTCCATTAATCGCAAAATCGTGTTTTAATTCTTGGCGCAGTTGCTTATTGGTTTTGTCGCGTGGTTCGTCAACAATCGCGTAGTTAAGTACGTTTAATGTCATCAAGCCACCTCAACAATTAATGCCGCGTTATTACCACCAAAACCACAGTGATTAAGCAATATATGTTGGTAACTTGATAGTGGCTTTGCGTCACTAAACGGCCTTAAAATGGTATCTGTGCTTAGGTATTCTGGCCTTGGTATAGCCAATTGCTGCTGATGTAAGTAGTCCATTAATGCTAATTCTAATACGCCGCATGCCCCTAAGGTGTGACCAGTAAAAGGTTTAAAGGCAAAAATAGGCGCATGTTCAAGCCATTGATTAAATGCGTTTAGCTCAGCCTGATCGTTATTTAAAGTCGCCGTGCCGTGTACTTTTATCAAATCAATTTGTTCAGCATCAAGATTAGCTTTTTTAAGTGCCATTTCAATAATTGCTTGAATATGTACGCCAGATTCTTGTGTCATGGTTAAACTATAGTGATCACAGCCTGAGCCATAACCAATCAATTTTAACTGCGATGGTGAAGTTGTGTGTTTTGCCATAACTAACGCAGCAACGCCTTCACCAAGTACCAACCCAGAGCGATATTCACTAAAGGTACGCAGCCCTTGGCTACTTTGTAAATCGAGTGAATAAAAGCCTTCTACCGTTAGCGGGTTGTAAAATTCACAACCAACAACAATGACATACTGCGCTTTATTTTGGTTTAGCAACTGGTCGGCTAAAATAACCGCGTTAGTGCCCGCAGTGCACGCTGTGTTAATGGTTAGGTGTAAGTCAGAGGTAGCAAATTGCTGCTTTAAATAACCACTTAAGCGGTCGGTATTTGTGAGCCAAATGGTTTGTTCAGGTTTAGCTTCTACCGCACTGACATCTAAGCTGGTTGACCCGAGAATAATCGCTGTATTTGCAAGTTGGTCAGCAGTTAACCCTGCTTTTTTTACAGTATTACCTACAACACTTGAGAGCGATGAAAGAATACGCTTTTCGCTAGTATCAACAGGTAAATCTTGCATTGCAAAAAACGGCACGTCAATTTGCTCTGCCGTTTTGACTGTTTGAAACTGCGCCGTTGAAAAGTGTAATTCATTGCCGCGTCCACAGGCTGACCATGAATCAGAAGCAATAATATAACTAGGCAAGGTCTTTACTTTTTTCGCGTTCAATAAGTGCAACTATGGTATTTATCGAGTACAGGTCTTTACGACTTTCTTTTGAACTTTCAACACGAATACCAAAGTTTTGTTTGATGATTAAAGCAAGTTGTAGGGCATCAAGTGAATCTAAACCGACTTTAGAGTCATTGCCAAACAGCGGTGCGTCATCTTCGATTTCATGCCATTCTATCTCATCTTCCTTGTCACACTCTTCAACAATAAGCTGTTTAAGTTTGTTTTTTAATTCTTCTATTTCCATTGTAATTTCCTAACTTTTAACTCGAATAGCCACAGTGCCAATACACCACAAATCACTGAAAAGATTATTAAAGGTAGGGCAGTGGTTAAGCTGAGTACGTCCGAGTCTGAGATAAATAAATTTTTAAGTCCTGATTGCGCCCAGTGCATAGGCGAAAGTTGCGCTATAGTTTGCATCGCCTTGGGCATGATGTCTAGAGGCACCATTAAGCCACTAATCGCCGCAAGTAAAATGTTAGTGCCGCCGCCTATTACAATCGCTTGTTCATGGCTTTTTATTTGGCTTGCTATAACTGCGCCAAAGGTCACGGCCGTGGCACAGGTTACGGCTAATAAAGGAAGGGCGGGCACGAGCTGCACTATATTAAGGCTAGGCGCATCGACCAATTTAGGTATAACCGTAAAGCCAATAATCATCAGCACAATCGCTTGCGTGAAGCTGACTAAATAAAACGCCAATAGTTTGGCCGAAAAATATGCGGTATTTGAAATTGGAAAGGTGGTTACACGTAATAACGTACCGTTTTGGCTTTCACTAATAAGCGTAATTGAAATCGGCAAAACAATAAAAAACACACCAAATACTAACCAGGATGGAATACTGTGTTGTACTGCTTGGTAGTTTTCTTCGCGCTTAAACGACACCAACTTTAATTGGTTGGTTTGCTCGCTCACTTGTGACATTTGCTCTGCAAGCGGCATGGACTCAGATAATTGCCCAGCATCGAGTAAGTAAATATGGAGCTTTACTTTCGCCAAAGCAATTTGCAAATGTTGCTTTGCTAAGCTGGTCATCTGAGGTGATAAGCTAGTTGCATGGCTAAAAGTGATCACTGAATTTGCCTGATCAGCAAATAGGGCGCTTTCAAAGCCTGTGGCAAGCTCAAGCGTAACATCGGCTTGTTGGTTTATATCTTGGCTAAATCCCACATCACTTAAATAGGCTTTGAGCAGCGATTCTGCCAAATTGCTATCCTGCTGGGTGATGTTTAAATTAATTGATTTAGTTAAATCTTCCGCTTTATTACTCAGTGCAAATGTCATAATCAACATAAAGCTAATCGGCATTAAAAAGAGCACAGCTAGGCTATGTAAGTCGCTAAAAATAAGCCGGAATTCTTTAATGATACTCGCTTTAATCATAGTTCTGTAAACAGCTCTTTATAGTAGTTTTCGAGGTGCAGTGTTGAATAATTGATTTCACTAATAGGCGGTAATGAAACCTGGCTAAGCTGTGCGAGCAAAGCAAGCGGTTCTTTACACGGGCTTATTTCAATTTGGTTTGGTGAGTTTACTTGTGTATTTGGTAATAACGCAGTAATGCCTGCGATGGCGTTGTCGCACAATGCACTTTCAAAGCTAATTTGCAGTGGCGCGTTTTCGCTGTGAGCTTTTATATGAATCAGTTCACCGCGTTTTAAACCATAAATGGTATCGCAAATTTGCTCTACTTCGGTAAGTAAGTGCGAGGTGTAAATAATGGTTGTGCCTTGCTGTTTTAATGTGGCAAGCAGCTGCATAATCAGCTCACGAGAAACTGGATCAATTCCTACCGTTGGCTCATCTAAAATCAATACGCGAGGCTGTTTTAACAGCGCAATTGCCAAGTTTAAACGGCGTTTATAGCCACCTGATAAATTATCGGCGTTTTTGCTGCTTACGTGACTAAGTTGACATTGGGCTAAGGTGTTTGTAACTAACTCATCGCAGTTATTCGTTTTTAGCAAACTGGCAAAATACGCTAAATTTTGCTGAACCGTAAGGCGCTCATAAAAAGCGTATTCTTGCGGAACAAGTGCCAGCTGTTGTTTGATAAATTGTCGTGGTGTGGCGTTATCGCCATAGCAAACAGAACCTGTTTGAGCACTGAGTAAGCCAGTAATAATCGAGATTAAGGTCGATTTTCCTGCACCATTTGGGCCAATTAAACCAACGCATTCACCTGGCTTTATCGCAAGAGAAAGATTATTAAGCGTATCGACATCATTACTTTTGTATCGAAAACTGAGTTGCTGCAGTTTAATAATGAAGTCGTGATCTGGCACTTACGTTCTCCCTTGCCATATATGGATATCAATTCAATATGCGTGGTTAAATTCAAAGAAAACCAACATATTAGACATAGTTGAGCATTCTAACATGAGGATTTCTTGCGAAGACAGTAATTTTTTAATGGCACAGTGATGCACGTAAACGAAAAAATCCTACTTATTCACGCTGCTTTAATTGCTATTAAAGTAGTGAAACAGGTATAATTTCGCCCCATTTTTAACCTTGAATTTTAAGCGATTGGCGGGTATTCATGTCCAGTATTTCAACTGAAGTTGGCAAACGTCGCACCTTTGCGATTATCTCCCACCCGGATGCGGGTAAAACAACCATTACTGAAAAGGTACTTCTTTTCGGACAAGCTCTGCAAAAAGCAGGTACAGTAAAAGGTCGTGGTTCGAATCAACATGCTAAATCAGACTGGATGGAAATGGAAAAAGAGCGTGGTATCTCAGTTACTACCTCTGTAATGCAATTCCCGTACAATGACTGTTTGGTAAACCTACTGGATACCCCAGGACACGAAGACTTCTCGGAAGATACGTACCGTACACTCACCGCGGTTGACTCGTGCCTAATGGTAATTGACGCTGCGAAAGGTGTAGAAGACCGTACCCGTAAGCTTATGGAAGTAACGCGTCTTCGTGATACGCCAATTGTTACCTTTATGAACAAACTCGACCGTGATATCCGTGACCCAATGGAAGTAATGGACGAAGTTGAAAGTGAGCTAAACATCGCGTGTGCTCCGGTTACCTGGCCAATTGGCTGTGGTAAAGAGTTTAAAGGTGTTTACCATATTCATCGTGATGAAACGATTTTGTACCAAACAGGTCAAGGTCACACAATTCAAGACGTGCGTATTGTTAAAGGGTTAGATAACCCAGAGCTTGACGCAGCAGTGGGTGAAGAACTGGCTGAATTACTACGTGAAGAACTTGAACTAGTAGTAGGTGCGTCGCACGAATTTGACCAAGAGCTTTTCTTGGCTGGTGAATTAACACCGGTATTTTTTGGTACTGCACTTGGTAACTTTGGTGTTGACCATATGCTTGACGGTTTAACAAAGTGGGCACCAGCGCCACAGCCGCGTCAAACTGATGACCGCCTCGTTACTGCTGACGAAGAAAAGTTCTCAGGCTTTGTTTTTAAAATTCAAGCAAACATGGATCCGAAACACCGTGACCGTATTGCCTTTATGCGCATTGTATCGGGCAAGTATGAGCAAGGTATGAAGATGGACCATGTGCGCATTGGTAAAAAGGTCAGCATCTCAGATGCGGTAACCTTTATGGCCGGTGACCGTGAGCGTGCAGCAGAAGCGTACGCAGGTGACATTATTGGTCTTCATAACCACGGTACGATTCAAATTGGTGACACCTTCACGCAAGGTGAAAAAATTAAGTTCAGCGGTATTCCAAACTTTGCGCCAGAATTATTCCGTCGTATTCGCTTACGCGATCCGCTTAAGCAAAAACAGCTACTTAAAGGCCTTATCCAGCTTTCGGAAGAAGGTGCGGTACAGGTATTTAGACCGCTACAAAATAACGACCTTATCGTAGGTGCGGTAGGTGTACTTCAGTTTGACGTCGTTGTAGCGCGCTTAAAAGCAGAGTACAACGTAGATGCCATGTACGAAAGCGTAAGTGTTGCAACAGCGCGCTGGGTAACCTGTGATGATGTTAAAAAGCTAGAAGAGTTCCGCCGTAAGTGCGAAGTAAACCTAGCACTTGATGGTGGTGATAACCTAACTTATATTGCGCCAACACGTGTTAACTTAAACTTGTCGCAAGAGCGTTATCCAGAGGTTGAGTTCCACCAGACGCGTGAACACTAATCGGCTTATTATCAAAGTGTTGTAACTTTATTGCCGTCAGTTTTGGCATTAGTCATTTAGCGGACTAAACTCCTAACGCCCAAAACTTCGGCGGCTGCGTTACAACAATTGATAAATTGCCGATGGAAAGAAGAGTGATAGCGTCATTGCTATCGTATTTTTCGTTAGTCATTTAGCGGACTAAACTCCTAGCGAAAAATACTCTGCGGCTTTGCTCTCGCTGCATTTATTTAGTAAAAAGTGAAGATATGATGGGTGATTGATAAATTGCCGATGGAAAGGTTAAGTACTTGGCTCTCGCAGCATTTATTTAGTAAAAGAGTTAAGTTACATTGATAAGCTGATGTGTGGTGTTATCAGTTTTAAAAACGAATAAAAATGACATGGCTTGGTTGAGATTACTCCTAAGCGGTGTGTAACAGGAAATAGACAATGAATATTCGTCAGATATTAGTAGAAAAAGCGGTTGCAGCCATGGTTGCAGCAGGCTTACCTGAAGATACCAACCCAGCGGTAACGCAAAGCACGCGCCCGCAGTTTGGTGATTATCAAATTAATGGTGCAATGGGCGCTGCGAAAAAGTTAAAAACGAATCCGCGTGAACTTGCACAAAAAATTATCGACAACTTAGATGTTAGCGATATTGCTTCGCAAACTGAAATTGCCGGCCCAGGCTTTATTAATATTCACTTAAAGCCAGAGTTTTTAGCTGACACACTTTCATCTGCAAACCAAGATGAAAAATTGGGTGTAGCTGAGCATGCTAACGCACAAAACGTGGTGGTAGATTACTCGTCGCCAAACCTTGCAAAGGAAATGCACGTTGGTCATTTACGCTCAACCATTATCGGTGATGCAGTGGTACGCGCACTTGAGTTCCGTGGCGACTCCGTTACCCGTCAAAACCACGTTGGTGACTGGGGTACGCAATTTGGTATGTTGATTGCGCACCTAGAAGACTTACTTAACCAAGGTGTTGATCTTGAGTCAGTTGCCTTAGCTGATTTAGAAACCTTCTACCGCGATGCGAAAAAACGCTTCGATGATGAAGACGGCTTTGCTGATAAAGCACGTGACTACGTAGTGAAACTACAAGGCGGCGATGCACACTGTGAAAAGCTGTGGAAACTGTTTATTGATACCTCAGTAAAACATTCTGAAGAAGTGTACGCAAAGCTAAACGTTACCCTTAAGCCTGAAGATATTAAAGCTGAAAGTGCATACAACGATGCGCTGCAAGGTGTTATTTCTTTACTTAAAGAGAAAGGCATTGCTGTTGAAGACCAGGGTGCACAAGTTGTATTCCTTGATGAATTGGCAAATAAAGATGGTGAACCATCAGTCTTTATCGTGCAAAAATCAGGGGGTGGCTTCTTGTATGCCACTACCGACTTAGCAGCGTGTGATTACCGTTCTAATAAACTAGGCGCAGACCGTATTTTAATCTTTGTAGATGCGCGTCAAAGCCTGCACTTCAATCAAGTTGAATTAACAGCACGTAAAGCAGGCCTTTTACGTGACGAAACAACCTACGAGTTCTGCCCATTTGGCACCATGATGGGTGAAGATGGCAAGCCATTTAAAACCCGTACTGGTGGTACAGTAAAACTTGCTGAATTACTTGAAGAAGCAGTAAGTCGTGCAACAGATAAACTAGCAGAACGCGAATCAGACCTAAGCGCTGAAGAACGCGCTGAAATCGCTCGTAAAGTAGGTATTGGTGCTGTGAAATATGCGGATCTTTCTAAGAACCGTACCAGCGATTATATCTTTAACTGGGATACTATGCTGAGCTTTGAAGGTGCAACAGCACCTTACTTACAGTATGCCTACACGCGTGTACGCAGTATCTTCCGAAAAGCTGGTATTGACGCTGCAAGCTTAAATGCACCAATCTCAATTGTTGAAGCGCAAGAAAAAGCGTTAGCAATCAAACTAATCCAGTTTGAAGAAGTGCTAGATCAAATGATTGCTGAGGCGACGCCGCACGTTTTATGTAGCTATTTATATGAACTAGCAAGCCTATACATGAGCTTCTACGAAGCATGCCCGGTACTAAAAGACGGTGTTGAGCCAGCAACTAAAGAAAGCCGCTTAATGCTGTGTAATTTAGTGGCGAAGACGTTGGCTAAGGGTCTGGATTTACTAGGTATCGAAGTCATGGAGCAAATGTAATTTGCTTCCTATTTCGCATTAATACTGCGTCAGGTTTTTAATCTACCCCAATCACATAGCAGGCTATGCTCATGGGGATAGATTAAAAACCTTCCTTGTCTAAATGCAAACTAGTTTGCAAATGGCATTGATACTTCTCACTTATTTGTAGAACTTTGCTTCCTATTTCGCATTAATACTGCGTCAGGTTTTTAATCTACCTCAATCACATAGCGTACTATGCTCATGAGGTTAGATTAGCTCTTATTTACAATATGCTTCCTTGTCTAAATGCAAACTAGTTTGCAAATAGCATTGATATTTCTTTTCTTTGATTTCCGAATCACATACTAAAGTATGCTCAGCGGCTAAAAAGCTTACTTTTTATTTAAAAGTAAGGCCTTGTCAATTTCTCGCCTATTTGTAAGACTTTGCTTCCTATACATCGTTTTAGCTTTTGAGTTTACCATTGACTCTAAAGTCATTCTGAAACATGGTTGTCGCGCTGGCGACAGCAGCCAAAAGGGGGCTAACGCCGGCCCCCCTTTGGATTCCCCCGACGCCCAAAAATCAAACAATTCTTCATCTATCACTTAAATGTGAACATAAACGCCATGAATCGGCACGCTAAACATCCCTGTACGCTTTCCAGCTCGAAGTCCTTTTCTCGCGTTCATAGCTAGCCGAACTTCGTTCGTCTCAAGACGCTATTCACCCATGCCTACATGACTTACTCGACTCGCTACGCTTCCTGTCTCGTATTATTCATTTAAGCGATTGTTTCAGGCTTGATTTAATAGGGGTGAGCGATATTACAATTTCACAAAATATTAGATGTAAAAAGCAAATAACTCCTGATGATAAAAATTCAGGCAATTTTGACATATAAAAGTAGAAGAGCTGAGTAAATTACCCGAATGCAGCCTCATCTGTAAGATGCATCTGATAGCTTTATGTTATTGGGGGAAATGTTGTACCCAATAGATTGAAGCTGATGGACTAACAAGTTTATATTGTCCCTGTAAGGGTTTTTAGGGCCTAGGGTTATAGATTCTACCGCGGTTGGTTTGAACGGGGCTTCTAGATAGCTAGTTAATACTTTTCCACTTGTTCTAAGTTTTATTTCCTTAGAGCTAATTTCCGATAGACCAACTAGCCTAATTTCTTTTTCCTCTCTAAAACCGTTATTCTTTATATAGGGGAAAATGTTTATATCTACAGTATGAATTTTAGTAAAATTCTGCACTATATGATTCAAATTCTCATTGGTTATATGTTTTCCTTTAGGAGTATTTATGTTTTTAGAGGCTTCCAAGTATTCTTTAAGTTTTTTTATAATATCTTCGTCTTCATAAATGCACAGGTTGTAATTTAAGCTGCCTTCAGAGTCTGCTGTGACCTTTTCTAAGTTAAACCCTATGTTGAACCCATAGCCATCATCACCATAAGCCCTCCATTGACTTAGTGTGTCACGTTCTTTTGAAAAACTAGCTATATGATAACTTTTTTCATTTGGAGCTATTGCCTTGTCAATTTTACGCTCAAGAATTGAGAGTTCCCCTTTGGTGTATAGACAGTTTTGTTCTTCATTTTTCAGCTTAGTAATATATTTTTTAAAGATGGATACTTCTAAATAATCATTCATGCTTGATATGTGGGATAACCATATTTTTCTGTTGGCTAATATGTTTAAAAAAGCGTTGACGTCTGTATAGTGAAAACCAATCATTTGAGATTTCTTTTGTAATAATTTCTTCTAATTTAACTTATTAAGTTATCGACATACAAATATTGTTGACCAAACTCCTTTCTTTACCTGTCTGTTGAAAGTTGGAGGACTTACCTGCCTATACACAGAAGTATTTAGGTCACTCCCTCACCCATTAATCAAACCTGAAAATACAATTTAAATGAATAATGCGAGACAGGGAGCGCAGCGGTCGAGCAAGCCATGCTGAGGCATGGATGCCGATTCATGGCGTTTATGTTCACATTTAAAGTGTGTTTGAAGAATCAGTTTGATTTTGGGGCGCCGAGGGATTCCAAAGGGAGGCCGGCGCATGCCGCCCTTTGGCTGTCGTCGCCAGCGCGACAAATATGCTGTCAAGATGAAGATACTGAGCACTTTGGCAACTATCTAACCCCAACCCTTTATTTTAAATCAACTATATAACCAATCTTTATTGGTATTTCGCACGTATCTGTTTACCATAAGCTTATACAATATCTTTTGGAAAAGATGATGAAAATTGATGATATTCGCCGTGAGTATTTAAAGGATGGTTTGTCTAAAGAGAAGCTATTAGATAACCCAATTGAGCAGTTTGAATCGTGGTTGCAATTAGCTGTAGACGCTAAGCTGGATGACCCAACAGCCATGGTTGTAGCAACGGTAGATAGCAATGGCCAGCCGTCACAGCGCATTGTGTTACTAAAAGATGTGAATCCAAATGGTTTTGTCTTTTTCACCAATACCGAGTCGCGCAAGGCGCAGGAAATTGCGGGCAATAACAAGGTGAGTTTGCATTTTCCTTGGCATAGTTTAGAGCGCCAAGTGATTGTTTATGGAACGGCAAAACCCTTATCCAATTTGGCGGTGACTAAGTACTTTTTATCGCGCCCTAAAGAGAGTCAACTTGCGGCGTGGGCATCGGCGCAAAGTCGCCCTGTTTCATCGCGTAAAGTGCTAATGGAAAAATTCCAGCAAATTAAAAATAAGTTTAGTGAAGGCGAAGTGCCATTGCCGTCATTTTGGGGTGGTTACTGCATTGAACCGCATCAAATTGAGTTTTGGCAAGGTGGGGCAAACCGTTTGCACGACCGCTTTATGTATAAACTTGAAGATGGCGTGTGGACTAAGCAGCGCTTAAATCCATAATATGGCGTTTTTTGATACGCACTGTCATATCGACTTTGATGAGTTTGAAAATGACCGTGACAAGGTGTTAGCAGATGCGGCGCACTTTAATGTGTCGCACATGCTGGTACCGGGCGTAACGCTTGCACAAAGCGGCAAGCTACTTTCCTTTGAAAATACCCAAGGCATTACGTTTTACAAAGCTCTTGGGTTACACCCATATTTTTTAAGTGAGCATCAACAGGGTGATTTTGAGCGCCTTGCAGCGCTTGCCAAAAGTCATCGCGAGTCATTGGTTGCGATAGGCGAGTGCGGTATCGATCGCAGTATCGACAAGCTCGATTACCAACAGCAGCTTTTTCTACAGCATATTGAGCTTGCTAATCAGTTGTCATTGCCGCTGGTGGTGCATCATCGTAAAAGTCATGACTTAATTGCCGAAGCGTTTAAAACGCTAAAACCAAAATGTGGCGGTATTATTCACGCGTTTAGTGGTTCTGCGCAGGTGGCTAATTACTATGTTGAGCAAGGTTTTAAGTTAGGCGTAGGCGGCACAATTACCTACGCGCGTGCGCAAAAAACACGTGATGTGATTGCTAGTATGCCGATTGAAAACTTAGTGCTAGAAACCGATGCACCTTCAATGCCGCTTTATGGCTTTCAAGGGGAACGCAATACACCGTCGCAGATAACGCGCGTATTTGATGAGTTGTGCGAATTAAAAGGTATCGAGACGCAAAGCGCCCGAATAATGCTTGCCGAGCAGCTTTACTCTTCGTCTTGCTCAGTATTACGAATATAGCGTTTAACCTGCCAGCGCTTAATTTTACGCGCTAATACCCAAGTTAATACCACACTTAAAATCAACATAAGGGCAATTTGCTTGCTTACTTCATGCAGATAATCATGGCCGTCGCGGATGGCGGCCGGAAAAGTATAGGTAAGTCTAACAAAGCCAACACGTTCACCCTCAACAAACACATCATCAATAATCGGTGTCGCTAGTTTAGATAAACCGGGTAAGGCATTTGGGGTTTTTAATAAATCTTGATAAGACGCCGCAAAATCGCTTTGCGACAGTAAATTACCAAACTTATCAAACACCGCAGCAGTTTGAATAAATTCATCTTGTGCAAAGTTATTAACTAGGTGTGTTAATGCTTGGGTATCTTGATCTTTGATGGCAAATCGTGCACTTAATGCCAACTGCTGAGCTAGCCCTTGCGCTGTGGTTTGGCTTTGATTGTTAAGTATTTGGTGGCCTTTAAAGCTAGTGTTAAAACCAATATGGGTAAGCGCAATAAAGCATATCGCAGCAATCATTAAGCGCGATATTCTTTGGTATGTTGAGGCGAAAGCCGGATTGCGGTCTTGGTTTTTTTTCATTTTGCTCAATGCCTTTTGGACAGTGTGCTTTTTTCTTGGTTAAATTGCAACAACACATAAGTCGAGTAGTGAGCGTGTCACATATGTTTGAAAGTATGGTGCAGTTTGAGCAGTTTTTCTCAAACTTAGAGAATAATAAATGGCATTCAGTTGCAGAGCCCTTTGAGCCAAGTGAAACATGTTTTGTTTTGCTTTCTACATTGCAGTCACAGCTTGAACCAAGCAACGCGTTATTAACCTCGCTTTCAGCGTTGCCTGTGGCAGCGGTTGCAAAAATTGCACCTCACCCAGACTTACCCAGTGCGTTGGGTTTAAAAGTTAGCGTAAATGTAGCAGCTGTAAAAAAACAGCTGAATGACTTTTTGGCGCCAAATCAAGCGTTAGAAGTTAATGTATTTGCAAATGCACCAACAATTAACCAACCTGGTTTGTTAGTCATGGACATGGACTCAACCGCTATTCAAATTGAATGCATCGATGAAATTGCCCGTTTAGCCAATGTGTATGACGAAGTGGCCAGTGTGACACGCCAAGCAATGCAAGGGGCGTTACCCTTCTCAGAAAGCCTGCGAAAACGCGTTGCAAAATTAGAAGGTGTGTCGCTCGAGTTAATGGCAGAGCTTAAAGATAACCTACCGCTAATGCCGGGCGTAAAAGCACTGTGTCAGCATTTAAAAGCGAACGGATGGACGCTTGCCATTGCATCAGGCGGTTTTATTCCATTTGCTGAGCGTGTGCAAACATTACTTGAACTTGATGCGATTCACGCTAATACCTTAGAAGATAATGGCAAAACGCTTACCGGTAAGGTGTTGGGCACAATTGTTGATGCCGACGAAAAAGCACGTTTTTTAACGCAATATGCCAAAGAGCTTAATATTGATAAGTCGCAAACCATGGCAATGGGCGACGGTGCAAACGACTTGGTGATGATGGCGGCAAGTGGCCTTGGGGTTGCGGTTCATGGTAAGCCTCTTGTTGCTGAGACGGCAGATGTGGCCGTTAATTTTGGCAGTTTGTTGCAGGTGCTTTATTTTATTAGTTTGCCTGAATAAATAAGCGAAACGCGGCCTGATTTAGTGTTACTAATTCAGGCTAAAGATAAAAGACAGTGCTTTATTAGGGGCTGTTGACCTTTTAAGTTCGTTTTTGCAGCAGTTTGATTGGGTTTTATACAAGGCAGGGGCTGCGTGGCATAGTTATTCTATGTGAGTCAGCCGATAACACAGTAGAAAAGCCAATCAAGCGCTACCGAACGGTTCTTTTGAGCGCACTTTTCTCATTGTTGCCTATATGGATGTAGGTAAGGGGCGTGAGCAGGACGCGGAAGCTTTGCTCGATATTCGCTTAGATTACTAGGCCACACATCGAGCGTCGCGATAAAAGCACGCTCAAACAGAACAAAAATAGAACAGCAAAGATCAATAGACCCTAATTACTCAAATAAATTGCTTAATTGGTATTGCGCTGTTTTAGACCAAAGCACTTTGCGCTTATTAAGGTTGCTTTGCACGTCTGGCGCAATGGCATAACGGGTTAAAACTTCCTGTGTGATATCAAGCGCATCACCTACACCAATAACCGACCACAACTCTTCTTCTAAATCTTTTGCTTTGTGCTGCGCATATTGGCTGATATAACCTAACTCTTTGGCAATATAATCGGTATCTGGTCGGCCAGTACGCGAAATATATAAGCGAAAGGCAAAGAACAGATCTTCTCTAACACTCGCCGCAACAAAGGTTTTACGGTTATTAACTTGTTTGCAATCAAGTAATTCAGTAACCAATGCTTTGTCGGGATCGCGCTCTTTTGGCTGTAAGCGAACAAATAAATCAAATTGCAGCGGCGCATCATGACGTGCCATATCTTTAAGCGGTGCGCCAATTAAATTATCAAACGCGTTATGCTTAATTAAATGCTTGAACTCAAAGTTCTTAGTTAAGCTGGCCATATGGCTTAGCAATAAGTGACAGCTGCTTGGGTAAAGGCCTTTCGCAATGGCGCCAACTTTGATTTGAGAGCCGCGTTTGTGCAAATAAAACGGAAACTGGCAGACATTTTTCGTCACCATATTACGCAGAGCGGTCGAAAGCCCCGGCGTTTTGGGTGACTCTTCTGAAGCAACAAGCTTTGATTTATTGTTTTCAATCAACTGATTAAAAAAGCGTGAGCCTTGATGCTCCATATCGGTAGTTGGTTTATAGGTGCGTAAATTTACAACTGTTTTGGTTTTACTAACCGCCATTACTTCATAGGCTAATTTACTCAGCTGGTATTTTTTAGTTAGCTTTTGTAATTCAGGCAGTGCGACTAGCAGTAAATCGCCTTTTTCATAATCGGTAGGGGCGGCAAGTTCAAGCTGCAAACCATTTACCGAGAAATCCAACGTGTGACCTGTTAGCTCGCCTTTTTCTTCTTGTTCTAACTGAATGGGTGTTTTGTATAAATAACGTGTTTCGTTGCGCAAGTTAATATAATCAAGTGCTACAAACTCAACATCTGGGTAGCTGCGTAGTTTTTGATGGCCATATTGTTTTAAGTGATTTACATGACTTTTATCAAATGTAATTTTCTTTAACGTATCGCTTGACGATGCACTGGTGATGTCGGTTAACAACAACAAATATTTCGTATCTTTTACGATGCCTTGCACACGCGGAGAAGGTGGTTTATTGAGCTTAGCAACTTCGCTACTAGCACTATCTGGCAGTGATAAAGGAATATAACTGTCTTCGCTTGAGCAGGGCATTAACTGTACATTGAATACCCTAAAGCTTGGCTTTTGGCTGGCAAAGCCCCAAAATAAATCACGTAAATTTGGCGTGTTATTTAGCTCACTTTCGCTTGCTGAATAATAGAAAATCTTACCATTATTAGTATGTGTAAAGCAGTATAAATTGGTTTGCTTAACATCACCTGGCGTGTTTTGTAATTGGTTAATGCGGGCTGAATTTAATATTTGTGGCAGTACTGAGTTGCGATTTTCATCATTAAAATAGCGTGCAACATTTAAATTGTTTTCGTTAGACAGCACTATATTCGGAATAACGCGCGCATCTTTTACGCTTAAAAATACAAACAATGATGCAACACGTGGCAAGTAATATTGCTCATAACCTTTTACAACAACAGCATCAAGGGTGTTATCTAGATTCACTTTATAACGGCGCTTATTGCCGTGAATAAAGCTTTTTAAAAAGTCATCTATGGTTTTATTGTCATCGCTGAAGGTGCGTTTCATGCGTACATGATTCAGCTCTGCATTAACCGACTCTACGGCAACCACTTCGTATTCTAAACCGTTTTTAAGCCCTAACTCAAAATCTTGCTCTAAACCCATTAGGCGCATACGAATGGCTTCGCCTTTACGTACTTGGTAGCGCGAATAGAGTTTTACTTTACAACCACTGACGGAAATATCCGACGTAGATGCTTCAATTTCGCTGCCTGAGGGTAAAAACAGTTTTACTTTAATTGAGTAATTCATGCGTTCTTCCGAACGCGACTCGTATGAGGCAAAAGATACCCAATTGACGCTGGGCGTTTCTTCTTTTTGCTCGCTACTGCCAACCGGTTGAGGGGCAAGTTCGCCACGCTCTTGCGCTTTGCGCTGCATTACTTTGTGGTTGTTTTCGGTGTTCATTACCGCTTCATAAACGGCAAGAGTGTAACGTTTATAGCGGCGAATTCCTGCCTCAAATACATTGATGGCAATTTCATCCATAAAGTGCTGCTTACCGTTATAGCTGTAGGCGCGCACATCACCGGTTACTTGACCGCGTAAATCAATAAAGCGATTAATTGGCTGAAGCAAACGGTTCATTTCCATTTTTATTAGGAACCGTTCCGAACTGCTTAATGTTTTGGTTTTTTTAGTAAAAATCGCGTCAAAATTAGGGCGTCCCAAGTCGCGCTTGAGTTCTTCAATAAGCGATTGATACTTTATCAATACATCTTCAGCCATAAAAACGGATTGTTCCTTAATTTTTATTATTCTACTTGCTTGAATAGGTTAAGATATCAAACAATTTTAATTTTAGCTTGTCGCATTTAGCGGTGAAGCGTGATTTATTAACTGAAGCAATTACTATACCAGTATCCTAGCAAGAAACATTGATTTAACGAGTGTTAGGTGCATATTGCGTACAAATTTATAAGAGTCGGTTTTTATGGCTAAAAATAAAACTGCATTTGTTTGCAGTGAGTGTGGCGCAGAATTCGCCCGTTGGCAAGGTCAATGTGGTGAATGTAAAGCGTGGAATACGGTGACTGAATTTCGTGTGCCATCCATTAAGCAAACACCAAGAAGTGGTGGCGCAACAGCGGGTTATGCAGGCGCGATTGAAGCTAAGGTGCAAACCTTAGATGAGGTTAATCTTGAGCAGTTGCCACGTTTTACAACAGGTTTTGCAGAATTTGACCGCGTACTGGGTGGCGGTGTGGTGCCGGGTAGTGCAATTTTGATTGGTGGTTCTCCAGGTGCCGGTAAAAGTACCTTGCTACTGCAAACCATGTGTTTGCTCGCACAAAACATGAATACCTTGTACGTTACCGGTGAAGAATCGCTGCAGCAGGTGGCAATGCGAGCGAAACGCCTTGGCTTACCCACCGATAAACTGAAAACCCTGGCTGAAACCAATGTTGAAACTATTTGCCAATTAGCGCTTAGAGAAAAGCCGCAAATTATGGTTATTGACTCAATTCAGGTAATGCATATGGCCGATATTCAGTCGGCGCCGGGCAGCGTATCGCAAGTACGAGAAGGTGCTGCTTATTTAACGCGTTTTGCTAAGCAAAACCAAGTGGCGATTATTATGGTTGGCCATGTTACTAAAGATGGCTCTTTGGCTGGTCCGAAAGTGCTAGAGCATTGTATTGACTGTTCTATTTTACTTGAAGGTAGCAGCGATAGCCGCTTTAGAACGCTGCGTGGCAACAAAAACCGTTTTGGTGCGGTAAATGAATTAGGCGTATTTGCCATGACAGGGCAAGGCTTAAAAGAAGTCAGTAACCCATCGGCTATTTTCTTAAATCGTTCAGACGAGCAAACACCAGGCTCACTGGTAATGGTAATTTGGGAAGGCACGCGACCACTGTTGGTTGAAGTGCAAGCATTGGTAGATTATTCGCAGTTAGGTAACCCAAGGCGCGTTACGGTTGGTCTTGAACAGAACCGCTTGGCGATGTTACTAGCGGTATTGCACCGCCATGGTGGCTTACAAGTATCTGATCAAGATGTATTTGTTAATGTGGTGGGTGGTGTAAAAGTTACAGAAACCAGTGCCGATTTAGCCCTTATCACTGCACTTGTTTCAAGCTTTAAAAATGCCTCACTGGCGCGCGAATTAGTGGTATTTGGTGAAGTAGGCCTTGGCGGTGAAATTCGCCCTGTGCCAAGTGGTGTTGAGCGATTAAAAGAAGCGGCAAAGCATGGCTTTAAACGCGCTATTGTGCCGATAGCTAATAAACCAAAAGAGCAAATTGAAGGCATGGAAGTGATAGGGGTGAGTTCGCTAGCACAAGCGTTAGAAGCACTGTTTTAATTCACTTTGATGTGTGTATTTATAGATACAAAAAAGCAGCGTAATGCTGCTTTTTTTTGTGCTGTTTTAAAGTGACTATTAATGAAGAATACGTGCGCGAATTGTACCGTCGATGGCGCGTAGCTCTTTTAATGCCACTTCTGAATGGTCTGTTTCTACATCAATTACCACATAACCAATGGTTTCGTTTGTTTGCAGGTATTGCGCTGCGATATTAATACCGTGCTGAGTAAATGCTTGGTTAATTTGCGTTAGTACACCCGGTTGGTTGTGGTGAATGTGTAAGAGGCGGCTGCGATTAGCTAGCTCTGGCAACGATACTTCAGGGAAGTTAACAGCCGATACCGTTGAACCGTTGTCTGAGTACTTAGCAAGTTTACCCGCTACTTCCACACCAATATTTTCTTGCGCTTCTTGGGTTGAACCACCAATGTGTGGCGTTAGAATCACGTTATCAAATTCGCGCAGTGGCGAAACAAACTCTTCGTCGTTACCTTTTGGTTCTACCGGAAATACGTCAATAGCTGCACCAGCGATTTTCTTTTCTTGCAAGCTGCTGGCAAGCGCATCAATATCCACTACCGTACCGCGTGACGCGTTGATTAAAATGGCGCCCTGTTTCATAACTTCTAGTTCTGCAGCACCAATTAGGTTTTTGGTTTGTGCCGTTTCTGGTACGTGTAAGCTGATTACATCGGATGTTTGCAATAATTGTGTTAAATTTTGTACTTGCGTAGCATTACCAAGTACCAGCTTATCTTCAATATCGAAGAACTGTACTTTCATGCCGATGTTTTCAGCCATAATGCTTAGCTGTGTACCAATGTGGCCGTAACCGATAATACCTAAAGTTTTACCACGCGCTTCAAATGAACCTGCAGCCGATTTTTGCCATTCACCGCGATGTGCTTTGGCGTTCTTCTCAGGAATACCGCGTAATAGTAGTAGAATTTCACCGAGTACTAGTTCAGCTACTGAACGTGTATTTGAGAACGGAGCGTTGAATACTGGAATGCCAAATTTCTGTGCTGCATCCAGTGACACTTGATTGGTACCAATGCAGAAACAGCCAATCGCAACCAGTTTATCAGCTTGTTCAAGCACAGCTTCAGTTAAGTGAGTACGTGAGCGAATACCAACGAAATGTGCGTCGCGTAAACGCTCAATCAGTTCAGGCTCAGGCAAGGACGTTTTAACATAATCAATATTGGTGTAACCATTACGCTTAAGTGTTTCAACGGCACTTTGGTGCACGCCTTCAAGCAGTAAAATTTTAATTTTGTCTTTTGCTAACGATACCTTGCTCATAACCTTTCCTAAATATTACTTCAGCGTTTTAGGTCCTTGTGGTGTACCTACAATCACTGTGTTTGCGCCGCGCTCGGCAAATAAACCATTGGTTACTACACCAACAATTTGATTTATTTTTTGTTCAGTTTGTTTGGCGTTGTCGATATGCATATTGTGCACGTCTAAAATGACATTGCCGTTATCTGTGATAACGCCTTCGCGATAAACTGGGTCACCACCAAGGTGTACTAATTCTCGCGCTACATAGCTGCGTGCCATTGGAATGACTTCAACCGGTAATGGGAAGTTACCAAGTACATCAACAAGTTTTGTTTCATCAACAATACAAACAAACTGTTTAGCAACTGCTGCCACGATTTTTTCACGTGTTAACGCCGCACCGCCACCTTTGATCATTTCGTTAAGTGAGTTGATTTCATCTGCGCCATCAACATACACACTTAAACTATCAACATCGTTCAATTCGAAAATCTCAATACCGAGTGCTTTTAGCTTTTCAGTTGAGGCTTCTGAACTTGAAACGGCACCGCGAATATCATCTTTAATGCTCGCAAGTGCATCAATAAAGTGGTTTACCGTTGAACCTGTGCCAACACCAACGATGCTGTCTTTTTCAACGTATTCCAGTGCTGCCCATGCAGCTGCTTTTTTCATTTCATCTTGAGTCATAGGTAAAGGCCTAATGTTTGAACGGATTTTAGAGTTGTAAGTATTATACCTAGTTGCACCTTACATGCTTACCATAAATAACACTTTTTTGGCGTTACTATGGTTTTCAGTGGTACATCCCAACTTTCAATCGGTAATTGGTCAATGTGTTGGCAATCATGTGCAAGGCCGATTATTTCGGGCTTGGTACTTTGTTCGCGATAATATTTAGCGAGCGTACGATCATAATAGCCACCACCCATACCAAGGCGGTTACCTTGTTGGTCGAAAGCGACAAGTGGTGTGCAAAGCACATCTAAGTCTTCAACCAAACAAACCTGACTACAATTTAACTTGGGTTCCAAGATACCATAGCGATTTGGCGTCATGGGTGAATTTTTCTCATACCTTTGAAAGAGTAAGTAACCGGGGCAAAAGGGGTGTAGTACAGGCAGATAAACTTCGATGCTTTTACGCCATAACTCCTCAATTATCAATGAGGTATCAATTTCGCTGTCGTTTGATAAGTAGATCCCAACTCGGCGTATGCTGGCGTTTTTAAAGTGTTGAAAAATGTTCACGTTAATTTTTTTCGCGGCTTCAAGTTGTTCAATTTCTGAAAGTTGAGCGCGACGTTCTCGCATTAACTTGCGAATATTTTGACGTTCCATAGCAATATTTAAATATTAAAAGGGCAGTAAATTAGGAAATGCGACAATTACACCGAGTAAAGACAGCAAAATGGCAATTAAAGCAAAGAACAGCCAATTGATATTTTTTGGTTTGTTACTTGATTCAACGGCTTCATCAAACTCAAGCTCTTCGCCCCAATTATTGTTTTCAAGCTCTAAGTCGATTTCGCCATTTTGCTCTTGTTGCAGCCGAGCTAAGTCATCGACTTTTTCTTCAAGGCGAATAATTGATGTGGTTATATAGTCAAGGGCAGCCAAAATGCGCTGGTCGACATCGCGCTCAGGTTCTTGTGTTTGAGCTTTGTTTGCATTGACTATTTTGACTTTAATGCCGAGCGCAGAGAATGTTTTTTGCTGTTTTATTGCTTTGTCTTGCGAGATAGGACTAAAAATGAGCTTGCCCGCAAGAAACTGTGTAGCTTTTGCATCAGACAGTTTTAATTTTGTTGTTAAGATTGTTTTCGCCTGTTCAGTGGTGACATTGTTACTTAATTGGGCGAATTGAATGCGATAGCTCATATACTTAGCAAAATTAATTGTTTTGCTAAGTATATAGTTGTTAAAAGCTTTTTTGCAAAGTTAAAAAGCAGCAAGAACTACAGCTTTTTAGTGTGATTAGTACTTAGCTGGACCTGATGGCAGGGAGTTTAAAATAAACTCGCGTACATCTTGGTTTGATGTTTCTAAATCGGCGCGGCGAAGATACATCATGTGCCCGCTTTCGTAACCTTTAAAGCTTAAGCGTTCACGCATTTTGCCACTTGGGTCAAGTTGCCACATTGTGTACTTGGCATCAAAGTAATTTGTTGCGCCATCAAAGTAACCAGATTGCACCATTACATTTAAATATGGGTTTTGCGCCATTGCCAAACGCAGATTCTCGCCGGTTTTATTATTGCTGCGATCCCACGGGTGAACTGAGCCAAACATGTTGTATTTTAGATCTGTTTTATAGCCGAGCTCTTGTTGTAGGTAGTAGTTAATTGCCGGTGTGAATGAGTGCAACCATGAGGTTAGCTCAGCCCAATAATCAGGGCGACTGCCTGCATCACGCTTATCGATGCCTTTGTAACGTGAATCTAAACGGCCTACAGTAAAACCGTCTTCGCGCAGTAATTCTTTCCAAAACGCGGCGTTAGGAATATCAAGATTATTGCGTAGTACGAAGGTTTCGCTCAGTGCCGTGTATTTAGCAATGGTTGCGGCAATTTTTTGTTTTTCTTCAATATTAATAAAGCCACCTTTGCTGATTGCAGGAATTGCTTCATTGATTGTAAAGTCTTCAACTTCGGCTAAGAACGTTGTTAGTGGCATGTTTTGGTATTTCGCATCTAACTTGTTGTGATACCAAGCCGTTGCGGCAAAGTAAGGAATGCGATTAGCGGCTTCAACTGGGCCTTCGCGTTTAATGCCAATTTCAGTAGGTGATACTAAGATTACGCCATTTAGGTACATCCATTGGCGATTTTGCAATTCAAGCGCAAGACCAGAAACACGTGTTGTCCCGTAACTTTCACCAATTAGAAACTTTGGTGATAACCAGCGATTGTTACGTGTTACAAAGGTATTAATCCAATCCGCTAGGTATTTAATATCGGCATTAACACCAAAAAATAACGCTTTTTGTTTATCTTTACTTGGCAGTTCACCTTTGTCATTTTCAAGAACACGCGAGTAACCTGTGTTTACTGGGTTAACGTAGACAATATCAGCGACATCAAGCACCGAGTAAGGGTTACTTTTAACGCCATAAGGTTGAACTGGGTAGCCTTCGTCATCAATATTTAAGATTTTAGGGCCTGTGTAAGCAAGGTGCATCCAAACTGAAGCAGAACCAGGTCCACCATTAAACGAAATTAGTAATGGGCGTTTGCCATAGTCTTTCACACCTGACTTTTTATAATACGTGTAATGCAAACTGGCAATCGCGTTACCTTGCTCATCCCACACCGGTTGCGTGCCAATTGTTGCACTGTACTTAACCTTGTTACCTAAGATTTTTACTTGGTGATTAGAGGTTTGTTTACTGTCGATTGTTATTTTTCTATCAGTGGCTTGTGATTGGTTTGATATCACAAGCGCTGAAAAAACGACTAACTGAATAAGCTTTTTCATGTGGCCCTGTTGTTAAACATATGGATTAGGTTAGCAAGCAGACTACTTAATTTTTGCTTGTGCGGTCAAAGATAGTGAGACCAATATAGGCATTTTTTCGTTGAATTACTAAATCTACCCTATACTGATTAATGACGTATATAAAACAATGATGCACTTTGACTTTTTATATGCAAGCAGTTTTTACAGCGCAATAAGCTTGGTATTTAAAACGCTACTAACTAGTTAAAGCAAAAAAACAAACCCATTGTTTGTATCGATACGTACAGTAACTATGAGCGATATTGTCACCGCTAACTGATTCAATTAAGGAGAAAGTTATGCCTCAAACTCCAGTAGCAGATAAGCATGCGACTTTTGCCAGATGTTTAGAGTGCAATAAGGTTGGACTATTTGCCCCTCTGCATTGGCTTGCCCTTGGTTTTAAAGATATGGCCAGTGCGCCAATTTTGAGCCTATTTTATGGTGTTGTGTTCAGTATTATCCCTGTCGCGATTTTATATTTTGTCTATCAATCAGGTACCCATCTTGTAATTTTACCCGCCACCGTGGCATTTGCCCTAATTGGGCCAGCTTTTGCTGTTGGCTTATACGATATTGCGTGGGAACTGGAAAAGCAGCACAAACCCACACTAAGCCATAGTTTAAGGTCAATGTTTCGAAACCCAGTTGGCGAGTGGGGTTTTGCGGTGCTGTTAATGGTGATTATGATTATTTGGATGCGTTTAGCAGCTCTAGTACATGCTTTGTATCCAAATAGTGTTAACCCTACATTTGACGAGCTCTCGGCCTTTTTAACTTTAGGGTCGTTAATTGGTGCAGTTATGCTCGGCAGTGTATTTGCTATTTCAGCGTTTACACCGCAAATAATGATGGAACGCCGAGTCGATATTATGACTGCTGTGGTGTCGTCGATACATGCAGTAAAAGAAAATATCGGTGCAATGATTGTTTGGGCGTTTTGTATTGTTGCTTTGGTGGCATTGGGTTTTTTAACTGGCGCAACAGGGTTTATTGTAATAATGCCGCTGCTTAGCTATGCAAGCTGGCATGGATATATTGCCATCATAAAACACAAAGGCCCTCGCGGTTACGAGTAAATAGGGTTGGTTATTTAAAAAGGGGAACGTTTGTTTCCCTTTTTTTAATGGTTATGTGGTATAACAGGACCACAATAATAAGCCTGCGTGCAGGTAAGAAAAGCTTAGTTGGAGTGTAACTATGCAACGAATTCTGATCGTTGAAGATAGCAAAATGGTGCAACAAGTATTGCGCCATCTAGTCGCGCAGTATTTATCTGTTCCCGTTGATTTTGCCGCATCGCTGAGAGAGTCGGCTGGGCTCATGAAAAATAACAAGTATACCTTAGCGCTGGTGGATTTAAATTTACCTGATGCGAGCAATGGTGAAGTAGCAACGCTGACCTTGCGTTGTGGTATTCCAACGCTTGTTTTAACTGGCAGTATTGATGAGTTCAAGCGTCAGCAAATGCTTGAAATGGGTGTGGTGGATTACGTACTAAAAGAAAACCGCGATTCTTATACTTATGCTGTAAAGCAGTTGGCACAGTTATTAGGCAATCAAGGAACTAAAGTATTGGTTGCCGATGATTCGCAAACGAGTCGTACTATGATGCGACAAAACTTAGAGCGATTATTGTACCATGTTGAAGAAGCTGAAGATGGTGATCAAGCGTATCAAAAACTATTAGCTGATGAGAGTATTAAGTTACTACTCACAGACTTTGCAATGCCGAAGAAAGATGGTTTTGAATTAGTAAAAAGCATTCGTTCAAAACGAGGCCGTGATAGTTTAGGTATTATTGGTATTTCAGGTTCTGGTAGTCAAAGTTTATCAGCCAAGTTTATTAAGCACGGCGCAAATGACTTTTTAACAAAACCGTTCGCACCAGAAGAGTTCCATTGTCGTGTAATGATGACCATGGAGCAGCTCAATCTGATAGAGACCATTAAAGATTCGGCGAACAAAGACTACCTTACAGGGCTTTATAATCGTCGTTATTTCTATAAAGCGTCAGAGAAAATCATCACTGAACAATCGTTATTAAGTATTGCTGTAATTGATATCGATCACTTCAAGCAAATAAACGATACTTATGGACACCAAGCTGGTGATGAAGTGTTGAGCTTTTTATCAAATAAGTTAACAGAGCAATTTGGTGATGCGCTGATGGCACGTCTTGGTGGGGAAGAATTTGCCGTGTTGTTTAGTGGTGAAGATCAGGATGCAGCATTTGAAAAACTTGACGAGTTGCGCTTTTCACTAACAAATATGCAGGTTGAAGCGGCGGGGCAGTTTATTAGTTTGTCTATCAGTGCAGGTGTTGCTCAATTACAGCAAGATGAAGAACTGTCTGAGCTTATTAATCGCGCCGATGTGGCACTTTATGATGCTAAAGGTGGTGGCCGAAATCAGGTGGTTATTCACCAATAAAGAAACGTTTTAAGCGTAAAGCTAAGAGTGCTCAACTGACACTCTTAGCTTTTAATATTGCTGAAATCTGAAATCTGAAATCTGAAATCTGAAATCTGAAATCTGAAATCTGAAATCTTTTACAGCTGAGTAAACTCAAGTAGCTGTCTTAATTTGGTTGCTTGTCTGCGCGAAATTTCAACCGTTTGACCATTACTTAGCGTAGCTGTTAAGCCATAGCTAATTGCCTGTTCCATACTTTCAATTGCATCTAGGCGAATAATGTCTGAGCGGCTTGCTCGGAAATAATGTCTTTCGTCTAATTTTGCTTCAATTTTATTAAGCGAGCTGTGTAAGTATGCTTTACCGTGCGGTGTGTAAATCGCTGCATGATTACCAATTGATTCAAAACGAATGATTTCTTTTAGTTCAATAATGCGCATGGTTTCGCCGTACTTCACCATAAGTTTGTGATCATCTGGTAGGCCACTTTCAGAAGCACTTTGCTCGAGGCGCTTCTCTAACTTCTCAATGCTTTCGGCTAATCGAGCAGGATTTACTGGTTTTACAAGATAGTCCATCGCGTTCAGTGAAAACGCTTCTACGGCAAATTGATCGTAAGCAGTACAGAAGATAATATTCACATCATCACCGAGTGATTCTGCAAGCTCTAAACCGGTTGCGCCAGGCATATGAATGTCTAGGAAGATTGCATCCGGCTTGTGTTCAGCGATTTTTTCACTTGCTTCTTCAGCATTTTTAGCCTCATCGACAATTTCAATTTGGCTATGTTTTGATAGTAGGCGTTTTAATTCACTGCGAGCAAGACGTTCGTCATCAACAATTATTATTCTAATACTCATTGTTAAAAGTTAACTCCATCGTGTAAGTGGTCGCATCACAGGTTTGTGTTGCATTGCAAACATTACCAAGGCCGAGCTTTGCAATAAGCTCGTTTAATGGCAAGTCACCTGACTTTATTTTTGGTGTTTGCGTTAATTTAAGTGTAAAAGTAAGTGCACCGCCAGTTTCATTGGTGCTTACGAGTAGTTCATTGTGGCTAACGCTGTAAATATCTTTTTTGATAAATACATACTCAACTACAGGCAGTAGTAAAGAGCATGCTAGTGGATATGGGCTTGAAAGCTTAGTGAACTGTTTTGTTATTGTAATTCGTTCTTCTAGGCGTAGCGCTTCCAAATCAAGCAAGTGTGCTAATTGAGTTAAGTCGTCGCTAACGCTGGTATTACCTACACCGTCGTTTAGTTGATAGCGAATTAACTCGGCAAGTTTGCCAAGTAAGTCGCTCGCTAAATCTTGATTTTCGAAAATCATATAGCGGATAGCATTCATGCTATTAAACAAGAAGTGTGGATTTAATGGTGCTTCCGCATTTTTTTCAAACATATAAAAAGAAAGTCTCTTTTTTGACAGACTATTCTGAGTCTATCGATTTTAAAATTATCTCGCCAATTAAAATGATAAACGGCAAAAAAGTGAGATGAATGGTTAGGCTGTTTTTTCTAGCTGTTGTTGCCAGTCAATTGGCAGTTCAATCACTACTTTTCTGCGCTTACCGCTTTTAACTAAAACGATGCTGGCATCGTTACTATACTGGTGCTCTAAACGGCTTTTTACATTATCGAAATGTTCAGTATCTAAAAAGAATTTACCGTGGCTTTGATGTGCAATTTCGATACGATATTTTTGGTGTTTTATAAAGCTTGCTATCGTTAGTTCGCCCTCGCGGTTACGCGCAGTATTGAGTAAAAATGAACAGATAAAAATAAGCGACATACTTGGGATATTAGGTGATATATCAGCATCATGAAGCTTTAAGCTGTAGCTACTTGGTGCACGCTTTTGTTCTTCAAGTAACTCTAGGTAATTGGCTAAACTGGCCAGTTCATCATTGAGTTTTGCGTCGGCTGTTTTACTCGACATCAAGTTGTAGCGAAAAAGGTCTGATGCTTTGGTTACAAGATCCGCCGCTTTTTCTTCATCAATATCAATTTGATGCTTAATAGCCTCCATGGTATCGAATAAAAACTCAGGGTTAACACGGTTGGTTAAAATTTGTAGTTTTTGCTTTTTAAGCAATAATGCGAGCTGCTTATAATTTGAAATACTAGCTGCAAGTACGTAACAGTAAGCCCACACTAAATTAAACACAATATTATAAATAACATAGGCTACAAGTGACTCGCCTAAGCCGTCCAAATGCATAATACTGTTTAAGTACTCTTCAAGAGAGTACGGTACTAATGCGAGAAATATAGGTAAAAAATCTAAACCAATAATCACCAATGAAGTGATGGTGGAACTAGCTAATAGCAGTAAAAACAGTTTCCACTTAGTTTTAGCATAGGTTTTATAGTGTTTATAAACGCCGCGCAGCACGATATGAAATGCCGCAAATATCATTATGAGCTGGTAAGTGGTGAGAGCTAATGCGCCGTACCAACCAAGTTGAAATATGGGTATTTCTTGGCCGTCAGGTTCTTGAAAAATCCCCCAGATCCCTAAGAGGCTTACTAAGGCTGATACAAATAAGATCGGCCCTTGGTATCGCCAATAGTTAGGACTGGTATTTCGAATGTAACTGAAATTCATAACCGGATTTTGACCTTTTTAAATTGGCAATGTTAAACATGCGATATATTTATCGTCTTTAAACTCAGCGTTTAACGAGGCATTTTCGTTATACATTAGCTGTAAGCGTTTAATTAGGTTTTCTTGCCCTGTACCTGTGCTTTCGACTTTATAGGTGCCTGTATAAATTGGATTACTTACTGTTACCACGAGTTGATTCTTTTGTTTAGCAATATCAACAATCAGCAGGCTTTGATCTTGTCTTGGCGCAATGCCGTGTTTAATTGAGTTTTCAATTAATGTAAGAATGCCCATAGTAGGGACTTTAATATTTAAGCAGGTTTCATCTACATGCATTTCAATTAATAAGCGTTCTTCTAATCGAATATGTTCGATGTCGAGGTAGAACTCACAAATGCGTAATTCTTCTTTTAATTTTACCGTGGGGTGCTTATTTGCAGTTAAGTTGTAGCGAAAGAGTTCATTTAGTTTATCAATTAACTCTTTAGCAAGCTGTTTATCTTCGAAAATCATACCGCGAATACTGTTTAATGAATTAAACAAAAAATGCGGATTAAGCTGACTCATTAATAATGCAATCTGGCTTTGCTTAAGTTGTGTTTTAACTTGGAAACGACGTTTTAATGCTGATAACGGTAGATAGCAAAACAACCAAAAAAGAAATGCACCGAATTGAGACTTTAATTTTTGCGAAGAGGCACGTTCAATTGCTTCTTGATCTCCATTATGTATTTTCTCAAGTTCCTCTCGCGCTTTTATATGTGCTTTGTCAAACCCTTCTTTAAAACCTTTTTTAAATTCAGATTTTGCTGTCGCACTAGTTGATGTTTCGTCTTGAGTGTCTGTGTTTTTTTCAACTTCGCTATCTGTTTTAACTTGATTAAGCGGGTCTTTATCGGGATTTGCTCGATAATAGGCAATTTCGTTATGAATAGGCACAAACATATCTCTGCTTATATCGCGAATGCTCTTGCCTATAAATGAACCGACACTAACAAAGACCAAACCACAGAGGAGCACTTTCATAAACCCCGCTTCTTTGTTGCGCAAGAAATTAATCGGAGCGCGAATTAAAAAGTGAGTAATTAGAAAGAAGCTTAAAGTGCGTATACCTGCATACGCGAATGTGTTTGCAAGGCCATGCATTTCCTTGTCGGTGTCTATATTTGACAGTCCGCCAAGTAATAAGATGAGAGCAATTAAAGCTTGGATAACCCAATAAGCCATTTGCTTATATATCCTTTGTTGTTGTTTTTTATTCCATTGAGTTAGTACGGCTCAGCATAATAGCTAACTCAGACATAGCATATTGTGTCAAAAACGGTCACCAAAGCAAGTTTTTGCTGTTTCATTTTTTGCACCAAAACGTTCACAAACCCACTATTGCTGCACCTTTGTGGTGCGTTAACTTTGTTGTAACACATTGTAAATTACATAACTTTATGAATTAGATAAAAAAATATTATTGGCATAAAGGTTGGATTTAGTAAGTACAAATAAAAAACAACAACAGGTACACGTTATGAAAATGATCAGCGCCATTATTAAGCCATTTAAGCTTGATGATGTTAGAGAAGCGATGTCAGATCTTGGCATTGAGGGCATGACAGTAGTCGATGTAAAAGGTTTTGGACGTCAACGCGGGCACACTGAGCTATATCGAGGCGCAGAGTACCAAGTTGATTTTATTCCAAAAATTAAAGTCGAAATTGCAACGCAGAGTGACAATGTTGACCGCGTGGTTGAGGCAATTACCAATGTCGCGCAAACCGGCAAAATCGGTGACGGCAAAATTTTTGTCTATGACCTAGAGCAAATTGTTCGTATTCGTACGGGCGAGTTAGACGAAGCGGCAATTTAAGGGGAATGTCATGGAAAACACAGTAGTTGAATTAAAATTTGCGCTCGACACGTTTTACTTTTTAATGTCTGGCATCTTAGTAATGTGGATGGCTGCAGGTTTCGCAATGTTAGAAGCGGGCCTAGTACGCTCTAAAAACACCACTGAAATTTTAACTAAAAACGTCGCGCTTTACGCGATAGCATGTACGGTTTATCTGATTGTTGGTTACAACATTATGTATGTTGATAATGCCGAGGGTGGTTTTTTACCGTCATTGGGCATGCTGATTGGTACTGAAGCGGCAGATGCTGATCATGCATTGCAATCAGACTTTTTCTTCCAAGTTGTGTTTGTTGCAACGGCAATGTCGATTGTTTCAGGTGCAGTTGCTGAGCGCATGAAGTTATGGTCTTTCCTTGTTTTTTGCGTGGTGTTAACTGGTTTTATATACCCATTAGAAGGTTACTGGACTTGGGGCGGTGGCTTCTTATCTGAGATGGGATTTGTTGATTTTGCAGGTTCAGGTATCGTACATATGGCGGGGGCAGCGGCTGCGCTTGCCGGTGTATTATTATTGGGTGCACGTAAAGGGAAGTACGGTAAAAATGGTGAAATCTACCCAATTCCGGGCTCTAATTTGCCGCTTGCAACACTGGGTACATTTATTCTTTGGATGGGTTGGTTTGGTTTTAATGGTGGTTCGCAATTGCTGCTATCAGACAAAGAAAATGCCACAGCAGTGAGTCAAATCTTACTTAATACGAATGCGGCAGCGGCTGCTGGCGCAATTTCAGCACTATTACTTTGTAAAGTGTTATGGCGTAAAGCTGATTTAACTATGGTATTGAATGGTGCACTTGCAGGTCTTGTTGTAATTACCGCAGAACCTGCATCGCCAAGCCCGTTACTTGCGGTACTAGGCGGCGTGTTAGGTGGTAGCCTAGTTGTGTTTAGTATTGTGGCATTAGACAAAGCTAAAATTGATGACCCAGTGGGTGCGATTTCAGTTCACGGTGTATGCGGCTTCTTAGGCCTTATGTTAGTGCCGTTATCAAATAGTGATGCGACATTTGTAAATCAGTTAATTGGCGCAGTAGTAATCTTTGCCTTTGTATTTGTGAGCTCATTTATTGTTTGGGCGGTACTTAAGAAAACTATGGGTATTCGAGTTGGCGAAGAAGAAGAAATCAACGGTATGGACCAACACGATTGTGGTGTAGATGCGTACCCTGAGTTTGTTACTGTACGAGGTAATATCTAACCAGCTAGTTTGGTTTAAGTTGCAAACGCGCGAAAGCCCAATGCCTAATGGCATTGGGCTTTTTTATTTGGAATATTATTCTATGCTTAGTACTGGTGCTATTAACGTGTTTAAACTATGAAAATAGACTTACTAATTGCGGAAGACGATATTTGTTTAAATGACCTTGTTGCCTCAAGCTTGACCGATGAATATTTAGTGTCGCAAGCGTATAATTTGGAACAAGCGAAAGCCTTGTGCGATAAGTCTCAATTTAGTGTCATTGTATTGGATTATTACTTTCCAGATGGCGATGGGGTTGAGCTAATTCATCATGTTAAAAAGCAAGGCAATAACCCAATCATCATTTTCTTAAGCGCCTCTGAAGAACTTGATACCAAAATGAATGCGTTCAATGCGGGTGCGGCAGATTGGATTGATAAACGCTCATTTATACCCCCTTTATTGTTAATTAAAATTAAAAAGGCACTGGCTAATCGGCAAGAGTTTGATGCCTTAAAAGAAGCTGAACAACAAGCAAACACAGCAGTATTTTCTGCGATGTCTGATTCCTTTATGTGGGGCAATACGGCTAGGGCTATTCAAGGTTGCCTTTCTTGCACTAACTACAACGAGTTTTTAGTTCATATTTTTTCGTACCTACAAAGTTTAGAGCTCACGGCATCGGTTGCGTACAGTGAAAATAGTCAGATAACTTATTGGGACAGTCCTTATGCACGAGCATGTGGCATGGAAGAAGATCTGTTCAAATTAGTAATGCAAAAAGACGAGCGTATTATAAACGCTGGGCGTCGATATTTTTTCAAAGACAGTTATATCTGTATTTTAATTAAAAACATGCCTGAAGACGAAGTACGAAAAGGGCAAATTCTAGATGTAGTAGCAGCCTACATTGAATGTGCAAATCATCAAGTTAATATGCTTAATCAAGAATATGTAAAACAACTGTACTTTAAAAAAATTGCGTTCGAATTAGATGATTTACAACAAAAAATGGGGCTTTTTACTGAACAAACTCAGCAAATTCAAAGCCACCAATCACTTAAGTTTTTTGAAATCTTTAGCCAACTAGAACTCACCAATGACGAAGAAAGTAAATTAACAGAAGTAACCGATGACACGTTAATGAAGTTTGAAGAACTTGCTTATAATCATGTAAAAATTATTAATAGCTTAAATAACGTGATTAAAGATTTTAAACGTCAATTATCTTAGTTTGCTTTTAGTAGAAATGTTTCGATTGGTATATAGCGTAACTGGTTATTAACACGCGTCGAATGAAAGAGTTTAAATTCATTATAGGTCACGTCAAACGGCGTGATTTTCTGTATTATTTGAGGGGGCTGTTTGCAGTTTCGTATTAGCGTAACGTGCGGATGATAGGCAAACGGGTTAGTGTACAGTTGTCGCTTTTCACCTTCATCGCGCAATGTAATGGCAAGCTGTGTTAATGAACTGGGTTGGCTTGTTGGTTTTAAATAAAAAATCCCACTATTTTGCCAAAAGCTTGCCTCTTCAAAGTGCAAGCTGAACGGTGAAACCGATAAGCTGCGTGCAAATTCAATTAAAGCTTCTTGCGTTTTTATTGGCACATTCGGTAAAAAAGCTAAGGTTAAGTGCAAATTGCTTTTTAATACAGGCTTTCGTTTGCTTTCAACTTTTGATGTTAACCAATTGAATATTTTAGATTTATCTTCTTCACTAAAATCTAAACCAAAAAATAGCCGTTTATTTTCTTGATTTTTATCTGTCATCTTTTAATATTTGTTTATGCGTATATATGTTTAAGCGAATTTATGGTTGTAGCACAATTTCACAAAGCACTCAGTGAGCAGACTCGCCTTCGAATTATGGCTCTTATTTTAGAGCATAAAGAGGTCTGTGTCTGTGATCTTGTTGCCGTTTTAGATATGCCACAAGGTACAGTTAGTCGCCATTTAAGTTATTTAAAAAAGTCTGGGCTTGTGCAGTCAGTTACTCGCGGTACATGGCGTTATTATCAATTAAGTGAATCGCTCAGCCAGCCGCTGTTAGCGATATTGAAATTAACACTCGACACACTAAATAGCGATTGCCAAGTGCAACGTGATTTAGCTTCTTTCAAACCTTCAAATTGTTAGGCTGTTTATTATGAAAATTGCGATTAACGGCTTCGGTCGTATGGGTAAATTATTAGCACGTATTGTGCTGGCTGAGGGTAACCATCAGTTGGTTTATATTAATGATCCCGCTGCAACAAACGAGGCGATAGCCCACTTGCTAGCGTTTGACTCAGTTCAAGGACGCTTTAAAGACAATGAAATTCATGCAGATGACAGCCATTTATATGTCGCTGAGCAGAAAATTGGCTTATTGCATGAGTCAAAGTTAACTGATCTGCCTGTTGATAATATTGACTTATTGATTGACTGTTCAGGGCTTTACCGTAAATCGGAGCTATTTCAACCTTTGTTAGATAAAGGGTTAGCGCGTGTTCTTGTTTCTTGCCCAGTAAAAGACGACGGTGCGATTAATTTAGTCTACGGCGTAAATCATGATTTATACCAAGCAGATAAACATAAAGTGGTTACGGCGGCGTCGTGTACAACTAACTGCCTAGCGCCTGTTGTAAAGGTACTAAAAGAAAGTGTAGGTATAAAACGTGGCTCAATGACGACCATTCACGATATTACCAATACCCAAACGATTGTTGATAAAGCTCATAAAGACTTACGTCGTGCACGCGCTTGTGGTGAATCGTTAATTCCAACAAGCTCGGGGTCAACAACAGCAATTATGACGATTTTCCCTGAGCTGAAAGGCAAGCTTGATGGCTTAGCCGTGCGCGTACCGCTGTTAAGCGGCTCTTTGGTAGACTTAGTAATTGAAACTGAAAAACCAACCAGTGTTGAAGAGATTAACAATGCTTTTGAGCGCACTAAATCAGGTGAGTTAAAGGGTATTTTAGATATTGAAATGCGTCCGTTGGTTTCTGTTGATTTTGTTGGTGATACGCACAGTGCCATTGTTGATGGGCTGTCGACTCAAGTAATCGACAAGCACTTAGTGAAAGTATTGGCTTGGTACGACAACGAAATTAACTATGTCTCACGTATGAATGACATTGTTAATATGATTGCCGCGTCTTAACTTACCTTTTCGCCCTAAACCAAGGTGTTGCAACGCCTTGGTTTAGGTTTTGTTTATCACGTCACGTAGCTTTAAATTATGTTAGCAGCATCAAACACAGTCAGTCAGGGAATTAAAGACTACATACAAATTACCCTAGCTTACTGGGGATTTACCTTAACTGACGGCGCACTGCGTATGCTAGTGGTGCTGTATTTTCATAAACTCGGTTATTCGCCAATTGAAGTGGCAATGCTATTTTTGTTTTACGAATTTTTTGGCATTGTTACTAATTTGTTTGGTGGCTGGTTGGGCGCCCGTTTTGGTTTAAAAGTTACTTTGTTTAGTGGCTTGCTGCTGCAAATTAGCGCGCTTATTTTACTGGCGCAAACTCAGTGGCTAAGTGTTGTTTATGTAATGATATTGCAAGCAGCATCGGGCATCGCCAAAGATCTCAATAAAATGAGTGCCAAAACAGCGATTAAACAGCTTGTGCCAAGCGATGAGAGTAGCACTCTGTTTAAATGGGTGGCACTGCTTACAGGGTCGAAAAATACACTAAAAGGCTGTGGTTTCTTTTTAGGTGGTTTTTTACTGGCGATATTTGGCTATCAAAACAGTTTGTATTTACTTGCTGCCGGACTTGGATTAATTACTTTATTGGTTGCCTCTCAGTTAAAGCAAAGTTTAGAGGCCAAATCATTTAAGCCGAAATTTAGCCAAGTATTTTCATCAAGTAAAAAAGTAAACCTACTCTCGTTTGCGCGTTGCTTTTTATTTGCCAGTCGCGATGTGTGGTTTGTGGTTGCCTTGCCGGTGTTTTTAACCATGCAAGCGGGGTGGTCTAGCACAGCAGTAGGTACTATGATGGCGTCGTGGGTGATTATTTACGGGGTTTTTCAATCAACTACGCCAAAAGTATTTAAGGCTTTTAATAAACAGGCCAATGCGCAGTCAGCGGTGTTTAGTGCGCTTGCATTGTTGGCTGTTTTGGTGGTTATGCTGGTGGCGATTTCTTACGGCCTATCACTGGTTAATGTGGCGATACTTGGACTAATTTTATTTGCCGTAATTTTTGCTATTAACTCTGCCATTCACTCTTTTTTGATTGTGCATTACGCCCGCGATGAAGGTGCCTCGATGGATGTTGGCCTTTATTACATGGCAAATGCCTGTGGGCGTTTATTTGGCACTGTGTTGTCTGGATTATTGTTTCAGCAATATGGATTAACAGCATGTTTAATCGCGAGCGCATTATTTGTGGCGATTTGCATTCCAATTACTGCGAAGTTAACGCAAAACAGTTAAAATTCAGCAAAAAATGAATGGATAGTTGTTTTGCTGCCGATTGAAAGTGTTTATCAAACTCTGGTTTCTAGATTATCGCAACATGAGCGCGTGGTGCTGCAAGCGCCACCGGGGGCGGGTAAATCAACTTGGTTGCCACTGCAACTAATTAAAGATAATCACTTCAAACGTATTATTATGCTAGAGCCACGTAGGCTTGCTGCACGCAATATCGCAAGCTTTCTGGCTGACTGTTTAAGTGAACCGTTAGGGCGCACAATCGGTTTACGCATTCGTGGTGAAAACTTTACTAGCCAACACACCCGTTTAGAAATTGTGACTGAAGGCATGCTGACACGTATGCTGCAAGATGACCCTGAATTAGACGGCGTAGACTTGGTGATTTTTGATGAATTTCACGAGCGTTCAATTCAAGCTGAAACAGCACTTGCACTCTCATTTGAAGCGCAAATAGCTTATCGTGATGATCTTAAATTACTGATTATGTCGGCAACGCTTGATGGCGAGCGTTTAAGTTGTCATTTCGATGCACCGCTGGTGCAAAGTGAAGGGCGTCAATTTCATATAGCTGAGCATTATACTGCAGTTAAAAAAGAAGCTGATTGGCTCGCGCAAATTGCGCCGTTAACCATTCAAGCAATGGTAGAACAAAGCGGTAGCGCACTGGTGTTTTTACCCGGCGTAAAAGAAATAAAAGCGATAGAGTCTGAGCTTATTGCAGCCAAAAACACAGGAAGCATAGCGCAAGATACCTCAATTTACGCACTGTTTGGCAAACAAGACAAAAAAACACAGCAAGCGGCGCTTAAACCATGCACCGAAGGGCAACGGAAAATAGTACTCACCACCAATGTGGCAGAAACCAGCTTAACCATTGATGGAATTCGCATTGTTGTTGATTCAGGTAAAGAGAAAATAACCCAATACAATGTTAAAAATGGTATTAGCCAATTACTTACTGTGAATATTGCTAAGTCATCGGCGATTCAACGTGCTGGTCGTGCAGGACGTATCGAAGCGGGTGTGGTGTATCGCTTAGGTAGTAAAGAACATTTCGAGCGACGAGCAAGTCATGCCATACCTGAAATATTGCGCAGCGATATTAGTCAGCTTGTTTTAGAGTGCGCTAATTGGGGAACATCAATTGACGATTTGGTGTTACTTGATAAACCATCACCCAAACAGATAGATGCGGCAAACAATTTGCTATTGATGTTAGAAGCTATCACGGCTGATGGCAAAATTACCTCACTAGGTCAACAAATGTTGAGTTATGGTACAGAGCTGCGCTTTGCCCATATGCTGATAAAAGCAAAACAACTTGAAGCTGATTATTCGGGTATTTATCATTTGGCAGTCTATTTGGTTGCGCTTTTCACTAGTCAAACAAATCGCAGTCATGACATTGCGGCAGGGCTTAATTTTCAGCTTAAATCACCGCAGCCAAATTTTGATAAAGAGCTATGCCTTTGGCTTAAACGTTTAAAATTAACGGCGGTTAATCATCTACCACTTGAATACCTATCGATTGTAATGGCCTTGGCGTTTCCTGACCGCATTGCGCAAAAACGCGGTAACGGATTACGCTTAGCTAACGGTGCAGGTGCAACGCTTTATGATGACTTTCAAATTTATGATGACTTGTTATGTATTGGAGATATGGGCGGTGCGACAGGGCAACACGTATTTAATGCGTGTAAGTGTGATTTAGCACAATTAGAAAGGGCGTTGCCGTACTTATTTGAAAATAAAGACGTTGCAAAGTTTGATGAGAATGCTGGGCGTTTTATTGCCGAAACACAATATTGCTTAGGGCAGCTGATACTGTCACGTAAACCGAGCAATAAGGCGCTTAGTGGTGATGAAAAGGCCGCAGCTTGGTGTCATATTATCGCGAGAAAAGGGTGGCAGCTGTTGAATCTAACGTTTGACGTTGAGCAATACATAGTGCGTTTAACGTTAGCCCATCAATTTTTACCAAATGAGTTTCCGCAGTTATCAAAACAGCACTTATTTGATCATCTTGATACGTGGCTTTCGCCTTATTTGAATGAAGTAAATAGTTTAGCGGCGCTTAAAAAGTTGGACTTATTAGCGCCACTTAAAGGATTGCTTGATTGGCAGCAGCAAACTTTATTAGATGAGTTATTGCCCGAGCGATTAGTGGTGCCCACTGGTTCAAAACTAAAAATTCATTACCAAGTTGATGGGCCTGCAAAGCTCTCGGTAAAAATGCAAGAAATGTATGGCGTTGCAACCACACCTAAGCTTGCGAATGGTCAGCTATCGTTAGCCATTGAATTACTGTCACCAGCAATGCGACCGCTCCAGATCACGCAAGATTTAGCAGGGTTTTGGGCGTCGAGTTACCGCGAAGTACAAAAAGAAATGAAAGGGCGTTACCCCAAGCATTTTTGGCCGGACGATCCGGCCAATGCTAAGGCAACTAACAAAGTAAAAAGCAGAATGTAATCACACTGCTTTTTACTGGGCCACACCATGGTGCAGTTGTGCGGCAAAAAATAAATGACAAACCAACACTACACCCGTAATACGTTCACGCATGCGTTGATAATCTGGGTTTAATTTTCTCCATGTTTCGGTACGTTTTTGCACTGCCAACACAAAAACATAACAGGCGCCGAGGTAGAGTAGGGCCAGTTTTGTATCAAATAGTGCGAGCGCTAGCGTTGGAATTGTTGGTAATACAATTAGCCAATTTAGCTTATTACTGTTTGATTCGTGCCATAATGTACCGGCAACGAAACTCATAATACTAATGCTATAAAACATAAATGCTTGGCTTAATAAAACATGTTCAAAAAGAAAGTGAGCACCAACTAACAATAAAAATGGAACAAGACCAAGGTAACCTAATAGTGTTTGATTGCTATATTTTGACATAAGTACAATTCACGATTTCAATTGATAGTGATTGTACGCGAGAATCATCAAATTTGTTTAGTTTATTATGGATTTAGATAAACAGGCTCTGATATTCTGTTTAGAGTTATAGCTCTATTTAGGGTGGTTATGTGAGTACAATTCAACAGACACAAGATTTTAGTTGGCCAAATAATTGGTTAGATACATCACATATTTCAGCGCTTAAAGATATTTTTACTGCCTGTTTTAACGGCATTTCCAGTGACGAATATTTTGAAAAATACTTCAATTGTAGCGCGGCGTTTAAACGTGTTTTAAGGCTTTATTTTGCTGATGGAAACATTGTTGGTTATTGTTTACTTACGTTTGAGCGTGCAAATAAAAAGGTGCTGTTAAGAGCATCTGCTGGCTTTTATCCTGAATTTCGCCAAGGTGGTCTTACTTTGTCGTTTTCTATTCAACAAGCGTTTAAGTATTGGTTAATGCATCCTTGGCAAGATATTTACTACGCCGACACCATGTTAAGCCCTGCAATGTATCGCGCTATTAGTAAGCGCGTGGCAATCACGTATCCTAGTCCACAGTTTTTACATCATAAACGCGATTTGTTTGACGCATTTAATAAGACTGGCATTGTTAGTTCACTTACAAATACCCGTTGTTTAGTGGAAACAGGGCGCAGTAGTGCTTACAGTGAGGATGACCTTCAGGCGTTTTTTAACAGCAAAAAACGAGAAATTGCATTTTATTGTAAGGCAAACCCGCACTTTTCATCGGGTGTTGCCTTATTTGTGATTATGCCGATTAACTTAAAGCAGTTAGTAAGAACATTATTTAAACGTTAGTACGGCAGTGGATACTTACGCCAAATAGCATCTACCTGCGCCATAAAGTCATCCGGTAAGTTAAGTTCAAACGCGGCAATGTTTTCTGCTAGCTGCTGCTGCGTAGTTGCACCAATAATGGTCGAAGTTACGCCATCTACTTTATCGCACCATGCCAGTGCAAGTTGGCTTGGTGTAATCCCTAATTTTGCCGCAAGCTGACAATATTCAGCAACCGCCTGCTGCGCGATTTCGGTATTTCTAAATAACCCATTGCGCTGCATTAATGTCCAGCGACTACCTTGTGGTCTGGCATCGTTTAGGTATTTTCCACTTAACATGCCGGTTGCTAGTGGCGACCAAGGTAAATAGGCAATTTCTTCATGTACACAGTGCTCTATTAGATAAGGCCAATCTTTAGCGTGCAGTAAATTGAATTCATTTTGAATAGACACCGGGCGAGGCAAGTTATGCTCCTTGGCTAATTCAATAAACGTATGAATACCCCATGTCGTATCATCTGAAAGGCCATAGTGACGAATTTTACCTGCTTTAATACAGTGATCTAGCCCTTGTAAAATATCTAACATTTGCGCTTTATGCGCTTTAGTATCAACATTTGTAAAACTAATTTGGTTTGGTCTATGTTTTGCAAAATGCGGAGAGGTGCGGTTAGGCCAATGTAGCTGGTACACATCAATGGTGTCGATTTGTAGGCGCTTTAACGACGCATCAACTGCATTGATAACCGCTTGCCCTGTAATGTCTGAAGCGTCTCTGATCCAAGGCAGACCACTGCCTGCTATCTTTGTTGCGACTACCCAGTTATCGCGCTTTTGTTTATTTTTGGCAAAGTAGTTACCAATAATTTCTTCTGTTTTACCGTAGGTTTCGGGTGTTGGCGGTACAGCGTACATTTCGGCTGTATCCATAAAGTTGATACCATGCTCGGCGGCTAACTCAATTTGTTGATTGGCATCAAGTTGATTGTTTTGCACACCCCAGGTCATGGTGCCTAAACAAATACGTGAAACATCAATGTTTGAACTTCCTAATTTTGCGTATTTCATAGCGAACCTTCTGGTCTTAAAATTATTAGATTTAGTGAAAATATGACGTTGCGATATGATGCTTTTTTATGAGAACAATACTCAGCCGTGCTGATTTAAAATACAAACAACAACATCAGGCAATTATAATGGGGGTTTTAATAGGTATTGGCAATGAAATGCGATACAAAAATCGGTATGATAAACAGGATTTTTCTCAATTCTAAGTGCAATGACAGATAAAAAGAAAACGCCAAAAGCGGCAACGAAAAAGACAACTACAAAGCGTAAGCCGCGCGCTAAAAAAGCCACTCAAGTTAAAACCAAACCGAGCAAATTAAAACGCTTTTCAATGCTTGCGTTAAAGCTAGGTGCTGGTTTGTTGGTTGCACTCGCACTTTATTTAATCTACTTGGATAGCAAAATTAGCCATAAATTTGAGGGTAATAAGTGGCAGTTACCAGCGCAAATTTATGCCCGCGCAATGACCTTCTATCCCGGCCAATATTTATCAAAAGATGAAGTTGTGTGGGAACTCCAACGCCTTAATTACTCTGAAGTTAATCGCATCAATAATACCGGTCAATATGTTATTAAAGGCAATACTATTCGTATTTATCGTCGTGCTTTTGAATTTTATGATGGAGCAGAAGAGCAAGTTGGGTTCGATTTAGTCTTTGGCCCGAAAAAGCTTGCTGCAATTAAAGATGAGCAAGGGGAAAATTTATCAATGGCGCGCTTAGAGCCATTGCAGCTGGCGCGCCTTGCCAACGAAAGCAAGCAAGACCGCGAATTTGTGCCACTTAGTCATATTCCGCAAGTAGTACAAGATACCTTGCTGTTGGTAGAAGATCGCAATTTTTACGAGCACCATGGGGTATCAGTTTGGTCTATTGTACGTGCCTTGGTTGCGAATATTCGTGCAGGTCGCACAGTGCAAGGGGGCAGTACTTTAACTCAGCAGTTAGCGAAAAACTTTTATTTAACCCGAGATCGCACCCTAACACGTAAAATAAATGAAGCATTAATCGCGCTGATTTTAGATTTTAGATACAGCAAAGACGAAATTTTAGAAGCGTACTTAAACGAGGTGTATTTAGGCCAGTCGCGCTCGCAAGGTGTACACGGCTTTGGTTTAGCCAGTGAGTTTTATTTTGGTAAACCGCTGAATGAAATTGAATACGACCAAGTTGCGCTGTTAGTAGCGATGGTTAAAGGGCCGAGTTTCTATAATCCAAGGCGTTTTAAAGAGCGCACCATGGAAAGACGCGACTTGGTGCTGCGCTTAATGGTTGAGAATGGTTTAATTTCGACTAAGAGCTATAAACTGGCGTTAGCACGCGATATCAAAATAGAACCATTATCGCGTTTTGATATAAATCAGCACCCGGGCTATATGGATTTAGTGCGCCGCGAGCTGAAAACAATTTTAAATTCAAAAGACACAATTGACGCCGGTGTACGGGTATTTACTTATTTCGATTTACAAAAACAAGCGGCGATGGAAAAGTCGTTTGAAACTGGGTTGCCATATTTAGAGCGTTTAAAATCGACTTCTAAGCTTGAGGCGGCAATGTTGTCGGTTAATGTTAAATACGGCGGTGTGTCTGCCTTGGTAGGTGCACGCGATAGCGATTTTAATGGCTTTAACCGAGCGCTCGATACCAAACGTAATATCGGCTCATTGGTTAAGCCAGCCATTTACATGACGGCATTTGAATCGGGTAAATACACCTTAGGTAGCTTAGTTGATGACGAGCCAATGGAGATTAGCGATGAAGCAGGGCACACTTGGTCACCGTCTAATTTCGACCAAAAATTCCGCGGCAAAATGCCGCTTTATCAAGCCTTTAGTAAAAGTATCAATATGCCAGCTGTGGCGGTTGGGCTAGATTTAGGTTTACCTGCTGTAACTGAGTCAATTAAGCGATTAGGGGTTGATGAGTCAATTAACCAGTACCCGTCACTACTGTTAGGTGCGCAAGAGCTTGCACCGATTGATGTTGCGCAAATGTACTCAACTATTGCGTTTGATGGCGATTATCGCAAGTTAACGTCAGTAGCGGCAATTACCAATGCTGTGGGCGAACTTATTTATCAGCATAACAGTACGCCTGAAACGCGCTTTTCACCTGCGACTAGTTATATGACTAAATACGCAATGCAAAAGGTAACACGTGAAGGCACCGCTAAACGCTTAAAACTGCACTTTCCAACCATTCAGTTAGCGGGTAAAACAGGCTCAACCAACAACTTGCGTGATAGCTGGTTTGCCGGTTTTGACCAAAATACGGTAACCGTTACTTGGGTTGGTCGTGATGATAATAAACCGACTAAGTTAACTGGTAGCGTTGGTGCTTTAGAGCTTTATATTCGCTACTTGCGACAGCTAAATCCTGAGTCAATCGCAACACCTAGGCCACCATCAATTAAATGGGCATTTGTCAATACAGAAACGGGCAGACAAGCTCCACCAGGGTGTGGCACTGTGCTTAAATTACCAATACCAGCAGAGTTATTTAATTCACGACCGCGCTGTCATTAGCGCGTATCGTGATGTTCGAACAATAAGCTTACAGCTTAAATTGGCCAAGAGACTGTTTCAGCTTATTGGCGATTTGCAGAATATGATTCGCTTCAGAAGCGGTGCTTTGCGCAGAGCCTAAACTGTGTTGTGCAAGCTGGCTAATTTCATCGCTGTGCGCAACAACATTTAATGTGCTACTGGTCTGTAAACTGGCCTGTTCCATAATTGCAGCGCCAGAGCGGTCGATGGATTGCATATCGTGTTCGGCGTTAGCCAAAATATCCCGAGTTTGGTTGGCTTGTTCAACGCCTTGCTCCATTTTATCTACGCTGTTTTGCATTTTATGTTGAGTATCTTTTGCAGCCACCTGCAAAGTGCTGACAATGGTATGAATTTCTTGCGTTTGTTGTTGAGTGCGTGCTGCCAGTGTTCGTACTTCATCAGCTACCACAGCAAACCCCCTACCTTGTTCTCCTGCACGAGCAGCTTCAATAGCGGCGTTGAGTGCAAGTAAGTTAGTTTGGTCTGCAATTTCACTGATGGCGACGCTAACGTTACTAATGTTTTGTGTGTCTTCTGCAAGCTTATTTAGCGCAGCTTGGCTCTGTTTAAAATCAAGCTGTAGTTCTGCCATATGTTGGCTTAAATTAAGCGTATTCTGACTGCCTTGTTGTACATGTGTACTGGCTTCTTTTGCTAATGTTTGCGCATCGGTTGCTTGTTGCTCAACCGCTTGTGCTGAGCTGCTCATTTCACTTAATTGACTCGAAATTTCAGCAATTTTTTGCTCTTGTTGTATCGCATCTTGGCGACTTGCGTCACTTGCATCAGCAAGCAGAGAGGTTGCTTGATTAAGTTCAAGTGCGGCGTGTTGAGATTGTTCTACAAGCTCTGCAAACTGCTTTAGCATAAAATTAATTTGATGGCCGATAGCGGCTAATTCGTCGTCACTTTCAAGGTTTACTTTGATATTTAGTGAGCCGTTGGCGGCTTCATTTACGGTGTTAGATAAACGCGATAGCGTGCGTACCACGGCAAAATAAAAACCTGTCACCAAGTAAAGCGCGATTACCGTAAACAGAATCGATGCAATCAGCACGCTGTTACGAATAAACTGAGCGTCTGCCATTTGTTGGCGTACTTTTTGAGTTAGGTGTGGCAGTAAGGTGTCTGTAAAGCGTTCTAAACTTTCGATTGTTTTATTATTTAGCTGAGAAAACTGCGAGCGTGATAAAGCGATTGAGTCGGGGTCGAGCACTTGCTGTTTAATGGTTCTTTGATAGTTTAGCAAGGCGCTTTTTGTATCGAGCACGACGCTTTGTAGCGCAGTTTTTGTTGGTTTATGATGCGTCATCGCAACCATTAGTTTGTTTTCAAGATTATTGACTGAGCTCGGTAGCGCTTTATTTTGGTTAGAAAGCTGAATAAAGGTATCAGGTGTAAAACTGCCACTATTTATTACTGTGTCTGTGGCCTCTTTTACTGCATAAAAATTGGCAACGAGCAGCGGGAAATCATCTACTATGGCGCGATTTAAATAATTGCTTGCTAAATCGTTATCGGTTGCCAATTGGCTTTTTATCGATATTTTATTGAGAGAGTCTAACGCATTACTAGCTGAAACATTAAAGTCATTGGCGGCAACCTGATTTAAGTTGTTGTCGACAACCGCTTGTAGCAAAGGCTTGTAATTTTTTAGTCCTGAGAGTTCCCGTTGGTGTTGTGTAATTTGGTGGTTAAGCTGCACGTTTAAAAAAATTAAGCTGATTGCTAAGGGAATTAGTAACACACATACCACGACGATGATCTTTTTAGAGTAATTTAGCTTGGCCATTAAGGTAACGGCGGGAAGAATAAAGGCATTGGGCTTTGGCATAAACTCTGATCCTGTTAAGTGACACAGTGGTACAAGTTTATAAGAAGAACGAGTTTTTGCCTTTTTTCGTTCAAAAAAAACCACGCAAGTGCGTGGTTTTATAAATTAAATCTAACTTATTTGCTTAAAGCTTAGCGAAAGCGCGCTCGGCAGCAGCAATGGTTGCTTCAATTTCAGCATCACCGTGTGCAGTTGAAACAAAGCCAGCCTCAAATGCACTTGGCGCAAGATAAACACCTTCATCAAGCATTAAGTGGAAGAACTTTTTAAAGCGCTCTAAATCACATTCTGTTGCTTGCTGGTAAGTAGTTACTGTTTCTTCAGATGTGAAGAAGAAACCATACATGCCACCGGCGTAGTTTGTGGTAAGTTCAATACCTGCTTTTTCAGCAGCAGCTTTAAAGCCTTCACAAATACGTTTACTTTTCGCTTCAAGTTCGTCATGAAGACCGTCAACATCCAGTAACTCAAGGGCTTTTAAGCCTGCGGCCATGGCAATTGGGTTACCTGAAAGCGTACCTGCTTGATAAACTGGGCCTACTGGTGCGATGTAATCCATGATTTCAGTTTTACCACCAAATGCACCTACTGGCATACCGCCGCCGATTACCTTACCTAAACAGGTTAGATCGGGTGTAATGTTGTAATACGCCTGTGCACCGCCTTTTGCAACGCGGAAGCCAGTCATTACTTCATCAAAAATAAGCACTGATTTGTATTCGTCACACACTGCACGTAAACCTTCTAAGAAGCCAGCAACTGGTGGAATACAGTTCATATTACCCGCCACTGGCTCTACGATAATACACGCAATATCATCACCAAATTTAGCGAAAATTTCTTTTACTTCATCGAGTTTGTTAAACGATACAGTCAGTGTGTGTTTAGCAAAGTCTTCAGGAATACCCGGTGAGTTTGGCACGCCCATAGTCAGTGCGCCAGAACCCGCTTTTACTAGTAGTGAATCAGCGTGACCGTGGTAACAGCCTTCAAACTTTAAGATTTTATCTTTGCCTGTAAAACCGCGTGCTAAACGAATTGCACTCATAGTTGCTTCAGTACCTGAGCTTACCATGCGCACTTTTTCGATTGATGGCACAAGTGCTTTTACTTTCTCGGCCATTAAAATTTCAGTTTCTGTTGGTGCGCCGTAGCTTAAACCGTTCTCAACAGCGTCAAGTACGGCCTGTTTAATAGCACTGTGGTTGTGACCTAAAATCATTGGGCCCCAAGAGCCAACATAGTCAATGTACTTGTTGTTGTCGGCGTCATAAGTAAATGCGCCTTCGGCTTTAGTAATAAAGCGCGGTGTGCCACCGACACCGTTAAATGCACGAACCGGTGAGTTTACACCACCTGGGATAGACGCCTGCGCTCTATCAAATAAGTCTTGGCTAATTGTCATAATTTGTTCCAAATAAGATTAGGTATTTTGTTTACGGCTGAACCATGGCACTTCGGTTTCATATTTGTCGACGAGACCGTCAACACCTAGCGTTAATGCAAATAGCGCCATACGCACTAGTACACCATTTTGTACTTGGCGGAAAATCGCTAGGTTATCGTTACTGTTTAAGTCGTTATCAAGCTCATTTGCATCACCACGGCTGTCGCGCGGCAATGGGTGCATTAATACAGAGTTTGGTTTGCAGTGGGCATCGTAAATCGCTTGGCTAATACGGAAGCCACCACGGTACTTATTCGCTTCTTCTTGCGATGGGAAGCGTTCTTCTTGAATGCGTGTTTGATACACGATGTCGGCTGCAAGATTACCTTCCATTTGGTTGACGATTTCAACCTGGTGACCTGCATTAGTTACGGTATCAACAATGTAGTCAGGCATTTGCAAGCCATCTGGCGCGACAAGTGAAAATTTTACGTCTTTATAATGGCACAGTAGTTTTGAAAGTGAATGCACTGTACGGCCATATTTTAAATCACCGACAAGGGCAATGTGCATGCCGTCAATATTGCGGTCAAAGCGCGCAAGCTCTTTATCAATTGTTAGTAGGTCAAGTAGCGCTTGTGTTGGGTGTTCGTTCGGACCATCACCACCATTAAGTACTGGTACCGTTGAGCCATTAGCAAATTCGGCAACCGAGTGTGCTTCAGGGTGACGCATGGCAACCGCATCTGCGTATGATGAAATTACACGAGCGGTGTCATACAGAGATTCACCTTTAGCAAGCGCCGAAGTTTGCATGCCGGTTGTTTCACGAACAAGGCCGCCAAGCAAGTTAAACGCAGTACCAAAGCTTACACGGGTACGGGTGCTTGGTTCGAAAAATAAGTTTGCAAGAATAGCACCTTCAAGTACTTTGGTGCGTTTTTGCTTCTTTGCGTACGGCTCCATTTTCTTTGCAACATTAAAAATGGTTTCAATCGCATCGCGGTTTAACTCATTTACAGACAGAACATGCTGGCCAACAAAGTTTGACATGATAAAGATCCTGAACAGTTATTTTCGGGCGCTAATATAGCAGATTTTTTATAAACTTGGCTTCATTACCGCTAAGATAACAATCGCAAGCAGTACTAAAACAGGTAATTCATTGAATATACGGTAAAACTTATCGCTTCGCTGGTTTCTATCGTGTTTGAAGTCGGCCAGTAATTTGAAGCAGTAGCCGTGGTAAATATAAAGCAAAATGACCAGCACCAATTTGTAATGCAGCCACATGCTTGCGCGGAACCACTCTCGGCCATACATTACAATTAAAATGATACCAAAAACGCCCGTTAAAATAGCAAATGGCGTAACAAAGAAAAGTAATCGACGTTCCATGATTTTTAGCATGGCGCTGTTACTGCGCTCTTCGGTAAGCGCGTGATAAACAAATAAACGGGGTAAATAAAAAATGCCTGCAAACCAAGCAACCATAAAAAAGATGTGAAGTGCTTTTATCAGTAATAGGGTGTTCATTATTGTTATATCCTAAAGCAATGCGTTGCGGATCATTAAAATTTGGCGAATGTCATCCCAGCGGATGATGCCTAAAATATCATTGTCTTTGAGTTGATCATATACGTAAATAACCCCTGAACGATTGTCGCGTAAAATCTCAAATGCATCACCAAGGGTTGCTTGGCTAGTGACACCTTGCATTTCGATATAGCGGATTGACACGCTTTCTTCAGCGGTAAGGTTTAAGTCGTATTCAGCAAGGCGATAGCCGTTTTCATCATCAAAAACAATTAGTGGGGTTTGCGCGTCTGCTGCATCAAGAGACTCTGCGATAAGCGATTTATCATCGCTGTAAAGTAAGTTGAATTTGTCGCTCATTTCTTCAATAACTCCAACTTTTTGTAGTGCTTCTACGGCAGGAGAGACCTGATATTTAAGCCCTTGAAAGTCCAGTTGTTGTAAGAAAATAGAACGGTTGCCAAAGCCCTGAAGTGCGGTTAAATACGCAGACACAATTACTAACATAGCTGGCACAATAATGCTGTGGCTAGCGGTTAACTCCATTACTGTCATCAGAGCTGCGAGTGGTGCATTTAGCGTTGCTGCAAGTAAACCCGCCATACCAAGTACTGCGTAAGTGCCTGTAATGTTTACTTCAGGGCTAATAAACGCAGCAAAGTAGCTCATTAATGAGCCTAAAATAACGCCAAGTCCAATAACTGGGCCAATAATGCCGCCAGGAATACCTAAGCCTAAGGCGAATAATGTCGCTAATAACTTAGCGATTAAAATGGTGGTCAGTAACTGAACCTGCTCAGGTGAGCTTACTGCAATATCTATGGCGCTCATACCTGAACCCATGGCTTGTGGTACTAAGTAACCAATTGCACCGGTAATAATGCCTGCCAAAATAAGGCGAGGAAACATATTTACCGATTTAAAGGTTCGAATTATTAACATCAGATTTTTGTTAAAGCCGTACGCTACAGCACCGAGTACAATGCCACAGACAACTAAATAGGGATAATGCCAAGGTGGAATCGATACCACTTGAATTAGCGCCAGTTCTGAATCGGAGCCAAAAACAAATTGCGTGGTAATCGCACCAGTTACCGACGCCAGAATAACCGGTACGAAAATATGCACTTTGTACTCTCTCAGTACCACTTCCATTACAAAAATAACCGCTGCGAGCGGAGTGTTAAATGATGCCGAAATACCTGCTGCTACACCGCACCCCGTTAAGGTACGCATGGCATTAAAAGGCAAATGCAAATAACTGGCAATGACACTGGCACCTGCTGCCCCCATGTGTACTGATGGGCCTTCTCGTCCCACTGAAAAGCCGCTAATAAGTGCAATTGCCCCGCCAACGAATTGGTTTACGGCATTCCATATAGGCATTTGGCCATAGTTTTGTTTAATGCGGTGAATAACGTAGGGAATGCCTAGGCGATAATGCTTAAAGCCTGTTAGATAAGCGAAAGTAGCAATAAATACCGCGGCAAGAATAGGTAGTATTAATCTTTCAGTTTCAGGAAGTTGAGTGAAGTTATCGTATTCGCTGACAAAGCCGCTTTGGCCAATTAATACCACTAAGCGAAACATAATAATCAACATGGCGGCAACTAAGCCCGCTAGCACACCTAGTAACGCTAATTGAATACTCGATTTTGGACGAGCAACGACCCTTCTTAAGGCCGCCAAATTATCGGTTACTTTTTGGCTAAATGTCATGCGATTGTTATCGGTAATTCAGAGGGTTAATTATGACGTAATTATAACAGCATAATAGCAATAAAAAATAAGTTAATTTGTATAGCGAGTAATGATCTAAAGCAATAAATGCGTTAGATACTTCGTTACTTTAATATCACCAAAGGGAATAGCGCTAAACTTGATTAAATTGGTCAGGTATTAGATAATTCGACCATTCATATAAATGGGTCGAAGTATGTCTGATCAACTACCAATTAAATTTAGCGAAAATGCTGCAAACAAAGTAAAGCAGCTTATCGAGGAAGAAGAAAACCCAGCATTAAAATTACGTGTTTACGTAACGGGCGGTGGGTGTTCAGGTTTCCAATATGGTTTTACATTTGATGAGAAAACCAATCCGGGCGATTTAGAAATCGAGAAAAGCGGTGTAACTCTAGTAGTTGACCCAATGAGTCTTCAGTACCTAGTTGATGGTGAAGTAGATTATACAGAAGGTCTAGAGGGGTCACGTTTCTTCGTAAACAACCCAAATGCAACAACAACCTGTGGTTGTGGCGCATCATTTAGTGTTTAACTAAATACACAAATAGTAAAATTTAAAATGCCACTTTATGTGGCATTTTTTGTGCCTGAATTTGATGGTGTTTTGTTGTTGCTTCTTGACTAAGCACACTAGGCTTACAAAGCAACGCCGCAATCAAAAAGCGTTGAACTTGAGCAGAATTTAGACCACAAATAACAACACGCACTAGTGCAGAGTGTTACATTTTTTAACTTACATATATTGTTGAGAAGTATTATCATCAAATAAGGAAATATCTGCCACATCAGTTCCGGAGACAGGAATGCACCTATTTAACAAGCTACGCACTCAGCTAAACGAAAAACCTTATATCATCGCTATTTTTATTACTGTTTTTATCATCTTATGGATGATGTCAGGTGGCTCAAATGCCAATGAACAAAGCACCTCAGAATCCCAGCAGCGTATTGCTAAAGTTAAAGTAGAAACATTGCATGCCAAGCCAATTAACCGTTCATTGCAACTTTATGGTCGCACCGAACCAAATAAGGTTGCCCGTGTAGCCGCTCGTCAAGAAGGTGAAGTAATAGAGATTCTTGTCAAAGAGGGTCAGTTTGTTGAGCAAGGTACGGTTATTCTTAAACTTGATAAGTCCGATTTAGATTCACAAATTACCGCAGCAAAAGCATTGCTTGAACAAAGTGAAGTTGAATACCAAGGAGCACTCAAGCTAAAGCAAAAAGGCCTTAATGACCAATCTGCGTTAGCGCGTGCAAAGGCAAGTTTAGAGCAGGCTAAAGCGAGTCTAGCAAATCTTGAACTATCGCTTAAACGAACAGAAATTAAGGCACCGTTTTCTGGTGTAATTAATCAGCGCCTTGTTGAGTTAGGTGATTATTTAGGACGTGGCGACCCAATTTTAGAGTTGGCTGATTTAAACCCGCTTGTAGTACGCGCCGATGTAACGCAAAAAGAAGTGATGGGATTAAGTGTAGGACAAAGTGTATCGGGGTTATTTATTAACAATAAAACCTACAGCGGAAAAATTCGTTATATCGCTTCCGTTGCTGATGAGGGCACTAACACATTTAAAATTGAAGCGGCATTTGATAACCCAAATATGAAGTATCGTGCAGGCTTTTCTACCCAGCTTGATATTACTTATGATGAAGTAAACGCGATTCATTTAAGCCCAGCATTTATGGCGCTTGATGAAGACGGCAATATTGGTGTTAAAACGGTTGATAACAATAACCGCGTGGTGTTTTCGCCTATTGATGTTGTGAAGTCAGAAGCCTCTGGCGTGTGGATGGCCGGACTTGGCGAAAGCGCAAATGTGATTACTCTAGGTCAAGGTTTTGTGCGAATTGGCGATACGGTTGAACCTGTGTTTGCGAATGAGCAAGAGTAGAGGGCTGCACAATGCGCACATTAATTGATGCTTCACTCAGCCGCACTCGTACCGTTTTATCAATATTCATTTTATTGATTATTTCGGGCTGGGTGACTTACCAAAATATTCCAAAAGAAGCGAATCCCGATGTCACCATTCCATTTATCTATGTATCGATAGTACATGATGGCATTTCACCAGAAGATGCTGAGCGTTTGTTAGTGCGTCCAATGGAGATTGAACTGCGCGCTATCGAAGGGGTAAAGGAAATGACGGCGGTTGCTAGTGAAGGTCACGCATCCGTTACACTTGAGTTTTTCGCAGGCTCTGATCCAAAAGAAGCGCTTGCTGATGTGCGCGACAAGGTATCGCTTGCAAAAGCAAAGCTGCCGTCGGAAACCGAAGAGCCAGAAGTACACGAAGTATTGATGGAAGATCAGCAACCAACAATTACTTTAACGCTATCGGGCGATATTCCTGAACGCGGCTTATTAACGCTCGCACGTAATTTAAAAGATGAGTTGGAATCAATCTCAAGTGTGTTAGAGGTTGAAATTGGTGGCGAGCGCGAAGACATGGTTGAGATTGTTGTCGACCCACTTTTAATGGAGTCGTATGGTCTTGATCAAAATGACATTTATAGCTTACTTACCAACAATAACCGCTTAGTGGCAGCGGGCACACTCGATACGGGTAAGGGCCGTTTTGCGGTAAAAATCCCGTCTGTTTTTGAAACCATTCAAGATGTTATGGAACAGCCAGTAAAAGTATCGGGTGATAAAGTTGTACGCTTTATGGATGTCGCGCAAATTAGACGCTCTTATAAAGATCCAAATTCGATTGCACGTATTAATGGCCAACAAGCGGTATCGCTCGAAGTAAAAAAGCGTGCTGGTGAAAACATTATTGATACGGTTGATCAAGTCAAAGCTAAAGTGGAAGAAAGCAAAGCAATTTGGCCAAATCATATCAAGGTCACTTATACCGGTGATATGAGTAAAGACGTAAAAGACATGCTGTCTGACTTACAAAATAATGTGCTTTCTGCCGTGCTTTTAGTGGTGATTGTGATTATCGCGATTTTAGGCACGCGCTCCGCGTTTTTAGTGGGAGTGGCCATTCCAGGCTCATTCCTCACCGGTATTTTAGTGATTGCGATATTTGGTTTAACGGTCAACATTGTTGTGCTGTTTGCCTTGATTATGGCGGTAGGTATGTTGGTGGATGGCGCCATTGTTGTGAGTGAATTTGCCGACCGTATGATGAGTGAAGGCATGCCGCGTAAAAAAGCCTATGCGGTTGCTGCTAAGCGCATGGCATGGCCAATTATTGCATCAACAGCTACTACGTTAGCGGCATTTGCACCGCTGATTTTCTGGCCGGGTATGATGGGTGAATTTATGAAGTATTTACCGATAACCTTAATTGCCACACTCTCTGCGTCACTAGTAATGGCGCTAGTATTTGTGCCAACAATTGGTAGTTTAATTGGTAAAGTTCGCCCGCTGACAGAAGAGCAAAAGCAAAACCTATTGGTAGCGGAAGAAGGTAACCTAACACAATTAAAAGGCGCAACAGGGCGTTATGTTCGCTTACTTGACCGTGCGATTAAGCGTCCATTACTGAGTTTATTTGCCGCGATTGGTTTTTCTGTTTTGGTGTTTATTAGTTATGGCATGTCAGGGCTTGGCGTTGAGTTCTTTCCTGATGTAGAGCCGAATGGCATTAACTTAAAGGTGCGCAGTTACGGTGATTTGTCGATTTATGAAAAAGACCAAATCATGAAAGATATTGAAGCGCGTATCTTAACGGTTGAGGGCATAAAAACTCTGTATTCTCGCTCCGGTGGCAAAGATATCGTCGGATCACTGCGTATGAACTTAAAAGACTGGGATAAACGCCGTCCGGCAGATCAAATTATTGAAGAAGTACTTAGTAACACTTCAGATATGGCTGGTGTGGAAATTGAAATCCGCAAAGATGAAAATGGTCCCGGCGGCGGCAAAGATTTATCAATTGAACTCAGTTCTAAGTTCCCAGATGTATTAAATGAAGAGGCGCGCCGCATTCGTAATGCGATAGAAAACGACGGCGCTTTTGTGAATGTGGACGATTCCGCTTCAAAGCCAGGTATTGAATGGCAACTCAAACTAAACCGTGCAGATGCCGCGCGTTTTGGTGCTGACGCTACAATGCTTGGCGCTAACGTGCAAATGGTAACTAACGGTTTGAAATTAGGTGAATATCGCCCTGATGATGTCGATGATGAAATTGATATTCGTGTCCGTTTCCCAGCAGATAAACGTGATTTAGGCCGATTAGAAACGCTGCGCGTAAAAACCCAGCATGGCCAAGTGCCAATTACTCACTTTATTGAGCGTAAAGCGGTACAAAAAGTGGATACCATTAATCGTGTTGATAGCCACCGAGTAGTTACGGTGAATGCTGATGTTAAAGTAGGTCAACAGTTAGGTAAGGCATTACCGCGTTTACAAGCGCAACTTGAAGCGCAAGGGCTAGACCCTCGCGTGAAACTAAAAGTGCGTGGTGAAAATGAAGAGCAAGATGAATCTATGGTGTTCTTAGAAAAAGCCTTCTTAGTGGCGCTTTTTGTGATGGGCATTATCTTAGTCACCCAATTTAATAGTTTCTATCAAGCAATGCTTATCTTAAGTGCAGTGCTGTTTTCAACGGTGGGTGTATTCTTGGGCCTAATTATCTTGCAACAGCCATTTGGCATTGTAATGTCAGGCATCGGTGTTATTTCATTAGCAGGAATTGTGGTTAACAATAATATTGTATTGATTGATACCTATAATGTTCTGCGCAGGCAAGGCATGGACCAACACGAGGCGATTTTGCGAACAGGTGCTCAGCGCCTAAGACCAGTGCTGTTAACAACCGTCACCACGATACTGGGCTTAATGCCTATGGTACTGCAAATTAATATCGACTTGTATAACCGCGAAATAGCGTTTGGTGCGCCGTCAACGCAATGGTGGGTGCAATTAGCAACGGCTGTGGCCGGAGGCCTTGCCTTTGCTACTGTGCTTACCTTAGTACTGACTCCGTGCTTATTAGCTCTTAGAAAAAAGCCGATGCAACATCAAGATGCCGAGATTGTAGAGCACAAACTGGCAAGCTAGCTTAAGTTAAAAATGAAAAGAGCATCAATTGATGCTCTTTTTTTATGCTAGTTTGTTTTCGTCAGGTGTAGCATCAGGGTAAAAAACGCCAAGATAACGCAGCTAACACCGAGAATATAAAAAAAGCCTTTCTTCCCTTGTTTTAATGGGATGTTGTTTACCTTAAGAAAGTAAAACCACGCAAAGCACAGTAAAACTGGTAGTAAAAAAAACAATCTAATCATAAAGATGAATACTTATTTATTGTTTTATTAGGTTATAGCAAAACGCGGAAATCTGCCACAATTGAAAATATTGACTATATTTTAGCTAGTCACTTTGACCGATAGACGAAAATATTAGTACTAAATTTTTATGCACTTTTAATAATTACTTATACTGGATCAATCTAATTCCTGCATTTGGTCGCTATAATTTGTAGATTAACCGCAAAATTTGTAGGGCATTTACTCAAAGTAGGTAGAATGTGCTAACTAAAATTTTATGCTAGGTATTGTGTATTCTTACCAATATTCTCAGTGTGGTTTAAGTGGGTTGATAGAATAGAGCATTTCCAATCATCAATAGGAGAAGTAATTATGATGGGGAAAACAGTTGCGTCGGAAGAAAATTCGCGTTTAACACAATGGCTTAAAGTAAAACGCCAAGAGAAAGGCCACACTATGCGCAGCCTTGCTCAGGTGCTTGGAACACCGCATTCATTTGTTGGTAAAATTGAAAACCAAGAACGTCGTTTAGATGTTGTTGAATTTATTCGTTACTGCCAAGCGCTTGAAATAGATCCAATTGAAGGCTTAACGCTATTAAAAAGTGAATAAACATTCACTTTATTTTAAGTAATTTAATGATGCATGGATGCACTATTGCTTGCTATGAAAGCTTGCTTCCAATGCCATTAGGCGCTTCCTAATTAGAAATAAGAAAATTAAAGACGGTATTACCATTAGTGCTGTTAGTAAGAAAAACAGCGCCCAATTTCCATTTAAGTAGTCAATTAAATACCCTGACGACCCCGACAAAAACGTTCTTCCCAAATTTCCTAGCGATGCAAGTAACGCATAATGTGTCGCACTAAATGCACGGTCACATAACATTGAGATAAATGCCACCATGGCGACTAACGACCATGCTTGAGTAAAGCCATCGACCAAAATGGCCATAGCGTATAGACTCTCTTTTGGTCCCACCATAGCAATAAGCGAAAACATTAAGTTAGAAGCCGCCATTGCAATACCGCTAATAAACAAGCCTTTTACAATGCCATAGCGCGAATTAAACAAGCTACCAAGAAAGGCAAATATAATGGTAATTAAGCCGGTGCCAAGTTTAGAGTAGGTGGCAATTTGTGAATTACTAAAGCCAATTTCTTTGTAAAAGACAATCGACATTCTTCCTAAAAAGGCTTCACCAATTTTAAATAGAAAGATAAAGGCCAACAGCGCGAGTGCCGTTTTTACACCGTTACGATTAAAAAATGCTCTAAATGGTTCGGCAATTGTCACCCAAAGCCAAGCGCCAATGCGTTTTAAAAATGATGCGTCAGTTTGAATAAGCTTTGCCTCAAGCGCTTTATGAATATATTCGCGATTGGAATCGGGCTCTTTCGCAAAAAACACACCTAGCATCAGGGCTAACATTATTAGTGCCAACACAAAGTAAACGTGCGTCCATTGCCAGTTGGGTAGGTCAGCCATGTAAAAAGGCACAGCACCTAATAACGCATAGCCTGTCCACCAACCTGACGTTGCCATAGTCGCGGCGGCCGTTGTTTTATGAGTCTCGTGCTCGTTTAGAGTATCAATACGAAAGGCATCGATAGCGATATCTTGAGTAGCCCCAGCAAGCGCGATAACAAAACAACACAGTGCTACGGTTTGCAATTGGTTTTGAATAGCAACTTGGCTTAGCCATAAGGTTGCCAGCAAGATAAACACTTGGCTTAGCAAAATCCAACTGCGACGTTGCCCCAGTAACTTGTGAAGTACAGGTAACTTTACGCGGTCAACTAAAGGCGACCATAAGAAATTAACGCTGTAGCACACAAAAACGATGCCAAAAAGGCCTATCATTGAACGTGATAAGCCTTCATCTTTCAGCCACGCTGACATTACTGAACCAATCAGTATCCAGGGAAAACCGCTCGCGATGCCAAATGCAAATACATTGATTAAGCGGCGATCTTTAAAATAGCCAAGATACTCTGAAACAGTAACCATAGTTGTTTTACTTTACCTATTATTCTTATTATTGAGCGTTATGTTTACTGTATAGGATCAAGCACTTGTGCTTTTAAAATCACGACAGGTTTCTTTGGTACAAAGCACCAACCCAGTTTGTCGTGGCAGCCGGTCTCAACACGCATTATTTTATCGAGTGTTTCTGAGCCTTCGGTAACATAACCAAATACAGCAAAGCCCCATTCACGACCAGGGTTTAAATGATCATTGTCGTTCATATTGAAAAAGAACTGACGTGTGGCTGAATGTGGTTTGCGGTCTTGGTAGGCCATTGCGATAGTGTACATATCGTTTTTTAAACCATTGCCACTTTCATTTGGAATTGCAGGTCCCATGTATGCGCCGTCGTAATCTTTATCGTAACCGCCACCTTGAATCACAAAGTCACGCTCTTGCTCTGCATCGTGTTCAACGCGGTGAAAAACGGTATCTTCGTAGCCACCATCAACTACGTAACCTAAAAAGTTATTTACTGTAATAGGCGCTTTACGACGGTCTAATTCAACGGTGATATCACCCATAGTGGTGGTGAATTTAACCAAAGGGAAGGCGTTATCTTTTTGTACAAACTCGCCTTTTTTAATCAGATTAGCAGCGCTTGAAAAGCTCATTAATAGTACGAGTAATGAGATTAAATACTTCATAATATGTAACTCCTAGCGATTAACCGCGTTAACAAATTCAGGGTCAGTCACAATACGTGTGATCATTTCTTCAATTAAGCGATTAACTTGCTGTTCTACTTTTGCTTTATCAAAGCCAAGTGGCGCTTCACTTTGCTTATTGCCTTTATAACGCTTAGCAAAACGGTGCTCAGTGGTTTCAATCACAACTTCAAGCTCTGCATTGGTAATTGTGGTGTGCTTGTGTAATTGCTGTTTAATCGTGGTATCTAATCGCTGAATATTAACATCGAGCGCCTTACCCATACCGCTATTGTTTGCACCCACTTGGGCTAATGCTTGTTCAATTGCTGGCGTAATTGACTCGGCAAGGTATTTATCTGCAAGCGTTTGGTTACCATCGCTATTTTTAATGGTAACTGTGGTAAAGCTCGCACGGCGGTCATTGACTGACAAGCTTACATCTTGCTGCACCATTTTTTGATGTGTTTGCGTATAGTTAGGGCTGAATATAAACTTTTGTGACGGTGTGCTGCATCCAGCAAGAAAGCCCAAAGTGAGGGCCAAAACGGTAACTTTATATTTTGCATTCATAATTATAATGCTCTCTTTTTAGCGCTTAAAACGACAAATTTCTTATTTGAGCCTAATAGCTTGTAGCCACCAAATAGGCGTTTTAGCTTTTCATGGTAATTTAAATGGCGGTTGCCAACAATACGCAATTCGCCACCGTCACGTAAACAGCGGAAACTATCAACAAACATTTGCCATGCAATATGGTCTGTAACTGCTTGCTGTTGGTGAAATGGCGGGTTGCACAAAATTAAATCGGCACTATTACTTTCTACGCCTGTGAGACAATCATTGTGTAAAAAAGTGCAGTTTTCTAACTGTTCTGGCAGATTTGCTGCGACATTGTGTTTAGCTGATGCAACAGCCATTGCTGACTCATCAACAAAGGTAACAAGTGCGTTGGGGCAGCGTTCAAGAGTGGTTAACCCAATGACACCATTGCCGCAGCCTAAATCGATGATGCGCTGTTTTTTATTTCCTTGTGGTAAGTAATTGATAAAAAAGCGTGCACCAATATCTAGTGAGTCACGACTAAACACGTTGGCGTGATTTGTGATGGTAAATTGCGTTTTTTCAAGAGGCCAAGTGATTGGAAACTTACTTTCTTGTGGCTTGTTGTGTTGTTTACTTAAAATTAAACGGGCTTTTTTAACTGCGAGTGATGTTGTTGTTGGCCCTGAAAAACGTTCAAATAACTGAATGGTAGATGAGTGGATGTCTTTTACTTTACCTGCAGCAATAATCGGGATGTCTTGGCGTAAAACTTTACTCAATTGGCTAAGTAAAAAAGTTAAGTAACCCGCGTTTTTCGGTACTTTTATAAGTACTAGGTCAAGATCGTTTGGTAGAGCATCTAAGCTTTTTAAAAACACCGTGTTTTCACCAGTGAGCTGATTTTGCTCAAGGTTGTAATGCGCAGCCTGTTCTGCAACAAACGAATCATTCAGATGGTAGATAAATGCATGATTAAATGCACAGGCCAGGGCGCCAAAACCGTCGTTAATGATCAGTACTTTGCTGCTGTTTTCTACTAACTGCTGCTGTTCTATATAATTTACTAAATACTCATCAGCCGCATCCCATGCTTGTAAGCTCGCGTTTTTTTGTTTGAGCGGAAAGCGTGATAGGGTAAATGTGTTCTCACCTAATTGAGCAATTTCATTTAGCTGTGAGTCTGAAGGTGTTTGCGACATAACGGTGTTGTGAATTTATTTTTAAAGGTGCAGTAGTTTATCATGGCTTGGAATGTTTCTAACAGCATTGAGCGAATAAATAAGGCGCAATGTGTCGCGCCAGACTTTTATTATTTTGAACACTTTATTGCAGAGCAAAAAGCGCGTTCCTTGTATCAACAATTACTGACTTTAGAGTGGCAGCAACCAACGCTGACCATTTTTAACAAACAACATACTATTCCGCGAAAGCAAATTTATATGGGCGATGCGGGAACTGGCTACCGCTATTCTAATCAACTGTTTTTGCCTGAGCCCTGGCATGCCAGCGTGCTTAATTTAAAAAATAGCCTTAATAATTGGTTTGGCACACAGTTTAATGCAGCGCTGCTTAACTGGTATCGCAATGGCGAAGATAAAATGGGTTGGCATGCGGATGACGAGCCTGAATTGGGGTTTTCCCCAACCATAGCGTCGATTTCCCTAGGTAGCTCACGCAAGTTTAAAATACGCGAAAACACCTCAAAGCAAGTGACGGATCTAATCCTTAGTAATGGCAGTTGTTTGTTGATGACAGGAGATAGTCAGCGCGATTATCAACATTCATTACCGGTACAAAAGCGTGTTAATGATGGTCGAATAAATCTGACGTTTCGCACTGTTTGTGGCATATAATAGGCAAAAATTTTCAATGAGAATTAACTATGTCGATGTTAGAGCAAATAGAATCAAAGCTAAAAAACGCGTTTTCTTGTGAACATTTAGAAGTGATTAATGAAAGTCATATGCATAGTCGTGGCACAGAATCACATTTCAAAGTGATTGTTGTTAGTAACGATTTTGAAGGTAAGCGTTTACTCCAGTGTCACCGTATGATCAATGAAGTCCTTGCTGATGAACTAGCGAATCATATTCATGCGTTAGCGATTCATACTTATACGCAATCGCAGTGGAAACATGCTGATATTCCTAATTCGCCTAAGTGTTTAGGTGGTTCTAAATTTGACCAGTAAGTAACAAATATACCTCAATCTTTTAATGTCCAGCCTTTGATGTGCAACAGGTTGGACTTTTCTCTTTGTTAATTAGGTGTTACATTTTTCCTTTTAAAATGATAACAATAATTAACAATGAGTGCAGTCAACTCTAATTCCTCTTCATCACATTTAATTAAAATCGCCAACCTTCTTGATGCTTTTATAGAGCGAATAGGGCAAACGGTGGCATGGTTTAGTTTTGCGATGGTGCTGATTATGTTTTTAATCGTGCTATTGCGCTATGGCTTTAGCCTTGGTTGGATAGCCATGCAAGAAAGCGTGCTTTATCTTCATGCTTATTTATTTATGTTGGGTTGTAGCTACGCGTTAAAACACGATGAGCATGTGCGTGTTGATGTATTTTATCGCCGCTTGTCAAAAGCGAAAAAGGCCTTTGTTAATTTAGTAGGCCACTTAGTGCTATTGTGGCCTGTTGCCATTTTTATTCTGTTTGTAAGTTTCGATTATGTTGCCGTGTCTTGGCAAATTAAAGAGCAATCGCAAGAAGCTGGCGGCCTTCCATTTGTTTACCTATTGAAAAGCTTGATCCCGTTAATGTGTATTTTATTACTGATACAAAGCCTGAGTGAAATTTGTAAGTGCTTAAATACGCTTTTCAATAAAGGAGATGCGTAATGGAATATATGGCAATTTTACTCTTTATATGTGTTTGCGTTGTACTTTTGATGGGTTTTCCCGTGGCATTTTCATTGGCGGGAACAGCGCTTATTTTTGCAGGTATTGGCAGCCTGTTTGGTATTTTTGATGGGGCGTTTTTGCATGCGTTGCCAAATCGTTTATTTGGCATAGTTACTAATAGCACTTTAATTGCTGTGCCATTATTTGTTTTTATGGGTGTCATGCTGGAAAAATCGAAAGTTGCTGAAAACTTACTCGATGCCATGGCCGTGGTCATGGGTAAACGCAAAGCGGGTATGGGTATTGCGGTAACCTTAGTGGGCATGTTGCTTGCCGCAAGTACGGGTATTGTGGGTGCAACCGTTGTAACTATGGGTCTATTGGCATTACCAACCATGTTAAAGCGTGGCTATAGCGAACAATATAGCTGCGGTATTATTACTGCAACGGGCACGCTTGGGCAGATCATTCCGCCTTCAATCGCATTAGTATTACTGGGTGATGTGTTGTCTAGTAGCTATCAGCAAGCACAACTTAATATGGGGATTTTCTCGCCAGAAAATGTCAGTGTAGGCGATTTATTCGCAGGTGCTGTGATCCCTGGCATCATTTTGGTGGGGCTTTATATTTTGTACTCAGTGTTTGTTGCGGTATTTAAACCAGAACAAGTTCCTGCATTATTGGATGAAGATATTGAGCATATTAAAAAGCGCAAGCAAGTATCGCTATTTGTAGCGCTTGTGCCGCCACTGATGCTGATTTTTATTGTACTAGGTTCTATTTTGTTTGGTATTGCTACACCAACAGAAGCGGCTGGTGTTGGCGCATTTGGCGCCATTATTTTAGCCGTTTGGCAAAAGCAGTTTAATCTTTCAAATTTAAACGCGGTAATGCAAAGCACCACCAAAGTGACTGCGATGGTGTTTATGATTTTAATCGGTGCATCGCTGTTTTCACTGGTTTTTAGAGGGTTTGGCGGCGAAGAACTGATTGCTGAAATGTTTGAAGCACTGCCCGGTGGCTTATTTGGTGCCATGCTCGTCGTGATGCTAGTGATGTTTTTACTTGGCTTTATTTTAGATTTTATTGAAATCACCTTTGTCGTAGTGCCAATTGTTGCACCGATTTTATTAATGATGGGGGCAGATCCCATTTGGCTTGGCATTATGATAGCGGTGAATTTACAAACCTCGTTTTTAACTCCGCCTTTTGGCTTTGCACTGTTTTATTTACGCGGTGTTGCACCAAAATCGGTGTTAACCTCGCAAATTTACAAAGGCGTGATACCTTTTATTATTATTCAATTGATTTTATTGGCGTTAATGGCTGCGTATCCAAGTTTAGTAACTTGGTTGCCTAGCCAGCTTTATGCATAAAATTATTGCAATGGAACGCACGGAGGAAGCATGAAAAAACTAAGTGCACTAATCACTTCAATTGCCTTGGCGGTTGGCTTAAGTGGTTGTGGTCAAGAACAACAAACCAGTAATGCAACAACAAATACGGTCGAACAGCAACAAAGCTTTAAATGGAAGCTAGTGACCAGCTGGCCAAAAAATTACCCAGGGCTCGGCACAGCGCCTGAGCGTTTTGCACAAAACGTGGAGGCAATGAGTAATGGCCGCTTAAAAATTAAAGTGTATGGCGCAGGCGAATTAGTCCCTGGATTTGAGGTATTTGATACCGTATCGAGCGGTACCGCTGAAATGGGTCACAGCGCAGCCTATTATTGGAAAGGAAAAATTCCTGCGGCGCAATTCTTTACTGCAATACCGTTTGGCATGAATGCACAAGAAGTTAACGGCTGGTTGCACCATGGTGGTGGTATGGAACTATGGAAAGAGCTCTATGAACCTTATAACTTAATTCCTGCGGCTGGTGGCAATACCGGCGTACAAATGGCTGGCTGGTTTAAAAAAGAAGTGAATAGCGTTGAGGATTTAAAAGGCTTAAAAATGCGTATTCCGGGTTTAGGTGGTGAAGTGCTTGAAAAACTCGGTGGTGTGCCATTGTCTTTAACAGGTGGTGAAATTTTCACTGCACTGCAAACCGGTGCAATTGATGCCACCGAGTGGGTTGGTCCGTATAACGATTTAGCCTTTGGTTTAAATAAAGCGGCAGAGTTTTACTATTATTCTGGTTGGCATGAACCAGGCGCAAATTTAGAGTTTTTAATTAATAAAGAGGCATATGCATCTTTACCGAGTGATTTGCAGGCCATTGTGACTTCAGCGATGCGCACTGCAAACCAAGATATGTTAGATGAGTATACGGCTCGCAATAATACTGCGCTTGATCAGCTTAAAAACAAGCACAATGTGAAGCTGCGTAAATTCTCGCCAGAAGTTATGCAGGCATTAAAGGCGGCCACAATGGAAGTAATTAGTGAACAAGCGCGCAATGATGAGGCTGTAGCAAAAGTATGGCGTTCTTACTCAGAGTTTTTACAGCAAGTTAAGGCGTATCATCAGATTTCAGAAATGGAATATTATTCGAATCGATAACACGATAAGATGATAGGGGGCGTAAGCCCCTTTTTTATGAAAATTATTTGCTGATCAGACCTGTTTATCAGTGCTTTGCTTTAAACTAGCAACAATTTTAAAAGATTTTATTAGGTAAAAGTGGAATTAACTTATGGTTATCAAGCCTAAAATTCGTGGTTTTATTTGTACAAACGCGCACCCAGTTGGCTGTGCAGCTCATGTGAAAGAGCAAATTGAATATGTGAAGTCTCAAGGCCAATTAGAAACTGGACCTAAAAACGTATTAGTAATTGGTGCATCGACTGGCTACGGTCTTGCATCACGTATTACAGCAGCATTTGGTGCAGGCGCAAAAACGCTAGGTGTGTTCTTTGAAAAAGAAGGTACGGAAAAGCGTACAGGTTCTGCAGGCTGGTACAACACAGCGGCATTCCAAGCAGAAGCTGAAGCCGCTGGCCTTTGGTCAAAAAACATTAATGGCGATGCGTTTTCTAACGAATTAAAAGAAAAAACGATTGCAACTATTAAAGAAGAGCTAGGTAAAGTTGATTTAGTTATTTACAGCCTTGCTTCACCACGTCGTACCGATCCGAATACAGGTGAAACCTACTCTTCAGTTCTTAAGCCAATTGGAGATTCAGTTACGACGAAGAACTTAAACACGTCTAAGCGTGTTATTGATGAAGTAACTGTTGAAGCGGCTAACGAAGAAGAAATTGCTAACACTGTTAAAGTGATGGGCGGTGAAGACTGGGAAATGTGGCTTGATGCGCTACAACAGGCTGATGTACTTGCAGATGGCTTTAAAACGACAGCTTACACTTACATTGGTAAAGAATTAACGTGGCCAATTTACGGACATGCAACAATCGGTAAAGCGAAAGAAGACTTAGACCGTGCAGTCGCAGCAATTAAAGATAAAACAGCGAACCTAAATGGTGAGGCGTATGTTTCTTCATTAAATGCTGTTGTAACGCAAGCAAGCTCTGCAATTCCAATTATGCCACTTTACATTTCTGGTCTTTTCAAAGTGATGAAAGAAGATGGCACTTACGAAGGCACAATTGAGCAGATCAATGGCTTATTCCGTGAAAACCTTTACGGTGATAACCCACGTTTTGACGAAGGCGGTCATTTATTCCAAAACTACAAAGAGTTGGAAGATGACGTTCAAGCTCGTGTACAAACTATTTGGGATACTGTAGATAGCGATTCAATTGACGAACTTACGGATTACGTGAGCTATCATAATGAATTTTTAAAACTATTTGGTTTTGGTATCGACTGCGTAGATTACGACGCTGACGTAAACCCAGTTGCAGATATTGAGTTAGTGTAAAACTCAGCGTCTCTTTTTAGAGTTCAGAAGGTGGGTGTTGTAACACGCCGATATTCTGAACTCTTAATTCTCAATTCCATCAATCTTCTTCCCCCTGAAAATTTCTCACATAACACTTTTGGCTAATTGATTTAATTGAAATGGTGATCGACCCAGTAGATTAGAGCGTTTAGTAACTTGTAAAGTACAAATTTTAGGCTTTAATTTGTAAGCATAAATTTCAATTTAGACTCGCATAGTCATCCGAATTAATGTTAAAATTCGGGGAATATGTATAGATTCGATTGTATCGCCTAATATTTGCACTTTCGTGAATGTTTGGTGGTACATGGTTAGATTTTTCAGTTTCTTTTCATTAATGTAATGCAAGTGCGTATGATCAACATAAAAAAAGGTCTGGACTTGCCAATTGAAGGCGCACCTTCGCAGGTGATTCATGACGGTTCTGCCGTTAAACGAGTCGCTGTGCTAGGTGAAGAATTTATTGGTATGCGTCCTACCATGCATGTTCGTGTGGATGACCAAGTCAAGAAAGGCCAAGTTCTTTTTGTCGACAAAAAGAATCCTGGCGTTAAGTATACTGCACCAGCCTCTGGTGTTGTTAAAGAAGTCAATCGCGGTGCTAAGCGTGTATTGCAATCTGTTGTTATTGAAGTTAACGGCAGTGAGCAAGAAACGTTTGCGTCTTTCTCGGCAGGTGAGCTAGCGAGCCTTGACCGTGCAAAAGTGCAAGAAGTACTGGTTGAATCAGGTCAATGGCCGGCGCTTCGTACCCGTCCATTCAGTAAAGTTCCAGCTCTGGATTCAACGCCAAGCTCGATCTTTGTTACTGCAATTGACACTAACCCATTAGCAGCAGACCCAGCAATTGTTATTGCTGAGCAAGCTGAAGCGTTTGAAGCAGGCCTTGCGGTTGTTTCTCGCCTAACTGACGGTAAAGTGTTTGTATGTAAGGCGCCTGGTGCAACTGTTCCTTCTTCATCTGTAGCTCAAGTAGAAGTACATGAGTTCGGTGGTAAGCACCCAGCAGGTTTAGTAGGTACTCACATTCACCACTTAGACGCTGTTTCTGCTGAAAAGCAAGTATGGCACTTAGGTTACCAGGATGTGATTGCATTCGGTAAACTATTCCTAACAGGTGAAATCTTCACTGATCGCGTTGTGGCGTTAGCAGGTCCTACTGTTAAAAACCCACGCTTAATCAAAACTCAACTAGGCGCATCTACGGATGACATCGTTGCTGGTGAGTTAGAAGATGGCGAAAACCGTGTGATTTCTGGTTCTGTACTTTCGGGTACTACGGCAAGTGGCCCTCATGCTTTCTTAGGTCGTTACCACACTCAGATCACAGCATTATTAGAAGGTCGTGAAAAAGAATTATTCGGCTGGATTGCTCCAGGTGCGAAGAAGTTCTCAGTAACACGTACTTTCCTATCGCATTTAGCGCCTAGTCGTTTATTCAAAATGACGACGTCAACAGGTGGCTCAAGCCGTTCTATGGTGCCAATCGGTAACTACGAGCGCATTATGCCTTTAGATATCCTTCCTACTTTATTACTTCGTGATTTAATCGCGGGTGATTTAGATGGTGCGATTTCGCTAGGTGCACTTGAGCTAGATGAAGAAGATTTAGCGCTATGTACCTTCGTTTGTCCAGGTAAATACGAGTACGGTCCAATCCTTCGTGAACGCCTGACTACTATTGAGAAGGAAGGTTAATCCCATGGGCTTAAAGAAGTTTCTTGAAGATATCGAGCCGCATTTTGAACCAGGTGGTAAACACGAAAAATGGTATGCGCTGTATGAAGCAGCTGCGACTATTTTCTACACACCAGGTCATGTAACTAAAACCGGCTCTCACGTACGTGATAATATCGACCTTAAACGTATTATGATCTTAGTTTGGATGGCGACATTCCCAGCTATGTTCTTCGGTATGTTTAATATCGGTCATCAAGCGTCAATCGCGCTTGCTAATGGTTTCGCTTTAGGTGATTCATGGCAGGTTGCGTTATTCCAAATGTTTGGCGGTGAATTAACTGCAACATCGGGGTGGGGCGCTAAAATGTTCTACGGTGCTTGTTTCTTCCTACCAATTTACGCAACTGTGTTTGCTGTAGGTGGTTTCTGGGAAGTACTATTTGCATCGATTCGTAAGCACGAAGTTAACGAAGGTTTCTTCGTAACATCGGTACTATTCGCACTTATTCTGCCAGCAACAATTCCGCTTTGGCAGGTAGCACTAGGTATTACCTTTGGTGTAGTAATGGCGAAAGAAGTATTTGGTGGTACAGGCCGTAACTTCTTAAACCCAGCACTTGCTGGTCGTGCATTCTTATTCTTCGCATACCCTGCACAAATCTCAGGTGATACTGTGTGGACAGCGGTAGATGGTTTCTCTGGTGCGACTATGCTTGGTCAAGCGGTTGTTGGTAGCGTTGACTACAGCAACATGGAACTATGGTGGAATGCATTCTACGGTTTCGTTCAAGGTTCTGTAGGTGAAACGTCGACACTAGCACTGATGATTGGTGGTTTAGCACTAATTTACTTCCGTATCGCTTCATGGCGCATCGTACTAGGTGTGTTTGCAGGTATGGTTGCAATGTCATTCCTATTAAATGGTATCGGCTCTGAAACCAATAACATGTTTGCTATGCCTTGGCATTGGCACCTAGTGCTAGGTGGCTTCGCATTTGGTATGTTCTTCATGGCGACCGACCCAGTTTCTGCATCTTTCACAGATAAAGGTAAGTGGGCATACGGTATTCTTATTGGTGTAATGGTTGTATTAATCCGTGTTGTAAACCCTGCATACCCAGAAGGTATGATGCTAGCAATTCTATTTGCTAACTTGTTTGCACCGTTATTCGACCACTTTGTAGTTCAGTCGAACATCAAGAGGAGATTGGCTCGTGGCTAGTAATAACGAATCTATCGGCAAAACACTTGGTGTTGTAGTTGGCTTATGTTTAGTGTGCGCGGTAGTTGTATCGCTTGCCGCTGTGCAACTTCGTCCGCTACAGCAAGCAAACAAAACACAAGACGTTCAGCGTAATATTCTAGCTGCTGCTGGTTTCGCTGACGTTAAAAATGTGTCTGAAACATTCAATGCAAACATTGAAGCTCGCGTTGTTGATATGAAAACAGGTGAGTTCGTTGACACTGATCCAAACAGCTTTGATTTTGAAATGACTAAGTTCGATGCTAAACGCAGCATCAAACTAGACAAGCAAGACGATAAAGCAGGTGTTCAGCGCATGACAACTGAGTCTCCAGTTTATTTTGCAAAAAATGACAGCGGTAAAGTAGAAACAATCATTCTACCAGTTCAAGGTTACGGCCTATGGGGTATTATGTACGGTTTCTTAGCGTTAGACACTGATACTAAAACAGTTAAAGCGATTAACTTCTACAAGCACAATGAAACGCCGGGTCTAGGTGGTGAAATCCAAAACCCTAAGTGGACTGCGACTTGGGAAGACAAGCAATTACCAGTTGATATCGTAAAAGGTACAGCGGGTAACAATGTGCATAAAGTGGATGGTTTATCGGGTGCAACGCTTACTTCTGTAGGTGTTGATAACACATTCAAGTTCTGGACAAGCGAAAAAGCGTTTGGTCCATTCCTAGCGAAAGTACGTGAAGGAGCATTGAACTAATGGCTAATTCAAAAGAAATGAAAGAAGTCTTGTTTGGTCCTGTTTTTGCAAACAACCCAATTGCACTTCAAGTACTGGGCATTTGTTCTGCACTAGCAGTAACTTCAAGCCTTAAAAATGCGCTTATCATGTCAATCGCATTGACATTAGTAACGGCTTTCTCGAGCTTATTCATCTCGATGATCCGTAACCATATTCCATCAAGCGTACGTATTATCGTACAGATGACGATTATTGCATCATTAGTAATCGTTGTTGACCAAACGCTACAAGCGTTTGTTTACGCAACAGCGAAAGAGCTTTCGGTATTCGTTGGTCTAATCATTACTAACTGTATTGTAATGGGCCGCGCAGAAGCATATGCAATGAAGTCGCCACCAATGATGTCTTTCCTAGATGGTATTGGTAATGGTCTTGGTTACTCAGTAGTACTACTAACTGTTGGTTTCATTCGTGAACTCTTCGGTAAAGGTACGCTGTTTGATGTTGAAATCTTACCATTAGTTTCTGAAGGTGGTTTCTATCAGCCAATGGGTCTTCTAATTCTTCCACCAAGTTCTTTCTTCATCATTGGTTTATTCATTTGGGTACTTCGTACTTATAAGAAAGACCAAGTAGAGAAAGCATAAGAGGTAAGAGATGGAACATTATATTAATCTATTTATCAAAGCGGTTTTCATTGAAAACTTAGCGCTTTCTTTCTTCCTAGGTATGTGTACATTCCTAGCGGTATCAAAGAAAGTTACTACCTCTTTAGGTCTTGGTGTTGCTGTAATCTTCGTACTAGGTGTTGCAGTACCAGTAAACAACTTGGTTTACCACAACTTGCTTGCACCTGGTGCACTTGAGTGGTTAGGTTACCCTGAAGCTGACTTAAGCTTCCTTAAGTTCCTAACATTCATCGGTGTTATCGCAGCACTTGTGCAAATCCTTGAAATGGCACTTGATAAGTTCTTCCCACCGCTATACAACGCGCTGGGTATCTTCTTACCACTTATCACCGTAAACTGTGCGATTTTTGGTGCAGTAGCATTCATGGTTGAGCGTAACTATAACTTCACAGAATCAGTTGTATTTGGTATTGGTTCTGGTGTTGGTTGGGCGCTTGCGATTGTTGCGTTAGCGGGTATTCGAGAGAAGATGAAGTATGCTGACATTCCAGACGGTCTTCGTGGTTTAGGTATTACCTTTATTACTGTAGGTCTTATGGGTCTCGGCTTTATGTCATTCTCTGGTATTTCACTTTAAGGTAGCGAGGAAACTATACGATGGAAACAGTTGTATTAGGCGTAAGCATGTTTATCGCTATTGTTGTGATCTTAGTCCTGATTATCATCGCGGCTAAATCAAAACTAGTACCTAGCGGTAACGTAACGATTGGTGTTAATGGTGATCCTGAAAAAGCGATTATCACACAGCCAGGTTCAAAACTTTTAGGCGCATTAGCCGATGCAGGTATCTTCGTATCATCTGCATGTGGTGGCGGTGGCTCATGTGGTCAGTGTCGCGTAGACGTTCATTCAGGTGGTGGTGACATTCTACCAACTGAGCTTGACCATATTACTAAAGGTGAAGCGCGTGAAGGTTGTCGTTTAGCGTGTCAGGTTGCTGTTAAAGGCGACATGGAAATTGAACTTGAAGAGTCAATTTTCGGTGTTAAAAAGTGGGAATGTACAGTTATCTCAAATGATAACAAAGCGACATTCATCAAAGAGCTTAAGCTTGCAATTCCTGATGGCGAGTCTGTACCGTTCCGTGCAGGTGGTTACATCCAGATTGAAGCGCCAGCTCACCATGTTAAATATGCTGATTTCGATATTCCTGAAGAGTATCGTGGTGATTGGGAGCATTTTGGCTTCTTTGGCCTTGAGTCAAAAGTTGATGAAGAGACTATCCGTGCATATTCAATGGCTAACTACCCAGAAGAAGAAGGCATTATCATGCTTAACGTGCGTATTGCTACGCCGCCGCCGCGTGATTTAAGCTTACCTTGCGGTAAGATGTCATCTTACATCTGGTCACTTAAAGAAGGTGATAAGGTTACGATTTCTGGTCCGTTCGGTGAGTTCTTCGCGAAAGACACAGACGCAGAAATGGTATTCGTTGGTGGTGGTGCAGGTATGGCACCAATGCGTTCACACATTTTCGACCAGCTTAAGCGTCTTAACTCTGACCGCAAGATGAGCTTCTGGTACGGTGCGCGTTCTAAGCGTGAAATGTTCTACGTTGAAGATTTCGATGGCCTACAAGCTGAGAATGATAACTTCGTATGGCACTGTGCATTATCAGATCCACAACCAGAAGATAACTGGGAAGGTTACACAGGCTTTATCCATAATGTTCTTTATGAAAACTATTTACGTGATCATGAAGCACCGGAAGACTGTGAATACTACATGTGTGGTCCGCCGATGATGAACGCGGCAGTAATTAACATGCTGAAAGACTTGGGTGTTGAAGATGAAAACATCCTACTAGATGACTTCGGTGGTTAATTCACAGGTAAAAAGATAAATTTTTACGATACAATTCAGGCTCCTAAATCGACTATAATGATTTAGGAGCCTTTTTTATTACAAGATAATAAGTTTATGAAACGAATATACTATTTTGCTTTTTTTCTGATTCTAATGACCCTAGTTGGCTGTGATCAGGCGGCTAAAGAAACCAAGATGCAAGAGGTGTTGTTGCAAGGCAAGACCATGGGCACAACCTTCACAATTAAGGTGTTTGTGCCAGAACAAAGAGTGCAGGAGCTGAGCTTATTCAGTGATGTAACAAGCCTGTTGAAAGACGTAAACCAATCCATGTCTACGTATATTCCTGATTCTGAAATCAATCAGTTTAACCGTTTAGCTGCGCATCAAAACTTTCCTATTTCTGAAGATTTCCGCCGCGTTACTGCTGAGTCAATTCGTTTAGGCTTAAGCACAAAGACGCTTGATGTGACTATGGGACCTTTAATCGATTTATGGGGTTTTGGGCCTGACAACCGCCCTGAAACCATTCCGAGCGATGATGTGATTGCTGAAATAAAGCAACATATGGGTGTTGATAAGCTTAAGTTATCAGAACAAGGATTGATGAAGACAGTTGAAGGGTTAGAGATAAGTTATTCGGCAACAGCGAAAGGCTTTGGTATTGATAAAGTAGCTGAATATTTAGACTCATTGTCTTTAACTAATTACATGGTTGAAATTGGCGGCGAAATTCGTACTTCAGGTCACAAGCCAAACAACGTGCCTTGGGTATTGGCTATCGAACAACCAGATAGTGAACCTGGTACACGTGAGTTTCATAAGTTAATTCGCGTAAATGACATTGCTATGGCAACTTCAGGTGACTATCGTATATTTTACGATGTCGATGGCGTACATTACTCTCATCTTATACACCCTGAAACGGGCAAGCCGGTGCGTCAGGACTTAGTTTCGGTAACAGTGCTGCATGCGTCAGCAATGACAGCGGATGGTTTAGCGACTGCGCTAACAGTAATGGGCACAGAGCAAGCGAAACAATATGCAGAGCAACATAACCTGGCCGTTTACCTCATTAGTAAAACACCAAAAGGTTTGGAAACTTACGCCAGCAACGCGTTTAAGCCGTACCTGTAAGTTATTTATTTGCTTTATGGAGCAACTTGGTGTTTTGAGTTGCTCGATTTACATATTTGAGTGTGAGACTGTTTTGAATTTTGCCTTGCTTTGGGTCAAGTATTAGCCAATACAATATTACATTTTTTGTCTTGAGCGCGTATAATTGCGACACTTTTTTAAGGGGCCAACTATGTCTATATTTTTTCTTACTTTTGGATTACTCGTTATTATTGCACTAGCAATGGCTGTGGGTGTAATTGTACAAAAGAAATCAATGGCGAGTAGCTGTGGTGGCTTAGGTGCAATGGGCATAGATAAAGTATGTGACTGCGACGACCCATGTGAAGCACGTAAACAGCGTTTAGCAAAAGAGCGTCGCTGGAATAAAGATCGCATCATTTAATCTGACCCATCCTAGCATGAGTTGACACTTTTAATATTAAAACGCTCGATGAACTTCATCGGGCGTTTTGTATTTTAAAGCCGTGTGTGGCCTTCTTTGATTATAGATATCAATGGATTGTTTCACCATTTTCGCAGCTTCTTCCAAGTTATTAGGCTTTGTCAGTAAATACTCGTTTTTCAGTATACCGTTTACGCGTTCCGCCAAGGCATTTTGGTAGCAGTCATATCCATCTGTCATTGAGCACGTTATGCCATATTCTTCGTGTATGCGTTGGTATTCATGTGAGCAATATTGAATACCTCTATCAGAATGATGGATAAGAGGTGAAGTGACTTTTCTATTTTTTAACGCTTGTTTAAACGCCTGTTTTACTGAACTCGTTTTTAAATTATCACTTAGGCTATAACCCACTATTTTTCTAGAGTAAGCATCTGTTACTAGACTTAGATAGGACTCGCATTCTTTCGTTGGCAGGTAAGTGATATCCGCCACCCATAATTGCTCTGGACGAGTTAATTCAATCCCATCTTTTATGATGTTTGGGTGTTTATAAAATCGATGCAGACTCTGTGTTGTTCGGTGATAGGCGCGCTTAGTTAGCACTAATAAGCGGTTTACTCTCAGTAAGGCAAACAAGTGGTCTCGGCCAATGTGTAGCTCTGACTGTTGCATTATGTACTGTAACTTTCTGGTACCAATGCGAGGATGAGTCATCCGCTGTGCCTTTACGAACGATAATACTCGTTGCTCAAACTGCTCTTTTATTACCGCCACTTTACAGCGTTTATAATAAGCTTGTCGTGTTATACCCAAGTACTTACACGCCTTGGTCACTGACAGTTTGGCTATGACTTTTGATTCAACAACCTGTCGCGTTGCTTTTTTGTGATACGTACCCCAAAGTCTTTATCAAGCACATCGACAATTTTCTCGAAGAACTCGGCTTTTAACTTGGTATCTTCTAACTCTTTCTCAAGGGCTTTAATCTTTTGCTCTGGTGTTAAATCTTTAGGCTCTGACATACCGGTAGCCTCACTCATGTGATTAGGTGTTCCCTTACTCCAATCTAGTCGACCATGCTTACGAAGCCAAACTAAAACTGTTGAAGCACCTTGGATACCATAGTGGTCTTGCGCTTGTTTGTATGTACACTCGCCTTTTTCTACTTTTTCCACAATTGATAATTTAAAGGCAAGTGAATAATCTTTTTGAGTTCTCTTAGATATAGGGTTCATAACATTCTCCAAATTTAAGTTGGAAAAGTGTCAACCTTATTTAGGACTGGTCAATCATTATAAAAAAGGCCATCAATTGATGGCCTTTTACTTATTTATCTATATCTATTTGCAATTCTACTGCCTGTAACGGGTCGTAGGTATTGGCCTGGGTCACTAAAGCCAAAGATTTTACTCATCTTAGTTGAAACCTTTTTATCACCCTTCATTGCAGGCTCAAAACGCCATTCTTTAAGGGCGCGTGCAATGGAGCGCTTGAATCGGCTATTTACATTACCCCTATACTCTATATCTCTAACATGACCTTGCTCATCAATAGTAAATGTTACTGCAACATCCACGTGATTCTGTCTTGATGATGGCATTCTTGGGTGCTCAGGAATAACCGAATGAATAAGCTTGGCGCTAGTAAATTTTGGCTCTACAGCCACCGTTGTTTTTTCGGGCTGTTTTTTTACTACTGGCGCAGTAGTTAACTTTTCCGCGTGTTCGGTTTTTGCAACCGATGGTGTTTTAACAGGTTGGTTTGCGTTAGCCGCTAATTGATTGATTTTGCGCTTGCTAATTTGCTGAGTTTTTACTTTCGTCGATTCAATAGTCTTATCTGCTTGAACTTTTGCAACTACCGCTGACTTCGCTTTTTGCTCTGTCTGTTTACTTGCTATTGTTTGCTGTTCAGCAGCTTCTTTTTTGTTTACGTCAGTAACGCTACTTTCGTTTGTATCACGCGTTTTTGAGAGCGAACTTTCCTTTGATGTTAATTTGGGTGCAGGTTTTGTATCGCTCACTGTGTTTTCAATTTGAGTATGTGTTTTATTGGTTGATTTAGCTACAACAGTACTCTTAATTGATGCTTTTTCTGTAAGGCTTTCTTCTACTTTAGCAACTGTTGTTTCAAGCGGTTCACTGGCTTGTTGTTCTTTGTTTTTCTTAACAATCGGTTGTTGTGGCTTTTTATTTTCAGCAACCTTTGCGTCTAGCACCATAACGTGTTGCTGGTTAGTTGGTGGAACTGGCGCCAGCTCGGTCTGTGTCATCGCAATAACTTTAGAGGCGGTAAATATGCTTGGAATAACGAATGCTGCAGCGAGTGCGGCGAGCCATTGGTTACCATAGCGTGGCGCACAGCTATGCTGACCTACGGCGCGATGAATACGTGATGATAAGTCACCACCTGTTGCTGCCATGGCAAGCTCAGGAATATTGTGTCTAAGCACTTCTGCTTCAGCTAACGCTCTGGCATACACTAACTGGTTACCACAGTGGTGGATTGCTAAATCATCACAGCAATACTCACGTTCTTGTCGAATTTGTTTAGAAATCCACTTAACTGCTGGGTGGAAGAATAAGACTAACTCAACAAATGTTTGTATTAGGTTGACTAAATAATCATAACGTTTGATATGTGCAAGCTCGTGTGCCATTAGCATTTCTAGTTGGGCGATTGATAACCCGCTTGCCAAATTTGCTGGCAGCAACACCACGGGCTTTATCCAGCCAATTGCCATAGGTACGTGCGCTGTTAACGATATAACCAAACGAGCACGTTTAGTTACAAAAAGGCGCTCTTTAAGCTGGTTGAAAATTAACTCTAGCTTATCTGATGGCTGCACAATATTAATTGTTGTAAGCCTGTGCACTTGCAGCATTTGTAAAGTAAGACGCATGCTTAACACAATAATGCCAGTCATCCACAGCACGGCAACTAGCGGCGTATAATCAGCTAACTGAATCTGATGCGCAGTTTTAGACATACCAGAAGGCGCTATTGGTGATGCAATAACGTCGTTTGTTGTAAATGTGCTTACATTAATTATTTCGTCAGGTTGCGACAGTACATAAAAAGTAACTGTTGGCGCAATAACACAAAGCAGTAAACAGAATAATGAGAAAATATAACGGAATTGGCTGTGCTTATTGCTGGTAAGTTTATTTACACAGAAAAGTAGGCCCGCAATAACTAAGCCTTGCCATAAAAAATGTAATAGAGTGAGAGAGATAAAATAGAGAGTATTACTTTCTAATAATGAGGGCAGTATATCCATAACGTGTGCTTACTTATTATTTTTTTCGAGAGAATCTAACAGAGTACGAATTTCATTAATTTCTTTAGTACTGGCTTTTTCGTCGCCAAGTGCGCGCATCACCAGATCAAAACGTGACCCACCAAACGCTTTGTTAACAATGTCTGACAGTAAAGATGATTGGGTGTGTTCCACTGTATATGCCGCGCTGTAGACATGCGCACGAGTTGATTCATCACGTGTAACAAGGCCTTTTTCGTGCATGATTTGTAGCATTTTAAGCACAGTGGTGTAGCCTATTTTTTGGCTTTCACTGATATGTTCATGCAAAGTGCGAACAGTGGCGGGCTGTATACGCCACAGCACATTAAGAATGTTGAGTTCTGCACTTGTTGGCACGCGTTTATTCTTATTCATAATTACGTCACTTTTCGTAGGTTGTTATTTACTCTACGAGATAGAGTTTATTTGTCAACCAATTAATCCTTGCATGTTTTGCTTGTAACGTCGGGATAAATTGAGATTGGCGCCGTCTTTTAAGGTAACAATATAGTCGCCGTTATCAGTAGGGCGAATTTCGCGTATTGCTTGCTTTTTGATGATCGCAGAGCGATGGATGCGAATAAAGCCAAATGGCGATAGCTGCTGTTCCATTGAAGATAATGTTTGGCGATGTAAAATCGTTCGCTCATCTTGGTTGAGGTGCAATTCAACGTAGTTTCCAGCGCCGCCAACCCAAGAAATTTCATCAGGTGTTAAAAATTTTATTCTACCGGCGTCTTTTAAAACGATTTGCTGGTCATCTAATTGGTTAGACGAAAATCGTTGTACCAGTGAGCTCATCAATTCAAATTGCTGTTTTTCAGGCGCGAGCATTCTGGCTAGCTTATCTAATGTTTTGCCTAAACGAGAATTGCCCATTGGTTCTAAAATAAAATCAAATAAACCACATTCAAATGCCTTAGCTGCATCAACGCGATTGCTTGATAATAATATGATTTCAGTTGAGTCTGCTAATGATTGAAGTGTAGGCCAATCATGTTCTTGAATAAGCTCATTTTGTACAAAAAGTACTTTGGCACTGGTTTTTTTACAGGCTGCTATTAATTTGGCAAAACAAGATTCAACATTTGTTAGCTCAAAAAGTGAGTTGTCGATTTGTTGTGACAGAATGTCTGAGAATGTTGGGTCGTTGTGACCGACGACTAGATTGTATCTATCCATTTTATCCACCTAATTACGATGCCTTTCGTAATTAATATTACGAAACTTGTCGTAATAGTCAACGAATAAATGTAAGTAGATGTAAATAGATTGATTTAAAAGGGTTTTAAAGAAAAGGGCGAAACATTTCGCCCTTACACATATTAATTTTTTAACTGCTCAAGAGCGTGCTCGCCCCAGCCTGTTAGTTGATTATTTTTAAACACAAGCGGCGTACATTCGTCTTTTGTTGTTTTACCGTCAGAATGAATAGAGTTTGTTGCGTAGTAAAGAACGCGATATTCAGTGTCGTTTTGTTTTACTAGCTCAGAAAAATTTGGCGTACCAAGTTTATTGATCACGTGTTGATACTCTTTTCCAATTTCCATATTGGCAATCGCTTTGCGGTTTTTTTCATGGGTTCTTTCCCAGCTAGATGAGTAGTCTGATTTGCCTTCACCGCCTACTGCAACAACACAGCCTGTTAAAAGTGGCAATGTGAGCGCTGATGCTAAAACTAAGTATTTCATAGAAGATCCTTGAATGATATTTCAAATATTATAATTTTCTAGTTATTAGCAGAAATAGTGCCAAAAAATTAAATTGCTATTTATCAGTGGTTTATTGTTTTTGGCTTTTCTTCTTTTGGTGATATTTACGAAATGTTAGTGACTTTGACTAGTTGCCATAGCCGAATATATTTTCCTTTCAAGATGTTTTAATCGTCGTTTTCTGCGGATATTTATTGTACCTAAATGAACATTTACAAAACTTTAATGTTCTACTTATGCTGTTATCTGCATTCATTTTCTTATCAATAATCAAATGCAAATAAAGGCATCTTAAAACTTAATACGCTGCAAAATAAAAACTTGCTGAATCAAATAAGTTTGATACATAATAAACTGTATATATAAACAGTGCTTTGTGATTTTGAAAAAATTTATACATATTGATATGGATTGTTTTTATGCAGCAGTCGAAATGCGAGACAATCCAGAGTTGAGAGATAAGCCAATCGCAATTGGCGGTAAACACCGTCGTGGTGTGTTGGCAACGGCAAACTATATTGCGCGTCAATATGGTGTGCGCTCAGCTATGTCTAACTATAAAGCGCTGCAACTGTGCCCAGAATTACTGATTGTTCCTGGCAGAATGGCAGTATACAAAGAAGTGTCTAATCAAATTAGAGAGATTTTCGCCAAATACACAGATCTGATTGAACCGCTTTCTTTAGATGAAGCCTATTTAGATGTAACCGATTGCACGCAGCACTCTGGTAGCGCAACGCTTATCGCTAATGCGATTCGTGATGAGATTTTTGAAACAACAGGATTAACGGCATCGGCGGGAATCGCACCCATTAAATTTGTGGCGAAAATTGCCAGTGATGAAAACAAACCAAATGGCTATTGTTTGATCCCACCTCATCGGGTGCAGGGGTTTCTTAAAGCGCTTAACCTTAAAAAAATTCCTGGTGTAGGCAAAGTAACCTTAGAGAAATTGAATGCATCAGGTTTATTTGTTGGTGAAGATGTATTAAACCTTGGTTTAAATCAAATGCAGGTAAAGTTTGGCACCTGGGGCGCAGAGTTATTTAAAAAGTGTAATGGCGAGGTGATTGGCAAGATAAATACATCACGTATTAGAAAGTCACTTTCAGTTGAGCATACCTACGAATATGATAAAACATCGCTAGAACAATGCTTAGAAGAGCTACCAAAATTAAAAGATGAGCTTGATACAAGGCTGCAAAGTAAAGGGTTGTTAAACAAAGTATCCAAGCTTTCGGTAAAAGTTAAGTTTAATGATTTTGTTTCAACAACCGCGGATTACAGCTGCACCCATTTAGATGATGATATTTTTACGCGTTTAATTGAAAAAGCCTACTTACGAGGTGGAAATAAAGGCGTGAGATTACTCGGTTTAGGTGTTGGCTTGTCTGAAAATAGCTACGAACAAGAGCAGCTTGCAATGTTTGAATCTTGATTTTTATAAATTTGCCCTCATATTTAAGCCATCTTTTCTAAACTTACGCGACAACATTGCGCGTATTTATTCGTTCAGTAAGGTTCAAAAATGACTTCACCAAAGGCCCTGCAAGCGGCATCAATTTCAGATTTACCTCAATATGTTGATAGTTTAATTATTATCTCGCCAGACTTAGCATTACTCCCTAATGATTTTCGCGATAGCGTAATGGCTACTGCGCAATTCGATAAGCGCATAGGCCAAAAAGCATTATTATTGGTGAATGACAATGCACCTGGAAAACGTTTAGTGATTGCACCAACAGGTCCTTTAGAGCGTGACTATGACGATGTGCGCCGCTATTTCGACGCGGCAAAACAAGGTGTACTAGAAGCAAAACAAGCGGGTGCAACAAACCCTGCAATTTTAGTCTTGGGTCAATTAGATGAGCGTTATCAGCAAGCAACAACCGTAGCGTATTTAGGTGCTTGCCAAGCATTATGGCAACCGCTTGAAGCACGTGAATTCCACGGTGCGGCAATTGAACCAATTCAATCTATTACTGTTATTGGCGAATTTGATAGCCACTATGCAAATGCTATTGCACAAGGTCAGTACGCTGCGCGCGACCTTTGCGGTACTGAACCCGAGCGTATGGCACCTCCTAAATTTGCAGAGTACTGTGAAAGCTTGTTTGCCAACAGTGCAGTATCGGTAGAGGTGATTTCAGATACTCAATTTATTGATAAAAATTACCCAATGCTTAGCACGGTAGCGCGCGCATCATACGCGGTAGAGCGTCATCACCCGCGTGTTGTTAAGCTTGAATATGTGCCTGAAGGTGATATTGAACGTACGCTATTATTTGTTGGTAAAGGCCTTGTTTACGACACAGGTGGTGCAGACTTAAAAGTAGGTGGTGCAATGGCTGGCATGAGCCGTGATAAAGGTGGCGCTGCATCAGTTGCTGGCTTTATGAAGAGTATTGCTGAACATCAACCTAAAGGGGTTAAAGTAGTAGCCTACTTAGCAGTTGTTCGTAATTCCATCGGCTCTGACTGTTTTGTACCAGATGAAATTATCACTAGCCGTGAAGGCGTGCGCGTACGCATTGGTAATACTGATGCGGAAGGACGCTTGGCAATGGGCGACCTATTAAGTGAAATTAAAGATGTCGCTAAGGGTGAAGTTAACCCCGTCGTATTTACCGTTGCAACATTAACAGGGCACGCTGCACGAGCAATGGGACCTTATACTGCGCTTGTTGAAAATGGTGCGTCAAGAGCGCTTAACTTATCGCACAATATCGCAACGCAAGGTGATTTATGGGCTGATGGTTCTGAAGTATCGCGCGAACGCCGTGAAGACTATAGCTTTATCGCACCTAAAACGTTAGCAGACGACGTATTGTCGAGTAACAATGCGCCATCAGCAATTACTGCCCGTGGCCATCAGTTCCCAATGGCATTCTTAGCTGTGGCATCAGGTCTTGATAAGCACGGTGCAAATTCAGAACTGCCAATTCCTTACATTCATGTTGATATTGCGGGCAGTGGTGTTGAGGGCGGCGACTGGCAACACGGCAAACCAACTGCAGCGTCACTTGCAAGTATTTACGCGACATTTTGTAAATAACTTTAGGTGCAAGTAGTTACTGCTTATCAGAGCCTAAGGTTAACCTATCTCGACTCGTGATAAGGCGTTAGTAATTGTACTTAGCTATAAAAAGGCCGAACAGTTGTTCGGCCTTTCTTGATGTATCAATAAACTCTAGGGTCTGTTGATCTTTGCTGTTCTATTTTTGTTCTGTTTGAACGTGCTTTTATCGCGGCGCTCGATGTGTGGCCTAGTAATCTAAGCGAATATTGAGCAAAGCTTACGCGTCCTGCTCTCGCCCCTTACCTACATCCATGTAGGCAACAATGAGAAAAGTGCGCTCAAAAGAACCGTTCGGCAGCGCTTGATTGGCTTTTCTACTGTGTTATCGGCTGGCTCACATAGAATAACTATGCCACGCAGCCTCTGCCTTGTATAAAAGCCAATCAAACTGCTGCAAAAACGAACTTAAAAGGTCAACAGACCCTAGTATTACTCTAATTTAAAGCGATTCACCACAGCATTCATTTGTTCACTGCTGGCTATCAGCTCATTGCTGGCGCTATTTAATTGATGGGTGTTATTTAGTGACTCATCTGCCATGCCCGCTAGTTCATTGATGCGCATATTTGCTTCGCTAGCTGCTTGGCTTTGCTCACCTGTTGCACGGGCAATTTGGCTATTCATTTCAGAAATGACATTCATTAGCTCATCTATTTGATTGAGCACCTCATCGGCTTGACTGGCCTGATTGACAGTGTCGCGAGAGGTTGACTGCGACGCACTTACCGCAGATACCGCTTCTTGCGCACCTTGCTGTAACTTTTGGATCATTTGTTGAATTTCTTCCGTGCTTTGCCCTGTACGACTAGCAAGTGTTCTTACTTCATCTGCAACTACTGCAAAACCACGCCCTTGTTCACCTGCGCGTGCGGCTTCAATTGCTGCATTTAATGCAAGTAAATTGGTTTGTTCTGCAATGCCTCTAATTACATCCAGTACAGCGCCAATGTTGTCACTTTCTGCGGCGAGTGAGGCAACGACGTCACTCACATGGTCAATATTATTTGATAGCGATTCTATTTGATTGATGGTTTTAGTGACGACCTCTTTACCAGCTTGCGTGTTTTCTCTAGCTTGATTTGCGGCTTGCTCTGCAGCATTTGCGTTATCACTTACTTCTCTTATCTGTGCGGTCATTTGCTCCATTGCAGTTGCCACTTGGGTGGTATTATCAGACTGCATTTGAATATATTCTTGGCTGTTATCACTGGTTTTTGATACTGTGTTTGCTTGCACCAGAACTTGCTCTGAGGCACTTGCGACTTGTTTTAATGAGTCGCGTATTTTGTCTGAGTATTGATTGAAGTAGCCAGAAAGTCGCGCAATTTCATCGTTGCCATCAGTCGTGAGTTTTCGCGTTAAGTCGCCTTCACCCTGCGCAACATCTTTCATTAATTTAGTTGCTTCGATAGTAGGAGTAATAATACTTTTACCAATCAAATATGCCGCCGCGCCGACAACTAAAATAATTAAAAGCGCTTCAATTAATAACGCAGTTGCTTGCTGCATAAATAATTTATTGAGATTGTCTAGGTAAATGCCAGAACCGATAATCCAGCCCCATGGCTTAAAACCTTTTACATACGAGATTTTATCAACGGGTTCATCAGCTCCCGGCATAGGCCACTGATATGGCACAAAGCCTTCCCCTTGTTGTCTGACGATATTGGCCATATCGACAAATAATCTCACGCCATTAGGATCTTTCACGTTACTGAGTGATTTGCCATTAAGTTCAGGTTTGATCGGGTGCATGATCATGTTTGGCGTTGTGTCATTGATCCAATAGTAGTTATTGCCTTCATATCGTAATTTACTAATAGTTGCTTTAGCTGCGTCTTTTGCTTGTTGTTCGCTTAGCTCACCGCTAATTTGTTTTGTGTGGTAGGCGGCAATTACGCTGTGCGCGGCTTCAACGATGCTTTTTGTTTTTTGGTAGGACTCGTTTTTAAGTAAATCGTATTGAGAATTTAATGTAGCGGCACTGAGCAAGGCAAGGCCTAGTACGATTAAGCCAACCAATATGGCCAATCTTTGTTGGATGCTTATGCGGCGAAGTGTTGTCATAATGCCACCTTCCGGGTACGTTGAATGTTTTAATATTAGACTATAAATTTCGAAATATATTTTGACCTAAGGCATTATTTTTATAAAAGAAATAGAAAAAGCGGGCAAGCCCGCTTTTCGTTTATAAGACTAATTGTGTAGCCGTTACTGTTTGAAGTGACGGTTAAAAAAGTCGGTGATTGTTTGGTGTAGATGTGTTTGTACTTTTTTACCGCGCAAGCTGTGCTTTGAGCCTGGGTAAGTCATCATTTCAAACTGTTGTGCGTTGTCTTGCAGTTGTTTAAATAACTTAGTTGCGTGAGTAAACAGTACGTTGTCGTCTGCCATGCCGTGATAGATCATTAGAGGGCCAGAGAGTCCTTCCGCATACGGGAAAACTGCACTTTGCTCATAGCCTTTAGCATTGGTTTGTGGGTGACCTAAATAGCGCTCTGTGTAGTGAGTATCGTACAGAGCCCAGTCAGTTACCGGTGCACCAGATACGCCAGCTTTAAAGTAGTCGCCAGCTTTAAACATTGTCATTAACGCCATGTAACCGCCGTAACTGTGGCCATAAATACCAATACGCTCAGGGTCAACAAAATCTAAAGTACGTAAGAGCTCGACGCCTTTGATTTGATCTTGTACTTCAACTTCACCTAAGTGTTTGTAAATTGGGTCTTCAAACTTTTTACCTCGGTTGTATGAACCACGGTTATCCAATTGGAACACAATGTAACCTTGCTGCACCATGTATTGGAAGTAGAGGTTTTTACTGCGCCAACTATTAGTAACACGCTGCGCATGTGGACCACCATAAACGTTAACCATTACAGGGTATTTTTTACCAGCCTCAAGCGCTTTCGGTTTAAACAAACGGTAATGCATTTGTTGGCCGTCATCAGCTTTTAATGTACCGTATTCTGGTTCAACTAGGTCGTTTAAATACGGTGTAAGAGGGTGGTTGTTATCAAGGCGATTCGGTTCTAACCAAGTAATAAAATTACCTAGGTTGTCACGTAGCGATACTTGTGCCGGTTGGTTTACACTTGAACTACGGTCAATAAAGGTTTTGTTATCTTTCGCCATAACGACCGAGTGGAATTTACCTGTGTCGGTTAAACGGCGAGGTTTTGATTCTTCAAATAGCTTTGCCGAGTAAAGATGGCTCTCAAGTGGTGTGTCAGCACGGCCTGAAAAGTAAATAAGGCCATTTTTTTCGTCAATGCTCTTAATGCTTTCAACAATCCAATCACCTTGCGTGATTTGACGCACTAAGGTGCCATCTACTTTATAAAGATATAGGTGTTTAAAACCATCGCGCTCAGATGCCCAAACAAAATGCTTTTTATCGTTTAAAAAACGTAAATCGAAATGCAAGTTAATCCAAGTATCGCTGGTTTCAGTGAGTGCAACTGTTTGTTTTTTGCTTTCACTGTTATAAAAACGCAATTCTAAACGTTGTTGAGAACGGTTTTGCCATTGGTATGAGAGTGTCTTGTCGTCGTTTAACCATTTAGCACGCGCAAGATAGATATCTTTATCTTCGCCCATATCAACCCAGTCAATCTGCTGCGAGTTAAGGCTAACCACACCTAATTGAATAGCAACATTGTTGGTGCCAGTGAACGGGTAGCGCTGATTAAAAAGCTTTACTTCGTCTGCGTATATTTCGTTACGAATAGCTTCAGCAACAGGTGATTCATCGATACGAGTGAATGCGATTTTCGCTTCATCGCCGCTCCACCAATAACCTGTCATTCGGCTCATTTCTTCTTGTGCAACAAACTCGGCCATACCGTTTTTAATGGTATCTGCGCCGTCGGTTGTTAGCTGGACTTCTTTACCCGTAGTTAGGTTTTGTACATATAAATTTTGCGCGCGAATATAAGATACAAAATTACCTTTTGGTGAAATCTTAGCGTCGGTTTCAAACTCTGGTGTATCGGTAAGTTTGCGCGATTGCTGTTTAGCTAGGTCGTAATAAAAAATATCACCATTAAGTGGGAATAAAAGCGCTTTGCCGTCTTTAGACCAAATGTATTCCATTATGCCTTTACCGAATACGCGCATACGTTCACGACGTGCTTTTTCTTCATCTGATAAAGTTTCTGGACCTGAAAAAATACTGTTTGAATCAACTAATAGTCGATTAGTTTTATCTTTTAGGTTGTATTCCCATAAGTCGTAACGGTTGTAGTCTTCTTTTTTGCCTTGCAGATAGGTTACACGGCTACCATCAGGTGAAAATTTTAATTTTACCGGTGCTTTTCCTGCCAAACTTGGATCAGAAAAAATGCGCTCAAGAGACAGTGGCTGAGCCAGTGCACTCGTGCTGATTAAGCTTGCACTTGCCAAAGCAATCAATCTTTTATTCATTATTTACTCTTAGTTGCTGTTATGTGTGATAACCAGATGGTATGAAGATATAGAATTAATGGCAACAAATTGCTATAAACGACGTAAATAAATTATAAGGTAATGTGATGTTTGAATTAGCAAAAGAGCTAAAACGTGACTGTATAGAGATCGCTGACTGGTCACTTTGTAAAGTGCTTTTAATGAATGATAGCCAATATCCTTGGTTTATTTTGGTACCAAAGGTTGACGGTGCGCGGGATATTATTGATTTAACAGAGCAGCAGCAGAATCAATTACAACTTGAGTCACGTCAATTACAGCATTTAATTCGTGAGGTATTCTCGCCTTATAAACTAAATGTGGCAGCGCTTGGTAATGTAGTGGAGCAATTACATATTCATCACATTGCGCGTTATCAAAACGATATTGCATGGCCACAACCTGTGTGGGGCGCTTTCCCAGTGAAACCATATAGTAATGAACAATTACTACAATTAATTGAGCAATTTAACTTAACTGAATAAATTGTTTAGCGCAGCAAAATTTATAGGCTAAGCTTAGTTTAAAGCGCTTTGAAATATAACATAAAACTACTTGGATATGCTGGCAAAAACCTGTTGGTTAATCGGTGCAACAAGTTCGCTTGAGCAAACAGAAAACTATAAAAAGGACGATCTTTATATGTCTACAGAAAACGCATTACTTACCATTTTGGTTGAAAAAATTAACAACGATACACTGGTATTACCAACCCTTCCGGAAGTTGCAGTAAAGGTAAGAGAAGCTGCTGACAACCCTGAGGTTAATTTAATGGATATGGGAGATGTTATTGCTCATGATCCCGCACTGTCTGCGCGCATGATTAAAGTAGCTAATAGTGCGTTTTTAGGACGTGCCGTTAAAGTATCAACACTTAATCAAGCGGTAACACGTATTGGTTTAAGGCAAATTAAAAATATTGCAACAGCGATGGCAATGGAACAACTGTTTATTTCAAAAAACAAAGTGGTAAAAGAGTATTTATCCAAAAGTTGGCAAAAGACAGTTGATGTCGCCTCTTCGGCTATTACGCTGTTAAGCCTGCATTTAAAAGATAACAAGCATAGCTCGCTTAACATCGACACCATTACCTTGGCATCGCTGGTTTATAATATTGGTATTTTACCAATTTTAACCGAAGCAGAGCGCCACCAAGAGGTGTTTGCTAACCCACAATTTTTAGCGCAAGCGATTCAAAAACTCGGTGGCCGTATCGGTGGTCATATTATGCGTGCATGGGATTTTACCGACGAGTTTGTGGAAGTAGCAGAGCTATGGGCTAACCCAGAATATAAGCCTGAAAACCCATGTTATGTTGATTTTATTCGTATGGCTGCGATTAGTGAGGGCTTACTGACTGTTGCAGATAAAGAAAAATCACTGCAAGCCTATGTAGATAAAGGTGTGCTCAGTGATGTAAGTGTTTTAGAGAGTGATGAATATACAGAGCTACTCAATGATGTAAAATCAATGTTTGCCTAACAACCTACAACATCACATAGCATTTTATGTGGTGTTGTTATTCCGCCGTAGTTTGATTCGCGAGTTGCATCGGCTTATCGCCGATTAACTCCGATACAGGCACCAGTTCAATACCTTGCTCTTTTAATGCAGTAATGGCATGGGGCAGGAATTTAATGGTTTCTGGGTAGGGGTGAGCAATGGCGATACCGCTTCCCGATTTTTTAGCAATATGAATTAATTGCTTTAAACGAAACATCATCTGTTTCTCATTCGGAATATTATCTATAAATACCTGACGCGATGCATTGGCAACGCCAAAAAGCTTTGCCATATTTTGAGCCTGGCTGTCTTTGGTGGTTTTACTATCGATAAAAAACAATGAGCGCTCACGAAGGATCTCCATGGTCCACGCCATAGGTACTACTTTTTGTGTTAAAAACGAGCCCATATGATTATTGATGCCAATCACATCAGGGTAATCGTTCAATGCTTCAACCAATTGCGTTTGCAATGCCTGTTTGTCCATATCTGACGTTAGTGCGCCAGGACCTAGCGCTTTACCACTGATTGCTTCCATTGGTACATGCAGAATGACATCGCGTGATAGTTGTGATGCTCTGGTTGCAAAGGGTTTAGCGTACGGGGTATAAGGCAAAATTGCGTATGACAATTCACCTGAGATATCTAACGCTGTTAAGTCGTTAGCGTGGTTACCAATATCATCAATTAAAATCGCCACACGAGCTGCAAAACAGTTGCTGCTGAAAAGGGTTACTGCTAGTAGAAATAAACAAGTAATTGAACGCACAGGTATTCTTATTATTCTTTTTAATTATTATACCAATTAACCTAAGTGACCAATTACCTTAGGCACTTAACAAACGGGTATTTAGTCAAGGCTCATCCTGAGCCTTTCTCGAAACTCTACTAATAATGACTTATTTTTCTAGTAATTGCCACGCTTTTTCAAGTTGTAAATCATGGACTTTTGCATTAATGAATATCTCTGTTTGTGGCTGTGTGAAATCGCCATTGTGGGCAAAGTTATGCTGTAAAACAGGGTAATCAGGTAGTATGCCTGAACCTTCGATTGAGCGACCACTAGGGGTGTAATATTTAGCTGTCGTAAGTTTTAACGCAGTTTGTCCATCACCCAGTGGAATAAGTGATTGCACAGAGCCTTTGCCATACGAACGTGTACCCACTAATTGTGCACGTTGATTGTCTTGCAGCGCACCGGCAAGAATTTCAGCAGCAGATGCAGACCCTTCGTTAATCAACACAATAATCGGCGCACCGCCTAGTACGTCACCTTCTTGTGCATAATATTCTTGATTGGCTTCAGCAAAGCGCCCTTTAGTGCTTACTATGACGCCGCTTTCTAAAAATAAATCAGAGACTTCAATTGCACTATCAAGAATGCCACCAGGGTTGTCACGTAAATCGATAATTAGTCCGTTAATTTCACCGGCGACAATTTGCGAAAGATGGGCAAGCTCTTTGGCAACATCATACAAAGTATGATTGTTGAAATTGATAATGCGTAAGTAGGCGATACCTTGGCTGTTAATATTACCTTTTACGCTTTTGAGGTCGATTTTTTTACGCTCAACCTCGAAAAGTAATGGTTGTTCATGGCCATTTCGTGCAATGGTGAGTTTAACGTGTGGTTTTTGCTGCTGGTTAATTAATTGAGATACTTGCTTGATTGGTTGGTTGATAACTGAAATGTCGTTTACTTTTAGTAGAATATCACCTTTTGTTAAGCCCGCTGTTTGAGCTGGTGAGTTTTCAATCGCAGCCACAATTACAATGTGCTTCTCACGTTGCTCTACCTCTATACCTAACCCGGTGTAGCGGCCATTGGCAACATTGAACAAGGCTTCAAGTTCAGTTTGGTCAAGAAACTCAGAATGGGGATCGAGTTGTTTGAAAATGGATTCGATAGCATGCTGGTTAAGTTTATTTGCGTCGATATCATCAACGTAAAAATGCTCGATATTGGCGAGCACTTCAGCCATCGAAATATGAGATGTAGTCTTCGAGTCAGCTGATACAGCCGACACCCAGAATAAACATGCAAAAGCACAGATTTTTAAACTATTAAGAAAAAAAGTCATTGGCTCACTCCTCAAATGAGGTGTAGCCAATTATGAATCCTAAATTCGTCTACACCATTTAATAGGGTTTACCGCTCTTCCCTTATGCCGTATTTCAAAGTATAGACTAGGATTTGATTGTCCACCGCTTTGTCCGACTAAAGCAATTTGTTCTCCGGCTCTTACTTTATCGCCAACTTCCTTCAAGAGCGCTTGGCTGTGGCCGTACAGGCTCATAAACCCTTTGCCATGATCAATTACAATTACCCAGCCAAATCCTTTTAACCAATCGGCAAATAAGACTTGTCCATCGGCAATTGTTTTTACCGGTGCACCTTCTTTACCATTCATTAAAATGCCTTTCCAGCGCAGACTACCGTGTTTTTTTTGGCCGAACCTATGGGCTAATTTTCCGTGTGATGGCCAATCGAGTTTGCCTTTTTGTTTTTGTAGGCCAACCAGCTTAACTTCGCTTTCTATGAGTTCTTGATTAAGCTGTTCAAGGGTTTGTTTTAATACTTGTTCGTTTTGCTTTAAATACACAAGTTGAGATTGGGTTTTTTGTAAAGTGCTTTTCAGCGATTGGTAATTCGCTTTTTGTTCTTTTTTGGCAACCAGTAGTTTTTCTTGCTGCTGTTGTTGCGTATTCAGCAGTTCTTCAAGCTGGGTTTGGTTTTGTGCTAGTAACTGTCGGCTATTTTCTAATTCAATCAGTGTTGCTTTTAATTTTTCGAGTTCTTTTATGCGCGCGTTATTTAAATATTGATAGTAATTTAATGTGCGCTCAACATTTTGCACCTGATCTTGGCTTAAGAGTAACTTGCCATAATCATGGTTGCCGGTCATAAAAGCGCTGCGTAGTTGCGCGGCAAGTGCTGACTGCTGATTTTTCTTGTCGATTTCGAGCGATTTTATTTTATCTTTAAGCGTTGCCTGTTCCGTTAGATTTAACTCAACATCAAACTTTAGTTGTTTTAGTTTTTTAGAGCTTTCGGCAATAGCGAGATCGGCTTTTTTAAGGTCTTTTTCAGTTTTATCTAGCAGTGCTTGCTGCTCTTTAAAGGTTTTATTAGTGTTCTTAAGTTGCTCTTGAACTTGGTTAAGATCATCTTTAGTACGCTCGGTATTAGCTTGCGAAGCGCAAGCTAATACCAATAAAACAACAAATAAATAACAGCGACGCATGGCTTAGTTTAACTTCATAATTGTTTCGCCAGTCATTTCGCTTGGCTGCTCCATGCCCATCAAGTGAAGCATTGTAGGTGCTACATCGCTTAACTTTTTACCCTGTAACGGTGTTGCATTGCGGCCAACATAAATAAAAGGCACTGGCTCACTGGTGTGTGCGGTGTGTGCTTGACCGGTTGTTGGGTTAACCATTTGCTCGGCGTTACCATGGTCGGCTGTAATAAGTGCTTCTGCCCCTGTTTTTTCTAACGCTTCGACAACACGGCCGATGCAGCTGTCAACTGCTTCGCAAGCTTTTACCGCGGCATCAAATACCCCAGAGTGGCCAACCATATCGCCGTTCGGGTAGTTACAAATAATTGCATCGTATTTACCTGACTCAATGGCTTCAACTAATTTGTCGGTTAGCATTGCTGAATTCATTTCTGGTTGAAGGTCGTACGTTGCTACTTGCGGTGACGGAATGAGTACGCGCTCTTCGCCTTCAAACTCCGCTTCACGACCGCCACTAAAGAAGAAAGTTACGTGCGCATACTTTTCTGTTTCAGAAATGCGAAGTTGGGTTTTATTGTGTTTTTCTAACCACTCACCAAACACGTTTGCTAGTTTCTCTGGTGGGAAAGCCACGGTTGTTTTGATGTCTGCAGCGTACTCAGTCAACATCACAAAATCAGCAAGTTGTGGTGATTTTTGTTTAGTAAAGCCAGCGAAATCAGCATCCACAAACGCACGTGTCATTTGACGCGCGCGGTCAGCTCGGAAGTTCATAAATAAAACAGCATCGCCATCATTAATGGTTGCTGGGCTGTCGTTATCAAGAATTGCGGATGCTGAAATAAATTCATCATTTTCGTCGCGCGCGTAGGCTGCATTTAGCGCCTCTAACGGACAAGTATAAGAATGTTCAGCAGTGCCTAATGTCATTAGATTATAGGCGCTTTCTACACGTTCCCAGCGGTTATCGCGGTCCATTGCAAAGTAACGGCCAACTAGGCTTGCAATGCGGCCTACACCGAGCTCTTCGCACTTTTGTAAAACATATTTAATTGGTTGCTCTGCACTTCTTGGCGCGGTATCACGACCATCTAAAAAGCCGTGTACATAGATTTTCTTTGCGCCACGCTTTGCGGCAACTTCAATCGCTGCAATAATATGTTCATGGTGAGAGTGTACGCCGCCTGGACTTAAAAGGCCCATTAGGTGAACGGCTTTATCATTGGCAACTGCTTTATCAATTGCGTTTACAATTGCTGGGTTTTCGGCAAATTCACCGTCATCAATTGCTTTAGTAATGCGTGTGAAGTCTTGGTATACAATGCGGCCAGCGCCTAAATTAACGTGACCTACTTCAGAGTTACCCATTTGGCCATGAGGTAAGCCAACATCTAAACCTGAGCCTGAAATAAGGGTACTTGGGTATTCTTGCCACAAACGGTCCATAACCGGTGTGTTAGCCGCTAAAATAGCATTGCTTTCTGTTTTTTCACTGTATCCCCAACCATCTAAGATAATCAGTACCAAAGGTTTTTTCTGTAACGACATTCTCATTCCTCATCCAAATAGAATTGCGCGTATCAGCACGGCGCACAAAATAGCGCGACATTTATACCATTTTTTAACCACAGATTCAGCAGTTAAGGTATTCACATTTAAAATTTTCAACTGAAACTCTAGCAGAGCTAGAATTTATTCATATCATCCGTGTATACTTGGCCACTTTTAATGTAAAGAAAAATTGAGAAAGTGATGGCACAATTTGTCGAATTTGTAACTAACAACCTGATTTTATGTTTAATTTGGGTTGGCTTATTAGGCGCCATTGTACTTGGGTGGTTTAAATCTCGCTTTTCAGCGGTAAAACAGGTTAATCCTCAACAATTGACACATTTAGTCAACCGTGAGAACGGTTTAGTTGTTGATATTCGTGCCTTAAAAGACTTTAATCAAGGTCATATTGCAGGCAGCGTTCACTTAGCTGCTGAAAAAGCCAAGCAAGGTGAATTTGTAGGCCTTGAAAAGTCAAAGAACGACCCAATTATCTTGGTATGTGTTTCAGGCATGACTGCGCAGTCTATTGCAAATGGGCTGGTTAAAGCAGGCTATGAACAGGTTAATGTACTATCGGGTGGTATTACTGCGTGGCAAAACGCTAACTTACCGCTGACTACAGGAAAATAATCATGGCAAATATTGTTATTTATACGAAACCAACATGTCCTTTTTGTGTGCGAGCAAAAATGCTGTTAGCGCAAAAAGGTGTTGAGTACACGGAAATTGATATTGCCGCTCAGCCTGAACTTCGCGATGAAATGATTGCTAAAGCAAACGGTGGATACACAGTGCCGCAAATTTTTATTAACGACCAACACATTGGTGGTTGTGATGATATGTTTGCACTAGAACAGTCTGGTCGTTTAGACGGTTTGCTTGTTTAAAACAAAATTTAGGAAAATAAAATGACAGAAGAGAATCAAAACTTAGGCGCAGAACAACAAGCAGAAGGTCCTCAGTTTGCAGTTCAACGTATTTACGTGAAAGACGTTTCTTTCGAAACACCAAACTCACCAACTATTTTCCAAAAGGAATGGACACCAGAAGTTAAACTTGACTTAGATACTCGTTCTAACAAGTTAGAAGACGGTGTATTTGAAGTAGTACTTTCAGTAACAGTTCATGCGACACTTGGTGAAGAAACAGCATTTTTATGTGAAGTTCAACAAGCTGGTATTTTTGCAATTGGTGTTGCAAACGAAGGTCAACTAGCGCATATGCTGGGTGCTTTCTGCCCGAACGTATTATTCCCATATGCACGTGAAACTGTGTCAAACATGGTTAACCGTGGTACTTTCCCACAGTTAAACCTAGCGCCAGTTAACTTTGATGCGCTATTTGCACAATACGTGCAACAGCAAGCCGCACAAGCTGCTGACGCATAATTAATTATGACTACTTCAGCAGATAATGCTGTTGCAGTACTAGGGGCGGGCTCTTACGGGACCGCCCTTGCTATTTGTTTTGCACGAAATGGTCACAATGTCGTCCTGTGGGGCCGCAATAAAGATCATATTGAAGCATTAGCAACAGCACGTGAAAACCAGCAATACTTGCCTGGTGCACAGTTTCCTGAATCACTATCATTAAATGATGATTTAGCTGCGACAGTGGCATCGTCTGATGTGGTGCTGGTGGTTGTGCCAAGTCACGCATTTTCCGAAACGCTTAAAGCGATTAAACCGCATTTAACAGCGGGGGCGAGAGTGCTATGGGCAACTAAAGGGCTAGAGCCCAATACCGGGCGCTTGTTACAGCAACTTGCTGCGGAAGTGTTGGGTGATGATGTGAGCCTAGGTGTGCTCTCGGGGCCCACATTTGCAAAAGAAATGGCTATTGGTTTACCGACCGCTATTTCACTGTCATCAGCGGATAAAAAATTAGTTGATGATGTATCTGAGATGCTTCACTGTGGCCGTTCATTCCGTGTTTACTCGAACGATGATTTAGTTGGTGTGCAGCTTGGTGGTGCGATTAAAAATGTGATCGCAATTGGAGCCGGTATTTCTGACGGCTTTGGTTTTGGTGCGAATGCACGTACTGCGTTAATCACCCGTGGATTGGCCGAAATGTCGCGCTTAGGTGTTGCTCTTGGTGCTAAACCTGAGACTTTTATGGGAATGGCCGGTTTAGGTGACTTAATCTTAACCTGCACCGACAATCAATCGCGTAATCGCCGTTTTGGTTTAGCGCTTGGTAAAGGTCAGTCAGTTGAGCAAGCACAACAAGAAATTGGCCAAGTGGTTGAAGGTTATCGCAATACCAAAGAAGTGTTTTTACTTGCTGAGCGCAGTGGTATTGAAATGCCAATTTGTGAGCAAATTTACAATGTGCTTTATAAAGGGCAAGACGTAAAACTAGCTGCAATGAACTTACTTGGCAGGCAGAAAAAAGCGGAAGCTTAGATCTAATTTCAAAAATAGCTATATCTGTTTAAAAAGGCTTTACCGCTTATGTGTGGTAAAGCCTTTATTTTTGTTAGCCTTGAATATCTTTTGATAAAGTAGCGCTATTCAATTGGTTTACACTGCGCCTTCAAAATCAAACTGACGCCACGCTTCGTAAATAAATACGGCAACGGCATTGGATAAATTCATGCTGCGACTATCTGGCATCATTGGAATACGCAGCCTTTGCTCTGTTGGCAGTGACTCAATCACGTCATTTGGTAAGCCGCGAGTTTCAGGGCCAAACATTAAACAGTCGCCGCGTTCGAATTTAGCTTTGTGGTAATGGCCTGAGCCTTTTGTGGTGCAGGCAAAAACGCGCTTTGGTTGTACTTTAGCAAAAAAGGCATCTAAATTTGCGTGACGTTCAACGTGGCTAAACTCATGGTAATCCAGTCCAGCTCTACGCACCCTTTTGTCGTCCCATTCAAAGCCTAATGGCTCAATAAGGTGAAGGTTAAAACCAGAATTAGCGCACAGGCGAATAATATTTCCGGTGTTGGGTGGGATTTCTGGTTGATAGAGTACAATGTCTAACATGGGAAGTCTCAAATTTATAATTTCTCTTAGTTTAACAAAGCTTTCAGGTTAGATACTATATGTTTTGAGCGTGATGCAGGTAAGGTATATCATATTAAAAATGAAAGAAAAAGATTATGCATATTGGGTTAAGCTTTCGAGTAGTTTAACCCTTGTTTTAGCAAGCACCATGGTTGCAGCAAAGTTTTGGGCCTGGATGAGCACTGGCTCAACTACTATGTTGGGTTCGTTAACTGATTCTTTGCTTGATATCACGGCATCTGCCATTAACTTTTGGGTGCTTCGAATTGCACTTGTACCAGCAGATGATGATCACCGCTTTGGTCACGGTAAAGCTGAATCACTAGTAGGGCTTGGGCAAGCAGCATTTATTGCTGGTAGCGCGTGCTTGCTGGCGTTCTATGGTGTAGAGCGATTATTTAACCCGGTAAAAAGCGAAGCAGTTTTTACTGGCGTTGTTGTTAGTATTTATGCCGTAGTGTGTACCTTGTTAATTATCGCAATTCAGCATTGGGCATTAAAGCAAACTAAATCGGTAGCGATAAAGGCTGATTCAGTGCATTACAAAGGCGACTTACTGCTAAATTTAAGTGTTATTGTTGCCCTTATACTGGCGAACATTGGTTGGGTATACAGTGATGGTGTATTTACCTTACTGATTGCGGGTTATTTATTTTACAACGCTTATGATGTTGCAAAAGAGTCAACAGATTATTTAATGGACAAAGAGTTAGCTGATGACATTAAGTTGCAAATTGAACAGGCGGTGTTATCTCACTCTGAGGTGCTTGGTTTTCATGAGTTACGCACCCGCCAAAGTGGGCCTACCAAATTTATTCAATTGCATTTAGAGCTTGATAGTAACCTTACTTTAGCAAATGCTCATCGTATTTCGGTTGAGGTGGAAGAGGCCATTCACAGTATTATTGATGGCGAAGTGGATGTGCTTATTCACAAAGATCCGTTTTAAAAAATTTAAAAATATCATTAAGAGCAAGATCGCGAATAGCATCTTGCTCAAACAAAATTTCATGCAAACTGCCGTGATAACATTTCTTTTTCATTGTTTTGTTGCGTGCTACAACCTTATCTTGCCATGTGTTGGCAACTATCGTATCACGCTCGGCCTGCATCAATAAAATAGGTAAGTCTGCAGAGGTGGATTGGATCTGGTCAATTGCCTGAAATGCTTGTTTGAGCCAACCTACAGTTACCCCACCGAGCTGCAGTGTTGGATTTTCTTTATATAGAGTGCGAAATGCATTGTAGCGCGTTTCACATTGCATAAGTGGATTGTCCTGAAATGGCTTTTCTAGGTATCCAGATTGGCCAAAAAAGTAATGTGTATTTAAGCCAAGTAAACTGAGTATATTTATGATTAATTTTGCTACAGGGTACGGAAAACCAGGCGTTGGAATGCCAAACATAGGGGCACTGAGCACAGCTTTCTCAAATGGGTGTGTATGATTTGCTAAGTACAAATAGCTAATTGCAGCGCCCATCGAGTGTGCCAGTAAATAGTGCTTACCTTGCCAATTTTGCTTTACGACTTGTTCAACAAAGAGTGAAAGCCCTTGTATATAGTCTTCGAAGCTATGAATGTAGCCCTTATCAGCAACGGGTAATAAACGGCTCGACACACCTTGTCCTAGATGATCGCACATAAAGACGGCAAATCCTTTGCTATAAAAGTCATAGGCGAGCTCTTGGTATTTTAAATAGCTTTCACAGCGACCATTTACTATGGTCACAGCCGCTTTGGCGTTATTCGGTATTATAAACGCGTAGCCAAGTTGATTGCCATGAAACGCTAACTTAGCGTGTGTTACAGTTGACCAAAATTGTTCGATGTTATGTTGTTTAGTCATGATTTAGGGTAATGGTTACTTTTAAGCCTGAATTGTGTTGATTTTCGAGTGCAATGGTACCTTTGTGTATTTCTACAGCATGTTTGGTAATTGCTAGGCCTAACCCAGTACCGCCGCTATTGCGCTCTCGCGATTGTGAAATGCGGTAAAAAGGTTCAAGTAGCATAGGTAATTCTGACGCTTCAACACCTTCACCATCATCGCTAATCGTTACAATTACGGCTTTGTCGTAATCTTTAATATCGCAGCTAATCGTTGTTTTTGCATATCTAATTGCGTTACGCAAAATATTTTCAAATGCGCTGGCGATAAGAGCGGCATCTAACTCGAGTTGTTTGCTGGTAGAGCCGTTTACTTTGAGCTGTTTATGCTGTTGTTCCGATTCAAATTCCGCATCTTTGAGCACTTGCTGCAGAATTGATTGCAGTGGCTGAAGATCTTTTTGAATATACTGATTATTCGCTTCTAACCTTGATAGCTTTAATACATCGGAGATCATCTGATCGAGATTGTTCGCTTCTTTTTCGATGCGTGATAAATAACTTTCTTGCTCACTCGATTGTTTAAGTTGTGCAAGCCCTGTGGCCATTTGTAAGCGTGTTAAAGGGGAGCGTAGCTCATGCGATACATCGGCCATTAGGCGTTTTTGGCTGGTGACCAGAGATTCTAGGCGCTGCGCCATGACATTGAAGTCGCTTGCAAGCATCGTGAGCTCATCGCCTGATTTACGATTCATTTCAATACGTGTATCAAGTTGTCCATTAGCAAGTTGTGTTGTTGCGCGTTTAATTTTATTTATTGGCTTTATTAGTGTTCGACTAAATAACAAGCTTAAAAGTAGGGTTGCACCGATAACGACCAGTGTTTTTAGCCATGCTGGCATTAAAATAATACGTAAACCAAGTGGCGGTGAACGCCAAGGTTCAATCTCGTACATCAGGAATGTTTGTTGCTGATACGATACTTTAACTGGCCCTAACGCGCGGTACTTATCTGTAGTGGTGATTTGTGGCTCTAGCTGTTGGGTAAATGCGAGTAAACTTACATCAGGCTGTTGTGTAGTTTGCTGGTTAAAAAACGACAGGTTGGAATCGATTTGCGTAAAATACAACAAACGATGACGGGCAATGCGCGGGTGTGATGCTAGTTGTTCAAGCGTTTTATCGGGTTTTTTATGCTGCGCGCGCTCTAAACCACTTGCCAAACGTTTTAGATTGATTAGCTTGGGGCCATGAAGTTTATGACTATCAACATTAGATTCAGTAAGCTGACTAAAAATAAACAGCACAGATAATGTGAATAAAATGGTTAGCCAAAACCAACTAAACACTTTAAAAAAGAGGTAATTTCTTGGGTTAAATTTATTTAGCATCAGTTAATTTCCGAGCAAAATATAGCCTGCACCACGCACGGTTTTAATTTTTTCTTGCTCGATGTGCTCTGCTATTTTTTTACGAATATTACTGACATGCATGTCGATAGAGCGATCAAAGGCCGCGAGTTTTCGGCCAAGCACCTGCTCGCTAATTGTCTCTTTGCTCACGATTTCGCCTTGGTTGTTTAACAGTAAAAATAAAATTTCAAACTCAGTACCAGTAAGCTCAATTTTTTGTTCTGCAGCAAATGCTTCGCGGGTATGCGGCGTTAGCCTAATGCCATTTTCTTCAATAATTGCGTTGCTGTGCATTTGCTGAATATTTTCGATTCGGCGTGTGATTGCTTTTACCCGAGCCAATAATTCGCGGTGATTAAATGGCTTTGCTAAATAATCATCAGCGCCAAGTTCTAAGCCAAATATACGGTCAAAATCTTCACCTTTTGCGGTTAGCATAATAACAGGAGTAAGTTTGCTTTGGCGCAGCTGTTTTAATACTTCGAACCCGTCAAGGCCAGGTAACATCACATCAAGTAAAATAACATCATAGTTTTGTGCAAGCGCGTGCTCTAAGCCCGTATCCCCGCGGTGACACGCTTTGATATTAAACTCATGAGAAGAAAGGTACTCGGTAAGTAACTCGCTAAGTTCTATGTCATCATCAATTAGAAGTACGTTCATTTCTTTGCCTTGCAATACAACTGATACGCTTATTTTAAGGGGAATTTACGCAGCCAAAAAGCAATTTACACAACCTTTACATTGCTTTGCGTTGCTTTTCGTTGAGCTTGCTAAAGTAACCATAACACCAAATAAGACCCAACTGGAGAATGTTATGAAATTTAAAATGTTAGTTTCGGCGGCAGTATTATCAATTGCGGCACTTTCAAGCAGCGTAGTAATGGCGAAACCTCATAAAGAGGGCTTTAACATGTACCGAATGTTACTTTCAGAGCGCGGTATTTCACGTTTAGATTTAACCAAGGTGCAACAAGATAAAATAAAAAGTATTGCTGATGCAGAAAAAACAGCGCTAAAAGCATTTAAAGAGCGCAATCCTAATTCGCGCGCCGATGTTAAGGCACTTGTGCATGCTGAAGTATTTGACGAAGTGGCATTTAGGCAAATGCTTGCCAAACAGCAAACTGAACGCACCGAGCTTGCTGTTATGAAGGCGAAAAATAAAAATGCAGTTTGGAATACGTTAACGACGGAGCAGCAGGAAAAGCTTAAAAAAGTAATGAAACGTAAAAATAAGCAAAAGCGCTCAAAGCAACATGCAGAAAAGTAGCTAACAGATTATGTAACTAACCAAATATACTGTTTGTATTTGGTTAGTGCATCTTTTTATCGTATTAATTTATGTTTGTGAATTTTTGTACAGTTTGAGCTGCGTGAGGTGTACGAATTTTATTCATTTAATCACAAAGTTAAACACTTTTTTCTAGTCCAAAGCGCTAATGTAATTTCAGGTCAATAAGGAAATTACATTATGAATAATATCAAGAACAAACTAGGATCGGCATTTGTTGTGCCGGCATTATGTGTACTGTCTATTGCGTGTGATAGTGACTCGCATCAATATCGAGATACGTCTCAACCGGTTGTCATCGACTTTAATGATGACCATCATGATTTTTCAGCGCTATTCTCGGACTACCCACAAGGGCAGGAGGATTTTTTCGAACTGGCATCTTCTTACCAACAGTTACCAACACCTTATGAAGATAAGCATGGTTATCGTCTGTATGGCAGTAACCGTTCAGATGATTTATTTATGGGGCTTTATGGAAAAATAGATAATTTAAAGCCAGCAAAGCGCTATAACCTTTTGTTTAAAGCCACCATAGTGACTAATATTCAATCAAATTGTGCGGGCATCGGCGGGCCACCAGGTGAGTCCGTTTATATCAAAGTCGCAGCTCACTCGGAGTTGCCTAAAAATAGCCTTAAAGATGGAATGTATCGCCTTAATTGGGATGTAGGCACACAAGGCGAACGAGGAGAGCATAGTCAGGTGGTTGGGGATATTAGTAACGGTATCGATTGTATGGCTGAAAATCGTTATGTTGCGAAAGAGATGACTTCCGAGGTAAGTATTCCTGTCACCGCAAATGATAATGGTGATGTATGGATTATGCTTGGCAGCGATTCGGGTTTTGAAGGGCCATCTGAATTATTTATTTCACATATTTCAGTGGCCTTTACTGATTAACCCGAATTCAGGTTAACTAATCTTTAAAAAAGCCTTCTTGGTTTGCAGCAAGCATTGCTTCAATGTCTTCTATAGACTCAGGAGTAAATGCTTGCTTGGGCGTCAGAGGTGTGGAAATCGTATGATTTTCTTCTGACCATTCGCCTAAATCAATAAGTTGACAGCGTTTAGAACAAAAAGGGCGAAATTTAGCGCTTTCTTGCCAGATAACCTCTTTTTGGCAAGTAGGGCACTTTACTGTTGTTGGCATAAAAATAACTTCAATTATGTTGATAGTGCAAATGTTAGAGAATAACTGTGTTTGAGTAAAGCGCTTGGTTTAAATCAGCCGTTCAATACCGCTTAGACAATGCAGGTCTGGCTCGTAGTTCTCCAAGCCAAAGTTTAAAGCGTAACTTAAGCTCTAAATTCACGCATTTAGTAACTGGTAACACGGTTTATCTCGGCAAGACTAGTTACCCCTGACGCCGCCTTTTCTAAACCTGAAAGTCGTAAACTATTAAATCCACTAGCTAACGATGCTTTGGCGATATCCAAAGAATTTCCGCCCGACATAATGATTTGTGATATTTCAGAGGTAATTCGCATTACTTCATAGATACCGACGCGACCTTTGTAACCTTCAGTACAATGTTCGCATCCAACGGCTTTAAATAACGTAATATTGCTAATCTGCTCGTCAGAGAAACCCTGTGATTTAAGCTCTTCGACTGGCAAAGCTTCAGGCGCTTTACAATTATTGCAAAGGCGACGAGCAAGGCGTTGCGCAATGATTAAGCTAATAGAGCTTGCAACATTGTATGCGGGTACGCCCATATTAAGTAAGCGGGTAAGAGTTTCGGGTGCTGAGTTGGTGTGTAGCGTACTTAACACTAAGTGACCCGTTTGCGCTGCTTTAATTGCGATTTCAGCGGTCTCCAAATCACGTATCTCACCAACCATAACAATGTCGGGATCTTGGCGAAGGAAAGCACGCAACGCGTTTGCAAATGTCATATCTGCTTTGGGATTTATTTGCACTTGGTTTACACCGACAAGGTTTATTTCGACAGGATCTTCGGCTGTGGAAATATTAACCTCAGCTTTGTTTAAAATATTTAAGCCAGTGTAGAGCGATACTGTTTTACCTGAACCTGTTGGACCAGTAACTAAAATCATGCCCTGGGGTTGTGACAGTGCTTCTAAATACATGGCTTTTTGTGCTGGCTCATAACCAAGCACATCAATACCGAGCATAGCACTACTCGAATCCAAAATACGCATTACAATTTTCTCTCCCCACAAAGTGGGGAGGGTAGAGACACGAAAATCGATACTTTTCTTTGCTGTAATTTTTAATTTGATACGGCCATCTTGTGGTTTACGCTTTTCTGCAATATCTAAACGAGACATTACTTTTACGCGAGCTGAAATGCGAGATGACAACATTTGCGGCGGCGATGCTACCTCATGCAAAATACCATCAATGCGAAAACGGATACGATAGGACTTTTCATAAGGTTCAAAATGTAAATCTGATGCACCTTTGCGTATCGCATCCATCAAAATTTTATTGATATAGACAATAATAGGGGCATCGTCTTTATCTGGTGTGCTGTCTTCAGATAAGTTAGCTTCGGTATCAGTTACTTCAATATCGCCAAATTGCTCAAACTCTTCATCTGATATTGCCAAGTCATCAGTTTTATTAAATATTGTTTCAATGAATTGCTCTAGCCCGTTGAAGTCGACGACAATAGCCTCTGTTTGAAGACCTGTATTGAATTCAAAATCCTCAAAGGCATCGAAATTTGTAGGATCTGATGTGGCTAGAAATAACGTTCTTCCGCGCTTTGATAAAGGGAGAAGATGATGCTTTTTAACTAACTCTTCGCTTATGTCATCAAGTGGTATGCTGCTTGGCTCTACCGTGGCAATATTTAGTACGGGCAGGTTAAACCAAGAAGAACAGTATCCTGCTAATTGTTTTGATGAAAGTTTACTGTTGTTTAAGATAAATTCGCTGATATGTGTGGTTGAACTCGCGGCTGAGATTACTTGTTCATGCGCGATAAACCCCATTGCTACACATTTACGAATAAGCGGAGAGTTTACATTCATCACTTGCCTCCAATTCAATCTACTTTAAGTGTTGTTGAGATTACTTGGATTGCAAGTTTTAAGAAAAATCAGGAGATTATTATGTTTTTGGGTGTAGAGTTTTAATTTTTAAATGGATTATGGAAGTTTTAGCTGTTAGATAACTTTTGGTGAATATCAGTGACTTGTGCATAGGTATTTTCAAGTGATAAGGTGTTGTCGATAACATAATCTGTTTTAGTTAATTTAATACTCCTAGACATTTGAGCAGCAATAATCTGTTTTATTTGTTCTTGATTGACACCGTCACGCTCACTACCTCGCATAATTTGCAGTTCCTCGGGAATATCCACCAATAGTGTTTTTTCACATAGCTTGTCAAGGTTGTTTTCAAATAATAGAGGCGCGTCCAAAATAACGTAGGGTCCACTTGCTGCATTTAACTGATCTAAGATTTCTTGGCGAATAACAGGATGCAATAAGTTATTAAGCCACATCTTCTCTGATTCGTTTGAGAAGATGATCTTTCTTAGTTCGGCTCGATTGAGTTCGCCGTTATTCAATATTATCTGAGAGCCAAAGTGTACTTTAATTTTTTCAAGGCTGGATGAGTTGGGGGTAACAACTTGTTTTGCTATCGCATCGGCATCAACAATAGTGATACCGAGTTTTTTGAAATAGTTTGATACAGTTGATTTTCCGGTGGCAATACCACCGGTTAATCCGATAACTGGAACAGGCATATTATAAAGTTAGGAAATTAAAATAAGCGGTTTGGATTTGTTCACCCCAAATGAGGGAAATCCAGCCAGCTATTGCAATGTAAGGCCCAAATGGAATCGGTGTTGCTTTGTCTTTCCCTTGAATCGAAAGAAGCGTAACCCCAATTACTGCGCCTACCAAACTCGACATTAACACTATCATGGGTAAATACTGCCAGCCTAAAAGAGCACCAAAAACAGCCATTAGCTTAAAGTCACCATAGCCCATACCCTCTTTGCCGGTGAGTAATTTAAATACCCAATATACCGACCAAAAAACGAGGTAACCTGCAGCTGCACCAATAATCGCTTGTGATGGTTCAATGGTAAGTCCCATAACAGACGCTATTAATACCATCCACAGTAATGGCAAAGTAATTTGGTCGGGTAGTAGCATATGATCAATATCAATGAAAATCAGTGATATTAGCGCGTAGGTCAGTATTAAGTACAAAGCTGCCTGCTCAGTTACGCCATAGTAATACGCTATCACAAGGCCAGCAAGACCCGTTAAAAGCTCAATACTCGGGTAACGAACAGAAATTTTGTTTCCACAGCAGGCCGCTTTACCGCGTAAAAAGAGCCAACCAAATACCGGTAAATTAAACCAAGGTTTAATTTGTGTATTACAGTGAGGACAGGTTGAACTAGGCGTAATTAAATTGAATACCTTTGTGCTTGCCTCATAAGGTGTTTCGAGATTATCAGCAAGTAACAAGCTGCATTCAGCTTTCCATTCGTTTTCCATCATTTTTGGTAAACGATAGATAACAACGTTCAGAAAACTGCCGATGCATATGCTGACTGAGAAAATGGTTAAGTAATAAAACCATAAAGAATCTTCGAAAAAACTAAGCATATTAAATTACGGAACCAAGTTGGAAAATAGGGAGATACATTGCAACAATAAGACCACCAACTAAAACGCCAAGTACAACCATAATTAATGGCTCCAACAAGCTTGACAATCCATCTACTGCATCATCAACCTCTTGCTCATAAATCGTAGCAACTTTACCTAGCATGTCATCTAATGAGCCAGATTCTTCACCTATCGCAACCATTTGCACTACCATATCAGGAAAAATCCCAGAGTTTCGCATAGCAAAGTTCATTTGGTTACCAGAGCTAACTTCATTTTTGATATCTAATATAGCTTCACGATATACCACGTTACCAGATGCTCCTGCCGCGGACTCTAATGCGTCCACTAAAGGTACCCCAGCTGCAAATGTAGTTGATAGTGTTCGAGCGTAACGAGCCACAGCTGCTTTATTTAATATGTCTCCTACGACTGGTAGCTTTAATATAGCTTTATCAGTGTTATCCCTCACATTTTTACTTTTAAAATGAGCTTGCTTAAATGCATAAAAAAGTATTCCAGTAAGTCCAAAAACAATATACCAATTGTTTTGCATAAAATCAGATATATTTATTACCAATTGAGTGAATGCTGGGAGTTCAGCTCCAAAGCTTTTAAATACCTCTTGAAACTGAGGTACAACAAAAATCAATAAAATAATTGTAACGGCGATAGCTACTGTTAGTACTGCAATTGGGTATATCATTGCTTTCTTTATTTTAGATTTTAGCGCTTCTGATTTTTCTTTATACAGCGCAACTCTGTCAAAAATTCTATCTAAAGCGCCAGATTTTTCACCAGATTCAACTAAATCACAATAAAGATCATCAAAGTGTTTAGGGTGAGCGCGAAGCGCCTTACTTAATGGGTCACCGGCTTTAACTTCATCTGTGATTTTAGTAATTAATTTTTCCAGGGATTTTTTTTCTGAACCCTTAGCAATCATTTCAAGCGCTTGTATCAGGCTAACACCAGCAAGAAGCATAGTAGCAACTTGTCGTGTGAATATCGCTATATCCTTGGGAACGATTTTTGGTTCATTGCTTAGACCTAAAAAAGGCTTTGCTTTTTTCTTTACTTTAGAGGGTGTTATGCCCTGTTTACGTAGCTGAGCTTTAACGATTGCAATACTTTGTCCATTCAATTCACCTTCCATTTTTTTGCCTCGTGCGTTAACTCCCACCCAGCTAAATGTTGTTAGGCTATTTTTTGTATCTTTCTTTGCCATTTATTTTCCTTTTTGAATATTTCAAAGTACATTTAAATATTAGCCCAATATTATTAAGTCATTAATAACTAGTAACGCGGTTAATTTCAACAATACTCGTAATACCATCTGCAGCTTTTTTTAAGCCTGACTTTCGTAAATTATTGATACCTTCTTTTTCTGCTATAGCGGCAATTTCTAAAGAATTACCGCCTTGCATTATAACATCAGCAATTTTTGGGGTGATAGGCATAACTTCATAAATACCTACCCGCCCTTTGTAGCCTTCAGTGCATTTGTCACAGCCTACTGCTTTATACAATTGCGCGGAAGTGACTTGCTCTGATGTAAAACCGAGATTTAATAACTCTTGTTCAGGAAGTGCTTCTGGCACTTTGCAAACAGGGCATAATCGTCTAGCAAGGCGCTGTGCAATAATTAAACTGACTGAGCTTGCAATGTTATATGAGGGCACACCCATATTAATTAAGCGCGTTAATGTTTCAGGTGCAGAATTGGTGTGGAGTGTACTTAAAACCAAGTGGCCTGTTTGTGCAGCCTTTATGGAAATTTCAGCAGTTTCTAAATCACGAATCTCACCGACCATTACGATATCAGGGTCTTGGCGCAAAAATGCACGTAATGCGTTGGCAAAAGTCATTTCAGCTTTTGCGTTAATTTGTACTTGGTTGATGCCTACTAAGTTTATTTCTACCGGGTCTTCGGCTGTTGAGATATTACGTTCAGGTTTATTAAGAATATTTAAGCCGGTGTAAAGTGATACTGTTTTACCTGAACCCGTTGGCCCGGTAACAAGTATCATGCCTTGTGGTTGGGCGAGCGCGTTTAAATAAAGTTCTTTTTGCTCAGGTTCATAACCCAATACATCGATACCCAGCATAGCACTTGATGAGTCGAGTATACGCATTACAATCTTCTCACCCCAAAGGGTAGGAAGTGTGGACACACGAAAATCAATGCTTTTCTTTGCAGTAATCTTTAATTTGATACGGCCATCTTGCGGTTTACGTTTTTCTGCAAGGTCTAGCTGCGACATTACTTTGATACGTGCTGAAATTCGACTCTCTAGGCCAACAGGGGGTTTAGCTATCTCATGTAAAACACCATCAACACGAAAGCGTATACGGTATTCTTTTTCATATGGTTCAAAATGTAAATCGGATGCGCCTCGTTTAATGGCATCCATCAATATTTTATTGATATAGACAATGATTGGCGCGTCGTCTTCTTTGCTATTTACATCGTTCTCGTCACTAACTTTTTCATCAACATCAGCTGTAACACCGTTTAACTCACTAAGTTGGTCATCACTTAATTCAATGCCATCTGAGGTGTCAAATAGGCTATCGATTGCTTTATCTAATTCATCATATGATGCCACTACAACTTCGGTTTGTAGGCCGGTATTAAATTCAAAGTCTTCAAAAGCATCAAAATTTGTGGGGTCTGCAGTGGCTAAAACAACAGTTCTACTTTTTAAAGCAACAGGTAGAACCTTATGCTTTTTTATTAGTTTTTCATTTTGAACTTTACCTTCAGGCAGAAAAGATAAGTCAACATCTTTGAGACTGATGATAGGAGCATTGAATAGTTGAGAAGCTTTGACAGCAATGTCTTGGGGAGTCAAATTTGATTCGTTGCAAATAACTTCAAAAACTGAGTTTGTTTTAGAGTTAGATAAAGCTTCGGGAGATACATAGCCAAAACTTGATAATTTACGAACAAGGGGAGAGTTTATTTGCATAAATTTTTACACGAAAGCTGCTTGCATTTAGCAAGCAGCTAATTAATTGTATTATAATAATATGAATAATTATTCAGGAAGCTTAGGTCTGTAACGAACGTCTACTGAACCACCAGAAATAGACCAAGACACTACATTGTTCGCATTTCTAACACCAGCGAAAATCACAGTTTGGCCAGCTAAATCATTATGTGCACCGTTTGCAACTGTATCAAATGTTGCTGTAACTGTAACGTTAGCATTATCTGTGTACGTTGCAGTTACGTCTGCCACATTACCCGTAGCAGCTGCTGTACCGCCAGTTAAACCGATTTCAGCATCATTGTTTGGCATACGGCCATTTGTCATAGCAAATTCACTAATACCAAGTTGCCAAGGGCGGATTGCATTGATGGCTTCACCTGCTGAAGCTCTTGCGGTGTAAGTGGTGTATTGAGGAATTGCTACAGCAGCAAGAATACCTATGATCGCGATAACGATCATTAATTCGATTAAAGTGAAACCCTTTTGGGCTGTTTGTTTCATGTTTTTCATAATGTACCTCTAACGAGTGTTTATGGGGCTAAGTTATTAAAAAGAGTTGCCTGTTAAGCTGGGCATACTCATTCCATTAATTAGTATAGTTAAACTTCTCTAATGAGAAAGTAAGTATTAGTAACTTTTCCCTAAGCGATTAATACCAAACCATAAAAAATTATTAATTTGTCTCTAAAAACCACCTAAAGGTACTACTAAGTTGGCTTACTAGGAACAAAACTAATTCCTTATTACTAGCCTGTACTTCCTGTACTCGCTATTTCTAATGAGATGCTAGCACGACATTTAAGACTTGTGTAGCATCTTTTTTTACAATTAGCTTACATGTTCCTAAATTAATACAAAAGGATTGCTCTTTCTGTATGAAAAAAGTTAAAGTTCACTAATTAGTCGCCATTATTTTCAAAACGCATTGATAAATCAAGCGCTTTTACATGTTTTGTTAAAGCACCTGACGAAATAAAGTCGACACCCGCTTGTGAATAGGTACGTAAAGTCTCTAATGTCATGTTACCCGACACTTCCAATTTGGCGCGTTTGTTGGTGATTGTTACCGCCTTGTTAATCATCTCAACTGTGAAATTATCGAGCATTATGATGTCAGCACCTGCATCAAGAGCCAACTGTAGTTCTGCTAAGTTTTCTACTTCTACTTCTACTTTTTTATCTGGATGATTTGTTTTCGCTTGTGCTACCGCTTTATCAATGCCACCGCAGGCAGCAATATGGTTTTCTTTAATTAGAAAAGCATCAAACAATCCGATGCGATGATTTTCGCCGCCACCGCATTTTACCGCATACTTTTGTAGTAAACGTAAACCCGGAATGGTTTTGCGAGTATCCAGTAATTGTGTGCCCGTACCAGTTAACTCTTTTACATAGTGGGCGGTAGTCGTTGCTGTGCCTGAAAGAGTTTGTGCAAAGTTAAGCGCGGTGCGCTCAGCAGTTAAAATTGCGCGAGCATTGCCAACCGCGGTGAATAACGTTTGGTTTTCTTCAATGGTATCGCCATCTTCAACAAGTACGTTTACTTCAACACTAGGGTCAACTTGCTCAAATACTTCTAAAATAAGTTGCTTGCCACAAAAAACACCCGCTTCGCGTGTAATTACTTTTGCGTTTGCTTGTTGAGTTGCTGGAATAAGCTGTGCAGTGATATCGCCGTCTGCACTTTGGTAGTTTAAGTCTTCGTCGAGTGCAGATTTAACGAGTTGAGAAATTAATTGTTGAGAGAGAGCCATAGTGAAATTACAGATAATGAACGTTGCAACAATTTTATCGTGTTGATTATAAGTTGGCTATGATTTTATTGGATTTCAGATTTCAGATTTCAGATTTCAGATTTCAGATTTCAGATTTCAGATTTCAGATTTCAGATTTCAGATTTCAGATTTCAGATTTCAGATTTCAGATTTCAGATTTCAGATTTCTTTCGGCAAGTGTTAATCTGAAATCTAAATTCTGTAAGCTTCTTCTAAACATGAAAATAGAACAACACGTATTACAAGGTATTAGCTTTTTATCTTCTCCTCATTTTAACGAACGACCAGATGAGCACGATATTTCCCTGATTGTGCTTCACAATATTTCGTTGCCAGCGGGTCAGTTTGGTTTGCCGTACATATCTGATTTATTTTTAGGCTGTTTGGATTGTAAGGCTGAACCGAGTTTTTCTGATTTAGATGGGCTTGAGGTATCGGCGCATTGTTTAATTCGCCGCGATGGCGAGGTTATTCAGTATGTACCATTTAACAAACGTGCGTGGCATGCTGGTGTATCTGAATATAAAGGTAGGCAGGGATGTAATGACTTTAGTATTGGTATTGAATTAGAGGGGAGCGATCATGTTCCTTTCACAAATGAGCAGTATGCTAGTCTTGAAGAACTGGTCAAAATGCTTTTAAAACATTATCCTAAGTTAAATTCAAAAGCGATCACGGGTCATAGTGATATCGCGCCAGGTCGGAAAACAGATCCTGGCCCACACTTTGATTGGGCCCGCTTTCATGCCTCATTAACCTAGTAGAGAACAAGATGATTTTAATTTCAGTAATCTTAGCACTTATTATTGAAAGACTAGCCGCAAAAGAAGATGCATGGCAGCTTAATACCTATGTTAAGCATTTTATTAGTGTAAGTGAGTCAAATGGCTTATTTAGTAAGATTTACTCGCGTCGAGTAGATTTCTTTATTTGGTTATTACTTCCCGTATTACTGCTCTTTGCTGTGAGCGAAACATTTGATTTTGTTTTGCTTGAACTTGCGATTAACGTGGTTGTGTTATTAGTGTGTTTTGGTTGTGCTTACTTGCGTGAAAAATATAAAGGGTATTTAAACGCGCTGCAGCGAGATGATGTTGAAGCTGCAACACTGTATGCGTTTCAACTAGGTCAAAAACGCACTGAACAGGAGGGTGGTGAAACGCTCGGCCAAACAATCGCATGGATTAACTTTCGTTATTATGGCGCGGTTATTTTTTGGTTTGTTATCTTTGGTGTGTGTGGCGCACTCGGTTATGCGTTGATTCGAAATTTTGCGGATTTAACCCGTAATGATCCTGAATCCGTCTTTCGAAAACACAAAAAGGAGCTTCATAAAACACTTTATTGGCTTGACTGGTTACCGGCACGTATTGTCAGCTTTGGTTATTTAATTATTGGTAACTTTAGCCAAGGCACGGCAACTTATTTAAAATATGTATTTAACTTTTCAGTACCAAATCGACGAGTCATCGGTGACATTGCCCATGCCGCTGAACGTGTAGAGCAAGAGTTTATCGGCTGCAGCTTTGAAGCCAAATGCATGGTGCGTTTAGTAAAGCGAAACATGCTATTAATGTTAGCGGCGATTGCAATCCTTACGTTACTGGGGTCGGTTGGTTAAAAAAAGAGTTGAGATTTCAGAGTTTAGGTTTCAGAATTTTTGCTGAACCCTGAACCCTGAACCCTGAACCCTGAACCCTGAACCCTGAACCCTGAACCCTGAACCCTGAACCCTGAACCCTGAACCCTGAACCCTGAACCCTGAACCCTGAACCCTGAACCCTGAACCCTGAACCCTGAACCCTGAACCCTGAACCCTGAACCCTGAACCCTGAACCCTGAACCCCACCTGGTCTGACCATTTTACTTTTTCACCAATTAAATAATTATTCTGTTATTTTTTGTCTACCTTTAATGGTGTTTGATTTCTTATCTCGTACGTAACCTGAGGTTTAGTGCATCGTTGCCAAACTATTTTTAGGCAAAAAACACCGCATTGAATAGTTATGCCATTAATCTTGATAATTTTGACTATTCACCGTATTTCTGATAATTTAAGCGCTAATTTTTGGTATGACCAATTTACCTTTTGCGAATTTGACACACTATTTGCTTGATTAGGAACGGAAAACAGAAGGTTACTTCAAAAGCCTATGTCATTTAAGATAAAAGCCGCTAAGCTGTCGGATGTGATTTTAGAACAACTTGAGAATATGATTCTTGAGGGCTCGTTGGCGCCCGGCGAAAAACTGCCGCCGGAGCGTGAACTAGCAAAACAATTTGAAGTGTCACGTCCTTCATTACGTGAAGCGATTCAAAAATTGGAAGCCAGAGGGCTGGTAACACGTCGCCAAGGTGGCGGTACTTATGTTAAAAATCAGCTTGAAGGTGGCATGACTGACCCTCTGTTTGACTTAATCTCCAAACATCCTGAATCACAATTCGACCTACTTGAATTCCGTCATGCCTTAGAAGGTATCGCAGCCTACTACGCGGCACTTCGTGGTACCGATACTGATTTTGAATATATTTCCAAGTGTTTTGATGCCATTGCAACTGCAAATGATATTGAAACCCAAGCCCAAATGATCAATGCCTTTCATTTTGCCGTAGCAGAAGCATCGCATAACGTAGTGTTGTTGCATTTAATTCGCGGCATGAAATCATTACTTGAACAAAATATTCAGCAGAATTTAATGGTATTAGTGCAAAAATCAGATGTTAAAACGCAACTGGCTGAACATAGAAAATTCCTGTTTGATGCAGTAATTACAGGACAACCAGATAAAGCGCGTGACGCAAGTAATGCGCACTTAGCCTTTATTGAAGAAGCTTTATTGCAAGCGGGTAAAGAGCACTCTCGTATTGAGCGCAGTTTACGCCGTTCGCAAAAAAATTAAACGATTTGAAACATAACTCGATTTATCTGTTAGGGATAAATTTGAATTTAAACATAAGGAACACTCCATATGTCTGAAGTCAATAAAATTGACGTTGACGCGTTAGAAACCCAAGAGTGGTTGCAAGCGCTTGAGTCAGTAGTAAAAGAAGAAGGCGTTGAACGCGCACAGTTTTTACTTGAACAAGTACTAGAGCAAGCACGTCTTGACGGCGTAGATATGCCAACTGGTATCACAACTAACTATGTGAATACTATCCCAGCAGATCAAGAGCCTGCATACCCAGGTGACACAACAATTGAGCGTCGTATTCGTTCAATCGTGCGTTGGAATGCAATCATGATCGTATTACGTGCGTCTAAGAAAGACTTAGAGCTAGGCGGCCACATGGCGTCTTACCAGTCTTCAGCTGCATTCTACGAAATGTGTTTTAACCACTTCTTCCGTGCACCAAACGAGAAAGACGGTGGCGATTTAGTTTATTACCAAGGTCACATTTCACCTGGTATCTACGCACGTGCTTTTATAGAAGGCCGTTTAACAGAAGAGCAACTAGATAACTTCCGTCAAGAAGTAGACGGCAACGGTATCTCTTCATACCCACACCCTAAATTAATGCCTGAATTCTGGCAGTTCCCAACGGTATCTATGGGTCTAGGTCCAATTGCATCTATCTACCAAGCACGTTTTCTTAAATACCTAGAGGGTCGTGGTCTTAAAGAGACTAACGAACAGCGCGTTTATGCGTTCTTAGGTGACGGTGAGATGGATGAGCCAGAATCACGTGGTGCAATTTCTTTCGCTGCGCGTGAGAAGCTAGATAACCTATGTTACCTAATTAACTGTAACCTACAGCGTCTAGATGGCCCAGTAATGGGTAACGGTAAGATCATTCAAGAACTTGAAGGTCTATTTAAAGGTGCTGGCTGGAACGTAATTAAAGTAGTTTGGGGTTCTGGTTGGGATCTACTACTTGCCAAAGATACGTCGGGTAAGCTTTTACAGCTTATGAATGAAACAATCGATGGTGATTATCAGACTTATAAGTCAAAAGACGGTGCTTACGTGCGTGAACACTTCTTTGGTCGTTACCCAGAAACTGCAGCGCTTGTTGCAGATATGACTGATGACGAAATTTTCGCGCTTAAGCGTGGTGGTCACGATACGTCTAAGCTTTTTGCGGCTTATAAAGCAGCACAAGAGACAAAAGGTCGTCCTACTGTAATCCTAGCTAAAACGGTTAAAGGTTACGGCATGGGTGAAGCAGCTGAAGGTAAAAACATTGCGCACCAAGTTAAGAAAATGGACATGACGCATGTTGAACACCTACGTTCACGTCTTGGTCTAGAAGACTTGGTATCTGATGAGCAAATCAAAGACTTACCATACCTGAAACTTGAAGAAGGTTCTGCAGAGTACGAATACTTACATGCGCGTCGTAAAGCACTACACGGCTACACGCCACAGCGTTTACCTAACTTCACGCAAGCACTAGAAATTCCAACGCTAGAGCAATTTAAGCCACTTCTAGAAGAGCAAAAGCGTGATATCTCTACGACTATGGGTTATGTACGTGCGCTAAATATCTTATTAAAAGATAAAGGCGTAGGTAAAAACATCGTACCTATTATTGCGGATGAAGCACGTACCTTTGGTATGGAAGGTTTATTCCGTCAAATCGGTATTTACAACCCGCATGGCCAGAACTACACGCCTCAAGACCGCGATATCGTTTCTTACTACAAAGAAGCAACATCAGGTCAGGTACTTCAAGAAGGTATCAACGAGCTAGGTGCAATGTCTTCATGGGTTGCGGCTGCAACATCATACTCGACAAATGACCTGCCGATGATCCCATTCTACATCTACTACTCTATGTTCGGTTTTCAGCGTGTTGGCGACATGGCGTGGATGGCGGGTGACCAACAAGCACGTGGTTTCTTACTAGGTGCAACAGCAGGTCGTACAACGCTTAACGGTGAAGGTTTACAGCACGAAGACGGTCACTCGCATATTCAAGCGGGTACTATTCCTAACTGTATTTCTTACGACCCAACGTTCGTATTTGAAGTAGCAGTTATCTTACAAGACGGTATCCGTCGTATGTACGGTGAGAGCCAAGAAAACGTGTTCTACTACTTAACGTTAATGAACGAGAACTATGCTCAGCCTGCAATGCCAGAAGGTGCGGAAGAAGGTATTCGTAAGGGTATCTACAAGCTTGAAGACAACGCTGGCGACAAAGCACACGTTCAGCTAATGGGTTCTGGTACTATCTTAAACGAAGTACGTAAAGCAGGTCAGATCCTAAGCGAAGAATATGGCATTGGTTCAGATGTATTCTCTGTAACCTCATTCAATGAGCTTGCGCGTGACGGTCAAGACGTTGAGCGTTTCAACATGCTTAACCCAACAAGCGATGCAAAAGTACCTTATATTACATCTGTATTAGGTGAGTCGCCGGCAATTGCTGCAACTGACTACATGAAGAACTATGCAGAGCAAGTACGTGCATACATGCCTAGCGCATCGTACAAAGTACTTGGTACTGATGGTTACGGTCGTTCAGACAGCCGTGAAAACTTACGTCGTCACTTCGAAGTAAATGCAGGTTACGTGGTAGTAGCTGCGCTTACAGAGCTTGTTAAGCAAGGTAAAGTTGACGCATCAGTTGTGGCAAGCGCTATCAAGAAATTTGATATCGACACAACGAAAACTAACCCACTATACGCATAAGAGGCAGATAGAATGGCAATCGAAATTCATGTTCCAGATATTGGTGCAGATGAGGTTGAAGTAACTGAGATCCTAGTTAACGTAGGCGATACAGTTGAAGTTGATCAATCTCTTATTTCAGTTGAAGGTGACAAAGCTTCAATGGAAGTGCCAGCTGCACAAGCGGGTACAGTGAAAGAAATTAAAGTAGCAGAAGGCGACACTGTTGCAACTGGCTCTTTAATTATGATTTTTGATGCTGCGGGTGATGCACCCGCTGCAGCCGAGCCTGAAGCACCAGCAGCCCCTGCGGCTGCACCTGCTCCAGCAGCGGCGTCTGAATTAGTTGAGGTTCACGTACCAGACATCGGTGGTGACGAAGTTGAAGTAACGGAAATCATGGTTGCCGTAGGCGACGTGGTTGAAGCTGACCAATCAATCTTAAATGTAGAAGGCGACAAGGCTTCTATGGAAGTACCAGCACCATTTGGCGGTACAGTTAAAGAAGTGAAGGTTGAAGTTGGCGGCAAAGTTTCAACGGGCTCGTTAGTATTCGTATTTGAAACGGGTGCATCTGCGCCGGCAGCTGTTGAAGCGGCTCCTGCGGCAGCGCCTGCTCCAGCAGCGGCAGAACTTAAAGAGGTTCACGTACCAGACATCGGCGGTGACGAAGTTGAAGTAACAGAAGTCATGGTTGCGGTAGGCGATGTGGTTGAAGCTGACCAATCAATCTTAAACGTAGAAGGCGACAAGGCTTCTATGGAAGTACCAGCACCATTTGCAGGTACTGTTAAAGAAGTGAAGGTTGAAGTTGGCGGTAAAGTGTCGACTGGTTCTCTTGTTTTTGTATTTGAAATACAAGGTTCTGCACCAGCTCCTGTAGCTGCTGCACCTGCAAAAGCGGCTCCGGCAGCACCTGCGGCAAAACCAGCGCCAGCAGCGGCACCTGCAGCTTCAGCGCAAAAAGATGAATTTGTAGCGAACGACCAATACGCACATGCATCGCCTGTAGTTCGTCGTCTAGCGCGTGAGTTTGGTGTAAACCTAGCGCGCGTTAAAGGCACGGGTCGTAAGAACCGTGTACTTAAAGAAGACGTACAAAACTATGTGAAAGAGTTAGTTAAGCAAGTTGAATCAGGTCAGCTATCTAAAGGTGGCAACGCTGGCGGTGGCGAGCTAAACCTAATTCCTTGGCCAAAAGTAGACTTCAGCAAGTTTGGTGAAGTTGAAGAGAAGAAACTTTCTCGTATTCAAAAGCTTTCTGGTGCAAACCTTCACCGTAACTGGGTACAGATCCCACATGTTACGCAATTTGATGAAGCAGACATCACCACGCTAGAAGCATTCCGTAAAGAACAGAATGTACTGGCTGAGAAGAAGAAAATGGGCGTGAAGATCACACCACTAGTATTCGTAATGAAAGCCGCGGCTAAAGCACTAGAAGAATTCCCAACGTTTAACTCATCACTGTCTGAAGATGGCGAAAGCTTAATTCTTAAGAAGTATGTAAACATTGGTATCGCGGTTGATACACCAAATGGTCTAGTTGTTCCTGTTGTTCGTGACGTGAATAAAAAAGGCATCATTGAGTTATCACGTGAGTTGATGGAAATCTCTGGCAAAGCACGTGAAGGTAAACTAACAGCATCTGATATGCAGGGCGGTTGTTTCACGATTTCTAGCCTAGGTGGCATCGGTGGTACTGCGTTTACCCCAATCGTAAATGCGCCAGAAGTTGCTATCTTAGGTGTCTCTAAGTCTGACATGAAGCCGAAGTGGAATGGTAAGGAATTTGAGCCGCGCTTAATGGTGCCGCTAAGCTGTTCATACGACCACCGTGTAATTGACGGTGCGTTAGCAGCACGCTTTACTGCAACTCTTGCAGCTTACTTGAGCGACATTCGCCAGTTAGTAATGTAAGAAAAGAGCTTAACGCATAACTTCGGTTATGCGTTTTGTTTATTGCTCTGATGTAGCAAATAGTATTAATTGAACGAAATCTCTTGAAAATTGCACGACATATGTAAACGGCAATGCTAGAATTTCGCGCAATATTAATTTATCTGCCCAAAGTCTTGTTAATTGAGATAAATAGGCAGGAGTTTGGGTGATACAATTCTCGTATTATCCCGTTCGAATAACAGTTAAGGTAATAACATGAGCAACGAAATCAAAACTCAAGTTGTTGTACTAGGCGGTGGTCCTGGTGGTTACTCTGCAGCATTCCGTGCTGCTGATTTAGGTTTAGATGTAACATTAATCGAATCACGCAATACTTTAGGTGGTGTGTGCTTAAACGTAGGTTGTATTCCTTCAAAAGCACTTTTACACGTAGCTAAAGTAATTGATGACGCAGCTGAAATGGCGTCTCACGGTGTTACTTTCGGTGCTCCTCAAATCGACCTAGACAAAATCCGTTCATGGAAAGAGTCTGTAATTGGGCAACTTACTGGTGGCCTAGACGGCATGGCGAAAATGCGTAAAGTTAACGTTGTTAATGGTTACGGCAAATTCACTGGTTCTAACACAATTGCTGTTGAAGGCGAAAACAGTACGACTACGGTTACTTTCGATAACGCAATTATCGCTGCGGGTTCTCAACCTGTAAACCTACCTTTCATTCCTGAAGATGATCGTGTAATTGATTCAACAGGTGCACTTGAACTTAAAGACGTTCCTGAAAAGCTACTTGTATTAGGTGGTGGTATCATCGGTTTAGAGATGGGTACTGTTTACCGTGCACTAGGTTCACAAATCGACGTAGTTGAATTTGCTGATCAACTAGTACCTGCAGCTGATAAAGACGTTATCAAGATTTACCAAAAGTACGTTAAGAACAAGTTCAACGTAATGCTTTCTACTAAAGTTGTTGCAGTTGAAGCGAAAGAAGACGGTCTATATGTTTCATTTGAAGGTAAAAACGCACCAGCTGAAGCTGTTCGTTACGACAAAGTACTTGTTGCTGTTGGCCGTACACCGAACGGTAAACTACTTGACGCTGAAAAAGCGGGCGTAGCAGTTGATGAGCGTGGCTTTATCAACACTGACAAGCAAATGAAGACAAACGTAAACCACATCTTCGCGATTGGTGATATCGTTGGTCAACCAATGCTTGCACACAAAGCGGTTCACGAAGCGCACGTAGCTGCTGAAGTTATCTCTGGTAAGAAGCATTACTTCGACCCTAAATGTATCCCTTCAATTGCATACACAGATCCAGAAATTGCATGGGTTGGTGTAACTGAGAAAGAAGCAAAAGAGCAAGGCCTTAAAATTGAAACAGCGGTATTCCCGTGGGCAGCATCTGGCCGTGCAATTGCTTCAGCACGTACTGAAGGTTCAACAAAGCTTATCTTCGATAAAGACTCAGGTCGCGTTATCGGTGGTGCTATGGTTGGTATCAACGCAGGTGAAATGCTTGGTGAAATCGGCCTAGCCGTTGAAATGGGCGCAGATGGTGAAGACTTAGCGTTAACAATTCACGCTCACCCAACACTGAACGAGTCAATCGGTCTAGCTGCAGAAATTTTCGAAGGTTCAATCACTGACCTTCCAAACAAAAAAGCAGTTAAAAAGAAGTAATCTAACACTTCTTTAGAAAAACCCAGCCACTGTGCTGGGTTTTTTATTATCTGGATTTTGTACATCGGCTTAGTATTAGCTCAAAGCGCCAAAAAAAGTTAGAATACGCCGCTTGTTTGGGAGAGGTCGATTGAAAAATTCAGTATTAGCACTTAGGCAACAACAGATCGCTGCAGCAAAGCGTGAATATAAAGCGCGCGGTTCAAAATTATCGCGCTGTGAGCATTGTTTGTTATCTGAAACCTTATGTATTTGTGATGGTATCGAAGAGGCAAATTGTGATGCTGCAGTTTGTTTGCTGATGTATCACAATGAGAGTTTTAAACCATCAAATACAGGACGTTTAATTGCTGATATTGTGCCCGACAATTATGCGTTTCGTTGGGACAGAACAGAGCCTGATAAAGCGCTTTTAGATTTGTTACAAAGTGATAAATACCAGCCTTTTATTGTGTTTCCTGAAGATAATATGCCAGTAGAACGGGTTGTTAAACAGGTCAATCGTATTGCAGGTAAAAAACCGTTATTTGTCTTTTTAGATGGTACTTGGCGAGAAGCGAAGAAAATGATTCGCAAAAGCCCTTATCTGGACGGCTTCCCTATTTTATCAATTAGCCCTGAAAAGCTTTCAGAGTATCATTTACGTGTTGCCGCATTTGAACATCAATTAGGTACCGCTGAAGTGGCCATTATGGTGCTAGAGCTTGCAGGAGAGCTTGATGCGTCTCAAAAGTTAGAGCGTCACTTTATTGATTTCAGAAATGCCTATCTAAAGGGTAAACGCAGTAAATTAGTGCCGTAATAACGGGATTAAAACTTGAAGTATGACATTGCTGATTTTAGAAATGAGTCATTTCTTGAAGGGGAAATGCAGTAAACTAGTGGCTTAAAGCGCCTATTCAAAACGTGATAAGTGAATTTTAGGCAAATAAAAAGCGCAGCTTGAAGCTGCGCCTTAACGGAATCTTATTAGCGTCCTGCTATGCACATATCGTTGTTTGATTAGCGCAATCCTTGATATCCCTATTTTGACATGACTCGTCAATGAGCTAACTCCGTGCTCAATCCATCTATCCTATTTACAATCCTGTAAGAAAATCCGTTTAAGGTCCACATCCTGTAAACCATCAATTCCCTTGGCATCCTAGCCCAAAATCCATCTAGTAAATCCTACCAGCTCCTGCCGCTTACTAATCCTAAGTAAGGTCAATTCAGTCCATTTCCTTTTGACACTGTTAATTCTAGAGTAGTGGTTGTTGAATAAAACTATATTAAGTGGCTTGGTGAATTTGTTTTATTGCTGAAATATAGTGTTTTACGTGGTGAAGTTCTTATAAAACAAAATATTAGCTATTTTAGGTGCGTGTGTGCACCTAGTTTTTTGAGATAAGTAGGAGTATTCTGTGAGATATTTCCTACAGCTAAATTCGCTAATGTCTTTTGCTCTTCTAACTGAAAATTGTTTTCATTTAATTAAATTGAGTGCATTTAACGCTGTACATTCAATATCAGACAGATACAATTCAAGTGATAATACTTCTTATTAATGGTTCTAGAATATGAAAAAAGCAATCGCATTACTCGCACTGCTAGCAGCTGGTGAAGTTGCAGCAAAAGATGTTGTTAATATTTACTCTTATCGTCAGGGCTTTTTAATTGAACCTATTCTGCAAGAGTTCACAAAAGAGACAGGTATTGAAACAAAAGTTGTTTTTGCCAAAAAAGGTTTAATTGAAAAACTTAAAAAAGAAGGCAAATACACCAAAGCCGATATGGTACTTACGTCTAATTTTAGTGCGCTATTACAACTTGAAGATGAAGGCTTAGTGCAACCGATTAAAAGTAACGTAATCGAAAAAAATGTACCAAAGCAATTTCGTGATGACGAAGGAAATTGGGTTGCACTGACTAAACGTGTACGTAATGTTTACTCGTCTAAAGAGCGTGTTGGTAAGTTAGATACGTTAACCTATGAAGATCTCGCAAAACCTGAATACAAAGGCAAAATTTGTATGCGTTCAGGTAAGCACCCATACAACTTAGGTTTAGTTGCTTCTATGATTGCACATCATGGCGAGGCAGAAGCGCGTGAATGGTTAAAGGGATTAAAAGCAAACTTGGCTCGTAAGCCACAAGGTAACGACCGTGCACAAGTAAAGGCAGTAAAAGAGGGCTTGTGTGATGTAGCGCTTGGTAACAGTTATTACTTTGGTAAAATGCTGAACGATCCAAAGCAAGTGCCTTGGGCTGAGTCTGTGTACATTAATTTCCCAAATCAGCAAGATCGTGGCTCACATATCAATGTATCTGGTGCGGTTTTAACCAAGCACGGAAAAAATACGACTAACGCATTAAAATTAATCGAATTTATGACTGACAACAAAGCTCAGAATATGTATGCTTCAGTGAATATGGAATATCCGGTAAAGACGGATGTTGAAGTGTCTGAGTTAGTGGCGTCTTGGGGCAAATTTAAGGAAGATGCACTGCCATTAACAAAGGTAAGTGAATACCGTCCATTGGCATTGAAGCTAATCGACGAGGTAAAATTTGATCTTTAATGCGCCTTAATTTTTCACTGTCTAAATGGCAGTTTATTGCTTTCGCGACAGGCTTTTGCCTGTCGCTTCCGTTATTGTTCCTGATTTTTGAATCCTTCCAGCCTGATAAGGAAGTCTTTGAACACTTAAAACAAACAGTATTGTGGGATTACACCTTTAATACCATAGTGTTGATTTTTGGCGTCTGCTTGCTTAGTTGTGTGATTGCGTTGCCGCTAGCATGGCTTTGTGCGTACAGTGACTTTCCCGGTAAAAAGCATTTTGAGTGGGCATTAATGCTACCACTTGCAATGCCAACTTATATTATTGCCTACATTTACACAGACTTATTTGATTATGCGGGCCCTATTCAGTCATGGTTGCGCGCGGTTTTTGGCTGGCAATCACCGAGTGATTATTGGTTTTTTGATATTCGCACGCTAGGCGGTGCAATCGTAATGATTGCATTAGTGCTATACCCATATTTATTTTTGATTTTTAAAACCGCACTTAAAGAGCAATCTTATAAATTAGTTCAGGCCAGCCAAGTAATGGGTTACTCGCCTGTTAAAAGCTTTTTTAAAGTATCGATCCCGCTAGGGCGTGGCGCAATTGCTGCGGCACTAGCACTTATCAGCATGGAATCAATGGCAGATTTTGCAACTGTAAATTATTTTGCAGTAAGTACCCTGACAACCGCAGTATACGATACCTGGCTTGGTTACTATTCACTTACTGCGGCAGCGAAAATCTCCGGCATTATGTTGCTGTTTTTGTTTGTCGTGATAGGTGTAGAAAAATTTAGCCGACGCAACCAAGCGGTATTTGAGCGTGGTGCAAGTGAGAATAACGAACCACTTTACTACCTATCAGGAAAATCAGCGTGGTTAGCAACAGCCTATTGTGCATTAATACTTTTTGCTGGGTTTGTGCTGCCAATTCTTATTTTGATGAGTTACGCAGTGAGCTATTTTAGTGAAGCGTTCAATAGCGATGCGTTTTTATATGCGTGGCAGAGTTTGAAAATAGCGCTAATAGTGAGTTTTGTTTGTGTTGCGTTAAGTGTGTTGGTGAATTTCTATCAACGTTCAAGCTTGTCGCGCTGGGCAGGAATGCCAGGCAAAGTTGCCAGTACTGGTTATGCATTACCTGGCACTGTATTAGCAATAGCAGTGCTACTGCCGCTTACCGCACTTGATCAACAGCTCAATATGGTTGCCGAATCAACACAGTGGTTTGCCGAGCCAGGATTGTTGTTTAGTGGTTCTATTTTTGCCTTAATGTTTGCTTACGTTGTGCGCTTTTATGCGATTTCACAAGGTGCAATAGAATCTAGCTATGCGCGTATTTCACCATCGCTCGACATGGCAAGTCATTCAATGGGTGTAAGTGCAGGCAATACTTTGCGCCGAGTACATATGCCGCTGCTTAAGCGCGGTATGCTTACTGCTGGTTTAATTGTATTTATTGAATGTATGAAAGAGTTACCTGCGGCACTGTTATTACGTCCTTTTGACTTTGAAACGCTGGCAACCTATGTTTTCCAATACGTCAGTGATGAGCAACTAGAGCTTGCCTCAGTGTCGGCGTTATTTATCGTACTCGTCGGTTTAATCCCTTTATATTTAGTTAATAACACTATGGAAGCTAAAGCATCTCATGAGTAATTTGTCGATTAACAATTTAGAATATAGCTACAATGGCAAACCGATCTTAAAAGATTTGTCATTGCAGGTAAAAGACAATGAAATTGTGTGTTTACTCGGTGCAAGTGGCTGTGGCAAAACCACCACGTTAAAAGCAATTGCTGGCTTGTTGAAACCTAGCAAAGGCGATATCTCGATTGCGCAAGTTGCGGTTAACGGTGATTCGCTTTATGTGCCGCCACAAGAGCGCAATATCGGTATGATGTTTCAAGACTATGCGTTGTTTCCTCATTTAACCGTTGAGCAAAACATTGCGTTTGGCTTACATAAAGAATCCTCGAGTGTACGCAATGAGCGTGTTAAAGAAATGCTGTCACTGATTAAGCTCGAGGCATTTGCTGAGCGCTATCCTCACCAATTATCAGGTGGTCAGCAACAGCGCGTGGCAATTGCTCGCGCGCTCGCGTATAAACCGAGCTTATTGCTACTTGATGAACCATTTTCCAATATCGATCACCAAGTACGTTTTCAATTAATTGATGATATTCGCCGTATTATTAAAGATCAGCAAGTTTCCGCTATTTTTGTAACCCATTCCAAAGAGGAAGCTTTTGCCTTTGCTGATAAATTGGCAATTATGGAAGAGGGCAAAATTGCACAATTAGGCACGGCAGAAGCACTTTATCGCAAACCTGCGACAAAAGGTGTTGCGGCATTTTTAAGTGCTGGTATTTTTATCGATGCAGAAGCGACATCCAGCACTGAATTTAAAACTGAGTTTGGCACGATTACTTCACTTGAACCTGTTACCAATGACCAAAATGAGGTGTCAGGAAAAGGCTGTATATACTTAAAGCCTCAATATTTAACTTTGAGCGAAAACGAACAGGGAGTAGGCGAGTTTGTCGCGAGCCGTTTTGTTGGTAATCGCTATTTATGTCGTGTAAAACTAGGGCAACAAGAGCTTGAAATTCCATGCACGCAACATCAGCGCTATGCTTATGGTCAGCGATTAGCTATTGATGTTCGTCCGCATTTGGTTAATTATTTCGCTTATACTAATAACAATTAAGTAGGAAACCCGCTATGCCACAAGCGCAATCAGGAGTTTGTGCTGAAGCCAATTTACATGGTGTGCATTTATTTTTAAATGTATTAGATGGCCAAGAACTCAGCTTGTCGAAAAAATTGGCAAGTATTATTGATATGCAAGAGCGGTTTGATCACGAATTTTCAGAAGCACTTGTGTCTTGTGTTGTGGCGATAGGTTCACAGTTCTGGCCACATATTTACCCCAGTAAAATGCCAAAAACGTTGGCGGGTTTTCCGCAATTTGAACATATTGAGCATGCTACGCCATCACGTCCAATAGATTTAATGATTCAAATTAGGGCAGATCGCCTTGATGTAGTTCATTTGTTTGTGATGGAAGTGATTGAATTACTGAGTGGTGATATTGAACTGATTGACCAAGTAAAGTGTTTTCATTATTTAGACGGTCGTGACCTAAATGGCTTTATTTATGGTGTAGCTAATCCCCATGGTCGCAAAAAGCAGCTTGTTGCTTTAGTGGGAGATGAAGACGCTGCATTTTCTGCGGGCAGCTATATTCATGTGCAGCGTTATCGTTATGATTTAAAGGCGTGGCAAGAAATCTCAAAAGCAGAACAAGAAATTGTAATGGGGCGAATGGCTAATTCTAACCAAGCGGTTAGCTGCGCTCCGGAAAACAGCCATAGTGCTCGTACAGAGCTTTACGATGAACATGGCAATGCATTATTTTTAAATCAAGGCATGCCATTTGCTGATATTAACCAACAGGGCTTTTTATTTATTAGCTGTGCAAATAATGGCTATGCGTTTCAAACGCTTCTCAAACACCGTTTAGGCTACATTGATGATAATGGCCCAGATATGTGGCTGGAGTTTGCGAAAAGTGATTTTGGTGCGGCGTTTTTTGCACCATCTGTGAATATGCTTAGGGAATTAGCTAGTTAGATTTAACAAGCTAGAGTTTAAGAGAGTTATGCGACACAAAACTCTCTTAATTAGTTTTAAACGTTTTCGAATAACTTTTTAACGCGTTCTAGTGTAACGTCAATTTCAGAGACTTTTTCAGGGGCGATAAAAATCGTGTCATCACCGGCAATGGTGCCTAACACACCGTCTGCTTTACCAAGTGAATCGAGCAAACGCGCAATTAGTTGTGCAGCACCTGGACTGGTACGAATGATGATCATCATTTCGTTATGCATAATATCAATTACCAGCTGGCGCAGCGGGCTTTTCGCTGTCGGTACACCCATTTCTGCGGGTAAACAATACACCATCTCTTGTTTTGCATTACGTGTACGTACAGCGCCAAATTTACTTAACATGCGAGACACTTTGCTCTGACTAATATTGTCAAAACCCATGTCTTTTAAGGCATCAACAATCTCGCCTTGTGAACCAAAGTTTTCTTCTTTTAAAAGGGCTTTGAACGCTTTAACCAGCGCTTCTTGTTTATCTTGTATTTGCATGTGAACGGGCTGTTTAACCAATTGATGGACGTTACCTTAAATTTTACACAAGTTAGGGCTAATTGCATTAATAAAATCGTCATCTTAATTCAATTAGAGTTGAATTAATCTCAATGAAAACGCGATTTTTTTAATTGATAGCGTTGTCAACTAATCTAGTCGGATAAAGTTTACAACTATGGTCGAGATTTATATAAAAAATACCTGTTTTATTTGTTTTTATGCGCACTTTTCATTATCTTTATGGCACTTTTTTAAATACCTACCTCTAATCACGGAGAATTCACATGAAAGTTGCAGTTTTAGGCGCAGCTGGTGGTATCGGCCAGGCCCTTTCTTTATTACTTAAAACACAATTACCAGCTGGTTCTGAGCTATCGTTATATGATGTAGCGCCAGTTGTTCCAGGTGTTGCTGTTGACCTATCACATATCCCAACTGCAGTTAAAGTTGAAGGTTTTGGTAAAGACGATTTAGATGCAGCACTTGCTGGCGCAGATATCGTAATTATTCCAGCAGGTATGCCGCGTAAGCCGGGTATGGACCGTGCAGACTTATTCAATGTTAATGCAAGCATTGTTAAAACACTTGCTGAAGGCATTGTTAAAAACTGTCCTAAGGCGCTTGTAGGTGTTATCACTAACCCTGTAAACGGCACTGTACCAATCGTTGCTGAAGTATTCAAAAAGGCAGGTACTTACGAAGCTAACCGTGTATTCGGTGTAACGACACTAGACGTTATCCGTTCAGAAGCGTTTATCGCTGAACTTAAAGGCGTAGACGTTGCTTCTGTTAAAGTACCAGTAATCGGTGGTCACTCAGGTACAACTATTCTTCCTCTTCTTTCACAAGTTGAAGGTGTTGAGTTCACTGCAGAAGAAGTTGAAGCACTTACTCCACGTATTCAAAACGCAGGTACTGAAGTTGTTAACGCAAAAGCGGGTGGCGGTTCAGCGACACTTTCAATGGGCGCAGCAGCTGCACGTTTCACTCAGTCTTTAGTTAAAGGCTTACAAGGTGAAGAAGGTGTTATCGACTACGCATACGTTGCAATCGACGGTGGTGACGCAGCATACTTCGCACACCCAGTACGTTTAGGCAAAAACGGTGTTGAAGAAATTCTTTCTTACGGTGAGCTTAGCGCATTCGAAGAGAAAGCAAAGAACGACATGCTTGAAACGCTTAACAAAGACATTCAGGAAGGCATCGACTTCATCAACGGTTAATGCCGCGATAAGTTGTTTGACCCATACTAGCATGGGTTGACACTTTTAATATTAAAACGCTCGATGCACTTCATCGGGCGTTTTGTATTTTAAAGCCGTGTGTGGCCTTCTTTGATTATAGATATCAATGGATTGTTTCACCATTTTCGCAGCTTCTTCCAAGTTATTAGGCTTTGTCAGTAAATACTCGTTTTTCAGTATACCGTTTACGCGTTCCGCCAAGGCATTTTGGTAGCAGTCATATCCATCTGTCATTGAGCACGTTATGCCATATTCTTCGTGTATGCGTTGGTATTCATTTGAGCAATATTGAATACCTCTATCAGAATGATGGATAAGAGGTGAAGTGACTTTTCTATTTTTTAACGCTTGTTTAAACGCCTGTTTTACTGAACTCGTTTTTAAATTATCACTTAGGCTATAACCCACTATTTTTCTAGAGTAAGCATCTGTTACTAGACTTAGATAGGACTCGCATTCTTTCGTTGGCAGGTAAGTGATATCCGCCACCCATAATTGCTCTGGACGAGTTAATTCAATCCCATCTTTTATGATGTTTGGGTGTTTATAAAATCGATGCAGACTCTGTGTTGTTCGGTGATAGGCGCGCTTAGTTAGCACTAATAAGCGGTTTACTCTCAGTAAGGCAAACAAGTGGTCTCGGCCAATGTGTAGCTCTGACTGTTGCATTATGTACTGTAACTTTCTGGTACCAATGCGAGGATGAGTCATCCGCTGTGCCTTTACGAACGATAATACTCGTTGCTCAAACTGCTCTTTTATTACCGCCACTTTACAGCGTTTATAATAAGCTTGTCGTGTTATACCCAAGTACTTACACGCCTTGGTCACTGACAGTTTGGCTATGACTTTTGATTCAACAACCTGTCGCGTTGCTTTTTTGTGATACGTACCCCAAAGTCTTTATCAAGCACATCGACAATTTTCTCGAAGAACTCGGCTTTTAACTTGGTATCTTCTAACTCTTTCTCAAGGGCTTTAATCTTTTGCTCTGGTGTTAAATCTTTAGGCTCTGACATACCGGTAGCCTCACTCATGTGATTAGGTGTTCCCTTACTCCAATCTAGTCGACCATGCTTACGAAGCCAAACTAAAACTGTTGAAGCACCTTGGATACCATAGTGGTCTTGCGCTTGTTTGTATGTACACTCGCCTTTTTCTACTTTTTCCACAATTGATAATTTAAAGGCAAGTGAATAATCTTTTTGAGTTCTCTTAGATATAGGGTTCATAACATTCTCCAAATTTAAGTTGGAAAAGTGTCAACCGTATTTAGGACGGGTCAGTTACAGTAAAAAAAGGCCGCAATTGCGGCCTTTTTTGTATCTTAATTGATAACAAATAAAAGGCGCTTTATACGCCTTTTATTTTTTAATGCTTATTAACCTTGTTTGCTTGCAACCCAATCGTTTACAAAGCCTTCAAGAGTATTAAGTGGCACCGGGCCGCTCTTAAGCACTACATCGTGGAATTCACGAATATCGAACTTTTCACCAAGTTGCTTTTTCGCGCTTTCACGTAATTCTACAATCTTGATCATACCGATTTTGTAGGCCGTTGCTTGTGATGGCATTACAATGTGACGCTCTACCATCTTAACGCCGTCTGACGTTGCATTTGGCGTGTTATTTACGTAGTAGTCGATACCTTGTTGGCGCGTCCACTTCATTGCGTGAATACCTGTATCTACTACTAAGCGACATGCACGCCACAACTCCATTGCTAAACGACCAAAATCTGAATATGGGTCTTCATATAAGCCCATTTCTTTTGGCACCATTTCAGAGTATAAACCCCAGCCTTCAACGTATGCTGTGTAACCGCCAAACTTACGGAACTTAGGAACGCCTTCAAGCTCTTGCGCGATAGCAATTTGCATGTGGTGGCCTGGAATACCTTCATGGTAAGCAAGCGCTTCCATTTGGTAAGTTGGCATCGCTTCCATATCGTAAAGGTTGGCATAGTAAATACCAGGGCGTGAGCCATCTGGCGCAGGTTGCTGGTAAAATGCTTTACCTGCTGCTTTTTCACGGAATGCTTCAACACGTTTTACAATCATGTCGGCTTTTGGCTTAACGATAAATAACTCATCAAGGCGCGACTTCATGTTATCGATCATTGCCGTCGCATCAGCAAGGTACTTTGCTTTACCTTCTTCCGTGTTTGGCAAGTAGAACTGCTTATCAGTTTTCATGAATTCCATGAACGCATTTAAGTCGCCTTTAAAGCCAACTTTATCTTTGATTTCACGCATTTCATCATGAATACGTGCAACTTCAGCTAAACCAATCGCGTGAATTTCTTTCGCCGTAAGATCGGTTGTTGTCGTGCGTGCTAACGCATTGTTGTAGTAAGCTTCGCCTTCTGGGAACTTCCAAGCACCATCGCGGTTATCAGCGCGAGATTCTAAACCAATTAAGTAGCTGATAAGCGATTCATAGGCAGGGCCAACCGCTGTTTTAAGCGCATTTGTTGCATCAGTGATAAGAGCGTCTTTTTCATCTTGTGCGATTTCTAACTTTGCCACTTTGCGTTTAAAGTCAGCAAGCAGGGTTGAATCTTCACCAGTAGTGAAAGGCGCACCTTTCAAAATGTTTTTGCTTGAATCAATTACATGTGGGAACACGAATTTAGGCGCGATAATGCCTTTTTCAGCGCGCGTTTCTAAATCTTTTTCAAGTTGTTCAAATACGGTTGGTACGCCATTTAAACGAGAAATATACGCTTTTGCATCACTTAAATCGGCAATTTGATGTTGGTTAATCAAAAATGCAGGGATCATTGAGTGTGTGCCATACATTTGATTTACTGGATATGTGTGGTAGCGCCATTTAAAGTCATCAATGCTTTGTACTAAACGCTGTTCCATTAAGTCATAGCTAACTTGTGTCGTGCTATCTAGCTTGCTGCGGTCAAATGCGCGCAGCGTTTCAAGGTCTTTTTTGGCAAGCGCTAAATCTTCTAACGCACGTGCTTCAGAACCGTCGTCCCATTTGTCATAGTCTTTTTTGATGCCCATGTAGGTTTGGTAAACAGGGCTGCGCATTACGCCGCGCATAAAAACTTCTTCAAAGAACGCGTTTGCACGTTCGCTTTCTGATTGTTGTTTAACTACTTCAGCAGTTGTATCTTGTGTTGTTGCTGGTGTTTGACAACCAACTAAAAAAACAGAGCTGATTGCTGCTGCAATTAATGAGCGCTTAAGCATTTTGTTTTACCTTTATAGTTATGACTTTATAACGAAGTATTTACTCAACGTTACTGTTTTACAGGAGTCGCTACAAACGACGTTACACAAATAATTGTAACAAGTCATTTAAAAAGCGGTGTCCTTTTGCGGTAACTTGCCAGATATTGTCGTCTTTTTGCATTAATCCTGCAGTAACCGCGTGATTTAAATTAGTTTCAACGTGTTCAAGTGGTAGCCCAGTAAACTCACCAAACTCGTTGATGTTGAATGATTCATGTAGGCGTAAGCGGTTCATGAAATATTCAAAAGGCAGTTCATCGTTTGTTACGTGCCAGCTATCAAATAGGTATGGCCTAGTTAAGTCCATATAGCCTTTAGGGTGTTTTACCTTAACAGTGCGTACCAGTTTTTGTGTTGTTAAATCGGTGATTTTGCCATGGGCGCCACAGCCAATACCTAAGTAATCACCAAAACGCCAGTAATTTAAATTATGCTGACATTGAAAACCCGGTTTGGCGTAGCCTGATATTTCATATTGCTCGTAACCTGCATCCGTTAACAGCTGGTGGCCTTGCTCTTGAATTTGCCACAAGGTTTCATCTTCAGGCAGTATAGGCGGTTTTGATGCAAATTGGGTATTAGGCTCAATGGTGAGTTGATACCACGAAATATGAGGCGGATTGAGCGCGATAACTTGTTTAAGATCACTCAGTGCATCATCGATGGATTGATCTGGCAATCCATGCATTAAGTCCATATTAAAACTGTTTAAACCTATGGTCTTTGCTAATTTTGCCGCATTAATTGCTTCATCGGCATTATGAATACGGCCAAGGCTTTTTAGTTTGTCTTGTTGCAGTGATTGAACACCAATAGAAATCCGATTGACGCCAGCTGCACGGTAGCCAATAAAGCGCTCAGCCTCGACAGTGCCTGGGTTGGCTTCAAGCGTAATTTCAATCGTGTTAGAAAATGGAATAAGGCGTTCAATTCCTTGCAACAAATCTGAAATCGCTTTCTCGGAGAATAAACTCGGTGTACCGCCACCGATAAATATACTAGTGAGTTTACGGCCTTGCACATAAGCGAGGTCGGTTTTTAAATCATCTAGCAAGTGCTGTACATAAGCTGATTCAGGAATATCTGACTTTACGCCATGACTATTAAAGTCACAGTACGGACACTTTTGCACACACCAAGGTATGTGTATGTAAAGACTTAATGGTGGCAGTTTCATTAATTAGCCTTGAGCAAGTCGAGCAGTTGATTAAGCGCCTTACCGCGGTGGCTTAGGCTATTTTTAGTTGCCTTATCAAGCATTGCTGCGCTGCAATTTTTCTCGTGACTAAAGAATACAGGGTCGTAACCAAAGCCTTGTTCACCTTGACGCTCGGGTAAAATTTCACCTTGCCATACGCCTTGGCAAATTAATGGGGTAGGGTCGTCTGCGTGGCGCATTAATACTAATACACACCAAAAACGGGCTGTACGATTTGGATTATCGCCTAGTTCACTTAATAGCTTATCAATGTTATCAGAGTCATTCGCATCAACACCTGCAAATCGTGCTGAGTAAATTCCCGGAGCACCGCCTAGGGCTTCAACTTCAAGACCTGAATCGTCGGCGATTGCCGGTAAGCCGGTAATCTTTGCCGCATGCCTTGCTTTGATTATGGCATTTTCAATAAATGTGGTGCCGGTTTCTGCAACTTCTGGCACATCAAACTCTGACTGTGCGACTACTTCAATATTCAAACTAGCAAGTTTATGCGCAAGCTCAGCAACTTTACCTTGGTTACCTGTTGCCAAAACGATTTTTTCAAATGACATAAAACGAAATTTCTAAAGGAATGATGTTAGTTATTATATCAAGAGCGCAAGCGTATTGCTTTGTGGATTTTATGAAATGTTATATTGTTACTTTTCAATGGGTTAGAGTATGAGTGATTATTCTAAATGCCATAAATATGAAATCTTAGTTTAACAATAGAAAAGTAGGCTATCGCAAATTTTAAATCATATGGGTACAAAATAATGAAAAAAACATGTGTCGCCCTAGCAGTTGCTAGCTTACTAATGACGGGTTGTGGTTCTGACGATAAAGAAATCGTAGAAGTAATTAAAGAAGTTGAAGTGATTAAAGAGGTGGAAGTACCACCAGTAGCGGTTACCGAAGTTAAAAACGTGATTTTAATGATCGGTGACGGTATGGGCCCGCAGCAAGTTGGCTTACTTGAAGAGTATGCACGCCGCGCACCTAATTCAACATACAGTACTAAAAATGGTGTGACTGCGTTATCTAATTTTGCCAATCAAGGTGTAATGGGCTTATCGCTTAATGCACCACACGGTGATAATGGTAAGTTGGTTGTAGATTCGGCGTGTTCTGCAACACAATTAGCAACAGGCTTAGCGGCAGGTTCTGAAATGATTGGTCTTGATGACCAAGGTAATATTGTTGAAACCATTTTAGAAAAAGCGAAAAAAGCAGGTAAAGCAACAGGCTTAGTATCAGATACTCGCATTACCCACGCAACACCAGCGGCATTTGCCGCGCACCAACCACATCGTTCACTTGAACCTGCGATTGCTGAAGAGCTAATCGAAAGTGGTAATGTTGATGTATTACTTTCAGGTGGTGCTCGCGTATTCTTACCGTCTGATATTAAAACAGATGCGGCCGATCGTGACGTTATGAGTGCACTTGGCGCACCTGAGTCGGTATATAAAAAATCAAAGCGTAGCGACAACCGTAACTTAGTCGTTGAAGCGAAAGAACAGTTTGGTTATGAACTAGCGTTTGATAAAGCGCAGCTCGCTGCAACAGAAACAACTAAATTACTTGGTTTGTTCGCAAACTCGGGTATGGCTGACGGTATTGCCTACTCAGCATGTAAAGAAGCAAATAACTGCTCTCAGCCATCGCTTAAAGAAATGACTAAAAAGGCACTTGATGTGCTTTCTAAAGATGAAGATGGCTTCTTCCTAATGATTGAAGGTGGTCAGATTGACTGGGCAGGACACGCGAACGATGCGGGTTGGATGCTACATGAACTATTAAAGTTTGACGAAGCGGTAGAAGCGGTTTACGAATGGGTAAAAGACCGTAACGATACGCTAGTTGTTGTAACAGCTGACCATGAAACGGGTAGCTTTGGTTTTAGTTACTCACGTTACAATATGCCTGAAGCAACAACACTTCCAGGCGATGGCATGCAAGGTCGCGATTACAAGCCTAACTTCAACTTTGGTGATTTAAGCCACTTAGAAATGCTTTATAAGCAGTCGGGTACTTTCTACAACATGCTTGATATGGCAAACGCAGATTGGAACTTTGACGCTGCAACAGCAAACGATTGGATGACTGCAATCAATAACTACAGCGCGTATAAAGTGACACTAGAGGAAGCTGAGAAAGTAGGTGAGCGTGAAAACAACCCTTACTATGACCCAGATCACTCGTATCAAAGTGCTGACGTAACACCAAAGTTTGACGACTTTAACGAGTTTTATGTGTACGCAGATGAAGACCATACAGCAAAAATTGGCCGTGCACTTGCTCGCCATCAAAATGTTGTTTGGGGTACAGGTACACATACAGCGGCGCCTGTTCCAGTTTATGCGTTTGGTCCTGAAGGTGTAACTAAACAGTTCTCAACCATGCAACACCATGTTGATATTGGTCAGAAAATGATGGCAGCGCTTGGCTTGTAAACCCGCTTTAAGAGTAACACTAGCCAATAACAAAAAAGCGCCGTAAGGCGCTTTTTTAATGTGTAGACTAATTTGTTTAAGAAAAAACATTAATCAACATAAAATTTTTGTTGAAAGCTGAGCACTTCGCTTTTATTTTGCCCTTTAATGTCAAGCTTAAAGCGATACAGTTCTTCATTGCTGTAGCCAAGCTCTGCAATATAGTAAATTGCATCACCATCAATGATCTCTTTAAATGCTAGCGTTTCATTGTGACCAAGTAAGTTTTTGGCAGTGCCTGAAATAGCTACTTTTTGTGCTTTTTTCGTTGCTTTATCCAATACCGAAATATTGATAACCGCATTGTAGTTACTGCGCTCAATACCATAGTGTTGTGCTATTTTTGGTTGCAATACAGTTGATGGAAAAGCTATGTAATGCACTTGCCAGTTTCCAAGCTCTTTGTATTGCCCACCTTGCTCGGAATTTGCTAAAACGCTTGTAGCCATAAATGCACAAAATGCTAAACAAAGTGAAATTAGGGTTTTCATAATCCGCCCCTTAAATTAAGTATTAATATTAGTATAGATGACAAAAAAGCCGCATTCTGCGGCTTTTTTATTCTACCTGAATTTATTCTTTTTTATCTAAATAAATCAAGGAATAAGATTTGCAGAAACTGTAATCCAATAATCAACACTAAGATTGATAAATCTAATCCGCCAATGGGTGGAATTATCTTTCTAATCGGGCGTAGCATTGGCTCAGTAAGTTGATGGAAAATCGCTTCGATTGGGTTATGTCCTTGGCTTACCCAACTTAAAATTGCTCGGATAATTAGTACCCAAAAGGCCAAGTTTAAGCCTTCTTTGATCACAGTAATCAAACTGCCAACCAATACAGTAACAGGTTCAATTCCACCAAAGAAAAGCAGTGAAATAGTCACTATTTTGAGCGCTGCGACAATCAGCGCAAGCACTAATGAGGCAAGATCAAAACCGCCTAGCCCCGGAATTACCTTGCGAATTGGGTTGAGTAAGGGGCTGGTGGCTTTTACTACAAACTGACTGAGCGGGTTATAGAAATCAGCGCGTGCGGTTTGTAGCCAGAAGCGCAGCAATACAACCATCAAGTACAAGTCAAAAACGACTTCAACTAAAAATCGAAATGCGTCATTCATTAAAATTCTTGCTCCATTTGTTGTGCGCGAGCGATACACGCATCCATCGCATCGGCGACAGTTTGCGTTAAGTTTTGCTGCTCTAAATGCGCAATTGCCGCGGCAGTTGTACCGCCTTTTGAAGTAACATTAGCACGTAACTGACTAATTGATAAGTCAGGCGATTTTGCTACCATATCGCTGGCACCTACAGCCACTTGCTGTACCAGTTCTCTTGCTTGTTCAGCGTTAAAACCGAGCTCTTTTGCTTTTTGTTCAATCGCTTCTAAGAACAAAAATACATACGCAGGAGATGAACCCGTTACCGCAATAATATCGTTAATTTGGTCTTCTTCTGAAAGCCACGTAACAATACCTGTTGCACTAAATACCTCGGTAGCAAATTGCTTTTCTTGTTCACTGGTATTATTGCTGAATAAGCCGCTTACGCCTTTGCTTTGTAAGCTAGGGGTATTTGGCATGCAGCGGATCATCTTAACCGGGTGGTCTAGCATTTCTTGTAAACGCGCCACTTTAATGCCCGCCGCAACGGAAATAAACACTTTGTCTTGGTAGGCGATACCTGAATCTTTAATGGTTTGGCATAGGTCTGCCATCATTTGCGGTTTAACCGAGAGTACAACGTAATCGGCTTGGTCGATTGCTTTAATGTTGTCGTTAGTTACTTGAATACCAAAGTCATCGCCAACTTTGGCAAGTTTTTCTGCATTGCGGTTGGTTGCGATAATATTGTTTGGGGCAAAGCCGCCATTGATTAATCCACCAATAATGGCGTAACTCATATTACCGGTACCAATAAATGCAATGGTGTTTTGTGACATAGGAACTCTCTTTTTGGTTAATCGTTAGTTTCTTGGGCCAAAGATATCGGTGCCAATACGCACCATTGTGCTGCCTTGGCTTATTGCTGCTTCAACATCGTTACTCATGCCCATTGAAAGTGTATCTATACTATCATATTGGGATTTCAATTGATTAAAACAAGTTTGCAGTTTGGCAAAGCTGTGTTGTTGCTCGTTTAGTGAGTCGCTTTTTTTAGGAATGGCCATAACACCACGCAATACCAAATTGTCAGATGTTGCAATGTACTGTGCTAAGGCATCGACTTCTGACAGCGAACAGCCAGACTTGCTCAGCTCATCATCAATATTAACTTGTATAAGCACGTTTAATTTAGCGCGTTCAGAGGGGCGTTGATCATTTAGGCGCCTGGCTATTTTAATGCGGTCGACACTTTGCACCCAGTCAAAATGAGCTGCTACTTGCGCGCTTTTATTCGATTGAATAGGGCCGATAAAGTGCCATTCAATGTCGCTTAAATCGGATAGTTCAGCGATTTTATCGACCGCTTCTTGCACGTAAGATTCGCCAAATTGACGTTGACCAGCTTGGTAGGCCTCTCGTATTAAAGTACTAGGCTTTGTCTTGCTGGCCGCCAATAAAGCCACTTTTTGCCCTAAAATGTGAGAATTTTTTATCGCTTTTGCGATTCTGTCATAGGCTATTTTAAGTCGTTCTGCTATTGTAATCATATAATTATTCAAATAAGTAACTTAGTGGAGCAATCCAATGGACATTACTGAATTACTGGCATTCAGTGTGCAACATAATGCATCAGATTTACACTTATCATCAGGTGTTTCACCTATGATCCGCGTTGATGGCGACGTTCGAAGAATCAATATCCCCGCACTTGGACCAAAAGACGTAAACGGCTTAGTGTATGATATTATGAATGATAAGCAGCGAAAAGAATACGAAGAAAACTTAGAATGTGACTTTTCTTTCGAAGTGCCAAACCTAGCTCGTTTCCGTGTTAATGCCTTTAATTCTAACCGTGGTCCAGCCGCGGTATTTCGTACCATCCCAAGCACCGTTTTAACCCTTGATGACTTAGGCTGTCCTGAAATATTCAAAGATATTTCCAATAACCCGCGTGGCTTAGTGTTGGTAACAGGGCCGACAGGTTCGGGTAAATCAACAACGCTTGCAGCGATGATTGATTATATTAATTCGCATAAGCACCACCACGTACTTACCATTGAAGATCCAATCGAATTCGTACATGATAATAAGCAAAGCTTAATAAACCAACGTGAAGTACACCGTGATACACACAGCTTTAATAACGCACTTCGCTCGGCGCTTCGTGAAGATCCAGATGTTATTCTGGTCGGTGAATTACGTGACCTCGAAACCATTCGCCTTGCAATGACTGCGGCAGAAACCGGTCACTTAGTATTTGGCACCTTGCACACCACCTCTGCACCAAAAACCATTGACCGTATTATTGATGTTTTCCCAGGTGAAGAAAAAGACATGGTGCGTTCAATGCTATCTGAATCGTTACGTGCTGTAATTTCACAGACACTGGTGAAAAAAGTAGGTGGTGGACGAATCGCAGCACACGAAATCATGATAGGTACCCCAGCAATTCGTAACCTTATTCGTGAAGACAAAATTGCACAAATGTACTCATCGCTACAAACCGGTGCATCGCACGGCATGCAGACGATGGACCAGTGTTTAGGTAACTTGCTAAATCGCGGCTTAATTACACAGCAAGATGCATATGCAAAAGCCCACGATAAGAGCAACTTTGGCGCAGCAGGCGCACGATCTTACTAGGGGTAAATTATGCACGGCTTAGATCATTTTTTAAAACAAATGGTAGAGAGTGAAGCATCGGATTTATTCGTGTCTACATTCTTGCCTGTAAGTGTAAAAGTTAATGGCGAACTTCGTCCAATTGGTCATTCAGATTTAACTGAAGAAGAAGCGTTAGAGCTGGTTGAATCGGCAATGAGCGATAAGCAGAAAACCGAATTTCACGAAACCAAAGAATGTAACTTTGCGATCGCACGTGATTCGGGCCGTTTCCGTGTTTCGGCTTTTTGGCAGCGCGATAAAGCGGGCATGGTTGTTCGTCGTATCGTAACCACCATTCCGGAAGTGCACGATCTTGGCTTACCACCGGTATTAACCGACGTGATTATGTCAAAACGTGGCTTAGTGCTGTTTGTGGGTGGTACGGGTACCGGTAAATCAACCTCACTTGCGGCGCTGTTAGGGTATCGTAACCGCAACCAGCGTGGTCATATCTTAACTATTGAGGACCCGATTGAATTTGTTCACGAACACCAAAAGAGTATTGTAACGCAACGTGAAGTGGGATTGGATACTGAAAGTTTCGAATCGGCACTAAAGAGCTCTCTGCGTCAGGCTCCTGATGTAATTTTGATTGGTGAGATCCGCTCGCAAGAAACCATGGAATATGCGCTTTCGTTTGCTGAAACGGGTCACTTGTGTGTGGCTACACTGCACGCAAACAACGCGAACCAAGCAATCGATCGTATTATGCACTTAGTGCCAAAAGAAAAGCACGATAAGTTAAAGTACGATTTAGCGCTTAACTTACGTGCTATTGTTGCACAACAACTTGTGCCGACCAGCGATGGACACGGCCGTGCAGCTGCAATTGAAATCTTACTTAACTCGCCAATGGTGGCAGAACTAATAAAACGCGGTGAAGTAGGGGCAATTAAAGAAACCATGTCTAAATCGCGCGAAATGGGTATGCAAACCTTTGACCAAGCGTTATTTGACCTTTACCAGCAGCATCGCATTAATTATGCCGATGCGCTACACCATGCTGACTCACCGAACGATCTGCGCTTAATGATTAAATTACGCAATAATGAGCAACAAGGAGCAGGCTTTTTACAAGGTGTTACGGTTGATGGCCTTGATGGCGATAAAAACCAGTAGTAAGTGATACGCTTATGTTGAAGTTAAGTCGTTTTAAAATTTGTTTTTGTGTATTAGCGAGTATGTTATTTGGTTTTGCGGCGAACGCGGCGAATTCAAGTAACTCCGTTGATATGTATATTCGCGATGATGTGTATGTTGATTTTCAGGCGTTTCTAGCTGGACGTGATGTACATCAGATTTCCTCGTTTAGTGGTTATCGCATGCGTCGCGACGTAGTGGATATGGTACTTGCATTGCAGGCATTAAAACTCGGTGGTTTTGATAAAACATTTAACTACCAAGTGGGCAAAGTAACGCTGCGCAACACCAATATTTTAGAGCGTGGTAAGCAATTACTTAGCTTCGACACATACTGGTACGCAGATGCAGAAAAAATAGCAGAGCACGCTTATATTTCTGCAGCTGTGTTTAACAAAGGTGAGTACCTAGCAGGCGTATTTGCTCATCCTGAAAACCGAAAAGTCTTCGCAATTGACAGCCTAGATGATTTTTCTCATTTCACATCGATTTCAACTCCCCGTTGGCACGCCGACTGGCAAACTCTCAAAAGCTTAAAGTTAAAAAAGCTGTACAAAGATGATGAATGGTTACAGCAAATTCGTGCAGTTGATAAAAAGTGGGCGGACTTTGCTTTGTTGCCGTTTATGCCTGCTGTTAACAACCACTACAAACTGCATTCGTTAGAATTACTTGCTGTACCGGGCATTGCACTTACATTTGATGATAGTCGTCATTATGTGGTGAGCAAAACCCACCCTGATGGTAAGGCGGCGTTTGAGGCGTTACAAAAAGGGTTAGCAATACTCGCAGCGCAAAAACGCATTAAATCGGCATATATTGAAGCGGGTTTTATTCCTGAAAAAGGCAGTGTGAAAGTGCTAAATAGTGAGTTAATTAGTAAAGACTAAGCGAGGCACTTAGTCTCCATACAAGCTTTCAAAATAGCTTTCTAAAATAATTTGTGCCGACATGCTATCTACTTTATCTTTCGCTAAATTTCGGTAGCCACCGTGATCAAATAAGCGTGCTTTTGCATCCGTCGTGGTAAGGCGCTCATCTTGCACTTCAACTTGGTAACCGAACATGCCATGCAAGCGTTTTGCAAACTTCTTGGCTTTAAAGGTTACTTCTTGGTTGGTGCCATCCATATTGAGCGGTAAGCCGACTATTAATAAATCAGGCTGCCATTCATCGAGAATTTTTTTTACGTTGTCCCAATTTGGAATACCGTCTTTTGCAGCGACAGCGCTAAGTGCGGTTGCCGTACCTGATATTTCCTGACCTACGGCAATGCCAATGCTTTTGGTACCAAAATCAAAACCAATTAGTGTACGTTGCCCGATAGGGTTTTTACTCATTTACGCATTTCCTGAATAGAGAGAAAGTTTATCGATATCAATGCCTAAACTCTCTATTGCTTTTTGCCAACGCAAGTGCGCTGGTGTATTAAAAATAATCTCAGGGTCGGCAGGTACGGTAAGCCAAGTATTTTCGACCAGTTCTTTTTCAAGCTGACCGGGATCCCAACCTGCATAGCCTAAGGTAATCAGAAATTGATCTGGTGCTTCATGGCTTGTTAGCTCGTGAAGCACATCTTTCGAGGTGGTGATCATAATATCAGAGCTAATATTCGAGCTTGAACTATAACCTGGCTTAGTACTGTGCAATACAAACCCTCGGTCAGTGTGAACTGGACCGCCCGACATTACTGCAACGCTACTGTTAGTTGCCATCTTGTTATTCTCGATATCTATTTGGTCGAGTAACTCGCCCACCGTAAGGTTAGTAGGTTGATTAATAACAAGCCCCATTGCCCCAGATTCATTGTGCTCACAAATGTAAGTCACGCTGTGTTTAAAGCGTGGGTCGGGCATGTTTGGCATTGCAACTAAAAAGGTATTTTGTAATGACTGGGTTTGATTACTCATTGATTGCACCTTTTGTATTATCTTCAGCTTTAAGTATGCGCCACTTTTTGCTCAATTGCGTCGAATAACTTACCGGTAATTGAAATATCAAATGCCGCTTCAATTTCTTTTACGCACGTTGGTGCAGTAACATTAATCTCAGTAAGCCTATCGCCAATAATATCAAGACCGACAAAAATTAAGCCTTTTTCAACTAATGTTGGCGCCACTGCTTCGGCAATTTTGCGTTCTACATCGGTAATTGGGCGTGCTTCGCCTCGGCCACCGGCTGCTAAATTACCGCGGGTTTCACCGCCTTGTGGAATACGCGCTAAGCAATAGGGAATAACTTCACCATTAACCACTAATACGCGCTTATCGCCATCTTTGATCGCTGGAATGTAATTTTGTGCCATTGCATATTGGCTGCCGTGTGCTGTGAGTGTTTCGCAAATAACGCCAATATTTGGGTCATCTTGTTTAACGCGGAAAATTGACGCGCCGCCCATGCCATCAAGAGGTTTTAGAATAATGTCTTTGTGTTCTTCTAAAAACGCGCGGATATGTGACTGCTCACGTGTTACCAGTGTATCTGGGGTATGTTCACTAAACCACGCAGTAAATAGTTTTTCGTTAGCGTCACGTAAGCTTTGCGGTTTGTTAATTACGAGAGTACCCGCTTGCTCAGCACGTTCTAATAGGTAAGTTGCGTAAATATATTCGGTATCGAACGGTGGATCTTTACGCATTAAAATCACGTCTAAATCAGCTAGAGCAATGGTTTGTTTATCTTCAAGTTCATACCATTTTTCGGTGTTATCAAACACGGTAGCAACAGACGACGTTGCGAAACTTTGCCCACCACGTAAAAACAAGTCATTCATTTCCATATAATGAATTTCATAGCCGCGTTTTTGCGCTTCGAGCATCATGGCGAAGCCGGTGTCTTTTTTGATATTAAATCCAGCAATAGGATCAGAAATGATGCCAAGCTTAATCGTCATGTTAGTTTCCTTTATTTTCAACTCTCTAAGTTATGGGGATGCTTGCAGCTTAAATCAAGCTAAATCACCGTAGACAAGCTGCAGCGCAGAGAGAACAGTAAGTGCTGCAGTCTCAGTACGCAGTACACGTGGTCCCAACTTAATATCAACAAAGTCTGCGGCTTTTGTTGCAGCAATTTCGGCATCGGTAAATCCGCCTTCTGGGCCAACCACAAAGCGCATTGCTGTGGCGTTAAAGTTTTCAAGTTTATCTATGGTTTTAATGCTGTGCTCAGCTCGCGGGTGTAGGGTTAGCTTTGTTTCGTCACTTTGCTGGGTTAGCCATTGCTCTAATTTTATTGGTGGGTGAACAACGGGTACAAAGTTGCGACCTGATTGCTCCGCTGCCGCAATTGCGATTTTTTGCCATTGCTGGTGTTTCTTTTCAAGGCGTTCACCTTGTAATTTAACGCCGCAGCGCTCGCTAAATAATGGGGTGATTTCAGTAATACCAAGCTCTACTGATTTTTGAATGGTGAACTCCATTTTTTCGCCGCGCGAAATTCCTTGCCCTAAGTGGATTTTTAGTGGTGACTCACTGGTGACATCGTGAAATTCATCAACGCTAACGTATACATTTTTTTTATTGGCTTGTGAAATGGTACATAAGTATTCGCCACCTTCACCGTTAAATAAGCTAACCTGTTGACCTGGTTGCATTCTTAGAACGCGGCCTATGTGTCCTGCGGCATCATCGCCGAGTTGTAATTCTGTGCCGACTTCAATAGTGCCGGCTTGGTAGATATGGGGAATGCGCATAATGACTCTCAGCGATTAATATGCTTATATGGTATGAAAAGCGCAATAACAAAGGCAAGTAATAAAGGCAGTTATGACAACAATTCTTGAGGTTAAGCAGCTTAGTAAGCATTTCTCAGACTTTTGTGCAGTCGATAAAATTGATTTCAAAGTGACTAAAGGTTCGTGTTTTGGTTTGTTAGGACCAAATGGTGCGGGCAAAACCACCACCATCGAAATGCTTGAAGGGATTTTAACGCCAACATCCGGTGAAATTTTATTTAATGGTCAGGGAATTACACGAGAAGATTTTCAAAAGCTGGGTATTCAGTTTCAGCATACCGCGTTGCAAGATTATTTAACGGTACGAGAAACGCTCAATTTGTTCTCGTCGTTTTATAAAAAGACAGTGCCAATCGACGAGCTTATTACGCAATGTCAGTTAACTGACTTTATTAATGTTGATCACCGAAAGTTGTCGGGCGGGCAAAAGCAGCGTTTGCTATTGGCGCTGGCATTAATTAACGACCCAGAACTTATTTTTTTAGATGAGCCAACCACCGGACTCGACCCCCATAGCAGGCGCTTATTTTGGGATTTAGTAAATGATATTAAAGCGGCGGGCAAAACTATTTTATTGACGACCCATTATATGGATGAAGCCGAGTACTTATGTGACCAAATTGCGATTATGGATAAGGGGCAGATTATCGCGATGAATAGCCCTGAAAACCTATTGAGAGAGCATTTTAAAGGATCATTAATATCGTTACCAAAGCAAAATGTATCGTCACAAATTTCGTTTACGAATGCTCATTACAGTCAAGATAGTGTGCTGATTCATAGTGATAATACCGAGACCACATTAGCTCAGTTGTTAACGGAGCAAATTTCATTGCAGGGGCTGCAAGTTAAGTCGGCTAATTTAGATGATTTATTCCTAAAGTTAACAGGTCACGCATTACACACTAACGAGGAAAAAGCAGATGTTTAAACGATTTTTTGCTGTTTTAGTGGCGCGTAATTTAGAGTTTTTCCGCGACCGCTCGGCGCTCGGTTGGAATTTAGCATTTCCTATTTTGTTAGTGGTTGGGTTTGCCTTTATCTTTAAAAATGATAACCCGACACTGTTTAAAATTGGCTACGTAGGTGATTTACAGCAACATAGTATTAGCCAGTATAAGCATTTAGAGTTTATTGAGTATCAAGATAAAAGTGTGGCAATCGAAAAACTACGTCAACATAAATTGGATTTACTGGTGAGCTTTGATGCAAAACAGTATTGGGTAAATTCAAGTTCGGCAAATGGTTATATTGCAGAAAAATTGCTACTTGCTGAAACAACACAAGCAACCGCGCAGTTTGTAAAAGAGGCAATAGAAGGCCAAGAAATACGCTATCTTGATTGGGTTGTGCCCGGAATTTTAGCGATGAACATGATGTTTTCTTGTTTGTATGGCGTGGGTTATGTGATTGTACGTTATCGTAAAAACGCAGTGCTAAAGCGTTTAAGTGCCACACCATTAAAGCCGGTAGAATTCCTGGCAGCGCAAATCGTTTCGCGTTTATTGATTGTTGTGGCGTTAACATCCGCCATATTTGTAGCCTGTCATCTTATCTTTGATTTTTATTTAATCGGCAGCATGTGGTGGTTATTAGTACTGTGCGTACTTGGTGCGTTTTCACTTATTTCGTTATCTTTATTAATCGCGTGCCGCTCTGAGTCGGAAGAATTTACCGGTGGCATTCTCAATTTAGTGTCATGGCCGATGATGATGTTGTCAGGTGTGTGGTTTTCGCTTGAAGGCAGCCCGGCATTTGTACAGGCAATTTCTCAGATATTTCCGCTTACGCAAATGCTGATTGGCGCGCGAGCCGTGATGTTGGAAGGGGCAGGGTTTGTTGAAATTGCACCACAGCTGTTTATTCTCATCGGGCAAAGTGTGGTGTTTTTATTGCTTGGCGCTCTATTCTTTAGCTGGAAAGGGCAAACGCGGTAAACCGCGCTTGCTCTAATTCCAACTAAACCAAATATTAAAGCGAGAACAAACGCAGTAGTAAAATGCCTATCGCAATATGAACAGCAAGCTCAATACTGGCGATGCCGATGTTGTCTTGTTGTTCCACTTCAATGTTGTTTTGTACTTTTGGTAGCGCCAGTTTTAATACCAATAATGCGGTAATTTGGTGCAGTGCAACAAACACAACCACGTTTAATAAAATCATCATGATATTGTCGATAAAGTTACCGGCAATAAACTGAATACTGGCAAGTGCTGCAAAAATTGCGAGCGATAACGCAATCATTCGTGATGCAAAGCGCAGGCCTATCGACGTGTTGTCGTAGGCAAAATATGTTTGCATTGAAGCGCCTTGATTGGTGGCGGCAAAGCGTTTCTCTTGCCAGCGAGTATGTAGCAAAATAATAAATTGAATCGCAATAAACGCGATAATATCAATTAGTAAAGTATTAAAGTTCGTCGCTTTAGACCATTTATAAAGACCAAGCACAATAATTGAATTTGCCAGCAATACACCGGTATCGATGAGTGCCGCGCATACATTGCGCTTCTCTATTGCTCTTGCTTCATTAAAATCTCTTAGAATGAGCCGGTTATGGATCCATTTACCAAACCAAATAAAAACCAATGCGAGCGCGAGAGCGATAGCCATGTGCGGTAAACTTTCTTGCCATTGCGACAAGTCAAATTCCCTTGCAATAAAACTAACAACTAAAATAATGCTGAAAATAGAAGACGCATAACTAATGCCCATAGCAAAGTTATCTTTTTTCGCTAATTCATCCATTAAATCATGTTCGCTGCTGTCGGCTTGTAATTGCTTTTTAACCACCATTAAGACAACCAAAACTAATAGTCCGGTGATGGCGAATGCGACTAAAAGATCGTTAGATAGACTGATATAAGACATAAAAATAGCTTTCTTTTTTGCTAAGATACTGGATAGCTTTAGAATTTAGTTTAAGAGTGTAAGTAAGTTATGGAGTTAGCACAAGGTTTACAACAACTGGGGCAGCAGCGATTTATTGAGATCTTCGCTGATAAGCAAGCTGAACCAAATGTAGTGGCACTATTAGCGTTGAGCGACTTTGCTTTTCGTATATTAGCGCAGCACCCACACTTTATAGACTATTTACACAATGACCAATGGCTTGCGTCGCGCGATGCCAGCGCTGTTTTTGATAAGCAATCACTTGCCCAGATTACAGAAAGTGATGCTTTTCAAACGCTCAGAGAATATCGCAACTTACATTGGTTAAAGCTTGCATACCTTGATCTTGTGCTTAAAAATGATATTCGCGACAGCATTAGTTACACCTCTCAATTAAGTGAACAGTTAATAGACTCAGCCTATCGCTGGGCATATGCGCAGGTTGCTAGCGTTTGGGGCAAGCCTACCGATGAACAAGGGGATGCCATGCCGATGCTGATTTTAGGCATGGGCAAGCTGGGCGGCTATGAGCTTAATTACTCGTCAGATATCGACCTGATATTTACGTATCCGTACCAAGTTGAAACCCAAGGTGGACGTAAATCTTGTGAAGCCCAAGTTTTTTTTACGAAAGTGGCGCAAAAAACCATTGCCGCATTGAATCAAGTTACGCCTGAAGGGCAGGTTTTCCGCGTTGATATGCGTCTTCGACCATTTGGCGACAGCGGCCCATTAGTTATGAGCTTTAATGCAATGGAAGAGTATTACCAAGAGCAAGGTCGTGATTGGGAGCGTTATGCCATGTTAAAGGCGCGGTTACTGGGCACTGAATCAGGCTATTGGCAAGAGTTTTACGATTTACTAAGGCCGTTTGTTTATCGTAAATACATAGATTTTTCGGTGATTGAATCGCTTCGAAAAATGAAAGCACTTATCGCACAAGATGTGCGTCGTAAAGGACTTACTGAAAACATTAAACTTGGTGCTGGTGGCATTCGTGAAGCCGAGTTTGTGGTGCAGGCACTGCAAATGATCCGAGGAGGGCGCGAGCCGAGTTTACAGGTGCAATCATTTTGCAAAGCGCTTGAAGCATTAGCAAAGCTTAATGAAGTACCACAAGATGTTGCCAATACATTAACTGACGGATATTTGCTCTTACGCCGTATTGAGCAATATTTGCAGCAATTTGATGACAAACAAACACAGACATTGCCACAAGATGACGTTGGCCAAATGCGTTTAAGTGCCTTGTTAGAAACGTCAAATTATGGTGATGCAACAGCATTGATTAACCAACAAATGCGACTTATTCACGATGAGTTTAATGCCATGATCGGCGCGGAGGACGATGATGAACAAGATGTCGACTCACGCTATGAACTGCTGTGGGAAAAACCAAGTATTGAGGTGATTAGTTCGCATCAGTTGTTTGGGCAAAATACTGAGTTTTTTAATATCGTTTATGATTTTAAAGTGTCGGGAACCAAGCGCAAATTGGGCGGGCGCGGGCGCGATGTGCTTGATAAATTGATGCCGCTATTACTGCAGCAAGCAGATAAATGCGGTTGTGAACCGATTATTCTTAAGCGCGTACTCGCTGTGGTAGAAAAAGTGATTTCACGTACAGCCTACTTAGAGTTATTGCTAGAAAACCCAGGGGCACTCAATCAGCTATTTAAACTCTGCGCGCATAGCAAATGGATAGGCGATCATTTAGCTTGTTATCCTATTTTGCTGGATGAGTTAATTGACCCAGCCCAACTTTATAAAACTTTGCCGCTAAGTGGCTATGAGCAGGAAATCCGTCAGTACTTTTTACGTATCGATGAAAATGACCTAGAGCTGCAAATGGAAGCATTGCGTCAGTTTAAACAAACGCATCAATTACGCATCGCCGCGGCAGATGCCACCGGTGTGCTTGATGTTATGAAAGTTAGCGATCACCTTACGGCACTATCAGAAGCGATAGTAGCTCAGTGTGTAAATCTGGCTTGGCAGCAAATGGTAACGCGTTTTGGCTATCCACCTGAGGCCAGCGATGATGAAAAAGGCTTTGCAGTTATCGCGTATGGCAAAGCGGGTGGGGTAGAGCTAGGCTACGATTCTGATCTTGATTTAGTATTTGTGCATAACTGTGATGGTGTTGGGCAAACTAATGGCGATAAACAAGTTGATGCGCGCCAGTTTTATTTGAAGTTAGCACAGCGTTTATTGCACTTATTTAATACTCGTACAGCCTCTGGCATTCTATATGAGCTTGATACACGCTTACGCCCGGAAGGGGCGTCTGGTTTATTGGCTATTAATATTGAAACTTTCCGTGAATATCAGTTAAAACAAGCGTGGACATGGGAACATCAGGCGCTAGTAAGAGCGCGCATGACCTATGGGCAAGCGTCGTTACTTACACGTTTTCATGAAATTAGAAATGAAGTGCTGTCGCGTCAGCGTGATGAACAAAAATTACGTGAGGACGTTGTAAAGATGCGACAAAAAATGCGCGACCATTTAATTAAAGGCAGTGGTGCTGAGTTTGATATTAAACAAGGCGTGGGGGGCATGGCGGATATTGAGTTTTTAGCGCAGTATTTTGTCTTAAAAAATGCCTATGCTCAGCCAAAAATAACTCAGTATTCCGATAATATACGTATATTTGCCAGTGCAGCTGAGTATGGTTTTATTGAGCCTAATGAAATGCAACAGCTAACATCAGCATATTGCGATTATCGCGAACTCTATCACCAAGTGAGCTTACGCCAAGAAGCGAAGCTAGTGAGCCTTGAAAGCGTGCAAAACGATGTAAGCGCCGTTACGACAATTTGGCAAAAGTACTTAGCTTAGAGAGTTGCTTTAACGCAGTTATCACGCACATAGCGGGTTGGATTTTCAGTGATAACTGCGGTGCTGTGTTTATAACAGAAAAAGCCGTACACCGTGTTTTCGAAGTCACTGTCGATGGCTTTAGAAACTTGGTACAGGGTTGTTATAAAGGTTTCGTCTACGCGAAAGTTATCTTTAATGACGTAATCTTTGTCGAGATACCACAAAAATTCAATGCCTTCTTGCTTGGCAAAATCCGACATTACTTCTTTTAATGTATCACCCTTATCGAAGCGGCGCGCTTTAATTTCACCGCGCCAATGCGCTGGAATTTTGTTTGAGGTACGGCGTTGCCTTAGTTGCTCAGCTAAAGAGCTGTCGGGTTCGCCTAACTGAATGACGTATTTCTCGCGTTCAGTCATCGAGCTTAAGGTACTGCGAAAGCTATTATAGAAGTTAGATAAGCCCTCTGCTGCTGCATTTGATTTGTTAGCTTCTAATACAGGCCCTTTGCCAAGTAGAAGATACAGTGCGGCCGCAATTAAGATAAAACCCAAAGATAAATGTTTAATCCAAAACCACACAACGACACTCACAATGATTAAATATAAAGCAAGTCAATAATAGCTGTAACCTAATACTAATTTGCATAATACTTAATTCGTATTTTTAGGTAATAAATTAACACTGATAACGCTTTATCTGCTTTTTGACAGACTGAAATGAAAAGCCGCTTTGTAATTTGAAGTACAAAACGGCTATGTATTATTTTTTATAGTACGACGGAGCGTTTGGATCTTTTTGCGTTTTAAAGCGACGGTGAAGCCACAAATATTGCTCAGGTGCTTTAGCAATCGCCTCTTCCATAGCTTGATTGACACGTGTTACATCGTCAACATCGTTCCCGGTTGGGAAGTTCTCAAACACAGGACTTACGTCAAGATAGTATTTATTATCCTTACGATGAGTAGAGAGTGCGACGGTTTCACTTTTCTTGCTGCTGGCAAAAATAAGCGTGCCAGTTGTAGTACACGTTTCTTTAACCGCAAAAAACGGCACAAATTCAGAGCGTTTGCGGCCATAGTCTTGATCAGGCAAGTAATAGCATAGCTTTTGTTGGCTTAATGCTTTTAATAAGCTTTTTACATCGCGCTTTGTAACCAGTGCTTCACTAAAGCGTAGGCGACCGTTGACAATAATGTATTCCATTAACGGGTTATTGTGAGGGCGATAAAAGCCAACTCCGTTGTTTTGTATTCCCATCATGCGGCCCGCAACTTCTAAGTGCATCATATGAGGAACCAGCAACAATACGCCTTTGCCATTATTAATCGCTTTTTCAATATGGTGATAACCAGTAATGCCACCAAAATGTTTTTTTGCACGCCACTGTGGCCACCACCACGCCATACCTGATTCAAAAATCGCAATGCCGGTATTTTCTAAGTTCTCTTTTACTAATTTTGCCTGCGCTGCTTTGTCTAGTTCGGGAAAGGCTAATGCAATGTTAACTTCGGCGATTTTACGGCGTTTTTTTACAAACCGATAAACGAGGCGACCTAATAACTTACCCAGCCAAATTTGCAGTCGATACGGTAACCAAGACAGAAGATACAAAATCAACACACTTAACCAAGTAAGCCAGTATTTTGGAGCAAGAAAAGAATATGAAAATGGCGCTTTAGTGATCACAATATTCGAAGGAAAAAGTAAAAATTAGCGCGAGTATAACAAAAAGAGAGGAAAACGTGGGAATTGATTTATTCCCACGTGGAATTACATCACCGAGATTAGTTTAAACCGCGGTTAATTGCTTCGATATCACTGCGCGACAGTGTACCTTCAGCAAGTTTTAAGCCTAGTGTAGAAACAACGTAACGGTAGCGTACCGCAGATAAATTACGGCTTGCGTCATATAAGTTACGTGTACTTAGCAATACGTCAACGATGGTACGTGTACCTACTTCAAAACCCGCTTCAGTTGCTTGTAATGCACTTTCTGCTGAAACAACCGCTTGCTCAAGGGCGCGGTAAGTTGCGATATCTGACACTACTTGGTTGTAAGAAGTACGTACTTGCTTATTTACATTGCGGTATGCGCTTTCGAACTCTTGGCTTGCAGCAACAAAGTACTCAGATGCTTGGTTTACAGCAGCTTGCGTACCGCCACCTTGATAAATCGGCACAGTGAAGTCTAAACCAACACTTGTTTGGTCAGCACGTGGACCTGTTTCGCCTAATTTATCACCATAAGATGCTGATAACGTAAGCTTTGGATAATGACCTGCTTTTGCTTGTTCAATTTGCTCTTTCGCAATATCTACAGAAACGCGTGATACCTGCAGTGAAATATTGTTTTCTTTTGCAGATTCAACAAACTCAGTGCTCTTACGCGCTGGTTTTACCGTTGAGAATTTGTCTGTATTAAGTGCGTTAAGCTTTTCGTGATATTTACCTGTGATTTCACCTAGTTCTTCACGTGCTGTTTCAACATCGTTAAGTGCCACAATTTCGCGGGCTACTGCGTTATCGTACTGTGCTTGCGCTTCGTGTACGTCAGTAATTGCTGTTAAGCCTACTGCGTGACGCTGTTTCGTTTGCTCTAACTGACGCTCAATCGCACGCTTTTCTGCGCGAACAAACTCTAAATCATCTTGGCGTGCTAGTACGTTAAAGTAGGCATTTGATACGCGTACAATCAGGTTTTGCTGTGCTAATCGGTAGCTAGCATCAGCTTGTAGCGCTTGCTTTTCTGCAATGTTTAGTGACTTCCATGAGCCTAAGTTGAATAGGTCTTGGTTAAGTGAAATACCGCGGCTGAACGTATCAGAATCGCCAGCATCGCCATCAACTTTGCTATAACCCATTGATGCGCCAATTTGTGGTAATAAACGCGACATTGCGATGTCAGTGTTGTAGTCTTGCGCATCACGTGTTGCTTTTGCTTTTAGTACAACAGGATCGTTTGCAAGTGCAATTTCGTATACTTGCATAAGGTCTTCTGCATTAGCGTGTGTAACTGAAAAGCCACAGCTTAATGCAACAAGCGCAGATAGTAATTTCTTTTTCATAGTGGTTGTCATCCCCAGACAATTTTTGAAAGCATCTTAGCGTGTTTTTTTATTGATTAGAAAAACAATACAGTAAAACAAAGTATTCAAGTGTAACAGAATATGAAAAATTCGTTTTATTCACTTTATCAGCTAAAATACCGAAAATTCGATAGATTATCGAATAGATTTTAAACTAATTAATCACCTTTTATATGGCCAAAATTACAAAATTCAAGCAATCAGACGTAGAAATCGTCGCGAAAAAGCGCACTTTTAACGGTTTTTTTAAAATTGATGAATATCACTTTCGTCATGCATTATTTGCTGGTGGGCAATCTGACGTGATTGTGCGAGAAATATTTGAACGCGGCGATGCGGTAGCAGTCTTACCTTATGATCCAAAATTGGATGCGGTGCTGCTTATCGAACAAATACGCATTGGCGCATTTAACGATGATAAATCGCCATGGTTGCTTGAAGTGATTGCAGGTATGACGGATGGCAGTAAAGATTATGAAGCCGTGGTAAAAAAAGAAGCGAAAGAAGAGTCTGGCATAGCACTTAATAATATTAAGTTTATGCTGTCGTATCTTTCAAGCCCCGGCGGAACATCAGAGCGTTTATACTTATATTATGGTGAAGCGGATTTATCACAAGCGGGTGGCATTTATGGCGTACCTGAAGAGGGTGAAGATATTAGGGTACATGTAATCCCAGTAGAGCAGGCGTTTCAACTACTTGATGAAGGTGAAATGGATAACGCTGCCACCGTAATTTGTTTGCAGTGGCTTAAATTAAATATTGATGTAATAAGAGAGAAGTACCGTACGTGTTAGCACAGGCTTATCGACAAAACTTACCTAAGTATATTCGTTTATGTGAGCAAAACTATGCTCGCATAAACCGCCTGATGCCAAAAGAAAATGATAGAGGGGCGGTAAATAAGGTATTGGTTGGTGGTTTTGAATTTACGCTTACCGTATTAGAAGCATCGCCTTACACTAATTTAGTCTCGCTTAAACAAACAGACCACCAAGTGATAGGATTTACGCGACCTGATTTAAACGTACGCGTCTATCACGATGCCAAAGTTGCAGAAGTAGTATGTAAATATTATCCCAAACGGGTTAAACCGGCTTATGGTTACCCAAACCCTGATATGCATCAAAAAGATGAAAAATATCAATTGAATGCATTTTTAAAAGATTGGTTAGAATACTGTATTAACCAAGGACGTAGTACTTTCCACTGGGATACCGATCATGACATGGTTTAGCCAACGCGAACACTTTGATAAAGCGCAATTAACACTGGTTCATATCACCGATAGTCATGTCTTTGCAGAACCAAATGGTGAATATTTTTGTGTAAATACCGCAAATAATTTAGCAAAAACATTAGCGTGTATTAAATCAATTGAATGCGATGCCATTATTTTTGGCGGAGATTTAACACAAGACCACAGTGAGGCGTCATATCACTTGTTCGCTCAATTGGTACAACAAGCAGGTCTTAGTGATAAGTTGTTTTGGCTACCGGGTAATCATGACGAAATAGGTGTTTATCGCGAGATTTTTAGTCAGTATGGCATTCGCGACAGTAAAGTGTTGGAAAATGAACATTGGCAAGTGCTATTAGCTAATTCTAAAGGGCCAACGCCAGCGGGGTTTGTAAGTGAAGCACACCTCAACGAAATACAAAATGAGTTAACGAGCAATACTAAGCATGCTTTGCTGTTTACTCATCATCACCCAATTCCCATTCAGGGTTATCTTGATAAACATATGTTAGAAAATGGCGAAGCACTGCTTTCACAATTAACCCAATTTAAAAAGGTGAAAGGGTTAGTCCATGGCCATGTTCACAATGAATACAGCTGGTTGTTTAATGAGTTTTCAGTATTTGCTACGCCCGCCACCTCGATACAATTTGAAAAAAATACCAGCGATTGGCAACAAGTCGACTTAGGTCCTGCCTTTCGTATGATACGATTACAGCAAAATGGCAGTTTAAACACTCAGGTAGTATGGCTAAACAACGCGTAATATACATTCATGGTTTTAATAGTTCACCAGAATCATTTAAAGCACAACAATTTGGTCGGTATTTAGCGGAACATCATGATGTTGAGTATTTAGTACCAAAACTAAACCATGAACCGCGTGAAATTTTGCTGACGCTCGAAGCGCTAATAACGGCCAATACTAAATTGATTGGCAGTTCATTGGGCGGATACTTTGCGACTATTTTATCCGAGCGCTATCAATTACCCGCGGTGGTTGTTAATCCGGCCGTTGCTCCATTTGACCTAATGCATGATTACCTAGGTACGCAGTACAACCCGTATCAAGATTACTATTACGATGTGACTGAACGTCATGTAGACCAGTTAAAGCAGTTTTACATTGCCAACTTGTCACAGCCTGAGTTGATTTTACTTTTACAACAGATGGGTGATGAAGTATTAGATTTTTCACAGGCGGTCGATTATTATAAAAACTGCCGTCAGCACGTTGAATTTGCTGGCGATCACAGCTTTATAGGGTTCGAACGTTATTTTCCTGTTATTGTAGATTTCCTGAAAATATCGTAAAACAATAGTGATAAGGGAATAACCTATAAAAACGCGCTAAAACCTAGTAAAAAAATACCCAGAAAAGGGCAGCTAGGTATCAAAGATAATTAATATAAAAAGAACCGCATTTCATGACGACACAAGATTATAATGCAGAAGCCATTGAGGTTTTAAATGGACTCGAACCGGTAAAGCGCCGTCCCGGCATGTATACCGATACCACACGTCCAAACCACCTTGGCCAAGAAGTTATCGATAACAGTGTGGATGAAGCCTTAGCTGGGCATGCATCGAAAATTGATGTGATCCTGCACGAAGACAACTCGCTGGAAGTAGTCGATGATGGCCGTGGTATGCCAATCGATATTCACCCCGAAGAAGGTATTCCGGGCGTTGAGCTTATTCTTACCAAACTTCACGCCGGTGGTAAGTTTTCCAACAAAAACTATCAATTCTCAGGTGGTTTACACGGGGTAGGTATTTCCGTTGTAAATGCCTTATCAACGCGTGTATTAGTTACCGTACGACGCGATGCAAAAGTGTATGAAATTGCGTTTGAAAACGGCGATAAGGTACAAGATTTAACCGAAGTAGGTACTGTAGGCAAGCGCAATACCGGTACGTCAGTGCACTTTTGGCCTGATCCAAGCTACTTCGACTCGGCAAATTTCTCGCTATCAAAGCTCAAGCATTTATTAAAAGCCAAAGCGGTTCTGTGTCCTGGCTTAAAAATCCGTTTTATCAATAAGCAAACTAAAGAAACCATTGAATGGTTTTTTGAAGATGGCTTAAAAGATTACCTTGCTGATGCATTAAAAGAATACGAAGTTTTACCGAAACAACCATTTACCGGTGAGTTTGCCGGTTCTACCGAAGGTGTAGATTGGGCGGTATTATGGTTGCCTGAAGGCGGCGAAGGGGTTTATGAGAGTTATGTAAACCTTATTCCCACAGCACAAGGTGGTACCCATGTAAATGGTCTGCGCCAAGGCTTGCTAGAAGCAATGCGCGAATTTTGTGAATTCCGCAATTTATTACCGCGTGGGGTAAAACTAACACCTGACGATATTTGGGACCGTTGTAGCTATGTGCTTTCGGTCAAAATGCAGGACCCACAATTTGCAGGTCAAACTAAAGAGAAATTATCATCACGTGCAACCTCAGCATTTGTTTCGGGTGTGGTAAAAGACTCGTTTAGTTTATGGCTTAATGAGCACACAGATATTGCAGAGTTGCTTGCCGAGATTTGTATTAGCAACGCGCAAAAACGCATGCGTGCGGCGAAAAAAGTGGTTCGTAAAAAAATCACCTCAGGCCCTGCATTACCGGGTAAATTAACCGACTGTAGCACGCAAGAAAGCGAGCGCAGCGAACTCTTTTTAGTAGAGGGTGACTCGGCGGGTGGTTCAGCTAAACAAGCACGCGATCGTGAGTTCCAAGCGGTAATGCCACTGCGTGGTAAAATCCTTAATACGTGGGAAGTTGAATCAGGACAAATTCTTGCGTCGCAAGAAGTGCACGATATCTCTGTGGCGATTGGTATGGATCCAGATTCAAAAGATTTAACTAATCTACGCTATCACAAAATTTGTATTTTAGCGGATGCGGATTCTGATGGATTGCACATTGCAACCTTGTTGTGTGCACTGTTTGTAAAACACTTCCCTGTTTTGGTAGAGCAAGGGCACGTTTATGTAGCAATGCCACCGCTTTACCGAATCGATGTGGGTAAAGAAGTATTTTATGCCCTTGATGAAGATGAAAAAACCGGCATTTTAGACCGTATCGAAGCAGAGAAAAAACGTGGCAAAGTGAATGTACAACGCTTTAAAGGCTTGGGTGAAATGAACCCAATGCAGCTGCGCGAGACGACAATGGATCCAAATACTCGCCGCTTAGTGCAATTAAGCTTAGAGGGCGACGAAGAAACGTTGGAAGTAATGGATATGTTACTTGCCAAAAAGCGCTCAAGCGATCGTCGTGAGTGGTTAGAAACCAGTGGCGACCAAGCGGATTCATGGAACTCATAACTAGCATTAAAAAATTTAGGTAAACGAGCATGTCAGATCTCGATACCCTCGCAATGCAAGGGATAGAAAAACAAACAATGGCGCAGTTTACGCAAAGCGCCTATTTAAATTACTCAATGTACGTAATTAAAGACCGTGCCTTGCCACATATTGGCGACGGTTTGAAACCCGTACAACGTCGTATTGTTTACGCAATGAGTGAACTCGGCCTATCGGCAGCGGCAAAATACAAAAAATCAGCCCGTACCGTGGGTGATGTACTCGGTAAATATCACCCACACGGTGATAGCGCCTGTTATGAAGCCATGGTACTGATGGCGCAGCCATTTTCTTACCGTTATCCGCTGGTGGATGGTCAGGGTAACTGGGGTGCGGCAGATGATCCTAAGTCTTTCGCGGCAATGCGTTACACCGAAGCGCGTTTATCTAAGTTCTCAGAGGTTTTATTAAAAGAACTAGGCCAAGGCACAGTCGATTGGATCCCTAACTTCGACGGCACCATGAAGGAGCCGGAAGTACTGCCTGCACGTTTACCGCATATTCTATTGAACGGTATTACCGGTATTGCTGTAGGTATGGCAACTGATATTCCGCCGCACAACGTACGCGAAGTGGCAGATGCCTGTTGTACATTACTGGATAAACCAAAAACCGAACTTGAAGAGCTGCTTGATTTAGTACAAGCACCGGATTACCCAACGGATGCGGAAATCATTACGCCTAAGGCTGAAATTCGCAAAATCTACTCAAGTGGTAAAGGCTCTATCAAAATGCGCGCGGTATATACTGAAGAGCAAGGCGATATTGTCATTACGGCGTTACCTCACCAGTGTTCTGGCGCTAAAGTGTTAGAGCAAATTGCTACGCAAATGCGCGCTAAAAAATTACCTATGGTGGCCGATTTACGTGATGAATCCGATCATGAAAATCCAACGCGTATTGTAATTGTACCGCGTTCAAACCGTGTAAAAGCTGAGCCACTTATGGCGCACTTATTTGCAACTACCGACCTTGAGAAAAACTACCGTGTTAACTTAAACATGCTGGGCCTAAACGGCCGTCCTCAAGTAAAAGACTTAAAAACAATTCTATCTGAGTGGTTAGTGTTTAGACGCGAAACGGTTCGTCGCCGTTTGCAATACCGCTTAGACAAAGTATTAGCACGTTTGCATATTTTAGAAGGCTTATTGATTGCCTTTTTAAATATCGACGAAGTAATTGAAATTATCCGCAGCGAAGATGAGCCAAAGCCAGTTTTAATGGCGCGTTTTGGTATCACTGAAACGCAAGCGGAGGCAATTTTAGAACTTAAACTTCGCCATCTTGCTAAATTAGAAGAAATGAAAATTCGCGGTGAGCAAGACGAGCTTGCCAAAGAGCGCGATAAACTTGAATTGATTCTTGGTTCTGAGCGCCGTATGTCGACGTTACTGAAAAAAGAAATTCAAGAAGCCGCTGAGCTTTATGGTGACGACCGTCGTTCGCCTGTAGTTGAGCGCGGTGAAGCTAAAGCCTTAAGTGAAAAAGACTTAATGCCATCAGAAAGCGTTACTGTTGTGCTTTCTGAAAAAGGCTGGGCACGTTTTGCTAAAGGCCATGATATTGACGCGGAAGGCCTGAGTTATAAATCAGGTGACAGCTTTAAGTCTCTTGCTAAAGGGCGCAGCAATCAGCCGAGTGTATTCTTAGATAGCTCTGGCCGAGCATTTGCAACCGATACCCATAGTTTACCTTCTGCGCGTAGCCAAGGTGAACCAATGACAGGGCGCTTTAATGTGGCACCTGGAGCGAACCTTGAACACGTGGTTATGGGTGAAGAAAAAGCCAACTTCCTGATGGCATCAGATGCAGGTTATGGCTTTATTACCGAGTTTAACGACTTGGTGAGTAAGAATAAGAACGGTAAAGCACTGGTAACGATTCCAGAAGCTGCATTATTAATGACACCACAGCCAATTCACGACATCACGACAGATCGCTGTTTAGCAATCTCCAACGAGGGTCGCATGCTGATCTTTCCAATTCGTGATTTGCCAAAACTAGGTAAAGGTAAAGGAAATAAGATCATTTCCATTCCGAGTGCCCGTGTTAAATCGCGAGAAGAGTTTGTTAAAGTGCTGGGCATTGTGCCTGATGGCGCATCTGTTACTCTACATGCAGGTAAGCGTAAACTAACGTTAAAACCAAGTGATTTAGAACATTACTACGGCGAGCGTGGCAGACGTGGTAATAAGTTACCGCGTGGCTTACAGCGTGTAGATTTAATGGAAGTTGAGTTTACTGCCGCACAAGAATTGATCGACGATGCTATTGATGCGGAAAATAGCGAAGATTAGTGCTTCTTTGCGTCGAAAAGCGTTAAAATAACGAAAACCAGTCTCAATATGGGGCTGGTTTTTTTTATAAACCGTGTTTTTTAGCTTACACATGTTAGCTAAAATTCGTATAATGGCGCGCTTAGTTATTGGAGACGTTATTTTGATATTTGCTGTTCGCTTAGTACTACTTGCGATTTTTATCTTTTTTAGTGCGATCTTTGGCTTGCTATTATGTTTAGTGATGCCGTTTAACCGCAACCATGTTCATCGTTTTGCTTCTTGGTATGGCAGCATGCAGGTGTTACTGGGCGCAAAAGTTGAAGTGAAGGGATTAGACAAACTGGATAAAAATAAATCCTACGTCTATGTATCTAACCATCAAAATAACTATGATTTGTTTACGGTGACCAACGCAGTACCAGAAAATACCGTAAGTATTGGTAAAAAAAGCATTCGCTTTATTCCATTTTTTGGCCAGCTGTATTGGTTGTCAGGTAATATTTTAATTGACCGCAATAATAAATCGAAAGCAAAAGGCACTATTGATAAGGCCGCGTCAAAAATTAAAAACGATAAGATTTCTGTGTGGTTATTCCCTGAAGGTACGCGCAGTTATGGTCGCGGTTTATTACCATTTAAAACAGGCGCGTTTCACACGGCTATGCAAGCCGGTGTGGAGGTTGTGCCTGTCTGTATGAGTACAACAACAGGGCGTATTAAATTAAATCGTTGGGCTAACCCAACCATTTATGTTGAATTACTTGATCCGATTTCGTTGGAAAAGGATGTATCGGCAAGAGAGCACGCAAAGCGAATTCATGCTATGATGCAGAGTAAAATTGAACAGCTAGATGCTAAAGTAGAGAGCGATTGTGGAAAACTGGCGCGAAATAAGTGAAGACATTGTTGAGTCGTTATTAGAAGACGGCTCAAACCCAGATAAACTGTACGAAGTAGAACACCACTTTGTATGTGAAGACTTTGATAAGCTAGAAGAAGCGGCACTTGCTGCATTCAAACTTGGTTTTGACGTGGAAGACCCAGCTGAACTTGAATTAGAAGATGGCAGCAAAATTTGGGGCTTTGACGTTGTAGTTGAATGTGAACTTGACGCAGAACTTATTCTTGAAGATGTAGATAAACTTATCGATCTCGCTGCAAAAGCTGGTGTGGAATACGATGGTTGGGGCACTTACTTTCAAGAGTAAGCTCCTGTGTTGTATTGACAAATCGAGTACAAAAAAATAGCGCCAAATGGCGCTATTTTTTATTGCGGCTTATCTTGTGAGAGTTTGAACGGGGAGAACAATAAGACAGGCACTAAAATCAATGTGTGAATTGATAACCAAGCAAGAGTTCCTTCATATACGCCTAACGCTGTAACTGCTGTAAAAAGGGCAAGTGCAGACGATACGACCGCCAGCAACCAATAAAGACCAATCGGGCTATTGCTATCAAAGCGAATACTTTCAGCGCATTGGTTACTTTTGAAATAGCACGACATTGCAATAATTACCGTAATAAATGAAAAAGCAATCAAAATAACTTCCATGGATTTTCCCTGCTAGGTTTACATGTTGGTAAGATTATACTGCGCAGAATTGCAAGTCAATAAAAATGATAATGATTATCAATTAATTCAATCGTAAATATATAAGTGCCAATAATCATAAAGTCTTTTGTCTTTTAAGGCGTATAGCTTAACGAATGTAATTACAAAGCTGCCAAACTCTCAACACTCCACGTTTTTAATGAAAATAATGATCCAATATTTGCAGAGTTAAAGTGTGTTTAAGGCTGTGATTTTTAGCAGGTAACAATGACGATAGGGGTTGTACTGGCTGTGAAAGGTGTTAAGTCTATAAAGTCGCAATAAATAAAAAGTTGCCTTGGTTATATTTGATGACAAAAAAGTTAACAAAGGGGAAAGTAGCAATGCTAAAAATGACTTGCGCGAATGAGCCTCAAGCTCACAATAAATAGAAAACGCGCTTTAGCGCGTGCTGGTGACCTCAAAAACGAGGTTGCGATTTACATTACCTGCAGCTAACTTTTGCTGCGATATTGAAACCGCCTAATCGTTTAACACCGATAAATGCTCAAGTTCACGATAAAGCTCTTCTTCATCTCCCATATTAAGTTCGATAAGGCGTTTTAAATGCGTCACACTGTCAATTTCAATTTGCTCACAGCGTAGCCCCAATTGGTCACTTTCAACATGTGCCAGCGACACCAGCATCTCAATCGCAATATCACTGTTAGAAAGTTGAAACACTAACTTGGCGTGATGCGAAAGATCACACGCAGTAGGCCAGTTATCAGGCTTATTTAAAAGTGCACCTTTAAGCGATAAATCAAGGATTTCAGCGTTATACTCTACGCCCATAAAGGTTAATTTTGCAGGCGTGCGGTAAATAATACGAGTGAAATGTCGTCTTTCTTGCATTAGGAGCGCTCCTTATCGTCATCTTTAAAGCATAGCCGATTAACAAAAAATATTAAATATTTTCATGCTGATATGTTTAAATAGCGGGCGCCACTTATGGAATTTATTTTTAAAGGGAAAAACAATGCCAGAACACGCTGAAAAACAAAAGATTGATCACGGTGAATTGAAAAAAACCGGATTTTGGTTAAATCAGGCGTTTATGATTGTATCGACAATTGTTGGTGTATATTTAGCTGCGCAAAGCGGTCTTGAACAAGCGCTAAAATTCGATACGTTAAGCAAAATGGAAGATAACTATTATCTGCGCATGTCGTTATACGATGAATTAGATGACGCGGTTAAAGAACTTGAAACGTACGCAAAAGTCCTCGCCAAAAGCCCGCCAAAAGTAGTGATTACAGAGCAGCGCCCAATGCTAGACAAATACGTTTGGCAAACGATGAAGTACAATCCCACTACTTTAGAAACGCCAAGTGAAATTCTTTCTGAAGTGCGCCGCTTTTACGGTAAGGCCGACCGCACCATCGATCAGGTAGGTCGCTGGGCCATCGGTTCCCGCCATGCATCAAAATTATTGTTAGAACAAACGGAATATTTTAAAAATGGCCCGCTGTTAAAGCTTAAAGACAGTGCTGATGAGCTAAAACGCTTGTTAGCGAAAGAAGATATTCAAATTGGCGTATTAAAAGGAGAGTAATGAGCCATGACCAAACGTTGTCCAAAATGCGTTAATGTTGCACTTGAAGTTACCCATTATTGCGGTGAAGAAATTGATGTTTGCCGTCAGTGCGGCGGTTTGTGGTTTGAGAAAAACCAAGTTAATCGCATGATTGAAGAGATTAATGACGGCCCGATTGGCGAATGTTATAGCCATCACTTTGGTGAGCCTCAGGGTAGCACAGAATTAAACTGCCCTGATTGTGGTAGCCATTTAGAAGCTGTGCACTTATTAAAAGATTATCAAACTGAACTGGACATTTGTCGTAAGTGTGATGGTAGCTGGATTGATAAAGACGAACTCACGTCAGTTGAAAACAGTCCTGAGTTACGCGGTGCACTTGATGAGCTAAATAAAAAAGTATCTTGGAAAACCTACTTATTCCAATTTTTAACGCAAATGCCAGTGGAATATAACTTAAAAACCAAGTCAAAACCTTGGGTAAACTGGTCTTTAATTGCGATTAATATTCTGATTTTCTGTGCGTACTTCTTTAACATTGAGAGCTTTGCTTATGTCTTAGAAAACTTTGCACTAAGACCTGCTGATGTTAACAACGGCCAAGAAATTTGGACGTTATTAACGTGTGTCTTTTTACATGGCTCTGTGATGCATTTAGTCGGAAACATGTATTTCTTATACATTATTGGTGACAACTTAGAAGATGCGCTCGGCCATAAAAAATATCTTATGTATTATTTAATATGCGGCATAGGTGCATCGCTGTTTAGCTTAGTTATGTCACAAGACCCGAATATTCCATCAGTTGGTGCCAGTGGTGCAATTGCAGGATTATTTGGCATGTACTTAATGTGGTTTAGACACGCCAGCTTAACCTTTATGTTTGTTATTTATCAAAAGAAACTGAGCGCGGTGTGGTTCTTTGCGATTTGGATAGCAATTAATATTTTCGGTCTAATCGTATTACAAGATGGCGTTGATTATGGCGCGCACATCGGTGGTTTTATTGTTGGTTTAGTGATTGGTTACTTCTTAAAAGAGAAGGTGCTTGCTGAAAACCCATTAATCAAACTGCTCAATCAGCCAGAAGCTGTGCTAAAACGTTAATAACGTTTATGCATTAAAAAGCCCGCACATTTGCGGGCTTTTTTGTATTGTGTGAAAACCAATTAACCGATTTTCTTGTATTTAATACGCTTAGGTTGCGCAGCTTCTGCACCAAGCGTTTTCTTAAGCCATGCTTCGTATTCTGTGTAGTTGCCTTCGAAGAAGTTAACTTGACCTTCATCACGGTAATCAAGAATATGCGTAGCAATACGGTCAAGGAACCAACGGTCGTGCGAGATACACATTACACAGCCTGGGAATTCTAAAATCGCATTCTCAAGGGCACGCAGTGTTTCAACGTCGAGGTCATTGGTAGGCTCATCGAGTAAAATCATGTTGCCGCCAGCTTTTAGAAGCTTTGCTAGGTGAAGACGGTTACGCTCACCACCTGATAGGTCTTTCACGTATTTTTGCTGGTCGTTACCTTTGAAGTTGAAACGCGATACATAAGCACGGCTAGCAATTTCAAAGTTACCAATTTTCAATACGTCTTGGCCTTCAGATAATTCTTGGAATACGGTGTTTGAACCATCTAAATCGTCACGGAACTGATCAACTGTTGCAAGTTCAACGGTTTCACCTAGTTCAAATGAACCTGCATCTGGTGTTTCTTGACCGCCTAGCATACGGAATAAGGTTGATTTACCAGCACCGTTAGCACCGATAATACCGACGATTGCACCTTTTGGTACTGAGAAGCTTAAATCATCAATTAGTACACGGTCGCCGTAGCCTTTTTTGATGTTGTTTACTTCTAGTACTTTATCACCTAGGCGAGGACCTGGAGGAATAAATAGCTCGTTAGTTTCGTTACGCTTTTGATAATCAGAATGTTGTAGTTCTGAGAATTGCGCCATACGTGCTTTCGATTTAGCCTGACGGCCTTTCGGATTTGAACGCACCCACTCAAGTTCTTGCGCAATTGATTTCTGACGTGCTTTTTCCGCTTTCTCTTCTTGCTTCAAACGCGCATCTTTTTGCTCAAGCCATGATGAGTAGTTGCCTTCCCACGGAATACCTTCACCACGGTCAAGCTCTAAAATCCAACCTGCCACGTTATCTAAGAAATAACGGTCGTGGGTAATTGCTACAACAGTGCCTTCGTAATCGTGTAAGAAGCGCTCTAACCAAGCTACTGACTCAGCATCTAAGTGGTTAGTTGGTTCGTCGAGTAATAGCATGTCTGGCTTTTCAAGTAACAAGCGACAAATCGCTACACGGCGACGCTCACCACCCGAAAGCACTTTAATTGGCGTGTCCCACTCTGGTAAACGAAGTGCATCGGCAGCACGCTCTAGTGCATTATCTAGGTTGTGACCATCGTGCGCCTGAATAATTGCTTCAAGTTCACCTTGCTCTTTTGCCAATGCGTCAAAATCTGCACCGTCCATTGCGTATTCAGCGTAAACTTCATCTAAACGTGCAAGTGCATTCGTCACTTCAGAAAGCGCTTCTTCAACTGTTTCACGAACAGTTTTGTTTTCGTCTAGTACAGGTTCCTGTGGTAGGTAACCAATTTTTGTATCAGGGAACGCGCGCGCTTCACCTTCAAATTCAGTGTCAACGCCCGCCATAATACGAAGCAAGGTAGATTTACCTGCACCGTTTAAACCAAGCACACCAATTTTTGCGCCAGGGAAAAATGATAGCGAGATATCTTTTAAAATAGTACGCTTTGGCGGCACTACTTTACTTACACGATGCATCGTGTAGATAAACTTATCCGGTAAAGGCATGAATAATCCTATAGTGATTTTAATAATGTAATTGCTGCATATTGTAGTGTGATAAATGGGGGCATTCAATGTCGTAGTAGATTTAAAATGTCATTCTGTTAAGTTAAGGTAAAGTCACATAAAAATAATAGTAATTGCTTACCTATGCCGGCGCTTAATAAAACCTCTCTTTACCTTTTATTTTGTTCAATATTGATGAGTTTTGAACTGACTGCATCGAATCAGCCAAAAATAGGTTTAGTGCTCGGTGGGGGCGGTGCCAAAGGTGGCGCGCACATCGGTGTGTTAAAGGTACTTGAAGCGAACAATGTAAAAATCGATTATATCGCCGGTACTAGCATTGGTGCTTATGTTGCAGGTATGTATGCCTTGGGTTATTCAGCAAGTGAAATTGAAAAATTTATGCTTAATGAAGATTGGAACCAAGGTTATTCAGATGATATTCCAAGAGAAGTATTACGCTACCGCGACAAAGAGTTACGCGATAAATATAATCTACAGCTGAATTTTGGTATTCGTGACGGTGCATTGCGCTCATCTAAAGGTTTGCTTGTCGGGCAAAGTATGAGTCGTTTATTGCGAAATTCCACCCGTTCAGTGCATTTGTTTGATGATTTTGACCAGCTGGCAATACCGTATCGCGCAATTGCGACCGATTTATCGACCAGTGAAGCTGTGGTAATTTCATCTGGTAGTATTGCTGAAGCAATGCAAGCTTCGGCCTCGGTACCGGGAGCTGTGCAGCCGACCGAAATTGATGGTCGCTTGCTGGTTGATGGTGGCATCGCCAATAATTTGCCGGTTGACGTAGTAAAAGAGATGGGCGCAGATATCGTTATAGCCGTAGATATAGGTGCATCACTTGCTCAGTCGAATGAGTTCACATCAACTATGGAAGTACTTGGCCAACTTTCTACCATTTTGACCAATGCCTCAACACAATGGCAAAAACGTTTGCTAAGTGAAAAGGACATATATATTCGCCCCGACATTGATGACTTAAGCACCACTGACTGGGCTGATTTAGAAGAGTCGTTAGTGCGCGGCCTTGCCGCTGCAAAAATCGCGGAACCAAAACTGCAAACCTTAGCTATTTCACCGAGTGCATTTGAAGCTTATCAAGTCGCTAAACGCGAGCGTAGCCAAGTGTGGTTTCAGCCAATTTATAACCCAGTACTTGCGATTTCGTTGGATAATTTGTCAGACGTTAATAATAAATTGATACTCAAACACTTTTCGATTTACCCCGGAGACACTCCGTCAGAGCATGATGTGCAGCAGGCGGTAAATCGCGTCTATGCGCTCAATGAATTTGAGCGTGTTGAAACCGAGTTTAAAGATACCGAGCAAGGGCGAGTGTTAGTATTAAAAACAATTGGCAAATCGTGGGGGCCAAATTACTTAGATTTTGGCGCTAATTATCAAAGTGACGTGACAGTAAACTCGGTGCTCTCGATTGATATGGCGTTTACGCGTAGCAATATTAATCGCTATGGAGGACTTTGGCGCAATGAGATTTCGCTTGGTTTTGAAGAGTATATCGCGACCGAGTTTTATCAACCACTAAACGCAGGAGATGACTATTATACGCGTGCTCGCTTTGCGTTTATCAAAGACAGATACAAGCTACAAACGGTAACGCAAGCGTACTTTGACTTAGAAAAGAATCACCTGCGTGGTAATTTAGCGCTCGGCTACAACATTAATAATTTTTGGCGATTTGAGTTTGGCACAATACGGGATGTAGGCGAACTTGAACAAAAATCATTGATTAATGATAAATTCCCCTTTGATCAAACGGGCTTTTACAGCAGTTTGATGTATGACACCTTAGATAGCATTAGTTTTCCAACTCAAGGTAATCGACTACGTGTTTATTATGGTCGTTTTAAAGAAGCGTATGACGATCGCCTTGATCCAATCGACAGTCGCTATGCCAGTAAATACAAAATTGATTGGCGCGGCGCTTTTTCTATTCGCCACCATGGCTTAGTTGGCACAGCATCGTATACCAGTTATGAATCAGACGGTACGTTTACCGTTAACACTGAGCGCTTGGGCGGCTTTTTAAATTTATCGGGTTATGGCAAAAACGTGTTAAACGGTCCTAAAAAAGCGTTTGGCGCAGTGATTTATCAATACGATTTAGGTCGCGATATGCTTAATATGACCAGCATGCCACTTTACCTTGGTGTGAGTGCTGAAGTAGGCAATGTGTGGGATATTCAACAAAGTGTCGATTTATCTGAACTTATTTTTGCCAGCAGCTTGTTTGTTGGCACCGATACACGCTTTGGCCCAGCTGCATTTGGTTTTGGTGCAACCGATGATGGCGAATCCAGCTTTTTTGTCTCATTAGGCAAACACTGGTAGTTGTATAATTAAATTTAATGAATGGTTTGTTTTGTATTTTAAATATTTATGTTTCGATTTAAAAATATCATTAAAAATACACTGTGAAAAATTTTCAATCCCTGTTTAAATAACTTCACATATACAAAGTAGGCAAGGGCGCTTTTTAAGCGTACAATACGCCCTTTATCCCACAACCATCTTCTATTTAGGAGTAACCATGTTAGAACGTAGCATGAATATCTCGGATTTTGATCCAGAACTATTTGGCGCAATGGAAAACGAAAAGCAGCGTCAAGAAGAGCATATCGAACTTATCGCGTCTGAAAACTACTGTAGCCCGCGTGTACTTGAAGCACAAGGTTCTCAGTTAACTAACAAATACGCGGAAGGTTACCCTTACAAGCGTTACTACGGTGGTTGTGAGCACGTTGATGTTGTTGAGCAATTAGCAATTGATCGCGCTAACGAATTATTCGGCACAGATTACGCAAACGTACAACCGCACGCAGGTTCACAAGCAAACGCGGCAGTATTCCAAGCGTTGCTTCAGCCGGGCGACACAGTTTTAGGTATGAGCCTTGCACACGGCGGTCACCTAACTCACGGTTCACACGTAAACTTCTCAGGTAAAACGTACAACGCAGTTCAGTACGGCCTAAACGAAGAAACTGGCGAAATCGACTACGCACAAGTTGAAGCGCTAGCACTAGAGCACAAGCCTAAAATGATCATCGGTGGTTTCTCAGCATACTCAGGTATTGTTGATTGGGCTAAATTCCGTGAAATCGCAGACAAAGTAGGTGCTTACCTTCTAGTTGATATGGCACACGTTGCTGGCCTTGTTGCTGCAGGCGTTTACCCAAGCCCAGTACCATTTGCACACGTTGTTACAACAACTACGCACAAAACATTAGCAGGTCCTCGCGGTGGCTTAATCGTGTCTAACTGTGGCGACGAAGAGATTTACAAAAAGTTAAACTCTGCGGTATTCCCAGGTGGTCAAGGTGGTCCTTTATGTCACGTTATCGCTGCTAAAGCGGTTGCATTTAAAGAAGCACTAGAGCCAGAGTTCAAAGCATACCAAACACAAGTTGTTAAAAATGCGCAAGCTATGGTTGAAGTATTCAAAGCTCGTGGCTACGACGTTGTTTCTGGTAAAACAGACAACCACCTATTCTTACTTGATTTAATCAACAAAGATATCACAGGTAAAGATGCAGACGCAGCACTTGGTAATGCTTACATTACAGTTAACAAAAACTCAGTACCAAACGATCCACGTTCTCCATTTGTAACATCTGGCCTACGTATTGGTTCTCCTGCAATCACACGTCGTGGTTTTAAAGAAGCAGAAGCAAAAGAGTTAACTGGCTGGATCTGTGATGTTCTAGACAACATCGAAGATACAAAAGTACAAGATGAAGTACGTGAGAAAGTAAAAGCAATTTGTGCGAAACACCCTGTTTACGCATAATGTTTTCTCATTGTTAACATGATATGATAAGGCCGCTTTTTTGCGGCCTTTTTTCTTTCGAGAGTTGTTTATGCATTGTCCTTTTTGTACAGCCAATGACACCAAAGTTATCGATTCACGCTTAGTAGGTGGTGGTCATCAGGTTCGCCGCCGTCGCGAATGTAATGAATGTCACGAACGTTTTACTACCTTTGAAGGTGCCGAGCTTGTTATGCCACGTGTAATCAAGCAAGACGGCAGCCGAGAGCCGTTTAATGAAGATAAACTTCGCAATGGCTTGCATCGTGCGCTAGAAAAGCGCCCTGTCAGTACAGAACAAGTAGAAGAAGTAGTACACCAAATTAAATCGCAATTGCGTGCAACAGGTGAGCGCGAAGTTGATAGTAAAACAGTCGGCGAATTTATTATGGAAGCGCTGAAAAAACTCGATAAAGTTGCTTACGTACGTTTTGCATCTGTTTACCGCTCATTTGAAGACATTAAAGAATTTGGCGAAGAAATCGCACGCTTAGGTGAGTAATCTGATGCACAACAATCGCTTTTCTGAATGTGACCACAAATATATGGCGCGCGCCATCGAGCTTGCTAAACGCGGTCGATTTACCACTACGCCTAATCCCAATGTAGGTTGCGTTTTAGTTAAAGATAATCAAATCATCGGTGAAGGTTTTCATATTCAAGCGGGTGGCCCTCATGCCGAAGTGCATGCACTGAAAATGGTTGACGATAACGCTAAAGGGGCAACCGCGTATGTTACGCTCGAGCCGTGTTCGCATTATGGCCGTACGCCGCCATGTGCTGAAGGCCTTATTAAAGCAGGCGTTAGCCGTGTTGTTGCTGCTATGGTTGATCCAAACCCAGAAGTCGCAGGTCGCGGCTTAAAAATGCTCGAAGATGCCGGAATCGAAACCGATTTTGGCTTATTAAACCATGAAGCCGAAGCGCTCAATTTGGGCTTTTTAAAACGCATGCGCACCAACTTACCTTATGTACGCTGTAAACTCGCGGCAAGCCTTGATGGCAAAACGGCACTTGAAAATGGTGAAAGTAAGTGGATTACCAGCAGCGAATCGCGCCGCGCTGTGCAAGATTTACGCGCTGAAAGCTGTGCAGTACTGTCGGGCGCTGATACCGTTATTATCGATAATGCGAAGTTAAATGTCCGCCCTGATGAATTAACAGATCTTGATGCAAAACACAGTACTCGCCAGCCAATACGTGTGATTATTGATTCGCAAAACCGACTTACGCCAGATCTCGCGTTATTTCAGCAACCATCTAAAATAATTATTGCACGTACAACTCTTGATAAATCGCATACTTGGCCGCATTTTGTTGAACAAGTAGTGGTTGATAAAAACAATAGCAAAGTAGATTTACACGCTTTATTGTCATTATTAGCAGAGCGCGGCGTTAACTTAGTATTGTTAGAAGCGGGCGCAACCTTGGCAGGTAAAATGTTCGAACAACAGTTGGTCGATGAACTTGTTTTGTTTATGGCGCCTAAATTGATGGGACACAGTAGTAAGAGCTTGATTAACTTGCCAACATTTTCAACCATGTCTCAAGTCCCTGAACTTGAAATAAACACACTCAAGCAAGTTGGACAGGATATCTGTCTACATGCATTAGTTAAAAGAAATTAATATGTTTACAGGCATTATAGAAGCAACCGGAAACGTTGCGGCAATTGAAATGATTGCTGGCGACATGCGCGTTACTATTAACTCAGGCAAACTTGATTTGGCTGATGTTAAATTAGGCGACAGCATCGCAACCAATGGCGTATGTCTAACGGTTATTGCTTTAACAGGCCACGGCTATGTAGCCGATGTATCAAAAGAAACCCTATCGTTAACCAACTTTGAAAACTATCAAGTTGGGCAAACCGTTAACCTTGAAAAAGCGTTAATGCCTCAGTCGCGTTTAGGCGGTCATTTAGTTTCAGGGCATATAGACGGCATTGCTACCGTAACCCGTATTGAAGCCAATGCCCGTGCAACCGATTACTGGCTTTGTGCACCAGCGCAATTACTCAAGTACATTCCGTATAAAGGCTCGGTTTGCATTGATGGCATTAGCCTTACCGTAAACGAAATAAACGACAACGAATTTAAGCTAACTATTGTGCCACACACAGCAGGCGAAACCACGATTAGTGGCTTTAAAGTAGGTAGCACAGTGAATTTAGAAGTGGATCAGCTCGCACGCTATTTAGAGCGTTTAATGATGCCACAGCAAGATGCAAAACCAACCAGTTCTCTCACTCATGAGCTTCTAGCGCAAGCTGGCTTTATGAATCGATAACCAGTCGCAAGCAAAGGTAACAAAATGGGCTTACACACTGCAGCAGAAATTATTGAAGATATCCGTCTAGGTAAAATGGTCATTCTGATGGATGACGAAGACCGTGAAAATGAAGGCGACTTAATTATGGCATCTGAGCACATTAGTGCCGATGCAATTAACTTTATGGCGACACATGGCCGTGGTTTGATTTGTTTAACGCTAACACAAGAGCGTTGCCAGCAACTTAACTTACCACTAATGGTAAGCAATAACGGCGCACAGTTTTCTACCAATTTTACCATGTCGATTGAAGCGGCAAAGGGTGTAACAACGGGTATTTCAGCAGCAGACCGTGCACGCACAGTGCAAGCTGCAGTGGCAAAAGGTGCGGTACCTGACGATATCGTACAGCCAGGTCACATTTTTCCAATTATGGCGCAACCGGGTGGGGTATTGACTCGTGCAGGACACACCGAAGCCGGTTGTGATTTAGCGCGCTTAGCAGGCTGCGAGCCATCTTCAGTGATCGTTGAAATACTCAATCCAGATGGCACCATGGCGCGCCGCCCAGACCTAGAAATTTTTGCTAAAGAGCACGGTTTAAAAATGGGTACCATTGCCGATTTAATTGAATACCGCAACTTAAATGAAGCCACTATTGAACGTGTAGCAGAATGTAAATTGCCAACTGAACACGGTGAGTTTGATCTAGTGACGTATAAAGACACCATCGACGGCCAACTTCATTACGCAATGAAAAAGGGTGACGTAAAAGAAGATGATGCAACCTTAGTACGTGTTCACTTACAAAGTACGTTCAACGATATTTTATTGTCAGATAGGGCATCTGATCGCAGTTGGACACTGTCAGGTGCGATGAAGTACATCGCTGAAAATAACGGTGTATTAGTTATTTTAGCGAAACACGAAAACCCTGAAGAACTAGAGCACTTGTTTAAAGCGTTTGAAGCACAAGACAAAGGCGAAAGCCCGAGCGTTCGCAAGTTCCAAGGTACATCGCGCACCGTAGGTGTAGGTTCTCAAATTTTGGCTGATTTAGGCATTCATAAAATGCGTTTAATGAGCATGCCGAAGAAGTACCATGCGATTTCAGGTTTTGGCTTAGAAGTAGTTGAATATGTTGAGCCGCAATAGGCTCAACCACAAGCCTAAAAATAAGCCTAAAAAAATTTAATTTAGTATGATAAACTCCGCGCCTTTGCGATTGCGCGATAAATGAATTAGCCAAAGAGAAGGGCATAAAATGAAAGTGATTGAAGGTAAATTAAACGCTCAAGGGAAAAAGTTTGCTATCGTTATTTCTCGCTTTAACGATTTCATTGGTAAAAGCTTACTTGATGGTGCAGTTGATACCTTAAAGCGTATTGGTGATGTAAATGACGACGATATTACCGTTGTTTATGTACCAGGTGCTGTAGAGCTTCCTCTAGCAGCTAAGCGCATCGCAGCAAAGAAAGAATTTGATGCAATCATTTCACTTGGTGTGATTATTCGTGGTGGTACGCCGCACTTTGACTTAGTTGCTAATGAGTCAAATAAAGGCCTAGCAAGTGTATCGCTAGACTACGACATTCCTGTAGCGTTTGGTGTTTTAACAACTGAAAACATCGAGCAAGCAATTGAGCGTGCAGGCACCAAAATGGGCAACAAAGGTGGCGAAGCTGCTTTAGGTGCGCTAGAAATGGTTAACCTGTTAGAACAAATTTAAGGGTACTTAATGAAACCAGCAGCTAGACGTAAAGCCCGTAAACTGGCATTACAAGCAATTTATTCATGGCAAGTAAGCGGTAATCCGGTTGCAGATATCGAACAACAAATGCTTGTCGAAAACGACGTAACCAAAATTGATGTGGATTATTTTAAAGACTTAGCACGTGGTGTTGCAGTCAATCATAAGGCGCTAGATGAAGCTGTTACGCCGCATTTAGATCGTCCTTTTGAAGAAATCGATTTAATCGAGAAAGCGATTTTGCGTCTGTCTTGTTATGAACTTAAGTTCCGCGAAGACGTACCTTACAAAGTTGCTATCAATGAAGGTATTGAGCTGGCAAAACTATTTGCTGCTGATGATAGCCATAAGTTTGTGAACGGGGTGCTAGATAAGACCCAGAATCAGCTTAGAAAGAAATAATTGGAGAGCCGGCTTTAGGCCGGCTTTTTTGTGCATGCAAGAATTTGAATTAATCTCTCACTTTTTCAAAGGCCGCGGTGTCGCACGTAAAGATGTCTCATTGAGCATTGGTGACGATGCAGCACTGATAAACGTTCCTGAAAACTGCCAATTAGCTGTGACCACAGATACCCTTGTTGAAGGTGTTCACTTTTTTAAAGATATCGACCCAAAAGCACTGGGCTATAGAGCGCTTGCCGTAAACTTAAGTGACCTAGCCGCAATGGGCGCAGAGCCTGCGTGGATTTCTGTGGCGCTTACGCTGCCAAACGCCGAGACAAAATGGCTTGAGCAGTTCACCCAAGGAATGCATGAAATTGCTGAGTACTACAATGTGCAAATTGTCGGTGGTGACACGACACAGGGCCCATTAACCATTAGTATTTGTGCTAAAGGTTTTGTGCCAAATGGCAGTGCTTTAACGCGCAGTGGTGCAAAAAATGGTGATTGGGTGTTTGTTACGGGGTCACTCGGTGATGCTGGGCTCGTAATTGATAGCAAGTATGGCAAAGTATCGCTTACTGAGCAGCAGTTTACCAATGCCAATAAAGCGTTTGATTACCCCACACCACAAGTTGCCGCAGGGCAAATGTTACGTGGCAAAGCAACCAGTTGTATTGATATTTCAGATGGTTTAATTGCCGATCTCGGCCATATTTGTCAGATGTCGGGCGTTGGTGCTAAATTGTTTGCTGAAAATATCCCACTGGCGGCAACAATAAAAGACGTATTGCCATTAGAGTCAGCGCTTAATTATGCCTTAACCTATGGTGATGAATATCAGCTGCTATTCACGTTACCGGAAGAACGTCGTACCACAGTTGAAATGACGCTCAAACAGTATGGCGTTGCTCTGTCGTGTATCGGTCAAATCAACAATAATGTTGGTAAGGTTGAATTGACGCTTGAAGGTAAACCGTTAACATTAACGCAATGTGGCTTTGAGCACTTTAATGCAGAATAATCGGAGTGTGCGTGGCACAATTTAACTTAAAAAAATTTACACATTTCTGTGCGCTGGGTTTTGGTTTAGGACTGGCGCCTAAAGCACCTGGCACCTTTGGTACCTTAGCGGCAATTCCGTTTATTTTCCTTACTATGATGGCGCCGCTGTGGCTACAGTTGGTTGTTGCGATTGCAATTTGCGCTATAGGTATTTGGTTTTGTGACGTTGCAAGTCGCGATGCTGGCGTACATGATCACCCATCCATTGTTTGGGATGAAGTTGCGGGTTTTTATATCACCATGATTGGTGCCGCGATTTCGTGGCAAACCTTACTGGTTGGCTTTATCTTATTCCGCTTTTTCGATATTGTTAAACCTTGGCCGATCACACTGCTCGATAAACACGTAAAAGGTGGCTTTGGCATTATGGTTGACGATATTCTGGCAGGGATATTTTCACTTATATGTTTACAGCTAGTTGTTTATTACGGGCTAATTTAATAATGAGATAAACCGTGCTGTTTCGCTTAATATTGTTATTTACAGTTGTACTGCTTAGTACACTCAAACCGACATACGCTTCGCTTGATGACTATGTGGTAAAACAGTGGCATATTCAGCACGGGCTTGCATCACAATCACTTAAAAACATTGTACAAGATCAACAAGGTTACTTGTGGATTGGCTCCCAGTTCGGCTTGAGTCGTTTCGACGGTAATCGCTTTACTAATTTTAATGTTAACAACAGTGATTTTTTGCCAAGCAATGCAATTAACAGTTTGCTTATCGATAACGACGGTTTTTTATGGATTGGCACCGATAACGGGCTAGTTAAATTTAGCCCAAGTGAGCTGACATCAGAGCGCTTTAGTTTAAACGGTCCAGTACGTGATATCGCACAAGATAACAACGGCCGTATCTGGATTGCATCGAACAGTCTTTACCTTTACTCCAACCAAAAACTCAATACCATTTCTCAGCTGCTTGGTGTAAGTGACACCAATAATAACTTTAGCAATAAACGAAATGCCTTAGTGAAACTGATTGGTGAAGTGCGCAAAATGGCACTGTCGCCTGACGGTATTTGGCTTATTAACGATCGCTTCTTACTACATTTACAAAGTTTAGCGAATGAAACTACCGGTAAAATTCGCTTTGAAATTACTGAACGTATTTCATTGCCACAGCGCTTAGCACAATCGGTATTATACGACTTAGCGTGGCTGGAAGGGGACTTATTTATTGCCTCTGAAGTTGGCGCTTACTTTCTTGATATTGACCAAGAGTTAAGACCTTTTTCATTACCCTATGCCAATAACGCCACAGTATATAAATTCATGTACGATTCGGATGGTTCATTGTGGGTTTCGACTAAAGGGCGGTTATTGTATCGCGATAGCAGTGGTATTTGGCAGTGGATTGAGCAGTCAGACCTTGAGCAAACGGTTTGGTTTTCCGATATTTTCAGAGGGCAAGATGACATTATTTGGCTTGCAAGTTTAACCGAAGGATTGTGGCAAGCGCGCCCTAGCCAAGTAAAACGTCATCGCGATAGTAAAGGCTTAAATCAATCGGTTACTACGCTAAAGTACGGAGAAGATCAGCGTTTATGGTTAGCTACCAAAAACGGTATTGGTTATTTAGATGAAAGCGGTTTATTTAACGTAGAAATCGCGGCTGCAAAACTCGGCGGTTTGACTGTTCATGATTTACATTTTCAGGGCTCGCGTTTATTTATCGCAACGAACCGTGGGGCCTTTGTTTACGATGGTAAAGAATTACTTAAGCTTGATGCTGCAACCTTGCGTGCAACAGCCGTGTTTGCTATCGAAAGTGCAGAGCAAGGCGGCGTTTGGTTAGCCACAGATCGTGGTTTATATCGTTTGGCCTTTAACGGGTTACGCTCGTTTGTTTATAACTCGTTTCTTGATAGTAAATACATTACCTTTATCGATGAGCAAAATGGCAAAGGTTACTTAGGCACTTCGCGCGGCGCTTATTTTTTCAGTGAGCGTGGTATCGAGCGTTTAGCCATGGGCAGCGCATTAGCTGAATCAAATATCAGTTTTATTCTCCCCGTTGAAAATAGGCTGTTTGTTGCAACGCAAAATAATGGCTTATTTTATCGCAGTGAAAAAGGCGTTTGGCGTCAGTTAGATGTATCTAATGGCTTGCCTTACGGACCTATTTTAAGTTTGCATTTTGATCAAGTACTGAACTATTTATGGGTGAGCACTAGCAAAGGTGTCTATCGCTTGCCGCTTAAACAGTTTGAAGAAGGCATTCACTCCCTTGAAGTTGAACAGGTTATCTCACCTTACAATAAACAGCTTGATGGCAAAACCAGTCAGTGTTGTTCGGGTAATGCGCTTGGTGCAATTGCTCGTGTTGGTTCGAGCTTGTGGTATCCAAGTAAATCTGGTTTAGTTGAAATCCCAACCAATATTCGGTTATTTAGTGAAAGTGATATTCGTCCGATTATTGAAACGGTCACGGCCGATAACGGTGGCGAGAAAAATACCTATTCAGTACCTGAGGTCGATACGCTTACACTGCAAACCGAGGAACGAAATTTAACACTGGGTTATACCGCAATTAATTTCCAAACAGCCTCTGAAATTGATTTTCGCTACCGCCTTGTAGGTCTTGATGGGGTATGGCGCGAAGCAAATAATAGCCGTGAAGCAAACTATGCAAACTTACCAGCTGGACAGTTTATTTTTGAACTGCAAGCAAAACGACGCGGACAAGAGTGGAGTAGTGCCGATACAATCTCACAAACGTTGATTATTCCAAAAGCATTCGATGAAACTGTGGTGTTTCGTTTAATCGTTGTGATGTCGTTTATTCTTGCCCTGTATATTGTGTTTCTGTTTTATCGCAATCAAGAGCGTCGTAAGCAAGAAGAACTAGAACGCTTAGTTGAAACGCGCACACAGGCGCTTATTTCAGCGAATGAGCAACTTAATAAAGCCAATGACAGGCTAAAACTGGTAAGTCACTCAGATGAGCTTACAGGCCTTCGCAGTCGTCGCTTCTTATTTGATCAACTACCGAAAGACATCGAGCATTTCCAAAGTAACCGCGAAAGCCTTGAAATTCAGGGTAAATGTATGGCACTGCTGATTTTGAACTTAGACAAGTTTAGCCGTGTAAACGATGTGTTTGGTTCGTTTGCTGGCGATAACTGTTTACAGCAAATTGCGTCCTTGCTGACAGAGCAGGTACAAGGTGCCGACTATGTGGTACGTTGGAGTGGCGACGAGTTTTTGATTTTACTAAGGGATATGCAAAAGAGCGCTGTACATCAGTTTGCGCGCAGTATTAGTCATCAGCTTGCTGGGCAAAACTTTGTTATGCCTGATGGCCGTAAAACAAAACTAACAGGCTCGGTTGGTTGGGCATTTTATCCGCTACCGTTGCTAGGCGGGCAAATTATTAGCTGGGAAACATCCATTAAAATTGCCGATATTGCACTGCAAAAAGCAAAGGCGAAAAAACCGGGCAGTGTCGCTTATTTTAGCTTTTCAGATAATATCGATGCGTTTGAATTTGAAGACAGTGAACGTGTTGCTCAGCAGTTAGAATCGTTATTAGATTCAGAGCAAGCTAAACTGCATATTTCTGAGATATAAAATAGGTAAGTGAGAACATTTAGAATTCAGATTTCAGAAAGTTGCTGAAACCTGAATTCTTAAGGAATGCGCTATTTGGCTAAGTACGCTTCGATACTCTTTTGAATACCGTCAGCGTCAAGGCCAAGCTCTTGATGGATCTCTTGCTGCGTACCGTGTTTAATAAACACATCAGGTAAGCCTAAGTTAAGTACCGGTATGCTTAACTTTTCTGCCATCACAAATTCGTTCACAGCAGAACCTGCGCCGCCCATAAGCGCGTTATCTTCAATGGTAACTAACGTCCTGTGAGAAGCTGCAAGCTGTTTAATTGCCGTTTCGTCAAGTGGCTTAACAAAACGCATATCAAGTAGTGTCGCGTTAAGCGCTTCAGCCACTTGCTTTGCTTCGTCAAGCAAGGTGCCAAAGCTTAAAATGGCTGTGTCCTTACCTTCACGAATAACCTTAGCTTTACCAATCTCAAGTGCGCTCATCGCATCATTTGGCATAATGTCGCCTGCGCTGCCGCGAGGGTAACGTACCGCACTTGGTCCTTGATGCAGATGGCCGGTGTAAAGCATTTGACGACATTCGTCTAAATCACTTGGTGCCATTATCACCATATTTGGAATACAGCGCATATAGCTTAAGTCGTATGCACCTTGGTGAGTTTCACCGTCTGCACCTACCACGCCAGCGCGGTCGATGGCAAACATTACTGGTAAATTTTGCAATGCTACATCGTGGATAAGTTGATCGTAACCACGTTGTAAAAAGCTTGAGTAAATCGCCACAACTGGGGTAAGCCCTTCACAGGCTAAGCCTGCACCTAAGGTTACTGCGTGTTGTTCAGCAATTGCCGCATCATAATATTGGCTTGGGAACTCTTTTGAAAATCGCACCATGCCTGAACCTTCACGCATCGCAGGCGTAATTGCCATAAGTTTCGGGTCTTTTGCGGCCATATCGCATAACCAATCGCCAAATACTTTTGAGAAAGTAGGTGCGCTTGGTTTTGACTTTGGTAAGCTGGTTTCGCTTGGGTCAAACTTTGGTACGCCGTGGTAGCCAATTGGATCAGCTTCTGCTGGTTTATAGCCTTTACCTTTTTGAGTGCGTACGTGAAGTAATTGCGGGCCCTTTAAGTTACGCATATTACGTAAGGTGTCGGTTAGCATGCCAACATCATGGCCATCAATTGGCCCAATGTAGTTAAAGCCTAACTCTTCAAAAAACGTACCTGGGATCACCATACCTTTAAGGTGCTCTTCCATACGACTTGCCAGCTCTTTTACCGGTGGCATGCCTGACAGTAGCTTTTTACCGCCTTCACGAATGTTGGTATAAAAGCTACCTGACAGAATACGCGCAAAGTGGTTGTTGAGCGCACCTACGTTTTCTGAAATCGACATTTCGTTGTCGTTTAGAATGACCAGCATATCGGGGTTTAAGTCACCGGCGTGATTCATTGCTTCAAATGCCATACCCGCGGTAATCGCACCATCACCAATAACGGCAACGACTTTACGGTCTTGGCCTTCTTTTTCAGACGCCAGTGCCATACCAAGTGCCGCAGAAATTGAGGTACTTGAATGGCCTACGCTAAAGGTATCGTATTCACTTTCTTCACGGAAAGGAAACGGGTGCAAACCATCTTTTTGGCGAATGGTATGCATTTGCTCACGGCGACCAGTTAAAATTTTATGTGGATACGCCTGATGGCCAACATCCCAAATCAAACGGTCAAATGGTGTGTTATATACGTAATGCAACGCCACAGTTAGCTCAACGGTGCCAAGACCTGAGGCGAGGTGCCCACTACTTTGTGATACCGAGTTAAGTAAGTACTCTCTCAGTTCATCGCTTAGCTCAGCCAAGTTTTGCTGCGGTATTTCGCGCAGTTGCTCTGGCGTATTCGCTAAGCTTAATAATGGATACTTGCTACTATCAAATGTCATGATGTTTTAAATTCTATCCTAAAAATGAGTCGCCAATTTATTGTTATCGCTTATTTGGCATACTAGGGATCAGTGATCTCTAGCAATTATATATTCTGCAATCGCTTTGAGTCGACCTGTATCGGCATCTATTTCAGACAAAGCGTCAATTGCTTGGTTCACAAGATTTCGCGCTTTATCTTTTGCGCCTTCAATACCGAGTAAAGCAGGGTAGGTTGCTTTGTTGGCTTCGATGTCTGATCCTTGTGGTTTACCTAAGGTGTGGGTATCACCTTCAACATCAAGAATGTCGTCTTGAACTTGGAATGCAAGGCCAATTGCTTCAGCATAGCGTGCTAGTGCCGCAATTTCTAATTCGTTGGCATTACCGGCAAGAGCGCCCATTTTAATTGCCGATTTTAGCAATGCACCGGTTTTTAATTTATGTACTTGCTCAAGTTGAGTTAGGGTAATTACCGAATCGGTTGCCGCAATATCAAGTGCTTGTCCGCCACACATACCTAATAATCCAGACGCATTTGCTAACGTGTTCACGATTTTTAGCTGGTTGTTAACAGTAGTGCCATTGAATTGTGATTCAGTAATGGTTTCAAATGCTAAACACTGCAGTGCATCGCCGACTAAAATTGCAGTCGCTTCATCGTAGGCAATGTGACATGTTGGTCTGCCGCGGCGCAGTTCATCATCATCCATCGCTGGCAGGTCATCGTGTACTAACGAATAGCTATGAATACACTCAATTGCGCATGCAATTCGGTCTAGGTCGGCGTTGTCGGCGTTAAATAATTCACCTGTTAGGTAAACCAAAATCGGTCGTAAACGTTTTCCACCATTTAATAAACTGTAGCGACATGCGGCTACGAGTTTTTCATCCGTGTGATGTGACGCTGTGCTCAGCGCACTCAAATTTTCTTCAATGCGCGGCAAATACGCAGAGATTATAGAGTCGACAGAATTCAATGGAACGCCTATTGGTTAAAATCCACAAGTTGGGCATTGTCATTTTGCCCCATCAAGATTTGCACTTTTTGTTGTGCTTGCTCAAGCTTTTGTGATGAAGCTGAGGCGAGGGCAATACCACGCTCAAATTGCTTTAACGCTGTTTCGAGAGGCAAATCACCGTGTTCCATTTCAGTTACAATTGTTGAAAGTTCTGAAATGGCTTCTTCGAAGCTTAAATTTTCAGGCTTTTTGCTCGCCATAAGTTACCTGCCACGCAAAGTAAAAAAGAATTGGCTAATTTTATGGTTATTGCCGCGCTAATTCAATTTAACTTGCTAAATAACCTAACGAATGTGCTTTAACGCTTTGTTTTACTCCTATTTGAGCTAAATTAATTTGTTAAAGGTTGGGTTAGAGCGCATAAATTTGTGATAAATGCGGCTAAACTTTATTGCTAGCAGTATTAAGGTGATTCTGTCTGGGGCGGACATCATGCCACTGTTTTTACTGAACGCTAAGTTGATGTATGCAAAATAAATTACTAATACTTTGCTAGCGCTTGCCGATAAATAAAAGTAAATTATTATAATAGTTACGGTATCTTGTCTTCACGCAAGCATATTGAGCCTCAAATTTAAAACCCAAATTTGGTTTATAAGTATTACAACTGGGAGTCAAAGTGGATTTAGCAACGGTTATAGGCATTGTCGGTGCAATCGGTTTCATTGTGATGGCAATGGTCATGGGTGGTGATATTGGCATGTTTGTCGATGTGCCCTCAGTACTCATTGTATTTTGTGGTTCATTATTTGTTGTACTCTCTAACTACACTATGGGGCAATTTTTTGGCATAGGTAAAGTCGCCGGTAAGGCCTTTATGTTTAAAATTGAAGCGCCAGAAGAACTTATCGAAAAATCAGTAGAGCTGGCAGATGCAGCCCGTAAAGGCGGCTTTTTAGCACTAGAAGAAGCTGATATCCCTAACCCTTTTATGCGTAAAGGCATTGATATGCTAGTGGATGGTCATGACGCTGATGTAGTGCGTGCCACATTGCAAAAAGATATTAGTTTAACCACAACACGTCATGAGGCTGGCGCTGGATTGTTTAAAGCATTGGGTGATGTTGCGCCCGCGATGGGCATGATTGGTACCTTGATTGGTCTGGTAGCCATGTTATCGAACATGGATGACCCAAAAGCCATCGGTCCAGCAATGGCGGTTGCTTTACTTACAACACTTTATGGTGCATTCCTTGCGAACGTAATCGCCATTCCAATTCAAGCTAAATTAGAAAACCGTAAAGACGAAGAGCAACTCAATCAGCGCTTAATTTTAGACGCTATTTTAGGTATTCAAGATGGCCAAAATCCAAAAGTGATCGAAGGTATTTTGAAAAACTATTTAGCAGAGTCTAAACGCCAAGTGGATACTGAGGGGTAGACGATGTCGGACGAAGCAGAAGAGTGTAAATGCCCGCCCCCCGGATTACCGGCGTGGATGGGCACCTTTGCTGATTTAATGTCGCTATTAATGTGCTTCTTTGTATTGTTATTAGCTTTCTCAGAAATGGATGTACTGAAGTTTAAGCAGATTGCAGGCTCGATGAAGTTTGCATTTGGTGTACAAAATAAGATTGAAGTTAAAGACATTCCAAAAGGTACTAGCGTTATTGCTATGGAGTTTCGTCCAGGTAAGCCCGACCCAACGCCGATAGAAACAATTCAGCAGCAAACCGTTGAGATGACTCAGCAAATGCTTGAATTTCAAGCCGGTGAAGAAGACAGTGCAGGTGGTAGGCAAGAGCAACGCGGTAATCGCCGAGGTGGCGAATCGGCAAGTACCTCTAAACAGACCGCCAGTGAAGCGCAGCAAGAAAAAACCAACGAGCTACTTAAAAAAATCGCGCAGCAGCTGGAGCAACAAATTATTGATGGCGCAATTGAATTAGAATCGCTCGGTCAGCAAATTGTGATCCGTATTCGGGAAAATGGCTCGTTTCCATCGGGTAGTGCATTTTTACAGCCACAGTTTAAGCCGATTATTCAAGAAATAGCGGCGTTACTAAATGATGTGCCCGGCGAAATCACGGTATCGGGTCATACCGATGATTTTCAAGTGAGCAACGAGCTTTACACTAATAATTGGGATCTTTCTGCTAAGCGCGCTGTTGCGGTAGCAACGGAAATGCAAAAAGTACCGTCGTTTGACAAAGGTCGCATGGTGGTAATTGGTCGCGCAGATACCAGACCGTTAGAGCCGAATGTTGATGAAGAGTCGCGTCGCCGCAACCGTCGGGTTGAAATATCAATTATGCAAGGTAAGGCAAAAGAATCGACACCAATTGATTTACAGTCAAATTAGGGCATAAAGGTCTACTTTCTCAATAAAAAACCCCGCAACTGCGGGGTTTTTTTTATGGCTATTTAATTAGAAACGATACGTGATTGAGCCACCAAATGTACGTGGGTCAACAATCGCTGCATAACCGTCAGGGTAACGACGACCTGCTGGTTCGTAAACTGTAACCGCTTCTTCATCAGCTAAATTATTGATAAACGCATTGATGATCCAGTTTTCAAGCTCGTAGTTAAGCGAGACACGTGCTACCGTGTAATCGCCAGCGATGCGCTCTTCTGAATTTGATATTTCACCGTAATAATCATCAACATATGAAACGGATGCTTTGGCCGATAAGGCATCGGTAAACCAGTAACTTGCGCCTAAGTTGGCTGTAATGCCCGGTGCTGAACTGAGTTCGTTACCATTAATGCTTTCGTATTGTGGGCTATCATCTTTTATTTCTGAGTTCATTAAGCCAAGACCTGCGTTTAAGCGAAGATCTTGCGTTACCATCGCGCTGATTTCGGCTTCTAAACCGTATGTAACGACCGAGTCGATATTTGAAATACGGCGCTGTAAATTAGTTGCTTGGTAATCTGAATAGTCATTGTAAAAAAGGTTAGCGCTTACGTTAATATTGCCATTATTTAGGCTAGAGCGAATACCTGTTTCAAAAGTATTAACCGATTCAGAATCATAATAATAGTATTCACCCGCAAACCAATCGAGTGCGCCGCCCGCTGAGTTATAGCCTTTACGTGCGCTCACTGTCGCTGTTGTCACATCTGAAATGGCATATTGCAGTACTAGTTTTGGCAGGGTAATGGTGTTGTCTTGGTCAAGTACCGATAGCTCATCATTCCCAAAATAATCGCGATACTGTGATTCTTTTTCCACACGACCACCCACAATCAGGGTAAAGGCATTGGCAAACTCAAAGTTAACTTCACCGTACAACGCTTTTGAGTCACTTTCATCGTGTCCATGATAAATTGAACCGCCAACACTCTCATAATCTTGCTCACGTTCAAAATAGGCTAAACCAACAAAACCATAAAGCGCATCATTGTTTAACCCGAAGCGCATCTTGCCATCAATAGTAAGGTTTTGTTCTTCGGTTGTTAGTGTTTGCTGGCGTGTAATGTCTGGGTCATAACTATCAAAACCCCATTGGTAATCCATACCTGCAATTAATAAGTCAAATGCAATATTGTCTGATGCTTTATAGTCAAACTTAGCGCTTACTGTTGTGCTGTCTGTATCCATATAACGTTGACCTGTTGGAATATAATCCCAAGGGTTGTCTGCTGTGAAGTATTTACGCCCGGTATCGCCTTTCTCTCGGTTATCAGAAACAGTGAAAAGTGCCGAAAAATCTTCTAATGCTGATGGTTCCCACAGTAACTTTGCTTTTAGTCGTGTTGTTTTTAATTCATCTAAATCAAATGTTGGATTGTGACTTTCATAAATTACACTGTTATCGTACGATTCACCGCTCAGTAGCTGACCTGTAAAACGAAACGCAAGTTGATCTTCGATTAATGGACCAGAAGTCATAACTGACGCATCAACATATTGGTCTTGGTTGCGATAGCCTACACGTGCTGCACCTTCCCAATCGTAGCTAGGATCTTTGGTTTTAATGTAAATTAAGCCACCTAAGCTGTTGCGGCCATTACTAGTAGATTGCGGACCGCGAAATACTTCAATTTGTTCAACGTCCCAAATACCACTATCACCCGTTAAATCAGCCATAAAGGGCTCGGCAACGCCGTCAATTAATGTTGAAACGCGAGCACGAGCCCCGCCAGTTACGCCATTAAAACCACTTGCTGAGCCGTTACCAGATACACCTCGAATGTCAGGCACTGCGCCAGTTAACGCAACCACATTTGGAATTTCAGATACCGCCTGACTGACCGTAATGTTTTGTATTGAACGCAGCGTTTCTTCGGTAATAACAGATACACTAGATGCAGTGTCTTTTAAGGTGCGGTCGGCTTTTTCACCAATCACAATAATTTTTTCGATTGATTCTAATTCTTGCTCATCTTCTGCAATGGTGAAGCCGGAATATAAACTTGCTGAAATAACTAACGTAAGGGTACTAAGTTTAAAACTAGCAATTGACTTTGCTGTAGGCATTTGTGGGATTTCCTTTGTAAGATATTAATAGTATTATGAATACGGATTGAATTCTAAATGCAAATAATTATCATATCAATTTAAATTTATTTAATTTTTAAACTAGTTTAACGGGGCGTTTAATGAGTTATTTTATTGTATTGCCTGCAACAATCATGTTGTTTGCAGTTGGCTTGTTATATTTATCGAATAAACATCAGCTGCTACGTGTAAAACCGCTTACAAAAAAATTACGCCCAATCGCCTATCTTATGTTGCTACTTGCTTTTGTGCTAATGGCAGCTAAATACGCTGTTAGTGCCTCGCTATTTATCGGCCTGATGGTGATTATGTTGTGTGTGATTGCTTTGCCATTGATGGCGTTATTTTTAAAGGGGAATAAAACGTGAGTGAACATCTTAGTCGGCAGCAAAATAAGATTCAGCCTGACTGGTGGTCAAAAACACTGGCGGGCGTGGTATTGGGGTTTTTCTTAAGTTATGGACTGGTAGCGCTTTTTGCATGGTTTGGCCCTGATAATCTGACAACAAGCTTATCAAACGAGCGCGCCTTGTGGCGTGTGCAATTTAACATGTGGTTAATTACGCCAATTTGGTTGTGTGTTATTGCCTTTGTGTATTTATTCAAAAGTGGCAAAGTAGCCTGGCTTAAACTAGGCCTAGCGAATGTGTTTGTTTATAGCGTTTGGGTATTACTAAGGAGTACGCTATGAAAGTAAGAAGTGATATTTTAAGGGTTTATCAAAACGTTCATACATGGACGGGCATTATCGCAGGGCTGTTTTTATTTATTGGCTTTTTTGCTGGCAGCATTACCATGTTTCGAATGGCCATTGATGATTGGGCCACACCACCAAGTGTAAAGCTTGAACAAGTTGAGTTTTCAAAAATTGAGTCGGCGCTGCCAAAACTTTTAGCGCAGCACGAGCAAGCACAAAAAGAACTCACCATACGTTTTGATGAGGCACATTCGCCATTTCAATGGTATAGCCAAGGTCAAGGCCGCGGTTTACGGCTTGATGACAAAGTGGTTAATGCCAGTGTTGACCAAAACGGCGAGATAATCACACAAGATGCCAATGTAAATGAGCTTTCGGCACTGGTTGATATGCTGCATAGAACAGGCGGTATTTTAGGCGATGTAGCGGGGCACCATATCCTCGGTGAGTTTATAATGGGGTTTGCGGCATTTTTATATTTTGTTGCCTTAGTGTCTGGAGTGATTTTTTTATTGCCAACATTAACCAAAAGCTTTTTCGCGCTGCGTACAAAAAAAGGGGCGAGTCGTTTTTGGCTAGATACCCATAATTTAGTTGGCATTGCGAGTTTACCCTTTCATATCATTATTGCGTTTACTGTGGTGGTGTTTGCGTTTCACGATTTTTTGTATGCAGGGCTTTCAAAAGTATATGGCGATAAGCCCATGTTTCCATCTGATCCGCCAAGTAAGGTTGAATATTCCTTGGCTGAATTACCGACTTTATCAGATTACATCAATAAGGCTAAGGAATATGCCCCTGGTTATTCTGTGAGTGAAATTCGTTTGTCGGGTTTAAGCGGTGCACGTGCCAATGCGGCTATTTCTTTGGTTAATGAAAACCAAGTTATGCGAGGACCAAATAACGATTTTATTTTTATGCACCCGTATACACTTGAAATACAAACCAGCAGTGTTGCAAACGGCGATCAAGGTGTGTGGGGCAGCGCAGTAAGTACGTTCTTTGCTCTGCATTTTGGCAGCTACGGTGGCAACTTTGGACGCTGGCTTTACTTTATTATGGGCTTAGCGGGTGCGTTGTTGTTTTACACGGGCAACTTGCTGTGGCTTGAAAAACGTCGCCAAAAGCAAGGTGGGCAAACAAAGTCGGTTCGCTTTATGGCAAACCTAACTGTTGGTGTGTGTTTGGGGTCATTACTTGGTGTAATAAGCTGTTTTGCGGCAACTAAATGGTTGACCATTGGTGGTATTAACATTAATGCGGCGTATATGTGGATTTACTATAGCTGCTTTATTGGTGCGCTGTGTTTAAGTTTTTACAAAGGCGCAACGAGTGCCGCAATGGTATTGATTAAATTAAGCATTGTTGCCTGCCTTTGGGTACCGCTAACGTCGATTATTGCATTAGTGATCCCCACATTGGGTTTATGGCCAGCAACTGGATTATCGCAAATAACGCTCGAAGTATGCGCAATAATAACGGCATTTATTTACTTTAAAGCATATCAACGCCTCGAAAAACGCGCTTACTTTGGTGACCAAGAGAGTATTTGGTCACTCGATAAATCAAAGCAACTAAACGTTGAAGGCACTGCAAGCATCGCAAAGTAAACCGTTACTTGCATAGAGACTGTACAAAAAGGTGTTTTTTTATAGGCAAACACTTCTTTGTAATAACATGAAATAATTTTTCATGAAAAAGTACTTGTGTTTTTTAGTAATTTCAGTAATTTGAAAGGTGCCTTAAGGCAAAACAACTACAAGGAGATAATTATGAAAACAGTAGATAAATTTTCTTATATGCCAGGTACCGGTGGAAACGGTGGTGGTACTGATGATGAAAATAAAAAATAGCATTCGCTAATGCCTATTAAAGAGCTGCTTATTGTATTAGGCAGCTATCAAACCTTACTTGTTGTTATTTCTTTTTTACTTCTTGTAGCTTTAAAACAAAAACAAGGAGCGATTTTTGCTGGCACCACAGCGTTCTTTTTTTTGTTCGCTAATTTTTACTTTCCTTATTTAATTGAGTGGGACTCAGAAAACCTTTATCGCTACTTTATTTGGTTGCTCCATGATTTAGCATGGATGGGCAGCATTGCCTATTTAGGTTTGAAGGATAAAGTCTCTTGGCGTCAATCAGTGCTTGGTCAACTTTTTTGTATTCCAATTATTTGCTTAAATGCATTTCGTGCAATGGACATGGGGTTTAATAGTTTCAACTTCTCACTAGCACCCTATCAATTTATATACCCTGTGTTTGAAACAGCCATTGTTGCACTTTGCTGGATGCCCATTTTTGTTTATTTAAAAAACAAATTCTTTGTAAAATCGCAACCTGCATAATTCTTTATTAGCATTTATTCTGTAATGCGATATAGTTAACTGTAATTATATACAGTTGTTTGTTTTGATTTGAAACTTTATATCGCAGAAAAACCATCATTAGGGCGTGCTATTGCCGATGCACTGCCAAAGCCTCATAAAAAAATGGATGGCCATATTATTGTGGGTAATGGTGATGTGGTGTCATGGTGCATTGGTCATTTGCTTGAACTTGCCGAGCCTGATGAATACCATGAACGCTATAAAAAATGGAACTTAGGCGATTTACCCATAGCGCCCGACACATGGCAATTAAAAGCCAAAGCTAAAACTCGCAAACAACTCACCTTGCTTAAAAAACTCATAAAACAAGCCAGCCAACTTGTGCATGCAGGTGACCCTGATCGTGAAGGGCAGTTGCTGGTGGATGAAGTTATTAGTGAAGCGAAAGTATCAAAAACAAAACTTGATAATACCGAGCGCTTACTGATCAGCGACCTAAACTTAAACGCCGTTAAAAAAGCGCTTGCCAACTTAAAGTCGAATCGCGATTTTATACCACTGTCTGTGTCAGCGCTCGCACGCTCGCGTGCCGATTGGTTAATTGGCATGAATTTAACCCGTGCTTATACCATTAAAGGTAAACAAGGCGGCTATACGGGAGTGCTCTCGGTTGGGCGGGTACAAACACCTATTTTAGGGTTAGTGGTACGTCGTGATTTAGAAATCGAAAACTTTGTCAGCCGCCCATTTTTTGAAGTACTCGCTGAGAATATCACTGAGCAAGATGAGCAATTTCAAGCTAAATGGCTGCCAAGTGAGGCGTGCGTGCCTTATCAAGATGAAGATGGCCGTGTGCTCCATAAGGGCCTTTGTGAAAATGTTATAAGCCGCATTACGGGACAACAAGGGCAGGTGTTATCTGTTGAGGAAAAAACCAAAAAGCAAGCACCGCCATTACCTTATAATTTATCGGCACTACAGATCGATGCGGCAAAGTTATTTAAAATGCCAGCCAAAAAAGTGCTGGATATTTGCCAAAGCTTGTATGAGAAACACAAGCTGATTACGTATCCACGTTCAGATAATCGCTATTTGCCCAATGAACATTTTTTTGAAGCGTCACAGGTGCTTAGTGCGATAGAAAATAACAAAGGGCAAACGAGTGAGTTAATTGCAAACGCCGACACGTCACGAAAGCATAAATGTTGGAATGATAAAAAAGTGGAGGCGCACCACGCTATTATTCCTACCAGTAAAAAGCTTAAAAGCGCGAGTTTAGGCTTTGAAGAAGAAAAAGTTTACGGCCTTATTTGCCGCCAATATTTAGCATTGTTTTACCCAGATTATATTTATCACGACACAACAGTGTTGGCAGAAATTGCTGGTGGTAAGTTTAAAGCGACTGCAAAGCGCGAAAGCCAACTAGGCTTTAAAGTGCTTATGGGTAAAAGCGAGTTAAAAGACGAAGTAACCCTACCTGCGCTTTCAAAAGGGCAACTATTCACCTGCCAACAAGGACGCTTGGTTGAAAAGCAAACAGAGCCGCCACAACATTTTAATGATGCCAGTTTATTAAGTGCCATGACCGGAATTGCGCGTTACGTGGATGATGCTGAAATTAAAAAAATTCTGCGCGACACCGACGGGCTAGGCACCGAGGCCACCCGTGCTGGCATTATTGAATTACTATTTAAACGCGGCTTTTTACAACGCCAAGGTAAACACATATTAGCCACCGAAACCGGCAAAGCCTTAATCAATGTATTACCTGAAAAATTAACAAAGCCCGATATGACCGCGCTTTGGGAGTCGCAGCTTACTCATATTGCTGAAAAGCATGGCAGTTACAGCAGTTTTATGACGCCATTACTCAATGAGCTACAAGGTCATATTGAATTGGCTAGCGAAACACCCGTCTCTGGATTTAGTAATTTACCCTCACCCAAGCAAAAGCCGTTTAAACGCCGATACAAACGTAAAAAGCCGGCTTAAAGCAAGCCGTCACGTTTGTAAATTAGCGTCATTTCACCGCTTTCATTAGTTACGTATGTAAACATTGCTGAGCTGTTTTTAGACCACGTTTGCTCATCTAACAGGCGGGCAAAGTTCATACCGATCATCAGTGTATGCTGTTGATTAGGCTGAACTGTGATTTTGCAATGAGTTGATTTACAACTGGAGTTAACCAAGGTGACATCTGAAAACTCAAGCCTATCAGCAAAAAGTTGTGCGATATTTTGCTCAGTTTCAGTTGCCCACGCGTAATCGATTTCCTCATTTTAAAATAGGTTGAGGGCATCAGCTACAAAGTCGGTAGGTCCTTCTGAATTTTGTTGTGTCGCGACCTTGTTTGCCAATTCAGTTTGACCAGACTGTTCTGGGATCGACGTCTCAATATTTGCTAGTTCGGAGTGTGAAGTAGTTGGTTGTGTATCGGCATTTGTGTCATTCGTTAGTCGTTGATTAAGCCTTTCAATCTCAAACTGCAATGCTGCAACTTTGTTATCTCCTGTTGTCACGCTCGCAAGCTTCTTTCTTAATTCGATTAACTGTTGTTCTTGCATAAAAGTGGTTTCTTCTTGAGATATAAGCTCATTACTTAAGCCTGAAATTGTTAGGCTTTGTTGGTAACTCATATTTGCAAAGTAAAGAGTTGTCGCACCTAGTAATACAGGCGCAATAAAGTTTTTCATATTAAGTCCTTTTAGTTATTGTTGTTTTGTTAAAGTACCACTTACCTATTCAGCTGCCAAATTATAGTGGTGAATGTAAAGCTATCCCAACTTTGGGATGTGGTTTTTTAAACGTCATCCCAAAATTGGGATGTGATAGAATCCTCAAAATTGCGACTTTATAGTAACGTGCTGTTATTATTGGTTTTTATTGTTTGGCACGCTCTTTGATATAGGTCTATTACCAATGCAAACATAATTAGGCATTTAAAATGGACATTATCAAAACTAAAAAAACACCGTTTTACAAAAAGAAAGCAGCAGTATTTTCTGTGGCAGCTGCGCTTTTCGCAGGCGCCGTTTATGGCTTTGCGCAAGTGGATTTTGCAAGCGCAACGGTTAAGCGTTCTAACTTACTAACAGCAGAAGTTAAAGCAGGCGAATTTACAATTAAAGTATCGGGCCATGGTGTGTTAGCACCGCGCGATGTGCGCTGGGTTGCCAGTAATGTTGAAGGTAAAGTCGAAAAAATTCTTATGAAGCCAGGTGCAGCGGTTAATCAAGGTGACTTAATTGTTGAACTTGCTAACCCTGAACTAAAGCAAAAAGTGGAAGAACTACAGTGGGAGCGCACAGCGCTTGAAGCTGAGCTAGCTGCACTAAAAGTAAGCCAACAAACCAAATTACTGGATATGCAAGCAAGCTTGCTACAAACCAAAATGGCCTATGATAAAGCCAATATGCGTTTGCAAGCAGAAGAGCAATTAATTCAAAAAGGCAACGCTACGGTTTCTCGTCTTGATTACGAAAGCTCAAAATTGACTGTGTCGCAGTTAAAAGAAACCCTTGCGATTGATAAGCGCCGTGAAATGCAGCTTGGCGAAAACTTAAAAGCAAACCTTACCGCGCAGCAAGCGCGTTTGGAAAAACTAAACAAAACCATTGAACGTGCCGAATTTCAACTTGCATCACTAAAAGTAGTGGCGCCGGTTTCGGGCATTTTACAAGCAATGCCGCTTGAATTAGGTCAGCGAGTATCACTTGGTAGTAATGTTGCTAAATTTGCTAAGCAAGATGATTTAATTGCTGAATTAAAAATCCCAGAGCTTAAAGCATCGGCCATTGCACTAGGTCAAAGCGTGGCGATAGATACCCGCTTTAACACCATTATGGGTAAAGTTAAACGAATCGATCCTGCGGTTGTAGAAGGTACGGTACAAGTGGATGTTGAGCTTGAAACACCATTACCGCAAGAAGCGCGCCCCGATCTCTCTGTTGATGGCGACATCATAGTCGCTAAGAAAAGTAACACCTTATTTGTGCGTCGCCCAGCATTTTCGCAAGCTGAGCGTACCCTAAGTGCTTTTAAACTGGTTGAAAATGGCCGTTACGCTGAAAAAATAGCGGTGACCTACGGTAAAGCATCAAGCACCGAAATTGAAATTGTAACTGGATTAGCCGTGGGTGATCAGGTGGTCATCTCTGAGCAAAGCGAATTTTCACGTCATGCACGTGTTGCGCTTGACTAATCCAAAACCACATTAATAACGAATTTTGAAGGAATAATCACATGAATACACTAATTAAACTAACAAACCTAAAAAAAGTATTTGCTACCGATGAAGTTGAAACTCACGCACTAAGCGAGATTAATTTAGATATTAAACAAGGCGAGTACGTATCAATTTCAGGCCCTTCAGGTTGTGGTAAATCAACCTTACTATCAATTTTAGGCTTACTGGATACCTGCTCGGGTGGCAGTTTTGAATTAAATGGTCATCAAGTAGCAGGGCTTGATCACAAACAGCGTGCATATATTCGTAACAAAGAAATCGGTTTTGTATTTCAATCGTTTAACCTGATTAGTGATTTAACGGTAGAAGAAAACGTTACATTGCCACTGACTTACCGTAAAGATTTAACTAAAGCCGAGCGTAAGCAAATGGCAATGGCAGCGCTAGAAAGAGTTGATATGAGCCACAGAGCAAAGCATTACCCAGCGCAACTTTCAGGTGGTCAGCAGCAACGTGTTGCTGTAGCACGTGCCATTGTTGGCAACCCTTCAATTATTCTAGCGGACGAACCAACCGGTAACCTTGATTCTAAAAATGCAGAACTAGTGATGGCGTTACTGGACAAGTTACATGCAGAGGGCACCACTATTTGTATGGTTACTCACGACCCCCGTGGTGCAAAACGTGCTGAGCGCATTGTTGAAGTATTTGATGGCCGTATTGTTGGTGATACGCAAGCGCAAGTTGCAGTAGCATAAGGAGAAATGCCATGTTAGACGATATTTTATATGCTGTGCGTGGAATGCTTAAAAATCCACGTTTTGCAGCGCTAACCACCTTTGTTATGACCATTGGTTTAAGCTTATGCATTTATATGTTCAGCTTTATTTTCAATACCTTAAGCGGCACTATCCCACTTGAAGATGGCGAGCGTTTACGCAAAGTGACCACGGTAGTAAACGGTGTGGCGTACGATGGTACTTCGGTGCGTTACCAAGAATACCTAGATATTGTAAATCAACAAACCAGCTTTGAGTTTTTAGATGCTTACGATACGTACACTGTAACCGTTTCAACAAGCGATCGTGCTGTTCGTTATTCATCACACTTTGTCAGTGAAGAGTTTTTTAAAGTGTCAGAGGCAAAAGTTGCTCTGGGTCGTTTACTAACAAAAGCAGACTCTACCAGCAATGAGCGTGTAGTGGTGTTAGGGGATTTTGTATGGCGTGAAATGTTTGCGTCTGACCCAACAATTGTCGGTCAAAAAATACGTATTGATGGCAAAAACCATACAGTGGTAGGGGTAACAGCGCCTGGTTATCGCTTTCCTGACTTTGCACAAATGTACATGCCGTTTAAAGTTGAAAGCCAAGGCACTGCGCGAGAAGATTCAAATTACGTAGCGGTTTACGGCTTATTAAAAGAAGGTGTGTCTGAGCAGCAGGCAAATCGCGAAATGGAGACCATTTTTGCGGAATTTGCACGCCAGTATCCAGAGTTAAACTCTACAAAAATTGGTTTTGTTTGGACTTTCCAATTGGAAAAAATTGGTAAAGGCGGTGATGCGCTGGTACTTGCTATGGCGTTAGCTGTGCTATTTATTTTAGTTCTTGCGTGTGTAAACGTGGGTAACTTGTTGTTATCTCGCGCTATTGAACGCAATAAAGAAAGTGCAATTCGTACAGCGTTGGGTGCGCCACGTTCGGTACTTATTCGCCAATTAATGTGTGAGAGCTTAATTATTAGTGTGCTGTCTGGTTGCTTAGCAGTGTTAATTGCAGGCTACGGGTTAGATTTAACGTTTGACTACTTTTTAAATTCGCTGCCAATTGAGCCTCCGTTTTGGTGGCAAGCAGGGCTTACGCAAGCAAGCTTAATTATTACTGTGGTAACGGTATTAAGCACCATACTAATTACAGGTGGCTTACCTGCATGGCGCGCAACTAAAACCGATATCAACGCAGTGCTGCGTGATGGCACACGTGGTGCGCAAAGTAAAACGGCAGGTCTACTTAGCAAGGTAATTGTTGGTTTAGAAGTAACTTTATCGTGCGCGCTAATTATGCTTTCAGCAGCGATGCTTAACTTAGTAAGCAAGATGAATGATGCTGATTATGGTGTTGCAATTGATAACCGCGTTGCGGCACGTATTGCACTGCCAAGTGAACGCTACGGAAAAGAAAATATTGAAAGAGCAAAACAGTATTATCGTTCACTGGAAGAAAAGCTAACTGCAAACCCAGCAATTGAAAGTGTTACGTTTAGTCAGTCGTTACCGCACACATGGGGCATTTTCCAAAATATCTCGGTTGAGGGTGTCGATTACGGCAAAAAACCAAGTTACCCAGGTTCTAACGTGAACATTGTTATGAATAACTACTTTTCAGCAATGGAGATGACATTGTTGGAAGGGCGCTTATTCAATAACACAGATTCAGCAGGAACAAGCCTAAATGCAGTTGTTACCAAAAACTTTGCTGAAAAACACTTAGCGGGTGAAAACCCGATAGGCAAGCGCATTAAATTAATGGAAATGGATAATGCCGTAGTGACCATTGTAGGTGTTACTAACAATGTCATATTCGGCCAACCATTTGATCACAATAGTGATGAGGCATCGATGTTTTTGGCTTATCAGCAGTTCCCTCGTTTGAATATGAATGTGGTAATTAAAAATGCCCCTACAGCAACTGCAATGCATAACCCTGTAAGCTTATTAACTAAAGCCGCGGTTGAGTTAGATACTGATGTTGCACCTTACAGCATCACTGACATCCAAGCGGGTATTGACAGTCGTTTATCGGGTATGAACTTTATTGCTAATATCTTTATCTTGTTCGCTATCTCGTCAATGGTCATTGCATTTAGTGGTATTTACGGTGTTATGGCTAACTCTATTGTGCAAAAAACACAAGAAATCGGTGTTCGCCGAGCGCTTGGTGCAGATAACAGTAATGTGTATAACCACTACCTAATGCAAGCGATAAAGCAGCTAGTAGCTGGTTTAATTTTAGGTATTCCAGCCGGCGTACTGTTAGTAAAAATGTTAGAGCAAGGCAGTATGGCCGAGGGCTCACTGCTTGTTTATATTGGTGTACCAGTGTTAATCAGCTTAGTAATTATTCTTGCTGTTGTGCTACCAGTTCGTAACGCACTTAATATGGAACCATCAAGTGCACTTAGGCACGAATAAATAAAACTAAATAAAAAACCAGTGCTTGCACTGGTTTTTTATTTATTGATTTAACGAAAGTTAACTTTTACCCTAAAACCACTATCCCGCTTATGCTTAGCAGCCTTTGTGCGCTTATAAGCAAATAAGAATTAACGCAGTAAAGGATAAATTGTGTCTCATATTTTAATTGCTGATGACGATCTCAGTATTGTTGCCGCACTTCGCCTATTTTTAAAGAGCGAAGGGTTTAAAGTCAGCACAGTAAGTTCACCAGCAGAAGCTGTTTTCTTTGTTAAACAAAATGACATTGATCTCGCTTTAATCGATTTAAATTATCACGCTGATACTACCTCTGGTCAGGAAGGTATTAATCTTACCGAACAGCTCGCAGCTCTTGATGAAAGCTTGGCAATTGTTTGTATGACTGGATGGGCAAGTGTTGAAATTGCCGTTGAGGTAATGAAAGCAGGAGCGGGCGATTTTGTTGAAAAGCCATGGGAAAACGAACGCTTATTAACAGTCATCACCAATCAGCTTAAATTGCGCGAGCAGAAGCTGCAAAACCAAGTGCTTAACCAAGAAAACCAAAACTTAAAAAGCGAACTAGCACAAAGTGATGGGGAGTTGATCGTTGAATCTGCACCGATGAAAGCCCTGCTTACACAACTAGCGCAAATTGCCAAAGCCGATATCAATGTGCTGATCACAGGGCCAAATGGCACCGGTAAAAGCTTACTCGCGCAGCATATTCATAATTTAAGTAGCCGAAATAATGAACGTTTTGTTTCGGTAAATATGGGCGCAATCAGCGAAAGCTTATTTGAGTCTGAACTTTTTGGCCATGTAAAAGGCGCCTTTACCGATGCCAAGGAGAATCGTATTGGCCGCGTTGAACTTGCCGAAAAAGGCACCTTGTTTATGGATGAAATTGGTAATATTCCGTTGCCACAACAAGCAAAGTTACTGCGCTTATTAGAAGAACACCAATTTGAAAAAGTTGGCTCAAGCAAAACCCAAACAGCCAATATTCGTTTAATTTCAGCAACCAATGCCAATTTAGATGCGATGGTTGAAGACGCTACATTTCGCCAAGATTTGCTTTACCGGTTAAACACCTTTGTAGTGCGTTTACCAAGTTTAGCTGAGCGCAAAGACGACATCTTGCCTATGGCAAATAACTTTATTGCTAAAGCAGCGAAGCGTTTTAATAAACCAGCGCCAAGTTTATCGACAGCTGCGTGTGATGCATTAATGACATACGATTGGCCGGGCAATGTACGCGAGCTATCTCACACCTTAGAGCGCGCGACGTTACTTGCAGTAAGCGAAATCAGCCCAGAGCATTTAATGCTAACGCCAAGTGTAGCTCAAACCCCAGAGACTTTTGAGCAAACAACCACTAAGTACCAAGGCACCATGGATGACATTGAAAAAGCGGTGATTGAACAGCGTTTAATGGAATACCAAGGCAACGCATTGGATACGGCAAAATCACTTGGCTTAAGTCGCAGTGCGTTTTATCGTCGACTCGATAAGTTTGGTATCTAATCGTGAAAAACTTTTTCAATCAGTTACAACGTTCGGTGTTGTGGGCAGCGCTGCCGGGCAATTTTATTGCGCTGGTGATGATTTGGCAGGCGGACTTCAGCATCTATTTGCAAGCACTGGTGAGTGTGTTACTGATTTTAGTGGTGTTGGTAAATCTTTATTACTTGTTTGATAAATTAAACGAGCAGTTTTTGTCGTTAGCAAATTTAGTTGAAGCGTTAAATGCAGGTGATTACACCTTGCGTGCTAAGGGCGCTGCTGAGTCATCGGCGCTTGGCGATTTAGTTCAGCAGATTAATCGACTTGCAGATAACTTATCAACCACACGCTTTGAATATAAAGAAAGCCAATTGTTATTAGCGAAGCTGATTAAACAAATAGGCGTAATTATTTTCGCTTGTGATGAAAATCAAAAGATCACCTTGGCAAACCCTGCGGCAGAGCGCTTTTTTGAAAAATCTGAATCCAAGTTGATTAACCATACACTTGCGGATTTAAATTTGGTCGAGCTTATTGATGCGCCCAATAATCAGTTAGTTATGGTTGCGAATAAACAAGCATCATCTCGCTTGCATTTGTATCGTGATAATTTTAGAGAAGCAGGTAAGCAGCATAACTTGTTTATTTTATCGGATTTAGAAACAGTACTGAGCCATCAAGAACAAAAAGCATGGAAAGACTTAGTGCGTGTGTTAAGTCATGAAATTAATAATTCGTTGTCGCCCATTATTAGCTTAACCGACACGATAAATAAAATATCATCGAGCTTGCCGATTGACGGTGAAGACAAAGAAGATATTCAAGGTGGCTTAACCATTATTGGCGAACGTGCAACTCGCTTAAAATCCTTTATTCAGGGTTATCGTCAACTTGCGACTTTACCTGAGCCGCAAAAGAAACCGCATGATTTAGTAAAAATAATCTCAAGTAGTACAGAGTTACTTGGTTACCCCTGTAATTTACATTTACCAGATAACTGCATGGTTGAGGTGGATGCCGCCCAGCTAGAGCAATGTTTAATTAATTTATTGAAAAATGCCCATGAAGCAGCGCCAGATCACACGATAGATATTTCACTTAAGCAAGATGAGCAACAAGTAGTGATTGAAATCAGAGATTTAGGCACAGGAATTAGTAACCCTGATAACCTTTTTGTACCTTTGTACACCACTAAAAAGCAAGGCACAGGCACGGGCCTTGCGCTTTGTCGCCAAATTGTATCAGCGCATAACGGAGTGATTTCACTTAGCAACCACCCTGAACGTGGTTGCGTAGCAAAAGTGGTGCTGCCTGTTAATTAAAACGAGCGATTGAATAAGGGGTTAAGTCAATTAAGGGTTTAACTCCTTGCACATCACAAGCGATAAGCTCGGCACAAATTGCCGCTAGGGTTAGACCTAGGTGCTGGTGGCCAAAGTTAAAAAATACATTGTTGTGTTTAGGTGCGCGTCCGATCACAGGCAGTGAGTCGGGTAGCGTAGGTCGAAAGCCCATCCACTTCTTATCATGATCAGGGTAGTCATCCACCATATCTGGCCAAATAGATTCGCCAAGCTGCTTTAACATATCCGCACGGCGGTAGGTTGGTGCTTTTGAAAGGCCTGCAAATTCCACTGTACCCGCAAGGCGAAGCCCTTCTTGCATTGGGGTTAAAATAAACTTTTTCTCAAATGAAACAACCGGCATGGTTGGCATGTTCTCACTACTTACCATGTAATGATAACCGCGCTCTGTATCAAGTGGCACGTTATAACCAAGTTGTTTACACAGTGATTTACTGTGAGCACCGGTACACATTACGAGTGCATCAAAGAGGAGGTCATCGTGGTTGGTATTTATGGTTACAGCTGAACCGGTAGTAAATAGCGATGTGACCTCAACTTGTTTAAAGCTAACGCCTAACGATTTTGCATGCTCAAATAGCGCGAGGTTTAATTGATATGGGCTACAAGTGTGCCCTACATCAGTAAAATATAATGCATGCGTTATATTTTGATGTAAGCCCGGTTGTAATTCATCAAGCTCATTGCGTTCAAGTAGCGTGACATTAACGCCTTCATTTTTATAGTGTTCTAGTGTTGTGAGCGCATTTTTTTGCGAGTCTGACTCAAAAGTGAGTAAGCTGCCATTTAAATGGAATAGTCCTTGGCTATTACTTGCTTGGGTAAGTCGCTGCCATGCGTTTATTGCCGCGCAGTTTAGTTTTTTTAACGCTTCTTTGTTTTGCTTGAAAATGTGCGGACGCATATTTGCTAAAAACCGCATAAACCACGGTAATGCTTTAAATAAATAACTCGGGCTAATACGCAGTGCGCCTTTTGGATCGAGCAGCATTTTTGGCAGTTGCGGCAATAAAGAGGCCTGTGCCAATGGGAATACTTGCTCTGTCGCAAAGTGCCCTGCATTACCTTTTGAACAGCCTTCGCTAATACCTTGTTTATCGAGTAATGTGACTTGATAACCACATTTTTGCAGCTGAATTGCGGTTGCAATTCCAATTACGCCTGCGCCAATTACAGCGACATTTTGATTAACCGAGTGAGAGGTGTTTTCCATTAGATTAAAATAGTGCTTTACATTGTATACAATATACATTAACTTAATCGGTATACAATGTACAGTATCACTTTTCGAAGTAAAAACAAATGAAACTAAATTGGCAATATGTGTAGTCGTTTTTCACAACACAACGCAAAAACGCAATGACACATCCTGATATGGTTTTAGCGTACGACGTATAACAATTAGGCTTTCCCCTTAGCCAAGGTGTGCATCAAGGTGCACGCCTATTTCGCATTATAAGAAGTAACAATAGATAGGAGAGCAGCAAGTGAAGAAAGGGACCTATTTTTGTATTGATGCCCATACCTGTGGCAATCCAGTGCGACTGGTAACCTCGGGGCACCCTGTGCTTGATGGTAATACCATGGGTGAAAAGCGTATGCACTTTATGCGCGAATTCGACTGGATCCGCCAGTCTTTGATGTTTGAGCCTCGTGGTCACGACATGATGTCGGGCGCGTTTTTGTATCCCCCCTGTTCAGATAATGCCGATGCGTCCATTTTGTTTATTGAAACTTCTGGCTGCTTACCTATGTGCGGACATGGCACGATAGGTACGGTTACAGCGGGTTTAGAAGCGGGGCTTATTCAACCCAAAGAGCAGGGTAAATTGATTATTGATGTGCCAGCAGGGCAGATCAATGTTGAATATCAGATGACTAACAACAAAGTTGAGTGGGTCAAAATCTATAATGTTGCGGCTTATTTAGCACATCGAGATATTGAAATTGACGTGCCAGAGCTTGGCAGAATCAAACTCGATATCGCCTATGGCGGTAACTTTTACGCAATTGTTGAGCCGCAAGAAAATTTCCCTGGTATTGATAAATGGTCACCTGGGGATATTTTAAAATTCAGTCCATTGGTACGTGAAATTGCAGCGCGTGCGGTGGAATGTACTCACCCAGAGGATAGTAAAGTGACAGGGCTATCGCATGTGTTATGGACCGGCGTACCAAAAACTGAAGGGTCTACCGTCGCAAACGCGGTGTTTTATGGTGATAAGGCGATTGACCGCAGCCCGTGTGGTACAGGTACATCGGCACGTATGGCGCAACTGCATGCCAAAGGCTTATTAAAGCCAGGCGAGAAGTTCGTTCATGAAAGTATCATTGGCAGTCAGTTTGTTGGCACTATTGAGTCAGTAACCGAAGTGGGCGGCATTACTGCCATAAAACCATCGATTCAAGGATGGGCAAAAATTACCGGATACAACCAAATACTAGTGGATGATGATGATCCCTATGTTAATGGTTTTCAACTTGTATAAAGGGGAAAGTAAATGTTTACAGGATTAAGTTTTATTAATAACGAATGGGCTTCACAAGGTGAAGGTTCATTTAACGCAATAAATGCATATGACCATACACCGCTTGAGCCTGCATTTAAAAACTGTAGCCTTGTTCAGCTAGCACAAGCATGTGATGTGGCAGATACTGCATTTAAGGTTTATCGTAAAACCACTAAAGCTCAGCGTGCTGCATTTTTAAATACAATTGCAAATGAACTAGCAAGTAAAGAAGACGAACTTGTTGCACGTACTCCTCTTGAAACCGGTTTACCTGAGATGCGTATTAAAGGTGAGCTAGGTCGTACTGTCGGTCAGTTACGTTTATTTGCAGCAAACTTAGAAAAAGACGTTGAGTTTATCGCTGAAGATGCAGCATTACCTGAACGTCAGCCTTTACCGCGTCCAACATTAAAAATGGCAAAAATAGCGATTGGTCCGGTTGCGGTATTTGGTGCAAGTAACTTTCCACTTGCGTTCAGCGCAGCTGGCGGTGATACAGCCTCGGCATTAGCGGCAGGGTGTCCTGTGGTTTATAAATCTCACTCAGCACACCCGGGTACCAGTGAAATTGTGGTTCGCGCAATTGAAGCGGCAATTAGTAAATGTGATATGCCAAAAGGTGTTTATCAGTTATTACACTCAAAAAGTTATGATGTAAGCCACGAACTGGTTAAAAATCCAAAAATCCAAGCGGTTGGTTTTACAGGCTCGTTTGGTGTTGGTATGGCACTGCAAGACAGCATTAAACAACGCAAGCAGCAAATTCCATTTTATGGTGAGCTTGGCTCAACAAATCCGCAAATACTGCTTCCGGGGTTTGTAAAAGGCCAGGAAGATAAGCTGGCAGCAACATTTATTGCATCGCTAAATATGGGTGCAGGTCAATTCTGTACCAATCCAGGTTTATGGCTAATTGCTGAAGAAGAAGCTGAAAGTTTTAAGCAAGCTGTAGCAAAAGAAGTGGAAGTGTCTACACCGCAAGCCATGTTAACACCAGCTATTTTAAAAGCGTATCAATCGGGATGTGAAAATTTCGCAAGCAATGCAACGCTTGTTGCAAGCGGGCAATCTGAAGCACTTCGTTGTAGCACGCAAGTATTTGTAACTACAGCAACTGAGTTCAGAAACAATAAAGCATTGCATGAAGAAGTATTTGGCCCAGCAGCGTTAATGGTAACGTATTCATCGAATGATGAATTAGTAGCATTGATTGAAGAACTCGAAGGTCAATTAACAGCAACAATTCATGGTAGCGAAACATTAGTACAGCAACATACTGATATTACTGAGTCGCTAAGTTATGTTGTTGGCCGTTTAATATACAACCAAATGCCAACGGGAGTGGAAGTGTGTGATGCAATGATGCACGGCGGTCCATTCCCAAGTTCAACCGATGTGAGAAGCACATCTGTCGGCAGCCAAGCAATAGAACGATTCTTGCGTCCTCTATGTATACAAAATGCATTTTAGGGTCTGTTGATCTTTCAAGTTCGTTTTTGCAGTAGCTTGATTGGGTTTTATGCAAGGAAGAGGCTGCGTGGCATAGTTATTCTATGCGAGTCAGCCGATAACAAAGCAGAAAAGCCAATCAAGCACTGCCGGAAGGTTTTTTCGAGCGCGCTTTTATCATTGTTGCCCGATATTTGCTTAGGCGACTAGGCTACACATCGAGCGCCGCGATAAAAACACGCTCAGAAAAACAAAAATAGAACAGCAAAGATTAACGGACCCTAGAGTTCGCATGAAATAATTGTGTGTTCCCGTTCTAAGGTAAAAGGCCAGCTTTGCTGGCCTTTTTTTATAATTTGTATAAACTATTGCCAAGTTTATACAAAATACAAAGAGATAAAATGGGGCTAGCATATAAAACACGTACTGAATTTGTAGTGGATGCAATTCGTGAAAAAATCTTAAAAGGCGAAGTAAAATCCGGTCAACCGTTACGCCAAGCAGCGCTTGCGGAAGAGTTGGATGTAAGCCGTATTCCTGTACGTGAAGCCCTATTACAACTTGAAGCTGAAGGCTTAGTTAAGTTTCAAGCGCATAAAGGCGCGGTAGTAACTGAACTTGATGCCGCACATGTTGATGAGCTTTTTGAATTAAGAGCAATGTTAGAAGCTGATCTCCTTGCTCGCTCTATTCCAAATATGAATGCAACTGACTTTGATCATGCTGAAGAATTATTATCTAAGTTAGATGAAGCGCTTACCCATGAAGACAGTGCCAACTTATGGGCAGATTTGAATACCAGTTTTCATACCTATTTGTATCAAGCAGCTGAGCGCCCACAGACGCTAGAAGTAGTAAATATTTTAAATAAAAACTCTGACCGCTATATTCGTATGCACTTATTACTTGCTGGTGGTATCAAAAAAGCAGGTGGTGAGCATAAGCAGTTAATCGACTATTGCCGTGCCGGTGACACGAGCAATGCCTGTCAGCTACTTAAGCAGCACATTCTTGGTGCAAAAGAAGAAATTAAAGCACTGTTAATTGAAGAGTAAGTGCTAAATGAATATAAAAAACCAGCCTGATGTGGCTGGTTTTTTGTTTTAATTGCTTAGCTAAGAAAGCCCAGAGAAATTACTTTTTAATTAACGGTAATTGTTTTTCACTCCAAGCGAGGTAGTCACCTTCTAAATGCTTTAATTTAAAGCCTTTCTTTGATAATACTTCTTCAAATAAGCCCGCGCGACGACCCGAACGACAATACACAACTAGCGTCTGATCTTTTAGTGCTTCTAATACCGACATGTTTTCTTCAATTTGATTATGCGGAATATTAAGTGCGCCTTTTACATGGCCATCGTTAAATTCTTCTTTTGAGCGCACATCTATTATGGTGTAAGCATTAGTCGACATTTGGTTTTCAAGAAGTTGCTGCTGCGTAATAACTGGCGTATTAGCAAAACAAGCAACACTAAATAGTAGTGATGCAACAAATGCGATGTATTTCATGGTAGGTTCCTTTAGTTGTTATTAAATAGATCAACAGCGGCTTGGCTCATCGCCGTTACGCCTGTTTTGATTGTCAGTGGGTAATCGGGCGCAAATTTACTTGAATGAAGCGAGGGTAGCTTAGTGCCATTTTTAATTGCGCTTTCATACTCTGTTGGGTTTACACCACCAAGCCAAAAAATGGTAATAGGCACATTTTCATCGGTGCGACCAAACAGCCCAAAATCTTCACCGGCCATTACTGGTTCGGCTTTTAATGTATTGTCTTCACCAATTGCTTTTTTAATACTGGCGGTAACACGTGTCGCAAGCTCTGGGTTATTATAAGTAGAAGGAATACTTTCCGACTCGTGTACTATTACTTCAGGGTGTTCGTTTTCTGAAAGACCAGCACTTAGTGCAATCCCTTTAGTAATACGTTTAATCGCCGCAATTTGTTGATTGCGCACGTCAGGATTATAAGAGCGTAAAGTAAGCTGTAGTTTCACTTGATTTGAAATAATGTTGTGTTTTGAGCCACCATGAATAGAATCGACCGTAATCACGTTTGGTTCGAGTGGTGATACTTCGCGGCTCGCAATTGTTTGTAGTGCAAGTACCGTGCGAGAAGCTAATACAACAGGATCAATAGTCGTGTGAGGGTAAGCGCCATGACCACCGCGGCCTTTTATAATCACATCAACCGAATCTACATTTGCCAATGCATACCCTGGAGCAATTGCGATTTTACCTGCAGGGGCTGAGGCGCTAACGTGTAAGCCTACAACATAGTCCGGTTTGGCAAATTTAGTATACAAACCTTCTTTTAACATGGCTTTTGCGCCGCCACCTACTTCTTCAGCAGGTTGCGCAACCATCATCAAGGTACCTTGCCAATCACTTTTGTGTTCAACTAGCTGCTGAGCTGTGCCAATAAAACTGGTCATATGAATATCATGACCGCAGCCATGCATCACTCCTACTTTATTGCCGCCTTTGTCAATCACAGTTACTTTTGAAGCGTAATCTTTATTTGTTTCTTCAATAATAGGTAAGCCATCAGTATCTGCTCGAAGCATAACAGTTGGTCCGTTACCATTTTTATAAATACCAACGACGCCAAAACCTCCAACATTTTCAGTAACACTAAAACCCAATTGTGTTAACTCTTTAGCAAGTCGCTGAGACGTCGCTTTTTCTTGGTATGACAGTTCAGGGTTTTGATGGAGGTGTTTATACAATTCGTTTAAGGTGTTTTGCTGGTTTGTGTTTGGGGTGAATTGACTGGCAGCAAGTGCACTATTACTTATAAGCAGTGCTGATAGGAATGCATATTTCATTTGTTATTCTCTTTCTAAGCATTGTTTTTTAGTTATATTGCCTCCATATTGAAACTAATTGAAGTTAATAATTAATTTTATATGTCGAATATTATTGAACTAACAGCTGAAAGCTTTCAGCAAGTTATCTCAGAAACAGCTCCTGAAACACTTATTGCTCTGTACTTTCATACTCAGCAAGCGCCTGAATGCGCAACTATGACACCAATGCTTGAAGCAAAAGCAGCGCAATACGCTGAACACTTCCTATTAGCCAAGTTAAATTGCGATGTTGAGCAAGCGCTAGCATCTCAACTTGCACAGCAAATTGGTCTTCAGGGTATTCCTGCTATTTTACTTTTAAAAGGCGGTGCACCTGTAGATATGTTGCCAGGACCGCAAACGCAAGAGATGTTAGATGCTGCATTTGAAAAACATTTACCTAATGCTGAAGATCTACTTGTTACTCAAGCACAACAATTACTGAGCCAAGGTAATTACTCTGAAGCCTATACAAAAGCAAAACAAGCTTATGACCTAAATGCTCAAAACAGTAAGGTTAAGCTCATTCTTGCAGATATCTGCTTAAACATACAAAAAGTAGATGATGCCGATGCGCTGTTGTCGACTATTCCAATGGTTGATCAAGATGCCTACTTTAATAACTTAAAGGCTAAAATTGAATTAGCGCAAGAAGCTAAGGACTCGCCAGAGATAAAACAATTAGAAGCTGAAATTGAAAAAGACGAGACTAACTTTGCCGCAAAAGTGAAACTAGCAGTGCAATACGATCAGGTCGGTCGTAAAGAAGAGGCATTAGAAACCTTGTTTAGTGTACTGCAAAAGGATTTAGCATTCGGCGATGCACGTAAGATGTTTTTAGATGTAATCGCCACATTACCAGATGGTGACGAGTTAGCAGGGAAATATCGTCGCAAGCTATATAGTATTCTTTACTAACACACTGTATAAAGGAGAAGGAGCCAAAAGGCTCCTTTTTTATTTCATATTGTTTTAAAAAATATGACATATAAATTTGCAATCCTGAAAGATTGATCGATACTTAAATTCCTCTTTTTGAGTTCAAATGCTCAGAATCGTACATTTAACGTTCGGTTTTGTAGCCTTAATGTTAAATTTAGAATTAAATCGCTATTTTTTACAAAAAACTCAAAAAAAGGGTTGCGCCCAAATCAAATCTCTCTATAATGCGCCTCCACCAACACGGGGAACGACGCAGCATAGCAGCGAATCACGATTTGGTTGAGTCAAGTAAAGCTGAATTTTGAAGGTTTTCAAAGTAAAAAGAAAATAATCAAAATTAAGTGTTGACAAAAAAATAGGAAAGCGTAACATACGCAGCCCTAACAGCGACGAAGCGTCGCGGCAAACACAAGATTGTTTGCACTGTTCTTTAAAAATTTAAGCAATCATCTGTGTGGGCACTCGTACAGATTAAGTTCTAACATACGCTTTTAGCGTAACAAAATTTAGGCTTAATTGAACTGAGTGACCAACGGAAATAAACATAGTTTATTTCAGTACAGTCAATTCGATTTCGAAAGAAATCAAAATCAGAATTCATTGAGTCGGACTTATGTCCAAAAACACTTTTAATTGAAGAGTTTGATCATGGCTCAGATTGAACGCTGGCGGCAGGCCTAACACATGCAAGTCGAGCGGTAACATTTCTAGCTTGCTAGAAGATGACGAGCGGCGGACGGGTGAGTAATGCTTGGGAACATGCCTTTAGGTGGGGGACAACCATTGGAAACGATGGCTAATACCGCATAATGTCTACGGACCAAAGGGGGCTTCGGCTCTCGCCTTTAGATTGGCCCAAGTGGGATTAGCTAGTTGGTGAGGTAATGGCTCACCAAGGCGACGATCCCTAGCTGGTTTGAGAGGATGATCAGCCACACTGGAACTGAGACACGGTCCAGACTCCTACGGGAGGCAGCAGTGGGGAATATTGCACAATGGGCGCAAGCCTGATGCAGCCATGCCGCGTGTGTGAAGAAGGCCTTCGGGTTGTAAAGCACTTTCAGTTGTGAGGAAAGGTTAGTAGTTAATACCTGCTAGCTGTGACGTTAGCAACAGAAGAAGCACCGGCTAACTCCGTGCCAGCAGCCGCGGTAATACGGAGGGTGCGAGCGTTAATCGGAATTACTGGGCGTAAAGCGTACGCAGGCGGTTTGTTAAGCGAGATGTGAAAGCCCCGGGCTCAACCTGGGAACTGCATTTCGAACTGGCAAACTAGAGTGTGATAGAGGGTGGTAGAATTTCAGGTGTAGCGGTGAAATGCGTAGAGATCTGAAGGAATACCGATGGCGAAGGCAGCCACCTGGGTCAACACTGACGCTCATGTACGAAAGCGTGGGGAGCAAACGGGATTAGATACCCCGGTAGTCCACGCCGTAAACGATGTCTACTAGGAGTTCGGTTTTTCGGAACTGTCTTCCAAAGCTAACGCATTAAGTAGACCGCCTGGGGAGTACGGCCGCAAGGTTAAAACTCAAATGAATTGACGGGGGCCCGCACAAGCGGTGGAGCATGTGGTTTAATTCGATGCAACGCGAAGAACCTTACCTACACTTGACATCCAGAGAACTTACTAGAGATAGTTTGGTGCCTTCGGGAACTCTGAGACAGGTGCTGCATGGCTGTCGTCAGCTCGTGTTGTGAGATGTTGGGTTAAGTCCCGCAACGAGCGCAACCCCTATCCTTAGTTGCCAGCGATTCGGTCGGGAACTCTAAGGAGACTGCCGGTGATAAACCGGAGGAAGGTGGGGACGACGTCAAGTCATCATGGCCCTTACGTGTAGGGCTACACACGTGCTACAATGGCGCATACAGAGTGCTGCGAACTCGCGAGAGTAAGCGAATCACTTAAAGTGCGTCGTAGTCCGGATTGGAGTCTGCAACTCGACTCCATGAAGTCGGAATCGCTAGTAATCGCGAATCAGAATGTCGCGGTGAATACGTTCCCGGGCCTTGTACACACCGCCCGTCACACCATGGGAGTGGGTTGCTCCAGAAGTAGGTAGCTTAACCTTAGGGAGGGCGCTTACCACGGAGTGATTCATGACTGGGGTGAAGTCGTAACAAGGTAGCCCTAGGGGAACCTGGGGCTGGATCACCTCCTTATACGATTTAGAACTTTTTGTTCGAAGTGTCCACACAGATGATTGTTAGCTAAGCAATAGCTTAGTTAATTTGCTCTTTAAAAATTTGGAAAGCTGACAAACTTTAAATTAAGTACTTACTTAGTAAGTGCAATATTTAATTTAGAGTTCTCAAAATAAAGTAAAGAAAATATGCCGCATACTCTTTAATAAAGAATATGTTGGTATCTACTTTAGTATTCAATATTTAACTTCTGGCGGAGTTAAAAACTGTCTTTGACGATACAAACCATTTTGGGTTGTATGGTTAAGTGACTAAGCGTATACGGTGGATGCCTTGGCAGTTGGAGGCGATGAAGGACGTATTAACTTGCGATAAGCCTAGTCAAGCTAGTAAAAAGCGCTTGAGACTAGGATTTCCGAATGGGGAAACCCACCACTTAGTGGTATCACTTACTGAATACATAGGTAAGTGAGGCGAACCGGGAGAACTGAAACATCTAAGTACCCCGAGGAAAAGAAATCAACCGAGATTCCGAAAGTAGCGGCGAGCGAAATCGGATTAGCCCTTAAGCTGTAATGTAGTTAGTGGAACATTCTGGAAAGTTTGACGATACAGGGTGATAGTCCCGTACACGAAAACTTATTTACAGTGAAATCGAGTAGGTCGGAGCACGTGAAACTTTGACTGAATATGGGGGGACCATCCTCCAAGGCTAAATACTCCCAACTGACCGATAGTGAACCAGTACCGTGAGGGAAAGGCGAAAAGAACCCCTGTGAGGGGAGTGAAATAGAACCTGAAACCGTATACGTACAAGCAGTAGGAGCAGATTCGTTCTGTGACTGCGTACCTTTTGTATAATGGGTCAGCGACTTATATTCAGTAGCGAGGTTAACCATTTAGGGGAGCCGTAGTGAAAGCGAGCGTTAACTGCGCGTTTAGTTGCTGGGTATAGACCCGAAACCCGGTGATCTAGCCATGGGCAGGTTGAAGGTCAGGTAACACTGACTGGAGGACCGAACCGACTATCGTTGAAAAGCTAGCGGATGACCTGTGGCTAGGAGTGAAAGGCTAATCAAACCGGGAGATAGCTGGTTCTCCCCGAAATCTATTTAGGTAGAGCCTCGGACGAATACTATTGGGGGTAGAGCACTGTTAAGGCTAGGGGGTCATCCCGACTTACCAACCCTTTGCAAACTCCGAATACCAATAAGTAATATCCGGGAGACACACGGCGGGTGCTAACGTCCGTCGTGGAGAGGGAAACAACCCAGACCGCCAGCTAAGGTCCCAAAGTGTATGTTAAGTGGGAAACGATGTGGAAAGGCCCAGACAGCCAGGAGGTTGGCTTAGAAGCAGCCATCCTTTAAAGAAAGCGTAATAGCTCACTGGTCGAGTCGGTCTGCGCGGAAGATGTAACGGGGCTAAACATACCACCGAAGCTGCGGCTGCGAATTTATTCGCGGGGTAGGGGAGCGTTCTGTAAGCTGTTGAAGGTGTGCCGGGAGGCATGCTGGAGGTATCAGAAGTGCGAATGCTGACATGAGTAACGATAAAGCGGGTGAAAAACCCGCTCGCCGGAAGACCAAGGGTTCCTATCCCATGCTAATCAGGGTAGGGTGAGTCGACCCCTAAGGCGAGGCCGAAAGGCGTAGTCGATGGGAAACGGGTTAATATTCCCGTACTTGGAATAATTGCGATGGGGGGACGGAGCAGGCTAAACAAGCATGGCGTTGGTTGTCCATGTGAAAGTATGTAGGCTTGAAACTTAGGTAAATCCGGGTTTCTTTAAGGCTGAGATACGAGACGAGCATCTACGGATGTGAAGTTGTTGATGCCATACTTCCAGGAAAAGCCTCTAAGCTTCAGATTATTTCGAATCGTACCCCAAACCGACACAGGTGGTCAGGTAGAGAATACTAAGGCGCTTGAGAGAACTCGGGTGAAGGAACTAGGCAAAATTGTACCGTAACTTCGGGAGAAGGTACGCTCTTATCTGTGATGAGACTTGCTCTCTAAGCGGACGAGAGTCGCAGTGACTAGGTGGCTGGGACTGTTTATTAAAAACACAGCACTCTGCAAAATCGAAAGATGACGTATAGGGTGTGACACCTGCCCGGTGCCGGAAGGTTAATTGATGGGGTTAGCTTCGGCGAAGCTCTTGATCGAAGCCCCGGTAAACGGCGGCCGTAACTATAACGGTCCTAAGGTAGCGAAATTCCTTGTCGGGTAAGTTCCGACCTGCACGAATGGTGTAACCATGGCCACGCTGTCTCCACCCGAGACTCAGTGAAATTGAAATCGCAGTGAAGATGCTGTGTACCCGCGGCTAGACGGAAAGACCCCGTGAACCTTTACTACAGCTTGGCACTGAACATTGACCCTACATGTGTAGGATAGGTGGGAGGCTTTGAAACACAGTCGCTAGATTGTGTGGAGCCGTCCTTGAAATACCACCCTTGTAGTGTTGATGTTCTAACATAGGCCCCTGAATCGGGGTTGTGGACAGTGCCTGGTGGGTAGTTTGACTGGGGCGGTCTCCTCCCAAAGAGTAACGGAGGAGCACGAAGGTTTGCTAAGTACGGTCGGACATCGTACGGTTAGTGTAATGGTAGAAGCAAGCTTAACTGCGAGACAGACACGTCGAGCAGGTACGAAAGTAGGTCATAGTGATCCGGTGGTTCTGAATGGAAGGGCCATCGCTCAACGGATAAAAGGTACTCCGGGGATAACAGGCTGATACCGCCCAAGAGTTCATATCGACGGCGGTGTTTGGCACCTCGATGTCGGCTCATCACATCCTGGGGCTGAAGTCGGTCCCAAGGGTATGGCTGTTCGCCATTTAAAGTGGTACGCGAGCTGGGTTTAGAACGTCGTGAGACAGTTCGGTCCCTATCTGCCGTGGGCGTTTGAGAATTGAGAGGGGCTGCTCCTAGTACGAGAGGACCGGAGTGGACGAACCGCTGGTGTTCGGGTTGTGATGCCAATTGCATTGCCCGGTAGCTACGTTCGGAATCGATAACCGCTGAAAGCATCTAAGCGGGAAGCGAGCCTCGAGATGAGTTCTCACTTTAACTTGAGTTAACTGAAGGGCCGTTGAAGACTACAACGTTGATAGGCAGGATGTGGAAGTGGTGTGAGCCATTAAGCTAACCTGTACTAATTACCCGTGAGGCTTAACCATACAACGCCAAAGTGGTTTAGACCCGCAGAAGTTGAATAGATTAAGTTACTAAAGTAGATAACTTTACGATTGAGATAAAAGAAACAGCTTTCCGAATTTAAGCAAAGTGTGTCTCTTAACAACAAGTGTTAACAGATATGCACCTTGCGCAAATAAAATGGCTGCGCCATTGAACATTTGCACACAGAATTTGCTTGGTGACTATAGCGTTTTGGAACCACCTGACCCCATGCCGAACTCAGAAGTGAAACGAAACAGCGTCGATGATAGTGTGGGTTCGCCCATGTGAAAGTAGAACATCGCCAAGCTCCCAATTAAAGAAACCCGTTGCATTAATGCGACGGGTTTTTTAAAGCCTAAAATAAATAATAAAAAGCAAATTACCGAATTTGCTTGGTGAACATAGCGTTTTGGAACCACCTGACTCCATGCCGAACTCAGAAGTGAAACGAAACAGCGTCGATGATAGTGTGGGTTCGCCCATGTGAAAGTAGAACATCGCCAAGCTCCTATTTAAAAGAAAGCCTCAACATTATGTTGAGGCTTTTTTGCGTTTGGGTGTTTAGTGAATTCACAGCGCTATAATTCATCCATGAAACTACCATTGCTAGCAAGTATAGTAACTGCGAAACGACAGCTCTCCATTCAGAATTTAAAGTCTTTGACTAACAATTTATATATCGCTGCTTCAATAACCTTATTCATAGCCTAAGCGCTTCGATTTGTTATTGTCAGATAGCTTGCTTATTAAATAATAAGTGCACACTGCAAGGTGTTAATTAGTATTTGAGTTTATTTCCTAACCAGTTGAGTCGTAAACATAAAAAACTACTTGCTGTGGTACTATTAGTTTGTATAATGCAATTACTTTATAAAGCGTAGCCTTTGTATTGTAATTTGTGCCAGTGTGATGGAATTGGTAGACATAGGGGATTCAAAATCCCCCGCAGCAATGCGTGGCGGTTCGAGTCCGCCCACTGGTACCATTTAATGCTATACATAGTATTAAATAAAATTAGCCGACGTAAGTCGGTTTTTTTGTGCCTGAAATTAGCTTGTTTTAACTTTAATTAGCGTGTGATCTTAACTCTAGGTTAGAATAACGCATCCCATAGATTTAAGGTTTTACTACTTTTATGTCAAATATCGAACAACGAACTGGTTTTATGCGTCGTCTAGCATCATGGGTATACGATGCGTTAGCGACAATCGCGATTATCATGTTGGCGCAGATTATCTTCCTTGGCGCTCTTGAGCTGCTTCTTTCATTGGGGTTAATAAGTAAAAGTGAAGATGCAGATATCTCTCACTTTGTAACAACCCAACCATGGAACTTTATTAATCAGTTTTATTTAGTGTGTGTGGCTTGCTTCTTTTATGTTTACTTTTGGACTAAGGGTGGCCAGACAATCGGTATGCGTGCATGGCGATTAAAAGTGAGAAACTTAGACGGTACACCTATTAGCAAGCCACAAGCGCTTATCAGAGCGATTACGGCGTTATTAGGGCTAGGAAATCTGATCGTGCTGATTGATTTTAAGAACAAACGTTCATTACAAGACTATCTTGCTAAGACGGAAGTGATTACGTTGTCGAAAGAAGAAAATAAAAAGGTGTATCGCGAGCTCGATTAATATTTCACGAGCTCTGTGACATAGTTCAGAAAATAAAAGGCGCTATTATTGGCGCCTTTTTAGTAAGAAAGTCGCAATTGCGATAAAGATCAAACTAGGCATTATTGCGCCAATTGACGGATGTAGTTCATACACTAATACAAACGGGCCAAAAATACGGTCTGTTAAATGAAATATAATACCTGTTACCACGCCCATAATAATTCGTGCGCCCATTGTTACACTTCTTAGTGGGCCAAATATAAATGACAACGCTACTAATAACATCACAGCGATAGTAAGCGGTTGCATTACCTTACGCCAAAACGCTAGGTCATAGGTGCTGGTATCTTGGTCATTCTCTTTTAGGTATGACAGGTAAGAATACAAGCCTGTGAAAGATAGTGTTTCGGGTTTAACAGACACCACACCAAGCTTTTCTGGGGTAAGTTTTGACTCATAGAAATAGTTTTCTGATGTAGACGTATCTGTACTGTTTGCATCAATTGCTAAATGTTGCACTTTAAAAAGCTGCCAACCGTTTTGTTCTGGAATCGCTTTTTCTGCACGTTTGATTGTTTGCAGTTCCAATCGCTCATTAAATTGGTACATGGTTAAACCATCTAAGCGACCCGACTCATCAACATTATTGATATTGATGAAAGTATTGCCATCTTTAGCCCAAACGCCTTTTTGTGCGTTAAAGATGCTCCCGCCGGATATTTCCATTGTACGAAGCTGCTTAGCCGTTTTTTGCGCTTCAGGTACAACCCATTCAGCGATTGCCATCATAACAACCGCTAAGATCAGTGCAGTTTTCATCACTGAACGAATAATTTGAAAACGTGATAAACCAGCTGCTTGCATAACAACAAGCTCGCTGTTTGAAGCAAGCGCACCAAGCCCAAGCAGGCCACCAATTAATGCAGCCATAGGAAAGAATACAACGATGTCGTAGGGCATGCTGTACAAGGTGTATAAAACAGCATCTACGATATCATATGTACCGCGGCCAACCGATCTTAGTTGCTCTATAAACTTAATCAGTGTACCAATGCCTACTAATACGAGTAGGGTAAAGCCTGTGGTTTGCAATAAACTGCGACCTAAATAGCCATCTAAAATTCTCATGCTACGGCCTCCTTCTTACTAAACCAAGCTCGAATGGTGGAGCCTAAAGGCCTATCGCGAAGAATTAAAAAGGCACCTATAAACAGAGCACTTAGGTGAATCCACCAAAGGCCAATAGATGTCGGCACTTTACCTTCTTGTACTAAAAACGTGCCTGCATTCAACAGCACAAAGTAACCCAAATAAAGGGAAATAGCAGGCACTAACTTGGCGAACTTTCCTTGTCTCGGATTAACTACCGATAGCGGCACAGCGATTAGGGTTAAGAGTGGGATTGATAATGGTACCGCTAATCGCCATTGAAACTGTGCAACCGCCTCGGTCGTACCTTGCTCTAATAATTGCATGGATGGCAAGGCTTCTAATTTACGGCGTTTTTGCTCGATTGCTTGATCTTGAATTTGCACTTCGTAGTTAGTGAATTCTGTTAGCTGAAGTTGCTTACTGCCCGCAGGGTTTTCATAACGCTTACCATCACTGAGCACTAATTTTTGTTCGCCGGTATTTCTGTCTTCTTGTACTTTGCCTTTTTCAGCGTATACCACTTCCGATGTAGGGCCATTTTTATCGCTATCTATTTGCGCATAAAAAACACGGTCTAGTTCAGTACCATTTTGTTTAATATCGTGAATAAACACGACGGCTTTTTCGTTATCGGTTTGTTGAAAGCGCCCGGAGCGAAGCGCAGCGAGGCCGGCATCAGCTTCAATTTTTTCTTTTAGCTGATATTCATGTTCGTTTGCCCATGGTGCAAGGGTCAGGGTTAAAAAGCCTGCCAGTACTGCCAACACAGTAGATGACACGAGTGTTAGGCGAACTACGTACCATTCACTCACACCACATGCCTTTAATACAGTCATTTCGCTGTCGGCATAAATGCGGCTGTAGGCCAAAATAATGCCAAGAAAAATACTTAACGGTAAAATTAAAGATGCCAATTGTGGCAGCTTTAATAGCACCATTTGCAATACCAATTGGCCGGGAATAGAGCCCTCTGCAGCGTCAGCTAAAATCGAGACAAATTTCTGGCTGACGAAAATAGTCATCAAGGTGAGGAATACAGCGAGCTGTGATTTGAATACTTCTGTCGATAAATAGCGAAAGATTAACACCGCGACCTCTACAAAACTTGTCTTTTTACTGGAATAGTCTGAAATTTTAAGTAAACTTTGTATTTTTACAACTTAAATATATGCCATTAGGACTTAAATTTAAAAATTAAGTTTGTTTTGGTTTAATTTATAGTCAAAATCACTCAGGAGTCGCTATGGAATTTAGCGTTAAAAGTGGCAGCCCAGAAAAACAACGCAGTGCATGTATTGTTGTGGGTGTTTATGAACCTCGTCGTTTATCACCAATTGGCGAGCAACTCGATCGTATTAGCGATGGTTATATTTCTAATTTGCTACGCCGCGGCGATTTAGAAGGTAAGCCTGGGCAAATGTTGCTATTACACCATGTACCAAACGTGTTAAGTGAGCGCGTGTTATTAGTTGGTTGTGGTAAAGAACGTGAGCTTGATGATAAGCAATATAAGCAAATTATTTCGAAAACCATTAGTACGTTAAACGATACGGGCTCAATGGAAGCAGTATGTTTCTTAACTGAATTACATGTTAAGGGTCGCGATACCTACTGGAAAGTACGCCAAGCGGTAGAAACAACACAAGACAGCCTATACGTTTTTGATCAGTTAAAGAGCAAAAAAAGCGAAGCGCGCAGACCGCTTCGTAAAATTGTTTTCAACGTACCGACGCGCCGCGAATTAACCATTGGTGAAACAGCAATTGAACACGGCCTTGCAATTTCACACGGTCAAAAACTGTGTAAAGACGTTGCCAACATGCCACCAAATATCTGTAACCCAGCGTATCTTGGCGATCAAGCAAAGGAACTTGAAGCAAATTATGACAACGTAAAAGTTAACCTTGTTGGCGAAAAAGAAATGGAAGAGTTAGGTATGCACTCATACCTAGCAGTAGGGCGTGGTAGCGCGAATGAATCGATTATGTCGGTAATTCACTACACAGGTGCACCAGAAGACAAAGCGCCAATCGTGTTAGTAGGTAAAGGTCTAACTTTTGACTCAGGCGGTATTTCAATTAAGCCAGGCGAAGCCATGGATGAAATGAAATACGATATGGGCGGTGCTGCAGGCGTACTCGGTACGATGCGTGCGATTGTAGAAATGCAATTACCAATTAATGTGATAGCAGTGCTAGCGGGCTGTGAAAACATGCCAAGCAGTAATGCATATCGCCCAGGTGATGTACTAACCACAATGTCTGGTCAAACAGTTGAAGTATTAAATACCGATGCTGAAGGCCGCTTAGTATTATGTGATGCATTAACCTATGTTGAAGCGTTTGACCCTGATACCGTAATTGACGTAGCGACGTTAACAGGTGCATGTATTATCGCACTTGGTCACCAAACATCAGGTTTACTTGCTAACCACAATCCACTGGCCCATGACTTATTAAAAGCATCAGAGCTAAGTGGTGACCGAGCATGGCAATTACCGCTTTGGGATGAGTATCAAGAACAGCTAGAAAGCCCGTTTGCCGATTTCACTAACTTAGGTGGACGTGCAGCCGGTACAATTACTGCGGCATGTTTCCTATCGCGCTTCACTAAAAAGTACAATTGGGCTCACCTTGATGTTGCTGGTACCGCATGGCGTAGCGGCAAAAACAAAGGTGCAACAGGTCGTCCAGTTGCAATGTTAACTCAGTATCTATTAAATCGTGCTGATGTTAATATGGAGCAAGATGCCTAAAGTGATTCTAGAGGCAGTTTAATGAACGCAGTATTTTACGTTCTAAAACAACTAAATGAGCCGGTAAATTCCATTCCGGCTCATTTTGATCTAGCGGCAAGGCTAGCTGCAGATTGTTACCGACAGGGAAAAAAAGTATTTATTCTTGTAGATAATCAAGAGGATGCACATGTAATAGATGAGCACCTGTGGCAATTCGAAGTAGATAGCTTTGTGCCGCACAATCTGCAAGGCGAGGGACCACAAGCAGGATCACCTGTTGAAATTGGCGAGTCAGCGCCAGTGGCAAATCGCAAAGTGATAATAAATCTGGCCAAAACAGTGCCCGATTTTATTCGTCGCTTTTCAGAGGTATATGATTTTGTACCTGCTGATGAAGAATTAAAAGGCGTAGCGCGTGAACGCTACAAAGTAATGCGCCAACTAGGGGCGCATTTGTCGACACAAGAGATAGAGATTTAGTATTAAGGTTCTGTGCAATGGATAAAACCTATAATCCACAAGATATTGAACAGTCGTTATATCAAGGCTGGGAAGAGAAAGGCTACTTTAAACCGTCAGGTAAAGGTGACGCGTATTCAATTATGATCCCACCGCCAAATGTCACAGGTAGCTTGCACATGGGCCACGCCTTCCAAGATACCATTATGGATACGCTGACACGTTTTAAGCGTATGCAAGGCAATAACACCCTTTGGCAGGTTGGTACTGACCACGCAGGTATCGCAACGCAAATGGTTGTAGAGCGTAAGCTTGCAGCTGAAGAAGGTAAAACACGCCACGAACTTGGCCGTGATAATTTCATTGACCGCATTTGGCAGTGGAAAAATGAATCTGGCGGTACTATTACCAAACAGTTACGTCGTCTAGGCGCATCAGTCGATTGGGATCGCGAACGCTTTACGATGGACGAAGGTCTTTCTGAAGCGGTGAAAGAAGTATTTGTTCGTCTACACAAAGAAGATTTAATTTACCGCGGTAAGCGTCTTGTAAACTGGGATCCAAAACTACACACGGCAATTTCAGATTTAGAAGTTGAAAACAAAGACAAACAAGGTCATATGTGGAACCTGCGTTATCCACTGGCTGATGGCCTAACAACGCAAGATGGTAAAGATTACATCGTAGTTGCGACAACGCGCCCTGAAACAATGTTAGGTGATACTGGTATTGCAGTAAACCCAAATGACGAGCGCTACCAAGACCTTATCGGTAAAGAAGTAATTCTGCCAATTGTAAATCGTCGCATTCCTATCGTTGCCGATGAACACGCCGATATGGAAAAAGGCACAGGCTGCGTAAAAATTACCCCTGCTCACGACTTTAACGATAACGAAGTGGGCAAACGCCAGCAACTACCTATGATCAATGTATTTAACAAAGACGCTGCGGTATTGACTGCAGGTGAAGGTTATACATTTGATGGCAAGCCGCAAGAAATAGATGCGCCAATTCCAGAGCGCTTCCATGGTCTTGATCGTTTTGATGCGCGTAAAGCGATTGTTGCTGAATTTGAACAGCTTGGTTTACTAGAGAAAATTGAAGATCACAGCCTAACAGTACCGTACGGTGACCGTTCAGGTGTGGTGATTGAGCCACTTCTTACAGATCAATGGTATGTGCGTGTTGCACCACTGGCCGAGCCAGCAAAACAAGCTGTTGCTAATGGCGACATTAAGTTTGTACCAGCACAATACGAAAACATGTACAACGCGTGGATGAATGACATTCAAGATTGGTGTATTTCACGTCAGTTGTGGTGGGGTCACCGAATTCCTGCATGGTACGACGCTGAAGGTAATGTGTATGTAGGTCGCAGCGAAGAAGAAGTACGTAGCGAAAATAACATCGCTGCGGATGTTGCACTTACACAAGATGAAGACGTGCTTGATACTTGGTTCTCATCAGCACTTTGGACTTTCTCTACGCAAGGTTGGCCTGCACAAACTGAAGATTTAAAAGTATTCCACCCATCAGATGTGCTGGTAACGGGTTTTGATATTATCTTCTTCTGGGTTGCACGTATGATCATGATGACCATGCACTTCATCAAAGATGAAGACGGCAAACCACAAGTGCCATTTAAAACGGTTTACGTAACCGGCCTTATTCGCGATGAAAACGGCGATAAGATGTCTAAGTCAAAAGGTAACGTACTTGACCCAATCGATATGATTGACGGTATTGACCTCGAAAGCTTAGTAGAAAAGCGTACCGGTAACATGATGCAGCCACAACTGGCGGCAAAAATTGAGAAAAATACGCGTAAAACGTTTGAAAAAGGCATTGAAGCACACGGTACTGATGCACTGCGCTTTACTCTTGCTGCAATGGCATCAACAGGACGTGATATCAACTGGGATATGAACCGTCTAGAAGGTTACCGTAACTTCTGTAACAAGCTTTGGAACGCGAGCCGTTACGTATTAATGCACACAGAAGAAAAAGACTGTGGTTTTAATGGCGGCGAGATGACGCAGTCACTTGCAGATCGTTGGATCTTAGGTCAATTCCAAAACACGGTTAAAACATTCACCGATCATTTAGATAATTACCGTTTTGACTTAGCAGCAAGCACCATTTACGAATTCACTTGGAACCAATTCTGTGACTGGTATCTTGAACTGACTAAGCCGGTATTGTTTAAAGGCAATGAAGCAGAGCAGCGCGGTACACGTAATACGCTAGTAACGGTACTTGAAGGCTTACTGCGCTTAATGCACCCATTAACGCCATATATCACTGAAACAATCTGGCAGCGTGTTGCACCTCTTGCAAATATTAACGCAGATACCATTATGCTACAGGCATTCCCTCAGTTTGATGAATCGCAGGTAGATGAATCAGCAATGGCCGACCTTGAATGGGTTAAGCAGTTTATCGTTGCTATTCGTAACATCCGTGGTGAAATGGACATTAGCCCTAACAAGCCGCTTGAAGTACTGCTTAAAAACGCAAGTGATGAAGATAAGCGTCGCCTAGAAGAAAATGCTAAGTTCTTAGCATCACTGGCTAAATTAGAATCTACAACTGTATTAGCAGAGACTGACGAAGCACCAGCATCTGCTACAGCATTAGTAGGTGGCTTAGAAGTACTGATCCCAATGGCGGGCCTTATCGATGTTGAAGCTGAACTTGCACGTATTAGTAAGCAGCTTGAAAAAGCAGAAAAAGGCCTCGAGCAAGTAGAACGCAAGTTAGCAAACGAAAAGTTTGTTAACAATGCCCCGGAAGCGGTACTTGCTAAAGAGAAAGAAAAACTTGCTGAATACAGTGAAGCGAAAGCCAAGTTACTAGAGCAAAAGGCTAAAATCGAAAGCCTTTAATCTTTAAACTTAATAAAAGCCGCGTTTATCGCGGCTTTTTTATTTGTACGTAATCATTTACTTACCGTTACAAAATTAGTGAAGATTGCATCGCAAAAAATTGACTCGTAAAGTCATTTTAAGACATAGTGATAATGTAACATTATTACAAAAAATACTGATAAAAAAGGAAACGCACAATGCGCATTAAAGCGATCGCAGCTGCACTTGCATTTAGTTTTGCAGGCTCAGCATTTGCCGACGAAGGTATGTGGCAACCACATCAATTACCTGAATTAGAAGATATTCTTAAATCAAAAGGCTTAGCAATCGACGCTAAGTCAATCTCAAAGCTTACCGAATTCCCAATGAATGCCGTAATTAGCTTAGGCGGTTGTACAGCATCATTTGTATCGCCAAAAGGTTTAGTTGTTACTAACCACCACTGTGCTTATGGTTCTATTCAGTACAATTCAACTACTGATAACAACATTTTAGAAAATGGCTTTTTAGCAAAAAAACCATCTGAAGACTTACCAGCAGCACCTGGTTCACGTGTGTATGTTACTGAAGAAGTGACTGACGTAACGGCTAACGTAAAAAAAGGCACTGAAACACTTACCGGTAAAGCGCGCTACGAAGCCATTGATGCAAACCGTAAAGCACTTGTTGCTGAATGTGAAGAAGACAAAGGCTACCGTTGTAATGTGTATACCTTCCACGGTGGATTAGAGTATTACCTAATTAAATCGCTTGAAATTAAAGACGTGCGTTTAGCTTACACACCAGCAATGGGTGTAGGTAAATACGGCGGTGATATCGATAACTGGATGTGGCCGCGCCACACAGGTGACTTTGCATTCTATCGTGCATACGTTGGTAAAGATGGCAAACCAGCAGAATTTTCAAAAGATAACGTACCGTTTGAATCTAACTCATTCTTAAGCGTGAGCGCTAAAGGCGTGCAAGAAGGTGACTTTGTGATGGTAACTGGCTACCCAGGCCGTACTAACCGTTACCGCGTATCACCTGAAGTGGATTATGTTTTTAACACTGCATATCCACTTGCGCGCAAGCATAACTCTAAATACGTTGAGCTAATCGAAGAAAATGCACCTGAAGGTTCGCAAGAGCGTATCGCATACGAAAGCACGATTGCTGGCTACAACAACTACATCAAGAACTATGGCTCAATGATTGAAAGCTTCAAAAAAGGTTCTATGTATACGCGTAAGCAACAATTCGAACAAGATTTACAAGCATGGATCAATAGTGATAGCGACCGCAAAGCAAAATACGGCAACGTATTAGCTGATTTAGAAGCGCTTGTTGCAGAGTCTCAAAAGCACAACCAACGCGATCGTATGTTAGGTTACGTTCACCGCTCACAAATGATTTCAACAGCACGTATGTTGTATCGTTTAGCTGTGGAAAAACAAAAGCCAGACGCAGAGCGCGAAAGTGGTTATCAAGAGCGTGACTTACCGCGTATCGAAGCGCGTCTTAAGAGCATGAGCCGTCGTTACGCCGAGCCAGTTGATAAAGCAATTCTACTCCACTTCTTAGAGCTATATGCTGCACTTCCGGCAAATGAGCGTTTAGTTGAAGTTGATAACGCGCTAAGTCTAACCAATGGTTTTGATAAAACAAAACATGCAGCAATGCTAGATGACATGTATGCAAACTCTAAACTGGCTGATGAAAAAGCCCGTTTATGGATGCTGGATTTAGATCTTGCGCAGCTTGATCAAAGTAACGACCCATTCGTGAAATACGCAAAAGCGATTTTCAGTGTAATGAAGTCAATTGAAGATCAAGATAAAGAGCTTGTAGGTAAAATGCAGGCGGCTCGCCCAGCATTAATGGAAGCGATTATTGCGTACAACAAATCACTTGATAAGCCAGTATACGCAGATGCAAACAGCACATTACGCGTAACTTACGGTACAGTGGGTGGTTACTCACCGCAAGACGGACTAGTTGCAACGCCGTTTACTTCACTTGAAGGTCTGCTTGCGAAAAATACCGATGTTGAACCATTTAACTCACCGAAGAAGCAAAACGACTTAATCAAGCAAAAGCAATACGGTGATTACACAGGTGGTATGAACACTGTACCTGTTAACTTCTTGTCAAATGTTGATACAACAGGTGGTAACTCAGGCTCACCAACGCTTAACGGTAAGGCAGAACTTGTTGGTTTACTGTTTGACGGTGTTTACGAAAGTATCATTGGTGACTGGGATTACGATGCAAACTTAAATCGTTCAATCCACGTAGATTCACGTTATATGCTTTGGGTTATGGACAAGGTTGATAACGCGCAGAATTTACTAGATGAAATGAAGATTGTGCGTTAAACAATCTTTCTATGACCCATCCTAGCATGGGTTGACACTTTTAATATTAAAACGCTCGATGCACTTCATCGGGCGTTTTGTATTTTAAAGCCGTGTGTGGCCTTCTTTGATTATAGATATCAATGGATTGTTTCACCATTTTCGCAGCTTCTTCCAAGTTATTAGGCTTTGTCAGTAAATACTCGTTTTTCAGTATACCGTTTACGCGTTCCGCCAAGGCATTTTGGTAGCAGTCATATCCATCTGTCATTGAGCACGTTATGCCATATTCTTCGTGTATGCGTTGGTATTCATGTGAGCAATATTGAATACCTCTATCTGAATGATGGATAAGAGGTGAAGTGACTTTTCTATTTTTTAACGCTTGTTTAAACGCCTGTTTTACTGAACTCGTTTTTAAATTATCACTTAGGCTATAACCCACTATTTTTCTAGAGTAAGCATCTGTTACTAGACTTAGATAGGACTCGCATTCTTTCGTTGGCAGGTAAGTGATATCCGCCACCCATAATTGCTCTGGACGAGTTAATTCAATCCCATCTTTTATGATGTTTGGGTGTTTATAAAATCGATGCAGACTCTGTGTTGTTCGGTGATAGGCGCGCTTAGTTAGCACTAATAAGCGGTTTACTCTCAGTAAGGCAAACAAGTGGTCTCGGCCAATGTGTAGCTCTGACTGTTGCATTATGTACTGTAACTTTCTGGTACCAATGCGAGGATGAGTCATCCGCTGTGCCTTTACGAACGATAATACTCGTTGCTCAAACTGCTCTTTTATTACCGCCACTTTACAGCGTTTATAATAAGCTTGTCGTGTTATACCCAAGTACTTACACGCCTTGGTCACTGACAGTTTGGCTATGACTTTTGATTCAACAACCTGTCGCGTTGCTTTTTTGTGATACGTACCCCAAAGTCTTTATCAAGCACATCGACAATTTTCTCGAAGAACTCGGCTTTTAACTTGGTATCTTCTAACTCTTTCTCAAGGGCTTTAATCTTTTGCTCTGGTGTTAAATCTTTAGGCTCTGACATACCGGTAGCCTCACTCATGTGATTAGGTGTTCCCTTACTCCAATCTAGTCGACCATGCTTACGAAGCCAAACTAAAACTGTTGAAGCACCTTGGATACCATAGTGGTCTTGCGCTTGTTTGTATGTACACTCGCCTTTTTCTACTTTTTCCACAATTGATAATTTAAAGGCAAGTGAATAATCTTTTTGAGTTCTCTTAGATATAGGGTTCATAACATTCTCCAAATTTAAGTTGGAAAAGTGTCAACCGTATTTAGGACTGGTCACTACTAAATTAAAAAGGAGGCGTATGCCTCCTTTTTTTATGAGGTAAACACAATGCAATTAAAATGGATTGACTCACAACACATTGCGCTGGCGCTACTTGATGAACACCCCAGCGTTGACCCACGTGAAATTAGGTTTACCGATTTGCGTGATTGGGTGCTTGCGTTAGAAGATTTCGATGACGATCCAAGCCATTGTGGAGAACGAATATTAGAAGCAATTCAAATGGCTTGGATTGAGGAATATGACTAAATAACTTAGGCTAAACTATGAAAAAGCTCTTCCGTATCTTCTTTTATATCTTGGTAATCTTCTTCATCAAGGTCGAGCACCGTTAACACTTTCTCTTGCATATCAGGCCAATCAGGTGAATGCACAAAGCGACGATTTACGTGCACTATGTCTTCAGCCATTTTCAGTGTTGCGTAGGTGAGTTGGTCTTGGCTAAAAGTAGGTGTGTCTAAATACGCATCGTCATGATGACGTAATATAAGTTGGCAAATATTCTTTGGAAGGTTCCAACTGGTAGCCAAAAAGTAACCGATCACCGCATGATTTGTACGGTACGCCGCTTCTTCACGTGCAACAAGAGATAGATGGTAATTGCGGTTAGACTCTTCCAGTACATCAACATAATTAGCGTAGTTCATCGCCATCGCAGGAATGCCGGCATCGTGAAATAACCCCACCATATGCAAATTTTCAGTTGGCACTTTTGCTTTAAGCTTTTTACCAATCAAGGTTGAGACAGCTGCGATTTCGCTTGCGGTATCCCAAAAGCGCTCTAGTCGAATGCAGCATTTGTCTTGATCAAACGCTTTTTCAAGTAAAAAACCTGTCACTAAATTAGTTATGCCTTCCAAACCTAAAAACATAACAGCTTGTTTAATATCGGTTATTGTTCTGGCAAGGCCGTAATAAGGGGAATTAATAACCTTTAATACCATAGCGGCAATGGCTACATCACCAGCCACAATGTTGGCAATATTGTTAAGTTCTGGCGAATCACTATTTAATTCAGTCTGCAGTGATTGCAGTAATTCAGGTTTTGGGGGAATCGTAAAGCCAGATTCTAGATCAGTAAGAACCTTACTATCAATTTCGATCATTATAAGCACCTTAATCAACGAGTGGCGCCATTATACTTGGTCTTTATTTCTCATGTTAGAGCCAAATCAAAGGAATTACGTTTATCATTATCAAATATTTAAGCATAATAGAACGCTAATTTGTTCAATTATAAATTTTAGGCTTGGTTTTGCGAAAGTTACTCTTCATATTACTGATTTTCCCGCTTTTTTGTTACGGTGAATGGCTATCCGATGAACAAGCAATTATGGGCACATCCGTCAAAATAACACTTTGGCATCATGATAAAAGCCTTGGTGAAGCCGCCATTAACGCCGTTTTTGATGAAATGGAACGAATTAATCAGCTAATGAGCCCCTACATAAGTAGCAGTGAGCTTTACCGTGTGAATAAAAATGCGGCAATCCAACCAGTTAAAATCAGTAATGAGTTATATTTATTAATCAAACAAGCCCAACTAATTTCAGCACAAAGCAACGGTGCATTTGATATTACCTTTGCCAGTGTTGGCTTTTTATATAATTATCGCGAGCGTATTTCACCCAGTAATCAGGTGCGAGACACCAACCAAGCCTTAATCGATTATCGTCAAGTTGAGCTAAACGACAAAAATCAAACAGTGTATTTTAAGCAGCAGGGCATGAAAATTGATTTAGGCGGCATTGCAAAAGGCTACGCTGTTGATAATGCCATTTCTATTTTACAGAGTCAGGGTATCGATTCGGCGTTGGTGAGTGCTGGTGGGGATACCAAAGCACTTGGCAAACACGGAGGTAGGCCTTGGTTACTCGCCATTCAAGATCCACGTAAGAAAGGCAAACACGCGATTCAATTACCGATGGAGAATGAGGCCATTTCTACCTCGGGCGATTACGAACGTTACTTCATTCAAGATGGCGTGCGCCACCATCATATTATTGACCCAAAAACCGGCCATTCAGCTGCTAAAGTACAAAGTGTATCAATTATCGGTCAGAAAGGTGTGATGACAGATGCGCTGTCGACCAGCGTTTTTGTACTTGGAGTGAAGGATGGTTTGGCATTGATAAATTCAATGCCAAATTTTGAAGCGTTAATTATTGATAAAGACCGCAAACTGCACTTTTCAAGTGGTTTGTTAGCCCATTAGAGAGGCGTTGCCGGTGTATTTGCGATTACGCAATCGGCTCGAACGCAATTAAGCTGTCCATTAATCTGGCGTTACCTAAGCCATGCATCGGGAATAAATTAGCAAAATTGCCTTGCTCACCATGCAGTGCCATGTAATTGAGAATAACGGTTTCAACCAGTAAGTTAACATTGTTGGCAGCAGGTCCCGATGCGGTTTCTACCGACGCATCACGGCGCATATAACCAATTTGCTGGCGCTTAGCTTGTTGCTCTGGTGTGGCACCCAATAATTGTGGCGTGCCTTGGGGGTTATAGACCAAGAAGAACGACGCTGAGGTTGATGAGTTGTCGCCTGTCCAAACACCTTTACCGCGGCCAAATTCCGAATCGTCTATCATACCGTTACTGGCAACAGAGCCATCACTGTAAACATACATCATTAGTGGCACGCCAAGTCTTGCGGCATATTCTAAACATGCGCCCATACAACGTCCTGCACGTAAATCACGAATTTCACCGGTCGCTCTGTCACCGGTGTGATAGTCAAATCCACCCATAGTGATAGTACCTGCGCCGGCGTAACCGTTAAGTACTAACTTCATAATCGAGGCTGTTTTTCTAAACTCACCATCTTGGTTAAGTTCTTCGGCAGTAAAAATAGCGTTGTCACCGGTGATCAGAGGATCTGTCATCGGATTTAAATTGTCTGGATTACCAAAACGGTCGGTAATATCTGCAGTTTTAACGTAACCGCAGCGTACCAAGTCTTTCAGTACATCATCGCGGCTTATTTGAGTGCTTACGCTGTTTAGCTTCATATCACTAATGCGTTGAATGGACTCCATCACCGCAACGGCATCACTTTGGTCAAGTAAACCAACCAAATCACCGGTATCGACAAGGCCTGTTACATCGCTGGGCCTGTCTATTTTGGTAGGGCGTTTGGCCGCATCAAATAAACTATCGGGTGACATGGAGTTCGCACCGGAGTCGGAGTTACGAGAACCGACTAAACTCAGCAGTGAGCCATCGGCGCCAACACGGTTTATGCCAAACATAGGGTTATGTGGGTTAGTGCCGGTATCATTTTCAGACCGTGCTGGGATCACCGCACCATTAATATTGGCGCGATTAGTCACGGATACTTTTTCAAGTATGCCTTGTAAAAATTGACTGTCTGAGTGAAATGCCAATCCCAGTTCACTATTAACAAAATCGCTTAACCCAGTTTGTGCATTCGCGATTGGTGGGATCATATCGCCCGGTAAACCGAGTTTGCTGTAGCCTTCGGTCGATAAAAAATCCATTTGCCCGTTGGGTCCACCAACCAGTACATTTGAGCCAGCAATGTTTGCGCCTCCGGCCAAATCAAAGCAAATAAAGGGGATTTTTCCAGCGCCAGCGGTGGCGATACCACAACTTTGTTTCAGCGCTTCTAAATCACTGGAAAGTGTACTTTGTGCTTGCAGTGGGCTTGAGAATAAACTAAACAGTGAACCACTAAAAAACGTGCCTAACCCTGCGGCAAACCCCTGTGCGATAAAATCGCGACGGCTGATTGGTTTACTGTGATCTTGGTGCAGTAATGGTGTATCTGGGTTGAGAATATGATTTTGTTTTTTCATAACATTTCCATTACTTAATTATTGTTGCTGCGCTGCCAACGATTGCTGAGCAGCTAGCTTTAGCGATAATTAAAGTACGCGCAGCATCACAGTCTTGAGGGCAGCGGTTTAAGCGCTGAATAAGTGTGTTTAATTCTTGTTGCATGCTGTCGTATTGCGGCGCTGATGCGAGTTCTTGGCCAAGCAAATAATGCGATAATCCGGAGCTAAATTGCAAAGTGCGCTCAGGCGTAAATGCCATATTGGGTGTTGCATTAAAGTCGAAATCTGCAAATGCGTTTGCACGCAGAGCCTGATCGTCGATAAACGCGCTACAGTACTTAATTGCTAATTGTGAAATCGCCATTTGGTTAGCTGCAACAAAACCATCAAGTGTATTTACGGTAGGCAACTGTTGTTTTAACTGTTCATAGGTTTGCACTATTTCAGCAAGTTTTGTACTTACCCCCGTCATTTGCGCCATTGAAAAGTTAATTTCAGAAAATGCTTTTATACCGATATCACTGCTGAGCTCAGCTGGAAATTCAATGGGGAAAGGCGGTAATTCACCTGGCACTCTGACAAATTGGTGTTCTCCCAGTACATCAAACGACAAAAAGAACTCATCGGTATTGGGACCTTGTTCCAGGGGAATTAAACTGCCCAAGCGTGAAAGCGGCTGCCCAGTTTGACTTGAATAATTACTGCCTAGGGTTGTTTTAAGGTTTGCAAAGCTTTGTCCTAATGGGCTTTCTTTGCCGTTAATGCCAATGCGTATGCCTTCAAGTGCAATGGCTTGTGGTGATACGTTGCTATCAAGTGACAAGAAAAATGGTTCTTTAAACAAGTAGCTATAACTATCGAATTGACTCACTTCTGCAATAATGTAACTGCGCGGTAAGTCTATTAAATCGCTTACAGAGAATAATAAAAAGAATTTTTCACCAACCCCCACATCGTAGTTTTGAGCAATTTGTTCAGGCGTAATCGCGCGATTGTGAAGGGCCATCATGCGCACTTGACCACGCCATTTAAAATTACTGCTGGTTTCACTGCCAACGACAAGGGCAAAGCTTGCATCCCAATTAGACAGTACGCCTTGATTATCTTCTTGTTGCGATATCAAGTTGCCATTAACGTAAATGCGTTTGCCATTGACTGGATCAAAGGTCAGTACCACATGCTGTAAGGTAGCTTGCAGTACTTCATCATTATTTGTCGTTGATAACATTGGCTCGCCATTACTGCTGGTGGTGTTATCACGTAATAAAAAGTCGTAGTTATAAAGTGTTTGGCCGAGCGTAAAGTTACGACGATCGTCACCCCCTGAATAACTAATAATCCGTGCAGGGCCTTCTTGCGTCACGTTGTCAGGTACAAGCCATGCTTCAAGGCTAAATTCACCTGTGGCTGTAAGCATTTTGTGTAGTTTCGCGCTCGCGCTAGTTGATGCTTGCGCGCGGCCTCCATTTAGCTTAATGCCCCAACCACCAACCCAAGAGACATCGCCATTAAAGGTTAAGTTAGCAGCTGGCTCAACGCCACTGGTGTCGTAGGCAGTATACCCTTGGCCTGATTTGAATTCCCACTTTGCAATAATGTGTTGTTCAAAACGGTTACCATTGTTAGCAACAATGCCTTCGGTGAGTTTTAATGCTTTGCTGAGCACTAATGCATCATCAACTTGGTTCGTTGGAATTGTATCGGCCATTTGCGTAATGGCTTCTTGCATAAGGGCTGCATCGCTTTCGCAATCGGACCAGCAGTTATGAAATTCGCTGCCTAAACGTAGTACAAAACGTGATAATTCAGGTTGGTTTAAATCTATTTTTGCTTGTGCAACTTGATAAGCAGCGTCTGCATTGGGCTCAGCAAAGTAGGGCGCTACAGGAAATGCCGCACTGCTACTGTGGCAGTTTGCACAGTTTTGCTGCAAAATCGGGTGAACATACGTGGTAAATAATGCACTTGATGCAGGAAAGCTTTTACTGCTGCCGGGGACTTTTAGAATTGGGTCGTCAAAGTCGATGGTGGTCGCAGTGTTATCTGTTTGCGCCCATTCGCTTATCCACGTAGTAAGGATATCGGCACATACGCTATCGCTTTGTTGCCAACAGTTATGACCACCTGCCACTTTTGTTACTAGCAATGAGTCTTTTGGTGAGGTTAAATTGATGAACCCATTAATTGCGCCATAGGCAAGGTTTATATCGTCGCGTCTTGCAAATTGCGGGGATTGACCTTGTTCATTATGGCAAGCACCACATTTATCATTGCCAACAAGGTTATCCCAAACAGCTATCTTAAATTTTTGTATATCTGCGGTTTCCGCTGCAGGCCCTGAATAAACAAACTCTCCCGAATCATCAATAGGGGGTTTTGGCTGCTCTTTTACTTCAGAATCTGAGCCACAGCCACTCAGTAATGCCATTAGCAAAAGCGATAAAAAAATGCGCATATTAATCTCCTTTGCAATAGTTGGCAGTTGCAGCAAACACGGTTTTTAGTTTGTAGCCTGAGTTTTTAAACGTATCGGTAATTGTTGCGAGTGTGGTTGCATCTTGTTGATTTTGTACTTTGCGTAAACACACTTTTTCAAACACTTTACTTACTTGGCAACTGGCAAATTGCTCACTGTAGGCGATTTCTTTACCTAAGCTTTTTGCGCCATTACCGCTTCCTGAAAGTTGTTCATCCCAACCCAAACGGCGGTTTAACCCTTGTCGCCAATAGTTGTCCCATTTATCGGATTCAGTAATAAAGCCAAACTTAAATGTTTCGTTATTGATATGGTATTTATCTTGCACAGTATTGGCCTGGTAACTCAATTGACCATTCTCGCCAGTAAGATCGTTATCGCGATCGTACTCGAAATTATAATAAGCATAGGCTTGCGCCATGGGGTCCATACCTGAATGGCAACCGCTGCAAGAGTTCATAAAAATGCGGCTATCGCCCCCAGGACTGCGGCTGACATCTTGGCGAATGCGGTTAGTTGCAATGCTGGTATCTTTGAGTGCGTCTAGGTCGGTACACATATGATTGATAAAGGTATAGCGAAACATCGCCCTGTTTGTGCCAGCAATAAAAAATGCTTTACTGGCAGCACGCGACGTAATTACGCCGCTCGTCGCTTCAATGGGTAAATTAGTCACGCTTGATTGTGTTTGTCGCGTCAGCGTGTCTTTTAAATTAAGTGCGCTTTGCTCAAGTGCAGCGTAATGATCGTTATTACTGATTGAATAATTCGGCACGTTAGCACTTGCGGCAGCCGTATAAATAATGTCGTCAAATAATATGGTACGAAAATCTAAGTCATCCCTTACCACGCCCATAATGGTGGCGGTGTAGTCGTTGAGCGGCTGGTGTACATCAAAGTCGCGATTGGTCCACGGTGTCACCCAATCTTTTAAAGTCACGCGGTAAAAAGCGTCATTCTCCATAGCGAGCTTAGCGGCGTCATCGCCTTTACCGGCTTCAAGCAAACTGACCATATTTTCAAGCACAGTAGCGCTCGGTGATACGCCTGTTAAACGGGTATGTATACGATTGGCTTGCTCTTCAACACCAGCAAATGCGGAACTTGCGCTCATCGCTAAGATCAGTACTAGCGCTTTACTTAATAAATGGGGGGTAGATGTATTGTGTGATAATTGCATATCCATTTTGCTAGTTGACCTTGGTAGAGGTACGCATGTTAACATTGTTAATGCGTAAACAGTAAAGAAAAGTTATTGTAAAAATATCTTTGCGTGCAATAATATTATATTGCTAATTTTTCATTCTAAAATAATACTAAATAATTAATTTGTTTGGTGGTGCTTTAGGGTTTTGTTTTTATAGGGATAGGGAAGTGAGTAAGCTGCTAAAATTATTTGTACTGTTATTGCTAACAGGATGCGGCAGTGACGTTGTTGAGCAGCAACCACAAGTACAAGATCCAATCGCTGAAGAAGTTCCCCTTGCATTTGTTATTCGTGATAGCAGTGAAGCTGTTAGTTTTTCGTTAGCCGACCCAACGCTTTTTAACCCCGGAGCTGCGCTTTATTTAAAAAAACTTGCGGGTGTTGATGCGCCGTTAGTAAATATTTCTAGCACATTGTTCGAACAGCCTATTGATATTAAACACGTGTCGGCATCAGCCGATGGCAATAAATTGGTGTTTAGTTTACGTGCGCCAGAGCTTGAAGATGCTTCTGATGATATGCAGCCGAAGTGGAATATTTGGCTTTATGACGTTGTAAGCGACAAGGCGACAAAACTAATTAACGATGAATTGATTGCAGAAGAAGGCGATGACTTATTCCCCGTTTTCCTGCCAGATGGTCGTATTTTATTTAGCTCTAACCGACAGCAAGGTAACAAAGCCCGCCTGCTTGATGAAGGCAAACCTCAATATCAGGCACTAAGCGACAACTTTCGTGAAAAAGCACTCACACTGCATGTTATGGAACAAGATGGTAGTGATATTAAGCAAATATCGTATAGCCAAGGTCACGACCTTTATCCTCACGTATTACAAAGTGGTAAAATTGCGTTTGTAAGGTATGAACATCGAGGCCGCAATCGTGGCTTACATATTTATCAAATAGATTCAGATGGTAAGCAGTTAGAGCTGATATTTGGCGCCCACTCTGATTATCCAAATGACTTGGCGATAGCAAGTTTACAGCAAGCACCTAATGGACAACTAGTGATTGGTTTACGTGGTGGTGACAGTGAGTTACCAAGTACCGACTTTTACTATCTCGACACTGAACAATATATGGATAATGGGCGTTTTCATGATGGTAATGAAACTCAGCAGTCCGCGTTTAGTTCATCATTGTTCGCATTAAGTCCGCCAGAAGGCGAACTGGCACTTACCGGTAAGTACCACTGGTTTACTCCTATTTTTGATGAATCCCAACGCAGTCTTGTGGTGTGGAGTCAGTGTCAGGTTGTCGACCCAAATAATAGTGATAATGTAATTCCCTGCACTGAGGCCTTGTTAAACGATGAAAACACGCAAGCCGCCTCTGATTTATTTGGCTTGTGGATTTACGATGAAACCACTAAAACACAAAAACCTGTTGTGTTAGCTGAACAAAATAAATTAATTGAAGAAGTGGTGGTGCTTGAATCGAAAAACGCACCACTGGAGACTGAATACCCGTCGGATTTAAGTTTGCAAAACGAACAGATGGGGAGCATTCATATTCGCAGTGTGTACGATTTTTCCGGTGAAGATACAGCAAACCCAAATATTACAACCATTTCAGATCCGAGCGTCAATGCTGAACGCGTTTATGCGGTACGTGTAATAAAGCCAGTGTCTATTCCAGATAGAAATGAATATAACTTTTCTAATGCATTGTTTGGCCGAAGTCGTGGTCAGTCAATGCGCGATATTTTGGGTTATGCGCCTGTTGCCCCGGATGGTTCGGTGTATGTCAAAGTGCCAGCCGATGTACCGTTTTCCCTTGAATTATTAAATCGTGATGGCCAGCGTATTAGTGGCCGTCACGAAAGCTGGCTGCAGCTAAAAGCGGGTGAAACACGCACTTGTAATGGGTGCCACCAAAGTACCAATGAATTGCCACATGGTAAGGTTGCACAGCAACACAGTATTAATTTAGGCGCCGTCTCTAACAGTTGGGTGGGGAGTTTTGGTGATATTGACGCACAAATTGGTGAAACTATGGCGCAAAGCTTTGCCCGTGTTGTTGGCTTACCCTCGCTGAGCCCCGAGCCAATTTTCCCAGATATTTGGCGCGAAGGTATTGCCGCAGAGGTTGATTTATCAGGCAGCTTGCTAAGCCTTGAAACGGCATCACCACTTACTGATGCGTGTGCACAAAATTGGACAAACCTATGCCGCTTATCGATTCATTTTCCCGAGCATATTGCGCCACTGTTTGCATTATCACGACCTCAACTCGATGCAAATGGCGATGAAGTGGTAAATTTCCGCTGTTTAAATTGCCATATTACAAGCGATGAAAATGGCGATACGCAAATACCTGCAGCACAGTTAGATTTAAGCTTGTCGCCTTCAAATGAGAATAACCAGCATGCAATCGCCTACCGTGAACTGTTTTTTAACGACAACGAACAAGAATTGGTCGACGGCATTTTGATTGATAAATTAGTCGATAGACTCGATGAAAACGGCAATCCAGTTTATTTAGTCGATGAAGACGGTAATTTAATTTTAGATGAAGACGGTAACCCGATTATTGAGCAGGTTACAGTCACAATTCGCCCTGCATTGAGTGTGGCCGGCGCCGCTGCAAATTCGCGCTTTAATACGTTGTTCACTGCAGCAGGCAGCCATGCAAACTATTTATCAAAGGCGGAAAAGTCGCTGCTTTGGCAGTGGCTCGACATCGGTGCGCAATACGCCAACAGCCCATTTTACAGTGAGGAAGAGTAATGACGAAGTGGCTCTTACTATTGGCATTACTGTTTAGTTTTCAAACGGCTGCGCAATCACTAAAACTAGCAGTAAAAGAACCGTTTTTAAATATTCATAGCGGCGCAGGGCGCGGTTACCCGATTATTTATGTCGCAGAAAAAAACGAAACCATTACGGTTATTAAGCGCCATACATCTTGGTATTTAATTTCCCTCGAAAATGGGCAACAAGGCTGGGCAAAACAACAAGAGTTGGTTGAAACCTTAACATTAGACGGTAAGCCTTTTTTAGTGACCGACGCAACGCTTGATGCATTTGAAAACCAGACATTTAGCTTTGGTATTGGTCTTGGCCAGTTGGAAGGTGTAAATAGCCAGTCAGTTAATGCGAGTTGGCGTTTTACGCGTCATTTATCAAGTCAATTAGAATACAGCTATGCACTTGGTTCAGTGGCAAAAAATCAACTAGTTGATTTATCGGTTTTCCATCACCCATTTCCCCACTGGCGCTTTTCACCTTATTTAGGCATTGGTGCAGGTCAGGTTTGGACAACGCCAAAAACCCCGATTATTGGTGGTGGCGATGAAACCAGACAGTCAGACTTATTAAGCGCCACTGTGGGCTTAAACACATATATTACCAGTCGTTTTGTCTTTAAAGCAGAATACAAACGTTTTAGCGCACTTACCGAGCGTGATGTTACAGAGGATTTAGAGTTGTGGAAATTAGGTATCACGGTATTTTTCTAACGGCGTTAGCAACCTTAGCATTGACTTTTTCAGCGCCAAGTAACGCAAATAATGAGCAACAAGTAAGCCCAGTTGTTGACCCGCAAATAGCACGTACCGATATAGAAGAAGCGCAGATAGATAGCGATGATTTTGAATTGGGCGTTTATGGTGGCGTTATCTCAATTGCTGACTTTTCATCGACTTCGCTGGTGGGTGCAAAGTTGGCGTATCACATCAATGAAGACTTTTTTAGCTATTTTAAATACGGCACAGCAACTGCCGGAGAGACAAGCTACGAAAAGCTTAGCGGTGGCGCGAAACTATTGACAGATGAAGAGCGCGATTATCAGTTACTAGATTTAGGTATCGGTTATAACCTTAAAGGCGAAACCTTTGTGTCACAAAACCTCACGCTTAATAGTGCTTACTATTTTACGTTAGGCGCAGGCACAACCGAGTTTGGTGGTGACGACCGTTTTACGGTATCTGTTGGTGCGGGTTACCGCATGTTGCTGAACGATTTTGTCACGGTGCAAATCGATATGACCGACTACGTATTTGAAAGCGACATTTTAGGTGATCCTGAAACTGTTCATAACTTCGCATTTACACTTGGCTTAAGTGTTTATTTCTAAGGTATTTGTTTAATGAAAAAAATAATAATCATCCTCACATTATTTCTAACCAGCATGTTTGCGGGCGATGCAACATCGGCAGAGCTTGATAAAAGTGCGCCCGACTTTACATTAAAGGCGTTAAGCGGTGAGAACATGCGCTTGAAAGAGCTAAGTGGTCAGGTTGTGCTGATTAACTTTTGGGCGAGTTGGTGCGGTCCGTGCCGTAAAGAAATGCCATTACTTGACGAGTTACACGCTAAATACAGCGATTTAGGCTTTACTGTGCTTGGCGTTAATGTGGAACAGCAAAACCAAAAGGCAAAAGAGTTTATTAATGAACTAAATGTGTCTTTTCCAATTTTGCTTGATGAGCAAAATACCGTTAGCAAGCTTTACGATGTAGAAGCCATGCCAACAACGGTTGTGATTGACCGCAATAGCAACTTACGCTACGTCCATTATGGTTATCAGGCTGGCGATGAAAAACTCTATAAGAAAATGGTTAAGGCATTGATCCGTGAATAAGTTAATTGCGATTTGTTTTACTTTATTGCTAACCGGCTGTGCTGCAACAGATGGCTTTGAGCCGTGGGTAAAACCGTATGAGCGTGAAAATCTTGCACAACCGGTTATGCAGTGGCAGCTCGATGCAGTTGAATCGGGTTACATTCACCATGTTTATCAATCACGGGAAGGCGCAAAGGGTGCAGAAGGTACATCAGGTGGTGGCTGTGGCTGTAACTAATCTATTTAAATACCTTGCTGCGAGCTTTATGTTCGTGAGTTTAAGTATTTGCGCGGCGGTATTACCGGAAGATCGCGTTGATGCTATGTACCATAGTTATGATGGTGGCGGCATGAGTATTGACGGCCCGTCGATTTTAATTCGTAAAAAAGTCTCCAAAGCGGTATCGGTTTCGGCTAATTATTATGTGGACTCGGTAAGTTCGGCATCGATTGATGTATTGGCAACGGCCAGCCCTTATAAAGAAGAACGTGACGAGCAATCGGTTGGCGTTGATTTTCTAAATGAAAAAACGTTGTTTTCACTTGGTTACAGTCAATCGCAAGAAAATGATTACGACGCAAAAAGCTACAAATTGGCTGTTAGTCAGAGCTTTTTTGGTGATTTATCTGTGCTCAGTTTGAGCTATGCCCAAGGCGACGATATTGTAATGCAAAACGGCAATGCGCTTTTTAATGAAAAAGTGAAGCGCGCCAACTATGCATTGTCTTGGTCTCAAGTGGCGAGCAAAAACTGGACCTTTGATTTCAATATTGAGGCGATTACCGAACAGGGCTATTTAAATAACCCGTACCGCTCATACCGCTATCGTGATGACACCGCTGCACTTGGCTACAGCTACGCTACCGAGATTTACCCTGAAACTCGCACCAGCAATGCAGCAGCACTTAGAACCCGTTATTTTTTGCCAATCAACGCCGCACTATACGGTGAAGTTCGTTATTTTAGTGATACTTGGGGCATAGCTGCCAGTAACTATAAGCTCGGTTACAGTCAGGCGTTATATGATAATTGGTTAATTGATTTTCATGTGCGCCATTACACGCAAAGCAAAGCCGACTTTTATCAAGATATGTTTGATAGAAAAGATCAGTTTAACTTTATGGCACGTGATAAAGAAATGAGTTCTTTCAATGATTTAACCATAGGTCTCAAAGCGCGCTATTTACATACTTTTGATCGTTCCAGCGTGATAAAAAGTGCCAGCGTAAACTTTGCTTGGGATCATATTCGTTTTGACTATGACGATTTTAGAAACGTGCTACAAACGGATAATCCGGGGCAAGAAGATTTTTATAGTTTCTCAGCAAATGTGCTAAGGGCTTATGTGTCGCTTTGGTACTAGGGAAAAGTAACAATGAAAACCAAACTAAAAAATACCTTAATTATGTTGTGCACTGTGCTTAGCCTTAATGTGTACAGCGTTGATAATAAGCCACTTAGCGAGCAAATTGAAAACTTAAAACAGCAAGCAATTGCGCTCAATCGAGATCTATTTATTTTAGAAGAAGATTTACTTTATCCACCGGCGACGCAAATTGCATTTTATGTGGCTACGGACGCCAGTGAACTGTTCACAATTGACTCAATTAAACTCATGGTTGATGACGAGTTAGCAACTCATTATTTATATACCGAAAAGCAAGTTAATGCGCTTGCTAAAGGTGGGGTACATCGTTTGTACCAAGGTAACGTGAAACAAGGTGAGCACCAACTTACTGCTTATGTTATTGGTAAAGGGCCGCAAGGTCGCGATATTAAACGTGCAGCCACATTAACCTTTAATAAAGATGATGAGGCAAAAGCAATTGAGCTGGTGATCAGCGCGAACAGCGCGAAAGAGCAAGCCGATTTCACTATTCGAGAAATTGAGTAAGTCATGAGAACCTTGGTTGTTACCACATTGCTTGCGTTAGCCGTCAAGGCGTATGCTGAACCCAATTCCACGCAACAAGCAGCTGTAAGTGACGAGAATTATGGTGTTGCGTTGTACCAGCTTTACCAGCAAAACTACCAGCAAGCACTCACCGAATTTGCTATTGCAGATGCCAGAGGTGGCATTGAACATCAAGGGGTTGATGCTCGAGTTGTAAAAGCCGGCGCTGCATTTTCATATGGCTTGCATATGACGGCAGCACGTGACTTTAAAGCATTGCTGAGTGAGCAAGACCAAGACTTACTGAATTACGCTAAATTACAGTTAGCGCGGGTTTATTTTGCAAATAACGACGCAAAGCTCGCACAGCAAACGCTAACAGAAATTACACCTCCAACAAAAGATATGGCGTGGCATAACACCTTTTACTATTTACAAGGACGACTTGGTTTAGCACTTAGTAACCCTGAACAGGCAAATGCTGCGTTATCGCAGCTGCCCGTTGAAAGCAAATTACATCACTACCTTGCCCATAACATACTGGTTGGTTCACCAAGCAATCAAGATGCGGCGCTGGCATTATTAACATTGCCAGAATTAGACCAAGAACAGCATGCATTACTTGATAGAAGTTTTCTCGCTTTAGGTTATGCCGCTTTAGAAAATGACCAAGCAACGCATGCCGAACAGGCATTTTCGCAAGTGTCGCAGCAGTCGCTTTGGTTTAACGAAGCTTTATACGGATTAGCTGCGAGCTTATTAATGCAGCAGCAATACGCCAAAGCCTTGGCGGCACTGAATGTTATTATTGAATCAACAAGCGGAGATGTGTTTGCGAAGCAGCAGGCATTAACCGCTAAAGCACATGTGTTTGTTAGTACTGAACGTTTTGCACTCGCTGTTGATGCCATAAATGCCGCAGAGCAGCAATTTGTCGCCTTTAATACGCGCATAGATACGGTGAATAAACAGGTCAATAATACGGCATGGCTGCGCGATACATTACAAAATGACACTGCGCTTAAAGGTTACATGGATATACTCCATGTTGGATTATTAAGTGATGATTTTGATGCAAAACGCCATGCGCTTTTTGAGTTAACAGAATTAGCGTCGCAATTTAATGTGCAACAGCGTCAGCTCACCAATTATGCTGCGCTATTGCAAGAAAAGGCAGCCCGTAAAAATCGCATTATCCAAGCTACTAATTTAACAAACTACTTATCTGATTTGCGCCAGCAACAGCACCAGTTGCAAGTGTTAAAAGCATCATTAAATAAGGCTAAAAATACTCGCAGTGGCTTGTTAAATAAAACAGAACTACAAGCGCAAAAGCGTATTTTATCAGCCCAACATAAAATTGATTTACTCAAATCGTCTCGCAATACTGCATCGCAACAAGCGCGTTTAGAACGCTTAAAAGGTATTTTAGTATGGCAGCAAGATTATCAGTTTGACGAGCGCTACCAAGTGCATAAGCAGCAACTTGCACAAGCGCAATCGATGCTAGATAAAGCACAGTCGCAATATAATAACAGCCAAGCATTAATTGAGTTGCAATGGGACTTCAATGCGCTCAATGAACGGTTAGCAAAAACGCAGCAACACTTGGCATTAAACCAACAAAGTGTAAATACCCTGATTAATAAGCAAGTCGCTGAAATTCAACAGTTACTGTTGGACGACCTAAAGACATCATCACAATTTTTAGCCGATGACCAATTTAAGTTAAAAGTGATGCGCAGTATCGCGCTTGAAGCGCTAGCAATGCAGGCAGACAGTAAAGGTGATGCTTTATGAAGCGCTTAACTGTGAGTGTGTTGTCATTGAGTTTGACCGCGTGTTTTTTAACAGAGCCGGAACCGGCTAAACGTAATACGTTGGGACAACTCGACTTAGCGGCAGAGTTACCGCAAACCAGGGTGACTGAAGCCGCACCTACACCTGAGCAACTTGCTGCTGCATATCAAGAAATTGTCGCGCTTGCACCTAAAGCAAGTGCACGACAACAAGCTAATAGCCGCTTAGCCCAGTTAAGCTTAGAACAACAGCAACTCGCGCAAGAACAAGGTGTAACGCAAGATTCTGGTTACTTTGATAATACGGTTAATCAGTATTTGGCGTTGTTGGCAAACTCTGAAGCACTAGAGGGGCGAGATGAGGTACTTTATCAATTAGCCAAAGCGTATTTCTTACAAGGGGATCAGCAAGCGGCATTTGACGTGACGAGCGAACTGATCCGCGATTATCCTAACTTTGCCCATAATGAAGAGCTGATTTTCCGCCAAGGCGAATACATGTTTAATCAAAAGCAGTATGAGCAAGCGAAAAATCGTTACCTAACGCTGGTTGAGAGTTACCCTGACTCGCCACTTGCTAGTACATCGCGCTATATGTTGGCATGGTCAGATTTTAAACTGTTTAACTATCAAGCATCGCTTAATAGCTTTACGCAAGTACTTAGTCTTGCCCTTGAACAAGATGGCGAGACGGTGCTAAATATCGAGCAGCTTAATAATAGCGACCGTTATTTAGTAGCGGATACACTGCGTATTATGAGTGTGATTTTCTCGTATAGCGATTTTGAACAAGATCCGGTTTCTCATTATCAGCAGTACGGTTGGCAAGCCTTTAGCTTTATGAATTTTGACTCGCTGGCAAATTACTATATCGAGCAAAAACGCTATCTTGATGCGGCCAAAACCTATCAGAGCTTTATTACCACATCGCCAGAGCCAAACCACAAAGTAGATTTTGCCTTGGCGCAAATGTCGGTGTTTAAAAAAGCGAACTTTAAATCATTACTAACGGATTATGAGCAGCAGTTTATTCGCGAATTTGGTGTTGGCAGCACCTACTTAGCTACTGAGCCAACAGATGCACATTATGTCGCGTTAAAAACCCTTGAAAAGAAATACGCAGATCGCAGTTATTATCAAGGGCAACAACTTGCTAAGCAAAATGAAAGCGCGATTACTGCGTTTAGCACTGCCGCTTTAGGTTATCGACGTTATCTCAACACCTTGCAACTAAAGCAACAAGGCGATATCGACAGCCATTACTTGTTAGCTGAAAGTTTGTATCAAAGTCAGCAATGGCAAAAAGCGTTATCTGAGTATCAAACAATTGCCTATTCAGCAGAGCCGAACAAATACCAAAGTGATGCAGGGTTTGCCGTTGTATCAATTTACAAGACACAGCTTGCTAATAAACAAAAATCGCAACGCGATGATGTAACGCAACATGAATTTGTAGTTGAAGTCGTTGATAACTGGCTTAAGTTTGCAACCACGTTTAGCACGCACAAATCGGCAAGTACTGTTGTATTACAAGCGTTTAATTTATTGTTTGAACGTCAAATGTATGATGTTTTGCTAACTAAGTTCGCGCATGTTAAACAGTTTAGTTTATCTGAATCTGAAATGTATCAAGCGCAGCTGCTAGCAGCGCACAGTCATTACAATTTACAAGACTATGCCAGCGCCGAGAGTGCTTACAAGCAGTTGTTAGCAAAGTCATCAGAGCAAGCATCGTTAGTGCGCGAAAATCTTGCACAAAGTATGATTAAGCAGGCCGAAGCAGTGGCGGCGACCAATCCGCAGCTCGCAGCAGATAAATACATTGCGCTGTTAACCTTGTTGCCATCCACATTGTACCGTGAGCAAGTACAATACAATTTAACGCAATACCTCATATCGTTGCAGTTATTTAGTCAAGCGAGCAATTGGGTCGACGATTTTATTACGCGTTATCCAACGTCAAAAAATATTGAGTCGCTGCAAACGCAAAAAATAGCGATTTATAAAAATACACAGCAAGGGGATAAGCTGGTCGCGCAGTACGCCTATCTTGCAACGAGCCACAGTGATGAAAATACGCGTCGTATTTCGCTCTATCAAAGCGCTGAGCATTATCGCAATATGGGCGATATTGAAAATGCGCGTCTGCAGTTTCGTACATACGCTCACCGCTACCCAACACCATTTGCACAAAACCTGCAGGCAAAAGTGGAACTGGCAAATATTTATCAAAAACAAAATAAAGCCAGTGAACGTCGCTTTTGGTTAAACAAAATTATCGCCGCTTATAAAGTTGCACCCGAGAGTGAACTCACTTGGGCTAAAACCGAGGCTGCCAAAGCAACCGAGGTCTTTGCTAACGATGCGTTTTATGTTTACCAAAAAAGTAAATTAACCGTACCGCTAAAAACAAGTTTAGCGCGCAAGCGTAAACATATGGCTGTGGCGCTAGAGCGTTATCAACAGTTGGCAGATTACGCACTTGGCCAGTACTCCACGCAAGCGAATTTTAAGATTGCACAAATCTACCACCTTATGGCGCAAGATATTATGTCGTCAGAAAGGCCAAAGCACCTTAAAGATCTTGCGTTAGAACAGTACGAGTTGTTACTTGAAGAGCAAGCGATACCCTTTGAAGATCAGGCAATAGAACTGTACGCACGCAATAATCAATTACTGCATTCAGGTCTTTATGACGAATGGATCAAAAAAACGCTCACCGCGTTAGCAAAGCTAATGCCAGCGCGCTTTGCTAAAAAGGAAGTTGAGCCTGGAGAAAATCATGCAATTTATTAAGCTTTTTTCTATTAAGCGCTGTGGCTTGTTGGTCTTGCTGTTTTCGTTAGCTGCGTGTCAAACAGCCCCAGAAACTATTAAACAAGCAGAACAAACTGCCGAAGCAAACGAAGTGCAGGTACCCTTAACCGAGAAAGAAAAATTACTGCAAGCGCCTAACTATTACCTGCAAACAAGCGCATCGGATGATGCAAAGGCCGCGTTCGAAAAAGCGCTTAACTACAAAAAAGAGGGAAAATTGGCGCTTGCGAAGCAGCATTTCACTAACCTTACCTTGCAATATCCAAATCTGTCTGGCGCGTATTTGCAATTAGCGTACATGGCAAAACAAGCAGAGCAAAGCACCCAGTATTTAGAATATTTAGAGGCGGCAGTAAACGCTAACAAATACAATTACTACGCGGCAAATGAACTGGCGTTATTAAAGCGCGAACAGGGCGAATTTCGCGAGGCGCTTGCGCTTTATGATTCGGCAATCGCAAGTTGGCCGGGATTTGCAGCAAGTTATATCAATAAAGGCATTTTGCTAGATCTTTACTTAGATCAAAAAGAACAAGCGGTAGCGGTGTATAACACATACTTAAAGCTTGTTCCTGAAGAGTCTCAAAGCTATCGTCAAGTTGCGACATGGCTTGTGGATTTAGAGCACCAACTTAAACAACGCGGAGCAAACGAAAATGGCTAGATACTTAAGTGTTTTATTGCTCTTTTTTGCTGTGCATTCGGTGGCAAAAGAAACACCAAAAGAGCAATCTACTCAAAGCAAAAAAATTGAACTACAAACAACCATATCGGGCTCACAAGAAGAGCCAAAGTTTATGTCAATTTTACCATGGCAAGACTTGTCACGAGTGACACTACCCAAGCCAAAATTAACGATTAGGCCGCGTCATAAAATTACCGCAATCGACCCTGCAAAGTTACATCGTCAGATTGCGTTTCATACATCACAAAATAAAAACAATAACCAATAATTAACGGTTACATTTGGAGTTTAAAATGGAAAGTTTCGATACTGTTGTCAGATTTTTTCAAGATGGTGGTAGCTTTATGTTACCGATTGCAATCGTGTTAGCGATTGGGCTGGCGATTGCCCTAGAGCGCTTTTTTGTGCTGACGGGTGCTAAGTTAGCTAATCAAAAAGCCTTTAAACAGCTAATGCCTCAATTAGCGAAAGGCGATTATAAGCAAGTGCTTAATCAAAAAAGTAACGCAGGCGTTGCTAAAATTATCTCGTCTGGCCTTGAGCGTATTGAGCACACTCAGCGCCGAGAAGAAATTGAATATGCGATGGAAGAGCAAGTACTTGAACTAATGCCGCGCCTTGAAAAGCGCACCGCTTATTTAGCTACGCTTGCCAATATTGCTACCTTGCTTGGTTTATTAGGCACCATTATCGGCTTGATTGCGGCCTTTTCGGCGGTTGCTGATGCCGATCCTGCAGAAAAAGCGTCATTGCTTTCGGCAAGTATCTCAGTTGCAATGAATACCACAGCGTTTGGTCTGATTGCTGCAATTCCACTGCTACTTTGTCACTCAGTATTACAAACAAAAACAACCGAAATTATTGATGGCTTGGAAATGGCGGGCGTAAAGTGTCTTAATTTATTAACCAAGCAAAATCTCGTTTCGCAAAAAACACGTCAAACAGATTAAGGGGACGACTATGTTTCGCCGCAAGTTGCCAAATAGGCAAGATGCTGAGCTGGATATTACGTCATTTATGAGTTTGATGATTGTGCTTGTGCCTGTGTTGCTGATGATGATGGTGTTTTCGCACATCACCGTGATGCAGTTAAAATTACCACCATTATTAGCAAATCAAAGTGCTGAGCAGCTCAAAGAAAAAGAACTGCAACTTGAAGTAACTAATGATGCAATCACAATTTACTACCCAGCTGGTGCACCGCTTAAACAGTTTTCCAAGCAAGATGAAACGTATCCATTTGATCAAGTTCAGCTCGCGCTTAAAGACGTAAAAAATCTATTGCTTGAAAAAGGGGTGGATAAAAAAGACATCACCTTGTTAATTGCCGAAGACGTTGATTACCAAACCTTGATTACAACGATGGAAACGGTTCGTAGTTATCAAGCCGTCGTTGTTGCGTCAGTGGTTGATGCTGAGTTGTTTCCAGATATCGCCTTAGGTGATGCGTTGGTGGAGGCGTTATGAAAAAATCAGTAAGAGCACTTCGTATGGAGCGCCATCATCGCAGAGCAAATCAGCAAGCTAAGTTGAGCCTAGTCTCTCTGATGGATATTTTTACGATTTTAGTATTTTTCTTAATTGTTAATTCATCAACGGTACAAGTGCTTGATGCAAATAAAAATATTGATTTACCTAAAGCATCAAAACAAGCACTCGCAGAAGAAACCTTGGTACTGATGGTGAGTAACAAAGCGCTTATCTTGCAAGGGCAATTGATTGCTGACTTAAATAATTTAGATAACGCCAGCGAAGAGATATTTTCGCCACTTGAAAATGCGCTTAAAGTGCATGCAGAATCAATCGAAGCGGTTGACAATATGCGTCCGCTAACCATTATGGCTGACGGCAAAATTGCCTATCATCGTTTAAAGAAGATTATGCAAACCTGCCAGCAAGCAGGGTTTGGTGATTTATCTTTGGCTGTAGAGCAAGTGGCAGAAAAAAGCGGTGGTGAGCAATTATGACAAGCGCCACAGTGAATACCCATTTTGAGCTTTATAACAACTCAGACAATCGCTTATTTACCCGCTTAACGTACGGCTTTTTGGTTTGTACATTAGTGTTTGCTGTGATTGTTAAAATTACCGAACTTCCGGAGTTAACGAAAGCACAAAAAGCCAAAATACCGCCTAGTTTAACCCGGGTGATTGAGCGCGTTAAAGTTGAGCCTAAGCCTGAAAAGCCGAAGCCTGAAGTTAAGCCCATCGAGCAAAAGCCCGAGCCGGTGAAAGAAGTAAAGCCAGAAGTCAAAGCTGAAGTTAAACCTAAAACACCGACCAAACGAGCGCTTGAAAAAGCGAAGGACGAAGCCAGCCGTGCAGGGCTTGTTGCATTAGCGGATGATTTAGCCGCGCTGCGTGATGATTTTAAATTGACGCCATCAACGCAACCGGTAACTAAGGCTCAAGCAACGCGTAAAACGGTTAAAAGTGAAGACGTGAGCGTAAAAGCGAATGCCGCACAACCATTGAATATTGCCGAACAAAAGCAAGCAAAAGCGAATGTACAAGCGCTTGCCGATAAATCGCTGGTGGCGTTAGGAGATGAAGTCGTGGCTGAAACAGGAGGTTATCAAAGTGATGTAACCGCCAGTGAAAGCATTAGTGAAGAAGCGTTAGAGCAGCGTAAAGTCGAAGCCATTCGTGCAGTACTTGATAAAAACCAAGGGGCCTTTTACACCCTTTATCGCCGTGCTTTACGTAAAAATCCAAGTTTACAGGGTAAAGTAACGGTTGAGATTGTGGTTGCTGGAAATGGCCAAGTTAAGGATTGCCAAATCTTATCTAGTGACTTGAACGATGCGGAACTCGAGCGAAAATTGGTTAATCGTATTCGTATGATCAATTTTGGCTCTGAGTTGGTGTCTGAAACTAAACTCAATTATTCGTTTAATTTCTTACCATTCTAACGCATTAAGTTTCAAACTTAAGTCTTTGTAAAATTAGCGTGTTGCTCTTTATAAATGGTGTAAAGAGCAATGCGTTTTTTGTTATCTGCCTACCTATTTATATTTTTCTTACAAGAAAGTGAACCAACTGACGGTCTATTACTTATATTAGGAGCTGTTTCGGTCTTTGCTAAAATAAGTAAAGGCCTTTTTGTGTTTGAACTTCCACAGTTGAAAATGTGAAAAATGCACAAATATAAACGTACACGCTAGTGCGGCTAAATGCCTAGTGTTACAATATTACAAACTATTCGTTGGAAATGTCGTGGCTGAAGTAAGAGCAAGAGTCCAGCTCAAAGTTGGCAAAGAAAGTAACATCCCTGCAGAAATCGTCTCATTTCATGGTTTGCTAGATGGTGAAGAGCATGTTGCTTTAATTTTTAACAATGCGGATAAAGAACACAACCCGTTAGTGCGTATGCACTCAGAGTGTTTAACCGGTGATGTGTTTCATTCATCACGTTGTGATTGTGGCGAACAACTTGAAGAGTGCATTCATACCATGCACCAGCAAGGCGGAATTATTTTATACCTTCGCCAAGAAGGTCGTGGTATTGGTTTATACAATAAAATTGATGCATACGTACTGCAATCGCAAGGTATGAATACCTATGAAGCGAATAATCACTTAGGGTTTGCCGACGATTTACGTGAATTTAGAGATGCGGCTTTAATGCTCACTGCATTGGGTGTAGATAAAGTAAAATTGATGACGAACAATCCACGCAAGATCAAAGAATTGACAGAAGCGGGTATTGAAGTTGCAGAGCAAGTAGGCACTTCTGCACACGTAAAAGATGGAAACGAAGCCTATTTGGCAGCAAAAGTTTCACGTGGTTCACATATGCTGGATTTAACGCAAGTAAAAAAGTAGCATAGGCATATCGTGTTGATTTATTAACGCTCCATTTTATGGAGCGTTTTCATTTATAAGAAAATAAAATGGCAGTAGAAATACGTATTTTTAAGGCGAAAGCAGGACTAAATTGGTTTAAAGCAGGGTGGGAGTTATTCAAAGCTCAGCCGGGTACCTTTATTTTAATGCACTTGTTTATTGGTGTGTTGTCGTTAATTGCTTTGGTGGCGCCTATTTTTCAATTACCAGCCGCGCTTGCGATGCCATTTTTTACAGCAGGCTTTTATCGTGCCATGCTCAATCGTCAGCAAGGTAAGCAAATTGCGTTTACCGACCTGTTTGATGTATTTAGCGAAGCAGGGCGCCGTTTAATGCTGTTTCGCTTAGGTTTGTATCACCTGTTTGGTGGTTTCATATTAGCCCTTTTAACGACTACCCTGTTCCAAGGCCTGAGCGAACCAATTAATGCTTATTTGCAGGCAGTAGAGTCACAGAATGTTGATTTAGTGCAACTGCACGCACAGCAGGTGATTGATAGCATTCAAATATCTAATATTATTGTTTTAGTTGCGGCTTATTCGCTGTATACCATGTGTTTTGCTTTCACTATACCTTTGGTTTACTTCTCTAAAAACAACAGTATTTTAGAGTGTATTAAAGCAAGCCTATTCGTGTTTTGGCACAATATGGCAGCACTGGGTGTATTTGGTGCAATTTCAACAGGGCTTATCTTGTTTGCAGCGTTTCTGTCGTTTATCCCACTGTTATTCATTTTACCTATTCTGTACGCTGGATTTTTTGTGTCTTTTCAAGCGATGTTTATGTCAGCCATGGTTGAGCAAACAACATCACAAAACAGTGACGACACCCCGAGCGATAATCACGATAGATTTGATGCTTAATGACCGAAAAAGAACAAGCAAAATTAAAAAACTATGTGCTTTGGTTATTGTCTCGACAAGAGTATTCCAAAGCACAAATCGCCAAAAAATTAACTAGCCGTTGCGAAGATACAAGGTTTATTGAAGAGCTAATTGCATGGTGCGAAGAATATGGCTTTATTGATGACGTGCGTTACGCTGAAAGTTTTGTACGACGCCAAATAAATAAAGGTTTAGGATTGATGCGTATTAAAAATGAAGCGTATCAAAAAGGAGTCAATGCAGACCTAGTACAAACTATTGTCGAAGAATTAGAAATAGACTGGTATCTGCAGGCCCAATCCGCATATAATAAGAAATTCGCTTATACAAGTAGTTCCCTCGATTTTAAAGAAAAAGCGAAGCGCATTCGCTATATGATTTATCGAGGTTTTAATCATGAACAAATTGAATTTGCAATGCAAACAAGTCCGTCAAACGAATGAGAGGTAGCATGCAGCATATGACGACCGCGGAAATCCGCAACGCGTTTCTAAATTATTTCGCATCAGAACAACACCAAGTGGTGCCATCAAGTTCATTGGTACCAGGTAACGATCCTACTTTACTATTTACCAATGCCGGTATGGTGCAGTTTAAAGATGTATTCTTAGGTGGCGAGCGCCGTCCATACAACCGTGCAACAAGTTCGCAGCGCTGTGTACGTGCCGGTGGTAAGCATAACGATTTAGAAAACGTAGGTTATACTGCACGTCACCATACCTTCTTTGAAATGTTAGGTAACTTCAGCTTTGGTAACTACTTTAAGCAAGATGCAATTAAGTTTGCATGGCACTTCTTAACTGATGTAATCAAGTTGCCAAAAGAAAAGCTGTTAGTAACGGTTTATCACACCGATGATGAAGCGTTTGATATCTGGCACAAAGAGATGGGACTTGCTGAAGACAAAATTATCCGCATTGATACGGCTGATAACTTCTGGTCGATGGGTGACACAGGTCCTTGTGGCCCATGTTCTGAAATTTTCTACGATCACGGTGAAGAAATTTGGGGTGGTCCTCCGGGCAGTCCAGAAGAAGACGGTGACCGTTTTATCGAGATCTGGAACCTAGTATTCATGCAATACAACCGTCATGCTGACGGTACACTGGAACCATTACCGAGCCAATCTGTTGATACAGGTATGGGCCTTGAGCGTATCTCCGCGATTATGCAGGGCGTTCACTCAAACTACGAAATCGATATTTTCCAAAACTTAATTAAAGCTGCGGCTGCGGTTACTAATGCGCAAGATTTAGAAGATAAATCATTACGCGTTATTGCAGACCATATTCGTTCGTGTGCGTTTTTAATTGCCGATGGTGTGATGCCGTCAAACGAAGGTCGTGGTTATGTATTGCGTCGTATTATTCGTCGCGCAGTGCGTCACGGTAATAAATTAGGTGCAACTGAAACCTTCTTCCATAAGTTAGTTGCGGCACTTGCAACTGAAATGGGTGAAGCGTACCCAGAACTAATCAAGCAACAAGCGATTATCGAAAAAGTGCTTCGTATTGAAGAAGAGCAATTCGGTAAAACCCTTGACCGTGGTCTAGCTATTCTAGAAGAAAGCTTAAAAGGTCTTAAAGGCGACGTGATCCCAGGTGATCTTGTATTTAAGCTTTACGATACTTATGGTTTCCCAGCCGATTTAACCGCTGACGTTGCGCGTGAACGCTTTATGACAATTGATGAGCGTGGCTTCCAAGAAGCAATGGAAGTGCAACGTAAACAAGCGCAGCAAGCGGGTAAATTTGGCGCTGATTACAACGACCAATTAAAGTCAGAGAAAACCACCGAATTTAAAGGCTACGATAGCGAGCAGTACACAGGTACTGTGGTAGAGCTATTTAGCGGTGCGGATGCCGTATCTGTGTTAGAGGATGGTCAGCAAGGTATTGTTGTACTCGACCGCACACCTTTCTATGCTGAAAGTGGTGGTCAGGTTGGCGACACAGGTATTTTAAAAGTTGCTAATGGCGAATTTATTGTTGAAGACACTACTAAGCTTGGTAATGCATTTGCGCACAAAGGTAAAGTAGTTGGTCGCATTGGTATCAATGATCGTGTTGATGCGCAAGTCGATGCATCGCGTCGTGATAACACTAAGAAAAACCACACTGCAACGCACCTATTACACGAAGCGCTTCGTGTTGTGCTTGGCGAGCATGTAACGCAAAAAGGTTCATTAAATGATCCTGAGCGTTTACGTTTTGACTTTTCACACTTTGAAGCAGTAACGAAAGAAGAGTTACAACGCATTGAAGATATGGTGAACCTAGAGATCCGTAAAAACATTGATCTAAATACTGAGTTAATGGCAATTGATGCTGCGAAAGAAAAAGGCGCAATGGCATTATTCGGTGAAAAATACGATGACGAAGTACGCGTAGTGAGCATTGGTGATTTCTCAATTGAACTATGTGGTGGTACACACGTTAAGCGCACCGGCGACATCGGTCTATTCAAGATTGTGTCGGAAGGTGGTATTGCAGCAGGTGTTCGTCGTATTGAAGCGGTGACAGGTGAAGGTGCCGTTGCATACATTAACAAACAAGCAGAAACGCTGTCTGCAATCGCTGCGTTAGTGAAAGGCGATGGCAACAATGTGCTAGACAAAGTATCAGCATTAGTTGAGCGTGCGAAAGGTCTTGAAAAAGAAATTGCACAACTTAACGATAAACTTGCCAGCGCTGCGGGCGCGTCATTACTTGATGCGGTTGTAGATGTTAATGGTGTTAAGTTACTCGTTGCTAACGTTGAGGGCACTGAGTCTAAAGCGCTACGTGGCATGGTTGATGATCTTAAGAACAAACTCGGTTCTGGCATTATCGCGTTAGGTGTTGCAAATGGCGAAAAAGTAAGCCTAATTGCCGGTGTAACAAAAGACTTAACGGGTCAGTTCAAAGCGGGTGAGCTTGTAAACCACATGGCATCGCAAGTTGGCGGTAAAGGTGGCGGTCGTCCAGATATGGCGCAAGCAGGCGGTTCACAACCTGAAAACTTAAGCTCGGCACTTGAAAGTGTAAACGCTTGGGTGAGTGAGCGCGCTTAAACTTGGCGTTATTAGTTAAAAAGTTTGGCGGCACTTCAGTTGGTTCTATAGAGCGTATTGAAGCTGTCGCTGACCTTGTTGTACGTTCTAAACAGCAAGGGCATCAAATTGTCGTAGTGGTGTCGGCAATGTCCGGCGAAACCAACCGTTTAATTAACCTCGCAAATCAAATTGATTCCAATCCAAGTTCTCGCGAACTCGATGTACTGCTAACTACCGGTGAGCAAGTCTCAGTGGCGCTTCTTGCCATGGCGATTATCAAACGTGGTCATTCTGCGATTAGCTTACTCGCTGATCAGGCAGGTATTATGACGGATAATCTATTTGGTAAAGCGCGTATTCAGATGATCCCGCCAAAGCGTTTGAATCAGGAACTCGAGCAAGGTCGCATTGTGATCCTTGCGGGATTTCAAGGGCGTGATATCGAAGGAAATATCACTACGCTTGGCCGCGGAGGCACGGACACCACAGCGGTAGAAGTGGCAGCAGCAATTAACGCTGATGAATGCCAAATTTATACTGATGTAAATGGTGTTTATACAACCGATCCACGCATTGAGCCAAAAGCAAAACGAATGGATTATGTTACCTTTGAAGAAATGCTGGAGCTTGCTAGCTTAGGTGCAAAAGTACTGCAAATTCGTTCAGTGGAAGCTGCTGGCAGGCATAACCTACCTTTACGTGTGCTTTCAACATTTGAGCCGGATCACGGAACACTGATTAGTTATGAGGAAAACCCTATGAATTCTAAAGTAGTTTCAGGCATCGCGTTTAGTAAAGATGAAGTACTCATTAAAGTGCATAATTTGGATAATACGCCTGAGCAACTCGCTGAATTATTAGAAGTATTCTCTGATAATAATATAGAAATTGACATGATCAGTAATTTTTCCTGCAAAGGCGATAAAGTCGGCTATGCTTTAACTGTACATGCAGTCGATTCGCAGTTGGCAGAAAAGTTAATTAAACAAAATCTTACAACTCTTAATGCGGATTCAGTTACAGTTAATGAAACTGTTGCTAAGATTTCTATAGTTGGCATAGGAATGAAATCTAATGCTGGGGTAGCAGGAAGGCTATTTCGTGCATTAGCGAATGAAAATATTAACGTTCAACTTATTTCAACATCGGAGATAAAAGTCTCAGTTTTAGTAGATGAGAAGTACCTAGAATTGGGAGTTAGAGCTTTACATAGTGCTTTTTCTTTAGACCAGTAAAAGTTTCTAACTTTTTGAATAATATTCATGTAAAATGGAATTGATACGGAATCTTTAAACTTTGGATATTTAGGAGCAAAGAATGCTAATTTTGACTCGTCGCGTAGGTGAAACCCTAATGATTGGGGATGAAGTTACAGTTACTGTACTTGGCGTAAAAGGAAATCAAGTACGTATTGGTGTTAATGCACCAAAAGATGTTTCAGTACATCGTGAAGAAATTTATATGCGTATTCAAGCTGAGAAAGCAGGTGCTGAACCAGGCAACGAATAGTTTAAAGCAGAATTTTAAGAGCCAGCATTTTATGCTGGCTTTTTTTGTTTTTATTGTATTGTCAGAGCCTTGTGGGCTGATATGATGTATACAATTTTAACAATCAGACAGAACGCTATGATCAAACAAACTTCTCTCGCGTTTGCTGTAGGCCTAGCACTAACAGGCTGTATGGATACGCAAACAACTACACAAAAAACATCAGTCGAACAACCGGCAGCAGAGCAATCAGCTCAAATTTCAGAAAATCAAAAACTAAATCAACTGGTAGAAACTTACTTTGATGAAGCGTTAGCATTCTCACCTGTGTCAGGTACTTATGTCGGAGAGTCTCAGTACAATAATCAGTGGAGCCCGGCAATTAATGCAGAGAACAGAGCAAAAGCCACTGCATTTACTAAAAAGTATCAGGCTAAACTTGCTGAAATTGACGCATCAAAACTAACAGGGCAAGACCTACTAAGTTATCAAATTTTCAAGCGCGATTTAGCACTATCACTTGAAGCGGAGCAATTCCCTAGTTACTTAATTCCCATTGATCAAATGGCGGGTCAGCATAACACCTTTGCCAGCCTTGGCTCGGGTAAAAGTGCGCAACCGTTTTCTACTAAAGCCCAGTTTGACGATTTTATTGGCCGTGCAAATGGTTTTGTAACTTGGCTTGAAAGTGTTGAAGCAAATATGCGCGAAGGAATGAAGCAAAATGTGACTTTGCCGCAAGTACTAGCCAAAAAACTACTGCCACAATTCCAAGCGCACGTTGTATCGGATCATACGCAAAGTGTTTTTTGGATGCCTGTGACTGAAATGTCAGACAGTATTCCTGCAAAAGATAAAGCGCAAATCGAAGAAGACTATCAAGCGCTTATTCTGAACACGCTTGTACCAGCATACGCAAAAATGGCTAAATTCTTAGAGCAAGAATACATTCCAGCTGCAAACGAGAAAGTAGGCTATGCAAACTTACCAAATGGTAAAGCTTGGTACGAGTTCTTAATTAAACAACACACCACGCTTGATTTAAATGCCGATGAAATTCACGAAATTGGTTTGAGTGAAGTAGAGCGCATTTTAAATGAAATGAAAGGCGTGAAAGAAGCTGTTGGCTTTGAAGGTGATTTAGCGGCGTTTTTTGTTCATTTACGTGATAGTGATGAGTTCTATTACGATAAACCGGAAGACCTTGTAAAAGCGTATGAAGATGTAAAAGTTAAGATTGATGCTAAGTTGCCAAAACTCTTCGATATTGCGCCTAAGGCAGATTACGTAGTTAAACCAGTAGAAGCATTTAGAGCGGCATCTGCTGCGGGCGCTTCTTACCAAGCCCCAGCACCAGATGGTTCAAGACCGGGTGTGTTTTACATCAATACACATAACCTAAAAGCGCAGCCTAAGTTTTTACTTGAAACGCTCTCTATTCACGAGGCAGCGCCTGGCCACCATTTCCAAATTGCATTACAACAAGAAGTAGAAGGTTTACCTCGCTTTAGAAAATTTGGTGGCTACACCGTGTTTGCTGAAGGTTGGGCACTGTATGCGGAAAGTTTAGGTAAAGAGCTGGGCTTATTTACTGACCCTTACATGTGGTACGGACGTTTAGTTGATGAGCAATTACGTGCGATGCGCCTGGTATTAGATACCGGTTTCCATGCCAAAGGTTGGACACGTGAGCAGGGTATTGAATACATGAAAGCAAATTCATCTATGGCTGAAAGTGACATTATTTCAGAAGTTGAGCGTTATATCGGTTGGCCTGGTCAAGCGCTATCATACAAGTTGGGTGAATTTAAAATCCGCGAGCTTCGTGAAAAAGCAAAAGCAGCGCTTGGTGACAAATTTGATATTAAAGCGTTCCATACACAAATTTTAATTGATGGTGCACTGCCAATGCCGATTTTAGAAGCTAAACTAGATAGCTGGATTGAAAGTGTAAAATAGGCAAATTTAAGTAGCAGTTTCGGCTGCTACTTAAGACAAAAACTTGTATATTCTAGCCGCCTTAGCTACAAAAATAAGCAAACTGCATATTCTGTGAACGAACAGAAAAAATATGACTAAAATTGTTTGACTTATTTTCAATAGGCTTTAATATACGCACCCACAAGACGGAGAGGTGGCCGAGTGGCCGAAGGCGCTCCCCTGCTAAGGGAGTATAGGGTTTGTAGCCCTATCGAGGGTTCGAATCCCTCCTTCTCCGCCATGTCTTGTACGAGCTCGTAGAACAATTGGATAGTTTATCTAGGTTAAGTTGGCTACGAACAAGGTTCGTGTACATCAGAGTAAGATGTAAAAACTAAAAATTTCGGACGCGTAGCTCAGCTGGATAGAGTACCTGGCTACGAACCAGGCGGTCGGAGGTTCGAATCCTCCCGCGTCCGCCACTTTACTAAAGTGGTTAAATAAATAGTCATCGGCTAAGATGTAAAGTTAGAAATATCACGGACGCGTAGCTCAGCTGGATAGAGTACCTGGCTACGAACCAGGCGGTCGGAGGTTCGAATCCTCCCGCGTCCGCCACTTTACTAAAGTGGTTAAATAAATAGTCATCAGCTAAGATGTAAAATTAGAAATATCGCGGACGCGTAGCTCAGCTGGATAGAGTACCTGGCTACGAACCAGGCGGTCGGAGGTTCGAATCCTCCCGCGTCCGCCACTTCTTCTGAAGTGACAACAACCGACAAAAGTCGGTTTTTTTGTCTCTATGATTTAATAGATACAAAACATCAGAGTGAGATGTAAACACTAACATATATTGCGGACGCGTAGCTCAGCTGGATAGAGTACCTGGCTACGAACCAGGCGGTCGGAGGTTCGAATCCTCCCGCGTCCGCCACTTCTTCTGAAGTGACATAAACCGACGAGAGTCGGTTTTTTTGTGCCTAAAATTCAATAGTAGCTTAAGTAAATAGCTAGATATGAACTCTGATATATAATGCGGACGCTTAGCTCAGCTGGATAGAGTACTTGGCTACAAACTAGTCGGTCAGAGGTTCACTCTTTTTAGGTGAAGAAGTTCCGCGTCCGCCACTTCTTTTGAAGTGACAACAACCGATGAAAGTCGGTTTTTTTGTGCCTAAAATTCAATGAACCTATACTGCTAACGCGCAGCCCAGTTGGGTAGAGTAGCCTTGCTACAAACCAGGCGGTCGGAGGTTCACACTTCTTAGGTGAAGAAGTCCCGCGTCCGCCACTTCTTTTGAAGTGACATAAGCCATTGAGCGTCGGTTTTTTGTGCCTAAAATTCAATGAATCTATACTGCAAACGCGTAGCTCAGCTGGATAGAGTACCTGGCTACAAACCAGACGGTCAGAGGTTCCCTCTTATAGGTAAATAAGTCCCGCATCTACCACTTCTTTTGAAGCGACATCAACCGACAAAAGTCGGTTTTTTTGTGCCTGAAATTCAATGAATCTATACTGCAAACGCGTAGTTCAGCTGGATAGAGTACCTGGCTATGAACCAGACGGTCGGAGGTTCACTAAGCAAGTAAAGCGGGCGAAATTTGATTTAAGTAGTACTAACCAACTTGGAGTGGTTGCCGATAGGCGAAATCCAGTTATTCTATTTCTCAACTCTCAACTCTCAACTCTCAACTCTCAACTCTCAACTCTCAACTCTCAACTCTCAACTCTCAACTCTCAGTCCAGCCACAAACATATCTGGCTAAATTGCCTATTTTGAAACGCTTTTCATTGTTACTTTACGTTAACGTAAAGTGTACTTTTAAATTTGAATAACCATTCTTATCGAACAGTATAAGTTAGAACATAAAAATTGGTCTTACCAATTTCATGTGTTATGTCTAGAATAACTCATTCTGATTAGATTGATTTGATTATAACGTTAGGTATTTAATTTCTATTGCCTAGCTAGTTAAGCGTGACTAATCATGGAGCAAAATAAGTCATGAAATAAGCTCATGTTTGTCATCTTTTTAGCCTATTGTTAATGGACTGTTTAATAATGTATAGTGTTGTGAATTGGTTTTACCAATTGACAACTAAGTTTAAGTGATCAATATTGATTACCAATTTTGAATAGTTATTAAAAATATTTAACTAAAAATTCTTGATTGAGGTGGGGAATGGACGTATCAGGATTGCTGTTAGAGGCGGCTGTTTTAATGTTAACAGGTATGGTGGTGGTATTTGTCTTTTTGACGATACTGATCTTTACCATCAAAGCAATGTCTAAAGTACTTGCGAATTTTCAAACGCCTGAGGTAACGCCAAATCCAGTTAAATTATCTGGGAATCAAGTACCAACAAGCCACGTAGCTGCGATTGCCGCGGCAGTTAAGCAATACCGCGAAAAGCAATAATAAGAAGGGGCCAAATCATGTCACAACTAAAATTAACAGAATTAGTACTGCGCGATGCACACCAGTCATTACTCGCGACCCGTTTACGCTTGGAAGATATGTTACCAATTGCTGAAAAGCTAGATAAAGTAGGTTATTGGTCAATGGAATCGTGGGGCGGGGCGACGTTTGACGCATGTATTCGTTATTTAGGTGAAGATCCTTGGCACCGCATTCGTGCGTTAAAAGCGGCAATGCCGAATACTAAACAACAAATGTTGCTTCGTGGTCAAAACTTATTAGGTTACCGTCATTATGCTGATGATGTGGTAGAACGTTTTGTTGAACGAGCACATAAAAACGGTGTCGACGTTTTTCGTATTTTTGATGCAATGAATGATGTGCGTAATTTAGAAACCGCTATTAAATCAGCGGTAAAAGTAGGCGCACATGCACAAGGTACAATCTCATACACAGTTAGCCCTGTGCACAATCTTCAAATGTGGCTTGACCAAGCAAAGCAATTGGAAGATTTAGGCGTTCATTCTATTTGTATTAAAGATATGGCGGGTTTGCTCAATCCGTATGATGCGGAAAAACTGATCACCGGATTAAAAGAGACTGTTGCAGTGCCTATTGCAATGCAATGTCACGCAACTACCGGACTAAGCACCGCAACGTATCAAAAAGCAATTGATGCTGGTATTGATATGCTTGATACAGCAATTTCAAGTATGAGTATGACCTATGGTCACAGCGCTACTGAAACGATTGTATCAATCGTTGAAAACACAGAGCGTGCAACAGGCCTTGATATGAATTTACTGGAAGAAATTGCTGCGTACTTTAGAGACGTACGTAAGAAATACGCTAATTTCGAAGGCAGTCTAAAAGGCGTTGATGGCCGTATTTTGTTAGCGCAAGTGCCAGGTGGCATGTTAACAAATATGGAAAATCAGCTGAAAGAACAAGGCGCTGACGATAAATTAGACGATGTATTGTTGGAAATTCCTAAAGTACGTGAAGATCTTGGCTTTTTACCGCTTGTTACACCTACATCGCAAATTGTTGGTACCCAAGCAGTGTTAAATGTACTTACTGGTGAACGTTACAAGTCAATCACCAAAGAGACCGCTGGCGTGCTTAAAGGCGAATACGGTTCTACGCCTGCGCCAGTAAATAAAGAATTGCAAGAGCGTGTACTTGATGGCGCAGAGCCAATCACGTGTCGTCCTGCAGATCAAATTGAACCAGAACTCAGTAAATTAGAGCAAGAGCTTGATGAAATTGCACAAAAAGATAACTTAGATTTAGCCGATGATGCGATTGATGATGTATTAACGTATGCATTATTCCCGCAAATTGGTTTGAAATATCTGAAAAACCGCAATAACCCTGAGGCATTTGAGCCAGCACCAAGTAATGAGCCATTACCTACTGAGCAGGTACCTGCACCAAAACCAAGCGGTAAAACAGAGCATTACAGCATTAGTGTTGATGGTAAAGTGTATGCAGTAAGTGTTGCACCAAGTGGTGAACTTACCAATATTCAGCCAGCACCAAGTGCATCAAGCCAACACACTGACGTATTACCGCAATCAACCTCTGTTGATGCCGCTGAAACGCTAAATTCTCCACTGTCTGGTAATATTTTTAAAGTGAATGCCAAGCCAGGTCAACAAGTGGCTAAAGGCGACGTTGTGATCATTATGGAAGCCATGAAAATGGAAACTGAAGTTCGCGCAGCTAAAGACGGCACTATCGCAGAAATATTTGTATCTGAAGGGGATTCAGTAGCAACTGGCGAACCTTTATTGTCGCTAGCGTAAAGGTTGGAGAGTTGTAATGGAAAGCTTAATGACCTTATGGCAAGCCACGGGTATTGCCAACTTAGAACTTCCTCAGCTGATTATGATGCTGGTTGGCGCATTGTTGCTGTATCTTGCAATTGTACGTAACTTCGAGCCTTTGTTATTGGTGCCAATTGGCTTCGGGGCAATCTTAACTAACATTCCGCTAGCAGGTTTATCAGAAGCCGGTGGGTTACTCTACTACGTGTATAAAATTGGTATTGATTCAGGGGTGTTCCCGCTGCTTATTTTTATGGGCGTAGGTGCGCTTACTGACTTTAGTGCATTGATTGCTAACCCTAAAATGTTGCTGTTAGGCGCAGCGGCGCAATTTGGTATTTTTGCCACATTATTTGGCGCGATTTTCTTAAACTACATTCCTGGCTTTGAATTTACGCTACAAGATGCATCGGCAATTGCCATTATTGGTGGTGCAGATGGTCCAACGGCTATCTTCTTAGCGTCTAAACTTGCCCCTGATCTGTTGGGTGCAATTGCTGTTGCTGCGTATTCTTACATGGCGTTAGTGCCAATTATTCAACCACCAATTATGAAGCTGTTTACCACAGAAGAAGAGCGCAATATTGAAATGCCACAGTTACGCCATGTTAGCAAAGCGGAAAAAGTGATATTTCCATTATTAGTACTAGTGCTTATTGCCATGTTCTTGCCAGCAGCTGCACCACTTGTGGGTATGTTTTGTTTAGGTAACTTAATGCGTGAGTCGGGTGTGGTTGATCGTTTGAGCAAAACAGCGCAAAACGAGCTGATTAATATTACAACGATATTCCTTGGCTTAGCTGTTGGTTCAAAGCTTGCGGCTGATCAGTTTTTAACGGTTGAAACCTTAGGTATCTTAGCACTTGGCGCGGTCGCGTTTGGTATTGGTACGGGTTCAGGCGTTCTGATGGCAAAGGCAATGAATAAATTCAGTAAAACACCTATCAATCCATTAGTTGGTGCAGCGGGAGTATCAGCTGTACCAATGGCTGCGCGTGTAGTTAATAAAGTTGGTTTAGAAGCAAACCCACATAACTTTTTACTCATGCATGCTATGGGTCCAAATGTGGCAGGCGTATTAGGCAGTGCAGTTGCTGCCGGTATATTACTTGCCATGGTGGGATAAGTTTCATCGTAGAGCTCAACCAGCTCATTTTGCGGCCGTTAATTCGGCCGCTTTTTTATCTTCACTTTTCTCGGTACAATCACTCATAAAGCTAATATATTGGATTGTTTTAATGAATGTTTTTATTTTGTTGATTGCGCTTTTCGTGGCATTAATCGTGATTATTCCCTTAATTGAGAAATCAGGTGTACGCTTTTCAGAGCAGCAAACGGCTAATATCGCCCGTTGGATTTGGCCACTTGTGATGATTTCAATGGTGGTAAGTCTGATTTATCATTTAGTACGTTAAACGGATTACCTAAATCAGGTTTATCGTAATCACACACACCATCTGGAAAAGTGCGCTTTAGTTCAGCAAGGTAGGGCGTCATATCGATGGGCGCATACACTCCGTTTGCTACCGCTTTTTCTACAGCAATACGCTGACATTTAAAAATACTGCCAGAAAATGGCCCGCCGGCTTGAATTCGTGAATTAGTATAAATTGGAAAATGTTTTGTACATGCACCTGCTGGCTGATTATTCCAATCTCCGTGCCAGACATTTTCACCTTGCGCAATTATCTCACCTGACTTATTAAAACACCGATCGCTTGCATCATCAGGTGCTTGCTGAGTGCTCAACCATTTATCAATAACAGAAAAAGCTTCATTGAGCGGTGTGTAGTGTTTATCGGCAATCCAAATACGGTGGTTTTTGAGATGCCCTTGTTGTTTTAAGATTCTAAGTCGCGTGGCAAATGACGTAGAGATATGGTGCATATCAAGCTGATCTTCGAGGTAGTGATGAATATCAATTGTAGGGATGCTGTTAAATCCCAAATACACTTGACCATAGCGATAAGCTTGCTTTACGGCAGCTAAGTTCGCCACCGTGCGCTTGGCTGGCTTTTTTCCTGCAACATAGATATTGTGCCGGCTCCATTGTGTAAGCCAAATAGGGGTTTTTACAAATGGAAAAAATAGTAATTGTTCAGGGCGCTGCTCTGTTTGTGCTTTCCATCCACCAATATGATAGTTTAAATGCAAAAACTCAGTTGCTGATAAGCTGCCTTGTTTAAGGCCATTTAAGCCATATTGAACCCCTTGGTTATCCCAAAGAGCGGGAGCTCTTGTTGCAGCATTAGGTGTTTGTGTTATTAAGGCTAAATCTTGCCAATAACTCCAATTAGTTTGGTGATTAATCGTTTGGCTAAATAAAGGTTTTAAAAAGCCTTGCGCGGGATTATTAACAAGGCTGCTTAGCCCAAAGTAGCCATGTACACACTCGCTATATATTTTAGGGCGATAAAACGCCTTACCTGTAAGAAATTGATTTATCGGCGTATAAAACCAAGATTTATGTTCAATCTCGGCATTGTTTAGACCTTCAATGGCACGCTTTTTCTCACTGCTATCCCAGTTAGCTAAATCACTTTTAAAGTGGTAATAGGTATTGAATAAGTCACAATCTAGAGCATATATCGTTTGTGACACCATATCGGGGTAGGAATAGAGCGGTATGGCAGCATCAATTAACCCAGGGCTATTTTGTGCAATTAAGTACTGTGCTAAACCGCCACCTGAGCCTCCAATGCCAACGGTGTAAATGGGTTTGCCATAAAGTGCTTCAAACTGTCTTTTTACCCGCCATGCGCTGTCTTCGGCAAGCAGCATATTATAGGTGTAGCTGGTTTTATTGGCGCTAGAGGTGATCACAGCATAGCCGTTGTGTAGTTGCTCAAAGCGCCGCTGTAATAGTTTTTTAGGGTTTACTTTGCCTTGACGGAAGCCAATACCTACACCGCCCGCAAATTGATAAATAAGTTTTTTGTTCCAAAGAGAGCTGGTTCGCCATGTGTTAAATTCCGTTTTTTTGATTGGCATTGCAATGGTATAAATATGTCTATTTATTGTACCTTGCTCTAACCTGATTAGTTGCTGATTGCTATCGAATTGGTGTTTATCAAGGGATGAAGAGTCGGTAATTTCTTCACTTTCGCCGTTTAAGTTCACTACAAAGTAGCGCAATCTTGAAGGCACTAAACAGTCTTTGCTGTAGCCAATAATAGTGTTGCTCAAACTACCATCTGGATTTTCTTTGAAAACCGCAGTGCCAAGCGCTTGTTGATTATCGACTAAGGGCTGTCCAAGTCCTGAGCGAACGGTATCACATGAAAATGGATAGCGATTGTTACCGGCGTAAAGAGGCTTTATCGGCCCAACATCACCAAGCGCAATGGGGTATTGAGTATTATCAGCAGGGCGAGGGGTCGTGCGAAGGTGATTGATGACATTGATGCGATTAGATTGCTGTTCGGGAGCGGTATTTAGTACGCGAAATTGTGAATGAGGCACAGGCGTACACGTTAACAATAAAGAACAAAAGGTGATCAGCATTAAGCGTTTAACAAGCACAAGTAACAGCATAACTACCTCCTGCACTAAGTATAGGCAGAAGATTTTTGCTCTGTTAGAACGAATAAGGCACCGTTAGGTACCTTATTATTCTATTTTGCTAATGCGAGTTGTAACTCTCTGTTTTTCTGTAAACTTACGAGCATCTCTTGTGCATATGGCCTGAAATTAGCAAGTTCAGATTTAGGCAGTGATTGTGCCTTTGGTAGTTTAACTGTTCGCGGATTACGGTGTACACCGTTAACTAAAAACTCATAATGTAAGTGAGCGCCAGTAACGCGTCCAGTTGCCCCAACGGTACCAATTAATTCGCCTTGTTTCACTTTTTCGCCACGTTTTACCTTACGTTTATGCAGGTGTAAGTACTTAGTCACATATTGTTGACCATGGCGAATAAATACATAGTTACCATTATATTTATTGTAACCCGCTTTAATCACAGTGCCGTTACCCGCTGCAACAACTGGTGTGCCAGTTTTCGCTGCGTAATCGATACCGCGGTGCGCTTTAACACGGCCTGTAACTGGGTGCTTGCGACGTGGATTGAAGTTCGAGCTAATATATCTAAAGTTAACAGGAGCGCGTAAAAATGCTTTACGTAAGCTGCGGCCTTCAGGAGTATAGAAGTTATCATCGGTATGACGTACCGCGGCATAGCTCTCGCCTTGGTTAACGAATTCAGCGGCAAGAATTTTACCGGTACCAATAAACTCACCATCAACGTAGTGGTTTTCATAAATTAGAGTGAACGCATCGCCTTTACGAAGATCGTTGGCAAAGTCGATATCCCAACCAAAAATATTGGCAAAGCTAATAATTTGCTTTTCATTTAGGCCAGCGCTAAGGCCTGCATTCCAAAAACTAGAATCAATCGTACCCGACGCGTAATCAGTGCGCTTTTCAATTGCTTTTTTATCAAGGCTAGAGCTAATGGTTTGATCGTCATTAAGTTTAACGACTAAAGTTTCTGTGCGGCTAATTTGATAGTTTAACTGAATTAATTCGTTGTTTTCGTTAGCTGCGAAAAATAATGAGTCACCAGGGTGAATTTTAGTTAACTGTTTATTGAGTTTGTTGGCATTAACTATTTTATGAAGTGTGGAAGCCGAAAAACCTGCGCGTTTAAATATTTTAGCTAGGTTATCGCCTTTTTTAACTTTGAACTCTTTAAAATTAAGTGTTACTTCTGGCAATACCTCTTCTGCTTTGGCGGTAACAGCTTCTTGTTCTAACTTTTCTACTTCAATTGCTAATTCATAACGCTTGCCAATTTCTAGCGCATCATGATTTGTATGCCTTGATGCGCTCGCCTTTTCAGAGGGTAGCAGCACCAATGCGGAAATAAATGTAACTACCCCAGCGAGCAACAATTTATGTTTTTTCGGTAGTTTTTGTACTTGCAAAACCATAATGTGCCTTTTGCTACATTAATTAAATAAAAGTGAATAAAATCAGAATAACCTTATATCACCTGTAGCGCCAGTGTTTTGTGCATTTAAAGTGACCAGAATATAGGGTAGAATCAAGAAATTGTTATCTTAAAAATGAATTTTTTGCAAAAGTACGCAACGTGCTTTTTCGAATGGAGAAATACATGGCTGATATCCAAGCAGCGTTAGCAGAAATAAAGCGTGGCGCTGAAGAGATCCTGATTGAAGATGAGTTAGTTGAAAAATTAAAGTCAGGTAAAAAATTAAAAATTAAAGCAGGCTTCGATCCAACGGCACCGGATCTTCACTTAGGCCATACTGTGTTAATCAATAAAATGAAAACTTTCCAAGACTTAGGTCACGAAGTTATCTTTTTGATTGGTGATTTCACAGGTATGATTGGTGACCCTACAGGTAAAAATGTAACGCGTAAGCCACTTACTCGTGACGATGTACTTGCTAATGCTGAAACATACAAAGAGCAAGTATTTAAAATTTTAGACCCTGCTAAAACTACGGTTGCATTCAACTCACAGTGGATGGAAAACCTAGGTGCAGCAGGTATGATTAAACTAGCTGCGCGTCAAACGGTTGCGCGTATGTTAGAGCGTGACGATTTCAAAAAGCGTTATGCAGGCGGTCAGTCAATTGCAATTCATGAGTTCCTATACCCATTAGTACAAGGTTGGGATTCCGTGGCATTAGAAGCAGATGTTGAACTCGGTGGTACCGATCAGCGTTTTAACTTGCTAATGGGTCGTGAGCTACAAAAAGACGAAGGTCAAAAACCACAAACCGTATTAATGATGCCTTTACTTGAAGGTACTGACGGCGTTCAAAAGATGTCTAAGTCATTAGGTAACTATATTGGTATTACTGATGAGCCAAACGATATGTTTGGCAAAGTAATGTCAATTTCAGATGATCTAATGTGGCGTTACTACGAGCTACTTAGTGCATTAAGCATTGAAGAAATTGATGCACTGAAAGAAAAGGTAGCAAATGGCACAAATCCACGTGATATCAAAATTGAATTCGCGAAAGAGATGATTGCACGCTTCCATTCAGAAGAAGCAGCTGAAGGTGCGCACCAAGATTTCATTAAACGTTTCCAAAAGAATGCGCTGCCGGATGATATTCCAGAAGTAACGATCACTGCAGATGGCGAATTAACCATTGCAAGCTTACTAAAAGAAGTAGGCTTAGTGGCAAGCACATCTGAAGCAATTCGCATGATAAAACAAGGTGCTGTAAAGATTAACGCGAAAGAAAAAGTTTCAGACAGCAAAATGTTGATTGAAGCTGGCACAACGGAAGTTTACCAAGTTGGTAAGCGTAAGTTCGCTAAAGTAACTGTTAATTAATGAGAGCCCACGAACGTGGGCTTTTTTATATGTCTAAAATACTAACGACCGAATATTTAAGCCCTGTAGGCAAATTACTAATTGGCTCGATTGATGAGCAATTATGTTTGTGTGACTGGCAAGAGCGAAAAGCCCGCAGCACTGTTGATAGTCGCTTAGCGAAAGGGTTAAGCGCAGAGTTTGTTAACGAAAACAGTGATTTTAATCAGCAGGCTATAAATCAACTAGAAGCTTACTTTGCAGGCGAATTAACACAATTTTCAATCCCTTTAAAGCTGGTAGGCACTCACTTTCAACAGTTAGTTTGGCAGGGGTTACAAGCAATTGACTATGGCCAAACGCAAAGCTACGGTGAATTGGCAACAAATCTTAATATGTCAAGTGCCGTGCGAGCAGTTGCGAATGCCAATGGTGCTAACGCAATTTCGATAATTGTGCCATGCCACCGTATTATTGGCAGCAATGGTAAGCTAACCGGTTACGCCGGTGGTTTAGCCGCGAAAAAGCGATTACTCGAAATTGAGGGGGTTAGTTAGTTTTGAAAGGCACTGACCTTTTCACATAACTCATTTGCGGCAATAAGCACTCGATTGGTGTAGCGGTGTAAGTGATCTGGGTTGAGTTTTATTATTTGACCTTTTTTAACAGCTGGAATCGAATTCATATCACGCCAAATTTTTGCTTGTGTGTTGTCTTCATCCATCTCTGAAATCACGATAAATTCTGGCTGTTTTAACATGACCTGCTCTTTATTAACGGTTGGGTAATTAACCGAGCTGTCGGCAAATACATTGTTTAGGCCGCAGATGTCAAAAATTTGATTAACCAAAGTATGTTTATTGGCTGTCATAATCGGTGTATGCCAGAGTTGAAAAAATGCAGTGGCAGGCTTTTCTTTTTGATAGCGCGTTTTTAACTCGTTAATCTCATGCTTAAATTGTGATGTGTAGTCAATAGCTTTATTTTTGGCGTTTAATGTTTCGCCGAGCGCAAGCACTTCGTTTTCTATATCTTCTAAAGTATGTGGGTTGGAAATAAACACATTTAAACCCAGCTTTTTCATTTTCTCAATTTGGCCAAGTTTAGCGTTAGATCGCCATACCAGTACAAGATCTGGGTTTAACTCAACTAATTTGGCTAAGTTTATACCATTAGCATCGGCAATTTCCGAGTGCTTTTTGGCATCTTCAGGAAAATCACTGTAACTGCTTACGGCGACAATATTTTCACCTAGTCCTAGCGAGTATGTCCATTCAGTTAAATGGGGGGCAAGTGATGCGATGCGTTTAGGCGTCGCTGAAAGCGGCAAGCTTAACAATAAAGTAAAAACAAATATAAGCTTAGAGATGGTTAGTCGCGGCATAAATAATTTCCAAGAAAAGAATAAGGCAAAGCCAAAATGCACTGGCAAACATAAGTGCGTTTTTCGCTTGTTTAATTGCTTTTTGCTGTGGCAGTGTTTTAGGTCCGATACGTGTTTTGCTATAGCGCTTACCAGAGTAAAAAGCAGGGCCGCCAAGTTGTACGCCAAGATATCCACTAAGACAAGCAAGCAAAAAACACGAGTTTTTCTGGTAACTATTAGCTACAAATAGCGCTAAGTATCGAAAACCTCGGGTTTTGGGTTTTAACAGTAAAGGCAAGCAAAAAAGTCTAATCGGTAAAAATTCTATGTAATAAATAACGGCGCTGGTTGCGCTACTAAACCGGCTATCTGGTGGTGCAGTCTTAGAAAACACATTGGCACAATGTAAAAATAGGCAATAAATAAGTGCCACGTTAAAACCCAAGCAGTAATAAAGAATAAGCGGCAAAAAGAAGTGGCGAAAGTAGCTTAAACTTTGGTGTTCAATGATTGCCTTTATTAATCCAGATTCTGATAAGTTGTTACTATCACGACGTAAAAACTGGCTTAAAATATCACGTACCACAGGCTTTTGTTGTTGAGTTAATAGCCACGCTGCGCGTTTTAATTTAGCGTTAGTGTAAGGATTGTTGATCAGTAAAAATAAGATTAACAACTCAAACGCAACGGGATATTGGGCAAAGCTTGTGATGCCAATCGCCAATATTGCAACGCAGCCCACGATTAAACAGCTTAATAATAATGAAGAAAAGCATGCGTAGACATTCGATGCGTTTGCATCATAAATACGCCCAGCCATTTTGCTTATCAGTAGGCGAAAAAACGGGGTGGGGTGATATTGCGAGGGGATAACTAATAGTGAGCTAACCAGCGCAAGCAATAGTGTTTGCCATGCACTGGTCGAAAAAAATGGCAGCTCAAATGCCACTTACAGAGAGACCTGCTTTAGGTTTTTTAACAGTGCAATCACCATCTCTGATGAGTTTTCTGATGCTTTCACTAAATAAGACTCGAATGATTCTGGTGATTCTTTACCAGCAATATCTGACAGAGAGCGGATCACTACAAATGGTGTATTTAGCTGGTGACATACTTGTGCAATTGCTGCACCTTCCATTTCAACCGCTAACATATTTGGAAATTGTTCGCGTGTTTTGTCAATGCGCACAGGATCACACATAAATGAATCACCGGTACAAATTTGGCCAACCATTGTTTTGATGCCTTTCGACATTTCAGCAATCGCTTTTTCAGCACTTTCTACAAGTGTTTTATGAGCAATAAACGCTGGTGGCATTTGTGGTACTTGACCCATTTCATAACCAAAAGCAGTAACATCAACATCGTGATGACGAACTTCACTTGAAATAACCACATCGCCAACGTTTAGGCTTTGCTCAAAACCACCCGCAGAGCCAGTGTTGATAATGCAATCTGGTGCGAACAACTCAATCATTAGCGTAGTAGCGAGTGCCGAAGCCACTTTACCAATACCAGATTGAACTAAAATAACGTCTTGATCAGCAAGTTGACCTTGGTAAAACGTGAAGCTACCGCGCTCAGTAATTTTAGTGTTTTCAATCGCAGCTTTTAAAATAGCTACTTCTGGCTCCATAGCGCCAATAATACCGATTTTCATAATGGTTACGCCTATTTATAGGGAATAAATAAAATATGGCGGAATTATAGCTAGGTTACTAATAAATTCACAGACAAAATAAAACCCGCAATATGCGGGTTGTTAGCGCGTAAAGAACAACACGCTGTAAAAAATTAAACTTGTGCCAGAGCCGTTGACTGCGACTTAACCTGTGACGGTGATAATACAGCCGTTGGTTTACTGGTTGCTTTTCGAATAGGTGGTTTAGAATTGGTTACTTGTTTACCCAATTTAAATAAAATGGCCTGTCTTACTTCCTGTGGCTTGTAACCTGTTTTTACTTTTATGCGAATAAGCGGTACACCGGCAGATTCTAACGCGCCATTTACAAACCAGTCTTTTTTCGCTTTGTGACCATTTTTACTAGCATTATTGACTAAGTCGATTGCTGCAACAATCTTCAAGCTTTCTTTATCCAATAATACGTAATCAAGTTGCTTATTTTGCGCTTTAGCAAGTGCACTGCGACGTGATTTGTCATCAGTGCCCGGTTGAAAATCTAAAATATCAACCAACCTAACGCGACTTACAATTTTGTAGTCAGAGCCAATCGCTTTTTCCAGCAAATTTAAAAACGCCGTTTCTACCTGAGTAAATAACGATTTTTTTTGTGTAAACGGGTAAGGATTTCCCGAATGGGAAAATTTAGACGCAACAAACGCCGCCAAAACCACTAACACTAGAATTAATAACGAAACAAGTTCCATAGATACTCCAAATCAAAACTTTGACGCAAACTTTTTCAAAATGAATTAAGCAATAAAAGTGCCAAAACTTTATTACTACATTGATTGGGTTTTATGGGAATTTTGTTGGCTTAACAGCGCTACTACTTGTTACTCGCACAGATACTGGGTAAAATTCAAGATTCCGTTGTGCTCATTCGAATTTGGGGTTTGCCGACTCGCTCTGTTCGGTATCTAGATTGACGCAATAAAATAACAATAAATGGTGTTACTTATGCGCTTCGCTCGACTTTGCTTGTTTAAAATGACAAATAAAAACACGTTTAGCAAAAACGTACAAACTTTTGTTAGTTCAATAATCGCAACTTCTTTTGTTGCCTTCACACCTGTGTCGGCTATTTCGGCTAACACGTTGCTTATGCTCTCAGACGACCTTAAGGTTTGTTCCAGTGAAAATCAACGTTTCTGTACTAAAGAGGGTAAAGAATCGTTTTCCGATGATGTAAAACAAAAAGCAATTTTTGATATTACTGATGAAGCACTGTTGCGGGTTTCTGAGTATGCTTGGACTGAGCAAGAAGAGTTAAAGAAACAGGTTGCTGATATTCTAAAAGCGGTAAAACCTAAGTTTGAGAATAAAACATTAACCGAGCGCCAGTTTGTAAGAGCGCTGCGTGGTGTATCAATTGAAGTTGGCACAGAAACGGTTTCAGGTCGTGATATTTGGCAAAGTCTGTACGAATTTGAAAAGCGTAACTTGTTCGATTTGTTAGAGCAAAAGCAGGCTGAAAGTCGCACTAAACGCAAGAAAACCGAAGTTAACTGGGCGCAAAGCACAAATTTAGAGGCAACACTTGCTTACCAAAAGTTATTTGATTTAAGTGTTGAAATTTCAGGTCCTAAGCGCAAACCGCGTATTGCTGTAGTAACAGGCACGGATCGCGACCCATATGCACGCGTTGACTATTACCTAGGATTGTTTGAGCAAATTGGTTTTGAAACGACTTGGTTGCCAATTGATGCAGCAATGCAAACGGCTATTACGGCAAAAGAATATGAAAAGTCATCTTGCGATAGCCTAGAAGAATTTCAAATAAAGCGTTTAGCGAGCTTTCGCCGTGAAGTGCTTTACCCAGATTTATACCGTCAGCAAGTAAGCGAATGTAAAAAGTCGTCGCCATTAGTTGACACAATCAAGCGAATGGATGCGATTTATATTGCTGATGGTAGCCCGTTATTAAGTTACCACGCGTTTTACACGCCAACTGGTGCACCAAGTGAGTCGCTTACCAAAATCATTGATATGTTTAAAAAAAATGAAGTGTTAGTTGCGGTTGAAGGCGGCAGTGTAAATGCGATCACCAATGCTAGAAAACCACTTAGCATTTTGGCGGGCGCTGTTAATGAAATTAATACGATTGTGCCTATGTCTTTCGCATCTGGCCATGACGCGTGTAGCTTAGGTGCTGATTGTATTGCACTTGAAAGCGAACGTGACTTTACAGTTGTTGAATCACCAATTCTACCATTACTACCGTTTGGCATTGTAGACACTCAAGTATCGAAACGTGGTAAACAATTACGCGGCCTGCATGCGGCGCTATTTAGTGATAATCAGCGTCTATTTGGTTTAGATGGTAAAACAGCTGTCGTTGTTACCAATCAAGATAATAACCTTGAGCTAGAAGTGATTGGTTCAGGCGGCATGTGGTTGTTTGAAGTAAACAGAGAGAATAATGAAGCTGGTGTACGCGAGTTTACTAGTCACTACTTTACACATGGTGATCATATCGCAATGCGCAGCGGTGGGGTTTCGGTTGAGTTTCCAAGTTGGAAGTATGCAACTCAGTTAAATGGGTCTCAGCCACAAGTAACTTCAGCACAAGCGCTTTCTCGTAACAACTTCTTTAAGTTAAACGAAATGATGTGTCAAACAGGTGCTAAGCAGGCAATTGGCAACGACCGAATTAATGAGCAAGACGTTAGTTTATCAATTGCACAAAGCAGTTCAGCATTGGCACGCTTAGGCGTAGCTAAAGTACGTGGCGGTGAGTTTAGAGTATGTTCGCTTTCGCAAGTCGCAAATAAGCTGACGGTTTCACCAAACCTATAACTTTGCGTGGTGAGCTATAACTTGAACTATAGTTACATATTATGAATAGCTCACTTTCAAGCTTTTGGGTACTCACCCTTAACCGATTAATTGACCGCCTTGGCACAGGTAAAGCTGGGGCGGTCATTTTTGTTTTAATTCAACTAATTGCATTAGCGGTAGCCTGCACTTATTACTATATCTCGTTAGGCGAAGTGCCTTGGTTAGAAGTTGTGGGCATGTTGGTATTTGCGGCAATTCTAGCGCCATTATTTATCATTTCTATTTTTGATATTAACCATCAATTGAGCGCCTCCAATCACTATATTGAAAGTGCTACCAAACAAGAAAAGCTGCTTAACCAAAGCCTAAAAGAAAACATTCGTCGTTTAAATAATGAAATTGACGACAGAAAATTGGCATTCCAAGCAAAGCGTCGAGCGATTGAAGAGTTGCGCCGAGAAATTGCTGAACGTAAACGTACACAACAAGAGCTAGATGAGCAAGAAGTGCTGTTGCGCTCAATTGTGGATTCATCTCCCGACTTATTTTATTACCGCGATAATTCAGGCCGCTTTGCTGGTTGCAACAGAATGTTTGAAGAGGTGATGGGGTTGTCGTCAGAGCAACTTATAGGACGTCGTGCGGATGATATTTTTGGCAAAGGGTTAACACCATCGGTACTTAATACCGATAACGAAGTTCAGCAAAACCATGTTTCTGTCACGCTAGATGTCAGTTGCCAAGTTAATAAAGAATTACGCTGGTTTGAAATGCGTAAGGTGCCGTTCTTTAATCCAACTAACGAATACATTGGCTTGCTGGGTTTTGGTCGAGATATCACATCGCGTAAGCGCGCAGAGCAAGATCTCGAAACAGCATATAAAGACAAGGGTAAATTTATTGCAACCCTGAGCCACGAGTTACGTACACCGCTTAACGGTATTGTTGGTTTAACTCGCATGCTACTTGATACCGAGTTAAACGATGATCAGCGCAGCTGGTGTAATACCGTATTTTCGAGTGCGGAAACCCTTGGCAATATATTTAACGACATAATCGACCTTGATAAGGTGGACCGAGAGCAATTAGACATTGCATGTGAGAGCGTCAATCTTGCTGATTTTCTCAATGACATCTTTAATTTTGGCGGCTTAATCGCACAACAGAAAGATCTTGAATTTAAAGTACACCAAGACGGCGTGTTTGATGTACATGTGGAAATCGACCCGACCCGTTTACGCCAGGTATTGTGGAATCTTATTAATAATGCGGTGAAGTTTACGCAGCAAGGAACCGTCACTCTCGATTGTAAACGCATCTATCGCGGTAACACATCTTATCTCGAAATTAGTGTGAGCGACACAGGTATTGGTATCGCCAAGGATGAGTTAAGCCGAATCTTCGATTTATACTATAAGGTGCCTGATTTATCAGGAGGCAACGCACTTGGCTCTGGAATTGGCTTAGCGGTGTCACGTGCACTTATTTTGGCTATGGAAGGCGATATCCATGTTGATAGTAATGAGGGAGAGGGCAGTACCTTTAGTATTGAAATTCCATTGTTATTAACCGAGCAGCCAGTGCAACAAGTTTATGATGGGCGCCCACTAAATATATTATTAGTAGAAGATGTGCCGCTTAATGCAGATATCGCAATTAACTTGCTAGAGCAGCGTGGTCACGATGTGATTTGGGCAGAAACAGGTGAAGATGCACTTTCGTTTATTGAAACCGAAGACGATCTAGACTTGGTACTGCTCGATATGCAGCTGCCTGACATTAATGGTGACCAGGTGGCGCGAATTGTGCGTTCACGTGAAGAGTTTGACCATTTACCATTGGTTGCATTGACTGCAAACGTGCGCCGCGCTGAGGAAGATTTAGCAGGTGTTACCATGCAAGGATCATTGGCTAAGCCAATTAATACGCGAAAGCTTGATGGAGTACTTGCAGAATTATTCCCTCATTCAACCAAAGAGGTTGAAGTAGAAGACAAGAGTTTCGATAAAAAGTCTACGCTGATTACAACGCAGGATAGTGAATTACTGGATGTTGAAACATTAGAAGATTTTGTTGAGTCTATGGGCGCTCAGTCTTTTTTACGTGGTGTGCAGTTGTTTGAAAAGTTATGGCCAAATTACTTACAAGAGCTGGAACAAGCCCTTGAGAATAAGCAGTACAGTGAATACAAGTCAGTTGCTCATAAACTAAAAGGTGCGGCAGGTTCAGTGGCTTTAAAAGTAGTGCAACAGCTCGCGAAGCGAATGGAAGATAATGCTGAAACTGCTGAGGATAGCCAATTAGCACAGTGGTTGATTGAGTTAGTTTCAGATATAGAAAAAGGGCTTAAAGCCCTTCATCAAGTATTGGATTTAGCTGATTAACTAATTAATCAATCTTACCAATAAAGCGGTAACCTTCACCGTGAATTGTGCTGATAAGCTCAGGTGTGTTTGCTTCGCTTTCGAAATGCTTACGAATACGACGAATCGTAACATCTACTGTTCTGTCATTAGCGCGTAATTCACGGCCTGTCATGTGCTTGATTAGCTGCTCGCGGCTAAAGATACGACCAGGAGCGTCAAGCATTAAACGTAATGCGCGATATTCACCTTTAGGTAAGCGCTTAACATCACCTGTTGGCGAAGTTAAACAACGACTATTTTCATCAAGTTCCCAGCCATTAAAGGTGAGAAGACCAGAACTATTGCTTTCGATTTCGTCGCCATTTGAGTTAGTGCGCGTTAAAAGGTTACGTGCACGAATTGTCAACTCGCGTGGGTTGAATGGTTTAGTAATGTAATCGTCTGCACCAATTTCTAGACCAAGAATACGATCTACGTCGTTGTCACGACCAGTTAAAAAGATAAGACCAATATTACGTTGCTGACGAATTTCGCGTGCTAAGATTAAGCCGTTTTTCCCTGGCAGATTAATGTCCATGATCACCAAGTTAATATCATCATTTTGTGAAATACGCTCGTGCATTTCTTCACCGTCAATGGCTTCTAGCACTTTGTAGCCTTCAGCTTCAAATAAGCTGACAAGATTTAACCTAGTTACGTCTTCATCTTCGACGATTAAAATCACAGGCGTTTGCATTCTTATTTAACCCTTATAGGTAAATTAAAATTATTTTCAGTAACTACTTACATTTTAGGATTATAGGGGCTAACACATTAGTAAACAAGTTTTCACGACTAGTGAAAGAGTACATTTGTGACCTAAGGGGGGATTTTGCAATAATTTGTCGAAGTTAAGGTTTATGATGCGGAATTTTAGCGTATTGCTTGATAAATTATGCGCACTATTTGGCATGTTATAACCAAGCATTGCATTCTACTCAAACATAGACATTAGTATAGTGCTTGCTTAAATAAGCGCGTTGAACAGAATCCAAATGCTACGTTTTTGTGTTGATTTATCGCTTACTGTTTGACGAGCTTAATGCACTGTTGAGAGCGCCAATAAGTCTAAGTGACCGCTACAACATGCCTTGTTCTCACAGACTCAGGTTATTTAGTATGGTGCTACTTTTGCTAATGCCAATAAACGTGCATTAAAACTAATGATGTTTTCGTCCAACTTGGTTTGGTTTATGTGTATACGTATTTTCTTTTGTTCTTGCACTAATGCCATCAGGGCGCCCGCGTTTAACGTTGATTCTTGTTCGCCAATGGTAATTGTGTGACTCGTTATTTTCTCTAAATAGCGGTCGGTATTTTTAATGTCTTTTGATAAGTATAAATACGAGCACTGTTTTAGTTTATCTGAATCTAAGGTATCAATAACCTGCAGGGAAAAGTTAAGTCTTTGACGTAGCACCTGCTGTTGCGCATTGATCAATTCGCCAACAGGGCCTAATTGTTCGGCAAAACAAAAAGTTATTTCGTAAGGTTTATGATTTGGATCTGTGTAGCGTACGAAAGAAGGAATTTGCATTAAGTAGGCCGCCCGCAATTGCTCCGCGGTTTTTGCCGATACAAATGAGCTGAATAATCCAATAACAACAAGCAGTAGCAAACGCATTACTGAGCTCCTTGTTTGATTGGTAATTCAATTACGAAATGCGCACCTGTTTGTGCTTCGGTATCGAGTTTAATGCTGCCATCAAGGGCTTGGGTTACCAAGTTATAAACTAAATGCAAACCAAGGCCACTGCCACCTTCGCCACGGCGTGTTGTAACAAACGGGTCGAAAATACGGTTGCGAATACTAATTGGCACACCATTACCATCGTCTTGGTAGTCAATAATCGTAGTATGTTCGTTTGCTGATACCGTTATGACGATATTGCCTTGCTGCTCGGGGCCAAATGCATGGATTAAACTATTGCTAATAAGGTTTTCAATAATTTGTTGAATAATTGGTGGTTTTGTCCAAATTTCAAGGTGTGTATCACCTTCAATACTTACCTGATGTGGGAATTTGGTTAATTCACCGCTCAGTGTAGTAATGACCTGATTAATAAAATCGTGAAGGTGGATTAATTTATCTTCTTGCGTTTCGTGGGTAACAGCAAGTTGCTTAAAGCTTGAAACCAGTTCAGCAGCGCGATTTAAATTACGATAAATTAAATCTAAGTTTTCAACACCATCTTCAATAAAACGACTCATATGAGATGAGGTAAGGGTTTTATTTTCGAAATTAACTCTAAGCTCTTCAAGCTTGTCTTTTAGCAACGTAGAGCCTGTAATACCCAATCCAAGTGGGGTATTTACCTCGTGAGCAACGCCCGCAACCATTTGCCCAAGCGATGCCATTTTTTCGTTTTCGACAATTTTTGTTTGGTACTGATGCATTCGCTCAAGCGTGCTTAACAGTTCTTGATTGGCTTCTTTCAAGGCCTCTGTACGCTGGTTAACTTTCTGCTCAAGGTTTTGGTTTAATTGTCTTATTTCTTGCTCATCTTTTTTCTGACGCTCTAGTTGCGCCAAGGTTCGGGCAAATAAGGTATTGATACTTTTAGCCAACATATCAAGTTCAGTAATTTTGGCAGTAGGTACAATAACATCGTAATTTTTGTTTTTTGAGACATCTTTAACCACTGTACTTAGTGCTTCAATTGGACGTGAAAAGCGACGTTGAAAGGTGAGCGTTATCAGCAATACAGAAAGTAAAATAACAACGCCGACTACTACATCAACTGAAATTCGATTTTTTAGCGCTTCTTGAATTGAAGCATCGGTACCCATTATATACACATAACCGTCAATCTTAGGGTTAGCGCTAATAACGTTATCGTTATCATCGGTTCTAATTGGGTAAATTACTTCAATATTGTCGCCATCGATATTTGAGCTTACTCTGTTAGTGAGCTTTTTGACTTTTGAGGCTATGGGAGGGTTGTCACCGGTGTTGTAGGTGGCAAAAAGTGAGATTGCACCACTAAACTCATCAACTTGATAAATGTGAATGTTTTTAATGTAATCAATCTTTTCATAGGCTTTTAACTGCTTTTGCATTTCGTCTTGATCGAGAAATACTACGGGCACATAAGCATTAAAAGAGATGATGCCGGCAATCGTATTTAGCTCTTCAATCAGGTTCTTTTTCTGATTAGAGACGTCTAATACTGTACTTACGATAACCGAAAGCAATATGCTTAAAGAGGTGATGACAATCACCGCACGGCTTAACGCCTTTCTAATTGTTATTGTTTTATGATTATTTTGCATACGGCATTAAGTTATCAGGGTTAATTTCATATTACTCAGCACCATCACGTTAAGCAAATTTATTAAATGCGTAAAATCTAATAGGTGCTATTGCAAGTTTAGACGTTAATTTGGTGGATAATCAATAAGGTTATGGAAAATAACAGTTTGGCATTGTGGCAAATATATCAAACAGCGAGATTTAGTCAGTTTTCACACAATTCTAGGACTAACCGTGTTTTAGTTGTTTTGAGCGTTTGGAATGCGCACGGGCAAACCAGCTCAGCCATGCAAAATCGCAAGCTCGCTGCCTTTGTTAGTGCGCTACTTAGAAAGCGAGGCATTCAGTTTCAAACCCTTTGGGGCGGCTCAGAGAATATGTGCTATCGCGAATTAACCTTTGCTTTTTATGTAAGCAATACAAACGATGCATATATTTTTGCAATGCGAGCTAAGCAAAAGGCGTTTTACATTGTGAAAAATCGCAAACTTACCTTATGTGCAACAAATAAACGCTACTTGCCAAAAACGCTCGGCAACGTAAAAGAGTACTTGGTTTCTGTGCCAAAAAGGCAGTTAATCTATGCTAAAAATCAGGCGGTTGCAGAATAAATCGTGAACTTTTTGTTGTCTTTGAGTTTGCTGAAATCACCAAACTCATCACGCAATGCATCGGCATAGGGTAAAAAGCTGTTAGCAACAATAAGTAATTCACCGCGTTTATTTAAGCGCTTTTTTGCATCGGCGATAAACAGTTGGGTGATGTCGTAGTTAGTTGAAAGACCTGTATGAAATGGCGGATTAGAGACAATATAGTCAAATTTAGCATCAATTGATGAAATACCATCAGCCAGCTTTAATTCGGCATTTACCCCATTTTCGGCAAAGGTCAGCTCTGCAGCTGCCAACGCAAGTGCACTCACGTCTGATGCAACAATCTTACATTCAGCATAATGCTTGGCTAAAAATGTAGAGATCACACCACAGCCGGTTGCAAAGTCCAGCAGCGTTTTAGGATTGTTTAACTTAATTGTTTCAAGCAACAACTCTGTACCTTTATCAAGTTCGCCGTGGCTAAATACGCCAGGTAAAGTTACTAAGCTAAGCGGTGTTCCCGCAACATTGATTTCAAACTGTTTTGCGTAGCTGGCTAGTTGGAAATCAGGATTAACGGTTAAACCTGTGAACTGAAACAAACTGCAATGACGAGCCGAGTCGACTTTACGGGAAAATTGCGCTTCTGTTTTAAGTTGTTTTACAACAGACTTAACGCCGCCTTTGTTTTCACCCACTACCAATAAGCGTGTTGACTCTGTACTGATAGCACGAATGTTATCAAGCAACATTTGCGCTTCAGCTTTTGCTTTCGGATAGTAAAAAACTACTAAATCGAATTGCTTTTTAGGCAAGCTAGCTGCAATTACTTGTTCAAAATTATCGTGTTGAAATTGGGTTCTGTTGGTCAAAATGCTGGTAAACCCGGTGACTGATGCGTTCGGGTACAGGTCGCACAGCTGCTCAGCAAAGCCATCGTTTACATGGTTTACTAATAAAACAGATTCGGCTTCTAAGTATTCTTGATTGCGAATTAATACTTGGCTGGCAGCTGATAGCATAGTGTTATACCTTTCTTTCGAACATTAAGTCCCAAACGCCATGACCTAAACGGTGGCCGCGCTGTTCAAATTTAGTCAATGGACGGTCGTCCGGACGCGGTACGTAATCGTTAGTTTCTGATTGGTTTTGGAACTTTTCAGCCGCAGTCATCACTTCTAACATGTGCTCAGCGTAGTTTTCCCAGTCAGTTGCCATGTGGAAAACACCACCGATTTTAAGTTTGCTGCGCAGGTTTTCAACGAATTCAGGCTGCACAATACGACGTTTGTGGTGGCGCTTTTTATGCCATGGATCAGGGAAAAACAGCTGTAACTTAGCGAGTGAACTATCGGCAATGCAGTCGGCAAGTACTTCAACAGCATCGTGCTCATAAACACGTAGATTTGTTACGCCGGCTTCGCTTGCATCCATTAAACATGCACCTACACCTGGGCGGTGAACTTCAATACCGATAAAGTTTGTATCTGGCGCATTCTTTGCCATTTCAACTAAAGATTTACCCATACCAAAGCCAATCTCAAGCACAACTGGGTTGTCATTGCCAAACACTTTGGTGAAATCAAGCAGGCCGTCTTGGTGGTTTAATCCCATAGTCGCCCAGTTATCTTCAAGTGCTTTCGCTTGCCCTTTGGTTAAACGACCTTCGCGTTTTACAAAGCTGCGAACTTTACGAATGTATTTACCTTCTTGTTCTGCTTGCTCTAAAGCAGTTTTAGATGTATCGCTCATATCTCACCGACGTTGAAAATTTGGTGGCGTATTATCCCCGCAACTTGCTTTTAGCTCAAGTAACCGAACGCCTTTTTTATAATAAATAGCAACAATTCCTTGAATTTTCAGTTTGCCTTTATAGACTGGCGACGATTTTGATGAAATCTATTTAGGGTCGTGCGTGAAAATAGAAAAGAAAGAAAGAGAGTGGTTTTCTAACCAAGTGGTTGAATGGTATCACTTATATGGTCGAAAGACGCTGCCATGGCAACTCGGCAAAACGCCATATAAAGTATGGGTGTCGGAAATTATGTTGCAACAAACCCAAGTGATAACGGTTATTCCATATTTCGAACGCTTTATGGCAAGTTTTCCTACAGTGCAAGATTTAGCGCAAGCAGACGAAGATCAAGTGCTACATCATTGGACTGGTTTAGGATATTACGCACGTGCTCGCAACTTGCATAAAGCTGCAAAGATTATTGTGGAGAAATACAACGGGCAATTTCCAGAAAACATTGACGAAGTTATTGCATTGCCAGGCATTGGCCGTTCTACCGCGGGCGCTATTTTGTCACTATCACTTGGCCAACATCATCCGATTTTAGATGGCAATGTTAAGCGCGTATTAGCGCGCTTTTTTATGGTGTCAGGTTGGTATGGTGAAAAGAAAGTAGAAACCTTATTGTGGCAGCTTTCAGATCAAGTGACACCAAAAGGCAATGTTGTTGAGTTTAATCAGGCGATGATGGACTTAGGAGCAAGTCTTTGTTCTCGTACAAAGTTTGATTGCGATCCTTGCCCATTAGTTAATAAATGTGGCGCACATAATGCCGAACGCGTAAAAGAGTTCCCAAATCCAAAACCGAAAAAAATCAACCCAACAAAGTCATGCCTAATGGCAATTGTTAAAGTAAATAATCAAGTGCTAATGGAAAAGCGTCCATCATCGGGTATTTGGGGAGGGCTATTTGGCTTTTTTGAATTTGCTAACGAAAATGAATTAGAAAATTGGCTGTTAAGCAATGGGTTGGCAGGTGAAAAAACATATCTTGATGAATTTAAACATGTGTTTAGTCATTTTAATTTAATGATCACACCTGTTGTGATAAACGTTACTAAGCTGCCATTGAATGTCGCTGAAAAAGAGGTTTTGGCGTACAACTTAATGCAGCCACAAGAAGTGGGGCTTGCTACGCCTACAAAGAAAATAATTAAAACTTTGACCAGAAAAGGGTAAACTGAAAACAAAGTTTACAGTGAGATTGATTATGGCACGTACCGTTTTTTGTCAAAAGCTACAAAAAGAAGCCGATGGCTTAGATTTTCAACTTTACCCAGGTGATGTGGGTGAACGTATCTTTAATAACATTAGCAAAGAAGCATGGGCTCAGTGGCAACACAAGCAAACTATGTTAATTAATGAAAAACATCTAAATATGATGGACCCAGAACATCGCGGGTTTTTAGAGGAGCAAATGGTTGGCTTCTTGTTTGAAAACAAAGATGTTGAAATTGAAGGTTACAAACCGGTAGAAAAATAAAAAGGCGCCAATTGGCGCCTTTTTTGCTTTTTGTTTGCTGTTATTAGAGCGTGTTGACCTTTGCTGTCTATTTCTGCAGCAGTTTGTTTGGCATTTAGACGAGGCAGAGCGATTGCGGTGTAGTTAGTTTACATAAATGAGCGATAACACAGTATAAACGCCAAACAAGCGCTACCTAATAGGTTCAACCCAAAGCGTTTTGTTCGTTGTTGTCGCTTCTTGACTTAGCCCGCTAGGCCTACAAAGCAACGCCGCGATCAAAAAGCTTTGGATTTGAACAGAATTTAGACCACAAAGATCAACACGCTCTAGTTATTCAGGCTATTTTTCAAATAGTCATGTATAAACTCATTGGCTTCAAAGAAGCTGCGCTCAAGCTCATCAGCGTAATGCGTTAAGGTTACGCTAGCAATGTCTCTTTCTTGATTAACAAGTGTTTCAATCGCTTGTGCTGCATTGGCAACGCTCACTGCACCAATGGTTTGTGCTGTTGATTTTAATTGATGTGCGAGCTTACCTGCTTGCTCTACATCTTCTTGCTTTAGCGCACGTGAAATATCAAACGCGAGATCTTGCCCGTGTTTGGCAAACATATCTAAATAATGTTGATGCTGCTGAACATCATTTCCAACATAACTGATTAATTTTTCAATTAAAATAGGTGTGGCAGTGGTGTGCGATTGTCCCTGCGGGAGCCATTTATCCATTAGTTCTTCAAGTACATTTAGCTCGACTGGTTTAGTAATGTAGTCGTTCATGCCGCCTTCAATACACTTTTCTCGTTCCCCCTTTAGGGCATTAGCAGTTACTGCGACTATGGTAGTTGCGGCTTTTAGGTCTTTACGATAAGGAGACTCTTGTCTAATTTTACGGGCTAAATCATAACCAGACATTTTAGGCATATGTAAATCGGTTAATACAAACTCGTACTGGCCGTTTTTCCACATTTCAAAACCTTCTTCACCATTGGAAGCAATATCTACACTGTAACCAAGTAAGTTAAGCTGGTCGCAAATCACTTGTTGGTTCATTAAATTATCTTCAACCAATAATACTTGGCAGTACCCTTTGTTCTGTTGGTTCGTTAACGGACTAATTTGTTTTTTAGTATTAATTACTTTAGGAGACTGAAGTCCAGCAGCAATTAACAATGAGTTAAAAAAGGCTGTTTTACACAGTGGCATTGCCGAAAGGTAAAATAGGTTGTTTAAATTTAGTTTAGCTTCGGTTAAGCGGCCTAAAACAATTGCTTGCTGTTTATGCTCTTCTAAGTTGTAGGCTATTTTACGTAGCAGCTTATTTGCTTCATCCATGTCATGTGTGCCATCAAGCACCCAGATCAGACCTTGTTTAGTTTGCCACTCGGCAAGCTCATCAGATATTTGATTAAACGGTGTTACCTGTGCCCCTAAATAGCTTACGTAAGATTGTAAGCGCTGCTTATTAATGTCTGTTGGGCTAAAGAGGGCAATTTGGCGCTTTTGCAAACGTCCGCGGTTGCCTTTTTTAGCTTCTGAATCTTTGGTGAAAGGAATGCTTACAATAAATTCACTGCCAAGACCAAGCTCAGAACTAACGCGAATGGTGCCGTACATTAATTCCGTTAAGCTTTTACAAATAGAAAGGCCTAAACCAGTACCGCCATATTCACGAGTAATGCTCTCTTCAGCTTGGCTAAAGGGTTGGAAAATACGTGCAAGTTGCGTTTTATCCATGCCTTTACCGTTATCGCTAATAATAAAATCGATAGTATCGAAATCATGGCTATTTGAGGCAAGTTTGGCTTCAATAGACACTTGCCCCTGCATATCACTATTTGTTTGGGTGAATTTAATTGCGTTTGAACACAGGTTATATATTACTTGGCGCACGCGCACGGCATCACCAAGCACAGATTCTGGAATTTCAGGGTCGATAAATAACGAAAGTTCTAAATCACTCTTGTGTGCGATTGAGCTCATTACTTTTGCAACTTCTTCAACGACATTAACAACGCTAAATGGTTTGTTTTCAACCGTTAGTTTGCCAGCTTCAATTTTAGAAAAGTCTAAAATGTCGTCCAAAATCCCTAACAGCGAAAAAGCAGATTCACGAATAATGCTGCTAAGCCGGTGCTGAGAGCCCGTTAAGGTTGTATTGCGTAATAAATCAATGGTGCCAATGACACCATTCATTGGTGTACGTATTTCGTGGCTCATGGTTGCGAGGAACGTTGTTTTAGCTTCGCTTGCACGTTCAGCAACTTTTATTGCTTTTTCTAGTTCTTGGGTGCGCGCAACCACCTGATGTTCAAGGCTAGATTGTAGGTCTTGTAAATCGTTTTCAGCCTTTATATGTAACTGCTCGCTCTTGTTTACCGCATCAAGTAGCAAATTAACGCGCTCAGCAGTGGGGGCAAGACCTAACCCGATATTTGTATCGACGCGAAGTTGATAATCACCTTTTTCGGTAATGACGCTAATTTCTTTATCTAGCTTTTCTGTATTCGAAATGATTTTTCGCGAAAGTGCGGTTGGTAAAAAGGTAAAACAAAAAATGCCGCTCAAAATAGCTAATGCTGTCCAAACGTATGCCGCGGTTGGCGAAGTAACGGTATTTATGATTTGTGATGGCTTTTTGTACTCGATAACAAGTAGGCCATGGTTCTTTCCTGCAAGGGTTAATTGTTGGCTTACGGTAATGGCGCTATCTGTTTCGGTTGCGGCGGTTTTGTTTTCAGGGTTTGAAAAGTTGCCACCAGTTTTACTGATTAGCTGTAACTCGTCACGTTTTAAGTTGTAAAGGTAGTAATCAATTCCTTTATCAACGGATTTTAAAGAATGAAGAATTTGAATCGCATTATTAAAACCAAATCGGGTGATGGCATCAACCAATGGTCTATCGACTTTATCTGCAATGGTTTGAATATCGAGTTTGGTATAGCTGGGGAGTTGTGGTTCGTTAGTTTGTATTTTGGAAAAGCTGTTTATTGCCATATATAACGATGCGGCAAAAATTATAAAAACAATGGCATTAATTGTATGAATAGCTTTTAGCGATAAAAACTTGTTAGTAAGCATTTTAAAACCTTACTCCAGTTACAGGGGCTTCTTTGGATATTATTGTTGCTTTATTTGTACAAGGCCAAAAAATTATGTTTTTGACCCAATTACTAGTACAAAATACCGATAAATCTTACTATTACATACGAATTTAGCAAAGTGAAATCATTTGTAGTGCTTTGTTTGTGTTCAATTTGGCGGATAAGTGTGCAAACGAAAATGAATGTTGAAAAAAGTGTTGACTTGAAGCGGTAAAACCCGTTTAATACGCCGCACGCCCAGACAGGCAGAACGCAAAAGCAAGATGCAAGTAGCGCTCAAATGTTTAGTAAAGTTAGTTTTACGTAATGCCCAAGTAGCTCAGTCGGTAGAGCAATTTGGAATAGCATTGAAAATCTTTTTAGATTTTCTAATTTACCGAATTAAAACGCCCAGATAGCTCAGTCGGTAGAGCAGAGGATTGAAAATCCTCGTGTCGGTGGTTCGATTCCGCCTCTGGGCACCATCTTTTAAAGATGACCAGTTTTAGTGTGCCTGCTTAGCTCAGTTGGTAGAGCAACTGACTTGTAATCAGTAGGTCGCCAGTTCGACTCCGGCAGCAGGCACCATTTATTTACTCGAAAGAGTGTACTTTAGCAGTACTAAAATAGCTAATGCATTAAAACGCCCAGATAGCTCAGTCGGTAGAGCAGAGGATTGAAAATCCTCGTGTCGGTGGTTCGATTCCGCCTCTGGGCACCATCTTTTAAAGATGACCAGTTTTAGTGTGCCTGCTTAGCTCAGTTGGTAGAGCAACTGACTTGTAATCAGTAGGTCGCCAGTTCGACTCCGGCAGCAGGCACCATTTATTTACTCGAAAGAGTGTACTTTAGCAGTACTAAAATAGCTAATGCATTAAAGCACCCAGATAGCTCAGTCAGTAGAGCGATTTGGAATAGTATTGAAAATCATTTTTTAAGATTTTCTAACTTACTGAATTTAAATGCCCAGATAGCTCAGTCGGTAGAGCAGAGGATTGAAAATCCTCGTGTCGGTGGTTCGATTCCGCCTCTGGGCACCACTTATTTTGAAACCCTGACCTAAAGGTCAGGGTTTTTTTATGCCTGTAATTTAGTGTTTAGCGAAATCTCACGTTAGTTCGATGAGAAAATACCTCCTTGTATTTTCCAAGCCATGCTGCGCATGTTCAAAATTGTTCCTGACAATTTTGTCCGCCTCTGGGCACCACTTATTCTGAAACCCTGGCCGTTAGGTCGGGGTTTTTTTATATCTGTAATTTAGTGTTTCCGAAATCTCACGTTAGTTCGATGAGAAAATACTTCCCTGTATTTTCCAAGCCATGCTGCGCATGTTCAAAATTGTTCCTGACAATTTTGTCCGCCTCAATTGCTGGGCACCACTTATTCTAAGTTCCTTTATTTATTTTTTTAACTTATACCTTTATAAGTAACTGTTTCAAAATAACTTTAAGCTCTTTTATCTATTGATGACTAATTCAATCGTCCATTTACTTCTCACGTATTCTATTAAGTTTTGACGGTTAGCCATAATGATCTTATTGGCAGGTGTTTCTGTATTAGCAATGAATGTAAGTCTATGTAAAGTTTATTGAGACACTTCTTAGACAATTATTAAACTATGATATTGAAGATATTTATTCTCTAGTGAGAAGACACCATGGGCAACAGGTTGAAGCCGCTTTTCAAAGTAAGTCTCGCTGTAGGTTTACTGATAACATTAGCTGGCTGTAATACAACAAATAAAATAACGTCAGATTATCGGGCTAACATAAATACCCCCGAAGCATGGCAGGCGCAAAGCCAATACTTGGCGGTGAAAAATAACTGGTTGAACGAATTGCAAAATACGCAAGCGTTTGAGTTGGTCGAAAAAGCACTTGCGAATAACCGCAGTTTGCAGCAAAAGGCGTTAGATATTGCCGTTTCGAAACAACAACTCATCGTGACTGGTAGTGATTTATGGCCAACTCTTGATTTATCGCTTGCAAGTAATCGCCGCTATAATCCAACCACAGACAGCTACTCCAATGGTAATGGGTTAGACCTAAATTTATCTTATGAATTAGATGTTTGGGGGAAATTATCGGCAAAAGAGCGAAATGCTAATTTAAATGTGATGGCATTAGAGGCCGATTACTTATCGCAAAAACAAGCATTAGTTGCTGCTGTCGTTAAAGCTTGGTTTGCCGTAATTGAGGCGAATAATCAAGTTGCACTTCTAAACGAACGCCTTGTGCTTGCGCAACAAAATTTAGAGATCATAGAGTCGGGATACCGCCAAGGACTCAATGACGCGCTGGATGTGTACTTAACACGTAACGAACTTAACAACGAAAAATCTCGTTTAGTTGCGCAGCAAAATACGCAAGTAGAGCGCATTAGGGATTTAGAGTTGCTGCTAGGTGACTACCCATCGGGTTTACTTTCGGTGACTGCTGAGCTTCCGCTATTAGCATCAGATATTCCACTTGGTATGCCGTCAGAGTTAATCACTCGAAAGCCATCACTTATTGCAAGTTGGTACAGTTTACTGGCAAAAGATGCTGCACTGGCTTATGCCCATAAACAACGTTTTCCTAGTTTAAAATTGACCGGCAGTGTTGGACCAGATAGCAGTGATATCAGTGATTTGCTGGCTGGTGGCAATGTTGCGTGGTCGTTGGCAGGGTCGCTTACCGCGCCATTATTTAACGCGGGTCGCTTACAAGCCAACGAAGAAAAAGCATTGCTTGAACTTAATAAACAAGAACTCAGCTATTTAGATAGCCTCTATTTGGCATTCCAAAGTGTTGAAAATGGCATTTCAGCAGAGCGCAATTTGCAGCAAAGGTACGAATCAACCTTACTTGCCGCAAATAACGCTAAGCTTGCTGAAACCTTATCATTTGAGCAGTACTTGAAAGGTTTAGTGAGTTATACCACGGTACTTGATGCGCAGAAGCGTTCTTTTGACGCACAAAGTAGCTTAATAACGATAAAAAATTTACTGATAGCAAACCGTGTTGACTTACATGTTGCACTCGGTGGCGATTTTAACGTCGCAGAATTAAAGGAAAACGCTAATGCCAACTAATAAAATACGATTCCCACGTTTTGTAATGCCAGTTGTAATTTTGATTGTGGCGGGCATTATCGTCAGTGTTATTTTTAAAAATCCACCTACAGCAAAGCGTTTTGGTGGCGCTAAACAAGCGCAGCTTATTGTTGATGCAAAGACTATTGAACCGCGTTCTTACCGAGTACAGGTGGCAAGCTATGGTATTGTAAAACCGCGCACGCAAAGTATTTTGGTGGCACAAGTGTCAGGCGAAATCAGCTTTATCAGCGATAGCTTGCGCGATGGTGGCTTTTTTGAAAAGGGTCAAATGTTACTCAGCATTGATGAGCGCGACTATCGTGCTGAAGTAAAAATTGCAGAGGCCAGTTTATTATCGGCAAAGCAAGCGTTAGTTGAAGAGCAGGCAAGAGGAAAACAAGCGCTGGCTGATTGGCAGCGTTTAGGAAGTGGCGATGCACCCAGTGATTTAGTGTTGCGTAAACCGCAATTAGCCGCGCAGCAAGCCAATGTATTGTCGGCGCAAGCAAAACTTGAAAAAGCACAGCTTGCACTTGAGCGCACAAAAATTGTCGCGCCGTTTTCTGGGCGTGTACTTAAAAAGCATGTTGATATTGGTCAGGTGGTGTCAAACAATGCCCAACTTGCCGAGATTTTCGCCACCGATAAAGTCGAAATTCGATTACCGATTAATAATAAAGATTTAGCCTTTATAAATTTGCCAGAAGTGTATCAAAGTGGTGAAAAAACCAATCAAAATAGCCTTGTTACGTTTAATTCAGATTTAATTGGCGAGCAAACATGGCAAGGCACCTTAGTGAGAACGGAAGGGGCAATTAATGATGCGTCACAACAACTTTATGTAGTTGCTCAAATTGAAGACCCTTACTCAACGCCGATATCTGGACAAAATCCAGTAAAAATTGGCCAATATGTTAGTGCTACTATTAAAGGTCGTGAAATTTCAAACGCCTTAGTTATTCCAAATAACGCGATATATCAAGGTAGCTACGTTTATGTATTGGATAAAGAAAATCAATTACTAAGAAAAGATATCTCTCTTGCTTGGCAGGGCGAAAGTGAGAGTTTGGTCGCGACAGGTTTAATGGCGAATGACCGCTTGGTAGTGACACCGCTTGGTCAAGTAAGTAGTGGCACGCGCGTAGCTGTTATTGGTGAATCGCCAGTAAAACAACGCGACTCAGAGCAACGCGTAACTAAGTTACAAGAAATCGCGAAACAGCGCGGCATTACCGTGGAGCAATTAAAAGCTGAACGTAAAGCCATGCGTGAACAGGAGAAAGAACTATGATCGCCTGGTTTACACGCAATCATGTTGCCGCAAACTTGTTGATGATCAGCATTTTAATCGGTGGCCTGTTTTCGCTAACAACACAATTACCGCTTGAAGTGTTCCCGTCGTTTGAAACCGATCGTATCAGCGTGAATATGTCGTTGCGCGGTGCAACACCGGAAGATGTAGAGCAAGGCATTACTATTCGCATCGAAGAAGCAGTGCAGGATTTAGAAGGCATTAAAGAAATCCGCAGTCGCTCTTCTGAGGGCTCGGCGTCAGTTACCATCGAAGTCGATTCAGGTTACGACCCTCGCGATATGTTGGCCGACATTAAAAGTCGCGTAGATTCTATAAATACCTTTCCAAGTGATGCTGAAAAACCAGTAGTATCACTTGCCCAGCGTAAACGCGATGTGATTAACGTGACTGTTTCGGGCAATTATTCAGAGAAAGAAACACGAGAATTTGCCGAAAAGGTTCGCGATGATTTATTACGTATTCCGGGCGTAACCCAACTTGAACTGGACGGTGTTCGTAACTATGAAATTGCGGTCGAAATAAGCCAAGATAAACTGCGCCAATATCAATTAAGCATTGCTGATATTAGCAATGCGATTGATCGTTCAAGTGCCGATATTTCGGCGGGTAATTTACGCTCAAGTGGCGGTGATATTTTACTGCGCTCAAAAGGCCAAGCGTATTACAAAGATGAATTTGCAAGTATTATTGTAAAGAGCTTGCCAGATGGCTCACTGATCCGTTTATCTGATGTGGCTAATATTCAAGATGGCTTTGAAGAGTCACCCGTTCGCACGCGTTTTAATGGTAAACAAGCTGCGTTTATTGAGGTGTATCGCATTGGCGACCAAAGTGCGATAGATGTAGCTGATAAAGTAAAAGATTATATTCAAAGTCAGCAAGGCAAATTACCGGCAGGGTACGAGCTAAGTTACTGGGATGATGACTCTGTTATCGTTAAAAACCGTATTTCAACATTAACCTCAAATGCAATGCAAGGCGGCATTTTAGTGCTTGCTTTATTGACCTTATTCTTACGTCCCGCAATTGCGTTTTGGGTATTTATTGGTATTCCTGTGTCATTTATGGGCGCATTTTTAGCGATGCCACTTTTTGGCATCACACTCAATATTATGAGTCTGTTTGGCTTTATATTGGTGCTCGGTATTGTGGTCGATGATGCCATTGTTACCGGAGAGAACGTTTATACTCACTTAAATGGCTCTGAGTCCGGAGAGGAAGCGGCCATAAAAGGTACGCAAGAAGTTGCAACGCCAGTAACGTTTGGCATCTTAACCACAGTAGCGGCGTTTTTACCGCTCGCTTTTATTGATGGGGCTCGCGGCGCTTTATTTGCGCAAATTCCAGTAGTTGTGATCCCTGTTCTGCTAATGTCGTTGGTGGAATCTAAATTTGTATTACCGGCTCACCTTAAGTACTTAAAGTTGCGTAAGGAAAAAGGGCAGGTAAGCAAGTTTAGTCAGTTCCAACAGAACTTTGCTGATGGCTTTGAACGTAAAATTTTTAAATACTATCGTCCTCTTCTAAATAAAGCGGTGAGTAATAAGGGCATCACATTATCTGTATTTGTGGCGGTATTTTTTATTATCTTGTCATTGATTATGAGCGGCTGGACTAAATTTATTTTCTTTCCGAGAATCCCGAGTGAAACCGTGCGTGCAAACCTCACTTTACCAACAGGTACGCCTTTTAACGTGACTGCAAAATACATTGACTTAATGGCTGATAAAGCAGAGGTATTGCGAGAAAAGTATCGTGATCCCGATACCGGTGAGAGTGTTATTATAAATGTATTAGCTACCACTGGCGGGCGCGGTGGGGCAACAAATACAGGTGGCGTGCGTTTTGAAATAACGCCACCGGAATCTCGTGCTCTTGATATTGGCTCGCGCGAATTAGTATCCGAATGGCGCGGTTTAATAGGGCAAATTCCAGGAGCCGAAACGCTAACATTTAGAGCCGAAATTGGTCGTTCAAGCGATCCAATAGATGTGCAACTAACGGGCATGTCACTGACTACTTTGCAGGAAGTGGCCGACCAAGTTAAAAAGCATTTGGCAACGTACCCTACCGTTTTTGACATCGCAGATAGCCTAAGTGATGGTAAGCAAGAGTTACAATTAGAGCTTACCGCGCAGGGTAAAGCGCTGGGTTTAACACGTACAGATGTAACACGTCATGTACGAAATGCATTTTTTGGTGTTCAAGTACAGCGTATTCAACGCGGTAGAGACGATGTGCGCGTCATGGTGCGTTTACCACTCAGTGAGCGCAGTTCACTTACTACATTAAATGCGTTGCTGATTGATACGCCAAGCGGTGGTCAAGTACCGTTAAATCATGTGGCAACATTAACTCCGGGTAAAAGCCCATCAAGCATTTATCGTATTGACCGTTTCCGTACGGTAAATATCACCGCGGATATTGAAAAAGCCAATACGAATATGACCGTGTTGCAGGCAGAGCTAAAAGACTTTTTAGATGGCTTAGTTGCAAAGTATCCTGGTGTGCGTCATTCACTGGAGGGTGAAGCAAAAGAGCAGCGCGAGTCATTTAGTTCGCTTGGGTGGGCACTAATCTTCGTATTTTTTGTCATTTATGCGCTGTTAGCGATACCTTTTAAATCGTATATTCAACCGCTTATTGTAATGAGTGTAATTCCTTTTGGCATGATTGGTGCGGTGCTAGGCCATTGGATCATGGCAATGGAATTAACCATTATGAGTTTACTCGGTATGCTTGCGTTAATTGGCGTAGTGGTTAACGACTCCTTGGTGTTGGTTGATTATATTAATAAACGACGAAACGATGGTCATGATCTTATGGAAGCCGTATTAACTGCAGGTGTATCGCGCTTTAGACCCGTAATGCTTACAAGTATTACTACGTTCTGTGGCTTAATGCCGTTATTGTTTGAACAGCAAACTCAAGCGCAGTTTTTAATTCCAATGGCCGTATCACTTGGCTTCGGTATCATTTTTGCCACGTTAATTACGCTAATTCTGGTGCCAGTAAATTACTTAATTGTTGAGAAGTTAAAGACGGGATATGCAAAACTAACAGAGACAAATCAGCAAACGGCTTAAGTAGCGAGTTACTCTAGTGCCCTAAATATAGCGTACTGAGTGTACTTAAATTTATCGCATTCGAATGGCTATATTTGAGAACTTTGCGCATATTTGGTTGGTACTAAATCTGTTGATGTTCCTGATGCAATAGGTTCGCTAATCAAAAACGTCATTTGTAAAAAGGAGCTTAGGCTCCTTTTTTATTATTTTTATAAAAATATTTTGTGATTACATTTAATCACATGCCTTTTTCTATCTCACTGATAAATAAGTATTAAAAATACTATTGCAGTCCAATCAACAAACCTCTTATTAATATTTTGTATACAAAAGTGTAAAAAAGTATTAATTTATGTAGAAAGTATACAATATATTTTATATAAATTAGCACGTGTTACGAACTCTCACATCAGTAACACGTACGTAAATTATTTTTATAAATGGCGAGTAAAATAATGAAAACAAATAAATGGGGTTCTCAAACGGGCTTTAAAAAGGCATTGTTGCCTTTCACGATTTCTTCACTTCTTCTTGGTGCACCAGCACTTATGGCTGCCGAAGAAGATGCAGCAGCAGAACAAGTAGAACGTATTGCAATTACTGGTTCGCGTATTAAACGCGTTGATATGGAAGGGGCATCACCGGTTATTTCAATTACTGCGGCCGATATGGAATTATCGGGCTTTTCAACAGTAAGTGATGTTTTACGTAACTCAACACTAAACAGTTTTGGCTCATTTGGTGGCGCATCAAATAATGGATGGAGCTCGCAAGCGCAAGTTGCACTGCGTGGTGCCGATCCTCGTCAAACGTTGGTTTTAATTGATGGTGTTCGATTGACTAAATCACCAGTTACGGGCGGCTCTGCAAACTTAAATATGATCCCAACTGCGGCAATTCAGCGCATTGATATTTTAACGGATGGTGCGTCGGCAGTTTACGGTTCAGATGCTGTCGCGGGTGTAATTAACGTAATTTTAAAACGCGATTATGAAGGTGCTGAGTTCTCAGCAAAACTTGAAACGCCAGATACAATCGATAGCGGCGATTCGCAGCGTTATACGTTTACAGCGGGCGGTTCGTCAGATAAAACATCGTTTGTATTTGCTTGGGAGCACTATAAAGAAGAGCAAGTTCTTTACGCTGACTTACCTTATGCTAAAGCGCAACTTAAAGAGGAAGGGTTAGATCCACGTTATCTTGATAACTGGCATGGTATTAGCCCAACAGGTCGCGCATTAGAGCAATGGAGTAACGGTTGGGTAACGCAATCGCTAAACCAAGAAAATAACTGTGATGTATATAACGGCCAAGGTTCTGGTACATTTATCGGTCCATTAACGCGTTTATCTGATGAGAGCTACTCAATTTGTGGTTACGACTGGACGCAAGCGGCACAAGTTTTACCAGAAACGCGTCGTGACTCTGTAATGGCTAACTTCACTTATTCATTAACTGAAGATACAAGCATGTTTGTTCGCGGTATGTGGATGAACCAAAACACAGTCGATGTTTCGGCAGGTGATCCTGCATGGTTCCCAGTAAATGACGCATTACCTGCACGCACAATTACCACATCAGATGGTACAACACTTAACTTAACGCCAGTAGAAGCGGGCGGTTGGTTTGGCTACCGTATGAATTCAGCGGGCGACCGTACTGCAGATCACAATGACAACTCGCTGGATTTAGCAGTAGGTTTTGACGGTAACTTTGGTGATGTTTACTGGGATTTAAGTGCTAACTATGCGCGCTACGATGCATTTACTTGGGGCACAAATTACACAAGTACGCCACAGCTTTCAGGTTCAGTAGGTAGCTTTGATGACGACGGTGTATGGCAAGGTTGGGATCCTCGTGATCCTGAATCTCGTCCACCAGCATCCGTATCAGCAAACTTTGATAAGTTTCGACGTGCAACACAAACAGCCGTTCGCGGTGGTTTACAATTTGATATCGTAGAATTACCGGCAGGTGCACTGTCAACTTATGTTGGTGCATCACATACCCGTGAAACTTACTACAGCAAAATCGATGGTCAGGCTGAAGCGGGTAACGTAAGTGGCGGTAACGGCGGTAGCGGAGGCGTTGGTTCACGTACTGTTTCTGCAGCATTTACTGAGGTTGCTATTCCTGTTATTGAAGGCATGGAAGTGAAACTAGCCGCTCGTTATGATGATTACAGCGACTTTGGTGGCACATTTAACCCTCAAGCAAATATTAGTTACCGTCCAATCGATAGCCTATTACTTCGCGCATCAATAGGTAGTGGTTTCCAAGCACCATTATTAACCGATTTATACAGCGATGTAGTGCGCGGTTATGCTGAAAACGAAGTGGATTTTATTGGTTGTTATCAAGATGGCATTAGTATTGGCGATTGTGAATATCGTACATCTTACTGGGCAAGTTCAGGTGGTAACCCAGACTTAGAGCCAGAAGAATCAGATAATACGAACTTAGGTGTGGTTTGGCAGTTCTCAGACGGTTGGTCACTTTCAGCAGATTACTGGACGCTTGATGTAGAAGGCCGTGTAGATACGATTGACCATGAATTACTGCAAATTATGCAAATTCAAATTTGGGAAACTGAAGGCCAAAACGTACCAATTTCAGCGCGTTTACCAGGTGTTGATATTCTTTACCGTGGTGACAATGTTTCTGAAATTATTAGCCCATTAGCAAACGCTGGTCTACGCGAAAGTGCAGGTCTTGATATGACACTGACAGGTAAGTTTGACTTTGAAGCTGCAGGCGCACTTGATTTTGACTTAAATTGGTCGCACATGGTGGCGTACAAAACCAGCTTTATTAATGAAGAAGGTGGTGTAGAGCTTGGTGAAGACGAACTGGGTGATGTTTACCGTCCACAAGATAGAATAAACGCGAACATCACTTGGTCACTTGGCGATCATGCTGTAAACCTTTACTCATACTACATTTCTGCACAAGAAAATGCGTATGTTGATGACAACGGTGAAAAGCAAGTTACCAATGAGCTGGATTCGTTTACTGGCCACAACTTAACGTACACTTATAACGCGCCGTGGGATGCAACTGTGTCAATTGCTGCGTTAAATGTACTTGATGAAGATACACCACGCGAAACTAGTTCACCGCGTGAACCTGTGTTATCTCTTTATGATGTACGTGGTCGCGTATTTACGTTGAACTATACACAGCGTTTCTAACATCAACCTAATTATTAACTCTCTTAATTTCCCTGGAGTTAGTTAGCGAAAGCCCAGTTATAATAACTGGGCTTTTTTTGTTGTTGCTGTTGTAAAAGGGTGGAGTGGTTAGTTATGTGGCCATGTTTGTGTGCCATCAACCGGTAATTCAGGTTGATTTAAACTCGAGCAATAACCTGTACCGTCACTTATGTAAAATACTTCTGCTAGTTCGTTAAAACCATTCGATTTTACCTGTGTTTGCGCTTTATCTGATACGGTGAATCCGTACATGGTAAACCACTTGGTTAAATCAAGCTGCGTAATGTGGCTCAATGAAATATACAGCCAATCGTTGCGCGCAATACTGGCAACTTCCGCTCGGGTGTAATTGGCAAAGCCCAAGCCTACTTTTTTACTTTCCCACGCGCTATCTGAATCATCAGCTCGATAAAATTCCCGCTCCCAAATATGCAAGCGTGGGTAAACAAACCAGCCGTTATTTAGCGTGTTTTGTGCTTGTGCAGCCATCATAAGCTGCATGTAAATAGCATGATGCTCAGACCAGCTTTTCGTTAAGTTAGCTTGCATATAAGCGACAGGGTCGACATCAAGCTTGCTCTGCTGCAGCGTATTAAATAGCGCTTTAAAAGGTAAGCTTTGGCAACTTGCAGACTCACCTGTTTCATCTTCGTATACTGATTTACTAAAGTACGAATAAAAGTTGGTATTTGAGTGACCGCCATAGCCTTCAAAGCGCATGCTACCACGTTCTATGCCATGGCCAAGTTCGTGTAAGTCACCGTGACCCGTAGGGCTAAAGTTCCAACCTGCATCATACGGGTTACCGCTACAACCCCAGCCACAAGTGGGTTGATCGGCATTCATATGCTTCACTATGTCGATGGTATCAACATCCAAACCACGAGCGGTTACAAAGTCGTGTATTTCTGGTTCTACATCAATTCCAGGTCCTTTAAAACCTGCAAGCACATGTACTAAGTTATGAGTATAGCGAGATGTTGCATTGGCAAAATCAGATGCCACAGGCCAGATGCTGCCTGCTAGCGAGGCTTCTAATTTAGTCAGTTTTGAATGCACCTCAAAGCCGGGCGTCGCAATTTCTGCCCAGTCATAATCGCCACTTGCCATACGCTCTGCAAAAATGGCATCGTCAGCTTTGTTACGCCAATGCGGGTGACGCCCAATGTGGGTAAAGCTAAAGCTTACATCCACATCTTTTTTATTAAATGCAATTTGAATTGGCCCACCATAGCTGGATGTTAATGTGACTGATTCGTTGGGTTTTACTTCAATTTTTTGCGTTTGCAGTAAATAAGGTCGGTTGTATTTATTTTCATTAAATATATGCGTTGCGCCTGTACGCAGCGTATTAATAAACACGTGGGTTGATACATCTTGGTTGTCGGTACGTGTTACGGTAAAGCTTTGCCCAGGAATAGCGTACACCCCAGCAGAGCGAAAGTACGGTTTTGCAGTTAGCGTAACTGAAGCATGCTCTGGGGTAATGTGACTGAAATCAGAGCGACTAAAGTTACCCATATCTGGCTGAATAGGGTTGATATCTCGTACATTGTAAACCGCGTAATCGGCATACAAAGATTTAAAAAATGAGGTGGTATCAGTAGTGATTTTATCCATCGGAAAACTAACTGTTTGGCGATAATGATCAGCCAATAAAATCAGCAATTTATTTAAACGATAGTCAGCACTTGTAAAAATATTCCGTTTTTCACTATCAAACCCGTTAAACATTGCTTTAACAGCATCGGCACCGGCAAAAAATTCGCTTTGAGTATTAGATTCTGCAGGGCAACTGCGCGTTTCACAATTTGATAAATCGACATTAAAGTTACCCGCTTTAAAATTATTTAGCAGGGTATTTATTGCCACCATATCGCTTGGCAAGGTATTAAATACGGTATTTGGATTAAAGTCGTCCAAGTAAAGCTTCCACCAATAATTATCATTTTGATGGCTAATATTTAGCAGTTGTAACAGCTTACGGCCATGATCGCCGATACCACCATCGTATTGGATGTATATTACAGGGATATCTTGTTCAAGTGCCGAGCTAACTGCATCTAAAATGGCTTGTTTGTCATCACCATCACGTACCATACGAGAAATAATAATCACATCGGGCTTAGCAGCAACACACTGAGCCAGTTTGCTGCCATCACAATCACCCGCTTGGTTGTAGGAAACATTGCTGTAGTTATTATCAAGCCACGCGCGCGTTAAACTGCGGTCTCTAAACCAGTAGCTTTCATCAAGCTGAGTTAGCACTACATTAAATTGGCTTTTAGTGGTTGTGGATGTTTGCGTAAGCCAATCAAATGCATTGGTCATAAAGGTTAGCATTTGATCGTTTACCGTGTTTCTAAATGGGTTGCCACCATATGCTAGGTATCTGCCTGTGTTTTCAGTTTTACTGCCGGCAATGGCGATAGGTAATGTTCTATCTGGCCCGCCAGATTGATTTGAGTTGGTGGTGTAAAGCACAGTATCGTTAAACGGGTATTGGCCTTGTAAAATCGCAGCGTCATGCGTTGGGTCCCAATCAATCGCGGTTAGCACGCCACCTTGTGCGTTTTGTTTAAACAATTGTGATTTAATCGTGTTAAAACGCGCCTGATGTGACGATAACTCGTTAATCGCGGCATTTAAGATGGTATCACTATCCTTAACAACCAAAGCATTGCCGGTTTCAATGGCAATTGTCAGCCAGCTCTTTTCAACTTCTAAAGTGAGTGATTGAGTATTACTTTCTTTACCATCAGATAAGCTAAACGTTAATTGCTGTGAGCCAACACTGTCATCACTCGCACTGCCCGTAAGTGTCTTAGTATTTTGATTAAACGAAAGCCATGTTGGTAAACTAACCGGGGTAATTGTGATTGTATCGTTATCATCGTCTTTAACGTCTAGCTCTAGGCTAAATGCCTCAGCCGCTCGTGTTTTAGCTGTTGTTGTGAGCAGTACAGGCAGATTGTTAATTGCTTCAACAGTTATCTCGATAATGAGTGTAGCTTCAGCCTTACTGTCAGAAACGCTAATTGAAATATTAGAATACGTTGCCACGTTATCCTGAGTTGGCGTACCAAATAGACGACCCGTTTTATTATCGAAACTTAGCCAGTTGGGTAAGTTTTTCACGCTAAAGTTAAGACTGTCCCCATCACTGTCTTTCGCGGTTGGAGTAAACTCGTAAGCGGTGTTTACAACCGCATTCGATGGCGTACCTGAAATCTCTGGTGGGTTATTGATAATTGGCGCCGCATCAACGGTAATGCTCACGGTTATACTTGCAGTATCTTTGCCGTCATTAACGGTAATTACAATATTGTTATAGGTACCAACGCTTTGTTCGTGCGGCGTTCCGTAGATTTCACCGGTTATAGTATTAAACGCAGCCCAGCTTGGCAGATTACTTACACTAAAGCGTAACGTGTCTCCATCAGCATCACTTGCGGTGGGAATAAATGAGTAAGCAGTGTTTACTAGCGCATTAGATGGTGTACCTGAAATTTCTGGTGGGTTATTGATAATTGGCGCCGCATCAACCGTAATGCTCACAGTTATACTCGCAGTGTCTTTGCTGTCATTAACGGTAATTACAATATCATTATAGGTACCAACGCTTTGTTCATGCGGCGTTCCGTAGATTTCACCTGTTATAGTATTAAACGCAGCCCAGCTTGGCAGATTACTTACACTAAAGCGTAAAGTGTCACCATCAGCATCACTTGCGGTTGGAATAAACGAGTAAGGATAATTAGCTTGTGCATTCGTTGGTGTGCCTGATATAACAGGTGCGGTATTTGTAGGTTCGGCGGCTAATACAGTAATCGAAAAGGTTATTTCGCTTTGTAGCTTGCCGTCACTTACAGTTAGGTTGATATTATTGTGTTGTCCAACATTGTCGCCTGATGGGGTGCCATTAAAAGTGGTGTTTGACTCATCAAACGAAAGCCATGTTGGAAGATTATTAACCTCAAAAGTGAGTATATCGTTTTCTTTATCGGTAACAGAAAGCACAAATGTATATGCTTTATTTTCATATGCGTTTGGCGGCGTACCTGAAATTTCAGGCGCTGTATTGGTATCGTTGCTATCCGATACTCTGATATCAAAGGTATCACTTACGCTGTATTCACCGTCAGAAATTGTGATTTTTATATCTTTATAGATGCCTAAATCACTAGCTGCGGGTGTACCTGTTACTTGGCCAGTCGCGTTATTGAAGTTGAGCCAACTCGGAGCATTGTTTATTGCCATGGCAAGCGTATCATTTTGCGCATCGCTGATAATAGGCGTATAAGAAAACGCGCTATCAACAATTGCAGTTTGGTCACTGACTTTGATGCTTGGTGGCGTATTCATACCTGTATTGCTTTGTACTTTAATATCAAAATTAAAAGCGACGTGGTTAACACCATCATGCACATTGAGTACTACATTTCGATGAGTGCCAACATCCTGCACACTAGGCGTGCCGCTTAACCTAGCTGTTTGCAGGTCAAATTCAGCCCAAGTTGGTGCATTTTCAATTGTAAAGGTAAGAACGTCGTTTTCTTTATCGTAAATGGTAGGCGTAAAACTAAATGCTTTACCAGCATAAGCACTTGGGATCTGACCCGACACAACAGGCGCTGTATTGGTTTCTTGTGAGTCAATGACTTGAAGGCTGTAGGTATAAGTCGATGAGCCTTTGCCATCTGACGCAATCAATTCGAATGTAGCACTTCCTAAATCCGTCGCGGCAGGTGTGCCTGTAAGTATGTTGTTTGAAAGCGTCAACCAACTGGGCAAATTGTTCGCACTTATTGAAACAACGTCGTTGTCTTTATCGCTAACCGTTGGTTTAAACTCGAACATTTTGCCAATAAAGGCATTGTCTGGCTCGCCAGTTAGTGTAGGAGGAGTGTTGAGTACTATTTGCGTATTCTCTTCGCTGCTATCGCCACCACCACAGCCCGATAACGTAAGAGAGGCAATAGCAAGGAAAATTGCACTGATGTTTTTCATTGTTATTGTTGTTAATTTTGCATTTAAGTTGAGTTTTAACTCTAACATTTGTGCAATAACAGGGGTATAACCAAAAAGTTGGTTATTTAAGCTATGGATCAAAAAGTTAGCTTAAGGTAGGAAGGGAAACATAAAGCAAAGAAAGGTGTTCCCAAAAGTGCGGTATCAGGTGTCAGCCCTTGAACCCTAAGGCTCAAGGCGGAGCGCAGTTAGTTACCGTAGGCTTCTCGGTACATGCCGAGCTTGCGCAATAGTAATCTGAACTGAGTTCCTAAGAAAAGTTTATCGGCTCAGGGACGTAACCTTTCTCCAACACTCGAGGGAACATCTTTATTATAAGAAATATTGCAGAGATAACTAGTGCAAATCTAAGATTGTTTGATCAAGTGCAGCAAAAGTATTCAAATTGTGTGTGTTTTCAACACTGTTGTCTAAAACAATGGCGTGAATAGGGCGTCAGTGTTAGCATTATCATTGAACTACAGCAACTCAAATAGCGCGTTATGTCACAAGATTATCAAGCAACTCAAGTTACTCTCGAACAAAATGAACTGTTTATTATGCCAAGCGAAGTACACGGCGTTATTACCGGCTTACTTGCTTGCGGCATTGATATTGAAGATAAAGAATACCTAACAATTTTAAGCGATGTGTTTAATGACGGCATTGCATTTTCTGGCGATCTGAAAAAGTTATTAGTAGGCTTTTATAGTCAAATTCGCAGCACGCTAGACAATCGAGAACTGCAATTTGAGTTGTACCTACCAGACGAAGATGAATCGCTACATGACAGAGCAAACGCTTTAGTATCATGGGTGTCAGGCTTTTTACTTGGTTTTGGCTTAAAACAAAAAGATTACGGCAAGTTATCCGCAGAGGTAAAAGAAGTTATTCACGACTTTACCGAGATTAACCAAATGGATACAACCTTTGATGAAAGCGAAGAAGATAAACAAGCGTTTCATGAAGTAGTTGAATATGTGCGTATTTCGGTGCATTTATGTTTTGCTGAACTAGGCAAAATTGAACAACAAAACGCCGCAGTTAACACCACCATTCACTAAGCAGTAGGAAGTAATATGACACATCCACTTTCAATTTCAGTTGAAGAAGTAAATGCGCGTCGCAGTAAATTACTTGATGCAATGGCAGATAACTCGGTTGCGATTATTCCTGCCGCTGTTGAAATAACACGTAGTCGTGATACGGAATTTGCGTTTCGCCAAGACAGTGATTTTTTCTATTTAACGCAATTTCCAGAGCCTGATGCTGTGCTCGTACTGGTAAAAGGCGAAACGGCAGAGTCGCACTTATTTTGTCGCGAGAAAGATAAATTAGCAGAAATTTGGTGTGGTCGTCGTATCGGCGCTGAAAAAGCAAAACAAGACTACGGTTTTGATAATGCATTCACATTAGCAGAACTTGACGACAGCTTGATTGATTTAGTGTCTGGTAAACAAACACTTTATTACGCACAAGGCACTTACAAAGAATTCGATGACAAAGTGTGGTCGCTGTTAAGCACATTACGCGGTGCGCCAAAGCGTGGCTGGAAAGCACCAACGGTGATTAGTGATATTCGCAGCACCTTGCATGAAATGCGTTTGTTTAAATCAGACGCAGAGCTTGCAATTATGGCTAAAGCAGGTGAAATCAGTGCACAAGGCCATATCCGTGCAATGCAATTTGCTAAAGCGGGCGCCACTGAGTACCAATTAGAAGCTGAACTTCATCACCATTATGCAATGAATGGTGCGCGTCACCCAGCGTATGGCACTATTGTTGGCGGCGGCGATAACGCAAATATTTTACACTACACCGAAAACAGCGATGTACTTAATGATGGTGATTTAGTGCTAATTGATTCTGGTTGTGAGCTAAATGGCTATGCAGCAGATATTACCCGTACCTTCCCAGTAAATGGCAAGTTTAGCAACGCGCAGCGAGAAGTATATGACTTAGTCTTAAAAGCGCAGCTAGCGGCACTTGAAATGGTAAAACCAGGCAATACGCTAAAACAAACTGCTGATGTTGTGGTGCGTATTTTAACGCAAGGATTGGTTGATTTAGGTATTTTAAATGGCGATGTTGAAAGCCTGATTGCAAACGAAAAATACAAAGATTACTACATGCATGGCTTAGGCCATTGGTTAGGGTTAGATGTACACGATGTCGGTGAATATAAATTAGACGACCAAGACCGCCCATTTGCGCCAGGCATGGTACTGACGATTGAACCGGGTTTATATATTGCTAACGATAGCGACGCACCAGAGAAGTACCGCGGTATTGGTATTCGCATTGAAGATGATGTGGTCGTTACAGAGCAAGGTCATCAAAACCTCACAGCAAGTGTGCCAAAAGCGATTGACGAAATTGAAGCAATAATGGCTCAGTAACCTCAGGTATAAAGCTATGTTCGATATTGTAATTGTAGGCGGTGGTTTAACTGGTGCGTGCGCAGCCCTTAGCTTAAAATTGCGCAATCCAAAGTTAACTATCGCCGTGATAGAAGCGTTTGTTGCAACTGATGAAAGTCAACCAAGCTTTGACGAGCGCAGTATTGCATTGGCAAGCGAGTCATTTAAATATTTATCGGCACTTAATTTGTTAGATGCCAATAATGACTTTACTGCCGCAATAAACGATGTATTAGTATCTGATCGCGGCCATTTTGGTAAAACCCAAATATCGAGCGCAGAATATCACGTACCAGCGCTTGGTTATGTGGTTGAGGTAAGACCATGGGGCCAACAATTACATAAAAAGATGGCATCACAAGGCATAGAACTTTACTGCCCAGACAAGGTAAGTACTTACCAACAATACGCAGATAAAGTTGACCTCACGCTTGAATCAGGCGCTGAGATCAGCACAAAATTAATGCTGGTGGCAGATGGCGCGCATTCTAAAACATTGGCGCCATTGCACATTCATACCGAAACCCTTGATTATGACCAAGTGGCACTGATTGCCAATATTGAGGTGGCAGACGGTCACCACAATAAAGCATTCGAACGTTTTACAGAAACAGGCCCAATGGCACTATTGCCAATGACGAAAAATCGTTTTTCATTGGTGTGGTGTGTTAAACCAGAACAGCAAGAGACCTTATTAGCACTGCCAGATGACGAATTTATAGCACAATTACAGACATCATTTGGCTATCGAGCGGGACTTTTCACTAAAGTGGGTATGCGCGCAGCGTATCCTCTTAAAGTGGGCAAGCCCGAGCGTTTAATGCATCATCGCGTTGCGATTTTAGGTAATGCTGCTCATCTTGTTCATCCTATTGCAGGTCAAGGCTTTAACCTTGGTTTGCGCGATGTGATATTACTTGAAAAGCTCGTGACTGAAGCACTTGCAGCAAAACAAGATATTGGCGATGTAAGTTTGCTTAATCGATATCAAGTTGAGCGAAATCAAGATGTTGACACTGTGTTGTGGTTAACTGATGCTCTCGTTAGAGGATTTTCTAATGATAACCGTGCGTTTGCATTAACGCGCAGTCTTGTTTTAACCGCTATGGCCAAGTGTAAACGTGTAAAAGCGCCACTAGCAAAACAACTGATGGGGAATGTAGGTTAGTGAAACAGGTTCAAGCAATTGTTGTTGGTGGTGGCTGCATTGGGTTAAGCGCAGCGCTAGGCTTAGCTAATCTTGGCAAAAAGGTGTTATTGATTGATGCAGGCAAGCCAGCTCAGGTAGATAGCGACGAATTTGGTTTACGAGTCAGCGCGATTAGTAAAGCAAGCCAAGCACTTTTTGAAAAGCTAGGGATCTGGCAGGGCATTCAAGCACAGCGCTTAGCTGCTTATACAAATATGGATGTACGCGATAAAGATTCAATTGGTCGCATTCACTTTGCCAGTAACGAACTCGATTTATCTGAGCTTGGTCATATTGTCGAAAACGAAGTGATCCGTCAGGCGCTGATTGCTCAATGTGAAAAAAACGACAATTTAGAAATTTTGTTCGAAACACCGTATAGCAGCATTCATCAAACCGATGAGCAAGTATTGGTTACCCTTGCTTCTGGTGAGCCGGTTATGGCAGAGCTGTTAATTGCGTGCGATGGCGCAAATTCAGCAATTCGCAGCCAATTTAAAATGCCAATTACGTTTTGGGATTATGACCATCACGCAATAGTGGCAACCGTAACAAGCCAAGCTCCACACGTAAATACAGCGCGCCAAGTGTTTTTACCTACAGGCCCGCTCGCATTCTTGCCATTACCTGAGCAAAATACCCACTCAATTGTGTGGTCTACTTCGCCGGAACATGCCAAACAACTAGTGGCAATGGAAGAGGGTGAATTTAATAAAGCACTTACTGCTGCATTTGATAGTGAACTAGGTTTATGTTGTGTAAATAGCCAACGACTGAGTTTTCCACTTAAAATGCGCTATGCAAGAAAGTGGGTCGAAAATCGCGTAATTTTAATGGGGGATGCGGCACATACCATTCACCCGCTAGCTGGCCTTGGCATGAATTTGGGCTTAAAAGATGTAGCAAAATTACTACAGTTAGTTGCAGATGACCAAAGTAATGTATTTGCCAGTGGCAAACTATTGCGTCAATACGAAATGGCACGAAAAGCCGATGCACAAACGCATATTGCAATGATGCAGGGTTTAAAAGAGCTGTTTGAAGGCAGCAACCCAGTTAAAAAGCTGATCCGTGGCATTGGATTAAATCTGGTTGATGCCGCTAAACCAATAAAGCACTTGTTTGCTGAAAAAGCACTGCAATAACGCTTCCCAGTTTGGCGCATAATGCGCCAAATCCTTGCACTTATGTCTATCTCTCAAACAGCCATCGGACCTCTCGATACATACAATAACGCGTTAGCCAAGGGTTTTAAACATGATGCGGCGCAAGCGGTTGCTGTCGCTGCGCTGCAAGACTGTTATTTAGCGCTGGAAAATAAGCAAAAAGCTGTGACAGGCGTTTATTTGTATGGCCCTGTTGGCCGTGGTAAAACCTGGTTGATGGACAGTTTTTTCAACGCATTAACTGTGCCTGCAAAGCGCCAGCATTTTCATCACTTTATGCGCTGGGTACATCAACGCTTATTTCAATTAACGGGTCGTGAAAACCCGCTTAATGTGCTTGCAAGTGAACTGGCAAATGAAGTTGATGTACTGTGTTTTGATGAGTTTTTTGTTAGCGATATTGGCGATGCAATTTTATTAAGTGGTTTGGTACAGGCGTTTTTTGACCAAGGTTTAGTGCTGGTGGCCACCTCTAATCAGCACCCTAATGCGCTTTATGAAAATGGTTTTAATCGTGAAAGGTTGCTTCCTGCCATTAATGCGTTAAAACAACATATGCAGGTGTTAAGTGTTGATGGTGGACAAGATCATCGCTTACACCCAGGTGAACAATTTTGTCGCTATTGGGTCAATCAAGCAAGCGCATTAGAAACGAGTTTTACCAATACGTTTTTAGCACTGGACCAGCAGCAAATGATAACCACACCGTTTGAGTTAGGTCATCTACAAATTCCAATACATAAGCGCAGCGAGAAATTGCTTTTGTGTGATTACAGTGCGTTATGCGAACAACCATTAGCTGCGGTCGATTTTATTGCTTTATGTGATTCGTTTAAGGCCATATTTTTAGACAAGGTACCGCAACTTTCATGTCAGTCGGTTACTAAGCAAATAGCGCGGGGCACGGAAGATGGTGCGGTACGCGTTGCTGCTGGCGATCGTGAATTGCCAATGCTGTCGCGAAAAGACGATGGCGTGCGCCGTTTTATCGCGTTAGTTGATGAGTGCTATGACCGTTCAATTCCACTTTACATTAATGCCGATGTGCCTTTAGATGAACTATATACGCAAGGCATTTTGGCGTTTGCATTTAGGCGTACACTAAGTCGTTTGAATGAAATGCAGCTTGCGCGTTTTCAGTACAAACCTTAAACAAAATACTGTGTAAACAAAGTATTATTGAAAATTCAGTGTTTTACATGAGCAAGATCAAGCAATTTTAAAAAGCTTATCTATACTGTGTAACGGAACCAATAATAAAAAAGGAAACACAATGAGCCTAGCGACAGAACAAATCACCGATTTAGAATTACTTTTAAAATTTCCTACAGCGAGTGCGATGCAAGGTCTTAAAATTCATCATGATGCGCCAGAAAGTATGCAGGCCTCGGCAAAACGTTTATTTGATCGTGGCATTATTGATCAAGTAGATGGTGGCTATCTAACCGAGTTAGGCCATGAACTACAACAACACGCGTTACATTTAACCAACGCACTAAAATAATACCGCGCAAAATAAACAGTCCAAAACCTGTCTAGATTGGTGTAATCTAGACAGGCTACGTTAAATAAGGACTGTTATGTTTAATCTTAAATTTCCCCTTTTATCTGTTTGTTTGTTGAGTAGTTTTGCGTCTTATAGTGCAATTTATAAGTGCGAAATTGATGGTGTACTAACGTTTAGCGATACCCCATGCAGTGATAAATACGAGAAAATCGAAGTCAGTCCACAAGTAATCAAAAAGCGCCCGCAGTCGGGAGCGAAGCAAAATACCGATTCGACCGATAACTATGTTAAATCTCGTCAGTTAAAGCGCGAGATAGATAAAGTGAAAGCGCGTATTAAAAAGCTACAAAAAGACATGGATGCCGAGATAAGCGAGGTTAAAAACATGACAGTGCGTACTGCAAATAACCTTTATGGTGCCACTCGTTCAGAAGCGTTAGCACTTGAAATGAATGCCATTACAGAACGTTACAAGTCGTCTATTGAGTTAGAGCAAGGTAATTTAGAGCGTTTGCAAAAGGAGCTAAATAAGCTTAATAGCAGTAGTCAAAGTAGCGGTTTTAGCGGTAACTCACACGAGCAAGAATTAAATCGCATTGGCAGTTATGTTGAACAGCGCGCGGTAGAGCGAAAAATAGCGAACAATAATGCGCAAATAAAGCGTTTACAGCGTGAAATGAATGACGAGTTAGCAGCCTTAAAAAATCAATCTGGGCAAGCCAAAAGCAATATTGCTGGCGCCAAACTGCAGCAATCGCTGGCGCAAGAAATGGCCGCAATTAACAAGCAATATCAAGTAAAAATCGATGCGTTGGCAAAAGATAATACACTGCTACGAGCACAAAAGAATAAAGCGCCAAAATCATCCTCGCAGAATTTTAACGGTGATGGAGAACAATAAATACCGTTATACTACCTTTTGACAATCTTGAATTAATTTCTACCTAGCTAAGTAATTGATTTTGAATGGCTATTTGTTTTTTCAAATCCTTTGTTTTTGGCATGTTATAAGATGTGATAACCAAATATAGCTACGTAAACTAGCCTTTTTGATGGTTGATAACTGTTCAATCAAACATTGCTTAACCTGAATTCAGGTTGCTTAGCCAATTCATTAAAGAGGAACTTAACATGGCTGATTCAAGTTTATATTTGGTAAAACTGCAATTTAAACCCGAAGCACTAGGTGCAGGATCTATGGTGTTACAGCTTGCCGTTAATCCAAGCACAGGTACAATTAACGGTGCAGCAGAAGGACATATTTTAGAAGGCACGCAGCATTCGCCAAGCTTTACAGGAAGTGGTTCAGGGCATTTGCATGCAACAGGCTTAGGCACAAGTACAAAAGTGGCGGCATTAACCGGTAACGCTGTTGTATCATTCCCACCACCTGCGATTGGCAGCTATCAAACTAATTTCACCGCATCGCTCTCTGTTGATAATAACTGGAGCGGTACAGGCAGTTTCTCTGTTGGTGATAATACCTATGCATGTCAGGTATCTATGATTGATTAATAGGGCTTGAAAACCCTAAAAAAAAGCCTGTGAAAACACAGGCTTTTTGTTGGGTGCCAAAATATAAACGAGGTTAATTGCCAAGCTTATGTTTATATGTCCACAGATGCAGCATTTCGAGCGCAATGGTGGCGCCTGCAAGTGCGGTTATTTCACTGTTATCGTAAGCGGGAGCAACTTCTACCACATCCATTCCTACAATATTCAGCCCTTTTAATTCGCGAAGAATATTGAGCGCTTTGTCGGTGGTTAAGCCACCACATACTGGTGTGCCCGTACCTGGTGCAAACGCAGGGTCAAGGGCGTCAATATCAAATGTTAGATAGACAGGTAGCTCACCCACTGAGTGTTTTATCATCTCGGCAATCGTGTGTGCCGATAGTGCATTACTTTCAGCGCCATCAATCACTTTAAAGCCATGCTCAGCTTGGGTGTAATTAGTGCGAATACCCACTTGCACCGAACTGTTTTTGTCGATGAGTCCCTCGTTTGGAGCATGGTAAAACATAGTGCCATGATCATACTGACTGCCATTAGCATAGGTATCTGTGTGCGCATCAAAATGCACTAACGCCATTTTGCCAAAACTTTTTGCATGGGCGCGCAGTAATGGCAAAGTAACAAAGTGATCGCCACCAAAACTTAAAAGGCTTTTACCTTGTTCTAAAAGTTGTGTGGCTGCATCTTCTACTTGTTGTGTAAAACCTTCGCTATCGCCCGGTGCAAACACCAAGTCGCCTGCATCAATTACAGTACAATGGTCGTTTAGTGTAAATGGCCAAGGGTAACGGGTTTCTTCCCATGCAAGATTAACAGATGCGCGGCGCATCGCATCTGGGCCCATGCGGGCACCAGAGCGACCAGAAGTTGCCATATCAAATGGCAAGCCAAGTACAACCACATCAGCATCACTTGATGTTGGGTCGTTAACTAATGGCTGGCGCATAAAAGTTGCGCCGTTGCCAAAAAGCATGCCGTTGTGTTTTTCAAAAACCTTAACCATAGGTTAAATATCTTCCAAGTAGGTGTAGCCTTTTAAACCCGCATCTAGCTCAGCAAGAACTGCGCTGCGCTCGTGCTCAGGTAATTTACTATTCGCTAATTGAGCAAATGCGTGTCTGAATTCTTCTGCATCTAAGTGCACATAACGCAGCATATCTTCTACGCTGTCGCCTTCGTTAATTTCAACAATTTCGCTGTTGCCATCTTCATTTACATTGACTACCACACTGTGAGTGTCACCAAATAGGTTGTGCATATCACCTAAAATCTCTTGATAAGCGCCCACTAAGAAAAAGCCTAACAAGTAAGGTGAATCGGCCTGCCAATTTGGCACTGGCAAGGTGGTTTCAATACCTTGGCCATCGACGTACTGGTCGATTGTGCCATCTGAGTCACAGGTAATATCAAGTAGCACTGCACGGCGGTCTGGCATAGTTTCTAAACCAGAAAGCGGTAACACTGGAAACACTTGATCAATGCCCCATGCATCAGGTAGCGATTGAAACAACGAAAAATTAACAAAGAATTTATCCGCTAATCGCTCGTTTAACTTGTCCATAATTGGCCGATGAAAACGGTTTTTGCCATCCATTAACTGCTGTAACTCGTAGTTAATACGCAGTGTAATTTGCTCTGCCCATGCGCGTTGCTCTAGACTTAAAAGCCCCATTGCAAACTGACTATGTACTTCCGCTAAATCACTTATACAATCGTGATAAATCTCAATTAACGCCCTGTCATCAACACGGTTATTAAGTTGTAACCACGAACGCCACATGTTTTGTAAAAGTAGTGGTGCATCGCTCTCAAGCGCTGGCAATTCTTCAACCTGATACGATTCAGTGCCAATCACATTGGTAATAAGTACCGCGTGATGCGCTGTTAAGGCGCGGCCTGACTCTGAAATAATCATCGGCATCGGCTGCTCATATTGTTTACACATGTCACCAATGGTGTAGACGATGTTATTTGCATATTCAGCAAGCGAGTAATTCATAGAATTGCTCGATTGACTGCGCGTGCCGTCGTAATCAATAGCTAAACCACCACCTACATCCATACAGGCTAAATTTGCACCTAAACGGCGCAATTCACAGTAAAAACGTGCTGCTTCACTGACACCTGTGCGCACATCGCGAATGTTCGCCATTTGTGAACCTAAGTGAAAGTGAACGAGTTGTAGTGCGCTTTCCATTTTGTGCGATTTAAGTTCAGCTAATACGCTTAATACTTGTGATGCAGATAAACCAAACTTTGATTTTTCACCACCGCTTGCTTGCCACTTGCCTTTACCTTGCGATGCTAAACGTACGCGCACACCTAAGCGTGGGCTTACGCCAAGTTTGTGTGCTTCTTCAAGCACCATTTCAAGTTCAGAACGTTTCTCAAGCACAATATTAACTTTGTGACCAAGCTTTTCGCCGATAAGTGCTAAGCGAATGTATTCACGGTCTTTATAACCGTTACACACAATCACAGAGCTGACTTTTTGTGCCATCGCAAGTACAGCAAGTAGCTCAGCTTTACTGCCAGCTTCTAAACCTAATTGCTTTACCGATTGGCTCGCTTGGCTTGCTAAAATTTCTTCCACCACTTCGCGTTGCTGGTTTACTTTAATTGGATAAACCAATAAGTAGTTGTTGCTGTAATCATAGCTTTCAATTGCCGCGTTAAAGGCATTGCATAAACTATGTACGCGGTGGTGTAAAATTTGCGGAAATCGCACAAGCGCTGGTAACGATAACCCTTGCTGTTGAATTTGTTCGGCAATTTTAGACAAACTTACTGCATGCATTGGTTTCGCCATATTTGGTGACACAGTAATTTCGCCTTGGTCATTAATGCCATAATAACCTTGGCTCCAATGCGGTACATTGTAGCTTGCACGAACATGTTCAATTGCAGTGGTTTCTTTCATTTCTACCCTTAAAAAATAAATCGGTCATAAGACCAAAAAGTGCGCGCATTTAAATGGAATAGGGGGGTGAAGTCCAACACAAAATTTTTGTCGTATCGACAATTATTATGTTTTGAAAAAGCGCATTAAAATAATTTATTTTTAACGAGTTACAGGCTATAAACCAAAAGCAAATTGGTGACCCAGAATTGCGGTTAACTGGTTTTACTCGGAGCGACTACATGCGTGAACTAGCGCACAACGAACATCGGCTAACGATAAGCTTTTTAGGACATTCGCTTGATACACTAAAAGTGGATGAGAATTTTTTAGCACAGCCAAATGTAATCAAAATTCGCGATGCCTATGGTATTAGGCTTGAAACAAAACAAGCTTGGTTATTTGATTATGCGGTTTTGGTGTGTTGGGATTTTACGCCTTTCGAGCTTGAGCAGTTAATACAACAGTTAGATGATGTAATTATTGCACCGCTTAAGCGCCCAAGTATTGATCATTACATATATTGTGAAAGCGAAAGCAGTGAGTTTTACATTAAAAATGATTGCCTATTTTTAGATAACTCAGATGATATGACTAAGTTGGCGCTTAGTCATGCGCTAGCACAGTCGGCGAAGCTTGAGTTTTTTGAAGAGCAAGCTCAAGCGGTAATTAGCGAAAATGCATATTTATCTCAGCAGCTTGCGCAAACTGGCAAGGTGCCTTTAACACGAAAAGAATTAGCAAAGTTACGTGGTACCTTGTTTAAAACCAGCACCGATATTAATTTGCACTTTAACTTGCTCGATACCCCCGAGTTCTTTTGGGATAACCCAAATTTAGAAGGGGTTTATCAGCAGCTCAGCAAATATTTAGATTTATTGCCACGTATACATATTTTGCAAAAGAAGCTCGACACCATTCACAACTTGGTCGACATGCTAAGAACCGAGCAAAACCACAAGCATTCTGCGTTTTTAGAGTGGGTGATTATTATTTTAATTGCTGTCGATATCGCGATTTATTTCTTTTAAGCCTGTGCTTAAATTTTAAAAGCAACAAAAAGCCTGTGTATCGCACAGGCTTTTTTTTTACATGTTTTATGCCTCTAACAAAATAAATACCCAAATGTCTTATTATGTCGTTTTAATGTATTAAATGACATTTTAAGCGGGGTATGATGAGCGCGTGGAGGAACACACATGACGATTAAACAAGTTTACTTTATTGCAAATGGATTTCAGGCGCTCGACTTATTTGGCCCGCTTGAAGCGTTTATGGAAACCAATAGTTTTAAACGCGGTGCTTACGATTGTAAGTTATTGGGCATAAATGGTGAGGATGTACAAACGGCATATCATCAAAAAGTGAGCGTTGATTTTACGCTAGAAGATGACTTTGAACTGGATGATTTGATTATTTGTGGTGGTACAGGCATGCGTACACTTGCGCTTAGCCACATTGAACTTGCAGCGCTCAAAAAAATAGCGTTAAGAGCGAAGCGCGTATTTAGTATTTGCACGGGCGCTTTTATTTTGGCCCAACTCTTTCAAGATAAAGCGTTAACGCTGACAACCCATTGGCGTCATGCAGCTAGTTTAGCCAAACAGCATCCCAATAAAATTGTAACACCAGAGCCACTCTTTATTCGTGACCACAGTATTTGGTCATCAGCTGGCGTGTTATCGGGTGTGGATCTTGCCCTTGCGATTATTCGTGAAGATTACGGCAACAGTATGGCGGCAAAAGTTGCGAAAGATTTGGTGGTATATTTACAGCGTGCAGGATCACAGCAGCAATATTCCGATGTGCTTGCGCTGCAATCGGGTGACAGTTTAAAACTTTCGCCACTTATCGACTGGCTAGCAACACAGCTTAATAATGCAATTTCAGTTTCGCGCATGGCAGAGTATTGCAGTTTAAGTGAAAGACAGCTTACGCGGTTGTTTAAGTTGCACCTTAACTGCACGCCGAGCCATTACTTTCGTACTCTAAAACTCAACCATGCACGGGATTTGTTATCTCAAGAAAACAGCAATTTACAACTAATCTCAAGCAAGCTGGGTTTTAATAATTACGATAGTTTTCGCCGCGCCTTTACCAAACAGTTTGGTGTGTCGCCTTCCCATTATTTAAATGGTACACGTCATTCTGCGTTAATTAGCAATAACACCGTTACTCAAGAAACAGTGCTGCTAGGAGAAGGGAAATGAGAGTTCAATTGATTTTAGCGATGCTGGTTGTTGCATCGTTTAATTTAAACGCAACTAACTTAACAGCAAAGCAGCAAAAACAGTGGTTGGAAGATATCGACTTTTATCAAAATGAAGTTAAAACAAAGCATATAAACCCTTTCCATACCTTGTCAGAAACTGAATTTAATAAGCGACTTAGAGACTTAAAAAATGATTTAGCGAACCTTACTGAAGTAGAGGTAGAAGCACGCCTTATGGCAATAACCGGTGCTTTAGGTGATGGGCATAGTAACTACTTTATGATGTCTGGGCCGCATCAGCATTTTCCGTTTCGCTATAAATTTTTTGAAGGCAGATTGCGCGTAGTAGATACAACAAACGCTTATCGATCACTACGAGGCACAGAGTTAAAAACCATAAATGGTAAGAGCGTGAGCGAGCTATTTAAGATTGTTTCACCGTTGTTACCTGGTGTGGATAACCAACTTAGTGCAAAAGTGAGTTTTGAATATTACCTAACGTTGCATAAGTTGTTGCTGGGATTAAATATTGTAAAAGAGGGGCAGCCTACAAAGTTTGAGTTTTGGCACGATGGCCAAGTGATTGAAAAAGCGATACTGCCTGTTTCAATGGGGGAGTTTGGCCAATTAAGTTCAGCTTTTTCGATAACATCGCCAAAGTTGCAAAATACAGACATTGCAATGCCTGGCATTAGATTAAGCTATTTTAACAAAAAGAGTGTCGCCTATTTTGCGTTTAAATCATACCCCAAATTTGAACAGGTTGTTGATAATTGCACGGCATTACAAACGCAGCTTAAAAGTGCGCAATCACGCTATTTAGTGATTGATTTTAGAGCAAATGGCGGAGGTAATTTTTATACGGGAATTGCATTTTCATCTTGCTTATTACCCCTTGATCAATTTGATTGGCAACACGGAGTTTATGTACTAACCGATGGCCAAACATTTTCAGCTGCCATGAGTAATGTGGTGCAATATCAGCAGGTTTTAAACGCAAAAATTGTTGGCACGCCAACTGGGGGCGACCCAAATCATTATGCAGAAAGTTATCGTTTTACTTTACCTAATTCGAAACGAAAGCTGAGTTTATCAAAGCGCTATTACGCCTTTGCAAAAGAGCCAACAGATGCCATCTATCCCGATATTCAAATAACACCAACTTGGCAAGACTATCAAAACGGCAAAGATACCGTATTGCTCGAAGCGCTTAAGTTAATTAACAAACATAAGGGGCAATAATGTTAAAACTTAAACCAAATTGCGAGTGCTGTAACAAAGTTCTTTTGCCAACATCAACCGATGCAATGATATGCAGTTATGAGTGCACGTTTTGTAAAACATGTGTTGAAAAGGTACTTTTAAACGTATGCCCGAATTGCGGTGGGAGTTTTAAGCCCAGATTAGCGGATGAAAAAAGGAAACCCCTGAGTCTGATAAGTTGAGCCTAAACGCGCTAACGTGTTAACTAGGTGTTATTGAAAGAGAGAAGCGGTTTATCGAATGCAATTATTAGATAAACCACAATTTAGTATTTAAGGATGACCTAAGTAGTTACGAATTGACGTTCTGAATATTCTCGCTTGGCTTAATCCAGAGCGACTCGTTTCCAGAACATCTTTCTTCTCGGCGTTCAGGAAAGTGCACATATTTATATTTACCTTTGAGGTTTTTTCACGGCATTCAACCACAGTATAGAGATGCCCATTATGAGTAATATTAGGAATGGCATTCCATTGTTCTACTGCTGTTTGAATCGATAAGCCTCTTTGACCAATTAACGATAACAATTGGTTATTTGTGTTATTTACATGATCGTTAATTGCTTGTGTGATTGTGCCGTTACCTCGCACTGCTCTGATTCTGCCGACCAAATCAGAGTCGTTATAAGTCATGGCTCGAGCACCTAACTTTAAAATACCATTACTGTTATTTGTGCCTGTGCCGATAAAAGAAGAATAGCCCTTAAAGTTTGCGCCTAAAGCATCTTTTGCCCAGCCGCTACCGCCGCCACCTAACCGGTTTGAGTGGGTCAGTACCACATTTATAAAGGCTAAAAATAGCGATAAACGCAATCCCTCAATCTGAATTTGAGGTATATTGCGGTGGTGCCAAAGCGCAGCACCTGCTGCAAATAATTCCTGTTGAGCGGTAACTGCGGCTTCTGCAATCGCGATGACTATTCGCTGCTTTCTTCTATCTCCTACGAGCATTTTTATACAGTTTTCTCGGCGATTAGCATTTGCGCTTAGCAAACGATGCACCCCAACACCCACAGTGGTTTGCAGGCTACCACCAATACTGCTGGGGCGAAATTTACCCCAGCGGTTATCTGTAGTACGTGTGCCGCCATAATTAAAGGTGTTTTGACCTGTTCTGACTCCGCGAGGACCTAATGCTTTCCACACTGAGTTGCGTAATCGCAGCAAATTGAGGTCATTAATTCTATGGGGTTTAGAAACCAGCTCTGCAGGACTTGATTTACCAAAATTATCCGAGTCTTCAGGTGTTATATAAACACCTCTAAAGTTTGCATAACTTCGCGAACGTACCAAGGGGGTACGTTTAAATACATCGTGAAAATTAGCTGCTTGAATAATATCTTCGTTATTCCATCGAGATGAAACACTACCAACGCCTTCAACTTCAATTCCTATTAAAGGGTGGCCGGCAAGTGGTGCCGCTTCCGTATCTATCGGCATATAAACATCCTTTTTATTGCTTTGAACAGCAAATAATTTAGTTTTTATTATAGGAACAAAAATGCTACCACAGACATATAAAACAGCAAAAGTGTTTGTTATACAAAATAAATAATAATCAAACTTTATATAGTGCTAGTTTGTGTATGGGCGTAATAACATTTACTTAACCTGAGCTGCACATAAGAAGTGGAACTAAATGCCCTTGCGGTGATCAGATCTTTCGACCAAGAAACATAAGATTACCGAGGCAAGGGCATGAATAACTTAGATGCAATTTACGTAGATGTCGATGATTTTTGTTTATTGTTTGAACCTCAATGGCTTAAACACCTAATAGAATCAGGGGAAAAGCAACGCATTAAGCCATCTCGACTATCCTCCAGCGAAGTGATGACTATATTAATTGCCTTTCATCAATCAGGTTATCGCGACTTTAAAACTTACTACACCAAATTTGTTTGTCAGTATTGGCGACATTATTTTCCTGATTTAGTTAGTTATACACGCATGTTGAAGCTACTTCAGACTACGTTACCTGCTTTGTGTAGCTATCTGAAACAGCGATTCGATAAACCAACAGGCATTGCATTTATCGACTCCACTTCTCTCAAGGTGTGTCACAACATGCGCATTCCTCGCCACCAAGTTTTCGCGGGAGAAGCCAAACGAGGCAAAGGAACAATGGGCTGGTTTTATGGCTTTAAACTTCACCTCATCATGAATGATGAAGGTGGTTTATTAGCAGTAAAAGTGACAGCTGGGAATGTTGATGATAGGAAACCTGTACCAGATATGGTCGCTAATGTTACAGGGAGTTTATACGCTGATAAAGGTTATGTATCTGCAAACTTAAAAGCGGAACTTGCTGAGCAAGGCATTGATTTTATTACAGGTCAACGAAGTAATATGAAACGTCAGCCAATATCAACTTGGGATAGAGCGATGTTATCAAAGCGTTTCATCATTGAAACAGTTTTCGACCAGCTGAAAAATATGGCTCAAATAGACCACACAAGGCACCGCAGCTGCATCTCATTTATGGTTAATTTAATGGCTGGATTAATTGCCTATACCTTTCAGACTAAAAAGCCGAGTATAAAAGTGGCTCGGCTTTAATACTTATGCAGATCTGAGGTTACTTAGCATCGCTAAAGCTAAATGATATTGCCAATATATTACGGAAATCAGACTTGTGTTTAAAAAGCCATAAAAAACAAAAAAGCCCGTGCAATGCACAGGCTTTTTATATTTGGTGGGCTGGGGTCATCTTAACTAATGTTGTAATCTTTTGAATTTTAAAGTTTATGTTAACTACATTTATGGTTGGTACTACCTTTGGTACTACTTTGGATCGATGCTAGTTAAGTGTTACAGGTCTAAGTTGAATATGTAAATTAATCACTACAATTTTCTTTTTCTGAAACTCCCAGATCTTTCTTCAAATTTGGAAACTTGTACAATAAACGGAAAAAAAGCTCTGCTCCGATAAAAACTACAAATGAAACAATACCCAATAGAGTGTTAAACGCTAAAAGTAAAATCATTAATCCAAAGATACTAAATACTGCAGACACGCCAGCAATAAATGCTATAGCTAGACCATTATTGATCAAATCAGAAAAACGTTCATCGGAACTGTTGCCATACACGACTAGGCTAAAGGTTGTTGTTACCACAATTATCAAACTTGAATAAAGGAATAAGCCCTCTAAACGATAAGTGCTAAGTATGGTTGGGAGTAATATTAAATAAGCGAAGCCAATCGAGAGGCTTACTCTATTTAAAAACAAAACTCTTTGAAACCTAGTTTCTTGTTCAAACAAAATATCAATCCTTGTAAGATACTATTCCGTTCTATTTTTAACTTAAAGCGCTGTTTTTGTATATATTTTCAAAAAAATAACGCGGAAGTGGAAATGCCATTTTTACGGGGTTTTTAATAATGTGAGATACCTCGAGTGTTTTCTACCCGCATTACATGGGGCTATCACTCTAAAGTACCTTTTAAATTTTTCCTTATAAAACAAACTACGAACTCAAATTACTCTAAATTTTTGAGAAGTAGTTTTGATTTTTAACTAAAATGAATCCTCTTTTAAAGTTAACTTTCTTCATACTAGCAATTACTTAGCGTCTCTGGTAAAAATAAAGGCGATACGTTTGTTGATGGAACAAGTAACATGTTAGATATTTCAAGGAACTATGGTGCATATGGATAATGAAAATAATATCCCGCAACCAGACGCTTCAGGTATTAGAGGTAATCAAATAAAAGAAAATGATTCTATACCGTTGGTTGAAAGTAGACCATTTGAGGGTCTTCAAATGGTTAGAACGATAGAGGGGTTAGCAAGTTCTCATGCTCGCTCTTTAGGGGGAGAAGTGACATCAGCTTTAATTGCTGGCGCTACTTCTCAGTTGGCTAATGATTACCAAGAGTTGAAATTTAAGTATCACCAGCTGAATGAGAAATATGAAAAACAAAGAGATAAGCTCGAAGAAATAAAAATAGATAAAGCTGTGCTTTCTGAAAAAATTAAAGCTGATGGGCGGAATAAACACTTGCGTAATTTGTCTATCACTATAGGAACTAGTTTGTTCGGAACTGGAATATTTTTAAGTAGAACAGAATTGGATTTATACGCGTATGGAGCTTATGGTTTTGGCTCACTTCTTCTTATATTAGGCTGGTTTTCCGATAACAAGGAGAACCAAAAATGATTTTGTCAGGGATAGCAGAGCTAACGTGTACCTCTGTTTTAGAGCGTGGTGTTCCAAATAAAGAGTGTATCGCGATTCAGGTAAATCAAACAATAAACCTAGGGCAATTTGGAATTATGTTAGGCCAGTACTCAGGTTTAAATAGCGCTGTACCACTAAGGGATAATTTATTTTGGTTCGGTGATGGAGTTGTCGAGGCTGGCGATTGGATATTTATTTATACAGGTTTAGGAACTCCAACTAAATCTAGATCAAAAGATGATAAATTCAATGTTTACAGCACATTCTGGGGTCGTAACAGCACAATGTTTGCTAATTCAAATGTTGTGCCTATGTTATTCAGAGTCGATGCTGTTAATGTTTCAGCTCCCCCTGAAAACTCTCCACAAATAGGCGTCTAGTTACTAACAAATGCTGAGCAAATATTTTTTTGTCTGTTCCGCAGCACAATAGATTTAAAGGTTATCATTTTATTGGTTCGTTATGATGTTGAGTTAACTATTAACTATCAGATTATCCAAGTGCTGATTTAAATAGCTAAAAAAATAATTCTTATTTATTTCGTGTAAAAATTTAGCTTCGGGGCTGTTCTATAACGCTGTAAAGCTCGTAACAATTGAACACCCCATACCATATAAGAATTTATTTTCGCCAGAAATGCCTATTTAGTTTACGTTTTATCCCTGTTTAAGCCCGTTTTAAAGGCTTTTTTGGTAATAAATATGTAAACGTAAACTCGCTTTCAAAATGGCTCACATGTATTCAAAACTCGGGCAGGCGAAATACCCTCGAGGCGTTAACTATGAATAAGGACCCAGTTTTTAGTCAAATTCGACTAGAAAATTAGTCGATTTTGACTAGTTAATCGGTGAATTATTGCATGTTTTGCTCTTGGAACTGACGAAGGGTGTGCCCGATAAGAGTTATTGCGATCTAACTGATTCTGTTTCTTGACGTTTATAATGACGCATTTCTTCCGACTATATTAATTCTTTATCAAATAGACCCAAAGATGGATAACAAACTTTTGTATAGAGAAATAATGTAAAATTTAACTCTCGCAAGCTTATAAATATTGTGCCATTTAAAGCCTAAAAATACAGAACACTATGTTTTTCCTAATACTCCATATATGGCGTATATATCCAGCTAATAGCGGTAACTACCGTTTTTCGAGTGAAAACAACGTTGCTTCAAATCAAATTAACAACATTTCAATTTGTATATCCCATGACTCTTGTTTAATGTGTATTAAGAATATGTAACTAAATATAAGAAAAAGGAATTCTAAAATGAAAAAGTTATTGATACCTTTAGCGATCATCACTTTGTCTGGTTGTTTTGGGCCCGAAAAATTCGATTCAACTGACCAATCATCAATTCAAGCTTCTACTCAAGCTATTATAGAATCATTACCAGAATCTGATCGTCCCGAGTTTAAGAAAGCAATTATGTATTACTCTATTGGTGGGAAAGAAGGTTTGTCTAGTATGCTAGGAGCCGCTTTTACCGGTGCAGATAAAGCTCTCACCAAAGAAAGTTTGATAGCTGCAAACTTAAGCTCATTAGATGGCTTAACCGGACAAGAAATCTTAAGCAGATATAGGAACCAGATTGAAAGCAACAAAAAAGTTTCTGCACTCAAACTAGAAGCAGAAACACTTCTTAAAAATAAGCAATTTCAAGAAGCAATAGTGAAGTATGAAGAGCTCGGTAAAGTTGATTCTGGTTCAGAAGTATCTCAAAAAGGCCTTGATAAAACTATTAAAGCAATGACCGAGTTCGAAGAAAAGCTTAACTACATGGGTAAAGTAGAAATAACCGAGTTTGAAGCGACCAGGATTGATACTTACTTAAAAAAAGACGTTCCTGCTGTTCGTTTATCAGTTAAAAACAATGGTGAGCGCTCTCTCGATAAAGTTAAGGTTATGGTTTATTTCAAAGATGCAGATGGCAATGTAATTTTTGAAGAAGATTATTTTCCAGTTTTAGTAAACAATTACTCAACCCGGGACAAACCATTGAAGCCTGGCTATATCCAAGAACAAGGTAAAGGCAAGTATTACACTTTAGACTCAACCCTATCTACTTGGAAAGTTGGAAGTGCTACCGCAAAAGTTGTTGATATAGAATTTTCGAATAACCTTTAATTTAATTTGGCGTGAGCTATCAAACACTCACGCCTTAAGCGCAATATCACTAGTAAAGTATTCTCTGTATGCATTTAATGCTGTTGTCATTTAGATATGTTAAGGCGCTTGGGTAGAACTTGTTGAATCGAACAAATGGGAGTCAATGTAAGCCAACTTTCGAGTTCGTAAACCACTTTCAAGCGAACAGCATTTGATTCCTTAACATATCCATCGATTTTTCATGATTACGCCAGAAACCGCCACACACTTTTAGCCATTTACGCAGCTTTTTGATGTCATTATTTTACGTATCTTTAATTTGTGTGATGTTTAGGACTAGTGTGTCTGTCACTATTACGTGAAAGTTATATTGAATCGACGCTTTTCCATTTTCCCACCGTTGATAGTTCCTGAAAGTACGACCGTATAAGCGTGTTAGTTCGAATTGTGTTAATTCTCAAAAATTCCGAGCTTTACTTTAGATCTTAAAATTACGTAGGCGTTTAAATTTTCCTCTACGGGAAATTCTAAAAGTCGCTGTAAGCCTCTAATTAAAAGCTATATAGAGTTTATGTTGATATTCTGATGTCGGGATTATGTCGGAGTATTAATGTCTATTATCACAAACTATGAAGTTACATTAAAAAAGGTGACATAAACAATAATTCATATCTCATTAATTAGATTACTTTATACCAATTGATAAATGTGATTAATAAACAAAAAAGTATATTATTTCAATTAGTTTAGTTGTGGGTAGGTTACAAAAGTGAAATATAAAAACCTGATACTTTTAATTTTTGTTTTAATTATTATAAGTTCTTGCTCTTCCTTCATGTCTGGATCAGATCCTGTACCTATGAGTACCGCTGATAGGAAGTTAATTATAGATTCAGTTAATGAAATGAAACGTATACCAATAGTTAAGGATTCATTAAAAGAGGATGGAACAAAAGTTTTTGTGTTTGCTTTTGACGGTACTAGCAATGATAAAGACAACTTTGATGCTAATGATGAAAGACAAACTGTCGTTGGTTACCTTTTTTCTAAGTTAGAAAAGGAAGGCTTAAAACCGGCATATATTGTTGGGCCAGGAGTAGATGACCTGGGTGACGCAGTAGCATGCTTTACCTGTGAAGAAAAAGCTAACGAAGCTTTGTCTATGCTAGAAGAAAAGGTTAATAAAAGCATATCGTTAAATGTTGATACTAAAATCAACGTTGTAGTTTTAGGATTTAGTAGGGGAGCTGCTATTGGTCGTCATTTTATGAACCTTCTAAGCACTAAGTGGCCAGCAGAAGGGGAAATTCAAGTTAGAAGTTACAGCTTGCTGTTCGATACTGTAGCTACTTCGGTAACAAATGAGCTCATGCTTGGAATCGCCCCAACTTCCAATTATTTAATTCATATTATTGCCAGGGATGAACGTAGAATTAAATTTCCAGTGATCATTGACGAAGATTTGGCTTTTAAAGCTAAAACAACAGATCATTTTGTTACTACTCCTAGGTTAAAACAAGTAACTTTGCCAGGTGTTCACTCAGATATCGGCGCATCATATAAATATGGAATTGGGACATTTTATAGGTATTTGGGAGAAGTAATATTGGCAAGTTATGGACTTATGCCACAACCTATTACTAAATTTAATGAAGACTTCTTTAGCCAAGGCGCTCATGATTCGAGAGGATGGTTTTCTAAATCATTTGGTGTCAAAAATTATCTAGATGACCCCAATGCTAAAAGGGAAAGCATAATTAAAAAAAGTGTTCCTATTTCAGTTAAGCGAGCTACAGAAGTTGAGTCTGAAAATAAGCGCCATGATTTCAAAAATATGCAGTCTCAATATGGTTATAATGAAACCCATCCAATAATCTTTACGGTTAATAAAAATGGTAACTACCTGAAAATTCTGTCTATAAAATCAAGCTATCTTACTCCGTCAGAAAATTACAAATTGGAAAGTGTTGATGGTCAAAGGTACATAACATTTAATTATATAGGACAAAAGCAAACTCAGTGGTTTAAATTATCACACAAGATATGGGATGCTTTACCTGAAAATAGGACTTCTGAAATTGAAATGACATCAGTTATTAAGGAAGGAATCATTCAGTCATTTATATTAGTTAATAATAAAAAAGTGGAGAGGTATAATTGACTTTAAATATACTTTACCTTCTCGAACTTTTTAAGACCGAACTTCTAAGGTATAACAAATAAATTATATAAAACGCTGTGTATATGAACATTGCATCTATATAAATCGTTTTCAGTATTCGGAAGTCAGATTTATTTTTACTTAAAATTAAGTCTGACCTTTTAAATATAAACTGAGGTACTGAGTTTTAAAGCATGTCTACGAGCTTGATTGTCTGCTTCATCCTATCTTCGATTAACCAAAATACATCATTTATCTCTTCATCTAGAACTTGAGAAAGATTGCTCCTAGACAACGAGCCAGCAAGCGCTCTTGTTTGAGCTAAAACACTGTGAAGTTCATCGAAGACTGCTAGCTTTTCAGATTGTGTTAATTCTTTTTTCATTTCTTATTTCCTTATGTTTTTATATTGATGTATGGCTATATATAAAGTGCCCCAGTTTCTGTACTTGGTAACACCCTTAAATAGCCCCTGACGGGTTCAGTTTCTGTACTCGTCAGAGTGTTTTCAAAAAGTTCGGGTACAGTTTCTGTACTCGTGAGTATTAGTTCGGGTACAGTTTCTGTACCCGCTTAAATTGAAATTAACTCCAATTTGTTCTAGGTGGAGTAGCACTGGCAGCTAATGAATGTTTGGGGTTTCCATTTGAGTAAAATACTTCATCAATTGGTTGCCAACTTACAGCGTATAAGCTGCACACTCTTCGCCCATCAACACCAGCTATGCCTTTTCTGGTTTCGACTATAAGCTTCTTCGAAAGTAACTCTTCTTTACACCGTTGAAGCGTTGCTTTTGATTTAAAGCCACGTTCTTTTAATAGTGACCAGGCGCAAGTTAGATCACCATTATTAGCGGCTTTTCTCCCCTTATACTGGCTAGCTAACTCAAGAAGCAGCTTTACAGCGCTACCTGATAGGTTTTTATAGTCGCTACTCTCCATTACCTTTCTCGGTATGCCTGCAAAGCCACCTTGACCAATCCAAATGTCTTTAGAGCTTTTCTTTGCCATTAAGCCCCCTTGAGCGTTAGCGCTCGTATATTGGGGTTGAGTAGGGCATTAATAAGAGTTCAGACTCTTGCTTTGATAAATATTGCGCTTTCCGCCTTACTCTTCGTTCGTTGATTGCAACTAGTATGCGTTTAGCGTCCTTTAAGCTTTCAATAACATATTTAAAGTGGCTACCGATCCCATCAGGGTTTGGCTGGTTGAATCGAATAAATTTAAAACCATGTTTTCGCTCTAATTCAGTAAAATAATTACGCCCACTTGATAAACGAACATTAATCAATATATCGTTTTCAGTTACCCCTTGAGGGTTCGATAAAATATAGTAATAAGCACGTTCTTTCTTGCACTGCTTTGGTAGTGAAAGATTTTCACTACCCCTGTTACCTTTACCAATACTTGCAAAGGCGTTACTATTTAAATTGGCTATATTAGTGGTTGCGGCTTGTATGCCGCGCTGCTTCATACTCATTGCGGCTTTCCTTAAACAAGTTGCTTACGTTGCTCTATTAGCTCATTAACGAGCTTCTGAATCTCTTGATGAGACTTTCCAGCTACCATTGCTTTCAATACTGTTTGCATTTCCTGCAAAACAAAGCCTACGGCTCTACCGCCTAATGAAATCGGTGGCGGAATAAGCCCATCATTAATTCTGTTCTGAAGAGTGCTTTTTGAGCACCCAAATACTTCTAACGCTTCTGGTCTGCGAATGACCGTTAATTGCTCATTAATCATAAATAGCCCTTATAGTGGTTACTTGGTTTAGATGAGGCAATTATTAGAATTGAACCAATTTTTGTATATATTCAGTACTGCATGGGCATGCTTTTGCAGCTAAAGCACACTTCCAGTTTTTTTGAATTTCACCACCCACTTCGCAATAGTTTCCCGCGCTTGAATGTCGTCAGCGCTGAGCCCGTATCTGTGACGCTTGTCGAACCCCCTAATCAAAGGAAGTAAGTCCTTAGCAAGTGATCTTGCTGATTTTGATTCAACAGTATTTAAGCTTCGAAGATGATTGTTAAGATCTGTTTTAATGTTCGCCAGAGGCTTATTTCTTTTATTTGCATTTTCAGAAGCTAAGTTTTTTTTGTATTGCTGTTTAAGTATCGAAGGAAAATTAGATAAAGAAGCACCATGAAGCATTTGATGGTAATACCAACTTCTAGCTTCAATTGAGTCTGTCAGAAGCCTCAAGAGAGAAGAATTGAAGTTTTGAAAATCTAAGAACTTGAATAAACTCTCTTTCTTATTTCTTATTAAGGCTGCGGTGAGGACATATGAAAGCGCAAAGTAACTTCTATCCGTGAGCTCACAACAGTTTTCAATTTCCCAGTGAACAGGGCCATGAAATTCTTGCTCCCATCCACTTATATCTTCAGAGAGTAACTTATTAAGGAAATCAGGGAAGTAATCGGTTAGATATAGCTCTAACTTATTAACTTCCTCTTCGATGTTAATTGGATTAGAGCTATTTAGATAGAACTCAAGTATTGAAGTTAAAAAGTTTATGTTGTGGCTAACTAAACCGCCTAGCCAATCATCTGTTGCTAGCATCATATCTATCCAGCCATATTCATCCTTGAGTTCGTTATAATCAAAGCAGTTAAAATATTCCATAGCTTGGAGCTCAAGCATCATTTGTGCTTGCGAGAGTCCATAAAGATTTTTATCCATTTTATCAAATTACCTTTAAATGTTGCTTCCCTGAATCAATGCTTTTACCGCTTGCACAAGCGGAAATATGTTCACTCCACCAAATCATCATTACTCGCCTACGGTCTAGATAATCAGCGCGGTTGTATGCGCGTCTAACTTCATTTTTGTCTACGTGGGCAAGAGCTGCTTCTATTACATCAGGATCAAAGCCTTGTTGATTCAGCGTGGTACTTGCAAGCGCTCGTAAGCCATGGGCGACTAGGCGCTTTTCATAACCCATACGCTTTAACGCCATATTTGCTGTTTGCTCATTTGTATGGCTGCGCGGGTTTCTATCAGCAGGGAATAAATACTCTCTATGCCTACTGAGTGGCTTTAAACGTTCAAGTATTTCTATAGTTTGATCACTTAAAGGAACTATATGCTCACGCTTTTTCTTCATACGCTCAGCTGGTATTGTCCATAGCTTATTATCAAAATCTATTTCTACCCATTTAGCACCAGCCGCCTCACTCGGGCGCACCATAGTATGAAGTTGCCATTCGATAAGTAATCGCGTTACTAATTTGATACTGGCATAACTAATATCATTTAATAATTGCGGTAGTTCTTCGGGTGTTATGGTTGGCATATTTTGCTTAACAGGCTTTTGAAAAGCAGCTCTTATACCTGTTAATGGATTTGCGTGAATCAGACCTGTGTTAACAGCAAAGTTCATTACTTCGTTTAGTCTTTGGCATAACCTTTTAACTGTCTCAAGGCTACCTTTTGCCGCTATCGGCTTTAGAATGTCGATAGTCATAGGGGCGTTAATTTTATTGATAGGGTAGTTACCCATTGGAGGAATTAAGTGGTTTTCAATTGAACGCCAAAGGTCAATGCTATGTTTTTCGCTTACTTGAGTTTGTTTAACCTCGAACCAATTCTTTGCGACTTGAGCAAAGGTATTTAAAGCTGCTTCACTTTTCTTACGTGCTATTTCGTCTTTGTGTTCTTTTGGGTCAATTTCCTTGGCAAGCAAAGCCCGATATTCATCACGCTTTTTTCTGGCGTCAGCAAGTGTTACTTCTGGATAAGTACCCAGTCCAATAGAGGTACGCTTATTTGTATGAGGTTTGTAGTAATCCAAAAGCCAAGATTTAGAACCATTAGGTTTTACTCTTAGTTGTAATCCATTTCCATCTGATAACTTAAAAACCTTTTCTCTAGGCTTTGCGCTTTTGATTTCGGTGTTCGTTAGGGGCTTTGTCCTTGCCATAAGTAGTACCAACTTTTCTAAACTTTAGGTGTACTACTTAACGTACCACCAAAAACTTTAGGTGTCACTGGTCACTAAAAATCTTTAATAATCTCTAACTTGTTGATATTTGGCGCTTGTGAGGAATTTCAGGCAAAAGAAAAGCCGCTAAAAAGCGGCTTTGTCCTTGCTATTGGTGGAGCTGGGGGGATTTGAACCCCCGTCCGAAAAGCGTCGACCTTCGGTCCTACATGTTTAGTATCGTCTTTTGGTTAACCTTTAAATCTCGGACGAACACGATAAGTAAAGGCGAGGCCGCTTCAATTTAGCCCTTCAACCCCGGCCAGGGTTTCCGTAGCGATCTTGTGTAGGGTGACACTTCGAATCTCAGTCCACAAGCATACTTGAGTGAAGTGCTAGCGGGAATTAAGCCGCTAGAGCGTAAGAATCGTCGTTTGCGATTACTTTAAATACGGCTTTTTTACGAGGCCAGCCGCACCTCGACATGCACCTTAGGCTTCATGAATCCCGTCGAATCCTAATCAGCCCCTGAATTTGTTTCATCTGAATCATACTCAGTTGGTACGATTATAACGCTTAGTTTTTATGTTAAACAAGGGCAAAGCACAATTAACTGTATTTAAATGGTTTAATCGCTTTAAATTTAAACGAATGTTGATTTGAAAGTGAGTTGGCAGGGATTGCTTGCTTGTTAATATTGCTCGGCGCTATACAATGCAGCTGATTGAAATAATGGAGGTTTTCAATGAGTATCAGTAAAACAATAATAATATGTTTGATGTGTATCGCGATGAATGCGGTTGCACAGAGTAAAGTAGCACTGTCGATTAATGTTGAAAAACAGATTGGTAGCAACGTGTGGCAAGTAAGTTATCAATTGCCCAAATTTACTCAAACGTTAGATTTTTCTCACTTACCACCTCATTTCCTGACTAACCATTTTGCGCTTAAAGGCAAAGCGGTGGTTAAAGATGACAGCACAATTCAGCTAACTAATCCTAATGACATTTTAATGCTTGAAGTTTCCGATGGTTTTGATGTGAGTGAACTTAGATTTAATGCGCCGTTTATTAACTTTTCTAACAACGGCGCGTTTTATGCTGACTATTTTGTGCCACATTCACTGAAAGTAGCGGATGAATTACTAACACGCGATGCGCTAAGTGTGACATTTTATATAACAACAAAGATGAAAAATGAGCAAAATCAGCGAACGCGCACCATTAACAAGGTATCGTCGTTAAATTTAGCGCAGTTTGTGAGTCTAACTTCACCGTCTAATGCCTCTAATGATAGTGTTTCTTTCGTTATTGAGCCAAATTTGCCAAATGAGTTTAAAGTGCAGCTTGAGCAAAATAGCGCTAAATTTATGCGTTATTTTAGCCAACAGTTTAATTCCCCATTAAACCGCGACGTTACATTTTTGATTAACGCTAATAGCAATGCGCCATACATTGGCTTTTTGGGTAGTGCACTATCCAACCAAGTTATGTTTGAGATATCAGGGCAAGATGCAGTTCAGCATCCGAGTAAATACCAACGAACAATCTATTTAACCCTAGCACATGAAACGTTACACCTTTGGAATGCGCATTTTTGGCACCCATCAGACGGCACACCCATTTGGCTTTACGAAGGCCCAGCAGACTTTTTTGCCTATCGCGCAATGGTGCATTCAGGCTTAATGCCACAATCGCATTTTGAGTACTTTTTACAGCAGCAACAAAAAGAGTGTTTAGAAGGGATTAAACAAACGGCGCTTTCACATTTGGAGTCAACACCTGCAATTGGTGCAAGTTATCCATGTGGTCGGGTATTTTTCGAAGTGTTAGCTAACGCATTGAATAAAAATGGTTTTGAGCTTTGGTTAGCGATTATGAATGTAAGCGAAGGCCGAAGTTATTTGGTAGAAGATGTGTATGTGTTTATTGAAAGAGCCGAATTATCAGACTCGCTAAAACACGCGTTACAAGACATCTTATTTAACAATGAAAAAGCACATGACGCGCTGAAAAGCATTATTTCAGCGCAATCGAAGAACTAAACGCGTCACTGAGTACGCGCTTGTCATAATCTGTTTCACTCATAATCCATGTATCAAAAGTAACGGTGGTAATAAACTCCGCCGTTACTCGTCTACTTGTCCAGAATCGTTTGGCATTGGCCAGCCGCCTAGGGCTTGCCATTTATTCACGATGTAACAATAAAGCTCGGCGGTGCGCTCGGTGTCATACAGTGCGCTGTGGGCTTGGCTGTTATCGAACTCAATGCCTGCGGCGCGACATGCTTTTGCAAGCACTGTTTGGCCAACCGCTAAGCCAGCTAGGGTGGTTGTATCAAAACTTACGAATGGGTGAAACGGTGTGCGCTTAATATTATTACGCTCAATTGCGGCATTTAAAAAGCCGTGATCAAAGGCCGCATTATGCGCTACCACAACGCTGCGCTGACAACCTGCTGCTTTTTGTGCTTTGCGCACAGCTTTACAGATTTCTTTTATTGCTTCATCTTCTTTTACCGCGCCACGCAAGGGCGAAAACGGGTCAATGCCATTAAACTCAATAGCTGATTGCTCAATATTGGCACCCTCAAACGGTTCTACGTGAAAATGCACAGTTTTGTCGATACTTAGTTCGCCTGAATCGTCCATTTTTAGTAGGCTGACAGCAATTTCTAACAATGCATCGGTTTTATTATTAAAGCCTGCGGTCTCGACGTCGATAACTACAGGAAAGAAACCGCGAAAACGCTTGGCAAATAAAGTTGTTGGTGCTTCAGCTTGAGACATATACTTACTTTCAGTGCTTATTAAGGCCGCGTATTATGTCAAAATTAGGTTGTTGCTGACCAGTAAAATATTACGCAAGGACGTTTGATTTAGGTATATTTATTGCTTAAATTTTAATAGGGTGTTGCTTGTTGCAGCGGTGTTTTAATTTAACCAAGCGTTTATCAGATTTAGGAGACCTCAGTGCTAGTAAAAAAGCAAGTACAGTGTTTGTTCGTTGGTCTGTCGATGGGTGCTGTGTTTTCTGCCAATGCGGCGCTACGTAGTTACGGCGCAGCTGAAAGCAATGCAATTTGGAATACCCCTGAAGCATCACGTTTAAGTTGTCAGTTAGAGCATAATATTCCGCGCTTTGGGAAGGCGCGATTTTTAGCGACTGCGAGTAAAGATAAACCACTGCATTTCACGTTAGATATGCTTATTAAGCCAGAAGGATACGATGTTGCTGATGTGCTGTCAGTGCCACCTATTTGGAAAGCGGGTAATCCTGCGCGTAGCTTATTTGATGCTAATTTATTGAAACAGTTTGATACAGAGCTAGATTCCAAAGCATCTTGGTTACTGCTAACCGAACTTGAAAAAGGCAATGTGCCTACGTTTTATTATCAGGATTGGCATAACAGCCAAGACAAGATCAAAGTTGAATTGTCGTCGGTTAATTTTCGTCGTAATTACTTGAGCTTTTTAGAGTGTCGCGATGCGCTATTGCCATTTAGCTTCGATGATATTGCGTATACAGTGATGCGATATGAGTCGAATAGCAGTGAGTTAACGCGCGACTCGAAAAAGCGTTTAGAGAAAATAGGGTTATATTTGGAGAACGATCCTAATATTGATTCGGTGGTAATTAATGCCTACACCGATTCATACGGTGGTCGCTATATTAACCAACAACTTTCTGAAAAGCGTGCCGATGCAATTAAAAGCTACATGACTGAAAAGGGCATAGCAGCAGATAAAATTGTAACGCAAGGGTTTGGCGAAAAACGCCATGTTGCAACCAATAACACCATTATTGGCCGTGGCAAAAACCGTCGGGTAGTTATTCAAATAGAAAAGGTTTAGCGGCTTTTAGCTGAAAAGTCTGTTAAGACGGTTTCTAAATTATGATGACGAAGTTATTTCGTCATCATAATACTTACTTCACACCAACTCTCTTGCTGGTAAAAACCAATTTTAACGCGTTTACCCGATACCGTATAAAAATAAGTATAGCGGCCAATATCTTCGGTGATGGTTTCTGGCTCGCCTAAGGTGTTGCGATAAAACGCCATTACTGAATCTAAGTCTTGTTTTACAAAACCGGAGATGATCATAGGGTAATCGTCTTCAAGTGCCATACGTACTTGAAAATCGTTCGGAAGGGGTACGTCGTCAATATTTGCTTGCGCAGCAAAGCTAAAGCTCATTAAAACGCCCAGTGCGATACTGCAACATAACTTCTTCATTTTGTTACTCCTGATCACCCATATATGGGTTAACTTTCTAATAGTGTTAAGGATAGTCTAACGAAATCGGATGAGGTAACTATTCCTTGCAACCGGTTGTTGTCGTCTACGACTGGCAAACATCCGTGCCGATTATTTAAGAAAAAGCGTGCCGCCTCGGTCAATGGCATTGTCGCGTTGGCGAAAACCACGTCTTTATCCACTAGCTCTGAAACAGGTACTTGCTTTTCCCTTCTATTTAACGCATTTACGCCGTATTTGTCTAGTAAATACATGGTTTTAGCAAGCACACTTTTTTGCGTTACCATACCGTAAAAAAGGCCATCTTCTAAAACCGGAATATGGCGAATATTATGATCTTTCATCATTTGGTGAACATCAGCCATCGTGTTGTCTAGTTCAATTGATAGCACGTCACACGTCATTAACTCTGCAATTGTTTTTGTCATAACTATTAACTTATTAGTGAACTTAATATTAAGTTTAGCGCTTATTTGTTTTGTCGCTTTGCGCTAGGGCAATGTAAGCCCGAATAACTGTTGTTTTTAGTGCAATTAAACCTACCAGCACTTCATCTCAAAGTAACTATTGCAAATATAGCGTGATTTTCTAATACAATTTTCGCATTTTTACAATATAACCAATTGAAAAATATACATTATCAAAAAAACTGTTAGTTTGCCCCTATATTTAGAACAAAAGTTAATATATTGTATACAGTATATTGAATCCATGTTTTATCGATTCAATATGTCGTTCAGCAACGAAACTCGATACTGGTTTTATCGAAAAATTATGACAACAACAATTGGAAATAAACAATGAAACTTACAAAATTGGCGTTGGTGCTTGCCACATTAAGTTATGGTCAAAGTGCGTTTGCAGCCAGCGCGCCTATTTCACAAAATCAACCTAAGGTTCACCATCATGGTGTTGAGTCTAAGCGCATGGACAACGCGCCAACTGCGGTAACCACTCAACAATCAACGCACACTTTCGATCATGCGCACAAACGTATTCATACGCTTAAATCACAAAGTATGCAGCAAGCCGCTGCGGCAACGTGTGATGTGAATGCCCTAGCAACTAGTAACTCAACCCAGCTAATAAGCGAAATTAAATCGCAGGGTACAACTTGCGTTAATGAACTATTTGGTGCAGCGAGTAACATTCAAGTTGCGGCGTACGATTCAAATAATATGTACGCAGTGGCGAATCACGTTAAAAACCTTGCCGATAGCTATCAAGGCGGTGGTGATAACGATATCGAGGCATTATTTTTGTATCTGCGTGCCGGTTATTATGTGGAGTTTTATAACGACCAAGTAACGTTTGCGTCTTGGGTAAAACCAGCTGTTAAAAATGCCATTGATGCATTTGTAAATAATAGCCATTTTTACGATGACAATGATGCGCACGGTAAGACACTTTCAGAAGTACTTATCACAATGGATAGCTCTGAGCAGCAAGATGTGTATTTACCAGTGGTTGTTGAATGGCTAAACCGTTGGAATGCAAGCTACGCAGGCAAGTGGAATATGCGTAGTGCGGTAAACGGCGTATTTACAATTTTATTCCGTGGCCAATGGAATACTGAATTTAAAAATAAAGTTGGTTCAGCGAATGATTTGGTAAGTGCACTTGCGAAGTTTACAACAAGCACTTATATGATCGATTCTGATGCTGAATTTATGATTGCAAATGCTGCACGTGAATTAGGCCGATTAAAACAATACCCAGGTACTATTCAAACAGCTGTTGATGCAGCGTTAAATCGCATTTTCTCAGATTATCAAATGTATGGATATGGCGATTCGGTATGGTTAGGTGCGGCAGATACAGCGGGTTATCACGGTAGCTGCGATACCTATAATATTTGTGGATTTGAACAGCAACTTGAATCACAAGTGTTATCACAAACGTATACCTGTAGCAGCACGATTAAAATCCGCTCACAAAATATGACTAGCGCGCAGCATCAAGCAGCGTGTAGCAAAATGGGTTATGAAGAAACTTACTTCCACGGTCAACTGCAAACCAATAACACACCAGTTGCTGATGACGTAAACAGCCAGTTACAAGTAAATATTTTTGATTCAAGTGACGACTACGGTAAATATGCAGGCGTTATTTTTGGTATTAACACGAATAATGGTGGTATGTACTTAGAAGGCAACCCATCAACACCGGGTAACATTCCAAACTTTGTTGCGTACGAAGCAAGCTATGCGAATGCCGACCACTTTGTATGGAACTTAGAGCACGAGTATGTACATTATCTTGATGGTCGTTTTGATTTATACGGCGGCTTTAACGCACCAACAGAAGCAATTGTGTGGTGGAGTGAAGGTGTTGCAGAGTACATCGCAAACGAAAACGATAATCCTGCGGCAATTGATACTATTAAAGATGGTTCGACTTACAGCTTAGGTACGGTATTTGAAACTACTTACGATGGTTTTGACCAAGATCGTATTTACCGTTGGGGTTACTTAGCAGTTCGCTTTATGTTCGAAAACCACCGCGATGAGCTAAACCAAATGTTAGCGTCAACGCGTTCAGGCGATTGGGCAGGGTATAAATCACGTATCAATACTTGGGCAACAAACTATGATGCTGAGTTTACGCAGTGGACACAAGCACTTGCTAACGGTGATACAAACCCACCACAAAATAAAGCACCTGTGGCGGTAATTAATGGTCCATATAGTGGCGAAGTGGGCGAGTTAATTTCGTTTACGAGCAATGGCTCTTATGATGAAGAATCAAGTATCGCGTCATACAGCTGGGACTTTGGCGATGGCACAACAAGTTCAGAAGCTAACCCAAGCCACAGTTACGCAACCGCTGCAGACTATGCAGTAACACTTACTGTGACTGATTCAGAAGGTGTAAGTGCTAGCGTGTCAACTACAGCAACAGTGACAGGTACACAGCCACCAGTTGGTAATGAACTACAAAACGGCGTAGCGCAGCAAGTAACGGGTAACACCGGCGATGAGAAACGCTTTGTTGTAAACGTACCTGCAAACGCCAGTGATTTAGAAATTACTTTAAATGGTGGTTCGGGTGATGGTGACTTATATGTGAAGTTTGGTGATGCACCAACAATGGAAAGCTATGATTGTCGTCCATATGTTGGCGGTAATAGCGAGCGTTGTACTATTGCAGAGCCACAAGCGGGGACTTATCACGTAATGGTTTACGGCTATGCTAATTTTGATACGCAACTAAAAGCTAACTACACAGTACAAAGTGGTGGTGGTTTTAATGTACCAAATGCATGTGCAACAGAGGGTCCAAGTGGTGGCGGTCGTTTATACGATGGCGATGTAATGTGTCTTGCTGAACAAGAACCAATTTGGTTAAGCATTGCGGATGTAAGTGGTGCAACAAGTGTAGCTATTACTACGTCAAATGGTTCTGGTGACATTAATCTAGAATATCGTAATGGCGGTTGGCCAAGTGCTGGTAGTGTAGATGCATCATCACTAAATGTGGGTAATGGAGAGTGTATTTACATTACTAACCAAAGCGAGTACTGGGGTTATGTAAAAGTCTCTGGTACCGCTAGTGGTGCGTCGATTGTTGTCGACTTTAATACGCCAGGTTGTCGTTAATTTCCCGAAATTAACTAACAAAAAAGCCGCACAGTGCAAACTATGCGGCTTTTTTTATCGCTTGTTTTTATCGTTTGTTGCGTTTTAAATCGCGCACAATAAAGCGATTAGGGTGTAGCATTTCACTGATGTGTGTTGGCACAGGCAATGGCTCATCGCAAAGAGACGCGACTAGCATTTCTGCAGCGAGCGGCGCTGTACATAGCCCGCGCGCACCTAAGCCTGAAAACACAAATAAACCGTTATTTGGATTAGCATTAGTTTCAAAGCCATAGTGTTTGCCGTTTCTTAGTGGCGCAAAGTTGTTTAACAACGTGTCTTCATCGGGAACTTCACCAACGATAGGTTGGTGATCTGGGGTTGTACAACGAATAGCGGCTTTAGCATCGAGTATTGATTCTTCGGTGATACCCAACTGCTCGGGGTAAAAAGAGCGCAACTGATTTAAATTAATTGCGTTGTCGCTACTACTAATTTCTCGACTCATACTACGTTTTTCAAACGTTGCGCCCATACAGTGAGTGTTATCTAACTGGGGAGTGAAATATCCTTTATGACACAGCACGGTTTTTAGCTTTTGCGATAAGTTGTTTGCCTTAACGCGTGTAACTTGACCACGTACAGGGCTAAATGGCAGTACTTGGGTTTGTGAAAAACCGGTGGTTAACTCACCACAGGTGATGAATACTTGGCTAAATTCACCAACATCTTGATTGTTTGAATCAATAAGTTGATAACCATTTTGTGTTTTTACAATATCGCTAATTTCGGTGTTAAAAATGGTATTATGTGGCGTATTGCTATTACTTGCAGTGAAAATAGCGTTTACTAATGCCGGTGGTTTTACCCAGCCCGCCTCACTAATAAATAAGCCAGAAAAGTTAGCCTCAAAACCGGCAATATCGTTTGCTTGTTGTGCTGATACACCGCGAATTAAAGAACTTGGCCACGCTTTTTTTTCAATAAGTCGCTGTTGAATCTCTACTTTACTGTCGCTGATACCATGTAATAGTACACCGCACCAATCGTGTGGATAGTGATAGCCATTATCATGTATTTGCTGATAAACACGCTTGGCATAATAAAAGCTATGAGCAAAAAACTCGCTTATAGCATTAAAATCAGCTTGTAGATTTGGGTAAACAGCGCCTTGGTGATTATGCGACGCACCTTTTGCGAGCGCATCATCTTTACAAAAAATATCGCAAGTTATGCCCCGTTTTGCAAAGCTGTAAGCTAAGGTTGCAGTGGCAATGCCGCCGCCAATAATCGCAACATTTTCAAGTGATTGCGTGCCCCGCTCAAAATAGGCTGGTTGTGTACTGTTTTGGTTTGCTTTTTCTAATGTGCCAACCACCATTTCACGTTTACGGCCGTAACCTTTTACTTTCTTTACGCTAAAGCCCGCATCGGCAAGGCCTCGGCGTACAAAGCCTGCGGCGGTAAAGGTGGCAAAGGTACAGTCGCTGTGCCCTAGATTGGCCATGCCATCAAATAACGACTGTTGCCACATATCAGGGTTTTTACTGGGAGCAAAACCATCAAGATACCAGGCGTCAACAATACCGTTTTCACCGTAACAAAGCTGTGGCAGTGTGTCTTGAATATCGCCAAACCACAAATCCAATATAACGCGACCTTGGTCAAACTCTAAACGATGACAGCCAGCAATGGCAGTTGGATAACTTGCGACAAGTTGTTCACTTAAGCTTGTTAACTCTGGCCAAGCAGCAAGCGCTTGTTGCAGCGCTGATTGTTCAAGCGGGAATTTTTCAAAGCTAATAAAGTGCAGTTGCTCAACTGATTTGTCGCTATCTTGGTTAAAGCGCTGCCAGGTATTTAAAAAATTTAGCCCTGTGCCAAACCCCGTTTCAGCAATAACAAAGTGCCTTCTAGGATGATGTTGCCAACGCGAAGCAATATTGTTTTGTTGAAAAAACACATAGTCTGACTCTAACAAGCCGTTATCGTTCGAAAAATACACATCGTCAAAGTCTTGTGCGACCGGTGTGCCTGATTCATTAAACTCAATTTTTGCGTGGCGGATCATAATTATTTAAAACAAACTTAACGTAACGCTATTGTACGAGATATAAGGGGGCGGTTAAACTTGATTTAGAACAATTAAGTCTTATTTATTTGGCAGTTAAAGTTAAAATACTGTAAATTCGAAACACGTGTACGCTGAGATTAGACCAGTTTTTTGTAAATAACACGTAGAATAGAGCACAATTATCTTTGTAGAAAAGGTTTATCCATGAAAAGAGCCGTAATTACGGGTATCGGTATTGTTTCAAGTATCGGTAATAATCAAGAAGAAGTACTTGAATCATTAAAAGCAGGCCGTTCAGGCATCACATTCAATCAAGAGTTTGCAGATTTAAAATTACGTTCAAACGTGAGCGGTAGCATTGATCTTGACCCGAAAGAGCATGTTGATCGTAAAGCATTCCGTTTTATGGGTGACGCAGCAGCGTATTCATATATCTCAATGCAACAAGCAATTGAAGATGCTGGCTTAAATGAAGAGCAAGTTTCTAACCCGCGTACGGGCATTATTGTAGGTTCAGGTGGTGGTTCATCTAAGTATCAAGTTGAAGCTGCTGATATTCTTCGTGAAAAAGGCGTTAAGCGCGTAGGTCCATACATGGTACCGCGTACGATGGCATCAACTACTTCAGCATGTTTAGCAACACCGTTCAAAATTAAAGGTGTTAACTACTCAATCAGCTCAGCATGTGCAACGTCAGCACACTGTATTGGTAACGCGGTTGAGCAAATTCAGTTAGGCAAGCAAGATGTTATTTTTGCTGGTGGCGGTGAAGAACTTCACTGGACATTAGCAATGGAATTTGACGCGATGGGTGCATTATCAACGAAGTATAATGAAACTCCTGAGCTTGCTTCACGCACTTATGACGCAAATCGTGATGGTTTTGTTATTTCTGGTGGTGGCGGTATCGTTGTTGTTGAAGAATTAGAGCACGCGCTTGCGCGCGGTGCGAAAATCTACGGTGAAATTGTAGGTTACGGTGCAACGTCAGACGGTTACGACATGGTTGCACCATCAGGTGAAGGCGCAGTTCGTTGTATGCAACAGGCGCTTGCAACAGTTGAAGGTGAAGTGGATTACCTAAACACGCACGGTACATCAACACCGGTAGGCGATGTAAAAGAGCTTGGCGCAATTCAAGAAGTGTTTGGTGGTAAATCACCTGCAATCAGCGCGACAAAAGCGATGACAGGTCACGCTCTGGGCGCCGCTGGCGTACACGAAGCGATTTACTCAATTCTAATGCTACAAAATAACTTTGTTGCACCATCTATCAACATCGATGAATTAGATGAGCAAGCTGAAGGTTTAGATATCGTAAAAGAAGCGCGTGAAACCGAGCTTAACACTGTGATGTCAAACAGCTTCGGTTTTGGCGGTACAAACGCAACGCTTGTAATGCAAAAGTACAAGGGTTAATTAGCGAATGTTTTAGTTATCGCTAAATGAATCTAAGAAAAGCCACTTAAGTGATTGAGTGGCTTTTTTATTCCCGTTAAAATAGCGCATCTCCCGTTCGCCTCAATAGGACAACTATGCGCATTCTTGCAGACCAAAATATGCCTTTGGTCGAAGAGTTTTTTTCAGAATTCGGTGAAATCACTCGATTTGCCGGTCGTGAGCTAGATCCCCAACAACTTATTGATACTGATATTCTATTAGTACGTTCAATTACCAAAGTTGATGCCAATTTATTAGTGCATGCAAACAAACTGAAATTTGTTGGCACTGCAACCATAGGCACAGATCACGTTGATCAAACGCTGTTACAGCAAAAAGGTATCGCGTTCTCCAGCGCACCGGGTTGTAACGCAACGGCGGTTGCTGAATACGTGGTGTCGAGCCTGCTGGCGCTTGCGCAAGAAGATGATTTTAGCTTACGCAATAAAACGGTTGGCATTATTGGGGTAGGCAATATTGGTAGCCGCCTTGCGGTTAAACTTGAAGCTTTGGGCTGTAAGCTACTTTTGTGCGATCCGCCAAAGCAAGCTGCAGGCGAACTAAGTGAAGGTGTGTCACTTGATAAGGTGATTGATGAAGCTGATATCTTGAGCTTTCATGTGCCATTAGTAAAAGAAGGCATTCACAAAACAAAACATCTACTTAATCAAGGTAATTTAGCCAAGTTAAAATCAAATGCGATTGTGGTGAACTCATGTCGCGGTGATGTCATTGATAACTTGGCATTGCTCAACTTTATGCAAGCGGGCGGTGGATTATCGTTAGTACTGGATGTCTGGGAGAATGAACCGAGTATTGAGCAAGCCTTACTACCATACACACGCATTGGCTCGGTGCATATTGCCGGTCACAGTCTCGAGGGTAAAGCTGGGGGGACCGATATGTTGTATCAAGCAGTTTGTCAGCAACTCGGTAAACCAATAACGCACAAAATGGCAGATTTTCTCCCTCAACCTGAGTTTATGGCGGTACATTTAGGCGCTACGTTTTGCGATGCAAATATTTGTCAGTTAGTGCATAGCGTGTATGATGCGCGCCGCGATTATGGCTTATTAAAAAACGGCTTAAATAGCGAAGGATTCGATAGTTTAAGAAAAAACTATCCGGGACGTCGCGAATTTAGCACTTTAACGGTAAAATGCAGTTCAACTGCAAATGCAAAACGTTTAAGCCAGCTGGGCTTTAACGTGATTGAGGAATAACATGTCACAAAAATTCAATGTTGCCGTTTTAGGTGCAACGGGCCTAGTAGGCCGTCAAATTATCGAAACACTAGAAGAGCGTAAGTTTCCAATTGATACGCTGTACTTATTGGCATCAGAGCGCAGTGCCGGCGAAGATATTAAGTTCGCAGGCGAAGACATTGAAGTGATTGATGTTGAGACTTTTGACTTTGCTAATGCCCATATAGCCCTGTTCTCAGCGGGTGGCAGCGTTTCGGAAAAATACGCACCAATTGCAGCAGAAGCAGGGTGTGTGGTTATCGACAATACCTCACATTTTCGTTACGACTACGATGTGCCGTTAGTTGTGCCTGAGGTTAACCCTGAAGCGCTGAGTGACTTTAGAAATCGTAATATTATTGCTAACCCGAATTGTTCAACTATTCAAATGATGGTAGCACTAAAGCCGATTTATGATGCCTATGGTATTGATCGTATTAACGTAACGACTTACCAGTCTGTTTCAGGTGGTGGTAAAAAAGCGGTAGATGAGTTAGCAAAACAAACAGCAAATCTAATGAACGCGCGTCCACTTGAAAACGACGTATTTCCTAAGCAAATCGCGTTTAATGTGATCCCACAAATTGATTCGTTTGAAGATAACGGCTACACCCGTGAAGAGATGAAAATGGTGTGGGAAACGCAGAAAATATTCGGCGATAGCAGTGTAATGGTTAACCCAACCGCTGTGCGCGTGCCTGTATTTTATGGTCATGCAGAAGCAATTCACCTAGAAACGCGTATGCCGGTAGATGTTGAACATGTGAAGCAGCTATTAAACGATGCACCGGGCGTAGAATATATCGAAGATGAGCAAGACTACCCAACACCAGTGACAGATGCGAGCGGCAATGACGCGGTCTATGTTGGCCGTGTACGTCAAGATATTAGCCATCCTCACGGATTAAATCTGTGGGTTGTATCTGATAACACACGTAAAGGTGCGGCAACAAATAGTGTGCAAATCGCAGAGTTGCTAATCGAACAATACCTATAATTGTCAATTCTTTGATGCCAAACAATTATACCACCGTAATTGTTTGGCATTATTCGTAACTTATTGAGTTTCAGTTTAAAGCGGCATGTTCAAATACTGAGATAATGTAATCCCGCCAGTTACTTTACTAATGCTAATTAATGGATATTCAGTGTTTTCTGGTTTATAGTTTTACGCTGAAAATTATAAAAAGAGTCGCACTATTTTAAGCTGTTACAGCTAAGAAACTATAAAAATGGTGCAAACTTTGCATAAGTTTGATGTTCGAGCACCGTGTTCAAGAACATATAAACTTCTCAGAGTTAATATTAAAGGAAACCCATGCGCAGCTTCTTTTCTTCAAAAGCGATTATTTTATTTTCGGCAGTGTTGCTAGGTGCATCGACCCTATCATTTGACCTTTTTGCCGACAGCACTCGCATCCGCGGACCGAAAAACGTAGATATCGGTGAACAGGGGAAACGCTATGGGCCAATCCGCGATTCAGACACGCTATGGCGCATCGCAACAAAATTAAGACCTGATAACTCGGTTACGATTTATCAGGTAATGCAAGCGATTTATCAGAAAAACCCCAATTCTTTCCTCGATAATAATATTAATCACTTGCGCCCTGGCGCTTACTTAGCAATGCCATCAATGCGGGAAATCCGAAGCATTAATGCAGGCTTTGCTCAAGAGCGTTCAGAGCTAGATGACAAACTTTGGGATAAAAAGGTTAAAGGCGAACTTACTCAAACCGAAATCGACGTTGTTGCAAAGCAAGCAGAGCAAGCTAAAAAAGAAGATGTAATCGTTGCTAAAAAAGAACTGAGTGACGAAATTAAGCAGGCAAAAGAAGCGCAAAATGAGAAGTTAGAGCAGCTTAAAGACGAATTTAAATCATCGGTTGATAACGTTGAGGCAATTCTTAACGAAAATGAAAACCTGAAAAAACAAGTTACCAGCCTATCAACTGAACTTGAGCATATTCGCGGCCAATTAGATAGCGATAGACAAACGCTAGACGAATTAAAAGCGCTACTTGCTGACCAGCATCGCATTCTTGCAGAACAAGAAGCCAAGGCTAACGCTGAGGCGGAATCGTTTAGTTTACAAAATTTGACTAATAACCCACTGCTGTTAGTAGTGCTTGCACTTATTCCTGGATTTTTAATTGTTGGCGGCGCAATTTATTGGTTTAAATCGCGTGCGAACAAAGTAGAACCTGAAGAAGAACCCATTTTTGACACGCCAATGTCAAAGGTGCCAGACCCTATCGTAAACGATACCTTAGATGATGATTTAAGTGATGGATTAGATGATGTTCTGGCAGATAACACAGTTGACGATGATTTAAGTTCAGGTTTAGATGAAGGGTTAGACGACCCATTTGATGATGTACTTGATCAAAGCTTTGACGATGCATTAGACGATGATGTTGTTGCACTTGATGATGATCTAGACGACACACTGGGCGAGCCTGAAGACTTGCTCTACGAAGATGAAGAGCCAGCGCTTGAAGAAACTAACACGCTGTTAGATCAAGACGAGCTTGATGGTTTACTTGGTGATGCGCTTGATGATGACTTGTTAGATGAAAGTGATTCAGATGATCTCGTGCCAGATTTAAATAATGATAGCGCAGACGACGAATTAGCAGGTGCTGACGATATTGATGCGATTCTAGCGCAAGATTTTGACACTGGCGCTGATAGTGATGATGTGGCGATTGACGAAATAGCAGAAAGCGATAGTGAAATTGAACTAGATATTCCAGAAGAGCAAGAGCCGCTCAGTCAGGAAGAGCCTGATGTAGCTGATGTCGATGCTATTATGGATGAGCTAAGTAATGATGAGCTAGAGTCTGAAGTAACAGAAAGCGAAGAAGAGAAAGAACCTGAAATCCAATTAGATATGGATGATATTGATGCGATGATCAATGAGGTTGAGGCTGATGATACTGACCTAACCAATCTTGATGCATTAATCGAAGAGGCTAACTCAGATGCAGAACGTTTAGCAGCGCAACAAGCCGCTGCAGAAGCTATTGCAGATACAGACACATCAGAAGATGAATTGGAAGATTCGCTTGAATCAGATGACATTGCCGTCGATACGTTAGAGGAACAACCTGCAGACGAAGCAGATACAAGCGATGTTGATGATATTGACGCATTGCTAGACGAAGCTGCGCAGCCGACAGAAGCTATTGAGTCAGATGATGATATTGATGCCTTATTAGAGCAGACAGCTGAAAGTGATAATGCATCGGCACTCGATGACATCGATGAGCTAATTGAACAAAGTGGAGAAATAGAATCTGAATTAGATGCGACAGAGTCAAATGATACTGAAATTGATGTTGATGATGTAAACGCTGAAGCAGCTGCCCTTGAAGATGAAATAATCTCTGAAGAGTTAGACGAACCAGTAGAAGAATTACTCGAAGAATCGCTAGATGAAGCACTCGAAGAGTCGTTGGGTGATTCACTTGCATCGAGTGAAGAGACGCTAGATGAATTAGATGAACTTGATGCGATTGAGCCTGAAGCGGATGAAATAGAAGCGCTTGAATCTGATGAAGCGTCTAGTGAAGCTGAAATTGATGTTGATGATGTAAACGAGGAAGCAGCTGCCCTTGAAGATGAAATCACCTCGGAAGAGTTAGACGAACCAGTAGAAGAATTACTCGAAGAATCGCTAGATGAAGCACTCGAAGAGTCGTTGGATGATTCACTTGCATCAAGTGAAGAGGCGCTAGATGAACTTGATGCGATTGAGCCTGAAGCGGATGAAATAGAAGCGCTTGAATCTGATGAAGCGTCTAGTGAAGCTGATATCGCTGAAATTGATGTTGATGATGTAAACGCTGAAGTAGCTGCCCTTGAAGAGGAAATCATCTCTGAAGAGTTAGACGAGCCTATAGAAGAATCAGTTGAAGAGTCACTAGATAATTCACTCGGAGAGTCGTTGGATGACACCCTTGAATCAAGTGAAGAGACACTAGATGAATTAGACGAACTTGATGCGATTGAGCCTGAAGCGGAAGAGTTAGAGGCGCTTGAATCTGATGAAGCATCAAGTGATAACGATATCGCTGAAATTGATGTTGATGATGTAAACGATGAAGCTGCAGCCCATGAAGACGAAATCATCTCTGAAGAATTAGACGAACCTGTAGAAGAATCAGTTGAAGAGTCACTAGATAATTCACTCGGAGAGTCGTTGGATGACACACTTGAATCAAGTGAAGAGACACTAGATGAATTAGACGAACTTGATGCGATTGAGCCTGAAGCGGAAGAGTTAGAGGCGCTTGAATCTGATGAAGCATCAAGTGATGCCGATATCGCTGAAATTGATGTTGATGATGTAAACGATGAAGCTGCAGCCCTTGAAGACGAAATCATCTCTGAAGAATTAGACGAGCCTGTAGAAGAATCAGTTGAAGAGTCACTTGAAGAATCATTAGATGATTCACCTGTATCTAATGAAGAGGCGTTAGACGAGTTCGATGAACTTGATGCAATTGAGCCAACAGCCTCAGAAGATATTGACGCACTTGAGTCTGATTTAACGGATATTGATGCTAACAACTTCGATAATTTAACTGAGCAAACGCCCGAGCATGATTTATCGATGCTTGATGAATCTGCATCTGACGTGCAAACAGCAGATGAAGCGTTACTCGATGCACTTGATGGTGACGATGCATTATTAGATGCGCTTGATGAGCCACTTGAAATAGCTGAGCATACTGAATCAGTAGAAAGTGATGAGGTAACGGATACGCTTGAGCCAGAGCAATTGCTTGAAGATATGGCTTTTCCTGATGGTGAATCGTTAAGCGACGATGAATTAGAGAATGATCTTAATGACGCGCTTGATATTGGCATCGACGACAGCATTCTATCTGAAGAAAATGTTGATTTTGGTGATGATCCATTAGCAATTGATGTCGATCTTGGTGCTGAGGATGAGCGTCTGTCTGAGCAATTTGAAAGTGACGAACAATTACGCGCCGATACGCCAAGTCAAACGCTTGATGAATACCCAGAACTTGAACTGGATGAAGCGCTTGAAGAGTTGGATGCGCCAGTGTTTGATAACGAGCAACCGTTACCAGAAATTGAACAAGCGCAAGCAATTAATGATGAAGTCATTACAACAGAAGATTTATCAGCGACAGAATCAGAAAATGACGACTTACTTGATGATGATTTGTTAGGTAGTGACTTAGACAATAGCAATGATATGCTAATCGATGAGCTAGAGAGCACTGACTTTGACAGCTTGTTGAATGAATTAGCAGAGCCTGAGCCTATTTCTAGTGAATCTCAGAAAGATTTTGAATTAGATTTTGATTCTTTGCTTGATGAAAAGTCAGAAGCGCAACCGTTTGAAGTAGAAGAGATTGATACTGCCGAATCTGATTATCTAGATATTGATGATCTGCTTGACGAAAGTGATGACTTAGATGCCGATAATGAGCCTTATCAAAATGTTGATATGGACGTTGGTTTAGGTGATTTTGACGATTTACTGGCAGGGGAAGATTCGCTCGATGTAGATACCGAGAACCAAGGCTTTTCTGCAAAACTAGACCTTGCCCGCGCATACCTTGAAATTAACGATTCAGAAAGTGCGCTGAAAGTTATTGACGAAGTGATCAAAGACGGCCCGCCTGAAGTACAAGACGAAGCGCTTGCATTAAAACAGCAACTGTCTTAAGTTTAATTTGAAAAAGCCCGCATAGCGGGCTTTTTTATACTTGGTATCAAGGCAAGCTCTCGGTATAATTAGGGTTTTTCAAATTCATGGAATAGTGTTCATGCGAGTCGCTCTAGGCGTAGAATATGATGGTTCTCAGTACAGTGGTTGGCAGCGCCAACAACACGTAAACAGTGTACAAGAAGAGCTCGAAAACGCGCTTTCAAAGATCTGTAACGAAAAAATAGAAGTGACTTGTGCGGGTAGAACCGATGCTGGTGTACATGGAACAGGGCAGGTAGTGCATTTTGACACCACCGCTGACAGAGCCATGGTGGCGTTTACGCTCGGTGTGAATGCCAACTTACCGGATGCCATTGCAATTCGCTGGGCAAAACAAGTAAGTGAAGACTTTCATGCGCGTTATAGCGCAACAGCAAGACGCTATCGCTACATTATATATAACAGTACTTATCGACCAGGCATTTTACGTTCCGGTCTTAGTCATTATCACCACCCACTCGATGTAAAACAAATGCAGTTAGCAGCGCCTTATTTGTTGGGCGAGCAAGATTTTACATCGGTGCGCGCTGTGCATTGTCAATCAAAAACGCCGTTTCGAAACATTATGCATTTAAATGTTGAACGTTATAACGACTTTATTGTGATTGATATTAAAGCCAATGCGTTTGTGCATCACATGGTGCGAAATATTGCCGGATGTTTAATTGATATTGGCCAAGGCAAGTACCCACCAGAGTGGATGCAAGAAGTATTAGCGCTTAAAGATCGCACCCAGGCATCTGCAACGGCAAAGCCTGGTGGGTTATATTTAGTGGAAGTGGATTATCCTGAACATTTTGAAATACCTAAATCGAATCCAGGGCCGCTATTTTTACCAAATAGCTTATAAAAAACCGATTAATTAACACAATTTAGCGACATATTAGACCAGTTTTTTATACCTTAGTCGCACGATTAGTGTTTTAATTGCAAAAATTTTCTGTGTAGTTCAAAGCAGATATAGCAGTGAGAGAGATTTAAATGAGCTGGTTAGAAAAAATCTTACCAAAAACAACCAAGTCTACGGGTCGTAAAGAAATTCCTGAAGGTGTTTGGGCTAAATGTGGTGATTGTGACACGATCGTTTACAAGGCAGAACTAGAAAAACAACAACATGTTTGCCCTAAATGTGATCATCATATGCGTATTGGAGCACGTAAACGTCTTGAGCAGTTTTTAGATGACGGTGAGCGTTTAGAGCTTGGCCAAGAGTTTGAGCCAAAAGATGTTTTAAAATTTAAAGACTCAAAGAAATACTCAGACCGTATTTCAAGCGCACAAAAAGTAAGTGGCGAAAAAGACGCACTTGTCGCCATGACTGGCCGCTTAAAAGGTGTACCGGTTGCTGCTGTGGCGTTTGAATTCTCATTTATGGGTGGTTCAATGGCATCGGTTGTTGGTGCGCGCTTTGTTGAAGCAGTTAACAAATGCTTAGAGCATAAAATGCCGCTAATTTGTTTCTCTGCATCAGGTGGTGCACGTATGCAAGAAGCCCTTATGTCACTAATGCAAATGGCAAAAACCAGTGCTGCACTGGATAAAATGAGCGAGCAAGGCTTGCCGTTTATTTCAGTACTTACTGACCCAACTATGGGTGGTGTTTCTGCATCATTAGCAATGCTAGGTGATATCAATATTGCTGAGCCGAAAGCGCTAATTGGTTTTGCTGGTCCGCGTGTAATTGAGCAAACAGTACGTGAAACGTTACCAGAAGGTTTTCAGCGCTCTGAATTCCTTTTAGAGCACGGCGCAATTGATATGATTGTTGACCGTCGTGAAATGCGTGACACCATTGCACGCCTAGTTGCGAAATATATGCACTTGCCGTCAACTGAACAAGAGCATAGAATTGCATAATCTAAACTGATTTAGCAACTTATTGCACTATGACACATGTTGTACCAAGCCAATCATCGAGTCTAGATGATTGGCTTTGTTATTTAGAAAGTATTCATCCTTCAAACATTGATATGGGTTTAACGCGCGTTCGCCAGGTCGGTGAAAAGCTCGGTTATACCGCACTTCCTAATGTTATTTTAATCGCAGGTACCAATGGTAAAGGCACAACTGCACGTTGTTTAGAAGCCTTATTACTATCTCAAGGTTATTCAGTTGGCACTTATGCATCACCCCATTTAATTCGTTATAACGAACGTGTACGTATTAATGGTTCGGAATTACCAGACCAAGATCATGTTGCAGCGTTTCATGCGCTAGAGCAGGGGCGTGGTGAAATTAGTCTGACTTATTTTGAATTTGGCACACTGGCGGCACTTGAAGTATTTAAACAGAAAAAGCCTGACTACATCTTATTAGAGGTAGGTTTAGGCGGGCGATTGGATGCTACCAACATTGTTGAGCCCATCGCTTCTGTTATTACTACCATCGATTTGGACCATAAAGAATACTTAGGTGATACACGTGAGTTGGTTGGTCGCGAAAAAGCAGGTGTTTTCAGAGCTAATGCGCCTGCGATTGTCGGTGATTTGGCTATTCCAAACTCCATTTGGCAATATGCAGAAGAGCTGGGCACACAGGTAACTGCGGCACAGAAAGATTATTCGTTTGCACTGACAGCTGATTTGCTAACGTACCAAAATGGCGATTTAACCTTGTCTTTACCGGTACCAAATATTCCATCGCAAAATGTGGCAACGGCAATTACAACGCTTTACACACTAGGTTTGTTGCCAAATGAAAACACCATTTGTGATGTATTGGCTAACCTTACGGTTGAAGGACGTTTTCAATGCTTGAGCGAACAGCCGTTGGTGTATGCGGATGTTGCACATAATCCTGAATCGGCACGATACTTAGCATCGAAATTAGCGACATTTCAAGCACAGGGCAAAACGATTATTGCACTTGCTGGTATGCTGCAAGACAAAGACCAAAAAGCGGTGTTTAATGCGGTTAAGTCAAATATTGATCAATGGCATTTAGCTAATCTAACGTGCTTTAGAGGCGATAAAGCCGATAATTTATTACAGCAATTACACAGTGAAGTGGACAAGCCAAACGCAACAATTCATGACAGTGTCGCAAGCGGCTTGCAATCGGTTTTAGCAAATATGACCGAAGATCAGTTGCTAATTGTATTTGGCTCATTCTACACTGTGGCTGATGCAATCGCGTTTTGGCAAAATAAGGAGTAAAGGTGAATAGTCAATTTATCAATCGCTTAGTGGGTACGGTTATTGTTGTAACAGCGGCGATTGTATTTATTCCTAATATATTAGATGGCGAAAAAGTACAAAAACGCGAAACGTTTAAAGATATACCTGAACGCCCAGAGTTTAAAGCTATCGATTTAGATCCTGAACCGGATCAAGTGTTGGCTCGTGAGTCATTGCCAAGTACGCCAGTGATTGAAGAAGCCGCAATCGATGAAGGCGAAAATTCGCCATTCAATAGTGATTTGGTTGAACAAGCGCAAAATGAAGCCGAGTTTACGGAAGAAAAGAAAGTCGCAACGGTTGATTTAGGTGAAACACCAACGGTGAACGATGCTAAGGTTGAACCAAAAGTTGCGGTTAAACGACCTGAAAAAAGTAATCTTGAGGATTTCGCTTGGGTGATTCAATTAGGTAGTTTTTCTCATAAAGCGAACGTTGAATCGTTACTTGCGAAACTTAAAGGTGCGGGCTTTACCGCATTTACAAAACCGATTAAAACCCCATCAGGCACACTAACAAAAGTGTTTGTAGGGCCAGAGCTTGATAAGCAAAAATTAGAATCACAATTACCCCAATTGAAAAAATTAACCAAGCTGAATGGCCGAGTGACGCAATTTGAAATCACAAATTGAGCTGGCAATTAGGCGTAAGCTTATATAAAATGCGCGCGAAACATAAAAGGGCAGGTTAATATGATCTGGGTAGATTACACCATTTTGGGTATCATCGGACTTTCATCCTTAGTAAGTTTGATGCGCGGCTTTGTTAAAGAAGCAATGTCGCTTGCTGTTTGGATCGCTGCCTTTTTTATCTCAAGCATGTTTTATGAACATCTCGCCGTCTTCCTTGCTGACACTATCTCCGAACCCCTAGTACGTAATGGCGCTGCAATCGCAATCTTGTTTTTCTCTACCTTGATTGTTGGCAGTCTAGTGAATTATGTACTTGGAGAACTCGTTCAGCGCACAGGTTTATCAGGTACAGACCGAATTATTGGTTTAGTGTTTGGCGCATTGCGTGGCGTGCTCATAATTAGTGCACTATTATTTTTTCTCGATGCTTTCACCAGTGCCCCAAGTAAAGACTGGTGGAGTAGTTCAAGTTTAATTCCAGAGTTTAGCTTTATTATCGAATGGTTTTTTGAATACCTCGAAGATAATTCAAGCTTCTTAACTCAATAACCCCTTATCAGGCGAGGATTTTTCTCATGTGTGGTATCGTTGGTATCGTCGGAACTACCCCGGTAAATCAAACTCTTTATGACGGTTTAACCGTTTTACAACACCGTGGTCAGGATGCGGCGGGTATTATTACCATTGACAATAACACCTTTAGCTTACGTAAAGACAATGGCCTAGTGAAAGATGTATTTCACACGCGCCATATGAAGCGTTTACAAGGCGATATGGGTATTGGTCATGTTCGTTACCCAACTGCAGGTTCTTCAAGCTCAGCTGAAGCACAGCCGTTCTACGTAAACTCGCCATTTGGTATTGCGCTTGCGCACAATGGCAACTTAACCAATGCAGAAGCGTTAAAAGAAGACTTATTTAAAACAGCAATGCGTCATGTAAATACGACGTCAGACTCTGAAATTTTACTTAACATTCTAGCGCACGAATTAGCCAAGCCGAATAAACTTGAGCTATCGCCTGAAGATGTATTCACTGCAGTAACAACGGTAAATAGCAAAGTTGTAGGTGGTTACGCGTCAATTGCGATGATTATCGGTCACGGTATGATTGCATTTCGTGATGCTAACGGTATTCGTCCACTTGTATTTGGTAAACGCGAAACTGAGCAAGGTGTTGAGTACATGTTTGCATCAGAAAGCGTTGCGCTAGATGCTTGTGGTTTTGAATTTATTCGTGATGTTGCGCCAGGCGAAGCCATTTTTGTATCAAAAGACGGTCAGCTGCATTCACAACATTGCGCACAAAATGCAGCATACAGCCCATGTATTTTTGAATTTGTATACTTTGCACGTCCAGATTCGACAATCGATAAAATCTCGGTTTACGCTGCACGTGTAAACATGGGTACTAAACTAGGTGAAAAAGTAAAACGCGAGTGGGCTGACAAAGAAATTGATGTTGTTATTCCAATTCCTGAAACTTCGTGTGATATCGCACTAGAAATGGCAAACGTACTTGAGCTTCCTTATCGTCAGGGCTTCGTTAAAAACCGTTACATTGGCCGTACTTTCATTATGCCTGGTCAAGAAATGCGTAAAAAATCGGTTCGCCGTAAGCTAAATGCCATCGCACAAGAGTTTAAAGGTAAAAACGTATTACTTGTAGATGACTCAATTGTACGTGGTACAACATCGGCACAGATTGTTGAAATGGCACGTGAAGCAGGCGCTAAGAATGTTTATTTCGCATCAGCAGCACCGGAAATTCGTTTCCCTAACGTATATGGTGTTGATATGCCATCAGCGCAAGAACTGATTGCGCATGGTCGCGAAGTTGAAGATATCAATGCAAGCATTGGTGCAGATGGCCTAATTTATCAATCACTGCCTGATCTTATTAGTGCTGTAAGCAAAGAAAACCCTGAAATCAGCAACTTCGAAACATCTGTTTTTGATGGTAACTACGTTACAGGTGATATTGACCAAGCTTACTTAAATCGTATCGATGCACTGCGTAATGATGCGGCTAAATCTGGTCGCGAATCAGCGATGTCATCGGGTTTAGAGCTTCATAACCAAGATGCGAGTGAATAATTTCTAAGAAGTTAATCGATAAAAAAGGAGCTTAAAGCTCCTTTTTGTTTTTATTAACTATATAGTTTGCTGGAAATAGGAATTTATTGGGCTTAGCCCGATGTAAACATAGGGCCAAAACCCGATGTCCACATAATTGCGGTTGCCGCAAGAATTATCACCAGTAACACTAAACCGCAGGTCACTACTGAACTTGCGTAAATAAAGCCTCGCTCTTCAGGAATGTGCATTAAAATTGGTACGCCGGTATACAATAAGTAAACTGAGTAAGCGACCGCGCCACAACCCACAATCACGATAAACCATAGCTCAGGATACACCGCCGCTAGTGCCGACATGAAAATAGGTGTTGAAGTGTAAGCGGCAAGCTCAAGTGTTTGCGTATAACTCGGCTCTGCACCAAACGTAATTGCCATCCAATGTGCTAGGTAGGCGAGTGTAAATACGCCGGCAATGAGGGCGAAGTACATTGATATCGCAAGTAGCATTGCGCTTGATTCAGTTAAGAAAATCCGGTCGCCTACGCCAACACTCCAGCCTAAGTAAACCGATGAAAAATACCCCATAATGCTTGGTACTAAAGCAATCAGTAAAATATGTGACATGCTGTACCCAAAGCTTTCGTGGCGAGCATCAATTGTTTGCCATTCTTCTTTTGGGTGAGCATATAAGCCCCAAAGATGATTTAATATCATATTGTGTTCCTTGTATTACCCTAAACGGATTGGCTAATGTGGTTTTTGACTTCAAATTCATCACTTAGCGTTTGTTGTTTTTTTAAACAAGCTCACTACTACTTATTGGTTATTGTTAATAAAATGTCAAGAAATATAATTTAGGGTTGCTTTTGAAATCTGATAAAGATCAATCTAAGCAAAGGCGGTGCAAGAAGAATCAAGACTTAGTTTAAGTTGTTATGATAAAATTAATTATTATTCATTTTTGTCTAACATAGATATGAGTCTAGCGAAATATCAGGAACTATTAGCACCCATTTATCAGTTTTTGCAGTGCGAAACCCCCGATGAATGGATTACTGAAGCCAAAAAAGCAGAAAACTTACCTGTTTTATTACTCGATCATTTAATTTGTGAATTAAAAGCAGGGCAAACGGCTATGTGGTTAATTCGTAAATATGCCGCAGACAAAAAAAGTGGTGAAGCCTTACTTGAATGGTTTCAGCCTTACGAGAAATTTGTCTATAAAAAAGAAGGTTCGCTTGAATCCTTGGCTGAACACTACAAATTAAGTAAAGAAATTGTGCCAAAGAGTGACTCTAATTTTGGTCAAGACTTAATTGATAAAATGGTATTGCTAATTAAAGAAGAGCTTCATCATTTTTACCAAGTATTAGAGATCATGGTTGCTCGTGGCATTGATTATGAAAATATCACCGCAAGCCGTTACGCTAAAGGCATGATGACTCATGTGCGTACCCACGAGCCTGCAATTTTAGTAGATAAACTGATTTGTGGCGCTTACATCGAGGCACGTTCTTGCGAGCGTTTTGCCAAGCTCGCACCACACTTAGATGATGAACTGTGTAAGTTCTATATTTCCTTGCTTCGCTCAGAAGCGCGTCATTATGAAGATTATCTGGCCCTTGCAGAGCAAGTTGCCGGAGAAGATATTTCCGGTCGCGTAAAGTTTTTCGGTGAAATAGAAGCCGAACTTATTTCATCACCGGATGATGATTTTAAATTTCACAGTGGAAAACCAAAAGAGCGCAGTTAGCGCTCTTTTTGATTGTGTTACATTTTATAAAGGCTCACTAATCAGTTTAATGCCTTGTTGTGATGCCTCGATATACCATAAATCAGTATACCAATCGCCAAGTACATAGCGCGTTTTATTATCATACTTATGCACATTAGGGCGGTGAGTGTGGCCGTGGATCATCTGGCTGACGTTAAATTTAGTAAAGGTGTCACTCACAGCTTGCTCGTTAACATCCATAATGGCCTGTGACTTCATTTTTTTTGATTGTTTGCTGTGCGCACGAATCTTAGCCGCTTTTTTTTGGCGAAAACTGAGCGGTAAATTAAGCATTAATGTTTGCCACCACCAAGAGCGACTCTTTTTACGAAATTTTTGGTATTCGATATCGTCAGTGCAAAGCTCATCGCCATGGCAAACTAGCGTTGGCGTACCATATAAATCAATAACAGTTTGCTCTGGTAGCAGTGTCATATTGCAGGCTTTGGTGTAGCGCTTTTTAATTAAAAAGTCGCGATTACCGTGAGTGAAATAAAGTTTAACCCCTGCCTGACTCAAGTCGTTTAATTCATTAGCAACTTTTTGATTGAGCGCTGTATGATTGTCATCGCCAATCCATGCTTCGAAAAAGTCACCCAAAATATACAGTGCATCTACCGATTTTGCATTCTGCTTTAAGTTATCTATAAAGTTAAAAAAGCCTTGATTTATCAAGGAAGTGTCGTCGCTTAAGTGCAGATCTGCAATAAAGTAGGTTTTATTCATAGTAGGTAAGAATTTGCCTCGGTTACCCGAGGCAAATATGCTTATTAAGCGTCGATAGTTGCGCTTTCAATCACAACTGAATCAAGCGGTACGTCTTGGTGGAAACCATAGCTACCTGTTGGTACTGCTTTGATTTTCTCTACGATGTCCATGCCTTCAACAATCTCGCCAAATACACAGTAACCCCAACCTTGCGATGTTTCGCTAGTGAAGTTTAAGAAGTCATTGTTGTTCACATTAATGAAAAATTGTGCTGTTGCTGAGTGTGGATCTGGCGTACGCGCCATTGCAACCGTGCCTACTTTGTTTTCTAGGCCGTTATTTGCTTCGTTTTCAATTGGTGCTTGTACATCTTTTTGTTCCATATCAGCAGTGAAACCACCACCTTGAACCATAAAGCCGTCAATAACACGGTGGAAGATAGTACCGTCGTAAAAACCCGATTTTACGTAGTTAATAAAGTTTTCTACTGTTTTCGGTGCTTTTTCTGCATTTAAAGCGATTTTGATGTCGCCAAAATTGGTTTTAATAGTAACCATGTTTATTCCAACTGTTAGTTTTTAATAAGTGTCAGGCCTATTTTATAAAATATCTGGTAATAGAACAAAGAAAGATTTATCCGTTAACCACAACCATGTTAAAATGCCGCTTTAGTATGCGCAAACATAGAGGAAATTATAAATGTTGCAGATTTACAACACACTTACACGACAAAAAGAAGCCTTTAAACCACTTGTAGCTGGCAAAGTAGGCATGTATGTGTGTGGTATCACCATTTATGATTACTGTCACGTTGGTCACGCACGCACGTATGTGTCGTTTGATGTGATGAATCGTTTTCTTCGCCACAGTGGCTTTGATGTTACTTATGTCCGTAATATCACAGACGTTGATGATAAAATCATTAAACGTGCAAACGAAAATGGCGAAGCAATTGATGCGCTGACCGTACGCATGACCAAAGCGATGCACGAAGATTTTGATGCGCTTAATATGTTGCCAGCTGATATCGAGCCAACCGTAACCGGTCATATGGATGAAATTATTGAGATGATTGAACGTTTGATTGAGAAAAAGCATGCCTATGTAGCAAGCAATGGCGATGTGCTTTTCGATGTATCAACTTTTGAGCAGTACGGTTCACTGTCGCAACAAGATTTAGATATGTTGCAAGCAGGTGCGCGCGTAGACGTTGCTAAAGGCAAAGACGATCCACTTGATTTTGTACTTTGGAAAAAAGCAAAAGTAGACGAACCGTCATGGTCAAGTCCGTGGGGTGAAGGTCGCCCAGGTTGGCATATTGAGTGTTCAGCAATGAGCAACAAGCATTTAGGCGCGCATTTTGATATTCACGGCGGTGGGTCAGATTTACAATTCCCTCACCATGAGAATGAAATTGCCCAGTCATGCTGCGCTACCGGTGAAAAGTATGTGAATACGTGGATCCACACTGGCATGGTACAAGTAAATAAAGAAAAAATGTCTAAGTCGTTAGGCAACTTTTTTACATTGCGCGACGTGTTAAAAGAGTATGATCGTGAATCGGTACGCTTTTTCTTAATTAACGGTCATTATCGTAGCCAGCTAAATTACTCAACCGAGAATTTAGAACAAGCGCGTGCAGCAATGGAGCGTATCTATACTGCACTTCGTGGTGTTGAGGTGGTCGAAACATCACTTGAAAATGACTATGTGGCACGCTTCAACACTGCGATGAATGATGATTTCAATACGCCTGAAGCATTGCCTGTTATTTTTGAACTGGCAAAAGAAATTAACCGTTTAAAAGATGAAGATGCGAACCAAGCTGGTCAACTTGCATTTATTCTTAAAACACTCGGTGAAATTCTAGGTATCGCACAGCAAGATCCTGAAAGCTTTTTGCAAGGCGAGCAAGCCGATGATGAAGTAGCAGAAATTGAAGCGCTGATTTTACAGCGTAATCAAGCACGTGCTGACAAAAACTGGGCACTAGCAGATGAAGCCCGTGATAAGCTAACCGCTATGGGTGTTGTGCTAGAGGATAGCGCAGGCAACACAACGTGGCGTAAAGCTTAACTTTTTAAGTTTGAACAATAAAAAAGGTTGCCACGGCAACCTTTTTTATTAGAGTGAACTCTGAACGCTAGCTGTGATATGTCTCACACGCTTCAAGTGTATTCGCAATTAAGCTTGCCACTGTCATTGGGCCAACACCACCTGGTACAGGGGTAATAAAGCTGGCGTTTTCAGCGGCAACATCATATGCCACATCACCCACTAATTGACCTGACTCTAGACGGTTAATACCTACATCAATAACAATGGCGCCTTTTTTAATCCACTCACCAGGAATAAATTCAGCTTTACCTACTGCCACAACAACTAAGTCGGCACGGCGAACATGCTCTTCAAGGTTTTTAGTAAACTTATGACAAACGGTTGTTGTACAACCAGCAAGTAACAATTCTAACGCCATTGGGCGACCTACAATATTAGATGCACCAACAACCACTGCGTCCATACCTTTGTATTTAACGCCAGTTGAATCAAGCAATGTAATAATACCTTTAGGCGTACATGGACGAAGCGCAGGCATACGCTGTGCTAATCGACCTACGTTATAAGGGTGGAAGCCATCAACATCTTTATGTGGTGTAATTCTTTCTAAGATTTGCTCTGCATCTAAACCTTCAGGTAACGGCAGCTGTACTAAGATACCGTCAACGTCTGAATCATTGTTTAGCTGTTCTACTAAATCGAGTAGTTGCTGTTGTGTTGCATCACCCGGTAAATCGAACGACTTAGACACAAAACCCACTTCTTCACATGCTTTACGTTTTGAGCCAACATAAACTTGACTAGCAGGATCTTGACCTACTAACACAACCGCTAGGCCGGGGGCGCGTAGTCCTTGTGCTTTACGTTCTGTTACACGTTCTGCAACAGATGTTCTAACTTGTTTTGCAATTGCTTTGCCGTCAATGATGTTTGCTGACATTAAAAAACCTACATATAAGATACTAAAGTGTGGAGTGGGGCGCATTTTCTCATGAATTTAAACAATAGCCAACAGGTGTTAGCGGACAAATGTCCGATATGTTTGATTATCTTTTATGCGTTAAAGTCATGCTTTTAACAAAATGTGAACACTTAGGGTTAAATTTAACCAGTTGAACAGTTTTTTCAAAAAAAAGGTTTGACGGGGCAAGGTCAAATCACTATTATGCACCCCGTTGTTTACGAGCACTCACATGAATGTTCAAAACAGTCGGCGTTTAGCGCAGCTTGGTAGCGCACTTGGTTTGGGTCCAAGGGGTCGCAGGTTCAAATCCTGCAACGCCGACCACTTTTTTATAAAGGGTTTCTGCACGTAAGGTGTGGTTCGAAATGCGCCCGTAGCTCAGCCGGATAGAGCAACGGCCTTCTAAGCCGTCGGTCGAAGGTTCGAATCCTTCCGGGTGCGCCATTTTATAAAAGTAAACAACACACTGCATAAAGTAGTGGCGGCTGTAGCTCAGTTGGTAGAGCCCTGGATTGTGATTCCGGTTGTCGCGAGTTCAAGTCTCGTCAGTCGCCCCATCTTACTTTAGTACTGTTTCGGCGTTTAGCGCAGCTTGGTAGCGCACTTGGTTTGGGTCCAAGGGGTCGCAGGTTCAAATCCTGCAACGCCGACCATTTTTACAGTACACACATCTTATAGTCGGCGTTTAGCGCAGCTTGGTAGCGCACTTGGTTTGGGTCCAAGGGGTCGCAGGTTCAAATCCTGCAACGCCGACCACTTTATCTCCCTCAAAAATCTTTCATTTTGCTTCAAAATTCATCGAAATTATCCGTGTTTTTATCCATTTTCATTAATTTCACTAGGATGCTCGACTATCTCAATTATTGCGTTATAATGCCGCGTCTAAAGTTTAACTTGAAACGCTTCATACCAATCTGATAAGCAAATTTGATGGTTTGATTATCAGATTGGTATTAGGGTTATTCCACAGTGAGCAATAAAGCGATACACACTCTTTTTTGCACATGTCACTGGGTAAAGGAAGGCGTAAAAACGCCATATTTAAAAGATTGAGGTAAAACATGCAAGTTTCTGTTGAGACTACTCAAGGCCTAGAGCGCCGCATTACAATCACTGTTCCAGCTGAGAACATTGATACAGAAGTTAAAAAACGCTTACAACAACTTTCAAAAACACAGCGTATCGATGGTTTCCGTCCAGGCAAGGTTCCTGTGTCTATCATCAATAAGCGTTACGGTGCAGCAGTACGTCAAGAAGTTGCTGGTGACCTTATGCAACGTCAGTACATTGATGCGGTAATCGCTGAGAAACTAAACCCAGCTGGCGCGCCTTCATTCGAGCCAAAAACGCTTGAAGCTGGTAAAGACCTAGAATTCTCTGCAACTTTTGAAGTTTACCCAGAAGTTGAAATCAAAGATTTAGAAAAAATCTCAGTAGAGAAGCCAGTTGCAGAAGTAACTGACGCAGATCTTGAAAACATGCTTGTGACACTTCGCAAGCAGCACGCTACTTGGGTTGAAACTGAAGAAGCAGCTGCTGAAGAAAGCCGTGTAACAATCGATTTCGTAGGTACTATCGACGGTGAAGAGTTTGAAGGCGGTAAAGCTGAAAACTTCCCACTAGAACTTGGTCAAGGTCGTATGATCCCAGGTTTCGAAGACGGTATCGTTGGTAAAAAAGCGGGCGAAGAAGTTGTTGTTGACGTAACGTTCCCTGAAGAATACCACGCAGAAAACCTTAAAGGTAAGCCTGCTCAGTTCACTATCACTGTAAACAAAGTTGAAGCTCAAGAACTTCCTGAACTTACAGATGAGTTCGCAGTAACATTCGGTGTTGCAGAAGGCGGTTTAGACGCACTTAAAGAAGAAGTGAAGAAAAACATGAGCCGTGAACTTGACCAAGCTGTTAAAGCACAGGTTAAAGATCAGGTAATCAAAGGTCTTCTTGAAACTAACGAAATCGAAGCGCCTAAAGCACTTATCGGTCAAGAAATCGACGTACTTCGTCAGCAAGCGGCACAACGTTTTGGCGGCGACGCTAAAAACATGCCTGAGCTTCCTGCTGAACTATTCCAAGAGCAAGCAGCGACTCGCGTAAAGACTGGCCTACTTTTAGGTGAAGTAATCAAGTCAAACGAGATCACAGCAGACGACGCTAAAGTTGAAGAGCTAATCGCTACTATGGCTTCAGCATACGAAGATCCTACTGAAGTTGTTGAGTACTACAAGTCAAACGAGCAACTTATGCAACAGATGCGTAATGTAGCACTTGAAGAAGCTGCAATCGATTCAGTACTTGCAAAAGCAACTGTTTCAGAAGTAGCAAAAGGCTTTGACGACATCATGAATCCACAAGCTGCGCAATAAGTCATTGACTTAAACGTTAGCTAACGATTAAATGGCTCGTGTATCTCTGCAAAATTTGCAGTTTGTACCGGGCCATTTTTATTGCCGGTAATCTGATAATCAGTTGGAATATTAATTCCGCATAGTTTCAGCGTCATATGTTAACAAAATTACGTTTGGACTTTGTTAGCACAAAAGGAAAGTATTAATAATGTTAAATAACCCAGTCGATCCTTTAAATGCATTAGTGCCTATGGTAGTTGAGCAAACTGCTAAAGGTGAGCGCTCATACGACATCTATTCGCGATTATTAAAAGAACGTGTTATCTTTCTAACAGGTCAAGTTGAAGACAATATGGCTAACTTAATTGTGGCCCAATTATTGTTTTTAGAATCAGAAAACCCTGAAAAAGACATTTTTATTTATATTAACTCGCCAGGTGGCTCGGTTACTGCGGGTATGGCAATTTACGATACCATGAAGTTTATCAAGCCTAATATCAGTACAGTATGTATTGGTCAAGCGGCAAGCATGGGCGCATTTTTGTTATCCGGTGGTACTAAAGGCAAACGTTTCTGTTTACCAAATTCTCGTGTGATGATTCACCAACCACTGGGTGGTTTCCAAGGTCAGGCATCTGATTTTGAAATTCATGCTAAAGAAATTTTATCAATCAAAGATAAACTAAATAGATTAATGGCCGAGCACACTGGACAGCCGTTAGACGTTGTATCGAACGATACAGATCGTGACAACTTTATGAGTGCTCAGCAAGCAGTTGACTACGGCTTAGTTGACGGCATACTTTCACAGCGAGATTAATTTAGCGTTGCTAATAAACCTTTGCCATAATGGTAAAGAAGCTCGTTGTAAACAAACGCCTTTTATTTAGGTAAAATAAAAAGGTCGGGAAGAATATTAAGAGGTAGCTTAATGTCTGAAAATCGGAGTGACGGCGATAAGAGCGGAAAATTACTCTACTGCTCATTTTGTGGTAAAAGCCAGCACGAAGTTCGTAAACTTATCGCAGGACCATCTGTGTATATCTGTGATGAGTGTGTTGAGCTGTGTAATGACATTATTCGTGAAGAAATAAAAGATATTGCGCCAGCACAAGCTAGCCAAGATCGCTTACCAACACCAAAAGAAATTCGCAGTAACTTAGATGACTATGTAATTGGTCAAGAGCATGCGAAGAAAGTACTTTCGGTTGCAGTATACAATCACTACAAACGTTTACGTCATTTAACTGGCAAAAACCCTGTAGAGCTAGGTAAAAGTAATATTTTGCTTATCGGTCCAACAGGTAGTGGTAAAACATTACTTGCTGAAACCATGGCTAAGCTACTTGATGTACCATTTACGATGGCAGATGCAACCACGTTAACTGAAGCAGGTTATGTGGGTGAAGATGTAGAAAACATCATTCAAAAGCTGCTACAGAAATGCGATTACGATGTTGAAAAAGCGCAGCGTGGTATTGTTTATATTGATGAAATTGACAAAATTTCACGTAAAGCAGACAACCCATCGATTACCCGTGATGTATCGGGTGAAGGTGTGCAGCAAGCATTACTTAAGCTAATTGAAGGAACGGTAGCGTCAGTTCCACCACAAGGTGGCCGTAAGCATCCACAGCAAGAGTTTCTACAAGTAGATACTTCTAAAATCTTATTTATCTGTGGCGGTGCATTTGCAGGCCTAGATAAAGTGATTGAAGCGCGTGGAAGCAAAAATACCGGTATCGGCTTTGGTGTCGATGTAAAATCAAGCGACTCAAAACGTTCACTTACGGAAGCGTTCCAAGATGTTGAACCGGAAGACTTGGTTAAATACGGTCTTATTCCTGAGTTTATTGGTCGTCTACCGGTTGTTGCAACACTAGGCGAGCTTGACGAGGCTGCACTTGTGCAAATCTTAAGTGAGCCGAAAAACGCATTAACCAAGCAATATGGTTCATTGTTTGAAATGGAAAACGTTGAGCTAGAATTCCGCGAAGACGCACTTAAAGCGATTGCGCATAAAGCAATGGAGCGCAAAACAGGTGCACGTGGCCTACGTTCAATTGTTGAAGGTGTACTGCTTGATACTATGTACGAGTTACCATCAATGGATGAAGTATCGAAAGTCGTAATCGATGAAACCGTAATCAAAGGTGAGTCAGACCCAATTCTGATTTACGAGAATGCAACGCCTGATAAAGCAGTATCAGAATAGTTGTTTGATTATTGAACGAAAAAGGGGCCAAATGGCTCCTTTTTTTATAAAAGCATTGATCTCTTGATTAACTATCCCCATATTCACAAATAATCTAAAAATTTATAATTTGCTGACTAAACTGAATACAGTTTAAAAAAGCTAAAGTTACCAGTTTTACGCAAGGAACAAGTATGACCCTTGAACGTACCGATACGATTGAAATTCCAGTTCTCGCACTACGCGATGTAGTTGTGTATCCACACATGGTTATTCCGCTCTTTGTTGGCCGTGAAAAGTCAATAAAATGCTTAGAAGCCGCAATGGATAATGATAAGCAAGTGTTGCTTGTTGCACAAAAAGACTCAAATATCGATGAGCCAGAAGCGTCAGATATTTATGAAGTAGGCACAGTTGCCACTATTTTACAGTTATTAAAACTGCCAGATGGTACTGTTAAGGTACTTGTTGAAGGTACGCAACGTGCTGCAGTAAAAGAATTTGTAAGCACTGATGAGTTTTTTGTTGCGACTGCCGAGTTTTTAGAATCAACCGAAATTCCAGAAGCTGAGCAAGATGTATTTATGCGCAGCGCTGTAAGCCAGTTTGAAGGCTACGTTAAGCTAAATAAAAAGATTGCGCCAGAAGTATTAAGCTCAGTGCAAGGTATTGAAGAAACAGCGCGCCTAGCTGATACCATGGCTGCACATATGCCGCTTAAAGTTTCTGAAAAGCAAAAAGCGCTTGAATATGCCGATGTTAAAGAGCGTTTAGAGTTTTTAATGGCGCTGATGGAAGGCGAAATTGACTTATTGCAAGTTGAGAAGAAGATTCGTTCACGCGTTAAAAAGCAAATGGAAAAAAGCCAGCGTGAGTATTACCTCAATGAGCAGATGAAAGCGATTCAAAAAGAATTAGGTGACATGGATGATGTACCTGATGAGTTTGAAGGCTTAACCAAAAAAATTGAAGAAGCGGCAATGCCGGCAGAAGCAGAAGAAAAGACCAAGTCTGAGTTAAACAAGCTGAAGATGATGTCGCCAATGTCTGCTGAAGCGACAGTGGTACGCACTTACATCGATACTATGATAGGTGTACCTTGGAAAAAACGCTCTAAGGTGAAAAAAGATCTTGCGAAAGCAGAAGAGATTTTAGATGCCGATCACTATGGTCTCGATAAAGTAAAAGAACGCATTATTGAGTATCTTGCAGTTCAACACCGCACCAATAAGCTAAAAGGTCCAATTTTATGCTTAGTAGGTCCTCCTGGTGTAGGTAAAACGTCGCTAGGTCAATCAATTGCTCGCTCAACAGGCCGTAAGTACGTGCGTATGGCACTCGGTGGCGTGCGTGACGAAGCTGAAATTCGCGGTCACCGTCGTACTTACATCGGCTCTATGCCGGGTAAAATCGTACAGAATATGTCGAAAGTAGGCGTTAAAAACCCGTTATTCTTATTAGATGAAATCGATAAAATGTCGTCTGATATGCGTGGTGATCCGTCATCAGCGTTATTAGAAGTACTTGATCCTGAACAAAATACGAGCTTTAACGACCACTACTTAGAAGTTGATTACGACTTAAGTGATGTAATGTTTGTGGCAACATCAAACAGCTTCAATATTCCAGGTCCGTTACTGGATCGTATGGAAGTTATTCGTCTTTCTGGTTACACCGAAGATGAAAAGCTGAATATCTCGATTCGTCACTTAATTCCAAAGCAAATTAAACGCAATGGATTAAAAGAGTCTGAAATATCAATTGAAGACAGCGCAATTATCGGCATTATTCGTTATTACACTCGTGAAGCGGGTGTGCGTAGCTTAGAGCGCGAAATTTCAAAACTTTGTCGTAAGGCAGTTAAGAACATCTTACTTGATAAGTCACTGAAACAAGTTGTGATCAATGAAGATAACCTTGAAGACTATCTCGGCGTTAAGCGTCATGATTACGGTAAAGCGGAAGATAGCAACAAAGTAGGTCAAGTAACCGGTCTTGCATGGACTGAAGTAGGCGGTGATTTACTAACTATCGAATGTGCTTCAATGGCGGGCAAAGGTAAGCTTAACTACACAGGTTCACTTGGCGATGTAATGCAAGAGTCGATTCAAGCGGCAATGACAGTAGTACGTAGCCGTGCTGAAGCGCTGCGCATTAATGAAGATTTCTACGAAAAACGCGATATTCACGTTCACGTACCAGAAGGTGCGACACCAAAAGATGGCCCAAGTGCGGGTATTGCAATGGTGACAGGACTTGTATCGAGCTTAACGGGCAATCCAGTGCGCTCAGAAGTGGCGATGACAGGTGAAATCACTTTACGCGGTGAAGTATTGCCAATTGGCGGCTTAAAAGAAAAACTGTTAGCGGCACACCGTGGTGGCATTAAGACCGTGATTATTCCAAAAGAGAATGAGCGTGACTTAAAAGAGATCCCAGAAAACGTAATGGAAGGGCTTTCTATCCACCCTGTTAAGCGAATTGAAGAGGTACTTGAACTCGCTTTAGCCGAGCCAATTGCTAGTTTTTCAATCGAAACGGCAAAAAATTAAAAAAATTCATCAAAAACCGTCGAAAAGGGCTTTTCAAATAAAATGTCTGTGCTAATTTAGGCACTGTAATTTTGCTAGCCCTTTAAATACGGTGATTAGCGCGAATTTTTATTGTTAATTTAACGCATTATTTTGGTGCATTAACTTAGCCTTTGTGTGGTCTTATACCACGATTAAATAATAACAATGGAAGGGGATGATATAGTGAACAAGTCTCAACTAGTTGATCAAATCGCAACAGATGCAGATATTTCTAAAGCAGCGGCAGGCCGTGCGTTAGATTCATTTATCGAATCAGTAACAGGTGCACTAAAAGACGGTGATTCTGTTGCATTAGTAGGTTTTGGTACTTTCTCAGTACGTGAGCGTGCTGCTCGTACAGGCCGTAACCCACAAACTGGTGAATCAATTGAGATTGCTGCAGCAAATATTCCATCTTTTAAAGCGGGTAAAGCGCTAAAAGACGCAGTAAACTAATTGACTGTAGAAGGCTAAACTTGCCAATTTCAAAATAACCTTTGAAACAGCAATTTTAATCTTCAAGTAAAAAGGCGCATCTGCTAAGATGCGCTTTTTACATATATAGCGTGCTGTAATTTCAGTCTGAAATTGACACTGAAACAGAATAAAAGAGAAAAACAATGCTAGAGAGAATTAGAGAAGGCTCACAAGGTGCTACGGCAAAAGTCATTTTAACCTTAGTGATTTTATCATTTGCTCTTGCCGGTATTGGTAGTTATTTAGGTCAACCTACGGAAACGCCTGTTGCAACTGTCAATGGCAAGGAAATTAGCCAGATGAGCTTCGCTCGTGCTTACGAGAACGAACGCAGTCGTCTAGAGCAGCAATTTGGTGAATATTTTTCACAAATCGCTTCAGACCCTGCATATGTTGCACGTATGCGTGAAAACGTAATGCAACGCCTAGTGCAACAAGAACTACAAATGCAACTTGCACAAGAACTAGGCCTGCGTGTCAGCGACGAAGCAATCAAAAAAGAAATCCGCAATATTCCTGCATTTCAAGTTGCTGGTCAGTTTAATAATGATCGCTACCTTCAGGTAATTCGCCAAATGAACTATCAACCAGATGGTTTCCGCGATTACTTACGTAAAGAAATGACGCTAAACCAATTAGCGACAGCGTTAATTGCAACTGACTTCACGTTAGATAATGAACTTGCGAGCGCAGTAAAACTGCAAAACCAATTACGTGATATTGAAACTGTGACGTTAAGCGCGGCAAACTTCAAAGCAGACGTAACAGTTTCAGAAGACGAAATTAAAGAATACTATCAGCTTAATCAAAACCAGTTTATGGCTCCTGAAATGGTGGCATTAGAGTACATTGAGTTAAAAGGTTCAGAGCTACCACTTGAAGAAGCGGTAACAGACGCTGAAGTTGCAGCTAATTACGAAGAAAACAAGGCACTATACATGGAGCCTGAGCGTCGTCGTGTGGCACATATTCTTGTTGAGAACTTAGAAGACGATGCAGCTGCTCAAGCAAAAGCGGAAGAGATTTTAGCTGAGTTACAAAACGGTGCTGATTTTGCAAAGCTAGCTGAAGAAAAGTCAGATGATTTAGTAAGTGCAGAGCTAGGTGGTGATCTTGATTGGATCGACCGCGATATGATGGACCCTGAGTTTGAAACAGCAGCGTTCGCGCTTGAAAGCGTAGGCGATATTTCTGAAATCGTAAAAACAGAATTCGGTTACCACATCATTAAACTAACAGATTACGAGCCAGAGCAAGTAAAAGAACTTGCTGAAGTATCTGTAGATATCAAAGCGCAGTTAGAACTTGATAAACGTTTAAATCAATTTTATGAAGTACAAACACGTGTTGCAGATCTTGCATTTGAAGTTGCAGACAGCTTAGCAGATGCAGCAGAAGTTGCAGGTGTTGAAGTTAAGAACACTGAGTTATTCTCACGTAATAACGCACCAGCGCCACTTAACAACCCTAATGTATTAAATACAGCATTTTCGGTAGAGATTTTAGAAGATGGTGTTAACTCTGAGCTGATTGAAATTGCTGATGAACACATTGTGTTTATTCGTGCAAAAGAGCATAAAGCGGCAGCGGTAAAACCACTTGAAGAAGTAACTGCGGGTATTCAATTAACACTTGAGAACCAAAAAGCGAGCGAACTTGCAAAATCTAAAGCACAAGAGTTATTCGCAAGCCTACAAGCAGGTACTGCACTTAGCGAAATCGCAACACAAGCAAATGCTGAAGTGGTTTCGACTGAAGCGGTAACACGCCAGTCGTTTGCACCATCATATGAAGTAGTTCAAGCTGCATTTAAAATGCCAACACCAAATGATGCGAAAAGTGCTGAGTTAGTAACGCTTGGTAACGGTGATGTTAGCTTAGTTGTGTTAAATAAAGTGTATGACGCGCCAGCGGCAGAAATTAACGACCAACTACGTGATGGTATTGCACGCCAGCAAATGAATAAACACTATGAGAGCTTTATCGAAGCGTTAAAAGACGATGCTGAAGTGAAAACAGCAGCAGTTGAAACGCAAGAGCCAAACTTATAATGTTTCGCAATTAAAAAAAGCGCCTAAGGGCGCTTTTTTTTATGTCTTTAATTAATGCTTCTTTAGTTACTTTGAGCGTTGCTTAGTTAGCGAGCATGCGTTCAGCCAACTTAGTTTGTGGCTTGGCAAAGACTTGATGTGTTTCGCCATACTCAACCACCTTGCCTTTATGAAGCAGTAACAAGCTGTCACTCATATGCTTTACTAAGCTTAAGTGGTTAGTGATAAGGATATAGCTTAACCCTGTTTCGCGTTGTAATCGCAACAAAAGGTTTACCGTTTGCGCCCGTACTGAAGGATCGAGTGAGGACAGCGCTTCATCTAACACTAATATCTTAGGATCGAGAATAATTGCCCGAGCAAGCGCGACGCGCTGGATTTGGCCGCCCGAGAACATATGCGCGTAGTAGTTGCGGTGTTCGGCAAGTAAACCTACGTTCAACAGCGTTTGGTTAATGCGTTCTCTGCGCTGCTGTTTATCTAAGTCGGTATTTAGCACTAAAATTTCGCCCAAGATACTGCCAATAGTATTGCTTGGGTTTAAGCTTTTCATCGGGTCTTGGAAGATCAGGCGAATATCTTTACTGTTTTCTACGCGTTTTCCGCTATCTTCAATGATTTGGCCATTTAGTAGAATTTGTCCTGAGCTTGCGGTATCAGCGCCCGCTAAAATTTTACCTAACGTACTTTTACCTGAGCCTGTTTCACCAATGATGGCGAGGGTTTCACCTTTTCCTAAGCAAAACGATACATCAGAGACAGCATTAAACTGCTTACTTTTAAAAAGCCCAGCACGTACATTAAAGTGTTTGTGCAATGCTTGTACCTTAAGGATTGGCTCCATCAGCACTTTTCCTTGTCTTGATTAAGCGGAAAGTGACAGGCATAGGTGTGACCATGGCTATCTGACACTGGAGGTGTTGCCACACATTCTCGCTGAGCTTGCGGGCAGCGCGGTCCAAGTCTGCAGCCTATAGGAAGGTGCTGCAAGGTCGGGATTGTGCCTTTGAGCGCGTACAGCGGTGCTTTATGGGCTAGGCTCTGGTTATATTCAGGCAAACTTTTAAGTAACGCTTGTGTGTAAGGGTGTTTTGGCTTGGTAAATAATGTTTTAGTACGTCCAGCCTCTACCATTTGTCCGCAGTATAAAACGTGTAACCCATGAGTCCAATCACTTAGCTCAGATAATTCGTGACTGATCATCAAAATAGACATGCTTTTGAGCTGATTTAAACTGCGTAACAAACGAAAAATTTGTGCGCGTGTTGTACTTTCAAGCGCTGTTGTCGGCTCATCGGCAATCAGTAACTTGGGCGAGCGTGCAATCGCCATTGCAATCATCACTTTTTGACAAATACCTTCCGAAAGCTCATGGGGATAGCTGTCAAATACGTGTTCATGCTCTTTAATGCCTACTTTGTGTAGTAATGCCTTTGCGCGTTTTTTTAACAATAAGCGCTTTTGAAAAAAGTGGCCGTTAATTTTATCGCGCGGAATACTTTCAATCAGTTGATCGTAAATTTTTGCAGTGGGATCTAAACAGCTACTGGGCTCTTGATAGATCATCGCGATTTCATTGCCGATTAACTGACGACGTTTTTCGCCACTTAATCGCATTAAATCGATGCCACGCCAATGCATGCGGTCGGCTGTGATACGCCAGCGCGCATTTAACACGCCCATTAATGCTTTTGCGATTAAACTTTTGCCCGAGCCAGATTCACCAACGAGGGCATGTACTTCACCTTCTTTTAGGCTAATACTAACGCGGTCGACCGCGCGGATCACCGTTTCACCGGTATCTAACTCTATCGTTAAGTTACGAATATCAAGCAATTGCATTTAGCTGGCCTTACGTTTTTGCAGTGCTTGGCGCAAACCATCACCAACTAGGTTAGTAGATAAAATAGTAATAAATAGCAAGAAGCCGGGCAGGGCTACTGTCCATGGGGCAAGGTAAATTAAACTCAAGTTTTCCGCTAAAATAGCGCCCCATTCTGCAGTAGGTGGCTGAGCGCCTAATTGCAAAAAGCCTAGTGCTGCGATATCCAGTATGGCAGTCGATAACGACATGGTAAAAATTAATACAATTTGTTCGTATATATTGGGCAAAATACCTTTTAATAGAATGCGCCATTTGCTTGCACCATCAAGGCGGTGGGCAATCACATAGTCTTTGCTTATTTCTTGGCTAACAATATTTCGGATTGAATGGATGTATTGTGGTAACAGTGACAGAATAATTGCCCACACTGTATTCATTAAACCAGGCCCAAGAATTGCCACAATAATAATTGCCAATAATAAACTTGGGATCGCCAGTGTTACATCAAGTAGGTGGTTTAAAACCGAAGAACGCCAGCCTTTAGTAAGTGCTGCTAAAATGCCTAAAATGACACCAAAAAGAGTTGTTAATAATGCCGTGATGATGGCAAGACCAAAGGTCATAGTGGCACCGTTCATTAAGCGTGAAAGCAAATCGCGCCCTAGGCCATCGGTTCCAAGTAAAAAGTTTACGCTACCTTGATCATCCCAAGACGGCGGTAAAATAAGCGAGTTATTATGCTGCTCGTTGATACCATAAGGTGCAATAAGCGGCGCAAACATGGCAAGAACGGTTAAAAATAAAAATACCCATAGGCCCAACAACGCAAGGTGATTCGACTTAAAGTTACGCCACAAATGGCGTAATGGCGACTTGTTTGAGTCTTCGGTAAATAACTTAAACTTTGCCATGACTTTGATTTCTCGAAACTGGGTCTAATAGGTTGTGTAAAATGTCTGCCGCAATATTCGCGATAATCACAAATAATGATACGGTTAATAAGCCACCTGAAATTGCTGGGTAATCGCGCTGATAAATACTATTAATCAGCCATTGTCCAACGCCTGGCCATGAAAAAATAACCTCAGTGATCATCGCGAGCGTAATCAGTGTACTAAACTGCAAACCAATTTGTTTAATGATTGGTAGTAACGCATTTTTCAGCGCATGGCGGGTGATAATTTCATATCGAGTCAACCCTTTTGCGCGTGCAGTTTTAATATACGGTTTATCTAATACAGTGAGCGTAGAATCTTTGGTAAAGCGCGTGAGTACACTGGTTGGATAGGTTGCGAGCACTAAAGTTGGTAGCGTTAAGTGTTTAAACGCATCAATAAACGCCTGTTGTTTATAATCGATATCGCTAAGGGCAATATCAATCAAAATAAACCCAGTCGTATCAGGAATTTCATACAGTAAGCCGACACGGCCACTCATTGGCAGCCAACCTAGCTGTAAGCAAAACACCATGATTAAAATAAGCGCCAGCCAGAATATAGGGGTAGAAATACCTATCAGTGCAAATGAGTTGATCGTGTAGTCGGGTAGCCGTTTGTGATACGCCGCCGACAAAATTCCCGCAGGAACACCAATAATAATCGACACAATAAGGGCATAAAATGCCAGCTCTATTGTTGCAGGGAAAAGCTCTTTAATATGGTCAAACACCGGCTGTCCTGAAGAAAAGGACGTGCCCCAATCACCATGGAAAATATTAGCAATAAACTTGCCATACTGCGCAATATAACCTTTATCTAGGGCATATTTTTGGCTCAGCGCATCGCGTTCCATTGGTGTGGGGGTTTGCACACCACTTAAATTTGAAATCGCTTCACCTGGAAACAAATACGCTAATGAAAACGTAAATGTGCTTAATAACAACAGCATAAAGAAAAATAGCGTTAGCCTTCTTGCAAGGTAGTCGCGTAACATCATTGTGCTTTCCTCGCATTAGCGAGCGAAATACCACCAAATGGCGGTACTTCAACACCTGTGATGTGTGTTGATTTAGCTTGCAGGCGCAGTCCATGGGCAATTGGCAGTAAAGGTAATTCTTGAGCAACCATTTGTTGCGCAGCAAAGTAAATTTCTTTTCTCGCCTCAATATCTTCGGTGTCGTGGGCTTTTGTTAGCAGTAAATCAAATTCGGCGTTACACCAATTTGAAGGATTCTTACCGCTAAACACTGATGCACAGCTTAAAATTGGGTTTAAAAAGTTATCGGGTTCTGGCGAGTCAGCAGCCCAGCCAATTAAAACCGAATCGTGTTGATGCAGGGTTAATCGCTCAAGAAACGTGTTCCACTCGTACTCAATAATATTCACTTTTATGCCAATTTGCTTTAATTCGCTTTGAATAAGCTCGGCCATTTTTCGGGCGTTAGGATTATAAATACGGCTTACTGGCATCGCCCATAGATCCATGGTGAAGCCATCTTTATAACCTGCGGTTTCAAGTAATGATTTTGCTAGCTCTAAGTTATAGCTAGGGTAGTTTGGTTGGGCTTGGTAGGCCCAAGATTCTGGCGGCAAAATAGATTGTGCCATATCCGCGTTATTGAAATAGACCGCTTGCAGTATTTTCTGTTTGTCGATGGCGTGTGAAATTGCTCGACGCACTTCAACTTTGTCAAATGGTGCTTTTTGCGTATTAAAGGCCAAATAGCCCACATTTAAATTTGCCAGCTTTTCAACGGCGATGTCTTCACGGTTATTTAACACTTCGATGTGTGCGCTACTTGGGTGAGCTGCAATATCACACTCGCCAGTAAGCGCTTTAGCAATGCGCGTGTTGGAGTCTGATGTAATATCAAATACCAATTGCTCAATGGCCACATCACTTTTCCAGTAATCTTCATTGCGATAAAAGCGCACAAAGGCATCTCGTTTAAAACGTTTATATTTATAAGGGCCTGTGCCGATAGGTAAGCGGTCGATATCTTCCAAAGACTCATTTTTACTTAGCATATCGGCATATTCTTTTGATAGCACAATGGCAAAATCGGTGGCCATGTTGGATAAAAAGCTGCTATCTGGGCTAAATAACTCAAATGTAACTTGGTACTCGCCTGTTTTAGTCACTGAGCGAAAAGATTGATCTAAACCAATACTTTGGAAATACGGGTAATTACCACCGCCGACAAAGTGATAAGGGTTATAAACATCAAATAAGCGGGTAAACGTAAACACCACATCATCTGCGTTAAGTGTGCGGCTTGGTGTAAAGTAATCGGTTTGATGAAACGCCACATCCTGGCGCAAATTAAACACTACCTTTTTGCCACCATCTTGCAACGACCAACTGGTTGCCAGTTCAGGTATAAATTCACCACTGGATGGATCGATTGATAGTAAACGGTTATAGAGTTGATGCGAAATAATGTCGATGGTTGACCCTGTTGTGGTCAACTGTGGATTAAATGCCACCGGGTTTGCTTCCGAGCAATACACTAGGCCATTAATGGTTTTTTGCTCTTCAAAGGTGCACGCAGCAAGCAAGGTGCATGCGAAAATAGCCGACACCTTTGAGCAGTTAGTACGAAGTAATTCGAGTAATTTTGGCAAGTTACTTCTTTTTTTATCCGTTTGTGTTGTTGTGTTACAACGTTCGCGCATTGGCATCTAATAAATTGTATTTTTTTAAGTAGCCCCGCAGCTGATGGTAGGTTAACCCTAAGCTATCGGCCGTTTTTCTTTGATTATATTGGCAATACTTCAATGCGTCATTAATTAAATCAATTTCGTACTGATTTGATAATGTTTTTAAGTCACATGGAAAGTTAAATTCTGGCTTGCTGGTCACTGGCTCTTCTACAACTGGTGGCGCAACAGCATCAGTTGGCTCAGTTGGGGCGACGCTTACACGGTCGTTTGTTTTGACTTTTTGTTTTGGTCTAAACGGGCTAATAAATGGGTCGAGTATAATTTCATGTACTGGCACATGCGGGTTGGCGGCGCGATAAACACTTCGTTCAACAGCATTTTTAAGTTCACGAATATTGCCTGGCCAGTGGTAGTCGAGTAAGGTTTCTTGTGCTTTTCGTGTAAAACCGCTGAATAGCTCCCACTCAAGATCCCGCGCCATATTAATCGCAAAGTTTTCAGCAAGCAGCATAATATCTTCTTTACGTTCTCTTAAAGGCGGCAGTGTGATCACATCAAAAGCCAAGCGGTCGAGTAAGTCACTGCGAAACTCGCCTTGCTCAGCAAGACTGGGTAAATCTTCATTGGTTGCGCAAACTAGACGCGTATTAATGCGTACAGTGGATTTACCGCCAACACGCTCAAACTCACCATATTCAATGACACGTAATAGTTTTTCTTGAATAAGTCCCGATGTATTGGCTAATTCATCTAAAAACAGTGTGCCACCATCAGCCCGCTCAAAACGCCCTTCATGGCGTTTGCCTGCACCGGTAAATGCGCCCGACTCATGTCCGAATAATTCACTTTCTAGCAGGTTTTCGTTTAGCGCCGCACAATTAAGCTTTACATAATTTTGATCCCAACGGCTTGAGAGGAAGTGTAAACGTGCAGCAATCAGTTCTTTACCGGTTCCGCGCTCCCCAATAATGAGTACTGGCTTATTAAGCTGTGCTACTTGCGATACATGCTCTAATACTTCTAAAAAGCTGTTAGACTGACCTAAAAGATTGTCCTGTTGATTAGTGCGACTCATTTTTGCTAACTCTTAGTCAAATTTACTAACATCTAGTGTATTTTAATTCCGGATGTGTTTAAAGTATTTTGTATTTCAAAATATTTCATTTTAAAATCAGTGATTTATATATATTTAAAAGTTGGCAAGCATCTTGATACAGTAAAAGCGGTCAGTCATAAATTTTAAAATTGAGGAAAGTATTATGGGAGTTTTTTCACGCTTTGCAGATATTGTGAATTCAAATATCAATGCTTTGTTAGATAAAGCAGAAGATCCAGAAAAAATGGTTCGTCTGATTATTCAAGAAATGGAAGACACGCTTGTAGAAGTGCGCTCTACTTCGGCAAAAACCATTGCTGAAAAGAAAGAACTAGTACGTCGTGTTGAAAAACTTGAGCAGGAAGCTGCTGATTGGCAGGCAAAAGCTGAATTAGCACTAAGCAAAGAGCGCGAAGATCTAGCGCGTTCAGCACTTGTTGAAAAGAAAAAATCAACCGAAGCGGCAACCGCGGTAGCGCATGAGCTTGCGCAAGTTGAAGAGCACATTGAAAAATTGCAGCAAGAAGTTGCAGCATTGCAAGACAAACTAGCTGACGCTAAAGCACGTCAAAAAGCAATTATTCTTCGTCAACGTTCTGCTGAGTCGCGTTTAGGTGTTAAAAAAGCGCTTGATTCATCTAAAGTGGAAGATGCGTTAAATCGTTTTGAACATTACGAGAACAAAATTGATGGCCTTGAGTCGCAAATTGAATCGTATGAAATGGGTAAGAAAACATTGTCTGATGAAATCGCCAGTCTTCAAGATGAAGAAAAAATCGATGATGAACTAGCAGCTCTTAAGAAAAGCATGGCTAAAAAAGATAAGTAATAATTAAAGCTTGGGAGAGCAGGAGGGCACTATGAGTGGGTTTGAAGCAATAGCAGTTCCAACAATCTTGTTTATGATTTTTGTTGCACCATTATGGCTAATTTTACATTACCGCAGCAAAAAGCAAGTAAGCCAAGGTTTAAGTGAACATGAACATCGTCAGCTAATTGAACTGGCAAACAAAGCAGAAAAAATGGCCGACCGCGTGAAAACGCTAGAGTCAATTTTAGACGCGGAGGCGCCTGAGTGGAGGGCTAAGGTATGAGTAGACGTAGAGGCGAATTATATCGAGACCCAAAGCGTGGCAAAGTAGCTGGTGTTTGTGCAGGGTTAAGCGACTACTTTAATATGGAGCTATGGCTGGTAAGAATTATTTTTATTTCAGCAGTACTCTTGCTCGGTGGCCCATTCTTTATTGTTGCTTACATTGCATGCTGGTTTATTTTGGAGGTAAAGCCAGAAACTTTACCTAATCAAAGTAAAACAGAAACGGTTAATACTGAAAAGCCGATCGAAGTTAAGTCAAAAGTGTGGCAAGCAGGTGAACCACCACGTCGTGCGCTTCACGACTTAAAAGAACAGTTTGATCGCATTGATGGCCGCTTACAAGCGATGGAAAAGTATGTTACTTCACCGGAGTTTACTGTAAGCCGTGAAATCAACAAACTGTAGCGATAAGACAACGCACCTAAACGGATAAGTTTTCCCATTGGCAAACTTATCCGTTTTGTTTGTTAAGGAGAAAGTTATCAACCAATCGGAAAAGTTACAAAAACTGCGTGCCAAAGCACAAAAACTAGTAAAACGCGGTTTAGACCAACATGTAAAACTTGCCGTAACAGGACTGAGTAAAAGTGGTAAAACCGCTTTTATTACATCGTTTATTCATCATTTAACACAACCTAAAAGCAAGCTGCCATTTTTTTCATTACAACAGCAAGAGCGTTTTATTGCGGGCAAACTCGTAGGCCAAGATGATTTAAGCGTTGCTAGCTTTGACTATGGTAACGCGTTAAATCAGTTGCAATTGGGTAAATGGCCGGCATCAACCAACCGATTAAACACCTTACGTTTAAACATTAAATATAAGCCGAATAGTGGTTTACGCGCCCATCTAACCGATGTTAGCACCCTAACAATCGATATTTTTGACTATCCTGGCGAATGGTTACTTGATTTACCTATGCTTGATGAGTCGTTTCTGACATGGAATAACCGTCAGTTCGCATTGCTTAAAGAGCAGCCGCGAGCAGCTCATAGTGAAACGTTTATAAATAAATTATCGCAATTTGATTGGGCCCAAGAAGTCGACTTCGACCAACTTAAAAAGTTTGCACATGAATATCGAGATTTATTACTGATATTTAAAAATCAGTGTCAATTAACGCAGTTACAGCCTGGCCGTTTAATTATGCCAGGCGAGTTGGAAGATGCGCCAATTACTCATTTTTTCCCAATCCCTGAGATTGATGAACAAACACTGTTAAGCGCTCCGGAGAACAGTTATTTAGTAACCCTTAAAACGCGTTATGAGCAATACAAAAAAGATGTTGTTAAGACTTTTTACAGTAATTTTTTTGGCGGCTTTGACAGGCAAATTATTTTGGTTGATTTATTAGGGGCGCTAGATAAAGGACGCGATGCACTGGTAGAGCAAAGTGATGTCCTAAAGTCGCTGTTAAAGCATTTTGATTATGGCAAAAATAACTTTTTAAGCCGTTTGTTTTCACCCAAAATCGACAAAATTTTATTTGCTGCAAATAAAGTTGACCATTTGAGTGTTGAGCATCATAAAGACTTGGCGTTATTACTCAATAATTTAGTGCTTGATGCGCAAAATGAATTGAATTACCAAGGCGTCATGGTGGAAACCATGGCGATGAGTTCAGTGAAAGCAACCAAGCAGGTACAAGTAAACGAAAGCGGAGAAATACTTAATTGTATTTATGGTAAATCAATTGAAAGTGAGCAGTTGCTAACGTATTTGCCAGCGCAACCACCAATGCGTCTGCTTTCACCCGAACAGTGGCCAAAAAATGGCTTTAACTTTCCGAGTTTTTACCCGATGTTAAACGCGCAGCATCAGCTTGAGCATGTCAGGTTAGACCATGTAATAGAGTATTTAATTGGAGATAAGGTGCTATGAGTGAGTTGCAACAAGGGCGAGTTATCAAAGAATGCGACCCGCAGAACGATAGCCAACTGGAGTCATTATTAGAACAAAGTGAGCAATTGCAGCAAGGTAAAGTTGTTGTCCAATCACACAGCGAGCTAGAAATGGCTGAAACGCCACTTGAAACCGAATTAGATTCGTTATCAAAGCCTACTAAGCCCAACTGGCTGGCGCGTATTTTTGTTTTATCGCTGGTGACGTTAGTGTTGTCTGAAGTCATTTTTACGATTATTGAGGCAATTAGCACGTCACCGTTTTTAGCCGCTGTGTACGGCGTGGCGGTGTCAACGGCTCTGGCTTTAGTTGGTAAAGTCGCTTTTCGTGAATTCCGTTTATTACGAAAATTAAAAAATACAAAAATTCAGCAGCATGATGCCGCTAGATTAATGCAATCTGTGCAAATTGGCGAAGCGGAAAGATTTCTAACTAAAATCAACGGTCACCTTAGTAACGACAAGTTAGCGCAAATGCTCTCCAAGCTCGACGCCCATCACACAGACCAAGAAGTGATGTCTCTGTATGCCAATACTGTTTTGGTCGAGCAGGACGAAAAAGCACAGAATATCATTAAAAAATACGCTTCTACCTCAGGTGTGATGGTGGCGATATCGCCTATCGCATTAGTCGATATGGCGGTGGTGCTTTGGCGTAGCACTAAAATGATTGAAGACATCACGCAAGTGTATGGTTTGCCGTTAGGGTATGTTAGCCGCATAAAATTATATCGTATGACATTAAAGCAAATGCTGTTTGCTGGTAGTGCTGAGCTTATCAGCGATTTTGCTACAACAGCATTAAGCGCTGAACTAGCTGGCAAGTTATCTGCACGCGCCGCGCAAGGTGTGAGTGTGAGTATCTTTACGGCACGTATTGGCTACAAAGCAATGGAATTAAGTCGCCCTCTACCAGGCTTACCTAGTAAGAAAAACTTGTTAACATCGTGCGTTAAACTCGCTATAGACAGTGTGAAAAACAAAGACAGCGGACAGGCTGGAAAATAAACTTTACGCATTCTTGGTCTTTTGTATACAATTTTAGCCGTCTAACAATCTAGCTTGCTTGTTGTTTTTTCAGTTGTGCATTAATTATGTAGTTAATAATTATGACAACAATTTAAGCAAGTAGTATGAAATCACAACTTTCGGATAACAGTTTATGTATCCATGGCGGAAAGCAACACGATCACGCCCATGGTCCTCTTAGCACGCCAATTTACCAATCTTCTACCTTTGTTTTTGATAACGCAGCGCAAGGCGCAGCGCGTTTTGCGGGCGATGAAGCAGGCTATATTTATTCTCGCCTTGGCAATCCAACAACCCGAGAGCTAGAACTTAAAATCGCGGCATTAGAAGAAATGGAAGATGGCGCTGCCACAGCTACAGGCATGGGCGCTGTATCAGCATCTGTTCTGAGCTTTTTAGCGCAAGGCGATCACTTGATAGCCTCCAAAGCAGTGTATGGCTGCACCTTTGCTTTGTTTTCACATATGTTACCTAAGTTTGGTATTGAAGTAACATTTGTTGATATGGAAGACCATAACGCAGTTGAAAACGCACTTAAACCAAATACTAAAATGATCTTTGCCGAAACGCCTATCAACCCAAACCTTGTGGTTATTGATCTGGCGTTTATTGGTGATTTTGCCAAGCGCCATAATTTAATTTCGGTAATCGATAACACCTTTATGACGCCGCTACTGCAAAAACCAAAGCACTTTGGAATCGATATTGTGCTGCACAGCGCAACTAAATACTTAAATGGTCATGGTGATGTGGTTGCGGGCTTAGTGTGTGGTAGCAAAGAGCATATCGAAACTATTAAGTTAACTGTGTTAAAAGATATTGGTGCAACCATTAGTCCGCACGATGCGTGGTTAATTATTCGCGGTATGAAAACACTCAGCGTTCGTATGGAAAGACACTGTAACAACGCACAAAAAGTCGCGGAATTTTTAGCACAGCACGAAAAAATCGAACAAGTATATTACCCTGGCCTAAAATCTCATCCAGGTAACAAGTTTATTGGCACGCAAATGAAAGCGGCCGGCGGTGTAATTGCGTTTGAGCTAAAAGGCACACTTGAAATGGGCGCGCAATTTATTAACGCAACGAAATTGTGCACGTTAGCAGTAAGCTTAGGTGATGCCGAAACCCTGATCCAACATCCCGCATCGATGACACACTCTCCTTATACACCTGAAGAACGCTTAGCAGCAGGGATTTCAGATGGGTTAGTGCGTATTTCTGTTGGCCTTGAAGAAGCTGATGATATTATTGACGATTTAGCACAAGCATTAGCGCAAATTTAATGTTCTCTATTTGGCTAAGTTGAAGAGGCTTTTAGCCTCTTTTTTTAGTCTTACTAAAGCTGAAAACGGTTTTTGTTAACATTTACCTTCCTTGTGAAAGTGATTTTGTGTAATGTTATTTTTACAGTTGTCTTGGTTTTATTCTCTTTATTTATAATGTTGGTTTTAAATGTTTACTGATGTGTAATTGTAAGTTTACATTTTTTGGCTTTATGGTAAGTACCAAAACTGCCGCAGTCATTACCTTTTGAGTAACTTTGTCATAACATCTAGAACATCTGAATTCAGCGTGTAATGTCACCGTTTTGCGTTTGAATGTTGTGCTTAAGCAAGTACGTCACTTGCTGATGAAGAGATGAAATTTATGGGCAAAAGTAGTAGTTATATTTCTAAACAGCCGGATGATAATGGGTTTATCAATTGGTCTGATGAAGAAAATCAAATTTGGTCAGAACTGATCGCACGTCAATTAGAATGTATAAAAAACAAGGCGTGTGATGAGTACATGCATGGCTTAGATAAGCTAAACCTGCCGTTAGACCGTATTCCACAATTAGAAGAAGTGAGTAAAGTGCTGCGCGAATCGACCGGTTGGGAATGTGCGCCGGTACCTGCATTGATTGATTTTGATGAGTTTTTTCGTTTGCTGGCAAATAAAAAATTCCCGGTAGCGACCTTTATTCGCTCACGTGAAGAGTTTGATTATTTGCAAGAGCCAGATATCTTTCACGAGATCTTTGGTCACTGCGCGATGTTAACACACCCTGCATTTGCAGAGTTTACACATAAATATGGTCAACTTGGCTTAGCTGCAGAGAAAAAAGACCGCGTATATTTAGCACGTTTATATTGGTTTACCGTTGAGTTTGGCTTAATGCAAACTAAAGATGGTCTACGCATTTATGGCGGTGGTATTTTATCAAGCCCAGGCGAAACCCAATATGTGTACTCAGATGTACCACAAATCAAGCCGCTTGAACCACTCGATGTGTTACGCACGCCGTACCGTATTGATATTATGCAACCTTTGTATTACACCATTAATGCAATTGAAGATTTATTTGATATTTCACAGCTCGATATTATGTCGCTTGTAGAAAAAGCAAAAGAGCTAGGGCTCCACGAGCCACTATTTCCACCTAAACAAAAGAAAGCAAGTTAGAAAAGGGTTTATTATGTCTGAATTAAGTGCTCAAAAATGTGAAGCGTGTCGTGCTGACGCACCAAAAGTTTCAGATGAAGAGCTAGCCGTATTAGTTAAGCAAATACCAGATTGGACACCAATTGTGGTTGACGGCATTATGCAATTAGAGCGTGTATTTAAGTTCAAGAACTTTAAACTAGCATTAGAATTCACCAACAAGTTAGGTGCAATGGCAGAAGATGAAGGTCACCACCCTGGTATTTTAACTGAGTGGGGCAAAGTAACCGTAACTTGGTGGAGCCACTCAATTAAAGGTCTTCATAAAAATGACTTTATTTGTGCCGCTAAAACAGATGCACTGCTAGAAGACTAATTGCTTCTAAACAATAAAAAGAGCGCTAATTAGCGCTCTTTTTTGTGTTTTTAGTTTATGCGTTTAACGCATTATTCGCTTACTGAGCGAAGTAGGGCGTTGATGCCTACTTTTTCACGTGTTTGCTGGTCAACTTTTTTCACGATAATTGCAGCATATAAGCTGTGTGAGCCGTCTTTTGATGGCAGTGAGCCTGGTACAACTACGGCGCCAGCTGGTACGCGGCCATAGTGGATTTCGCCTGTTTCACGGTCATAAATACGCGTGCTTTGACTAATATATACGCCCATTGAAATTACCGCGCCTTCTTCAACCACTACGCCTTCTACAATTTCAGAACGAGCGCCAATAAAGCAGTTATCTTCGATAATGGTTGGGTTAGCTTGCAGTGGCTCTAGTACACCACCAATGCCTACACCACCCGATAAGTGTACGTTTTTACCTATTTGTGCACATGAACCTACGGTTGCCCAAGTATCTACCATAGTACCTTCATCAACGTAAGCGCCAATGTTTACATAAGAAGGCATTAACACAACATTTTTGCCTACGAAGCTGCCCTGACGAGCCACCGCGTTTGGTACTACGCGCATGCCTTCTTGCTTAAACTGCTCTGGCGTGTAGTCAGTAAACTTAAGCGGTACTTTGTCGTAAAACTGGTTAACACCGTCATTCATTGGCGCGTTGTCACGAATTCGAAATGACAGTAGTACCGCTTTTTTCAGCCATTGGTGTACAACCCATTCACCTGAGATTTTTTCAGCCACACGTGCTTTACCTGAATCTAACAAAGCAAGGGATTCGTTAATAGCGTTGAAAACCTCATCAGAAACTGATGCCGGAGAAATATTATCGCGATTTTCCCATGCTTGCTCGATGGTTAATTTCAATTGTTCCATAGTGTGCCTTTAATCGTTTTCGGAATTGAATCTTTCAAGAAGGCGGTTTTTTAAATCGCCACATTCTTGTTCATTTAATGCGTTATAGTCAGCGTTAGATACCACAAAGAAATCTTCAGCACGTTCGCCTATGGTTGTGATGCGTGCGGCGTGGATATGTAACGCTAAACTTGAAAATACATCGGTTATTTTGGTTAATAAGCCTGGAATGTCAACCACTTGAATTTCTACAAGGGTGCGGTCTTTACGCCCATGTTGTGACACTATAACTCGGGGCTTAATATTAAAGCCTTTAAAGCGCTTTTTACGGTTCTTTTTGACTCGAACTTTCTTATTTGGTTCGTCAATAACTTGTTGAATTGACTTTTTGATTGAACTGGCGCGACTTTGACTCGTTACCGGCTCACCGTTTTGTTCTAAAATAACGAAATTATCAATTGCATAGCCGTCTTTGGTGTTCATTATTTGCGCGTGTAGTATATTGGCTTTTTTAGCGCCCAACACCGCTACTAAACGCGCAACTAAATTGGCTTGATCTGGACAGTAAACAAATACTTGGCTACCGCCATTAATAGGCTGACCAGAAAGCAGTACCAATCCTTTACTAGGATCTTTTGACGCCAAGATATGCTCGCATTGCCATGCAATCATTTGTGTTGAAAATCGCGTGAAATAATCGGGTTTAAAACGAAGCCACAATGCATCAATTTGGCCTTCTGCAAAACCTAAATTAAGTAAACGTTGTTTTGCTTGCGCTTTTTTATCGCGAATTTGGTCACGTAAATCCATTGGGTTTTCAAGACCACGACGCAGCGCACGTTGTGTGTGGGTATAAAGGTCGCGCAGAAGTGTACTTTTCCAATCATTCCACAAGTTGTCGTTGGTGGCGCGAATATCAGCAAGCGTTAAGCAATAAAGGTAATCGAGTTGCTTTTCATTTTTAACACGCGCCGCAAATTCAGCAATCACGTCAGGGTCGTTAATGTCTTTGCGCTGTGCAGTCACCGACATAAGTAAATGGTTTTCCACAAGCCACGCAATAAACTTGCCTTCAAAGGTTGTTAACCCGTGTAATTTGGCAAACTCTCTGGCATCCACCGCACCTAGCTCTGAGTGATCGCCACCACGGCCTTTGGCAATATCGTGGAAAATACCCGCTAAATACAATAGCTCTGGTTTTTCCATGCGTACTACAATTTCACGACACAGCGGAAACGTATTGGCGCACTCTGGCTGGAAATAATGATACAAATTTTGAATCAAACGATGGGTGTGTTCATCTACTGTATAGGCATGGAATAAATCGAACTGCATTTGCCCGACGATATTACGCCAATTCGGTAAATACGCCGATAAAATGCCGTGTTTATGCATTAACGTAAACGCACGGCCCATGCCATTGGGGTGCGAAATAAGCTTGAGCAGCATAGTGCGACACAGCGAATAATCTTGTAGGTCGCCTAATAAACGACGTCTTACCTGACGCAGCAAGCGAATCGTACTTGGGTAAATATGGGTAATTTGTGGGTTATCTGCAATGTACCAAAACAGCTCAATAATTTTTTCACGGTGAAAAAATACTTGCGGATCTTTCACCCGAATTTGATGACCAATTTGTTCAAAATCAGCGTCAATACTGGTTACTTTATAGTTTACATGGCCTGTTAAAATGCTTTGTTCGAAGTAGGATAACAGCATTTGGTTAAGTTCACGTACACGCCCCATAATGCGAAATAGACGCTTCATCATGCGCTCTACGGCGGCACGCCCATCGTCGCCAAACCCTAGCAGTTTTGCCGCTACCGGTTGATGATCAAAGAGTAATCGGTTTTCCATGCGCCCAGCGGCAAGATGTAATGCAAAGCGAATGTTCCACAGGTTAACAATGCATTCAAGTAACTCTTGATGCTCTTCAAACGTTAAGTAACCGTGTTCTACTAGTTCTTCGAGCGTTTGTGAGCGGAAATGCTTTTTTGCTACCCAAATAATGGTTTGTACGTCGCGTAATCCGCCTGGATTTTCTTTTAAATTGGGCTCGAGGTTATATGCCGTTCCATGACATTTTTTATGTCTTATTTCTTGTTCATCGCGTTTTGCGATAAAAAAGGTATCCGACTTCCAGGCTGACGTTTCAACTAACTTTTTTTGTAAATGAGCAAAATTATCAGGATCACCACAGATCAAGCGCGATTCAAGCAAGCTAGTGGCAAAATTAACATCGCTTTTTTTCTGTTCTATGGTTTGTTTGATAGTACGAACGCTATGGCCGATATCGAGGCGCAGATCCCACAAGAAAGTAACAAACTGAGCGATAGTTTCTTGCGTTGCTTTGTCTGGTTCTTTGTTGACCAGCAATAAAAAATCGATATCTGAGAAAGGGTGCAGTTCACCGCGGCCATAACCGCCAATGGCAATTAAATCGCCATGTTCGCGTAATTGATAGTGATCATAAAGCTGGCTTAAAATCGCATCGATGAGTGCTGCGCGGGCTTTTACTAAGCGCTCAACAGGCTGATGTGAAAATTGCTCTTCGAGCCAAAGGTAGAACTGTTCTAGAAGGTGCTTGTAGTCATCAAGTTGCTCGCATTTAGCGAGCAACTGGGTAAATTTTTTTGTTATTGCCATTGATGGCCTTCTTATTCGCTGTGTTCGATCACTCTTGGAAGCTCATCATCTGATCGTAGCGTAAGAATTTCAACTCCGTTTTTAGTCACAAGGAGCGTGTGTTCCCATTGTGCCGACAGCGAGCGGTCTTTTGTTACCACAGTCCACTCATCTTTTAGCAGCTTACATTGGCGTTTACCAACGTTTACCATAGGTTCAATAGTGAAGCACATGCCTTCTTGCAGTACTTCACCTGTGCCCGGTTTTCCGTAGTGCATTACTTGTGGCTCTTCGTGGAATTCAGCGCCAATACCATGACCACAGTATTCACGTACAATTGAGTAATTAAAGCCTTCAGCATATTTTTGAATTGCGGCGCCGATGTCACCTAAACGAACACCTGGTTTTACCATTTCGATAGCAAGGTATAAGCTTTTTTGGGTAATTTCACATAAACGCTTTGCTTGAATTGACGGTTGACCAACGTAAAACATTTTAGAAGTATCACCGTGGTAACCATCTTTAATTACCGTAATATCAATATTGATAATATCACCATCTTTTAGCGCTTTATCGTTTGGAATACCGTGACAAATTACGTGGTTTACCGAGGTACAAATTGACTTTGGAAAACCGTGATAATTCAAAGGAGCAGGGATCGCATCTTGCTCGTTTACAATGTAATCGTGGCAAATCTGATTTAACTCTTCTGTGGTCACGCCAACCTTAACGTGAGGCTCAATCATTTCTAACACTTCAGCTGCTAAGCGTCCTGCAACTCGCATTTTTTCGATTTCAGCTGGGGTTTTAATCACTGCACTCATTTAGGCTCCAAAATTCTTTAAATTGTGGTCAAACACGACACTTTTTAGATAAGTTGTTTGACTGAAAATTACTCATAAAATTTGAGTTCTGTTTGTTAATATGGTATAAAGCGCGCCGTCTTTTTACAATTAAAATTTAAATTTCCTCGGGATTTTTGAGTTGATTGTAGTGAAGGCACTTAAACTTTAATTTTAACACACACACATATCGGCACATACACTTGGGTGCAGTGAGCAAAATGCAAACTGTTGGTGCTATGGGATATGTGGAGGCCTAACCCAAAATTACAGAGGAATATTAAAATGGCAAACGTTTCTATGCGCGATATGCTACAAGCTGGCGTACACTTCGGTCACCAAGCACGTTACTGGAACCCTAAGATGAAGCCGTTCATCTTCGGTGCACGTAACAAAGTACATATCATCAACCTAGAGAAAACTGTACCTTTATTCAACGAAGCAATGTCTTTCCTTAAAGGCGTAGCATCAAACAAAGGTAAAATCCTTTTCGTTGGTACTAAGCGCGCTGCAAGCGAAGCAGTTAAAGAAGCTGCACTACGTTCTGACCAGTTCTACGTAAACCACCGTTGGTTAGGTGGTATGCTAACAAACTGGAAAACAGTTCGTCAGTCAATCAAGCGTCTTAAAGACCTTGAAACTCAAAGCCAAGACGGTACTTTCGAAAAACTAACTAAGAAAGAAGCGTTAATGCTTACTCGTGAAATGGAAAAGCTTGAAAAGAGCCTTGGCGGTATCAAGAACATGGGCGGTCTTCCAGACGCTATCTTCGTTATCGACGCTGATCACGAGCACATTGCTATTAAAGAAGCAAACAACCTAGGCATCCCAGTAGTATCTGTTGTTGATACTAACTCAAACCCAGATGGTGTTGATTTCATCATCCCTGGTAACGACGATGCTATCCGTGCTATTCAGCTTTACACTAACGCTGTAGCTGACGTGGCTGTTGAAGGCCGTGAAAGCAACATCGCTGTTCAAGCTGAAAAAGACGATTTCGTAGAAGCTGAGTAATAGCGCTTATCAAGCTTTCATGAAAGTATCATAGAAAGCTTGATATTCTGATGATTAGGGGGAGCTTGCTCCCGCTTATTTTAAATAGATTTTGGATTTGAGGACATACTAATGGCTGTAACTGCTGCCCTAGTTAAAGAATTACGCGAGCGCACTGGCGCTGGCATGATGGATTGTAAAAAAGCACTAACTGAAACTAACGGTGACATCGATCTAGCGATCGAGAACATGCGTAAGAGCGGTGCTGCTAAAGCTGCTAAAAAAGCGGGTAACATCGCTGCAGAAGGTACAATCCTTATCAAGCAAGCTGCTGGTTTCACTGCACTTCTAGAAGTTAACTGTCAAACTGACTTCGTTGCTAAAGACGAAAACTTCCTAGGTTTTGCTAACACTGTTCTTGATGCTGCTGCTGAAGCAAAAACTGACATCGAAACACTTAAAGCACAATTCGAAGAAACACGTGTTGCTCTAGTTGCTAAAATCGGTGAAAACATCAACGTTCGTCGCGTTGAGTACATCGATGGTGACAAAGCGTCTGCATACCGTCACGGCGACCGTATCGGTGTTGTTGTTACTGGTGAAGCTGACGAAGAAACACTTAAGCACGTTGCTATGCATGTTGCTGCTTCTAAGCCTGAGTTCCTTAACCCAGAAGATGTACCTGCTGAGGTTGTAGAGAAAGAAAAAGCGGTTCAAGTTGAAATCGCAATGAACGAAGGTAAGCCAGCAGAAATCGCTGAGAAGATGGTTGTTGGTCGTATGAAGAAGTTCACTGGTGAGATCTCTCTTACTGGTCAAGCATTCATCATGGAACCTAAGAAAACAGTTGGCGAATTCCTTAAAGAGAAAGGCGCGACTATCTCTGGTTTCACTCGCCTAGAAGTAGGTGAAGGTATCGAGAAGAAAGAAGAAGACTTCGCTGCTGAAGTAGCTGCACAAATCGCAGCAGCTAAAGGCGAGTAATCGACTTTTTTCACTTAGCAAAATGGCTTTTGCTTTTGCGCTAAGAGATAAAATTATTTAGAATAACCGCGCTATCATTAGCGCGGTTATTTTTTGCAACTTTTTCAGCCAGGATTACTATGAACACAAATCGTAAGCCAGTTTTTAGACGAGTTTTACTTAAATTAAGCGGTGAAGCTTTAATGGGCCAAGAAGGCTTTGGTATCGACCCATCAATTCTTGACCGTATGGCACAAGAAATTAAAGAACTTGTAGAGTTAGGCGTTGAGGTAGGTGTGGTAATCGGTGGTGGTAATTTCCTGCGTGGCGGCACACTTGCTGAAAACGGTATGAACCGTGTTGTTGGTGACCACATGGGTATGCTTGCAACAGTGATGAATGGCCTTGCGATGCGTGATGCACTGCACCGTGCCTATGTAAATGCACGTTTAATGTCTGCGATTCCACTTAATGGTGTATGTGACGCGTATAACTGGGCTGAAGCAATTAGCTTACTAAAAACCGGTCGTGTTGTTATTTTCTCTGCGGGTACCGGTAACCCATTCTTCACTACCGATTCTGCTGCGTGTTTACGCGGTATTGAAATTGAAGCTGACACAGTATTAAAAGCAACTAAAGTTGACGGCGTATACAGCGATGACCCGGTGAAAAACCCTGAAGCAACGCTTTACCCAACATTGACTTACAACGAAGTAATCGAAAAAGAATTAAAGGTGATGGACCTAGCGGCATTTACCCTAGCTCGTGACCACAATATGCCAATCAGTGTATTTAACATGAATAAACCAGGCGCGTTAAAACGTGTTATCCTTGGTGAAGATGAAGGTACGCTGATTACACATAAATCAGCAGAATAAGCTATTAGTTAGGAAGATTAACGTGATTAAAGAAATCCAACAGCATGCTGCAGAACGTATGCAAAAAAGTGTTGACGCGCTTGGCTCACAATTATCAAAAATTCGCACAGGCCGCGCACACCCAAGCCTTTTAGATGGTATTCAAGTATCTTACTACGGTGCTGATACACCACTTAACCAAGTGGGTAACGTAACAATTGAAGACAACCGTACACTTGCTATCACTGTGTTTGACAAAACACTTACGCAAGCAGTTGAAAAAGCAATTATGGCGTCAGATTTAGGTTTAAACCCTATGTCTGCAGGTACGGTTATTCGCGTACCATTACCGCCGCTTACAGAAGAGCGTCGTAAAGATCTTATTAAGATCGTACGTGGTGAAGTTGAAGGCGGTCGTGTTGCAATTCGTAACATTCGCCGTGATGCTAACTCAGACGTTAAAGCATTACTTAAAGATAAAGAAATTTCAGAAGATGAAGCGCGTCAAAGTGATGACGAAGTTCAGAAGCTAACAGATAAATACATCAAAGAAATGGATGCTATTTTAGCTGCTAAAGAAGCGGAATTAATGGAAATCTAAATCAATTTTTGAGCGCTTTGGCGCTCAATCATTGAACAACTAAATTATTAGTTTTAAAGCGCTGTCTAGGGTATACTAGACGGCGCTTTTTACTTTAGGAAACGACACTTAATGACAATCACTAAGGATGCTATTACCCAACAAAGCTTACCGCGTCATGTTGCTATTATTATGGATGGCAATGGGCGTTGGGCACAAGCTAAGGGTAAGCCTCGTGTGTTTGGTCATAAAAAGGGCGTCGAATCGGTGCGTAATGCGGTAAAGTTTTGTCGCCAACTAAATATCGAATCATTAACGCTTTTTGCATTTAGCAGTGAAAACTGGCGACGTCCGGAACAAGAAGTCAGCACCTTAATGGAGCTGTTCATGTTTGTGTTGACCAACGAAGTAAAAAAACTCGATAAAAATAACGTCAAGTTGAAAGTAATTGGTGATATTAGCCGTTTCTCTGAGAAGCTACAAAAAAGCGTAGCAAAAGCAGAGCAAATGACCATGGATAACACCGGCTTAACACTTAATATTGCAGCTAACTATGGTGGACAATGGGACATAGCAAACGCTGCGAAACAACTGGCAAAACAGGTTGAGAATGGTGAAATAGCCGCTGATGATATTGATGAAACTAAACTGTCACAGTACATTAGTATGCAAGAACAAGCGCCACTAGATTTGTTAATTCGCACAGGAGGCGACTTACGCATAAGCAACTTTTTATTATGGCAGGCTGCTTACGCTGAACTTTATTTTACTGATACACTTTGGCCAGATTTTAATGAACAGGCATTTGCAGAGGCAATTGCGTGTTATGTTTCACGAGAGCGTCGCTTTGGTTGTACTGGCGAACAAATAAAAGAACTACTCGCTCAATCGTGATTTTTACAGGGTAATTTGATTTGTTAATAAAACGCATACTGACTTCTTTAGTGCTAGCGCCAGCTGCACTTGCACTAGTTTTTTTTACACCACTTGAATTGTTTAGCTTAATTGCCGGATTGATTGTATTGCTCTCAGCGTGGGAGTGGTCGGCATTTATGGGGCTGAAAAGATTCGCTTCTCGCATCAGCTATGTTGCTGGCATGGCTGTTATTCTATTTATTGCGAACATTTACTGGCCGATTGAAAGCTTATGGCAAAATGGCCAACTTGTAGGCTCGGCTAATTACGTATTTACGCTTGCTGTTGCATGGTGGCTTGTTGCCTGCGCACTGGTATGGACTTATCCTAGAACCGCAAAAGCATGGCATGGCGGTTTAATGATGCGCGCAATTGCAGGTTTGTTAACGCTTCTGCCTATGTGGTTAGCGCTTAATGTGCTGCGCAGCAGCGAATATGCAACAAACACGACACAAGGCTCAATTCTAATTATGGTTGTACTGGGTATTGTGTGGAGTGCTGATATTGGCGCTTACTTCTCAGGTAAAAACCTTGGTAAACATAAGTTAATGCCATTAGTTAGCCCAAATAAAACTATTGAGGGGCTAGTGGGCGGTCTAATTTGTTCTGCGATTTTTGTTTTAGTATTTTGCTATTTTACTAAGGTACCTAGCGATAAATGGTTTATTTACGCTGCAATGGCCGCTGTTGTTGCCTTATTCTCAGCTGTCGGCGACTTATTAGAGAGTATGTTTAAGCGTGAAGTTGGCTTGAAAGACAGCGGCTCATGTTTGCCTGGCCACGGCGGTATTCTCGATAGAATTGATAGTTTAACCGCTGCAGCACCGCTTTTCGCTGCATTTTATGCGTGGACCTTGGTGGCGTAATGCAACGTATTACCGTTCTTGGCTCTACAGGTTCGATTGGCACTAGCACCTTAGACGTCATCGCAAGAAACGCAGATGCTAACCAAGTGTTTGCGCTGGTTGCTGGTCGAAATTGGCGCTTAATGGCAAAGCAATGCACGCAGTTTTTACCACAATACGCTGTAATGCAATGCCCTGATGCGGCAAAACTACTTGAGGCTGAAATTACGCGCATAGGAATTTCAACCAAGGTGCTGTGTGGCCAACAAGCGGCAGCGGATGTGGCCAGTGACAATAACGTTGATGCGGTAATGGCTGCGATTGTTGGCGCTGCGGGGCTATTGCCTACTCTTGCAGCGATTAAAGCCGGTAAGCGCGTGTTGCTCGCAAATAAAGAATCACTTGTAATGTCAGGCGAGCTTTTTATTGATGCAGTTAAGCAATCAGGCGCGACGTTATTGCCGATTGATAGTGAACACAATGCTATTTTTCAGGCGATGCCAGCAAGTGTGCAAGAGCATTGTTACAGCGCAAATTTACAGCAACATGGTGTTAGCAAAATTTTGTTAACGGGCTCAGGCGGACCATTTAGAACGCGTGACTTAAGCACCTTTGCCAATATTTCAGTTGATGAAGCCGTAGCCCATCCAAATTGGGATATGGGTCAGAAAATATCGGTTGATTCAGCCACCATGATGAATAAGGGCTTAGAGTTTATTGAAGCAAAGTGGCTATTTAATGCTGAGCCTAGTGATATTCAAGTAATCATTCACCCGCAAAGTATTATTCACTCAATGGTGCAATACACCGATGGTTCGGTATTGGCACAAATGGGCAACCCCGATATGCGCACCCCAATCGCACATGCTTTAGCGTTTCCAAAGCGCATTGAAGCGGGCGTTGAACCGCTAGATTTTACTACTATGCTTGATTTTAGTTTTAACGCGCCAGACTTTGAGCGTTACCCAAATTTAAAGCTTGCAATAGATGCTTGTTCAGAAGGGCAGTACGCAACAACCACAATCAATGCTGCGAATGAAGTGTCTGTGGCCGCATTTCTGGCAAAGAAAATCAGCTTTTTGGACATCTATAAAATCAATGCTCAGGTACTCGATAAAATCGCAAAGAGTCATAAACAGCTAAAAATTAATGACCTAGATATTATTTTGCAACTTGATAGCGAAGCGCGTCATCATGCAACGAATATGATTGCAGGGAGTTGTTAATGGAATTTTTGTGGAACTTACTGTCTTTTATACTAGTCATTGGCATTATTGTTGTTGTTCATGAATATGGTCACTTTTGGGTGGCAAGGCGCTGTGGAGTTAAAGTGCTGCGTTTTTCAATTGGTTTTGGCAAACCTTTGTTTAAATGGTACGACAAACTCGGCACCGAATACGTTGTCGCGGCGATCCCATTAGGCGGTTACGTGAAAATGCTCGATGAACGTGTTGAAGAGGTTGCGAGCGATGAACGTCATTTAGCGTTTAATAATAAATCAGTTTACCAACGCATTGCGGTGGTTGCGGCAGGACCAATGGCGAATTTTATTTTCGCCATTATTGTATCTGCCATTATGTTTATGGTTGGTGTGCGCTCACTTCTACCTGTCATTGGCGAGGTGGTGCCTGGCAGCTTAGCAGAGCAAGCAAGGTTGCAAGCAGGACAACAGATTACCGCGATAAACGACAAAGACGTATATGGCTGGCGTGAAACCTTATTGGTTTTGATGGAAAATATTGGCGAACAGCAAGTACGCGTTAGTGTAAAAGACGATGATTTAGGTTATCAACAAACGTATCTCGATTTATCTAATTGGCAGTTAAAAGACGACGGCAACCCCATTGTTGATATCGGTATTAAACCGTTCAGACCTGCAGAGACCATGCGTCTTGGTCATGTGCAAAAAGGCAGCCCAGCTGAATTTGGTGGGCTTCGGGTCGATGATGAAATTCATTTAGTAAATGGTGAAGCAATGCCATCATGGCATGCATTTGTCACTCGAATTCAGCGCTCGCCAAATACGCCATTATTGCTTACTATAAGCCGCGGCAATGACAAGCTAAATATTGAGGTTACTCCTGGTAGCAAAAAAAGTGAGCAAGGGCTTAATCAAGGCTACTTAGGTGTGATACCCTTTGTTGAAAATTGGCCATCGTGGATGATTGCAACACAACAATACGGCGTATTTGATGCCATTGTTTTGGGTGTTGATAAAACAATTCAACTAATCAATGTCAGTTTTGCAACAGTAGTTAATTTGATAACAGGACAAGTCTCTGTTGCGAATCTAAGTGGTCCAGTGGGAGTGGCAATTGGCGCTGGAGCCAGCACCAGTAGCGGCATTATGCCGTTATTGGAGTTCTTAGTATTTGTTAGTGTAAGTATTGGTTTTTTCAATTTGTTGCCGCTACCAATTTTAGATGGCGGTCATTTAATGTATTACATCATTGAACTTATCCGAAAAAAGCCAGTCTCTGAAAAGACACAAGAATTAGGTTTTAGGATTGGTGCGCTAATCCTTATATTGTTAACTTGCCTTGCGCTGTTTAACGATTTTACGCGGTTATAAAGGAAATCAAATAATAACATGGCTATAAGAAAACAATTGGCTGTAATAAGTTTATTGGGAGCGAGTTTTACTGCTCTCGGCCAACAAGACTCCTTTATTGTAGAAGATTTAAGAGTTGAAGGATTGCAGCGTGTTGCACTAGGTGCAGCATTAACGCATATTCCAATTAACATTGGTGATAACCTCGACAGTTACACAATTTCAAAAACAATCAAAGCGCTTTACGGCTCAGGCCACTTTGACAACATCAAAGTGGTACGTGATGGTGATGCGGTTATCTTTCAAGTAACCGAAAGACCAACCATCAGCATTATCGAGTTTGAAGGCAACAAAGATATTAAAGATGAGCAACTTAACGACAGTCTAGAGCAACAGGGGATCCGTAAAGGCGAACCGCTTGATATGGTTGTTGTAGACGGCCTTGAAAAAGGCCTTGTTGAGTTTTTCCACGGTATTGGTAAATACAACGCTGAGATTGAAGTATCAGTGTCACGCTTGCCACGTAACCGTGTAAAGCTAAAGCTTGAATTTAAAGAAGGTGATGCTGCGTCAATTCGTCAAATTAACATCGTTGGTAACGAGTTATTTTCTGACGAAGAACTTCTCGCATTGGCTGAATCGCGTCAAGATTTACCTTGGTACATGTTTATGTCAAATGACAGATACCAAAAGCAAACGGTACAAGGTGATTTAGAAAAAGTACGTAGCTACTACTTAGACCGCGGTTATTTGAAGTTCAATATTGATTCAACGCAAGTTTCAGTAAGCCCTGATAAAGAATCAGTATACGTTACAGTAAACGTTACCGAAGGTGAGCAGTTTACTGTTAAAGAATTCGACTTTATGGGTGACTTGCTCGGCCGTGAAGAGTTAATTCGTGCGGTTATTCCACTTAAAACGGGCAAACTATACAACGGCTCAGTGGTTACGGCATCGGAAGAGTTTATCAAAAACTACCTTGCACGTTTTGGTTATGCCAATGCTGAAGTACGTACCATTCCTGATATTGACGAAGAAAATAAAGAAGTAAAATTAACGCTATCAGTTGATCCAGGTAAGCGTATTTATGTGCGTCGTATTAACATCGGTGGTAATGAAATTACGTCGGATGAAGTAATTCGTCGTGAAATTACCCAGTTAGAAGGTGCGTGGCTATCAAATAACACGCTTGAGCGCTCTAAATTACAAGTGCAGCGCTTAATGTATATGGAAAACGTTGAGTTTGATGTATCACCGGTACCGGGTAAAGATGACCAAGTTGATGTAGATTTCACTGTAAAAGAGCAATCAGCGGGTAGTTTTAATGCTGGTCTTGCATACGGCTCATACAACAAGCTGCAATTTAATATTGGTGTAAGCGAGTCGAACTTCTTAGGTACGGGTGACCAAGTTGCCTTTAACGTAAGTACGGCTAAAGGTTCTCAAAACGTAAGCTTGTCACATACCGACCCGTATTTCACCAAAGACGGTATCAGTTTAGGTAACTCAATTTTCTTCTCAAACTTTGATGCAAGTAAATACAGCCTAATCAACTATAAGAGCAAACGTTATGGTATTGGTTCAAATATCGGTATTCCGGTAAACGCCAACAACCGACTTAACTTTGGTGCGACTGTTTCTAAAGAATTCTTATCTGAACTATCAGAATATGAACAAACACGTATTATGCGAGAGACGTTCTTAGATCCAGAAAACCCAGATGCAGGCTTTGAGTTCTTAAAGCTTGAATTAAGTGCGGGATGGTCACGTGTAACGCTTAACCGTGGTATGTTCCCAACGGCAGGTTCTAAACAAAGTTTAACGTTTAAAGCAACGACGCCTAATTCGGACCTTAACTACTTTAAGGTTAACTACGATTCGCGTTTCTACTGGCCGTTAAGCACTAACCACAAGTGGGCATTTTCAGCGAAAGCTGGATTTGGTTACGGTAATGGTTACGGTACTACCAATGGTTACGATCAGATTTTACCAGTACAGGAATTCTTCCGTATTTCTGAAATGGATTTACGTGGCTTTGAGCGTAATACAATCTTACCACAAGCTATTGTAGTATCTCCTAATTGGTTACCGGGCACACCAAATCCTGATGGTACGCAAGGGCCAATTGGTAGTGATCCTCAATTTGATACAATTCGAACAGCGGGTCGTATCGGTGGTAACGTAAAAGCCGTTGCTGGCCTTGAAATGATTGTACCTACGCCATTTCTTGATGACGAAAACAGCAGTTCGGTGCGTACCAGCTTATTTATTGATGCGGCGAATGTTTGGGATACAGAGTTCGATGTAGATCGCTATTCTAACTTAACGCCGGATGAGCGAGCGATACTTGAAGATTATTCAGACCCAAGTCGTTTCCGTTCGTCAGCAGGTTTATCTATCCAGTGGATTTCGCCTATGGGCCCTATGGTAATTAGTTTTGCCTACCCACTGAAAAAAGAAGATGATGATAAGACTAAAGGCATCAGCTTCAACATTAGTAACACATTCTAAAAGGAATAAATTCGTGAATAAAATGATTAAAACAACCGCCATGACTTTGTTAGCTACTTTTCTAATGGGTGCTTCTGCAAGTTCATTCGCTCACAAAGTTGCTGTTGTAAATGTACAACAAGTATTTAGTGGTTCTCCGCAGGCGTCTGCGATTAAAGCGACGTTAGAAGAAGAGTTCCGCGAGCGCAGACAAGCACTTGAAAAGCTACAAGGCGATATTCGTTTTGAAGTTGAAAAATACCAGCGTGAAAACGCAACAATGAGCAAAGCGCAAAAAGAAGCAAGCCAAAAGAAAATTCAAGAGCTACAAAAAGCATTGCAAGAGCAAGGTCAGCCACTTCAGCAAGAAATGCAAATGCGTCAAGCACAGGAAACTAAAAAGCTAGAGACTGTGATTTTTGATGCTATCGCTGCAGAAGGTAAAGCAGGTAAGTATGACGAAGTAAAACCTGCGGGTTCACTTCTTTACTTCAACGAAAAATCAGTGGATAACATCACCTCTAAAGTAGCAGAGCGTGTAGCAAAGGCTAAATAATAAAGCTTATGAAATTACAGCAAATCGCTGAGATTTTAAATGCTGAGCTGGTCGGTGACGACTCGCTCAGCATTTCTCGTATAGCAACCCTAGAAAATGCGACCGGCAACGAGATTGGTTTTCTCGCTAACAAAAGATACCGCAGCAAACTTGCCAGTACTCAAGCAGGAGCGGTGATTTTGTCACCGCAAGATGCAGATTATTTTACTGGTAATAAAATTATTGTTGCGAATCCGTACTTAGCCTACGCGCTGTTAGCGCAAGCGATGGATACCACGCCAGAACCTGCGACTAATGTTCACCCCTCGGCAATCATTGACCCAACGGCAAAGCTTGATAAATCGGTATCGATTGGCGCTAATGTGGTGATTGAAGAAGGTGTTGAAATCGCTGCTGGCAGTTCAATTGGTGCTGGTAGCTTTATTGGTAAGGGTGCTAAAATAGGGACCAATACGAAAATTTGGGCTAATGTAACGATTTATCATCAAGTTGAGATTGGTAATTCGTGTTTAGTTCATGCTAATACCGTAATCGGTGCCGATGGATTTGGCTACGCCAATGAGAAAGGTCAGTGGGTGAAAATCCCGCAGCTTGGTACCGTTGTTATTGGCGATAATGTTGAAATTGGCGCAAGTACAACCATCGACCGTGGCGCCATTGATGATACTATCATCGAGCGCAACGTGATTATCGATAACCAAGTACAAATCGCGCATAATGTCGTGGTTAAAGAAGGCACCGCGATTGCTGGATGTAGCGTTATTGCAGGCAGCACAACTATTGGCAAGTACTGCCAAATTGGTGGCTTGTCAGGTATCGCAGGACATATTGAAATTGCCGATGGCGTTGTTTTAACGGGTATGTCAATGGTAATCAGTGGCATTGATAAACCGGGTGTTTATTCTTCGGGTGTACCGCACAGTGAGAATAAAGACTGGCGTCGTAATATGGCACAGTTACGACAGCTTTCAGCAATTAATAAGCGATTAAAGGCAGTGGAAAAATCCCTGCCGGAGCGTGACGAGTAGTCTTCGTCACGTACTAAATTATCGCGCAGTATAAATACTCGCGCGAAGAGATTAGTTAGGTTAAGGAAACACATTTTGGCAGAACAACTAAACAGCTTTGATATTCAAGAAATCCTAAAGCTATTACCGCATCGTTACCCAATGTTATTGGTTGATAAAGTCGTTGACTTTGAGCCGGGCAAAACGCTTCACGCGATTAAAAATGTCACAGCAAATGAGCCAATTTTCACAGGCCACTTCCCTGAACAGCCAATTTTCCCTGGCGTAATGATTTTAGAAGCATTAGCACAAGCAACAGGTTTATTAGGTTTTAAAACAACTGAAAACCGTGGTGACAATGAGCTATATTTATTTGCAGCCATTGATAACGCGCGCTTTAAACAACCTGTGTTACCGGGTGACACAATGCATTTACACGTTGAATTCTTAAAGGAACGCCGCAACATGTGGAAGTTCTATGGTGAAGCGAGAGTTGACGGCAAAGTAGTGTGTTCAGCTGAGTTAATGTGTGCAAGAAGAGAGTTATAATACGTGATCCATCCTACTGCAATTATTGAGCCTGGCGCTCAACTTGGCAACAACGTAAAAGTTGGTCCTTACAGCTACATCGGCAACGACGTGGTGATTGGTGATGATTGTATCATCGAATCACACGTCGTAATTAAAGGGCCGTCAACAATTGGTTCTGGTAACCATATTTTCCAGTTCGCTTCAGTGGGTGAAGCGTGCCAAGACAAAAAGTACAAGGATGAACCAACCAAGCTGATCATTGGTGACAACAACGTGATCCGCGAATGTGCCACAATCCACCGAGGTACCATTCAGGATGAAGGCATCACCAAGATTGGCTCAAATAACTTATTTATGGCGTATACACACGTTGCCCATGACTGCGTGATAGGCAATAACTGTATTTTCGCTAATAACGCAAGTGCTGCTGGTCACGTACATATCGGTGATTGGGTAATTTTGGCCGGCAATTCAGGTATTCATCAGTTTTGTCATATCGGTTCACATGCGTTTATTGGCATGTACTCTGGTGTTAACCAAGATGTACCGCCGTTTGTAACAACTATCGGCACACCAGCACGTCCTGTGGCAATCAACACTGAAGGTCTAAAACGTCGCGGCTTTGAGTCAGACGAAATTATGGCATTACGTCGCGCATACAAGCAGTTATACCGCAAAGGTAATAAACTGGATGCGGCACTTGTTGAAATGGAAAAAGAAGCCGAGCAGTTTAAAGCAGTGCAAAACATGATTGATTTTGCCAAAAGCTCAAATCGAGGGTTAATTCGTTAATGATCTCGAATGAGCCACTTCGAATTGCACTTATCGCCGGGGAACACTCCGGCGATATTTTAGGTGCAGGTTTAATTAAAGCACTAAAACAACATTACCCAAATGCCACATTTGAGGGCATTGGCGGTCTGCGTATGCTGGCTGAAGGGTTTAAAACCCATTTTCAAATGGAAGAACTCGCCGTAATGGGCGTTTTTGAAGTACTGCCTAAGTTATTTCGTCTACTCAGCATTAAAAAGCAAATTGTACAGCGTTTTATCGATAATCCGCCGGATATTTTCATTGGCATTGATGCTCCCGACTTTAACTTACGCGTTGAAAAGCCGTTAAAGGCTGCTGGTATTAAAACCGTGCATTATGTTAGTCCATCGGTATGGGCCTGGCGTGAAAAACGTGTTTTTAAAGTGGCAGAAGCCACTAATTTAGTGCTTGCATTATTACCATTTGAAAAAGCGTTTTACGATAAACACAATATTCCATGTGCGTTTGTCGGCCATACTTTGGCGGATGAGTTGCCGCTCGAAGATGAACAAACTGCTAGTAGAGCACTGTTTGATTTATCAGCTACAGATAAAGTGTTAGCTGTTCTGCCGGGCAGCCGAGGCTCTGAAGTCACGTTGTTAAGCGAACCCTATATTCAAGCGGTGTTGTTACTTAAAGCAGAGATACCAAAGTTAAAAGTGTTGGTGCCTTTAGTTAATGAAAAACGCAAAGAAGAGTTTTTGGCTGTCGCAACCAAGCTCAATGCGGCAGACATATTTACCCTTGTTGATGGCAAATCGCGTGAAGTGATGACCGCCGCTGATGCGGTGCTATTGGCGTCGGGTACGGCAGCACTTGAATGCATGTTGCTTAAGCGCCCAATGGTGGTTGGCTACAAACTAAAAGCCCTGACATATCACTTAGTGACACGCTTATTTAAATTTAACATTGAGCACTTTTCACTGCCTAATTTATTGGCGGGCAAGCAACTAGTGCCTGAGTTATTACAAAATGATTTAACCCCTGAAAACTTGGCAGCAACCCTAAAACCATTGCTAGAAGAAGATCAAACAGCATTAAAACAAACGTTTTATGAAATGCATAAGTCATTAAGGCTCGACGCTAGTAAACAAGCGGCGCTGGCTGTAAGTAATGTAATAGAGAACAAACATGACTGAGATTATTCGTCCAAATACGCAACTTATTGCAGGTGTCGATGAAGTAGGGCGTGGTCCGCTCGTGGGCGATGTGGTCACGGCTGCGGTTATTTTAGACCCATCAAAGCCAATCGCGGGTCTTGCCGATTCAAAAAAGCTAACCGAAAAAAAGCGCTTGGCACTTTACGAAGAAATTATTGAAAAGGCGCTGTGCTTTCATATTGCCCGCGCCAGCGTTGCAGAAGTTGACGAGCTTAATATTTTGCATGCTACCATGCTTGCCATGAAGCGCGCGGTAGAAGGGCTTAATATTCCTGCCGAGTTTGTATTTATTGATGGCAATCGTTTACCCGATATCAATGTACCTGCACAAGCCGTTGTTAAAGGTGATAGCTTAGTTGCCGAAATTAGCGCAGCATCAATTCTTGCCAAAGTGACCCGTGATAACGAAATGAAAGCACTCGATACTGAGTACCCAAATTATGGCTTTGCTGGCCATAAAGGTTACCCAACCAAGGCACATTTAGAAGCACTTGCACTTCACGGTGTTACGCCGCATCATAGACAAAGCTTTAAGCCCGTAAAAACAATAATAGAACAGACCAACAATTGCTAATTAGTGCTTGGTCAATCAAGTTAGGCAGATAATGCAAGACCCTAAATTTATACACTTACGTGTTCACAGTGATTATTCAATGGTGGACGGCTTAGCAAAAACTAAGCCTATCGTCGGTAAAATTGCAGAGCTGAATATGCCTGCATTTGCCATTACTGATCAAATGAACTTGTGCGGTTTAGTGCGCTTTTACGGTGCTGCGCATGGTGCTGGCATTAAACCAATTGTTGGCGCTGATCTGTGGTTACACAGTCCTGAATTTCCCGATGAGCCTTGTCGCTTGGTCGTACTTGCTAAAAATAATGCAGGCTATAAAAACCTTACACTGCTTATTTCCAAAGGCTATCAACGCGGCCACCTTATGCAACGTCCTATGGTTGATAGAGAGTGGCTTATTGAGCATAAAGAAGGCCTTATTTTACTCTCAGGTGCCAAAGATGGTGACTTGGGTAAAGCCTTATTAAAAGGCAATAATGATTTAACTAAATCCATTGGTAACTTTTATTTAGAACACTTTAAAGGTCATTACTATATTGAGCTAACGCGCACTGAACGCGAGCAAGAAGAAGATTATTTGCATAGTGCAGTTGCTTATGCCCAATATTCAGGTTTGCCAGTTGTTGCCACCAACGAAGTCGTGTTTCTCAATAAAGAAGACTTTGAAGCCCATGAAATTCGTGTGGCAATTCATGATGGTTACACTTTAGATGATAAACGCCGTCCAAAACGTTTTTCCGAGCAGCAGTATTTAAAAACCGAAGAACAAATGTGTGAGCTGTTCGCGGATATTCCAGAAGCACTGGAAAACTCGGTAGAAATTGCCAAACGTTGTAACGTTACGATTCAACTTGGCACTTACTTCTTACCAGATTACCCAACGGGCTCACTCTCGATTGAAGACTTCTTAGTAAAAGTATCGGAAGATGGTCTGGAAGAACGTTTGCAGTTCTTATTCCCCGATGAAGAAGATCGCAAAGTCAAACGCGTCGAATATGATGACCGCTTAAGAATTGAACTTGATGTAATTAACCAAATGGGTTTCCCAGGTTACTTCTTAATCGTAATGGAATTCATTCAGTGGAGTAAAGATAACATTATTCCGGTGGGTCCAGGGCGAGGCTCAGGTGCAGGTTCATTAGTTGCTTATGCGCTAAAGATCACCGATCTTGATCCACTGCAATTTGACTTACTTTTCGAACGTTTCTTGAATCCAGAACGTGTATCCATGCCCGATTTCGACGTCGATTTCTGTATGGACCGACGCGATGAAGTAATCGACCACGTTGCCAAACTCTATGGCCGTGATGCAGTGTCGCAGATCATTACCTTTGGTACGATGGCGGCAAAAGCGGTAATACGCGATGTAGGCCGTGTGCTAGGTCACCCTTATGGTTTTGTTGACCGTATTTCAAAATTAGTACCGGGCGATCCGGGCATGACATTGGCAAAAGCCTTTGATGTTGAACCGCGTTTACCAGAGGCCTACGACACAGACGATGAAGTAAAAGAACTTATCGATATGTGCCGCATTTTAGAAGGCTGTACACGTAATGCCGGTAAGCACGCCGGGGGTGTTGTTATTTCACCGACAACCATTACCGACTTCGCCGCACTTTACTGTGATGATGAAGGTAAATTCCCGGTTACCCAATTTGATAAAAATGATGTAGAAACAGCGGGTCTGGTTAAGTTCGACTTTTTAGGGTTACGTACTTTAACCATATTGCAGTGGGCTCTCGATATGGCCAATGAGCGCTTAACGCGCGAGCAAAAAGAACATATCGATATTGCCGCTATTCCGCTAGATGATCCGAAAAGTTTCGAGTTACTGCTGCGTGCAGAAACAACCGCAGTATTCCAGCTTGAATCGCGCGGCATGAAAGACCTTATCCGTCGCTTAAAGCCCGACTGCTTTGAAGATATGATTGCATTGGTTGCACTTTTCCGTCCAGGTCCGTTGCAATCGGGCATGGTAGATAACTTTATCGACCGTAAGCACGGACGAGAAGAAGTATCTTACCCCGATGCGCAGTATCAGCACGAAAGCTTGCAGCCTATCTTAGAGCCAACCTATGGCATTATTCTTTACCAAGAACAGGTAATGCAGATTGCTCAGGTATTAGCAGGGTATAGCCTTGGTGGCGCTGACTTACTGCGTCGTGCAATGGGTAAGAAAAAGCCTGAAGAAATGGCCAAGCAGCGTTCAACCTTTGAGGATGGTGCAAAGCAAAATGGCGTAGACGGCGAACTTGCGATGAAGATCTTCGACTTGGTTGAAAAATTCGCAGGTTACGGCTTTAACAAATCACACTCGGCAGCATACGCACTGGTATCTTATCAAACGCTGTGGATGAAAACCCATTATCCAGCAGAGTTTATGGCGGCAGTTATGTCAGCCGATATGGATAACACCGATAAGATTGTTACCCTTGTTGATGAATGTGAGAATATGAAACTCACATTATTACCGCCTGATGTAAACTCTGGTTTATATAAGTTTACGGTAAATAATCAAGGCGAAATTGTTTACGGTATTGGGGCAATTAAAGGTGTAGGTGAAGGCCCGGTAGACGCAATTTTAGAAGCGCGAGAAGCTGGCGGCCTATTTAAAGATTTATTCGATTTCTGTGCGCGCGTCGATATTAAGCGTTTAAATAAGCGTGTGATTGAAAAGCTGATTATGTCAGGGGCGATGGATAAATTGGGTCCTGAGCAAACACAAAGTGCACGTTCTATTTTAATTGCCAGCTTACCTGATGCGCTTAAATCGGCCGATCAACACAATAAAGCAGAAGCACTAGGCCAAAGCGATTTGTTTGGTTTATTGGCAACAGAGCCCGAAGAAGTTGCCGCTGCATTTGTGCAAGCACCTAAATTTACCGACAACGAATGGTTAGAAGGTGAGCGCGAAACACTGGGACTTTATTTGACCGGTCACCCAATTAATCAATATCGTGCAGAACTTAAAAATTATGTGTCTGGTCGACTTGTCGATTTACAACCGACGGAACGTGATGTAACGTCTACAGCGGCAGGTTTAGTGATTAATGCGCGTACCTTAATTAATAAAAAAGGAAAGCGTTGGGGGCTACTGACACTGGATGATAAAAGTGCTCGAATTGATATTCGTTTATTTCCTGAACAGTTCGAAACTTACCAAGAACTGCTGCAAATGAACAATATCTTGGTGATATCTGGTGTGGTCAGCTTTGATAACTTCTCAGGTGGTATTACAATGACCGCTCGCGAAGTTGCAAGTATTGAATCTGTTCGTGAAAAGCGGGTTAAAAACATAAAAATGACGGTGAAAATGCAGGAAGTGAGTGATAACTTCTTGTCTCGATTAGAGCATACCATCACCCCGTATAAATTTGGTACTTGCCCAATAAGAATTCAATATGAACGCCCAGATGCAACAACTGAGCTTTCATTAGGAACACAGTGGTGTGTTACACCCAGTGACGAGTTACTTGCTAATCTCTCACGCTTAGTAGCACAGAATATTGAACTAGAATTTAATTAGGTAGTTTAGAGCATGAGTCTCAATTATCTTGATTTTGAACTTCCAATTGCAGAGTTGGAAGCAAAAATTGAAGAACTTAAAAACGTAGGTCGCGGTGGTGAACTGGATCTGAGTCTAGAAGAAGAAGTTTCACGCCTTAAAGATAAGAGCGTAGAGCTGACCAATAAAATTTTCTCTGATCTAGGTCCATGGCAGGTTTCACAACTTGCTCGTCACCCGTTACGTCCGTATACCAAAGATTATATCGAGCGTATTTTTACCGAGTTTGACGAATTAGCAGGCGATCGCGCATTTGCTAATGATCCGGCTATTGTAGGCGGTATTGCACGTTTAGATGGCGAACCAGTAATGGTTATCGGTCAACAAAAAGGCCGCGATACAGCAGAGAAAATTAAGCGTAACTTTGGTATGCCAAAACCAGAAGGCTACCGTAAAGCGTTACGTTTAATGGAAATGGCAGAGCGTTTTAATATGCCAATTATCACGTTTATCGACACGCCAGGAGCATACCCGGGTGTTGGTGCTGAAGAACGTGGTCAAAGTGAAGCAATCGCTAAAAACCTTAAAGTGATGGCAGGCCTTAAAGTGCCAGTGATCTGTACGGTAATTGGTGAAGGTGGTTCGGGTGGTGCATTAGCAATTGGCGTGGGTGACCGTGTTAATATGCTTCAGTACAGCACATACTCAGTAATTTCACCGGAAGGTTGTGCGTCAATTCTTTGGAAAAGCGCAGAAAAAGCCCCGCTTGCTGCAGAAGCTATGGGTGTAAGTGCCGATCGTGTTAAGAGCTTAGACTTAATTAACTCGATTGTTGAAGAGCCACTAGGCGGTGCACACCGTAACTACGATGCAATGGCGAAATCGCTTAAAGCACAAATTAAACGTGACTTAGGTGATTTGAAAGCTTTATCATTAGAAGAAATGTTAGAGCAGCGCTATGAGCGTTTAATGTCTTTTGGTTACTGCTAATTAAAAGACTTTGGAAAAAGCCGCATTTTGCGGCTTTTTTTGTTTATGAAAGATATTTATTCCACTTTTAAATATGAGCTTAACAACACTGAAAAAACGCGCTTTACTGTTGCGCTTTCTGGCGGTGTTGACTCGGTTGTATTATTACATTTAGCGAAGCGTTATCGCGATGAATTCACGCACATTGAAATCGACGCTGTGCATATCAACCATGGCTTAAGTGATAATGCCGATATGTGGCAGGCGTTTTGTGCCGATTTATGTCAGCAATGGCAAATCCCGTATACGGCTTACCGAGTAAGCGTAAAGAAAGCTAATCGTGAAAGCTTAGAGGCGGTGGCACGCACGGCACGTTATAACGCACTAAAAGCGCACTTGCATAGCGATTCAGAATTATTACTTGGACAGCACCTTGACGACCAAGTCGAAACGTTTTTTATTCGTTTAAAACGCGGAGCAGGGCTGTTGGGATTAGGTGCGATGAAGCAACGCTCTCGCATTGAAAATGGTTTACCTGTATTTCGCCCATTACTAGGCATTATGCGAAAAGAAATCGTTGAGTACGCAAAGGCTCAGCAACTTTCAAATATTAATGATGAATCAAATCACGACGATCGCTTTGACCGAAATTTTTTACGTAATAAAATCCTTCCTGAACTTAATGTACGTTTTAAGGGTTTTAGCAATACCGTTGCTCGTGTAGTGAGCTTACTGCAATCTCAACAACAATTACTGGATGAATACATTGCCGAAGACGCGAAAAAGTGCATTTTTCAACAGCGTTTTCTGCTCAATGAGGTAATTGGTTTTTCGCGTGCGCGTATTGATAATTTAATACGCTACTGGCTACAGCAAAATAACCTAGTTTTACCATCTCAAAAGGTGCTCAATCAAGTTAACCAGCAAGCATTTAAGGCAAAAATGGATGCGCAAGTGAGTATTGAATGTAGTGGCTTTGCGATTAAACGCTACCAAGATGCTTTGTTTATCGTGTTACCTCAGGCGGCGCCTGAAAATCAAGATAACATTGGGCTAAGTTCACTGGTTATCGGTAACCAAGAGTTTAGTGTAGAAAAAACAGCTCAAGGTGTGCGTGCGCCATTTATGGATGAACACGTTAATCTACGTTTTGATATTGGCGCTGAAAAGTTTACCTTACAACACCGAAACTGCACTAAGTCGGTTAGCACATGGCTAAAAGAGGCTGGTATTCCCCCTTGGCAGCGCCCATTGGTTGCAGGAATTTACTATAATAGTCAACTTGTTCAAGTGATTGGCTTGGGCATATCAAAACATGCATACGCCGAAAATGGGCTATGTTGGCAACAAAAGGAAGCAAATGAAAACTAGTCAAGCAGTTGGTTTTTCACTTATCGGGCAAGCTTATATCGGCTTAATTGTATTTGCAGTGGTTTTGGCGGTTAGCCTTATTTTTTCGTTTAATCTCACTGTGGTGATCTATGGCGCTATTTTTGGTGCGATTACTGCTGCGTTGCTGCTGTGCTATTGGTTAGGGAAAGGCGGAAGTTTCTTTTTATTAGCGGTAATGTGTCCACTTATTTGTATTATCGTGACACCAATTACCAGCTTTTTTGAAATAGCCAATGTGCTCGGGGCTTTTTTTGTTGGTTTGTGTTTGCTGCTTACCGGTTATCGTCTAAAAAAAGGAAGCTAGTGCTTCCTTTTTTCTTCTTGCTATGCCTTAGTTTGTTTTGCAACAATCCCGTCCGTCTTGTTTTGCTGCATAAAGCGCTCTGTCTGCGCGTTCAAAAATACTGTTAGGAGTATCTTTTGCCTTACTTAATGAAAAACCAATGCTGGTGGTTACTGAATGGGTTTTCAGTAGTTGGTGACTGTGCACGCGTTTTTTAATGCGATTAGCTAAGATATGACTTACTTCATAGTTGTCGTCATCAATTAAAATGGCAAATTCATCACCACCAAACCTAAATACGGTGTCGGTGCCTCTTACGCAGTCTGTCAGAATATTGGCAAAATCAATCAATACTTGATCGCCCACTTGGTGCCCATGTTGATCGTTTACTTGCTTAAAGTTATCTAAATCTAGCAACATTAAACCAAAGCTGCGGTGATGACGGCGGCTTCGTTCAAGCTTACGGTATAGGCAATCATCAAACATACTGCGGTTATTTAGCCCGGTTAATGCATCTTTGGTAGCCAGTTTTTTCACACGTGAAAACAATAGTGCATTGCGCAGAGGGTAGACTAGTGCGGTATGTAATCTTGCTAACTTCTGCTTTGCGTATTGTGGTAAGTTTTGGCAAAAGTAAATAAGCTGGCCAAGACGTTCGCCATCAGCCATTAGGTCAAAGGCGTAGTTTTCACCTTCAATTTTACTGCCAGTCATTTCAATTACCCCTTCGGTACTATGAAATTGTAGGCCTGCAAATTGCACTACGCGTGATGCTTCAACCGAAAAGATGTTTAATAATTTTGTAAGCTCAAGTGTTTTTTGAAGTTGCGTTACTAACGCATGGGTATGGCTTATGTCATTCTGTTCAGAATAGATCTGGCCATACGGCAAATAATCGCCGTTGCTGTCTGTTTGACGCGTTAAAACATGTACGTTTTCCACTTAACTACCCTCATACTACCGCAAAATATTAAGTACATGGATATTTAAGCAAAATCTAAGCCATTTTTATTAAGTGGCAGAAAAACAGACACTTGCTATATTTAATTGATTAGAGAGACTCGCTTCTAATGAATTCGTCAGTTTTTCGACATAACGCTTATTATATTGGTAGAGGTGGTGTTTGCAGCATACGTTTGGTGTTTACTTCTATATCTTGATTGCCGCTGTGGTGCTGATTTGGCTGTTTAAACGCTTTAATCTGCCACCCATTTTGGCTTATTTAGCGGTTGGAATTCTCGCCGGTAAAGACGGCTTTGCGTGGCTTGAACAAAGCGAACAAATGCACTTTATTGCTGAACTTGGCATTGTTTTTTTGCTGTTTAGCTTAGGATTAGAGTTTTCAATTCCTCGTTTACTTGCTATGCGCCATATTGTTTTTGGCGTCGGCGTAATGCAAGTCGTAATAACTACCTTAGTGGTCATGGTGCTGTTGTGGTTATCGGGCATCTCAATGATCGCGGCATTCAGTATCGGTAGTTTAGTTGCCTTGTCGTCAACCGCGATTGTGGTCAAACAAGTCAGTGGCTCGCCATTATTGCGCTCAAGACCTGGGCAGCTGGCGATTGGCGTTTTGCTATTTCAGGATATCGCGGTAGTGCCTTTATTAATCGCACTTCCGCTTCTGGCAAATGGCTCAGAGTCGTTATGGACCACCATTTTAACGGCGTTGGCAAAAGGCGGGATGGTTGTTGCGCTATTGATGGCCGTTGGCAAATGGGTACTTCCGAGAATTTTCAGTGAAATAGCGCAAACACGCAGTGATGAATTATTTGTGTTGACCACCATATTGGTTGCACTTATTGCGGCAGCGATAACGTCTGCTTTTGGCTTATCCATGGCGCTAGGCGCTTTTCTAGCAGGCATGATGTTAGGTGAAAGTGAATATAAGCATCAACTAGAAGCCGATATCCGCCCATTTAGAGATATTTTAATGGGGTTATTCTTTATCACCATCGGCATGCAGCTTGATATGGCTTTTGTTGTGGCTAACTTACAATGGATTGCACTTGGGTTATTTGGCTTGCTGACACTGAAAGTGGCGATTACGTATTTTGTGACGAAAGTGGCGGGCGAGAATCATGAAAATGCGTTGGCAAGTGCACTTATGTTATGCCAGATGGGTGAGTTTAGCTTTGTCTTAATATCACTCGCATTAAAATACGCTTTGTTAAATTCGGCGAATGCATCCTTGCTGTTGTCAGTTGGTGTATTAAGTATGGCGATAACGCCTTATTTGGTGGATAACGGCGCTTCGCTGTCGTATAAAATTCTCAATAAAGTTGCCCCTAATTTGCTGACAAAAAATAGTCAAAGTTATGACAACAGCGATGCTCAGTTTGATGAATTTAGTCAACATGTTGTGATTTGCGGATATGGTCGTGTAGGGCAAATTATCGCGCGTTTTTTAAAAACGGAGGCAATTCCGTTTGTTGCGATAGATAGTGACACAGTGCGCGTTAAAGAGGCGCAGGCCGCTGGAGAAAATATCTATTTTGGTCAGGCAAAGCAAAAAGAGGTGCTAAAAGGTGCCAATATTGCAAAAAGCCGCCTTGTGATTATTACCTTTGCCGATAAAGACAGCACATTTGCGATTATTAATAGTATTAAGCAGCTTGCACCTAAGGTTAAAATTTTAGTGCGCATGCGCGATGATAGGTATTTATCTGAGCTCAAAGATAAAGGCGTTACAGAAGTAGTACCTGAAAAGTTAGAGGCCAGCCTTATGTTGGTATCACATGTACTGTTTTTAACTGGGGTACCCATGCGCCGTATTTTAAGGCGTGTGCAAGCAGAGCGTAGCAATCGCTATGGCTTACTACACGGTTATTTCCCAGGTGATAGTACACCATTGACCCCCGATTCATCTGATCACCTTGAATTTTTGCATGCAATCGCGATTACCGAAGATGCCTATGCACGAGGATTATCCTTAGGTGATTTAAACTTAACTAAACGGCGGGTTGATGTGACCGGACTTCGTCGTGATGGTAATGAATTAAGTTTCCCGCCAAGTGATACTGTATTAAAAGCGCAGGATATTTTAATTGTGCGCGGCAAACCGCGCCGTGTTGAACGTGCTGAGCGTTTTATACTAGAAGGGCGCTAGCCCGTTTACCATAAACTTACTGCATATTGGTGAACTCTAAAAACGCCATTATTTCATCTAATTGTGCTAAACCATCTTGGTAGCCAATATCAATCAAATGCTGGGTGTATTCTTTTTCAAAGAGTAAATAACTCACCAGTGACGATTCTGAATGTTTTTTCACACCAATACTGCGCAGTAGCATTTTTATTGGCACAGGCATAGTGTCGTAGTACTGAGTGGCAATGGCATTAAAGTTTTGCGAAGGGTTTATTACAAAGTGCGCGATGCGCTTAAGTTCTTTATGTTTATCGCGCGCAGGAATAAGGGACAAAGTTCGGTTAATACGTTCTAGCCGTTCAATGTCTGCACGTAAGGTATCGGAGAAAATGGTATCAAGCAAATGGCCGGCAATCGTTGAAATACCGGGGTAGTGTGGCTGAAAACCAAAATACTTATTATCAATAGGTTGCTCAACACCAATTACAAAGACTTTTTCCGCGCCTAAATGAATTGCAGGACTCAGCGGTGCATGTTGGTGCACCGAGCCATCGCCAAAGTAGCCTTGACGAATTTTGGTACTTGGGAAAACCATAGGAATGGCACTGGACGCCATTAAATGTTCAATATTAATTGTTGTTTTCTCACCACGTCTTTTGGCTCTGCGCCAAGAGTTGGCATGCTTAGCTTGGAAAAACGCGACGGAATCACCGCTCGAATAACTTGAAGCAGTAATCGATAGTGCCTCTAAGTAGTCGTTGCGAATATTATTATCGATGCGTTTTAAATCGAGCACTGAGCGCAATAACTCTCGTAATGGTTGGTTATTGAGCAAGCTTGCGGGTGGGTGGTTTTCATAATCCGACTGAAAACTACGTAACATATTAATAAAAATATGACCAAATACCGATGAAAAGTTGGTGTGATAAACCTGCTCGGTGCGAAAATTTTTCCACACATGTTCTAACTTTTTAACGGCTAGCTGATAACACGAAGCGTAACAACCGAGTGCCGTTGCATTAATTGCGCCCGCTGATGTACCATTTATGATAGCAAATGGCGTTACTTGATTACGCGGCAAGTTTTTCGCAATTGCTTTTAAAACGCCTACTTGATAAGCCGCTCGTGCGCCACCACCAGTAAGTAGTAATGCAATTTTTGTTTTATGTTTTGAACTATTCCCGCTACTATTCATCAGATACTTTGTATTCTCCCTTTATTGTTAATTTAGAGCACTTTAGATCTAAAATAAATATTTGAACAGTGAAAAATATGACAACGAATTCTCAAAATAAATTACCTTACATTGTCGGACTCTCTCTGGTAGCAATCGTGATAGCGGTAGCAGCCATGCAATTAATGAAAGGCGACAAACCAGTAGAGCCGGGTGAAAGGCAAGTAATTGAATTGCCTCAACCCACTGAACCTTTAGAGCCAGAGCAAGAAACACAAGTTGTGACCAACGACCCTGTGATTGAGCCGGTGGTTGAGCAAGTGGTTGTAACTAAAGAGCCTGAAACTGAAGAGCCAGTAACGCCAGAAGTGACACGTGTGCTGCCTTCGCTTGATGATAGCGATTCAGTTGTACGAGAGTCGCTAGCAGATGTTGTATCGGTTAATTTGTTAAAGCTTGTTGTTAGCGATGATTTAATTCGCCGTGCGGTGGTTTACACCGAAAACTTAGCGGACGGTAAGCTTGCTAAAAAGCATCAAATGTTTGTTTCACCAAAACAAGCGTTTAGCGTAAACGACGGTGCAATTATTACCGTAAATCCAGAGAGTTTTGAGCGCTACGATCCGTATGTCAGCTTATTTACTAAGCTTTCGGAAAAACAAATTGTCGCATTAATTGATGAATATAAACCGCTTATCCAAGATGCGTATGACGAGATTGGTTTATCGGATTATGAGTTTGAACAACGTCTTGCACTGGCGATTCAGCATTTACTTGATACTCCAGCTGTTCCGCTAGATACGCCGCTTACAAGCCAGTCTGTAACATATAAATATGCGGTACCTGAATATGAAGCCTTATCTGACGCACAAAAACAGCTACTGCGTTTAGGTCCAGATAATATGACGCAGGTGAAAGCCAAGTTATCGCGTCTGTTAAAACAGCTTTAAGGTTAATTGTTGCGCAGTTGATTAGCATGAACAAAGTTTTGCTTGAACTTCATCAGCAAAATAGTGATAATCCCTGCGCGCAGTTGAGCAAAACCCTTTGTTTAACTGAGTTATTATGGTGATCTTATTGGTCCTCCCGCAATAATAGCGCGTGAATCTGGTCAGGCCCGGAAGGGAGCAGCCACAGCGTGTGACTTATGTGCCGGGATGTGGCTGGTAAGATTGCCACCCAACTTCTCTCGTTTACTTTCTCAATGTTTACCTTTTAAGTTTCTACTTTCTCATTGATTATTAGTTATATTTTCTTATTTTACTCCTTTACTTAACAGTCATTGTTAAATCGTTATACCTTGTATTTACTTAACACGTAGCAACGCAATACGCTTGTTTTGATTGCCCTGCGTCGAATATTTCTTTTTCTCTTTTTCCTATATTTCTGTACTTCTGTGTCATCTAACTATCAGTTTTTATTCGGTTAATTGATGACGCATTAAAAGTGTCCGCAGCGGACACTTTTTCTGTCCGCGGACAATCTGATTTTTGCATGTTTAAATTTAAGTTGTTGAAATTATTTTAAATTTAAATTTGGCATGCAACTGGTATTAAGTTAATCAGTTTATCGTTTAGGAATAGAATAATGGTAGTAATGTCCGCTTTCTTTATTGTGCCAGCGTTTATGTTGTTGGCTTCATTGTTTATCAGCGTATTTGAACAACACACACGATTTTAGGGAAAAACATGATTAAAGATACCAGTGGCCAAGATCAAGTAATCAAACAAAAGCCAAAACTATTAAAACCGGCTTTAGCGATTACGTTAATGCTATCTGTTGTTACATGGACAGGGTTTGCCATGTTTAACAGTGATAACGCTAGTATGTCGATAGATAAAGCGCAGCTGCAGTTAGCAAAAGTAGAGCGAGGCAACCTTGTTCGTGATGTTGCTGCAACCGGTAAAATTGTAGCGGCGAATGCGCCAAAAGCGTACAGCCCTGAACAAGGCTTTGTCTCATTGAATGTAAAAGCAGGCGATACAGTTGAAAAAGGCCAAGTGATTGCTGAGGTTGAAAGTCCTGAGCTTAACAATAGCTTAAAACAACAAGAGTCAGAATTGGCTAGGCTCAAGGGCGAACTTGCACGAAGTGAGCTGGCGGCAAGACGCCAAGCACTCGCACTGACCAAAACACTTGATTTAGCACAAGTAGAGTTAAACGCGGCAGAACGTGAAAATCGCCGGGCTCAACTTTCAATTGAAAAGCGTTTGATCAGCCAAATTGATTTAGAAAAGGCGGTGGATGATTTAGCCAAAGCCAAACTCACTTACAAACATGCACAACAAGAAGTTGAATTGGCAAAAGATACCTTGTCATTTGAGCTTCAATCATCGAAAAGCCAAGTTGCAAGACAACAGCTGATGGTTGATGAACTGCAGCGTAAAGTGGGAAATTTAGCAATAAAAGCCAGTGTATCAGGCATTGTTGGCAATTTATTGGTTCAGCCAAAGACGATGGTGGTAAAAAATCAAGCCTTGTTAACGCTTGTCGATTTATCGGCATTTGAAGCTGAACTGCAAGTGCCAGAAAGCTACGCGAATGACTTAGGCATCGGCATGACGGTTGAATTAAAAATTGGTTCAGAGCAAATCACAGGGCAACTCTCGGCAATTTCGCCAGAAGTAAACAACCGCGAAGTGACCACCCGAGTGCGTTTTGAAACCAGTGATATCAGTAATATTCGTCAAAATCAGCGATTGTCAGGACGCATTCTACTTGAAAACCGAAGTGATATTTTAATGGTGAGACGCGGTGGGTTTTTAAATGCTGGGGGCTATGTTGCATATAAGATAAACGGCGACCTTGCGCAAAAAGTCGAAATTACCACGGGCGTTACCAGTATTAATCATGTAGAGGTGTTAGCCGGGTTAGATGCTGGCGACGAAATAATTATCTCAAACTACGACACATTCAAAAACGCGGATGCGCTATTGCTACGCTAATCAACAGGAAAGAAGGCAAAAAAATGTTAAAAATGAATAATATAAGCAAGGTGTATCAAACAGAAATGGTACAAACTCATGCACTTCGTGATTTTAATTTAAGTGTTGAGGAAGGGGAATTTATTGCCGTTACAGGGCCATCGGGTTCAGGTAAAACCACCTTTTTAAACATTGCCGGTATGTTAGAGCCATTTACCAGTGGTGAGTATCTACTTGATGGCATTGATGTCGGTAAGCTAAATGATAATCAACGTGCCGATCTGCGCAATCAAAAAATTGGATTTATTTTCCAAGGGTTTAATTTAATTCCAGACCTTAATTTATATGAAAACATTGAAGTGCCGTTGCGCTACCGCGGTATAAAAGCCGCAGAGCGTAAACGCCGTATTGAACAATGTTTAGAGCAAGTGGGGCTCGCAAGTCGCGCGAAGCATTTGCCGCAGCAACTTTCCGGTGGACAACAACAACGTGTAGCAATTGCGCGTGCGCTTGCCGGTGAGCCTCGTTTTTTACTTGCCGATGAACCAACGGGTAACTTAGACAGTTTAATGGCACGCCAAGTAATGGAATTACTCGAGCAAATCAATCGCGATGGCGCAACCATTATTATGGTAACTCATGATGCAGAACTCGCGCGTCGTGCACCACGTAATATCCAAGTTGTTGACGGTCAGCTTGCTGATTTTACCTTGTATCAAGTTAACCCTAATGTGGCTGTAGGAGCATAACCATGTTGAGTCATTATATTGATTTAAGCTGGCGGAGCTTTAAGCGAACGCCGCTTGTCAGCTTTTTAATGGTGCTGGCAATTGCTATTGGCATAGGTGTCACTATGACGAGTCTATCTGTGTATCACATGATGTCGATGGACCCAATTCCAAATAAAAGTAAAAAGTTGTTTGCTGTTCAATTGCAAACTATGGATGAGGTTGAAACATGGTTCTCGTCAGATGATTTGCCTTATCAGTTGACCTATAAAGATACAACTAATCTGCTCAATGCAGATTTACCGTACAAACGCGCGGCCATGATGAAAACGGGGTTTTCGGTACACTTAAACTCAGATAAGGTTAAACCGTTTTTTGAAACTACCCGCGTTTTTTCGCGTGATGCATTTGAAATGTTTAATTTATCGTTTATTCATGGCGGTGTATGGAGTATAGAGCAAGAAGAAAGTGCTGCACCTGTGGTGGTGATATCTCAAAGCTTGAGTAAAAAGCTATTTGGCAGCGACAACAGTGTCGGCCAAACACTTTATCTTGACGATCTCAGTATGCGCGTTGCCGGTGTGGTTAAAGACTGGCAGTTACACGTTAAATATTATGATTTAAACAATGGTTCATTTAACGACCCCGAACAAATCTTTATTCCGTTTTCGTTAATCAAAGCGAATGAAATTAATACCTGGGGTAATACCAATGGTTGGAAGTACGAAGTTGTAAAAACGTTCTCAGATAAATTAAATTCAGAAAAAGTATGGTTACAGTTTTGGGTGCAGCTCAATAACGCCGCTGAAAAGCAAGCTTACAGTGAATATTTGGCAAACTATATTGCACAGCAGCAAACTCAAGGGCGCTTTAACCGTAAAGATGCCCAGTACAAACTAAGAGATGTAAATGAGTGGATTGCTTACTGGGAAGTTGTGAACGAAGACAACAAAATAATGGTCGCACTGAGCTTTATGTTTTTGGCGGTGTGTATTGCCAATATTTTAGGGCTACTGCTCGCTAAGTTTTTACGTCGTGCACCTGAAGTTGGTGTTAGGCGCGCGCTAGGAGCAAGCAAACGTCAGGTGTTTTATCAGCATATTGTTGAGGTGGCGATGCTTGGTTTATTTGGCGGCGTAGTAGGGATTTTAATTGCACAACTTGGCCTTTTGGGTATTCGCCAAAGTTATAGTTATTACGACAGTCTTGCCAATATGGACCTTATCATGTTGCTAACAGCGCCGGTGATCGCGATTGTTGCGTGCATAATAGCGGCATTGTATCCCGCGTGGCTGGTGTGCAAAACTAATCCATCTACGTATTTGAAAACCCAATAAGGACCGTATTATGTTAGAAATTAAGCCTATTTTTAATGCGCTGTTACGCTCCAAAGTGGGAGCCGTGTTATTGCTTATTCAAATTGCAATTACCACTGCAATCGTCAGTAACGCTGCGTTTATTATTAACGACCGTATTGAATATTTAAATCAACCCACCGGCTACCAAGAAGACAATATGTTTAAATTTAATGTGATGATGTTTGGTACCGATGTGGATTTAATCCAGCAGGTTGAACTTGATGAAGCGACGTTGCGCCAAATACCAGGTGTCATAAATGCCGCACATATTAACGCCGTACCTTTAACTGGTGGCGGTTCTTCAACGACATTTCGTTTAAAGCCTGCGCCTGATAAAGCGAAAACAGATACCGCCAGTTATTTCGAGACTGATGAGCATGGGTTAGATACATTGGGTGTAGAGCTTATCGCAGGGCGCAATTTTACCCAAGACGAAGTAGTTATAAATCGAGATTTTAGCAAACACCCGAATGTAGCATTAGCGACAAAAGCATTGATGGATGAGTTTTTCCCCGATGGCGACGGGCTAGGTAAAATCATTTATATGGGCGACCAACCGCTAAAAGTGGTTGGCATTATCGGCATGATGAAAGGCCCATGGTTAAAGCTAGAAGAGCGCAAAGATAAATCGGTAATTTTGCCATTGCTATACCCTCATAAGTTACAGCAATTTTTGGTACGCACTGAACCGGGTCAACGCGCTGAAGTCATGAAGAAAATTGAGAGTGTTATGCATCAAAGCTACGGCAAACGCGTTATTCAAGACTTAAAAGGGTTAGATAAGAAAAAAGCGAATTATGTAGCGGAAGATTTATTAATGATGCGTATGTTGGTGATTCTAATCAGTGTATTAGTATTAGTGACCGCGCTAGGTATCTTTGGTTTAACCTTGTTTAATATTAATAAGCGTACAAAGCAAATTGGTACACGACGTGCGCTGGGCGCGCGAAAATCCGCAATTGTTAAGTTTTTTGTTGTTGAAAATAGCATTATTTGTTTGGCGGGCTTAGTGTTAGGTGTTTGTGGCGCAGTCTTGTTAGGTCAACAATTAATGACCCAATACTCAGTGCCCGCGCTATCGTATGAGTATGTTGCAATTACCGCGTTAGGCGTATTTGTGATGAGCTTACTTGCTGTAATCGGCCCAGCCAAGCGCGCGGCCAATATTGCGCCAAGTATTGCGACACGAACGATTTAACCATTTGCAATGTCTTCGTGCTACACTCAGAACCGTCGGTGTAGCACGAATAAATAAAAGAAAAACAAATGGATAAAATTCTAATCATTGATGATAACCCAGCCGTTCTTGAAGCATTATCGCTGCTGTTGGAAATTCATGGCTATGATGTTGTAACGGCCAAAACGCCGTTTGAGGCAGAGCAAACGGTACGTTATCAACGTATCGCGTTGGCGATTCAAGACATGAACTTTGCCGCTGATACCACTTCTGGAGAAGAGGGTATTAGCCTTTTCTATACGCTACGCCAATTAAATGCAAACCTACCTATCATTCTCATTACAGCCTGGACTGAACTTGAAACCGCAATTGAGTTAGTTAAAGCAGGGGCTGCTGATTACATTGCCAAACCATGGGATGACAACAAGTTACTTACCACCATTGCAAATTTAGTCGCGTTAGGCAAAGCGCAGCAGGATAATGCTGTGTTAGCGCGGCAGCACGATGAACGTCACTTACCACATCAACAAGCGAATTTAGCAGGGCTTATTTATGCAAGTACTGCGATGGAGCGGGTAGTGGATATGGCACTGCAATTAGCTAAGTCAGATGTGTCAGTGTTGATCACAGGGCCCAATGGCAGTGGTAAAGAGCGCATCGCTGAAATTATTCAACTCAACTCAAATTTAGCCCATCAGCCATTTATTAAAGTGAATGCAGGCGCATTACCCGGAGAATTAATTGAAGCCGAGCTATTTGGTGCGGAAGCGGGTGCCTACACCGGTGCCAATAAACAGCGTATCGGACGATTTGAAGCAGCCGATGGCGGCACGTTATTTTTAGATGAAATTGGTAACTTACCACCTTCAGGTCAAATGAAGCTATTGCGCGTACTGCAAACCGGCGAGTTTGAACGTTTGGGTTCAGTACAAACAAAGCAGGTTAAAGTACGCGTTATTTCAGCAACTAATGCTGATTTACAACACGATATTAAAGCAGGACGTTTTAGAGAAGATCTCTATTATCGCCTCAATGTAATAGAGTTACGCTTGCCGCCGCTGGCTGAGCGAAAAGACGATATTATGCCGCTCGTTAAACACTTTTTACCAAACCGTGAATGCGGATTAGCAACTGAACAAGCGCTGGTAAATTACCCTTGGCCTGGGAATGTTCGCGAGCTTGAAAATGCCTGTAAACGCGCAGCTGTATTAAAACCAAGTGGCCAATTAGCATTAACGGATTTTGGCTTGGCGACACCAATGAGCGAGGTAAAAACCGCGGTAAATAATGAGCCAAACAAAACAGAAATCGAAGCGGCGATGCGCGAATATCAAGGCGTTATTGCAAAGGTGGCTCGTCATTTTGGCTTATCTCGCCAAGCGCTTTATCGTCGTTTGCAAAAATTCGATATTGACTATTGATAACAGTTTATGAAAACTTTTTTTGCTCATTATCGTATCCAAACTAAATTGCAGTTGGCGGTTGTAATAAGCCTTATTCTGGTACTGATCCCGTTATTACTGGTTCTGGATGTCTCGCTGAAACAAAGTGCCCTGGTTATATTAATTACTTTGTGTGCGGCTTGGTTTCTTAGCGGCTTACTCACACAATCGGTCAGCTCTGGGTTTCAAGCCCTTGAAACCGGATTGTTAAATTTCAAAGATGGCGAATTTTCTAGCCTGCTAGCATACGATGCGTCAGATGAATTAGGCCGCCTTTGCCACATTTACAATCAAACGGCAGACCATTTACGCCAAGAAAAGCAGTGGATTTATCAGCGAGAATTAATGTTGGACAAAGTACTGCAATCTTCTCCTCAAGCCTTGGTGCTGATTGATAGCAATGATTATGTGGTGTTTAGCAACCACAGTGCTAATCGATTATTTGATAGCGAACACAAACTAGAAGGCTTAAAGCGTGACGAGCTCTACAACGCCGCTAATGAACAAATAAAACAAGCAATGGAAGCAGGCAGAGATGGTTTGTTCCATTTACAGCACGAAAAAGATGAAAGTGAAACATGGCATCTTTCTACAGGTCAGTTTCTATTAAACAATCACCAACACCGCTTATATATTTTTAAACAACTTACGCGCGAATTGAGTCGTCAGGAAGTTGCGGTATGGAAGAAAGTGATACGTATTATTAGCCATGAATTAAATAACTCGTTAGGGCCAATGTCATCGATGTTACACAGTGGCAAGTTGTTATCGCAAAATGTGGATGAACCGCGATTGGAGCGTGTTTTCTCAACATTGCAGGAACGAATTAGTCACTTGAATGAGTTTGTGCAGGGTTATGGTAAGTTTGCCAAGCTACCGCTGCCTAAATTGGAGTTACTTGATTGGCAAAGTGTGCTGAATAATGTGCAGCAGCAATATGCTTTTAAACTTGACGGGCACGAGCCAAAGCACCGATGTTTTGCTGATCATATTCAACTTGAACAATTGTTGATTAACTTACTCAAAAACGCCCATGAATCAGGCTCGAAGCCACAAGAAATTGCGGTTAGTATTGAAAACAAACAAAGCGGCACCGTTATCAGCGTGATTGATGAAGGGCCCGGCATGAGTGAATCAGTTATGGCAAGTGCATTGGTCCCATTTTACTCAACGAAAGCCAGCGGCAGTGGTTTAGGTTTAGCGCTATGTCGTGAAATTGCCGAAGCTCATCATGGTCAGCTCAGTTTGCATAATCGTTCAGGTGGTAAAACGGGGTTAGTGGTAAACGTATTTTTACCCCATGTAAAATAAATAGGTAGTCATTGAAGGTGTTAAATCACTTTTAATTTTCTTTAATCAAGGTGATTTATAACTTAGGCTGTTATTTGTATCAAACGCATAATCTAAACGAAATATAAACTCAGCTAGGTTACAATAACTAAAATCGGTTGTTTGTCCCCAAATTATGCAGCGTGTCTCTAATCAATGGCTTCTTTTCTAAAATTTTGTTAAATTTTTATGACTGGTTTAGATAAACAGCAATAAGCACGTTAAATATTACTTCCCCAGCAGGTTACCTTTGAAATTCCCGTTCACTAAATTTAGCATTTTTGTTTTTATTTGTTGGTGTTTGCCAGCCACAGCAAAAATAATATTGCACACTGATAATGCACATGATTTAGCAAGTTTTAAACAAAGTGAAATGCGCAGCTTATCGTCTGAAACAAATATCTTAGCCTTAACACTGCAAACTCATAAATTACATTTTGAGTTTGTGCCGCTTAAGCGTTCGTTAAAGTTTATGGCAAAAGGCCAATCGATTTGTATTACGAATAAAATTAAAACGCATCAGCGCGCTCAGCAATTTATCTTTAGTAAACCCATTAATTTGTTTTTGGGCAGACGGCTCTATCAGTTCTCAGATTTATCGTCGCAAGGTATTAACGAGCCGATTAGCTTGGCTGAATTGTTTGTGCAGTATCCACAACGACGCTTAATTGTGTCAGACCAGATTTCATACGGCGATAAATTAGATCAGCAAATTACCGAGTTGCCTGAGCAAAACAAAATTGTGCGACGCGGTGCATCTCATGTACAAGGTATGCATGATATGTTTAGTGAAAAACGCGGTGAATACGCGCTTTTTTATCCACTTGAAATGAGTGCGAGGAAATGGCAAGAATCAACGGTAAGTTACACGGTTGCGGGTATTGAACCTTATGTTTTAGGTCGTTTAATGTGTGTAAATAACCCGGAAACAAGGCAGTTTATTGAAAAAGTGAATAAGCAAATTGATGCATTAAATCAAAACGGGGCGTTATTGCGTGCTCATCTTAAATACTATCATAGTGATTTTCATCAAGACGTCACACGCTTTGTAACTGCTGAGTTTTCTGCCGCGCACTAGCGAACCAAAATACGGGTTAAGTCGCTTGCTCTTGGCATTTTTGAGTAAAGTCTTTTTGCACAATTTCAAGCGCTTGCAGTACAGTTTTTGCATCAAGTTCATGTTGTTCTAGCAGCATTATTAAATCAACGGCTAATTGAACGTGTTTAGGCGCGTTTGCTAGGGTATTACTCTCAGTCATCACTGTTCTCACGTTTTGCAACGGCAGCGGTTGCAAACTCGATAGCGTCTCTTACGCGTTGTTCCATTTCTAAGCGTTCACTTTGTGACGAATAAAACGCCATATCAACTTCAAAACGAATGTATCGTGCAGGTAATTGATTCAATGCAGTACAACAAAAATCAGCTAATGTGTCTTTGTCGTACTTCGCTTCAATTTTTTGCTTTTCAATTTCGTCGGTTAATAGTTTTTCGTAATAATTATGAATATCGTCATGTAATTTCATGCTATTCCTTAAGATTACTTAATGAGACTGTTCTTAGTATTGCTTATATCTTTGGAATCGTCTATGCATTTGTCATGCTTAAATAAAGTTGTTTATGAACGTTTACTAAGTTCTCAACATTTCGCTGGTAACCGCCACCTGACGCCGTAAAAATAGGTATGTCATGGGATGCACAAAATGAAATAACACTTTGCTCGCGTTGTTTTACGCCCGCTAAGCTGACGTTAAAATAGCCAAGTTCGTCGCCGCTAAAAATATCGGCTCCGGCATTGTAAAGCACGATATCAGGTTGCTCCATGAGCAATGTAAGTAAGCATTGCTGTAACATGGTTTGGTATTCTTGGTCATTGGCATGTTTATTGAGCGTAAAATCGTAATCTGAATGCTGCTTTTTAGCTGGGAAGTTTTGCGCACAGTGCAATGATATTGTCACGATATCTTCCATCGCTTGCGCGCATACCGCTGAACCATCACCTTGGTGTACATCAAGGTCGAGAATAACAACTTTGCTTACCAAGTTGTTATCAAGTAAATGACGTGCGGCAATTACCAAATCATTAAAAATGCAAAAGCCACTGCCAAAACTGGGGAAGCTATGGTGATAGCCGCCGCTTATTTGACTCGCGATTTGTGTTTCAAGGGCAAGCTTTGCTCCTTGAATTGATGCGCCAATTGAATAAAGCGTGCGCTCAACAAGTTGTGGCGACCATGGGAATCCCATTTTACGCACCGCTTTTGGCTCAAGGGTGCCTGCGACAAACTGCTGTACAAAGACTCGGCAATGTATTTTGCTAATATCATCTAAGCTTGCTTTTTCGGGCGTGATAAAGCGAAATTGTTCAGCTAATTCATGCTTAATAAATTGATAAAGCAATTGGTATTTTTCAATTGGAAAGCGATGGTTTTCGGGCAGTGATAAAGATGAGTAACTAGGGTGATAAAAAATCGGTATCGTCATTATCGGTTTGATTTCTCCGCCAGTTGAATTTTTTCTTCGACAGCCGTAATGGCCTTGCGGCAACGGCCCAACCTGCCATGTAGCACAAGAATTTCGTTATTTAATACCTTGGCGCGCTCACTACTGCAGTTTATTTTTTCGTTTTGCCTAAGTTCAATCATTTCTTGTAAGCGACGCTCAAACTCATGGTTTTGAGATAGTTCACGATACAACTCTTGCGATGATTGAATGATCTTTTTAACTGCTTTTTTGTAGCGGGTAACTGGCTTAAACTGCTGTTCTTTTTTCCAAACGCTGGTTGCTTTTAACGCGGTAATAATAGCGTTAATTTGCTGTGAAATTGACTCAAGAGCAAAGCGCTGAGCATGTCTTCGCTCGCTTGAGGGTAGGGCGTCGATGTTATCAAATACTTCGGTTAGGTAATCGCTAAGCTTTACGCTTTTGGTACGAAACAAATGATGTTCAAATAAACCATGCTGGTTTTTAACAAAGCGCTCACTTTTAAATAAATTTTGCTGGTCAAACTGTTGGCAGCTAACTTTTAAGCGTTCTACTTGGTTTTTAAGTGTTTCGACTTGTGCACTTGTTTTAAGCATAGACATCTAAAATTAATTTAATCGCTAACACAATGACAACGGTATTGAACACAGGTTTAATTAACTTACTGCCGAATTTAATCGCTGAATGTGCGCCTATCCAGGCGCCTAGCATGATAAACGCGCCCATAGTTAAACCTAGCATAAAATGCACATGGCCAAGTGCCACAAAGGTGGCCAGCGATACCACATTACTGATGAAGTTCATCGAGCGTGCTAAACCACAATTCAGTAATATACCCATTTTATACAGAAAGCTGTTTGAAGCGGTCCAAAATGTGCCCGCACCGGGCCCTGCAACACCATCATAAAAGCCCAGAATAAGCCCTTGCCAGCTTTGCTTTACTTTTAGTTGTGAGTTTTCGGGAGGTAGCTGCATATTTTCTGCGAATTGGCTTTTATTAAATAAGCTATATATTGCAACCACAATAATTACTATGGGAAGTAGTAAGTTAAGAAACTCTTGAGTAAGAAAATCAACAATTAATGTGCCAAGGATTGCACCTAGGGCAGTTGCACAGGCTGATACCAACCAAAAACGCGGATTAAAAAGCTTTTTCTTATAATACGTAAAACTCGCAGTTAATGAACCAAAACTAGCGGCTAATTTGTTGGTGCCAAGTGCTAAATGCGGAGGCAGGCCAGCGGTTAAAAGGGCTGGCACGGTTAGCATACCGCCACCACCGGCAACAGCGTCTATAAACCCAGCGGCTAATGCTGCGGAGCAGAGCACAAGCCAAGTTGTAGGCTCTAAAGCTAGTTCTATCATTAATACTCGATTTTTCGTTTGAACGGGGGCAGCGAATCCAACATGGCTTTACCGTAGCGCTTGGTAACTAAGCGTCTGTCTAAAATGGTTATTTCACCACGATCAGATTCTTTACGAAGCAGTCTACCACAGCTTTGTACTAATTTCTTTGCCGCTTCGGGTACGGTGATAGACAAAAATGGATTACCACCTTTCGTTTCGATATATTCACTTTGTGCTTGCTCTATCGGCGACGTGGGCACTGCAAATGGGATTTTGGTGATGATTAAGTTTGTCAGTAAATCGCCTGGTAGGTCTAATCCTTCTGAAAAACTTTGGGTGCCAAACAAAATTGACCCTTTTCCATTTTTAACTTTGTCGCGATGAAGCGTAAGTAACGCATCGCGAGAGGCCTCACCTTGCAGTAATAAACTGAAGCCTTTTTTTCTTAGACCCTCTGCCACTTGGTTCATTTGCCAATAAGAGGCAAATAACACCAAATTTGCCTGATCTTTTTTAATGTAATTGGGCAGGGTTTTAATTAACTCGTCGCTAAATTCTTTATGATTTGGCTCTTTGCTGATGTTTGGAATAGTCAGTACTGCATTTTCTTTATAATCAAAAGGCGATTGCGCTTTGATGTACTTAACCCCTTCGATAGGTTTCAAGCCAGCTTCAAAAGCAAAGTGGTCAAATGAACCAAGTGCCGATAAAGTAGCAGAGCAAAGCACCGCACCGGCACATTCTTGCCATAGCTTATCGTGTAAATAATAGCCGACTTGAATAGGACAGTCTGCTAACAGGTAATCAACGTGATTTTTGTATTCAAGTTGCTTAAGCCAGCGTGCATGGGGAGGATTAGATTGCTCGATAGACAAATTACCCCATAACTTAGCGAAGCCATCGAGGCGCGTTAAGTAATGGCCACTTTCAGATAGTAGCGGTTCGGCCACTTTTTTACTCACGTCGCCATCAGACAAATCTAAGGTAAGCGCGTCGTGCATTTTGGTGAGAAACTTAAGCATATTGTTTGATGATTGCTTTAAATCTTTCACCCAATTGCTGATACCTTTTGGCAACTGCCCTTGCTCAAAACGGTGTACATTATCTTCGTTAAATTCAAAGTAATTATCGGCAAAAAATGTTTTCACATTTTTTAAGTCTTTTGCACTGTCGTTAATGGCATCTGCAAGTTTAAAGTTGAGACCCGTTGCGCGTGTTGAGCTGATCGCATTAGCCATTTTTTGGTTAAATTTAGCTAGCTTATCTAACCACTCTAAGGTAGCGACTAAAGTACTTGATGCCGATGAAAAGTCGCGTGCTACTTGCGGCAAATGATGTGCTTCATCGATAACGTAAATACTGTCTGACGGTTCAGGTAAAATAACCCCAGCACCGAGTTCTAGATCTGCCAGTAATAAAGAGTGGTTTACAATAATCACATCAGCTTTGGCTAAACGGTCGCGAGCGCTATGAAAAGGGCAGTGCGCATGGCTAGCTAATTGACGCTGGCACGAGTGTTTGTCACTTTGAATTAAACGCCATACATTGTCGGAGATGACTTTAGGCCAAGTATCTCTATCACCTTGCCATGTGCCTTTTTTATAGGCGGCTTGCAGTTGTTTTAAACTCTCTTGCTCTTTTTCATTTAGAGGCGCATCGGTGGTCGTTAAAAAATTAAGCTGCGATGGATCATCAACGAGCGCGTTGTATAAACGCTCAGCGCAAACATAACGCTGGCGCCCTTTTGCGAGCTCAAAGCTAATTTCAATACCTGAGTTCTTTGCAAAAAATGGCAGCTCTTTATTGATTAATTGCTCTTGTAACGCAACTGTGGCGGTTGAAATGATCAGGCTCTTTTTGTGCTGCTTTGCGTAGGGAATAGCACCGATACAATATGCTAACGATTTGCCTGTACCTGTGCCAGCTTCTATGACCGCAATGCGCTCTGTGCGGTGGTAATTTCCTGCTAAGGTTTTAGCGATTTCCGCCACTAGGTAATTCTGACTCGGACGTGAGCGGTAATCAGGTAATTTGGCTGCAATATTAGTATGAATAGTGCGAATGGTTTTTTTTAGGGAGTCAGCCAGCATGTTAGGTCCGAGAAAAGGCGTTTTCGCGATTTTAAAGGTGCTTGTAATTAATAACAATGCAATACAGGGATTTTTTCTTTTGTTAGACTGTCGCGATAATCAAGTTTAATAATAGTTGTAATGGTAATTGAGCGTACTTTTTCTGGGTTAATTTTAACCAAACAACAGTTTGACCGCGACGGTAAGCTGATTTTAGTGTTTTGGTTAAAATCTAAAGAAGGCCCCGTACGCGTCGAAGTTACAGGCGAACAGGCGGTGGTATTTTGTTTGTCGGAAGATGTCAAATGGTATAGCGATGCGCTTAATCGTGAAGGTATCGCTTTTGAGCAAAAATTACTTCCTCTTAAACATTTTAATCAAAGTAACGTTAGCGGCTTTTATTTCACTAGCCTAAAAGCCTTTTTTGCTGCAAAAGAAACAGCAAATGAAGTCGGTGTGATCCTGTACGAACAGGATATTCGCCACGCTGAGCGCTATTTAATGGAGCGTTTTATTCAAGGGCAAGCGTGGGCAAAGGGGCAATATAAGTTTAGCCAGGGTGTGCATTGTTTGTATCAAGCAAAACTGGCTAAAAGTGAACAAACGAGTTTAGCCGCGCACGAATTGACTTGTGTCTCACTCGATATAGAGTGCAGTGGGTTAGGGGTGCTCTATTCGATAGGCTTTTATAATGCGAATTACCAAAAAGTGGTAATGATAGGGCAAGGTGAAGGTCATGAATGGTTGGAGTGGGCTGCTGATGAAACTGCTCTACTCAAGCGCTTTGTTGCTATCACACAAGAATTAGACCCAGACGTATTCATCGGTTGGAATGTTATTGATTTTGATTTTGTGATGTTAGCTAAGCGAGCAGAAGCGCTTGGTATAAAGTTATCGCTTGGGCGCTTTGCTAGCCAGCTTCGCGTGACGCAATCAAAAATCAATAAACTTAACTTACCCGGGCGTATGGTGCTCGATGGCATTGATATGCTGAAAAACGCAAGCTACCATTTTTCCAGCTTTCGTTTAGGGCAAGTAAGCCATGAATTACTCGGTGAAGAAAAGCTGATCCAAGGTGGCGATACACTTGCAGAAATCGAACGCCAGTTTAAGCACGAAAAACTAGCGTTAGCCAAATACAATCTGCAAGACTGTAAGCTGGTATGGGATATTTTTCAGAACAAATCGCTAATCGATTTTGCGATAGCAAGATCCAAACTAACAGGGCTTGATTTAAACCGCCTAGGTGGTTCCGTCGCAGCGTTTACCAATTTATATTTGCCGCATTTACATCGTGCTGGGTATATCGCCCCTAATTTAGGTGATTCCCCAGTACAATTTGAAAGCCCTGGTGGCTATGTAATGGACTCACTTCCTGGTCTTTATAAGAATGTCTTAGTACTCGATTATAAAAGTCTTTATCCGTCAATTATTCGTACTTTTAAGATTGATCCTATGGGGTTAGTTGAAGGGTTAATGCAAGATGGCACGATAGAGGGGTTTAACGGTGCTCAATTTTCTCGCACCAAACATTTTATTCCTTCGCTTATCAACCAGCTATGGCAAGCAAGAGAGGCGGCAAAAACAGCCAAAGATGAAACAATGTCTTACGCCATAAAAATTATTATGAATAGTTTTTATGGCGTATTAGGTTCGACCGGATGCCGGTTTTATGACCCGCGCTTGTCAAGTTCGATTACCATGCGTGGTCATGAAATCATGAAAAAAACCAAGCAGTTAATTGAAGAAGCCGGTTACCAAGTAATATACGGCGATACAGATTCAACCTTTGTCTCGATAGACGGAGAAGCCTCTAAAGCAAAGTGTAACGACATAGGTAAGCAATTAGTTAACAAAATAAATAGCTACTGGCAGGCTGAATTGAGTGAAAAAGGGTTAGACAGCGCACTAGAAATTGAGTTTGAAACTCATTATCAGCCATTCTTTATGCCTACATTGCGCGGTGAAACAACTGGGTCGAAAAAGCGTTATGCTGGTATTAACCAAGATGGAGAGCTAATATTTAAAGGCCTTGAAGCGGCACGTGGTGATTGGACTCGTTTAGCGAAAGAGTTTCAGACCGAGTTGTACCAACGACTATTTAGCAATCAAGCTGTCGATGAATACATCACACAACAGGTTAGTGCCCTTAAATCAGGCGCATTTGATGACAAACTTGTATATCGTAAGCGCTTAGGGCAAGAGCTTGAAATGTATCGCCGTAATATCCCACCTCATGTTAGAGCTGTATTAGATTACCAGCTAAAACACCCCGATTTTTTCATCAAACGAGGCGACTGGGTGAATTATCTTGTAACACTTGATGGCCCCGTTTACTTAGCTGATGGTGATGTGTCAGAAGTGAATCGAATCGATTATCAACATTACTTAGATAAGCAACTAAAGCCAATTGTAGAGGCGCTTGAAAAGGCGTTAATGTTAAATTTTGAACAGTTAGTTAATGAGCAACAAAGCCTTTTCTAAAAAGTTCAAAAAAAATGTAATTTTTTGATTACAATTAAAGCTTACGAGGTTGTTTTATTTTTTTTATTTTAAATCAATGTTTTATATTTATTTTGTACCTAAAAGCGGTGTGTTTCTAAGTGTGTATAAATGTGATCTAACTGAAACATCTAAGTCTTAAATGTTAAAACTTTATAAACACATGTTGACCGGTGTTTGCCCTTATGATTATTATTGCCCTCGGATAAATGAGTTTCGACTCAAAAAAATCAATCAACAATTTGTTAGATTGTGAATAAAAGTAAATCCACAAATGTGGTCCAGGGAGAAATCTAAATGTTAAATAATAAACTAGCGAAGGCGGTTCGTTTAGCGATCGCTTTCGGTGGTGCTAGCACTGCTGTTTTTGCAGCAAACGCTAATGCCGCTGAAGAACAAGCAGCTGAAGCTGTTGAACGTATCGAAGTAACAGGTTCTCGTATCAAGCGTACTGATATGGAGGGTGCTAACCCTGTAGTTGTAATCGACAGAGCATCTTTAGACAATTCAGGTCAATTAAGTGTTTCTGACGTGTTAAACAGATCTACGTTTAACTCTTTTGGTTCAATCCAACCTTCATCTGGTAATACTGCACAAAGTCAAGCTACTGTAAATCTACGTGGTTTAGGTTCAAGCCGTACATTAGTGCTTATCAATGGTAAGAAAATGCCAGGTTCACCTGTAATGGGCGGTGGTGCAGCTGACTTAAACACAATTCCTTTCGCTGCAGTTGAACGAATCGAGGTTATGAGTGACGGTGCGTCTGCTGTATATGGTTCAGATGCAATTGCAGGTGTTGTAAACATCATCCTGCGCGACGATTTTGAAGGCGTTCAAGTTCAAGCTCGAGCTGGTAGCCCTAGCCGTGACGGTGGCGGTGATGAGTCTTCATTCTCAATCATCACTGGTCTTTCAAATGACAAATCAAGCATTGTTTTCAGCTATGAACATGACGAACGCGATATCATTTTCGCACGCGACCGTTGGTTTACGTCTTCTACGGACGATGGTTCAGGCACTTACGGTGGTACTACTGGTTTAAGCTGGTACGGTCGTAATATCTTAGATATGACCACGTTTGAATTTAACCCAATGATCAGCGGTCAAGACTGTTCACAATACGGTGACCTATTCAGTTATCATAATGATGCGCCAGACTTCCCAGATGATGACGGCTGTCACTTCGATTACACAGCTGTATCAGCAGATGCTGCGTCAACGAAACGTGACTCAGTATTTGTAGACTATGACTATGAAGTAAGCGATAACACTACGTTTAACTTCCGTTCTTTACACGCTCGTAATGAGAGCTTTGGTCGCTATGCTCCTGCTGCAGGTTGGTTCACATTCCCTATGGATATGCCAGCTGAAAATGGTCTAACAGCAGTAAACGAAGGTGACCGTGGTTACTACCGTTTCAACAACGTTGGCCCATCACGTGATACTTGGCAGGTTAGTAACATGCAAGACTGGGCTGCTTCTTTAGAAGGTCTTACAGAACTATTTGACTGGCATGTAGACGCTCACTACAATCGTTATGACATGAACGAGTGGGGTCAAGGTTACGTTCACCGTCCAAGCGTTGAGCAAGCAATTCGTGATGGTTGGGACCCTCGTGACCCAGACCAGTCAAAATACACCTCGCAACTTGCTGACCTAGCTGCAAACAGTAACCGTCGCTCAGGTAGTACACTTCGTGAACTTAGTGGTGGCATGACGTTTAACGAACTAGCTGATTTTGGTGCAGGTTCAGTAGCTCTTTACGTTGGTGCAAACTATAAAGAGACAACATATTTTGACCAAGCTGAAGCACAAAACGAAGCTAAGAATATTATTGGTACAGCAGGTGGTTCTGCATCGGGTGACCGTGAAGAGTACGCAGTTTTTGCTGAATTAGTAGTACCAGTACTTGACAGTTTAGAATTTAACTTCGCTGGTCGTTATGATGACTTTAGTGATGTAGGTTCATCGTTTGTACCTAAGGCTTCACTTCGTTACCAACCATTTGAATCTCTTGTTGTACGCGCATCATGGGGTCAAGGTTTCCGTGCTCCTACACTTGAGGATTTATACAAAGCGCCTTCAGAGTCTGCAAGCAGCGCGAAAGACGTAGTACTTTGTTCATCAGCGGGAACTAACCGTGCAGATTGTCGCACGCAACAGCACACGACTTACTTCATTGGTACTGAAAACCTTAAACCTGAAGAGTCAGAAAGTATTAATTTTGGTATCGTGTATAATGTAACGGACAATGTTGACGTTTCATTCGATTACTACAATATTGACATCACTAACCAAGTTTCTTCTCTATCAACTCAAGACGTATTTGATTTAGAAAACATTGGTTTACTAGGCGACCCAGAGAATCCAAATGATAACGCGCCAGGTTATGAAGGTGCAGCTGTAGACCGTGGTGGTAACCCTACAGGTCGTTCACTTCTTGTTACAGCACCTATGGCGAATATTCCAGGTTTCTCTACAGATGGTTTTGACTTCAAAGCAAATGCATTATTTGATTTAGGTGGTGCAGGTGAAATTAAGACTAACTTCGCTTGGTCAGAAGTTTTGTCTTATGAAGAGCCAGATATCATCGGTTTACCTAAAGTTAACAAGATCGGTCGTAATGGTCTTCCTGAGCGTCGTATCTCACTAGGAGCGACATGGTTATTCGAAGATCACACTCTTAATGTGAATCTTAACCATATCGCATCTCAGGCTGAAGAAACTGAAACAGATGAAACTGGTACAATCTTCACTGCAGTTGGTGAGTTAGACGATTACAACATCGTTGACTTAAACTATACATATGCAACACCTTGGAATTTAGACATTACTGCTGGTGTTAATAATGTAACAGATGAAGATCCTGTTTTAGATAGTGACTTAGGTTACGATTCAAACTTATATAGCATCGTTGGTCGTTTATACTTTGTAGGTTTCCGCTACAAATTCTAATTAGATTTAAGATGTATTAAAGCCTGCAATTGCAGGCTTTTTTTATTTGTATTGGATCGATTTAGCTAATATACAACAATAATAAAGGAGTTTTTTTGATGACTTCACATTGGAGCGAGTATTGGAAACAAGGTCATTTAACGTCATTTGGTGAAAGTTATAAAAAAACTTATACGGGAGTGTTAAAAGATCAATGGCTCCCCTTATTTTCAACTCTAAAAGACGGATTTAAATGCCTTGATATTGCAACAGGAAATGGCGGGTTAGCGATTTTAGTTGATGATTTTACATTCGTTAATAAGATAAGAGGCAGTATAACTGCGATTGATTTTGCTAAAATTAATAACCATGCGATTGATAAAGCGCACAAGTTTAAAAACAATATTTTATTTAGAGAGTTATTTAAAGCTGAAGATGTAGACAAATTGGATGACAATTACGAGTTAATTATTTCCCAATTCGGTATCGAGTATTCTGATATTAGTGAGTCGATAATTGCATCTAAAAAGCGTCTAAGTGCTAATGGTAAGATCGGCTTAATGATGCATCATTCTAATTCTGCAATAATTCAGCGAAATGAAAGAACGCTTACGTTAGTGAGGTCAGAGGCGTTTAGAGCCTGTATGGATCATTTTATTAAGCTAATTAAATGCTCTTTTGATATAACGAGTAAAGAATCACTTAGGCTATTAAAAGTAAATAGAGATGCTGAGCATCACCGACATCAATTAAATTACTTATTAAAAGAATTATTTGAACATGATGAAATGGCTATAAAGGATACGAACTTACCTGAATATGTATCTCAGTTTATGAAAATTGGCGTAATTTCAGAACGTCATGTTAAAAAGCAATTTATCGAATATCTTAAGACACAGATCGAAACATTACAGAATCGTTTGTCTGAATTAGTAGAAGCGGCCTTAGCACCAGATAAATTATCTTCACTTATTAAATACGCGAAGTTAAATGGATTGGCCGCTACCGAACAAAGTGAAGTTCTGAATGAATCTGGCGAAATACTAGCTTGGTTTGTGGTCTTCGAACACAGTCATATTGAATGAAATCATAATCGTTTTGTCGAGTCTATAGAAGTAAGCTTATATAAAGAAGCATGACTTTTATGCTTCTTTATATACTTATGCGTACCCAAACGCATATTTAGTCATTAAAAAACAGAATATCTTTATCAATTCAGCCTAAAAACCTTTCAATAACATTCTACCTAGGCGTTTTTTTTGAAAAAAAAAAATAATTGCGTTAATTGTTAATAATTTTTTACTAAAGCCAATCTGATATGGCTATAAACTATCTTTCTTGGACGGTATAGCGCGATTAACAAAAGGTTAAATGTAAACAGTTTGTTTATTAAATTGTTGCATTAAAGCATTTGTTTATCTTAGAGCAGTATTTTACTAAGTTTGGCTGTTGACACTCTTCTATGCATTTAGCATTATTGGTGAGTTGGTGCATTTTTTATGTGCACCATTCATGATTGAGTTTTAATCAGTTTAAATTCTAAAAAAGTAACATTACTTAATTGGTTGGGAACTATGTCTGTTAAAATCAGAAAAAGTCTTGTAGCTTCAGCGTTGGTTGGCGCGGTTGCACTTACAAGCAGCAATGTGATGGCAGATCCTTTGAAAGACATTCACAATGTTGAAGGTCAGACTATTAAGGCTGCACAAAAGTCTCAGAACAAAATCGATAACGTATTCGAGCAAACAGTTGAACTGAAAGCGGAGTATGACACTACGATTAACCAAACTGAGATCCTAAAAGTTTATAATGATCACCTAGCACGTTTGGTTGCAGACCAAAATGCGGGTATCGAATCATTAAATAAACAAATCAAAGAAATCGATACAACTAAACGTAACGTTGTGCCTTTGATGTATCGCATGATCGATACGCTTGAGCAATTCATCAAAGCGGACGTTCCTTTTGACACTGAAAAGCGTTTAGACCGTGTTGAAAAGTTACGTGAGTTAATGACTAACTCATCAGTAACGACTTCTGAAAAGTACCGTCAGGTTCTTGAAGCATACCTTACAGAGAAAGATTACAGCACTGTTGTAACTGCTACTCAAGGTGCTATCAACCTAGATGGTCGTGATATCACTGTAGACTTCGGTCGTGTTGGTCGTATCGCTTATGTAGCTCAGTCTCTAGACCTTAAGAATGCTTGGGTTTGGAACAACTCTACAAAGCAGTGGGACAAGCTAGGTGACGAATACATCAGCCCTATTACTGATCTTATTCGTATGGCGCGTAAGCAAAAAGCTTACGATATTGTTAGCCTTCCAATCTTTGGCGCGGAGTAATCACGATGAAGAAACTATTTAAAGGTTTAGCAGTTGCTACTGTTCTTTCTGTTTCTGCAGGTGGCGCGCTAAACGCACACGCAGATACAGCTGCTCTAGATAAAATCCTTGAGCAAGTTAAGCAAGACCGTATCTCGTCTGGCAAAATTAACAAGCAACGTGAGCAAGAGTTCTTATCAGCTCGTGCTGACAAGCAAGCGTTATTAAAGAAAGCTCAACGTGAACTAGCGGCTGAAGAAGCTCGCGGTGATCGTCTTAAGAAGCAATACGCACAAAACGAAGCGACACTAGCGTCTAAAGAAGCAGAATTAGAAACTGCTAAAGGTACGCTTGGTGAGATGTTCGGTGTTGTACGTCGTGCTGCATCTGAAACAATCGGTTCAATCGAAGCGTCACTAGTTTCTGCTGAAAAGCCAGGACGTGAAGAAGTTCTTCGTTCTCTAGCTGCTGCTAAAGAACTACCAACTACTCGCGAACTAGAAGAGCTTTGGATTGGTCTTCAAACTGAAATGACTGAGTCTGCGAAAGTATCATCTTTCGAAACTACAGTTGCTCAGTTAGACGGTTCAGAAGTTAACGCTAAAGTTACGCGTATTGGTAACTTCAACCTTATCTCTGATCAAGGTTACTTAATTTACCACCCAGAAACTAAGCAAATCCAGCCGCTAGGTCGTCAGCCTGATGGTTACGTATTGTCTTCTGCTGAAGCGCTACGTGCTACTTCAGCTGGTTCTTACACTGGTTTCTATACAGATATCACTCGTGGTTCAATTCTACGTCTAAACACGCAGAAAGCGACTCACGAAGAGCGTTTCCACCAAGGTGGTACAGTTGGTTACCTAATCGCAGTACTACTAGTTATTGGTTTCATCATCGCGATTATTCGTCTTGCTGACCTTACACTAACTACTGGTAAGATCCGTTCACAGCTTAAGAATCTTAACACACCAAACGAAAACAACCCGCTTGGTCGTATTCTTAAAGTTTACCAAGACAACAAGTCAGAAGATGTTGAAAACCTTGAGCTTAAGCTTGATGAAGCGATTCTACGTGAAACGCCACGCATCGAAGCTGGTGTTAACATCATCAAGATCTTCGCAGCTATCGCACCTCTAATGGGTCTATTAGGTACTGTTGTAGGTATGATCGAAACATTCCAGCAAATCACGTTATTCGGTACAGGTGATCCGAAGATCATGGCTGGTTCAATCTCAATGGCACTAGTAACTACAGCTCTAGGTCTAATTGCGGCACTACCGCTAATCCTAGTTCACGCTATCGTTGCAAGCCGTTCTAAGTCTGTACTACACATCCTAGATGAGCAAAGCGCTGGTATTATTGCTGCTCACGCGGAGAAGGAGAAAGCCTAATGCTAGTCCTGATGGAGATCTGGGAATCTGTCAGGGATTTTGTGGCTACAGGCGGCCAGGTACTATATGTGGTCGCAATAGCACTCTTTCTTATGTGGGTATTAATGATTGAGCGCTATTGGTTCCTGACCAGCGTGTTTCCTAAAATGAAAAAGGGAATCATCGCTAACTGGGACGCCCGCCAGGACACTACGTCTTGGTATGCACACAGAATCCGTGAAGCATGGATTTCTGAAGCGTCTGAGAAATTAGATGAGCGTATGTTGTTGATCAAAACATTAGTAGCTGTATGTCCACTTATCGGCTTATTAGGTACTGTTACGGGTATGATCGCGGTTTTCGAAACCATGGCTACCCAAGGTACTGGTAACGCACGCTTAATGGCATCAGGTATTTCAATGGCGACGATCCCAACAATGGCTGGAATGGTTGCAGCACTATCAGGTGTATTCTTTAGCACACGTCTAGAAGCGAAAGCGAAGATGGCTAAGAATAAACTTATCGATAGCTTGCCGCATCACTAGAGAGAGATTTGAATATGGCACGTAATAAACGTATTCGTGAAGAAGATGACGCAGCGGTAGATATGACACCGATGCTCGACATCGTTTTCATCATGCTTATCTTCTTTATCGTAACAACGTCATTCGTTAAAGAAGCCGGTATTGAAGTTAACAAACCAAAAGCAGCACAAGCTACCAAGAAGAAAAATGCAAATATCTTTATTGCAATTCGTGGTAACGGTGAAGTTTGGATGGATAAGCGCCAAGTAGATGTAGAACGTGTATCTGCGAACATCGAGCGTCTATTAGCTGAACAACCTACTGAAGTCGTGATTATCCAAGCGGATAAAGAAGCGAAGCACGGTGTGGTTATGAAAGTTATGGACCAGATCAAGGCTACTGGTGACTATCTGAAGATTTCAATCGCTGGAGAAAAGTAATGATTCGTTTTCTGTTTTCACTGATTGCAGGTGGGGCAGTTACTTTCGGCTTATTTTATTTCATGGCGTTCTTGATTTCTGGCGGCGATAAACGCGCCGCCAATGACCAAGAGCAGATTGTAGTCGAAATTATGACGAATCCGCCTGAATCAAAGGTGCAGGAGAGGAAGCGTGTACCGCCTCCGCCTCCGCCGCCACCTAAGCAGCCGCCTAAACCGCAGCCGCCACAACCTGATAACTCGAGTAATAACAACTCTGGGTTACAGTTTAATATGCCATCAATTGATGTTGGTGGTACGGCAGGTGGTCTAGATGGCCCAGGCGCATTTGGCCGAGATGGTGATGCTACACCAATCGTTCGAATTGAGCCTAAATATCCGCCACAAGCTGCACGTGATGGTAAAGAAGGTTGGGTACAACTTCGCTTTACAATCGATGAAGTAGGTGGTGTAACTGATATTGAAGTTATTAACGCTGAACCAAGACGTATTTTCGACCGTGAAGCAAAGCGTGCTCTACGTAAATGGAAATACAAGCCTAAGATTGTTGATGGTAAACCACAACGTCAAGCAGGCATCGAAGTTCAACTTGATTTCAAACTTGACCAAGGTTAGGAGGCAGTATGAAAACTTTATCTAAAGTGACCGCGCTTGCCTTATTAATTTCACTTGGTGGTGCAGTTTATTCTGCACCAACTTTGGCTAAAGCAGATCCTGCGAAGATTGAAGAGCGCAAGAAACGTAAAACCAAAGTTATGGGTGAACGCACTGGTAAAAAAGTTGTTAAAGCATTTGATGTTTACAATGGCGACCAGGAAAAAGGAATCGAGGGCGATGTAGCTGGTGCGCTTCAAATGATGAAGGAAATAGAGCCTTCAGACGAGTTTGATAGAGCACAAGTTAACTACTACATGGCGCAAATGAGCTACCAGCTTGAAAAGTTTGACGACGCAATTCGTCTTGCTAAAGCGGCAGCTAAGCCAGATGTTCTTAACTTTAAAGACCAAGCAACTGTAATGAAGCTTATTGCAGACTTACAGCGTCAAGAAAAACAGTATAAAGATGCTCGTGATTCTTACTACGCTTGGATGGACTTTACGGGTGAAGAAGATGCAAAAGTTTATTTAGCAATTGCATCTATTTACTACGAAACAAAAGAGTATAAGAATATTCTTGGTCCAGCTGACCGTGCAATTGAGCTATCTAAAAAAGAGCCTATAAAAAGTGCTTACGACTTAAAAGTTGGTGCGTACGTAGAGCTTAAGCAGTTCAATAATGCGGTTAAAACAAGTGAAGAGCAAATTAAGATTTGGCCAAAAGAGTACAAACTTTGGACTCGTTTAGCTTCTTTCTACATGACAGTTGAAGACTATAAAAAAGGTCTTGCAGCTGCGAAAGTAGCAGAGCGTAACAATGCGTTAGAAACAGCTAACCATTTTAAATTCCTTGCAAGTTTGTATTCACTTAACGAAATGCCTTACCAAGCAGGTGTTACACTTGAAAAAGCGGTAAAAGCAAAGAAAGTTAAGAAAGACAAATCTACGGTTTCGACACTAGGTGCATATTTCCATAATGCTAAGCATTATAACAAAGCAGCGAAGTTCTACATTGAAGCAGCTGATTTCGATAATGACTCTGAGTTATATCGTAAAGCAGGTTCAATGTTTGTAACGAGCGAAGATTATGCACTAGCGGTTAAAAACCTTAGCAAAGCACTTGAGCTTGGCAATAAAAAGAAAGGTCAGATCCACTTAGACCTTGCAGAAGCATACCTTCAGCAAGAAAAGTACAAGCTGGCTTATCAAAATGTTCGTAAAGCGATAGATTATCCGCAAACGAAGAAATTTGCTAAGAGCTGGTCTCAGTATATTAAAGACAAAGCGATCCGTAAGGGCGTTAAAATTTAATAGCTGAACGCGCACAAAAAGCCCCAACAGGGGCTTTTTTAATGCCTAAAATTTATCGTTTATTTTCGGCAATTAATTAGGGTCTGTTGACCTTTTAAGTTCGTTTTTGCTGTAGTTTGATTAGGTCTCATACAAGACATAGGCTGCGTGGCATACTTATTCTATGTGAGTCAGCCGATAACACAGTAGAAAACCCAATCAAGCGCTGCCGAACGGTTCTTTTGAGCGCAATCGGATTAATTCACATACTCGCCACATAAGATGCATCAGCCGCAGCAGCTTTAGTCGAATATCGACATCAATATCACACTTGTTCGCTACAACACGGCGCTCAGCGCTAAATCTACTCACTACAAAGTAGCGATGGTGCTACTCTCAAAATGCTGTTTTAAATGTTAGTGAATGGTATATGTTTCTAGTTGATACGCATTTACGCCATTTTGTTCTGCATAATGAAGGGCGGTGATTGTTTTTTCAAAAATCGCGCCGGGTTCAATAGTAAGCTCTGGCTTTACGTTTACCGCACCAATGCTTAAATTGCAGTGCAATAAGCCCAGCTTTTCTTGCTCTAATAACGCGTTTTGAATGCGCGAAACAATCACTTTAGTGCCTTCGGTATCGAGCCCAAATAGCCCCATTGCAAAGCAGTGTTCGTTAAAGCGACACGTAATATCGGTGCTGCGTAGTGTTTGCTCGGTCAGAATATTACCTACTTGAATTAGTTTTGCTTTTTCAGTCTCAGAAGTGGTTCTGATATGTGGATTAAATAACAGAATAGACAAACTATCGTTATCACGTATTAACCTATGCCATTCGCGGTTAAAAATTTCCATAAAGTATGCTTGGTTGTATAATCCAGTTTCCGTATCGCGAAATGAGGCGTTTTGAAAAGAAAAAATCATAAGCGCTCTCCAGATTACCATCTCTTTTAAGGTTAGATTAAATTGATTAAATTTACGCAATTATTACTACCAATTAGTTTCGCTTTTTTATTATTTGGCTGCGATGACGCCTCAAATAATCGCTCAGAGGCCGAGTTAGTAACGTCTTTAAAGCAGCTTAATACATTACTTTACGCGTCACAGAGCGAATCTAACGACCTTTTGTGGCCTATGAGTGACCGATATTTAACGCAAAGAGATAGCCTATTTAAACAATTATTGCGAGCATCGGAAAAACCTAGCCCAGAAGCTCAACTGTTAGCGATAGAGCAGCGCTTTACCGAACGTTTCTTTCCTTGGCCGTATAATGCTAATCCGGTATTAAACTACTTACAGAGCGCGTCTCATGTTGAAGATGCCGACCTCGCGGACTTTATTGCCTTTAGTCAGCAAAAAATGAGTAATGCCTATCAAGACAAAGTTCGCCTCAGTCGCTTTGAGCTAACCGCGCTGTTACGCCAAATAGCTAACGTAAAACAACAGCTAGAGACATTCACAGCAGCAAAAGCCGCATTGACTGAGTTTGAAAGTTATTTAAAAGATTACTCACCACGTAGAAGCCCAGGCGTTGGGGCCTTACCTAATGGTAAAGATTGGTATCAAGCACGTTTAAACTATTTTACTAATGCAGCGCAAAAACCGGCGGATGTATTAAATCGCTTGTTAATAATCAAGCAAAGTGTAAACAGTGAACCACAATTTATGATTTGTCTCACAAGCGCAAAATGCGCAAATAACTCAGGCTTAGATTGGCGTACCAAATACAGTGATCGCCGCGCGGAATTTGCAGTCGTTCCGTTTGGTAGAGAACAAGCGGTAATTGCAGAAGTTGATTTCGGTATTCATGCGCAGTCATGGAGTAGTGAGCATGCACTTACAGTGCTAACCAAGCAGTTAGGTATTGATGAAGAACGCGCTAATCGTGTACTAGCTAAAATATTACAAGAGCCAGCGCTTGCGATGGTAAATATCCCATTAGGCTAACGCCTAATGGGAACATGCTTTACAGCGTTGTGTTGCTGGGTCGTTATCGAGTAACTCTAATTCAATAGGTTCTTCACAGTCTGCACAATAGCCATATTGGCCAATTTCAAATTGTGCAATTGCCGCCTCCAACTGAATTAAACGACTCAGTTTAGGTTCATGATTTAATAGAAAGTGCTGTTCCAGAAAATCTGGCCAATCGCTATAGTTAATAGCATGTAAGTCATTAACAATTGCGGGCTGAACTTGTCCATAATGTTCAATTACCTCTTTGCGTAACGCTTCCAATTCTACTTCAAGCCTACGTTTGAATAACTCAAGTGACACGGTCATTCTCATTCCCCTTTTTATTCCTAGCACCTAAGGGTGCAATATTGAATTATAGGGACTTGATAAACGCGCGATATGATATGAATCAACAAGTAGTAACTTTGTTACTCGCCTGTAAAATTTTATCGAGCACTTCTTGACTCGATTTAAGGCGTTTTATTTCTTCAAAAAAGAGGTTTGCTTCGGTGTATTGCAGTTTTAAATAGCCAAGCCACTGTTTTGTGCGACTGGCGAAGTAACGTTCACTGTTACCGCCATCACAATGCATTGATGAGTCAATTATATGATGTAGTATTTGCTGCCACGATAATGCAGTGTAATGTTCGCCATTGCGCTTGCTGACAATTTCAGCTGCTAAATCGGGCTTTGCTAACGCACCACGACCTAGCATCACATCATCACAGCCACTGCGTTGTTGGCACAATATGTAATGTTCAAAATTCCATACCTCACCGTTGGCAACTACATTGATATCAGAGGTGACTTTGAGTGGTTTTATTTTTTCCCAATAGGCAGGTGGACGATAGCCGTCACGTTTTGTTCTTGCATGAATCGCGATGCTTGAGGCGCCGGCACTGCAAACAGCATCAAAAATTTCTTGGCTTTGAGAACAGTCATCAAAACCAAGGCGAACCTTAGCTGATACCTCATCATCCACAGGCACAGCATCTCGCACAGCTTTTACAATTTGATAAATCTGCTCGGGTTCTTTGAGTAATACTGCGCCGCCTTTACTTTTATTGACTGTTTTTGCGGGGCAGCCAAAATTCAAGTCAATACCGTGAGAACCAAGCTCAACCGCACGCTGTGCATTTTCTGCAAGCACATTTGCGTGTTGTCCAAGTAATTGAATACGCACAGGGGTGCCAGATTGGGTTTTTCCCTGATTGTTTAACTCAGGGCAGTATCGATGAAATACACGAGCAGGTAATAATGCATCAACTACACGGATAAACTCAGTAACACACAGGTCAAAGCCACCAATATCGGTGAGCAATTGTCGCATATGGAAGTCAACAACACCTTCCATCGGTGCCAAAATTAGTTTCATTGTAACCCGTGTAATAGCTATCTCGGCGGCGATTTTAACGAGCTTATGAGCTAAACACTATTATTTTTTTTATTACAAGGCTAAACTGATATTGCTCAATGGGTTAGCTGTACCATAATGAGATTTACAAAACGAATTGATCAAAAAATTTAAATTTGTTTGAAAGAATATTTTTAAAAGCTAGGTCATTTTAAACAATCAAGTAAACGTAAAACGAGACAACTATGAAAACACTTAATAAAAATTCAGTAGCTTTAACAGTAGGTGCAGCAGTAATTGGTGCATCAAGCCTAGTTTCTACAGCGGCAAACGCTAACCCTTTCCAAGTTACCGCAATGCAATCTGGCTATATGCTTGACGCTGGCGAAGGTAAATGTGGTGAAGGTAAATGCGGCGGCGACAAAAAAGCTGAAAAAGAAGGCAAGTGTGGCGAAGGCAAATGCGGCGGCGACAAAAAAGCCAAAAAAGAAGGCAAGTGTGGCGAAGGTAAATGCGGCGGCGACAAAAAAGCTAAAAAAGAAGGCAAGTGTGGCGAAGGTAAATGCGGCGGCGACAAAAAAGCTAAAAAAGAAGGTAAGTGCGGCGAAGGCAAATGCGGCGGCGACCACAAAGCTAAAAAAGAAGGCAAGTGTGGCGAAGGCAAATGCGGCGGCGACCACAAAGCTAAAAAAGAAGGCAAGTGCGGCGAAGGCAAATGTGGCGGCGACAAAAAAGCTAAAAAAGAAGGCAAGTGTGGCGAAGGCAAATGCGGTGGTCACAAGTAATTAGTTAACCCTATTTCAGGCTAACTAGTCAAAAGGCCAGCTTAGCTGGCCTTTTAGTTAATTAAAGAATAAATATGTTTGGAGGGGCGGTGAATAAACACAATTTTGGAATGGTAGGGCTTGGTCTAAGACGTGAAATGCTTGACCCATTAATCGAGGACTACCCAAAGCAAATCGATTTTTTAGAAGTCGCGCCTGAAAATTGGTTAATCTTAGGTGGCGCATTAGGCAAAAAGTTTAAGCAATTAACCGAACAACATAATTTTGTGTGCCACGGGTTATCTCTTTCAATCGGTTCACCTGAACCACTTGATATTGATTTTGTTAAAGATCTTAAAGTGTTCTTCAAACAACATAATATTAAAGCCTACAGCGAACACTTAAGTTATTGCTCGGGTACAGGGCATATGTACGACCTTATGCCAATTCCATTTAGTGAAGAAGCAGCACGTTATGTCGCAGAGCGCATTCGCACAGTGCAAGATATTCTTGAAATGCCTATCGCGATGGAAAACGTATCGTATTACGCAGCTCCAGGGCAGCAAATGTCAGAGCTAGACTTCACAAACTTGGTTTTAGAAGAGGCCAACTGCGAGTTATTACTCGATGTAAACAATATTTATGTTAACGCCGTTAATCATGGTTACAGTGCTAGCGAATTTTTAAAAGGACTTCCTACCAAACGCATTAGCTACGGTCATATCGCCGGGCACTATAATGAAGCGGATGATTTAATTGTTGATACCCATGGTGCCGATGTAATAGACCCTGTGTGGCAATTGCTACGTGAGGCATACCAAATTCATGGTGTATTCCCAACCTTGTTAGAGCGTGATTTTAATATTCCGGCGATGCCCGAATTATTAGGTGAAGTTGATACCATTGCCGCAATTCAGTCAGAGAACATTAAGCGAGAAACAGCTTAATGAGTTTTCAAGCTACCCAAAATGCCTTTATGCAGCATATTCGCGACCCTGAAAATCACCAGTTTCCTGATATCGAAGATCGCCGCTTAGCAATTTACCGAGAGCTTTTCTTTAACAATGTTGAAGGCTTTGTCAGTTCTGCGTTTCCAGTACTTCAGTCGCTTTATAGTGAACAAGATTGGCTTGTTTTAGTGCGAAAATTTTTTAGCCAACATGATTGTAAATCACCTTACTTTTTGCAAATTTCTGAAGAGTTTTTGGCGTTTATATCAAATGAATATACGCGTACAGCGGCCGACCCAGAATACATGCTGGAACTTGCACACTACGAGTGGGTCGAATTGGCACTTTCAATTGCAGATCAAGATCCAAATGAAAGGGCTGTTTCCGATATTCAAACGCAGCCACTTTATTTTTCATCGCTTGCGTGGCGCGTAAGTTATGCTTACCCGGTGCAATTCGCATCAAGCGAGAATTCTGAGCTATCAACGCTTGAAGAAGGTAATCATTTGGTTATTTATCGCGACGGTGATGATGATATTCAGTTTGTTGCCATCAATGCGATAACTGCGCACTTAGTACAGTTAATAGAGTCAACGCCAAGCATTAAATTTAGTGCAGTACGCGATACAATGCAGCAAATGTTGCCCCAGTTTGATCCAGCAACATTAGAAACGGGTTTAATTACGACACTTAACGATTTAGCGCAAAAAGCGGTATTGGTCACAAAATAACACTTTTGATCTAGATCAACTTCTACTATTATATGCGGCGATTTTTCGTGCTTAAGATGTAGAGGTAATGATGGCGCACAAAGGTGATTTTAAAGACCCGTTCAATGCAAAATACTTTATTGGTTTCCTAGTTGTATTTGCAGGCATTGGTTGTTTAAATGCAATTCTAGGTTGGGCGACGCTACTAAGCGCTTAATACCATACCTTCCACATAATTTGTGATTTTAGGCCGATTTATCGGCCTTTGTTGTTTCTGCAATACCCTGTTGTGCAATAGATAATCGAAAGGGCTCGATTAATTATGCGAAGCGGAGGTTTTTTGTTTCAAACTTTGTATAATGACCTGTAATTAAAATATTGGGGAAAACCATGACTTTGTCAGTTTCAGACCTAGAACTAGTAAAAAATAGCATTGCGACTGTGCCAGATTATCCAAAACCAGGCATTATGTTTCGCGATATTACTAGCTTATTAGCTGAGCCTAAAGCGTTCCAAACCGTGCAAAAAGCACTGGTAGAAAAATACAAAAACCAAGAATTTGATGTAATTATTGGTACTGAATCTCGCGGCTTTATTTTTGGTGCACCGCTTGCACTAGAATTAGGCATTCCATTTGTCCCTGTGCGTAAGCCGGGCAAATTGCCACGCGAAACGGTATCGCAGTCGTATCAACTTGAATACGGTGAAGATACCCTTGAAATTCATAAAGATGCAATTAAAGCGGGCGATAAAGTATTGCTAGTAGACGACTTATTAGCAACAGGCGGCACTATCGAAGCAACCGTTAAATTGGTTGAAAAACTTGGTGGTAACGCAACCGACGCAGCATTTGTTATTTCATTGCCAGAACTTGGCGGTGAAGCCCGTCTAGACGGCTTAGGTTTAAACATACTTAAATTAGTTGAGTTTGAAGGCGAGTAAATGAGCTATCAAGTTCTGGCAAGAAAGTGGCGTCCACAAAACTTTCATCAGTTAGTTGGGCAGCAACACGTTAAACAAGCATTAGTAAACGCGCTTGATCAAAACCGTTTGCACCATGCTTACTTATTTACCGGTACACGTGGTGTAGGTAAAACCACTATTGCCAGAATTTTTGCAAAAAGCTTAAACTGCGAATCAGGCATTACAAGTCAGCCTTGTGGCAGCTGTAATGCCTGCGTTGATATCGAACAGGGCCGTTTTATCGACCTAATTGAAATCGATGCAGCGTCGCGCACCAAAGTCGAAGATACGCGCGAAATTCTCGATAACGTGCAATACGCGCCCACTCGCGGCCGTTATAAAGTGTACCTTATTGATGAAGTGCACATGCTCTCTAAACACAGCTTTAATGCATTGTTAAAAACACTAGAAGAGCCACCAGAGCACGTTAAGTTTTTACTTGCTACGACCGATCCGCAAAAATTACCCGTCACTATTTTGTCGCGTTGTTTGCAATTTAATTTGGCTGCATTGTCGGAAAATGAAATTGAAACACAACTAACGCATATTTTGCAGCAAGAGCAACTGGGTTTTGAACCAGAAGCGCTTAAGCAACTGGCACAAAGTGCCAAAGGCAGTATGCGCGATGCACTGAGTTTAACTGACCAAGCCATCGCTCAAACCAATGGTAATATTAGCCACCAAGCAACCAAACAAATGCTTGGTTTAATGGATATTACTTGGGCACAAAGTTTATTGATTGCGGCCATGGCCAGCGATGGTGATAGCCTATTAGAGCTAAGCGCTAAATTGGGCTTACAAAATGGTAATTATGGTGCGGTACTCGATGACTTAATTAAGCTATGTCATTTAATACTAGTGTCTAAGTTGGTGCCAAGTGCTGCGCAACTGAGCGACCAATATGCCGATTTTATTAGTGAACTGGCAAATGAAGCAGATACCCGTGAAATTCAGGTGTACTATCAGCTACTGCTAAACGGTAAAAAAGATTTAATGCTTGCGCCAACCGAGCAACTTGGCTTTGAAATGGTGATGTTAAAGTTACTGGCGTTTGAACCTGCACAAATGCAGGCACAAGCACCGGCGCAGCAAAACCAAGCTGCGCAAACACAGCCACAAGCTCAACAAGCAACACCAAGCGCACGTGTTTCGTTAAAAGAGCAATTAAAAAAACAAAAAGAAGCACTCGATAATAAACAGGTAACGCAGCAACAACCTGAGCCTGTTCAACCTGTGGTAGAAAAACCAGCACCGCTTGTTCCTGTAACAGAAGCTCCTGCAACAGAAGCTCCCGCGCCGCAAGTGCAGGCTGCACCCGTGCAATCTCAAGAGCAGCCATCTCAAGAACAATTAGAGCAGCAAGTAAATCAGCAAATGGACGACGTACTTGCACAAGCTGAGCAGTTGACATCACAATCGCCAGCGCCTGAAATGTTTGAGCAACAGCAACAGCAACAGCAACAGCAACAGCAACAGCAACAGCAACAGCAACAGCAACAGCAACAGCAACAGTTCGATAGCGCACTAGAGCCACAGCAAATGCCTGAGCAGGTGGTAAATGAGCAGCCGCCAGCGGAAGAATCGCCTCAGCCAAGCTTCGAGCAAAACTTCAATAACGAAGCAGAAGCAATCGCGAAAATTTTAGCGCGTCGCAATGTATCGGGCTCGGGGTCACTTATTCAACCGGACGGTAGCGAAACGTCAATAAAAAAGACTGAACCCCAGCAAAGGGGCGAAAACTTTGCAAAACCAAAACAAAGCCCACTTGAAAAATACCGTGGTGAAACTCAGCATGTGGCGCCGGAATTAATTGAACAATTAACGCCAGAACCAAAGCAAGAGGCAGCATCTGCCCCTGAGCCGCAAGTTATTGAAGGCTTTGAAAGCCCAATTTCACAAGAACGTTTTGCTCATCAGCAAGACGATTGGGCAAATAAAATAGAAACCATGGGCCTAGGTGGTCGCGTGCGTCAATTTGCTCTGCACAGCATTTATCAGCAAAATGGTTCAGAAGTGAGCTTGCTGGTTGATAGTGAGCAAAGACACCTTGACTCACCTATGTTGCGTGAACAGTTGCAACAAGCGCTGTCACATTTACTGAATATGCACGTTGAATTACTTATTAATTTTAACGATGTAGTAGAACAAACACCGTTTAAAATTCAGCAAAAAATTGATGCGTTTCGTCATCAACAAGCGGTGCACACCATTAAAAACGACCCAATTATCACTCAGCTCATGACACACTTTGACGCAGAGCTAGATGAAGGTACAATAAAGGCATTATAATTCTGTTGGTAGCCTAGCTGCCATGCATTAAAAGAGAGAAAAATTATGTTTAAAGGCGGAATGGGTAACATGATGAAGCAAGCGCAGCAAATGCAAGAGCGCATGCAAAAAGCCCAAGAAGAAATTAAAAATATGGAAGTAGTTGGTGAAGCGGGCGCAGGCCTTGTGAAAGTAACTATGCTAGGTAGCCACAATGTGCGTCGCATCGACATTGATGAGTCATTAATGGAAGACGACAAAGAAATGATCGAAGATCTAGTTGCAGCTGCAATCAACGATGCAGTACGTCGCGTTGAAGAAGGCTCAGCTGAGAAAATGGCTTCTGTAACTGGCGGTATGCAAATGCCTCCTGGCTTCAAAATGCCGTTCTAATTTAAAACGCATTTTATGTTTTAAAAATAGCGCCTTTTGGCGCTATTTTTTTGTCTGAAATTTAGGGATACCAAATAGTATGATCAATGCCATCACCTGCGGACGTCACTCCATATGGGTTTCCATTGATATCAACACTCCCACACATAGGTGAACCATCAACATTTACGGATTGTTCGCTGGAATTACTTGCATCACTATCACCGAACAAAAAACTAAAAACCCCCATATCCAAGTTCCTTAAACTATTGTTTCTCAGTGACAAATGTTAATAATTCTGATAGGTTTTGAAAGAACTTTCGTTGGCGTTAGTCCCCTAAAGTTCTTAAGTGTGATTTTAGATAATTAATCACAGAAAAATAAGAATTCACACAAGAAGCAATAGGGAAATTAGCTCGTTAATTATTAAAATCTAATCATTTTCCACGCATCTGCTTGTGAATGTAATGGATAATTCAAGGTGTGTACGTGAGTCCTAAAAATTCTAAGTCAAAAAGGAATAGCAAATGCTTTCAATAGAAGGGAAGTCAGATTCGAATGTACATATTTTTGACGAAAATAAATTCACTTCTTTAGAGTTGAGACAAGAAGAATTTGAGAGTATTAAAAATTTATTAATAGCTTCACTACCAGATTATTATGTTGACCCACAATCAATAGCTGGAACTTTGGCACGTTTAGGTAAAAATGCAGCTGCTCAAAAGCTTTTAACTAAAATCCCTGAAGTTAAAAAGATTCGCTCAGGTGATTTAGGTGAAGTAATAACTACTGATTATATTGAAGAGTCTACGAATTACACAGTGCCCATTCGTAAACTACGTTGGCGAGATCATCGCAATATGGCAATGCGCGGTGACGATGTTATTGGTATTGCTGTTGATCTACAAAGGCAATCTATTAAATTTCTTAAAGCTGAAGCTAAAGCAAATAAGGCATTGAGTAGAAAAGTATTACAAGAAGCTCGCGCGGAACTAGATTTAAATGAAGGATTGCCAGCCCCACATGCTCTAGAGTTTGTTGCTGAAAGGCTAAGAGAGACTGGTAATCAGCCACTCGCTGATTTGATTGAGAAAGTTCAGTTAGTTGACGGTATTAGAACGAATCAAGTCGAACATTTACTATTTACATTTACTGCATCTAACCCTGCTACTTTGCAAAAAGAAGCTTTTGATAATTATGATGGAAATATAAAACAAAGTTCTGTTGGTTTTAGGGTTGTTAATCATCAAGAGTTAATTGAAGGTGTGTATCAAGGAGTGATAGATGGCCTCAACAATTGAAGAAATAGAATCGCTGATCAATGAAGCTATAACCTTAGGCTTTCGGGGGCGTTTATCAGAACGAGGCTTAGCGCGTTCAATGATTTGGAAAGAAGGAATATTACCTGAAGGTGCTCCTGGCTTTTCTGAAAAATTATCATATGACCTTTTATCTTACGGCTACTCGCTATTGTCACTAGCAATTCGTTTACGAGAACTTGGAGGTGATGAACAGTTATGCCGTGCTGCTTTCGAAAAGTCAGCCTCAGCAATATCAGATGTTATACATAATGGTAATCCTGAAGGTCCTGAAAGGGGATTTCATAGGGTATTAGCATCATCAGCTTTTCATTTGGGAAGATATTCTGCGAAGGCATACTCATTAATAAGCAGTAATTTAGAGCAACTTAATCTTAGCAATATAGAACGATTGCTTTCATTGTTAATGTTAAGGCAGTTTAATCAAATTGAAGCAATAGTATTGCAATGGAAAGAATCTGGCGAAGGTTCAGATGAGCAACTTGCTGATAGATTGGAAACAGAAATTAATCAAATAAGCCAGATGGTTAACACGGAAGATGAGCCAGAAGATTATGGTATCTCTTCTATTGAGTTACCCATTATTCAGCAAGCAATTACTGATAATTATTATTCATCTATTTTTGAGTTTTTATTTGCACTCGAAACAGGAAATTCAAATTTAATAGAACGTGCTATAAGTCGAATTGATGTGAGCTTGACAGTATGTGGAGAATTAAACTTATTGCCTCAGTGGTGGGTATTAAGAATAACAAAGCATTTACTAAAAGAACTCTGGGATTCTAGTTTTCATCAAATACTGCCTGGCCCACAAAATGATGGGCATGATACAGACTGGAATTTATTGCGCTGGCTATTTATAACGTCACTATTTAAAAGAAATAAAGCAGAAATTGATCTATGGCCTTCGCAAATAGAGGGTGCGAAAAGAGCGGTAGATGATAGCGATCATCTTGTTGTGTCGTTACCGACGAGTGCGGGTAAAACAAGGGTTGCAGAGCTATCAATTCTTCGATGTTTAGCTATTGGAAAGCGAGTATTATTCATTACCCCACTAAGGGCGCTTTCAGCGCAAACTGAAGCATCTCTTAGAAGAACATTTTTACCTTTAGGTAAAACAATCTCATCATTGTACGGGAGTATTGGGACTAGTGACTTCGAACAAGATGTTCTGCGAACACAAGATATTGTCGTAGGTACGCCAGAAAAGCTTGATTTTGCTTTAAGGAATGATGCATCACTAATTGATGATGTTGGGCTTGTGATTTTAGATGAAGGCCACATGATTGGCTTAAATGAGAGAGAGATAAATTACGAAGTTCAGATTCAGAGGCTACTTAAACGTCAAGATAGCAATGAGCGAAGAATAGTCTGCCTTTCTGCAATTTTACCTAGTGGCGACCAATTTGAAGACTTTGTGGGCTGGCTTAGGCAAGACAGTGAAGGTGATGCTATACAATCCAACTGGCGACCAACTGATCTAAGGTTTGGTGAAATAGTTTGGCGAGAGAACTCGGCACGGATTGACTTTACAATTGGAGGTGAGCAACCTTTCATTCCAAGTTTTATTACTCCTATCGTACCCCCTTTACCCAACCCTGGGTATAGACAAAGAGAATTTCCTAAAAATGCTCAAGAGTTAACTTTGGCCTCAGCTTGGAAGTTGGCTGAAGATAATCACACAGTCTTGATTTATTGTCCTCAGAGAAATTCTGTAGATGGATTTGCCGAAGCGATTGTAGATTTAAATAAACGAGGAGCCTTGGAGTCTGTTTTAAGTGTCCCTGAGTCAAAAATAGAGCTAGCTGATACACTGGGAAGTGAATGGCTAGGTGAAAACCATCCTATATTGGAATGCTTAAAAATTGGCGTTGCAGTTCATCATGGAGCACTGCCGACACCTTTTAGAAAGGAAATGGAAAACCTCCTGAGAGAGGGAGTCCTTAAAATAACCGTTTCATCACCTACGCTAGCTCAAGGATTGAATCTCGCAGCTACAGCGGTAATCGTTCATTCATTGTATCGAAGTGGAAAATTAATAGATGCTTCTGAATTTAAAAATGTGATTGGAAGAGCTGGCCGAGCATTTGTTGATACGCATGGAATCGTTCTTCACCCTGTTTTTGATCGACATGATTGGAGAAAACGAAAATGGAGGTCATTAGCTGGAAGTGCAACTGACCGAAACATGGAAAGTGGGCTATTTAGGTTGATAGCTTCCTTTATAGTTAGGATAGCCAGTAGTTTGCAAACTCAGTCCATTGAGGAAGTTACCGAATATTTGATGAATAATACAAGTGTTTGGGATTTTCCAGCTGTAATAAATGAGTCAGAAGAGCAAATTGACGAAAATAGAAATGCATGGAATAGGCACTTGGTCAATTTAGACACTGCATTATTAAGTATGCTTGGAAATGAAGAAGTAACGATTGAAGAAATTCCTGCTGTACTTGATGATCTGCTAGGTTCTTCTTTGTTACAAAGGAGACTTGCGAGACAAGAAAGTGAATTACAAGGGTTGTTTAAAGATTTTTTAGCTCAAAGAGGCAAGCATATTTGGAGTAATACTACTCCTCTACAAAGAAAAGGATATTTTCTAGCTGGTGTAGGTTTAGCTACTGGTCAAAAGCTAGATGAAATAGCGCCGCAAGCAAATGCGCTATTGGTAGAAGCCAATGCATATATTCTTGAAGGAAATGCTGAGGAAGCGGCGTCGGCAATAACTTCATTAGCTAGATTATTATTTGAAGTACCTCCTTTCACACCAAATATTTTACCAAATGATTGGCCTGCAATACTTGAAGCTTGGTTAAAAGGTGAAGCACTTAGAGATCGTGGCTTTGAAGATATTGATAATACTCTTAGCTTTATTGAAGATGGGCTGGTCTATCGTTTGCCTTGGGGATTAGAAGCTCTGAGGGTACGGGCAATTGCTAATAACGACATTATTTATGACGAAATGACAATTGAGGATTTCGAAGTAGGTTTAATTGTTCCCGCTGTTGAAAATGGAAGTTTGAATAGAAGTGCTGCGATGTTGATGCAAGCAGGTTTTAGTTCGAGACTAGAAGCTATAAATGCTATCCAAGTGACCAATGCATCTTTTTCGAACAGCCGTGAGTTAAAACAATGGCTTTCGTCTGATGGACTTAAAGCATACATATCAACAATAGAATTAATTAGTGAAAACACAGCCAAACTTTGGAAAGTATTTATTGGTGAATTCAAACCGAAATCCGATATTATTTGGAAAGGAACTGCTGTTAATATTTCAGTAAATTGGGAACAAGGCTCAACAGTTAATATTGGAGATTTAGTGAAGTTACACAATGAAGGTGTTGGTAACACGAAGGTACTAAATAGTGAAGGGGATATTATAGGCTCGCTTCGTGAACGGTACGTCTTGTTAGAGACTGGAGTTTATAGAACTGAAGTTAGAGACAATAACTTTTTACAAGTGACTTTTTGGGGAGCAGGTACATCGCCATTTGATAAAGAAGCTAATTAAGTCAGTTCATATGCTTAACTAGTGATATAAACTGAACCGATACTTTTGTATATTAACTAATGTACTAGATACCAAATAGATACCAAAAAATTAGAAATATGGGGTATTTATTAGTTATGAAAATTGTAAATTAATTGAAAGAATGCCGCTTTCATAACACATTAGCACTTATAAGCAGGCTATGGTCATTAGGCTTCAAAATGCCGTTCTAATTTAAAACGCATTTTATGTTTTAAAAATAGCGCCTTTTGGCGCTATTTTTATATGTATCAGAATTCAAAACTACTTTTGATATAGGGTAACAACCACAGCGCCACCTAAGCCAACATTATGCTGTAACGCAAGCCTTGCGCCCTCAACTTGCCTTTTGCCTGCTTGGCCGCGTAAATGCCAGCTTAATTCAACACATTGCGCTATGCCTGTTGCACCAATAGGATGACCTTTTGACATCAAACCACCGGATGGTCCAATAACAAACTTACCGCCGTAAGTATTATCACCGTCTGAAATCAGCTTAATTGCTTCGCCTTCTTCACATAATCCTAGCGCTTCATAATTAATTACTTCATTGGTGGTAAAGCAGTCATGTAATTCCACTACGTCAACATCTTTAGGTGAAACACCCGCGAGGTTAAAGGCTTTATTGGCAGCGCGTTTGGTCATATCGGCACCTACCGAAAGAATAGGGTCCTGCCATGACTCTTCAGTGTCGGTTGCCATTGCTTGGCCAATAATTTTCACCCCATGTGTAATTTTGTGTTTTTTAGCAAAAGCGTCGCTACACAGAATTGCGGCGGCAGCGCCACAGGTAGGCGGGCATGCCATAGTGCGCGTCATATAATCATCAAAAATTATTCTGTCATTAAGCACACTTTCTATGGTGAGTGGCGCAGAAAATAATGAATAAGGGTTGTGTATGGCGTGGCTTCGTGATTTTACGGCGACTTTTGCATAAAGCTCGCTGCTTACATTATATTTCTCCATATAATGTTTACCGGCTGCACCAAATGCGCGAAGAGCAATAGGCGCTTTTGCAGTACCAAATTTATCATACACCGCGTTTGCTCTATCAAATGGGTTTTCTCTGTCAGACCAATGTGACCCTAACGCACCGGGTTGCATTTCCTCAAAGCCAAACGCAACAACACATTCAACCTCGCCAGATAAAATAGCTTGCCTTGCAGCATAAAGCGCCGTAGACCCACTAGAGCAATTATTATTAACATTAATAATAGGAATACCGGTTTGCGCGACATCATAAAATGCATGTTGACCACAGGTACTATCGCCATAAATATAAGCTGCATAGCCTTGTTCTATTTGGCTTACATTAATTCCAGCGTCTGTGAGCGCCAACCGAATAGCGTTTGCAGCCATTACGCGATACGGCTCTTGTTGGCCCGGTTTACAAAATTGTGTCATACCGACGCCAGCAATAATTACATTTTTCATTTTCAGCCTATTGTTTTTATTTTCTGAAATTTAATACCAGTTAAGAGGTGATTTAAACCTTAACGCGAAAGCCCAGCTTTTAACACTTTGTTTGTGTAATACAACACATAAACGATAAAAATAACGCACTTGAAGGAATATAAAACCATGTTCTCGTCATTTGTTGAGGTACATAGCAAAACCCAAAAGCGCTAGTCTGCGTTGGCACATTCCTTGACTCATTAATAAATAGCTTATTAAAACGTTCAAAGGATGCATTAATATGGTGCAAGCACTCTCAGCCAAGTTTCTGACTAAATTTATAGAAAAACACTCGCTTTCTCAGGAAGTTAAAAAAACCATTAAAACTTGGTATGCACCAATCGCAGAGCAAATTGCACTGCACCAAAATAGAACAAAGCAAACATTAGTAATTGGTATTAACGGTTGTCAGGGATCAGGAAAAAGCACGCTAACGGATTTCTTGAATCAATATTTACGCATGTATTTTGGCTTAAATGTAGTGTCGATTTCGCTCGATGATTATTACTTATCAGCATCTGAGCGCGAAGAACTGGCAACAAACACTCATCCATTACTTGGTACACGTGGTGTTCCTGGTACCCACAAAATAGATCAGCTAGATCACGACTTAGCAGCGCTTACGGGCAAAACGCTTAAGCGCCCATTATTTATTCGCCGATTTAATAAAGCCACAGATAACCCATTCCCAGCCGACAAATGGACAAAAATTTCATCGCCGCCCGATGTGATTATTTTAGAAGGGTGGTGCGTAGGGCTTAACGCAGAGCCACTAAGCGCGCTTTTAACACCCATAAATCAGCTCGAACATACTGAAGACCAAAACGGTACATGGCGAAATTACGTTAATAATCAGCTAAGTGGCCCGTATCAAAAAGTATTCCAGCGAATAGACCGCGGGATTATGCTAAAGGCTCCAAGTTTTGATGTGGTGGCCAAATGGCGTAAAGAGCAAGAAACCAAACTACGCCAATCCCAAACCGCACTCGCAAACAATAAAATAATGAGCGAACAAGAAATTGATCGCTTCGTACTGTTTTTTGAAAGGCTTACACGCGTTGGTTTCGCAGAGTTTAGTGAAAATACAGATATTACCCTGCACCTAAATGAAGAGCGAAAAATTGTTGACGTAACCGGGCGTTTTAAGCAGTTATGTTTTCCTGAAAAGCTCGCAATATTTACCGATCTTGATGGTACCTTGCTCGACCATTACAGCTATGAATTTCAACCTGCAAAAGTCAGTGTGTTTTTGTGCCATGAGCTCGATTTTCCAATTATTCCATGCACCAGTAAAACCTATAAAGAAACAGTGGCTATTCGTGGTCAATTGGGGCTGGCTACCCCCTTTGTTGTGGAAAATGGCGCAGCGATATTTTTGCCAAAAAAATGGTTAAAAGAGAACATGATCACACCAACGAACTTGGTTGAGTTTGGTGAGTTTTACATAAAAGAGTTTGGCCAACCACGTAGCTTTTGGTTAAGCCAACTTAAACAGCATGCCAGCGACTTTTCACACCTTTACAAAGGTTTTTCGCAAATGAGCGATAGCCAATTAGCCGAGCTTACAGGCCTAAGCGAAAAAGACGCTGAAAAAGCCAAACTGCGTCACTACTCAGAGCCACTTCATTGGCTTGGTGATGCCTGTCAAAAAAAGGCATTTATAAAACGCATGCGCGAAAACGGCGCAACCATTATTGAAGGCGGGCGCTTTTTGCATGTGTGTGGCGACGAAAGCAAAGGCGTTGCATTGAATTGGTTGTTTAACCAAATAAAGCACGAACTGCCCGGAGACTGGCTGAGTGTGGCACTTGGCGACAGCGAAAACGACAGCGCCATGCTAGAGCAAGCCGACATTGCTGTGCAAATAAAATCAATGACACACCCATTTATTCAGCTACAGCGTGAAAAAGGGGTGATGCGCTCATCTATGCCAGGACCCACTGGCTGGCACGAAGTAATGATGCAGCTAATAAGCGAACTAGATAACCACCACATAGAACGTATTAAATCCATTCGCAATACCGCTCTAAAGGAGAAACACTATGGCTGATTTTTACCAAAATGGCATTGTAACAACCTTGCATAATCTAACGAACCGAGGAGTGGATGAGTTAGAAAGCGAACTTGTTGAGTTTTCTAAAACGCGGCCAATGGGTTTAATTTTACCGTCACTTTACAGCGAGTTAGAAGGCCAAGCGTTGCCTAAAATTGTTGAGCATTTAAGTGAGGTGCCATACCTATCGCAAATAATTATTGGCCTAGATAGAGCTAATGAAGCCGAATTTTGTAAAGCCATTGAGTTTTTTAAATACCTCGGCCAACCTCATCAAATTATGTGGCACGACGGCCCGCGTTTAAAACAATTAGATGCCGAATTACAAGCGCTTGGTGTTGCGCCAACCGAAATGGGTAAAGGGCGCAATGTGTGGTACTGCATGGGGTATGCACTTGCGACTAAAGAGGCGGAATCAATCGCATTGCACGATTGCGATATTTTAACCTACGACCGCAGCTTACTAGCGCGCTTAATTTACCCAGTAGCACACCCGCAATTTAACTATGAGTTTTGTAAAGGTTATTACGCCCGCTATTCTGACGGCAAACTCAATGGCCGAGTGGCACGCTTACTGGTTACGCCGCTTCTTAAGGCGTTAAAGCGTGTGATGGGCCATAACGACTACCTAGATTATATGGATAGCTACCGTTATTCACTTTCGGGCGAGTTTTCATTTAGGCAAGATGTGCTAAATGATATTCGCATTCCCAGTGATTGGGGGTTAGAAATTGGTGTGTTGTCTGAAATGCAGCGCAACTATGCCGCTAATCGCTTATGCCAAGTAGACATTGCCAACGTGTACGACCATAAACACCAAGACTTATCGCTACATAATAGCGAGGGCGGCTTGTCTAAAATGTCGATAGACATTACCAAAGCATTCTTCAGAAAACTTGCCACCCAAGGCTACACCCTAAACACCGAAACCATGCGCACCATAAAAGCCACGTATTTTCGTATCGCGCTCGATTACATCGAAACCTATAAAAATGATGCCATTATTAACGGCTTACAAGTGGATATTCACACTGAAGAAAAGTCAGTAGAAATGTTCGCTAAAAACATTATGGCAGCTGGGCAATCGTTTTTAGAAAAGCCTATGGAAACACCGTTTATTCCGTCTTGGAACCGCGTTATTAGCGCCATGCCAGATGTATTAACACGTTTAGAGCAAGCGGTAGAAGAAGACTTTTTAGAATACTCTGAAAAGTTGCGTAAAAAGGTAAGCTAATGACATACCCACTGACAGATAAACTGGTTATGCAACTGCAAGTGATATACCAAGGCATAACCTTAAAAACGCCGTTAGAGCAAATTGCCAGCAGGCTAATTGCAAAAATGGGGTTAGCTGAAAATACACACGGCCCCAAGCCGTTTCAAAATCGTTGGAACGAATCTGACATTGTGATGATCACCTACGGCGATAGCATAGTGAAAGACGGTGAAAAGCCACTTGTAACCTTAAAACACTTTATTGATACGCATTTAAGCGACGAACTAAGCGCGGTGCATATTTTACCGTTTTTTCCGTACAGCTCAGACGATGGCTTTTCAGTGCTTGATTACTCCAGTGTGAACGAGTCACTAGGCGATTGGTGCGACATTAGCGCAATTAGCAAAGAGTATAAATTAATGGCTGATTTAGTGATCAATCATTGCTCAGCGCGCTCTATTTGGTTTGAAAATTTTATTAAAGGCGAGGGCACAGGCCATGATTATTTTTATACCGCTTTGCCAAACGATCCGCTTGATAAAGTTGTGAGGCCACGCACTTCGCCGTTATTAAAGCCAGTAACAAGCCAAAATGGCGAGCAATTTGTATGGTGTACCTTTAGCCACGATCAGGTTGATTTAGACTTTTCAAATCCAGAGGTACTGATTACGTTTGTGGGCATTATTAAGCAATACCTTGATGCGGGGGTGCGTATTTTTCGCTTAGATGCCATTGCATTTTTATGGAAAGAAATAGGCACTAGCTGTATCAATTTACCACAAACCCATGAAGTGGTTAGGTTGCTTCGTACATTAATTGAATGCGCAAACGAAAACGCCATTATTATTACTGAAACCAACATACCCAATACGCAGAATCTGGCCTACTTTGGCAATGCTAACGAAGCGCATGCAATTTATAACTTTTCATTACCGCCTTTACTTATTTACAGCTTAATTTCGGGCGATTGTCAGGCGTTAAAAAACTGGTTAATGCGCATGCCGCCAGCGCAAAATGGCACATGCTATTTTAACTTTATTGCATCGCACGATGGCATAGGGCTGCGCCCGGCAGAAGGGCTATTAAGTGATGAAAACATTGCGAAAATGGTAAAAACAATGCAACAGTTTGGTGGCCTTATTTCGTGGCGCACCAGTGAAGATGGCAGCCAAAAACCATACGAGATGAACATTGCCCTGTTTGACGCGCTAAAAGGCACGGTTAATGGGCCCGATAAATATCAGTTTCAGCGATTTCTATGTGCTCATAGCATTATGATGAGCCTTGAAGGCATACCCGGAATTTATATTCACAGTTTATTGGCCACCGAGAATGACTATGAAAAATACGACAACACCCATCATAACCGGGCAATTAACCGCCACCGTTGGCAAAGCGAGTTACTAACAACACAACTAAACAATATTTACAGTCATCACAGTAAAGTATTAGGTGCACTTAAACGCTTACTTCAAATTAGAAAAGCACAGCCCGCTTTTCACCCAAATGCCACCCAATTTGTATTGCAACTTGGCCCCGAGTTATTTGGCGTTTGGCGACAATGCATTAATCGCAGTCAAAGTATTTTTAGTATTGCTAATATTACCAATACGCCAACGTCACTTAGACTTAATGAACTTAATTTAATTGAAACAGAAAATTGGTATGACTTACTTACAGGCCAGCATATAACCGATATAAATAGCGAACTTGCGTTGCTGCCGTATCAAACTATTTGGCTTACCAATAAAAATAAGGGAATATAAAATGAAAAAAGTAACCAAAGCAGTGATCCCTGTTGCAGGGTTAGGAACCCGCATGTTGCCGGCAACCAAAGCCATTCCCAAAGAAATGCTTACCTTAGTAGATAAGCCGCTAATTCAATACGTGGTAGAAGAAGCCGCAGCGGCGGGTATTAAAGAAATTGTACTGGTAACTCATGCCAGTAAAAACTCCATCGAAAACCATTTTGACACCAGTTTTGAACTAGAAGCCCAGCTAGAATCGCGAGTTAAGCGCTCGCTGTTGCAAGAGGTTAAAAGCATAAACCCCAAAGGCATAACCATGATTTCAGTGCGCCAAGCTGAGGCTAAAGGGTTAGGGCACGCCATTTTATGTGCACGCTCAGTGATTGGCGACGAACCATTTGCAGTAATATTGCCCGATGTAATTATTGATAAATACCACTCAGATTTAGGTGTAGAAAACCTCGCACAAATGGTTAACAACTATAACGAACACGGCATTAACCAAATAATGGTAAACCCGGTAGAGATGGCGCAAGTGCAAAGCTATGGCGTGGTTGATTTAGACAACCAAACCCTGTGTGCGGGCGAAACCGCTAAAATCATCGGCATGGTAGAAAAACCGCCACGCGAAGAAGCCCCTTCAAACCTTGCTATTACCGGACGCTATGTACTCTCAGAAAGTATTTGGCCAATTTTAGCCAAAACGCCACCGGGTGCAGGGGACGAAATTCAACTCACCGATGCGCTTTATACGTTATTAGACCAAACAGGATTAGAGGCGTACCAGCTGGTGGGTAAAACGCACGACTGCGGCAACAAACTGGGCTTTATAAAGGCCAATATTGAATACGCCATTCAACGAGCAGAGTTTAAAGGCGAGCTCACTCAATATATTGACGAAGTACTCGCTGAAAACCGTTATTGATATTAAATTCAGCTTATTTTAAAAATTAAATGACGCACTTTGGCAGTCAAGACTTTAGTATTTGCCGAGTGCTTCTATACATCACAAAGTTTGTTTAACTTCTTGCAAAAAGCGTTACTTACACACTATGCGTAACACAAGCTAGGTGCTGGCGCTTTTAGCTTTGTAAAAATCCCAATCTAAAAGCTGTGTTTATTGTCACACCGAATGTCACCGTAAAGCAAAAACAGTTTGGTGAGTGGCTATGTAATTTAGGTAATCATCTGTTATTTATGAATAAACTCTGGTAAATTTCGTTATAACTTGCGCCAGGCAATTAAGGAAGTAACGTCTGTGAGTCACCAAAATATCCAATACTATAATGCGCACGCAAAAGCGTTCTTTGATTCAACGATTAATGTTGATATGCAGCCTTTATATCAACTATTTTTACCTCATGTGAAAGTAGGTGGCCACATATTGGATGCAGGTTGTGGCAGTGGCAGAGATAGCAAAGCATTTGCCGCACAAGGTTTTATTGTAAGCGCAATGGACGCTAGCGAAGAACTCGTTAAACAAGCTAGCGAATTTTTAGGGTTTGCTGTAGAACATAAAACTTTCCAACAAATTAATGAACAAAACTGCTACGATGCAATTTGGTGTTGCGCAAGCTTATTACACGTCCCCTTTGTTGAGTTGAGTGATGTATTTTCCCGTTTAACTACCGCGTTAAAATCAGGCGGTGTAATGTATGTATCATTCAAACATGGTGAACCAAACTTAGCTCCAAGAGAGCACAACGGCCGAGCATTTACCGACTTCAATGAACAAGCACTACAAACTCTTCTAGCTGCCAACGCACAGCTCAAAATTACAAACACATGGATAACTGGTGATAGACGAGCAGGGCGCGAAAACGAGCAGTGGTTTAACGCCATTCTTACTAGAGTAGATTTAAATGAGTAAGGTGGATGGTGGAGTTCAATTATCAGCACAAAAATTGTTTGTTGGTGATGATGATCCGTTATTACCTCAGCTAGTTTATGCTATAAATCATGCAAGTGAAATTGAAATAGCTGTATCATTTATCCAACCTAGCGGTATAAATTTGCTTTTTAATCCATTATTGGAAGCCTTAGTAAGTGGTGCGTCAGTTACTATATTAACGTCAGACTATTTAGATATAACGCATCCAATCGCACTGAGACATTTAATGATACTTGCAGAGCAAGGAGCAAAAATTCTTATTTATTGCTCTAAGTCCCAGCAAAGTTTTCATTTAAAGTCATATATCTTTGTAAAAACAAATGATCAAAGCCAAGTTCAAGCTGGTTGTGCATTTATTGGTTCAAGCAATATAAGCAGGAGTGCGTTAACAAATGGTCACGAATGGAATGTCAGAGTTGATTATAGTGAAGCGTCGGTAAAAGAATTTGGGACTATTCGGAAAGCATTTGAAAAAATTATAAATCATTGTTTGGTAGAACCTTTAACACATAATTGGATCGACGAATACATAAAACGAAGAATGCCGCAAACCGTAGTTGGTATAAATGGAGAAACAACTGCTGAAGACGCTGAAATTACCCCTCGTAAAGAACAAATCGAAGCACTCGAAGCGTTAAATAAAACCAGAAAAAGTGGGTTCAAAAGGGGCTTGGTTGTACTTGCAACTGGCATGGGTAAAACGTGGCTTAGTGCGTTTGATGTGAAACAAATAGAAGCGAAGCGCGTATTGTTTGTTGCACATCGAGAGGAGATTTTAATACAAGCACAGTCTACCTACTCACAACTTTTACCACTTGAAACAGGTTATTACTCGGGCAAAATAAAAAATTACGAGGCAGATTGTATATTTGCCTCTGTGCAGACATTAGGGCGCCCTGAACACTTAGCTAAATTTAGTAAAAGACACTTCGATTATATTGTAATTGATGAGTTTCATCATGCCAGTTCACCTATGTATCGTAATTTATTATCGCACTTTGAGCCCCAGTTTTTATTGGGTCTTACTGCAACCCCTGAAAGAACAGACCAAGCTGATATTTTAAGCTTATGCGATAATAATTTAGTTTTTGAAAGAAATTTAGTGCAAGGGATCGATCAGGAAACTCTAGTGCCTTTTCACTATTACGGAATTTGGGATAGTAACGTTAACTATCAAGCTATCCCTTGGCGCAATGGACGGTTTGACCCCGCATCATTAGAAAATAAATTTGCTACTGAAAAACGAGCCAAGCATGCAATTGAGCATTGGCAAAAATATAAGCAGTCAAAAACGCTCGCATTTTGTATTTCAAAAAAACACGCAGACTTTATGGCTCATACGTTTAACATGAACGGTATAAATGCGTTATCAGTACATAGCGAATCATCTGTGCGCCGTAATGAAGCGCTTACTATGCTAGAAAATGGTCAAGTAGACGTTTTATTCTCTGTAGATTTGTTTAACGAAGGCACGGACTTACCCTGTATCGACACTATTTTATTTTTACGCCCTAGTGAATCGAAAATATTATTTCTCCAACAGTTAGGTCGAGGTCTTAGATTAAATGAAGGTAAAACTCATTTAGTTGTGCTTGATTTTATTGGCAACCACCATAGCTTTTTAAATAAACCTTTTGCCCTATTTAATGAGAGTACAGCTAAAGGTGTTGTAAATCAGTTAGGTGATCCAAACCTACCTGAAGGTTGTTTTATTAATATCGACCTTGAAGTAAGCGATTTTTGGCATAAGTTGGCTAGGATGCAGCGTACAACAGCGAGCGAAGATCTAGTGTGCTTAGCTGAGCAATTAGGGCACTTGCCGACAGTCACTGAGTTTTATTATCACTATGGCGACTTAAAAAAGGTTAACAAACAACATACAGGTTGGTTTGAATTAATTGCAAGTACATCAGACTTTGATGAAGAGGCGAGTGCTCAAGCGCTTACGCTTAAATCTTACTTTGAATTTTTGAAAGTTAGCATTCAAACAACCAGTATGACTAAAAGCTTCAAAGCAATTTTATTGCAAGCATTTGTCGCTTTAAATGGATTTGTTAACCCACCTAGCATAAAGCAATTATCGATTAGAAGTGGCGAAATATTAAAGCGTTATCCTAATTTAAGAGCCTATGATTTAAGTGATTCAGATAGAAATCAGAGTAGTGAGTCTGAGGCTTGGTTTAAATACTGGAGTAAAAATCCGATTAGAGCTTTTATAACGCCAAATAAACGTGGTGATGTATGGTTTAAACTTGAAAACGAAAAGTTTGTTGCAGATTTCGATGTACCCTCCGAAATTGTAGATAATTTAAATACTGCGGTTTTAGATCTTACGGATTATTTACTTGCGCAATATACAAAACGCATTAGACAATCGAAAGTAGATGAATTGACCATTAGTGAGCAAAATAGGCTACCCGTATCAAGCAGCGACCGCTTTGAAAAAGTAGCAGTGTTGCCATATTTCCCAAACTTAAAGATTGCATGTGGTCATTTCAAAAATGGTGATGAAAGTGATGTGGAGTATATGGAAATGCCAATGGGGTTTGGCAAGTTAGATCCTGAAAGACATTTTCTAGCACGTGCAAGTGGTAACTCGATGAATGGCGGTAAGTCACCGATAATTGATGAACAGTTGTTATTACTTGAGTGGGTCACTCCGACAAGTGCAGGCTCACTGCAACATGCAACTGTTGCGATAGAACGTCAAGATGGTGCCGGAGATAGTCAATATTTACTTCGAGACGTAAAAAAACAGATTAATGAGTATGGCGACGCGCAGTATGTACTTATGGCTAAAAACCCAGAATATGAACCAATGGTTGCAAATGAATACATGCGGTCTTTTGCAAAGCTAAAAGGAATTGTGGAGTAAGTAACGCGTGAATAAAGGGATTTTAACGTTTGTTTTATATTTTGTGGTTTGTGTGAGTTTCGCTAGTGAGCAATACAGTGAAGGCACCTGCATTTTATTGAAAAACCAAGTGAGAGAGTACAGTGCATATCCGCAATCCAATCAATACAAAACGGCAAAACGCTCTGTTGACAGGCACTGTGTTAACCCCGTCACGCTAACTAAGGCTAATCAAACAAATACTACAGCAACAAGCCCTGAAAAACTGACCCCGATTTATACAACTAAAAAGTTACACTCACAAAACCTTACAGAGTCAGCAAATCAAGCCGTTGTAACGAAACCACATCAAGCCAAAACATCAGTTCCAGTCAATAATATGCTTAGCTTAGTGCTTAAAATAGGTGCTTTGGTGTTAGTCATTATGTTTGTTTTAGCTGTTGTCAAAGCACTCATTCTAATGTTTGCCAAACGTGCCGCTAAATCATTACTTAATAAAGTATCGGGACGTATTGAACCTGTAGTGAGTAAGTTGCCTATACGAAAAGAGGAAAGGGAAGTCATTCACTTAAGGCGAGATGAAATTAAATTGAATACTGATACAAACGTTTCAGATAAGTCTTCCTCTGTACTAAAAGATACCATAGCCGAAATTGTTGCTAATGATGCAAACAGCTCAAGTGGCCTTCAAGGGGAGGCTATTGTAAATAATCTAATTGAAAAGGTTATTACCAACAAAGTGTTATCGGCGATGAGTAATGTGAGTCACTATACGAGTGTGCTGTTAACGAACGATAATGATGAGCTTACTGAAATTGATCATTTAATTGTTTCACCAGTTGGCGTATTTGTAATTGAGAGCAAAAATTACAGTGGTTATATATTCGGTAGTCAGCACCAAGCGAAATGGACGCAGACTCTAACAGGGCGTAAAACACAATTTATGAACCCACTAAGACAAAATTATAAGCATTGCTTAGCGGTTAGTCGGTTACTTGGTGTTGTTGACGGTGTCGAATCGTTAGTGCTGTTTCATGATAAAGCGAGTTTTAAAACAAAACTTCCACCGAATGTACGTTATGTTAGTGAGATGGAAGTGTTTTTATCTGGCTTTACCCACGTTAAATTTACCGATAGCCAGCTTGAAGAATTTAACACACGACTCACTAAAGTGATTTCGGTTACAACAAGTGAAGATTTTAAGCAGCACATTAACGAAGTTAAGGCGAAGCAATGCGATATATAGAGATTTGCACTGCTAAAATCTTAGTCAAATATTTTTACCTAACTCGCATTTGAGGCAACTATTTCACTTTTCACCTTTGAAAATTCTAGTCCTTTCTTTCAGAAATGATGAATATCTCGCTTTTTTAAATCGTTACTTTGCCGGTTTTGGGTTATTTTTGCGCGTATTGTCCCTACTTTTATTACAGATATTAGTCAAAACGTTTACTTAATTGTGAAAATTCGTAAATGCGCTAGAACATAAAGGTATATGTTAAATTGATTTGGTTATAAGTAAGTGGTCACGGCTCTTAAGCGGTTATAAATTAAATTTACTTGTAATTTACAAATGTACCCATTAGGGGTTCCTAATGATTCTGTCCTAGTTTGTTTTTCCTAGTAATAAGGTGTTTGTTTTTATTTAACTCATTGTAAATATTGATTTAATTGTCTTTTTGGTATTGTTTTCTAGTGTTGTTGCTCTAATTTCACTAATTGTTAATCATGTGTTATCTCTAAATGGTCGAATGACGTTAGCTAAATTCCATTAGGGGGAAGTATGAGTAACAAATTAATGGGCAAGCGCTTATTCAAAATGAGTGTGTTGTCGTTAGCTGTATCAGGGTGGGCAGCCCATGCAGCAGTGGACTGTACAAATATTGCCGAATGGCAATCAGGCGTGGCTTACACTGGCGGGCAGCAAGTGCAAAAAGCCAATATTGCTTATGAGGCGAAGTGGTGGACACAAGCCGATCCGGTAACCCATTCAGGTCAATACCAAGAATGGAAGAGTTTAGGCCAGTGCGGTAACGGTCAAGTAAATGAATTACCTTTAGCCGAAGTTTTATCACCTATGAGTGGTAGTTCTTTTACTGAGGGTGACAGCGTTGTCATTGAGGCGCAAGCTTCTGACAATGACGGTTCAGTCGTAAAAGTGGAAGTACTTGTTGATGGTGTTGCAATTGCAACGCTGAGTTCAGCGCCATATTCAACTACTTGGCCAGCGGTAAAAGGGCAGCATCAAATTTCTGTGCGTGCAACCGATGATAAAGGCGGTGAAGCCATCTCAGTTGCAAACAGCGTGACGGTGGCAGAAGTAGTGCCAGATAACTATGCGCCAACAGCAACGCTTACAAGTAACGCTAGTTCGAATACCTTGAATTTAAATGACAGCGTTGTCTTAAATTTTAGCGGAAGCGATCAAGATGGCACAGTAACAAGTCTTGAACTGTTTCAAGATGGCGCGTCTGTAGCGCAAATTTCTGGCGCAACAGGCAGTTTTAATTTTACCGCAACAAGCGCTGGTAATACGCAATTTAGCCTTGTTGCAACCGACGACAAAGGCGCAACGTCCGATGCGCAAACATTAAGTTTCCGCATTGTCGATGGCTCTACACAGCCGGGTGACCGCGATGCCTGTAAACCGGAAGGTTTATATCAAACTCCGGGCGTAAACACGCCGTATTGTACTATTTACGATACCGATGGCCGTGAAGATATGGGTGCCGATCACCCACGCCGTGTCATTGGTTATTTCACCAGTTGGCGTAATGGCGCTAATGGCCAGCCGTCTTACCTCGTTGATGATATTCCATGGGATAAAATCACTCATATTAACTACGCATTTGCCCATGTTGATGCCAATAACAAGGTTTCAATTGGCGATCCAAGTGCGGCGGGTAACCCTGCAACCAACATGGAATGGCCAGGTGTTGCAGGTGCTGAAATGGACCCAACACTGCCGTACACAGGTCACTTCAACCTATTGAATAAATATAAAAAACTACATCCAGACGTTAAAACACTGATTTCTGTTGGTGGTTGGGCTGAAACTGGCGGTTACTTTGACGCAAACGGCAACCGTGTTGCAAGCGGTGGTTTTTACACCATGACAACCAACGCAGACGGCTCAGTAAACACTGCGGGCATTAATGCATTTGCCAAAAGCGCGGTTGAGTTTATTGAAACGTACGGTTTCGATGGGGTAGATATTGACTATGAATACCCATCATCAATGAATGATTCGGGTCACCCTGATGATTTCCCAATTTCAAATGCACGCCGTGCGGGGCTAAATGCTTCTTACCAAGTGTTAATGAAAACCCTACGTGAAGAGCTTGATAAAGCGGGTGAATTAGCAGGTAAACACTACATGCTTACAATCGCATCGCCGTCATCAGGTTACTTATTACGTGGTATGGAAACCTTCCAAACAACTAAGTACCTCGATTATGTAAACATCATGTCTTACGACTTGCACGGTGCTTGGAACGATCACGTTGGTCATAACGCAGCTCTTTACGATACAGGGCTAGATTCAGAGCTTGCGCAGTGGAATGTGTATGGCACCAAAGAGTTTGAAGGCATTGGCTATTTAAATACCGACTGGGCAGTTACTTATTTCCGTGGTGGTTTAAGTGCAGGCCGCATTAACATTGGTGTGCCTTACTATACTCGTGGCTTTAAAGATGTATCGGGTGGCGAAAACGGTTTGTGGGGGCGTGCGGCGTTACCTAATCAAGCTGATTGTGCTAAAGGTACGGGCGTAGGCGAGAAAAACAAATGTGGTAACGGCGCGGTTGGCATCGACAACATGTGGCATGATCTTGACGAAAACGGTAACGAAATGCCAGCAGGTAGTAACCCGTTATGGCATGTTAAAAACCTACAAAACGGTATTTTGCCAAGCTACCTTGCAGATTACGGCTTAGATCCGGCGAATGATCCAACCGATCAACTTACCGGCACGTACACTCGTCATTACGACTCAGTAGCAGTAGCGCCTTGGCTTTGGAATGCCGACAAAAATGTGTTCTTGTCGATTGAAGATGAAGAGTCAATGGGCACTAAGCTCGATTACGTAATCAACAAAGGCCTTGGCGGTATTATGTTCTGGGAACTCGCTGGCGACTTTGACTACGACAGTGCGAAAAAAGAGTACTTTATGGGTTCTACCATGACCACGCTTGCCTACAACAAGTTTGCACAAGCGGGTTCTAAGTACGACATCAACAAAGGTGAAAAAACTCACCAAGTACCAGCAGAAGCAGTAGACGTAAGCTTTGAAGTGAAAGACTTCCCAATTGGTGACGACAACTACCCAATTGCGCCAACCTTTAGTTTTACCAATAACTCAAACATTGATTTGAGCGGTGCAAAAGTATCGTTTGATGTACCCGTGGCTACGTCGGCTATTTTTAAATCAAACTGGAATGCGCAAGAAAAACTCGGCATGGCCGTTGAGGTAAATCGTTCAAATGCTGCTGGCAACAACATTGGCGGATTTGAGAACGAGTTCCACCGTTTCTCAATTACTTTTGTTAATGAGTGGGGCGGCGCAGCTAAATCGTTCGCGCCGGGCGAAACCATTAATGCACAAGTGATGTACTACATGCCAATTACTGGGCCGGTAAACCTTGTGTTTGAAAAAGACGGTAAGCAATACGCCGCTAAATTTGAATACCCACATCTACCAGATGCAACCGCCGGTAACGGTGGTGGCAATGATGGCGGCGGCAACACCGACACATGTGAAGGTGTTGCAGTAGCTGACATTCCAGTTTATCCAAACTTCCCACAAACAGATTGGGCAGGCAACCCGTCACACGCTGCAGGCGGTGACTTAATGGTTGATGGCGCATCTACGGCGGTTTACAAAGCCAAGTGGTGGACCTCAACCGAGCCTGGCACCTCTGCCGACTGGGATAGTGTGTGTACTTTATAACGCAACCTAGGTGAGGCCTTGTGCCTCACAGTTTGGAGAAAATTATGAATACCAAATTTAACATCAGCGTGCTCTCTGGTTCAGTGCTACTAGCATGTATTGCAGCGCCGTTTAATGCCAGCGCACACGGCTATATGGATAGCCCTAAAGCACGACAAGCAATCTGCCAAGCGCAAGGTGGGTATTGGTGGCCAGAAGACGGCAGCAATATTCCAAACTTGGCATGTCGCGCAGCGTTTTTAGAATCGGGCCATGTGCAGTTTATTCAAGAACACGAATTCGCAGTTAATACGCCCGATTATTTAAACCAAGCAGCGGTTGAAGCAAATGTGCCCGACGGTACTTTGTGTGCAGGTGGCAGCCACGAAAAACGTGGTATGAATTTACCGTCAGCACATTGGCAAAAAACCGTGGTTACGCCAAACGCTAATGGTGAAATTCAAGTGCGTTATCGCGCAACCACACCGCACAACCCAAGCTTTTGGCAGTTTTATTTGACCAAGCCGGGTTTTAACCCTGCAACCGACACGTTAACTTGGCAAAATATTGAGCTTATTCAAAGCCACGACAATATTGAGTTTGTAAAAGATCCCGATGGTAAGCGTTACTACGAAATGAACGTCGCTATTCCTGCTGAGCGCAGCGGTGAAGCCGTGCTTTATAGCCGTTGGCAGCGTGTTGATGTGGTGGGTGAAGGCTTTTACAACTGTAGCGATATTATTATCGAGCGCGACACTGTTACACCAGTTGACTGGTTCCCACTAGGTTATTTTATTCGCCAAGGTCAAAGTGCCAATGTTGGCGACACAGTTCAAGTGCGTTTGTTTGACGCAACGGGTCTTGAAGTGGTTAATCAGTTGTTTGCGGTTAACGCTAGCAATCAAGCAACTTGGCAAAGTGAACTAGCAGCAAAGCTTAACTTAGATTACGCATCTGAATTGCAAATTGGTGTTAAAAACGCCAGTGGCGATATTGTGTTTGACGAGGCGAATTTAGCGTCGAATCAAGTGTATGCAACATCCAGTGACTACAGTTTTGCGCTGTCGGTTATTGCTGCATCAGAAAATACCGCGCCGAATGTTAATCCAGTAGCAGATGTGGTGATGGACGAAGGCTCACAAACTTTGGTGCATGTGCATGCTTTTGATGATGAAAATGATCCACTGAGCTATCAATTCACTGTGCCTAATGAGTTCACCTACAGTGTAGACGGACCAAACCTTACCCTTGATGCGCCTGAGGTTTCAGCGAACGTAAACTTTGTGATTCAGGTGTCAGTATCTGATGGCAAGTTAAGCACGCCAGCAAGTTTTACGGTAACGGTTAACGATACCGCAACGAACCCTGATGTACCTGCGTGGGATGCCGCCAAAGCATACAACGCTGGCGATAAAGTTACCTACCTAGGTACGGTTTATAAAGCCAAATGGTGGGTGCAAGGCGAAAAACCCAATAGCAGCGATGCGTGGCAATCGCTTTCACAGTCAACTGGCGATGCGTGGCTAAGCACCAAAGCGTATTCGGCGGGCGATATTGTTACCCATAACTCGCAAAAATACCAAGCACGCTGGTGGACCAAAGGCGAAGAGCCAGGTACTGCCTCAGTGTGGCAAACCCTTTAATTTAATCGGCTAAAGCGAGCCATAAGTTTGTTTTAGCTACTTTAGTTACCCCTTGCCGCAACGGCGGCTTGGTTTTGCGACGTTGCGGGTTTTTATAATTTAAAGAGAAACATTATGATTAAAAAATTATCTCTAGCAGTGGCAGTTGCACTTTGTTCTGGGCATGTAATTGCAGCGCCTTCTGAACCTAGTTTAAGTTGGGAAGACCAAAAATATTCATTTGTTGATGTAAATATTGATGGTCAAGGTTCGTATAAGTCATTAGTTACACGCAAAGATGTGGTTGATATTGCTATCAAATGGAATGCGTGGAGCGGTGAAGGTGGCGATAGCTACAAAGTAAAATTTGACGGTGTAGTTGTAAACGAAGGCACACTTGCTGCTGGCACTAAGTCGGGCACAATTACCTTTCCATACACGCAATCGGGCCGTCATCAGTTAACGGTTGAACTGTGCCAAGGCACAGTATGTGCGGCAAGCGCGCCAAAACCAATTGTAATTGCTGATACAGACGGTGGTCACCTAGATCCGTTACCAATGAATGTTGATCCAAATAACGGTAACTATGGCACCTCACCAGACACCGTTGTAGGTGCTTATTTTGTTGAGTGGGGCATTTATGGTCGCGACTTTGATGTAACCAAAGTGCCGGGTCAAAACCTAACGCACATTCTGTACGGTTTTATTCCAATTTGTGGTGCAAACGAATCACTGAAAGAAATTGAAAATGGTAACAGTTGGCGCGCATTACAAAAAGCGTGTGGCGACTCACAAGATTATGAAGTGGTGATTCACGACCCGTGGGCAGCGATTCAAAAGTCACTGCCGGGTGTAGATGCAAAAGACCCAATTCGCGGTACTTACTCACAGTTAATGGCGCTTAAGCAGCGTTACCCAGATTTAAAAATCTTACCATCGGTAGGTGGTTGGACACTGTCAGACCCATTCCATGGCTTTACTGAAAAAGCGAATCGCGATGTATTCGTAGCATCAATGAAAGACTTCTTAAAAACATGGAAATTCTACGATGGTGTAGATATTGACTGGGAATTTCCTGGTGGCGGCGGTCCAAACCCAAATCTTGGTGATCCAGCAAAAGACGGTCAAGCTTACATTGACCTGATGCGTGAATTGCGCGCCATGCTAGATGAGTTAGAAGCTGAAATTGGCAAACCGTACCAACTTACTTCTGCAATTGGCATGGGCTATGACAAAATTGAAGACGTTAACTATCCGCAAGCAGCGCAATATATGGATTACATCTTCGCCATGACGTATGACTTCTACGGCGGTTGGAACAATGTTACCGGTCACCAAACAGCGCTTTACTGTGGTAGTCATATGAGTACAGATGAGTGTAATGGTACAGGTCTTGATGATAAAGGCGAGCCGCGTAAAGGCCCTGCGTACACCACAGATAATGGTATTCAATTGTTGTTACAGCAAGGTTTAGATCCGGCGAAAATTGTATTAGGTACGGCGATGTATGGTCGTGGTTGGGAAGGTGTATACCCAGCAAATACAACAGACGGCGCAAACCCAATGACAGCACCGGGTAACGGTAAACTTACCGGCACTACTGCGCAAGGTGTGTGGGAAGCAGGCGTAATTGATTACAAAGGCATTAAAGCTCATATGATTGGCGCGGCAGAAACCGGCATTAACGGTTTTGAGGTTGGCTATGATGACGTGGCTGAAGGTGCCTATGTTTGGAATAAATCAAACGGTAAATTAATTACATACGATAGCCCGCGTTCAGTAAAAGCGAAAGGTCAGTATGTTCGCAACTTAGGCCTTGCTGGTTTATTTGCATGGGAAATTGATGCTGACAACGGCGATATTTTAAATGCAATGCACGAAGGCCTAGGCGTTGTGGGTGGTAACACTAAACCTGTGGTTTCTGTACCGGGTGTTACAACGGTTAAATCAGGTGAAAGTACTTCACTTTTCGCAACAGCCAGTGATCGTGATAACGACCCACTAACATACAGCTGGACAGGCGATGCAGCCTTAACGCTCTCAGGTGTAAACACAGATACGGTATCAATTACGGCACCAACGGTAACGCAAGATACTGATTACACAGTAACCGTTGCTGTATCAGACGGCACTGACACTGTAACTAAATCCGCGATTATTCGCGTGGTATCAGATACGGTAGTGATTAACGAACCGCCTGTGGTTTCGCCAATTGCAAATGTTAGCGTGGAAGAGGGTAAATCAGCTTCTGTCAGCGTTACCGCATCAGATGCGGATGGCGATACACTAAGCTATAGCTGGAATGTACCTGCGGGCTTAACACTTTCTGGCAGTGGCGCAAGTGTGACGCTTACAGCAGGCGAAGTTGCAACAGATACGAACTTGAGCGTATCAGTAACGGTATCAGACGGTACTGATGCTGTAACAGAAAGCTTCACAGTAACGGTAACTAATGTAGATGGCGGTGGCAGCACAACGTGGAATGCTGATGCAATTTACACCGGTGGCGATACGGTGCTTTACAATGGTGTGGAGTATAAAGCGAAGTGGTGGACTCAAGGCGACCGTCCAGATCTTGGCGGCCCGTGGGAAGAAGTTATTCCAAACGACGGTCAAGTTCGCGCATGGCGTGCTGACCTTGTTTACAACACAGGTGACAAGGTGACTCACAACAATGACACTTACACAGCAAAATGGTGGACTAAAGGCGAAGAGCCGGGCGTTGCCGATGTGTGGGCGAAATAAGTTTTCATTCTAGTTCAAAAGGCAGCTACCGCTGCCTTTTTTTGTATTTGTACTTTTCTGTTTTGGTAATAGTACAGCTCTTCGTGTAACCCCAATACGTAATCAATATAAAAGAGGAGGGGTTACCTTTTCTATTAAGTGTTCATGAAAATATCTTCAAAAATCAACAGGTCTTAATATTTAACGTCTATTATTGTTGTTAATAACTTTAAGTTTTGAAAGTGACATGAACCTGAGATTATCCGTATTTGTTATCTGGTTAGTATTCGCATTACTCGCACTTAGCGCGACTAATGCCTTGGCTAATGGGCAATCGTCGTCGCTAATTAACGAGTATGCGATTAAAAAACTGGGCACTGAAGATGGTTTTGTGTCTTCAGAAATTTATTCAATTGTTCAAGATAATCAGGGGTTTTTATGGTTTGGTACCGCTGAAAATGGGGTGATGCGATTTGATGGTCGCAAGGTTGTATTGTTTGAATTTAATAAAATGAACGAAAACGGCTTATCACATAATGATGCGGGAAATTTAATGCTCGATAACGACGGCAGAATTTGGATTGGCACGTGGGGCGGCGGCGCTAATCTGTACGACCCTAAAATTGGGCGATTTGAAAACTTTCTACACAGTGCATCGCAAGCAAACTCGGTATCTTCTAATCGCATTCAATCATTATTGCACGACCAAACAGGCATTATTTGGCTTGGCAGCTACGATGGTGGGCTAAATAAATATCTGGGCAATGGTCAATTTGAGCACATTACAAAAACCGGTGACTCGGAGCCGAGTTTATCTCACAACCGTATTTGGGATATTGCAGACAAAGACGACAATTTTCTGTGGGTAGCGACCAGCTATGGCTTAAACCTATTTAACAAAAACACTCAGCAGTTTAAGCACTTCTTTCCAAACCCAAATAATAAAACTCCAACTGGGGCCAACGAAATTAGAAGTATGCTAATAACCAAAAGCGGAACATTTTATGTCGCTACTCAACATGGTCCGTTTTTGTTTGAGCCAAATAGCGGTAGCTTCACCGCTATTTTAAATAGTGATCAGCAAGCACTTGGCCAAGTAAATTCGATGATTGAAGACCAAGACGGGTTTGTTTGGTTTGTTACAGCAACAGGCATTTATCGCTATGACAACGATATAGAGCAAATTGAACGGCTAGATTTAGGTTACAACAATGGTTTTCGCATTATTTTTGAGGACTCTTTTGGTGTTATTTGGATTACAAACGAAGTGCACGGCATTTTTAAACTGACACCACAGCGTAAATTTAAATCGATTAATAGCTCGCAACTAAGCGCGCCAAACGGCATAACAGTTGATGAAAACGGCGATGTGGTTATTGCTGCTTCCTCTTCTGCCTTATTTAAATGGCAAGTACGGGCGAAAAGCTTAGAACGTATTTCAGGTCCTCTTTTTACTAAAGAAAATGGCTTGGTGAATAGTGGTGCAGTAGAAAAACCCATTGTATTAAAACAAGGCACCAATTTACTTTGGGTTGCACAAGATCAAGGGCTTGCCAAATACAATCTAATAACTGGGCAAGTGGAAATAATTCGCTACCCTAAAACCGCTGAAAATTACCAAGAATTTAGAGAGCTAAGGGCGTTAGCGCTCGATGAACACGGCAACTTATGGATTGGTACCTACAAAAATGGTGTATACGTATACAACACAACGCATAAAACCTTTACACATCTAGACGAAAACAACGGCTTATCGCATCCTGAAGTACTAAAAATAATGCGCGATAACGACAACAACATGTGGGTTGGCACCGGCAATGGCGCAAACTTGTGGTTGGCCGATAAACAGCGTTTTCGCGTTTACAAAATGGATGAAGCCGACGAGCAAACTTTATTAGGTAGTATCGTACAAGATATTTACCAAGCCAAAAATGGCGCGATTTGGGTAGCAACGCAAAAAGGTCTCAACTTATATCAACCCAATAGCCAAAGCTTTAAGCATTACAGCGTGTTAAATGGCCTTGCTACATCGTTAATTCGTGCTGTGGTAGATGATCAAAACGGCAACTTATGGCTCACCACTAATAAGGGTATCTCTAGTTTAAACCCAAGTACTGATGAAGTCGTTAACTATGATGGCACTGAAGGGATTTTAGGGGCAAATTATTACGCAAACAGCTTGGTTGTGGGTGCCAACAATACGTTATTCACTAGCAGCCAACGTGGGGTTGAATACTTCAATACTGATGTTGAAGAAAACGAAGTTAAATCACCTAATGTGGTACTGACTGGGTTTAGCAAAATGGGCGAGCAGAAAAAGCTCGAAAAACCGTATTCTTATGTCAAAGAAATCGACTTATCGTACCAAGATTACTTTATTTCATTTGAGTTCTCGGTGTTAGATTTTACTGCACCCAGTAAAAATCAGTATGCCTATCGCCTTGAAGGGTACGATAATAACTGGATAGAGCTCGGTAACAATAATATTGCGTCATTTACCAATTTGGATGGCGGCAGCTACACCTTGCAAGTTAAAGCAACTAACAGCGCAGGCAAATGGAGTAACGAGCTGCTTTCAATCGACTTAAATGTGGCGCCTTCGCCTTTCAAAAGCTGGTGGGCTTATACGCTTTACACTTTATTTGCCGGTGCACTGGTTGTTTTAATGATATATCTGCGCACTCGCTTACAACAAGGTGAGATATCTCGGCAAAAGCAATTTGTAGTTGCGTTAGAAGAGCAAGTTGCTGAAAAAACGGCGTCGCTTGAGCAACAAGCCAAAGAGCTCAAACTCGCCGTACAAAAAGCAGAAACTGCAACGAAGTTAAAGTCTGAATTTTTAGCCAATATGAGTCATGAAATCCGCACGCCAATGAATGGCGTAATTGGTATGCTGCAACTGTTAAAAGACAGCAGACTATCAGACGAACAAGCGCACCGCGTGAGTATTGCCAGTTCAAGTGCAAAGTCGTTATTGACGCTGATTAACGATATTCTGGATTTTTCAAAAATAGAAGCAGATCGCATTGAGCTTGAATACATTGATTTTGACCTGCGTAACTTACTCGAAAAACTCGCAGAGTCTGTGGCCCTTGATGCACAGTTGAAAAATGTTGAGGTTATTTTAGACATCAACGCGATTTCGGTCAGTCATGTGAACTCTGATCCTGGGCGAATTCGCCAAATACTCACCAATATTTTAAGTAATGCCGTTAAGTTTACCGAGTCAGGTCAAATTGTGATCCGTGCGGAGCTTTGTGACTCTGAAAGAATTGGATTTAGTCAGTTTAATTGCGAGATTCAAGATACCGGCATTGGTATTGCCAAAGATAAAGTAACTTCGCTATTTGATGCATTCAGTCAAGGTGATGCATCGACCACACGAAAATACGGTGGCACTGGGCTTGGCCTCAGCATTACACGAAAACTCTGTAATCTGCTGCACGGCGATGTAACGGTTACAAGTAAATTAGGCGAGGGCAGCTGTTTTAACGTCACCTGCACCGTTAAAAACATCGCACAGCCAAGCAAGGTAAACGATGGCCTAACATTTAAGTTTTTAACGGTGCTGATTGCAGACGCTAATAAAACTAATTGCCAAGTGATAAAACAGATTTTAGAGAGCGGTTCAGCAAACACAATCGTTGCCAATTCAGCTGAGCAGGTAACGGCACATGTAAGCAATGATTTAGCAAATATCGACTTGATTTTAATGGATGCTAAGTTGTATGAAAATGGCCTATTAAAACAGCAATTAACGCGCTTAACGGAAACGAATAAAACACAGCTAGTTATGATGGCGCCAATTAATAAACAATTCGATAGTGATGCGTGTGAAGCGGGTAATATTAGCGCGATTTTAGCGAAGCCCGTAACACCAAAAGGCCTTATTAAAGTCCTTAAAAATACGCTGCAAAATTCATCTGAACACACTGATGATGCAAGTGAGCAGTCGACGAATTTAAATGATATAGACACCACTATGTTTAATGGCGTACATGTATTGCTAGTTGAGGACAACCCGGTAAATCAGATGGTCGCGTTGAGTGTTTTGAAAAACTTAGGGGTGAGTGCAGATGTTGCCTCAAATGGCTACGATGCGTTAGCAGCTCTTAAAGCCATGGATAAACCAAGCCAATATGCAGCAATTATTATGGACTGCCAAATGCCGGAAATGGACGGTTATGAAACTGCATCTAAAATTAAGTCGGGCGAGGCAGGGAAAAGTGCAGCAAACATTCCCATAATTGCGATGACCGCTAATGCAATGCAAGGTGATGAGCAGAAATGTTTGGCAGCTGGTATGGATGACTACATGACAAAACCGATTGAGAAGGAAACGGTATATCGTAAGTTAAAGCACTGGGTTGGTATAACAAAATTAATATAAAGTAGAGTGTATTCTGAACAAATAATCACTTTCTGGCATGCCACAATAGCAATGTATCAGATACTTAACTAGGCTCACTTACCTTGAATATTATTAGCATATTTGGTTCGGGCAAAGAAGCAGATGGATACATACGTTTGAGCGCTTTCATCTGCTTAAATCAACCACAGATTCTAATTAGTCACGTTTATTGCGAACTTATTTTTAGCAAATTAGCAGACCCTTAAGCTCATTCAGTTAAGGGATGCGAAGCGTAAATTTACGATGGCTTTATACATTAAAAAATCGTATGAAGTCGTTTTTAAAAATCTAGTTCTACACTTAATAAAAAAGGCCGCATGTGCGGCCTTTTGTTGTCTTCAGAGAGTTTTCTAAGGTCTGTATTGAGCGTCTACGGTTACGCCAGAGTATGCTCTGTAACCATATGCGCCAATGTGCCATGTACCTGCACCTGGGTTGTTAATAGTACAGGTTTCTGTGTTGCCGTCGTTCCATGAACGACAGTCGTATGATGACGTGTTTGGCTGGCTACCGTTGCGAATATAAAGATCCGCATCACCTGTGCCACCGGAAAGCGTTACTGTGAACGTTGACATACCTGCTGGTACGTCAATTGTGTAACGGCTCCAAGCGCCACGACTTGCTGATACGTTATCAACTGAACCGCCGCCACCATTTGTGCCACCTGTTGTTGATGATGTGATATCACCAGTTAGTGACGCGCCAGAGAACGCTGAGTACGCGTTTAGCATTACGTGATAAGTACCTGCTGTTGGGTTATCAATAGAACAGGTTTCACCGTTACCTGAGTTCCAAGAACGGCACTCATAGCTTGAGGTAGTTGGCTTGCTGCCAGCGCGTACGTAAAGGTCTGCATCACCCGAGCCACCTGCTAACGTGAAAGTTACGTTAGTTGCGCCAGATGGTACTTCCATGGTGAAGAACGACTGTGCGTTTTTAGCGCCAGCAAGACCAGTTTTAGCAACCTTATCTTCTAACACGTTATCGTCTGTTGGTGGTGTAGTAGTGTCGCCAGATGCCGCATTTACAGCAGCAAGTGCATCAACAATACCGGTACCACAGTTGTTACATGTAGCAGGGAATGAACGCGTTGTTGATTTTAGGATCTGTTCAATTTCATCAGGTGTAGCAGACGGTTTTGCTTGTTTGATTAACGCAGCAACACCGGCAACATGTGGCGCTGCCATTGATGTACCTTGCGAGTATGCATAACTGTCGCTACCTGGACCTGTTGAACCTGAGTTGTAAGTTGAAAGAACGCCTTCAGGATCGTTTGCAAAGCTCTGTGCGCCACCTGGTGCTGCAACATCAATATTTGCACCATAGTTTGAATAGTATGCACGGCCACCGTTACGACCAACTGATGCAACGTTTACTACGCCTGAACAGTTACCAGGGTTGTAGTTCGCAGAGTTATCGTTATCGTTACCTGCTGCAATAACAACTACCGCGCCATTTGCACGGGCGGTGTTAATTGCCGCTTGTGTAGTCGCGCTACATGCACCTGAACCACCTAAGCTCATATTAATAACAGATGCTGGGTTTGCATTCGTTGTGGTGCCAGAAACTGAGCCACCAGATGCCCAAATAATACCGTCAGCGATATCTGACGTTAAACCACCACATTTACCAAGTACACGCACTGGTACAACTTTTGCGTCGTATGCAACACCTGCAACACCTTCGCCGTTGTTTGCTACTGCTGCAACCGTACCCGCTACGTGAGTACCGTGCCAGCTTGAGCTTTGATCTGAACGTGGTACTGGTTGACCTGAGCTATCTGTACCACATTCACCCGTTGTAGTTGCATCACCAGGATCGCGAGCATCGTTATCACGACCACCGCCATCGTTTGCTACGAAAGTGTTTGAAATCATATCGTAACCAGGCAGTAGGTTTGCATTTAAATCTGCGTGTGGACGGTAACCAGTATCAAGTACCGCAACAGTTACGCCAGCACCTGTTGCTTTATCCCATGCGCTCGGTAAGTTAAGACCACCGTTTGCTTCATAGTAGTGCCACTGATCTGAATATTGCGGATCATTAGGCGTAGCAAATGGTTGTAACATTTGGTCGATTTCAATGTATTCAATATCACCAGATGCAATCATGTCTTGCATATATTGCTGTGTTTCTTGTGCAGATAGCTTGCCGTCTACTTTTACTACGTGAAGGCCTTGCATCGCCATAGGGCGCACGTAGCGAGATTGCTTTTTAAGCTTTGATTTGAAGTTTGATACAAACGACTGTGCTGAAGCGCGCGGTGCAAAAGATTGCGTATCTGCAGTATGTGCAAATTTTGCAGCGGTTTTCGTTTTGTATTTAATAATGAATTGTGTAGAAAGCTGAGCTTGACCCACTAATTTAGCTTGTACTTCAGCAAGTTGTGAAGGTTCGCTTAATGTATTTGCATTCGCGCTGATTGCGAGCGGTACTAGCGTTGCTAATAAGCTCTTTTTTAGTAATTTATTATTATTCATAGTATTCCCTAGAATTATTGTGATGTTGCCATTTTGGACCCAAATGAGGATCTATTGTTAATTTAATGTGAAACAAAAACTAATAAATTACTAAAAAGCTATAAGTTAATAGTAAATGGTTATAAGCAAGGTGATTGCTTGTCTGCCACCTAGGTTAGCTATGTAAATGGATGTTAATAGCTATATTTCAATGATTTACAATTATCATGACAGGACATTTGTCTGGTTTTTATGAAATTAATACAAAACCATGAGATCAAAAATGTGAATTATATTTGTTAATTTTTGCCCTAAATGCAATAGTAGGTGGTTTTTACGAAAATAGTCGTATTTATAGTGGGTGGTAACCAAACCAATTTGGTTTGATTGTTTGGCGCTCGCCTGAATAGCTTAATTTGATATAAAAACCATCAATTAAGTCGACAGATAACAAATCATCCACCGCCATTAAACGGTCTTTATGTGGTTTAGATAAATTGTTCGGCACACGCGAAAGCGCGATTTGTTTTGCTTGTTCGGGTGATTGCGCCACGATCAATTCAAAACTGTGTTGCTCCATAATGTGATCAGGGTAATACGCACCTAAGTTAACAAAAAACAGGGTGTGTTGATTTGGCTCTGGGTGCTCTAATAGCGAAATTTCAAAGCCGTCAATGTGTTTTATTTCACAGTAGCTGTCCATATGCACCTTGGCTTTATCGCCACACCATTGTTGCTTCAGCGCGTTAAACGTTTGTTCTATGGTGTCGCCTACGACAAAACGAATATCATGCATTTCGATATTGCAGCCGCTTACTTTACCGCCTAAACACACCATAAATAGTCGTTTCACAGTTAACCCCTTTGTTAGTTTTTAAAGGCTTTAGTCACGCATAAACGATACGCGTTTAATTAAACCGTCTTCAATTTGGTAGCTCGCAATCACCACTACATCGGTATCAATAATATTTGGGTCTTGTGATGCGCTAGAGGCACGCTCTTTATCGACTAAAAAACTACCATTCACAATACGGTTTAACGACGTGGCATTTAAATACACTAGCGAGGCAAATTTAGCACCATAACGTTTAATTAATTCGTCTTTGCCCTGATACTGCAATCCGCCAGGAAATGCATAAATTTCTACGTCATCGTGGTAGGTCGCGGAAAACGCATCAATATCACGGTTATTGTAGGCATCAAGTTGCTTATCAACGATGGCAATGGTTTGTTGTTCTATCTCTGAATAGGTCATTGTAAATTGCTTGTATTAGCTCAAAGAGCGCGATTGTAGTAAAGTTTTATCTTTCGCAACATGATTTTGCGATAAACTTGTACTTGCCAGCCCATTATTATTTTTCAGTGAGCCCAAATGAATCAAACACAGTTACAGCAAGCGCTAAAACACCACTTTAACTTTGATGCTTTTCGCGAAGGACAAGGACAAACCATTTCGCAGCTTTTAGCAGGCCATTCAAGCCTTGCTGTATTTCCAACCGGCTCAGGCAAGTCTTTGTGTTACCAACTTACCGCGCTGTTGTTACCGCATTTAACCTTAGTGGTATCGCCCTTGCTTGCACTGATGAAAGATCAGGTGGACTTTCTCAATAGCAAAGGCATTGCAGCCGCAAGTTTAGATTCTAGCCTTGATAAAGATAGTTACTTTGATGTTGTTAATCGCGTAAGGCAGGGCGAAATTAAAATTCTTATGGTGTCGGTAGAGCGCTTTAAAAACGAACGGTTTAGGCAGTTTATTAACTCGGTTGCGATTTCTATGCTGGTGGTCGATGAAGCCCACTGTATTTCGGAATGGGGTCACAATTTTAGACCTGATTACCTGAAGTTGCCGCAGTACCGTGAAGCATTGAATATTCCGCTGGTATTACTGTTAACGGCAACCGCAACAAAAAAAGTTAAACAGGATATGGCGGCTAAATTTCAAATCCAGCAACAGCATATAGTGCAAACGGGTTTTTATCGTCATAACCTCGATTTATCGGTGATCCCAGCAGTAGCGGGGCAAAAAACACAGCAACTATTTGATGTTGTAAAGTCACAACAGGGTTGTGGCATTGTGTATGTGACGTTGCAGCAAACCGCAGAGTCTGTGGCAACTATGCTTGCTAATCAGGGGATTAATGCGGTTGCGTATCATGCAGGCCTTGGTGCTGAGCAACGTCAAATGATTCAAAACCAATTTATGCAAAGCAACAATCAAGTGGTTGTTGCAACCATTGCCTTTGGTATGGGTATTGATAAAAGCGACATTCGCTTTGTGGTGCATTATGATTTACCGAAATCAATCGAAAACTATTCGCAAGAAATTGGCCGCGCGGGGCGTGACGGTAAGCCATCTAATTGCTTCGTATTGGGCAATCTAGATGATGTAACTACGCTTGAAAACTTTGTCTACGGCGATACGCCAGAAGCCACAAGTTTGCAGCGATTTTTTAACGACATTCGCGAGCAAAGCCAAGATAATTTATGGCAGTGCCAAATTTATTCACTGTCGCAGACGACCAATATTCGTCAGTTAACGTTAAAAACGGTGCTGGTGCAATGTGAGTTGTTAGGGTTACTAACCGCCAAGTACAGTTATTTTGCTGAGTACCGCTATTTTTTCAAATTGGATAAAGCAAGCGTATTAGCTAAATTTAATCCTGAGCGACAAGCATTTTTAAACCAGTTATTTGATGCAACTGACTTTAAGAAAAAGTGGGGCAGCATAGATGTTAGCGAGTTTGCGATGCAATCAGGGCTTGACCGCTCGCGGGTGTTGTCGGCACTTGAGTATTTACATGAGCAGGGCGATATTGAGCTGGAAAGCAAACAGCTTGTTGATGTTTATGCGGTTAATTCTAGTTTATTAGATAATAATGAGTTGCTTAGTCAGCTAACAGATTATTTTGCGAGTAATGAAAAAAGCGAAGTGGCGCGTATCAACACCATGTTGCGCTATTTTCAGTTAGACACGTGTTTAAGTTACAATTTGGCGCGCTATTTTGATGACCAAGGTGCACCAAACACCTGCGGGCACTGCAGTGTGTGCCGTGGGCAGACAGCTAAATTGAATTACATCGATACGCAAAAGCAGCTCGTAGAAAATCAAATTAACGATTATCTAGCACCGTTAGATATTGCCTTAAATGGGCAAGGGTTTGAATTAAGCGATACGTTAGCCGCACGATTCTTAACAGGCTTAACACAACCTGTGTTCACTAAAGTAAAAGCGTCGAAAATGGCAGGGTATGCGGTATACGATACCCTGCCATTTGAATTGGTGAAAAGCGCAGTAGCGCGAAATCGCTAGCCTACTTTTTCAATGTATTCTAGCGCCGTCATTTGGTGATAAATGACATCGCTATGTAATACATGAGCGGGATTGGGGTCAACTATTTCAATTGGAATAGCATTTTGACGTGCCACTTCGAGCGCCATTTGTGTAATGTTGACACTAAACGAGGTGCCGATAAACACCATTTTATCGGCGTTATACATGCGGTTTTGCGCCTCAGTGATTTGGTATAAATCGGTATAAAACTCATCAAACAGTAAAACATAAGGTTTTAGTGACACATCGAGCTCTGGCCCGTGTTTCGAAATCTTAAAAATATCGAGTAACGACGCTTTAAGATTTTGCTCGTCTACGTCATGCCATGGCGCGTTAAAACGTTCAACAACAGGCCCTTGTTCATGATAAAGCGTAACGTGATCAATGCGTCCATGAATTGAAATGTAATTTTGATTGCCCGCTTTACCATCAAGGCCGTCAATATTTTGCGTGATTAGGTTTTTGTCAGCTAGCCAATAGTGTGCCTTGTTAGGGCCGTGGTTGCGGTAAGTTACAAAACGCGTGTAATACCAAGCTAAAAATTCCGCCGGATTATGTTGATACATGGCGCGGGTTGCCATCTCTTGTGGCGTGTAATTATTACTGCCAATGGTCCAAAAACCGTCTTCGCCCCGAAAGGTCGGTATACCACTGGCACTGCTAACCCCTGCTCCTGTGATATATAAAGTATTAGTCATATCGCAACGCGCTTCTTTTTTTGCTTTTAAGTAGTTTATCGCCAAATTGAAATAAACCAAGACCAGTGACAATAATCACCGCGCCAATAATTAATGACAGGGACAGAGGTTCATTGTTTAACAGTGTACCCAGTGCAATGGCAAATCCCGGTGTAATAAGTGTGATCAAGGCAACCGTGCTGGCTTCTAACTTTTGTAACACATGAAAATACGCCAAAAAGCCAAGTAGCGAACCAAATACACCTAAATATAAAATTGAGGCGATGGCACGATGACTCCAGCTGCTTGGCGCAAAGGTACCATCCACCAGTAACCAAGTGATAAAAAATAAAGGCGTTGCAATAATAAGTGCGCCGAAGGTGGTTGCCATTGGATGAATAGCCAGTTTTACGGTTTTTACCATCACACCGCTTAAGCTAAAGAAACACACCGCAGCGAGTACACACAAAAGACCCACATTAAATACCGAACCGCCAGCGAGTTGACCTTTACACACTAAGGCTAAACCAAACACCGACAACATTAAGGCAATCATTTTTACTTTGCTAAACTTGGCTTCATTTAAAATACGCTGCGCCAGCAAGCCCGATAAAATCGGAGCAAGGCCAAACACCAGTGAGATAACACCAGAAGGCACTGACTGCGCTGCAAAGTAACTGAGCATCATGCCGCCATAAATGCCAAGTGCTGAATAGGCGTATAACTTTATCGCTCTGCCATGCCAGGGTAAGCGAATATTCGCAATCGCCATAACAAATGCACCGAGTACTAGGGCGATTAACATGCGCAAAAATACCGCCATGGTGGGTGGAATAGAATCACTGCTCCATACAATGCCAAGCGGTGTGGTTGACCAAATTAGCACGACAAAAAAATACGATACCTTAACAGGCATAATAGCGTTCCTAAATTTGGCAGATAAAAGAAGTGAGGGGGAGTGACTAACCGCTTTTACCTGCGGTTAAATCATTTAACCGCGTTAAGTACGACGTAGCAGGGCATTGACCGTGTTGGCCTGCCATGTATTCCATACTAGATGCGAGTTAAAGAGTGTCATTTGTTTTCAATGTAAGTATTCGTTTAAGAAGTTATAGAGTCGTTTGGAATGGGTATGAAGTCAAGCAGAAAAAAGGGTAATTAAATTACCCTTTATAAAACAAATGTAACAAGCTATGTAAGCGTTTAACTAAAACTTAGTTAATTGGCGCTAATAACGTCGGATTGGTTACTAACTGACGCACGCCATGCGCGTGATCTTCTTCAAATACATTCGCTTCACACCATTTACCTATAGTGTTGATGTTCAGCTTTGCACATTGTGGACGCACATTCCAAGTAACTTGAAGTGGTGAACATGACTTTTCGCTAAAGCTTGGGCCTGTAGTTGAACCTAAAAACTCAACTGGCGCACCCGTGTTATGTGGAATATGTTTAGCTTGGTGATAACCGTTAACGACATTGCCGTCGTAGCTTAAGTCGTTAAAATCTAGTGCATCGTCATCATTTACTAAGGTAAATACTTGAGTTTCTACGCGTAGGTCTGGGTTTGCACATTTTTCACTTAAACATGAACCTAAACCTTTACCCGGTTTAACATCACATGAGGTGTGTACCCAGTGCACTTCAATGGTGTCACCCGGTTTTAAGCCTTTACAAATTTTACCTTTTGGCGCTTTTAATTCAGCGGCACTAAGTGATTTTGATACATTACATTGGTAACCACCATATTTACCGTCTCCTGCAAATAAAGAAAAATCTTTTGCTTTGTGTTCGGCATTTTTATGGAAGTGGATATTACATAAGTTAAGCTGTTCTTTAGCTGGTGCTTTGCTGAAAATCACTTTATTTTCGCCAGCTAGGTTATCAATATCGCGTGGTGTTTGCGGACCAAAGCCCTCACAGGTATCGGCAAGTGTTGTCGTGGCGAAGCTTAATGCGATGGCTGAAAAAAGTGCTTTTTTTATCATTATGGTTTCCCTTAAAAAGTTGTGTCGGCATACGTAACGCACTTATACCGCTGCAAAAGCATTGGCTTTTGGCAAATAGGCGGTGGTGGCAACGTATGGTTCTTTTTCAGGGGAGCGCGAGTGTAGCACGGCGTTTATGGCTTTTTGTGAATTTAATGATTTTTTTAATTGTTTTTTATTTAACATTATCGCAACAATAAAAGCTTGATAAGAGGTTGCTTATTGACTTATGGAAGCTTATAATCCTCACCATATTTTTAGTCGTGCACTGCGTGACTAATTAAGTAGTCATTGGCGCGGGATGGAGCAGCCTGGTAGCTCGTCGGGCTCATAACCCGAAGGTCGTCGGTTCAAATCCGGCTCCCGCAACCAACTACCTGTTACTTTTGTAACTTGCGCGCATTACTTAATGCGCGTTTTGCGTTTAGGCAAAGAGTATTTGCCTAATTTGGTTTTCGACCCGCACCAAGCTTGGCCAACGGCCACACAGATTAGTTTTTGATGTGACGCCCCGCTTGGTTCGGGGCGTTGTTGTATCTGAAACGCTAGAAGTTGGGGCATATGCCCTTTTTTTGTTTGTACGGAGAGATGTTGTGACTAAACTCGAACAAGATTTAATAGCGATGTTTGAGCCTACCATTGAAGATATGGGCTTTGAATTATTGGGCTTAGAGTTGGCGCAAGCGGGCCGCAATTCGACGCTGCGCGTGTATATCGATCATGAAAACGGCGTAAATGTAGATAACTGTGCCGATGTCAGCAGACAAATTAGCGCTATCTTAGACGTTGAAGATCCGATAACGAATGAATTTAACTTGGAAGTATCTTCGCCAGGCATTGACAGACCATTATTTAAACCAGAACACTTTGTTAAAGCCACAGGTGAAGAAGTGCGCTTACGCACTAAGCTTCCACAAGACGGTCGCCGCAATTTTAAAGGCGACTTAACCCAGGTTAATGGCGATATGATTACGCTTAACATCGACGGTACGGATTGTATGATCATGTTATCGAATGTTGAAAAAGCGAACATCATCGCTAAGTTTTAATCGTGCGAAAGGAATAGGGCAAGCGAGGCAAGAAGATGGCAAAAGAAATACTTTTGGTGGCAGAAGCTGTTTCGAATGAAAAAGCAGTACCACGAGATAAAATTTTTGAAGCACTAGAGTTCGCACTAGCGACAGCGACAAAGAAAAAGCACGAAGGTGATATTGACGTACGTGTAAGTATCGACCAAAAAACAGGTGAATACGATACGTTCCGTCGTTGGATGGTGGTAGAGCCACAAGAAGACGGCAGTTTAGAGAATCCTTTCCGCGAGATTACGTTTGAAGCTGCGCAGGTTGATGAACCTGAAATCCAGCTTGGCGATTTTGTTGAAGAACAAATTGAATCAGTTAAGTTTGACCGTATTACAACACAAACAGCGAAGCAAGTAATCGTACAGAAAGTACGTGAAGCTGAGCGCGCACTAGTTGTTGAAGCATACAAAGATCAAGAAGGTGAGATGATCACCGGTGTTGTTAAAAAAGCAACGCGTGATGCAATCGTACTTGATTTAGGTAATAACGCGGAAGCGGTAATTTACCGTGATGACATGTTACCACGTGAAAACCACCGTCCGGGCGACCGTGTACGTGGTTTACTTTATGCAGTTAAGCCAGAAGCACGCGGCGCACAATTATTTGTAACGCGTTCTAAGCCTGACATGCTTATTGAACTTTTCCGCATCGAAGTGCCAGAAATTGGCGAAGAGATGATTGAAATTAAATCTGCAGCGCGCGATCCAGGTTCACGTGCCAAGATTGCGGTTAAGTCAAACGACAAGCGTATTGATCCAGTAGGTGCGTGTGTGGGTATGCGTGGTGCACGTGTACAAGCCGTCTCAACTGAGCTATCAAACGAACGAATTGATATTGTGCTTTATGATGATAACCCAGCGCAATACGTAATTAACGCAATGGCACCTGCAGAGGTAGCGTCAATTGTTGTTGATGAAGATTCGCGTTCAATGGATATCGCAGTAGAAGCCGATAATCTAGCGCAAGCGATTGGCCGTAATGGTCAAAACGTACGTTTAGCAAGCCAATTAACTGGCTGGGAACTAAACGTAATGACAGTTGAAGATATGCAGAAGAAAAATGAAGAAGAGTCAGACAAGCTGATCTCATTATTCACTGAAGGTCTGGATATCGATGATGATTTCGCACAGTTCTTAATTCAAGAAGGCTTCTCTTCACTTGAAGAAGTAGCGTATGTGCCAGTAGCTGAATTCCTTGAAATCCAAGGTTTAGATGAAGCAACGGTTGAAGAACTTCGTGAGCGCGCAAAGGCTGCGTTAACTACGCAAGCACTTAAAACAGAAGAGTCTCTAGAAGGTTCAGAGCCGGCAGAAGACTTATTGGGCTTAGAAGGCCTAGATCGTCACCTCGCATTCGTAATGGCGAGCAAAGGTGTAGTTACCCTTGAAGATCTTGCAGAGCAAGGTGTGGACGAACTTGTAGACATTACTGAACTAAGCGAAGAACAAGCGGGTGAGCTAATCATGGCTGCACGTAATATTTGCTGGTTTGGCGACGAATAATTATTGACGGAGGTAAAGTAAATAATGGCAGAAGTAAGTATTGATAAACTCGCCAGCGACATAGGTACAACTGTTGATAAACTAGTGCAACAGTTTAAAGACGCTGGAATTGAGAAATCTCCGTCAGATCAAGTTACTGAAGATGAAAAGAATCAGTTGCTAGATCATTTAAGCCGCGCACATGGTGGTGAAGGTACAAGTGCACCAACGCGCATGACGTTACAGCGTAAGAGCAAAAGTACATTAAGTGTGCCAAGTGGCTCAGGTAAAGCAAAGTCAGTGCAAGTAGAAGTACGTAAAAAGCGCACTTATGTTAAGAAGAGTGCACTAGAAGAGCAGGCGGCTGAGCAAGCAGCAGAGCAGGCACGTATCGAAGCTGAGCAACAAGCACAGCAAGAAGCAGAGTTAAAAGCAAAGCAAGAGGCTGAATTGAAAGCGAAGCAAGAAGCAGAACGCAAAGCAAAAGAAGAAGCTGAGCGTAAAGCAAAAGCAGAAGCGAATGCTGAGCCAAAAGCAAAAGCACCTGAAGCACCTAAGATGACCGCTGAAGAAAAAGCGGAAGAAGAGCGTCTTCAACGCGAAGCTGAAGAAGCGGCGAAGCGTAAAGTTGAAGAAGAAGCAAAGCGTGCTGAAGAAGAAGCAAAGCGTTTAGCAGAAGAAAACGAAGCGCGCTGGAAAGCGGAAGAAGAAGAGCGTAAACGTCGTGAAGAAACGGCGGATTACCACAGCACTTCATCTGAAGCAGCGCGTCTTGCTGAAGATGAGTCTGACATGAAAGAAGAGCAGACTGCACGTCGTTCAGGCAAGAAGAAAAAGAAAAAAGAAGATGCACCTGCACCACGTGGTAAAGGTAAAGCAGGTAAAAAAGGCAAGCTTAAAGCACCTCAGTCACTGCAGCACGGTTTCCAAAAGCCAACGCAAGAAGTAACGCGTGACGTTCGCATCAGCGAAACAATCACAGTAGCAGAACTTGCTTCTCGTATGGCGGTTAAAGGTACTGAAGTTATCAAGACCATGATGAAGATGGGCGAAATGGTAACAATTAACCAAGTACTAGACCAAGAAACAGCATCGCTTGTTGCTGAAGAAATGGGTCATAAAGTGGTATTGGTTAAAGAAAACGAACTGGAAGAAAAAGTACTTTCAGATCGTGGTGCAGACGGCGAACAAGCGCCACGTGCACCAGTTGTTACTGTTATGGGTCACGTTGACCATGGTAAAACATCAACACTTGACTACATCCGTTCTAAGAACGTAGTAGACGGTGAAGCCGGTGGTATTACACAGCACATTGGTGCATACCACGTTGAAACTGACAACGGCATGATCACCTTCCTAGATACTCCGGGTCACGCAGCGTTTACCTCAATGCGTGCACGTGGTGCGAAAGCAACGGATATCGTAGTACTTGTAGTTGCAGCAGACGATGGCGTAATGCCACAAACAATCGAAGCGGTACAGCACGCGAAAGCAGCTGAAGTACCACTGATTGTTGCAGTGAACAAAATCGATAAAGAAGGCGCTGATCCAGATCGCGTTAAAAATGAGCTTTCACAGCACGATGTAATCCCTGAAGACTGGGGTGGTGATGTACAGTTTGTTCATATCTCTGCGAAAGTAGGTACTGGTGTTGATGATTTATTAGAAGCAATTCTAATGCAATCAGAGCTACTTGAGCTAACAGCTGTTCATGAAGGCATGGCATCGGGTGTGGTGATTGAATCACGTCTAGATAAAGGTCGTGGTCCTGTTGCTTCTGTACTTGTTCAAGCGGGTACGCTTAAGCAAGGCGATATCGTACTGTGTGGTTTAGAGTACGGCCGTGTTCGTGCAATGCGCGACGAAGATGGTAAAGAAATTAAAGAAGCGGGTCCGTCAATCCCTGTTGAGATTTTAGGTCTTTCAGGTGTGCCAGCGGCTGGTGATGAAGCAACAGTTGTTAAAGACGAGCGTAAAGCACGTGAAGTTGCACTTTACCGTCAAGGTAAATTCCGTGATGTGAAACTTGCACGTCAGCAGAAAGCGAAGCTTGAAAACATGTTCTCTAACATGACCGAAGGTGATGTGTCTGAAGTGAACGTCGTACTTAAAGCAGACGTACAAGGTTCTGTAGAAGCAATCTCTGATGCACTTGTTAAGCTTTCTACAGATGAAGTTAAAGTGAAGATTGTTGGTACCGGTGTTGGTGGTATCACTGAAACTGATGCAACACTTGCAGCAGCGTCAAACGCAATCGTTGTTGGCTTTAACGTACGTGCCGATGTATCAGCACGTAAAGTAATCGATAGCGAAAACCTAGACTTACGTTACTACAGCGTAATCTATGACCTTATCGATGAAGTTAAGCAAGCAATGTCAGGTATGCTTGCACCAGAATTCAAGCAAGAGATCATTGGTCTTGCAGAAGTACGTGACGTGTTTAAGTCACCGAAAATTGGTGCAATCGCTGGTTGTATGGTTACTGAAGGTCTTGTTAAGCGCAATAACCCAATTCGTGTTCTACGTGATAACGTTGTTATCTACGAAGGTGAACTTGAATCACTACGCCGCTTTAAAGATGACGTTCAAGAAGTTCGTAACGGTATGGAATGTGGTATCGGTGTTAAGAACTACAACGACGTTAAAGTTGGTGACCAAATCGAAGTATTTGAAGTTGTTGAAGTTCAGCGTAGCCTGTAACTTTCACTTCAATAATTAGATAATTCTTTGGGGGCTTTATGCCCCCTTTATGCTATTTTCTCAAATAGTATTTAAGAGGAATAAGAAAAGTTTATGAGAGAATTTTCTCGTACAGATAGAGTGGGTCAACAGATCCAAAAAGAAGTGGCACTTATTTTACAACGTGAAATTAAAGATCCACGTCTTGGTATGATCACTGTGAGCGCAGTAGAAGTATCACGTGATTTATCGTACGCCAAAGTGTTTGTTACAACGCTTAATGATCACGACGAAGAAAAGTCAAAATTGATCATGAAAATTTTAGGCGAAGCACAGGGCTTTGTACGTTCATTACTTGGTAAACGTATTCGCGCACGTATTGTGCCTGAAATTAAGTTCGTAATGGATACTTCATTATTAGAAGGTATGCGCATTTCGAATTTAGTTGATCAAGTAATTCGCGACGACAACGAAAAGCGTGGCGATGAACCGCAAGAAGGTCAAGAAGACTAATGGGGCGTAGGCAAAAAGGTCGTGCTATTGACGGCATTTTACTGTTAAACAAACCAACTGGCATCTCATCAAGTAAAGCACTGCAAATTGCCAAGGGCATTTACTTTGCGCAAAAAGCAGGACATACCGGTGCACTTGATCCACTGGCAACAGGCATGTTGCCAATTTGTTTTGGTGAAGCGACCAAGTTTTCACAGTTTTTGTTAGACACTGACAAAACCTATGTAGTGCGTGCTAAGTTGGGCGAACGCACTGACACCTCAGACTCAGATGGCGAAATTGTTGAAACTAAGCCAGTTAATATCACTAAGCAGCAGTTAGTTGATGCGGTGAAATCGTTTGAAGGCGAATCAGACCAATACCCATCGATGTACTCGGCGCTGAAATATGAAGGCAAACCTTTATATTACTACGCAAGACAAGGCATCGAGGTTCCGCGTAAATGCCGTAAAATCAACGTGTTTAGTTTAGCCCTAGACGAAGTTGATTTTGACAATAATGAAATTCAAATGACCGCGCATGTGAGTAAAGGCACTTACATTCGCACTATTGTTGACGATTTAGGTGAAAAGCTTGGCTGTGGCGCACACGTTATTATGCTGCATCGCAGTGCCGTGGGTCATTATCCGGCTGAACAAATGATGACGCTTGACGAATTGCAGGCGATTCTTGATGACGCCAAAGCAAATGACATCACACCAAGCGAAAAGCTTGATCCATTATTGTTACCAATGGATACCGCATTACATGGTATGACAGAAGTGATGGTAACCGATGGTCAGGCGAAAGCGTTTAGTCATGGTCAAGCGGCAACTATGCCAAACCTACCCGACGGTGAGTTTAAAGTCATCCGTCAAAGCGACAACCGCTTTATGGGCATTGGTGAACGCAATAGTGACGGCCAACTTAAGTCTAAGCGTGGATTATCTAACGCTTAGCAATAAAGTATTTACTGCTACTTGTAGTAATTTTAAATGCTGGTAGAATACGCCAGCTTAAACGCTTTGGCTGAATTAGTGATCGGCTAAAGTAAATTCAATTAACTCACTAAATTTTGGAGTCTAACAATGCTAAGCATTCAAGAAAAAGCTGAAATCGTTGCTAAATTTGCACGCGCTGAAGGCGATACTGGTTCACCAGAAGTACAAGTTGCACTTTTAACTTTCGATATTAACAAGCTTCAAGGTCACTTCGCTGATCATAAGCACGATTTCCACTCACGTCGTGGTCTTCTTCGCAAAGTAAGTCAACGTCGTAACCTTCTTGACTACCTAAAGCGTAAAGACGTTGAGCGTTATTCAGCGCTAATCAAAGAGCTTGGCCTACGTCGCTAATCACTTTGATGCCAAAAAAGCAGCTTCGGCTGCTTTTTTTGTGTCTGAAATTCGTGTTTATACGTTTTAAAATAAAGCTTCATTCAAAGAAGTAAGAGTAGTGCTTGTAAGTCAACGTACTTTCATAAACCCGCTTCTTGACACCCTAAAGCGTAAAGACGTCCGGCGTTATTCAGCGCTAATCAAAGAGCTTGGCCTACGTCGCTAATCACTTTGATGCCAAAAAAGCAGCTTCGGCTGCTTTTTTTGTGTCTGAAATTTAACAATATATAAGATTAACGCCTTGCCATTTGGCATAAAAAAGCATGACATAGGCTGCTTTTTTACGCTGCGACACTACCATCTTTCGCGCTATGCAGTATACTAGCGCACAAGTGAAATGCTTGGTGCTAAACAACGCTAAATCATTCACTTAATAAACTGATGCCAATTGTAGTAGTTAATCGATTTTGCTCGCTTAATTTATCGTCAAATACGATTAACTACTGTAATTGGTGTTATTCAAATAGCTATACAAAATAAAGGATTTTTTAATGCAACCAATTATTAAAAAATTTCAGTTTGGTCAACATGAAGTGACCTTAGAGACGGGCGCAGTTGCTCGTCAGGCAGATGCAGCAGTTATCGCGAGCATCGGTGATACAGCAGTACTTGTATCAGTAGTAGGTAAGCGCGAAGCGGCACCTGGTCAAGATTTCTTCCCACTAACAGTTAACTACCAAGAGCGTATGTACGCTGCTGGTCGTATCCCTGGTGGTTTCCTTAAGCGTGAAGGTCGTCCGAGCGATGGCGAAACACTTACAGCACGTCTAATTGACCGTCCAATCCGTCCACTTTTCCCAGACGGTTTCGTAAACGAAGTACAAGTAATTGCAACGGTTGTTTCAATTGACCCAGAAATCAAGCCTGACATCGTAACGTTAATCGGTACTTCGGCAGCGCTAGCTATTTCAGGTATTCCATTCAATGGTCCACTTGGTGCAGCGCGCGTTGGTTATATCAATGACCAGTACGTACTTAACCCATCAGCAACTGAGCTAGTTGAAAGTAAACTAGACCTAGTTGTTGCAGGTACTGAAAACGCAGTGCTTATGGTTGAATCAGAAGCTGAAGTGCTTTCTGAAGACGTGATGCTTGGCGCGGTTGTTTACGGCCACGAGCAATCACAAGCGGCGATTCAAGCTATCAAAGAATTCCAAGCTGAAGCGGGTAAGCCAGCATGGGATTGGACAGCACCAGAGAAGAACGTAACACTTGCTGATAAGATTGCAGCAATTGCAGAAGAAAAAGTAGGTGCAGCTTACTTAATCACTGACAAAGTAGCGCGTAAAGAAGCGATTTCAGCTGCTAAAGCTGAAGTAGTTGAAAAATTAACTGCAGAATTAGCTGAAGACGAATCACTAGACGAACAAGAAGTTGGTAAACTATTCGGTTCTCTAGAGAAGAAAATCGTACGTGGCCGCATCATTGCTGGCGAAAAGCGTATCGATGGTCGTGAACCAGACATGGTTCGTGCACTAGACGTAATGACGGGTGTACTTCCACGTACTCACGGTTCAGCCATCTTCACTCGTGGTGAAACGCAAGCACTTGTAACAGCAACACTTGGTACAGAGCGTGACGCACAAATGATCGACGACCTAACAGGTACTAAGACTGATCGTTTCATGCTTCACTATAACTTCCCTCCATACTGTGTTGGTGAAACGGGTTTTGTAGGTTCTCCTAAGCGTCGTGAAATCGGTCACGGTAACCTAGCTAAGCGTGGTATTGCAGCAGTAATGCCAAGCCTTGAAGAATTCCCGTACTCAGTTCGTGTGGTTTCAGAAATCACTGAATCAAATGGTTCTTCTTCAATGGCATCAGTGTGTGGTACTTCACTTGCGCTTATGAATGCAGGTGTACCAACTAAAGCGTCTGTAGCTGGTATCGCAATGGGTCTAGTGAAAGAAGGCGACGACTTTGTTGTTCTTTCAGACATCTTAGGTGATGAAGATCACTTAGGTGATATGGACTTTAAAGTTGCGGGTTCATCAGAAGGTGTAACTGCACTACAAATGGATATCAAGATTGAAGGTATCAACAAAGAAATCATGCAAATCGCGCTTAACCAAGCAAAAGCGGCTCGTATGCACATTCTTTCTGTAATGGACCAAGCAATCGACAAGCCAAGCGAAGAACTTTCTGAGTTTGCACCGCGTATCTACGTTGTAAACATTCCGCCTAAGAAAATTGCTGATGTTATCGGTAAAGGTGGCGCAACAATCCGTGCACTTACTGAAGAAACGGGTACAACAATCGAAATCGAAGATGACGGTACAGTTAAAATTGCTGCAACGAATGGCGAAAGCGCACGCGCTGCAATTGCACGTGTTGAGCAATTAACTGCTGAACTAGAAGTAGGTACTATCTACTCTGGTAAAGTTGTTCGTATCGTGGACTTCGGTGCATTTGTTAATGTACTACCAGGTAAAGATGGACTAGTTCACATTTCACAAATCAGTGAAGAGCGTGTAAACAACGTTGCTGATCACCTAAAAGTAGGCGATGAAGTACAAGTTAAAGTACTTGAAGTTGACCGCCAAGGCCGTGTTCGTCTAAGCATTAAAGAAGCGCTTAAGAAAGACGATGCACCAGCTGAAGCAAACGCTGAAGAAAAAGCATCAGAAGAATAAGTCGACTAAATAAGACTTAGCGATAAAAAAGGGGCTGAATAGCCCCTTTTTTTATGCTCTAATAGCAGAGCAGTTAATTTTAAGGATAGATTTTAGTGAATAAATTGAAACGGCTTCTTGCAACTTTAGCGATAGGCGCGAGCCTAGTCGGCTGTCAGGCGACAAATGATGTTGAACAGGGCGACCACCCGGTTGTGAATGTGCCTTTTGCTGGTCCATTACAACACGACTTCCGTAAAGAGTTGGAAATTGCACGTATTAATCAAGCGCTAAATAGCCCTGAAATTACCACCGAGCAACGTGCTGCACTGCACCATAAACGCGGTGCACTCTACGATAGCGTTGGCTTATCAACACTTGCTCGCCTTGATTTTAACTATGCCTTAAAGCTAAAGCCTGATTTTGCTGAAGTGTATAATTTTACTGGAATTTACTACACCTTAGCGATGCAGTATGAACAAGCCTATGAAAGCTTTGATGCGGTAATCGAGCTATTACCAGAACATCAGTATGCTTATTTAAATCGTGGTATTGCACTTTACTACGGTTCGCGTCCTGATTTAGCAGAGCGCGACTTAAAAAAATTCTTAAATGCTGACGATAGCGATTCATATCGCGCTGTATGGGTTTATTTAGCAACGCGAGAAGTAGATGCAACGCGCGCGCTTACCGAGTTACAGCAACATGCTGAAAAACTCGATAAATCTCGTTGGTCGTATCAGCTTGTACAATACTTTTTAGGTGAGCTAAGCGAGCGCGATTTACTACTAAACGTGCAAAAAGACTTAACCAGTCACCGTGAGTACTTAGAGCGTTTATGTGAAGCCTATTTCTACCTGGCAAAAGATGCCGTAGCCGATAATAAACCGCTTAAAGCGGAAGATTATTTTAATTTGGCAATGGCTACTAATGTGTATGAATTTGTTGAATATAAATATGCTCGCTTAGAGCTACGTTTACTATATAGTGACGAGCAAACACCTGACGAAATACAGTGAAGTGGTTAATTGTCCTCTTTTTAAGTAGCTTACTTTCTTCAAGTTACTGTTATAACGAAAAACGCCTGCTACAGGCGTTTTCTGCTTTTCCTAACCCGCATTATGCAACCTTGGCAGAGCGCGCAATATTGCCAAATGTGCAAACGTATCACCATTCAATCGCTCATTTACGCGTTTACGCCAATAATCAAAATGCCGATGCGATGGCGCTGCTTGCCAACGAATTTTCAAGTAACCAACATTTGTACCAGTCGACTTTAATTAATGCGGCAAAGCAGGGCTCACTGATTGCAAGAGAACAATTAGCCGCGCATTATGAAAAAGCAGAGCAGTGGCAAGCGCTGCATGATTTCCCTTGGCCGCTAACATACAAACAACAGAATCGCGCTGCGATGGCACTTGGTTTACCGCTTGCGGCAGCAGCGCATCAATTAGCGCCGACTTATGAAAACGAGCAATGCACACAGAAGATAATGCTGGCGGTAACAGATTTAAAGGCTTACAACCAGGTCACTGAGCTAAAGCAACGCTTCGAAAATGCCTATTCGCTGCCTGTGTGTTTAAGTCAGCCTGTTTATTTTGATCGTTCTAAATTGCAATGTGATGGTACAGTCGGTCAGCGTATACGCTGTGAAATACGTGATAAAAACGCGTTTGCACAGCTTTCGTACGATAAAATCGCGTTTTTTAGTGAAATGGGTATTGCAAACGCGTCGGGTAACTTTGTTTTTATGCGTTCTCAACAATCAGAGCGCGTATTACTGCATGAATTAATGCACTTGTATGGTTTTATTGATGAATATCCACTTAAAAAACAACTGGCAAAACGACTGTGCAATGTGACGAAACCAACTCGCATTGCTAAAAACGTAATTGTTGTGCCAAAGAAAAAAGAAATTGCCAGCACACTAAAAGTTGAAGGGCACACTTGGTATTTAACCAACACCTGTAATCAGGCCGAAGGGCAGGCTTACAAGCCGGTTAAATCAACCTCAAACTTAGAGCTGCTTGACCTGCCACTACCAAATTTATACGAAACTTGGCTAAAACAAGCTATGAGCCAATTTAACAGCTTGTAGCTAAAAGATTTACATCCTTTTTCAATAGTCTTTATTTAGTATTTACACTATATTTATTAAAACTGCGAAATGGCTTGTTTTGTGTTCAATTACATACGCTTAATCTAGACACGATAGGCGTTTTTAACGTATAAATATAAAAATGTATGCATAGCGCAATCACGCGCGGCTACGCAACTTACTTGCTAGCATAACTCACGCTTTAACCTTGTTGTAAAAACAGGGAAAAGCCAAAGGATAAAACTATGTCATTAATGTGGATACCTGTGTTATCCCTATTAGGCAGCTTATTTGCAGCGACGACGAATAAACTTTCGCGTACCTACGCTGCATTATCAATTGCAATATTTCCGGTTGTAGCGCTTGCCATTGTTCTTTATCACACATCAGCTGTGCTCGATGGCAATGTGCTAAGAGAAAGTGTGCAATGGATCCCGCTGCTTGGAATTAATCTCAGTTTTCGACTTGATGGATTAGCGCTTCTTTTCTGCCTAATGATTTTAGGCATTGGTTTGCTAATTATTTTGTATGCGCGCTACTACCTCAGTAGTAAAGATAATATGGCGCGTTTCTATACTTTTCTAATGCTGTTTATGACAGCAATGCTTGGCATTGTGTTGTCTAACAACGTCATTCAAATGTGGGTGTTCTGGGAACTTACTAGTATTAGCTCATTTTTATTAATCAGTTATTGGTGGCATACATCCGAAGCGCGTCAAGGCGCGCGCATGGCACTTACCATAACTGGTGGCGGTGGTTTAGCCTTGCTAGCAGGTCTGATTTTAGTCGGTAATATTGTTGGCAGTTACAATCTTGATGATATTTTAAATAACGGCCACATAATTAAAGAACACGCGCTTTATCCTGTTACATTAATCTTGATTCTTCTAGGTGCCTTTACCAAATCGGCTCAGTTCCCATTCCATTTTTGGTTGCCACATGCGATGGCCGCACCGACTCCGGTTAGTGCGTATTTACACTCGGCGACTATGGTAAAAGCAGGTATCTTTTTACTTGCGCGTTTTTATCCAGCGCTTTCGGGTACTGAGCTGTGGTTTGCTATTGTCACTTTGACCGGTTTAGCGACCTTAATTGTCGGCGCTTACGTAGCGTTATTTAAACACGACTTAAAAGGTTTATTGGCGTATTCAACGATTTCGCATTTAGGCTTAATTACCTTATTACTTGGTTTAGATACTGAAATGGCGGCGGTTGCTGCGATTTTCCATATTATTAACCATGCAACCTTCAAAGCGTCTTTATTTATGGCAACCGGTATTATCGACCATGAAACTGGCTCTCGCGATATGCGTAAGCTAAATGGCTTATGGAAGTATTTACCTTATACCGCAACGCTCGCTATGGTTGCCGCAGCGTCAATGGCGGGTGTGCCGCTGCTAAACGGTTTCTTATCAAAAGAGATGTTCTTTGCTGAAACGCTGCATCAACACGTGCTTGGCTCTATGTCTTGGCTTATTCCGGTACTCGCAACCTTAGCAGGTGCGTTTTCGGTGGCGTATTCAATGCGCTTTATTCACGATGTATTCTTTAACGGTGAGCCGGTTGGTATTAGCAAAGAAATTCATGAGCCGCCACGCTACATGCGTGTGCCAGTAGAAGTACTTGTGGCACTGTGTATTATCGTTGGTATGTTCCCGAACTTTGTTGTCGATTCGCTTCTGGCGAGTGCATCGCTAGCGGTGATTGGCGACGGTAGTTTGCCACAATACAGCTTAGCAATTTGGCATGGTTTGAATTTACCACTGCTGATGAGTTTCCTTGCCGTAACCATTGGTTTATTAATTTATTGGCAGCGCAAGTATTTATTCCAATTTAACGCCTCGTTACCCGATGTGGACCCTAAATCGGCATTTTTAAATGCGCTAGATAGCATTGCGACAGTGTCTGAAAAAATAATGTACCGTATGGAAACGGGTTCACTACAGCGTTACATTGCTTGGTTGTTGGTGACCGTTTTGGTGTTTGCAGGTATTCCACTATTTGACATGTTGGAACTAGCAGGTGACCAAACGCCGCAACCAATCGACCCGCATAATGTGATTGGCGCAGGCTTACTTATTGTTGGTGCAGTTGCGACTGTAATTTGCCACCGTTCACGTATGACATCGTTATTAATGATTTCGATTGTAGGTTTAATGGTATCGGTAGCGTTTACACGTTTTTCTGCGCCTGATTTAGCACTGACGCAGTTAACGGTAGAAGTAGTGACAATTGTTCTGCTGATGTTGGCATTGTTTTTCTTGCCACATCGCACACCAAAAGAGTCAACGTCGCTGCGCCTTGTTCGTGATGTGGGTATCGCATCGGCGGTAGGTGTGATCATTGGTTCTATCTGTTATGCAATTATGACCCGTCCGCTTAATTCAATTTCACAGTTCTTCGTTGAAAACGCGAAAACCGGCGGCGGAGGTACTAACGTTGTAAACGTGATTCTGGTTGATTTTCGTGGTTTTGATACCTTAGGCGAAATTACCGTGTTAGGTATCGCAGCGTTGGGTATCTACAAATTGTTACTTAACTTACCACTCTTTATGCCAGCGAGTGATGGCGAAGGGCGTCCGTGGGCAATTGAGCGTTACCCAATGCTACTTGCCAGCATTTCTCAAGCATTATTGCCATTAGCACTTATGGTAAGTGTGTATATTTTCTTACGCGGTCATAACTTACCAGGTGGTGGATTTATCGCCGGCTTGATTACCGCGATAGCCATGATTTTACAATACATTGCACGTGGTTCAGATTGGATCTATGAGCGACTAGATATTAATTACCGTAAGATAATTGCATTCGGTATTGCGATTGCTTTTGTAACGGGTATTGGTAGCTGGTTCTTCGACAGACCATTCCTGACGTCTTGGTTCGATTACTTTGATATTCCGTTTATCGGCAAAATTGAACTAGCAAGTGCAATTGCATTTGATTTAGGTGTTTATTTAACGGTAGTAGGTGCAACCTTAATGATTCTAGCAAGCCTAGGTAAACTCACATTAGCTAGCCAACCGAAGGAGGCAAAATAATGGAAGTACTCTATGCAACGTGCGTTGGGGTGTTATTTGCCTGCGGTGTATTTTTAATTTTACGTGGCAGAACCTTTCCTGTGGTGTTAGGGCTTACTATGATGTCGTACGGAGTTAACCTGTTTCTTTTTGCATCAGGTCGAATTCACAGTAACAAGGCTGCAGTATTAGGTGAATCAGCGCAATATGCAGATCCTCTGCCACAAGCGCTGGTACTGACGGCCATTGTAATTGGCTTTGCGATGACGGCATTTGTGGTGATTCTTGCCATACGTGCACGCGCAGATTTAGGGCATGACCATGTACATGCGCGTTTCCCGAAGATTAAAGGCAAGGAGTAGTATACGTGCCACATTTTGTATCTTTGCCCGTTTTAGTGCCGATGCTGGCTGGTATTTTATTATTACTACCACCATCGGGGAAAAACTTACAAGCGCGACGCATTGTTTCAAGCATTATGGCACTGCTTACTCTTGCAGTAAGCGGTTATATGCTTAACAATGCGCTGTCAGGGGAAATATTTGTTTATGCTATCGGTAACTGGCAAGCGCCTTTTGGCATTGTATTAGTTGCCGATGTGATGTCATCTCTGTTAGTGACACTGACATCGTTTCTTGCACTGATTTGTGTACTTTATTCACTGTGTGGTGATGATGAAGCTGGTAGCTTTTTCCACCCACTATTACATTTTTTATTGTTAGGCGTGAACGGTGCATTTTTAACGGGTGACTTATTCAACCTCTTCGTATTCTTTGAAGTCTTACTGATTTCATCGTACGCATTATTGATGCACAGCTCCGATAAGCACAAAACGCAGTCTGCGTTACATTACGTGGTTTTAAACTTGGTAGGCTCAAGCGTATTCTTGGTTGCGCTCGGTATTTTATACGGTGTGTTAGGTACCTTGAATATTGCAGATATGGCGGCAAAAGCGGCGCAGTTATCGGGCGATGACCGAGCACTATTAAATATTGGTGGCATGCTGTTACTTATCGTGTTTGCACTTAAAGCAGCAGTGATCCCATTGCAATTTTGGCTACCAGCAACGTATGCATCGGCACTGCCAGTGGTTGCCGCGTTATTTGCGATTATGACCAAAGTTGGTATTTACGCGATTATTCGTGTTTATCCAACAATTTTTGTTGATCCAAATGATGCAAGCACCCATATCGCACAAGTGTGGTTATGGCCTGCGGCAATTATCACATTAGTTATCGGTATTTTGGGCGTACTTGCCAGTAAAGACCTTCGTATGATTGTGGCAAATCTTGTTATTGTATCGATAGGGACGTTAATTGCTGCTGTAGCATTTAATACGCCAGGCGCCATTGCGGCAGCACTGTATTATTTAGTGCATTCAACATTGGTGACAGCGGGCTTATTTTTACTAGCAGATGTAATTGGTAAACAGCGCGGTAAAGTTAGTGTACGTCTTGTACCAGCCAAACCAATTGGGCAACCTATTTTATTGGGTACCAGCTTTATTGTGTTTGTGCTTGCTGTGGTTGGTATGCCACCGTTTTCAGGATTTATTGGTAAAGTCTGGCTATTACAAGAAGCCCTCAAAGTTGATAAAGCAGCTTGGTTCTGGGCAGTTTATTTGGTGGTGTCTCTACTCGTATTGGTAACACTTACACGCGCAGGTTCGCAACTATTCTGGCGTCATAACGGGCAAGAGCCGTCAGAGACAAAGGCAACGAGCTGTCAGTTAGTGGGCGTCATTAGCTTACTGCTTTGCTCGCCACTATTGAGTATTTTTGCAGGGCCGATCAGCGAAATTACCACGCTTGCCGCAACACAAGTATTCGATACCCTTGGCTTGCAACAAGCTGTATTAGGAGGCAAGTAAGATGCGTTTTGAAGCTCGCTTTAGTCTTTTTCCAACACCATTTCGAAGCATTTTATTGTTTTTTGTCTGGTTACTGCTAAATAACAGCTATTCGCTCGGGCATATCGTGTTAGGAGCTATTCTAGCTACAGTTATTCCACTTGCAACGCTACGCTTTCGTGAACCTCAGCCGCTGATTATGCGCAAGTGGCTTGCGTTTAAGCACTTTTTATTGGTGTTATACGATATTGTTACCGCCAATGTGCAAGTCGCATTTTTGATTTTAGGGCCAATTAAAAAATTGCGTCCGGCGTTTGTAAAAGTACCGCTTGATTTAACTCATGAAATGCCAATCACCATATTAGCGAGCACCGTTTCCTTAACACCAGGTACTGTGAGCGCTGAGGTATACCCATTTCCTGAGTCGTTAGACGAGGGTGAAGAAGTGACACAGCGCTATTTGCTGATTCATGTTCTTGACTTAGATGACGAAGCAGAACTAATTGCGACGATTAAAAGCCGTTACGAAGCACCGCTTAAGGAGATTTTTCAATGTTAAGCACCGTTATATTAATTGTATCGGCAATGATTGGCGTGTCACTGTTACTTAATTTATGGCGCCTAATTCTTGGGCCATCTGTGCCAGATCGCATCTTAGCGCTTGATACCATGTATATAAACAGTATTGCGCTTATTGTATTGTACGGCATTAAAGTGGCGTCAGAGCTTTATTTTGAAGCAGCATTGTTGATTGCTATGCTCGGGTTTGTCAGTACGGTGGCAATTTGTAAGTTTCTTTTACGCGGCGATATTATAGAGTAATTATTATGGCAGAGATTATTGTTTCACTACTGTTGTTATTAGGCGGCGTGTTTATTCTAATCGGTTCAATTGGTATGAACCGGATGCCGGACTTCTTTATGCGTTTACATGGTCCAACTAAGGCAACTACGTTGGGCATGGCGGGTGTGCTGATTGCTTCTATTGTTTATTTTAGTGCAATCGTTAATGAGCCAAGCGCGAAAGAAATTTTGATATCGATCTTTTTACTGATCACGGCACCAATCAGTGGTTATATGCTAATTAAAACGGCAATTCACCACGGATTAAAAGCTCACAAAGGCACTAAAGGTGCAGAAAACATCGAAGAAGATTAACACCTTTACATACAAGGCATTAAAAAAGACGCATTATGCGTCTTTTTTATTGGGCAGATTAAACGTGAATAACCCACGTTTTAATTGTTGAGTTTCAGTAGCAGATTATTCGCAGTTTAACGCTTATTTTAAGCTGCTAAAAATCACTAAGTTTGCTTAAATTAAACAAACTCAATTTATGCATCTGGGTTGCATAAAAATCTAAGTTCTAAAATGCTACTTAAATGATTAAGGGGGAAAACTATAATTTGGTTGGCAGTTTTTCCTCTCGGAGCAAATAATAACCAAGTTGTTTGCCTTTTAAAAACGATGATTTATAATGCGTTCAGATAAAAAAAACTAATGAATACGTCATCAGGTTGTCATGTCGAGAAGATTGCCCCCGCTAAACTCACTCAAAGCGTTTGAAGCAGCCGCCCGTAATTTAAGCTTTACCAAAGCAGCAGACGAGCTGTTTGTTACGCAAGCCGCTGTAAGTCATCAAATTAAAACCTTAGAAGAACACCTAGGCTTAAAATTATTTTTAAGGCGAAATCGCTCACTGTTACTAACAGAAGAAGGGCAGGCATATTTTCTCGATATTAAAGAAATATTCACTCAATTGGTTGATGCAACAGAAAAACTATTGGCGCGCGGCGCAAAAGGGTCGGTTGCAGTAAGTTTAACCCCGAGTTTTGCGATTCAATGGTTGGTACCAAGGCTGCAAGCCTTTAATGAATTGCACCCTGAGATTGATATTCGTATTAAAGCGCAAGATTTAGATGAAAACTCTTTAACCGATGATGTTGACGTGGCGATTTATTATGGTCGTGGTCATTGGAGTGGCGTACAAAGTCACAAACTTCATACCGAATATTTAGTGCCATTATGCAGCCCGTTATTGTTAAACGGGCCCAAACCGCTGGCAGAGCCAAACGACTTACAACACCATACATTGCTCCATGATATGACACGTAAACCTTGGAAAAGTTGGTTCAAAACGTTGGGCGTTGCTAATTCGCGGGTAAATCAGGGGCCTATTTTTAGTCACTCTTCAATGGTATTGCAAGCCGCGGTGCACGGGCAGGGTATAGCACTGGTAAACAGTGTTTTAGCCAAGCCTGAAATCGATTCTGGGCGGTTGATAGTGCCATTTAGCCATCACTTAGAAAGTAAAAATGCCTTTTATTTAGTGCTGAGAGAGTCGCAGTCTGAATTAGGTAAAATTGTGGCATTTAAAGAGTGGATGCTCAGCATGGTAGAAAAAGAACAGATTGAGGCAGGTTTTAATGATTAATTGGGTAAATGCAGATAAACCTATCGCGCAATTGATTTTGGCGCACGGTGCTGGTGCAGGCATGGATTCAGAGTTTATGGTCACCATGGCCAGCAATTTAGTGAAATTAGGCGTCACTGTTGGCTTATTTGATTTTGAGTATATGCAGCAAGCCAAATTAGAGGGCAAAAAACGCCCGCCGCAACGTGCACCAAAACTATTAGCCTATTTTGAAAGCATACTTGCAGAGGTTGATGCTAACTTACCTTTATTTATTGGCGGTAAGTCAATGGGCGGACGAATGGCATCAATGTTGGCGTGTGAACAAAGCGTCAAGGGCGTTATAGCTTTTGGTTACCCGTTTCATCCACCGGGCAAACCAGAAAAGCTTCGAATCGAACATTTTCCTGATCTCAACGCGCCACTTGCAATAATTCAAGGTGAGCGTGATACCTTTGGTAAAAAAGATGAGGTAGAAAGTTATCCAGTATGCGATAATGTGCACACTTTTTGGGTCCCTGATGGGGATCATTCATTAGTACCACGAAAAGCGAGTGGTTTAACCCAACTGCAAAATTGGCAAACAGCAGCCGAAATTGCATCTCAGTTTATCGCAAAACAACTATGAACAGGTTTAGCTTAGCAGCAGGTGGCATTTTTTGTGCCCTCGCCGTGATGTTAGGTGCGTTTGCAGCACATGGATTAAAATCAATAATCAGCCCAGTGATGGTAGCGGTGTTTCAAACCGGTGTTGATTATCAGTTTATTCACGGTTTAGCGTTAATCTTGTTTGGATTGCTGGGAAACAGCGGGTACAAATTAAAGTGGGCCAGTATTTTTGCCATTGTAGGCATTGTGTTTTTTAGTGGCAGTCTATACTTGTTGGCAACAACGGGTATAAAGATTTTTGGCCCAATAACGCCACTTGGTGGCGTATGTTTTATTGTGAGTTGGTTATTGTTTACCGTTTCGGTTATTAAGCATAAACCAGCTCAAGTTAAGTAAGTGAGAGAAATGTCTGCGATTGTAATTTATTGTCGTCCGGGTTTTGAAAACGATTGTGCCGCCGAGATAAGCCACCATGCCGCACTGCGTGAAATTGGTGGATTTGTAAAAGCAAAAGATAACAGCGGTTATATCACCTTTAACTGCTACGACCCGTTAGAAGCCGAAGTAGTTGTGCGTAAGCTGCCATTTAAAGAAATGGTATTCGCGCGTCAGTGGTTTGTTGGTCAATTGGTTGACAAAATGCCGATTGAAGACCGCGTTTCAGCTATCAGCGAGGCGGTTAGCGAGTTTCCACTGTGTGGTGAGCTGCGGGTAGAAACGCCAGATACCAACGATGGAAAAGAGCTGCAAAAGTTTTGTAAAAAGTTATCCGTTCCACTACGCAAATCGTTAGTGGCGCAAGAAACCTTACTTGCAAATGAAGTGAAAAACCGCCCTGTTTTACACGTAATGTTTTTATCAAATAGCGCTGCATACGTTGGTTTTTCTTATAGCTATAACAATTCACCATTTTATATGGGTATTCCGCGTCTGCGTATGCCAAAAGATGCGCCAAGCCGCTCAACGCTTAAACTTGATGAAGCGTTTCATGTATTTGTACCAAAAGATGAGCATGAGTCACGTCTGCAACCGGGTATGCGTGGTGTTGACTTAGGTGCTTGCCCAGGTGGCTGGACGTATCAGTTAGTGCGCCGTGGCATGATGGTGCAAGCAATTGATAACGGCCCTATGGCTGAGTCATTAATGGAAACAGGCCAAGTTAAACATAAGCGTGAAGATGGCTTTAAATTCCGTCCGGATAAGCGCAATATTGATTGGCTAGTATGTGATATGGTTGAAAAACCAATTAAGGTCGCTAACTTAATGATTGATTGGGCGGTAAACGGCTTTGTAAAAGAGCAAATCTTTAACTTAAAGCTGCCAATGAAAAAACGTTTTGACGCGGTTTATCAGTGTTTAAACTTAATTCATGAAGAGCTGACTAAGTACAACATCAAGTATGAACTGCAAGCAAAGCAGCTATACCATGACCGTGAAGAAATCACAGTACATATTCAAATCTTAAAAGTACCGCAAAACGTTTATAGTTAATCGCTACGGGTACTTAAATCAAAAAAGGCTGCAATTGCAGCCTTTTTAGTGAGCGCTATATGCTACGCGCGGTAATTGATGCGATAGTTTTCAACAAATAAACGCGTTGCTCCACATACGGCTACCGGCATTACAATTAAGTTAACGATTGGCACCATACTAAAAATTAATACAGCACTGCCAAAACCGTAACTTAAGCCCTGTTTTTGCTTTAAGTGCTGACGCGCTTCAGTAAACGGTATTTTGTGATTATCAAACGGGTAATCAATGTATTGTACGGCAAACATCCACGCGCTAAATAAAAACCACATCACTTGACCAAACACCGGAATAAACAACAGTAAAATTAAAAATAACAAAGCTTTTGGTAAGTAGTACATCAGTTTTGCCAATTCACGGCCCAGCATACGTGGTACGTCTTTAAGTAAATCAGCTAACCCATCGTCGTTAACGCGTTGCCCTGTTAAATACAGCTCGACCTTTTCACTTAATAAGCCGTTAAATGGTGCGGCGATAAAGTTAGTGATAACTGTAAACACCATGGAGTAGATAAACAACACCAGCAATAGTGCAATAGGCCATATTATAAATTCTAACCAAGATAGAAAGTCAGGCAGGTAGCCATTGACGTAGTTAACGCCTTGTTCAATCCAACCAATAATAAAAAACAACGAGCTACCAAATAGCACCAAGTTAATTAGTAATGGGATCAGCACAAAGCGTTTTAATCCTTTTTGGCTGATTAAACTAAAGCCCGATAAAAAGTATTCGAACCCTTTTCCTAATTGCATGGAAAACTCCAATAAAACAATAACTCACCTTAGCGATTATAATAAGCCGTAGACTCCCTTTAAACCAGATTTTGTTGTTAAGCGTTACAAGTTGTTTCAATTAGGGTAAATCTGATAAAGTTGGCCTTTAATTTTCTTACTATTTAGACAATCAAATAAGAATAAAATGCGTCTAGCCTCAATTAAGCTCGCGGGTTTCAAATCGTTTGTAGAGCCAAGCAAAATTCCATTTCCTGATCAAATGACCTGTGTTGTTGGTCCAAATGGCTGTGGCAAATCAAACGTCATCGATGCTGTGCGATGGGTATTAGGCGAAAGCTCGGCTAAAAACCTGCGTGGCGACGCCATGACAGACGTCATTTTTAATGGCTCAACAGAGCGCAAACCAGTTTCACAAGCGTCTGTTGAATTATTATTTGATAATACTGAAGGACGTTTACCCGGCACGCTTGCTTCACGTAATCAAATAGCCATTAAACGTTTAGTTACCCGTGAAGGCGTATCACAATACTATCTAAATGGTGAAAAATGCCGTAAACGCGATATCACGGATATTTTCTTGGGTACCGGACTTGGCCCACGCAGTTATGCGATTATCGAACAGGGCATGATCTCGCGTTTAATTGAAAGTAAGCCACAGGATTTACGGATTTTCCTAGAGGAAGCGGCTGGCGTTTCTAAATACAAAGAAAGACGACGCGAAACACAAACGCGCTTAAACAGCACGCGTGATAACCTAGAGCGTTTGCTTGATTTACGCACCGAACTTGAAAATCAACTCAATGTGCTAACAGAGCAGGCAGAAAAAGCGCGCACTTACACCACGGCTAAAGCCAAAGAGCGTACCTTAAAAGCACAAATATGCGTGCTTAAATGGCAAGCACTGCAACAAAAACTACTCGAAAGCGAAGAAAAGCTGGCGCAAATTAATGAGCAAATTGCATTTCTTAGCGAAGCGCACAGCGGTCATGATGATGTGATTTCGGCATTAAAACTAGCAATCGAACAAGCTAATGACATGGTGAATGATGCGCAGCATCAAGAATATCAGCTGCGCAATAAGTTGGCGCGCGACGAACAAGATAAAGTGCATAAGCAAAGCCAAAAAACTCAGCTAAGCCAACGCATCGCGCAGTTACAAACACAGTATCAGCAAATCCAGCAAGAGCAGCAGCAAACAAAGCAACAGTTTGATGACATTAGCGAACAAGTTGCGTTTTCAAACGAAACGCTTGGAAGTACCGCAGAACAGTTAGAAATCAGCTTACACAAATACGAAGAACAAAAAGTACAGCAAGAAACCAGTTATAGCGCTTATCAAGCATCCTTGTTGGAAAACCAAACGATTATAAAAGAGCAAACTGAGCAGCAAAAAGCACTGTCTGCATTAAATGTTAAATACGCGCAACTGTCAGAGCAACAAAGCGCTTGCCAGCAGCGCCAAAGCCAACTGAAATCAGAGCGTGAAACACTTGAGCAGCAACTGGAAGCTATTGATTTAACACAAGCAAAAACCCTCGTACAACAAGCCGAAGCTGAATGTGAAAGCGCAAATATTCAGTTACAACAAGCGCAAGATGTGCTTGCTCACAAACATACAGCAGCGAGACAAAGCGAGCAAACCTGTAATGATTTAGCGGCAAAACAAGCGGCGCTTTTAACGGTTGTCGGTGAAAACACACAGAGCCAAGCAGGCTCGCCGACGCTAGTCTCTAAGCTTAGTGTCGATAAATCTTGGCAAGTGGCAGTTGAAGCAAGTTTGTTTAATTTAAGCCATGCGCATGTTAGCGCGCAGTTCGAAAATGAATGCAAAACCCCCAGTATTTGGCCGCAAACACACCATTGCGCAAATGGATCACTGGCTGAGAAAATCACCAACGGGCCTATCCCACAATACTTTAATGCGATTGCTGCCGTTGAAAATATCGATACGTTAGAAGATGATTTTTGGTCAGGGCCATTTTTATTTGCGGTGGATCGGCGCGGCGATTTACGCGGCGCTAACTGGTGTATTCCCTGTGAGTTTGATAGTGAAAGTTCACACATCGTAAAACACCAGTTATTAAAAGACATAGAAAAAGCGATACCCGCGGCACAAAGCGAACTCGAAAGTGCGCAAAAAGCGCTTACTGCAGAGCAAAAAAAGGTTGATGAGTTGCGTGTTGTTTCAACACAAAAGCAACACGCGTTATCATCATTAATGCAATCACTCACACAAAAACAAGCAGAACATAATTTTGCTAGCGAACGTTTAGCGGCTATTGCGAAGCAATGTGACGAAACACAAAATGAGCTAGCGGCATTGGTTACTCAACTTGAGGCTGTAGGTAATGAACAAGCGCCGTTGACTGCGCAATTAACTAAAGCCGAAACACGCCTCAGTGATTTAAAACAGCAACAAGAATCCTTAGAAGCGGATTATCATAATGCCAAACTGGTTACTAGGCAGCTTCAAAATGCCTATGAAAATGAGAAAAATCAGCATCATAAGCAACAATTACATTTAGAGAGTGTAAAAAACCAAGCAGCATTATGTGAGTCCAAATTAGGCCAGTTTTCATCACGCTTTAGTGAGCTTAACGAGCAACTTGAAGAAGCAAAGTTTACACTTGAAGACATTCAACCGCCGCTGGTTGAACTTGACGAAGCTATTGCGGAACAGCACCTTATGCTTGAGTCGCTTATCGAGCAAAAATCGCAAAAGCAGCGCAATCTAGATGATGCGAAAGAGAAATTAAAGCAAGCCGAGTCGGGCATTGGTACTGAGCAGCAAAAGCTCGACAACCTGAAACAACAAAAACAAAACATTATACTTGAACAACAAGGGTTTCAGCTAAAATCGGAAGCGGCACTGTCACCGCTTGCAGAATTAAACACACAGTTAAAAGACGTGATTGCAACGCTTCCTGAAGATGCCAAACTTAATAGTTTACAAAGCCAATTGAACAAGGTGTCGAGCGATATTGCTGGATTAGGTGCAATTAACCTAGCGGCGATAGAAGAATTTGATAAAGCATTTGAGCGTAAAAATTATCTTGACCAACAATATGATGATTTAATCAGCGCGCTTGATACATTAGAAACGGCAATCGTTAAAATAGACCGAGAAACCAAACAGCGCTTTAAAGCGACATTTGACCAAGTGAACAATGGTTTGCAGAACTTATTTCCAAAAGTATTTGGCGGTGGTTCAGCGTATTTAGAGCTGACATCAGACGATTTACTTGAAACGGGGGTGGCAATCATGGCGCGTCCTCCAGGTAAGAAAAATGCGACGATTCATTTACTCAGTGGTGGTGAAAAAGCACTGACAGCATTGTCGTTGGTTTTTTCTATTTTTCAGTTAAATCCAGCACCATTTTGTATGTTAGATGAGGTAGATGCGCCGCTCGATGATGCCAACGTTGGGCGTTTTTGTCGTTTAGTGGAAGAAATGTCACAAGACGTGCAATTTGTGTATATTAGTCACAATAAAATCGCCATGGAAATGGCCGCGCGCTTAACCGGTGTCACCATGGCTGAGCCAGGTGTTTCTCGCGTGGTTGCAGTGGATATTGAAAAAGCGTTAGAAATGTCAGAATCCGCTTAGCTTTCGGTATAAATTATCAGCAACTAGTCTTATCTGTGCACTTTGCATAAGATAAGCGGTTGAAATTAAGTGCCGCTTGCTTAATAATTTTGTAAATCGGAAAAAAATATAAATTTAAGGGTACTTGAATGAGTGACGAACTAAGGTGGGTGTTAATTATTGGTGGTGCGTTAGTAATTGGCGGCGTACTGCTTCATGGCCTTTGGTCAATCCGTAAAAATGACAGCCGCACACTTGTTCAAGAACCAAGTGCCGCTCCAGACAAAAAAGAAGCAGCACCCGAAAGCGAAAAAGCATCTGTGGTTGAACCACAAATGAGCGCAAAATTAAATGTGAACGATGAACCAGAACTAGGCGATTTATCGATTAGCATTGATGACGATGAGCCAAGCACACAAGTTAGTGACGAGCCAGAACAAGCGCCTGAAGGTAAGACAGCAGTTCAAGACTACATCATCATTCATATTCAAACCGAAGAAGGTTTGCCGATGCAAGGCTCTTCGCTACTGCCGTTATTACTTACATTAGGTTTTAAGTATTCAGAGGATGGCTTCTTTAATCGTCATGAAGATGCATCAGGGCAGGGCCCAGTGCTATTTCGTTTAGCAAATATGTTTAACCCAGGCACGTTCGATATTGATAATATGGAACAACTTCAAACTGAAGGCGTAAGCTTGTTTATGACACTGCCTTGTGCAGGTGACAGTTTACCGTCGTTTAATATGCTTCACAGCGCGGCTAAGAAAATTGCCGATGAGTTTAGCGCGACAATTCTCGACCATAACCGCGAAGAGCTGGATGTTTCCACTGTTAGGCAATATGTTGAAAAAATCAGAGAATTTGACGAACTGTAACGTCACAACCAGATTTAAACAAAAGCCACCCTCGCGGTGGCTTTTTTAACGAATATAGAGGAAGTCTCCGTGAGCGCGGCTGAACAAATAAACCAACTTAAAGCACAAATTGAAAATTACAATTATCAATACTATGTGCTAGATAATCCGACGGTACCGGATGCTGAGTATGACCGCTTAATGCGTGATCTGATTGCGTTAGAAGAAGCAAATCCAGCGCTTAAATCAGCAGATTCGCCAAGTCAGAAAGTCGGCGGTATGGCGCTTGCTGCATTTGAAAAAGTAAACCACGAAGTACCGATGTTGTCGCTTGATAATGCGTTTGATGAAAGTGAGTTTTACGCATTTGATAAACGTATGAAAGACAGATTAAAAGATGCTAGTGATTTAGCGTTTTGCTGTGAGCCAAAGCTCGACGGTTTAGCCGTGTCTATCTTGTATGAAAATGGTGTGCTGGTGCGCGCTGCAACACGCGGTGATGGTCAAGTTGGCGAGAACATTACCGAAAATGTGAAAACCATTCGCAACGTGCCACTACGTTTGCGTGGTGAGTCAATTCCAGCGCGTTTAGAAGTACGCGGAGAAGTGTTTATTGACGATAAAGGGTTTGCCAAACTTAACCAAACGCAGCAAGAAAAAGGGGATAAAACCTTTGCTAACCCGCGTAATGCGGCTGCAGGTAGTTTACGTCAATTAGACCCTAAAATTACCGCATCTCGCCCACTGATGCTTTATGCTTACAGCACAGGCGTAGTTGAAGGGTTTGAGCTGGCAGCAACCCATTATGAGCAATTAATGCAGCTAAAAGTGTGGGGCTTACCAGTATGCCCTGAGATTCGCACTGCAGACAATGCCAAAGACGCCTTTGCCTATTATTCAGATATTCTTGCTCGTCGTGCCGCGCTAGGCTATGAAATTGACGGCGTAGTCATCAAAGTTAACGATAAAGCGATTCAGCAAACTTTAGGTTTTGTCGCCCGCGCGCCGCGTTGGGCAATAGCTTGTAAGTTTCCAGCGCAGGAAGAATTAACTACTTTGTTAGATGTTGAGTTTCAAGTGGGTCGCACCGGCGCAATTACACCGGTTGCCCGCTTGGAGCCTGTCTATGTTGGCGGTGTCACCGTATCTAATGCCACTTTACATAATGCCGATGAAATTGAACGCCTAGGCGTACACATTGGTGATACTGTAATTATTCGCCGCGCAGGTGATGTGATCCCGCAAGTCGCAAGTGTTGTGCTTGAACGTCGCCCAGAAAATAGTAAAGAAATAGTATTTCCGATAGCGTGCCCTGTGTGTGAATCGCATGTTGAACGCATTGATGGTGAAGCTGTTGCCCGTTGTAGCGGTGGCTTGGTGTGTGAAGCGCAGCGCAAAGAAGCGATTAAGCACTTTGCTTCACGTAAAGCGCTCGATGTGGATGGCTTAGGCGATAAAGTAGTGGAGCAGTTAGTTGATCGCAAGCTGATCCAAACACCAGCTGACCTATTTAGTTTAAGCCAAGGCCATATTGAGTCGCTCGAGCGTATGGGGCCAAAGTCGGCCGAAAATTTAGTTGCGGCACTTGAAAAAGCCAAACAAACTACACTTGCTAAGTTTTTATATTCACTCGGTATTCGCGAAGTAGGTGAGGCGACAGCGCAAAACTTAGCGAATCATTACAAAACCCTTGATGCATTACAAAACGCCTCAATAGAGGGCTTACAAGACGTTTCAGACGTAGGTGAGATTGTTGCTAAGCACGTTTATTACTTCTTTAAAGAAGAACATAACCAAGAGGTGATTGACGCATTAATCGCTGCTGGCTTGCACTGGCCAGATATCGCTGAAAAGTCACAAGATGAAATGCCGTTGGATGGTTTAACTTATGTGTTAACAGGTACACTTAATCAAATGGGGCGCAGCGAAGCAAAAGCTAAACTTCAAGCACTCGGTGCAAAAGTGTCGGGTAGTGTCTCCGCTAAAACACACGCGTTAGTCGCTGGTGAAAAAGCTGGTTCTAAGCTCACTAAAGCACAAGATTTAGGCATTGAAATCTTAACTGAAGACGATATGTTAGCGTTATTTGCAAAGTACGAGTAATCCATGTCTGAATTCGTGAATATGCTCAGTTCATTCAATAGCCAAGTTGCGACTTGGCTTGCACCGTATTTGAGTCAAATAGTATTGATAGCGCTTATTTGTTTAACGTCGGTGTATGGCGCAAGTTTAAATAAAGCGGTAAAACGATTAATCGGTCAGCAAAACTTTGTTGCGCGTACGTTCGTATTCATTTTAGTAACGGGTGTTGGGATCGGTAGTTTAATTGTATTTGTTAGCCCTTATTTGGTGAGCATGATTAAACAAATTGATCGCAGTTACTTACCGTTAACAGTATTGCTGTTGTTTGTGGTGCTAGGTGTGTTAGCTGATAGGAAAAATCAAGTATGACACGCTTTGGCCCAGAGTATTGGGACAAAAACGGATACTTTAGAGCACCAATTGGCTTTGTGCTAGTGTTAGTGCTCCTTTTAAGGCCTTATATTTTATGGCTGTTTGCTGCTGCATCAAGGCGAGAAGATTTAAACCTAATGGCCATTTTCTACCCGCAAAAGCAACAATTTTTTGTTGCACTTGCTATCGCTGGGCTTAGCATCATAGTCACCTTTTGCTATTTATTTAGGCGCCCCAATGCTATGCAGTGGCCCAAATATATTTGGCGATACGCGCGCTGGCTGTTACTTGCCAATGTGGTAATGGATTTAACTTGGTCACTACTACAAGCAAAAAGCCAATATTACAGCTTCTCAATAGGTTTAGCAGTGCAACTGGTGTTACTTAGTTGGGCAGGACTTTATTTACTTAAAAGTCGTTATTTAAGCGTTTATTTTAACGAGTGGCCTGAGCCGGAAACAAAAGAGAAAGATTAGCAAGTTATAAAACCGATTGAATCATCGGTTTTAATTTATCGAGTCTAGCCTGTTGCTCCGCGTCGAGTTTGGCGCTATTTATGGTATCCATGCAGCGAGAAATCATTGCTTTATTGAGACTTTGGCTGCTAGGGTGTTTCGTATCTAACATCACCTGTAACAAGTTTAATGCGATGTTGGGATTTTTTGGCATAATGCGAAACGCTTGAGTAAAGTAATTAAGCGCTTCTTCGTATTTGCCTTTTTCGTAGCTATGCACCGCATTATTGTTTAATTCTTTTGGTGAATAGCGAATTTCATCACGTTCTTGTTGCTCTTGTTTAAGATAGGCATTCAGAGCTGCGTTATCACTTTGGTATTTGCCACAATGCTCGGTTAACTTGGCAAACAATTGATTCGCTTTGTGGTGCATACCTAATTCATGAAACGCTTTGGCTTTATCGAGGGTATCATCTACTGAGCGGATGATAGGCTGGTCTTCTAGTTGTTCAACGAGCGCAATGGCTTTTGAGCGTTCATCTTTTAAATAGTGAATACGCGCATTGATCACATCAATTTGTTCTTGTGCTTTGCTGTCTGGGAACTGTTTGCGTAATTCAGATAAACACTCGTTACTTTGTCGAGTAAGACGATTTACAATATCGGCTTGGTCGAGCGTGAGGGCATAATCAATACCTGCGCGGGCCAAATTAAGGTATATGTCCGGCTTATCGTGCATTGAGTGCTTAGCGTATTTCACAAGCTCTTTATTAACGCGGAAATGCTTTTCATGATCGTGATTGTATTTGCTTAAAATAATCAGATCTTCTTGGCGTTCAATATTGCGCGGCGCTAGCTTAGAGGCCAGCGACAAATAATGTTGCGCCTGTTGATAGTTTTCTAAAAACAGCTCTAACTTACCCAGTAAATGATAACCCACTAAGCGGGTTTCAGGTTTGGTTAGCATAACCTCTAAGATATTTTTAGCTTGGGTAAATTCACTGTTTTGAATGTAGGCTTCAACTAAACCAACACGTGCCCACGTAAATTTTTGAATATTCAGCACAGATTTAAAGAAGTCGATGGCTTCTGCGGTGCGTTTTAAACGCAGCAATAGTTCACCACGCAACTTTAAAAGAATAGGGGATAGGTGATTTTTACTGCTGTCTGCCAGCATTTCATTAACGTAGCGTAGCGCTTTTGAGTCATTGCCAACATCAATAAAATCGTAAATTTGCGCCAATGCTTGTTTGCGCTTTAGTAGTTTAATAATGCGCTCACCAAATACTTTCAATGAAAAAGGCTTTGCTAAAAAGTCATCGGGTTGAAGCTCAATAACACTGTGTACTAGGCTAGTGTCGGTTTCTGCACTAATAAAAATAAAGCCACAAATGTTTTTAATTAAACGCTTGGTTTTTAGTTCTTCGTATAGTTGGTAGCCGTCTTTGAGTTTACCAAGGTTAAATGAGCATAAAACCAAATTAAAGGTATGCTCTTGGCAAAGGCCCAACGCCATTTTTGCATTTTCAGCAATTGAAATATCACTAAAGCCTAAGCTTTCAAGCGATTGTTTCATATAGCTTAATGCCAATGGTTGATCATCTATGAGTAAGATACTGGATTCGTATAAGCGTTTATTTTTCATCGCATTTCTATCTGCGCGGTCATAGTTAAACTATATAAAACAGTGGCAATAGTAGCAATAAATTAACGTTGAAATAGTGAATTAGTTTTGATTTTAAAGGGGTTTTTAATAAGAGGTAGGTTCAATATGGTGGGTCGTACTGGACTTGAACCAGTGACCCTCGCCTTGTAAGGGCGATGCTCTCCCAACTGAGCTAACGACCCATATTGATATTCTATAATGGTGGGTCGTACTGGACTTGAACCAGTGACCCTCGCCTTGTAAGGGCGATGCTCTCCCAACTGAGCTAACGACCCATTATAGATTTTTAATTTAGTGGTGGGTCGTACTGGACTTGAACCAGTGACCCTCGCCTTGTAAGGGCGATGCTCTCCCAACTGAGCTAACGACCCGCTAAATTAAAGTGTTTTGCAATGGTGGGTCGTACTGGACTTGAACCAGTGACCCTCGCCTTGTAAGGGCGATGCTCTCCCAACTGAGCTAACGACCCATGCAAAACTGTGACTAAATGGTGGGTCGTACTGGACTTGAACCAGTGACCCTCGCCTTGTAAGGGCGATGCTCTCCCAACTGAGCTAACGACCCCAAATAGTCATTTCTAAAGTGGTGGGTCGTACTGGACTTGAACCAGTGACCCTCGCCTTGTAAGGGCGATGCTCTCCCAACTGAGCTAACGACCCGCTTTAGAATCACAACACATTGCTGCGTTGTTGTGGGGCGCTATTATAGATTTAGTTCAACTATAGTCAATACTTGTTTTCACAAAAATGTGTTAAGTGGCCTTAAAATGAACAACTTGGATAAATGTCAAACGCCTTGAGTGCTTTTAGAGCAAGTGTTAGCGCTTAAATTACGTTTTTTGGCTGTTTTTTGTACGCCTAACGCGTGAAATTCTATTGGCACTCGACAAAAAAGTGAGTTCTTACTGCAATCGCGATGAATTTATTAGTTTAGCTGCGCTTTGGTAGCCTTCTTTTTCAAGATATTGCGCGATTTCTGTTATTGATTCTGCTGCACTTGAGTAATGAGCAATTAAATAATCATTGATTTTGGTGACTTCTTGGCCATTATTATTTACTGCGAAATAGGCGAGTAAGCGAATAAGGTCATCTTGGATGGGTAATACTTGAAAACCGAACTCCTTTTGTAGCGCACTATAGTGTGCGAGTAACGGCGCTAATCCAGCAGTTTTTGTTTCATAACTGGCTTGCCAATGTGAAAAGCGTGTATGAAATGCGTTTACTAGGGCGATTACCTTACTCGATTGGTGGCTATATTGAGGGTATTTTTCGTTGTAGAGCGACAAAGATGGATGTATTTCTAACATAGTAACCAATGAATTAAATGGTTGTTGCATATGTTCGCCTTCATTTGCAATGCTTAAAAACAGGTGTGCTTTTAATTCTGTTACCGATTGAGCAAGTGAAACAATATAACCATCGTCAAGTGAAGGACTGAAGACAAAGTAGTCATTAAATAGTGGGCTTTTTGTTAAAAACTGTTCCATCGCAAAGCGCCCTGCATTTGAATGGCCAATTAATATTGAATAATTCGCGGTTCGGTAATTGTTCTTTATATACGGGATCAGCTCAGACGTGAAGTGTTGCCTAAATAAGCATGCATTTTCATTTATGTTAGCGTCATTAGGTTGCAATTGCGCACCTTTGCCAATGACTTGCACAATTATAAACTCGGGTATTTCATTTTTTAATGTATCGCTGATGGATTGAACAAGCGTAAAATCCCATTGCCCATGCAATACGTAAATTACTGGGTAGGACTGGTTCAGGCGTGTGCCATATGATGTGGGAACACTTACCTTAAAAGTAACCTGTGTATTTAGTGCCTTTGAGGTGAAAGATTCGTTATTCACTTCTGCAAAAGTGCTTATGCTTAAAAGCAATAGGAAACAATAAAGCGCAGTTTTCATTGGATTGTCCTTGTGTGTTAAAGTCGAACAACTTTGTCAGTTGAACAAAAAAACACAAGGATTCAGGCCTTTAGAATAGCTTAAGTTTTACTTAGGGCAGGGCAGCACCGTATTATGCACGATTCTCAGCAGTATAGATACCAAACCTTTCAGTTTGATTTTTCTCGCTGTGAGGTTGTTACAACAAGTGGAATAAGTGAACTCGAACCTAAAGTAATGGCGGTGCTTGAGTTGCTTTACAATAATCAAGGTAAAGTAGTAAGCAGCGAGGATATTTTTAACCAGGTATGGCCGGGGCGAGTTTTTAACGCTAGCTTGATACAAAGAGCGATTGCACTTATTCGCAAAGCCCTTAATGAACAGGCCGCAACTGCGAACTATTTAATTACCTATCCTAAAAAAGGCTATTGCTTAAAAGAAGACGCCGCAAAATTTAGTGGGAATCGGATAAAACTATTTCTTTTGGCGATAAGTGTTTTAGTGTTTTTTGTTGTGGGGGTTGTCGCTCATGTATATAAAAAGCAACATTTAGCACCTATGCACTTCACATCATTATCACCACTGACACACAAACAACAGAATGCGTTTGCGTTTTCACAAAATAGAAATGCCAATGAAATGCTATTTGTTAAAGAGGGCGACTTAGGATCAGCGTTATGGTTAAAAAATGGCGTGAATGAAAGTGAAATTTTTAATACGCCGCAAAAAATAACTCATACATTTTGGTTTAAAGGTCAACCTGCATTTACAGCGCGCAACAATCATCAAGGTACTGATGTCTTTGTGTTAAATCATTTGGGACAAGCAAACCAGTTATTTAGTGTTGAGCATTTAATGAATGTAGCGCCTAAAAGTGTTGGGCAGCGCATTTATATTGCCCATTTGAATCATATAACCGTATTTGATGATAAAGCTGCTAAGTTGCAAGTGTTTTCGGTATTTGAAAATGCGAAAGGTGTGATTAGTTTTTCAGTCTCGCAAGATCTAGAAAAGGTTGCGGTATTGACCGATGAAGGGCAAATGCGCAAAGCGGTTTCAATTATCAATATTAAAACCAAAAACAAAGAGCGTATTTTTCAAGATGTGGGTAATTACACATCACTTGATTGGCATGCAAGCGGCTTACAACTATTAGTCGCTAAGAATACCCAACTTATACTTTTGGATGTTGAGCGTGGCAAAACTGAAGTATTACCATATGCAACGAACAAAACGATTACCCAAGCACAGTTTGATAAACACGGTGACGCAATCTTAATTGAACACACACATTTAAACCTAGTGCTTGCGCTTAAATCAGTTAACGAAAACTCTACTACGTTTAAAAGAATTGATTTGGCTGGTGCGAATTTAATGCCAATATCAAATAGCAGTGGGGATATACTTTTTTCATCAGACTTCTCTGGTGAGCAGGCGCTGTATCGATCTCGCAATAATGAGTTGATGGTTCTAGCCGAGCTTAATAAAGGTCAGCATTTAAACGGTTTTACCTGGTTATCTGATAACGGAACATTTATCTACTCGTTAGGCAAGCAGTTAGTTATTAATCACGGTAACTCGGTAAAACAAATACGCACGCTTTCGCATTCAGTGTTTATTAGGCAATTTTTACCTCAACAAAACACACTATTGGTTCACCAGTTGATTAATGGAAAAACGTACCCTAGTGCACTTTCATTAGATACATTTGAACCTACTCTGTTGGCTAATGAGCAAGCGAGTTGTGTTACGGGTGATGATAATGGCAATATTTACTTTGTTGAAAATAACAACACCATTAAACAGCGAAATAAAGATGGGCGAGTCAATACACTGTTAACGATTTCTGATAATAGGGTGGATGATCTTTTTAGTGATGGCAAAGATTTGTTTGCCAGTATTAAAAAGTAAGAAGGCTACATTGTAATTCGTATAAACCCACGCACAGCAGAATTTGAAACTATCTCGGCAGATGAAAGCGCGATATTGGCAGGTGTAGAAAAACAAGGGAAATTTTGGTTTTATCAGGATATCGCCGTTAAATCTACTTTGATGCGACTATACTAGTGTCAATTATATGTATAAATATTGATAGCTAGGCTGTTGAAACAGGTCGAAAAATCACAATCTTGGTGAACAAGTGTGCATCTTGATTAAAAATGGTGCGAACAATGCACTATGCTTAAAAAAATGTTGACTTTGTTTTGCTAGCTCCATAAAATGCGCCCCGTCTTCAGCGATACACGAGTTATCTCTTGAAGATGCAGTTTGGGGCTATAGCTCAGCTGGGAGAGCGCCTCGCTGGCAGCGAGGAGGTCTGCGGTTCGATCCCGCATAGCTCCACCAATAACTCTTATGGTTTGAGTATAAATAACCAGTCCTAGTGACAACACCATGTTGTCCCCTTCGTCTAGAGGCCTAGGACACCGCCCTTTCACGGCGGTAACAGGGGTTCGAATCCCCTAGGGGACGCCACTTACTTTAAGCTTAGCTTTAAAAGAGTGGGGTGAGTCAATAAAAGCTCGTATGGTAAGAGCAAAAATAACCAGTCCTAGTGACAACACCATGTTGTCCCCTTCGTCTAGAGGCCTAGGACACCGCCCTTTCACGGCGGTAACAGGGGTTCGAATCCCCTAGGGGACGCCACTTACTTTAAGCTTAGCTTTAAAAGAGTGGGGTGAGTCAATAAAAGCTCGTATGGTAAGAGTGAAAATAACCAGTCCTAGTGACAACACCATGTTGTCCCCTTCGTCTAGAGGCCTAGGACACCGCCCTTTCACGGCGGTAACAGGGGTTCGAATCCCCTAGGGGACGCCACTTACTTTAAGCTTAGCTTTAAAAGAGTGGGGTGAGTCATTAAAAGCTCGTATGGTAAGAGCAAAAATAACCAGTCCTAGTGACAACACCATGTTGTCCCCTTCGTCTAGAGGCCTAGGACACCGCCCTTTCACGGCGGTAACAGGGGTTCGAATCCCCTAGGGGACGCCACTTACTTTAAGCTTAGCTTTAAAAGAGTGGGGTGAGTCAATAAAAGCTCGTATGGTAAGAGTGAAAATAACCAGTCCTAGTGACAACACCATGTTGTCCCCTTCGTCTAGAGGCCTAGGACACCGCCCTTTCACGGCGGTAACAGGGGTTCGAATCCCCTAGGGGAGCCACTTACTTTAAGCTTAGCTTTAAAAGAGTGGGGTGAGTCATTAAAAGCTCGTATGGTAAGAGCAAAAATAACCAGTCCTAGTGACAACACCATGTTGTCCCCTTCGTCTAGAGGCCTAGACACCGCCCTTTCACGGCGGTAACAGGGGTTCGAATCCCCCTCTAGAGGGGACGCCACTTACTTTAAGCTTAGCTTTAAAAGAGTGGGGTGAGTCATTAAAAGCTCGTATGGTAAGACAGTCCTAGTGACAACACCATGTTGTCCCCTTCGTCTAGAGGCCTAGGACACCGCCCTTTCACGGCGGTAACAGGGGTTCGAATCCCCTAGGGGACGCCACTTACTTTAAAACTTAGTTTTAAAACAGTGGGGTGAGTCATTAAAACTCGTATGGTAAGAGTTAAAATAACCAGTCCTAGTGACACATTATCTTAAAGATACTGCGTCCCCTTCGTCTAGAGGCCTAGGACACCGCCCTTTCACGGCGGTAACAGGGGTTCGAATCCCCTAGGGGACGCCACTTATTCTTAATATACTCTTCTAAATATCTCTGTGTCTAAATCAAGTAACCACCTCATTTAATTTCGAATTATTAGATAATTGCTATATTATAAACGTCCAAGTTCTTATTGATTTAACGCTGTTATGAAATCACGTGGGTTTACGCTTATAGAATTGATTATTGTCATTGTAATACTCGGTGTATTAGCTGTTACTGCTATACCAAGGTTTATGGGGCTATCGAGCGATGCGCGCGGTGAAGTGATTAATCAAATCCAAGTAAGCGTTGAACAAGCCAATGATCTTGTTCACTACAAATCTCTAATGAAAAGCTACTCAACACAAGCCGTTCCCGGACGACCTGATCTCTTTGATGTTGACCTTGATAATAATGGTTCATTTGAAACGCGACTTATGTGGGGCTACTTGGATAACACAGATATTGAGAAGCGCATTAATTTATCTGACGATTTGAAGATCCAATATCAAGGTATTAGATTCACTTATATTGGTTGGGATTTTGATGGGGATACGCAAATAAGCGATGATAATTGCTATTTTCGTTATACCCAAGCCGCATCAGCCAGCACGCCACCTGTATATCAACAAGTACTTACTGGTTGTTAATAGCTAAATAAAGCTATTCGTTAATTAATTTATGGCCTTTATACCTTATTGACGTGTGTAATACTAACTCACTTAAATCGCTGAACATTCTAACTATGTTAAAATTTATCAATGTAGAACAACTACATAAGAAAAACTCTGCCTTGTTATCATTGTATTCATCCAGCGCTATCTCTGATCACATACTTAACAGAATTGGTATAACACAAAACTATATTACCTGGGTGGTTAGCTCAGCGATTATCATGAGCTAACCGATTGCCAATTGGTTGCTAGTTAAATTTATTTTGTATTAGCTCAATAGAGTAACCATCAGGGTCTTTGACAAAGGCAATTTCGGTTGTGCCGCCCTTTACTGGGCCTGGCTCGCGCGATACAACACCACCTAGCGCTTTGATTTCTTCGCACGCAGCGTAAATGTCATCATATTCAATGGCTAAGTGACCAAATGCATTGCCGTGATCGTAACTGTCTGTATCCCAGTTGTAGGTTAACTCAATAACCGCATTGTCTTTTTCGTCGCCATAACCAACAAATGCCAATGTATAACGGTACTCAGTATTTTCAGACCGTCGCAGCTCTTTCATACCGAGTACTTTGGTATAAAACTCAACAGACTTATCTAAATCCGCAACACGGATCATGGTGTGTAACAAACGCATATGTGCCCCTATAAACAGGTTTATATTTTTATGCCTAAAAAAATTGTTGATTATCGCTAGGCGTGAAAAAGGTAATTTACTGTTATAGATTATTGGGCTCAGTAAAGTATTTTTAAAGGCTTTGCTAACAAAGCCTTTAAATAAATTGCTAGCGCCTAATTGAGGCTAGTTTATTTGGTTGCTTTCGGATTATTCACAATAAAATCGCGCAATGCTTTTATTTTGTTGTTTTCTGCATTTTCTTGCTCGCTCACGCTCAAGGCTTTGTTAATGGTTTCAAGCGCTTTTTCATCTTGATTCGTTGAGTGATAGACATATGCTAAACGAAAGTATGCGTCTGAGATATAAGGAAACTGCTTAATTGCCGCACGGTAAATATCGATTGTGTTTGCTGTAGCACCACTTTTTTGCGCCGCATGAGCTGCATTGCTGTAAGCTGTGTAATTTGGTTGTAGTTGTGCATCGTAACGCTGAGATAGTTCTGAAAAACAACTCTTTATAGCGTCGATACCGTTGGCTAGAGTTTCATTTTCGCATTGTAACAGGCGGTACAAGTTTGTCAGTGCGATATTATTGCCTACCATTGCTGAAGTGCTGTGGTTTTCACGCGTATTAATATCGCTATGATAGTCAAAGCCTTTCGGTTTATGTTGTTCAATAATCGTTAAATATTCTTGGTATGAAGTCAGCATTTGGCCGTCTTCATCGGCTAAATTAAGGTACAAATAGCGATTTAAATTGTTGTTATTGGTATAAAACTGTTTAGCCGATTGAACCACGACACCATTATGCCACCATAAGCTTGGGCTAAAGGCAAAGTATGCTTGGAATAATTGCGGCTTAGTATGCAGTGCATAAATAGAAAATAACCCACCAAGCGAGTGGCCAGAGAGTACTCTAAAGTTGCTGGTACGATACTGTTTATCAATATGTGGAATAAGCTCTTTTTCGATAAAGTTGAGGAATTTGTCGGCACCGCCGGAAATGCCCCATTGGTTAAAACCTTCATTGTAAGTTGGTGTTAAATCACGAGTGCGATGTGTATTTTTAATAGCCACCACAATCATTTCTTGTGCTTCGTGAGATTGATTGAGTAGATCAAGCGTGCCAGAGACATGGTTAAAGTTTCGCAGCCCGTCGGTTAAAAAAAGTACGGGATAACGTTGTGTTGAATTTAACCCATAACTATTTGGTAGATGGACTAATAACTCTCGCTGTTCAGATAAAATCGTTGAATAAAGGCCGTCGAGCTTGGCTTCACCTCTTACTTTTGCGCAAATGTTTGTTGTAAATAAAATCATTAAAGCGCAGATAAAAAAGATTGGGTTACGCATAAGTATTTTCCTAACGTGGTTTTTAAAATTTCCTGTAGCATGGCGTAGTGATTGAATTAAAGAATGAAATTGTTAGGAAAAAAGGTGACGAAAAAGTGAATTTACTCGTTTTTTCAATGTTTTATAGTCTAATAGTATTTATTTGTATCACCGCTATGATAGAGTTGTTAGCCGTTATTTTTCTCTAGTTTTAAAAGGTTATGATCCAATTTGGCGAGTTTATTTTTGATGCTAAACAGGCACGTTTATTAACATTAAACGGTCAGTCAGATGTGACGTTAGAACCTAAACTGTTTGAGTTACTTGCATTATTTATTGCAAAACCGAATGAAATTTTAACCCGAGACGATCTGCTTAACCATTTATGGGCTGGTTCGTTAGTGACAGATAATGCAATAAATAAGCTTATTGGTAACTTGCGAAAGGTGTTGGGTGATAACGCGAAAAGCCCACGATATATTCAAACAGTTCCTAAAAGGGGCTATCGCTTTGTTTGTGATGTGTCACTTTATCAGCCAATGCATAATCAAAACGTACTAAGCAACTCGACTTTACCAAGTGTTATTGCTTCACATACTAATCGACGGCTTTTTGTGAGTGCAAGTGTGGTGCTTTTTGTGGCAATAATCATTATTTTATGGTCAACAATATGGCCTAAAAATGAGGGCTCATTGCGCGCGGCGATGCCGCTTACTCGTGTGCCGGGAATTGAACAATCCCATTATATGCATGCCAATAACCGTCAGCTTTTCTTTATTAAACAAAACGATGACCGCAGCCAATCGCAATTGTGGTTTAAAGATACCGAATCCTTGTTAACACAGCGGGTTAAATTAGATACATCGATAAGTGAGATAATCTCGGTAATCGATACAAATACGGCGGATAATGCCAAAATTATTTACTTGGATAAGACGCAAAGCCAGTGTGGTGTCTATCAAGCGACTGTATCGATAGCGCCAAATAAGTCGGCATTCAGCAAACAAACAGAGCAGCTATTTGATTGCAGTGATAAGCGCATTAAAGATCTGGATTATCACCATCAGCACAATGCGATTTATTATACCGCTCAGCCCCAAAATTTTTGGCCCAATCAAATATACTCATTTGATATAAAAACTAAAACACACCAAATTTTACCGCAGCCAGAGCCAAAAGGTTGGGGACATCACCACATTGATATTTCACCGAATGGCGAAAAGCTCTTAATTATGAGCACCGATAATGATCATAAAACGCAACTTTTAGCGCTTAACTTAACCACCCACAAAACCGAGGTTGGCATTAAGTTTAATCGACCAGCCTATGAAGCAATTTGGCATCATGATTCAAGTAAACTTTATTATTTTTCAGACGCCAATACACAGCAAATAGTACAAAGTGATTTTAACGGAAATAATATTAAACGTGTTGTCGATAGCAATGAGGCGCTGTCATATCGCATCAAGCGCTTACCCAATAATAACTTACTATTTGCTACGAGCTTAAACGCGGCTAACCTGCGTTGGCTTGGGGGCGTAAAGGAAAGTGCATTATACAACTCTACGGTCGCTGATTTTGCGCCTGCGCTACTTCATGTTAGTGATCATTATTTATTTGCATCAAAGCGAAGTGGGCGTATGCAAATCTATCGAGTAAATCCAGACTCTCAAATGGTCGAGCCCGTTTCAAACTTTAATGTCAACTATTCAATTAATAGTATGGCAACTTCAACCGATGACCAGCAGTTAGCATTGGGTGTTAATAATCAGGTCTATTACTTACCATTAGATTTGCTTAATGGCGAAACGTTAACATCGCTATCGCATTCATTTTTACTTCATGAAAGTGAGCATCCATTTATTGCTATGGATTGGCATAGCGACGGCCAACTTGGTTTAACAATAGTGAAAAATGGCATACCTGAATTGCTGTTACTGGATTTAAGTAAAGAGGGTAAAAGTAACCGATCTGAACGTTGGACATATAGTTTACACGACAGCGAAAACCCGCATTTAAACTATTTAATCGAGCATAACAGTAATCTTATTTATCGTGTTGATACCAATTTAGCGTTACATGAGACGCAACTAACAAGTACTGAATTTGCATTACCGAATGAGTTCTATCATGCAAAAATTGACAACGGTATTGTTTATTTTGTGACGATAGAGGAAAGTGGTGAATATTTAAATATTAGGCCATTAGATAACACTCAGCCGGTTAATAAGCTACGTTTACATCAATTTAAGAGCTTTGATGTGAGTAAAGGCTCAATCTTATTGAGCGATATGGCAAGTAGGGAAGGCGATATTTATCGCACACTTTAATTAAATAGGGTTCTGCAAATAACGCTAAATAGCAGTTCCCTTAATTAAACCGCGTTAAATGTTACTACGCGCGAAGCATTACGATTGATCGTTACTTTTCATAAAACTTCATAGTTAATTGATATTTATAGCTTTAATTCAATTTTAACTATTTTTATTAAATTTTTATAAAAAAAGATTGCATCTAAAAAAATCTGATTTATTATTCGCACGCTTCTTGTTGATAGCCAATCCGAGTACATTGCAATTTATTGCAGCAAGGCGATAGAGCAACTATCCAAGAGTGAACTTGAATGTTTAAGTATGTTTAACTCGCTCGAACTCATAATGAGTTTATTTGATTAGTTTAGTTTTATTGACACTGCTCGGAGAATCGCTATGTCTTTAACACCTGTAATGGCCTCTATTACCAATGTTGATGCTTGTCACGGTTTAGTAATTGAAAAACCACAAGCTGAACAATTAGTTGCTCAATTTGGTTCACCACTTATGGTGCTAGATTGTGATCTGATCAGAGCCCAATATCGTGCGTTACAGGCCGCATTACCCAATGTTGATTTACACTATGCGCTAAAGCCATTACCACACACAGCGGCAGTAACTACGTTACTTGCAGAAGGTGCGTATTTTGATTTAGCAACTAATGGTGAAGTCGACCTGGTACAATTGGTCGGTGTACCGAGCGAGCGTACAATTCAAACGCACCCAATTAAGCGTGATATTGATATTTCACATGCACTTGCGTATGGCTGCAATGTGTTTGTGGTTGATAACGTCAACGAAATTGATAAGTTTGAAAAATACAAAGATCAGGTTGAGTTATTGGTGCGCGTTAGCTTTCCAAACCCTGAGGTATTGGCAGACTTATCGAAAAAATTCGGTTGCTTACCTGAAGATGCTATAACACTAATTCAACATGCATTTGATTTAGGTATTCGCATAAAAGGGCTATCGTTCCATGTTGGCTCACAAACCAAAAGTGGTGTGAAATACGCCGATGCGATTACCAAATGCCATCACATTATGTTGGCGGTAATTGATGCGGGTTTACCTGCACTGAGTACACTTGATATTGGTGGTGGTTTCCCTGTGAAATACACACCAGAAGTGCCAAATATTGCTGACTTTTGTGCGCCTATTCGTGATGCATTAGCACAATTACCAGAAACAGTACGCGTGATAGCCGAACCTGGGCGTTTTATTGTGGCAACTGCAGTAACCAATATTGCTTCGGTAATGGGGCAAGCGGTGCGTAGCGGCAAAACTTGGTATTACTTGGATGACGGCTTATACGGCTCGTTTAGCGGTTTAATGTTTGACGAAGCTAAGTATCAAATTGATTCAGCGCAAACAACTGGTGAGCGTTTTATGTCGGTACTTGCAGGCCCAACATGCGACAGCATTGATGTGATCCGCGAAGAAATTATGTTACCTAAACTGGAAAATGGCGACCTTATTATCTCAACTATGATGGGCGCGTATACTTCATGTACGGCAACAGATTTTAACTTCTTTAAGCGCGCCGCTACAGTGGTATTAAATGAAGTTGAGAGCACCAACCTAGTTGTAAGTGCTTAATCACTTTGTTTACGTGAAATACTCGCAAAAAAGGGCATTTTAAATGCCCTTTTATTTTATGAATTAGACGTATGCTACAAATCAAGCTTATCTTTAATACCAATTCTGTTAAGTATGTGATCAAGGATAGCGCTGGATAAATGAAATGCTAACAAGGCGGAATTTTTCTTATGTAGTTGTTCTACATTGATAAATTCTAACGCAGTTAGCATGATATTTAGCCCGCTAGGGTGATTAGCTACTTAAGTGAATTGGTATAAACTCACACAAGTCTTCAATTAAACAGCTGCCGCATTTAGGTTTACGCGCAACACACACGTATCGGCCATGTAGAATAAGCCAGTGGTGTACGTCTACTTTAAATTCGGCGGGCACTACTTTTTCTAGTTTTGCTTCTACTTTATCAACGTCTTTACCCATGGCGAATTTAGTACGGTTTGATACGCGGAAAATGTGAGTATCGACGGCAATAGTGGGCCAGCTGAAAGAGGCACTATCGCAGTAGATAAATTTTTTATTAATATTCAAATTGAATCGACGACAATATAAACCTTTTATCAACTACCAAAGTTAGGAAATTGAACATAGTCAATATCAATAGTACCAGTATTTGACAAGTTAAATACCAGATAGCCTAAGAAATCAGGCCAATCATTTAATGTAAAGTTTGAATTATTGATGCGAGATGCTAGGGTGGCTAAAATGGTGTCATGCGTAACCCAAAGATGTGTACCAAATTCTGAATTGTTCAATAGCTCTTTAATCATATTGAATATATCATTAGATACATGGTCTAAATCGTGAAAACCAGCCCACTTTTCTTTGCCAGAAATTAAATGCTTATTCACAGCATCATGTCCTTTGTTTTGCCAATGTTGCCAGGCTACTTCACCGTCTTCGATAATAAAACCTGGATCACCAAGGGTTTTACATTGCTCAATATTTTCTACTTTATAATCTAATGATTGAGCAATTTCACTGGCTGTATGGATACAGCGGCCTATTGGACTAGATTTCACACTACGAAGGGGTAAGTCGATTAAAGATGCAAATAGTTTACTCTGTTCAATGCCTTTTTCAGTTAACATTATTTCATTACCGACTCTATTAGCGGGTATTTCAGGCCGCTCAGCATGTCTTGCAATTATTAATTTTTTCATATCATTTTGCGCTTTAACTTCATTACTGTAATTAAACTGTTTTGGTTAAATTCAGTATCAATATATAGATCTGCTTTATCAAACAAAGCTTCAAATTGAGCTTTTGTTCTTTCTTTTCCGCCTGTAACAGTGAGTAGATGTAAATCACATAAAGATCCGCTAAAGCCATTCTCTTCTCTGATCATCTCAAAAATATAAATAGCGCCATTAGAAAGGAGAGAATTACTTGAATTCGACAAAATTTTAATTGCGTCGCTGTCGCTCCAATCGTGAAGAACCCTAGCTAACAGAATTTTGTCTGCTTTTACAGGCCAATTATTAAACAAATTAAATGATGTCTTATTTGTAAATTCGCTCGACTTAACTACAGAGGCTAAGTCACCCAAAATTACATTACTTTTTGGGAACTGGTTTTGAACCAGCTGAGATAACATCCCATCCCCACCTGCGGCATCGAAAACGGTGTCATTGCAATCAATATCAAGATTAGAGACTAATTTTTGATAATCCTCTAATGCATAGCTTCTAAGCATTCTATGGTGCTTTTTAATATGCTCTTCATTGTTTGCAACTTTCTGAAAGATGTCTGAAGTATTTACATCTTGCTTCATCAATGTAACTAAGTCATACCACCTTTGCAGTAACTCATCTCGATACTCAGTAGCTGCGGTTACAAGAGATTTTGGGTGTTTTGAAGTTAAGTATTGAGCTTTAGGTAGTAACTCCCAATTTTCGCCTTTAAGATCAACAAGGCTCAATTCACCCAACGCCTTTAAGAGGCGACACAGGCGAGCTTCAATTGTATTTGTCTTTTGTGAAAGTGATTCGATTGTTGCAGGCAAATAGTCAAAAATCTTCAGCTCAGCAGCCGCAGCTATTGTAAACGTTCGCCAGTAACCCACCATATCAGCAGATAAACCAGCAAAATCATCAGACTGACTAGTTCTTAACTCTCGTGTTAACCTGCCAGCCTCATCAATGATTTGTAAAGAGCCATTAAATGTTTCAACCCGTGCAAACCCATTATAAAAAGGTTCAATACTAGCATAGTGTTGCTGATAAATCGGTTTACCATCTCTATCAATATGTTGCCAACCAACCTTGGTTTTAGCTCGTGCGAAGCCTTTATGGAATACATCAAGATCTAAAAACCACTGGGAGTGAATGAAATCGCCGTTACTATTAATATGTGTACTAAGTCCATTACTGTGCTGAACAACTGCAATACCCTCTCTAAAATCACCACAATAATGCCACTTGTGTTTGTAGATTGGTTTACCACTTTTATCAATATGGTAGTAAAAGCCTTCTTTATCGCATACCACTGCTATATCTTGTTGGAAATTACCAACGAAGTCATAACGTTCACTATAAGCTGCTTTACCTTTGGGTGTAATATGAAACCAATGGTCGCCATCTACAACAGCAGCCAAATTACAATAAAAACCAAAAGTTCTATCGAAAGTAGAATTATAAATCGCGTGCCCATCATCCCCTATATGCCATGCATTATTTCCTTTTGAAGCAGGTGCAACTTGGTATTCATTTTCAACTAAATGATATGATAAAACTTCATCAAACCTCGAACTATATGCTTCAGTTCCATCTGATAAGATATGATGTCGCCCGTCCTCTGAAATAAATAACTTTCTTAGAACAATCATTATTAACGCCTCATTGTACATTGCTTACAAAGGCTATTGTCTTTGTAACTACTCATTAATTGATTGTATTTTTCACTCTCAGCTAATTCAGAAAGGGAGTTGGTAGAAACTGACCCAAAGTCTCCTAAATTCTTTCGCTCTTGATCTGGAGCACAGCAAACATTAAAGCGTCCGGTAGGGTCTATCCAAATTTCTTTGCCTAAAAAAGGACAGCTTCCATTTGGAGCAATATCATCTAAATTATCTAAGTAAAGTTCAGAAAAATTATCTAATATGAATGGACGCAATGCGGTTTCATTGTGCCTTGCTACACGTTCTTTACAGTATTTGACAACTTGGTTCCATCTATCCGCAAATACAATATCATTTCTTAAATTGTCATTAGCTATCTCATCAAAGTGTGCCCATAGTTGATGGCCTTTTATTCGGTCAAAACCTAATTTGATAGCTAAGTCAAGCATATCGGGAATTTCTTCTAAATTACTTCTGAGAAACGTTAGCTGCATTGTCATTGAACAATAATGTTGTTCAGCCAACTCATCCCTTACAGCAATAAATCGTTTTGCATTTTCGATATGCTCAGATAATTTAGCGCCCAACATAATTTGGCTATGAGTGTGTTCACTCGCTCCATTCCATGATATTTTTACGTCACTACCAATTGGAACAATCCGGTTTGCCCAATATTCAACATTTTGGTGCTTATCAGGGCTTGGAAAGGTACCATTAGTAGTAAGGTTTAATGACAAATTAAGTTCATGACATAAATCTAGAAACACATCAAAATGAGGATAAAGTAGAGGTTCGCCCATAGTAGATGGTATAACTTCCTTAATGCCCATCTTAGCTGCATCTCTAATAACTCGTTCAAGCATATCCCTATCCATATTTGGGCGTAATCTTCCTTGCTGCTTTCTGACTTTAGGGCTATCAGAATATGGAGAGTGATCTTCACACATAATACAGTTTAAGTTGCAGGTATCAGGGTTGGTATCAAGTGTTATACGCCAGAAATCTATCTCACTCACTTTAATAGCTCCCTGTAGCACGCCTCTAAATCAGCGATGTGCTGATCAATGCATGGTATTTCACCGTCATCGCTATAAGCATACCCTTTAGCACCTAGCTTTTTGGCAAATTCTGGGTTGTCAACAAATAACTGCATTTTTTTTGCAAGATCATCAATGTTTCTATGCTCATAAGTAAGACCGTTCAACCCATTTACAACATATTCTCCCATTCCACCAGTGTTAGCAGTTATTACAGGCACTCTAGACTGTTGTGCTTCATGGATAACTAGCGGGGAGTTCTCTACCCAAACTGAAGGCGTCACAATAGCATCTGTTTTGCTAAATACGTCCGTTGCAATATGTTGATTTTTATACTCTTGCATCCATTGAATGTTGTTTTTCTTTTCATCTGGTAATGTATCAGCAATTGCCCTGAGCGCACGAGAGTCCTGCCCCCGATCTCTGCCCCAAATCCTTAGAACAGCATCACCTTTCAATTGACCAAAAGCCAGAATTAACTGGTGGATACCTTTTGCCGGAATATGCGTACCAATATAGCCAAACGTAAATGGTTCATCATTGTTACGCTTTCTGCCAGACATACGTGAACGATCAAAACCATAATCTAGATAAATACTTTTTTCTTTGGGTAAGCCAAAATCTTTCTCGTATCGATTTTTAAGGTATTTGGCGGGTGAAATAAACAAATCTACTTGTGAAACAATTTCTTTTACATGCCTCATACGTCGCTCAACCCAATTCTCCCAGTACGCAAGATCTAAATCTCGCTCATCATCATCACCCGAAAAATATCGAGCATAACATTGGCGTGCGCATTTCTTATTTTCCTGTCCATCACATGCCGCCCATAAATTATCGTCGGCAGAATGCATTTGCATAAATTGCCCTCTAGGACACATCAACCAATAATCGTGGAGCGTATATACGATAGGAATATTACGTTTTTTTGCTTCAAAAACGAGGGACGTTGAAAGGTGATTTAAATGTCCAATGTGAACAATATCAGGTTGTAGCTCATCGAGTAGTTCGGCAAATTTCTCATCAATAATAGTTAGACGATATCTATCTCTATGACGAGGATTGTTAACTAAATGGAGTTTAATTTCAGGCACATCAGTATCATGGCTAATACGAATATCCCCATCAGGTCTAAAGGCATCCTCTTCACGAGTGAATACATGAACCTCATGGCCTTGTTTAACAAGTCCATGACAAATAGTTTGTGAGTAAACCTCAGAGCCTGCGTTATATAGCATTGGATAGCCGTGTATTACTTTTAATATTTTCATGCTACTACTCCTAAACTTAACTTTTCTTTGAAAGCTTCGACCAATAAAGCAATACCTTTCTCAGGCATTACATTTGCTTGCCATCCGAGTAGATATTTAGCACGAGAAGGGTCACCGATAAACTTCGCAACATCATATGAACGCGAAGTAGCCTCTATGATTTTTGATTTACTACCTGCTGCGGAAATGGCAAGATCAGCAGCCTGTTTTAGCGTTGTTCCATGCCCAGGTAATAAATGTATAGGTGGTAAATTTCGCTCGCCAGCGGTTAGTAGCTCGATAATTTTTGCAATACCATTCACTGTGTCGCTGATATGTGTAAAATCAAAAAGATTGTCAAATCCATCTACTCTTAGATTTACTCCTGAAGCAGCATTCCTACTGAATGCAGGCAAAACACGATCTTCATGATCTAATGTACACCCATAAACATTCGCTAATCGTACAATAGCGGTATTTAAACCTGCTGTTCTCGCTTTTAGCGCCGCATCTTCCATATATAATTTAGAGCGTCCATAAATATTCACAGGTGATAGTGTCATACTTTCAGAAACTGGTAGAGAGTTTGGTTCTCCATACACTTCACGACTGCTAGCAACGAGTACCCAAGGTTTTTTATGATGCTCAACTGCCAGCTTCAGTAATTGTTCACTTGCAATTGCGTTGGTTTGCCAGCACTTTTCAGGGTTGTTTTGGCCCCAAACCACTCGTGATACAGCCGCTAAATGAATAACACCACTGCATTGGCGAAGTGCTCTTTTTAGTTCGAACGTGTTACAGATATCGCCAGAATTGTTAGCAATATCAAACCCTACAACCTCATAACCTTGTTGTGTTAAAAGAGGTGATAAATGACGGCCTATAAGGCCCATATGTCCGGTTATTAGAATTTTTTTCATTGAACATCGTCCGTTGAAATAAGTTGAGATTTACTAATTCCTATTAGCGTTTTTAGATATCAGATTAAGGTGAATAAAGGGTTATTCATCTGGTTAGTATCTTGATCATGGCGTTGTAGTTAACTGTTCCTTCTTAAGCTCTTTTTAATGTACATACAGGCTATTGATTTATTTTACTTAAACTCTATGTAAATAGTTTGAATTAGTATTATTCAGTCTTATCCTTAAACTCGCACAAATCTTCAATAATACAGCTGCCGCACTTTGGTTTTCGGGCAACACATACATATCGGCCGTGCAGAATAAGCCAGTGGTGCACGTCTACTTTAAATTCGGCGGGCACTACTTTTTCAAGTTTAGCTTCGACTTTATCAACGTCTTTACCCATGGCGAATTTAGTGCGGTTTGATACACGGAATATATGCGTATCGACTGCAATTGTTGGCCAGCCAAAAGCACAGTTTAAAACAACATTAGCGGTTTTGCGGCCAACACCGGGTAGGGCAACTAAGGCCTCTAAACTTTCAGGCACTTGGCTGTTGTGTTTTTCAATTAGTATTAGGCTAAGTTTATAAACATTGTTAGCTTTTGAGTTATAAAGGCCTATGGTTTTTATGTATTCTTTGAGGCCATCAACACCTAATGCCACAATTGCTTCTGGCGTATTAGCTACTGGAAACAGTTTGCGTGTAGCTTTGTTTACGCCAACGTCCGTCGCCTGTGCTGACAACGTAACTGCAACCAATAATTCAAACGGATTTGAATATTCTAATTCAGATTTAGGCTCTGGGTTATCGGCGCGTAAACGCTCTAATATTTCGCGGCGTTTTGTTTTATTCATTTACTTAGTCCAGGCTTGTGACACGTGCGCGTGGCGCTTTTTCAGTAATTGGTTCGTCTTGTTGTGTTTGCTGTTTGGCGTCAATGTAATTTTTTAACGCAATAAGCAAGCCCATGCCTAAGAAAGCACCTGGCGAGAGAATCGCAAGTAAAAACTTTGTTTCGGTTTGCATTATTTCAATGCGTAACACTTTTGCCCAATCACCCAGCAGTAAATGTGCACCATCAAACAAAGTACCTTGTCCTAATAATTCACGCATAGCGCCCAATAGCACTAACACAGCAAGAAAACCGAGTCCCATCATCAAACCATCAAATGCTGCAAGTGGTACTGAATTTTTAGAGGCGAATGCCTCGGCACGACCAATAATGGCGCAGTTGGTAACGATTAATGGAATGAAAATACCCAGTGATAAATACAGCTCGTGACTAAAGGCATTCATTAATAACTCAATCATTGTAACAAATGCGGCGATGATCATCACAAATACTGGAATACGGATTTCTTTCGGTACCCATTCACGGACTATTGCTACGGTGACGTTTGAGCCTAACAATACAAACAAGGTGGCTAATCCTAAACCAAGGGCATTGGTTACGGTCGCTGATACTGCCAGTAATGGGCATAAACCGAGCAGTTGTACCAGTGCTGGGTTATTTTTCCACAGTCCTTGGTTAATTATATCGCGCAGTTGTTCAGTCATTATTTACTCCGCATAAATTATCTTGATTAAACAGTGCTTGATGCTGATTTTGGGTATAAAGACTTGCACGTTTAACGGCATTAATCACGGCGCGAGGCGTTATGGTTGCACCTGTAAATGCATCAAATTGACCACCATCCTTTTTTACTGCCCATGACGTATCTTTAATTGAAGTAGGGCGTTTGCCATCAAAACTGGTTATCCAGTCTGAGCGACGAATTTCTACCTTATCACCAAGCCCTGGCGTTTCCTTGTGTTCAATAACACGTACACCAGCTATTGTGCCATCAATATAAATGGCAGAAAGAATTTCAATATTACCACTATAACCATCTGGTGCCGTTGATTGCAGGACCACCGCAACTGGCTTATCACCATTTTTAGCGCGATACACTTTGGTAACACTCGCGTGATTTAAATAATCTTCTTTAATCTGCGCACAGTCTAAATAAAGTGTGTTGTCGTAGTCATTTTCGCTAATAACTTGGCCTAAAGTAGTCATTAGTTTTTGCTGTTTATTGTGTTCAATCGCAGGCTTAGTTGCGATGTAAGTTAGGGTTACTACCGCAGTGCTGGCAATTGCAAACGCGCCTAAAATCAGTGCGTTTTTAGAAATTGATTTAGATAACATTATTGCTCCTTAGCGCCATACACTTTTGGCTGCGTGTAGAAGTCAATTAAAGGCACCGCCATATTGAGTAACAATACTGAGAATGCAACAGCGTCAGGGTATCCACCATAAGTACGAATAAGGTAAACCAACAGGCCAATTAAGGCGCCGTAAATTAAACGGCCTTTATTCGTTGTTGATGCAGACACCGGGTCGGTGGCAATAAAAAATGCCGCTAACATGGTTGCGCCACTAAATAAATGAAGCACAGGACCAGTACTAACACCTGGGTGAAACATCACACCGATGCTCGCACAAATCGCAAGGCTAGCTATAAAGCTTACTGGAATATGCCAGTTAATAACGCGCGCTTTTAATAAATAAATGCCGCCTAATAGGTATGCTAGATTAACCCATTGCCAACCAATACCAGCAAGTTCGCCAAAAATTGGGTTTTGCAGACTTTCTGAAGTAGTGAGCCCTTTGCTAAGACTCGTTTTTAGCGTATCGAGCGGGGTTGCCATAGACACGCCATCCACGCCGAGTCTTAACTGCTCGGTTGTTAGGCCGCTTTGGGTTATGCCGGTAAAGATCACGCTAATCTCATCTAACAAGGTATGTTGATTGAATGCAAGTTCAATGGGAGGTGACCATGTGGTCATTTGCACCGGAAATGAAATTAACAACAGCACATAGCCTGCCATAGCTGGGTTAAATAAATTAAAACCAAGGCCACCATACAGTTGTTTAACGAAAATAATGGCAAATGCGGTACCAATAACAATCACCCACCAAGGCGCAAGCGGCGGTATACTGATAGCAAGTAACACGGCAGTAAGTACCGCGCTATAATCGCTTAACGCGGATTTTATATTACGCTTGCGTAGTTTTAGCACAAAAGCTTCGGCGGCAATTGCCGTGATAATTGCTAGCAATAATTGAATAATTACACCAAAGCCAAAAAAGTAAGCCTGACAGGCAACGCCTAGGCTTGCTGCAAAGGCAACTTTGAGCATAAGCGCACCGAGCGACTTATGGCTGTGTTTGTGTGGCGAGCTGCTTAAGGATAATTGCACGTTATTCCGATCCTTTATCTTGTTGCGCTTTTTTGGCTTTAGCCTTTGCGATTGCAGCGGCTATCGCTGCCTTTTTCTTCGCTTCAGCATCGAGTTTTGGTTTCTCAGTTGTCTCAACTGCAGCTAGGTTATCTTGTTGCTCAACATCGTTATCGTTCGATTGTGGCAAGTCGTTTTGCTCAGCCGCTTGCTTGGCTGCTTTTTTGGCTTTCGCACGAGCAATCGCAGCAGCGACTGCGGCTTTACGCGGATCATCATCGGCGCTTTCGTCAGCGTCTTGAGCCTTGGTTTCATTTAGCGTTTCAGTGGATGATTGTTCAGCCTGCTTTGCAGCCTTCTTGGCTTTTGCACGAGCGATAGCTGCGGCAACAGCGGCTTTACGCGGATCATCACTGGCGCTTTCGTCAGCGTCTTGAATTTCCGTTTCATCTAGCTCTTTTACTGATGATTCTTCAGCCTGCTTTGCAGCTTTTTTGGCTTTTGCACGAGCAATAGCGGCAGCGACTGCGGCTTTACGCGGATCATCATCGGTGCTCTCGTTTGCGTCTTGAGCCTTGGTTTCATTTAGCGTTTCAGTTGATGATTGTTCAGCCTGCTTTGCAGCCTTTTTGGCCTTTGCACGAGCGATAGCCGCGGCTACAGCGGCTTTACGCGGATCGTCAGTGGTGCTTTCATCTGCGTCTTGAGCTTTGGCTTCATCTAACGCTTCTGTTGATGGTTCTTCAGCTTGCTGTGCAGCCTTTTTAGCCTTTGCACGAGCGATAGCAGCGGCAACAGCGGCTTTACGTGGATCGTTATCGCTTGATGTGTCCGTGTCATTAGTAGCGCTATTATTGGCAGCGTCATCGGAACCTTTCGCTTCTTTTTTTGCTTTGGCACGGGCTATTGCAGCGGCGACGGCAGCTTTACGCGGGTCGCTCGTATCATCTTTTACATCTTGTTCGTTTGTTTGCTCAGCTTTTTTCGCTTTTGCACGCGCTATTGCAGCTGCAACGGCATCTTTTTTACTGTCATTACTTGTCGCTGCTGGTTTTTCTTCTTTATATGCGCGAGCTTGTGCTTTTCGCTCTTCACGCAGCTTTGCCATTTCAGAATTATCTGGCTCACCATTTTCTGAACGTTTTGCTTTAGCACGCGCTAAAGCTGCTTGAACGGCTGCACTTTTATCATTTGACGAAACTCGTTTAGAGGCTTCTTCAACTTTCGACTTAGCTTCATCGTTCGTTCGCTTTGCCGCGCGTTTATGTCGGTTTTGGCGTTCTTCTTGTTCGCGCTTCAAACGCTCATTACGTGCTTCAAAACGCTCTTTGGCGCGTTCTGCTTTAATCTTATCTTCGCGCTCTTGGCGAATTTCTGCCTTGGCAACACGGTAATATTGCACCAGTGGAATTTCACTTGGACACACATAGGCACATGCACCGCATTCAATGCAGTCGAACAAGTTATGCTCTTCTAACTTATCGTACTCTTTACTTTTGGCAAACCATTGTAGCTGCTGTGGTAGTAGCGTAGCAGGGCAGGCGTCGGCGCACGCACTGCAGCGAATGCAGGCTTTTTCTTCACCGGGCATCGGCATTTCACGTTCGCTCGGCGCGAGCACGCAGTTACTGGTTTTTATGATTGGAAGGCGTACGCTCGGTAAGGTAAAGCCCATCATTGGACCGCCCATAATCACACGTTGCCACTGCTGTGGCTGAAAACCGCTTTGTTCGAGCAAGAACTTGATTGGTGTACCGAGCAGGCTCCAGACATTCCCAGGTGTTGAAATTGTTTCACCTGTTACTGTTACAACACGCTCAATAAGCGGTTTGCCTTCATATATGGCCTGATAAATAGCGAAAATCGTACCGACATTATGTACTACCATGCCAATATCAGATGGGATCCCACCTTGTGGTACGTGTTTTGACGTTAACAGTTGAATAAGTTGCTTTTCACCGCCCGATGGGTATTTAGTTGGCACCGGACATACTTGTGTATAGTGGTCATTTTCGCAGGCTTTTTTCAGTGCAGCGATCGCTTCTGGCTTATCGTCTTCAATACCAATTAAAATCTTGGTTGGCTGATAAAGCTTGCGCAGTACCTCTATGCCTTTAATTAATTCGCTAGCATGCTCACGCATTAACATATCATCGGCGCTGATATATGGCTCGCATTCAACACCGTTAATAATTAGAAATTCAATTGCATTTTTAGGCTGGGCTTTAACATACGCAGGAAAGCCCGCACCGCCCATACCACTAATACCGGCATTGTGAATACGCGTTACAATCTCTTGGTCAGATTTGGCATAAAAGTCAGGCCATGGAGATAGTTCACACCATGTGTCTTGGCCATCTGGCAGTAATACGACACTCGGCTCAGGCAATGCACTTGGGTGTGTCGTTGGCTTCATTGCGATTTCGCTGATAGTACCAGAGGTTGGCGCGTGCACAGGTACGCTCCAGTGGCCTGCGGGTTCGGTTAAGGCTTGACCTTTTAATACACTATCACCCGTTTTAACGAGCAAACGCCCGTTATCGCCAATGTGCTGCTTAAGCGGAATAGTTAAACTTTCAGGTAACGGTAAGCGCTTAATTGGTTGTTGTGTTGAACTCGCTTTATTCGGGGCAGGGTGTACACCGCCCGGAATCGACCAAAGCTTACCACGTTCAATTTGTTCTAAAATAGATTCCACCAACAACCTCTAATCGATATTTGTTACTGGAATGGCTTGTAGGTCCCATTTCCAGTTCTTACTTGTGGTTTTAACGGGCACCATGTCGATGCAGTCTACCGGACAAGGTTCAACGCACAGATCGCACCCTGTACATTCGTCAATTAATACCGTGTGCATTTGGCGTGTTGCGCCGACAATGGCATCAACAGGACACGCTTGAATGCATTTCGTACAGCCAATACATTCATCTTCTCGAATGTAGGCAACCGTTTTAATCGGCTCTTTTTCTTCGCCGCCAGCAAGCGGTTTGGCTTCTACTCCCATTAAATCCGCGAGCTTTTGTACCGTTGCTTCGCCTCCCGGAGGGCACTTGTTAACGTCATCACCGTTAGCAATGGCTTCTGCATAAGGGCGACAGCCAGGGTAGCCGCACTGACCGCATTGCGTTTGCGGTAATATTTCATCGATTTGTTCGACGATAGGGTTGCCTTCAATTTTATAGCGAATTGCTGCAAAGCCAAGAATTGCGCCAAATAACAGCGCTAAACCGCCTAAGGCGAGTAGGGCGTAGAATAAAGTCATTTACAGTTTTACCAGTCCGGTGAAGCCAAGAAATGCCAAAGACATTAAACCGGCTGTGATCATGGCGATAGACGCGCCTTTAAATGGGGCTGGTACGTCTGCTGCCGCTAAACGCTCGCGCATTGCGGCAAATAAAACAAGTACCAATGAAAAACCGACTGCGGCGCCAAAGCCGTAAATTGCCGATTGTAAAAATGAGTGCTGCTCACGAGTGTTTAATAGCGCTACGCCAAGTACCGCACAGTTGGTGGTGATAAGTGGTAAAAATATACCCAGTAAGCGATACAGTGTCGGGCTGGTTTTACGTACCACCATTTCGGTAAATTGCACAACCACAGCGATCACTAGAATAAAGCTCATAGTGCGCAGAAAGGTGAGCTCGAGCGGTATAAGAATATATTGATTTACGAGGTAACTGGTGACTGATGCCAAAGTGAGTACAAAAGTGGTCGCAAGAGACATACCAATTGCGGTATCCAGCTTGCCAGACACACCCATAAACGGGCACAGGCCTAAAAATTGTACCAAAACAAAGTTGTTTACTAATACTGTGGCAATGAGTAACAGTAGGTATTCGGTCATTGAAATCTTATATGCGCTACATTTGACGCTTATTATCCAAATTTTCGGATTAAAGCTCAACTTATTCCGTTAAACAAATCTCATTCAGTTTCAATTGTTAAGGTAGTGTGGGGTGTTTAGTGTGAAATTTAAACAAAAGGTAATTATGGCGTTAAAAAGGGGCGATTAAGCCCCTTTTTAAATGGTATAAATTAAATCTCTTTGGGCTTTTCGATGTAGTAGCCCTGTGCACCATCTAAACACAGTTGTTCAATAATGTGTTTTTCTTCTTGGCTTTCGACCCCTTCGGCAAGTACGGTCACGCCAATGCGGTGGGCCAAATCAACCATTAAACGCATAAAGTACTGGTTATTTTTATCTTCCTCTAAGCCGCGCGTATAGGTTGCATCCATTTTAATAAAATCAGGTTTTAAATCGCGGAAAAATTTAAATGAGGTTAAGCCAACACCAAAACGTTCAACGGTAATACGCGCACCTACACGGTGGATCATATCAATAAAGCGTTTTGATGCTTTTACATTCTGCTGTAAGCCGAATTCACTCACTTCAAAAATTAACTTGGCGGCAATGGCATTATCTTTTAACAAGCGACGCTCAAGCCAAATAGAAAACTGCTCGTCGTGGGCGCTTTTAGCCGATACATTTACACCGAAAAACTGGTCGTTCAAGTTACGTGTTTTAATAGCATTAATCGCTTCTTCGATAACAAGGCGGTCAACGTGTGCGTGTTGATTGAGTTTTTCACTCATTGCTAAGAAAGAAGAGGTTGGCAAAATGTGTTCATCAGACGTTTTAAAACGCGCGAAAATCTCAGAGTAAGCCTTCGCACTACGACTAGTCGGCATAATGGTTTGGATCATTAACTGAATGCGATTGTTGTTTAATACGTCATCAATCACTTGACGCCAATTTTGATTACCAAAACTTGCTGAAACGTTATCAATAATGTCGCTTTCTTTTTGAATATGGTAGCCATTTGTGGTTTTACTTTGTGCAAGGCTAAGAGCAGTATCTACTTGCGCCAATAGTGGGCTTAGGGGCTTGCCTGTTTCAAATGACACAATACCGGTATTTGCAACACTGGTAAGTTCAACATGTTGCTGAAATTCAGTAAATTTACTTTGCAGTACTTCGCCAAGTTTTTCTGCTTCTTTAATTGGTACGTTGATTAACAGTACCGCGAAGTCTGAGCTATTTAAGCGGTAACAGGTGCTGCCAGAGTAAGTGCCAATAGCTTGGGTGATGAGATCTGACACATCTTTAATGTATTCATCGCCTTGCTGATAACCGCGCGTTTGGTTTATCAAGTTCAATTCAGTACAGCGAATAACGGCAAGGGTACCGAAACATGGTTTGTCGGCGTTTTCAATTTGGTGTTCGTAGTGCTCAATAAATAAATTACGGTTACCTAGTCCTGTTACAGTGTCTTTGTAGGCTTCGCGTTTAATATCAAGGGCAGAGGATTCAATGTCTTTTTGCTTGCGCTTTAAAAAGCCATTTAAACGAACAATGCTCGGAAAAATATTACTTACAGCGTTATCAGCAAGCGATGAATCGAGTTTGCCATCTTTACTGTCATTTTCAATGTACTTATCGACCATATTTGAAATAGCGTCGCCCATGCGATTTGACGCTTGCATTAACGTTAGCTTTAACGTGATAAAAGGCACAAGGGTGAGTACTAAAATGATCAGAAATAAAATCAAAAAAGCGTTTTGTACGATCTCAGCGGTTTGCTGTAGGCGTAACGTAAATTCGATTTTAAGACCCAAATCGCTTCCCGCGCCATGTTGAGAGCGGATAAACGGTTTGTAGTTTTGTAGGTGTTTTACTAAAAAGGGCAGATAGTTTAAGTTGCCTTGATTGCTGAAAATAGTTTCATTTTCTTTGTCTTTAATAACTAATTTATCAAGGTTGTACTGCAATTTTATACTTTTTGCGAATGCTTCGATATCTTGATCTGTTGTTACTTGAGAGAGTTCAAGATCGATTGCTCTTTGCACTTTTAGCTGTTGCGAGTTTGCATATTGATGCAACGCTGAATTAAGCATATATCCAGTAAGTGCTGTTGCAAGCAAGCAAAAAAATACTTGGATTGTAATAAAGCGAGTTAATCCTGCCATGGTTTTTCTTATCTCACGCTGTATTAATTGGTAGATTGTATTAAATGAAATAGGGGACAACGATAGATCGGCATACTTGTCAGCTATGCAAGACCAAGACTCTGTCACTAATACAAAAAATCACTTATGAAATGGTAAGTTATATTCTAAGAAAAGTCTAATAAAGGTAATAAAATGTTATATATAAAGGTAAGGGTTGGCTCCCCCTCCCCGACTCGAACGGGGGACCTGCGGATTAACAGTCCGTCGCTCTAACCAACTGAGCTAAGGGGGAACAACAATAGGGCAGTGTGCTTTGGCTCCCCCTCCCCGACTCGAACGGGGGACCTGCGGATTAACAGTCCGTCGCTCTAACCAACTGAGCTAAGGGGGAACAAGCATACTTAAAGTAGATTAACGATTGGCTCCCCCTCCCCGACTCGAACGGGGGACCTGCGGATTAACAGTCCGTCGCTCTAACCAACTGAGCTAAGGGGGAATCGTTAAATGCTAAGAACTTGGCTCCCCCTCCCCGACTCGAACGGGGGACCTGCGGATTAACAGTCCGTCGCTCTAACCAACTGAGCTAAGGGGGAATGGCGTTGTTCTCAACGGGGCGAAATATTAATGACAGCATGGGGAAGTGTCAACAACTATTAATTAAGAAAGTTAAAAAAGTGGTTTGAATGCATATTTGTTGTGCAACTTGCTAGTTTTTTAACTGCTTTCGTGTGTTATTTGTTCATTAGCGTTTTAAAAACGATGGAAATTACATATTAAAATGAAGTATCTAAAGTTAGAAATTAGACACTCGTTACCTTGGTATTCATGTTATTCCCTTAAAATTGTGCTTACGGATGAAATAAACACTGAGATTGGTTTTTACTTTTAACAGTTTTAAATAATTAGCGTTTATCAGTAAAAATCTAAACGCTATTTATGACTGAGCTAAATTCTAATTTGAACGCAGACTTAAGTTCACATACTTCTAACTGTGCTTTTAGATTTAAATGCTAAAGCGAGCATTTATGATTATTTTGTGACTTAGGCGTTTCACTGAACTGACAGTTTAATGCAAAACTGTGGCGATATACCCCCAATTCGAGTTTATGAAGAAGCAAAGAGGCACTAATACTCATGATACTTAGGATTTAGAGCGAACAATTAAACTAGTGAAAACGTGTAATGCTAAAAAGCAATGCGCTATGCCTAGTTCAACTATAAGTATTATTGGGAACTTAAAAAGTATGTTTCTCGATTATCAGACACTTGTAACTAACGTTTCTAAATGATAATCGGGGAGTAGATAAGAAAATATGGGATTAAGTGAGATAACATGAGCAATTGGAAGAAATTTTGGTCAAAATTAAGTGTGAAAAAGTAAAGTGTGAAATATGATAAAACTTTAAGTGTGAAGTATGAAAAACACGCCGTCGAAAGATAAATAACAGCTAACAAAACGCCAAAGCACTACTTTCCTTACTTTTTATCATTTCTACCCGTGACGTTTATCATTTTGAAGCGTCGGTTACACTAATAATAACTATTTTAATTTACCTAACGTTTAATGAATTAATCACTAGTGAAAAAGTATCAATATTTTTCTAGGCAATTTTTTTGATACTGATATTAGCGCACTCTATGACATATTTATTTTTGTAATCGCTGATTAATAAAGGGCTACATTTAGTTATCCACTAAATCTGTGGATAACTCTGTTTATGAATCTTTGAGAACATAATCAAGCCCTTTATTTATCGGTTGTAAGAGAAATGCAATAGTTTTCAAATAAAAAATATTTACCAATAAATTCAATTGGTTAATCTGTTTGGTGGTTTTTGGTTGAAAATTGTTCGAAATATAATCTCGGTATATTTATTGCGCAAGTTGTTGTGTAAAAACTAGTCGGAGTAGTGGTTGTTAGCTGTTACTAACTGAATATCTATCGGAATATCAGTGTGTTTATATAAATCAAATGTAAATCCAGAATTCTTTTGGTTTACTTTTTGTTTACATTGGCGCAGCAGGTTTGTAAAAAGTTAATTTGCGATGGTATCAACGCGCTCATTTCATTAGAATGTTGCCGTGCTTATATAAGGGTCCTCATGCAACAGTCTAAATCGCAATCAGCAAACAGCGCCGCATCGCTTCTCGAAGCGCCGATTGAAAAAACACTTGTTAAAATGACCGTGCCAATGATTTTCGGCATGATCACCTTAATGTTGTTTAATATTGTCGATACTTTTTTTGTCAGTATGTTGGGCACAGAACAACTTGCTGCAATTAGTTTTACCTTTCCGGTTACATTTACGGTTATCAGCCTTGCAATAGGCCTGAGTATCGCCACATCGGCAATTATCGCTAAAGCACTTGGCGCAAATAATCACGCTGAAGCGCGTTTTGATGGTGCAGTTGCATTAATTGTATCTGCATTGTTAGTGGTTGTGACGTCATTTATTGGCTATTTACTGATTACACCAATTTTTACATTACTTGGCGCGACACCAGAGCTGCTGGCTTATATTCGTGATTATATGACGGTATGGTTTATCGGCAGCGCGCTACTTATTACACCAATGATTGGTAACGCCGTTTTAAGAGCCAGCGGTGATACTAAAACACCCAGCATTATTATGGGCGGGGCGGGGGTAATAAACGCAATTCTAGACCCTATTTTAATTTTTGGCTTTGGACCAGTGCCTGCTATGGGTATTAAAGGTGCTGCGATTGCAAGTGTTATTGCGTGGTCATTTGGTGTCGCCTTTATTCTTTATTTACTGATTATTAAACGTAAACTTGTTGCTTGGGAAAAGTGCCAGCAAAGCTTTATGGTTGCAACGTTAAAAATGCTAAAAATTGGCGTGCCAGCAGCCAGTGCAAATATGCTAACGCCGATAGCAATGGCTATTATGACTGCAATTGTCGCAAGCTATGGCGCGCATGCGGTTGCGGCATTTGGTGTGGGAAGTCGCATTGAATCAATCGCCAGTATTGTGGTGTTAGCACTTTCTATGACATTACCACCTTTTATTAGCCAAAATTTCGGTGCAAATCGTTATGACCGTGTTGAGGCAGCTTACATGGCGAGCCTGAAGTTTGTACTCGTATGGCAGTTCGTTATTTACCTAGTGCTTATCGCGTTAAGTGGTGTGATAAGCCATATATTTGCTGAAGAGCAAAGTGTTATCGATGTGATAAAACTGTTTATCTACATTTTACCGTTAGGCTACGGCTTGCAGGGTATTATTATTTTAACTAATTCATCATTAAACGCATTACACAAGCCAATGCACGCGCTGGTGCTTAGTATTGTACGCTTATTTGTGTTTTATTTGCCATTTGCCTATTTCGGTAGCTTAGTAGGTGACTTACAAGGGCTATTTATCGGTGCGTTAGTGGGTAACTTATTCACAGCATGTGTTTCATACACATGGTTTAAAAAGCAGTTAACCAAATGCCATAATAGTATTGTGCCACACACTGTTTAGAGGGAAATATGAGTAAAGAAAATGTTTCAGATTTCAAATTGGTATCGCCCTTTAAACCCAATGGCGACCAACCAACTGCGATCGCGCAACTAGTTGATGGACTCGAAGCAGGATTGGCCCACCAAACCTTACTGGGAGCTACAGGTACAGGTAAAACCTTTACCATGGCGAATGTTATTGCTGAGCTAAATCGTCCAACCATTATTTTGGCGCATAACAAAACCCTAGCAGCTCAGCTATACGGTGAGATGAAAGAGTTCTTTCCTGAAAATGCGGTGGAATACTTTGTTTCTTACTATGACTATTACCAGCCAGAAGCATACGTAGTTGCGAGCGATACCTTTATTGAGAAAGACGCTTCAATAAATGACCACATCGAACAAATGCGTTTATCTGCAACCAAAGCCTTACTTGAGCGACAAGACGTTATTATTGTTGCGTCAGTCTCGGCTATTTACGGTTTGGGTGACCCCGACTCTTATTTGAAAATGATGTTACTGATAAAACAAGGTGACACCATAGATCAGCGCGACTTACTACGTCGACTTGCTGAACTGCAGTACACCCGTAATGACATTGATTTTCAACGTGGTACATATCGTGTGCGCGGCGAAGTAATAGATATTTTCCCTGCTGAATCTGAAACCATGGCTATTCGCGTTGAAATGTTTGACGACGAAGTGGATCGCTTAAGTATTTTTGATCCACTTACTGGCGCTGTGGAAAGGCATATTATTCGCGCCACAATTTACCCGAAAACCCACTATGTGACGCCGCGTGAGAAAATTCTTGCTGCCATTGTTAACATTAAAGAAGAACTTAAACTTCGTCGTAAACAGTTACTTGATAATAACCGTTTAGTCGAGGAGCAACGCGTTGCACAGCGCACCCAATACGATATTGAAATGATGAGTGAGCTGGGATATTGCTCAGGCATTGAAAACTACTCGCGTTATTTATCGGGTCGGGCGCCTGGCGAGCCGCCACCGACATTGCTTGATTACTTGCCAGATGAAGCGTTAATGATCATTGATGAATCACACGTAACTGTGTCGCAAGTAGGTGCAATGTATCGTGGTGATCGCAGTCGTAAAGAAAACCTTGTGGAGTATGGCTTTCGTTTACCATCGGCACTTGATAATCGTCCGTTAAAGTTTGAAGAATTCGAAGCGATTTCGCCACAAACGATTTATGTGTCGGCAACGCCTGGGGATTATGAATTAGAACGCTCTAATAACGAAGTAGCCGAGCAGGTTATTCGTCCAACAGGCTTATTAGACCCCGAACTTGAAATTCGTCCAGTCGGAACGCAAGTTGATGATTTATTGTCTGAAATTTATAAACGTGTCGAGCTTAACGAGCGTGTATTAGTTACCACACTGACCAAACGCATGGCTGAGGATTTGTCTGATTATTTAAATGATCACGATGTAAAAGTGCGTTACCTTCACTCTGATATCGATACCGTTGAACGTGTTGAAATTATTCGCGATTTACGTGCAGGTGTATTTGATGTACTGGTCGGAATTAACTTGCTTCGTGAAGGGTTAGATATGCCAGAAGTGTCTTTGGTGGCGATTTTAGATGCTGACAAGGAAGGCTTCTTGCGTTCAACCCGTTCCCTTATCCAGACCATAGGTCGTGCTGCGCGTCACATTAACGGCCGCGCAATTTTATATGCTGATCGCATAACCGATTCAATGAAGCGCGCAATTGACGAAACAGAACGTAGGCGTAGTATTCAGCACCAATACAACGTAGACAACGGCATTACACCACAAGCCTTGAATAAGAAAATCACCGACATTATGGACGTGGGTGAGCAAGTTGATGATACGCCCAAAGCAAGTAAGAGAACGGTTAGTAAAGCGACTGCTGAAATTTTATCAGCCGATGAAATTAACAAAAAAATCAAACAGCTTGAATCTGAAATGCTGGCGTTTGCCCGTGACCTTGAATTTGAAAAGGCAGCAAGCGTACGAGATCAAATTCAACAATTACATCAAGAATTAATAAATGCCTAATATCGATTTAACCAATTTACTAAGCGCTATTGCCAAAGGCGCACCGTTTAACGATGAAGTGTGCCGTGTTTATCATGGCCGTGGTGATAGCCAAGGTGAAACTAATTTCATCAATTTAGATTGGTACCCGCCGTATTTATTTCTTGCGTGCTACAACCCAATTAATGAAGCAACGCAAAACGCACTAACTGAAGCAGTTTGGCAAGCGCAGCAAGCTACCGGATTTAACGCAAAAGGGCTTGTGTTTCAGTATCGTGCCGGACGTGATACGCAAGTGTCTGTGCCGTTTGGTGAGGTGCAAGACCGATTTGAAGTTGTAGAGCTTGGCGCCAAATATTGGGTACATCTAACCAAAACGCAAAATACGGGTATTTTTCCTGATATGCGTGAGGGCAGGGCGTTTGTTAAAAATAATAGCCACGAGGCAAAAGTGCTTAACTTATTTTCATATACCTGTGCGTTTTCGGTTATCGCTAAATTAGGTGGCGCTCAACAAGTTATTAATATGGATATGAATAAGTCTGTGTTAAGAACCGGTGCTGATAATCATCGACTAAATAACGTGGCGGAAAATATCAGTTATTTGCCTCACGATATTTTGAAGTCATTTGGTAAATTAAAAAAGGCCGCGCCGTTTGATTTAATTGTGGTTGATCCGCCGAGTTTTCAAAAAGGCAGTTTCGTACTAACCAAAGATTATCAAAAAATCTTACGCCGTTTGCCAGATCTATGTCACAGCAATACGCAGCTATTGTTATGTGCTAACAGCCCCGATGTTTCAGAAAACCAGTTTATTGAGATGATCAGTGACGCCACTGAAGGACGACTGAGCTTTGTTGAAAGACTGCCAGCGGCTCCACGTTTTGAAGAGCCAGATGGCGCAAATCTAAAAGCGCTGGTTTATCGCCTAGCGTAAAATAAGTAGATTTATGCGAAACAAAAAAAGCGCTAAGTAAAATACTTAGCGCTTTTTTTATAACTTATTGATTTCTTTCGCTACTTGGTAGCCATCGTCCGTTACAATTTTTTCAAGTACTTGAACACGTTCAGTTAGCTTGGTGATCTGTTGTTTTAAATCTTCTGTTTGTGCATCACTTGCTTGATTGTGTTTTAACGTCTTCTCTTTAAATTTAATGTGCTTGTTGTACATATCTGCTAACACGCCAAAACCTACTGAGACGAACACGATCATTACAATCATCGTTGTGCCACTCATTGTCGCTCCTAACCTTCGAGTAAATGTGGCTTTAGCTTAATGCAAAAACATACACAATGTGAAATTTAATGATAAGCGGTCAAATTTGGTGTTTTTCGAGTCGATATAAAAAGGCTTTGTAACTTAGCCCTAATAATTTTGCGGCTGCAGTTTTATTATTTTCGCACCGTTTAAGCGACTGCAATAAAATATCGCGTTCAAACTGATGCCAATCTATTCCTTCATTTGGCAGGGTATATTTATCGCCTTGCTGGAGTTGCCCGTTTTCGTGTGTAAGGCTCTCTAATAGTTCGTCTTCATCGCCAAGTAGGGCGTAACGCTCAATGCAATTTGATAGCTGTCTAACATTACCAGGCCACGGGTAGTTTAATAACTGTTTTAACGTGTGTGCACTTAATGGTTCGATAACCCCACCATATTGCTGGCTAAATTTGTCTTTAAAGTAATGAATAAGCTTGCCGATGTCTTCACTTCGCTCACGCAGCGCAGGCATATGAATAGGCACAACGTTTAAACGATAATACAAATCTTCACGAAACAGGCCTTCTTCAACTTGTGCTAATAATTGTTTATGGCTTGCGGCAATCACACGCACATCAAGTGCTACTTCTTGGTGACAGCCTAACGGGGTGATCACCCCTTCTTGTAAAAAGCGCAGTAGTTTAGTTTGTAATTGCGGGCTAAGTTCCGCCACTTCATCTAAAAATAACGTACCGCCGTCGGCCGCGGCAAATTTACCGAGCTTGTCTTGATTAGCACCAGTAAAAGCCCCTTTTTTGGCGCCAAATAATTCAGCTTCGGCAATGGATTCAGGAATTGCGCCACAGTTAATGGCAATAAAGGGGCTATTTTTGCGCGGTGAAATTTTATGAAGCGCACGCGCAGCAAGCTCTTTTCCGGTGCCGCTTTCACCACTAATTAAAACAGTTGCGTTAGTGGAAGCCACTTTTTCAATACGTTGAAATACCTTTTGCATACAGGGAGCACTGCCAATCAAATCGACCATGCTGTCTTGTTGGCTCAGTTGGTTATTAAGCGTTTGGTTGGTTAAACGTAACTGATTTGCTTTATTTGCTTTGGCGAGTGCAAGTAATAGCTCTTGGCGCTGAAATGGCTTTGCTAAATAGTCATCCGCGCCTTTTTCTATGGCAAGAGCTGCATGATCAATTGAGCCATAGGCTGTGGCAATGACAATACCCACGGGAAAGTTGTTTTTTCGCGTAAATTCTAACAACTCAAGCCCGCTTAACTGGCCCAGTTTCCAATCACTAAAAATTAAGCTAATGCGATTATCTGCTTTAAGCGCCACAATCGCTTCTTCCACGCTAAATGTCGCTGTGACGGTAAACCCCTCGGCACTTAGCATTGCAGCGATTAACTCATTTTGAGCAGCATCGTCCTCAACCAATAGAATATGTACGTTATCCATTAAACTTCTCTTTTAAACATTGCGCGAAAGTGACTACCATTTTGACTGGTGTTAACAAGTTGAATATCGCCCGCGTAATATAAATTGATAATCTGTTTAGCGAGGTAAAGGCCGATGCCGGCACCATCTGGCTTGTCGCTTACATGCGGTTGGAATAATTGCTCTTGAATCGCTGAATTTACACCTTTACCTTTATCATTAATATCAACGTGTACCGTGTTTTCATGTGTATTCACATCAATATCAATAGCGTTGTTTTCGCCGCCTGATTCAATACCGTTGACGATAAGCGTATGTAAAATACTGCGCACTTCGGTTTCGAGACCAACGAGTTTAATACTGTTATCGCAACTGATGTTAATGGGTATATTTTCTGATAATAGTTCGAGCTTTATATCCGTTAGTACGGCAGCAAGCGGTACCTCAGTGCTTCTGTCGACTTTATCTTTGGAGAGGGTTAAAAGTGCATTAATATTTTTATCAATATGCTCGATTTTAGTATGCGCAATTTGTTCTAGCTTAGTACGCTCTGTTTCGGGAGCTTTAAAATATTGGTCGATGGTTAAGTTTAGGGTGTGAACGGGATTACGAAGTGCATGGGCAATACCGCGACTTAATTCACCGAGCTGCGCTAAGTGTTTTTTCTGTTCTATTTGGTGCTGTACCTTAGCGAATTCGGCCAGCTTGCTGCTCATTGAATTAAACTGCTGTGCACAACGCTTAAGTTCGGTTACCCCTTTAGCAGGAATTTGAATACCGAGTTTATCGTTATCTAACTCATCCATCGCTTGCACTAGCTGATTAATTGGTCGCGTGATTTTGTTGGTAAGCCAAAGCGCCAGTAGCAATGCAAGGGCAGAGGAAATAGCAATACTCCAAAGAATTGACTGCGTAAAGCGTTCAAAGCTCGCGCTGTCGGTAAGGTATTCGGTACTAATTTGACGGTGTACTTGCATATTGTCTAAGTCGTCTACCGCCATAAATACCGCTTCAATTTGCTCAGCATTTTGACTAATAATTTCAATACTGCGTTCGTTATCTTTATCAATTACCACATGGCGTTTTACAACCGTGGTACTGTTTTCGTGCGCGTTAGAGGTTGCATTAGCATCGCTATCGGATTCTGCAGCGATATGAAATTCAAATTTCATATCACTGTTATCCCCACTTTTTGGGGCAATTTCAATTAGCTTTTTACGAACCTTATCTTTGGTCGAGGCCAATATTTTTTCTGTTAATACTTCACTTTTACTTAAGATTTCACTTTCGATTTGCTGCTTAAAATACATAGTCAGTGCCGTTTGAATTAATGCGACGCTGGCAAACAACACAATTAAAGTGATAATTAACAGTTTTCTGATACTCAAAGACGGCTTCCTTTTTAACGAATGTAAATAACACGTGGTTACATCTTAATTCAAACTTTGTACCAGATTATCAGCTAATGCCTAAATTAAGAATAACTATACAACACATTGAAAGTTATATAGTTACTAATCAAATGTAATTAAGCATTTAAAAAAGAGTTCACCGTTTTTGTACTGTAATTCCTGATATCAGGATATGCGACCCGCATATAGGTAAAATCAATTTCCTTAAAATGTTCAAAAAATAGCAAAAATCATTTTAAATCAGGTGATTATGCTTTTGGCATGAAAATTCCTTAGAAACAAACAGAGTTAACAACAAAACCAATTAAACAAGGAATTAATTATGTTACTTAAAAAAACACGTTTTTTACCATTAGCGGCATTAGCACTTGCATGTACTACAGCGATGGCGGGTGATACAGAGAAAAAAGTAAACGTTATTGAATACAAAACTGATATTGAACTGATAAGTGATGGGGCAACAACGCCTATTAAGATACAGTTCGATGGCAAGCCGAGTGAGCAGCAAATTGAAGATGCAGTTGCGGGTTTACCACCTGAAAAGCAAGAAAAGGTGCGTCAGTTATTACGTAACCTTGAGGTTGAAAATGATGAAGGATTGAAGGTATTTGCATTTAAAAGTGGTGAGGGCGATATTGAAAAGCATATCGAAATACACGCCGATGAAGCTTGGTCGTCACAAAGCGGTAGCAATGTATTTGTTTTGAGTGACGGTGAAAAGCAGGCTCAAGTATTTAAGTTTAAATTTGAAGGTGATGAATCGGATGGACCTTTTCATGCGTTAAAACACCTTTTGAACACGGCCGATTTAACGCCGACGCAAATTGTTGAGTTGCAAAATATACTAAGTCAAAAATAACAAAATATACATCAAGCGAAGCCAAGCAGTTAAAACCATGCTTGGCTTTATTACTTGCGTCCACTTTTCTATAAATCATTAAATCTGTTTATTCTATTTAACCTAAACTCGGGTTGTTTAATGCATCCACAACGTTTAATGCGGGTTAACTCATCTCACGCTTTTTTCGTATATTAATACTACATTGTAGAGTTAATTGGACGGGTTAAACTATTTATTCTACATTGTGATAAAAATTATCTATCTAAATGCCAATGAAAGAGAAATTTCTAGGTGAGTTTGAACAAATGGTGATGCTTGCCATTTTAAAACTCAATGACAATGCATACGGGGTGTCTATTCGCGACATGCTAATTGAAGCTATTGATCGCGATGTGAGTGTAGGGGCCTTGTATACCACTTTAGAACGCCTTGAAAAAAAAGGTTTGTTAACAAGTTCGCAAGGTGAAGCAATTGCTGAACGAGGTGGTAGAGCAAAGAAGTTTTATGCCGTAACCGGTCAAGGAAAGCAGGCGCTTAATCGTGCTAAAAATGCACTAGATACCTTATGGCAAGGTGTACAGTTAAGTAAGTTAGCACGTTATGCATAGTTCATCTCCGCTTAAAAACAAACACGAAATGGTGCTGGCAAATAAACTATTGAGCTGGTGCTTACCTGCATCAATACGTGAAGCGGTAATTGGCGATTTAGAAGAAACGTATTATTTAAAACAACAACAAGGCCTTGCGCCGATTGCAATTCAATATTGGTATTGGCAGCAGACGTTTAATCTAGCCTACCGTTTTATGCCAACAACTCAAAGAGGGTTAATCATGTTTATTTTAAGTCTAATTGTGTTTATGTCGATGATGGTATTTGGCATGGTTATGGGTGCGGATGTAACCGCGTTTATTGATGTGCCATCTGCAATGTTGGTGTTTCCTCCGGCTATCTTTTTTGCTATTGCTGCTACGTCTTGGCAAGAGTTTACCTTTGCATTCGGTTGCGTGGTAAGTGATGAAAGAAGCTTTAGTGAGCGAGAACTTGTGCAATCAAAGCGTGTTTTTTCGGTATTAGGAAATTCTGCGTTGTGGTGTGGCGGCATTACGACCTTGATTGGTTGGGTAGCAATGGCATCAAATATTAGTGCACAAGAGTTTAGCAGTGTAATTGGCCCTGCATTTGCGGTATCAATTTTGACGTTTTACTACGGCGCTATTGTTAAACTGATTTGTTATGTTGCAGCGCAACGAATTGAATCTAAGTTACTAGACTAAAAAAATTACGCTAGCGTTGATACAAAAAAAGCCCGCATTGCGGGCTTTTTTGTCTTTATTTTGTTCGGGTTAATTGACTTTCTTTCTGCCTGAAAACGCATGAGAGAGTGTCATACCGTCTACTAAATCAAGTTCACCACCAACTGGCACGCCATGGGCAATACGTGAAGCACTAATGTTATTTTTAGCACACATATCGGCAATATAATGCGCTGTTGTCTCACCTTCTACCGTTGGGTTTGTCGCTAAGATAACTTCTTCAATGGTGCCCGACTTTAATTGTTGTTCAAATACATCCAAACCAAGTTCCATTGGTCCGATACCGTCAAGTGGCGATAAGTGACCCATTAAAACAAAATAACGGCCTTGAAATTGCCCCGTTTGTTCAATCGCTAGAATATCCGTTGGTGACTCAACGACACATAGCAGACCTGAATCTTGGCGTTTTGTGCTTAAGCAAATATCACATTGGTCGGTTTCGCAAAAAGTTCGGCAAGTTTTACAGTGGCCGACGTTTTCCATTGCAAACGTTAAACTTTGACCTAATTGACGACCGCCATCGCGATCATGCTCTAACAGGTGAAATGCAATACGTTGCGCTGATTTTGGGCCGATGCCAGGCAAGCAGCGCAAGGCTTCAACAAGTTGGCTTACGCCTGATGTTAATTTCATAAGGAGTTTGAGTTTTCCAATTTTGCTATAACATACACTAAGTTACTAAATGAGCCAATTATTCAAAGCTGAGATTACTTGGCTTTGCTAATAACTGTGTATTGCGTGCGATAGGCTCGTAAGTATATTCAATTTGTGGATTACGTAGCCAAAGCTTACCTTTACTAATAAGTAAGGCACCAAACGACACTATGGTGGCTTCATCTGTAATGGGCAGTGTTACCTCAATGTCGCGCCAGTCTCTTGTTCCACCGCTACTTGTATAACGTAAGTTATCAAACGCTAGGGAATTATTGTCTTTGTCTTCGATGCGCATCCAAATACTTGCCATGGACTTAACAAATTGGTGTTTAATTTGTGCGCGAAAGGTGATACCGGTGACGTTTTCTTTTTTGGCACGGGTTGCATCGAAGTTAAATCGTTTTAACAGCACACCGAAGTCAGGGGTATCAATTACACTTTCGAGTAATAGGGTGTCGCCATCATTTCGCGCTTGGTATTCACCATCAAGTTCGTCACTGATTTCCCAAGTTGATAGATCAATAGATTGAGGCCCTAGGGTAAATTTACCAAATGGCGTTGTGTTGTAACCAACTATATTTAAATATTTGGTGCGGTCTTCGCTGGGGGCATCATCTTTTGGCCTAACATAACCGAAAGGGGTGCTCGTGTCTTTTGCATCATGTGGTGCCTCGTTAATTTCAAATTTATCGAACCACACTTGCCCTGAGCCTTGGAGTACACCTGAGTATGACAATGCCGATATGTCGGATGTAATATCCGCAACTACTGAAAAGCGCTGCCACTCAAGGTCGCTTTTAGTGCCAATAAACTTCGCTTCAGCGCGACGAGTAATGCTGTCTTCTTTATCCATTAAATAAAGTCGCAATAAGGCTTCACCGTCTAAATTGCTGGCTTTCACGTAGCCAGATATTTCAATTTTTTTATTTTCAAATGGCGTAGCATCAATCGTTTGTTTAATGGTTGCAATACCCTCTTTACTAGGCAATTTGTTAATTAGAAATACGCTCGATTTACCATCAACTTTTTCCTTGTTTGATAGCCCATAGCGGTAATTGTTAAATGGATAAGCAAAAAAATACCAATCGTTGAGCGCTGGCTTTTTTTCCAGCGATAAAATTTGATGACTTGAGAGAAAATCAAAATGATTTAGTTGCACATTGCGATTATGGATCGCTGAATAAACGAAGGCTGTGCAACAAATTAATAGTATAAAAATCAGAGTACGAATTGCGATTGTCATTGTTGTAATTAACTCAATACAGCGTAGTTGGTGATTGTATCGTTTACGGGGAATATTTAAAACAAGTGTAAGTCTGATTGCGCTTAATTTCGGCAACTATTTCGGATTTGAACGTTTACTCTTGAAATCTAGAAACTCAACCCTATATCAAATTGCACTATAGCAAAAACCTAAGATTTTGACGGAGTTTTCAATGTCTGCCCAAAAAGAAACATTTGGTTTTCAAACCGAAGTAAAGCAACTTCTACAGCTTATGATCCACTCTCTTTATTCAAACAAAGAGATTTTTCTACGTGAACTTGTTTCAAACGCATCCGACGCCGCAGATAAACTGCGCTTTCTCGCACTAGAGAATAACGACCTTTACGAAGGTAATGGCGAGTTACGCGTGCGTATTAGCGCTGATAAAGATGCAAACACCGTAACTATCTCAGATAACGGTATTGGTATGAGTCGCGAAGAAGTGATTAGTTCACTTGGTACTATCGCAAAATCAGGCACGGCTGAATTTTTCCAGAACTTAACGGGCGATCAAGCACGTGATTCACAGCTAATTGGTCAGTTTGGTGTGGGTTTTTACTCAGCGTTTATCGTTGCTGATAGTGTGACGGTACGTACTCGTAAAGCGGGTGAAGCGCAGGCAACTGAATGGCACTCACAAGGTGAAGGCGAATATACGCTTGCGGATATCGAAAAAGCTGAGCGTGGTACCGAAATTATTCTGCACTTACGTGACGATGAAAAAGAATTTTTAGAAGAATTCCGTTTACGTTCAATCGTAACTAAATACTCAGATCACGTATCAATTCCAGTGGAAATGTATCAAGCGCCAACGGAAGAGTCAGAAGGTCCTGATGGCGAGAAAATTCCAGCAACGCCAGGTGAGTGGCAAGCAATTAACAAAGCAACAGCGCTTTGGACACGTGATAAATCAGAAATTTCTGATGAAGAATACAAAGAATTCTATAAGCACGTTGGTCACGATTGGGAAGAGCCACTAACATGGGCTCACAATAAAGTAGAAGGTAAAACAGAGTACACAAGCCTACTTTATATTCCTAAAAAAGCGCCATTTGATATGTGGAATCGCGACCGTCAACACGGTTTAAAACTGTATGTGCAACGCGTATTCATTATGGATGATGCTGAGCAGTTTATGCCTAACTACTTACGTTTTGTTAAAGGCTTATTAGACTCAAACGACCTTCCACTTAATGTGTCGCGTGAAATTTTACAAGACAACAAAGTGACACAAGCAATTCGTAAAGGCTGTACTTCACGTGTGCTTAAAATGCTTGATCGTATGGGTAAAAACAAACCAGAAGAATACCAAACATTCTGGAATGAGTTTGGCCAAGTGATTAAAGAAGGTCCAGCTGAAGATATGGCAAACAAAGAAGCCATTGCTAAGCTACTTCGTTTTGCGTCAACGGATTCAGATCTTGAGACACAAAATGTATCGCTTGAACAATACATTGCGCGCATGAAAGAAGGCCAAGATAAGATTTACTATGTTGTGGCTGATAGCTTCCAAGCAGCGAAAAGTTCGCCGCATCTAGAAATCTTCCGCAAAAAAGGTATTGAAGTGTTACTGCTTTCTGACCGTGTTGATGAATGGATGATGAGTCACCTAACTGAATTTGACGGTAAACAGCTAACATCAATCACTCGTGGTGATTTAGACCTTGGTGATCTGGATGACGAAGAGAGCAAGAAAGAGCAAGAAGCGTCTGAAAAAGAAGTGGAAGGCTTAATTGAGCGTGTTAAAACAGCGCTGGGTGATAAAGTGAAAGAAGTACGCTTTACTCACCGCTTAACAGACTCGCCAGCCTGTGTGGTTGCCGATGAACACGACATGAGCTCGCAAATGCAAAAGCTAATGGAGCAAATTGGTCAACAAGCACCTGAAACAAAACCAGTGTTTGAGTTAAACCCAGAGCATCAACTTGTTAAGCACTTAAATGATGTGCAAGATGAAGACAACTTTGCACAGTGGGCTGATGTACTGCTTGACCAAGCATTACTTGCGGAGCGCGGTAGCTTGAAAGACCCGGCAGGCTTTGTATCTCGTTTAAACAAACTAATGTTAGATTTAAGCAAGTAACCAATCTGGTTAAAAGAAAAGGGCGCTAAGCGCCCTTTTTTATTGTAAGTGTTTAGTCGTTAAATTAGTCATTTTCTTCGGTTGTTGGCGCTAACTGCTGTTTTTGCGCTTTGATAACTGTCCACGCTTCGAGCATTACTAAAACACACACGACTAACACAATAATATCTAGGGTAACTAATAACCAATTACCTGCACTGTAGTATTCTTGCAGTTTAAGTATGCCGGCGAAAAATGCCATCACTAGCACAAATAGCATGGGCACTAATGTGTAACGTGCAGGTCGTCCCATCTTTATTAACATCACAGAAATAACTAACAGTGTTAGACTGGCAAGGATTTGGTTAGTTGAGCCGAATAATGGCCAAATGATCATGCCGCCCGAACCAGACGAACCGCCTGCGCCAAACGCCAATAACAAACAACACGCCACAGCAATAAGTGTGGCGATAATGCCATTTCTAAATGCGCTGATCTGATATATCTCGCCCCATTCTTGAATAATATAGCGCTGTAAGCGAACACCTGAGTCCATTGTTGTTCCAGCAAACAATACAACCATTACGGCAAGTAGAGTGGATGCAAGTTCAGATGGAATGCCCCAGCCTTGAAAGATAAGGTTTGAGCCACCTTGAATAAATGCGCCAACACTACCTGCACCGAGATGACTATATACTTCGTGCCACTCCTGTGGGCTCATTGCGAGTGTTACACCACTTACGGCAACAATGGTAATAAGGGCAAGCGACCCTTCACCAACCGCACCTAAGTAACCAACAAATCGTGCATCGGTATCTTTATCTAATTGTTTAGAGCTGGTGCCACTCGACACAATACCGTGGAAACCAGATACCGCACCACAGGCAATCGTAACGAATAATAGGGGGATAATACTGGGCGTAGACTCTGCAACTTCGCTATTAAAAGCGGGGGCTGTAATGTCAGGCATAAACATAAATACGGCGCCGTAAAGTAACACTAACCCCACCAATAGCTGAACACCATTAATAAAGTCACGAGGTTGTAGTAGCACCCACACAGGTAATAATGATGCGACAGCGGCATAAATAAATAGCAAAATAATCCAGTTAGCTTTGTCACTTAACCCGAACATTTCTTTTGGTAAGGCCAGTGGCATTTCGCTACCTGCATACACGGTTAAGTAAAGCGCCACTACTCCCAACAAACACAAAAACACTAAGTTAAAGTTGCGGCGAATTAACTGACCAATAATTAAGGCAAACACAATCGCAGCCCAGGCTGGCAATACTGCAGTTGGTTGGCTAACAAATGAGTTGGCAATCACCACGCCAAATACCGCGTTAACCATTAACAGCACTAAAAATACCACTATCATAAATAAAGCGCGGGTGCGTTTACCGATAACTTCTTCTGATAGTGCGCCAATTGATTTACCTTTGTGGCGGCTGCTCGCCCAAAGTGCGCCCATATCGTGAACACCAGCAAAGAAAATAGTCCCGAGTACTACCCAAATAACAGCGGGTACCCAGCCCCAATAAACCGCAATGGCAGGACCAACAATCGGTGCAGCTCCAGCAACAGAGGTAAAGTGGTGACCCCATAGAACCACTTTTTTGGTCGGTACAAAATCAACGCCGTCATTAATTTGATGAGCAGGGGTAATGTACTTGTCATCCATTTGGAAAATGCGACATGCAATAAACTTAGAATAGACAAACCAGCCAAACAGCATGCCGATAATGCCTAGCAATACAATTACGACAGATTGCATAGGTGTTCCTTATAATTGATTATTATTTAAACCAGCTTAAAGCAGCATATTGTAAAAGCAAGTATTTGGCTTGAGACTTTGGCATAACACGGCGCCATTTATTTCGCTTTGAGTTAAGCTCCTTTTATATCTTTAGCTTAATTGTTGAACAAAGTTCGCCAGCCTCTTAGCAAAAATACGCGAAATAATAGCTTTGCAGTTAGTTGGTTAAACAAAGGTTAAACTTTTGGCTAATCACTATTGAGAATCAACTGTCACTGTGAAAGAATTCCCCCAATTAAAAAACATCTTGAGGAAAAGTCATGCGCATTATTCTTTTAGGAGCGCCAGGTGCAGGTAAAGGTACGCAAGCACAATTTTTAATGGATAAGTACGGTATCCCACAAATTTCGACAGGCGATATGTTACGCGCTGCGATCAAAGAGGGTACACCACTTGGTCTTGAAGCTAAAAAAGTAATGGATGCAGGCCAGCTTGTTTCTGATGAAATTATTATTGGCCTAGTAAAAGAGCGTGTTGCTAAAGCTGACTGTGAAAACGGTTTCCTATTAGATGGTTTCCCACGCACAATTCCTCAAGCAGATGCAATGAAAGAAAACGGCATTACAGTTGATCACTGTATTGAGTTTGACGTTGCAGACGAAATCATTGTTGAACGAATGGGCGGCCGTCGTGTACACCCAGGTTCTGGTCGTGTTTATCACGTTGTTTACAACCCACCGAAAACAGAGGGTAAAGACGACGTAACAGGCGAAGACTTAATTATTCGTGATGACGACGTAGAAGAAACAGTACGTAAGCGTTTAGCAATTTACCACGAACAAACTAAGCCGTTAGTTGATTACTACCGTGCTGAAGCCGACGCAGGTAATACGCAGTACCACAAATTAGATGGTACACAAGCAGTTGAAGCAGTAAGTGCACAACTTGCAGATTTACTGGGCTAATACCTAATATATAAAAAAACCGCCATCTAGGCGGTTTTTTTATATCTGAACGTTAATTATAACTTCTTAAGAGCTGACTCTACTGAGACATAATCAGGTTCTTTCGCTAAATTAGTCACTAACTGCTTGTAAACAATTTTGTGGTCTTGATCTAAGATGACCACACTACGCGCTAATAACCCCATGTCTTGAATTAGCAAGCCATAGTTTTGGGCAAACTCACGCCATACCGCGTCTGATAAAGTGTGCATTTGAGTAATGTTTTCGGCCTTACAAAAGCGGCTTTGTGCAAATGGTAAATCCATACTGATAGTAAGCATCACCACGTCACTGTAATTCGCTGCAAACTTATCATTGAAGTGTTTTGTTTGTAAGCTACACACGCCAGTGTCTAGGCTTGGTACTGTGCTAATTAGTACTGCTTTTCCTTCAAAATCACTTAAAGAGACTGGTGCAAATTTATTGTTTGCCGCTTTGAACTCGGGCGCTTGTTGTCCTAGTTCAACCGGATTACCACGTAAGGTAAGCATTTTACTGTTGGCTGAAATTTTACCAGAATCAGTTTGATTCAGAGGTAACTGATATTGCGCTGCCGCTAGGTTTAAGGACAAAAGAGACGCGCTAATTAAACCCGTTAACGTCATTAAATTTTTTAACATAATAAAAACACAGTTTCTGCTATAAGTATTGTTAATTTAGCACACGTGTAAGACACTGATAAAGTGATAATAATAGTTATCTAATAATGGTTTTCGACACGCGATACGAAACTTAACAATTTGGTGAAATATGCAACTTTGTGAACGAAACTTTTGTAATTTGTTACAATTTTTAGCACAATAGTCTTAGATTTCATGCAGTGCTAGTTAAAACCTACTTCCTGCTCTAAACTTATAAAGACAAAAAATAAGAGTGATAGTATGGCAACCCCAGTTTTAATATGTGATGACTCTCGTTTGGCGCGGCGACAGCTCGCTCGTTCGCTACCAGATGATTGGGACATACAAATTGAATACGCTGAAAATGGTCTTCATTGTTTAGAGCAAATAAAAGCGATTCAACCTGAAATTCTGTTCCTCGATCTTAATATGCCACAAATGGACGGCTACGAAGTGCTGCAAGCAATTAAAGCAGAGAATTTGCATGTGCTGGTGGTGGTGGTGTCTGGTGATATTCAGCCAACGGCCCATGAACGAGTGATGACACTGGGGGCGATTGATTTTATAACTAAGCCGTGCGATGGCGCCAAGCTAGAAGAGATTATTGAAAAACATGGCATTAAAGACAAAGCCATGCGCGAACGCTTGCAGCATTCACTTGGCGAGCAACTCGATCCTGAGCTGCGAGATATCTATCAAGAAATCACTAACGTAGCGATGGGGCAAGCGGGTAACTTATTAGCACGCTTGCTTAATGTGTTTGTTGAACTGCCCATTCCTAACGTTAACGTATTAGAAGTCAATGAGCTTTCAATGGCGTTGCAATCAATTGATACCAATGCCTCCACATCAGGTGTATGTCAGGGCTTTATAGGCGGTGGCGTATCGGGTGAAGCATTATTGCTACTCAATGATTCAAGTTTTGTTGAAATCGCATCTTTAATGAATTACGAAGGTGAACTGAATCAAAAAGTGGAACTAGAGCTGTTAATGGACGTGGGGAATATTCTCATTGGCGCAGTATTAACGGGGCTCGCTAAACAACTTGATATGCACTTTTCACAAGGGCACCCTGTGGTAATGGGGCAGCACTGTAACGTAGCAGATTTAGTCAGTACTAACCAAGATCGTTGGCAGCGCACGTTAGCAATTGAGATCAGTTACGGCATTGAAAATCACAACGTTAACTGTGATCTAATGTTGTTATTTACTGAAGACTCACTAAAAACACTCAAGTTTAAAACACAATACTTATTAGAAGACTAACACTATGAGCGTAGACTTTGAACTCAATGAAATTCACTGGATGATGGATATGTTTAACACCATAGACGTCGGTTTGGTGGTGTTAGACAGAAAATACAATATTTGTGTTTGGAATGGCTTTATGGAAGCCCATTCCGGTTTGTTACCGAGTGCGGTAAAAGGCAAAGACGTATTTGATGCCTTCCCCGGTATTGATGAACCTTGGTTTCGTTCAAAAGCCGAATCGGTGTTTGTGTTAAAAACGCGTTCTTTCACCATTTGGGAACAGCATCCGTACATTTTTAAGTTTAAAAATTACCGACCAATCACTGGGAAAGCGGATTACATGTACCAAAATGGCACTCTTATTCCGCTGACGAACACCACAGGCGAAGTGTCTCACTTGTGCGTGATTATTTACGATGTAACTGATGAAGCGGTTAACAAACTTGAGCTTGAACAAGCGAACGCAAAACTAGAAGAATTAAGCCGAGTTGATAGGTTAACGAATCTTTATAATCGCGGATTTTGGGAAGAAAGCTTTTCAAAAGAGTTCAAGCGTCAGCAACGCAGTCAGGCAAAAAGCTGCTTGTTAATGTTCGATATCGATCACTTTAAAAAGATTAATGATTTATTTGGTCATCAAGGTGGCGATGCGGCGCTGTGTTTTGTGTCACAAACGTTGAAAAAAGTGCTGCGTGAGTCGGATGTAGCAGGGCGTTATGGCGGTGAGGAATTTGCTGTAACGTTAGTTGATACTGACTTAGATGGCGCTAAAGTATTTGCTGAACGCTTGCGTAAAACCATAGAAGATGCGGTAATCCATTACGAAGAGTCGGAAATCACGCTTACTATAAGCATAGGTATTGCGCAGTTCGATGGTAAATATACAAAATACGAACAGTGGATTGAAGACGCCGATAAAGCGCTATATCGTTCAAAAGAAGCAGGGCGAAACACCATTAATGTGGCGTAATTCTGCAGGCTTAGCGTTAGCAAGTTAACATACTTACTAACGCTATTAGCTTTCTTACTCAGCTAAAATACCCCAACCGTCGCCGTAGCCATTAAGTGGATTAGCAACTGATTCTAGGTAGTTTTCTAAATCTGTAATAAGCTGATGGTCCGGTACCATTTCAACACTCACTAACACTTCAAATACCCCTGTATCAGGACACTTTTGTTGCTTGGTATTAGGAGCAAGACCGTCCTCGCTAATAACTTTGGCAAACTTATCTGCATCACTGACTTTTTCAAAAAGAATAAAGAAGTCGAGTGTATGTGTTTTGGTTAAATCGACACCTTCTTGGTGCATCTCGGCCAAAATTTGCCCATTGTCGTCTGTTGGAAAATCCATCAAGGTACTCACGTAATAATTTATAGCGCTAAGTTTACTGCGTGCGTGAAACGGGGTAAATATGTAATCGTGAATGTTTTTGTTTATTCGCACATTTTGGCAGGTTAGAATAGGTACGGTTGCTTTTTGACGTTCTATTTCATTCTCGTTGAGCGTGTTTTTATCACGGCCTTTGATGTGTTGCATTGTAGGCTCAGCGAGCGTCGACGAGCAAAGGCTGATATGCGCTTAAAGAATCAATCGCCTCCGAATTCATGATTAAAATAAATTGAGTATAAATTGTTCCGCAGCATTATTATTTTTACAGTGTTATGTTTGTTCTCTTGCTCAGTGTTGGCATCGCCAATTGTTTCGAGCATTACTGTAAAAACAGAAAACGACGGGCTAAAACGCAACGTCGAGTTATATTTAAATGAACTCAAACAACAGTCATTTTCTCCAAGCATCATTAAAAAAGCTAAAACGCTTACGCAAAATGCGTTAAAACCGTTTGGTTATTACTTACCGACCATTGACCTTAAAGCAGAAGATGACGACGGGCAAGTACGCCTCGTTGTTAATGTCGATGCAAAAACGGTGACACAAATTAGCCAGCTCGATATTCAGGTCTTCGGTGACGCTGCAAGGCAAAAAGAAATTAACGAAGAGATAGCAAAACTTAACTTGGCGGTTGGTCAGGCGCTTAATCATAGCGCGTATGAAAAAGCAAAAAGCCAGATCAGCTCCGTGCTTTTCGAATATGGTTATTTTGACACAAAGTGGTTAAAGCATGCCATTGAAGTACGCCGTGGTACTTACAGCGCGGTTATTCGCTTACATGTGGATTCGGGAATTCGCTATAAATTTGGCCCTGTTGTGCTAGATAAAGAAATAAAAGCGTACGAGTTGGTGCACCGTTTAAATCCAATGGTTGTTGGCAATCCATATGATAACAACACGGTAACTGATTTTAATATTCAACTGTCAAACATGCCTTACTTTAAAAGTGTGCGTGTTTATCCCGATATTATTAATCGTGAAAATGGTGAGATCTCGGTTATCGTACAACTGCTGCATAAACCTGAGAACAGTTTCGAGGTCGGTGGTGGTGTAAGCACTGACGATAACGGTTTAAAGTTACGGTTTAAATGGACTAAACCATGGATCAGCGAAAATGGCCATTACCTTGAAACCAACATTGAAGCCAGTCAAGTAGACCCACAAGCACGTATTAGTTATACCATTCCGGTGAACGATCCGAATAATGATGTTTGGCGTTTTGGCGCGGGTTATATTTATGACGATAATAAACTATCCCGAAAAGCAACAGTGCAAGCACAACGACAATGGCTTACAGAGAGTAATTGGATCCGTACCGCGTTTTTAAAGTATGAAATCGAAAATTATGAAATAGACAGCACCCATTATCACAGCAATATGGTACTGCCGGGCATTAGTTACGCAAGAAAACGTACGCTAGGTGGAACTACGCCATATTGGGGTGAGCAGTTGTTAATTTCCACCGAATTTGCCAGCGAAAGCCTCGCATCCGATACAGATTTAGTAAAAGTGCAGCTATTAGGTCAACGCATTACCACTTTTGCTGAGCGTCATATGCTATTTGGCCGCATTAATATAGGCGCCATAATCACTGATGATATTAATGATGTGCCAATTTCGATGCGCTTTTTTGCTGGTGGTGATAAAAGTATTCGCGGTTATCGTTATGAGTCGGTGGCACCAAAAATTAATGACCAAGTTGTTGGAGGGCAGTACTTAGCTACTACCAGTGCCGAATATAACTATCGCTTTTTACCGAATTGGCGGGCCGCGTTATTTATTGACGCCGGTACTGCAACCAACGATTTCGAAGATAAAATTCAGGTAGGTACAGGCCTTGGTTTGCGCTGGTTAACGCCAATTGGCCCGGTAAGAATTGATTATGCCTTTGCTGTTACTGATGACACGCGTACAGGTCGCTTTAGTATTACCATAGGGCCAGAAATATGAGTGAAACGGTAACTAAAATCACACTAACGAAAACGGTTTTACGCGTGTTTCGTAATCTATTTTGGTCTTTGTTAGTAGCACTTATTGGATTAGTCGCGCTGGTATTCAGTGGTGTTGGAAATCAACTGATAGTGTATGGTGCAAACAAACTCGTGCCTAATCTTTCTATTTCCATGAAAGACGATCCTTTGTTACGCGGCGGTCAGTTTAGCGTTAGTTATAAAAACGAACAGTTAGCGCTTACGTTAGTTAATGCGCAGCTTGATGTGCGTTTTTATAGTTGTGCAGCGATATGTGTAAAGCAGTTTAATGCGCAATCTGTTGCGGTTGAGTTAGCAGCAAATAAAAATACCCAAGAGCCTGATACGCAATCGCCACTTGGCAAAATAGAGCTGCCAGTGTCGTTAGCGGTAAACACATTTTCAATAAAATCATTTCGTTTTACCCAGGGTGAGTTGGCGCTTGATGTCACAGAGTTTTTTACCCAACTTAATGCGCAAAAGAGTGAGCTGACCGTTGAGCGCTTAGCAGTAAATAAGATTAAGTTAGCGTTGCCTGCACAAAATAAAGAAACCAGTGCTACAAAATCAACATCGCCAATAACGATGCCAAAAATATCGCCACTGCATTTTGAAACCCCACTTGATTGGCAAATAAACGCGCTACGTGTATCGCAATTTGAGCTAGTACAAGCAGATGTATCGCAAGTGATTCGAAATGTATCGTTACAGGCAAAGCAACAGGCGAGTGATTTAAATATTATTCACTTAAGCCTTGATTATCAGGACGTCAGTGCGGCACTGAAAGGCGCTTTATCCCTATCAAACCAAAACCCAATAAGCTTAAACGCAACTGTTAAACACCCAAAACACGCTATTAAGGCGAATCTTGAAGGGGATTTAAGTGCATTAACAATCAGCAGTGAATTAACGGGTTTGTACAGTGCATCAGTTAATGGCAGTGCATCGTTGCTGAATGCGCAACTACCGTTTGAGCTGAGCGTTTTATCAAAGCACTTAGAGCTAGTACAAGACGATAAAACAATCGCCGTAGATGATGCAAGCGTTAGTGCAAAAGGCGATTTGACCGCTTTTGATTATAGTTTGAACACAAAGCTAAGTGTTACAGATATGCCAAAGCTTGCGATTGATGGTCAGGGCAAAGGTAATTTCTCTGAACTCAATATTGAACGCTTGGATATAGAAAGTGAAAAAAGTACATTAACACTCGCGGGTAAGGTGAATTGGCAACAAGGCGTTGATGCCTCTATTTCAGTATTATCTGAGAATATTAGTACTGAGGAGTTTTTGCCTTCGGTTGCTTCTAATTTAGCGCTAAAAGGTGACTTGGCGGTACGCGCAAATGGTAACGAGTGGCAACTCGATATTTCGGAATTCGCAGTTGCCGGTCAAATAAACAATGCGCCTATCGATGCGATTGTTGCGATGAAAGTTGATGATAGCCTAAAAGCGTCAATATCTCAGTTACAGATCACCAGTGACAAAAATCAATTAACGTTACATGGCGAAATTACAAAAGAGTGGGATATTTCAGGTAACCTGAATTTAGTAAACCCCGATACGCTTGACCCAAGGTTGTCAGGACATGGAAACGCTGAGTTTAAAATTACCGGCGAGCTCGAAAAACCAAAAGCGCGCTGGCAAGCAAATTTAAAACAGTTGGCATTTGAAGAGTACCGAATTGATACGCTTAGCAGTGAAGGTCATGTTGATGTTGCAAAAAATTATTTAAGTAAAATTGCGCTTGATGCCAAAGAGATCTCACTTGATGATCAGCCTATTCATGCGGTTTCCATTTTGATAGAGGGCGACCTAAAGCAACATTTGGCTGAGCTATCGTTAGAATCTGAAACATTAAATGCAAAATCACAAATTAACGGTGGTTTAATCAACAACCAATATGCTGGTAGCTTAAATAAGCTGGCGCTTAAAAATCAAAAAATCAATTTAACTAATCAGCAAGCGATAGATTTCAGTTATCACGTAAACTCTGGCCAAGTTAATATTAGCGAACATTGCTGGCAAGGCACCAATACAGCCTTTTGTTTAAAACCGCTAACGGCATCGGCCGAGCAAGGTGAATTATCGTTAGCATTAACGCACTTCGATCTTTCTCTATTAACGTTAGCGCTTCCTAAAAGCATAACGCCTGCAGGCCAATTATTCGGCCATTTAGATGCACGCTGGCAAAATGGCAAATTATTGAGTTTAAATAGTGAGATCAAATCCAGCGACGTTAATTTTGCAATCAACGAAAGCTTTATTAAAACGCAAGTGCCAATCGAACAGTTTTATTTGAACGCTAAAGCGGATCAAAAAAATGTTACGTTAGATGCAAACTTAACATCGTCCGTACTAGGCAACATTATTAGTGATATCGATATTACAGATGTGACCGGAAAACGTGCGTTAACAGGCAAAATACAACTACAAGCGCTCGACTTTAGTAATTTAACCGGCTTTAGCCAGCAAATTGATAAGCTCGACGGTGAACTGAATGCCGATGTTACCTTATCAGGCAGCACGTTTTCGCCACAAGTAAACGGAAAACTAGCTCTACAAGGGCTTGCGTTTCTCGCGCCATGGACGCCATTAAGCATTGAACAAGGCAATATGGCTATAAACTTTAATGATCATAGTGCTAATCTCAACGGCGAATTGTTTGATAGCAATAAAGGCAGTTTAGCGCTTGATGGCCAAGCAAATTGGCAAGACGAACTGAGTGCGAGCGCCAATATTAAAGGCAATGGTTTTAAAATCGCCCTTGAGCCTAATTTGTGGTTTGCAATATCGCCAAATATTAATATGACCTATGAACAGCAGTTCGCCAATGTTTCAGGGCAAGTACGTGTCGTTGATGGCCGCATTAAAGTAAAAGAATTACCTGAAGGTGCTGTAAGCGTTTCCGATGATGAAGTTATTGTTGATGCTGCTAAACAAACCAAGAAACCGTTACCAATTCGCTACGGCATCGATCTTTCAGTTGTCATTGATGAGAATGTGCGTATTGATTCGTTTGGTTTACGCTCAAAGCTAAAGGGCGATGTGCTGTTTAAACAAGTAGGCGATACGCCGCTGATTGCAACGGGTGAAGTAGCGTTAATAGAGGGTTACTATCGTGGGTTAGGGCAAGAGCTGCAAATCGAAAAAGGGCAAATCGCCTTTAATGGTGCGGTTGATAAACCGCTACTGAATGTGAGAGCAATTCGTAACCCCGACCTTACTGAAGACGGTGTTATTGCTGGCATAAAACTCACAGGTGGTGTTGAACAGCCGCGCCTTGAAGTATTTTCAGATCCCAAGATGGATCAAGCCATGGCGCTGTCTTATTTATTGTCAGGGCGTCCGCTCAGCGATTCTAACTCTTCGAGTGATGGCATGTTAACCCAGCTCTTATTATCGCGCGGTCTTGCGCATGGTGAGGGCAGTATTACTAAAATAGGTGAAGCAATCGGTATCGAAGATGTATCGTTATCATCTCGTGGCAGTGGTGAAGAAACCAAAGTAGAGATCTCAGGTTACGTCGCGCCCGGCATTCAAGTGCGATACAGTATTGGCATATTTGATTCGATGAGCGAAGTTGCAGTGCGCTATCAATTACTACCAAAACTGTATATTGAAGCGATTAGCGGCCTAAATGACTCGCTCGATATTTTATATAAATTTGATTGGGACTAATAATGATAAGAAAAACCCTAGTATCGCTTTTTGTAGGCGCGTTGGCTGTTATCAGCACAGCAAGCCAAAGCAATGATAAGCCATTATCACCTGCCAAAGTGATAGCACAATCAAGCCAAAATGAATGGCGTGCGCTCGATTTAGAAAACACGTTAATACTATCGCTAAACACTGGCGATGTAGTAATTGAGCTCAACCCGTTGCTTGCTCCTAATCACGTTACTAACTTTAAAAAGTTAGTACGGGAAGGATTTTATAAAGACTTAAATATTTATCGTTTTGTCGAAGGCTTTGTTGCGCAAGGTGGTGATATTTCAGAAAAGAAACAGCCAAAAGCAGCTAGCAAATCCATCGCCGCGGAATTTATAAAAACAACACAAAAACCCATTACAATACAGCTTGTGGATACACAAGATGGTTATGCTGATAAAACTGGCTTTTTAAATGGTTTTGCTGTGGCGCAAAACGCGGCGGGCACTCAAACATGGCAAACTCACTGTATTGGCAATTTTGCGATGGCGAGAGGCAACGAGCTGGATAGTGGCGGTACAGAGTTTTACGTGATTTTGGGCAATCACCGTTATTTAGATTTAAATATCACATCGTTTGGACGCGTTGTAACGGGTATTGAGCATATTCAACGGCTAGATAGAAAAGCAAAAACGACTATTGAAGATGTTAGCTTTAATCCAATTCGCAATTTTGTTGTCGCAGCAGATTTAAGCGATTCGCCAGCACATGATGTTGAAGTGATGAAAACTAATAGTGATAGTTTTAAGCAGTATATTGAATCACGACGCAATCGCCCAGAACCTTGGTTTCACCACCAAGCAAATTACATCGATGTCTGTGGCTTAAACGTGCCTATGCGCGCAAAAACCACAGAAAAATAACGATAGTTTAAGTAACCGCTTATTGGCGGTTACTTTTTAACTTAAATTGCGTTGTCGAAAAATCGGTAGAGCGATACGGGTTGATATCTAAACCACCACGACGCGTATAGCGTGCAAATACTTCAAGTTGTGTCATCGACAACTTATTCTGAATATCGCAAAACAAGCGCTCGACACATTGTTCGTGAAATTCGTTATGATTTCTAAATGAAATAAGGTACTTGAGCAAACTCTCATGGCATATTTTTTTGCCGGTATAGCGGATCACCACTGATGCCCAATCTGGCTGTGATGTGATCAAGCAGTTAGATTTTAATAAATGGCTATACAGTGTCTCAGTCACAATCTCATTGCTCGCATCGGCTTTGAGCAGCTCGGTATTGAGATCGTATTCACTTACTTCAATATCTAAGTCATCTAAACACGTGCCAGTAAACGGGGTTGGCATTAAGCAATCGAAATCGTCGGCATTGAAAAGTTTTACAACCACATCGCAATTTGCCGATTTAGATAAATCGCGGGTTAGAATTTGCTGAACCTGCGCCATAGAATCAAATTTAGTTTGGTTAAAGCTGTTTAAATATAGTTTAAATGACTTTGATTCAATAATATGGCTGCTGGTGGCTGGGAAAATGAACTCAGCAACGGCTACGACTGGCTTACCTTTTTGATTTAACCAAGAAAGCTCATAGCCTGTCCACGTATCTTCGCCTTTAAATGGCAATGCACTTTCATCGATATTTAAATCGTCGCGATTAAGTTTTCGTGCAATGGGAAACAGTAACGACGCATCGTAACTGTCTTTATATTCGGTTTGTTGTCCGAGTAAAGCACCTTTTAATTCAGGCGCGTCTTGGTAATGTGACATAATCAGATTAAAATCGGTAAAATAATTAACTATTGTAACGAATAAATTGGGCAAAGGCAGTATGTCAATTAGCGAAAACTTACAACGCGTGTACACGGAAATTACGCAATTAGCAAAGCAGAAAACAGGGCAGGCACCGCGCGTGTTTCACGATAGTGATTGGCCAAGTCCATGTGAAATACCAAATAGTGTCGAAAATGAATCGGTTGCTTGGCAGCAAGTGGCGCAAAACGGTAATATGCAGGCGTTAGAAAAAGCCCTTGAAACACAATTTCCGGCGGCACTTCAGGCTTATTTTAGCAGCTTTTACAGCGATAATTTATTTGCCAGTTATCAGGACCATAATCTTTGTTTGTTGCAAGCTTGGAGCGAACAAGACTTTGATCGCTTACAGCAAAATATTACCGGCCATGTGCTTATGAAGCGTCGGTTAAAACAGGCCGATACGGTGTTTTTTGCAACCTGTGAAGAAGATGATTTGCTACTTGTAATGAAATTAGAGGATGCAAGTATCTGGCTTGAATACCTTGGTAAAGAACCACACCATAAACTAGCAGACTCAATGGAAGCATTTTTAGCTGACTGCAAGGGTCTCTACTACACGCAATAACGTGTAATACTAAGGTTATTAATTATCTGATTTTGTTTTCGAGCAAAAGCATCATCACGTACGTTAAAAAATTCTGATGTTGCACAGTGAAAAGTCACATTTTTCACTTTGTTGCAGAATGTTTTTTTGTCGAAGTAAAAAAGTGGTAGTTACTATAATAAGGCGCGCTTTGCGCCTTATAGAAGTATTGACGTTACTGAAAGTCCCACGAAATATTAGATACCAGCTCACAGGTATCACAGCGAAAATCAAACAAGCCAAACCATGGCTCTTCTAAGCGCCAATCACCGTTACATTTCGGACATTTACGCGACAACTCTTGCTCTTTTGATAATCCGCCCACTCGGTATAAATAGTAATACACCGGTTTTTTCGTAAGGAAGCGAATGCGCTTTGATAAATCCATACCGCGTCTAAAAAGATCACTATCAATATCAGCTAATTCTTTAATTGCTGCAAATTCGCAGCGTGTTGCACCATTGATTTGAATTTGGTCGCAAGCTTGCCAATCTTCTTGCCACTTTAACAGAGCTTTAAAGTCACCATTGGCAACTGCAGGCACTTTATAGAGTGGTACGGGCATAAAGTCGTCACCGCAGTAAAGCGGGCTACAGGTATGCAAATAGGTAGTATATAAAATATAGCTCGATGGCGATGAACAAGCGTCAGAGCCATTAGAATGAATATCTTGCCCAATTACTTTTACTTTCGGCTGTAATAGGCCAGCTTCATTGAGTTTCTCTAAGCTAAATTTTACAAATGGACTGTGATTTAATGGATGCAGTGCGTCTTCTTCTGGGCACATAACACGGGTAATAAAAAAGCCATCTTTTAGCGTTGTTGGAAATTCTTCCCCAATAATTTGGCCATTAAAGCGCAGTGCATTAACTAAACGCACTATGGCTTGTTCAGCCGCATCGAGAGTGGTGTCTTGATAGCAATCAAAGGTAAGGTCGACAATGTACATAGGATTATTTATTTTCTAGCAGGGATAACAACTTATCGAGCTTAGCTTCGATACGATCGAGTTGCGTTTGCGACGCACTTGAGGTTTGTGCTGGCTGTTGCACTTGCTTTAGTGTTTGATGTTCAAAATCACTTGGGTTTTGTTTATAACGTGCAAGCACATCAATAATGATAGGCATTGGCACCGGTTGAGGTAAATTTGCTTTTACGAGTGCAACATTGGGTTGCTTGTTGGTAGCTAACAGCTTACTGATAGTTGCGATGACGATATCTTGCATAAATGTGCCCTTTTAAAACCATTGGGCAATTTTACTGTAATCTAACGGAGCAGGCTATCGAGTTGATCGATAATTTCGCACCAATCAGCATCTTGCTCGATTGATTCTTTAATAAAGCTCGCTTGGCTTTGGCTCCAAAATGGCGCATCGGCAAGTATTAGGCTTGGTGAAATTTTATGGGTAGCGATAAATTGTTCAATCGCTTCATCTGTTGAATCGAGCCCAAGTTGTGAAAACAGATCATTCATTGCATGTGAACCTGATTCCATAATATTGCTCCTATGTTTGCTAAAGAAGGTTGTTTTAACGCTATAACTATAGAATAGCTCAAATAATGTGCTAACTTGAAGTGTGAACAATAATAATAAAGGAAGATATTATGGCTGATGAAACATTAGCAACCCCAACGTTAGACACAGAATTAAAAGCTAGCTATTTAACCGCAGAAGACTGCAAAATCGCAGCAAGTGTATTGTATCAAGCGTATCACGATGATGAGTTATTTCAGCAAATCTTGGGATACGATAAAGCAAATAAAGGTGCTTACGAGAAAAAACTCCGCTTATTAATACGTGAAGAGCTAGCCAGCTTTTGGCAAAGCCATCAGCACATTATCGGCGTATTTGCTGGTGACAATTTGCTCGCGGTTAGCTGTGTGCAAAAAGCCAATGATGCGTTAGCTGCGGACAGAGTATGGCACTGGCGCTTAAAATTAATGCTCAACACTGGGGTATTATCTACCAATCAGCTTATCGAAAAAGAAAAAGCAATCCACCAAGCCGTCGCAAGCTTCGCTAATTGCTGCTTTATTAGCTTATTTGCAGTCGATCCTCATGTGCAACACCAAGGTATCGGCCGTTACTTATTAAGGGCAATTGATGACGTTGTTAAATCTGATGGAGCGCAGGCAAGTGCGGTGTTCATTACACGGGAACGTTTTCACGATTTATTTATAAGTGAAGGTTACCAAGGTGAAACTGAACTTACATTTACCAAAGTGTCTGGAAAACTGTTTGTTAAGCAAAAGGGCTAAGTCGCTTTCTGACAAATAGTGTGTAGGAAATATCTCACAATGATGTGAGTTTGTGATGCTTTAAGTGCTGTAAATAGCACTTATTTTCATTTAACTCTATGTAATAAAAGAAAAATTATAATATGTATAAAAGATTAATAAATTTAGAATCGATTTACCTCATTACATTAGTCACAAATTCTCACTATTATTAACATCAACAAGGAAGCAAACATACAGGAAGTATGTTTTATGCCAAGGAATGGAATTTAGGCATAGATACAGGGCGTATCAAGGGAACAAAGGACAAGGATGCAAGGATGACGGTGCACTAAATGAGTTAGTGTTTTGCAAAGATGCAAAAAGGATAAACGCAGGAGCGTTTAAAGGATGGTTTAGGAAAAACCAAAATACAGGGAAAGGCTAGGAGCAAAGGGGACACCTCAGGATGAGGGTAGGAATTGGGACAAGGATAGCTAGGGAAGCATGGATTGGTTTCCTTCAATGGATGAAAAATGGATGTGCGAAAGCATAAATGGTGATGGATAACCAAGGAAAAATGGATGTTTTTTCGAATTTGAGGCGCGGCATTATGTTGCGCCTTAGCTTTTTCTGACGTACTAAAAATTAGTTTATTTTATGTGGCGGCACATCAACACTGATCACTTTGTCATTTTCTAAATTAACCACGCCATTGTAACTGTCCTCGCCATTACTCGAAAACTCCCAAACAAAAGTTGATTTAAGCCCTGGTTTTCCATTTTTTAAAATACCAATACGCTTTTTGGTACACGCAATACTAAGAAACTGTACATTCAGTTTTTCACTATGGCGATTGGCATATTCTCTTGCACTTTCAGCAGCTTGTCGGTCAAGCCAAAATAAGTAGATCACTGTTGCAACAGTCAGAATAAGCCAAATTGACGCCATATCGTTACCTAATAATTATTGTTGAAATAGTTTTCCAATTGCACGCGAAAGGGCTTCGCTTCTATTTTGCATTCGGATCATTGCTAACATATGAGGGCGTAAACTTGGAATTGCAACAAGATCAGCAAATATGCCAGCAAAAACATCTTGGTCGTGCTCTGATGCGAGGTAATCCATAAGAGCGACAACATGTTTTTCGAGCACATGCCAGCAGCGCCCTGTAAGCGTTAACACGACATCAAGGTTAAGCAAGGTTGGTGTTGTTACTAATATTGCGACAGCACGTTCTAAAATACCTGTGGCAGAAGTATTAGACATCATGCGTAAGTAGTTAATGATATTTTCACTATTTTGTTGTTTAACGGCGTTTTCAAACTGAACGTATAAAGCTTCGGTTAAAGCAACCGAAATTGCACTGTGTTCAAGGGTTGCAGCTAATGAATTAACAACGGGCTGTGGTAACTGATCTAATGCTTTTATTAAGTTGTCTTGATTGGTATCAGTTAATCGCATTGCAAAATCAGCGATGCCTTGTAAGCCAAGTTGCTGCCAGTCATTAAAACCGAGCTTACCGCTAAAATAAAGTTCTACATGTTCATAGTAGGCTGATGCGCTTTGTTTTAGTTCTTTTTTAATAATGGCATTAAACGCCGCAAGTTTATTTGCGTTTGGTGTAAATACATACGGGTTATTATCGAGCTGGCTTTGCGCTTCATCATTGCCCGTAAGTTGATTTCCAAGTGCCTCGATTACCATTGATGCAAAATGATTGCGGCTTGCTTGAACCAGTTTACTTTGTTCGTCGAGCGGCATTTTCAAAAACCAAATGTAGGGCGTTTCTGTCTCGTGGCTATTCCAAAATTGAATCGCTAAAAACGCATGTTGTTGCAATGGAAATGGATAGGGAATTTGATTGTTTTCTATTTGCGAAAATGTTTGCTTATCAATTTTTTGAATGCGGCGACCCATGTCAAAAACGCGCCATGTGGTGCCTGCATTATCAAGAAGTTCGCCAAGGCTTGAGATAGTGTGTTGCATTAATAATTATCCATTCGAGCATTTTGCTCATTATACAATGAAAAGCAGCGAAGTTTTGATAAAATACGTGAATAGCTAAGTAATATAACACTGATATGATCATTCAACTGCTCGACGAATTAAGTGACACGCTAAAAGTACATCAACTGTGGTCAAACACACCACCAAATACTGCAGCATTCGCATCTACTGCGCCATTTTGTTATGACACAATGCGGTTTGAACAATGGTTACAATTTGTATTTATTATCAAAATGAAACAACTTGTTGCCGCAAATCAGCCGCTGCCAAAAGGAGCCAATATTACGCCGATGGCAGAGCAAATGTTAGGCGATTATCCAAAAGTGATTGATGTAATTAAAAAATTAGATAAGGCGCTTAATTAATGTTTGGTGAATTACCGATTTTATATCGTGATGAACACTTTATTGCGATTGATAAACCGTCTGGTTTATTGGTGCATCGCTCTTTTTTAGATAAACGCGAAACTAATTTTGCGATGCAGATGTTACGCGACCAAATTGATCAACATGTGTTTCCGCTTCATCGGTTAGACAGGCCTACATCTGGCGTGTTGTTATTTGGTTTAAGTAGTGATGTCGCACGTACCGCAAGCTCACTCTTTTCAGAGCATAAGATCAGCAAGCGTTACTTAGCGTTAACACGCGGGTTTGCGCCAGAATCGTTGCATGTGGATCATGCACTCAAATACAAACACGACAAGATTGCCGATAAGTTTGCCGATAAAGAAAAACCAGCGCAAGAAGCACAAACCGACTTTAAGTGTTTGCACCAAGCTGTGATCAATAAGCCACTTGGTAAGTTTCCAACGGTGCGTTATTCACTGGTAGAATGTTTACCAAAAACCGGCCGTAAGCACCAAATTAGGCGTCATTTAAACCATATCAATCACCCCATCTTGAATGATGCAAATTACGGTGATAACAAGCAGAATCATTTTTTCCAGCAAGAATTTGGCTTAAATCGCTTGATGTTATTTGCTAAAGAACTGACTTTTGAGCACCCCTTTAGTAAGCAGACTATTCATATTGAGGCCTCGATTGGCGAGCCGGAACTTGAATTATTTAAGCGCTTAGGCTGGCCAGATAAAGAACAAGATTATCGGTTGCTAAAATAACACCTGTTTGCCTAAACTGTTTTAGTGCCAGCTTTATTAATTCGAGATTAAGTTAACTACCTTATTTGCAAGGTTAAAGATGTGAGGTGTTACACATTAATGAAGTTGGTTTAGGGAACTAACGCTAGGAGAAAAAATGGCAAATATTAAGTGTTTCATTGGTACCGTTTACGGGGGGGCAGAAGCCCTTGGTGAACAACTAGAGTCAATTGCACAGTCAAAAGGGCATGGATTTGAACTCTATAACCCAGGCAGTGTTGCTGATTTTGTCTCAAGTGATGTGATTTTGGTAGTTACTTCAACAACCGGGCAGGGGGATATTCCTTTTGAACTTGAATCTTTGTATTTGGCCCTTAAGTCGGAATTTCCGCTAATTTCTGATAAACCATTTGCTGTGATTGCAATGGGAGACAGTAGTTATGGGGAAACTTACTGTGGCGCTGGCAGAAAATTTAGAGAATTACTCATTGAGTTGCGAGGTAATGAAGTGTTAGAGATGTTAAAGGTTGATGCGAGCGAACACTTTGATCCTTTGCCAGTAGCAGCGCCTTGGTTTAACTCACTGCTCGAAGCATTAGACAATTAATTGTTGGTTTGACCCATCCTAGCATGAGTTGACACTTTTAATATTAAAACGCTCGATGAACTTCATCGGGCGTTTTGTATTTTAAAGCCGTGTGTGGCCTTCTTTGATTATAGATATCAATGGATTGTTTCACCATTTTCGCAGCTTCTTCCAAGTTATTAGGCTTTGTCAGTAAATACTCGTTTTTCAGTATACCGTTTACGCGTTCCGCCAAGGCATTTTGGTAGCAGTCATATCCATCTGTCATTGAGCACGTTATGCCATATTCTTCGTGTATGCGTTGGTATTCATGTGAGCAATATTGAATACCTCTATCTGAATGATGGATAAGAGGTGAAGTGACTTTTCTATTTTTTAACGCTTGTTTAAACGCCTGTTTTACTGAACTCGTTTTTAAATTATCACTTAGGCTATAACCCACTATTTTTCTAGAGTAAGCATCTGTTACTAGACTTAGATAGGACTCGCATTCTTTCGTTGGCAGGTAAGTGATATCCGCCACCCATAATTGCTCTGGACGAGTTAATTCAATCCCATCTTTTATGATGTTTGGGTGTTTATAAAATCGATGCAGACTCTGTGTTGTTCGGTGATAGGCGCGCTTAGTTAGCACTAATAAGCGGTTTACTCTCAGTAAGGCAAACAAGTGGTCTCGGCCAATGTGTAGCTCTGACTGTTGCATTATGTACTGTAACTTTCTGGTACCAATGCGAGGATGAGTCATCCGCTGTGCCTTTACGAACGATAATACTCGTTGCTCAAACTGCTCTTTTATTACCGCCACTTTACAGCGTTTATAATAAGCTTGTCGTGTTATACCCAAGTACTTACACGCCTTGGTCACTGACAGTTTGGCTATGACTTTTGATTCAACAACCTGTCGCGTTGCTTTTTTGTGATACGTACCCCAAAGTCTTTATCAAGCACATCGACAATTTTCTCGAAGAACTCGGCTTTTAACTTGGTATCTTCTAACTCTTTCTCAAGGGCTTTAATCTTTTGCTCTGGTGTTAAATCTTTAGGCTCTGACATACCGGTAGCCTCACTCATGTGATTAGGTGTTCCCTTACTCCAATCTAGTCGACCATGCTTACGAAGCCAAACTAAAACTGTTGAAGCACCTTGGATACCATAGTGGTCTTGCGCTTGTTTGTATGTACACTCGCCTTTTTCTACTTTTTCGACAATTGATAATTTAAAGGCAAGTGAATAATCTTTTTGAGTTCTCTTAGATATAGGGTTCATAACATTCTCCAAATTTAAGTTGGAAAAGTGTCAACCTTATTTAGGACTGGTCAGTTAAAAGATAAAAAAAGCGGCATATTTGCCGCTTTTTTTATTCTTTCTCTTCAAAGGCTGCTTTTTCTTCGGCAAGCTCTTCTTTTAGCTTTCTAATTTTAAGTCCTAATTCTTGACCACGATAGCGAGCATAGTATGTACAACCAATAAACATACAACTGGCAAAAAGCAGTTCAAGCAAAACAAAAATCATTTCATTTTGTGCTACCCACAAGGACGTAAAACCATGCAAAAAGTAGATAATGACAATAAAGTTAGCCCAAGCGTAAGTGTAAGGTTTATCTTGAATAATGCCTTTGAGCGGTAGTAATAAAGGCACAATGTAAAGGCCAATAACGAACCCTGTGCTGTAACCTTCACGTGGTGATAACCCGAGTAACCATGTTGGCATTAAAATTAATAACCCAATGTAACCGAATAGCGCAATTTTTTGGTAGCGCTTTGTAATTGCTTGTTTCTCTATTTTACTCATTGTAATTGCTTAATTAGTTTAGCGAGTCGATTGCCGACACTTTGGCAAATGGCGATTTCGTCCTGACTTAAATTACTTGAATTTGTAAGCCCAGATACATGGCTTGCACCGTACGGAGTACCGCCAGTTTGTGTGGCAGACAACGCTGGTACATCGTAGGGTACGCCGCATAACAGCATGCCGTGATGCAATAGAGGCAATGCCATTGACAGTAATGTTGATTCATTACCGCCATGTTGACTGCTTGATGACGTAAATACAGCAGCGGGCTTATCAATCAGTTGACCGGCTAGCCATAAATCACTGGTGGTTTCCCAAAACTGTTTAGCTGGTGAGGCCATCATGCCAAAACGTGTTGGACTACCAAAGGCGAGGCCCGCACAATTTTTTAAATCGTCAATGGTCACAACTAGGTCGTCAGAATCATCACTGAAACAGCGAATTTTTACGTCGATGCCGGCGTGTTGTGCTGCATCGCTGATCTCATACGCCATATTTTTTACTGAATCGGTACGAGAGTGATACAGCACTAATAAATAAGACATTAGATAATTGCAAGCACGCTTTCAGGTGGACGGCCAATTGCTGCTTTGCCATTATTGATAACGATTGGGCGCTCAATTAATTTAGGATTCGCAACCATTGCATCAATTAACGCGTCTTCGCTTGTTTCATCTTTTAGATTAAGCTCTTTGTAAATTGTTTCTTTGGTGCGCATTAATTGACGCGCAGAATCAAAATTTAATAGGGATAAAAGTTGCTTAATATCGTCTGCATTTGGCACGTCTTTTAAATATTCAACAATCTCAGGAGAAACGGCGTTTTCTTCAAGTAATGCAAGAGTTTCACGCGACTTTGAACAGCGTGGATTGTGAAAAATTTTAACAGTCATAGGATTCTCAAATCTATTTTTTGCGTGATTGTAATGTGCTTACAGATGAAATTAAAGTTTCGCGAGCTCTTTTTGCATCAGACGATATTCTTTTAATCGCGCTTTTAAGCGTTGCTGCTTAATTTCATCTTCCGTATCCACATGATTTAATGCTTTTTGTACCTCGTTAGAAGCTTGTGCATAGGCGCCGTAATCAGTGTAAATACTGGCTTTTAATTCATGGTAAGACGCTTTGTCATCTTGCTCTTTGTAAGTTTGCGCAAGTAACTCTTTACCTAATACATGCTCTGGCTTTTCGAGTAAAAAGTATTTGAGTAATTGGTGTGCTAAATCGAGTTTGCCTGCTGTGATAGCCGCATTGGCATAATTGAGCGTGACCACCTGATTATTAGGCTGGCGTTGGTACTCTTTTTTTAGCATGGCGAGTGCTTCGTCGTATTTTTTCTGGCCGAGTAATAAATCGGTTTTTGAATCAAGAATAAACAAACTGCCGGGTACTTTTTTCTCTAAATTAGTGAGCAGGTCGTTTGCTTCATCATATTTCTTTTGGTCAATCAGTGTTAAGGCAAGGCCGTACTCTGCTGCTGTGGTAAGTGCAAAACGATTAATGCGCAAATGCTTACGAAATTCTTGCTCTGCTTTCGCGCTTTCTTGCCCGTAGCGTGCAATCACGCGTGCTTTTGCTAACGAGAAATCTAACGACGAATCGATAAAGCGTTCAGGGTATTGCAGTGCGCGCATACGCACATCTGAAACACGAGAATCGGGTAATGGGTGAGTCAATAAAAATGCCGGTGGTTTTGGCATATGACGAATTTGATCAGCAAGCTTGGCTAAAAATTCGCTTGATTCTCTGGGATCAAATCCTGCACTATTGAGCGTTTGCATACCGACTCGATCTGCTTCTTGTTCTGCGCCTCGGCTGTGCGTTAACTGACTTAGTTGCGCTTGTGTTTGACTCGCTGCTAAAATTGCCATACCGGCATCCGGTGCAACTATGGTTGTTAAAATACCGGCAATCATACCCGCAATAGTCATCCCTTGATTATCTTTGGCCTGTTGTAAACGCCTTGCTAGGTGACGCTGGGTTACGTGTGCGATTTCGTGACCAATTACAGAGGCAAACTGGCTTTCATTGTCGGCATTCATAATTAGTCCGGTGTGAATACCAATGTGACCACCGTAAAAAGCGAATGCGTTAATATCTCTGTTATCAACCCAAAAAAACTCAAACGGAAAACGTATATCATCAGCATGTGCAACAAGACGATTACCAATATTGGTAAGGTATTCATCAAGCGCGGGGTCTTGCATTACGCGTGAGGTGCCACGCACTTGCATCATCATAACATCGCCGACGGCGCGTTCTTTTTCGATTGATAATACTTGTACTGCTGAGGTGCCGAGATCGGGTAATTTAAAATTAGTTTGTGCCACAACAGGAAGCGAAAGTGCGAAACAAAAGCACGTTAGCTTTTTTAAAAGGCTGGGTTTTGGCATGTTATTCCTTTTTTTGTAGCATTTCATTTGCCATTAAATGAGCGAGTGCAAGTTCATCCTCACAAGCGTCGGCTGTGCGTTCTGCCTTTTGGTAGTATTCTTTTATTGACACTCCCGAGACTTTTATAACGTTTAGTTCGCTCTTTAAAAATTCAATGGTTTTATGCACTATTTTATGTGAATGCAGAATTAACGCTTTGTCAGCTTCATCACCGCGTTGAAAATAAAACTGGATGTACTTATGTAGCTGATTAATTCGCAGCACATTGCGCATTGCATGGGGATCCCATACTTTAAATTCCATCAATTTATTTTCTTTTACGTACTGGTCTATTTCTTTGTCTTTGGCATAAGGAAAGGCAAAAAGTTCAAAGCCACGTTCAGTGAATACTTGATAAAGGGCAAGCCTTGGTGGGGTATCGCATTTTATTTCACCGTTTTCGAGTTCTTCGCCACCAAGGAGTGCTAAGTTCCAGTTGCGTTTATCGGTAATACGCTTAATCGCGTTATCAAAGCCATGACTGAATACACCTTCAGCTTCACCAACAGAAGCTGCCACCAAATGATAAAAAGGTGGGAGTTCACCCCAATTTAACTGTTTTTTAAACCAGTTAATGTCTTTTAACGTGGGATTTTTCGGTAGTTCGTTTTTTTTATTTTGTTTTGTCATAAACAGAAAGCTAATATGATCAAGTTCGGCTTGTATACTGTGAATTTAGCATAATCATCAAAAACATGCTTGCGCTTTGTAAATTACTGAGTGGTAACTGCTTTATCAAGCTGTTTCATGGTGCGTTTTGTGATAACGTTAATTGCGTAAAAGACATGTTTTTTATTCTGTATGAAAGATCTAACAGGGCTTAAATGTCCTCAATTATTTGTTCAATTTAAATATCTATTAAAACAAAACAATACGGCCAATTATGTGGTGTTTAAGTTCGCTCAAGATGCACAGCTCAACGATGTATTTCGCTATCTTGACAACCAACAGCGAACCTATACATGGCAATCTAATGTATTAATTGTAACTAACCCCATTGAGGAAGCGAATTAGTGTTACATATTTTTAAACAGTGGTACTCGCGCAAGTTTTCAGATCCAAATTCAATTACATTATTAATGCTGACGCTGAGTTTAGCTGCGGCATTTTATTTTTTTGGCACGTATATTATACCGGTAATGGTGGCATTAGTTATCGCGTATCTATTAGATTGGCCGGTACAAAAACTAATGCATACGGGCGTGTCTCGCGTTATTTCTAGCACTTTGGTGATGTTGATATTCAGTGGCGTAGTTGTATCTATTGTGGTTGGTATTATACCAGTGCTATGGCACCAATTATCAAATTTTGTGCAAGATTTACCTTCCATGTTAGAGCAGGGGAAAGGCTACTTAATGACGCTTCCGAGTAGTTATCCTGAATTGGTTAACCCTGAGCAAGTTAAATCGATATTATCGTCTGTGGAAGGGCACGCGGTGACGATTGGTCAAACGGTGCTATCTACATCCCTTAATTCATTGAAAGATGTTGTTGCTTGGTTAGTTTATTTGATACTTGTGCCTCTCTTAGTGTTTTTTATGCTGAAAGATAAACATTTGCTACTTGCGGGCTTTGAAAAGTTTATTCCAAAAGAGAGAAAGTTAATAAGTCAGGTTTGGCAGGAAATGAACCAGCAAATTATGAATTATATACGCGGCAAAATTTTTGAAATTTTAATTGTTGGTTCAACCACGTTTATTACTTTTACAATATTAGACTTACGCTATGCCGCGTTACTTGGCACGTTAGTTGGTTTCTCGGTGCTTATTCCGTTTGTAGGGGCGGCGTTGGTAACAATCCCCGTAGCGCTCGTGGCGTTATTTCAATTTGGTGTGGGCAGTGAGTTTTGGTATGTGATCATTGCTTATGGTGTTATTCAGGCGTTAGATGGAAATTTATTGGTGCCACTGCTGTTTTCAGAAGCAGTAGACTTACACCCGGTTTACATCATTGTTGCGGTATTGTTTTTTGGTGGTTTGTGGGGTTTTTGGGGCGTTTTCTTTGCAATTCCGTTAGCTTCGCTCGTGAGGGCGTTATTAAATGCGTGGTCAATGTCGAACCAACACGAGACAGTCAAAGCTTAAAGGCAAAAAAAATAGCGCAGATTACTGCGCTATTTTTTTATGTGTTTTGCAATTTATACTTTAGGCTGTGCGTCAATCGATTGGCCATTAACACCAATTGAATCATCCGACATTAAGTACAGGTATGTTGGCATTAAATCGGCTGGTGTTTTTAACTTGTCTTTATCTTCACCAGGGAACGCAATGGCACGCATTGCTGTGCGTGTTGCACCTGGATTGATGCAGTTGATACGAATATTCGTTTTACCAACTTCTTTAGACCAAGTTTGCATCATGCCTTCTGTGGCAAACTTTGAAATTGCGTAAGCACCCCAGAACTCTCTTCCTTCGCGGCCAACACCACTTGATGTAAATATTATTGATGCGTTATCGGACTTTCTTAACAGTGGGAAAAGTGACTTAGTTAACACAGCTTGTGCGGTAACGTTCACTTTCATAATGTTTTCGAATGTTGATACGCAGAAATGTTCCAGTGGGCCTAATGAACCAATGATAGAAGCATTGTTTAATAATCCGTCAAGGCGACCAAATTCATTTTCAATCGTGGCTGCTAAATCACGATAGTGTTGTTTTGTTGCGCCTTTCATATCGAGCGGCACAATTGCAGGTTGGGGCGCGCCTAATGCGATAATCTCATCGTATACGGCTTCAAGTTTTGCAACTGTTTTACCTAATAAAATTACCGTTGCGCCGTGTTTTGCAAATTCAATTGCGGCAACTTTACCGATGCCATCACCGGCACCCGTTACGAGAATGACTTTGTTGTTAAGCGCGTCATTACTTGCTTGATAATCATGCATATTAGTTTAGGTGTTCAAAATTTTTCGCCATCATACCATAGTCAAGTAAAATAGTTTTGTGATTTATTTAAATTTAGGTGGAGAAATTGCTTTGTTTAAGTTAACTTTAACTGGTCTAATGTCTTAATAATAACCACCGACGAATTAATTTTTGATGTTTAATATCAAATACACACAATAAAAAAGATCGGGTTTGGAGCAATAAAATGAAAAAAGTGCTACTCACAATGGCGATTACTACAGCGTTATACGGCTGTGGTGAGAGCTTAGAAGATGTTAAAAATGAGTCAGAAGTAATCGCGCCTGCAAGGACTGCAGCTACTGTCGCATTTGATCCGTCAAACGGCGTCGTGTCAGTGCCAAATGATTTACTGTTTTTAGGAACAACTGACGGCACATTAAATATGCCAGGCGAAGCCGCCGAAGAAATTAATTATGCTGACCCACAAACGGCGCTAGGTGCTCTTGATGGTTGGTCAACGCAATCTCCTTATCAAATTGCATTAGATGTTCCTGCAGGTTTAGTGCTTGATACCAGCACTGTTAATGGTGATTCAGTGCGTTTATTTGAAGTCGTAATGGGCGCAAGCATTACTGACCCAGAATGTGCGCAAGTACAAGCGGGTTTAGCGTGTAAATACGTTAAAGAATTAACGTTTGGTGTTGATTTTGTTGCACAAGCTAGTGGTAATAATATTGCGATTGTTCCGCTTAAACCATTCAATCAAGGCTCTGCATATATTAACGTTGTGACAAACGCACTACGTGATACGAGCGGTGAGTCATTTGAATCTTCAGAAACTTACGGTTTAGTTAAGCTCGACATTAATTCATTACCATTGGTAACAGATGAGCAAAAAGCGCTGCAAGGCGTTATTAATAGCTACGAAAATATTGTTACTCAATCTGGTTCTTTGACCAAAGACGATATTATCTATACTGGCGCAATGAGCATTCAATCAGCTGGCTCAGTGATGAGTATGGTTAAAAATGTGTATGCAATGAGTGCAGCTACACAACAAAACATGCCACAGCTTATGATGGGTCCATCTACTGGTTTGACTGTAGGTGACGTATTATTCCGCTCTCAAGGGACACAGCCGCCTTCGCCAGTTTTTGATCAAATCAAGTACGAGCGTGGCTCGGTTGTATTACCGCATTACTTAAGAAAGCCACAGGGCACAGATGATTCTGCGTTAAATAATACATATTGGAAAGCGTTATGTGATGGCGCGGCAACGCTTGCTGGTTTCGTAGCAAATGGCGGCTTTATTCCGGAACAACCTGCAGAAGGTAAAGATACGATTTGCTTTAACGCATCGAATGGGTTGTTGCGTGATCTAGGCTTAGATGAGCAGCGCCACTTAACTAAATATAATCCACTTCCGTATCCTCAAACACCGGCAAATGTTCCAGTTCAAGTTACGGCGCCAGCAGATGACTTAACGGTCATTAATGCGGTACGTGCGCAACTTGGTATGCCAGCACTCGCTATGCCAGCAACAGGTTGGCCGGTTGTTATCTTACAACACGGTATTACCAGTACAAAAGAAAGCATGCTAGCGCTTACTGGTGCGCTTACATTGCAAGGTTTTGTAACGGTTGCAATTGATCACCCATTACACGGTGAACGTGGCATCGACGCTGATAACAACGGCACAATAGACTTTATTGCTTCGGGTGAAAACGGTAACGTACTTCATTACATGAATTTGTCGTCAAGCTTAGTGGCGCGAGATAATTTACGTCAATCAATGGCTGACTTACTTGGCTTACGCTTATCACTAGCGGCGACAAACCTTCAAGGCATCAATCCGACAGACGTAAGCTTTGTTGGTCACTCTCTTGGGGCTGTGGTTGCACCAGGTTTCTTAGCTGCTGCAAATGAGTCAGTTGCACCTCTAGTAGGCCCAGAAAATGCGGCTCTTATCGACCCGCTATTCAAGGTAAACACAGCAGCACTTGCAAGTGGTAGCGGTGGTTTAGCTGGCTTTTTACTTGAATCGAACGCGTTTGGTAACGTAATTAAAGGTTCCGTATTAGCAGGAGCGGGTACAGCTGAATCAGCTGAATTTATTGCATTTATGAGTTCTGATGAGGGTAAGGCCGCATGTGCTGACTATGCGGGCTCACAAAGTGAATTTGCTGGTTGTGCGTTTGTTGCCTATACAACTATGCTTGCACAGGCTGAAGAAACAGCAAAATTAGCCAACATTTCAGGTACGATTAGCCAATTTGCTTTTGCAATTCAAACCGCAGTCGATGCGGCTGATTCTAACTCGTTAGCTAGCAAGGTGGCTTCACAGGGTACAGCTATCTATCAGAATGTAGTAGTTGGTGACGGGATGGGTAATCCGGCTGATACAGTAATCCCTCCTTACTCAACTGTAAGCCCAGTATCGGGTACTGTTCCATCGGGCTTATTTATGGGGCTGACACCTGCAGCAACTTCACAGGTATCTGAAGTACCGGCAAGCTATTTAGTTAAATTTACCAAAGGCCACCATGGTTCGGTTTTAACACCTGCACCAGCTTACGGCGTAGCACCTTCGGATGCTGCAGCTGCAAATGCTGAAATGCAAAGCCAGATTGCGTCATTCTTAGCGAGCAGAGGCTTAATGCTGCAAGTTACAAATACCACTGTTGTAACTGAATAATATTAAACACACTATCAAGCCGCACTCGTTAGTGCGGCTTTTTTTTTGCCTCGATTTTAATTAGAGTACGCAAAACATTAATTACGGAGTTTAAGTTTGGAATTTTTATACGAATACGGATTATTTCTCGCAAAAACAGTCACATTTGTAGTCGCGTTTGCCATTATTGTTGTGTTGATTGTGGGGGCTTCAAGTAAACCTAAAGCAAGTAAAGGTGAATTAGCGATTGAAAGCTTAAGCGAAAAGTTAGATCAACAAAAGAAAGCGCTATTAAGCGTAACGCTTGAAAAAAATGCCTTTAAAGATTTTGAGAAGAGCGAAAAAAAAGCATCTAAAGAGACTGCAAACGAAAACCTAAACAAAGTGTTTGTATTGTCTTTTAAGGGGGGCGTTGATGCGAAGGAAGTCGAGTCATTGCGAAATGAAGTGACGGCGATTATTCAGGTAGCAAAGCCAAGCGATAAAGTGGTCCTTAAGCTTGAAAGTGGTGGTGGCGTAGTGCATGGCTATGGGTTGGCAGCATCGCAATTAGCACGCCTTAAACAGGCGAAACTTGAACTTATTGTGAGTGTAGACAAAATTGCAGCTAGTGGCGGCTATATGATGGCCTGCGTAGCTGATAAATTTGTTTGTGCCCCGTTTGCTATGGTTGGCAGCATAGGTGTCATTGCGCAGTTACCAAATTTCAATAAATTACTAAAGAAAAATCACGTAGAGTTCGAGCAAATCACTTCCGGTGAGTTTAAACGCACGTTAACAATGTTTGGTGAAAATAACGAAATTGGCCGTGAAAAGTTTAAGCAAGAACTAGAGCAAATTCATGTATTGTTTCGCGAACATGTTCAATCAGCTAGGCCAAACCTAAATGTGGAAAAAGTGGCGACAGGTGAAACTTGGTTTGGTACAGATGCACACAAGTTAGGATTAGTAGATGAGATCCAGACAAGTGACGATTTATTGCTAGCGTTAAATGAGCAATTCGAATTGCTTGAAATAACCTATAAAACCAAAAAAGGCTTATCAGATAAACTCGGGTTAGGCGTGACAGGAGTTATAGATAACGTAATCGCCAAATTATTATCAAAAAGCAAAGAGCTTTATCATTAATAATTAAGTTCTAACAACAAAAAAGCCGCTAAAATTAGCGGCTTTTTAGTAAGTGCTGAATATTATCGTATATTTTCAAATTCCTTACCGGCATCGCTATCGTTAAATACCGCATCATCAAATTCGCCTTCAGACTTGGCAACGATACACGTAACCATGCAATCTCCAGTTACGTTAACAGCGGTTCGAGTCATATCTAACAAGCGATCTACACCAATAATAATGGCGATACCTTCAACAGGTAAACCCACTTGATTAAGTACCATTGCAAGCATAATCAATCCAACACCTGGTACACCCGCAGTGCCAACAGAGGCAAGTGTTGCAGTTAAGATAACCATTAAGTAATCGGTAAAGCTTAAATCGACAGTAAACACCTGTGCGATAAATACCGTGGCAACACCTTGCATAATCGCGGTGCCGTCCATATTTATGGTTGCACCTAAGGGTACAGTGAAAGAAGCAACTTTGTTATCGGCACCTAGCTTTTTAGTCGCCGTTTCTAGCGTTACTGGCATAGTTGCACTTGAACTTGACGTACTAAACGCAAAAATAGATAACTCTTTTACCTTGTTTAGAAATATTTGCGGGTTCAATCCTGTAAATGTTTTAAGCAGTACTGGGTAAACAATCAATGCATGAATAAATAGCGCAAGTAAAACGGTGCCGAAATAAAAGATAAGCTTGAGGATTAAGTCGCCTTCAATATAGCTAAATAGCTTCGCCATTAAAAAGAACACACCGTATGGTGCAATATTCATTAAAATAGTTACTAGCTTCAAAATAATTGTATTTAAATCTTCAAATACTGCCGTTAAACGTTTGCCCGCGTCACCGCTAAGTGCCATTGCAATACCAAATAATAGTGCAAACACAATTACTTGTAGCATATTTCCGCTAGACATTGCGTTAATCGGGTTGGTTGGGAACATGTTAATAATAACATCAACAAGTGTCGGCGCTTGCTTCGCATCGAACGTAGATGAACTTGGCATATTAATGCCTTCACCGGGGTTGATTACAAGCGCTAGGGTCATTGCAATGGTAATCGCAATGGCAGTCGTAAGAAGGTACAAACCAATTGATTTGCCACCTAAGCGACCTAATTTTTTAGGGTCACTTAAGCTACATGTACCACACACAAGCGAGATAAATACTAAAGGTACGACTAACATCTTTAAACTATTAACGAATATTTGGCCGCCAATATGAAAAATACCGTCAACAAAAAAGCCTTTAAATGAAAACGTAAACTCACCCGCAGTTAGCGTGAAATCACCCGATTCGCCCATTAGCGCTTTGAACAAAAAGCCAGTGATAATACCTAAAACCATACCGATGAGGATCTTGCCTGTTAACCCCAAACCTTTAGGTTGTGAAATAGTGGATGTCATAATTTAGTATGTATATTTATTGTGATTTTCTGCATAGCCTACCAGTGAACATAAAAATTTAAAGGAAATACGGTAAGTTTTTTTAAAAATGCTATGATTTTTGTTGGATTATTAGTTTAATATAGACTGAATAACTCTAATTATAATTTTAATGCAAGGGAGAAGTCATGCCTTCGATCCGATTACTCTTCGCTCTGCTGTGTAGTTTTATGCTAACAGCATGTGGCGGTGGTGGTAGCTTAGAGTCACCAGATGGTGGTGGTTCAGCGAATAGCTACGAACTTAAAGTTACTCTTCACTCAACAGATGGTGGGAATGGTATTTCTCAAGTATCTGCCGCTCAACCTGGTTTGTTAAAGGCTGAACTAAAGAAAAATGGTAAAGCATATCCGAACCAATTGATTTCTTTTTCGCTGTCTGATTTTAATGGGAGTACCGTTGGTGTTATTGACCCTGAGGTGGGTACGGCGCAAACAAATTCTGATGGTATTGCTGAAATCACACTGCGCGCTGGTTCGGTTGCTGGTTCAGGTAAGGTTACAGCAACATTCGAGCCAATTGACAACGATACACTTGAAGTGCCGTTAACTTTTACAAGTACAGGTGATGAAACTGATGGTGGCGTTGGTGGCGTTGTTACACTTGAGTTAACCGTATTAGATAAAAACGGCAATAAGTTTACTGAGTTCAGCCCAATTACAAAAGATAACCAAGGTATTGTTAGTGCTATTGTAAAAAGCGATGGTCAACCAGTAACGGACGGTTTAGTGGTGTTCAGCACAGAACATACTGGTCGTATCTTATCTGAAACAGGAACGCAACTTCTTGACGAATCGGGTGTTGCTACAGTCACTCTGGGCTCTGGTAATTTTAAAGGTGCAGGTAAAGTAATCGCTCAAATCGATGGAACCAACATAGCTAAAAGTGCTGGCTTTTTCTCTTCAGGTGATGATGCTTCCACTGAAACAGCTGAAACAATAGTCGATATAAAATTACTTACCGGCTGTAATGATGGTTGGGATGCCGACCGCGACAACAATCGACTAGATCCGACTGATCCTAGTACTGGGTGTACAGTTGTAAATCGTGACATTTCTTCAGATAAAATTGGTACTGTATATATTTCAGCTTTGAATGCGAAAACAGGCGATGGCTTTGTTGAGACCTTAGTAAGTGTTGAAACTACGGTAGGTAAGTTGCTGCCAGAGTCAGGTAAAGCAGTAACAGATGCGAACGGTATTGCGTTATTGACTTTAGAGCCTGGTACTAAAAATGACACAGGTGAAATGACTGCAACTGTCAGGGACGTTTCAGTGATTAAAGCTTTTAGTGTCGGAGTTGCAGAGTTTTCTCTAGCGATTGAGAATGGCTTAAACCTGAAAACCGATGGTTCTGGTGAATACCAGCCTCTTGCATCAGGTGCTACAACTGTTATTACCGTCGAAATTAAAGACACTGATGGTACACCATTAACAATTCCTCTTGATGTGGAATTTAGTTCTGCATGTACTCAATCTGGCTTAGCAGAACTAGATGCGAAAGCCACTAGTATAGGTGGCACTGCATCAGCAACATACCGTTCTTTAGGTTGTAATGGTAATCCAGAGGATACTGTAACGGCATTTGTTAACGGTAAATCTATCTCAACTATACTTCCGCTTTCTGCTTCTGAAGTTGCATCTATTGAATTCCTTGATTCAACACAAACGGTTATTGCGCTTAAAGGAACAGGGGGAAAGAATCGTACAGAGTCAAGTAATATCAGATTTAAGTTAATTGATGAGCAAAAGCAACCTGTAGCTAACAGTCGAATTGATTTCAAATTAAACTCATATAATGGTGGTGTAACATTAAACCGTGGTTCTATAAATACTAATAGTCAAGGTATTTCAGAAGTTACTGTTACTTCGGGTAAGGTTCCTATGGCGGTGCGTGTACACGCATGCTACATTCCTGATGAACAAATTCCTGCTGATTACCCGTTTAATGATGTGACTTGTTGGAAAGACCTGTTCGATAGTTGTCAAGCAGAACCTGCGGGGGAACAATGCCCAGATGGAAAATTAACCTTAGTTGATCTCGACTCTCAAATTGTAAGCGTTTCTGACCTTTTAACAATCACCTCGGGTCTTCCAGATAACTCGAGCTTTACAGTGGCTGCTGACAAATTTAATGTCGAAGCGCTTCAATATGAAAATGAAATAAGTAATGTATCTGTGTATATGGCAGATCATTTTGGTAATTTCGTACCTGATGGAACTGCTGTTTATTTACGCACCGAAGGCGGTGCAATCGGCTTAGTTGACGGAGAGCAGTTTAGTGATTTATTACGCTGTGAAACAGTTGATGGTATTTGTACAGTTCAATGGAGAAGTCAAAATCCAAAGCCTTTCACTGATAATAACTGGGGCAACTGGATAGGTGGTACAAACCCTAAAACAAATCAAATTAACTGTGACCCATACTTTGGTGCTCCTGCGCCGTGTTTGCAAGGTATCTTAAATGCCAACAGCTACGAAAATGGCGTACCACTGGGCGGACGAGCGACGATTTTGGCGACTACTGCTGGTGAAGAAACCTACATTGATCGTAATGCAAACGGTATGTTCGATTCGGGTGAGTTTTACTCAGCGTTTGATTTGGCTGAAGCATTTATAGATAACAATGAAAATGGTGTTTTTGATGGTAATGTTGATTGTAGTAACGGTATAAACTGCCTACCAACTAGTACTAATGGCGGTGAGTTTGAAGAATTTGTGGACTTAAATGGAGATGGTATTTGGAGTGCCGCGGACGGTAAATTCAATGGTCTAGTTTGCTCTGAGCTAGCTGAGCAAAATGGCGACTGTTCAAAAGACTTAATCGATTTACGTCGCAACATAGAGATTGTTATGTCAGGAAGCACTGCTTATGGTAGATTTGTAATAAGTAAATCAGAAATGTTTGTTAATCCGATAATGAATACAGAAGGTTTTATTCCAGCTGATTGCACGGATTTAATGTTAACGCTTCCAGACGATGGGTCATGGGAGTTTGCAGATGGTTCTGAAAACGATAAGCAACTACTTCAATTAGAAGTGTCAGAGACTCAAGACGCGTGTGATGTCAAGTCGGTTGATATTTCTCGTTATTTCATCCACTTAGATGATGATAACGATGAAAATACGCCGTCAAATTGTGATAGAGAAAGTGCTACATACGAAAATGGAGTATGTACGGGTGGTGAAGATACCGCGATTGATGTTGGTTTAAGCTATGTACCGTTTGAATTTTACTACAGTGATATGTTTAATAATCCACTGCCTGCTGGAACTAGTGTTACATATGGTTCGACAAACGGAGATACAAACGGCGGAGTTTACGAGTTGCAAAATACGACAACTACTAGGGCAATCCGCTCTACTCACGTAATTGGTCGAGAAGGAACGCCAAATAGAGCTACAACGGGTGACTTTTTCTTTGAATTTGTTACTCCGAAGGAAAATAACTCTAGATCTTTCATTACTATTCGTGATGATGGCTAATCTTTTGACCCATCCTAGCATGAGTTGACACTTTTAATATTAAAACGCTCGATGAACTTCATCGGGCGTTTTGTATTTTAAAGCCGTGTGTGGCCTTCTTTGATTATAGATATCAATGGATTGTTTCACCATTTTCGCAGCTTCTTCCAAGTTATTAGGCTTTGTCAGTAAATACTCGTTTTTCAGTATACCGTTTACGCGTTCCGCCAAGGCATTTTGGTAGCAGTCATATCCATCTGTCATTGAGCACGTTATGCCATATTCTTCGTGTATGCGTTGGTATTCATTTGAGCAATATTGAATACCTCTATCAGAATGATGGATAAGAGGTGAAGTGACTTTTCTATTTTTTAACGCTTGTTTAAACGCCTGTTTTACTGAACTCGTTTTTAAATTATCACTTAGGCTATAACCCACTATTTTTCTAGAGTAAGCATCTGTTACTAGACTTAGATAGGACTCGCATTCTTTCGTTGGCAGGTAAGTGATATCCGCCACCCATAATTGCTCTGGACGAGTTAATTCAATCCCATCTTTTATGATGTTTGGGTGTTTATAAAATCGATGCAGACTCTGTGTTGTTCGGTGATAGGCGCGCTTAGTTAGCACTAATAAGCGGTTTACTCTCAGTAAGGCAAACAAGTGGTCTCGGCCAATGTGTAGCTCTGACTGTTGCATTATGTACTGTAACTTTCTGGTACCAATGCGAGGATGAGTCATCCGCTGTGCCTTTACGAACGATAATACTCGTTGCTCAAACTGCTCTTTTATTACCGCCACTTTACAGCGTTTATAATAAGCTTGTCGTGTTATACCCAAGTACTTACACGCCTTGGTCACTGACAGTTTGGCTATGACTTTTGATTCAACAACCTGTCGCGTTGCTTTTTTGTGATACGTACCCCAAAGTCTTTATCAAGCACATCGACAATTTTCTCGAAGAACTCGGCTTTTAACTTGGTATCTTCTAACTCTTTCTCAAGGGCTTTAATCTTTTGCTCTGGTGTTAAATCTTTAGGCTCTGACATACCGGTAGCCTCACTCATGTGATTAGGTGTTCCCTTACTCCAATCTAGTCGACCATGCTTACGAAGCCAAACTAAAACTGTTGAAGCACCTTGGATACCATAGTGGTCTTGCGCTTGTTTGTATGTACACTCGCCTTTTTCTACTTTTTCGACAATTGATAATTTAAAGGCAAGTGAATAATCTTTTTGAGTTCTCTTAGATATAGGGTTCATAACATTCTCCAAATTTAAGTTGGAAAAGTGTCAACCTTATTTAGGACTGGTCATTTAAATTTAAAAAAGCGCCTTAGAGGCGCTTTTCTTTATACGCTTGACCTGTCCTAAATACGGTTTCCCTCAAAAATCTACTAGTTCAATCTACTCAAATTTTAATCAAGCCGTGTATTTTTAACGCTAACACATATAAAAATAGCGAGTTTTTTAAAAATATGCTTGTCAGGCTGGCACTTTGTCGATATACCTTTAATAATAGCGCCCTAAATGGGTTAACAAATTAAATCGCACTGCGTAAGTAAAAATAGGCAAATATGGGTAAGTCGTTAGTTATTGTTGAGTCACCAGCCAAGGCGAAAACAATCAATAAATATTTGGGCAAGGATTTCGTCGTAAAATCCAGTGTTGGCCACATTCGTGATCTGCCAACATCTGGCAAAGCGAACAAAGCCGCTACTAAATCGCCAGCTGAAGTACGCAAAATGTCACCAGAAGAAAAGGCTAAGTATCGCAAAGAAAAAGATTATGCGAATTTAGTTGCGCGTATGGGTATTGACCCAAATAAAGGGTGGCAACCACATTATGAAGTGCTTCCTGGTAAAGAAAAGGTTGTTGCTGAATTACAAAAACTCGCAAAAGACGCTGACTACGTTTATCTCGCAACCGATTTGGATAGAGAAGGGGAAGCAATTGCTTGGCACCTTGAGCAGGTCATTGGTGGCGATGAGTCAAAGTATAAACGCGTTGTATTTAATGAAATTACTAAAAACGCGATTCAGAATGCCTTTGCAGAACCTGGCCAATTAAATACCGACATGGTTAACGCGCAGCAAGCGCGTCGTTTTCTCGACCGTGTTGTTGGCTTTATGGTGTCACCGTTACTTTGGGCGAAAGTAGCACGCGGTTTGTCAGCGGGTCGAGTACAATCGGTAGCAGTGCGTTTATTAGTTGAACGTGAACGTGAAATTAAAGCGTTCATTCCGGAAGAATTTTGGGATATTCACGCAGAGCTGAAATCTCATGAAGATCAAATTCGTTTTGCAGTAGCAAAATATTTAGGCAAAGCGTTTGAACCAAAGAACAAATCAGATGCAGATGAAGCCGTTGCTAAATTAAAAGCAGCAGAATACAAGGTTGTAGCAACCGAACAAAAACCAAGCAAAAGCAAACCGTCAGCGCCATTTATTACCTCAACTATGCAGCAGGCGGCGAGTACGCGCTTAGGTTACGGCGTTAAAAAGACCATGATGCTCGCTCAGAGGCTCTATGAGGCTGGTTTTATCACGTATATGCGTACTGACTCAACAAATCTATCAAATGATGCTGTAGAGGCTTGTAGAAGCTATATCGAAAATGAGTTTGGTGATAAATATTTACCTGCATCGCCAATTCGTTATTCGTCAAAAGATGGTGCGCAAGAGGCGCACGAAGCAATTCGTCCATCTAATGTTGCTATTTTGTCGGGCCATTTAGACGGCGTAGAGGCTGATGCCAAAAAACTGTACGAGCTGATTTGGCGTCAGTTTGTGGCATGCCAAATGACGCCAGCGGAGTATGACTTAACAACAATTACCCTTGCGGCTAATGACTATGAGCTAAAAGCTAAGGGGCGAGTACTTAAGTTCGATGGTTGGACGCGTGTTCAGCCGTCAGTTAAAAAGAAAAACCAAGAAGAACAAGCGTTGCCTGAGGTTAAAACGGGTGATGTATTAAAGCTTGTTGAACTTGATCCTAAACAACACTTTACCAAGCCTCCTGCGCGTTTTAGTGAAGCCAGCTTGGTACGTGAGCTTGAAAAACGTGGTATTGGTCGTCCATCTACGTATGCATCTATCATCTCTACGATTCAAGACCGTGGTTATGTGCGTGTAGAGAATCGTCGCTTCTTTGCAGAAAAAATGGGTGAAATTGTTAATGAACGCTTGGTTGAAAGCTTTAGCGATTTAATGAATTTCGATTTCACTGCAAAAATGGAAGAGCGTTTAGATGATATCGCAGAAGGCGAGCGCGAATGGACACATGTACTTGATAAGTTCTACCAAGAGTTTTCAGCAAACTTAGATAAAGCCAGTTCTGATGAAAATGAAGGAGGCATGCGTACCAACCAAGTGGTTGAAATCGATTTGTCGTGTCCTACGTGTAGTCGCAATATGGGTATTCGTACCGCCTCAACAGGTGTTTTCTTAGGGTGTACTGGTTACGCATTGCCACCTAAAGAACGTTGTACGCAAACGATGAATTTGGTACCAGGTGAAGAAGCGGTAGCCGCAGATGTGGAAGACGAAGAAACAGAAGTGCTTCGTCAGATGAAACGCTGCCCTAAATGCGAAACGGCAATGGATTCTTACCTAATTGACGAGACGCGAAAATTGCATGTGTGTGGTAATAACCCAGACTGTGATGGCTATTTAATTGAAAGTGGTAGCTTTAAAATTAAAGGATACGACGGCCCAGTCATCGAATGTGACAAGTGTCAGTCTGAAATGCAATTAAAATCGGGTCGTTTTGGTAAATACTTTGGTTGTACTAACGAAGAATGTAAAAACACTCGTAAGTTGCTTAAAAATGGTGAAGCTGCGCCGCCGAAAGAAGATCCAGTACACTTACCTGAGTTACCGTGTGAAAAGTCGGAAGCGTACTTTGTGTTACGTGACGGCGCTTCAGGTATCTTTATGGCTGCGTCAACGTTCCCGAAATCACGTGAAACGCGAGCACCTAAAGTGTCTGAGTTAAAACGTTTTCGCGATCGTATATCACCTAAGTTTTATTACTTAGCAGACGCGCCAGAGAAAGATCCAGATGGTAACGAAGCAATTATCCGCTATAGCCGCAAAGCTAAATCACAATATGTAATGTCTGAAGTTGAGGGTAAAGCAACTGGTTGGACAGCACAATTTGTTGATGGCAAGTGGGTAGAAGAATCAAAGGCTAAAGCAAAGCCAAAGTCTAAAGCGAAAGCCAAAAACTAATTCGCTAATCAAAAAAACGCAGCCAACTGGCTGCGTTTTTTATGTCTAGTATCTTTAAAGCGCCTAGTTACATACTTGGCTTAACGCTACAGTTGCTTTGCACTCATTGTTAGCCTGGCGCCAGTGCTGCACATCCGATTGCGCTGTACAGCCGGCATCTTCAATTAGTAAGGTATTGTTATCACAAAGCAGTAACGCCACGTTGTTTTCATCAATAATGATGTGAAGCTGGTATTTTTTAAACGGGGTTAATCGATTGGCATCATTATTAATTGCGTCTTGGAGCAACTGCTGTCCTTCAGTGTAATGTGTGTCACTAAATTTCAATGTGCCGTCTAGTGCTGCTGCAATATCTTTTAGTTGTGATGCTAAGTCTGCCATTTCCTCGGCTTTATAATCATTCGACTTGTTAGCACATGCTATGCAAAAGAGCATACCAATAATTAAAATAAGGTGTTTCATATTAGTGATCCCATGCTGTTAACTTATTAGTTTCGTCTTTTCCAGTATCTAAATTCCAATTACAAATAGCATCACAAGGCGTATCACTAAAAACACTATTGGCGATAATGGTTATGTAGTATTTGATATTCTCAATCGCTAAATCAAATACATCGTTGTAATGCATTTTACCGCGAGGCGTATCAAGCTGTGTAATGAAATCTAAATCGACTTCTTTAAACATTGGATAGGTTAGACCATGGTCAACACCCACATGTCGCGCCCAAGGAAAAAGCCGGTGGCTCTCTTCAGCATTATTAACCACGAACTGAAAGCCAGAATGCCATGCATCAAAATCAGGCGCTACATCTTTTGTATATTCAGGGTGAGTTTTCTCTAAACAAAGGCGCCAAATTTGCTTTATATCGTCATCCAATTCGTTATTTGCATTGGTGCACGAGCCAATATTGAGCTCGACCCGATCAGCATAGCCAATTTCACCAAGATTAAGCCGTTGCCAAATAAAGGCATCTTGATTCATTTCACATACCCTATGTGCTTTTTGGTTTTGCTCGTACGGCCCCACCTTTAATTCAACGACAGGATGAATAGTAATGTCTGCGGCAACGTGTGCCATATAGCCACACAGCCAAGCAAATGATTTCTCTTGTGCGTTTCCTTCAAGGGTCTTGCAATACGCAATAGCTGCTTTAATGACGTCTCCTGTACGCTCATAATGCATAAGATCAGCCCACTTATTTTGACGTTTTTTATCTAAACCCACCACCAAATAAGGGTAGTCTGGTGAAACACAGCCTAATTCCAAATACTTTTGGTTTTGACTTAAAATAAACTTGGCTTTTTTTGGTATGGCTAATTGGCTTAGTGATTTATTTTCGGTAGCGAAATTAACCGCTGTAATGTGTGCAAATGCACCCGGCATGGTTTAGTCCTTTAAATAATCAACCCAGATAGTATAAATAACTTAAAGTAGTGGACTAAATAGTCAAGGATTGTTGAGCTGAAACAAGCTATTTATGAAGTTTTGTAGTGGTTAAAAGTAGAGCTGTTTGACTAAATTTGAAATTGATAGTTTGATATTCTTACTTATTTAAAAGTTCGAAGTATCTGATTAGGGTGAGAAAAGAATGGTCGGCATAGCAGGATTTGAACCTGCGACCCCTGACACCCCATGACAGTGCGCTACCAAGCTGCGCTATATGCCGACATTGTTGCTAGTGTATTCTCGGATTTGTGTAAAAGCAACTAGTCTAAGTTTAACTGCGTGATAAATATACGATTTAATGAAAGTGTTTGCTTCTTTAGTCCGAAATAACGGGTCACATACGATTGTTATTGTTTTACCTAATCCATCGAATAAATTTGTTCTTCCTCTAAACAACGAGAGATATTTTTTCGCGGCTCACTATCAAGATTCATTAATGTAACAACTCGAAAAATAAACGTATTTAAAAACACGCCAGTTAACTCGCCTAAATGAGTATTCTTTTACTTAACAGCTTGGTTAAATTCGAACGCTGTATTCTGTCAGTTAACGTTACTACAAATATAAGCCAATTCTTACTAATCATTAATTATTTAAAATTATATCTGCAAAATGTTGTTTCATTATCTCTACTAATAAAGGTTGTGCTTTTGCGTTAGGGTGAATGCCATCGGGTAGCATAAGCTCGGGCTTGGTCACCACCGATTCAATAAAAAACGGAATGGTTGGTACAGATTTTTCATTTGCAACTTGCTTATAGGCGTTTTGAAATAGTGTTGCGTAGCGCTTGCCGAGGTTAGGGGTAATAGCTACCTCCATTAAAATGACGTTTGCGTTTGCAGCTATGCTTTTATCAATAATTTGGCGTAAGTTTTTCTTGAGTAATTTTACCGGATAGCCGCGTAAACCGTCGTTACCGCCTATTTCTACTAATACCCAGTTTGGCGAATGTTCTTCTAATAAAGCGGGAAGACGTTGCAATACACCACCACTGGTTTCGCCGCTAATACTTGCATTTATCAAACGGATAGGCGATTTTTCTTGGTTGTACGCATTTTGTAACAACTGAGGCCACGCTTGTTCTTGTTTTAAACCATAGCCTGCGCTTAAGCTGTCACCTAAGATAAGTAATTTAGTTAACTGATTTTTGTCGCTTTTACCATCACTGTGATCGGTGTTGGCGGTTGCCGTGTAACTAATAACAAGTAAGATAACGAATAAACTACGTAACAACATTGAGAGTCCTATGAATAAGCTTTCGCAAATGAATGTGATTCAGGTTAAAGATCTTGAAAAAACTGTCGCAACACTTGATGGCGACCTAACTATCCTCTCTGGCATCAGTTTTAATGTCAAGCCAGGCGAGTCAATTGCGATTGTCGGAGCATCGGGCTCAGGTAAATCTACCTTGCTTGCGCTACTTGCGGGCCTTGATAGCGTCACTCAAGGTGAAATATTTTTAGATGGCGAGCCATTACATAGTTTAGATGAAGAGCAGCGTGCAGCGGTACGCGCAAAGAGCGTCGGTTTTATTTTCCAATCGTTTATGTTGGTGCAAAGCCTAACAGCTCTTGAAAACGTAATGCTACCGGCGGAGCTCGCAGGTGAAACAAACGCTGAAGAAAAAGCCAAAGAACTGCTTGAAAAAGTTGGGCTTTCACACCGTTTACATCATTTTCCGTCACAACTATCGGGCGGTGAGCAGCAGCGCGTTGCGATCGCGCGCGCCTACATTGGCGAACCGAAAGTGCTGTTTGCAGATGAACCATCGGCTAACCTAGATAGTAAAAATGGTCGCATCATTGAAGAGCTTTTATTTGACTTAAATAAAGTCGCCGGCACAACTTTAGTGTTGGTTACGCACGATGAACACCTTGCTGAAAAGTGCCAACGCACACTTCATATAGACTCGGGCCAATTAATCGATGACCGTATCGGAGTACAGGCTGATGTGGGCTAAATTAGCGTTTAAATTATTTCGCCAAGAGTTAAAACGAGGCGAACTCAATATTATATTACTTGCGATTGCGCTTGCCGTGATGACGGTAATGACATTGTCATCCATCACCGACCGCATCGGCCTTTCTATCAATCAAAAAAGCAGCGAATTTATTGCCGCTGACCGTGGTTTGCAAAGTAACCACAAATTGCCACAAGAATTCCTTACAAAAGCGATTGATGACGGCCTGAAAACGGCCACTTGGTATGGCTTTGATAGCATGCTTTTTGCCAACGATGAAATGCAAATTGCGTACATTAAGGCAACTGACGAAGGCTACCCACTAAAAGGCCAACTAAAACTTAAAGACAGCTTTGAAGGAGCTGAGTATGTTACCGATGCACATCCAGCGCCTGGCAATATATGGTTGTCTGATACGGTTTTTTACAGCTTAAATATTGAAGTTGGAGACGTGGTTGAAATTGGTGAAGCCAATTTCATTGCAGAAAAAATTCTTGCTGAAGAGCCAGATGCACCATTTGCGATTTTTTCGAGTTCGCGTCGGGTGTTAATGAATATCGCTGATGTTGAAAAAACACAAGTGATCCAACCGGGCAGTCGCGTTTCTTATCGTTATTTATATGCCGGCACCGAGCAGCAACTTAATGATTATTACGCTTGGCTCAAACCGCAATTACTTGAAAATCAACGTTGGTATGGCGTAAAAGACCGTCAAGGTCCGGTATCTGATTCTGTAAACCGAGCAGAGCGCTTTTTATTACTGGCAGGTTTGCTGGGCATTATGCTTGCGGCGGTAGCAATTGCTGTGTCTGCAAGGCGCTACTGTGAGCGTCAGTACGACCCCGTTGCAATGATGAAAACACTCGGCGGTTCGCGCACGACGATTCGTAATATCTACATTGTGCATTTACTGTTAGTGACAGTGTTTTCGGTCATTATTGGTTTGTTGCTTGGTTTTATTTTACAAGTTATCGCAATCGATGTGCTGAGTGAAAAAATGGGTAAAGCCCTGCCGCCAGCATCACTTTGGCCGCTTGGACTCGCCACCTTTACCGGTTTGGTCTGCGCCGTTATGTTCTCGCTAAAACCGTTAATGGACTTATTTGATATTCTACCAATGCGGGTGTTGCGCCGTAATTTAGGGGATTCCCTTAAAGTATCAAAACTGCATTTGTTACTTGCAACACTTACCGTGTTTGGCTTGATGTGCTTATTTAGTCGCAGTGTTGTGATTGCGGGCATTATGTTTGTGTCGTGTGCGCTTTTAGCAGGTATGTTATTTGGTTTAAGCCGACTATTGTTTACCTCCTCACGTAAATTGGGATTAAAGCCAAGTAATAGCTGGTCTTTGGCAATTGCGTCGTTACAAAAACGCGCTAACGCCAATGCGGTGCAAGTAATTAGCTTTGCACTTGCAATCAAGCTCATTTTATTTTTAGTAGTGATGAAAAACGATCTAATTGCCGATTGGCAATCGCAACTACCTGAAAACGCGCCAAATGGCTTTTTGGTAAATATTAGCGAATATGAACGCAGTGATATCGCAAATTTCTTAGCCGAAAACAACATTCAGCAAACCGATTTTTATGCGGTGGTGCGTGGTCGCGTAAATAGCATTAACGGTGAGCAAGTAGCACGGTCAGTATCGGCGCAAGAAAATGAAAAACGCGATGAAGAAGCGCGCTCGGGTGTCGGTCGTGAGCTTAATTTAACATGGCGCGATACTTTACCAAAACACAATGAAATTGTTGAAGGCGAGTGGTTAAATCCCGATGCCAACGAGCTTTCCATGGAGCAATCTATGGCTGAACGGTTGGGTGTGAAAATTGGCGATGAGCTTGAGTTTTTAATTGGCTCGCAGCGTTTTAGTGCCAAAATTACCAGTTTGCGCGAGGTGAATTGGTCTACCATGCAGCCCAACTTCTTTATTATTTTAAGCCCTAAAGTGCTATCGCAGTTTCCAGCAACGTATATTTCTGCCATTAGCACGCCACAAGAGTCAAAACGAGCCTTACAGCAGCTCGTGCGTAATCACCCTAGCGTGAGCATTATTGATGTAGATTCAATGATAAAACAGGTGCGTTCAACTATCGACCAAGTGGCAACGGCAATTAGTTTTGTACTGATAATTGTGGTGATTTGCGGTGCGTTAGTATTGGTGTCGCAAGTGCAGGCAAGTTTGCACGACCGCATGCAAGAAGTGGTGATATTACGAACCCTTGGTGCTAAAGCCAAGCTCATTAAAAACGCAGTGCTTTACGAATTTGTATTGCTTGGTTTATTTGCCGGCATTGCCGCAGCACTGTTTAGCGATATTGCATTGCTTGTTGTGCAGTACCGTATGTTTGAGCAAGTTGGTAATTTGCATCCAACAATGTGGCTTTACGGGCCTGTAGTTGGGGCATTATTCGTAGCAGTGCTTGGTTACAGTTTAGTGGCAAAAACGCTGCGAAAAAACACCCAAGGACTTGTTAGGGCACTATAAAAAAGTGGGCGTTATCGCCCACCTAATATATTCTCAAGGGCAGGTTTTAAATGTGGGAAATGAAATTTAAAATCTGCGTCTTGCAACGCTTTTGGTTTAACCGCTTGACCAAATATCAGTAAATCAGCCATCTCACCAAACATTAATCGCAATACAAATTCAGGCATTCTAAAAAAGTTAGGCTTTTCTAACGTTTCACTCAAACTTTCGGAGAATTGATTATTCGAAACTGGATTAGGCGCCGTTGCGTTAAACACGCCGTTTAGCGATTCGTTTTCGATTAAAAACAAAATAATGTTTACCATGTCGTTAATGTGGATCCACGACATTTGCTGTTTACCATCAGCAATAGGGCCGCCTAAGCAAAACTGAAATGGCGGCACCATCTTTTTCAGTGCACCACCGTGTTTTGCAAGCACCACACCGGTGCGCAAAATACACACGCGGGTTTTATCCGATTGCGCTTTTTTGGCAAGCGTTTCCCACTGTTTGCAAAGGTAATGACTGTATTCATCAAAGGGTTGGTTATGCTGTTCATCAACCGGCTCAGTTTGCCTGCCATAATAGCCAATAGCACTGCCCGATATAAAAGTATGTGGTGGGTTATCTGCTGCGTTAATTTTGTCGGTGATTTGCTCAGTAATGTGCCAGCGGCTAGATTCAATTTTTTGTTTTTGCGCTTTGCTCCAGCGCTTATCGGCTATTGGTTCGCCGGCAAGGTTAATCACAATATCAAGCTGGTTAAAGTCAATATCCTCGAGGGTTTCAAACGCATTTACATGGTGCCCCAAAATGGTAAACGCTTTCTCTTTTTTGCGGGTTAGCACCATTAACTTATGATGGTTTGCTAAGTGCTTACACAAGTGTGCCCCAATTAGGCCTGTGGCCCCAGTGATTAAAATATTCATAGATAAATCAAATAGCTTCCTATTTGCCACGCTTATAATGTAGCATAGCGCTAATTAGAACAAAGTGATAATACGAACTAAGGATAGCTATGGTTCAGCCTAATTTTACTGGTGCCAGTAAAAGTTTATTGATTTTTGCGGCTTTAATCGTTGTTTTAGCCGGCTTGAAATTAGCAAGCGCAATTGTCGTTCCGTTTTTACTCTCCGTATTTATTGCCATTATTTGTAGTCCGCTGATTAATTTAATGGGGCGTTATCGTGTACCCAAAGGCGCAGCAATTACACTGGTTATTTTACTGATAATGTTAATTGTGGTCAGTCTGGCAGGGCTTGTTGGTCAATCGGTTAATGGCTTTTCACAAAATGTTCCCGTGTATAAAGAGCAATTACAAACCGAGTTCTCAGGCTTATTAACCATGTTGGCTGAGTATAATATTTTGATCGATAAAGATCGCATTATGTCGTTTTTAGACCCCGGTAAACTTATCGACCTTGCTGCTAATACGCTCGCGGGCGTTGGTGGCGTAATGGCTGACTTGTTTTTAATTATTCTAACCGTTGTATTTATGCTCGTTGAAGCGCCTTATATCGGTAAAAAAGTGCATTTAGCCCTTGATGATCCCGATATGAAGCAAAAACAAATCGACCTATTTTTAGACTCGGTTAATTCGTATCTCGCTATCAAAACACTGGTTAGTTTAGCGACCGGTGTTTTGGTTACGGTAATGCTTTGGGCATTTGGCATCGACTACTTTATTTTGTGGGGCGTGCTGGCGTTTTTCTTAAATTATATTCCTAATATCGGTTCGATCATTGCGGCAATTCCGGCGGTATTACTGGCTGTTGTACTGCAAGGACCTGGCGTTGCAGGTTTAATTGGCATTGGTTACATGGCAATTAACACCGTAATGGGCAATATGATTGAGCCACGCTTTATGGGTAAAGGCTTAGGCTTATCACCACTTGTCGTGTTTTTATCATTATTGTTTTGGGGCTGGTTACTTGGCACTGTAGGCATGTTACTTTCCGTACCGCTTACCATGGTTGTGAAAATTGCCCTTGAAAACAGTGAGGAAGGGCGCTGGCTTGCAATGTTATTAAGTGGCGAAGAGCAAATTAATGAAGAACTAGAAAGCTAATTTGTAGTTAAATAGATAAAAGGGTTAGCACGTGGCTAACCCTTTTTTTGTTTGCAGGTATTTAAAAAGTGGCGATAAACCGGGTTGTCGCTCATGGTTTTTTTCATCGCTAAATACATCGGGCGCGATAAACCAAGCGCACCTAATGGAATTGACTTAATTAATCCTTGGCTTTCATAAGGGGTTACTAACCAATCTGGTAAAGCTGCAACACCCATACCGGCGCTTACAAGCTGAAAAATAAGCAAGCCTTGATCGACAGTTTTTAAGGTGCCATCGAAACGCGCATTTTGAATAAAGTGCTTAAAGATATCTTGTCTTTCGCGTGGAATAGGATACGAAATAATCGTTTCGTCTTTTAAATCAAGCGCGGTTACATACGCTTTTTTAGCTAGCGGATGATCTGGGCTGACAATTAGCTTTAACTTAAAATCAAATAAATGTGCGAACTCAAGGCGTTCTGTTTCACGAATATCAGATGTAAGTACTAAATCCAACTCATCGTTTAGTAGCTCCGGAATGGCGTCGTAGCTAAAGCCTCGCTCGTAATCTACCTTAATATCCGGCCAAAAGTTGTTAAATTCTTTAATTGTTGGCAATAACCAATGAAAACACGCATGGCATTCAACGCTTAAACGCAATTGCGAGATAGGTTGGTTTAAGCTTTCTTTTAATCTGCACTTGGTTGCTTCCACTTTTGGCAGTACATCATTTGCAAGCTCTAACAACAACATACCTTGTGGGGTAAAGCGTACGGGGTGTGTTTTACGCTCAAACAACTGACAATCGAGTTTGTTTTCTAAATCTTTGATTTGGTGAGATAAAGCAGATTGGGTTAGAAAAAGCTCTCGTGCGGTATTAACCAAAGACCCTGTCTCTTTAAGGGTTGCGATGGTTTTAAGGTGTTTTACATCAATCATCTTTAGGAATACTCATATTAAACTTGAACGACCGTGAGAGAGATTTGATACTAGCTGTTTATTTTTCATGTTTCAATGTTGATTTGTACATATCGTCGTCATTTTAATAATAAATTTCTATTTTATATATATGTATAGGTTATGATAGCGCTGTCAATTTGTGTTTGGTTTCTATGTAAAATTTTGATTTTGTTTTTTGTATTAATTTATTTCAAGTTAAATTGGAAAAACTTGCGATTTTGTTGAATTAAATTTACCACTAATATTTAGCCATCTAAACGTCTTAAATAAAAAGGATATCAAGATGGCAATTACAATTCACAACTTAGGTTTTCCACGTATCGGGAAAAAGCGCGAACTTAAAAAGGCGGTTGAGGCCTATTGGCGAAATGAGAGTTCACTCACAGAATTGCAAGAGCAAGGACAGGCAATTCGCAAAGACAATTGGCAATTACAGCAAAGCCAAGGTGTTGAGTTGTTGCCGGTAGGGGATTTTGCATGGTACGACCATGTACTTAGTACCTCTTTGTTGTTTGGTGTTGTACCAAAACGCCATCAAAGTAGCATTGGGCAAATTGATCTAGATACTTTATTTCGAATTGGTCGTGGTAAGGCGCCATCAGGCTGTGCTTGTGCAGCCAGTGAAATGACCAAGTGGTTTAATACCAACTATCACTACATCGTACCTGAACTGACTGAGAATCAATCATTTGAAATTAGCTTTACCGAGCTATTTGATCAGGTAAAAGAAGCGCAAGCGCTTGGTTATCAGGTGAAACCTGTATTGGTTGGTCCGGTAACTTATTTGCATTTGGCAAAAACTGTCGGCGAATTTGATAAGTTAGCCCTGTTGCCACGTCTACTGACAGCGTATCAACAGGTCTTAGGTAAATTAGCTGACTTAGGTGTTGAATGGGTGCAAATAGATGAACCTATTTTAGCGTTAGAACTTACGACGGAATACCGTTTAGCGCTTACAACAAGTTTTAATAAATTGCATGGACAAGGTGTAAAGCTGCTGCTGGCAACGTATTTTGGTTCAGTAGAAAACTACCTTGATGATATTACAGCGTACCCAGTCGACGGCGTGCATTTTGATTTGGTTGCCGAAGCGCAAGATATAGAGAAGATTAACGAGCGCATAGCTAAAGATAAAGTATTGTCTTTAGGTGTTATAAACGGCCGTAATATTTGGAAAACGGATCTTGAAACGGTTTACAACCAAATACAACCGATCGTTTCATCACGTGAGCATGCTTGGTTAGCACCTTCGTGTTCGTTGTTGCATACGCCTGTTGATTTAGCCTTAGAAACAACGCTTGATAGTGAAATTAAATCCTGGCTTGCCTTTGCAAAACAAAAAGGCCACGAATTATCGTTATTGAAGCAGGCCTTGCTATCGGGGGATGTAACTTCAATTATTGACTATTCAGCACCAGTGAAAGCGCGTGCGAAATCGCCTCGTGTAAACGATGCCGCAGTGAAGTTACGCGTTGATAGCCTAACCAAGCAAGATGGTGAGCGTACGAGCCCTTTTGCTAAACGTCAGTTGGTTCAAAAGCAAGCGCTTGGTTTACCTATTTTACCAACGACTACTATTGGCTCTTTCCCGCAAACAACGGCTATCCGTGAAGCGCGTCGCGATTTTAAAGTCGGTAATATTAGCGAAGCCGATTACACGGCTCAAATGCAAAATGAAATTTCTTATGCCGTTGCACAGCAAGAAGCTGTGGACCTTGATGTGTTAGTTCACGGCGAAGCAGAGCGTAATGATATGGTGGAGTATTTTGGCGAGCTGCTCGAAGGCTTTGCCTTTACCCAATTTGGCTGGGTGCAATCGTATGGCTCGCGCTGTGTTAAGCCACCGATTATTTGGGGCGATATTAGCCGTAAACACCCAATGACGGTTAACTGGACCGAATATGCACAATCACTCACTAATAAACAGATGAAAGGCATGTTAACAGGCCCTGTGACGATTTTGTTTTGGTCGTTTATCCGCGATGATCTTGATAAACCAACAATTGCCAATCAAATCGCGCTGGCACTGCGCGACGAAGTGGTTGATTTAGAAAAAGCGGGCATAAACATTATTCAAATTGATGAACCTGCATTTCGTGAAGGCTTGCCGTTAAAAGCATCAAAGTGGCAAGACTATTTAAACTGGGCGGCGTATGCGTTTCGTGTATCGGCATCTGGCGTAAGCGACAGCACGCAAATTCACACCCATATGTGTTATGCAGAATTTAACGATATTATTGCGGCGATTGCCGATATGGATGCAGATGTCATTACCATTGAAACGTCGCGTTCAAATATGGAATTACTTAACGCATTTGAAGATTTTGATTATCCCAACGAAATTGGCCCTGGCGTTTACGATATTCACAGTCCGAATATTCCAGAGGTAACGTGGATTAAACAGTTGATGAAAGAGGCTGCGAAAAAAGTGCCGGTGGAGCGCCTTTGGGTAAACCCTGATTGCGGTTTAAAAACTCGTGGCTGGCAAGAAACCCAAGCAGCACTTAAAAACATGGTAACCGCAGCAAAAGAGCTCAGACAAGAGCTCGCATAAGTCACGTTTGATATGCAGGAAAATTGAGTTTGGTTTAACTCAGTTTTCCTGTGGTTAAAAAGGTAAACGCTTGTTTTGCAGGCATAGGTTTTGCCACCAAAAAGCCTTGACCATATTGGCATTTAGTTTGTTTCAGTACATCAAGCTGGGTTTGTGTTTCAATTCCTTCAGCTACCACGTCAAATTCAAGGGCGCTGGCAAGCGTTAAAATAGCATCAACCAATGGGTGGTTTTCGCCGCAGTTAAGGTTATCAATAAAGCTTTTATCAATTTTTAAAATATGAATAGGTAATTGATGCAAATAACCGAGTGCTGAATATCCGGTACCAAAGTCATCTAAACACAGTTTTACGCCACAGGTTTTCAGCTTTTCAATAATTTCAGTTGCAAGGGAAAGATTTTCAATTAGCCCCGATTCAGTAATTTCAATGCATAAACTACCTAATGGCAATTTGTATTCAAAGTAAAGACGCTGAATAAAATCAGCAAACTCTAACGTTGAGAAATGCTTAGACGATACATTAACGGTCACTTTAAAGTCTTCAGGTAATGTGCCGTGCCAAAGGCGTAATTGTTTTGCCGCAAGTTCTAAAATATGTAAATCAAGGGCGAGGATTTGTCCGGTTTCTTCTGCTAGTGGAATAAAATCAGCAGGTGAAATAAATCCACGCTCGGGGTGATGCCAACGCACTAACGCTTCAAAACCAATGATTTCACCCGTTTGAATGGTAAAAATAGGCTGATAGAAAAGCGCAAACTCGTGTTTGTTCATACCACTTTGAATATCGCTTTCTAACAGTGCTGCGCCTTTTAGTTTTTGTCGCATAGTGTCGTTAAAAAACTGTACTTTGCCACGGCCAAGTGATTTTGCTTGGTACATTGCGGCATCTGCTCGCTGCAAAATTTTATAGGCTTCGTCGGTGTCTTTGTTGGCAAAGGCAACACCAATGCTGGTTGATGCTTGCAGTAAATGGTCATCAATTAAAATAGGATCTTTCAGCGCGAGCTTTATGCGCTCAATTACAGGTGTAACGTCTTCAGCGCCAAAAATATCACACAGTAAAATAGCAAACTCGTCGCCACCTAAGCGTGCAAAGGTATCGGTTTCGCGAATACATTGACCAATAATGTTGCAGATCTTAACTAAAAATTTATCCCCGACTTGATGGCCTAAAGTATCGTTAATCATTTTAAAACGATCAAAGTCTAAATAGAGCAGGGCATGAATTTTAGGGTTATTACTGCGGCCAAGTGCGTTAATAGCAAGGGTTAAATGGTCAATTAACAATGCACGGTTGGCAATGCCCGTGAGTTCGTCATGCATTACTTTGTGTTGCAATGCTTGCTCGGCGAAAACGCGATTAATTACAAGGCGAATTTGTTGGCTAATATAAGTTAATAAGTCTTTATCATGCTCGGTGTAGCTAACGCTGTGGTTGTAACTTTGCACCACAATAATGCCTGATAGCTCGTCGTTTAATTCAAACGGTACACCAAGCCAAGAATTAGGTTGTGCACCAATTAAATCAAAGTCACCGTTATCAATATGGCGTTGGTATTCATCGCCATTGATCAGCACGGCTTGTTGTTTATTGATGGCATAAACCGATGCGGTTTTTTGTATTTGTGCATTGCTAAAGCGTTTTAACGTAATACGCTCTACGCCATGCTCAATAATGTAAGGAATTTCTAAGCCACGGGTTTGTTTATTGTAATAACCAATAAACAAATTTTCGGCAGGCAGTAAGGTTTTAACAATGTCGTGCAGGCCAGTATAAAAACTGTCCATGGTCTGCGAATCTGAACTTAAGTTGGCAATTTGCAACATGCCTTTTTCAAGCAGCTGTGCGTAGTTAAGCTGATTAATAGTATCGGTAAGATTGGCAACCGTTTTACATTGATCAATTTTAGCGCTAAGCATGGACGCAACGGTTGTTAAAATACTTAAATGATCGGCAGTGTAGTAGTCTTTCTCAGGGTGTTCGCAATCGATTACGCCAAGTACTTGGCCGTCGTAAACTAGTGGTACACATATTTCCGAAAGCACGTTGCCGCTAATATCTAAGTAACGCTTGTCTTGTGATACGTCGCTAATAATTTCGGCGCAGCCGGTTTCAAACACATGGCCGCAAATACCTTCTGAAATCGAAATTGCGAGCTGTTCGTTTTCAATATCATTGTGTTTATGAATGGATGAAACTTGGTTGAGTATTTGCTTTTCTAAATCGGCGATAAAAATTGAGCACTCATCAAAACCGAGGCGTTTAACTACTTGATGCGTCACGTAGTCGTAGAGCTCGTCTAGATCAACAATACGAATGAGCGACGAAGCAAACTCGTTAATAATACTTAACTGATTAGCTCTGGTGGTAATTGCGTCTACATTGTCGCCCGATGAATACTGCATAAAAGCGCTTGCTAGCCGTGTGTTATTAGAAATTAACACAAATGTAACTCAGCAAGCACTTTTGCTCAATAAAAGTTTGTTTTGCCTTTATAAAATATGATTATGCTCGGCGTTAATTTTAAGCGTTTTAGGCATTAAATAATCGCGATATAAATAACGATATAGTCTATTTGGCTTTTCTTTTTGCGTCGCTTCTTGGTGTGGATTACTTTGTTTATAGCTTGCTAAATAGTGTGCAAACTTATCGCTGTGTTTCACCACTAAACTGTCAAGTAGTTCACTGTAGCCATCAAAGTAGTCAGTACGTAAAAAGTGCGCTAACTGACGATAATCATTTAAGGCATTTTCTGATAAATAACGATGCGCTAGATACGACCATTGATAAACACGTTTAGAACCATCTTGGTAGGTAGTGTCAAAGACTTCACGCAAGGTAGGCCATTTTGCTTGCTCAGTTTCATGCAATAATTTATTTACGCGGTCGTTGCTTTTACCCTGTGCAATTAATTCAGCACCACCTTCGCTCCACCATACCAAGTGACTAGGGAAGTGCCCAAAACCATCGTATTTATTAAAGCGGCCATCTAAATAGTGCACGTATTCATGGTTTAGGTTCCAAACCGAAAAATCTTCTTTCCAAAATGCTTTAAAAGAATAAAAAGTAGCTTGGTTACCGGGCTTGCTTGGCTTACCTTCAATGTACATACCGCCATTGTCGGTGTTGATATCAAAGATCATTTGGCCGTGTTGGTTGTAACCTGTGTAGTTATCAAAAATTACAACGCGCAGCGCTTCATTAAAATCGTTTGGCACAGGTTGACGGTTGGTGGCATATACGTCATGGAAATGTGATTCTTGCGAAATTAAACGCTCGCAACTGATATTAAGTTGCTCGGTAGACAAGGTTTGTGCGCGAATAAACAGCGAATCGGAACACTTATGGTTAATTGGCAGGGCATCATCAAGTGTAATTTCGCTGCAGCGGCCTTTAAACTCCTCATCACAAGCTGATTTACCACGGAAGCTATTAACTAAATAACGCTGTGAAAAGATAAACTCTTTATTTGTGTTTGGGTTTTGCTCAAGTGCCGCCCACACTTTTTCATCAAGTGCTTTTTCAGCTGCTTCATCATCTAAAATATAATGGATGTAACCAAGTGCCCAAGCCGCGTGCGCTTGCTGCCAGCTATTCTCGTTTTGAAGTAAGTCGAGTAACTCTTGCTGCCACTTAGTTTGTGCAAGTACCGCTTGTTTAATCTCATCCTTACTGCGTGCTTCAAATGCTAAAAAGCCAATAGCGCGAAGTTGTTCCCACTTAGCATATTGCGCTGCAAGCGGGCTTGCATCGCTAAGCGCTACATTTGGTAATAAAGGTAAGTGTTTAGCTAATTTATCTTTTAAATCATCAAAGTAGTAATAACGGTAAAGCGTTACCGCGTAGTTTTCGATGGCGCGATAGTCGTCTTTAGCGATGGTTTGCATGCGGGCAAACAACGCGCTATCAAGTGCTGTTAATTGCTCAGCTGTTAAATTTTTCGTATTGCCAAAATAGCTAAAACCGCGCAGGGCATAAAGGGTTTCATTAATGTCGGCGCCAGCGTTTAAGTTGGTAACTAGGGCATCAAAGTCACTGCTGGTTAAACCTAATTGCCAATAAGCTTGTGTGTTAATTGTAATAGGGCTTTGTAAAAGCGTGCCTGTTGGCTCGTTGATTGTCGATGCACAACCCGAAGCAAGTAACCCTGTTAATAACAGAGAAGTAGCGCGTGTTAGTTTCATTTTTGGTCTCTATTTTTATTAATGTGTGCGCTAACTTATCAAAAAGGGATATTGTATACAATTATTATCGATAAACCTCCATGCTAGCGCTTTACAGCAGCATCACAAGTCAATAAGATCACCACAATCGGACGTTCGTCCGCTCACCGTCAATAAAAGGTAGGATCATGACAGACACAACTGCTAAATTAACCATTACTCGCCCAGACGATTGGCACATTCACTTACGTGATGGCGACCAGTTAAAAGACACCGTACGTGACGTAAGCCGTTACATGGGTCGCGCGATTATTATGCCTAACCTTGTACCACCAGCAACTTGTACTGATTCTGCCCTTAGCTACTACGAGCGAATTCAAGCGCACAATAACAGCAATTTTGAGCCGTTAATGGTGTTATATCTAACAGATAAAACAACGCCAGAAGAAATTAAAAAAGCGAAAGCGAGCGGTAAAATTGTTGCAGCTAAACTATACCCAGCTGGCGCAACTACTAACTCAGATTCAGGCGTAACCTCAATTGAAGGCATGTACCCGGTATTTGAGGCGATGGCTGAAGTAGGTATGTTGTTACTTATTCACGGTGAAGTAACTGATTCAAGCATTGATATTTTTGACCGCGAAAAAGTATTTATTGAAAACATTCTGTGCAAAATTGTAGATGATTTCCCAAATCTTAAGATTGTACTTGAGCACATTACGACGAAAGATGCGGCAGAGTTTGTAGCGGCAGCAGGTGATAATGTTGCAGCAACGATTACAGCGCACCACTTACTGTATAACCGTAACCACATGCTAGCAGGTGGCATTCGTCCACATTATTACTGTTTACCAATTTTAAAGCGCAATATTCACCAAGAAGCGTTAATTAAAGCGGCAACAAGCGGCAGCAAAAAGTTCTTCTTAGGTACGGATTCAGCGCCACACCTTAAAGATAAAAAAGAAGCATCATGTGGTTGTGCTGGTTCTTACACTGCGCACGCTGCACTTGAACTATACGCAGAAGCATTTGAAGAAGCAGGCGCATTAGATAAGTTAGAAGCGTTTGCGAGCTTTAATGGCCCAGATTTTTATGGTTTACCACGCAATACCGACACAGTGACACTTGAAAAAGACACGTGGCAAGTACCAGAGTCATACCCACTAGGCGATGACGTGGTTGTGCCTATTCGCGCAGGCGATGAAATCACGTGGAAAGTGAAATAACAAACATTATTCCAAATGTAAAAAAGCCCGCTATTTGCGGGCTTTTTTGTTATTTAAATAAGTTAGCTTGAAGCTTGAGTTTTATTATCTTCATTCGTTTTTAGCGTTTGCTGTGAACTTGCATCTAAATCTGGGTGTTGCTGCTTAGTAAACTCTTGGTCATCAAATTCTTCATCGTCTAAATCTTCTTGAGAGTGAGTGTTTTCCTCAGCCACTACCAGCAATTGCTCGTGCGCTGTGGTTTCTTCAATACGCGGATCCATAGTTGCAGCCAGTGGCGATGCGGTTACATCGGATGTACCCACCACATAATCGCTTGGCTCGGGTTGTTCCGCTTTTTGCTTAGAGTTAATAAAGCTTAGCAGTGCAAACATCACCACAGTGAGTACCGCAGTTGAACCGTACAAAGCTTGGTGACCAAAAAACGCCATAATTTGCGCATTCACCGCCGAACCAATCGCCGCACCAGCGCCAAACATAATCAGTAAGGCTGACGATACACCTACACGATCTTCATCTTCTACACGCGAGTTTGCCAGTGCTGATGAAAGCGGGTAGAGCGTAAAGGCAAATAAACCAAAGGCGAATGTCAGACCATAAGCGATGTATTGCGTAAGTGGCAGCAGAAATAGACCAAGGCTTACCGCACAAATAGCAACTGCATTGGTGCGAATTAAAATACTACGACGAATTTTGTCGGAGATAATTCCCATAGGCCACTGCGCCAGTAAACCTGCAAAAATGGTGATTGACATAAATAATGCAATTTCTTGAGCGCTAAAGCCCGAAAGGCTTGCAAACGTAGGTGCCAAGCCATAAAAACTACCATTAATAATGCCTGCAAAATGCACTGCCGTAAGCGACTGTGGTACTTTTTTAAAATAGCCAAATAAACTCACTTGAATTGGTTTGAGCGGTTTAGGGTGAATACGCCGAGTAATAGAAATTGGAATAATACCAAGCGACAACGCCATACAGACTAAAAAGAGCGGGGCATAACCGAGCTCTGGAAAACGCGATAGCGCTAATTGACCAAGCACCATGCCAAGGTAAGAGGTGATCATATAAAACGAAAACACCCGGCCACGGGATTCGGGCGCTGCTTGCTCATTAAGCCAGCTTTCTAACACCATGTAATTACACATCATGCTAAGGCCAACAATTAACCTAAGCACCAGCCAGAGGTAAATATTGTCACTGAGCGCATGAGCTGCCACACAGGCCGTAACAGCGGCGGTACTTGCCACAAAAGTACGAATGTGACCAACAGACTTAATTAAGTGATAACCCAATTTAGAACCAAGTAACAACCCTAAATAATAAAATGAAGTGAGTAAACCAATCCAAAATGTAGAGACATTGTGTTGGCCTAAATAAAGCGCTAGGTAAGTGGTGAGTAAACCCGTTCCACCAATCAAAAATAAGTTTGTGAAATAAAGCGAAGGGAATGATTTCATTGAAATACTTTTTTACACGGTTAGGCAGTAATACTAGAGGATTGAGAGGGGATTTCCAAGGGATAAGTTGGGACAATTTGATAAAGAAAAAAGTTAATGCTATGACGATTTAAACCACAGAGTAAAGCAAACCGTTGTTAAGCAACTTCATATACACTCCCTGTTTTTCATAAAGCCCATCCATGGGCTCCATGTTACTTTTCTTTGCTTCGCCAAAGATAAAGTAACCAAAAGAAAGGCGACCGCACTATCAAACTTTATCCTCAAAGCAGCTTTGAATTTTTTGATAAACGCCATGAAGCGGCATCCATGCCTAAGCATGGCTTACTCGACTCGCTTCGCTCCCTGTCTCGGATTATCAATTCAAAGTTGATTTGCGGGTTTGATAAAAGCGGAAATGATTCTTAGCGATAACCTTCAAGTCGCAATTGAGCGACCTACGGTCATTGATAAAACTAACGTCATTACACACATTGCATTACGAAGACCTGCTTTTGTTCATGAACATGGCACGTTATGTAAAAAACATATTTGGCTCAATTATGCAGATGTAAAAAACAACTGATTGATACTTAATGCTAAAAATTGAACATTAAAATTACATAACGGTCCTCTAATGGCACGATTAAGTCATGGCTCGTTTATCTAAATCCAATTTTACATTGATAGGGCATAAAACTACTGGTAATCTACTGAAAATATTAAATAAATAATTTATTGGTGTGCCAATATTAGGTTGTGGATAACTTCCTTAAATCGAAATGCGCATTAATAAGCTGTTATGCCCTATTGAAACTCTAATCATGGAGAGATAATGAAAACTAAGATTTTGAACTTACAATTCGCTTTCTTTTTGAGAGACATTGTGGATCGTCCTGATATTGACTTTGGAGATTTGAACTCTAAGCTCCTCAATATATTTGATGCAATGCCTCAGATGATCCCTACTCCAAGAGAACTTCCGCCCGAAGTTCCTGTAATAATCCTCAAGTCCAGCAATGGAAGTTATAGTTGCAATATTTCACGCTCAAGAATTGATTTTACGTTGTCTAGAATAGACGATGAAAAGTCAAATACAGACTTGCTTAAAGATTTTAATGTTAAGGTTTCTGGATTGATTAAGTACATCTTAGAAAAACAAGAGATTGTGCGTTTTGGAATGGTTTCCAGATACTTTCATAAAGACAATATGGCGACTAGAACACTCAGAAATAAATACTTCACGAATGCCGTAGATGGTTCAGAAGAGCTAAGCCTACGATTTAATAAGCAGGCTGATTCGTATGGATATAAAATTAATGACATCGTTGAAGTCAGTGCTGTTGATGCCATAACAAACGGTATTTCTGAAAAAGGTATATTATTAGTTCGAGATATTAATAATAATCCAAAATCAGGAAGTCATTTTGACTACTCTACATTGCTAAAACTTTCTGAAAAATATGCTCCCCGACTTTCTGAGGGAGAGATTGAGAGGTTGATAAAATGAGCACCTCTAGTACTTCAACGAATACGCCCTATGCAGGTGTTAGTTCTTCATCATCCCCTATATCTCCGCATGACTATGTGCCTACACAGCCTTTATCTCTATCAAATACCAGCGACTCTGGATTTACAACTAAGGAGGTTTTGATTTTTGGTGGAGGGCTCGTTCTGACAGCGGTGATAACTTACTTTTCGACGTTGATTTCTGTAAATGCTGATATTTCTAACAATCGAGAGAATATATCTGTCATAAAATCGGATGTTAGTCATCTTCAAAATGATATGGCTAGCGCTGAAAGCGATATCGCGAAAAATGAAGACGTATCTTCTAAGGTTGGGATTTTAGAGGTTAAAATTATAGGTATGGAAAAACAGCTTGATGCACACATTGGCTCTACAAACAAAGAAAAAGGCATAACAAAGTAATTTTACGGATTCGCGTTGCTCACCGTAAATTACGGCGTTGCGAATGTCAGCTGCTTGCGCTGAAAAACCTTCAGAAACAAGTGTTTAGGTTCACTGCTTATCCCCCTTAATCAAACCTGAAAAGAATAATTGAAGAGCAATTGTCAGCAAGGATGCTGGCAAAAGCATACCTGAGATAGGGATATCGATTGTATGCTGTTTGCGTCCATTTCAATTTTTCTTTGAAGAGTTAGTTTGATTTTAGGGGCACGTTTTTTACGAAATACATCCTTGTATTTCACCCTACGGGCCAGCTTCGCTGTTCAAATTTACTCCCGATAAATTTGTGGTTCGTTTTTGTCGTGTGACAAAAATGAACAAGAGGGCGCCATGGATGGCGCAAGATACCCACATGGAAGCAAAGCCGCCCTTTGGCTGTCGTCGCCAGCGCGACAAATGCTAGATTGAAGCGAAAAGGTTAAGGATTACAACCAAACCAAATACATCACAACACGGAATATTCCCTCATCCCCTCTATACCAAAAATCATCCCACTGCGTTCACCATTAGGTAATAACAACTGAAATGGCTTATTGCGAAGCGCAATTGGTCGGTAATCGGCGATAGCTTGAAAACGTTCTACCACGCTGTAATGTACCAGCGGCATACAGTCTTCCAAGCAATCAACGCGCACTTGCCGTGGGTTTAAGGTTTTTGATGACATAAAACCAGTGCGGGCTTTTTGGTGCAGTGGGCCATCAATTTGCGGGAAAATAGCGATATCGTCAGAGCCGATAGAGACCTCATTCTCACTAAGTTTTGAGTAATCGACTTGATGAAGTTCAAGCACTTGTAAACCAAAGCGCTTTGCCTCTTCAAGCATATAGCTTAGGCAAATATCGGCAAGACCATCGTGCCAAAAGCCGCCGCCAATATCTGCATGCACACCAGCAAACCACACTTCTTTTACATTAGCACCTGGTGCCATCAGCAGGGGTTGAAAGGCAATACGGCATTCATCTATCGCAACTAAATGCACTGCCTGTTGAATTAGCGGGCTTACACTGTTGTTTTCAAATACGACATCGCTTGCAGGCTGAGTGTGTGCGCTTAAATCAGGCATGCCGATAGACGCAACAGTGTCGTATACCCCTAAAAAAGTGATTTTTCGCCCTTGCTCAGTGAGTTTGCTGGCAAAGCGCCTTGCAATTGCGGCTCCGCGGCTAAAACCAAAAATAAAAATGTGGTCATCACCTCTAAGAGTGAGGTAGTCATTGTAGGCTTGGTTGTAAATGCTTTCTAAATCAGCGTATTCAGGTGCAAACATGGTATTAAACACTTGGCTTAACCAATTGCCGTAGGTGCCAATGCCCGCGTAATAAAAACTTTTTTGCTGATCAAAGGCGTGGCTTGTATTTACTAAATCACCACCGCAAAAAATATGGGTTTTTAAAATATTGCTGATGCTGCTGTTGTAAAATACATCATCCACATCACTGGGTTCGTTGCAGGTGCCATCGAAGCAAAATACGGCATTCATTTAAAACAGTCCTTGTTAATACTCGTTATTTTATAAACCCATTCAAGGCTAATTGGTTAAGCTAAGTGCAATCATACTTTGCGCGATGTAGTAGGTTGCTAAAATAGCAGGTTGGCTCCACGCATACTCTTTAACAAAACGGCGATACGCTAAAATTGAGTCTGACACCATAAAAAACAGCGCGCCAACAAAGGCGTAAAGGCTCATGTAGTGCCACGATAGCTGGAAGAAGTTGTAGCTTGTAAGCACCATTAACGTCAGTGCCGTTGCATAGGCATAAACCGGAATACGCAACTTACCTAAATGTTTATTTAAAACGGCAATGAGTATGCCTGCATAGGTTAATAAAAAGAGCAGTAACCACGCATTAAACTCAAAGCCTGTGGTGTCGGTAAAGGCAATCACATAGGCTACATGAGCGATAAAAAACGCGATAAGCCCTTGCAAAAAGTAGTCTTTTTTCAACATTAAAAAAATGTCGCCAATAAGTGAAAAGACTAATCCGCCAAATACCCAATAGTGAACAGGGGTAAAGGTGTTAGTTTGCAAATACGCAAGGCAAATGATCAAAATGGTGGTTAACGGCTTAAAAATATAACAGAGTGCATCTTTTTTTAAGCTATCAAAATAAATGTGACTGTATGCCGAAATAAAAATAAAAGGCAGAAGTGTACTAAACATAATTAACGGTTTTACAACAAAATTGTGTCCAAAATACGCAAGAACTGCGAAGAACTCAACAGTTTAAAACAAAAAGCGGCACTTATTTTGTGCCGCTTTTAAATAACGTGAGCTTTGATTAAATCAGCTTGCAGCTAAACTACTTTCAGTATCGCTTACTGCAATCCAATCGTTTTCATCTACCCAGTTTTGTTTACCATCACTTACTGTACGGATAGGCACGATGTATTCGCAGCTTACCTGTGGTTTAACTGAAGCGAATATAGGTAAAAGAGAACAAAACAAAAAGCGGCACTTATTTTGTGCCGCTTTTAAATAACTTGCGCTGTGGCTAAATTAGCTTGCTACTAAATTACTTTCAGTGTCGCTTACTGCAATCCAGTCGTTTTCATCTACCCAGTTTTGTTTACCATCACTCACGGTGCGAATAGGTACAATGTATTCACAGCTTACCTGTGGTTTAACCGAGGCAAACAGCGGCACAAAACCAAAACTATATGCGGTTTCAATAATCGCTTGTTGGTTTTGCGGGTCGATATCTGCTGCTTCATCAATGTAGATAGGAATACGGTATTTGCTTTGTTCTTTATCTGCCAATAAGTAGCGAATAAATAACATGCCGCATAGTAGCTTAATGGTGATACGGGTACCGTTTGACCCAGCCGAGTCGATTTTATCAAAGGTATCTTGCTCACCTGCGCGATTGACCACGACAAAGCGAATATCAAATAAATCACTTAAAGTTAAACCGCCATTACCGGTGGCAAGCTCAATTAAATGATCTTTTGCGCGATTAATCTCTTTTTCGTCAAACGCTTGTTGGCTCAGTAAATCGAGCGTGTCGCCGTTATCGAGCTTATTCGAGGTAGAGATAATGGTATCAATACTTTCAATAAGCTGTTTGCGCGGTAAGACTTCAATTTTAAAGCTCTGTAAGTTTGAAATACGGTGCTGGCTAATGCCGCTATTAAAGCTGTTCATTTCACGGCGCAGGCGATCTAAATCTTCGCGCAGCCCTTTAATGGTGGCAGCTACTTCGGTCAATGCCACACGCGCTTGGCGTTCAACCGCTTGTTGCTCGTTATCAAGGTTATGATAGGCATTAATCACTTTTTGATACTTTAAGTATTCGTCGGTTTCGCCATCAAATTTTGTTAGGCCTGCGTTATAAATATGCAGGTAGGTATTTGATACGTTAACTGCAAAATTTCTAAGCTCATGACAGTCTTTGTTAAAGCCATGAATTAAATCGGCTAAGTTATCAAAATCAATGGTGATATCAATTGGGTAGGGCGTTGACTTACCTGCGTAAAAATCAAGGGTATGGTCAATACGCTCTGATTTTACTTGCGCTAAACGGGCACTTTGGCGCGCCAGCATATCGCGGTTAGCTTTAATAATTGAACGTCTGTCGGCAATGGTGGCAACGGCGTTTTGCACTTCGCTGAGTAACCCTTCTACCTCCTCTTGCTCGCTCTCAAGTTGTGACAGTAATAACTCTTGCGCCTCAATTGATTCCAGCATAGTGGTGTATTTAGCAAATTGACTCAGTGCGGCTTCGTGCGCCATTACCGTTTGGTAAAGGGTTTCTTTTTCTTGCTTTTTACCTTCTAAATCAACGGCAACGTCTTTTTGCGCCAGTAATTCCTTAAGCGATGTTTCAAATGCATTAATTTGCGCTTTAATGGTTTCTTTATCATCGCCCGATTGCATTTTAAGTGCGTTTAAGCCCTTTAATGGAATATCAATACCCGGCAATTTAGCCACATTGCCTTCAATTGAGCGGGAAATTAAATCAAGCAGTTCACTAAAGGCAGTTTCATCATGAATGGTGATGTCGTTTTTACCCGACGTTGCCATGGTCATAATATCGTGGTTAAGCAGGCACGAAATATCCTCTACTTCTTTCAGCGATAAATCTTCACGCATGCGAGTGAATAAGTTGTACTCAAGGTTTTTAAGCTGCTGTTTTAAGCTCTTAATTTGCTTGGTGGCATCTTTAATGCGGAAATCTAGGGTAACAAGTGATTGCCCCTCGGCGCTGGCAAGGGTATGTGAAAGCGCATCGTATTCTTTTTTAACTTGCGAAAGCTCGCCTTTTAACTGCGCTTCGTTAACTAGCTCAAACTCATTTTTGAGGGTAGAAAATTCACTAAACCAGGCATCGAGTTGGGTGCGTTTACGCTCTATTTCACGAAGTTGTCCGACATACAGGCTTTGGCGCTGTTCAAACTCGATTTTCTCGCTTTCAATGCCTTCTAGCTGCTCGGTGATTTCAATTAGTTTGTTGTCGTTAAAATCGCTGTAATCAATTAAGGCTTTATCAATTTTTGGCGCAAAGGCCGCAAGTTTGCCTTTTAGTGCGCTTTGGTGCTCTAACATGCTTTCAAGCGCGGTAATGGCTTCGCCGTTTTGTTCAAGCGCTTTTAACTCTATTTTTGCACGGTTTACTTTTTCAAAGGCGCGTTGCCACACATCGTAAAAGTCCACCTTGGCGTTTGACATATGACGTTCAAACACTTTTAACATAAAGCGTTTTACATCTTGCGCGCCAAGCTTATGTAAGTTAAGAATTCGGCGGAAGATCTCTTTATAAATTGGTGCATCATGGGCATGATTTAGCGGGATCATTTTAAGGTTAAGCACGCTATCAAACGGTGTTGCTCCGCCAGTTAGCAGGGCATTTAGCTCTTGTGCTTTAAGCTCATACGGGGCGTAACCTTTTTCACCTAACTCTTTAAATAGCTGAGTGTATTTTAAAATGCGTTTGTTTTGTGTGTAGTCGGCTAAATCTAATTTGCCGTGGTAGCAAAAATACTGGTAGCCATAACCTGCTACTTTACCAAGGCCTGCTACACCAATGACTACTGGGCCATGGGGGAGTTCTGCTTCTAGTAGAATATACGATTGATCAGACGAGAAATAGAATTTACGGGTTTCGTCGAGGTCGTGTCCGTCCCATTCGGTTAAACGCAAATCGTTAATTAGCGGAAACTGTAATGCGTTGATAACCGAGCTTTTACCTGTGTTATTAGGCGCACAAATAGAGCTACTTTTATTGAGCGGGATCACACATTTTGCGTAACCTGCAGTATTTAGTAGAGCAAGTTTGGTTAATCCATATAACTCAGTCATTACACTTGCTCCTCGTCCATGTGACTTTGAAAATTGCTAATGTCGTTTAGGGCGTCTAAATAGCGGTGCGCTGAGGCAAGAATACGAAAACCCAATTCAGTTTCCCGGGCAACACCAAGTCTTACCATACGTAAAAATACATCACGGCGCATATCGCTACCCGAAAAGATCTCTAGCTGGTCAAATAAGTGTTTATTGTTTTGCACTAAGGTCATCATCAGTTCAAGGTCGATATCGCTATCGAAAAGGGCAACCAGCGGATCTTTACCTAGGTTGGCGTAGTGCTCAATCAACACATAAATGGTAAGGGCGAATGAGCGTGAGATTTTACCCATATTTGGGGTGCCATCATCTACTTGCAGGTAATAAAACCCGCGGGCATCGTGAACAAGGGTTTGGCCAAGAGCAGAAAAAAGCGCTTCATAAGCATCAAATTCTTGATCAAGTTGTTGAAATAGTTGGCTGTCTTGCTCGCAAATATGGTAGCCAGACACCAGTTTTTTGTTAATTGCTTTAAGCTCTGTAAGCAATGATAAATCGATTTGAGACATATAAATTAATCCGATGAAACTGAACGTGCGAGATACGGCTTGAGCGTAAGTTGTTTATTGCCACTTTGAATGGTCACTTGCTCGCCGTGGGAAATAGCGAGCGTGTTATCGCTTGCTAGTTTTTGGTAAAGGTATAATAACTCGTCAGTTTCTAGTTCATCATAGGTGGTCGTTAAGAAATCCATAATAGACGCTTTTTTGCTGCGTTTAGCTTGCGTAAAGCGTTGTTTTACTTGATTGTAATCAGGAATGTTAGGTGCAGTGTACTGATTTACCGTACTCATATCCGGTAATTCGTACTCGTCGTGTTCAAATTCAGCAAGCTCGGCCATGTACGCAGTGATTTGGTTGTTAGAACCAAGCGATAATCGCTGCGCCTCTGAGCTGAAATATGGCATAAATTCGCCAAGGATTTTATCCACCCCTTGTTTACGAATAAGCGCAAGTACCTCTGAGGTTTGCTTGGTTAGCTGGGTATTGCGGCGCAGTTCTTCACGCAGTGGCAATAATACATCGGCACTTTTGGTAAGAGATTGCTGACCAATTAAATACATATCTAAAATACGGCTGCGTAGTTGCTCTAGCTGGCGTTTCTCGTGTTTAAATTTGCCGAGGGTGGTGAAGTGAATAATCAAGTCACTCAGAGAGGCTTCAATTTGCTCAAAACACAGCTTAAATTCGCCGCCAATATCGACCATATTTAGCATTGGCTCGATGTATTCATCAAATGCTTCAATGACCGCTTTATAGCGTTTTGCCAGCGTTAAATTAGAGTCGTTAGATTTAGCTTGTTCAACAAGGTTAAAAATAGCGTTATGATTATGTTGGAATAATTTAACAATTTTACGCACGCGCTCGTCCATAATGCGGGCGTTTCGTTTAATTTCCATTTCATCGTCGTTAAAGCCAGCGTTAGATAAACGTTGGTTTAAGCGCGCCAAATCGTCAACGAGTACGTGAATCTCGCCAATGAGGCCAAGGCTTTCTTCTTGCAATAAAAACTGCGAGAAATCGGCAATAGCACGGTTAATTTCGAGCTGCGACGATTTAGCTAAAGGTATGATGATCTCTAGCTGGATCAACTTGTTAATTTGCTTAAATACCGCCTCGGAAGAGAGTTTTGGTTCTAACTTTTTTAACAAGCTTTGGGCATCTTGGAAGCTAAAATCGCCAAAATCAAAGCGTTTAATTAGGGCTTCAATCAGTGACCAATTGTCTACCAAGGTTGCTAGAATTCTTTTAGGTGGGATCATATTTATCCACGTTAACTTGATATCTATCCAAAAAGTAAATTTTTTATAAAAAAAATGTGTAATTAGACTAAAACCGTAGTGGTTTTAGGTAATCTTCAGTGCTACACTTCGCGCCGCTCAACAGGCTTCTTATCGACCGCAGGTTGGGTGTTCGTTCAAATTTTTAACTCAACTCTACAGGTTAAAATAACAAGATGGTGTCAGGTGTTATTCTCGCGCTGATAATAATCGCATTCGTGCTGATTGTTATAGAGGATATTATCCATGTAAACAAAGCCAAAACAACGCTATTTTTTGGAACTTTGTGCTGGATTATTCTCTTTATTTCCCCTTTACATGGGCAAAGTCCAGAATCTGTTCAAAAAGAACTCGATCATAATATTTTAGAAATTGCGACCTTGTGGTTGTTTTTGATGGCAGCGATGACCTTTGTTGCATATTTAAACTCCAAAGGGTTTATTCAAAGCTTGGTGCATAGGGTATTGCCTAATGAAATGAGCGAACGCAATTTGATGTATTTAATCGGTGCGTTTGCATTTTTCTTCTCGTCGATTTCTGACAACATCACGGCAACGCTGATATCGCTGGCGGTTGTGATGTCGTTAAAGCTTGATGCCAAAAAACTCATTAAGTATGCCACGCTTATTGTATTTGCAGTGAACTCAGGTGGGGTATCGCTTATCACCGGTGATGTAACTACTTTAATGATTTTCCTTGCAGATAAAGTCACCATTGCTAACTTATTGTTGCTTGTGGCGCCTGCTGCGTTATCGGTATTTATTTTAGCGGCAATGCTAAGTATGGGAATGAAAGGCACTATTACGTTTGAAAAAGTAGAGCTACGCCGTATTGAAAAAACCGATATCACCATTGCCTGTATCTTTGTTTCAACCATCGTAGCGACGCTGATGTTTAGTGTGTGGTATCACATTCCGCCATTATTAACCTTCTTATTTGGTTTATCGCTAATGTTCTTAGTTGCGCAATTCTTAATGCGTAAAAAAGACGTGAATAAAAAGATTATCGATTACGTGCGCGAAATTGAGTACGACACTTTATTATTCTTCGTAGGGGTATTACTGCTTGTTGGCGCGATGAAAGAGATTGGTGTGTTGAATCAATTTACCCACCTTTATGAAGTGCTTGCACCTGAATATGCAAACTACTTTATGGGTATTTTGTCAGCGGCTGTTGATAACGTACCGCTTACTGCAGCACTACTAAAAGCAGATATCGTAATGGATACACGTCAGTGGTTAACCTTTACCTATGCAACCGGTGTAGGCGGTTCAATGCTGATTATCGGTTCAGCTGCGGGTATTATTGCGATGAGCAAAATTAAGGAGCTTACCTTTGTAAGTTACCTACGCATGTTTATGTATTTGATGATTGCCTACACCATTGGTTATTCATCATCGTATTTAGTTGGTTGTTTATTTCTTAATTAGTGATTGACAGCTAGACGGCTAAACGGTAAATTTCAAAAGCCTTCTTTTTAGAAGGCTTTTGTTTGTGTGCTTAGTAAGTATTCAAACACAGAAGAGGTGCATTAACCAGGTAGTAGATTCGAGGGCGCATTCCCGACGACGGTCTATCAGGGGGTTAACTGCCGAGGAGTGATCTGGATTTGTGGCCAGCTTGCTTCGGTTCTAGAAGTTGAATCTTCGGGACTGTCACCTGTACCAGGTGGAGAGCTTCTGGCAGAGACTATCCTGATGTAATCAATCACGTTCCTTGCCAAGTTCTCCTTATTAAGATTTAAAGGAGAGACCGTGTCTAATTCGAGTATTAATGTAGCAAAATTTGGTGGTACCAGTGTCGCAGACTATGACGCTATGGTGCGCTGTGCTGAAATTGTTATATCAAACCCAAGCACCCGTTTAGTTGCCGTAAGTGCAAGCTCTGGTGTTACCAATCATTTAGTAAGCCTTGCAAATGACGATTTAACAGAGGCTGCGCGCCAAGAACATATTGACGCCGTGGTAGCTATTCAGCACAAAATTACTGAAAAACTCACATTAGATGACGACATTACCGAAGGTTTTTTAGCAACACTTGAAGCGTTTAAAACCTTTGCATTACAAAACGAATTTGATGACAAAGCAAGCGACGAGCTATTAAGTTTTGGTGAACGTTTATCATCGTATTTATTTACCCAGGTTTTACGCAGCTTAGGCGCACAATCGCTGCGCTTTGACGTACGTGAAGTGCTAGCGACCAATTCACATTTTGGTAAAGCAGAACCGAATGTTGAACGCACTCGTGAATTAGCACAAGCAAATTTATTGCCGTTATTAAGCGAAAACATTGTAGTTACCCAAGGTTTTATTGGTGCCAATAGCCAAGGTGATACGACAACGCTTGGCCGTGGTGGCTCTGATTACAGTGCAGCATTATTGGCTGAAGCGGTTGATGCAAAAGCGGTTTACATTTGGACAGACGTAGTGGGCATTTTTAGTACAGACCCTCGTTTATGTGTAAAAGCGGCGCCGATTGCCAAACTGAGCTTTGATGAGGCGGCAGAAATGGCAACCTTTGGCGCTAAAGTATTACATCCAGCCACTATTTTACCAGCAAGTCGCAGTGGCATTAGTGTGTTTGTTGGTTCGAGCAAAGCGCCAGAGCAAGGTGGTACTTGGATTGAGAAAGAAAAATCAGAACAAGCGGGCATTCGCGCGGTAACCCAGCGTAAAAATCAAATACTATTAACGGTTAAAAGCCCTGAAATGCTACTTGCGAGCGGCTTCTTAGCACGTGTTTTCACTATTTTAGCGAAATACAATATTTCAGTAGATTTAGTTACTACATCTGAAATTAGTGTCGCGTTAACGTTAGATAACGCGCCAAATGCATCGCGTCCGGAGTTGGAACAAGCTTGTCTTGATGAGTTAAGCGAGTTTTGTCATGTAACGGTTGAGAATAATTTAACCTTGGTGGCATTAATCGGCTCTGAAATTCAATTACGCCACGGTGAAATTAACTTAATGGGTGTACTCAGTGATTTTAATATTCGTTTAATTTGCCATGGCGCAAGTAAGCACAATCTGTGTTTCTTAGTTGAGCAAAGTGAATCAGATAATGTGGTGCAAGCGATTCACAGCCGTTTGCTGGAAGCCTGTTAAATCGGGTTTAAGGGAAACTTCAACAAGCGCTGGTGGCTGTTTAACAGTGATTGGCGTTGCCAAACTAAAATCAAACCCATTAATTTGGCAGCTATAGGCTGCTAAATTATGTTTTGCATAACCGTGATATACATTAGGTGAAAGCAGCTGGGCAATTGGCATGGCAACAGCTTTAGCAAGGGCCTCTTTTAATGTCCAAATACGAAAAAAAGTATCGGACATAGGGGTTGCCGCTTCAATTTCATTAATTTCATCAATATGATAAAAGTGGTTGGCTAATTTTAAAAAAGGGCGCTTTTGCGACATAAACTCAAGGTCGATGCCCATACGCTCTGGCTCATGTGCTAAATACACCGCAACCCAGCCTTTGGAATGACTTATCACCAGTGACAGTGGCACGGTGTTGTTTTGATATTTAATTACCAAACGTGCAGTGTGTTCATCAAAAAAGGTGGTGAGTTCAGCTGCTTCATACGCAAAAAACTGTTGCGCTAATTGCTTAATTAAATAACGCGAGGCTAAGTATTCGCGTTTAGCGCTTTCTAACTTGCGCCTTTCTAAAATGCTAATTTCATGCGCAGATAATAAACTTGTGATGTTTATTTGGTCGAAATTAAGGGCTTGGCTATTGGCTATAACTAAATTAATTGGTGACTTAGGGCTTAGCACGCTAAAATGCGCGCGCTCAGGCGAGATGCCTGTAATTGGTGGTTTTTTGTTGTTAATCGTTTCCATACCCGATAGATTAGTCTTTTAGCCAAGCGCAGTTTTACAATTTGCTGCAGTATATCTTGCTTGGTTACGTAAGTCGTGGTGTAGATAATAAAAATAAGAGTTCAATATGGCACAAATTAGAGATGGCTTTCAAAGTCGCTTAGGTTTTGTATTAGCGGCGGCAGGTGCCGCGGTTGGCTTAGGTAATATTTGGGGCTTCCCAACACAAGCGGCAAACCACGGTGGTGGTGCATTTTTGTTGGTTTACTTTATTGTAATTTTTTTACTGGCGTTACCTGCGCTTTTTACTGAACTCTATATTGGCCATAGTGCACAAGCGAACCCCGTAAAGGCGTTGGCTGAAGCGTGCCAATCTACCAGCAAGAAAATGGGCGCGGCAGCAGGTTATATTGGCCTTGGCGGCGCCATTGTGATGCTAAGCTTTTACAGCATTGTTGCTGGCTGGATGCTTGCATTTGCACTTGAACCAATTGCCACATTCTTTGGCCTTACCGACATTGCATACTTCTTAAAATCAGATTCAATATTGCGCAACTTTATTTTTACGCCGTTGATGCTGATATTAACCGCCAGTATTATTTTGAAAGGGGTTAAGTCGGGTATTGAGGTGTGGTCGCGCCGATTAATGCCGGTTTTATTGGTATTACTGCTTACGTTAATTGCCTACATTGCGACGTTAGATGGCGCGAGCGAAGGGTTTAATGCTTATTTAGTGCCTGATTTTAGTAAAGTCACTGATCCAGATTTAATTATTGCTGCCATGGGGCAAGCGTTTTTCTCGTTATCGCTGGGTGTTGGCTGCATGATGATTTATGGCTCGTATCTAAAACGAGATGCTAACGTAGCAAAAATGTCGATTTCGGTTGCCATGCTTGATACCAGCGTTGCCTTTTTGGCGGGCTTGCTGATTATTCCAGCACTTTATGTGGCACAAGCGCAGGGTGTTGAGATTATGCAAGGTGGTAAGTTGATTGGTGAAGGGCAATTAATTTTCGCTGTGTTACCTCAGCTGTTTGCTACCTTAGGTGCCTTTGGTTTAGTGGTGGCGTTTGTATTTTTTGTATTAATGTCGATTGCATCGCTAACGTCAACGATTTCATCGACAGAAATTCCAGTATCGTTTTTAGTCGAAAACCATGGTTTTAATAGAAAACCTGCAACTTGGCTGGTAACGGTTATTGTGGGTATTTGTTCAAGTGTGATAATCGTTAACTTTGAATGGTTGTTTGGCTTAGTGATCACCGTATTTACCCAATATCAATTACCACTAATGGGGTTATTCTACTTTGTGGTTGTGGGGTGGCTTTGGAAACGCGGTAATCAACTGCACGAATCAAACAAACTTGGTTACAAAGTGCTAGCAAATTATATTCGTTTTATTTGCCCAATCTTAATGTTAGCAGTGTTTGCTAACGTGGCATTTAACTTCATTAGTTAATGGTAAATTGGCAATAAATTCATTCACATTGTTGAGTGTGGTCGCCACAATTTCGCTCATTGCTTCTTGTGTGAAAAAGCCTTGGTGGCCTGTGATCAGCACATTGGGAAAGGTGAGTAGACGCTGAAATACATCGTCATCGATAATTTCACAGCTCATATCTTTAAAAAATAGTTCTGATTCTTGCTCGTACACATCAAGCGCTAAATAACCTAATTTGCGCGATTTAAGTGCACGAATACACGCAGCAGTATCAATTAATGCGCCGCGACTTGTGTTTACTAGCATCACGCCCGGTTTCATTTGCGCAAGTGCTTGCTCATTGATGATATGCAAAGTGTCGTTGGTAAGTGGGCAGTGCAGGGCAATAATATCTGATTGCTGGTATAGAGCCTCTAGGCTAACGGGGGTTGCGATATCACTTTCAGCAAAGGGATCAAAGTAAATAACCTCAGCGCCAAACCCATTTAAAATTCGAACAAATGCGCTGCCTATTTTGCCAAGGCCAATTACGCCAACGGTTTTATTATGCAGGTTAAAGCCAAGCAGTCCGTTTAAATCAAAGTTGTTTTCTTTAACGCGGTTATACGCTTTATGTGTTTTACGCGAGAGCGTTAAAATAAGCGCTAAACAATGTTCGGCAACCGCTTCAGGGCTGTACGCAGGCACCCGAACCACGGCCATTTTGCACTGATTTGCGGCTGGGATATCCACGTTATTAAAACCTGCACAGCGCAGTGCAATGAGCTTTATGCCAATTTCGTTAAGGGCGTTAATCACTGTTTCATTAAGCGTATCATTAACAAAGCAACATACCGCATCAAACCCCTCGGCAAGTTTTACTGAGATTTCGTTAAGTGGCTGTGTAAAATATTCAGCTGTTATATCGTTTGGCAATTGGCTGTCAAATGCGCTGATATCGTACTTTTGCGCGCTAAAAAATGCAATGCGAAATGGTGCTGTAGTCATATAGATATCCTTGGCAAAATGTAGGCCTATAATTCAATGTGTTAAATGATTATACTCAATTGCAGTTTTGTAAAGATTAAAAGTGAGTAAGTTATGTCGTTAAAAGTTGCGTTTATTGGCCTAGGTGTAATGGGTTACCCAATGGCGGGTCATCTTAAAAATGCAGGCTATGAAACATGTGTTTATAATCGCACCACTGCAAAAGCGCAAAAGTGGGCCAATGAATACCAAGGTCGCTTTGCCGAAACGCCAAAAGCAGCATCTGAAAACGCAGATTTTGTGTTTATTTGCGTTGGCAACGACGATGACTTACGTCAAGTGGTAAAAGGCGAAGATGGCATACTTGCTGGACTAAAACCGGGCGCGGTTATTGTAGATCACACAACGACATCGGCAGAAGTTGCTAAAGAATTGACTCAGCTTGCAAAAATGCAAGGCAATGATTTTATAGATGCGCCTGTTTCAGGCGGACAAGCTGGCGCAGAAAATGGTGTATTAACCGTAATGTGTGGCGGTGATGAGTTGGTGTTTGCAAAAGCGCAACCAATTATGGCGGCATTTTCACAGTTTAGCCAATTACTGGGGCCGGTTGGTTCAGGCCAACTTTGCAAAATGGTTAATCAAATTTGTATCGCGGGTGTGGTACAAGGGCTTGCAGAAGGCATGCATTTTGCGATGAATGCAGGGCTTGATGGTGAAAAAGTGGTTGAGACCATTGCCAAAGGCGCTGCGGGCTCGTGGCAAATGGAAAATCGTCATAAAACCATGCTTAAGGGCGAATATGAGTTTGGTTTTGCGGTTGACTGGATGCGCAAAGATTTAGGTATCGCGCTAGATGAAGCACGTAAAAATGGCTCACAGCTACCAGTAACAGCAATTGTTGACCAGTTTTACAGTGAAGTACAAAATCTTGGTGGTGGCCGCTATGATACATCCAGTTTATTAGCGCGTTTAGAAGTAAGTAAAGGCAAAATCTAGCTACACATAAAACGCCGCTAATTGTTACAAAAATAGTGGCGTTTTCAGTTAACTAGCAGGTTAGGCTGTTTTATAGTGTGTAATTGAGCTTTTAAGCTGTTGATTTGATTGTGTAAGTCCTTCAATCAATTCATTTAATTGCTCCATATCACTGGTTATGGAGTTAGACTCTTCACTAATAACACTTACTTGTTGCGTAATATGAGATGCGGCTTCCGATTGCTCTTCTGTCGACACCGATACGGACTTTAAGCGTGCCTGAATATTACTGATTTGATTATAAAGTGTGTTTATATTTTCAAGTGAGGAGTTACTGTTAGTTGAGGTGAACTTGCTCGACTCGTGTATATTTTCCATTAAGCTTTTTAATTCTTCTGCGTCATTTTTCACCAGTTCTAACACACCGCTGATTTCGCTTGTGGCATCTTTAGAGCGAATTGCAAGTTGTCTGACTTCGTCAGCGACGACAGCAAAGCCTCGGCCTTGTTCACCGGCGCGGGCGGCTTCTATTGCGGCATTTAGCGCTAATAAATTGGTTTGTTCGGCAATACTATTAATGCTTTCTAGTATTGATACGATTGACTGACTTTTATGATGCAAGCTCTCGGTGGAGTTAAATGCGTTTTCATTTAATTCGATTAGGGTATCGAGCGAACCTTTAGACTGCTCTGTGATAGATCGCGTATGCTTTGACACATCGTCAAGCTGTGAGGTGCTATCCATCGACTCGTCCATTTCGTTTTTAATGCCTAACGTGGTTTGAAAAAGCTGCTCGGTTGAACTGGCAATATTCTGTAGCGCACCATCATTTTTAACAATTTGATCAATAACATGGCGACTGACATCCGATATTTTGTCAATGCTGCCACTCATAATATGCAGTGCGTTTGATAAGTGGCCAACTAAATCTTTTTGTGAATTGAGCAATTTATCAATATCACGACTAATGGAACCGAGTTCGTCATGAGATTGATCGTTTAATCGAATGGTTAAATCGCCAGAGTTTGAAATATACGATAGGGTTTCTTTGATGTGGTTAATTTTTGAAGTAAGGCCTTTTATTACGCGAATATTTGCCCATACGATGACACTGGCAATAACTAATAATGCCACAAGCTTGCCAGTTAAACCTTGGTAATAGCTGTTAATCGTAGCGTGCTTTTGTCTATCTATTTGCGTGGTAAATTCAGTAGCGCGTTGTTTAATTTGATTAATATATTGGGTTGTTGTGGTAAACCATGCGCTTGCTTCTGGCCATGAACTTGTTGGTTTCTGATTTAAAAAGACATCGTTTATGGTGTTATTAATATAATCGTTAAATTTGGCGATACTGAGCTCTTTAAAAAAACGCGATTGTTCTGAGTTGTCTGACAGCAGTGATTTAAAACGTCGAATATTGGCGATGTAACTGGACACCTCTTGCGCCTGTGTTGAATTGAATTTTTTTGCCGATAAAATGCCGTTTAGTTTGCCCCTTACTTGCCCCAAATGCTCTTTTAGGTGTGAATAAAAGTAAACCTGCATAAACTGCGCACGTGTTTGTGAATCATCAATTGAAACAGTAATGGCTTTTACTAAATCAAGGGCCATTAAATTAACTTCTGAATAAAAATTAAAGGCCTCTTTGCCGTTTCGGTTATCAACTTGTTGGCGAATAGCTGTGCGGTCTGCAATGTAGTTTTCAAGTCGTGTTCGCAACAGCATTACTTCACCAGAGAGGGCGTTCATATCGGCATTTTTTAAAGCTTGCAATGCGTTGTCGGCTTTTTTACGTTGCGCTGTTACTTTCGTAAACTGACTTGCTGCGCCACCGGCAATAAACCCCGCTGACAGGCCTCTTTCTACCGCGAAGTTATGCGCAACGTTGTCAGCTTTCAGAGCCAATTTGAGCAGTAATTGATCGCCTTTTGCGCGGTTTATGTTGTTTATATCTTGTTGGATGGAAAAGCCTATGAGTAAAAAAATAAACAAACACGAAACAACAGATATTGCGATAATGGCTTTTTTGAAAGAAAGGTTGTCTAACATGCGTACTTCCTTGTTGATGAACGATATGTCGGCATATTAAATTTAGAACAACTTGTCTGTTTTTCAAGCAGCTAACGGTTGTTTTTATTAGCAAGTTAAAGGCGTGATCGGAACCCGAAAAATAGCATGAACGTAGCGGCTATATTAATGAAACACTAAAGTTATGGTGTTCTATGGCGTTATTGCAGGCACTCAAGGTGGCGACATCGCTGAGATTAATATTTACGAGGGTTTGGTCGCTTTGCATAAGAGAAAGAAATTCAGTGCCATTTTCATGAATAAGTGCTTTCGCGGTGCCACTGAATTGCTGTTTATTTTTTAGCGATACAACTACTTCGCTATTGCGCATACACACAATTTCAAAGTAGTCGTATAAGCTGCATGAAATACGCTTAGCCATTTGTTTTGCTACAAGCTTTGAGCGTAGTGGTATAAGGCTTTTAATATTGCCATTTTTTTCTCATCGCTTTCATGTTCGTGCGCCAAGTTTTCTAGGCTTAACATAAATTCATTGGCGTCAATTGAGGGGTTATCTTCGCCATGCATGAGTTTGCCTTGGCAGTATTTTCGCCATTTTTCGAGCTCTTGGTGACTTAAGCTTTCTGGCCAGTTGCGAGCGCGATAGCGAAACAGCAATTCGTTGTATTTTGCATCGTCAAATTCTAGTTGCAAACCGGCGAGTTGGCTTGGCTCTGTGGTGCGGATAATATCAAATTTCGATTTATCACCACTTGATGCAAAACCCTGATAAAGTGCGTAGTCCGGATTTGTAATCGGAGTTAAATGACTGTCGTCGTTAAATACTTCAACTACTTTTTCACGTAATTCTGGGTGGGCGCGCAGCAACTTAAGGTTTGCCAAACACGCTTCTCTATCTATGCCTAATCGCTCTGCGTTTTCTGGTAACAGGGTTTTTGCCGGTGCGATAAATGGGCATTTATTAACGTGGACTTGCTTTAAACCAATAGGAAGTTGCTCATCTGTGAGGTTTTCACGTTTTGTATAAAGACGCTCTCGAATTTCTTCAACACTCAATTCAATTAAAGGCGTTGGATCAAGTGCTAAATTAAAACAGATAACTGCATTTTTATTTTGGTGATGAAACGCCATTGGTGCAATCCAGGTTGTGCATCCTTGGCTTGCTGGTATTTTTGAAGACACATGTACCAGTGGCGTCATATTAAATACATCTACTAAATCCTGCGCAGCTTTTTTAAAGCGCAAATTAAAATAGTAGTGGTACATTTTTGGCTGTTTGTCTTTGATGAGCTTTGCCAATGCGATGGTTGCAGTGACATCGCTTAATGCATCGTGGGCGTTGCCGTGGTCAATACCGTTTGCTGCTGTTAAATCTTCGAGTTTAAAGCTCGGTGTGCCATCTTCTTTTTCTGGCCAGTTAATGCCTTCAGGTCTTAGTGCATAGGTTGCTCGCACTAAGTCAATAATGTCCCAGCGGCTATTTCCGTTTTGCCATTCTCTTGCGTATGGGTCGTAAAAATTGCGATAAAAAGTATAACGCGATACTTCATCATCAAAACGAATGCTGTTGTAGCCCGCAACACAGGTTTGCTCTTTGGCAAATTCCGAATGAATTTTGCTAATAAACTCTGCTTCACAGAGACCATGTTTCATCGCGTGCTGTGGTGTTATACCCGTTACAAGCGCCGCCATGGGATGGGGAAGATAATCGGCCTGTGGTTTACAGTAAATGACCAGTGGTTCGCCAATAATATTAAGATCCAAATCGGTTCGAATACCCGCAAACTGGCTAGGTCTGTCTTTTTGTGGGGTTGCCCCCCAAGTTTCGTAATCGTGCCAGTAAATTGTGGGTTGTTCTTGGTTCTGCATAAATACTTAGTTCGTTCTTGATATGAGTGGTGTTTGAGCGAGTAACTCTTAGCCATCTGTGTATTATTGTGCGATAGCATATCATTTAACTGTATTTTTGTCTTACTCCACTAAGATTAACGTATTGGGTTGGTTTTGGTATTTAGTAACAGGAAATGCAGCGCGTTAGTGTTTGGTGTAATTCGAGGCGAGTCATCTTGGTAAAGTAACGTTTAATGCGTGTAACAACTTGATTTTGGAAACAACGTATTTTGATTTAAATCAAAAGAGGGTTTTGCAGTTACACAGTGCGGACATTCGTCCTTATAATCTATAATCACATTAGTGAGAATGATGCGTGCAAAACACATCCCTTGAAATTATTTGATAAGTGTATGAGCCATAAAGGCTCTTCACTTTTTTATTTTGGTGAAACTTATGCAATTACCTACGGTTGATTATACCGCTGAAAACGCGGCTGAACAGTTTGTTGAGTCGTTAAGAAATACTGGCTTCGGTGTATTAAAAAACCACCCAATTTCGCAAGATTTGGTTGAGTCGATTTACAAAAATTGGCAAGAGTTTTTCAATTCAAGCGAAAAACATGATTTTCTGTTTAGTAAAGAAACACAAGATGGTTATTTTCCGCCAGAGGTATCTGAGGTAGCGAAAGGTTTTACTATAAAAGACATTAAAGAATACTTTCATGTTTATCCAAATGGGCGTGTACCTGCGCAATTAGAAGCAGAAATTCGTGAGTACTATCGTTTAGCAAACGAATTTGCATCGACGTTACTTAGCTGGGTTCAGGAATACGCGCCAGCAGATGTTAAAGCGAAGTTTTCGATTGATTTGAAAGATATGATTTCAAATTCAGATCAAACATTATTACGTATATTACATTACCCGCCGATGACAGGTGATGAAGAGCCAGGTGCAATTCGCGCTGCAGCTCACGGCGACATTAACTTGTTAACTGTATTACCAGCTGCGAATGAGCCTGGTTTACAAGTACAAGACAAAGATGGCGGTTGGTTAGATGTGCCGTGCGACTTTGGTAACTTAATCATTAATATTGGTGATATGTTGCAAGAAGCATCGGGTGGTTATTTCCCATCAACAATTCACCGCGTAATTAATCCAACGGGTAAGGCATCAGATAAATCACGTATTTCATTGCCGCTTTTCTTACACCCTCGTCCAGATGTAGTGTTATCAGAGCGTTATACAGCTGATGAATACTTAAACGAACGTTTAAGAGAGCTTGGTGTAAAATAACCTAAGCGAATACAAAGCTATGTTGTTTTGAATAAGCAAAGAAAAGCCCGCAACTGCGGGCTTTTTATTTACCTAATCTGAATTAAGGTTAGTTATAACCGCGTTCAAAACACTTTTCATCTTGTGTCGGTTGAAACGGCTTACTAGCATGTTTGTTATTAATCGGTTGTTGGCGGTTAGCGGGCGGGCATAAGCTGCCTGTTGAGTTTCCCATATTCTGCATTCCTGTTGTCATTGGTGATTGCGTTAGCGTCACGTTAAGTTATACAAAACTTATAAAAAGTGACCGAAAATTTACACTCAGTAATTTAACAACAGCAAATTGTAATTGTATTTATCTTAAACTGGTTGTACCTGCCTAAGTTGCTGCGTTTAACCAAGTTAGTGTAGTTGTAACAGGAAATTTGTATTTTGTATACACTGTGAATTGAAAAAGTTTACTTTTTAAGCAATTTTTCTACTGCGGTCAGTAAACGCGTGGGGTCAAATGGTTTTGTAAGCCAGCCACTGGCGCCGCTGTTTTTGGCTTTTTCTTTTTTATAACCGCTCGATTCTGTGGTCAGCATCAAAATTGGCACATATTGATGTTCAGGTAGTCGCCTAATTTTTGGGATTAAGCTCAAACCTGTCATATTGGGCATATTAATATCAGTGATCACCATATCGAACTGTTGTGCGCGCAGTTTGTCCATTGCATCAACACCATCTACTGCGGTTACTACGTCATAACCGGCACCGGTTAGTATTGCTTGGATCATTGATCGAATTGTTTGCTGGTCATCCACAGCTAATATATGCGCCATGAGTTTCTCCTTGTAACTCGTATTTCGTATTAAAAAACCTTAATTGATAGAGTGTATTATTACGTTGTTTTTATATTGTTTGGCTACTTTTTATTAATTTTAAAGCGCAATACATTTTTAATGACTGCGCGATAACTTGTTTCGCTGAAAGTTTTGACAGCATTTTTAGACAAAACGTCTGTGGCCTTGTTCATAAATTGCATGATGGTGCTGCTCGATTGCGCGAAGCACATCACTGCGAGTGATCACCCCAATCAAGCGCTTGCTGCTATCTACCACGGGGTAGATTTTGGGTTTATTTGTTAACATGGTTTGCGCTAAATCCAATACCGAATGATCTTCATCTATTGCCAGTACATCGGTACGCATAATATCAAGCACTTTGTAATGGCTTTCATTTTGATAAGTATCCTCAAGCATACGTTCAAGGCAATCTTGCTCAGACAAAAAACCGACTACATGTTTGTGTTCATCCAGCACTGGCCCGCCGGTTTGATGTGAGATTAATAGTCGTTCAGACGCTTCGCTAACAGTCATATGAACAGAAAAGGATACGGCGCGATGCGTCATGTAATCTTTTACTTTAATTGAATTCATGGCACGGTCTCTTTTGGCTTTGTTTATCCTAAGCTTAGTTTGTAACTTTGTGATTTGCCAAAGAGATAGGCGCTCTCTAAGACTAAAATATGACAATTGATTTTTACACGCCGGAAATTGTATTTTTTGGCTTATTAATTTGACATATTAGGCACAAAGCGCGAACCTGAAATGCCAGCGTTAACCATGGATTACAAGAGTAGTTGGTATCTGCCATTGGGTTTAATAACTATTAGTTTACCGAGATAACGATTGTAATTAAAAGTATACGATAGACGTTATTGTTGAATACGATTTAGACGACTAAAAGTAATTATTTGGCCGTTGTTAAGCGTTAAGTCGGTTCGCTATTAGTCGTATAAGCATAAATTAAATATTAAATAAAACATATGGTTATGCTGATATTAATTAATGGTAAGCAAAAACTATAAAAATTTAATGACAACGCTGTCATTATTTGTGTAACATTAAATCAACACTTGGGTTGAGGAAATGCGTAAAAGTGGATGGTAAACACAATTAACAAATAGATGTGTTCAGTGCTTTTACGGAAAAATTATAAGAATTGAGGTTGTTTAATGGTTGCAAGTAGTGCAAATAAAGAGCAAATCTTTATTGGAATAGACGGTGGCGGTACAAAGTGTCGTGCAACCGTATTTTCGAGCCAAAATGGGGTATTGGGCACGGGCTTGGGCGGTCCTGCTAACCCGTTACATGGCCTAGACCGCACGCTTGAATCCATTATGGTTTCAACTCAGTTAGCAATTCAAGACGCAGGCTTAAACCTCGATAGAGTAAACGATGTGGTTGCAGGTCTTGGTCTTGCTGGCGTCAATCTGCCTGGTTTATATCAACAAATTCAAGATTGGCACCATCCATTTAAGAAGATGTTTCTTACAACTGATCTTCACACAGCATGTATTGGTGCGCACGAAGGGCAGGATGGGGCAGTGATTATTACGGGCACTGGCTCGTGTGGTTTTTCATTTGTAAATGGTCAAAGCACGATATTAGGCGGACATGGCTTTGCACAAGGCGACAAAGGTAGCGGTGCATGGCTTGGCTTAGAAGCGGTAAAATCAGCATTATTAAGCTTAGATGGTCTTGGGCCAAAAACATCACTTGCCGATATACTGTTAGCGCATTTTAAAGTAACCGATGCAATGGGCATAGCCGAAGCAATGGCGGGCAAACCATCAAGCAGCTATGCGCAGCTGGCACGTCCAGTACTTGAAGAAGCAAAGAAAGGCGATGAGGTTGCACTTGCTATCGTAAAAGATGGTGCACGCTACATCAGCGATTTAGCCAATAAGCTATTACAAAATAACCCACCGCGTTTATCAATGATTGGCGGATTAGCCGAGCCATTGCAGGAATGGTTAGATAAAGACGTGGTGGCAAATGTTAAACCTGCAATGCAGCCGCCAGAAATGGGCGCCGTTTATTTTGCGCAAAACTCAATTAAAGGGTAATTATGTCAGCTACGAAGTATTTTGCGACACGCTTATTTAGCGGTGAACAGTTTGTTCAAAATGTGACGTTTAGTGTTGAAGATGGCGTGATCACAGCGTTTGAGCAAGGTCAAAGTGACAATGCGATTGTACTAGAGGGTACCGTTGTTCCGGGCTTTATCGATGTACAAGTCAATGGCGGTGGTGGTGCATTTTTTAACGCCGAGCAAAGTGTAAATTGCGTTGATGCGATTGCAAAAGCGCATGGCCAATTTGGTACGACTGCTTTATTACCCACACTTATCACAGACAGTGTTGAAGTAATGGAACGCGCAGCTGACGCCACAGCTCAGGCAATTAAAGATCAAGTGCCGGGTATTGTGGGCGTACATTTTGAAGGCCCACATTTATCAATGCCGAAAAAGGGCACACATAGCGAAAAGTTTATTCGCCCAATTACTGAAGCGGAATTTGCAGTATTTGAGCGGCAAGATTTAGGCATCAAGGTAGTTACCCTAGCGCCAGAAAATGTATCTGCCAGCGACATTAAACGCCTTGTTGCAGCGGGTGTGAAAGTATCAATTGGTCACACTAATGCCGATTATCCAACGGTATTAGCTGCACTTGAAGCCGGTGCTGACGGTTTTACCCATTTATATAACGCGATGAGTGCATTCACTTCACGCGAACCCGGTGTAGTTGGAGCAGCATTAACTGACACCAATGCATGGTGCGGCTTAATTGTTGACGGTCACCATGTGCACCCAGTATCTGCAAAATTTGCTATCGATAGCAAAACCCGTGGCAAAATTATGCTAGTAACAGATGCGATGCCACCTGTGGGGACTGACGATATGGAGTTTGACTTCTTTGATGGTCGTAAAGTGATCCGCACCGGCGATAGATTAAATTCAACCACAGGTGAATTAGCAGGCAGTGTGTTAGACATGGCAGGTGCGGTGCGAAATACCATTAATACTCTTGATGTTAGTTATGCTGAAGCACTGAGAATGGCATCACTTTACCCAGCACAGTACCTAGGTTTAGGTAATCGAAAAGGGCGATTAGTGGTTGGCGCAGATGCTGACTTTGTGGTGATGGACAATGAATTTTATGCACGAGAAACCTATGTTGCTGGTGCAAAGCGATAATTGATTCCTGGGCAAAAACCCTGCTTTGAAGTAACAAGCGGGGCTTTTTTTTATCTAAAAGAAAGTAAAAAAACAGCGTGTATTTTTAGGGGAAGTACACACGTAATTAGACTTAAGTGATACCAACGGATTGTTTCACTCGGTATTATTGTACCAATTCGCTTAACGCGTTAATCACTTTAGCGAGCTAAATTTATTGCTTATTACGTTCGAATTTATTTATGTAACATGTCTACATAAGAGAAATTCTACTTACTTGGCATATTATTTTTAAGCGCTAGGGCTGAGAGCACGCGTAACAGCATTGGTATTACAAGTATAAAAACGAGGTTGTCGTGAGCGATACAAATAAGAAAACGAAGAAACGATTAGCATCACTTGATGCACTGCGTGGCTTTGACATGTTTTGGATTTTAGGCGGTGAGAAAATTTTTGCCGCCTTGTTTGTTTTAACTGGCTGGGCTGGGTGGAAAGTTGCAGAGGCGCAAACATTACATAGTCAGTGGCACGGTTTTACCTTTTACGATTTGATTTTCCCTTTATTTATCTTTTTATCTGGCGTTGCGATGGGTTTGTCACCTAAGCGTATCGACCATTTACCTTTTGTTGAGCGCAAACCTATTTATATAAAAGCGTTTAAGCGTTTATTATTGCTGTGTTTTTTTGGTGTGCTTTACAACCATGGCTGGGGCACTGGGGTACCACTTAACCCAGAAGAAGTACGTTACGCAAGTGTACTTGGGCGTATTGCTGTCGCATGGTTTGTTGCGGCGATGCTGGTATGGCATACCAGCTTTAGAACACAAATGTTTACCCTTGCTGGGATCTTGATTGGTTATTGGGTTTGGCTTTGTTTCATACCTGTTCCAGGTGGTGTTGCGGGTGATTTATCTGCGGGCGGTGCGGGTTCTTGGAACGCATGGTTCGACACAAACTTACTACCAGGCATTACTTATCAAAACAAGCCAATGGATCCAGAGGGTATTTTGTCGAGTATTCCAGCTATTGCTAACGCGTTATTTGGTGTTATTGCGGGCCGTTATATTAAACAAGCACAAGAGCGTGGCGAATGGAAAACTGCAGGTATTTTATTTGCTGCAGGTTTAGTTGCACTTGCTGTTGGTTGGCTGTGGAATATGGTATTTCCAGTTAATAAAGACCTATGGACGTCGTCATTTGTGATGGTAACGGTAGGTTGGAGCTTTATTTTACTGGCGGTGTTTTATGCTGTTGTTGATTTACTTAATCAACAACGTGCTGCATACCTATTCGTAATTATTGGCGCTAACTCAATTGTGATTTACCTTGCATCAAGCCTAGTAAACTGGGAATACATTTCACGCAGTGTATTTGGTGGGTTTATTGCTGCGGTACTGCCGCCTTGGCAGCCTTTAATAGGTGTGTTTGCCTTACTTGGCGTGCAATTGTTAGTGCTGCATTGGCTATATAAACGCAAGATTCTAATCAGCGTTTAACGCTTACTATTTTAAAAAGCAGGCACCGCCTGCTTTTTTATTTTCTTTATATTTTATAACGCTTTTTTATTCACTTTTACTTTACAAATATGTAAATAGACGCAATAATGACAGCGTTGTCATAATGGTGAAACCTAATATCGTTGTATCCCGATTAGGTTTTGTGATCTATGGATTATCTATACTTGCACGGACAGATATCCATAGATCCCATTTTTATTTAACCCCTTACTAGAGCCTTTCCTATGCAAATAGTTATTTTAAAAGATGCAGCTGCAGTGGCCGAATACGGTGCTCAGATTTTTATCGACCAAATTAATAGAAAACAAGATTCTGTATTAGGATTAGCAACGGGTTCGACACCTGTAGCGCTTTATCAAGAACTGATCAAAGCGAATCAAGCAAATAAAGTAAGCTTTAAGCAAGTAACAAGCTTCAATTTAGACGAATACTTAGGTTTAGACGGCGACCACCCGCAAAGCTACCGTTATTTTATGAACGAGCAGTTATTTAATCACGTTGATATCGACAAAAGTAACACGTTTGTTCCGCCAGGCGATGCACAAAACCCGATCACCGCGTGTAAAATGTACGAGAACAAGATCTCACAAAGCGGCGGTGTAGATGTTCAATTATTAGGTATTGGTCGTAACGGTCATATCGGTTTCAACGAGCCATCATCGAGCCTTGCATCGCGAACGCGTGTAAAAACGCTTACCAAAGAAACGGTAGAAGATAACGCCCGTTTTTTTGCAGAAGGTGAATTCCAGCCACACTTATCAATTACCATGGGTATTGGTACGATTTTAGAAGCGAAAAAAGTGGTATTGCTCGCAACTGGCGAAAATAAAGCTGATGCAGTGCGTGATATGTGCGAAGGTGCGGTTTCTGCAGTATGCCCAGCGTCTGCGCTACAATTCCATCAAGATGCAGTGATTGTTATTGACGAACCAGCGGCAAGTAAACTTGTAAACGCTGAACTATACAAGCACATTGAAGGCGAAAATCAAAAGTTACAACAATATTTAGCTGAGCTAAAGCACTGATCATTTTGTAACATCATTTTTGTTTTAAAAAGCGCCATTGGCGCTTTTTTTATGTTTAAATGTAAGCATATTAAATTCAACAAATTAGCTATGCAAAATCTGCCTTTTAGTCAAATGCCACTGGCGCGTTGCTCGCGCGAACGCAGTAAACCTGAATTTATCACGCAACAACTTAATAGCGACAACGCCAAAGTACTGCTTTTTTATCAAGACATGATGTTATCGACTAGTCATCTTGATGATTTGTTGTGGTTAAGTGTAAAGCAAGTCATAACAATTTTAGGGCGTACGCCGCACCTCTTTTTAGGGCTTGAGAATAATACCCCGTACTTTGCTATCGAAATAACCCAGCAAGAATTAGCGCTTGATGAATTAAGTTGTTATCAAACCCTGCCATTTCGCGGCCAACTCGCCAGTTTCCCTGCTGAAAGTGTAGCGATTGCAGGCTATGCAAAAACCTTATTGCACTGGCACAAAACACACGTATTCTGTGGGCGCTGCGGCAGCCAAAATACCTCGTATGAAGGGGGATATTCCCGTCGATGTGATAATAAAAAGTGTGGTCACATTACGTTTCCTCGTCATGACCCCGCGGTTATTATGATTGTTCGTAAAGTATTTGATGATGGTATTGAGCGCTGCTTGCTTGGACGCCAAGCATCGTGGCCTGCGGGAAATTACTCAGCACTTGCCGGATTTGTGGATGCGGGTGAAACGCTCGAAGAAGCGGTTATTCGTGAAGTAAAAGAAGAGTCGGGCATTGATGTGTCTGAGGTCGAATATATCGCATCGCAACCTTGGCCGTTCCCAAGTTCAGTGATGATTGGCTTTATTGCAACGGCAAGCAGCACAACAATTGATATTGGTGAAGATGAACTGGAAGACGCTAAGTGGTTTAGCCGAGATGAATTAGCGCAATTTGGTGAGTGGGGCGATGACTCATCAAGTTTTAAAAAGCCGCGTTATAGCTCGATTAGTCGCTTCCTGTTAGAGCATTGGATTAACTCATAACAAATTAGATTTGATTAGACGTCTAAAAGTCTATTTAATGTTTGTAACAGAACCAAGAGTAGAATCGATTTATGAAAGCAAATACCCAAATTATTCACGCAGGTCGCAAGTCAAAATACACCCAAGGGGTGGTTAATCCGGTTGTACAACGTGCATCTACCATTGTTTTTGACTCAGTAGCCGAGATGAAAGAGAACACCGCAAAGCGCGGTGAGCAAGCGCTGTTTTATGGTCGCCGCGGTACGCATACCCACTTTGCTTTACAAGACGCAATTACTGAACTTGAGCAAGGTGCAGGGTGTGCCTTGTTTCCAAGTGGCGCGGCAGCAGTTAGTAACGCCATTTTATCGTTTGTAAAAACAGGCGATCATATTTTGATGGTCGATACCGCGTATGAACCGACACGTGATTTTTGCGAAAAAATTCTCGCAAATATGGGTGTGAGCACCACTTATTATGACCCACTTATTGGTGAAGGCATTGCTGACTTGATTCAAGACAACACAGTATTGCTTTTTTTAGAAGCGCCGGGTTCGATTACCATGGAAGTGCAAGACGTACCTTTACTGACTAAAATTGCGAAACAACATGATTTGCTGGTATTTATTGATAATACCTACGGTAATGGCTATTTCTTTAAGCCACTAACCCATGGTGTTGATGTGTCAATTCAAGCAGCGACTAAATACATTGTTGGTCACTCAGATGTGATGATGGGCGTAGCAATTGCAAACGAGGCATGTTGGGAGCAGTTACGTGAAAATGCCTACCTAATGGGACAATGCACATCAGCAGATGATGCTTACCTTGCAATGCGAGGTTTACGTACATTGCCGGTACGCCTAAAGCAACACGAGCAAGCAGCCCTTGAAATTGCCAATTGGTTGGCAGAGCATCCGTTAGTTGATCATGTACGTCACCCAATGCTTGATTCATGCCCAGGGTCAGATGTGTTTAAACGTGATTTTAGCGGCAGCACAGGCCTTTTTAGTTTTGTGTTAAAAGAGGGTAATCAAGCTGCAATTACTGCGCTTTTAGATGGTATGCAACATTTTAAAATGGGTTATTCGTGGGGTGGTTTTGAAAGCTTAATTACCGTTACAACCAGTTTTAATCGCATTCGTACGGTAACAAACTACGATTTTTCAGGGCCTTTGGTGCGCATTCATGTTGGACTTGAAGACGTAGATGATCTTAAACTGGACCTTGCCGAAGGACTTGAACGTTTTCAAGCACAATTAAAATAAAGGATTTGTATGGGGTCAACTAGCTTTCATCGTGTGATTGCATTTGCGCAATTTGAATTTTCACGGTTTCTATTTTCAAAAAGAGGGCTAGTTGCCATTATTAGCTACCTTGCGATTTGGTCACTTATTTTGACCAATGTGGTAGCGAAAGGCGCTGCGTTTTTTAAAGATCCCCAGTTTGAACGCTTTATGGCGCAATTACTTGGCGAAGTAGGGCTTGAAAACTTATCTACGTGGGCGGTTCCTGAATTAATCGTATTTTGGTTAGTCGCAGTGCTGACCTTTCCATTTTTTGCCATGTTTTCTGCAGCCGATCAGTTATGCAGTGATAAAGCGCGCGGCACGATTCGATTTTTACTGTTGCGCGCAAAACGTGAAGATTTGTTACTCGGACGCTTTCTTGGTCAAGTAATGGTAGTTGCTGCGTTTATAGGTATTGCCTTATTGGCAAGCATTATGTTGATTGTTTGGAATGATGCGGGTCAACTTTCGGGTTCACTGCATTTAAGCAGCCAAATATTGGTTGATTTAATGTTTGTTGTATTACCGATGATTGCCTTTATGCTGCTGTTAAATGTTTATTCAACATCATCTAAGCAAGCCATTGTCCATTGTTTACTGTTGCTTACGTTAGGCAGTATTATCATTGGCTTATTGGCTGAGTATATTTGGCAGGGCTTTTCATTTTTGGGTTACTTACTGCCTAATGCAAGCTTGTTTGACACCTTAGCGTTAAGCGCCAGTTTGTCTGAACAATATTTGCTGCCACTTGCACAAACGCTCATCTACGGTGCGCTTACGTTTACATTATTTAAGAAGCAAGGGGTATAACCATGATTGAACTTAAAAATGTAAGCAAACACTTTGGTAGCAATCAAGTATTAACCAACGTTTCAATGTCCATTGAAAGTGGCGAGCCGGTTGCGATTATTGGCCCTAATGGTGCGGGTAAAACCACACTATTTAGTTTAATCTCGGGTTTTATTTCACCAAGTAGTGGTGAAGTACTGTTTGATGGCGACACAATTCCTCATGCAGCGCAGTTTGGTAAACTGGCGGTATTACCGCAAGATGCACAGCTTGATCCACGCTTTAGTATTGAAAAACAACTTGCTTTTTTTGCCAAATTACAAGGTCTTGCAAAAGCGCCTGCGCTCAGTGAAGTGACACGTGTGTTATCGCAAGTAGGGTTAGTTGAACATAAAACTAAAAAGCCACAAGAATTATCACACGGTATGCGAAAACGCGCCTGTATTGCACAAGCGCTGATCGGCAATCCCTCATTTGTGTTACTTGATGAAGCCACAGCAGGGCTTGATCCAATTCATGCCAAAGAGATAAGGGAATTAATTGCGGGTTTGAGCTCTGAGATTACGTTTATTTTGAGCTCACACGATTTGGCAGAGCTTGAGCGCCTGTGCCAGCGTGTATTTGTGTTTGAAGCCGGTAGTTTGAAACAATATTCAGGTGATATTGATACGCAAAACCATGCTTATTTGACCTTGCGATTAAAACAACATAGTGATGATTTTGATAAAACAATTTCAGGGCTCACTGGCCTAACACAAATAAAAACGACGCAATCGCGCGAGTACTTAATTGAATATGATGCCAGAGTTACAGACTTTGATATTCAGTTGCTGCAACACTTGCATCAAAAGCAGATTGCATACCAACAAATTTACAACGGAAAAACGCTTGAAAACCAGTTATTTGATTAAAGATTTTGATGCCATGGCGCTGCCTCAAGCGCCAAGCTATGAATATGCGTGCGCTATTTGCGATTTTACTAACGAAACACATTGGCAACCGCTGATTGAGCAAATATGTGAAAATAATGATTTAGCGCTTAGTGTAGTAGAGCGCGTTAGCTCAGGCGAAAATCCCACATTTTTATTGCACAGTACCAGCAATCAAGCATTTTACATCAAATTTATTGCGCCAAATTGGCTATTTCAGTATCACCATGAAAAAGAAGCACTCAATTTATGCGATGGGGCAACACTGCCGATTGCGACACCTAAATTGATTGCGCACGGCGAACTTAATAACTGGGGTTACTTAATTACAAAAGGGCTTGAAGGGCAACTTCTGTCGGATATTTATAATGAACTGACAGATGAAGAACAACAATCAATAGCCGCGCAGTTGGGGCGTTTTTGCCTACAAATGCACAGTATTCCCATGCAAAAAACAAGTGTACTGTACAAAGATTGGCAAAAATTTATTGATGAGCAATACCACAATAGCTACGCCAGGAGAAAGCGCCAAGGCTTGCGTGCAGATTTTTTAGCGGATTTTATTCCCTATATTGCGCATACGCCTTATACCGCACCAGACACCACTACCCTTTACTTAGTACACAGTGATTTGCACCCGGGTAATTTATTAGTTAAACGCAGTAATGACGGCATTTCACTTTGTGGTGTGATTGATTTTGGTGATGCCTTAGTGTGCAACGAGCCACTATTTGAAGTTACAACAGTTGGTTTACTTGTAGCAAAAGGTAAAACAAAGGTTTTTCAGCAATTTTTAGAAAACTACCTTTATCAAGTTGACGACAAACGAACGTTACTAAACAGTTTAATGACACTGACATTGTTACGCCACACGGGTAATTTAAATTATTTAATTGAATATGTACCCGGTGTAAAACAATGCAAAAATTGGCAAGATGCTGAACAGTATCTTTTTCCGATATAACAGCTAAGGAGACAACAATGGGACTTTTATCAGGCTTATTGGGTAATGCAAGTGAAGTAGACAGCGAGGAAGTTGAGCGTTTTATTGATTCAGCGCTGATTGACGGTGAGCAAGTTGAAAAGGCGTATAAAGTTATTCGCGACGTTTTAGTGTTTACCAATAAACGCTTAATTTTGGTTGATCGCCAAGGTGTACGCGGTAATAAAGCCGAAGTACTTTCAATTCCTTACAGCAAAATAACTAAATTTAGCAAAGAGTCAGCAGGTACATTTGACCTCGATGCTGAATTAAAAATCTGGTTAGGCTCTGAGCCAAATCCGCTAACAAAAGAGTTTAAGGCAGGAGACGATATCGATCAGGTTTACAAAATTTTAAGTCAATACACATTAGGATAGTGGCAAGTTTTATATGAAGAAATTTCTTTTATCAGGTTTATTAATGGCGGCAACAGGTGTAAATGCCGCGAGTTATCAGTCGTTTAACGAATTTAATTATGTTAATGCCGATAACTACGATGGTTTTGCGTTTAGTAGCCATTACTTCTTTAAACCGCAAGCAATGATTGGTGTGTTAGATGAGTTTGGCTATCTAAATACCGATACTAATCTGTACGGCTCAATTAATAACTTTTACGATGATAACTTCTACAATATTGGTGGCGAGTATTTTTTACCAAATAATGTATTTATCACCGCAGATGTTGCCAAACAAGGTGATTATGATGCCTTTAGTGCTGGCGCAGGCTACCTGATTAACGATAATTTTAAAGTCAGTGCGCGCTATAGCGATGCCGATGGTCAAGACGGCGAAGTATTTGCGCGTGCTGAATACAATCATCAAATCAACCGCATTGATTATCTTGCGTTTAGTTTTGATACTGAGGTAGACCTAGATAGTTGGGAGTTGGCGTCTCGCTACTTTATGGCGCTAAACAGTGCGCAGCATTTAGCCGTTGATGCATCCGTGACTGAAACCGGGAATGATATTGTTACCCGTGTATTTGGTACTTATTATTTAAACCAAGCAATCTCTGCAGGCCTTGGTGTAAACGATGGCAAGTTTGAAGTAAAAGCGAAATATTATACCGATGCCAATTTTGCCTTTTCAATTGGCTATCAAGATATTGATGAAGCACTTATTTTTGCCGTGTACGGCCAGTTTTAAAACTATTTAAACACTAAAAAAAACCGCTGAATTTCAGCGGTTTTTTTGTTTAAGTTAAGTTATACCAATTCACTTAAATAGCTGATCATCCTAGCGGGCTAAATATCATGCTAACTGCGTTAAAATTTATCAATGTAGAACAACTACATACGAAAAATTCCGCCTTGTTACCATTTCATTTATCCAGCGCTATCCCTGATCACATACTTAACAGGATTGGTATTAGATTACCAACCGCACTGGCGGCCTTTATTTTGCTCATCTAGGTATTTTTGTAATGGCGCAAAGTAATCAAGAATTGCTGTCGCATCCATTTCTGGTTTACCTGTTACGCTTGCAAGCGCTTCTTGCCATGGACGACTAGAGCCCATTTTCAGCATCGTATCTAAACGCTCACCAGCTTCTTTTGAGTTATAAACGCTACAGCGGTGAATAGACTCTTTGCTGCCAGCGATTTCACACAATGCGCGGTGGAATTCAAATTGTAGAATATGCGCTAAGAAATAACGTGTATAAGGTGTGTTACCTGGTACATGGTATTTCGCGCCTGGATCAAAGTGTTCTTCAGTACGTGCTACAGGAGCCGCTACACCTTGATACTTTTCACGCAGTTCCCACCATGCTTGGTTGTAGTTCTCTGGCGTTACTTCACCTGAGAATACCTTCCAGCGCCATTGGTCAACAAGTAGGCCAAATGGAATAAATGCAATTTTATCCATTGCCATTTTCATGAGAAGGCCGATATCTTTTGATTCATCTGGTACTTCATCAAGTAAACCGATTTCTTTTAAGTAACCAGGCGTTACAGAAAGGGCGATAGTGTCACCAATTGCTTCGTGGAAGCCATCGTTAGCACTTTCTTGATAGTAAATTGGTTGCGTGTTGTAAGCGCGCTGGTAGAAGTTGTGACCCAGTTCGTGGTGAATTACTGAGAATTCTTCACCAGTACGTTGAATACACATCTTAATACGTAAATCGTCTTTGCTATCTAAGTTCCAAGCTGATGCGTGACATTGCACGTCGCGGTCTTGTGGTTTAGTAAATAGTGAACGCTCGTAGAATGTCTCAGGTAATGGTGCGAAGCCCATTGAGGTAAAGAATTTCTCAGCACCGCGCACCATTTTTAGTTCGTCATAGTTGTGCTTAGCAAGCAATTCAGTTACATCGTAACCCGGATCGGCATTTGCTGGTGCAACCACATCGTAGATATTGCCCCACGTTTGTGCCCACATGTTACCAAGTAAGTGTGCTGGAATTGGCTTGTCTTGTGGTACTTTGTCTTCACCGTACTTTTCGCCTAGTTTTGCGCGAACGTGACAGTGTAGTGAGTTATAAAGTGGCTTAACTTGACCCCAAATGCGGTCTAGCTCTTTGGCAAAATCATCGGCAGGCATATCGTATTTACTGCGCCACATAGCGCCAGTATCTGCGTAGCCAAGCTCGTTGGCGCCTTGGTTTGTTAACTCAACCTGTTGCTCGTAAAGAGGACGCATTGGTTTAGCAACTTCGCGCCAACCAGTCCAAATATCAAGTAGTTCGTCGTAATCACGGCTTGTTGCCATGGTTGCAGTCATATCGCCAAGGCTTAAGCACTTACCGTCTTCTTTACAGTATTTACCTTTACCGTAAAGGCCGCCAAGTTCAGCAACGATTTTCGAAAGCTCAGCAGTTTTAGCTGGATCTTGTGGAGCAGGCAGGGTGAGTGCCAGCTTCAGTTTATCTAGTTTACGGCGGCTATCTTCGTCTAGGTCTAATTTATCAAACTTAGACGCTTCATTTGCTAAACGAACTACAGCAGCAGTCATCTTTTCGTTTGCTGCAGCAGATAGGCCTGATGTGTCGTGCGTAATAAAGTTTGCGTAAATCCACTCAGCACGGCTAACTTCGTTATAAAGCGCCATTAATTCGGTTTCAGTATTTGCTAAAAACGCTTTTGCGTCTTGTGCTGTTACTTGTTGTGCCGATTGTGTTTCTTGTTGTTTGCTAGTTGCATTACAGCCAGTAATCGCGACCGCTGATGCGACCAGTAATGCGGGTAGTGAGAGTTTAAATGATGTCATTATTGTTTCCCTTAAAGTAATGGCCTAAAGCCAACAACGCATATTAGCAAGTCGTGGTTTTTGGGTAAATGCCAGTTAGACTTTTTCAGGGATTAAGTCATACTTGGGTAAGCGTTAAATAAATTCAAGGGATAGTTTTTACAATGTTGATTTTTATAATAATTGTTTTTGTTATTGCCGCGATTTTTGGCATTCGTGCCAATCGCTTAAGATTTGTAACAAAACCTGTTTTTAACTATTTCAAAAAGGCTTTGCCGCCGCTGTCAGATACAGAGCGTCAAGCAATGGAAGCGGGTGATATTTGGTGGGATGGCGAACTGTTTTCTGGCAGGCCAAATTGGCAAACATTTCGCGAATACCCCAACCCAAAACTGAGCACAGAAGAGCAGAGTTTTATTGATAATCAAGTATCCACATTATTGGATATGTTGGACGATCATCAAATTGTGACCGAACGCGATTTACCTAAAGCGGTGTGGAAGTACTTAAAAGAAGAGGGCTTCTTTGCCTTAATCGTACCGAAAAGTCACGGTGGTCACGGTTTTTCCGCGTACGCTAATTCAACTATTGTCAGTAAAATTGCCTGTTCGAGTTTATCAGCCGCAGTCACGGTGATGGTGCCAAACAGTTTAGGGCCTGCAGAATTACTTGCTCATTATGGTACGAAAGAGCAACAAGATTTTTGGCTACCTAAACTGGCAAATGGCGAGGAAGTGCCGTGTTTTGCCTTGACTGCCTTAGATGCGGGTTCTGATGCTGGGGCAATTCAAGACTATGGTGTGGTGTGTAAAAAACGCTATAAAAACAAAATGACACTGGGCATCAAACTTAACTGGCGTAAGCGTTATATCACACTAGCGCCTATTGCATCGGTTATTGGCTTAGCATTTAAATTATATGACCCAGATGGGTTATTGGGCGAACAAGAAGATTTAGGCATTTGCTGTGCACTTATTCCGGCAAAAACAAAAGGGGTTACAACCGGTAAACGTCACGACCCGATGGGCATGGCATTTATGAATGGCCCAACCGAAGGGGAAGATGTCTTTGTGCCACTTGATGCGCTAATTGGCGGTGAAGATTATATTGGTAAAGGCTGGCGCATGTTGGTTGAATGTTTGAGTGCGGGGCGAGGTATTTCGTTGCCTGCACTTGCGACTGCAACAGCTCACTTAACTACGCGCACAACCAGTGCGTATGCATTAATTCGTAAGCAATTTGGTTTGCCAATCGCACAGTTTGAAGGCGTAGGCGAAAGTTTAGCGCACATTGCTGCGATGAGTTACCTTACCGAATCGACACGACGTATGACAACAACGGCACTCGACCTTAATTTAAGCCCTGCGGTGATCACTGCCATTACTAAATACCACCTTACTGAAATTGGCCGAGATATCGTAAATCATGGTTTTGATATTCAAGCGGGTAAAGCGGTGCAAAATGGGCCAAGTAATAGTTTAGCGAGTGCCTACAAAGGCACGCCTGTATCCATTACGGTTGAAGGGGCAAATATTTTAACACGTTGTTTAATGATTTTTGGTCAAGGTGCGACGCGCTGTCATCCATTTATTTTGAAAGAAATGGAAGCGGTGGCAATGGATGACGAACAAAGTGGCTTACATCAATTTGATGAGTATCTTTGCAAACATATCGTACATACATTAGGTAATTTTGGCTTTAGTTTTTTCCATGGGTTAACCGCAAATTGGTTTGTGCCTAAGGCAAGCGCAGGACCTGTTGCACATTATTATCAAACGCTGACAAAGCTCAGTGCGTCATTTGCATTTTGCGCCGATTACGCCATGTTACGTTTGGGCGGGGCATTGAAGCGTAAAGAAGCAACATCAGCACGTTTAGGTGATATTTTAAGTCAGCTTTATTTAGCCAGCAGCGTGTTAAAACGCTATGAAGACGACGGTAGGCAAGTCTCCGATTTACCTTTTGTTAATTACGCCATCGACCATTGTTTGTATGAAATAGGCCAAGCCTTTGATGCGTTTTTTGCCAATATCTCATTTGGAAGTGTAATTCGTTTCGCGGTTTTTCCGTGGGGAAATCCGTATCGCAAACCAAGTGATGAAACATTAAATCAAGTGGTTAATAGTTTAAGTAACAACGCAGTTATGCGTGAGCGATTATGCAACTTATGTCATATCAAAGCGGGTAGTGATATTGATAATATGGAGCGCTTATTAGTGATTTTGTCGGAGCACAAAACCTTGATATCGCGTTTTGAAAAAGTCATTAAACATGCGCGTTTTGATATTAAGTTTGACAGACTGAATGCGATAAACACCTTGAGTGATGAGTTTAATCAAGAAGAATTAGCGCAACTCACTGAGTATGAAACGCTGCGTCAAGCGGTAATAAAAGTAGATGAGTTTGAATCGTTTGATTAACGAAGGTTAAACTAAACCGCTCTTTGTAATGCGCAGATTGCAAAGAGCGGTTTATTAAACAAAATATTAGCGCGCGTAAGGGTCGTCGAGTACTTTTTCGATATACCAAGTGCCTTTTACTTTAACAAGTTTAATCTGGCGCATATCGGCGATACGGTTACCGTTATGTTTACCGTGTAAAATAACGTTTAACACGGCAGAATCGCCAAAACGTTTACGCACACTGCGGCTGCCGTGGTCGATTTCAATTTCCACTTCGTCAAAACGCATATTTAGTACATTGCGCGCAAATTGTTTTGTTGAGCCGTATGACTTGATAATGCGGCCATATTTTGGCACCGATGCATTGACTGCTTTATTAATGTCGTCTTCAAGCAATACTGCGTAGAAAAATTCAGATGCTTTATATTCAGGTGAGTCGTTATCTGCTTTTATTTCAGGTGCAGTGTCACCGCACGCAGCAAGCAATATAAACAAAGATGAAAGAAGAAAGTTACGTAACATATGCCTAATTGTCGTTATTTTTATTTAGGCTAAGTGTGGAATGATTTTGATAGGATGTAAAGTGCGAAGCGGTGCTTCGCACTTTTAAAGCAGTAAATTACTGCACTAACTCTTGATCTGTAAACTCTTCAGCAAACAGTGGGCTAGTTAGGTAACGCTCTGCAGAGCTTGGTAAAATAACAACGATTTTCTTATCTTTGTTTTCTGGTAGTTCAGCAATACGTTTTGCTGCAACAACCGCGGCACCAGAAGAAATACCCGCAAGAATACCTTCTTCTTTCATTAGGCGGTGCGCCATCGAGATTGCGTCATCGTTTGAAACTTGCTCAACACCGTCAATCATTTCAACGTCTAAATTACCTGGAATGAAACCAGCACCAATACCTTGGATTTTGTGAGGACCCGGCTTTAATTCTTCACCTGCAATTTTTTGGCTGATCACTGGTGAATCAACTGGCTCAACTGCGATTGATTTAACGTCTAGGCCTTTTTCTAATTTTAAGAAACGGCTAGTGCCTGTAATCGTACCGCCTGTACCAACACCGGCTACGAAGAAATCTATATCGCCATTAGTTACGTCGAAAATCTCAGGACCCGTTGTTTCGAAGTGAATTTTAGGGTTTGCAGGGTTTTCGAATTGCTGTAGTAAAATGTACTTTTCAGGTTCGCTTTGCTGAATTTCTTGTGCTTTTTCAATCGCACCTTTCATGCCTTTAGCGCCTTCAGTTAATACTAGGTTTGCACCTAACGCTTTTAATAGCTTACGACGCTCAAGGCTCATTGTGTTTGGCATCGTTAGCGTTAGCTTATAACCACGTGATGCAGCAACAAACGCAAGTGCAATACCTGTGTTACCTGAAGTTGGTTCGATTAACTCTTTGTCTTTGGTTAATTCACCTGACTTTTCAGCTTCCCAAATCATTGATGCACCAATACGACACTTAACGCTGAAGCTTGGGTTGCGCGCTTCAATTTTCGCGTATACGTTACCAGACGTTACACGGTTAAGTTTAACCAGTGGTGTATTACCAATGCTCAGTGAATTATCTTCAAAAATGTTACTCATTATGTGTATCCCTAAATGTTCGGATTCATTTACGCTAAGCATACTGACTAGTTGCAAAAACGAAAGGAAAGTTTGGCTATAATATATAGCCAAACTGCCTGAAATAGGCGTTTATGGCTAAATTAGCAGTGTTATTGGTACAGAACGTGAAATTAGACGCTAAAAAACGAAATATCAGAAATAAAAAGGGAAGCCTTAGCTTCCCATAAACGTCTGTAATTTATAACATCCAAGCGTATGACATTTTCATAAATACTGAACGGTCAGTCTTTTCTATTTTTGATAAGTCATCATCTTGATAACCGTTATCGGAATATCCAGCAAAAAACACCGTTTGCGGATTCACTTTATAAGAGTAGAGCAGTTGAGTTGAAAACCCTTTATAGTGCGCCGTTACATCATCGATATAATTATTTGGGTTGCGCTCAATATCGCGATAAATTACGGCTAATCGTACAAAACTTCGGTTGTTAAACTGATAACTTAATCGCGCATCCGTTAAGTTTGCAGTGAATAGGTCAGCACCGTCCACGTCCATCGCTTCATATGTATGACGCAAGCGCAATTCTATATGGCGGTTTAAGTTCATATTTAGTACTGGGCGAATACGGGTTTTATCGCCTAAACGATTGTTTGCTAAGTCGATATGATTACCTGTATTAGCGTAAAGTGAGGCAAACATGCCTGAGATTGGTTTAAATTCTAAATACACCCCAACGAGGTTTTCGTTAAACAGCGTGGTGTTACCATCTATATCTAAGCGCGCTTTATTATGGCGAAGACCAACGCGGTCGCGCTGGAGCAATTCAATTTTACCGTAACTTTGCAGTGGCCCGTTAAATGATAGATCTGCTTGGACTTCTTTTTCTAGCAGTTCGCCATTGGCGTTATGGCTAATATCCCAGTCACTGTAGAACTCTATACGATTATACCAATTAACACCTTGCTCACCGTACCAACGATAACGACCACCGCTAACAAACTTATTGAAATCAACTTGGTTCATAAAACCTAAATCGCCGCGGAAATCTTCACCGAGGTTGTCATAGCGTGCAAATAGACTCCAATGCTTTTCGTTGTGCTCATAACTAAGCTTATAGGCAATATCATCAATTGCTTGCTCAGCACTGACACGTAAATATTGTTCGCTTATTTCACAATCTTGCTCATTTTCACATTGAATGCGCGCTTGTTGCTTGCACGTCGAAAGGTTATCGGCGTCGCAAATGCTGTCTCTAAATTCATCGGAATACTTTGTTCGTGACATCGCAAGTTGTGCGATAAAGGTATCGTTTTCAGTTAAACGGTATTTGCTATCAAGTGACGAGACATAGTTGTAGTAGTCATCAGCGCTTCGTGCAGTTGTCGTTGCGGCTATCGAGAAGTCATTAGTAAAGTCATAGCGATAACGCGCCGCAACATTGTTACTTTTACTTTCTAACGAGACAATAGTCGAGCCTAAGTTACCGGGAATAATCACATTGCTTTGGTTATCGTTAGCGATAAAGCTACCAAAGGTATGCGAGCCAACGCTTCCCGTTAGTTTTACCCCGGCGTCAGGCTCTGCCACATTACGGGTATAAATGAGATTCCAAGGTGTTGAAAAGTAGTCGGTATTCTCTAAGAAAAAGGCACGTTTTTCTGGAAAAAACAAAGTGAAACTGTTGTTGATACCGAGCTGTGCAACATCGGCTTCTACTTGTGAAAAATCAGGATTAATGGTTGCGGTAAGCGTCACTTCTGGAGTGATCCCCCATTTTAGGTCTAATCCCGGCTCTAAGGTGTTATCTGCTTGCCAATCTTCAATGGGAGCAACACTGACATCGCGGCTTTCACTGCGGCCAGCAACAATGGTTGGCACTAGCGTTAGGTTATTGCCTTGTTCAGCTTGTTCAAAACCTGACACGGTTTGCATTTGACAAACCCAACAGCTGTTCGCGTGGTCGATTTTTATTGATGAAATACGCAACCGTTCATTTCGTGGTAAAAAGCGAACAAATTCCATCGCCATTTTTTTGCTGTTGTTGCCCTGCTCGAAATTTAATATGCGAAACGGAATTGAAATCTCAACAACATAACCCGTTTCTGTTAATTGCCCCGAGCTGTGCCAAATACCATCCCACGCATCGCTTTCTTGGCCTGTTAACACGTTTTCAATGGAGTCCATTTGCACGCCAAGCGGATTAATAAAAAACTGATACGCCAGCTTTTCGTTATTGTATGAGTCAATTTTCAAACCCACTAAGTCATCGCTCCAGTTTTTATCACGGTCGCGATAAAACGCACGAATCGCATTTGGGTTTGAATCACTTACCACATAAGCGACATTGAGTGATTCACCATCTTCATAAACAAGTGCGTAGGCTTGCTCCTTGGCTGCCTTATTTTCATAGGGCCAAGTGATATTGTTGATTTCGATGCGTTTTGCTTGCTGCCACACACTTTCATTTATATTGCCATCAATGACGACTGAATCTGATAAAAATGGTATTTCAAGTGTGGTGTCGGTTTTTGCTATTGCAGAGGTAGAGAGTAGAGCAGCACACAGTGCTAGCGTGTATTTCATTTTAATTGCACGAGTTTTTATAGTTTCGCAGTATTTTAGAGTGTTGCGGTTTTTCGAGCAATTTAGATAAGGTTAAGCAACAAAAAATAACGATAAAGTAACCACTTTATCGTTATTTTTACAAGGTAGTTAGTTTTTAGCGCGCCACTAACATCATTACTCCAGGCACAACGAAAAAGGCACCTAGCACATAACCTAACGCTAAAGACTTATTATTTGAGCCTACTTCAGCCAGCTTACTTGCAGCACGAAGCGGTAATTCACGTAGGAATGGTGTGCCGTAAATAAGCGCAACAGCAAATACGTTAAACATTACATGAACTAAGGCGATTGTTAATGCTACTTCTGCAGCTGCGCCTGTAATTGATGTTGCAGCAAGTAGCGCAGTAATGGTGGTACCAATGTTTGCACCTAGCGTAAATGGGTAAATTTGTTTTGTAGAAAACACACCACTACCCGCAAGCGGGATCATTAAACTTGTTGTTGTTGACGATGATTGCACCATAACCGTAACCACAGCACCCGATGTAATACCCGCAACAGGGCCTTTACCAATTGCGCGGTGTAGCATTTCTTTTGCTGTACCAACAAGTGCTTTTTGCAATAGTTTACCAAGTGTTGTTACTGCAAATAGAATGAGTGCGATACCCACAATTACCATAGCAATACCAAGAGTTTTGCCATCGAAAAATGCAAGACCATCTTTAACGACGCCTACCGCAGGCTTAACAAGTGGTTTGATAAAGTTATAGCTTTTAAGTGATAGATCAGCGTCGCCCACAAATAAATGCGCGAGGCTTTGAGATAGTTTTTGTAAAATGCCGAACGCTAATTCAAGCGGTAAGAAAATCGCTACAGCAATTAAGTTAAAGAAATCATGTACTGTTGACGCTTCAAATGCGCGTTTAAATTCTTCTTTTGAACGAATATGACCAATTGATACTAAGGTGTTTGTAATAGTTGTACCAATGTTTGCACCCATAATCATTGGAATTGCAATATTAATTGGTAATCCGCCAGCTACTAAGCCAACAATAACAGAGGTAACGGTTGAAGATGATTGTACTAACGCAGTTGCGAGTGCACCAAGCAATAATGCAACAAATGGATTAGTTGCGAATGCAAAAATTTCTTTTGCGCCTTCACTGCCACCTGAAGCTAGTTTAAAACCGCCACTTACGGTACTAACGGCAACTAAAACCAAATAAACTAAAAATGCGATAGCAGCCCAGTTTAAAAACTTGGCCGTAACACTTTGTTGGCCGTTTATTGGATTTGACGTATTTTGACTCATTTCATTTCTCTTGTTTTCGACGACCTTGTTGGTCGTGTTATGTGACATTTACATGTCATTTTTGTGACGACGCGGATTAAAACAAAGAAATATGAAAGAAATATTACAGTGAGTGTAATATTTCAAAGTTAACAACAATCGATGTGTTGTTATCGTCATTAAATTGCTGTTAGAACGTTAAAAATTCGTAATGTAATAGATTGTAAATGATGAAGTTTTTATAAATCGGTGAGTTAGTGAACAATCGGTCAAAATAGCCATAGAAATCCAATTTAAGTTGTTCGACTTTGATAACTAATGTGCTATGGTTAGGCCTCTTAAATCTGTCTTACATTGATAACCGTGAGGTAACTCCTTGATTAACGTATTGTTAGTTGATGACCATGAACTCGTTCGCACAGGTATAAAGCGTATACTTGATGACGTACGTGGCTTTAAAGTGGTTGGTGAAGCGAAAACTGGCGAAGAGGCGGTTCAGTTTTGCCGTCAAAATAACCCAGATATCGTACTCATGGATATGAATATGCCAGGTATTGGTGGTTTAGAAGCAACTAAAAAGATCTGTCGATTCTGCCCCGATGTAAAAGTCATTGTATTGACCATGCAATGTGAAGATCCGTTCCCGAGCAAAGTAATGCAAATTGGCGCACACGGTTACCTAACCAAAAGTGCAGGTCCTGAAGAAGTGGTTAATGCGATTCGCGCTGTGAAAACAGGGCAACGTTATATTGCGCCAGAAATTGCGCAGCAGATCGCACTAGCGCAGTTTAGCGGACGCAATGATGAAAACCCGTTTGCAAGCTTATCAGACCGCGAATTACAGATTATGTTGATGATCACTAAAGGTGAGAAAGTGCAAACTATTGCTGATCAGCTTAATTTAAGCTCTAAAACGGTCAATTCATACCGTTACCGTATGTTTGAAAAGCTTAATGTGGGCGGCGATGTTGAATTAACACACCTTGCTATTCGCCATAAAATGATTGAGATTGACGCCGAATAATACGATGTCGGCGTTTAACGCAAAAGCCTTTCTAAAAACCGTATCAAATGAACCCGGCGTTTATCGAATGTTAGACGCCAAAGGGCAAGTTATATACGTTGGTAAAGCAAAAAATTTAAAAAAGCGCCTTGCAAGCTATTTTCGCGATAACATTCCCGAAAACAAAACCCGTGCGTTAGTGGCGAATATTTGTGGTGTTGAAGTTACACTGACGAATACCGAAACTGAAGCGCTACTGCTTGAAAATAATTTAATAAAAAAATACATGCCGCGTTACAACATCTTGTTGCGCGACGACAAATCCTATCCTTATATTTTAGTAACTAACCATATTCATCCGCGTTTAGCTTTTCACCGTGGCGCTAGAAAAATTAAAGGCGAGTATTTTGGTCCTTATCCTAGTGCCGGAGCCGTGTCTGAAAGTTTGCGCTTAATGCAAAAGATATTTCCAGTGCGTCAATGTGAAGATGCGTACTACCGCGCACGCAGTCGCCCGTGTTTACAATATCAGTTAAAGCGTTGTTCAGCGCCATGCGTAGGTAAAATTTCCGATACGGATTACCAACAAGAAGTCGATATGGTGAAAAAGTTTCTGGCGGGACGCTCGTCAGAAGTAATCGCAACATTGGTTGAAAAAATGGAAGCGGCGAGTATGTTGCTCGAATTTGAAAAGGCAGCGCAATTGCGCGACCAAATTTTATTGCTGCGTAAAATGCAAGAGCAACAAGCAGTATCAGGCAATGTTGCAGAGCTCGATGTAATTGGTTTCTCGGCTAAAAATGGCTTGGTGGCGGTACATGTATTGATGATCCGCGACCATAAGATTTTGGGTTCCAAAACATATTTTCCAAAAACGCCAAAAGACAGTAGCAATGAAGAAGTCTTAGAATCGTTTTGTGCACAATATTATGTGCAATTATCCAATACCGGACGAATTCCAAAACAACTAGTTGTACCGTTTGCATTTGCTGGCAGGGATACGTTAGCAGAAGGGTTATCGGCAATTTGCAGTAAAAAAATTGCATTTGTATTAGCGCTGCGTGGTGAAAAGGCTGACTATTTGGCACTTGCTAATAAAAATGCAGCAAATGCCTTAGAAGTAAAACAAAGTGCTAAAGACTCCATTGCTAAACGGTATGCTCAATTAAAAGAAGCGTTAAGTTTAGAAGCCATTAATCGTATGGAGTGCTTTGATATTAGTCATACCATGGGCGAAAACACAGTTGCGTCGTGTGTGGTATTTGACGACCAAGGTCCAGCCAACAAAGAGTACCGCCGTTTTAATGTTGAAGGCATTACACCGGGTGATGATTATGCTGCCATGGCATTTGCACTTAGAAAGCGTTACAACAAACTGACTGACGAAAGTAAAATTCCCGACATTATTTTTATTGATGGTGGTAAAGGGCAGTTATCGCAAGCTGAACATTATTTTGCTGATTGGCCGCACAATAAATTACCGCTATTAATAGGTGTTGCCAAAGGTACATCACGAAAACCTGGGCTAGAGACGCTATTAATTGATGGCGGCAGGCGCACAGTTAATTTATCGTCAGATGCGCCAGCGTTACATTTAATTCAACATATTCGTGACGAGAGTCACCGTTTTGCAATTGCAGGGCACCGTAATAAACGTCAAAAGCAGCGCAATACATCTGTGCTTGAAGAAATTTCAGGGGTTGGCGCGAAAAAACGTCAAGCCGTATTAAAATATTTAGGTGGCATTCAAGGGGTAAAAAGCGCTACTATTTCTGAATTGGAGCGAGTGCCGGGCATTAGTCGTAGCATCGCAGAACGAATCTATCATCATCTAAATGATGACAAATAAATAAAATACCAATATGTGGAACATTCCAAATACACTTACAGCTTTTCGCCTGATATTAATTCCGATTTTTATTGTTTTCTTTTTTATTCCAGCTAAGTGGTCTTTTTTCTGGGCTGCGTTTATTTTTTGGCTTGCCTCAGTCACCGATATGTTAGATGGCTATTTAGCAAGGAAACTTGAACAATCAACGCCATTTGGTGCGTTCCTTGACCCTGTTGCTGACAAAGTAATGGTCTCAGTTGCACTTATTGCATTAACCCAACATTACCAATCGCTCTATATTACGATCCCGACCATTATTATTATTGGTCGAGAAATTATCGTATCGGCATTGCGTGAATGGATGGCGGAAGTGGGTGAGCGCGCCAATGTCGCTGTATCGCAATTAGGTAAAATTAAAACCGCAGCACAAATGTTGGCGATTATTGGTTTGATTTGGCAATACGATAGCCAAATGATCACCTTATCATTTGTATTATTTTATATTGCGACTATCTTAACCTTTATTTCGATGGTGCAATATTTGGTTGCTGGCTGGGGCGCGTTGTCTCAATCAAACAATTAAATTGGTGTTTGTGCATTGAAATAAGTGCATAAACGAGTGTTTTTAAATCATTTTAGATAAAAAATAATCAAACAACTTATTTCCGACATTTTTATGTTGACGCGTTTAATAATCTATGTAGAATGCGTCGGTGTTGAGAGGGGAGTGGTTAACTAACTGCCCAATTGGAAGTGCGAGTAAAGTTAAGCTGCTCGAAGCAAGGATGCGACAAGGTCGCGTTAGTGCTAAGTTAAAAAACGGTTTATGGAACGCGAGTATAGCTCAGCTGGTAGAGCGCGACCTTGCCAAGGTCGAGGTCACGAGTTCGAACCTCGTTACTCGCTCCAACTTCTTAAAGAAGTCGGCGGAATGGCAGAGTGGCCATGCAGCGGATTGCAAATCCGTCTACCTCGGTTCGACTCCGGGTTCCGCCTCCATTTTCAACACTCCACATGCGAAAGCAGCCCGATGCCCGGGTGGTGGAATTGGTAGACACAAGGGATTTAAAATCCCTCGTCAGTAATGACGTGCCGGTTCAAGTCCGGCCCCGGGCACCATTGATTTTAGAATCAATTTGATGCGAGTATAGCTCAGCTGGTAGAGCGCGACCTTGCCAAGGTCGAGGTCACGAGTTCGAACCTCGTTACTCGCTCCAAATTGGTTTTTGCTGCAACGTAGAAACCCGATGCCCGGGTGGTGGAATTGGTAGACACAAGGGATTTAAAATCCCTCGCTAGTAATAGCGTGCCGGTTCAAGTCCGGCCCCGGGCACCACTTATTGAGTTAAGCCTCACAAAAAGCCATTGGCAGCGAGTATAGTGCAACTGCTCGAAGTAACGTTTGGTTACTAAGCTAAAAAACGGTTGAAATGGAATGCGAGTATAGTTCAGCTGCTCGAGGTGATAACGCGACAAGGTCGCTTTAATGCCAAGTTAAAAAACGGCTTATTGGAATGCGAGTATAGCTCAGCTGGTAGAGCGCGACCTTGCCAAGGTCGAGGTCACGAGTTCGAACCTCGTTACTCGCTCCAATTTTTAGGAAAAATAATTAATAACTTGGTATCACCAAGGAAAAACTTCTAACTTTAAGAGTTCGAACCAATTATTTATCCAGCTTCATTATGAAGGCATTGGCGGAATGGCAGAGTGGCCATGCAGCGGATTGCAAATCCGTCTACCTCGGTTCGACTCCGGGTTCCGCCTCCATTATCGAAAGATAATACTCTCCACATGCGAAAGCAGCCCGATGCCCGGGTGGTGGAATTGGTAGACACAAGGGATTTAAAATCCCTCGTCAGTAATGACGTGCCGGTTCAAGTCCGGCCCCGGGCACCACTTTATATCAAATTTAATTCCTTATAATTCTAAGCATATTTTTAGCTAAATTTACTTTGCTTTGCATCATCTGATGTTTTAGGATCAGACCCACGATGGAATACAAGTTTAACACTTTGAAAAACGCACTGATTTTTACTTTATTACTGGTTTTCAGTAAGGCTATTCTAGCCGTTGAAGTGACCGATCTTTATCAATATAAAGCGGTAGTTGATGATAAATCTCAAGCACAACAACGCCGAGCAAACCGTGTTGGTTTTATTGGTGTGCTTGAAAAAGTATCCGGTCGCAGTATTGATAAATCACACCCAGCAATTGGTGATGCGTTTAAAAACCTGTCTCGCTTTGTACTCAAATACGAGTATGAAGAGTCTTTATACCAAACGTATTTAAAAATTCGTTATCAGCCGCAATTAATCGACGGCGTACTTAATGAAATGGAAATCCCGATTTGGGGTAACCGCAGACCGCTGACGTTAATTTGGCTTGCAATTGAAGAAGACGTGCAACGTTCCTTAGTCACCAAAGAAGACTACCCACAAATTTTTCACTTGCTCGATACCAATAGTAACAATGCAGGTTTACCAATTGTTATGCCGTTACTTGATCTTGAAGATCGCATGAATTTAACGGTTACAGATGTGTGGGCTAACTTTCCGCAGCAAATTTTAAATGCCTCGCGTCGTTACGAACCTGAAGTAATTGTGTCGGCAAGGCTGTATCAACGCGAGAATGTATGGCACCTGGATTGGCAGTTTACCAACCAAGGTACATTCCAATTACACCAGCTTAAGGGTGACAAACTCACGATTATCGGAGAGCTTGTTAGTAGTATTTCAACGCAAATTGCCAAGCAGTATGCATCACTTAGTGAAACTGAAGTTGCGAGCAGTGTGTCAGTACGCTTTTTTGGTGTAAAAGGTATTAAACAGCTTGAGGCGTTAAAAACTCGTTTACGTACACTCACCCAAGTTGATGAATTAGATATAAATTTCCGTCAAGGGGAACGTGTGGATTTAGTGTTATATCTTAATGCACACGTAGATAGCTTGAAAAAAGCGTTACAATTGGATTCACAATTTGAGATTATTTTTGATCCATTTAGTCATCAAAGTACACAACAACTTGAGTATCAATGGCTAAGCCAGTAATGGGTGAATATCAACAAATGGCGTTGCCGGTAACATTGCCGGACGACGAAACATTTATGAGCTTCTTTGGCGGTGAAAATTCCCATGTGGTTAAACAACTTGAAGTGGGATTAACACAACTTCAAACAATGCCATTTAATTATGTGTACTTGTGTGGTTTTTCCGACTCAGGTAAATCACACTTGCTGTATGCAACGTGTATTCGCGCACAAGAGCTCGGCTTATCGTGTTTTTTGTTATCCTGTAAAGATCTCGCTTGGCTTGACCCACACGTACTTGACGACTTAGAAAAGCTCGATGTAATTTGCATAGATGATATTCAGCAAGTAGCGGGCGACCCACTGTGGGAAAAAGCGCTATTTAATTTTTTCAATCGCTTCAATAGTGAAGGAAAAATGTTAGTAGTCGCAGGGGATTTACTGCCTAATATGCTTAATATTGCATTGCCAGATCTCGAATCGCGACTCAACTGGGGCACCACTTTTCAAATCCGCTCGATGAGTGATGATGATAAAGCCGAAGCGTTAGTAAAACGTGCGAAAATGCGTGGCCTAACACTCACCGAAGAAGCAACGCGTTTCTTATTGTCGCGCGTTAGTCGTGATATGCGTGCGTTACTGGATATTTTAGATAAGCTTGATCATGCTTCAATCGTTGAACAGCGCAAGCTTACCATTCCGTTTATTAAGTCTATTTTGGATCTTTAAAGCATGAGCACGTTTTAGAAAATCGTGCTCATGACTATTTTATTTGTTACACAGGTATCGATGCTAGCGAAACGCAGCAAAGACTGTGTTGAAAATCAAAATATAAACCCGCTATCTATCGATTCGTCGCCTTAGTTCTAAATTGTTTTTTATCGCAATATACGACCACTAAATTAGTGCAATCGAAATAAGCCTAAAAAAACCACATAAATTTAACAATAACGTGCCTTTTTAACCATTATCGCTCTAGTAAAAACAATTGTTTTTCGGGTATCATAATGGGCTAATTTTTATTAAAAAATGTTACGTTAATCGATAGTTAAACGTTACGAGAAATCAAGCCAACTCAATGTAATATTGAGTTGATTGGCAAAAACGAGTGAAAAGCCCTTATGAATTTAGAAGCAATCTTGGCTGAAGCCCTTGAAGCTGTTGAGAAAGCCAGTGAAATCGCTCATTTAGAAGATGTGCGCGTAAATTACTTAGGTAAAAAAGGCGAAATTACTAGCCTATTGAAAAGCCTAGGTAAAATGGACCCAGAAGAACGTAAAAATGCAGGTCAGGTAATTAACCAGGCAAAGCAGCAAGTTCAAGAAAAAATCAATGCGAAGCGTGAAGCGCTACAAGAAAAAGCATTAGCAGAGAAGCTAGCAAAAGAAACTATTGATGTGACGCTACCGGGTCGTACTCAACCGACTGCGGGTCTGCATCCTGTAACACGAACTATCGAACGAATTGAAAGCTTTTTTGGTGAGCTAGGTTTTGCTGTTAAATCTGGTCCGGAAGTGGAAGACGATTTCCATAACTTTGACGCGTTGAATATTCCTGAGCATCACCCAGCACGTGCTGATCACGATACCTTCTATTTTAATCCTAAGCTGGTGTTGCGTACGCAAACAAGTGGTGTACAAATTCGTACAATGGAAGCGGAACAACCACCACTGCGTATCATTTCACCGGGTCGTGTATACCGTAATGATTACGACCAAACGCATACGCCAATGTTCCATCAGGTAGAAGGCTTGATGGTTGATAAAAACGTAAGCTTCACAGAGCTTAAAGGGATTTTGCACGATTTCTTACGTAACTTTTTTGAAGAAGATATGGAAATCCGTTTCCGTCCTTCGTACTTCCCATTCACTGAGCCATCAGCAGAAGTGGACGTGAAAGGTAAAAACGGTAAATGGTTAGAAGTATTAGGCTGCGGCATGGTTCACCCAAATGTACTTCGCTCTGTTGGCATCGATCCTGATGAATACACAGGTTTCGCATTTGGTATGGGCGTTGAGCGCTTAACCATGCTGCGTTACGGCGTAAATGACTTACGTGCATTTTTCGAAAACGACTTAAAATTCCTAAACCAATTCAAGTAAGAGTGAAGTAACAATGAAATTTAGTGAAAAGTGGCTAAGAGAATGGGTAAACCCAGCAATTGATACTGATGCACTTTCTGAGCAGCTGTCGATGGCAGGCCTTGAAGTGGATGGTTTAGACGCCGTTGCCGGTGATTTTTCAGGCGTTGTTATAGGTCAAGTGGTTGAATGTGGCCAACACCCAGATGCAGACAAATTACGCGTAACTAAAGTAGATGTTGGCGAAGACGAACTACTTGATATCGTATGTGGTGCTGCTAACTGCCGCCAAGGTTTAAAAGTAGCGGTTGCTAAAGTTGGCGCGGTATTACCGGGCGATTTTAAAATCAAGAAAGCAAAATTACGCGGTCAACCTTCTCACGGCATGTTATGTGCGTTTGAAGAGTTAGGCATGGCTGAAAGCTCAGACGGCATTTTAGAATTACCTGAAGACGCAGTAATTGGCACAGATATTCGTGAATACTTCGGCTTAGATGATGTCACTATTGATGTTGATTTGACGGCAAACCGCAGTGACTGCCTTGGTATTAAAGGTCTTGCGCGCGAAGTGGGCGTATTAAACAGCATTGACGTAACTAACGTTGAAATTACGCCGGTTACACCGACAATTGATGACAAAATTGATATCGAATTAGTTAATCCTGAGTCATGTCCTCGTTATTTAGGTCGTGTAATTAAGGGCATTAACCTAAACGCTGAATCACCACTTTGGATGGTTGAGAAATTACGTCGCAGCGGTATTCGTTCAATTGATCCTGTTGTTGATGTAACAAACTACGTATTACTCGAACTTGGTCACCCAATGCACGCGTTTGACTTAAACGCAATTGAAGGTGGTATTAAAGTACGTAACGCAAATCCAGGTGAAGAGCTTGTATTACTTGACGGCAATACGGCAAAGCTAAAAGAGAACACGCTGTTAATTGCTGATGACCAAAAAGCACTTGCGATGGCTGGTATCTTCGGTGGTGAGAAATCAGGTGTTACCGAAACAACACACGATATCTTATTAGAAAGTGCTTTCTTCAGCCCGCTGGCAATTGCTGGACAAGCGCGTAGCTACGGTTTACATACGGATGCATCGCACCGTTATGAACGCGGCGTTGATTACAAACTTCAGCATGACGCAATGGAGCGTGCAACCCAACTATTACTTGATATTGTTGGCGGTGAAGCAGGCCCTGTAGTTGAAGCTGTATCACAAGCACACCTACCAAAAGCAAAATCAGTGACATTACGTCGCGCACGTTTAGACCGTGTTATCGGTTACCACATTGATGATGCTACGGTAACAAATATTCTTACCCGTCTAGGTCTTACAGTTAGCTTTGAAAATGACACATGGCAAGCTGATGTACCAAGTTACCGTTTTGATATTTCAATTGAAGAAGACTTAATTGAAGAAGTCGCACGTGTATTTGGTTACAACAATATTCCAAACGTAGCACCAACAGCGAAATTGGCGATGACAGATCACCAAGAAGCCGTGCTGCCGCTTAAGCGTTTTCGCAATGAATTAGTAAGCCGTGGTTACCAAGAGGCAATCACCTACAGTTTTGTTGACCCTAAAGTACAAAGCTTGCTACACCCAAGTGCTGATGCGCTGGTATTACCGCACCCAATTTCAATTGAAATGTCGGCAATGCGCGTAAGCTTACTACCAGGCTTGTTAGGCTCTGTGGTATATAACCAAAACCGTCAGCAATCACGTATCCGCTTATTTGAATCAGGCTTAAAGTTTGTTAAAAACGATGCCGCTGAAAATGGTGTCGAGCAAACGCAAATTATTGGTGGTGTGATTTACGGTAACACGCATAACGAACATTGGGGTATCGCATCAACACCAGTCGACTTTTTTGATGTAAAAGGCGACGTTGAAGCACTGTTAAACCTAACTGGTGATATGGCGAATATTTCGTTTGTTGCTGAGCAAAATGAAGGTTTACACCCAGGTCAATCAGCTTCGATTATAAGAAATGGTAAAAAAATTGGTTACTTAGGCTGTATTCACCCAGAAATACAGTCTAAACTAGGAATTAACAATCAAGTTTTTGCCTTTGAAATCGAGTTGTTAGGTTTAGAAAACCGTGTTTTACCTGAAGCGGTTGAGGTTTCTAAGTTCCCATCTAACCGACGCGATATTGCGATTGTTGTTAAAGATTCGGTAAATGCTGGTGATATTTTAGAGTCAATTAAAAAAGTTGGCGGAAATCAACTAGTTGACCTAAACTTATTCGACGTGTATAAGGGCAAAGGAGTTGAGACTGATCACAAGAGTTTAGCGATTGCATTAACACTGCAAAATTCTGAGCGAACCCTTGAAGAGAAAGACATCAACTCAATTGTAGACTTAGTGGTGGCCGAATTGGCTGAACAATTTAACGCATCGTTGAGGGACTAGATTATGGCGCTTACAAAAGCCGACATAGCTGAACACCTATTTGTAAAACTGGGTATTAACAAAAAAGACGCTAAAGACCTTGTCGAAAGCTTTTTTGAAGAGATTCGTACTGCACTAGAAGCAGGCGAGCAAATTAAGCTTTCTGGCTTTGGTAATTTTGATCTTAGAGATAAGAAAGAGCGTCCGGGGCGCAACCCTAAAACGGGTGAAGATATTCCAATTTCTGCACGCAGAGTTGTTACATTCCGCCCAGGTCAAAAACTGAAGACACGCGTAGAAGTTGGTACCAGTAAAGACTAACCAAGCGTATGTATGAAGCCAATTCGAAAAAGCCTGCTTAATGCAGGCTTTTTTATTTGTTTTTTATTACAAGCAATCGAATTTTACTTGATGTGAAAACCTTACCGCGGCGAGGTGAAATTACCGTCTTCAATACGCGATAGGGTATCTGCAGCTAGATTTGCGAGCTCACCTAATGATTTACCTTGATTGGTAAGTTCATATTCAAGCGGGGCTAAGTCAATATTTTGTACGCCAGCTTCTTTTGCAACTAATGCCCAAATATAAGAAAGCTTGTGCTCTTCCATTTGATAGAACATATTTGTTAGTGCCGTGTAGATTTCTGGCTTGGCTTCGTTACCAGCAGGATTTAACTCAAGCGCATGGTACAGCTTGTCTATTGCCAAATCGCTATCAAATTTAGTGTAGTAAGTTGCTAATTTGTATTGGAATTCAGACGTTTCTAACTCACGTTTTTCATCCATTGCAATCAGTGACTGAATAGCACCTTCATCACCATTTCGTGACCAGTGATAGAATAGCAGATGCGGATATTGTGAGTTTCGTGTCTCTTTCGATAAACGGTTTATTTCTTTTAGTGCAGTGAGGTGGCCATTTACGCGCGACGTGGTTTTTTCTTTTAGTTTAATGTGTTCGATGCTAGCTGCTAACTCAACACATTTCGCATAATCGTGAAATGCGCTGAGTAGTTTGTATTTAGTTGCATCATCAGGCGTTTTTGATTCTGCATAGCGACCTAAAATAACCTCGGCCCGTTCAGTATTACAATGGCTGTCTGTGTTAAGATCGGCGCAAAAATGGCTATTTTCGTCACAAATTTCACGAATACTTTTGGCATTGTCGCAGCCAACGAGAAGAGAAAGCAAACAAAGTGCAGATAGTTTTTTTAACACAATTTAATGACATAACTACAATAGGATGTTCTAAGCTTAGCGAATCCTTTGCTTAAATGTAATAGTGCATTGGTCATAATTCGCATAAATTTGTTTTCGCTCAAAGGGATTATCGGTACACGGCAAAAGTCTGATATTGAAATGGTGGAAAAAACAATGTTTTTCAATTAGAATGCACGCGTCTAAAGCACTTCTCACAATTAACGCTTTAGGCTATCCGTTCAAAATTTTACGTTTAGGTAGACAAAATGACCTCATCTCACGAGCAAGATTATCTGAATAGCTGGCAGGAACGCCAAGACTTCGCTGAAAGCATGCAACCAATTATTGGTAAGCTTTACCGTAACCGTGGCATCGAGATTGCCATCTACGGTCGTCCACTAATTAATGCAAGCACAATTGACGTTATTAAAGCACACAAAACTGTTGCACAATTTGAAGACAGCAAACTACGTCTTCGCGAAAGCTTCCCGTTTTTAGAAGCTATCGACAAAATGGAACTGACTTCAGCACGTATCGATTTAGGTAAACTAGCTTATGCTTATATCTATAAAAATGCGGGTGAAGGTCGTTCAATCGAAGAGTACCTAGCAGCAGAATTAGCTGAAATCCACAATAAAGAAGACAAAATTGAACCGCGCGACGTAGTACTTTACGGTTTTGGCCGTATCGGTCGTTTATTAGCACGTCTTCTAATCGAGAAAAGTGGTCCTCACACAGATTTACGTTTACGTGCAATTGTTGTACGTGGCGGTAAAAAAGGCGACCTTGAAAAGCGTGCAAGCTTATTACGCCGCGATTCAATTCATGGTCCTTTCAACGGTTCAATCACTGTTGATAATGAGCGTAATGCAATTAAAGCAAACGGTAGCTACATTCAAGTTATCTACGCTAACTCGCCAAGCGAAGTAGATTACACGCAATACGGCATTGAAAATGCACTTGTAGTTGATAACACAGGTATCTGGAAAGACGAAGATGGCCTTGGTCAGCATTTAGCGGCAAAAGGTGCGTCAAAAGTACTGCTTACAGCACCAGCTAAAGGCAATATCAAAAACGTTGTTTACGGCGTAAATAACAAAGATATCCTGTCTGAAGATACAATTATCTCAGCAGCAAGCTGTACAACAAATGCGATTACGCCAACGCTAAAAGCATTAAATGATAAGTTCGGTATTAAGAACGGTCACGTTGAAACAGTTCACTCGTACACGAATGACCAGAACTTAATTGATAACTATCACAGCGCTGAGCGCCGTGGCCGTGCTGCGGCACTTAACATGGTTATTACGTCAACGGGTGCTGCAAAAGCAGTATCTAAAGCATTACCTGAGCTTGAAGGTAAGCTTACAGGTAACGCTATTCGCGTACCGACACCAAATGTGTCAATGGCAATTCTTAACCTTAACCTTGAAACTGCAACATCAGTTGAAGAGTTAAACGAATTCCTACGTGAAACCGCACTTTACTCAGATTTACGTGACCAAATCGATTACACTGCATCTACTGAAATCGTATCAACTGACTTAGTGGGTAGCCGTTATGCAGGTGTTGTTGATTCACAAGCAACGATTGTTGATGGTGATCGCGTAGTACTTTACGTTTGGTACGATAACGAGTTTGGTTATAGCTGTCAGGTTGTTCGCTGTATGCAAGATATGGCTGAAGTAACACACCCAAGCTTACCTCGTTAATCTAATTTTTTATCTAAAAGCCGGCCATTGTGCCGGCTTTTTTATTCAATTACTCGCATATTGTTTCAGCCCACTCGTTATTTTGGTAGGCTTAAAGCTATTGTGCGTTAGGGAACACAGTTTATGAGAATTACAAGCCAATTCGATAGCGGTAATATTGAGGTACTTAGCCTTGAAAGCCGTGAAGATATTCAATTAAAAATTAAAAATGACAACCAGTCTGAATTTTTCCAGTGGTTTCACTTTAAATTAGAGTCACAAATTGATTTATTACATCGTTTGACGATTGTTGATTTAGATAAATCGGCGTACCCAGAAGGGTGGGTTGATTACCAAGCAGTTGCATCGTATGACCGTCAAACATGGTTCCGAGTGCCAACTAAGTTTGAAAATAACCAGTTAGTTATCGAGTTTACACCAGAGTGCGAACAAGTATATTTCGCATACTTTGCACCATACAGCTATGAGCGTCACCAAGACTTACTTTCTTGGGCGCAGTCACACGAAAGCTGTACCATCGAAACATTAGGTGAAACACTTGATGGCCGCGATATTAGCGTATTACAAATCGGCGAACCTGCTGACGATAAGAAAACAATTTGGATGATCGCCCGTCAGCACCCTGGTGAAACCATGGCAGAGTGGTTTATTGAAGGTGTGCTTCACAAACTATTGGATGATGAAGACGCACATGCCGCTGCATTATTAAATAAAACGGTTTTCTATATTGTACCAAATATGAACCCAGACGGCAGCGTACGTGGTCACCTTCGTACTAATGCGGCGGGCGTTAACCTAAACCGTGAATGGCAAACACCATCAATCGAAAAGAGCCCAGAAGTGTACTTTGTACGCGAAAAAATGTTCGCTACCGGTGTTGATATGTGTCTTGATGTGCACGGCGATGAAGCAATTCCGTTTAACTTCTTTGCGGGCAGTGAAGGCATTCCACGTTACGATGCGCGCTTAAAAGACCTGGAAGATAGCTTTAAAGCGGCGATGTTTGTAACAACACCAGAATTCCAAGATGAACATGGTTATCCAAAAGATGAACCAGGCCAAGCAAATTTAACTGTAGGTTCAAGCTGGGTTGGTCAAGAGTTTAACTGCCTTTCATACACGATTGAAATGCCATTTAAAGATAATAATGGCTTACCAGATGTTGATTACGGCTGGTCAGATCGCCGTTCGTATTCATTTGGACAAGACACACTTGCAGCAATCGTAAGTGTGGTAGATAAACTACGATAATAAAAATAGGGGGGGCGCAGCTCCCCAAAAAAATAATAACAAGAGGAACAAGTTGTGGAAGCATTTGGCAATTTTTTAGATATGCTAGATGGTATGTTAGGGAGCGCCTTTTGGTTTCCTTACGTGCTACTAGGGGTTGGTCTATTTTTTACCATTTACTTAAAATTTCCACAGGTGTTGTATTTTAAACACGCCTGGAAAATTGTAAGTGGCAAATACGATAAAAAAGAACACGAAGGTGATACGACGCATTTCCAAGCGTTAGCAACAGCGCTTTCTGGTACCGTGGGTACGGGTAACATCGGTGGTGTTGCACTGGCAATATCAATTGGTGGTCCAGCGGCGCTTTTCTGGATGTGGATGACTGCGTTTTTCGGTATGACAACCAAATTTGTTGAGGTAACGTTATCTCATAAATACCGTGTTAAAACAGAAGACGGCACTATGGCCGGTGGTCCAATGTACTACATGGACCGTCGCTTAAATATGAAATGGCTTGCGGTACTGTTTGCAATCGCAACCGTAATTAGCTCATTTGGTACCGGTTCACTGCCACAAATTAATAATATTGCCCAAGGTATGGAAGCTAGCTTTGGTCTTGAACCGATGCTAACAGGTGGTGTTTTAGCAATTTTACTAGCACTGGTTATTTTAGGTGGTATTAAACGTATTGCCGCAATTACCTCACGCGTTGTACCATTTATGGCAGCCGTTTATATTATTGGTGCGTTTGGCGTAATTTTTTATAACATAGAAAATATCGGCCCTGCGTTTGTCTCTGTATTTACTAATGCCTTTACGGGTTCTGCAGCAGCAGGCGGTTTTATTGGTGCGTCATTTGCCTATGCGTTTAACCGTGGTGTAAACCGTGGTTTATTCTCAAACGAAGCAGGTCAAGGTTCTGCGCCAATTGCCCACGCCTCAGCAAAGGCAGACGAGCCAGTATCTGAAGGTATGGTGTCAATTCTAGAACCGTTTATCGACACAATTATTATTTGTACGTTAACTGGTCTTGTAATTTTATCATCAGGCGCGTGGACAGAAAAATTTGATACACGTTTTGAACGTACCAGCATGGAGTTCATCGATGGTACATATCATGAGCGTGTTGATGCGCAGCGCAACGAACTTTACGCGTATTTAAATGGTGGCGAGTCAAGCGTTAAGCCGTTTAATGGTACGCTAAATGTTGTTGAAGGTAAGGCTGTAAATCAAAACTTTACAGTGTTACACAATCGCTCAGTGGGTGAGAAAATTCGCTTCTTACTTGATGGCGACCACTTGCATACTGGTACAGTTATTATCAAAAAAGGTAAAATTGTTGATAAAAGTATCGTTGTTAAGGGTAAATCGCTTGTACACTCAGCAGAACTAACAACGCTTGCATTCCAGCGTGGCTACTTTGGTGAAAACGGTCAATACATTGTATCGATAGGTTTATTACTATTTGCGTTCTCTACGGCAATTGCATGGTCTTACTATGGTGACCGCGCAATGACCTATTTACTGGGGTCTCGTTCAGTAATGCCTTATCGCGTATTTTATGTAGCAGCGTTTTTCTGGGCATCATTTGCAGACACCACTTTAGTGTGGAAATTGGCGGCAGTTGCCATTGTTGTAATGACCTTACCTAACTTATTCGGCATTATGTTGCTGCGTAAAGAAATGAAACAGTCAGTAGATGACTATTGGGTGAAGTTTAAAAAAGACAACAGCCAAGAAAAAGAGTAAAATAGAAGGCGCCTTAAGGCGCCTTTTTTATTAGTTTAATGGAGCAGTAAATGGCGAGGATAAGTTGTCCAGCGTGTAGCAAACCGATTTCCGATAAACATAAAGTATGTCCACATTGTGATACTGCTGTAGCAGGGCTTGATGATCATGAAAGAGCAAAGCTCGCCAGTCGTCGTTACGTTAAGCGTAAACAAGCGTTGCTTAATCAATCATTCGTTGCATTAATTATTTTCCTAGGCGGTTTTTTGTATCTTTACTCACGAGAGCCAGCTGCAGATAGCATCGAACAAATGACCACTTATGGCGCCATTGCCGTGGGTTTTATCTGGTACCTTATTAACCGTATACGCATCATTTTATTGAAAAAGTCTTAGCATGAACATTGAACACTTAGTTAACACCTTAACGCCAGAAATTTTCGAGCGCCTAGAGTACGGCGCTGCAACCGGAAAGTGGCCAGATGGCACGCCACTGTCTGATGAGCAACGAGAGCAAACCGTTCAGCTCGTGATGCTATACCAAGCAAAAGTAGCTAAAACCAATGAGCAATTCACGATTGGTGAAGATGGTCAAATGGTGCAAAAGTCAAAAGCAGAATTAAAGAAAGAATTCAGTCCTAAAAATGAGATCGCAAGGTTCGCGCAAGATGATATTTAGTAGTTTATTCACGCCGAAATGGAAAAGTAAAAAAGCATCAGATCGTTTACTAGCAATTAGTCAACTTGATGCCAATAAAGCAAAAGATAATACAATCTTAAATCAGTTAGCCAATAAAGATCACGACGACAAGGTTAAGATTGCAGCACTAAAACGCATCAATGATATTAGTTTATGGTGGCAAACATATAAACAAGAAAACAGCCAGCCAGTTATTAGTGCAGCTGAAAAAGAAATTTTCAATCAGCTTGAACAAAAAAAGCCAACTAACGATGAACTTGATTTACTGGTAAAGCGTTGTGATAAAACCCAACAATTAGAAGCGTTACTGCCACTAGTAAACGATTTTAATGTGCAAGTTTCGTTACTAAAACGTATCGGTAAAAAGCCGTTAATCACAGATTTTTTTGCTAGTGCCAGCGATTCACAACAGCTGGAGTTAGTTCCAGTTATGCAACACTATCAATTAGATAAAGCATTACTGAAACATGCTAAACCAGCACTTGCTGACCAACTAAAACAACAAGAAGAAACGCGTAAACGCGAAGCGCTTAAACCAATCGAGGTGAGTAAGGCAAGTACATTAGTATTGGCTAAGCTAAACGCATTACGCGATAAGTTTGATTTTGTAAAGTGCGATGCCGAATACAAACAACTTGAAGCCCAGTGGCAGCAGCTTGAATTAGATTACTTAGACGATAAGCAAAGTGTGGTTGCTAAATACCAAGATATTACGGCAAAAGCACAAAAGCATTTAGTCGGTTTAAAAGCCAAGTTTGACGAAGAACAAGCGGCTAAGTTAAGACAAGATAAAATTAAGTCAGTAAAGCAAACAAGCGTAAGCTTGAAAGAACGCGGTGAAAATGCGCTAGATGCGCTATTGCTCGAACCGACAGCTGATAACGTATCAGCACTTGAAGCGGTATTATCAGCAATGAATGCGCATCAAGCAGAACTAGACACGTTATCACAAAGCGATAGTGACTTTACTAAGTTCATTCAGCGTTTAAAAGCGCAATGTACTGAAATAAAAGATGTGATTGAGTCATTGCCTGCGATTGCTGAGCAAGTCAATTTAGGTAAAACATTAATTGTTGCAAGTGACTTGCAAGAGCTTGATGAAGCACAAGAAGCTAAGTCTCAGTGGTATAGCACCACGTCAGATATGCTAAAACAGTTACCAAAACCGTTATTACAAAATTATCAAAAGCAAATGCGCGAAATGGATAAGCGCTGGAAAGCCTCGCATAAAGACCTGCTGAAAGAGGTTAAATCGTTACAACAGGATGTAACGAAACAGCTTAAAGATATCAAGCGTTTAATTGATGCTGGTCGCTACAAGGTGTGTTTTGGTATTTTTAAAGGCGTACAAGAAAATATTGAAAAGCTACCTAAGTCATCGCAACAAAAGCTTGAAGCAGAATATCAGCTTGTTGATCAAGAGCTGACGAAAGTAAACGAGTGGCAACGTGAAATTAGTTTACCGAAACGCCATGAGTTAATTGAAGAAGTTAAGCAGAAAATTGCACAAAATGATGCAGATATTGCCGAGTTAAGCCAATGGATTAAGGTAGCACGTAAACGTTGGAATGAACTAGGCTACATTGCAACGGATGAAGAAAAAACGCTGGATGAAACTTTTAATCAACAGTTAGAAATCGCGTTTACGCCGTGTCGTGAGCATTATGCTGCACTTGAAGCGGCACGCGAACAAAATGTTTTGACACGTAAAAACCTGATTGTGCATTATCAAGCGTTAGCAGATAGCGTAAGTACGCTAACACTAAAAGAAGTAGAAAAGCAGCATAAGCAGCTTAAGCAAAATTGGCGCAACGCAGGCGAAGTCGATAACAAAAATTATAAACAGCTGCTTGCAGAGCTAAAACCGATTGATAGCCAAATATTTGCGTTTATTAAAGCGGCGTATGCGGTTAATGCAGATACAAAAGCGAAACTCGTAAAAGAGGCTGAAGCCTGTTTAACAGACGATAATATTGAAAACGTGATTGAGCAATTAAAGTCATTGCAACAACGTTGGAAAGACATCGGTTTTGCTGGTAAAAAGCTTGAAAACCAGCTGTGGAATGAGTTTAGAGCAGTTAATGATCGTGCGTTTTCAATACGCGACAGTGAGCGTCAAGCCAAGCGAGAGCAGCAAGACGAGAAACTTGTTTCACTACAAAGCGAGTTTACGCGCATTACACAAGACGTTGAGTTAGATAATGTAGAGTCGCTAACAAATGCAATGTCAGCGCTAGCGAATTTACGTGATGAACTGAAGCAGGCCTATTTACTGAAATCTCAGTTATCAAATGAGGTAAGCAGTACGTTGACAGAGTATGCTGCAAAGCAAGAAGTACTCAAAAACAGTAAAGATAAAGAAAGGCTAATTTCACTGTTTGAACAGCTTGAACAAGGTGTCATTCCCGCGCCTTGGCAACAAAAAGTACCTAGCGAGTTAACACGTCAGCAAATTACGATTCGTATTGAATTGTTAAACGAAATGGGTTCTCCAGAATCTGATGATGCGGTACGGCTTAGTGAACAAGTAACATTGCTTCAAGAAAAAGTAAATGGTGCGGCGCTTGACAATGAAACCTTGTTAAAGCAGTGGCTTAGTAAAGGTGAAATCGACGGTGAGTCGTTAACGCTGTTGGCACGCATTAAACCAGCGTTTGTATAATGGACTTTTGACTCTAAAAATTGAGTAAAGCCCGTTTCAAAAAGCCACATTAGTGGCTTTTTTTATTGCCATTCCGCTGTAGATAACCATCAGCAGAACGGTGTTAGTACTTAGCTATTTAGACGGATGAAATATAAATACTTAGTTTTGTTTGCTCTCGTGTATTCACATATTAGTTAAATAGTACGCAAGTTAAAAAACGTTAGAAAATGATAGTTATTTTCGACTGTTGCTGAGCTTTTTCTTTAGCCTTTTTAATTCGTCTTTTTGCAAGTCAATTAAATCTCTGTACTCTTCCTTGATTTGCTTGCGTTTGGTTTTAACCTCTCTTTTTAAGGCTGTTTTATCTTCTTTCGACATGTGCTTATCGAGCTGTGTTTTTAATTGTGCCAGCTCATTTAATCGCGCCTGTTTCAGTGCACTTATTTTATGCTCAACCCCTTTTATGTCGGATTTAATTTTCAGTACATGTTGTTTTTGGGTGTAGCGATCGATAGTGTCTTTTTTAGCGAAGGGCTTAGAGCTGGTGTTAACTGCTTTGAGCGTAAGTGTTTGTTGTTGCTGTTTTGATTCACATGGAAATTGACTAAAAGTAATGCCGTTTTGTGTTGTGCATTTATAGTAATCAAGCGCTGAACATGTGAATGGAATAAAGAGTAGGGTGGTGAGTAGTTTCATTGCTATTCCCTCATAATCTAGTGACATCCTGTCTTGTCACTAGATTATAGAAAGAGAATGGCTATTGCTCAAACTGCTTTAATTTCTTCAGGCTTTGCACTAAAAATGGCACTTCAAGGTGACTATCAATCGCGAAGCCTTGCTGTGCTGATACTGTTTCATGTTTACCGTCAGAGGTAAGCAAGGTTAGTTTATCTTTTTTATAGATAAGTAAGGTATTGCCACTAATATTCACACCTGTGTCGCTACCATTATACAGGTTGTTACCTAGCGTCGTATTTTGCACATTTTGGCAATTAAACGTGTTGGCAAGCACCGTTGTAATCACATCTTGTGGTGTGATAATGCCTGCAGGTGTAATGTGTGCAGCGGTATAAAGTGTTGATTTTGACCATGCATCTTCTTCGCTGTTTGCCAGAGAAAATGCAAAATCTACAACGCTATTTTTAATGGAGGCAAGTTCGTCTTGTGTTTTCACATAGTGAACCGTTAAGTTGGCGTTTTCATCTTCTGCTAAGCGCGGCAGATTAATAAACGATGCATTAACGCTATTGCTCCATGCTGGCAAAATCCCCTGTGCACGAATCACTTTTTGATAGTAGCTTGGCAAGCCATAAACCAGGTTAAAAAGAGATTCACGCTTATTTGCTGGCTGATAAAAATTATCTGTAGCATTAAGCTCTTTGTCGCTTAAATAATGAGTTAATAAGGCCTGGTTATCAAAAACTAATATTTCTGCAGAAGCTGAATTTGTATTACAGGTTAGCGGCTGGTTTGGCGCAACATAAGTTACTTTTTCATTGGCAAAGCTAACATTTTGCGCTTCTTTGTACTCGTCTAAATCGACAAGTTGGTAACGCGCTAATAAACTTTTCGCTGTGGTTGGGTAAGAAAGCGGCAAAACATTATCTTGTTTGGTGATATCCAGCTTCACATTCGCGTCAGCCCAAATATGAAGCAGGTGACTGGCAACAAAGGCCACAATAAATACTGGAGAGATATAACGACGAAAAGGCTTTTGTCTTAATTCTGTGAGGTGTCGCCACGTAAAATTACTGGCAACCAGCTCAAAAAATAAAATAACAAAAATAATGCCGCCCGCGATAAATAGCGAAAGGCTAGGATTAGTAGAAATTGTGTCACTAATCAAGGACACAATCTGTTCAAATACCTGCGGCGACAAATGATAGCCAAGTTGAAAATAAACATAGGCGTCTAATGCCAGAAGCGACATGGTGAAAGTTGCAATTACCGCAGCCATGCCCCGAATATGCCGCGGGTATGGAAAAATAAGACTGAGCGGAAAAATTGTCAGCACAAAGCATAAAAATGTCAAAAAGCTAATATGACCTAGCCAGTTTAACAACAAGAATACTTTGCCGCTAAACGTCATCGGCATTGGATCTGAAATTAAATAGAGGCTACTCACAATCAATGCAAATAAAATATTTGCAAAGGTGAACCAGTGGCCCCAGCTCAACAGTTTTGCCGCTTTAGACGAAAACGCTTGTTGTGATGACAAATTCATAGCGTTACTTTACTGAGTCTTTTAATGCTTGTGTAAAATTATCTATTAGGGCTTGTCGTTGTGCTGCCGGCACTTTTTCATTAATGATATGCGAAAGTGTATTGCCAAGACTCATTAGGCTTAAATCTAATGGCGCTTTGTGGGCTACAAGGGTTTTTAAAAGGTCATCAACAAGATTTTCTACTTGCTGGTCTGAATATTTTGATAAGATAGGCATCAATTAAGTTCTAATTTTATAAAATTACTCATATTTTAACATTTGAGGCGCGAAAAACAAAGATGACAGTGCAAGTAGAAAGACTCGTCGTTCACTATGTCGACAAAAAAGACGAAACAGTTGAAATTCATCTTCGCAATGATGAAATGCCAGTCAACGATAAGGTTAATGTGTTTATCGAGCAATTACACCATGCCTACAACGGTAAGCCAGGAAAAGGCTTTTGCGGCTTTAGCCCTGAGAAAAATGGCGTGGTAAGTTCGAGTATTCAAAGTTATCGCCAAGGCGAAATGCATTTTTATCATTTAACTGAAAAGGCTGCCGAGGTTTTAAAAGAAGAATTAAACAAATACGCGTTTAATGAAACAGGTTACCTTATTTTTTGCCATTACCGCTTTGTTGCCGACGATTATGTGATGATTGCATTAGTGAATGTAAAAGAGCATTACTCGATTAATCAAGAGCTTGATCTTACCTCGTCGCGTCATTTAGATATTGCAAAAATGCAGTTAGCGGCACGTATCGATCTTAACGGTATGGCAACAGCGCTTGAAGATAACCGTTATATTTCATTTATTAAAGGGCGTGCAGGGCGTAAAGTGGCCGATTTCTTCTTAGACTTCTTAGGTTGTGAAGAGGGGATTGATGCGCGTCAGCAATCGCAAGCAATGTTATCGGCGGTTGAAGACTATTTATCGGATAGACAATTTGAAAAAACCGAAAAAGATGACTTACGCAAGCAAGTTTTTGATTATTGTTCAGACTGTGTTGCTAGCGGCAGTGATGCTGACGTATCACAGTTATCAAGCACTATAAGTAAAGATGATGAAGTGAGCTTCGATAGTTTTTATAAAGAGCAAGCCTACGATTTAGAAGAATCGTTCCCAGTTGATAAAAAGACGGTAACGTCTATGGTGAAATTTTCTGGTCAAGGCAGTGGCGTAAGTGTGAGTTTCGAGCGCAAGCACTTAGGTGAACGTGTTTTATATGATAAGTACAGCGACACCTTAACCATAAAAGGAATCCCACCTAACTTGAAAGACCAATTAGAACGTTTCTTTGAAGAAAACTAACGTGAATAAGTTTTAACTTGATCTGCCAGATTTGATTTACAGAGCTGAATCAAATCTGGCAGTGAATAGCCGATTTGTGCCAAACTCGGCCGTTCAGTCCAGCTACTAAACTTTTTAATAACAAGGTTCAACTGTCCACATTGCTACAAAAAAAGTTAGCAAAGGTATGCCTATTACAAACACAAAAAACAATATTACACTTATCACTTTTCGTTGCCATGTAGAGTGAATAAATGCCATTTCTTGTATCGTTTTATCATTTTTAACTTTTCTAATGATGCTTAGCGATAAAATAAAATCAATTATAATATACACACCAAAAGCAGCAGTATTTGGGTTTTGATCCAATTCAAACCCTTTACCTAACCACATACACAGTTCCCAATAACTCAAGCCACAAACTGCAAATGCTAGGTGAATACAAATTAACATTGTACATGCTTGCACAAGCATGGTTGGCCCAACTCGCCCCCCATGTGTGCCTTTATTCATCTGAAGAAAGAAAAAATAATAACCTACACAATGCACCAGTTTGGCTGGGAAAAAGAGTATTTCCGAAGTGCGTTTTTTGAGTTTCGTTAAAAAGTCCATTTTACGTCTTTGGTATGAGGAGGTGATGAAAATTAGTTCATTAATTTTATCGGTATCTAGTGGGCATCGTGAACTATTTTCACAATTATATCAACGGCCGTTGTTCGCTCATTACTGTCAGATACATAATAAAATTCAGAGGGTTACTTCTGCTTTGTGCCATTAACGGACGGTGAGCACATGCAACTTTTAGATCCAAACATGATGTTAAATGGAGTACATATCTGAGTCATCAGAAACCGAATTGGAGTCTATGACCTTAATTTTGGGAACTTAACGACTCAGGTCCCATTAGTAACTCCAATTCATTAGTGACCTTTCTGAAAACCTAACGCTGGATATAGGGGAGCGTCCATACATGTGTTGTTAATTATCTAGGGTAAACCTAAAAACAAAGTGATTTTATAATACCCTAGCCTTAAATAACATTTGGCTTACCCTTCTTATTCACGACTTTACCTAATTTAGGGTTGTAAAAAGATGTAAACCACGCCCCAAAATTAATTTTACAGCCCTGTGAGTCTATATCGTATAACAATAGATTTTTTTCACTTCCTTTAACTTTAAACTTATATAACCAGCTATACAGAGGAATGTAGCAGTCTAAGTGCCAACAACTGTCATTCGTAACGCCCCAATAATGGGCAAATATCAGTTGGTTAAAATAAGCGACGCAGGAGCAAAAACCAACTGTTATTTGTCCTGATTAATTGGCTTGTTAGCTGCCGCTTTCAAGTAACCCTTTGCTAAATAAGCAAAATGTAGCGTAACAAAGGTTGGCAATAAAAACATTATAAAGTTACTTAACTCACTTGCTTGCATAGTAATAGCTGCAAGAACCAAAGATAACATACCCGAAATTAAGTATGCGATTATGTGACTAGGCTTACTAATTGGTGATTCAGGATTTAATATTTTAATGAGTAACTGAATAATTCCCCAGAAGCCAAGACCACCTAGAGTTGTAAGAGCAACCATTGTATAACCGCCACTTCCTCCAGTGAATATGAGCATTACACTAGCAGGTAAAACTATCAATGAAAGAATCCAAAGATAGATCACAGGTGAAAAGGCAATTATAAATTCTAAAATGAGTAGGATTCTGAATGCAATTCTCATAGGCAGCTAACATGTTTATAGCGAGCGAATCGCGCGTTTTTCTACCACAGCGTCGCTCGTTTTTCTGAATAACTCATTTGTAGCAAACTTCTTAACTAATTGCCATTACTACTAAAACACAGTAGTTCTCGCTTTTTTTTCAGGACAAAAACGAGCGATTGGGTCGCTTTCCTGACTATGGAAGTAATATGCTTTGACGAAATAAAAAAACAATTTTGAATGACCGTTGTTCGCTCATTACTGTCAGATACATAATGAAATTCAGAGGGTTATTTCCGCTTTGTGCCAAAAGCGGTCGGATGTTGTTCGAAGAATTTAATCCCATTCGAATGCAAAGAACTTTTAATAGTTTTACTACTGCAAATCCCCATTTTTAGGCTTTCCAAATTTATCAAAGTCCCTTTTATTAACCCATTTTTGACTACTCCAATCTGCCCATACTAGCTGTTTCAATTTTTGCCATTCTTCCTTCCCTTGACCGCTATTCCAGTCTTTATGGGCTTTAGCAAAGATGGTAGTCACTCGTTCAGGCAAGTAATCATCAATAGTTTCAACAAATTCAGTGAAGTCTTCTGCCACTTTTATTTTAATAGGTAAATATTGCTCTTTATTTTCTAATACATCTCTAAAACAATATATAGATGCGGTTAATGCCAAATCAGGATTATGTATTTCAATGACTTCAGCCGTCTCAATATACGAAGCAATGGAGCGCAAGTAACTGCTATACCCGTTATAATAATGTTTTGGACTCGGGTAGGGGCTAATTACTAGATAAAATGAGTTTACAAGAAAGTCATTTGCAATATTTTGTACATACTTTTTTTTATCTTTACTTAGCTCATATTGAATATCATTTTGTAATGCTTCTCCATGTAAAAATTTGAAAAGAAGCAGCTCTCTTCCAGCCAAAGGAAGTTCGTCTTTGATTCTCGGTGTGAATGGTGAATGATATCTTCCTGCACATTCTAAGTAACACTCTCTAGCTTGTTTCAACTCCTTCTGCCATATTTCTTCTTTACGCTTTTTAACCTGCTCAATTATATACCTATACATCTCTTCAGTTTGAATAGGGCTAAATAGCATTAATAGAAATACTCTTCCGTGAATACCGCCCAAAGCACAATCAAACTCCGAACTAACATTGCGAGATTCTTTGTAATCTTTCGCTAAATATCCATTTGTGTTATTAAAATCTAGGTTTCCCGTCAAAAAGAAGTCTTTTAGTTTTGCACGCTCTTCTTTATCTCTTGGGCTATAGCAATCAACAACTGGCTCGATGAGCTTCCACTGCTTTTTTCTCGCTTTAAACCATTGTTCATTTTCGTTTTGCCAACCAGCTAAATATTTATCCATTAAAAATACTCTTCAAAAGAATCCATTTGAACTAAGAAAAATAGGTTATTTGATACAGTGAGTTAAGTAAATAAATTGATTACAAAGTTAGCAATATTGTATTCCAGTTTAATGACCGTTGATCGCTCATTACTGTCAGATACATGTTTAAATTCAGAGGGTTACTTCCGTTTTGTGCCAACAACTGTCATTCGTGCTAACTCTAAACCTATTACATTGCCAAAAGTATCGGCTAGCCTTTGAAGCTAGCCGAAACTTCAACTAATGAAACAAGGGTCCAGTAATGACGGCTAACATCACACTTAAAAAGAACAGAGAAACTAATTTTAAATTCGAACGTTCCCTTAAACCCGGTGTATTACTGAGCCTATGTTCTATATCTTCAAATTTTATTTTATAACAACACATGAAGTAAGTAGTTATCGAACCAAAGCCTATTAAAATTAAAAATAATGGAGTTATTGGTCCACGAACATTGACTATCTCTGCTCTTAGTAAATCGACATTTACTGGTATAATAGCTCCTAGAATCAGAAATATGGTTATCATGTTAAATGACGTCACTAATAACGTTGTAGCTATAAACCCCCTCGGTTTAAATGGCTTCTCACCTTCACTTTTAATAGCATGATAATAATAAAAATAGATGTAGTAACTTCTAATCCAACTAAATAATTTCATTGCTTATATTTTTCCTAAATTCATAAGTGACCAATTAGAGTTCACTCTTTGGTTATTTTCTAAAATATTTTGTTGGCTTTCAAAATACAGATAACCCAAGCCTGATTAGCCGCAACGCGCTGCTGCATCATATCAACATTATATTGCTTGCGACTTAAATCAGCGGCAAGTGAAGCTGCATATTGATTCGTGCTATTTACAACGGAAGCAAATGGGGTCAGGTCTTGCATTTTGCATACTGATGGGGGCGGGTTCAATGACCGCTATTCGCTCATGGCGGCCTGTCAGGAGAGGTCCAAACCTATTCATAGAAACTACAAGAACAAATATTAGCTGCTACAATTAATGCTAGCTGAAAAGTGGCTATGTTAATTCACTTAATTAAAAAATACGAATTGTTAATACACTAAATTTCAGACAAAAAAAGAGCCGCATATTGCGGCTCTTTTAGTTACAACTTAAGATTAAACTGTTTTTGCCATTGGTGCGCTTGCTTTACCAACTGGGTTAATGCTACCCGGTTGCATACTGCTTGCACTTGGTACTTGGCGTTCACTATGTGGCATTGCTGATGGCATTTCAAAACCTTCAGTCATTGCGCCACCAGACGCTTTTGTCATTGGCGCACTTGCATGGCGATAAGCTACGCCGTTTGTCGCAGGTGCTGTGTTTGTTTCAGTTTGAGCAGAAACCGCTGCAACACCTGGTGTTTCAACTGTCGTCGTTTCCGCTTGTTGCGTTTCAACAACAACGTCTTCTGAAACTGGAGCGACAGCTTCAAGGTTTTCACCGTTAGCCTCTTCAACTACGTCAGCTTTGACTTCAGGCTGCGTTTGTTCAACTTTTGGTGCTTTTTCAACTTTAGTTGGTTCAACGGCAACGTCAGCTGCTGCATTTTCTGCTACCTTTGTTTCAACAATTGGTGCTTCAACAGCTTCGGTTTTAGTCTCTTGCACTTGAGGAGTTGCGACTGAGTCAACTTCCACTTCCGCCATTGCTTGATCAGCAACTGGTACAAAGCCTGGTGACTCTGTTGTCTCAAGTTCAATATCAGACTTAGTTTCGCTTGGCTTTTTACGACGCTGACCAGCTGCACGTAAATGGCGAGGCGAACGGCGAGAGCGCGTACGGGTCTCTTTTTCGTCGTCGTTTTGTGATTCAGCGCTTTCAGGTTCAGCTTTTGGCTCGCTAACTTGCTCAACAGGTTCATTGGCTACGTCGTTAGCAACAACCTGTTGCTCGGCAACTTCATGTGTTTTTTGCTCTGCAACCGGCGCGTCTGCGTTTGTTTCTGAAGCCGCTACAAGATCAGTGTTTTCTACTTCTTCAGTCACTTTTGTTGGCTTTTTCGCTTTTACAGGCTTAGAACGCTGTGGCTTTTTCTTTTCAACCGGAGCTGCATTTTCAACAACTGGCGCTTGCGTTTCTGTATTTGTCTCTAACGCTTCATTGGTTTTCTCAATGCGCACTTTTTTACGCATATTGCGACGTTGACGACGCTCTTTTACTTTAACTGGCTGTTGTTGATTTGCTTCCGCTTCAACAGGTTTTTGTTCTTTCTCAACCTTGTTAGCGTTTGAGCGGTTGTTACGGCGGCGACGATTGTTGTTCTCTTTTGAGTTACGTTTTTCATCGCGCTGCTCTTTTTGCTCACCAGCAGCTTGCTTATTACGGTTATTTGGTTTGCGCTGATTGCGACGACGATTATCGTTACCACGTTGATTATTACGACGACCACCACTACGTTTTTGCACTGGCTTTTCTGGTTCTTCAGAAGCAAATAGGCTACCAAACCACTTAGCGATCTTAGTGAATAAGCCTTCTTTTACTTCTTTTTTAACTGGCGCTGGTTCGCTTGGTACAACAACACCTTGTAGTACTGGTTGCTCTTTAACCGCTTTTTCAGCGTGAACAATGGCATCCGTTTTTACTTCAGGTGCTTGAACTTGGTCAAAGCTTACAGTTTCAATCGTTTCATCTTTCTTTAAACGCAATACTTCGTAGTGTGGTGTTTCCAAATGTGGGTTTGGAATGATTACTACATGACAGCCGTGGCGTTTTTCGATACGGCGCACGCTCTTGCGTTTTTCGTTTAGTAAGTAAGTTGCTACCGGCACAGGTACTTGTGCATTTACTTGTGACGTATTGTCTTTAATCGCTTCCTCTTCTAGTAGACGAAGAATCGACAATGCAAGTGACTCGTTTGAGCGCACAGTACCTTGGCCGTTACAGCGAGGGCAGGTACCTTGGCTTGCTTCACCCAGTGATGGACGAAGACGCTGACGTGACATTTCTAGTAACCCGAAACGTGAAATCTTGCCGATTTGTACGCGTGCGCGGTCTGGTTTTACTGCTTCTTTTAATTTGTTCTCAACAGCGCGTTGGTGACGCGGCGGTGTCATATCGATGAAATCGATAACAACTAGGCCACCTAAATCACGTAAGCGAAGTTGGCGCGCAATTTCATCTGCTGCTTCTAAGTTAGTGTTTAGTGCCGTTTCTTCAATATCGCCGCCTTTTGTTGCTTTAGACGAGTTGATATCAATTGAGGTTAGCGCTTCAGTTGGGTCGATAACAATTGAACCACCTGACGGTAAACGAACTTCACGTTGGAATGCAGATTCAATTTGGCTTTCAATCTGATAATGGGTAAACAATGGTGCATCACCTGTGTACAGTTTTACACGGTTAATGAAGTCTGGGCGAAAACGTTCAATGTGTGCTTTTGCTTCATCGAATACGCGCTGCTTATCAATTAAAATCTCGCCAATATCACGACGTAAATAATCACGAATAGCGCGGAAAATTACATTGCTTTCTTGGTGGATTAAAAATGGTGCCGGGCCGCTTTCTGATGCTTTTTTGATGGCATCCCAATGTACAAGCAGGGCGCGTAAATCGTATTCAAGTTCTTCGAAAGATTTACCAACGCCGGCAGTACGTACGATTAAGCCCATGCCTTTTGGTAATTCTAAACGAGATAGCGCTTCTTTTAGCTCTGTACGTTCGTCACCTTCGATACGACGAGAAATACCGCCAGCACGTGGGTTGTTTGGCATTAATACTAGGTAGCTACCTGCAACGCTAATAAAGGTAGTCAGTGCTGCACCTTTTTGGCCGCGCTCTTCTTTATCAACTTGTACAATTACTTCTTGGCCTTCTTTTACAACATCTTTGATGTTTGGGCGGCCGTTGAAAGTGTAACCTTCTGGGAAGTAACTGCGGGCAATTTCTTTAAGAGGGAGGAAACCGTGACGCTCAGCGCCGTAGTCGACAAAAGCAGCTTCTAGAGATGGTTCTACGCGGGTAATTTTACCCTTATAGATATTTGCTTTTTTTTGTTCATGGCCAGGGCTTTCGATATCTAGATCATATAAGCGCTGTCCATCAACCAGTGCAACGCGCATTTCTTCTTGTTGCGTTGCATTGATCAGCATACGTTTCATATTGTTAAACTCTGTAATAGTAGTAAGAGATTAACAACCAGTGTTGTTCAGACACCCACGAGTTTGTGCAGTCTCACGACTGGGCTGTCTGGGGGGAGTATAACTCCGATTTTCTGTTAAATTGCCATTCTAGGCAGGTGCTCGGTATTTGTTTCTTACCCAGCACAAAAATTCATTTAATTTTATTCTGAACGACGTTTGGTCGTAAATCTCGTATTTTATCTTTTAAAATACGTTTATTAGCTGAGTTAGATGGGGCTTTTCTGAATTACAATCTAGTACACTCATTGGTTCAGGGGGCCGCTACATGCGCTTTAAGATCGTTAAAAGCTTTAGAAAGCTGTCATAGACCTGTATGATCTGCGTCTTAAAGCGTGTTTCATCGTTAGCTTTGGCTAATAAAACACCAAATTGACACGTGGAGCGTGAATTTTGCTCACAAAAGGTCAATTTCAAGCGCGATTATCCCATTAAATATGGACGCTTCGCAACTAAATTATTACTCAAATCAGTGATTAGGCAATGTCAGAACAGCAAAAAAATCAGGTCCGATTTGTTGACATCGATGAAGGCAACCATGGGCAACGAATTGATAACTTTTTAATTACCGCTTTAAAAGGGGTGCCAAAAAGTGCAATTTACCGAATTTTGCGTAAAGGCGAAGTGCGCGTAAATAAAAAACGCATTAAGCCAGTTTATAAGCTTCAAGCGGGTGATGTGGTACGTATTCCGCCAGTTAAAGTGGCTGAGAAACAAGAGTTTGTACCTAAAAATCTAGATAAAATTGCAAAGCTTGAAGACGCAATTTTATTTGAAGATAAATACCTTATGGTACTAAATAAGCCATCTGGTATGGCTGTTCATGGTGGCAGTGGCTTAAGTTATGGCTTAATCGAAGCACTGCGTAGCATTCGCCCAGATGAACGTAATCTTGAACTAGTGCATCGACTAGACCGCGATACGTCAGGCTGTTTACTCGTTTCTAAAAAACGTTCGGTATTACGTGGGTTACATGAACAACTGCGTGAAAAAACCATGGAAAAAAATTACTGGGCGCTGGTTACAGGTAGCTGGGCAAGTAAAATTAAGAATGTTACTGAGCCACTTCGTAAAAATACTTTGCAGTCGGGTGAGCGAGTAGTGCGTGTAGACGAGGCAGAAGGTAAGCCGAGCCAAACACGTTTTCGTGTTTTAGAGCGTTTTGGCCAATTCGCGACGTTAGTGCAAGCATCGCCAGTAACGGGTAGAACGCATCAAATTCGTGTACATACGCAATGTAAAGGTCACCCAATTGCCTGCGATGATAAATATGGTGTTGCTGAATTTGATAGCGAAATGAAGAAAAAAGGCTTAAATCGCCTATTTTTACACGCACATGACTTAACCTTTATTCACCCTAAAACAGAAGAGTCGATGCGAGTTGAAGCGCCATTGGATAATCAGTTAAAGAACTGCATCAAAACACTACGTGAAGAAGCATAGATGACAGCGAAAGAACTTATCATTTTTGATTGGGACGGTACCATTATGGATACCGTGCCAAAAATTGTGAATACGGTAAAGCTTGTTGCAGATCGTCACCAGTTAACAAGGCCAAGTGATGATGCTATTCGTCAAATTATTGGTCTTAGTTTAGAGGTGGCAATTGAGAAGCTTTTTAATGAACCAAGTGCAACGTTTGAGTTAGCGCAATCATATAAAGAGGTGTATGTCTCAGAAGACGATACGCCATCGACGTTGTTTCCCCATGTTTTTGAATGTTTAACAGCATTAAAAAACAAAGGTCATACATTGGCTGTAGCGACGGGCAAAAGTCGCAAGGGGCTTGACCGTTTAATGCACGAAACCGAGCTAAGTTCATTTTTTAAAGCGACACGTACCGCTTGTGAGTGCGCCTCTAAGCCATCACCAGAAATGATTTTAGAAATTTGTAGCGAACTTAATATAGCTGCTAATAAGGCCGTGATGATAGGCGATACCAGCATGGACTTGGCAATGGCTCAAAATGCCAAGGTAGCCTCTATTGGTGTTAGCTTTGGCGCACATCCGGTTTCTCAATTAGAGCCTTATGCGCCAGTCGCGATCATCGATCAGTTCGAACAGCTCGTCGATTTATTTTAAATCCAGTGGGTCAATACCAATTTGTGCAAGCAGGTTGGTTAGCTTAATTAAAGGCAGACCCACAAGGGAATTGGGATCCTCGCCTAAGATCTTATCAAACAACACAATACCTAACCCCTCCGATTTAAAGCTGCCCGCGCAGTTCAGTGGTTGTTCTTTATCTATGTATTGTTCAATTTGGGCTTGGCGCAAGGTTTTAAAGTACACATCGGTGGTGTCGTGCGTTACTAAGGTGTTATTAGTTGTAATATCAAACACGGCAAGCGAGGTGATAAAACGCACTTTATTACCTGAAAATAACGAAAGCTGTTTAATTGCGTTATCGCGCGTATGCGGTTTTCCGAGTATTTGCACTTTGTTATCAGGCGTTTCAAATACGGCAACTTGATCAGAACCAATCACCACACCTTGTTGATAAAATTGAAGCGCTGTTTTGGCTTTTTCAAGCGCTAATCGCTCAACCAATTCAATCACACTTTCATTAGCTTTTGGCGATTCATCAATATTAGGTGAAAAGCTCTCAAATACCGGTAAAATTTTTTCTAAAATTGATTTTCGAAACGGCGAACTTGACGCTAAAATAAACGGGGTTTTCATGATAATTTTCATCGAATACTTACTTTTTGCGCAGAATAGGATTCAATTGCGCTAAATGCAAAGGAAAGTTGAATTTTATTTTGACTCTAAGTCTAACAATCTATATGATGCAGCCCCTATGCAAAAGGTGAAGATTCCGATCACGCTTGATCCTATACGAACCGCACAAAAACAGGTCACTTATGACGGTATTGTGTTGTTCGAGCAACTTCCTCGATTACTCGATGTAGTTGTACGGAACGAGGGTGAGGTCGAAGTTAAGATTCATTTCAGAAAAGACGAACAGGGAATTAGTGTTGTTGAAGGCCATGCCAACGCCAACATTACAACTATTTGTCAGCGCTGTAATGAAGAGTTAGGGTTGGATTTGGAACTAGACTTTGCTTATTCGCCAATAGGTATAGGTAAGTCATCTGAGCATCTACCGTCATGTTATGACGTAGTAGAGATGGATGAGGAAGGTGAAATTAATTTACATCAACTTGTTGAAGATGAATTAATGTTAGCCATCCCAATAGTACCGATGCATGAAGAGTCTCATTGCAGATTTTCAGAAAAGCCTTTGAGCTTTGGTGAAATAGAAGCAGAAGATGACAAACCAAATCCATTTGAAATTTTGAAACAACTTAAGAAAGATTCTTAGGAGATAAGGCAATGGCTGTACAAAAAAGCAAGAAGTCTCGCTCTAAGCGTGGTATGCGTCGTTCACACGATGCGATCAATGGTCCAACTCTAACAGTTGATCCAGTATCAGGTGAAACGCACCGTCGTCACCACGTAACTGCAGACGGTTACTACAAAGGCGAAAAAGTAGTTTCTTAATAGAGCTATTTTGATGTCTAATCTAACCATAGCGTTAGATATAATGGGGGGCGATTACGGCCCCCGTTCTTCGTTGCCTGCAGCAATTGAAGCTGTAAATTCGCACGATAATATCACCCTGATATTATGCGGTAACGAAACCCTCATTCGCACAGAGCTTGAAAAGCTCGACGCTTTGCAACACCCTCGATTACAGATTAAGCACTGTAGCGAAGTCGTCAATAACGACGATAAACCATCCACAGCGTTACGCTGTAAAAAAGATTCCTCAATGCGAAAAGCCCTTGATTTAGTTAAATCAGGAGAAGCACAAGCATGTGTGTCTGCCGGCAATACTGGTGCACTGTTTGCGATGGCTTATTGCATCTTAAAAATGCTGCCGGGCATTAGCCGACCCGCATTAATCAGTTCGGTTCCAACTGAAAAACCTAAACCAGTTTACTTATTGGATTTAGGGGCGAATGTTACTGCAGATCCAGAAACCCTGTTTGATTTTGCCGTAATGGGCAGTGTGGTTGCTGAACAATCACAAGGCATTGAAAACCCGACAGTAGGGTTACTCAATATCGGCGCAGAAGATATTAAAGGGCATGAAGATATCAAACGCGCGTCAGAGCTTTTTGAACAATCAAATGCACTTAACTACATCGGTTATTGTGAAGGCACCGACATTTTTAAAGGCAAGGCCGATGTTATTGTATGTGATGGTTTTGTTGGCAATATTGCATTAAAAACCTGTGAGGGTATTGCCAAAATGATTATTCATAAACTCAATAAAACCCTCAAAAAAAGCATTTTTTACCGCGCCGCAGCACTTTTAATGTTTCCAGTACTAAAAAAACTCTATAAAAAGATGAACCCCGACCAGTATAACGGTGCAAGTTTGGTAGGATTACGCGGTATTGTGGTTAAAAGTCACGGTAATGCAAAATCGCCGGCATTTTTGGCGGCGATAAATGAAGCCGTGCGGGAGGTTGAAAAGCAACTTCCTGAGAAAATAGCAGCACGATTTGCTGCGCTGAAAGGGCAACAACTTGCGCTTGACAATGAGGAAAATGATCCACTTTGTTCACCGTGCAATAAATAGCGGCACTTTCACCACCAAAAGAATTTTATAACCAGCAAATGCTGGTTTTGTTTTGTTATAGAAGAAGAAACTATGTCAAATAACACAGCGATTTTATTTCCAGGCCAAGGTTCACAAACTGTGGGCATGCTGGCTGAACTACTTGCAGAATCAGATGTTGTTAAAGCAACCTTTGCCGAGGCAAGTGACGCGCTTGGTTACGATTTAGCAGCACTTGTGCTAAATGGTCCAGCAGAATCATTAAATGAAACGCACCGTACTCAACCTGCGTTATTAACGTCAAGTGTGGCTATTTATCGTCACTTTATTGAAGCAGGTGGCGAAAAGCCAAGTGCAATGGCTGGTCACAGCTTAGGTGAATACTCAGCATTAGTTTGTTCTGGCGTTATTTCACTTTCAGAAGCAGTAAAGCTTGTTGAAAAGCGTGGTGTTTATATGCAAGAAGCGGTACCTGCAGGTACTGGCGCAATGTACGCAATTATCGGCCTTGCTGACGATGCAATTGCTAAAGCATGTAAAGACGCAGCACAAGGTGAAGTTGTTTCACCTGTTAACTTCAACTCACCTGGCCAAGTAGTGATTGCTGGTCAAAAGGCAGCAGTAGAGCGTGCTGGTGAATTATGTAAAGAAGCTGGTGCAAAACGCGCGTTACCGCTTGCAGTGAGCGTACCGTCACACTGTGCACTAATGAAACCTGCTGCTGACAAACTAGCGGCTGATTTAACAGCGATTACATTTAATACACCTGAAATATCAGTAATTAATAATGTTGACGTGGTTACAGAAAGTGCAGGCGAAGCAATCAAAGATGCACTTGTTCGTCAACTTTACAGCCCTGTTCGCTGGACTGAAACAGTTCAAAAGCTCGCACAAGATGGCTTAACCACAACCTATGAGTTTGGTCCAGGTAAAGTATTAACGGGTCTTGCAAAACGTATTGATAAATCGGTAACTTGCGCTGCTGTAAACGATTTAAACACTCTTTCTAGCGTTTTAGACGCATAATTTTATTGGAACATTTTATGAGTAACTTATTCTCTTTAGAAGGCAAAGTTGTACTAGTAACTGGCGCGAGCCGTGGTATTGGTAAATCAATCGCAGAAACACTAGTATCACTTGGTGCAACTGTTGCGGGTACTGCCACAAGTGAGGGCGGCGCTGCAAAAATCAGTGATTACTTAGGTGAAAACGGTAAAGGTTACGCGCTTAATGTGACAGAAGCTGATTCGATTGAAGCAACACTTGCAGCGATTAAAGCGGATCTAGGCGATATCGATGTACTTGTTAATAATGCCGGTATTACGCGTGACAACCTACTTATGCGTATGAAAGACAGTGAGTGGGATGACATTATCGACACTAACTTGTCGTCAATTTTCCGTTTATCAAAAGCGGTATTACGTCCAATGATGAAAAAGAAAAATGGTCGTATTATCAACGTTGGTTCTGTTGTTGGTACTATGGGTAATGCAGGTCAAGCAAACTATGCAGCAGCAAAAGCGGGTGTCATTGGTTTTTCTAAATCTATGGCGCGCGAAGTGGCATCTCGTGGCATTACGGTTAACGTAGTTGCACCTGGTTTCATTCAAACGGATATGACTGACGAGCTTACAGATGATCAAAAAGCAGCAACGCTTGCTAACGTACCTGCGAACCGTTTAGGCCAGCCGAACGAAATTGCAGCGGCTGTAGCTTATTTAGCATCTGACGCTGCTGCGTACGTAACAGGCGAAACTTTGCATGTAAACGGCGGCATGTACATGATCTAACCCAAGGTCCTATCACAATTTCGGCGAAATTGTTAAATTTAGGGTTGAAATTGCGGTGAAAGTAGGCGATAAAAGGTTAGTTTTAGATTTATGAGGTTCGACCAGATAATAAAAATCGAAATGAATCTTGAATCATAAAATTTTGCAGCGTACACTACGCCGCAATCTGAAAAATAACGCAAAAGCGTTTTTTAATTAAGGAAACAAGAATGAGCAACATCCAAGAACGTGTTCAAAAAATCATCGTAGAGCAACTAGGTGTTCAAGAAGAAGAAGTAAAAGCAGAAGCATCATTTGTTGATGATTTAGGCGCTGATTCACTAGACACTGTAGAACTAGTAATGGCTCTTGAAGAAGAGTTTGACACTGAGATCCCAGACGAAGAAGCTGAGAAGATCACTACAGTTCAAGCAGCTATCGATTACGTTACTGCTCACGCTGAGTAATAAAAGCATAGACATTAAAGGCAGCATTTTAGCTGCCTTTAGTTTTTCAAAAGCCCTCATTAGGGCTTTTGTATTATCTGCACCTAATATATTTTGGAGATGACTGTGGCTAAACGTCGAGTAGTGGTTACTGGCCTAGGTATGTTAACCCCTCTAGGTAATGATGTTGATACAACATGGCAAGGTTTATTAGCGGGTCAAAGTGGCATTGGTTTAATTGACCATTTTGATACGTCTGATTTTGGTACTAAATTCGCGGGTCTGGTAAAAGATTTTGACCCAACATTGTACATGGCGAAAAAAGACACCAAAAAGATGGATTTATTCATTCAATATGGTATTGCTGCTGGTGTACAAGCATTTAAAGATTCTGGATTAGAAGTTACCGAAGAAAATGCTGAGCGTATTGGTGTTGCGGTAGGTTCAGGTATTGGTGGTCTAACACTTATCGAAGAAAACCATGTTAAATTACTTAACAGTGGTCCTCGCAAATTATCACCGTTTTACGTGCCTTCAACCATTATCAATATGATCTCTGGTCATTTATCGATTATGCACGGTCTTAAAGGTCCAAATATCTCGATAGTTACTGCATGTACAACAGGTCTTCACAATATTGGTCACGCAGCACGTATGATTGCCTACGGTGATGCAGATGCAATGGTTGCAGGTGGTGCAGAAAAAGCATCAACACCAATCGGTATGGGCGGTTTTAGCTCAGCACGCGCGCTTTCAACACGCAACGATGACCCACAAGCGGCATCGCGTCCGTGGGATAAAGACCGTGACGGTTTCGTACTTGCAGACGGTGCAGGTGTAATCGTACTCGAAGAATACGAACACGCAAAAGCGCGTGGCGCAAAAATTTATGCTGAGCTTGTTGGCTTTGGTATGAGTGGCGATGCGTATCACATGACGTCTCCACCAGAAGATGGCGCAGGCGCGGCGTTAGCGATGAAAAACGCACTAAATGACGCAGGCCTTAATGCTGAGCAAGTGGGTTATATCAACGCACACGGTACATCAACGCCGGCAGGTGATATTGCGGAAACCAACGCTGTTAAGTCTATTTATGGCGCTGCAGCAAGTGATGTGCTAGTAAGCTCGACTAAATCAATGATGGGTCATTTACTTGGTGCTGCAGGTTCTGTTGAATCAATCGTAACGATTTTATCGCTTCGCGACCAAAAAGTAACACCAACAATTAACCTGGATAATCCAAGTGAAGGTTGTGATTTAGATTACGTTGCGCACACTGCGCGCGATGCGAAATTGGATTACGCGCTGTGTAATTCATTTGGCTTCGGTGGAACTAATGGCTCTTTATTATTTAAGAAGATATAATCGTTAGCAGAAATCGAATTGCGAATAAAAGCCTAGGATTTCCTAGGCTTTTTTGTGTGTATGGACATAACAATAATAAAAAATAGCCAAACTCAAACTGTCGCCTCTAACGACCGAGCATTGCAATATGGCGATGGCTTTTTCACTACCATTAAAGTAGAAAATGGCAAACCGTGTTTGTTAGAACAGCATTTAGCACGGCTAGAGCGCTGTGTGGCGCGTTTGTATTTTAATAATGTTGATTTATCAGTAATTGAAAACCAAATAAATGCGCTTGCAAGCGGCCATTCTCTGGCTGTTATCAAAGTCATTGTCAGTCGTGGTCAAGGTGGCCGGGGTTATCAACTGCCTACCGTACAAGCGCCGCAGGTTTATATTTACACTTCTGATTTTCCTGAGAATTATTTAACGCTCAAACAACAAGGCATCGCCCTCGATACCTTATCAACGCAATTGGCAGTCAACCCCTTACTCGCAGGGTTAAAAACCCTCAACCGTTTGGAGCAGGTGTTAGCAAAGCAAGAATTACAACAAAAAGGTGTTAGCGAGGGGCTTTTGCTTAACTGTAATCATGAGGTCATTGAAACTACAGTTGCTAATATTGTGCTGTTAAAAAATGGCAAGTTAATTACACCAAAACTCGACAAATCGGGTGTGTTTGGCGTTTATTTAGCGCATCTAGCAAAGCATATTGACATTAAATTTGATACTGTGTCTTCAAGCGACTGCTACAGTGCAGATAATTTATTTTGTTGTAATAGCTTAATGGGGATCGTACCAATTACACGTCTTGATACACATTACTACAGCCTTGAAAACGCACTTCAATTTTTAAACGAGCAGGCATTATGATACGAGCGTTTGCGTTTTTATTTACGACCTTAATTGCGGTGGTTGCCTTTGTGGGTATTCAGCTTAAGCAATTACAAGCAACACAAATTAGCATCTCTGAACCAACACTTTATCAAGTAAAGGCAGGCACGGGCGTAAACGCAATGTGCCGCACATTCAAAGCTAATGGTTGGATAAACGACTGCTTTTGGCTCAAGGTATACGCCAAAATAAACCCTCAGTTAGTGGAATTGAAACAAGGCATGTACTTAATTGAGTCGCAGCCTTTACTATCGTTAATTTCAAAGATGAATAAAGGGCGCGATCATCAATTTGCGTTTACTATTGTCGAAGGCTCAACCTTTAAACAGGTGTTAGCCAGTTTTAAAGATGCGCCGTATTTAGAATTGGTGTCAGAGCAATCGTTGCGAACAACACTCAGCATGTGGGGCATTAATCAAACTAATCCTGAAGGGTGGTTCTACCCAGATACGTATCATTATTCTGCTGGCGATAGCCAGTTAGATATTTTAAACCGCGCTTATGAAAAAATGGCTAATACCTTAGATATCGCATGGCAAACCCGCGATACCTCAGTACCACTTAAATCAAAATACGATGCACTTATTCTTGCATCGATTATTGAGAAAGAATCAGGTCACAATGCAGAGCGTGATTTAATTGCCTCGGTATTTGTAAATCGCCTTCATAAGGGCATGCGCTTACAAACCGACCCAACAGTAATTTATGGGTTAGGGGATGAATATCAAGGTGATATCAAAAAAGAGCATTTAAAACGTCACACCGATTATAATACGTATCGTATTAATGGATTGCCGCCAACACCCATTGCTATGCCATCAGAGCAGGCTATTTACGCGACTTTAAATCCACGATACTCTGATTTTTATTATTTTGTTGCATCAGGAGATGGTAAACACCATTTCTCTAAAACATTAGCTGAGCATAATGCAGCAGTTAGGAAATATATTTTAAAAAAATGAACGGTAAATTTGTTGTTATTGAAGGCCTAGAAGGGGCTGGTAAATCGTCTGCAATTGCAGTGTGTCAGCGCGTATTAAATGACGCGCAGGTTAAATTTGTTAATACCCGAGAACCCGGTGGTACACCACTTGCCGAATCGCTGCGCAGTTTAGTGAAAGCAACGCACGAAGAAAAAGTAAGTGATGCAACTGAATTACTGTTAATGTACGCAGCACGCTCGCAATTGGTTGAAAATGTTATCAACCCTGCGCTTAATCGCGGCGACTGGGTATTAGGCGACAGACATGATTTATCATCGCAAGCATACCAAGGTGGTGGCCGTGAAATCGATAGACACAAACTTGAAGCCTTGGCGGATATTGTGTTGGGCGAGCTTAAGCCTGATTTAACCTTATACCTTGATATCGATCCAAAGATTGGATTAGCACGCGCTGCGAATCGTGGTGAGTTAGACCGTATTGAACTTGAACAATTAAGCTTTTTTGAACGCACTCGCGAAGTGTATTTAAATGCCGCAAAAAACGATAGTTCAATTGTTACCATTGATGCCAGCTTACCAATGGAAACTGTTCACACGCACATTGAAAAAGCACTTAAGCAGTTTATTGATGGAGCGAATGCGTGATCCCAAGCTGGCTTCAACATAATTACCAACAGCTTCAGCAATTAGGCGCCACGGGGCAGCTGCATCACGGCCTGTTGCTACTTGGAAAAGAGGGCGTGGGTAGTTTCGATTTGGCATATCAGCTGACGTTAGATTTATTGTGTATGTCTAACGGCACTCAGGCATGTGGGGTTTGTAAAGCATGTACCTTAAATAAAGGCCAAACAAACCCAGACTTTATGTTGGTCAGTGCTGAAAAAGACAGCATTAGCGTTGAACAAGTGCGTGCGATCAGCGACTTTTTTGTCAGTACAGCAAGCTTTCAAGGTAATAAAGTGGTTATTGTAAAAGATGCCCAATCCTTAACCTTATCAGCAAGTAATGCATTGTTAAAAACCTTAGAAGAGCCCAACGCTAATCGCTATTTGGTACTGCTAAGTGATCCCAATACGCCACTACCAGCAACAATTTTAAGCCGTTGCTTCAAAATTACGTTAACGGTAGACGCCAATCAAGCAAAACAATTTATTGGTGATTTAAGCATTGATGCGACTCAACCTTGGGTTAATGCATTTTTACATAGACCGTTATGTTTAAAGCAATGGCAAGAAGACGGGCAACTAAGTGCCGTTGAATCTTTGTATCAGTTATCTCAGCAGCAAACGTTACAATCATGTCACAAGCAATTGCTTGAACTTTTTAACCAAAACACTGATTATATAGATATATTTGCGCAATTTTGCGCACAGAAATTGCAAACTGAGCTACTCAGTAATACGCTTGATGTAAAACACTATCAAGAAAAAAATCAAGCATTGCTCAGTTTTGCGCATAAGTTTAAAGAAGTTAAAGGACTTAATTTATCGTTGCAGTTAAACCAACTGTTAAAACAATTAAGTTATTTATAAATAGGACATTATTTTGCAAGAATTACTAGTCGATTTTGAAGATACACGTGAATTGTACAAGAGCTACATGCCTTATTTAAAAACAGGTGGCTTATTTGTACGCACCAATATGCAATTTGAAATGTCTCAACCATTAGCATTGCGCATTAGCTTGCCAGATGCACTTGAAGAAGATGTTATTACCGGTGAAGTCGTGTGGATCACACCACAAGGTAGCCAAAACTCAAATCCACCGGGTGTTGGTGTGAGCTTTATCGATGATAAGAGCCAAGTGCGCGATAAAATCGAAAAAATGCTAGGCGGTATGTTAAACTCTAGCGATCCCACTTATACCATGTAGTTTATGGACTTTTTGTGATTGTAGATTCTCACTGTCATTTAGACAGACTTAATTTTGATGAGCTTGGTCTTTCTCTTGACCAAGTATTAGAAAACGCCCGCGCTAAAAGTGTAGAGCACTTTTTATGTGTGTCGGTAACTTTAGATCAATTTCCAAGTATGTTGGAAAAGGTTAAAGCGTATCCCGATGTGTCAGTTAGTTGTGGTGTACATCCGCTAGACCAAAAAGACGTACTTGATAAAGCACGTTTAGTTGAGCTCGCAACGCACGATAAAGTAGTGGCGATTGGTGAAACTGGTCTTGATTACTACTACAGTAAAGACACCCACCAAGTACAACAAGATTCATTTGCCGGGCATATTGATGTTGCCAATGAATTAAACAAGCCGTTAATTATTCATACCCGCGATGCAAAGCAAGATACCCTTGATATTATGCGCGCTCACAATGCACAAAACTGCGGTGGCGTATTGCATTGCTTTACTGAAGATTGGGAAATGGCAAAGCAAGCGCTAGATTTAGGGTTTTATATTTCTATTTCGGGCATTGTAACCTTTAGAAATGCCGCAGCGCTTCGTGAAGTGGTAGAAAAAATTCCGCTTGACCGTTTGTTAATTGAAACAGACTCGCCTTATTTAGCGCCAGTACCGCATCGTGGTAAAACTAATCAACCTGCTTATGTTGAAGATGTTGCCTACTTTATTGCGGATCTTAAAAAGTTATCGTTTAAAGAGCTTGCAAAGGCAACCACAGATAACTTTTACGACCTCTTTAAACTAGCTAAGTAAACAGGATAACTGCGTGACACTGCCTATTCTGTTAACAGGACCTATGATCCGGCGAGCAGAACCGAGACAGGTCACGTTATTTATTGTAAGTTCTCAGCAAGCGCCGTTTAAAGTGAATGCCCCGGCGCTTGGCGAATTTGAACAAACCCAACAAATTTTAGCGCTTGGCGAACACTGTTTTTGCCACTTTTACTTTCTAAATAGCACATCGACTACGGGGTTTGTGGTTGATACGCTAATTTCGTATCAATTAGAGCACAACAATGCGCCCATTGATTTGTCGGCGTTTTATCTTGATGGTCAATCATCGTGCAGCTTTGTTATTGCTAAACAACTTAGCAGTATTTTGCATGGCTCTTGTCGTAATCCACATCATGAATCAAAAGACGCGCTTATAACCGCAAGCCATTTCTTGGCAAGTAAACGCAAAAATAGTGAACCAGAGCCAAGTTTACTGGTGATGTCGGGCGATCAGATATACGCAGATGATGTTGCGGGCCCCATGGTATTGGCGATTGAACATTTAATCCACCAGCTAAAGCTGTTTAAAGAACCTAACCTGATTGACGAACTTCAGGCTGACGCTAAACATACGCTTTATACGCGCGACACTATTTTACCGATAACCAAATGGCATGAGCGCTCTAAACTTGAATTTGGCTATTGGCTGCGCCAAGATTTAGAACACTTTACTAGTTTAAAATCGCATAACCACTTGGTACATCTTGAAGAGTTTTTTGCACTTTATTTATTAACAACTAGTGAAGCGTGTTGGCAGTTAGTTGGGCTAGATGATTTAACGTTTGAATCAAATAATCAAAAACAGACCAATACCTTTTTACAAGAAAAACAAAACTTAATCGACTTTGTTGATGGATTGCCGGAAGTTGAAAAGCTATTTGCCAATATTTCCCATATCACCATGTTTGACGATCACGATGTCACCGATGATTGGAATTTAACGGCGGGGTGGGAGCAGGCAGTTTATTCAAACCCAATAAGCAAACGCATTATTGCTAACGGCTTAATCAGTTATTTAGTGTTCCAAGGTGTAGGTAACGATGGCGGCGAATATACCAAGGCGCTGTTAAATGCATTAGATGAGCAAATCACTACGCAGTATCGTCATTTAAAGCAATTTGATAGTCAAATATTGGCATTTGATAGGTGGCATTACACCCTTGATACTCATCCCAAAATTATTGCGCTTGATACTCGAACACACCGCTGGCGTAACGAAACCGATTTCAACGAACCGTCAGGTTTATTAGATTGGGAACAATTGGTAGAGCTTGACGATAATATGACGGGGCTTGAAGAGGTTATTTTAATCTCACCTGCGCCGGTATTTGGTGTTAAATCAATTGAAGCGATCCAAGCGATTTTTAACTTTTGTGGTCAGCCATTATTAGTTGATGTAGAAAACTGGATGGCCCATGAAGGGGCGGCGCGAAAATTAATGCAAATATTCAAACGCGCAGACACACCAATCGAAACGCTTATTTTGTCAGGTGATGTGCATTATTCGTTTTGTTTTTCGGTGCAAAGCCGTTTTTCGAATCGTGATAACCGTATTTGGCAACTTACCGCCAGTGGCATTAAAAATGAATTTCCTAAATCTTTGCTCAGCAAATTAAACACTTTAGATAGCATTTTGTACCATCCAAGTAGCCCGCTTAATTTCTTTACTAAACGTTGGCAAATGAAGGTGCATAAACACCGTCATAAGCAATCAGCAAAGCATTTAGTGAGTGATTCGGCAATCAGTTTGGTGTGTTTAGACAACAACGAACGGCTGACGCACTACCAGCTATTACATGGTGATGGAAACATTACAGAATTCGATCTAAAAGAAAAAAGTTAAATTAAGCCCCGATTTTAACCTTCAATACCGCTGAAAAGTTGCAAAATACGGGGCTTAAGCCAAGTTTGTTGCGCTTTTACAAACGCCCAATAAAAATCGCCCAGGACCAATCCACATTGTCCTGGGCTTAGGGGAATGGCTCATTTAATGAGCCGTGCGCTAACTTACAAACTTGATCATTTCATAGGGAGAAGTGAAAAAGTATTAATAATTGTAGTTAAATTAATCAAAAAAAGGAAATTTTTGCTCAAAAAATAAACTCAATAAAAACAGTTGGTTATAAATTGTTTAAAAAATTATTAACAAGTTTTCATTGAGTTATTCCCAAGTTATCAACCGACTATCCCGAACTAACTCACGTGGCAACCCATTTTTGATTTTATTCTTTTGCCATTTTCCTAAGCCAATGCAGGTATCGTTTAATAAAAGTAATACCTCGTCTTTCGCGCTAGTAACTTGTGCTAATTTAATATCCTTTCCTTGAAAGTAGTCACAAGCCTCTGAAACTGACAGTTTATGGGTGTTTTTAAGGCCTTCAGCGCCAAAGCAAGTTGCAAATTCATGGTGTAATCGAATGCCATTTTTATGCACCTTACCAAGCAAAATTCCAATGCGACTGTATTTAATTTTGTCTATTACCGAGTCTATATTGCTAGGGAACAACCACAGCTCTTGCTCGCGTTGCCAAAGCTCGCCTGCAAGCGGTTTCATACCAAATTGCTTTTTGATTATTTGGTTAAATTGCTCGGTTGTTTTTTTATCGGCAGCAGTAAATGGAAAAGCGCCTTTTTTAACTTTAGGCTCAGGCTGAGGTACATGGGACTTTTTAACAAACTTAGCGACAAAAAAACCTTCGGTATCGTAAATTTGTGGCCAAATATGTAAATAACCTTCTTCGGTTGCCGAGTCTTTCGCATTTTCAAATAGGTGATTTAGTGGCACTACCTCAATATGGTCGGAAAATGTGGTGAGTAAATATTGGCATACCGCTTGGTTTTCAAGTGGCGTTAAGGTGCAGGTTGAATACACTAGCGTACCACCTGTTTTTAAGGCGTAAAATGCACTTTCTATTAGGCGCTTTTGTACATCAGCAATTTCAATATTAGATTCAATAGACCAATTTTTTAATGCATTCTCGTCTTTACGAATAGTACCTTCGCCTGAGCATGGTGCATCAAGCAGAATATGGTCAAAGCTCTGTTCCATATACTGACCAAAAATACTGGCGTCAAAATGCGAAAGGGCGCAGTTGCTAATACCTAAACGCTGCATATTGGCACTTAACGACTTAATACGCGAACTCGAATACTCATTGGAAATTAATACACCTTCGCTTGAAAGGGCCTCAGCAATTTGAGTTGATTTACTGCCGGGAGCTGCTGCCATATCAAGTACACAGCAGTCACTTAAGTCGTTACCATCTAACAGGGCGGTAACAGGCATCATAGAGCTTGCTTCTTGCACATAAATACAACCAGATAAGTGAATATCGGTATTACCCAGTGAAAGTGATTGTTGGTTAAAAGGGCGTTCTAGCCAAAAGCCATTTTCACACCATGGCACTTGAGTAATTTGCCAGTTGTTTTGTTGTGCGTACTGTTTAAAACTGGCGACTGACATTTTTTTTGTATTTACGCGAACGGCGGTTCTAAGTGGCTTCTTACATGAGGCAAGATAATCATCTATCGAGAGGTGATTTGGAATATAGCTTTCAACATCGTCAATAAACGTTTGTGGAATATAAATATTAGAATGCACTTTTTATCTGCCATGTAAGGGTAATTGCGACAATAATACAGGAAATGTGGCACACTAAGCAGCATTGAAAATAATAATAATCTGATTATGCTTAATAAAATTTGGCTTTCATTTTTCATTATCGCGTTTGTGTCTGCATTGGCTACTTGGATAGGCGGTGACGGCTTAGTATTTGAAAGGTTGGTACAAGCCGTATTTAGTATGGCCAAAGTATCCGTTGAAATTGCTATAGGCCTAATTGGTGCGCTGTGCTTTTGGTTAGGGGTAATGAAAATTGCCGAGCGCGGCGGCATGGTTGATGTACTTGCCAAAGGCTTATCGCCACTCTTTACCCGCTTAATGCCTGGCGTACCAAAAGGCCATCCGGCGTTTGGTTCAATTACCATGAATTTAAGCGCTAATTTACTTGGCCTTGATAACGCCGCAACGCCAATGGGCATTAAAGCCATGCATGATCTGCAATCTCTTAACAAAACACCCGATACCGCAACCAATGCGCAAATTCTGTTTTTAGTATTAAACACCAGCTCAGTAACCTTATTTCCAATTGCGGTATTTGTTTATCGCGCGCAGCAAGGCGCTGCTAGCCCAACCGATGTGTTTATTCCCATTTTATTGGCAACTTTTGCTTCAACCTTTGTTGGTTTATTGGTTACCTGCGCTATTCAGCGAATTAAACTGTTTAATACTGTTGTGCTGTTATACCTTGGTGGGTTAGTCGCCATTGTTATGGCACTCATTTTGTATTTTATGAACTTGAGTACAGAACTGATGCAAACCCATTCGGCGATTTTCAGTAACTTTTTAATATTCGCCTTTATTATTCTGTGCTTATGTTGGGCAAGCATTAAAAAAATTGACGTGTACGACAGCTTTATTACTGGTGCCAAACAAGGGTTCGAGTTATCCGTTTCGTTAATTCCATATTTATTAGCCATGTTATGTGCCATTGGGGTGTTTAGAGCGAGTGGGGCGCTTGATTATGTATTGGACTGGCTGCGTAGCTTGGTTATTACCCTTGGCGGTGATACACAATTTGTTGATGCCATGCCAACCGCTTTTATGAAACCACTCTCAGGCTCTGGCGCACGGGCAATGATGTTAGAAACCATGAATACCCATGGTGCAGACTCATTTGCAGGGCGTTTAGCTTCTACTATTCAAGGTTCTACCGAAACTACTTTTTATGTTTTAGCTGTGTATTTTGGTGCAGTTGGCATAAAACATACCCGCCATGCGGTGGGTTGTGGCTTAGCTGCTGATTTTGCCGGTATTCTAACTGCCATTGGTGTGTGCTACTGGTTTTTTGGTTAGATGTTATAAAATTAAACGTTTACAAATGCGACAAGGGACTAATTACTCCGTTCGCTCCTTGTTGCAAAACATGCGTATAAATTTGCGTAGTTTTAACATCGCTATGACCTAATTGTGCTTGAACAGTACGAATATCTGCACCACTTTGCAGTAGGTGAGTCGCGAAGGAGTGCCTGAGTGTATGTGGAGTAATCGGTTTATTCAGGTTTGCGGCTTGTGCTGCACTTTTGATGGCCTTTCTAACACCTGTTTGATGGAAGTGGTGACCGCGTATTTCGCCTGTTTCAAGATCAGCGCTTAGTTTATGAGAAGGAAAAAGATATTGCCAAAGCAATGATTTATTTGCGTTTGGATATTTTCTAGCAAGAGCATTAGACATCCAGACTCCTGCGTATTGTGCATTTTGCAAATCAATCTTTAGATATTCATCAACTTGTATGATTTGATTTGTTAGCATGGGTATCAGCTCAACAGCAAGGTGACGACTCGATGCTTTGTTCCTTTACCGTTCCATATACGAACACATTTATAGTCGAAATCAATGTCTTGAACTCTCAATTGCACCGCTTCCATAACACGTAAACCACTGCCGTACATTAACCCAGCAATTAAATAGTAACGTTTTTTAAGGCAAGCCATTAAACGCCTTATTTCGTCTGGCGTCATGACAATAGGAAGCTTTGCTTGCCTTTTACTACGCACAAACGAAAGATTGCAAGACAACTCATTTCCAATAATATGTTTGTAGAGAAAAGCTAATGAATTTAGTGCAGTTGCTTGTGTTCGCGGAGATACATTTCCTTTGAGTACAATATAATCTAGATATTCGATTACTTCGTTATCTCCCATTGATGCAGGGTGGCGTTTATTATGGAAATGTATAAAGGAAGCAATCCATTTTAGATAAGTATCGACAGTTCTGATTGAATATTGGCGAGTTAACATAAATTCAGCAATATAGTTTAAAAACGGAGAGCGTGTTTTCATCATCCTATTCAATTTACACTGTTTATTTATACAGTGTTGCATGATTTCTTCTATATTCAAGAAAACGACCCAATGGGTCGTTTTTAAAATTCATAAAAAATGTAGCAGCAAAAAAATATGATATATAGCAACCAATTACGATTTATGTTAAAAGTGGTTTAATAAGATAAAAGACCCAATGTTCGGTAGAAAAACGACCCATTGGGTCGATATTAAATTGTTAGGCAGTAAGGGAGTATGCCAATCCATGGTGACGAAACTGAAATTCAAGAAAAATCGAAATGTAGGGGCTTGGAAGCTCATTGAAAAACTTGGTGCAGGTGGTAATGGTGACGTATGGAAGGTAAAAAATAAAGATGGTGAGTTTTTTGCTTTAAAAGCTTTAAAAAATATTGATGATGTAACATTTAAGAGGTTTTCGATTGAAGAGGCCGTTCTCAGAAAGGTTAAAATTGAAGGTGTTATAAAGATATTAGATTCATTTATACCAGAAAGTAAGGCAGGAGGAACCCCTTGGTTTGTCATGCCTTTAGCAGAGCCTTTTGATAAATATATAGAAGATAAAACACCGCTTAATATTGCCAATGACTTCGTCAAATTGGCGAGAAGTTTAAACGAACTGCATGATTTAGATATAGCACATAGAGACATTAAGCCAGAAAACTTACTTTTTCTAAACGAAAGGCTAGTATTTACTGATTTTGGTTTAGTCAAATACCCCAAAAGAGAATCAATTACACCTAAAAAAAGGGATGTAGGTGCAAAATTTACAATGGCACCAGAAATGAGACGCTATGCTTATGAAGCTGATGGTAAAAGTGCTGATGTATATTCTTTTGCTAAAACACTATGGATAGCTCTTTCTGGTGAAGAAAGAGGCTTTGATGGTCAGTACATCGCAAATAGTATTCTAGGCCTAAAGCACTATCATAGTGAATTATATTTAACTTCTTTAGATCAACTTCTTACTGAAGCAACAGACAATAATCCTGAAGATCGCCCATCTATTTCTACCTTTATTACAGAACTAGAAAAGTGGATAGCGCTAAACAAAGACTTTGAAGAGCGCAACCTAAAAGAATGGTTTGAACTTCAAGAAAAGCTTTTCCCGCTAGGTACGCCAGAGCGAACAACTTGGACAGACACAAATTCTATTGTTCAAGTTATAAATGAATTGTCTAAAGCAAGATCTCTCAACCATATGTTTTATCCAAATGGTGGTGGCCATACAATTATTGGTGCATCTCTCGCTAAAGAAGAAGGATTCATAGCTCTTCATGTTAGTGAAAAAATGGTTGAACTTATAAACCCTAAAAAATTGACTTATGAATCATTTGGTGTCGATCCTTCATGGGATTACTTTAGATTAGAGTCTAATGAAATAGATCCGACAGGGATTCCGAATACTCTCGGCTATAAAGGCATTTCTGAAGAATTAACTGAAGTTTACCCTGGGGTTTATAGTGACTACACAAGCTGGGAGTACCATGAATTCGAAGGAAATCCGTTACCGGATAGTGCTCGTCGCGCACAAAGGTTTCTAAATGGATCTTTTGTCTTTTTCTGTACATCTTCAATATATAACCGTTTAACTGGAAAATATGATGCATATAATGCTGGACATAATTCAATATCAGAGGACGAGTTTAGAGCTTTTATAAAGCAGGGGGCTGAATATATTGCTTCCCAAAAAACTGCCTAACAAGTCATTTCAGCAGGACAAAAAACAGCTGGTTTTTGCTCGTGCCTCGCTAATTTTAACCAGCTATTTTATTGCCTCTGAATGAGGCGTTAGGCACACTTGAAGATTTAATCTATTTAGGTTTTAAGAATGGAATCAGAAGATAGTATTTTTAAAAAAATAGAAAATAGCCGAGAAGAGTTTGGCGTGCTCTTGAGAGCTGCGATGAAAGACGGCCTAACCGAAGTAGCCGATGCAGTAGCTTCTAAAAAATATATTGGCACGTATTATGAGTGGCCTTCAATATCATTAAGAAAAAACGGTCTTCCTAACTTATCTTCTTCGAGTTTTCAGGGCGCGAAAGAGTATAGAAATTGCTTTGGGACCAAAGAGGGTGAAATTAACGAATCAGATATAGCATCATTTGGCAAGTTTTTAGAATTTGTGACATCAAATGAAGATCTTGAAAGTCGATTCATAATGGAACAATGGAAAGAAATAAAGGATGATAAATTCCCAGATGTTAGAACTATATTTATTCACTCTATTGTAAAAGATGCCGTTGAACGATATATACATTTGAATGACAGCTTTGAGTACGATGAAGATAAGGCCAAAGATGTAATTTGTGATATACAAAATTTTATATATCTAGATACGTTACCAATTGATATCGTTATACCAATTCTTTTTGTTAACTTTGAGTTTGATTCATATGCCTTATCCGATGTGATTGAGGTTAGGCGATTGACACAGCAAGAGCATCTAGCTCGATATAATATAAAGTCCTATAATGTTAGCGTTCATGACTCGGTACTTTCTTCAGCAACGCATGCGTTAGTCTTAAAAGGCTGGGAGGTAAAGAACAGTCCATGTTCGATGGATTTTAATTCTTTATATAATATAAGAGCATATCCAATTGAACGAATTAACAAGTTCTTTGCTTCGATTCGCCTAGTTAAAGACATAAGCACAGGATACGCTCAAGTTTTTTCTCTGGCTAAATCTTGGATTAGTCATTGTAAAGCTGACCTACCTCATATTGTTGGAACTACTACGCGTTCTTACCCGGCAATTTTCGAAGACTATTACTGGAACACTGAATCTGTACCATTAGTTGCGAATAATGAAATGGATATCATTAGTAAAATATTTGGTTTGCTATCAGACTCTGAGGAAAACTCAATTGATTTATCAGTTAAACGGTTAAATCAGTGTCTTGTACGAGATAGTGAGGAGGATTCTGTACTTGATGCAACTATCGCACTAGAAGCTTTACTTTCGGATGATGGCAATCAAGAAATGACTCATAAATTGGCGATGAGGGTGGGAGCTCTGGTAAATCTGGATAGCAGTTTCAATAAGACACCACAGCAAGCTTTCAAAGATATTAAAAGTATATATGCATATCGTTCGGCAATTGTGCATGGAAGCAAAAAACTGGACAAAAAGCGAGTTATCAAGCTTGAAGGTAATAAAGAGACTACAACTCATACCCTTGCGGTAGATTACCTCCGCTTTGTTCTAAAAGTCTTATTAGAAAATCCTAAATATCGCGATCCGAAGCTAGTTGATTCAGAGCTTTTGCTCGGTGGAACAAATGCCTAACAAGCGCATGTTGTCGGACTGGCTTTCCGCTGCGCTCCAAACAAGCCGCAAATGCGGGCGTTGGTACAAGGAGTCCCTGTGAGTATTAAACATATCTTTTTAATCTTTGTAGCCTTTACTTGCTCAGCCTGTACAACGTCAGGACAACTTTATTATGTTGATACTAAGGGTAATAAAAAACTTGGTTGTGATGTTGAGTTTATTGGAATGCCAAGTGTAGATAAATTTGCGGTTGAGTATGCTTTAAGCCTTTGTGCCAAAAGTATTGTAAAAAAAGGTGGCGTTGTTCAAGAACAAGATATATATCTTCTAAAGGTTGATACCGCTATCCCTGCGGCACCTTGTGGTAAAGCTTGGAATCATGATTTAGCTAAGCAACAGTTTCAGTCTAAAGAATTATCTAAAAAAGAGTATGGTTATATTGTTGCCAATATTGATTTAGAGTTAGCAGAAATCAACAAATGCACATAACAAGCCAATTAGATTGATATTCATATCGCACGCTTAAACTCATTAAGCACAATATTTTCGCATCTTTTTTTAACTTCAATTTTCACATTTATTACGGGCTGCAGATTACTTTTAATAACAAAGCGTATTAGCTAACCTGTTGTTTAATAATACGCGATATGTTGAGATGTATTGGTATTTAGATAAATGTTGCTGGAGAGTTTATGAGTAATGACCTGTTTCAAAAAGTCCGTTTTGTAATTGCTAAAATCTTTGTGTTTATATTTTTAGGCATGGCGTTAGCCTTGTTGTACTCACTTGGTAAATCGACATTAAGCGGCATTTTGGCAGGTGAAGACGTTACCCAAATCTTCTTAAACGGCATTAATACAGGCATTATTGCATTGGCAGTGTTTGAGCTAGCGTTAGTGATCCATAAAGAATACTCGGTGGCTGAAGAAAGCAACAACGCTATTGAAAGTTTGCGTGGTACAATTCCGCGCTTTATTGGTACAGTGAGTATCGCGCTGTCATTAGAGGGGCTGATTATGGTTATTAAATATAGCCAGCTTGAACTAGCTGGTAACTTATATTATCCCGTAGCCATTATTATTAGCACTGCGTTTTTACTTGCATCACTCGGTGTGTTTTTATATTTAACGCGTAGTACAACAAATAACTAAACGTAGCAATTTGTAATAGCCCAAGCATTTAAATGCTTGTTGCAACAAGTCTATTACTTAGCGATTGAAAATCGTCGATGTTGGCTTTCAAGTTTTAGCGTAAAAAGCAGCGTGCTCTAATAACCCATTAATATTTATATACAATTTCGATTTGCTGAGTGTAATTAAGCAATAGATACTAAACCCCATCTAACGCTATGCAAAAACAGGGAACTTAATTGTGTTAACAGCAAAAATCGCGTCTGCGACCATAGGGCTTGCCTTATCTTTTAGCCTTTGTGCTAAACCACAGCCCACAACACAAACAACAAAAAGCGCTATCGAAAGCGTAATTAACAGTTACGTTTCATATGGTGCATTCGAAGGTGTGTTACTGGTTTCTCAATCGGGCGAAAAAATATTTGAGCAGGCATACGGCTTTGCCAATTATGACAATCGTACACCACTTAGCGTAAACAGTTCGTTTCAAATTGCATCGCTTAGTAAACCCATTACAGCCACGTTAGTGCTTAAACTTAAAGAGCAAGGCAAACTTACGCTTGAAAGTACATTGGCCGACTATTTTACTGAATTTGATAATGATATTGGGCGACAAATCACTTTACACCATTTGTTGAACCACACATCGGGTATACCTAATCATTTTACGCTGAATAACTGGTTTAATCGTGACTTTCACAAAGTAACCACTGAGCAGGCATTTGTTGATGTTATAGCAAATATGCCGTTAAGCGCTGAGCCTGGTGAAGAGCACAATTATTCAAACCCTGCGTATTTTCTGTTAGGTAAAATCATTGAAAAAGTCACAGGGCAATCATTTGCACAGAGTCTAAAAACCAACATTTTAGCACCATTGAATATGACGCATTCTGGTGTTGCCCCTGGTAATACACAAAGTGATCGCGTGATTAAAGCGCACCAATGGCAAGATGCTGGTGGCTATAAACGTGAACCAGACAACAACTACAAATTATTTGGTGCAGGTGCCGCCATTTATAGTAGCGCCGATGATTTATATCGATTTGATTTAGCGCTTTATGGCACAGAACTCATTAATGAACAAAGCAAGCGCCAATTGTTTAACCCTGATTTACCTTACAGCTGGCGAGTAGGCAAATTGCCAATTACAGACTCACATAATGTGAATGTCCATATGTATGATGGCAAAATAAAAGGCTACAGCAGCATGGTGCTGCGTCTTATAGATGATAAACACAGCGTTATTCTACTTAGCAATAATGGTATGAGTTATCAGTTGAAACGCCAACTAGTAGGGGATATTGCCAAGGTGCTTTATGGCGAGCAGGCACCTAATCGTGAAAATGACGTTGCGCTTGCATTAACCAAAGCGATTACCACTGGCACCTTTGAAAAGCTATTAACCGATATTAAAGCCAACAAATACACATTAGATGAAGGCATGATGACATCGTTTGCCTATGAGTTACTTTGGTCAAACCTAGCAAGTAAATCGTTACAATTATTTGCTGTGATCGGTAACCAATTTAAACAATCGGAAGATGCGAAACATCATTTTGCTAAGGCGTGTAATCACAGATTAGTTAAGAACTTAGAAGAACGTAATGCGATTTGTGGCACCACGCTTTAAAGGCCTTTAATAGTTAAATGGCGTTATGTGAACGAAGTTAGAAGTAGGCAGTGGGTTTAGCGATGGCCCACATTTTTTGGCGTTTAACGTGAACAACTAGGGGCTCTTGAATCAAGCGGTTTAATGAAATGAATCAGCATTAAGGTTTGAGTGCATATTCATAGTTTAATGGTTGTTATAGTGTTTACATTAGTTGTGGATCGCACACCAAGTTGTTTCTACTTACTCTTTAGTGTCGACAATTCATCCCTCTTTAGTCTAATTGGACAAAATAAATCACTAAAATTGTCGACAATCTGTTGATCTCTTGAGCTAACACTCCTATATTAACCCTAGTTATTGTCGACAATAGTTAGGTTTTAAATTGGAAAATGAAGTAAAAACAGCGTCTGATAAGGTTTTTGTCGACATTCGCCAAGCCATTGTGGAAGGCGAAATAGCCCAAGGTTCGAAAATCTCTGAGCCAGAACTCTCCAAGAAACATCAAGTTAGCCGCGCAACCCTGCGTGAGGCACTTAACCGTTTAGAAAGTTGTCATTTAATTGAGCGTAAAGCTAATGTGGGCTGCCGTGTAATTTCGCTCACCCCAGAAAAGTTAGATGAAATTTATCAAGTGCGCAGTGCCCTTGAGGGGCTGGCGTGCCGTTTAGCAGCAACCAATATGACAGATGATGAAATCAATCAGGTAAAAGCCTTACTTGATGATCATTTGTCGACACAACGGGTGCGCCAAGGGGAGTCTTACTACCAAGAAGAAGGTGATTTAGATTTTCACTACCGCATTATTAAAGGCAGCAAAAACAGCCATTTAATAAATCTATTGTGCAACGAATTATACCAATTAGTGCGTATGTACCGAGTGCAAATGGGCATGAATGGCCCACGTGTTAGTAAAGCATTTGATGAGCATTTGGCTATTATTAATGCCATTGCAGCGCGCGATGGCGAATTAGCCGAATTATTAATGAAAAGACATATCGCGGCATCAGGTAACAATATTGAACGTAAGTTTCAGTAATGTGTGATGCCAATAAAAGTGTAAACAAATTTAGTTAGCGTAACGCTAGCGTACAAATATAAAAATACCGTTCAAAGGAGACATACATGTCAGCAGGTTTGAAGTTTCGCCAAGCATTAGCAGAGAACCAACCGCTTCAAGTGGTCGGCACTATCAATGCTTATACTGCAATGATGGCAGAGAAGGTAGGGCATAAAGCCATTTACTTATCAGGGGCAGGGGTTGCCAACGCCAGTTACGGTTTACCCGATTTAGGCATGACAAGTTTAGATAATGTGCTTGAAGATATTCGCCGTATTACCAGTGCATCTGATTTACCACTACTCGTCGATGCCGATACAGGCTGGGGTGGTGCATTTAATATTGCCCGTACAGTAAAAGAAATGACAAAAGCAGGTGCAGCGGGTTTTCATATTGAAGATCAAGTCGCGCAAAAGCGTTGTGGCCACCGTCCAAATAAAGAAATTGTAAGTCAGCAAGAAATGGTTGACCGCATTAAAGCGGCGGTTGATGCAAAAACTGATGAGCACTTTTACATTATGGCGCGTACCGATGCGTTTCAAAAAGAAGGGTTAAATGCCGCAATCGACCGTGCAGCTGCATGTATTGAAGCAGGTGCTGATGCAATTTTTGCAGAAGCAGTACACGACCTAGCAGACTATAAAGCATTTAGCGACGCGTTAAATGTGCCTATTCTTGCCAATATTACTGAATTTGGCCAAACACCGATTTATTCAAAAACCCAATTAGAAGAAGTGGGTGTAGGCATGGTGCTTTACCCGCTAAGTGCGTTTAGAGCAATGAATAAAGCAGCGCTTAATGTATATAACACAATTTTAAGTGAAGGCTCGCAAGCAAACGCAATTGATTCAATGCAAACTCGCGCCGAGTTGTATGACTTTTTAGATTACCACTCGTTTGAAAACACACTTGATAAACTTTTTCAGAATAATAAATAAGGGGCAGGAAAATGGTAGATAAAGCATTAGGCGGAGCAGGATTACGTGGTCAAGTTGCTGGTGAAACAGCGTTATGTACAGTTGGTAAATCAGGCAGTGGTTTAACGTATTGTGGTTATGATATTTCAGAGCTTGCGGATAAAGTTGAATTTGAAGAAGTATCGTACCTTTTAAGCCGTGGCGAATTACCAAATCAAGCACAACTTGATGAGTACAAGGCGAAACTAAAAACACTGCGTGGTTTGCCAGCCGCACTAAAAAGTGTTTTAGAGTCTATTCCTAAAACAGCGCACCCAATGGATGTAATGCGTACAGGTTGTTCAATGTTGGGTAACCTTGAAATGGAAACTGACTTTAACGATGTGAACGACCATATCGACCGTATGGTCGCAGTATTCCCAAGTATTATTTGCTATTGGTATCGCTTCTCGAACGATGGTGTACGTGTTGATGTTGAAACGAATGATGATTCAATTGGTGCGCATTTCTTACATTTATTACACGACAAAGCGCCTAGCGAGCTATTTGCTAAGGTAATGAATGTATCGTTAATTTTATATGCAGAGCATGAATTTAACGCATCGACGTTCACAGCGCGCGTATGTGCATCAACACTGTCTGATATTCATTCGTGTGTAACGGGTGCAATTGGTTCACTTCGTGGTCCACTTCATGGTGGTGCAAATGAAGCTGCTATGGAAATGATTGAAAACTTCACAAGCGCAGACCAAGCAGAAGATGCACTAATGGGCATGCTTGAGCGTAAAGAGAAAATCATGGGCTTTGGTCACGCAATTTATCGCGAGTCAGACCCGCGTAATGTGATCATCAAAAAGTGGTCTGAATTACTTGCAAAAGAAGTAGGCGATGAGGTGCTTTACCCAGTATCTGTTCGCTGTGAAGAAGTTATGTGGCGTGAGAAAAAGCTATTTTGTAATGCGGATTTCTTCCATGCATCAGCGTACCACTTTATGGGTATTCCAACAGCGCTATTTACGCCAATCTTTGTAATGAGCCGTGTTACAGGTTGGACAGCACATGTAAAAGAGCAACGTGCTAATAACCGTATTATTCGCCCAAGTGCTGATTACACAGGCCCTGAAGCACGGGAAGTGCCACCTATTTCAGCGCGTTAATCTCTAAGCATTATATCAAGGCATGCATAGCATGCCTTTACTCCGAGTTTGTTGTGGAGCCCATATGAATACCCAATACCGTCAAAAGCTAGGCAATACAGGCCTAGACTATTTTAATGTTGAAGCTGCGGTGAATGCCATTTCACCGGGTAGTTATCAACAATTACCTTATACCTCAAAAGTGCTTGCCGAGAATTTAGTTCGCCGCTGCGAGCCTGCAAAACTTACTGATTCGTTAAAACAACTTATTGAGCGCAAGCGCGATCTTGATTTTCCGTGGTTTCCAGCACGTGTGGTGTGTCACGATATTTTAGGCCAAACCGCACTGGTTGATTTAGCGGGCCTTCGTGATGCTATCGCAGAGCAAGGCGGCGACCCATCACTAGTTAACCCTGTTGTGCCAACACAGCTGATTGTTGACCACTCCCTTGCTGTAGAGCACGGTGGTTACGATAAAGACGCGTTTGAAAAAAACCGTGCAATTGAAGATCGCCGTAATGAAGACCGCTTCCATTTTATTAATTGGACGAAAACGGCATTTAAAAATATTGATGTTATCCCACCAGGTAACGGTATTTTGCACCAAATCAACCTTGAGAAAATGTCACCTGTTGTACAAGCGCGCGATGGCGTTGCCTTTCCAGATACTCTGGTGGGCACTGACAGCCATACACCGCATGTTGATGCATTAGGCGTTATTGCTATAGGTGTCGGTGGCCTTGAAGCGGAAAGTGTGATGTTAGGCCGTGCCTCGTATATGCGTTTACCAGACATTGTCGGTGTTGAAATTGTCGGTGAGCGTAAGCCAGGTATTACCGCAACCGATATTGTGTTAGCAATTACCGAGTTTTTACGTAACGAAAAAGTGGTGTCTACTTACCTTGAATTCTTCGGTGAAGGTACGCAGCATTTAAATTTAGGTGATCGTGCAACCATTTCGAATATGACGCCAGAATACGGCGCAACAGCGGCCATGTTCTACATTGATGAAAAGACCATTGATTACTTAAAGCTAACAGGCCGTGAAGACAGTCAAATTAAGCTAGTAGAAGAATACGCAAAAACCACAGGCCTTTGGGCATCGGAAATGACTGAGGCTAAATACGAGCGTGTATTAACCTTTGATTTGAGTGCAGTTGGCCGAAATATCGCAGGGCCTTCTAACCCGCATCGCCGTGTAGCAACCAATGAACTTAAAAACACCGATTTATTAGGTGATTATTCGCATACAGATACACAAATGCCAGATGGTGCGGTAATTGTGGCAGCTATCACTAGCTGCACCAATACATCAAACCCGCGCAATATGATTGCCGCAGGTTTAATTGCGCGCAATGCCAATAAACTCGGCTTAACCCGTAAACCTTGGGTTAAATCTTCGCTTGCGCCGGGTTCTAAAGTGGTTAAAAGCTATTTAGAAGAAGCAAACTTATTACCAGAGCTTGAAAACTTAGGGTTTGGCGTCGTGGGTTTTGCCTGTACATCGTGTAATGGTATGAGTGGCGCACTCGACCCTGTTATTCAACAAGAAATTATTGAGCGCGATTTATACACGACTGCGGTACTTTCAGGTAACCGTAACTTTGACGGCCGCATTCATCCTCATGCTAACCAAGCATTTTTAGCATCGCCACCACTGGTTATTGCTTATGCAATCGCAGGGAGTATTCGTTTTGATATTGAAAACGATGTATTGGGTGTATCAAGTGAAGGTAAAGAAATTCGCTTAAATGATATTTGGCCAAGCGATGAAGAAATTGATGCGGTAATTGCACAAAGCGTGAAGCCAGAGCAATTTAATGCGGTGTATACGCCAATGTTCGACTTAACCGTGGATTATGGTGAAGACAATAACCCGTTATACGATTGGCGCGAAATGAGTACGTATATTCGTCGTCCGCCATATTGGGAAGGTGCACTTGCTAAACCGCGTACTATGACGGGCATGCGTCCACTTGCTGTACTTGGCGATAACATTACGACGGATCACTTATCACCGTCAAATGCGATTCAAGCAAGCAGTGCAGCAGGTGAATACCTAGCCAAAATGGGCTTACCAGAAGAAGACTTTAACTCATATGCAACGCACCGTGGCGATCACTTAACGGCACAGCGTGCAACCTTTGCTAACCCTAAACTGTTTAATGAAATGGTATTAGAGAATGGTGAAGTGAAACAAGGTTCACTTGCGCGTATTGAGCCAGAAGGCAAAGTGACCCGTATGTGGGAAGCAATTGAAACCTATATGGAACGTAAACAGCCGCTAATTATTATTGCCGGTGCTGATTACGGCCAAGGTTCATCTCGTGACTGGGCTGCAAAAGGTGTGCGTCTTGCTGGGGTTGAAGCCATTGTGGCTGAAGGCTTTGAGCGTATTCACCGCACTAACCTAATTGGTATGGGTGTGTTGCCGCTGGAATTAAAAGAAGGGACTACCCGTAAAACCCTTGAGATTGATGGTACAGAAACCTTTGATGTCATTGGCGAGCCATCACCAAGCTGTGATTTAACCCTGATTATTAATCGTGTAAATGGTGAAGTGGTTGAAGTGCCGGTAACGTGTCGTTTAGATACTGCGGAAGAAGTCTCTATTTACAGTGCGGGTGGTGTATTGCAACGCTTTGCACAAGACTTTTTAGCGGAGACAGCAGCGAGTTAATCGCTGCTATATCTCACTATGACAACAAAATATAAAGTTCCTGCAACCTATATGCGTGGCGGCACCAGTAAAGGGGTGTTTTTTAAGCTCAGTGATTTACCGCTTGAAGCGCAAGTGCCTGGCGAATTTCGCGATAAACTACTAATGCGTGTAATTGGCAGCCCCGATCCTTACGAAAAGCAAATTGATGGTATGGGTGGTGCCACATCAAGTACCAGTAAAACCGTGATTGTTGCGAAAAGCGATAAAGAAAATCACGATGTGGATTACTTATTTGGTCAAGTCGCAATAGATAAACCAAGCGTTGATTGGAGTGGTAATTGCGGTAACCTAACGGCAGCTGTGGGTGCATTTGCGATTAATAATGGGTTAGTGGATGCGTCACGTATTCCTCAAAACGGCGATGTTGAAGTACGCATTTGGCAAAAAAACATCGAAAAAACGCTGGTGGTACAAGTACCGATTAAAGACGGCGAAGTTAACGAATTTGGCGACTTCAAACTCGACGGCGTGGCGTTTGCTAGTAGCGAAATTAAAGTGCAATTTCTAGCGCCATCTCCGCAGGGTGAAAACATGTTCCCAACCGGGAATTTGGTCGATACTCTAACGATTGACGGATTAGGCGATATTCCAGCAACCATGATTAACGCCGGTATTCCAACTATTTTTGTTAATAGTAGCGATATTAATTACACCGGTGTGGAGCTACAAGAAGACATCAATAGCGACAGCGATAAGTTAGCATTTTTTGAAAAGCTACGTGTCGCAGGGGCGCTTAAAATGGGGCTAATTAGTGATCCAAGTGAGGCGAAAACCCGCCAGCACACACCTAAAATTGCCTTTGTATCGCCTTCGCAAGATTACATCAGTTCAAGCGGCGATATGGTAAATAGTGCTGACATTGATTTAAATGTGCGCGCACTTTCTATGGGTAAACTGCATCATGCGATGATGGGGACCGCGGCTGTTGCCATTGCGTGTGCTGCAGTGACGAATGGTACGTTAGTAAACTTAGCCGCTGGTGGCGGTGACATTTCAGATGTGAATTTTGGTCATCCATCAGGCACCATGAAAGTCGGCGCAAAAACAGTTGAAACTGATTCTGATTGGCAAGCCGAGTTTGCCAGTATGAGCCGTAGTGCACGCGTAATAATGGAAGGCGTGTTACACGTACCTTTGTAAATGCACTGTAAATCATTAATTTTAAAGGGAGCTGTGGCTTCCTTTTTTCGTTCTATAAGCGGGTGTTTTGTCTTAAAGTCGTGTAAGAGATCTCTACAGTGCGAGATAATTAATAAACGCCATTGTAAATCCGGTGTTAAATCTGATTAAAAAGCATTAAGTCTATGAATAGAAAAGGATATTATTGATTTAATGTAAATGGCGCTGTAGTTGTACGTGATTCAATGCTTTCTATAATACCCACTGTCGAGAAAATCACTACACAAGGAAAGTAGCATGAAAAAAACACTATTAGCGAGTTTAGTTACGCTTTCATCATTTGCAGCCTGTGCAAATGAATACCAGTCAATTTCAAACGCGTCATATACAGATATTGAAGACAGTGAAATAGTAAGCATTGATTCTGTATATTATTTTGATGCGCGTAAAGCACTGGGCCCATACAACGAATTTTCTTACATTAATACCAAATCTAACATTGGCGCGTTTTATAGCGATAATGAGTATGTGGATAGTATTGGCGCACGCGGTGAATATTTCTTCAACAATTTTGTAGCGGGTGCTAATTACAGCCGCACAGATTCAGATTGGAGCGATGTTGATTCTTATGAAGCGTCATTTGGTTATTTATTTACACCTGATTTAATTGCACGTATTCATTATCGTGATACGGATGTTTCAGGTTCTGATGGCAGCTTTTATGCAACGGCACAATATAATTTAAGCTTAAACACAACGGATTATGTTGGCTTTACGGCATCAGTAGATGAGGAATTTGATTATTTAAGCCTAGATACCAAATACTATGCAGAGCTTGGCCAAGGCCGTTACGTAACCGTAAACCTTGATATTGATGCAGGTGATTTCGATCATTGGTTATTAGGTTCAAACTATTATTTTAATGAAGGTTTATCAGTATTTGCATCAGTTAATAAATCAGATGATATTCAAATTGGTGGACGTTATTACTTTAATACCAACTGGGCTTTATCGGGTAGCTACGGTACAAACCTTGATAACGATTTAGATTACGATATGTATCAAATCAACCTAACAGCACAGTTCTAAAAGAACCGCTTGTTGTAATCTTATTAAAGGGAAGCATTGGCTTCCTTTTTTAATGTGAAAAAGATTTTAGTTAGTCATTAAGTCGTAGACAGCACCTTGTTTAATCGCGATAATTTAGCCTAAAGTCAATTTACAAGTAAGGAATACTATGACCCGCGAATTAACCCTATTAGAAGGTCAAACCTTGTTTCAACAAGGCGACAAGGCAGAGTGTATGTATGTGATCCGCTCAGGTAAAATTAAGTTGGTCAAATCGAAAATGGGGCAATCCGTGGTATTAGGTTACTTTGGCGAGGGTGAGTTTTTAGGTGAGATGGCGATTATCACAAACTCATTGCGTAGTTGTTGCGCCATTGCAACGGAAGATACCGTATTACAAGTATACGAGCGCGAACGCTTTGAAGAAATGTTAGCGAATAACGCGGGTATTGCCGCACGCATAATCGAGGGCTTGGCGGTACGGTTAGAAAAAACCACAGAACGTTTAATGGAGCCTGTCACCTTGTTAGAAGCGGAAGGTGAATAAACGTTCAGTAAAGTCAAACTTTGCTTACAAAAGGCTAACACAACGCGTGACCCCATATTTCAAGGTTAATTACTTGTATGTTTAATCAGGTTGGCAAAAAGTGGTTGTTGTATAGCCTGTTATCGTCGTTAATAAGTGTTTGTTGTGTGTACGTTTTGTCACAAAGTGATGCTTGGCAGCAACTCGAAAATACGGCATTTGATGCACAATCCAGTATTATCCCCGCCAAAGTCAGTAAAACTGACATTGTAATTGTCGCAATCGACGAGCAAAGTTTTGCCCACTATCAAACTAGTTGGCCTTGGCCTGCAGGTTTTTACACTAATTTACTAGAACGGTTAAATCAGGCAGGCGCAAAAGCGGTTGTATTAAATCTACCTATAGATGCTTTACCTAATGCAAATGAGAAAGAAGCTAATAGTTTTTCAAGCAGTATAACAGCGAGCAACTTGCCCGTTTATCTTGCAAAGCGTCAAGGTAGGCAGGACGATTCTTTATTGAATTATTATCGAGATGCGGGTGCAAAAATTAAGTCTTTTGAATTGTCATCTGATCTTGATGGTGTGGTAAGACGTTTACCGCATGGTAGCAACAGTATAAGTTATGAATTTAGCGCACAAAACCCCACAGATAATACCCGAATTCGCTTCATTGGCGATACAAACAGCTTTGTAACAATGCCTTTCGTCAATGCTGCAAATGCAAATCTGTTACCCGATCATATTTTCAAAGACAAAATTGTATTAGTAGGCATCGATATCCTTGCCAATACGCGTTTTGGTGATACGGCCATTGGCCGTTATCGAACGCCGTTTTCCTGGTTATCTGGCAATACAATGTCGGGTGTTGAGGTGCATGCTAACGCGATTGTTAATGTACAAAGCGGGTTAAGCATTTCAACGTTAACTGTATTGCAAACCGCATTTTTCGCTTTGTTGGTTGCATTGTTTGCAAGTTATCTATTTACTGCAGCGTCGTTGAAAAAATCACTACTAGGTTTGGCTAAGTTACTTAGTTTCATTGTGATTATTTCACTTTTTGCGTTTTATCATAGTGTTTCGCTTCCGGTAGTAAGTTTGTGTGCGATAGCAATCAGTAGTTATTTCTTTTACTTTGTCCTTGGCTTTCGAAAACAGCAAAGACAGCAGCAGTTTATTACCACTGCGTTTTCACGCTATGTATCCACTCAGGTATTGCATGAGCTTAAAGACAACCCTACAAAGTTAGAGCTTGGGGGCGAGCGTAAATTTTTAGCGATTTTATTTGCTGATTTAGCTGGGTTTACCAAGCTTGCAGAGCAAACTCAGGCTGAACAAGTTGCGGATATTTTGCATCAGGTGCTGACAGCGCACAGTCGCATTATCGTAAAACACGCAGGCACCCTTGATAAATATTTAGGCGATGCGGTAATGGCATTTTGGGGTGCACCAGTAGCCTGTGAAAACTCGATTGAAAAAGCGGTTGCAGCGGCAATTGAAATGAATGCAACTTGTGTAAAACTCAGTGAAGAATTAAAGCGCCAGGGGTTGCCTGAACTAAAACTGCGTATAGGTATAAATTATGGCGAAGTTATCGTTGGCCATCTTGGCTCAGATATTTTATTTGATTACACCTGCATTGGCGATGCGGTAAACCAAGCGGCGCGCCTAGAAAGCGCCAATAGATTGTACGGCAGTGATTTATTGATTGGACAAGCTGTTTATGAACAACTAAACGACAAATCCCATTTTACCTTAATTGACAAAGTGGTATTAAAAGGTAAGTCGCAGGCCATAAATATCTATTGTTATTTTGAAAGCCCAATGCACCAACAGACCTTAGCACTGGCATTTTCAGCGTATTGCGATAGGGATTGGCAAAAAGCGCACACTAATTATCAATCACTTTATTCTGAACCAGAGTTAATGGTTTTGTGTAAATTGTTTCTTGAGCGCATCGAAGAATATAAACGCCAAGCACTCCCAGCATCGTGGGGTGGTGAGTCATATTTAGATAATAAATGACAGGCTATAATGCATTTATGCTAGCACACTTGAGTACGAGGAAAGATTAGTGCGCTTCGTCACATTTATGGATTAATAAACATGGCGCTAGTGTGACAATTAAAATGCACTAATTAGCACTTTTTACTGGTTTTATTAATTGTTCATTAAATAAGCTTGTCAAACAGATTTGCTTTCTTTATGTTCAAACAAAAAGGAGGATCGTAATGTCAAATATGGCAGAACACGCATTGTTCCATTGTCAAAAAAGCGAACAAGCACAAAGTGAAACGGAAGTGAGTTGCTTTGAGTGCACTAATTGTTTTCATCTTAGTAGCGAATGTTTAATTGATGTATGTCCCCATTGTGGCGAAGCATTAAAAGAACGTAGTTTACGACCCAGTGAATTACTTGAAACACAAGAAAGTCACTGTAGCCGTAATGTAACTAAAGACGATGGTACGGTTTTTCGCGATGACTCAAAAATAGCTTAATACTCAGTAGTAAATAAGCGGCCGTGCACCTTTATAGCGTATTCATCGGTCATTGATGAAATATAATCGCAAAGTTGACGGTAGCCGGTTTCACCGTTTTCAAGTGCTGTTTGGTATATTGTTTGGCGCGTGTGAGGTAACAACCTCAGCGGATCGCTGGCAAACGCGGCAAATAAATCGGAAATAATTTTTTGTCCTTTAAATTCAATTTGCTGCATTTCTGGGTGGCGAATTACGTTACGAAACACAAATTGTTTTAACCCTTCAAGTAAAATAAATAACTCTTTGTCTAAATATACCGAGTGGTCAAGCAACGGGCTGTCAAATACGCCAAGCTTTTTCACTTTAGCCTGTGTAATAAATAAATTAACTAGTTCGCCAATGACTTCTTTTAAATCGGCTTCATCGCGTGAGAATAGTTGGGCAGAAATTCGTGGTAAATTGGTTTTAAGCCAACCGTCTTCTAACTCACTCAAATGATTTGCGACAAATTCATGCCATTGATGCTGACTTACCATGCCCGTGGCAATCGCATCTTCTAAATCATGCACGCCGTACGCAATATCATCGGCTAATTCCATAATCGCGCAGTCGAGCGATTTATATTGGGTGCGAGCAATGCCATTCGCGTTTTCGGCAAATGACGTAAAGGTAGTTTTGTCTGTATCTGAAAGCGGTGCTAATACCCAATCAAACACAGCACTTTCTTCGCAATAAAGCCCTTTTGCGGGAAGCCAACGAGTAGAGTTGATAAATTTATCTGTGCCAACATCATGTGGAATTTTCCACAACGATTTGATCAGCTGTGGGTATTTTATAAAACCTAATAAAGTGCGGCGTGTTAGATTCATGCCGTAGCCTTTACTGTAAGGTTCTAGTTTTGCCACAATTCTAAGAGTTTGGGCGTTGCCCTCAAAACCACCATGCTCACGCATCATGTAATTAAGCGCCGTTTCACCGCCGTGACCAAAAGGCGGGTGACCAATGTCGTGTGCTAGTGATAACGTTTCGATAAGACTGCGACAAGGTAAACATGCTGAAAATGATGCATTGCTTGGATTTGCTCTTAGTTGACCTAAAATACCACTGGCAATTTGTGCTACTTCGAGTGAATGGGTTAATCGGGTGCGATAAAAGTCATTTACGCCAATGCCCATAATTTGGGTTTTTGCTTGTAAACGCCTAAAAGCGGCTGCGTGAATAATGCGAGAGCGGTCTTTCTGATACGGGGAACGTTTATCATCTGGACGATGTTTGTTTTCTTGATAACGTCTAGCCAGCCATTCTTCAGTCATAAATCCGGTTTAATCTACTTATATCATAGTGTTATTTTAGACATAAATTGCAACAACTTAAAACACTATTAAGGTATAAGCTGTGCCATAGTTAAAGCTAGGGTGATATTTGGAGTGAGATTATGCCATTACCAATTTTGCTTGGCGTTTCAGCGGCCGCAGTGTTAGCAAATTCGTTTTATCGTAGTGAGATAGAAAAGCAAGATAAACAACGTAAGTTAGGTTTAAAGGCACGCAGTGCGGTCGGTCGCTATCCGTGCGATCATCTACCGAGTGAATTTCAAATAACGCCGCAAATTGGCAGTATAGTGTGTTGTAGCGTGTACAATGGGTTTATCCACACAGGCTTAGTAATTGATGATGATCTTGTGTTAGAGCTACACGGTTCGGGATTATCGCGTGCCATTAGTTTTAAGCGCTTTTTACAAGACCGCAGTGGTCAGCATATTTTTGTTGCAGCAGACTCGTTCGCCAACCCAATCATATTTGATTTTGACCAAGAACACATCGCTCGTCAGGTGTTTGCTTATCACGATTATCATGTGAGTAAACGTAATTGTTATTCACACTCTTGGTACTGCTTAACGGGTAAAATGACGCCGTTTGCGAGTTTCGAATTATTTAATAAAGCACTCAGTTCATTAGTGGGTCACAGTATTTATTGGGATAGGGCAAAGATTAAAAAGCTTACGTCCTAGTATGCATTAGTGTAGAATTGTTCCTTTTTTTAGACATTTCTAAACTACTTAAATTTTATATGAAGTTATTATTAAAACTAATTATAGCGTGTTTGTTTGGTTACATGTTGGTCGCTCCTTGGCTCACTGACACTGACAAACAAACCGAATCTAAAGATAAAGCAACGCAAGTAAAAAAAGTGGTTGTTGAAAAGCCGCTGCATAATGTGAAATTGCCTGATTTTGCGAAAATTCGTGATGTGAAAGCGCGCAAAAAAGCATTTTTTGAATTGTTGAAGCCACATGTGATTGCGGAAAATAAACGCATATTAAAGCAACGGGAAAAAATTGATTTAGCCTTAACTGAACTCGAACTCGGTTTTGCCGTTCCTGAAACACAAATCGAACCGTTAAAGAAAATTCTTGTTGAATATAAACTCGACGACACAGTTAACGAAGAAAACTTAACCCGTGCATTACGCCGTGTTGATATGATTCCACGCGCCATGGTGTTAACACAGGCGGCGAACGAATCAGGCTGGGGTACCTCGCGTTTTGCACGTATTGGCTTAAACTTCTTTGGCTTATGGTGCTTTAAAGAAGGCTGCGGCATGGTACCTAATAAGCGTAATGAAGGGCGTAGCCATGAAGTGGCGGCATTTAAAACGCTAGAGCAAAGTGTACGCGCCTATTTCAGAAACATTAATACGCACCCAGCTTATCAACAACTTCGTGATCTAAGGCAAAGCAATCGCTACGATGAACAGATTATACTAGCCGAGAAGTTATTGAGTGGTCTTGGCAGTTACTCAGAGCGCGGCCAAGCCTATATTGATGAACTAAATCACATGTTAATGACGAATCAAAGGTATTTCGGTGAATAAGATTTTAGTGGCGGCAGGCATTTTTGCATCAACACTTTCGTTAACAGCAAATGCGTCTGAATTTGTTGTCTCGTATGATGGCTTTTATGATCGTTTAAAAGTGATGTCGAAAGGGGATTACGCAAGTGCAGATGTTGGTTTCTATTTAATTAACCAAAACGCTAATCCCTGTACGATTGAAAGCGGCAGTATTATTACTAAAACCAATGAGTATCCGCTTAATTATACGCAAACCAGTAAATTGCTGTTACCGTTTGACGAAACGCTCGATAAAGACAAAGCGCTTATCGTGGTACAGCCAAAAGCAGGTGAGCAATGTCAGTTAAAATTGCAGATGGAATCAAGCCAAGATTACGGTGATAGTGTGTCGTTAAAACAAATGGCAAAGCTACAAACTGAGTTTGATGATTTAATTGGCCGTTTGTCTGGCTTTTTTATGCGTACGTTGTTCTCGTTTATGATGCCAGAAGTGAAAGGTGTCACCTTAGTGTTTGATAACACAGCAGCAACGCCAATGGGCGCGGGCGATGAAATTAAGTGTAAAGACAATCGCTGTACAATTGAATCACTTGATGTAGAAGGGGAAGACAAGCGTTTAACGTTTTCACAACCCATTACACAAGTGATCCCATATATCGCAAAATAATACCAATTCACTTAAGTAGCTGATCATCCAAGCGGACTAAATATCATGTTAACTGCGTTATAATTTATCAATGTAGAACAACTACATAAGAAAAATTCCGCCTTGTTACCATTTCATTTATCCAGCACTATCTGTGATCACATACTTAACAGAATTGGTATAAGCGATATATTTTTTGTTAAAAACAAAAAAACCAGTTCATTTGAACTGGTTTTTTTATATTAATTTCGGCTTAATCTACCGTTACTAACTTAAGTGTATTTGTTGCACCAACCGTTTCCATCGCATCACCATGGGTCAAAATTACTTTATCACCAGATTGTAAGTAGCCTTTGCTTACTAATGTCGCTAATGCTTGTTTTACCAGCGAACCTGAATCGTATTCTGTTGAATCGAAATACACCGGATAAACGCCACGATAAAGTGCTGTTTGACCAAGTGTGCGGTTGTGGCGAGATAGCGAGTAAATTGGTAAACCAGAGCTAATACGCGACATTAATTTTGCCGTGCTGCCTGATTCTGTTAGTGCAACTAGTGCTTTTACAGAATCTAAGTGGTTTGCTGCGTACATTGCTGATAGTGCGATTGTTTCAGATGTGTTTTCAAACATTGAATCTAAGCGGTGCTTAGAAATAGCAGTTTGAGGTTGAGACTCAGCACCTAAACAAACACGCGCCATAGTTTCAACTGTGATAGCAGGGTAGTCACCCGCTGCAGTTTCTGCTGATAACATTACCGCATCAGTGCCATCAAGTACAGCGTTTGCAACGTCCATTACTTCTGCACGAGTTGGCATTGGGTTATCAATCATTGATTCCATCATTTGCGTCGCAGTGATAACAGTGCGGTTTAGCGTACGTGCACGGCTGATAATTGCTTTTTGCTTACCAACAAGCGCCGCATCACCAATTTCAACACCTAAGTCACCACGGGCAACCATAACAGCGTCAGATGCTAATACGATATCGTCAATGGCTTCTTCCGTTTCAACGGCTTCTGCACGTTCAATTTTTGCAAGTAGTTGCGCTTTTGACCCAGCAGCTTCTGCAAGTGAACGTACATAACGCATATCATCGCCAGAACGAGGGAAAGAAACCGCAATGTAGTCAACGTCGATTTCAGTTGCAGTGATTAAATCTTCTTTATCTTTATCTGTAAATGCTGGTGCGGTTAAACCACCACCTAAACGGTTGATACCTTTGTTGTTTGATAACACGCCACCAACAGTTACTGTGGTGTGCACTTTTTTACCAACAACTTCATCAACAGTTAATTGAATTAAGCCATCATTTAATAGCAATAAGTCACCCGATGACACATCTTGTGGTAACTCTTTATAATCAATACCTACACCATCGATGTCGCCTTGACCTTTTTCCATTTCAGCATCAAGAATAAACTTTGCGCCTACTGCTAAGTCAACTTTACCTTCTTTAAACGTTGAAACGCGGATTTTAGGGCCTTGTAAATCGGCAAGAATAGCGATGTGTGTATCTAATTTTTTAGCAATTTCACGTACTTTTGCTGCACGATCTTTATGATCTTGTGCGACGCCATGAGAGAAGTTTAGGCGTACTACATTGGCACCTGCTTTTATTACTTTTTCTAAATTATCGTCTCTATCTGTAGCAGGACCGAGTGTGGCAACGATTTTGGTACGTCTTGGCATTTAGTAGCTCCCGTTGGCTATTTCTATATATTCTTTGTATTACACAACAACTAAGCTAAAGAGGCTAGCTTAATATACTTGCTTTTTGTGTGGTTAGTAGATTATGACACCGGTGTCATGTTGGCGTCAACTGATTGCACACTAGATTTAGTATGAATAATATTTATGTAAATTTTATTATACGCCTTTTAAATTATCTTAATAGCCCTCAAAAAGGACATAAGTCCGCTGAAATCGGTCGTTAGACGATTGATATTCGGTAGAGAATTGAACAAATCGAGTAAAATTAAGGCCTAGCAAAGAAATTATATTCTATAATTTTTTTAATAATAAAATTGCATGCTGGTCGAAAAGCCATATAATGCGCGCCATTACCGCTTAACTAATCTAAAAATCCAGTGTAAACATCGCACTGACTAAAATTTAGATTAGCAATGAATTCACACCTAACAGTTAGGAGATTTTATATGCAAGTCGCATTAGTTGGCTTAGGCGTTATGGGTAAGAACCTTGCCTTAAATTTAATTGAGAAAGGTTTAAATCTCGTCGCTTATGACAAAAACCCAGATGCAGGCGAAGATTTACTGAGCTTAGCGAAAAAAGAAGGGTTTGCCGAACGACTGCATATTGTAAGCGACTTATCCGACATGGTTCGTCGTCTTGAAACACCGCGTTCAATTTTACTTTTAGTACCAGCAGGCGAGCTGGTAGACAAAGTGTGTTCAGAATTAATCGAAGCGGGCGTTGATATTAATGATATTATTGTCGATTGCGGTAACAGTAATTATAAAGACGGTATTGCCCGTAAACTGAAATATCAAAATAAGTTTGAATTTGCCACTATGGGTATTTCGGGTGGTGCTGAAGGAGCACGTCATGGCCCTGCAATGATGGCGTCGGGCTCTGAAGGCGGATGGGAACGCATTATTCCTTTCTTCGAAAAAGTAGCGGCAAGCCATAATGGCGAATCGTGCTTTGCTCGTGTTGGTCAATCGGCATCAGGTCATTTTGTAAAAATGGTTCACAATGGCATTGAATATGCGTTAATGCAGTTAATTGCAGAAGTGTATCATTTGCTGCGTTTAGGCTGCGGCAAATCAAATGATGAAATTGCAGCGCTTTTTGATACTTGGTCTGAAGGTGAACTAAACAGTTACCTACTGTCAATTTCAAGCCATATATTAAAGCTTAATTCGAGCGATAACACACCGATTGTTGATTTAATCGATAACAAAGTTGGTGCAAAAGGCACAGGCCTTTGGACTGCACAAAATGCCCTTGAATTAGGTATTGCGGTACCGTCGTTAGTCGCAGCGGTTCAAGCTCGCCACTTAACGAATACGCAAGATACTCACGCAGCGTTAGAAATGACTTACGCAGCAAAGCAACCTGCGAAAGTAGACATTGATCTAGAAGAATTACGCAAAGCATTCCACTTAGCGAGCCTGTTATGTTACCGCCAAGGTTTAGCCTTGATTAAAGGTGCATCACGTTCACATCAATGGAAGGTGGATTTAGCTAAAACGTTACAAACATGGCGTGCAGGCTGTATTATTCGTGCAGATTACTTAGATCAAATCGCAGAAGGTAACGGCTTTATTGATGGTTTAAATGATGAAGTGATTGCACTTCGCAACATTGCCGCTGACGCAGTAAGATCAGGCCTTGCATTCCCAGTACTTGCAGCTACGCAAACTTACTATGCAACGCTCACAACACCAAGCAATGGTCATTTAGTGCAAGCGCAACGCGATTACTTTGGTGAGCATGGTATCAAAACGCACGAAGGTGAAACTTGTCATTTAACTGACTTAACGCATATAGATGCAAAAGTACGATAATGGATAAAAAATGGCAATCACACCTCACCGACGCACAAAAACATGTGTGCGTAGATGGGGGCACTGAATACCCATTTACGGGAGAATATAACGACTTCTTTGAGTCGGGTGATTATTATTGTGTTTGCTGTAATGCTTTGCTATTTAAATCGGAAGATAAATTTCAATCTGGTTGTGGTTGGCCGGCTTTTAGTTTTAGTGAAAAAGAAAGTATTCGTTACTTACGTGATAGCTCACATGGCATGGAACGCATCGAAGTGCGTTGTAAGCAGTGTGATGCGCATCTTGGTCACGTATTTAATGATGGTCCGCCGCCCACTGGTACACGCTATTGTATTAACTCAGTGTGTTTAGATTTTAAAGCAAAGTAATTACAAGTTAGTTAAGAAAAAAGCGCCGTAGGGCGCTTTTTTCTTGGCATATTACATCAGCTCTAGCGAGAGAGTTCACCTTTTAGGTTGTCTTGCATTAAATGACGCACCGTTTCAACTTCTAAGTTTTGACTCAGTAAGTAATGAAGTTTGGTAAGACACGCTTCTAACGTCATATCGTAACCGCTAATTACGCCCGCATTTAATAGCGCATTACCGGTTGCATAACCCCCCATATTAACACTGCCTTGAATACATTGAGTAAGGTTGATAATGACTAACCCTGCTTGTGTTGCACTATTAAATAATTCAAGCATTTCGGGGTTTTGAGGTGCATTACCTACACCGAAACTCAATAGCACAAGTGCTTTTAAAGAGTCTGTCATCATACTTTTAATAAGGTCGACAGAAATGCCTGGATACAAGTGCAATACGGCAATTTGCTGAGGCGTAATTTTAGTGACGTCCAGTTTATTGTTTAAACTTGGGCTTAATTGGCCGGCAACTAACTCAATATTAATGCCTACCTTAGCAAGTGGCGACATATTGGGTGAGCCAAAGGCAGCAAAACCATCGGCATGCATTTTGGTTGCACGGTTACCACGGTAAAGTTGATTATTGAAATATAAACTTACTTCACCGATAGGGTAATTAGCCGCAAGATACATAGCGTTGAGTAAGTTAACTTGACCGTCTGAGCGCAATTGCGATAGTGGAATTTGCGAACCAGTAACAATCACCGGTTTGGTTAAATTTTCCAACATAAAGGAGAGGGCAGACGCGGTATAGGCCATGGTATCGGTGCCATGTAGTACGACAAAACCGTCGTAATCTGCGTATTTTGCTTTAATATCATCAGCGATCTGCTGCCAATGCATCGGGCTCATATCAGATGAATCTATTAACGGGCAATACTCGTGAATATCAAATAATGGCATTTCTTCACGATTAAATTCAGCACTGGCTTTAACAGTTTGAGTAAGAAATCCTTCAGCTGGAATATAGCCTTTGCTTGATTTCTTCATACCTATGGTACCGCCTGTGTAGGCGATATATATTTTCTTTCGTTTCATAAAAATAGCCCGGTAGTTGTACCGGGCTATTATAGTGTAAAAGTTAGGGTATAAGTAGCGTTTAGTAGCTAACTGTACACACTAAACACTTAGCATAAACGCCATTTGGATCGTTAAACTGCTCTAAGCTCGATACCTGCTGTTTAAGACCTTGTGCTGTTTGCATTATGCTGTTTTTAACTGGCGCGTAATCGTCTTTGCTAATGTACGCTTTAACAAATGCAGCCGCTTGTGATTCGCCAAAAATCTTTTGCACTAGCATTTCTTGCTCAGTTAGTTGATGCTCAATAGTGATAACGTCGTACATCGATAAACTAGCAAGCTCAGCTGCGCGCTTGATTGCATCTTGTTTATTACCAAGGGCATCCACAAGGCCAAGCTCTTTTGCTTTAGTACCAATCCATACGCGACCTTGTGCTACTTTGTCGACTTCAGCTTTATCCATGCCGCGTGCTTCTGATACAACCGTTAAGAAACGGTCATACGCACTTTCAACAGACATTTGAATAACGTCAGCTAATTTAGGCTCAAGTGGGCGCAGCATAGAAAACGATGCCATATCGGTTGTTGCAACACCATCTGAATAAACACCTAACTTAGCGAGGGTCTTTTCAAATGTCATCATAGTACCGAATACACCGATTGAACCAGTGATAGTACTTGGCGCCGCCCAAATTTCATTAGCGTTTGCTGCAATCCAATAGCCGCCTGATGCAGCCACAGAGCCCATTGATGCAATCACCGGTTTACCTGCGTCTTTTAACGCTAACACTTCTGCACGAATAATTTCAGATGCGAACATACTACCGCCACCTGAATCAATACGCAGTACAACAGCTTTTACTTTGTCGTTTAAGCGAGCGCGGCGCAGTAGTTTCGCTGTTGAATCACCACCAATTTCGCCTGCTTTACGTTCGCCATCAACAATGTTGCCTTTCGCAACAACCACAGCAACTTTATCCGTAATTGGGTTTTCAATTGGGAACGGTGGTTTTAACGTTTTTAAGTATTTGTTAAACGAAATCTGTTTAAATGATTTACCTGATTCATTGCTGCCTACTTCTGCAATTAGCTTTTGGCGTAATGCCTCTTTGCTAACTAACTGGTCTACCCACTTGTATTGCAATGCAAATTGACCTGAATGACCATTAACCTTGGCAAACTTTTCTTTGTACGTTTCCATATCTTCGTCAAAGTTTGTTATTTCAAAACCACGGTGCGCTGCAACGTCTGTTTTATATTCAAGCCAAAGTGCGTCTAACCATGCTTTGTTTGCTTCTTTTGCAGCATCTGACATATTGCTGCGGATCAGTGGCTCAACAGCTGACTTAAACGTACCAACGCGGAAGATATGCTGTGAGATTTCCAACTTATCAATCGCTTCTTTAAAATAAAGCGGGTAAGTTGCATAACCTGAAATATCAACTGCGCCATATGGGTGCATTAAGATTTCATCGGCTTTACTAGCAATGTAATACTGCGCTTGCGAATAATAGTCGCCGTATGCATATACTTTTTTGCCAGTTTCTTTGAACTTATCAAGCTGCGCTGCAATAGCTTTTAATTTATTAAGATGCGCGCCCTGCATTTTTTGCAGGTCGAGTAATAACAGCTTTATTTTTTTATCTTTTGCTGCGTACTTAATCGTCATCAAAATATCGTCAAGCAATACTTCAGGCGGCTCATCATTTGAACCCATAGAGTCATTAAGTGCTGCTTCTACAGGGTCAATGTATGTTTTCTCTTCAACAATATTGCCAGATAATGACAGTACTAGCGCAGAGTCTTGTTCAACAATAATTTCGTCTTCTGAACTCATAATTGATACAAACAGTGCAATTAGAATAAAGAAGAACAGAATGTTTAATACAAGGCGTCTTGAAAAATTTAGAATATTCCAAAAGCCTACAAATGCCTTTTTAACCAAAATCCTATCCTATATATAGATTTATCATCTATTACCATCTTAACTTACTTTTTAGACAAACTTAAATGAAAAACGTAACTAAGTGTTTAGCTAAAAAGTTTAGATAAAACATTATAGTTAGTGAGTAAGTTAAGAGATCACTTTGGACAAGCTTGAGTTAACTGGTTAAACCAGTTAAAGTGCTTGAGGTATGACCAGTAGAGTAAGTAGCAAGTATGTTAGAACAAGAATTAAAACTGAAAAACAATTCACTGCGAAATCGCCTTGTAATGGGCTCAATGCACACCGGTTTAGAAGAAGGTGTTTGGAACATAAAGCGCTTAAAAGCATTTTATGAGGCACGCGCAAAAGGCGGTGTTGGTTTAATTATTACAGGGGGCTTTAGCCCAAACTTGGTTGGTAAATTAACGCCAATCTCGTCGTCATTTAATACGTTTTTTGATGTGTTAAAGCATCGCCCAGTAACCAAAGCGGTGCATGAGCACGGTGGTAAAATTTGCTTGCAACTGCTTCATGCAGGACGATATGCCTATCACCCATTTAATCAAGCGCCAAGCGCAATTAAGGCGCCAATCAATCCATATAAGCCAAAAGAAATGTCGCTTAGCAATATACAAAGCACGGTTAAGTCGTTTGCTAAATCGGCTCGACTTGCAGAGCGTGCAGGCTATGATGGCGTTGAAATCATGGGTTCAGAAGGTTATTTAATTAATGAATTTATGGCTCCGCGTACTAACAAACGCACCGATAAATACGGTGGTTCAAACGAAAACCGTATGCGTCTTGCAAAAGAAATTGTTGAAGCCGTACGCCGTGAAGTAAGCGATAAGTTTATTATTGTATTTAGAATTTCGGTGATGGATTTAGTGGAAGAGGGCTCAACCCAAAATGAAGTGATTGAACAAGCAAAAGTGTTAGAAAAAGCGGGTGTTGATATTTTTAACACCGGTATTGGCTGGCATGAAGCTCGTGTACCAACCATTGCCAGTATGGTACCGCAAGGTGCGTTTGTTGAAGCAACCGAAATGCTAAAACAGCATGTATCTATTCCATGTGTTGCGGTAAACCGTATTAATACGCCAGACCTTGCTAATTCAATCTTAACTAATAAATCTGCTGATTTAATCTCAATGGCAAGACCGTTACTGGCAGACCCGGATTTCTTTAATAAATACGTTGAAAACAAAAGCGACAACATTAATGTGTGCATCGCGTGTAACCAAGGTTGCTTAGATAACGTATTTAAAGGTAAACGCGCCACATGTCTTGTCAATCCGCGCGCAGGCTTTGAATTAGATTATTCATTAGAACCAACAGCTAATGCTAAAAATGTACTTGTTGTTGGTGGTGGGCCAGCAGGCTTAGCGGCAAGTTGTTATTTAGCTGAAAAAGGGCACAAAGTGACGTTAATTGAGCGCTCAAAGCACTTGGGTGGTCAGTTCAATTTAGCGATGCGTGTGCCGGGTAAAGAAGACTTTAACTATACCCTTGATTACTTTAAATCAGAGCTAGCTAAGTTAAAGGTAAATGTTCAGCTTGAAACCGCGTTTGACGATAGCATGTATGAAGCTTACGACAACTTGGTATTTGCTACCGGCGTTCGTCCGCGTGAAGCGTCATTTGCGTTAAAGGATGGCAGAACCTTGCTTGCGTATGATGAAGTGATCCGCGGCGAAGTAGAAATTGGCAAAGATGTCGTAATTTTAGGTGCCGGCGGTATTGGTTTTGATATGGTTGCGTTTTTAGCTGAAAAAGCGAATAAGTCGGTTGACGAATTCAAGCAGCAATGGGCAATTAATGTCGAAGGGCATCAACATCACATTCCACACAATATTACTATGTTAAAGCGCAGTCCAGGTCGTTTTGGTAGTGACCTAGGCAAAACAACGGGTTGGATCCACCGCGCGGTCGCGAAGCAACAAAATGTACAGCAGATCAGTGGTTGTAATTATGTTGAATTGAATAAAGATGGTCTCATTATTGAGGTAGATGGTAAACAACAAACCATTCCATGTGATTCGGTGATCACCTGTATTGGCCAAGTGTCTAATACCAATACCTTCGAATCACAACTCGAAAATGGAAAATATGCGTCTAAAATTGATGTGATCGGTGGCGCAAAATTGGCCTCAGCAATCGATGCAAAACGCGCAATTTTCGAAGCGCTGCAAGTTGCTAGAAAAATTTAGTGAATAAATAACTGTGTTTTACCGGTCTTTAATTTAGTTATAAAAATTAGAGGTCGGTATGACACTGCTTAATCACTATCAAACATTAATTCAAAAGAGCCAGATCTTCTCTGGTATTCCATTTTTACTGTTCCGCTTAATTCTTGCACCTGTCATGATCATTGCAGGTTACAGTAAGCTCGGTATGAGCGAAAACCCTGCTAGCTTTTTCGAAGCCATTACGGCGTTACCTAGCGTTGTTTCATGGTTTGGTAATAGCGAATGGGGATTAGGCTTACCAATGCCGGGGTTATTGGCATTTTTAGCTGGATGGACAGAGTTTCTGGGTGGGTGGTTGATTTTAATTGGCTTATTTACCCGCGCCGTTGCGATTCCATTAGCGTTTACTATGGTTGTCGCGATTACCACGGTGCATTGGCACAATGGTTGGTTTTCAATTACCCCAACAAATAGTGAAACCAGTGCAGCAAAAGTATTGGATTGGCTAGCGATTCCTGGCGCAAAGGCAAGTTTAGAAAATTCCAAAGCAGCACAAGAGCGATTGAACAAGATGCGCGAAATCCTTGATGAACATGGATTTACAGAATACTTGTATGAAACCGGTAAACCCGTTGTGTTAAATAACGGTATTGAGTTTGGTTTTATTTATTTTGCCATGTTGTTGAGCTTATTTTTTAATGGTGGCGGCAGGTACGTCAGCCTTGATTATTGGCTTGCGCGTAAGTTTTTGCCAAACACCCAGCAAGATAGCTAGCCCGTAGGTGCGTTAAACTCTTTTCTTTTTAGTGCAGTTTGTTAAGCTTGGCAAAAAACTAACTTGTCAGCTTAATGAACGCATTAGAACTCTTATTAGAACGTCAATCAGACAGTAAACTCACTACACCAGGTCCAACAACTGAACAGTTGGATATTATTAAACAAGCAGCGCTGCGCGCGCCAGATCATGCGGCACTTAAGCCATGGCAGTTTATTCTTGTTGAAGGTGATGCTCGTGAAAAACTTGGCGAAATTTATTATCAAGCCGCATTGAATAACAACGCCGATGACACAGTATTAGCGCGTGCCAAAGAACTGCCTTTGCGTGCTCCGCTTATTATTATTTGTATTGCCAAGTATAAGCCTCATGACAAGGTACCAAGAATCGAGCAAGTACAATCAGCAGGCTGTGCGGTAATGGCAATGCAACAAGCGGCATTTGCACAAGGGCTTGCCGGTGTATGGCGCACTGGTAGTTATGCACAAGATGATTATGTAAAACAAGCGCTTAATCTTGCTCCAGAAGATGAATTAGTCGGCTTTTTGTATCTTGGCAGCAAAGTAAACGATTTCAAAAAGTCGCGTAATATCGACGTTAATGATTTCTTTACAAGCTTGTAGGGGCACTATGCTAGGACCAATTACCACAGGCATTGATGATAAAACGTTATCACAAGAAGAGCTCGAGTTATTAGCGCACCCATTAGTGGGCGGCGTTATTTTGTTTTCCCGTAACTTTGAAAATATCGATCAGTTATGTGCGCTCACAAAGCATATTAAAAGCATCAATCCATCACTTTTAATTTCAGTTGACCATGAAGGCGGTAGAGTACAGCGTTTTCGTGACGGCTTTACTGAATTGCCAAGTATGTCGGATGCATTTGTGTTTGCTAATAGCGGCTTAAATGATATTGGTTGGACACTGGCTGCAGAGTTACTTGCCTGTCAAATTGATTTCTCATACGCTCCGTGTGTTGACGTGAATGGTATTTCACAAGTGATTGGCAATCGTGCTTTCTCGTCTGAACCCAAGGATGTAACTAATGGCGCGAAAGCGCTGATTGGTGGCTTACACAGTGCGGGTATGAAATCGGTTATTAAGCATTTTCCGGGTCACGGCTCGGTTGGTCCAGATTCGCATATTGCAATGCCGAAAGATGATCGTAGCTTTAGAGAGATAAGTCAGTTTGATTTACTGCCGTTTAAAGCGTTAATTGATTTAGGCATTGCGGATGCGGTAATGCCTGCGCACGTTATTTACTCTGAAATTGATGAAAATCCAGCGTGTTTTTCGCCATTTTGGTTGCAAAAGGTGTTACGACAGCAGCTTGGTTTTAACGGCCCTGTGATATCTGACGATATGGGAATGCAAGGTGCAGTGCAAGTGGGGGATTATGTCACTCGAGTGACAAAAGCTTTGCAAGCAGGGTGTGATAACGTACTACTGTGTAATGAAAAAGAAGGACTTTACCAAGTACTTGACGGGCTTTCGATAGCAGATTTTCAAGAACACGGTTCACGTATGAAGGTGTTTCATCAAAAGCGTTACCCAAGTTGGGATGATGTGAAACGCGATGCACGGTGGCAAAATTGCCAAAAACTGATAAAAAGTTAATCTACAAATAATATGAATAACAATAATAAACATATTTTGATTGGGGCTGTTTTGTGTCTGATTGCTTATTTAGCATCACGATATTTATGGCTGCAACCCGATACTATTTCCTTTACCTTAGCAATTACCGTTATTACCGCTTATTTTTGGGTGACTGAGGCACTGCCTATACCGCTTACGTCGGTCATACCAATTGGTTTGTTTCCATTTGTTGGCGTATTAACGCACCAGCAAGCAGCATCATCGCTAGGTTCACACGTTATTGTATTGTTGATGGGCGCGTTTATGTTAGCGGTGGGAATTGAAAAATCTGGCGTTCATCGACGCATTGCATTTGCCATATTGAAAGTCATTGGTGGCGACAGCGCACTTCGCATTATCTTTGCCATTATGGCGACGAGCAGCATTCTGTCTATGTGGATTTCAAACACCGCCACAGTCGTTGCGTTGCTCCCTGTGGTGCTCGCGATTTGCGCATCGACTGATGATAATCGATTTAAAATCGCCTTATTGCTAGGGCTGGCCTATTCGGCTTCGTTGGGTGGGGTAGGTACACTGATTGGTACGCCACCAAATGTGATTTTTGCGTCGGTTTATGAGGAGTTTGCTGGTGAGGAATACGGTTTTATTCGCTGGATGAAAGTATCCGTGCCGATTATTGTGATTTCAATTCCATTAATGGCGCTATGGCTTGCCCGCGGCATTCGTTTATCATCGGCTATTCATCTGCCTAAGTGCGATGGTTGGAGCATTGCAGAAAAACGCGTGTTAGTGATTTTTGCACTGGTTGCGCTACTTTGGGTATTTCGTAAAGAGCCGCTTGGCGGCTGGTCACAGATGCTTGATATTAATACAGTAGGTGATTCGTCGGTTGCCTTACTAGGCGTACTTGCAATGGCGATAACCAGTAATGGCAAAGGGGGGCGTATTCTTGAGTGGCAGGACGCGAAAGAAATCCCATGGGGCATGCTGCTATTATTTGCCGGTGGTATTTGTATCGCTAAAGCGTTTGTTTCAAGTGGATTAAGCGAGTTACTCGGGCAGTTTTTTGTGGCACTAGGTACGTTACCGGTACTGCTTAGTTTGTTTGCATTGGCGATAGGGGTCTCATTCTTAACCGAAATTACCTCTAATACCGCCACTGCGACGCTTATGATGCCAATTATCGCAAGTGCTGCTATTGCACTTAATTTACCAATTGAACTATTAATGATCCCTGTGGTGATTAGTTGCTCGTGTGCATTTTGTTTACCCGTTGCAACGGCACCTAATTCAATTGTTTTTGCCAGTGGCGAAGTGTCAATTAAAGATATGGCAAAACAAGGCGTTGCACTCAATATTTTAGTTGCGTCAATCGTTGCGTTAGTGAGTTTTTATTTCTTGACATAAAGCTAAAATGGGCTATTTAAAAACTGTTCGTTTTTTGTTAAGGTGATGTATTAACAACCAATTTAATCCATCAAAATAATAAAAGGCGCAGTTATGAATAACTTGTTTTTGCGCGAAAAAGAAAGTTGGTCAATATGGCTTATGTGGGGAGTCGTTTCAGCGATTGCTGTGTATATAACAGCAACGCAAACAAATGATTTTAGTCATATTGTCTTTATTAAGCTTGGCGTTTTTTCGCTACTGACTTGGTATATGACGTATTTGAAACGGTTTTCGTTTTGGCGTGCGATGAAAATTTCGCTTGTGGTGTTTTCGATTGCAATAACACCGGTATTATTTTTTAATTTTGAAGCGGTTAGCTTATTAAAAAATGCAGATATTGCGATAAAAGTGGGGCTTTTATCACTGGTAACGGTTATTTTTAGCTTAGTTTGTTCGTTAATTGCGCGTCAGCCAAAAGAATATTACTAAATATTAAATTTTTACTTTACAACGTGATACGAACTCATTAATATGCGCCCCAACAACGGAGAGATGGCTGAGTGGTTGAAAGCACCGGTCTTGAAAACCGGCATAGGTTAATAGCCTATCTAGGGTTCAAATCCCTATCTCTCCGCCACCTCATTCCCAAAACCGCCTTTAGGCGGTTTTTTTCGTTTTGGAGTTTGATTATGAATAATAAAGCGAAGTCGATTTTTCTGGTGTTAGTATTTGCGGTTATTTATGCAGTAGTGCTGCAACAAGGCATTTTATTGCTTACTGATTACCTGCAAGTGGGGGCGGACGCCCTGATTAGCGAGTGGCAAACAGCATTGGGCTTATTTGTATTTAACTTGCTTGTCGCACAAACCACACGTAAGTACTTTAAAACGCATCAGCGTTTGCTTTTCTCTTTAACAGTTGGATTTGCATCGGCACTTTTACCGACACTATTTGCTTATCAATTGGCGTTGATTTGGCCTTTGTTACTGGCGAATGTGGTGATTTCAATTTTGGCGTTGTTAGCACAAAGTAAGTTAGAGTTGTTACACAGTAAAAGTCAGTAATTGCGGTAACAAGTGGGTGTTATCTATGTTAGACTGACATTTTTATAACTTAAATAAAGTATAGAGATTATGTCAGATAAATTTAATTCAAATGCTGAAAAAGCAAGCTACGGTATCGGTCTACAAATGGGTGAGCAACTTAAGTCAAACCCATTTGAAGGTTTAAACTTAAACTCAGTATTTGAAGGCATGAAAGATGCTTACACGGGTGCTGACTTCCAAGTTGAGATCCCAGCTATTCAAGCAGCGTTTGAAGAAATTAATGCTGAAATCACAAAGCGTCGTGAAGAAGAAGCAAAAGTACTTGCAGCTGAAGGCGAATCTTTCCTTGCTGAAAACGCTAAGCGTGCTGAAGTAACGGTAACTGCATCAGGCCTACAGTATGAAGTACTAACAACAGGTGAAGGCGACAAGCCAACAGCTGAGTCAACAGTACGTACTCATTACCACGGTACATTAATCAATGGTGACGTGTTCGATAGCAGCTACGATCGCGGCCAGCCAGCTGAGTTTCCAGTAGGCGGTGTTATCAAAGGTTGGACTGAAGCATTACAGATGATGCCAGTTGGTTCAAAATGGCGTTTATACGTACCACACGACCTAGCTTATGGCGAGCGTGGTGCTGGTGCATCAATCGCACCTTTCTCAACACTTATCTTCGATGTTGAGTTATTAGATATCCTATAAGCATTTGCTTATTGCTAAAAAAGCCAGCGTTAATGTTGGCTTTTTTATTTGTGTAAATTTAACCAACTAGGTTAAATGCAGCGTCCTGGTTTTGGTAGCCCTGCAATTTTTGTAGCTTGTTTCGCTGGTCCCTTAGGGAACAATTTATATAAATACTTGCTGTTTCCTTTGTCTTCACCAAGTTTTTTTGCCATGGCTTTTACTAACATACGTATTGCTGGACTGGTATTAAATTCAAGATAAAAATCTCGCACAAAATGCACAACTTCCCAATGATTATCACTGAGCGAGATATTTTCCTGCTCAGCAATGATGGGGGCGAGCGCTTCGCTCCACTGGTTAAAATCCTTAAGGTAACCCTCTTTATCAGTGTCGATAGTTTTATCGTTTATGCAATAGCTCATGTTAATTACCAAGTAATATGTTGTTCGCTGTCAACAATGAGCTCTACCCACTGTTGATCAGAAATTGTGATGATCGTTTCGTTTGAGATAGCGCGTGCTTTCATATCCACATCAAGTGCGTATAGGGTGTTTTGACAAAAAGCATCAATATAGCAATTAACGCTGTAGCAGGCGTCGGATAACAGTAAAAGCTTATCATCGGGGTCAATAATAAGTTGATGCTGTTGATAATGCGATAAGGGCTTATTAAATATATGCAGCATTATATTGTTACCACCTGATGCTGTTGTTGAAGTAAAGCCTGTTTTTCTGAGATATCGAGCGTAATGATGTCGTACGCAAACTGAGTAATATCTAAGCCGCGTTGCTTAATTGAGTGTTCGCATACATAAATGTGTTCAATATCGTAAAGGCTCAGGGTACCAAAGGCTTTCAAGTAATTTTTAATCTCGAGTGACTCAATTGATTGGCCTTGAAGTAGGGCATAAAGTGCATCACCTTGTAAAAGCAAACTAACTTGCTGATCAATTGCGGCAAAAATGAGCGCCATATCAAGACTTTCTTTAAGGCTACTATCATTAAAAGGAGAGGCATTACATACGATTAGGTAGTTTTTCATTTAATCTGCACCCATTTATCAGCTTTGCTAGCATCCATCGCGAATTCGGCAAGACCTGCAACTTCAAAGGGTTCACAACGCGTGATATCGAGCCCACGTTTTTCGGCTGCTGTAACGCAAAGTGTCAGTTTAATACCTAAATCGGCAAGCGATTGCCAAATATCAGTTACTTGTAACTCATCTGACGGCAGTGAAAAATGATTACTGGCGTGAAACACCGCATCTTGATAGAGGAAAATCCCAGATACAGTGTGTCCTAGCGCGAGTGCGCTTTTAGTGAAACGTAACAAATGTTGCAAACTGTCGTGTGCGGTAACACTTGCATGATAACTAATAATAATATTGGCCAAAATTTACCCATAAAAAAGCCCCGAAGAACGGGGCTTATTTTATTAAACTTTTAGCGTTTAGTCATTATTTGCACCAAGGAGATGCAGGATAGACGTAAATAAGTTGTATACGTTTAAGTATAGGCTAACAGTTGCACGGATATAATTTGTTTCACCGCCGTTAATAATGCGGCTCGTGTCGAACAAAATTAAACCAGACATAATAAATACGATGGCCGCGTTCATCGCCATAAATACGATTGAACTACCCACGAATAGGTTTACTAGGCTTACTAGTACAACAACAATTAAACCTACGAATAAGAAACCGCCTAGGAAAGAGAAGTCTTTCTTAGTTGTCATTGCATAGGCTGATAAACCAAAAAATACTAATGCTGTAGAACCCAGAGCTTGCATAATAAGCATCGGGCCGTTTGGCATTGCTGCATAGTAATTTAACATTGGACCGAGTGCCGCACCCATAAGACCTGTAAAAACAAATACCCATGGTAAGCCAGATGCACTGTCTGCTTTCTTATTAACTATAAATAAGGTGATCAGACCGCCGATACTAAATACAAGACCCATTAAGTAAGGTAATTGCATTGCCATTGAAATGCCTGCTGTAACAGCACTAAATAACAATGTCATACCTAAAAGCATATAGGTGTTGCGTAGTACTTTATTTGTTTCAAGTACCGACTGCGCCGATTTTGGCGAAGAGTACGTGTGATTAAAGCTCATAAATAACTCCTTAAATTGAAACGCATTCCTGTTAGGTTTCAGAACTGCGAACAGCATATCAATTAACATGTTAGGTGGCAATTCTATTCCTTTATTAGAACAGTGAAGTAGGGCGTTTAGTTCAATTTAATTTTAAAATTTGATTGCATAATGTACGGGTTGCATGTTTATTGCGCGGTTGATAAATAAATTGAAAAAAAAGCTTCACAAGTGAAATAGAATCCCCTAATATTCGCCCCGCTGCGGAGAGATGGCTGAGTGGTTGAAAGCACCGGTCTTGAAAACCGGCATAGGTTAATAGCCTATCTAGGGTTCAAATCCCTATCTCTCCGCCACTTTCTTTTTATGCGGAGAGATGGCTGAGTGGTTGAAAGCACCGGTCTTGAAAACCGGCATAGGTTAATAGCCTATCTAGGGTTCAAATCCCTATCTCTCCGCCACTTACTCTTATCTATATACTTAAGTCTACTGTTAATTATTTATCTATTTGCCATGCTTATCGTGTGTTTAACGTATTTGGCGCGGTTATGGATAAAAAAATTGTACTTAAGGGTGTTGCCTACTCATTGTTTTCTCCCTTTCTGATTGGTTGTTTAATCGGTGTTTATTATGTTGCTGTATTAGATGGCGCAACAACTAAATTATTTTTGTCGATTGTATTAAGTGCGGTTGCAAATGCACATATAGTCGGGTTAACCATGGCGATATGTGTTGTACCTGTTTACATGTATTTGCAAAAGCGAAATAAATCAAATAACACCGCAATGATAACGGCAGCGATATTTGGTGGTGCGTTGTTTAGCTTTATGTTTAATGTCGCGTCAGGGCAAGTATTTGTTGTAAATACGTTAATGGCAACTCTTGCAGCAGGCATATTTATTTTTACATTAAAACAGCAAAAATAAATTTTAGAGTCGAATAATTAGTAAACAATTAAGTGAATATTTAGCGATATTCACTTTTTTTAGCTTAAAAAGGTTTCATTTGTTGTTATGAAAGAGTACCTTTAAGCTTTGTGAATATTGAATTGTTAACTTTTCTACGTAATGAATAAAGAAAGCTTATATCAAAGTCTGAACAACCAAGTAGTTGCTTTGATTGAAGACGAAACCAACCTGATAGCGAACCTTGCAAATGTAAGTGCTTTGTTAAATCTTTCACTTGAAGATATTAACTGGGTGGGGTTTTATTTACTGGAAAACGACACATTAGTTTTGGGACCGTTTCAAGGTAACCCAGCGTGTGTTCGGATCCCTGTTGGTAAAGGTGTATGTGGTACAGCATTTGCCGAAAAACAAACACAGCGCATTGACAATGTTCACGACTTTGAGGGGCACATTGCATGTGATGCCGCATCAAATTCAGAAATCGTTATTCCACTTATTAAAGACGGCAATTATATTGGCGTGCTTGATATTGATAGCCCAAGCCTAAGTCGTTTTGATAGTGATGATCAAACTGGCCTAGAGCGAATTATGGCGTCATTGGCAGAGCATCTTTAATATGAAGGATTGGCTTAGCGTACAAGATTATTTATTTGGTATAGATCAGGTAGGTGATTGGGAAGGGCAAGAAGAAACTGTAGCTGAAAACCTGAATGAATTGATTCATGTTGCATGGCAACAATTGCCTGACGAAACAGACGCAGATACGATTGACAAGATTATTGAAGGTATTTGGCAACATTTACGCGGTGATACTGCAATTTTGGAAGCCGAACACGAAGAATTAATCGATTGGGTGTTACATTACGTGACAAACCAATTGGAAAACAACTTAGACGAAGAGATTTAAAACTTAAGGTTAAACACATGGACTCTACTAACAAGCTAAAAGACATCAAAGAGGTATTAAACTACCTTTTCACAGAGTTTCCAGCCTGCTTCAAAGAGAAAGACGGCATCAAGCCGTTGAAGGTTGGTATCTTTAAAGATATTGCTGAGCGCATCGAAAACGATGAACGCGTAAGCAAAACACAGGTTCGCCAAGCGCTTCGTAAATATACGTCTAACTGGCGTTATTTAGAATCTGTTACAAAACACGAGTTCCGTATTGACCTTGATGGTAACGATGCAGAAAAAGTTGAGCAAGAGCATGTCGAGCATGCAAATAAAGCACTAGAAGAAAGCCGTGCTAAACTTGCTAAACGTAAAAAACCTGCACCGCGTAACGCTGGTGAAAAGAAATCTTACAAAAAGAAAGGCAATTTTGCTGATAAAAATGCTGCGAAAGGAACTAAATTTAGTTCTAGCAACACTAATAAAGACAAACCTGCGCGTCGTTCTAATAAAGTAGAAGCGCTACCTTCAGGTGATATTAAAGTGGATGCTGAGGTAAAAGTTAAACTTGGCCAAGCTTTAGTAAAAGGTACTATCACCGAAGTGAACAAGGAAGACATTCATGTAGTGCTTGTAACAGGCATGCAGGTGAAAACAAAAGCAGAGAGTCTATTTATCGTATAAGGAGACAGTGTATGAGTGAGAAGTTTAGGCTTATTCCACTGGCGGCAGCGCTATTTTCAGCAAATTTATTTGCTTCTGCCGATAATATTAGCATCGAAAACTTACCTGAGTTAAAACAGGAAATTCAGCATATTGCTGCAACCAAGCGAATAACCAATTTATTTACTCGCTCGCACTACAAACTTATTCGATTAGACGATGACTTATCGAGCCAAATCTACGACCGATTTATCGAGTCGATTGACAGTAACAAAAGCTTGTTCCTGCAATCAGATTTGGCTAAATTCGACCATTTCAAGTATGAAATTGATAATGCGTTAATTAAAGGCGATATGTCTTTTGCGTTTGAAATTTTTAACTTGAATATGCGTCGTCGTTTTGAACGCTTTGAATATTCACTTTCTTTACTTGATAAAGAAATGAAATTTGACGTTGAAGACAATTACTTTTTTGATCGCGAAGATGCAAAAATTCCAACCACAATGGCGGAATTGCATGAAATTTGGCGTCAACGCGTTAAATACGACGCGCTTCGCTTACAACTGACAGGCAAAGAATGGCCTGAAATCCAAGAAATTCTGAAAAAACGTTACCGTTACACGCTAAAACGTATTTCACAAACAAATAGCGAAGATGCTTACCAAATTGCAATGAACTCATTTGCAAGAAGCATCGAAGCGCACACTTCTTATCTATCACCACGCCGCGCTGAACAGTTTAAACAAGACATGCAGCTTGAACTAGAAGGTATCGGAGCAGTGTTAGGTGTTGATGAAGATTACACTGTGATCCGCTCACTTGTCCCAGGTGGCCCAGCATCTAAAACCGAAAAACTAAAATCTGATGACCGCATTATTGCTGTTGCACAAGGTCAAGAGAGTTTTGTTGATGTAATCGGTTGGCGCTTAGATGATGTCGTAGACCTAATCAAAGGGCCGAAGGGCACCAAAGTAAGGTTACAGTATCTAAAAGGTTCTGATTCGCACGGTACGCCGCATGAAGTGGAAATTATCCGTGATAAAATCCGCCTTGAAGATAAAGCAGCTAAATCAAGTGTATTTGAGCCTGTTTACTCAGAACTTGATACCAAAATCGGTGTCATTGAGATCCCAGGTTTTTATAACAACTTGTCTAAAGACGTTAAAAAAGAGCTCGCTAAATTACAAGAACAGAATGTAGACGGTATTGTTATCGACCTACGTGGTAATGGCGGTGGTTCGTTATACGAGGCGACACAATTATCTGGTTTGTTCTTCGACAAAGGCCCAGTGGTTCAAATACACAACATTAACGGCAAAGTTGAAAAACAAAAAGATCGCGACGGCGTTACCTATTACGACGGCCCGTTAACAGTATTAGTGGACCGTTACAGTGCATCAGCGTCTGAAATTTTTGCTGCGGCAATGCAAGACTATGGTCGCGCAGTTATTATTGGTGAACAAACCTTTGGTAAAGGTACAGTTCAACAGCATCGTAGCTTAACTAAAGCATTTGATTTATTTGAAAACCCCCTTGGCAGCGTGCAGTACACAATTGCTAAGTTCTACCGTATTAATGGCGGCAGTACGCAGCATAAAGGTGTGATCCCAGATATCACATACCCATCGCCAATTGATCCCGCTGAGTGGGGTGAAAGCCAAGAAGACAACGCATTACCTTGGGATCACATTCGTAAAGCGAATTATTCAAAACTTGACGATTTAACGTCAGCGATTACGTTTTTGACTGATAAACATAAAGAGCGTATTGCAGGCGAGCCTGAGTTTATCTATCTCAATGATGACATTGCCTTGTATCAAAAAGAGAAAGACCGTGCATCAGTGACGCTTGTTAAGGCGAAACGTGAGAAACAACGTGAAGAAGACAAGCAAAAATCACTCGCTCGAGCGAATGAAAGGTTAAAACGTCTAGGGCTTGATGCAATTGCATCACTAGACGATGCACCAGACGTACTTGATGAGATCGACCCGGGACTTGAAGAAGCGGTTCATATAACATCAGATTTTATTAAGTATGGCCGTTACGCAAAACATTAATTTATAACTAATGTAGTAAGCGCCGATTTTCACAAAGTCGGCGCTTTTTTATGTAAAACTAAAAATAATAAAACTCAACGCTTCGTGCTTATACAGAAGTCAGTTGATAAATAATGACAACAATTTGAGGTATCTTTGTGAAGCAAGTAAAACAAGCGACCTTTTTAGACGCGTTAATTCCAATTAGCGTTTTAGTGCTACTGCTTGGCACATCCGTTTATCTATACAGCGACGATTCGTCGTATGGTCCAAACCAAATAGCGTTACTATTTTCAGCCGCAATAGCAGTGATCATTGGTCTTAAAAATGGTTTTAAATGGGCCGAACTAGAAGAGGCGATGATTAAAGGCATCACCATTTCTCTTGGGGCGGTATTAATCCTACTAATGGTAGGGGCATTAATAGGCACTTGGTTATTGTCGGGCACGGTACCATCGCTAATTTATTTTGGCTTGCAGCTGATAAACCCGCATTGGTTCTACGCCGCAAGTTGCATATTGTGCGCTATTGTTGCCTTGAGTATTGGTAGCTCTTGGACGACAGCCGCAACAATCGGTGTTGCCTTGCTCGGCGTATCAACGGGTCTTGGCCTTGACCAAGTTGTTACTGCGGGTGCGGTTATATCGGGTGCTTACTTTGGTGATAAATTAAGCCCATTGTCGGAAACGACAAACCTAGCACCGGCTGTGGCTGGCAGCAATCTATTTGATCATATCCATCATATGCTTTGGACTACAGTGCCAAGCTTTGTTATCGCGCTGATTATTTTCTTAGTAATGGGTTTTAATGCTGAAGGCGTACCAAATGAAGGCCGCATAGAAGAAATTTCTAATATTTTACTGCAGAATTTCAATATTGGTATTGAGATGTTAGTGCCTTTAGTTGTGTTATTGACATTAGCAATTAAAAAAATGCCTGCTTTCCCAGCGGTTGCCATTGGTGCGCTGTTTGGTGCTGTTTGGGCCCTTATATTTCAACAAGACTTAATTGCAGGGCAGATTGAGTCGGGTGTATCGCACTTTGTTGGTACGTTTAAATTGGTATGGGCTGCGCTATTTGATGGTTTTAGCATTACAACTGGTGATGCCAAAATGGATAGCTTATTAAGTGGTGGCGGTATGTCGGGCATGCTCAATACAACTTGGTTAATTATTTGTGCGTTAATGTTTGGCGCGGTAATGGAAAAAGTGGGCCTACTAAAAGTCTTCGTTTCCAACATTTTGAAAATCGCAAAAAGTACCGGCTCATTGATTGCGTCTACCATTGCTACCTGTATTGGCACTAACCTAATAGCGGCAGATCAATATATGGCAATCGTAATGCCTGGACGCATGTATAAAGAAGAATATGAAAAACGCGGACTTGCCAACGTTAACTTGTCACGAACATTAGAAGACGGCGGTACTATAACAAGTCCTCTTATCCCATGGAATACCTGTGGTGCGTATATGCAAAGCGTACTACTCATTAACCCGCTTGATTATGCGATGTATGCATTCTTTAATTTAATTAATCCATTATTGGCAATTATTTACGCCTACTTAGGCATTAAAATCTTAAAAATTACGCCAAAGCATTTACAGACAAGCGATGAATAATTTTGTGGAGCAAACGTTATGACAACACAAGAAAAATCAACTAACCAAGCTAAGTTCAGAACTGATTATAAAGCACCGGATTACACGGTTTCGTCACTGTATTTAGAATTTGACTTAAAAGCGACGCAAACCCGTGTATTGCAAAAAGCGCAGTATCGGCGTGTCGGCGAGAATAATGAGTTATGGCTTGATGGCGTCAATCAAACATTATTGTGCATTAACGTAAATGGCTTACCGTTTAGCGATTATGAAATGTCAGAGCTGGGTTTGACGCTTAAAAACTTGCCAGCAGAGTTTGAACTACATATCGAAACTGAAATTGATCCACAAAACAATACGTCACTTGAAGGGTTATATTTATCCGATGGTGCTTACTGTACACAATGTGAAGCGGAAGGATTTCGCAAGATAACTTATTTTCAAGACCGCCCCGACGTATTAACCAAATATACAGTAAAGGTCATTGCAGATAAGGCGTTTACCCATTTATTGTCAAATGGTAACAAAATTGAGTCTGGCGAATTACCCGATGGCCGTCACTTTAATACGTGGCAAGATCCTTACAACAAACCGAGCTATTTATTTGCATTAGTGGCAGGTGATTTTGATGTATTACATGATAATTTTAAAACGCGCTCTGGCCGTGATGTAAAACTCGAGCTATTTGTTGATAAAGGTAATCTTGATAAAGCTGGTCACGCAATGGCATCGCTTAAGCGCGCAATGAAATGGGATGAAGAGCGTTTTAACCTTGAATACGATCTTGATATATACATGATTGTTGCGGTTGATTTCTTCAATATGGGCGCAATGGAAAACAAAGGGTTAAATGTATTTAACTCAAAATGTGTATTGGCAAACCAAGCTACCGCGACCGACCGAGATTATCACACCATTGAAAGCATTGTGGGTCATGAATATTTTCACAATTGGACAGGTAACAGAGTAACGTGTCAGGATTGGTTCCAATTATCGTTAAAAGAAGGTTTAACGGTATTTCGCGATCAAGAATTTAGCTCAGACATTGGTTCACGTGCGTTAAACAGAATTGATGCAGTAAAAGTGATGCGTGGAGTGCAGTTTAGCGAAGATGCAGGTCCGATGGCGCACCCGATCCGCCCTGAAAAAGTTATTGAAATGAATAACTTTTATACCGTTACTGTATATGACAAAGGTTCAGAAGTGATCCGTATGATGCATACAATTTTGGGAGAAGAAAATTTCCAAAAAGGCATGCAATTGTATATTGAACGCCATGATGGTACAGCGGCGACATGCGATGACTTTGTAAAAAGTATGCAAGATGCATCTAACATTGATCTTTCGCTTTTCTCGAAATGGTATAGTCAGTCAGGCACACCAGAGCTTGTGGTGGAGCGAGAATTTAATGATGCTGACAATACACTAACGCTGACTGTGTCGCAGTTTACACAAGCCACACAAGATCAAAGCGAAAAATCGCCATTGCATATTCCAATCGCACTAGAACTTATTTCACCTGAAGGTAAATCACAACCCTTAGTTATTGACGGTAATAAGATTGAACGCGTTATCAACCTAACAGACGCACACCAGCAATTTAGATTCGAAAATATTGCAAAAGACACTGCGGTCGTCTTTTTAGAAGATTTCTCAGCGCCATGTAAAGTAAAGTTTGAACAATCTCTTTCTGAACTTATCACGATTGTTAAATACGCACGCAGCGATTTTTCAAAGTGGGATGCGATGCAGCGTATAATGGTTGACGCGCTAAAAGCAGGCATCGATAACGGCACGCAACTTAATGAAGAAATAGTGGCGTTGTTTCGCTATTTACTTACCTCAAACGTTAAGGACCTCGCGTTATTAAGCGAGCTTTTAACATTGCCGAGTTTTGATACGGTTGCAAGTGATTATCACCCAATCCCTGTTGATGCCATTACTGAACAATTGCATGCGGTAAAATCATTTTTAGCGAGTACATTGTTAAGTGATATTGCGGCGCATTACCAAACACTTAGCGAAAATGGTGATTTAGATGCAACTAGTATTGCAACGCGTGCACTAAAAGGTCGCTTACTAGATTATCTTGCAGCGGCAGATTGGCAGGATGTAGATAAAGAGCTTGAGACGCAGTTTACCAGCGATAACATGACAAACAGCTTAAATGCGCTGTCAGCAGCATGTGAAAATAAAAGAACCAGCCACGAAGGCTTGCTCGAGCGCTTCAAAGATAAGTGGCGTCACGATGTATTGGTATTGGATAAATGGCTTGCACTGAAAGGTCGATTAAAAGGTGACAATACAACAAATGTGATCCGCGCCATGTTTGAAAGTGGTGAAGTTGATATTACTAACCCAAATCGCGTACGTGCATTGCTAATGAGTTATTGTATGTTTAACCCGCAATCATTCCATGCGCTAAATGGTGAAGGGTATCGTTTGCTGACGGATTTACTGATTAAACTCGATAAAATTAATCCACAAAACGCAGCTCGTTTAATTACGCCGCTGTTAAGCTTTAAGCGTCATACCGATGAACGTCAAATGCACGTTAAAGCACAATTACAACGTCTCGCTGATTTACCAGACCTAAGCCCTGATTTGTTTGAAAAAGTGAGTAACGCGTTAAATGGAGCGTAACACCTACTACTTTTCAATTAATTTAAACTATCAAGAGTGTATGGCCTACTATAAAGGCCATTACACCAGCATTCAGGTATTAAGTGATTGTGGTAAAACAATTCGCTTCGCCGCAGAAAAATTACGACCTTTTATGTCATCAATTGGCATAAAAGGGCGTTTTCGTATCCATTTAACCACCGAAAACAAATTTATTTCAATAGAAAAAACCAATTAAAATCAATTGATTATGTGTTATTTTGCCGGTGGAATTTGAACTTTTTCAAGTTCTTTTCATTAAGCACTTTTCATTTCGATTGTTTAACTGGTAAGATGTCTTACCTATGTGATTAGAAAGTAGAATATCAAATAACAAGAGCGAATATGTAATCGAATTCATTGATTACGCTATATCTCATGTTTTACTTGTAATTTTATGAATTGCTTTCTATCGTTACAAGCATACTAAAAACAATAACTTGATAACAAAACAGCCCGCCATAGGGGGAATATATATGATAAAAAGTCCTCTTTTTGTCAAAAATAAACTGGCTTTAGGTGTTACAGCCGCGTGTATGGCACTTGCAAGCCAAAGTGCTTCAGCTGCATCATTTGAAGTTGGTGGTTTTGAAGTACAATTTGACTCTACTTTTTCTTACGGTACTAGCTACCGTGTAGAAGACCGTGATTTCGATACTCACATTGGTAAATCTAATCACCCAAATTTCGATTGGACTCTAAACGGTGGTTATCACCCAGCACTTAACCCAATCTACACATCAGATCAAATCTGGGCTGAGCCAGGTATTTACTCAAATAATGGTGATGCCGGTAACCTTAACTTTGATAGCGGTGAAGCATTTTCACAGTTATTAAAAGGCACCCATGAATTAGAAATACGTAAAGACAACTTTGGTTTCTTTACACGTTTTATGTATTTCTATGATTTTGCTCTTAATGATAAAGACTTAGCATACAAAAACCCGACGTCAGGACAGGGCGTTGACCCATGTGCAAATAAAGAGTCGGAAGAGCTTGTATGTAAAGATCTTCGTTTACTCGATGCATTTGTGTATGCAGACTTTGATTTGAATGATGGCTACAACCCATTGTCAGTTCGTTTAGGTCAGCAAGTAATTAACTGGGGTGAAAGTGCCTTAATTTCACATGGTATTAATATCAACCCAGTCGACGTGGATCGTTTAAAAGCGCCAGGTGCGGAAGTTAAAGAAGCCTTTATTCCTGTAGGCATGTTGTGGGCTTCACTCGGTATTACAGAAAATGTTTCTGCGGAAATGTTTTATCAATATCAGTGGCACGAAACACGTCTACCTGTCGCTGGAACCTATTTCTCTACTAATGACTTTGCGGCGGTAAACGGTAATGCTAACAATGTTCAGCTTGGTTTTACATCAAACCCAGACATTGATTTAGCGTACTTAACTAACTCACTAAACAGCATGTATGGTCAGTGGGGCCAAGTTGTTGCCGCACAAGGTATGGATCCATCAAGCGCTGAAGCGCAATCACTGCTTGCTAGCATGTATTTAGCGCACCCAACTAAAGTTGCGATTAAAGCAAATGGCGACAAAGCACTTAAAAAACCAAAAGATTCAGGCCAGTATGGTTTGAAATTAGGTTGGTTTGTACCTGAGCTTAATGAAACTGAGTTTGGATTTTATTACGTAAACTACCATGAGCGTAGACCGTTAATTTCAGGTAAGGCGTCAGACTTTACTGCTGCTGGAATTGGCCACGACTTAGCGTATATCGCTACAAACACCATTAATGCAGACAACATCACTAATTTAAAAGGCTTTACCGAAGCACAGCTTGAATATCCAGAAGATATTCAAATGTATGCACTTAGCTGGAATACAGCCATTGGTGAAACAGCGTTTGCTGGTGAATTCACTTACAGAAAAGACGAGCCATTACAAATTGATGACGTTGAATTGCTATATGCCGGTATGGCCGAGCAGCTGGCAAATCCTGGTGTGCCAGATGCAGTGCGTCAGGACATGTTTGCAGGTATCTCACAAGTAGAAACGGTGTCACCAAGTGAAGTTGCACAAGGTTATATTCTACGTGATTCTGCGCAGCTTCAATTTAGTTTTTCACACTTATTTGGCCCATCTTTAGGTGCTGATAGTTGGGCGGTATTAGGTGAAGTAGGTGGTGTACACGTTCTTGATATGCCTGAGTATGATGAACTTCGTTTAAATGCACCAGGCACCGGTCGTAGTGGTATTATGCAAGGTCCAGCTGATGATTACACGGCGCTTCATTTGCTTTTATCGAACGGTCCTGAAACCAATCAATTTGCATCAGCTACCTCTTGGGGCTATCGCCTAGTAGCTAAAGGCGAATACAATAATTTATTCGCTGGTGTGAACTTCTCACCACGTGTTGTGTTTGCACACGATGTGAATGGTACAACACCTGATCCAATGTTCTTATTTGTTGAAGATCGCATGTCTGCGTCTGTAAACCTTAACTTTAACTACCAAAACCAGTGGTCATTCGACTTTGGTTACAATAGTTTCTGGGGTGGCGGTAAAGCCAATGGCTTAGCAGACCGCGATTATGTTTCATTTAATATTAAGTATTCTATTTAAGGGTAACAATATGATTAAAAAACCTACCCTAGTGGCTCTAGCATTGTGTAGCGTATTTAGCGCTTCACAAGCTTTAGCTAAAATTTCACCAGAACAAGTTGCCCGCTTAGGTCAAGATTTAACACCACTTGGTGCTGAAAAAGCGGGTAATGCAGATGGCTCAATTCCATCATGGGAAGGTGGTATTACAAAAGCACCTGACAACTACAAAGTTGGTGACCATCACCCTGATCCATTTGCTGACGATAAGGTATTGTTCACTATCGATAAGTCGAACGTTGAACAGTACAAAGAGATGCTTTCTCCAGGTCAGGTAGCGATGTTTGATGCCTATCCTGATAGCTTCAAAATGAACATTTACCAAACGCGTCGTAGTGCGTCATACCCACAGTTCATCTATGATGCAACGAAAAAGTATGCAACAACGGCAGAGCTTGTTGAAGAAGGTAATGGTATTAAAAATACTGCAATTGGTATTCCGTTCCCAATTCCAGAAACAGGGCTAGAAGCAATTTGGAACCATATTTTACGTTACCGTGGTCTTTCGATTAAACGTTATGGTGGTCAAGCGGCTCCAACGGCAGGCGGTTCATACAACATTGTTGGCTTTGATGAAAAACTACTGGTTAAGTATTCAGAGCAAGACGCAACGCCTGAGTCTCTGCAAAAGTCGAATATCCTGTTTAAGTTTAAGCAAAAAGTAACTGAACCTGCGCGTTTAGCAGGTACGGCACTACTTGTTCACGAAACAATGGACCAAGTATTAACACCACGTCAGGCGTGGACTTATAACACAGGTCAACGCCGCGTTCGTCGCGCACCAAATGTTGCATATGATGCACCGGGAACAGCGTCGGATAGTTTACGTACAACTGATGACTTCGATATGTTTAACGGCTCACCAAACCGTTACGACTGGAAGTTATTAGGCAAAAAAGAAATGTACATTCCATATAACAGCTATAAGCTACATAGCAATGAGCTGAAATATGATGACATTTTGAAGCCTGGTCACATTAACCCTGAACACGTACGTTATGAAAAACACCGTGTTTGGGTGGTAGAAGCGAATCTTAAAGAAGGTACGCGTCATATTTATAAGAAGCGTGTATTCTTTATTGACGAAGACAGCTGGCAAATTCATGTTGCAGATCTTTATGATAACCGCGACCAGTTATACCGTGTAGCAATGGCGCATGGTGTGAACTACTACGAAGTACCTACTCATTGGAGTACTTTGGATGTTTATCACGATCTTAACTCACGTCGTTACTTAGCAATTGGCTTAGATAACGAAGAGAAGATGTATGACTTCCAAGAAATGTTCAAAGACACCGAGTTTACTTCAAACGCATTACGTCGCTCTGGTCGACGCTAAATAATAATACGGCCCGCGAGGGCCGTTTTTCTCACAACGCTACCTATATGAAAAAATATCTATTTTTAATCGGCTCTCTATTGACGACTAGCGCAATTGCGCAAGTAACACCACAGGCGGCAATTCCAGCTAAACTTGCGGCTAAAAACCTCTTAACCGATATTACCCGTGTCGGCAGCCAAACTTTGGCAGTTGGTAAGTGGGGAAACATTGTTTATAGCAATGACAACCAAGAGTGGCTACAAGCAAACTCTCCAGTACAAAGCTTGCTAACGGGTGTTTATTTTATAAATGCAAATGTTGGTTGGGCGGTAGGCCACGACGCAACGATTTTGCATACTACAGACGGCGGAAAAAATTGGACAATTCAGCAGTTTTTACCTGAATTAGATAAGCCGTTACTTGATATTCTGTTTTTTGATGCCAATCACGGCTTAGCAATAGGCGCGTATGGCTTAAGTTATCGCACAACCGATGGCGGTAAAACATGGCAAAAGGAATTTTATGATTCGCTGTTGTATGAAGAAGATCGTGCGTATCTGAATGACTTAAAAGAATCCGATCCAGAAGGGTACAAAATAGAAACCCAAGCGATTCTGCCGCATTTTAATAAAATATTTTTAGATGGCGAAACACTGTGGCTAGTGGGTGAGCTAGGTTTAATGGCAACCAGTAGCGATATGGGCAAAACATGGCAACGTCTAGATGAAATCTATGCTGGTTCATTTTTCTCATTCAATAAATTAGACAATCAATACCTAGTCGGTGGCTTACGCGGTACTGCGTTTTCTAGTACTGATGGTGTTGAGTGGACACAATTAGAAACTGACACCACAGCATCTATAAATAATATTGAAATTGTCGGTAATAAAGCGGTGCTTTTGGCAAATAGTGGTGTGTGGTTTACCTACAGTGATAACCAGTTAGTTAAATTTGTGACAAAAGACGGCAAATCACTTTTGGCGGGTGCGAAGAATAATAATGAATTAATCGTCGCATCAGAAGCGGGAATACATAAACTTAGCGTGCAGTAATTATGAATTCATTATTAACAAAAATAGAAACAAGTCTTTTTAGACACCGCTTAGCAGTATTGTTTATCTTTATTGCGGCCACTGTATTTTTAGGTTTCCAAGCTACTCAAATTAAACTTGATGCGTCGTTTAATAAGAATATTCCGTTAAACCACGAGTACATGAAAACCTACCTTAAGCACGAAAAGCAATTTGGCGGTGCGAATGGTATTTTAATTTCAGTGTGTGATACGCGTGGTGACATTTTTAATGAAGAGTTTTTTACCCAGCTTAAAAATGTGCACGACCAGTTATTCTTTATTCCGGGTGTGAATCGACCGCTTGTAAGTTCGATATTTGCACCGAGCGCGCGCTTTGTTGAAGTAGTTGAAGACGGCTTTGCCGGTGGACCAATTATTCCTGCAGATTTCAAAGCCGACGCGCGCGGTCTTGCAACCGTTAAATCAAACATTGAGAAAGCAAAAGTTGTTGGCCGTATGGTAGCGAACGATTATTCGTGCGCTATGGTAACGGCTCAGTTGATGGAAACGGATCCAAAGACGCAAGAAAAACTGGATACCTTAGTATTTGCTGAAAAGCTTGAATCGGAGATTCGCAACAAATTTACTACCGATAATGTATCTATTCATATTATCGGGTTCGCTAAAATGGCAGGTGATGTTGCCGATGGCGCTAAAGATGTAGTGTTGTTTTTCTTAATTGCAATTTTAATTACAACTGTAATGGTATGGCTTTTCTGTAAGAGTATGAAGCTAACCGTGTTACCAATTGTGTGCTCACTTATCGCCGTAATTTGGCAACTTGGCTTATTAAATTTAGTTGGCTTTGGTCTTGATCCAATGTCAATTTTGGTACCTTTTTTGGTATTTGCCATCGGCGTAAGTCATGGTGTGCAGATGATCAACAGTATTGGTCAGAAAGTTGCGAAGGGCTTGTCTAACAAGGTTGCGGCGCAATCTAGTTTTGCTGCATTGCTTGTGCCTGGTGGTATTGCATTACTGTCTGATACCGTTGGTTTTATCACATTATTATCAATCGATATTGGTATTATTCGTGAGCTTGCGATAACTGCGAGCTTGGGTGTAGCGGTAATTATCTTTACCAACCTCGTATTACTGCCAGTGATTGCATCTTACCTTGACTACACCAAAATGAAGCGTGTTGATGATGGTAATGGCGAAACGCACGACGCATTTGCAGGTATTCGTGAAATGCTTGTTAAAGCCACTGAGCCAAAAGCGAGTAAGGCTATTTTATTTATTGCTGCTGCGCTGTTTGTATTTGGTTTTATCAAATCAAACGAAATGCAAATTGGTGACTTACATGCAGGAGCGCCGTCGCTTCATGAAGATGCCCGTTATAACAAAGACACGTTCCTTATCACCGACAAATATTCGATCTCGGTTGATATTTTAAAAGTGATTGTTGAGGCAGAGCCAGAAGCGTGTACTTTCCACGACACAATGGAGCGAATCGATCGTTTCCAGTGGAAGTTACAAAACGTTGACGGCGTGCAATCGGCTGTATCTCTTAGCAGTATCGCACAGCAGGTTAACGCTGGTTATAACGAAGGTAATTTAAAATGGCAAACCCTGCCGCGCAATACGGCGTCGCTTGTACAAGCCTCTAGCCGCGTAGAAACAAGCTCAGGTTTATTAAATAGTGATTGCTCTGTGATGCCAATTGTTGCCTTTATTGAAGACCATAAAGCTAAAACGATTAATCACGTTGTTGATGCGGTTAAGCAATTCGCCGAAGAAGAGGGCACAGACACACTTAAATTTAAGTTAGCGTCGGGTCCTGTTGGTGTTATGGCGGCAACTAACGAATCAGTAAGCGAAGCGCAATTGCCAATGATGATTTACGTTTATGGTGCGGTAATTTTACTTTGCTTAATCAGTTTCCGTTCATTACGTGCCACCATTGCTGTCGTGTTACCGCTTTATGTGGTGTCAACGCTTGCACAAGCACTAATGGTATCGCTAGAAATTGGTTTAACAGTGAGTACCTTACCTGTAATTGCCCTTGGGGTTGGTATTGGTGTTGACTATGGTATTTACATTCTGTCGTCAATGAGTGGGTTATTGCGCCAAGGCGTACCGTTGACAGAAGCATATCGCCGTGCGTTGATTGAGCGTGGTAGTGCGGTACTGTTTACCGGTATTACCTTAGCTGTTGGTGTAAGCACTTGGGTATTTTCTGCACTTAAGTTCCAAATGGACATGGGAATTTTGCTAACCTTTATGTTTTTGGTCAACATGTTAGGTGCTGTACTCCTCCTACCAGCGCTAGGTACACTACTGTGGCGCAAAAAAACTTCTGAATAAATGTGTACTGAAATGGCCAGAAATGGCCATTTCTATCTATATTTTGTGAATAGTAAGCCAACTGGTTGAAATATGTACTGGTTTGCTACAAAAAATGCTATTTATATCTATGCTAAAAGAGTTAGAATTCACCTGACTCCATTGCAGTTTGTTAGACTGCAAATAGTTACCGTTCACAGGTAGGTATAGATAAGGAACACATAATGACTCAACAAGAAGGCCAAACCTCAGTTTTACTTGAAAACGTATCGTCTTTGATCCGTAGTAAGGTAAAAGCCACAAATGCGTCGCTTGTCGAAAAGTTTGCTAAAACACTCTACAGTAATATGTCGACTGAAGACTTAGCAAGCCGTAATGACAGTGACTTATATGGCGCAGCGCTTAGCTTATGGAATAGCTTGGAAAAACACACTGATGATACAGCGCTTATCCGTGTATTTAATCCAGAACTCGCTAATAATGGTTGGCAATCCTCTCACACAATCGTAGAAATAATCGCAAAAGACATGCCGTTTTTAGTGGACTCTGTTCGCATGGCTTTGGCGCGTGAAAACATTGTTTCACACTTATTACTTCACTCTCCGTTAAAAATTAAGCGCGACAAAGATGGTTTAATCTCTGCATTGTCTGGTATGAAGACAGAGCAAGAGTCTGACTCAAACAAAACCGTGTTCTTTATTGAAATCGACCGTCAGTCTGATAAGTCGGTTATTGCATCTATTAAAAAAGAGTTAGAGTCAGTGTTGGCAGATGTGTCGGTAGCCGTTGAAGACTGGTTAGCGATTAAAGATAAACTTGTGTCTGTCAGCAAAGCGCTGCCAAAACGTAAAGGCATTAAAAATAAAACTGAAGTTAAAGAAACAGTTGAGTTCTTAGATTGGTTAGCAAAAGATAACTTCACACTTATGGGTTATCGCCAATACGACTTATCACCGATTAAAGGTGACTATCAGTTAACGGGTGTGGCTGATACAAGCTTAGGTATGATGAAGTTATCAGATGAGACTAAATCTCGTCGCCTTTCTGATTTACCGGAGGTTGCACGTAAAGAAGCTCACAGTGATAACTTGCTTATCCTTACCAAAACAAACTCACTTTCACGCGTTCATCGTCCAGCTTATATTGATTACATTGGCATTAAACGTTTCGATGACGAAGGCAATGTAATTGGTGAAGATCGCTTCATTGGTTTGTTCTCTTCAAGCTTCTATAACAACAGCGCGGCAGACGTACCGGTACTAAAAAGTAAGATCAAGCGCGTACTTGATATGACAGACTTTGCGCCGGGCACTCATGCATACAAAGCGGTACTTAATATTTTAGAAACGTACCCACGTGATGAGTTATTACAAGCACGCGAAAAAGAATTATTAGAAGTTGCTCTTGGCGTTCACCATATGCAAGAACGTGATATGTCACGTGTATTTGTACGCCAAGATACCTATGGTCGATTCTTCTCGTGCATGGTTTATGTACCAAGAGAGCGCTATAACACGGCATTACGTCGTGAAACGCAAAACATTCTTGCAAATGCGTTTGGCTCAAACGAAAAAGTTGAGTTTACCACCTTCTTCTCAGAATCAATGCTAGCACGTACGCATTATACGGTGCGTGGTTGCGACCAAAATGTTGAATATACAGTGAAACAAATCGAAAGAAATCTAATTGAAGCAGCCCGTACATGGGAAGATAAACTTCACAGTGCATTACTAGAGCGTGCAGGTGAATCGCGCGGCAATGAACTTGCACGTAAATATTCTAAAGCCTTTGCTAGTGCATACCGTGAACAAGTACTGCCAAGTGCTGCTGTTGTTGATATTGAAAAGCTAGAAAGCTTATCAGACGAAAACAAGCTTGCAATGCTGTTTTACCGTCCACAAGAAAGTGCCAATACAAATCAGGTACGTTTAAGTCTATATCACAAAAACGAACCAATTCACTTATCAGATGTAATGCCAATTATTGAGAACTTTGGTCTTCGTGTTATTGGTGAAACACCGTATTCAGTGAAGACCGAAGATGGTCAAGTAAACTGGATTATGGATTTCAGCATGCTGATGAGCAACGATGACCTTGATGATTTCTCAAAGGTGTCGGAGCGTTTCCAACTTGCATTGCTTAATGTATGGAACAACAAGCTTGAAGATGATGGTTTCAATAAACTCGTTCTTGCGGCAAGTTTAAAAGGACGCGAAGCGTCGATCATTCGTGCCTACGCAAAATACATGCGTCAAATTGGTGTGACGTTCTCACAAAGCTACATCGAAAGCACGTTTGAGAACTACCCACACATTGCACAGTTACTTGTAAAGTTATTCGATAAGAAGTTCTCACCTAAGTCTAAGTTTACTGAAAAAGGCTATGAGAAAATCGTTAACGATATTATTGCTGAACTTGATAACGTTGCGAACTTAGATGATGACCGAATTATTCGACTTTACGTTGATATGATTGGTGCAACACTGCGTACTAACTTCTATCAAAAAGACAAAGATGGCATCAACAAGTCTTACATTTCATTTAAGGTTCAACCAAGCCTAATTCCTGAAATGCCATTACCACTGCCTGCGTTTGAGATTTTTGTTTACTCGCCGCGTGTTGAAGGTGTTCACTTACGTGGTGGCAAGGTTGCTCGTGGTGGTTTACGTTGGTCAGACCGCCGTGAAGATTTCCGTACAGAAGTACTAGGTCTTGTTAAAGCGCAGCAAGTTAAAAACACCGTAATTGTACCTGTAGGTTCAAAAGGTGGTTTTGTTTGTAAACAGCTGCCAACTGATCGCGAAGCCTTCTTTAAAGAAGGTCAAGAGTGTTACAAACTATTCATCCGTGGTTTATTAGATATCACAGATAACATTCACCACGGTGAAATTGTACCGCCAGTGGATGTTGTACGTCATGACGAAGACGACCCATACCTAGTAGTTGCAGCCGATAAAGGCACCGCGACTTTCTCAGATATTGCAAATGGCATTTCTGAAGAATACGGTTTCTGGTTAGGTGATGCATTCGCATCAGGTGGTTCAATTGGTTACGACCACAAAGCCATGGGTATTACTGCGAAAGGTGCGTGGGAATCCGTTAAACGTCACTTCCGCGAAATCGGCATTGATTGTCAGACGACTGACTTTACCTGTGTTGCCATTGGTGACATGGCAGGAGACGTATTCGGTAACGGTATGCTGTTATCTAAGCATATTCGTCTGCAAGCTGCATTTAACCACATGCATATCTTCATCGACCCGAATCCAGATGCAGCGTCTTCTTACCTAGAGCGTAAGCGTATGTTTGAACTACCGCGTTCATCGTGGGAAGACTATAACAAAGACTTAATTTCTCAAGGCGGTGGCATTTTCTCACGCAGTGCGAAGTCAATTACACTGACGCCTGAAATTAAGAAAATGCTAGGTACTAAGAAAGCGACAATGACACCAAATGAGTTGTTACGTGCAATCTTAATGATGCAAGTAGACCTAATTTGGAACGGTGGTATTGGTACTTACATTAAAGCGAAATCTGAAACACATGCTGATGTGGGCGACCGTGCAAACGATGCGCTACGTGTTAATGGTGAAGAGCTTAACGCTAAGATCTTCGGCGAAGGCGGTAACTTAGGTGCAACGCAGTTAGGTCGTATCGAATTCACTGCTAACGGTGGTCGCATGAACACAGACTTCATCGATAACGTGGGTGGTGTAGCGTGTTCAGATAACGAAGTAAACATTAAGATTTTACTTAATGGTCTTGTTTCTGAAGGTGATTTAACTAAGAAACAGCGTGACGAGTTACTTTATTCAATGACGGATGAAGTATCAGAGATGGTATTAAAAGATTGTTACCGTCAAACGCACACAATTTCTGTAACACAGTTAAAAGGCCCACAAACGCTTAAAGAGCAAATTCGTTTTATTCATGCGCTTGAAAAAGATGGCAAGCTTAACCGTGATATCGAATTCTTACCGTCAGATGAAGAGTTAGCAGAACGTCAAGCTGCAGGTAAAGGCTTAACTCGTCCTGAGCTTTCTGTACTTGTTTCATACGCTAAAATGGTGCTTAAAGAGCAGCTTGTAATCGAAGAAATCACTGATAATCCGTATTACCGTAGCTTGTTAGTTGATGCATTCCCAGCACCGCTGCGCGAACGTTTCAACAATGCGATGGATAACCACCCACTGCGCGGTGAAATTATTGCAACGAAACTAGCGAACCAAATCGTTAATGATATGGGTCTGAACTTTATCGTTCGTATGAGCGAAGAGACAGGTGCACCAGTAAGCGAAATAGTACTTTGTTACTCAATGGCTAAAGCAGTATTTGAGCTGGGTAATGCATGGCAAGATATCTCTGCCCTTGATAACCAGATCCCGTCAATTGTACAAACAGAAATGTTGTATCAATTACGCCGTACTGTTCGTCGCGCGACACGTTGGTTCTTACGTCACCGCAACAAAGCACTCAACATTGAACAAACAATCGAGTTCTTTGCACCAGCGTTTAATGACTTAAGTGAAAACATCACGTCGTATATGGTTGACGAAGAAGCTGAAAAACTGAATACAGAAATTAACTTATTGGCTAAAGAAGGTGTACCAAGTGCATTGGCTAAGCGCATTGCACAACTTTCAAGCTTGTTCTCAGTGATGGACTTGGCGCAAGTAGCAGATGCATCAAGTAAACCGATTTCACAAGTTTCTGAAACTTACTTCAAGCTTGGTGCGGGTATGGGTCTACACTGGTTCTTAGATCAAATTACTAAGCAACCGGTTGCAAACCACTGGCAAGCACTTGCACGTGCATCGTACCGTGAAGAGCTTGATTGGCAGCAGCGTTCTCTTTCACAAGTTGTGCTTAATAATTGTGAAACAGCGGGTTGTGATGTTGATACCATCATTGAAAGCTGGATGAACGAGCACCAAGTACTGCTTGAGCGTTGGCAGCATATGTTGGCTGAGTTTAAAACGTCGCAAACACACGACTTTGCAAAATTCTCGGTGGCATTACGCGAATTAATGCTACTAAGCCACAATTGCGATACTGCGCAATAACAAAAATTTAGATACAATACCTCGGAATTTTCCGGGGTATTTTTTTATTAAGAGGTCAACACAATTATGTTTTATGATTTAGCGCGTCGTTTTATGTTTAGTAAAGATGCTGAATGGTCGCATGACTTTGCTTTATCAAACCTAAAGCGATTTGCCAATACACCGTTATCGATGTGCTGGTCTCAATCGGTTGCAAGTAAACCAACCACGTTTTTAGGTTTAGAATTGCCAAATCCAGTTGGTCTTGCTGCGGGTCTTGATAAAAATGCCGAATGCATCGATGCCTTTTCACAAATGGGCTTTGGCTTTATTGAAGTAGGTACGGTGACACCACGCCCACAGGCAGGTAACGACAAACCGCGTATTTTCCGTTTACCTCAGGCTAATGCGGTGATTAACCGTATGGGCTTTAATAATAAGGGTGTTGATTACTTACTAGAGAATGTAAAAAATGCGCAATACAAAGGCATTTTAGGCATTAACATCGGCAAGAACAAAGACACGCCTAATGAGCAAGGTAAAGATGACTATATTCACTGTATGCGTAAAGTATTTACAAGTGCATCTTACATTACGGTGAATATTTCATCACCAAATACCCCAGGACTACGTGACTTACAATATGGTGAGGCGCTAGATGATTTACTAGGTTCACTTAAGAATGAGCAGCTTGATTTAGCAGCAAAACACGGTAAACAAGTACCTATGCTAGTTAAAATCGCACCGGATCTTGATCAAATTCAAGTTCAGCAAGTATCGGAATCATTGATCAATAATAAAATTGACGGCGTGATTGCAACTAACACGACGCTTGATCGCAGCGCAGTTGAAGGCATGCAACATGCGAACGAAGCAGGGGGCTTGTCGGGTCATCCAGTTCGTCAGAAATCTACAGAAATAGTTAAAGAAATTAAACGCTTAACTAACGGTGAGTTACCAATTATCGGTGTCGGTGGTATTGATTCAGCTGAATCAGCGAAAGAAAAATTCGCCGCTGGCGCTGATTTAGTGCAAGTGTACACTGGTTTTATTTACCAAGGACCACCGATGATCAAAAAGATCATAAACTCCTTATAAGGATCGGTTATTTAACATTATGATCCTATTGAAAATATTCTAAAAAATAGTTTATTTTTAGTACCATAGCTCTATAATCCTCAAGATGTCATGTTTTGGGGATTTTTTGATATTATGTTGCAAGCAGGGAAAGATTGGCGTTGGCTAACGTGTAAAGAGCGAAACCGTTTAGTGTTGTTTGTTGAATCAACGCGCGAAGAGCTTGTTATGCCATATAAAACGCGTCAACTTACGCAAGCAGCAATCGAGGGCAGTTGCTTTAGCCTCGAAGATGCGGACCTGTATGAGCAGATTTGTCATTATCTTTCAGCTTTTAGCATTTGGAGTGAAGGTGAAATAGCCGTTATTGCACTACATGCGACAGCAGCAAAATTGCACCTTAAGCCAGTTCTCGCTAAAAGTTGGTTTTTCAAGCCTTATCAAGGTCACACCCCAAGTACAGAAGCGATTATTACCCTGAATTCACAAAAGCAAAGCGGTCAGTTTTTGATTATTGAATGTGGTAATGACGCCAGTGTATGTATGTGTTTAGAGCACCAAATGCAACTAGACGATAATTTTGCATTAGGTCGTTTTGAAACCATCAAAGTGCTTAATGATCGTGTAAATCCTATCTTAATCAACCAATCACAACTAAAACGCGCCTAGGGCCTGTTGATCTTTGCCGTTCTATTTTTGTTCTGTTTGGCGTGCTTTTATCGCGGCGCTCGATGTGTGGCCTAGCAATCTAAGCGAATATCGAGCAAAGCTTACGCGTCCTGCTCTCGCCCCTTACCTACATCCATGCTGGCAACAATGAGAAAAGTGCGCTCAAAAGAACCGTTCGGCAGCGCTTGATTGGCTTTTCTACTGTGTTATCGGCTGACTCACATAGAATAACTATGCAACGCAGCCTCTGCCTTGTATAAAACCCAATCAAACTGCTGCAAAAACGAACTTGAAAGGTCGACAGACCCTTGGCTTATCGCTACTCGAATTTAAAACTGTTATACTTCAGCCAGATTTTTTAACTGGGTTTTTTGCTTTGAGCAATTCGCTTTCTTTTATTGCACTAACGTCGATTGGTGTTGAAAATTTACTCGCTACTGAAATTCAAGCGACTGGCGCTGAAATTACTAAACAAAGTATTGGTTCTATTCGTTTTAATGCATCCAATAAGCAAGCACAAACACTGTGTTTAGCGAGTCGCTATGCGACACGGATTATGATGTTATTGACCGAATCGGATACTGTTAATACCAAAGATGATTTATACGCGCTTGCTAAAGGGTTTGATTGGCAAGAGTATTTTGGGCCAACACAAACTTTTGCAATTGATTTTAGCGGTACTAATCGTGAACTGAAAAATACTCAGTTTTCAACACTGGTAGTGAAAGATGCCATTGTCGATTCTTTCTTTGCAAGTCACCAACAACGTCCTAGTATCTCTAAAACGTCACCTAATGTGCGTATTGTTGGTCGCTTAAATAAAGAAAAATGTGCTTTATATATCGACTTTTCAGGCCCTGGTCTTTCGAAACGTGGTTATCGTCCTTATCAAGGCGATGCACCGATAAAAGAACACTTAGCGGCGGCGTTAGTGAGTCGTTCAGGTTGGTTAAATGATACCTCACGCCCATTGTTTGACCCGTGTTGTGGTTCAGCAACGCTATTAATTGAAGCGGCAATGATGGCGTGGAATATTGCACCGGGTCTATATCGCAAACATTTTGCGTTCGAATCACTTCCGGGGTTTCGCGCGGCAAAATTCAAAGAACTAAAGCAAGAACTTAAAGACCAACAAACCGAGCAAAAGCTGTATTTAATTGGTAATGATATTGATGAACGCGTATTACAAAAAGCGCAAAATAATATTGAACATTTACCTTTTGCAAAGTTTATTCAGTTAAAAAAAGCAGATGCCAATAAACTCACTGCCGTAGCAAAACAGCCCGGCGTAGTGCTATCTAACTTACCGTATGGTGAACGTTTAGGTGAAAAAGCAGAGTTAGTTAATTTGTATCGTCACTTAGGTGATGCGTTTAAAAAGCATTTTAAATTTTGGCATTTGGCGCTATTTGCAACCGATGTTAGTTTATTAGCCCTCTTAAAACTTGCTAAGAAAAAGCAGTATAAACTGAAAAATGGCCCGTTAGATTGTGTGCTTAATCTTTATGATTTAGACGAGAAAAATACTGAGCAGTCAAGCCAAACTAAACTTAACTATGATGGCTCGATGGCGTTTGCTAATCGCCTTAAGAAAAACCGTCAAGGCCTTAAATCATGGCTTAAAAAAGAAGGCGTTAGCTGTTACCGTTTATACGATGCGGATATTCCAGAGTACAACGTTGCCGTTGATGTTTATAACGAGTACTTGGTGATTTATGAATATGCGCCACCAAAAACCATTGATGAAGCCACCGCAGAAAAGCGCTTACAAGATATTATTTATTTATCTGCGCAAACCCTTGATATTGCACCAAGCAACATTGTTGTAAAACAGCGTAAGCAGCAAAAGGGCACATCTCAGTATCAAAAAGCACAGCGTACCGACAAGTCAAAAAATAGTATGACGGTAGAAGAATACGGTGTGAAATTTAAAGTTAATCTACACGACTATTTAGACACAGGACTATTTTTAGATCACCGTTTAGCACGTCGTTATATGCAGCAAAATTGCAAAGATTTACGTGTGCTTAACTTGTTTGCGTATACCTGTAGCGCATCAACGCACGCAGCGGTAGGTGGTGCAAAATCAGTGACCAGTGTCGATATGAGTAATACGTACTTAAAATGGGGTCGTGAAAACTTTGCGTTAAATAACCTTAACAGCCCGCGTTATCATTTTGAACAGGCGGATTGCCTTGCATGGTTAGAGCAAGCGAAAGGTCAGTTTGATTTTATCTTTTTAGATCCGCCGACGTTTTCAAACTCAAAGCGTATGAAAAAAGAGTTTGATGTTCAGCGTGATCACATTAAGTTGTTTACCTGGGTAAAACGTATTTTGGCACAAAACGGTACTTTGTTGTTTTCAAATAACAAACGCGGTTTTACGATGAACGAAGAAGGTTTACTTGACCTTGGCTTGATAGCAGAAAATATCAGCGATAAAACACTTTCGCCTGATTTTAAACGCAACAAGCAAATTCACAACGCGTGGCTTATTCGCAATGCCTAAGATATCGCTGTATCACACAGAGGGTTGTCACTTATGTGAGCAAGCGCATGCATTATTTGTGCAAGCCGGCTTAGCTGCATCGCTAGATTTAGTCGACATTGTCGACGATGAAACGTTAATGGCCGAATACCAGACGACGATTCCGGTAGCTGAGTTTAGCACTGGCACAAAATTATTTTGGCCATTTAATCTTGAAGACATTTTAAAAAATAAATAATCATGGATTTAATTAGAATTACAGGAGCGCAGTTAGCGTTCGGCACACACCCATTGCTTGATAATGCAGAAATGCTGATTGAAAATGGCGAGCGGGTGTGTATTGTTGGTCGTAACGGCGCAGGTAAATCAAGCTTGCTTAAAGTGCTTGATAGTCAAATTCAGCTGGATGATGGTGAAATTAACCGTCTGAGTGGATTAAAAGTCGCGCGCCTTGAGCAAGACCCACCAAAAGGCGCAAATGGCACTGTATTTGATTATGTTGCCAATGGCTTACCGCACATTGCGACACTGTTGATTGAATATCACGAAGTTAGCGCGAGACTAAGTCAAGATAACAGTGAAAAAACACTTAAACAGTTCGAGCGTTTATCGTCTCAGTTAGAAGCAAACGATGGTTGGCGTTTTGAAACGCAAATCAACCAAGTGCTAAGTCAGTTAGAACTCGATCCAAACAGTGATTTAACCTCACTTTCGGGTGGTTGGCTTAGAAAAGTAGCGCTAGCGAAAGCACTGGTAGGTGAGCCAGATCTGTTATTGCTGGATGAACCAACGAACCACTTGGACGTTGCCAGCATTGAGTGGCTGGAAAAATTCTTAAAAGAATTTAATGGTGCGATCGTATTTATTTCTCACGACCGTGCATTTATTCGTTCAATGGCAACACGTATTCTTGATTTAGACCGAGGTAAGCTGGTGTCTTACCCTGGTAATTATGAAAAATATTTAGAGCAAAAAGAGCACGCATTAAAAGTTGAAGAAAGCCAAAATGCCTTGTTTGATAAAAAACTCGCAGAAGAAGAAGCATGGATCCGTCAGGGTATTAAAGCGCGTCGTACGCGTAACGAAGGTCGTGTTCGCGCACTAAAACAACTGCGTGTGGAACGAAAAGCCCGTGTTGAAAAACAAGGCAAGGCCGATTTCAACATTGAAAGTGCTCAGCGTTCTGGCAAGTTAGTATTTGAAGCAGAGGCTATTTCACAAGGCTTTACAAGTAAGCCAATAGTGAAAGACTTCTCTACCTTAGTTATGCGTGGTGATCGTATTGGATTAGTCGGGCCAAATGGTGTTGGTAAGACAACGTTACTGAAAATTTTATTTGGCGAATTAGCGCTGGATTCAGGCAAAGTAAAGCAAGGTGTTAATTTAGAAGTTGCTTATTTTGATCAATACCGCTCGGTACTCGACGAAGAAGCTAGCGTGCAAGATAATGTTGCGGACGGTAAACAAGAGGTCAATATCGGTGGCCGCAGTCGCCATGTGCTTGGTTATTTACAAGACTTTTTATTCCCACCAGCACGCGCGCGCTCACCGGTTAAGTCGTTATCTGGCGGAGAGAAAAACCGCTTATTACTGGCAAAATTATTTGTTAAACCAAGCAATGTTTTAGTACTCGACGAGCCGACGAATGATTTAGATGTTGAAACACTTGAATTACTTGAAGAAATTCTCGCTAATTATCAAGGTACTGTGTTGGTTGTAAGTCACGACCGTGAATTTATCGACAATACCTGTAGTACGGTATGGGGCTTTTTAGGTGATGGCAAAGTAGTGGAAGTGGTCGGTGGATACCAAGATTTCCAAAATTATGCGCAGTCACTTGCTGAAAAAACAGTAATTGAACAAAAACAAAAAGACACAGAAAACGACAAAAAAATCAACGATAAGCCTTTAGCTAAAAAAGCAGGCAAGTTATCATACAAATTAAAACGAGAACTCGAAGAGCTACCCGCTTTATTAGAATCGCTTGAACAAGAAGTTGAAGAACTTCAAGAAGTTGTTAACTCACCCGATTTTTTCAAGCAAGATAGCGAGCAAACTCAGAAAACCTTGAACCAATTACAGCAAGCAGAGTCGAAGCTTGAAACCGCTTTTATGCGCTGGGAAGAATTGGAACAGTTACAGGATCAGTAGTAGGAATAAAAATGAAATATAAATTACTTGCAGCGGCAGTTTTTGCTGCAATCACGCCACAGGTTCAAGGCGCTACTCCATATGTTTTAGAAGAGCTTGGCAATCTAGATTACGCTAAACACGCGTATGTAACTGATGCAAACGAAGCGGGCCAAGCCGTTGGTATGGCGCAAGGCGTATTCAATATTGTTATTGATATTGCGGAATTAGATTTTGAAGACACACGTTTGACAAATGCGTATAAAGACCGTGAGCGCGTTTTCGAAAATCGTGATGAAGAGATTACTTTCACACTAGATGATATCGAAAATGGCGATATCAATGGTGATGCGCAAGAATTTCTACAAGACTTTTTATTGTCATCTTATGCTGATAGCCGCTATCAGAAAATTTCTTCAAATAGCGGATCCGAATTTAATGTTGCCATTGAATATAATAACCCAACGCAAGAGCGCGTTATTTATGATGTAGAACACCCTGATTATGATGGTGGTTTAACACGCTCAGTTGAGAACATTTTTACATCAATCTCTGAAGACGGCGTGAAAGCAGGTTGGGGCTCTGCACCTTATACTAAGATTCAATTTACTGAAGACGGCGAAACTGAATCGGACACGCATTATATTCGTGACTTTACACGCCGTGGTTTTGTAATGACCAACACCGGTGAACGAGTTGATTTAATGCCAACAGAAGTAACTTATGGTGGTATTTCTGGTGCGTATAGTATCGTTCAGGTAAGTGATGGTTACTTGGTAGTAGGTGAAACGTCTGTAAGTATTGCTTCTGACTCACAAGAGTCTCTAGACGAAAGTTGTGACGGCGATAAACTTCCAGTAGAGGTATGCCATGAGTCTTATGTAAATTCTTCAAGTCGTGCTCTTTATAACCGTAATGCGACAATGTGGCGTTTAGATAATGCATTGAACGTGACTGATACCGTTGATCTTGGGTTAGGTATTGTACCTGATGAAGATGAGCAAAAGAGAGCGTGGCGCAGTACCGCATTAGCGGTTAATGAAAATGAAATTGCAGTTGGTTATTCTGTTGTTAGGTATCGTGATGGTGACGGTATTACGCAATACCCGGTGTACTACAAAGATGGTAATGTTGTAGAGTTTATTGACGAATACGATTACCGACCAGGTGGTCGAGCAGTTGCTATTAATGATAATAATATTATTACAGGCTATGCAATTAAACGTATTGAAAACACTGAGCGCAGTAAGTTCTTTTATCATAATGTTGCAACTGGCGAGACAACTTTTCCATCAGACTTTTTTAAAAGTAGCTCTGCGGTTGCGACAGACATAAATGATAATGGCCTGATTATTGGTCAAGGCGAAGTTGAAACAAGCTCATCAGCAAGCCGTCGTAAAGAAGCGTTTATTTACGATATTAATAAAGACACGTTCACTAATCTAAATGACTTATTACCGTGTTTTGCAAACGATGGTGAATCATCATTCCCATATGTGGTTGCGGAAGCAATCAGCATTTCAAATGATGGTACTGTATATGGCACAGCGACAAAAACTGTAGATAAGCGTGATGCTCAAGGTAATGTTGTGGTTGATGCTAACGGTAAAGTAGAGCAAGAAAGTGTGGTTGTTTCAGTGAAACTGAAATATAACGCTGATGGTGTAGCTGAGAAGTGTCCTGAAAAAGCGCAAGAAACATATGAACGTCAAGGTGCATCGTTTGCACCATTAGGGCTATTATTATTGCCACTTGTAGCAATTAGACGACGCTTTTTTAAATAGTAAGTGTTTTATACTGTAATTATAAAAGACAAGCTATAAACTCATATTCACAACATATTGATAAAATTATGATTGAAGGCCAACTGCAGAAACAGTTGGCCTTTTTTATTGTGGATCCATTGATCCTCAACACCAAAGGATTATACTGTATTTATATACAGTATAATCCTTTGGTGTATTCATGAATTCACTGATCAAGCAATTACATCATCGCAATCTGCTTTGGTATGCATCCAATCGTATTCAAACAGAGCAGATAGAAAAGCATCAAACGGGCTTTGCGGTTTTAGATGAAAAGCTCGCTGGCGGTATGCCCACTAATGGCGTGATAGAGCTACTGAGTAGTCCCGGCATTGGTGAACTTCGATTGATTGCACCCAGTTTTAAAATGCGGCAAAGCCGTTTTATTGTGTTTATTTCACCGCCTGCGTTAGTTAACAGTGCAGCTTTGCATCATTTAGGTGTTGATGTTAGTCAAGTGTTAGTACTGTATCCTGAGCAACATAAAGATGCGCTTTGGGCAGTAGAACAATGTTTACAAAGTGGCAGCTGCAGTGACGTTATTTATTGGCCGCAGCAAGATTTAACGATTTCCCATATCCAGCGCTTTCAGCAAGCAAGTAAATCGGGTAAAAACCGTTTGTTTTACTTAAATAGCTATAAAACCAGTCAAGGGAGTTTGCCTGTCACTTTAAGCTTAACATTACAAGCACATCCACAAGGGCTGAAAGTAAAGATAAACCGTCGAAAAGGTGGGTGGCCAAGTGATTATTTTATTGTTGATATGCAAACGACATGGCCTTATTGCACCATTGCATCTTCGCCTATCAGCAATGTGATTGCATTTCCGGTTGATAAGGCTGGTTAATGTTAAATTGGCTTTATCTTTACTTTCCACAGTTACAACTCGATACGCAATTTGTAATGTCGAGCACCGAGGTAATTGCCTTAGCCAGTCACCAAGGTAATTTAGTACAACTTTCAACGGCGGCTAAAAAAAAAGGATTAATGCAAGGACAAGGATTAGGGCAAGCTAGTTTATTGGTCTCTGATCTGGCGGTTTACCCCTATCAAGAAGAAGTGGAAGTGGCAGAGCTCAAGCGCATAGCCAGTGTACTTTATAACTACACTGCAGATATTTGTATGATGCCGCCAAAAGGTTTACTGATAGCGTGTGATGGTATGCAGTCCTTATATAACAATAGTGATCAATATTGGCATGTGCTTGAAACACAGTTAAAAACATTGGGGGTTCAGTATTATTTCGCAAGCGGATCTTCACCATTGTTGGCAAAAGCATTAGCACAAGCGGGTACTAATGTGATTTTTACAAACCAACAAAATGCGCGTAATCAGCTTGCGTTATTGTCATTACAATTTGCTGATATCACTACAAAAGAAATTGCTTTGCTAACCCGCGTAGGGATTACGCACTTTAAGCAGTTGTTGGGTGTATCGCTTGATGAGTTAGCTAAACGCTACTCACGTGAATTAGTAATGTATGTAGGTAAATTAACAGGCCAATATCCGCATCGAGTGACGTTTTACATACCTGATACTCATTTTGAAAAACAGCTAACCTTACATTATGAAGTATCGCTCACTAAACATCTTGAAAAACCACTTTTACTTGTATTAAAGCAACAACAAGCTTTTTTACTCTCTACTTTTAAGTTAGCAAAGCAAGTGACCCTTATTTTGCATTTTAGAGAAGTAGCCAATTTGGTCTTTGAACTATCGTCAGCGCATGCTGAATATCGCGCTGAACATTGGTTAACGCTTTTTTTATTACGTTTAGAAAATACCGAGTTACCAGCGCCCGTTATCGCATTAACTATAAAAAGTGATTACCTTGTATCTAATTTAGGTGAAGAAGACGATTTGTTCTCACAGCATAAATCAGGCTTAGATACTGCAATGTTAACAGCAATACTTCAGGCAAAACTTGGGCAGGAGCAGGTTAAAACCTTAACTGTTTATAATGATCTAAGGCCAGAAATAGCTAGCCAAGAGAATACATTCAACACGTTATCAAATGCGCCAAAAATGAATTTAGTCCGGCCAAGTTTTATGCTGCGTTCACCTGTAGCGCTCACTCAGCCAATTATAATATCGCACGGCCCTGAACGCATCGTGACGGGTTGGTGGGATAATAATAATGTTGCTCGTGATTATTTTATTGCACGAGATGAGAGTGGACGGTGGCTGTGGGTTTTTCGTACACCAAAAAAACAATGGTTTATTCATGGGTTTTTTAGCTAATGAATTATGCAGAATTAGTTTGCCAATCAAATTTTTCTTTTTTACATGGGGCATCACATCCCGAAGAGCTGGTTGCCACGGCCGATAACCTTGGTTACTCCCATATTGCGATTACAGATGAATGCTCTGTTGCTGGAGTTGTACGTGCACACCGAGAGATTAAAAACCATAAACGGGCAATTAAGTTAATTGTTGGTAGCTTATTTACGCTTGAAGAGAGTTTAACAGTTGTTTTGTTATGTCCAACAAGAAAAGCTTATGCAGAGTTATGTCGAATAATCACCAATGCACGGCGACGCAGTGAAAAAGGCAACTATTTGCTGACTCGGTGGGATTTAATGTCAATAAAACACTGTCTTTTTATTTGGCTACCAAAGGGCGAAAATATTGATCATCATTGGGCTAATTGGCTTAAAAAACACCATGAAGATCGTTTTTGGCTGGGGTTAACACGCTTTTTATTAGCGCACGAGTCAGAGTATATGGAGCACTGCCAACGCTTGATGGCGCAATATGATATAACGCCTGTGGCATGTGGTCATGTGCTGATGCATCAAGCCAAGAGGTTGCCGTTACAGCACGTATTAAGTGCCATTAAAGCACGTAAAACCGTCGCTCAATTAGGAGAACAACTACTTTCCAATGAAGAATATGCATTACGTGAAAAACAAAAGTTGTCACGTTTATTCTCACCTGATGCTCTGGCGCAAACGACGGCTATTACAAACCGGTGCCATTTCAACCTTGATGAATTGAGGTATGAGTATCCAAGTGAATTAGTGCCAAAAGGCGTTAGTGCAATGGCCTATTTAAGGCAATTAGTGAAACAGGGCATCGTGCATCGTTTTCCTGAAGGGATCACAGCGGATATACAGGCGACCATTGATAAAGAACTCGCATTAATTGAAGAGTTGGATTATCCATTTTATTTTTTAACTATTCATGACATTGTTATGTTTGCTAAAAACAATGGCATTTTGTACCAAGGCCGGGGATCAGCTGCTAACTCAGTGGTATGTTATTGCCTTGAAATCACCGCAGTTGATCCGCGACAAATAGCCGTATTGTTTGAGCGTTTTATTAGTAAAGAGCGAAATGAACCGCCTGATATTGATGTCGATTTTGAACATCAAAGGCGTGAGGAAGTGATCCAATATATTTATCAAAAATATGGTAGAGAACGCACCGCATTAGCCGCTACTGTGGTGAGTTTTCGTTTTAAAAGTGCCATCCGAGAGGTTGGTAAAGCGCTGGATATTGAAAGCAGCAAGCTTGAATATTTTATTAAAAATATCAACCGTCGAGATAAAACAACGCACTGGCAAACGCAGTTACAGCAGCTAGGTTTAGACCCACAATCAAATAAAGCGCAGCATTTTGTATCGCTCACGGAACAAATTTTAGGATTTCCAAGGCACTTATCACAACATGTTGGAGGCTTTGTTATTTCTTCAGGACCGTTATATGAGCTGGTTGCTGTTGAAAATGCCGCGATGAAAGAACGTACGGTGATCCAATGGGATAAAGATGATTTAGAAACCCTTGGTTTATTAAAAGTCGATATTTTAGCCTTGGGCATGCTTAATGCGATACGCAAATGTTTTCAAGAAATTAAAATGCGTCATCAAAGGCAGTTGTCTATCGCTGATATTACCCGAGTAAGCGATGATGCAGCGGTTTATCAGATGATTCAAAAAGCCGATACGGTTGGGGTATTTCAAATCGAATCGCGAGCGCAAATGAGCATGTTGCCGAGGCTAAAACCGGCAAGTTATTACGACTTAGTAATCCAAATTGCCATAGTGCGGCCTGGGCCTATTCAAGGTGATATGGTGCATCCGTTTTTAAAGCGACGTAATGGCATTGAGGCCATTTCATATCCCTCAAATGAGGTTAAAGAAGTATTGGCGCGTACGCTAGGCGTGCCTATTTTTCAAGAGCAAGTTATTAAAATAGCCATGGTCGCCGCGGGCTTTACTGGTGGTGAGGCCGATCAGTTAAGGCGTGCGATGGCAAGCTGGAAAAAGTCAGGAGAATTACAAAAGTTTAAGCAAAAACTGATAAATGGCATGTTGTCTCGAGGTTACCAAATTCAGTTTGCAGAACGCCTTTATCAACAAATCTGTGGCTTTGGCGAGTATGGTTTTCCTGAATCGCATTCGGCGTCGTTTGCTGTGCTCGCATATGTATCGGCTTGGCTTAAACACTATTATCCTGTCGAGTTTTATACGTCCTTACTAAATAGCATGCCTCTAGGTTTTTATAGTGTGTCGCAGTTACTGCAAGATGCAAAACGACACAATATTGAAATTGCCCCGGTATGTGTTAATCACTCATATTATCAACATACAATTACTAAAAAAGGTGTATTACAAATCGGTTTTTGTATTATTAAAGGTGTGATTGCATCTGATATTGAACAGCTTATCGACCAGCGACCTAAAACAGGCTATGAAAGTATTGAACAGCTTAAACAACAAGGCGTTAAAGCGCGATTATTAGCACAACTTGCCAGTGCCAACGCTTTATCTGTGCTTGCAGGCAACCGCTTTGCAACACGTTGGCAGATTATGAACAGTGAAAGTGATTTACCACTTTTTAACGGCTTTAACACTAATCAAGCAACAGAGCAAAGGCCAGCAGTGTCGTTTAACCAAGCACCCAGTGAATTAGATAATGTCGTTGAAGATTATCAATCAACCGGGTTTTCCCTTGGTTTACACCCAATTGACTTATTAGAAGCTGAGGGAGTGTTACCATCGTTTTGTAAGGCAAATGAATTAACAGGAAAAACACATAAATCATTAGTGACAGTGATAGGTGTTGTGACAGGAAAACAAGCGCCGGGCACTGCTGCTGGCGTGACGTTTATTACGCTTGAAGATGCGACAGGAAATATCAATGTGGTCGTGTGGCAGGGCACATCACACGAACAGAAAAAAGCATTTCTTGGCGCGAAAATTTTACAAGTTAAAGGAATATTAGAACGAGAAGGCGATGTTATTCATATTATTGCAGGCAAACTTATCGACCTAACTGATAAGTTAGATAAATTAGCCGCGAAATCTCGGGAGTTTCATTAGTACTTAAATGAGAATATGCAGTTAGTGCTTTTCTTATGCCAAGTTAAATGTCTTTAGCCTCTGTTTTTACGTGCTTTCCATTGTTTTAGTACTGAATAACGCCATAAATAATCAATACCAAAATAACCAATAGCAGAGGCTGCTGCTGCACACACTAAGCTGCCTACCATAAACGCAGGACCAATGCTTGATAAGCTGTCAACAAACCACTGCCAGCTTGCTTGGAAGGTAAAATCTTGCTTTTGTTGCCCTAACACCAAATAGCCAACAAGGTAGTTAAAATAAAAAATCGGTGCCATAGTTAAAGGGTTGGTGATCCAAACCAATGCTACAGATAACGGGAGATTTACGCGAAATGGAATCGCGATTGCTGCGCTTAGCAGCATTTGAAAAGGAACTGGAATAAATGCCCAAAATAACCCAACTGCAAATGCACCACGCGCTGAGCGTCGATTTAAATGCCATAAATTTGCATCGTGTAACATATCGCCAAAAATACTAAGCGTTTTGTTTTGCTTAATCTTATTATGATCAGGTAACAGCTTTTGGATCGTCTTTTTTGGCATGGTGGTTTACATCTTCCTTTTTGGCAAAGCATAGTGTGCTTTGTTGTTGGCTGCATATTGTCACTATTTTTCTTCAATACGCTAGTCTTTTTTTCGACAATTATACTGGTTGTACTAGTCATCGTCGTTATTACAGCAAAAAACACCGCCAAATTTTACGCGATAATTACGCTACTAGTCGGTGCTAGTTACCCCATTTTATATTATCACTGTGTTTATAGTAAAAACCTAAGCTACGACGAGTTGCAACAAAAACAAGTAATGCACGGCATTATAGAACAAATAGATAACTATCAATTTAATGACCGTCTAATTGTTAAAACAATAAAAATTGCCAATACGAATTTAAAGCCTTATGCGTTAATGCGAGCACAAGTTTATATATCTCGGGCAATCAATACTCAGTATAGCCCCAAAGTGGGCGACACCATATCAATACGCGCTAAGTTCAAGCCAATTAAACCAAGGTTAAATGAGGGTTTGTTTGATAGGCGCTTACATAATTTTTATGTGGGATTAAAGTACAAAGGCAGTGTTTCGAAAAGTGATGATTTTGCTGTGCTAACACGCGCTACGCCGTCGCACATCACAAACCTGGGAAGTTTATCTCACTATAGTTGGCTATATCGAGGAGTATTATTTGGTGATACAAGTGCAATGCCTGCAAATATTAAAAGCGCGGTTCGAAACTTAGGTATTGCACATTTATTTGCAGTTTCTGGCCTACATATGGCTATTGTATTTGGCTTTTCATTTTGGTTAGGGAAATTAGCGCTATTACTTGTGAATAAGTTTGCACCTCACAATACACTCAGAATTGCACCTTATTTTATTGCCATAGTGGCGTGCGCAACTTATCTTCACGCTGCTGATTATGCCACTTCAGCAATACGTGCATTTATTATGATTGTATTAGTGTGTTTATGCTTATTAGTAAATCGCAGTTATACCAGTAAGCGGGCATTATTGTGCGCGTTATTGCTGGTTATATTAGTTAACCCATTTGTGTTGTTAAGTGTGGGATTTTATTTTTCATTTATCGCGGTCGCCAGCATTCTGGTTGCCCTTGATTTGGCAAATAAGCGGCGCATCACCCATCCTCTGTATCAACTCGCATTTATTCAATTGGTAATTAGCATTACGTTAGCGCCGTTAACTGTGTTGTTTTTTAATGGCACCAGTGTATTTAGTGTTTTTGTAAATCTTATAGCGATTCCGCTGTTTTCGTTCTTTGTAATGCCATTAATGCTTTGTGTGGTGTTAGTTGATTATGCGTTTTCTTTCTCAACTCCGTATCGTTGGCTTGATGCGCTATTGAAATTACTTATCAATTATATCGAGCGCATTGGTGAACATATAACATGGCATTATGTGCCTCCAATTAGTTGGCAGTTAATCATGCTAACAATCGCCTCTCTTTTATTGTTGCTTTATTATTATCGAAGCGCGTTGCTAACATTACCTATTCTAGTATTTTATTATGCCCAGGCTCTTAATAAAGAGCCGAACCTGACAATACGTATATTGGATGTGGGTCATGGCTTATCGGTGATCATAAGTAAACAAGGTGAAGCGGTGCTCTATGATTTAGGCGCGCGATATCAAGAATTCAGTTATTTTAATCATCTGGTGTTACCCACCTTAGCGATTAACCGTTTGAACTTAATCAAAACAGTGATAAGTCATGATGATAATGATCACAGTGGTGGGTTAACCGATTTACGACATGCTGGTTATTTTTCGACGATAAGTGGGTTTGAAAAAGCCTGTAATATAAATGCAAATTGGTTAGAAAATGTAAGGTTTAAGTCATTTTCAGCACCTCATACAGTACACAGTGATAATAACAGTTCCTGTGTTCTGCTTATCACAAGTGGCAAATTTAAACTGTTATTAACAGGCGATATTGAAGCTGAGCGGGAAAACACGTTGTTAGCGGAGCCGCGCATTCAGAATATCGATGTGCTTGTTTCGCCTCACCATGGCAGTAATAGTTCATCAACCGAAGGCTTTATTAATAAAACGCAACCACGTTGGGTAGTTCATTCGGTGAATGCATATAATCGTTGGCGATTACCAAGTTTAGCGGTTGTTACACGTTATGCCGATTATGGCACCAAGCAGCTAGCAACCTCACGCGGCGCAGTCAAAATAGTCGTTACATCAAGCGGATATACTCTCAGTTATGCAAAACAGCAAAATTACTGGTTTCTCGTTGATTAACACTGCGAAATTCTTGGGTTTTGCATCATAGCGCTATACAATAGGCGCAAATAAATTCAAGTTAGCACCATGACAACCTCATCTGATTACTACAAGCGTTTATTAACCTACGTCAAACCGCATAAACTCGCAGCCACATTCGCCATTATTGGAATGTTAGGCTATGCCGCAATGGACGGATTATTCGTTTATTTAATGGACCCGTTTATTGAGCAAGGTTTGACGGCGAAAAATCAAGAGGTTATGAAGTGGGCACCGGTTGTGGTGATTTTATTGGTGCTATTTCGCGGTGTGTTTAACTTCGTTTCAAGTTACTGTTTAGCCAATGTGGGCTCACACGTGGTGATGGCAATTCGCAAAGAATTGTTTGCTAAATTACTTCATTTACCGGTGTCATTTCACGATCAGCATTCAACAGGTGAGTTAATTTCAAAAATTACTTTTGATGCAGAGCAAGTACAAACAGCGATAACAAAAGCTTTGATCACCATAGTGCGAGAAGGCGCGTTTGTTGTTTTCTTAGTGATCAATATGTTGATTGCAAGTTGGCAATTATCATTGTTATTTATTTTAGTCGTGCCCATTGTTGCAGGCATTGTCTCAATCGTGTCTAAACGCTTTCGTGTTATTGCAAAACGTATTCAAGATGCCATGGGGGGCGTAACACGCGCGTCTGAACAAATGGTAAAAGGGCATAAAGTCATTCATTCATTTGGTGGTCAAAAAATTGAACAGCAGCGTTTTGCCGATGTGAATAACCGTAATCGCCAACAACGAGTAAAAATGGATGCGACAAAAGCGCTGAGCGTTGCCAGTATTCAAATTATTGCTGCATCTGCCATCGCTATGGTGTTGGCCGCAATAGGCTTTAACCTTGTTGAGCCAATTTCTACAGGCGCGTTCGTGAGTTTATTAACCGCAATGATGATGATGCTACGCCCGTTAAAACAGTTATCAAATGTGAATGTAGAATTGCAGCGTGGTATTGCCGCGGCAAAAAGTATTTTTGATATCTTAGATTTGGAAAATGAAAAAGACACCGGCTCAAAAACGCTGGAAAAATGTCACGGCCATATCACAATCGAGAGCTTGTCGTTCGCCTACCCAAATACCGAGCGCAATATTTTAAACGAACTAACCATGGATATTAAACCTGGGCAATCCGTCGCCTTAGTTGGCCGTTCAGGCTCAGGCAAATCAACACTCTCTAACTTGTTGCCACGTTTTTACGATACCTATACCAATGGCGATATCAAACTCGACGGGCTATCGGTTAATACCTTTGATTTAACTTGGTTGCGCGAACAATTTGCCATTGTGTCGCAACAAGTTGTGTTATTCAACGATACTATCGAGAACAATATCACTTACGGCTTTAAAGGTGATATCACCCCTGAAAAACTGCAAAAAATTGTTGAGCAATCGCACGTTTGGGAATTTGTAAAAGATTTACCAGAAGGTTTACAAACCATTGTTGGTGAAGATGGTGTAATGCTTTCTGGTGGACAGCGCCAGCGCATTGCTATCGCGCGAGCGCTGCTTAAAAACGCGCCAATTTTGATTTTAGATGAAGCCACATCCGCACTCGATACTGAGTCAGAAAAATTAATTCAACATGCGTTAAACGATTTAATGAAAGGGCGCACGTCTATTGTTATTGCGCACCGTTTATCAACGATTGAAAACTCTGATGTCATTTATGTATTGGATAAAGGGCAAATAATCGAGTCGGGTTCGCATGCTGAGCTAATCGAAAAGCAAGGTGCCTATTTAGCACTGCAAAAAATGCAGGCTAACGACTAATGAATGTGATTGAAAAAAGCTGGTATCAAAAATTTGGTATTACTTGGCTTTTATTACCACTAAGTGCGCTGTTTTACCTAATTACGCTATATCGCTTCTATCGCAAGCGAAGATTACAATTGGCGACTGATAAACCAAAAGTCATTGTTGTTGGTAATATTGCGGTAGGTGGCACAGGCAAAACACCATTTACCTTGTTTCTTGTTGATTATTTGCAGCAAAAAGGTTTATCGGTTGCGGTTATTTCACGTGGCTATGGTGGTCAAACTCAAAGCCAACCTTTATTAGTAACAGATGGCATATCGCCCGAAATATGTGGCGATGAACCTAAGTTGATAGCCGTTCGCACAAGTGCACCTGTTGTAGTGTGCCCAAATCGAAATTTAAGTATCGATTATTTAAAGAAGCACATTAACCCTGATGTGATTATTGCGGATGATGGATTGCAACATTACCAAATGGCGCGTGCTATGGAGCTTTGCATTGTTGATGGGAAACGGCAATTTGGCAATGGCTTTGTAATGCCGGCAGGTCCGCTTCGCGAAGCGAAAAGCAGACTAAAACATGTTGATTTAACCATTACTAATGGCACAGCGGAGAATAACGGTTACCAGCTAGCGGTAGATGGTGTATATGGCATAATTGATGGGCAAAAAGTTGCCAATTTAGACAGCCCAGTTCACTTAGTGAGTGCAATAGGCAATCCCAGCCGCTTTGAACAAAGTGTAAACGAGCAGAATATTCTGGTGCACGGGCATACTATTTTTAAAGATCATCACACATACAGTGAAAGTGACTTTGCCGCACTAGACGGTGCAATCTTAATGACTGAAAAAGATGCCGTAAAATGCCAGTCATTTGCGAAAGCAAATTGGTATTATTTAAAAGTTACCGCTAAACCGACTAAACAACTGGTCGACAAACTCGACCAGTTATTAATTGAAAAAGGGATCCATAATCATGGCGTTTGACACAAAACTACTCGAAATCATTGCTTGCCCTGTAACAAAAGGTCATCTTAAATTTGACCGCGAGAATTTAGAGCTTATTAGCACCCAAGCTAAACTGGCTTACCCTGTAAGAGATGATATCCCGGTATTGCTTGAAGAAGAGGCACGCGAATTATCACTTGAAGAGGTTGAAAAGTGGAATTCGTAGTCATTATTCCAGCGCGCTATGCGTCGAGCCGTTTACCGGCTAAACCACTGGCTGATATACAAGGCAAGCCAATGGTGCAGCACGTATATGAAAAAGCGCTGGCATCAGGTGCGAAACGGGTAATTGTCGCAACGGATCATATAGAGATAGAAGTAGCTGTTAAACGCTTTAATGGTGAAGTTTTAATGACTCGTGAAGATCATGAATCGGGCACAGAACGTCTTGCTGAAGTGGTGACAAAACTTAACTTACCAGATGACACAATCGTGGTAAATGTACAAGGCGATGAACCGTTAATCCCACCGCAAAATATCGCGCAAGTAGCAAGTTTATTAGCATCCGATTCGGCGCCAATGGCAACGCTAAGCGTGGCAATCGATGATATTGAAGAAGCGCTTAATCCAAATGCGGTAAAAGTTGTCGCTGATAATCATAATAATGCGTTGTATTTTTCACGTGCAACGATTCCTTATGACCGAAATCGCTTTTTAGGCAAAGATGAAATTTCTGAAATTGGCGATTTCTATCAACGCCATATTGGTATTTATGCGTATCGTGCGGGTTTTATTAAAGAATATATTACTCTAGACGTATCACCGCTTGAGCAAATCGAATCGTTAGAGCAGCTACGTGTTTTATATCATGGTAAAAAGATAAAAGTACAAACCGCAATCGAAGCGCCGCAGCCAGGTGTTGATACGCCTGAAGATCTCGCTAAAGTGAATGCTTTTTTAAGCAAGTAAGTTGATGAGTTATCCAATAGTATTCGCATGCGATGAGTTTTATGTGGTGAATAAACCCCATGATGTAAGCTTCCATAGCGAAGGCGGCGAGGGTTTTTTTGTACTGTTTGAAAAGCAGGTGAATGAAAAGCTTTATCCAGTACATCGCTTAGATAAAATGACATCGGGCTTAGTTATTGTTGCGAGAACCAAACAAGCTGCTGCGGAATTTGGTGACTTGTTTAGTCAAAAGCACAAAAATGCACTTGAAAAATACTATTTAGCAGTTGCTCAAGGTAAACCAACAAAAAAGCAGGGTTGGGTAAAAGGCGACTTGGTTAAGGCGCGTCGTGGGTGCTATAAACTACAAAAGACAATGGAAAACCCCTCTGTAACGCGGTTCCAATCCCAGTTAATTGAACCCAGTTTACGTCTTTATTTGCTGCAACCAATTACAGGTAAAACGCATCAACTGCGTGTTGTGCTTAAGAGTCTATCGGTGCCTATTTTAGGTGATGAACGCTATGGCGGTGAGCACAGCGAACGTGGTCATTTGCATGCATATGCGATTAAATTCACGTTTGGTGATAGACCATATCAATTTAGTGTTAAGCCATGCGATGGTTTATTTGAGCACGGTGAAACAAAAAAGCTTATCGAACAATGGCACACGCCTTGGCACGAGTTTAATTAAGGTTAAAAATTACATGACAGAGTCTTATCAAAATCGTTTTGGTGGCATTGCACGCCTTTACGGAATTGAACAGCAAAAACTGCTCAATAATGCCCATTTCTGTGTTGTTGGCATTGGCGGTGTGGGTAGTTGGGTCGCTGAAAGTTTAGCGCGTACCGGCCTTGGTAACATTACTTTAATAGATTTAGATGATATTTGCGTTACTAACGTTAACCGTCAAATCCACGCGTTGACATCGACCATTGGCGAGGCGAAAGTTGATGCCATGGCAAGTCGAATTAACGAGATAAATCCTGATTGCAATGTGTCAGTTATCGATGACTTTTTAACACTTGAGAATATCAGAGAACATATTCAACAATTCGACTATGTTATTGATTGCATAGATCAAGTAAAAGTTAAAGCGGCACTTATTGCTCATTGTAAGCGCAACAAATTACCGATTATCACAATAGGCGGCGCAGGCGGACAAATCGATCCAAGCCAAATCAGAATCGGGGATGTGGCTAAAACCAAGCAAGACCCGTTGCTTGCGAAAGTACGCTATTTATTGCGTAAGCAGTACAACTTTTCAAGCAATCCAAAACGTAAATTTGGCGTGGATTGTATTTATTCAGAAGAGCAATTGGTTTACCCATCAAGTGACGGCGGTGTATGTCATGCGAAAGCCGGTGCTGATGGCAATATGAATATGGACTGTCAAACAGGCTTCGGCTCGTTAACCATGGTGACAGGCAGTTTTGCGTTTTTTGCAGCGGCAAAAAGTGTGAAAAAATACTTAGAAAAATGTGAGCGTAATACCAATCCGCATAAATAATTGGTCATTCAGCGAGAATTAAAAGCGTTTCAGGCAAGGCATTGACTGCAGAGAATGGTGTTTCCCTTGTTAAAGTCAATAACGCAGTATGAAACGCTTTTAAACTCGCCTGTTAGGAGCGCTCCAAAGGCGCGATGATTGCGCCAAATTTTCTCGATTTAGCCCAACTAGACCTTCACAAATTTTGCTTACCCTCCCACCTTTGGATAGCTCTGAATTGGCTAATTACTTATGCGGATTGGTATAACAATCAAAGTTAGTTGCTTTGATTCTTACCTATAAAACTTCGTTATAAAAAATGTATACAATATAATCTTGCAAAGTGGTTTTAATCATCACTTTGTATTGCAAACTGTGTAATTGCATCTGCAATCGCTAAAATCCCGTTACCGCGACTTGGGCTTAAGTGCTGTAAAAGCCCCAATTCATTGAACTCATGTTGAATATTTATGCGCTTAATTTCATCCACAGTTAAGCCGTTAACCAGTGTAGAAATAATATAAATGAGTCCTTTCACGATGCGTGTATCTGAGTCTGCTGTCACGACGATATGCTTTTCGCTTTCGTCAAAATCCACATAAAGCCAAACATTACTTTCACAGCCATTCACTTTTGCATGGTCAACTTTGAGTTCAGCTGGTAATTTTGGTAACTGTTTACCAAGCAGCATAATTTCACGGTACTTATTTTGCCATGCTTTTTTGGTGATAAAGTGCTGTTTTAATCTTTGATATTGTTCTGTCATAGTTAATCTAGTAATTCGATAGCTTGTTTTAATGCAACAATAAAGCGGTCTATATCATCAATGTTGTTATAGCAACTTAAACTGACACGAATGGTACCCGCAACACCGAGTAAATTTATCAATGGCTGAGTGCAGTGGTTACCTGAACGTACAATAATGCCGGCTTGGTCGAGTAGGGTTGCAACGTCAAGGTTATGCTCATCTTTGTAGTTAAAACTAATTGTGCCGATATTATTGATTAAATCGCCGTAAATTTTTATGCCATCAATCTGTTTAAGTGCGTTTAGCGTGTAATGATAGAGCGCCTTTTCAACAGCTAGTTGCATTGCCATCTCGCTTGAGTCCATAAAATCAAGTGCAGCAGAAAAACCAATCACACCGGCTATATTGGGCGTGCCAGCTTCAAAACGAGCGTTACCGTGGCGAAAGCTTGTTTCATTAAAACTAACGCGTTCTATCATTTCGCCGCCTGTTTGGTAAGTTGACAGTAAAGATAGGCTGTGTGGTTTAGCGATTAATGCGCCAACGCCAGTCGGCCCAAACATTTTGTGTGCAGAAAGCACATAAAAATCACAGTTTAGCGAACCAATATTTGGCCTTAAATGTTGCATCGCTTGTGCACCATCAACCAAAGTAATAGCATTGATAGCGTGAGCGGCATTAAGCAAGTCTTGTATTGGTAAAATATTACCTAAAGTATTTGATGCGTGACTAATCGCCATCAGTTTTGGTTTTAGCGTATTAATCATGGTTAAACTAACATCTAAATTTAGCACACCATTTGCGTCGACTGGCAGAATGTGAAGCGTTGCGCCTGTGCGTTTACACAGCATTTGCCAAGGCACAATATTGGCGTGGTGCTCAAGCGCTGAAATAATAATAACATCACCTTGCTCGATATGCGCATCAATCGAGCTGGCAACCAAGTTTATCGCTTCAGTAGCGCCTTTTGTCCAAACAATTTGTTCCGCTGTTACCTGGCAATAGTGTGCTAATTTTGTGCGTGTTTGTTCGTATAAGGCGGTGCTGTTTGATGCAAATTCACTGACACCTCGATGCACATTGGCATTGTGGCACGTATAAAACTCGGTAATTGCATCAATCACGTTCTGAGGTTTTTGCGTGGTTGCACCATTATCTAAATAAACAGACTCTGTGTGTTTAAAAAATGGAAAATGAGAACGAATTTTTTGATTATCTAACATAGTGCCACCTGAGAATGCGAGCGGCGATTTTAATGAAATACACTAATTTTCGCAATTATTGACGGGATTTAGACATTAAAAAAGCCGCAAGTTGCGGCTTTTTTAAACTCAAAGAGGATTAACGAGACGTTACGTCTTTATAATCACGCTTTGTTTCACCAGTGTATAACTGACGAGGACGACCGATCTTCTGACCAGGTTGAGATAGCATCTCATCCCAGTGTGAGATCCAACCAACGGTACGTGACATTGCAAAGATTACAGTGAACATGCTTGTTGGAATACCAATCGCTTTAAGAATGATACCTGAGTAGAAATCTACGTTAGGGTAAAGTTTCTTCTCGATGAAGTATGGGTCTTCTAGTGCGATTTGCTCTAAACGCATTGCTACGTCAAGTAGTGGGTCTTCAATGTTTAATTCTTTAAGTACTTCGTGGCACGTTTCACGCATTACTGTTGCACGTGGGTCGAAGTTCTTGTAAACACGGTGACCGAAGCCCATTAGACGGAACGGGTCGTTCTTATCTTTCGCTTTTGCAACGTACTCATCGATACGGTCTACTGAACCGATTTCTTCTAACATTGTTAGACATGCTTCGTTAGCACCACCGTGCGCAGGGCCCCAAAGTGATGCAATACCAGCTGAGATACATGCATACGGGTTAGCGCCTGATGAACCTGCTAAACGTACAGTCGATGTTGACGCGTTTTGTTCGTGATCTGCGTGAAGCATGAAGATGCGGTCCATTGCTTTTGCAAGAACTGGGCTTACTTCGAATTTTTCCGCAGGTACAGAGAACATCATGTGTAAGAAGTTTTCTGCATAGCTTAAATCGTTGCGTGGGTATACGAACGGTTGACCGATGTTGTACTTGTAACACATCGCCGCAATTGTTGGTAACTTTGCAATTAGACGAACAGCGCTACGGTGACGTTGTGCTGGATCAGTGATGTCTAAATCTTTGTGGTAGAAAGAAGAAAGTGCACCAACAACACCACATAGCATTGCCATTGGGTGTGAATCTACACGGAAACCTTGGAAGAAAGCACCAATTTTTTCGTGAAGCATAGTGTTAGTTGTGATTTCGTTTTCAAAACCAGCTAACTGCTCGGCATTTGGTAACTCACCATTTAATAGTAAGTAACATAGTTCGATATAGTTTGATTGTTCAGCTAAATCGTCGATTGCGTAGCCGCGGTGTAGTAAAACACCTTTAGCACCATCAATGTACGTGATAGCTGATTCACATGAACCAGTAGACATGAAACCCGGGTCGAACGTGAAGTAACCATGGCTGCCTAGGGTGCGAACGTCGATAACGTCCTGACCAGCTGTGCCAGAGTAAATAGGAAGTTCGATAGGATCTAGCCCATCAATATGGACCGTGGCTTTTTTGTCTGCCATCTAATTATCTCCTTTAAATATAACAAACCAGTTTGTTATTTTTGATACGGATGTTAAGCAAATTCTATCTATTCTAACTTATAAATAGGGAAGAAAGTCAATTTAAATGCATCAATTGATGATAACTATTCTTCAAACGGATAAATATTATACCAATGGCTACTTCGCAAGCACCTCTTATTAAACAAGAATTGTAATAGGCCATATGGTCTTATATACTGTGGTAGGCATTCTAAAAGGTGAATGCCTTTCGTCTGGAGCGAATGCTGTTTTTTCATACCGCGACTCGTCATCGCAGTGTGGCAAATTTCGCTTTGATGGTTCCATCAATATTTTGGTGGGTTATAACAACAATAGTTGGACTCCTTAGAGTCAATGGGCAAGTAACAGTGAAAAAGCAAAGACCTGTAAATCTAGATTTATCTACTATCTCGATGCCAGCAACTGCTAAAGCTTCAATTCTGCACCGTATCTCAGGTGTGGCGTTGTTCTTCGCTTTATCTTTTGTAATTTGGGCATGGTCTGAATCACTTTCTTCTCCTCAAGGTTTTGAATTCGTCAAGAGCCTGTTTACCGGGTTCATTGCCAAATTCATTGCATGGGGTGCGGTTATCGCGCTTCTGTATCACTTAATTGCAGGTGTACGTCACCTTCTAATGGATACAGGTCGTTTCGAAGAATTAGGTTCAGGTAACGCAAGTGCTAAGTTTGTAATGGCACTATGGGTTGTATTAGCCGTGTTAGCAGGAGTATGGATATGGTAGTTAATCAAGCATCTCTAAAACGCGACGGTGTACAAGATTTTGTATCATTACGTGCAACAGCACTTGTATTAGCGTCATATGCTCTGTTTATCTTAGGGTATTTTCTTACTACTCCAACTGTAACGTTTGAAGCGTGGCAGGGATTATTTTCTAACTTAGCAGTAAAAGTGTATACCTTAGCTGCGCTAGTTTGCATGATGGTTCATACCCGTATTGGTTTGTGGCAAGTTCTAACTGACTATGTTAAGAACGCTAAATTGCGTGCAATCCTAGGCTTTTTCCTAAACCTAATGGCTTTTGCATATGTAGCTGTTGGTTTCTTTGTTCTTTGGAGTGTGTAAGTGGCTATTTCAACAAGAGAATTTGACGCTGTAGTAATTGGTGCCGGTGGTGCGGGTATGCGTGCTGCATTGGCTATCAGTGAATCAGGTAAAACTTGTGCACTTATTTCTAAAGTATTCCCAACCCGTTCTCATACGGTGTCTGCACAAGGTGGTATCACAGTTGCTTTAGGTAATTCCCACGAAGATAACTGGGAATGGCACATGTACGATACGGTAAAAGGTTCTGATTACATCGGTGACCAAGACGCGATTGAATACATGACCAAAACAGGTCCTGAAGCAATTACAGAATTAGAAAACATGGGTCTACCATTTTCACGTTTTGAAAATGGCCGTGTTTACCAACGTCCTTTCGGTGGTCAATCGAAAAACTTTGGTGGTGAACAAGCTGCACGTACTGCAGCAGCAGCTGACCGTACTGGTCACGCGCTTCTTCACTGTCTATACCAACAAAACGTTAAAAATAAAACAAATGTGTTTTCTGAATGGTACGCATTAGACCTTGTTAAAAACGACAAGGGTGACGTAGTTGGTTGTACTGCTATCGATATCGAAAGCGGCGAAGTAGTTTACTTCAAATCTAAAGCGGTTGTTTTAGCAACTGGTGGTGCAGGTCGTATCTTCGCATCAACAACAAACGCGCACATTAACACAGGTGACGGTGTTGGTATGGCAACACGTGCTGGCATTTCAATGCAAGACATGGAAATGTGGCAGTTCCACCCAACGGGTATTGCAGGTGCAGGTACACTTGTAACTGAAGGTTGTCGTGGTGAAGGTGGTTACCTTCTAAATAAAGACGGTGAACGTTTCATGGAACGTTACGCACCAAACGCTAAAGACTTAGCGGGTCGTGACGTTGTTGCTCGTGCAATGATGACAGAAATCCGTGAAGGCCGTGGTTGTGAAGGCCCATGGGGTACGCACATCAAACTTAAGTTAGACCACTTAGGTGCTGAAATGCTAAACCTACGTCTTCCAGGTGTTTGTGATCTTTCTAAGACATTCGCACACGTTGACCCTGCAAAAGAGCCAATTCCAGTAATCCCAACATGTCACTACATGATGGGTGGTGTACCAACTAACGTTAATGGTCAAGTTATTAACGTTGATGGTGCAGGTAATGAGAAATTAGTTGAAGGTTTATTCGCAGTTGGTGAAATTGCATGTGTATCTGTACACGGTGCAAACCGCTTAGGTGGTAACTCACTACTTGACCTTGTTGTATTTGGTCGTGCAGCGGGTAACTTCCTTGGTCAATACCTGAAAGATGCTGAAATTTCAAAAGACGCCTCAGAATCTGATCTAGAAGCAGCGATGGCTCGTTTCAATCGTTGGGAAACTTCTAAACCAGGCCAAGGTGAAGATCCAGTACAGATCAAGAAAGACCTACAAAAATGTATGCAGCTTAACTTCTCGGTATTCCGTGAAGGTGATGCAATGGCAACAGGTCTTACAGAGCTTAAAGAAATTCGTGAACGCTTACAGCACGCACGTCTTGACGACAAATCATCTGAGTTCAACACGCAACGTATTGAGTGTTTAGAGCTAGATAACTTAATGGAAACTGCGTACTCAACAGCTGTTGCTGCGAATTTCCGTACAGAAAGCCGTGGTGCACATTCGCGCTTCGATTTCCCTGAGCGTGACGATGAAAACTGGTTATGTCACTCAGTTTATAGCCCAGTGACGGAAGAAATGTCTAAGCGTGAGGTGAACTTCTCACCTAAAACACGTGAAGCCTTCCCACCTAAAGCACGTACTTACTAGGAGCGAAGTCAATGGCACAATTACAATTTTCTGTCTATCGTTATAATCCAGATGTAGACAACGCACCGCGTATGCAAGACTATACCCTTGAGGTAGAAGAAGGTCGCGATATGATGGTATTGGATGCACTTTTACAATTGAAAGAGCAAGATCCAACACTTTCTTTCCGTCGTTCATGCCGTGAAGGTGTATGTGGTTCTGACGGTGTAAACATGAATGGTAAAAACGGTTTAGCGTGTATTACTCCATTATCTGCACTAGGTAAGGGTAAAATCGTTATTCGTCCATTACCAGGCTTACCAGTTGTTCGTGATTTAGTAATTGATATGTCTCAATTCTATTCACAATACGAGAAAGTTAAGCCATTCTTAATCAACGATAAGCCAACAGGCGGTGAAGAGCGTCTTCAATCAATTGAAGAACGTGACAAGCTTGATGGTTTATATGAGTGTATCTTATGTGCATGTTGTTCAACTTCATGCCCATCATTCTGGTGGAACCCTGACAAGTTCATTGGTCCTGCTGGTTTGCTACACGCTTACCGTTTCTTAGCTGATAGCCGCGATACGGCGACAGAAGAACGTTTAGCAGATTTAGATGATGCATTCAGCGTATTCCGTTGTCACGGTATTATGAACTGTGTCAACGTGTGTCCTAAGGGCCTTAATCCAACTAAGGCAATTGGTCACATTAAGTCTATGTTACTAAACCGTTCGGTATAAAACGGCAGTAACACAAAACACCGCGGCGATAACTTTGTTATCGCCGTTTAACTAAAACTTAGTATTCTGCGCTAGTAAAAAGGGCTTATAAATGCACGAAGGTGTAATGAAGGCATGGCTAGAGTCTTCTCACTTTAACGGTGGTAATGTCGCATACGTAGAAGAACTGTATGAAGCGTACTTAGATGACGCGAGTTCAGTTTCTGACGAATGGCGTGAAGTGTTTGATGCACTACCGAAAGTAGAAGGTGTAGATGTCGATGTAAAACATTCCGACATAAGAGCACAATTTGCCGAGCTTGCGAAAAACAAGCATAAAGAAGTAGTCGTTGCAGCAGGTGGCGCATCTGATGCAAAACAGGTTAGGGTTCTGCAATTAATTAATGCATATCGTTTCCGTGGTCACCAAAATGCAAACCTTGACCCATTAGGTTTGTGGCAGCGTGAAAAAGTACGTGATTTAACACTTGAACACCACGATTTAACGGATTCTGACCTAGATAAAGAATTCAACGTAGGGTCATTTGCTTCAGGCAGTGACACTATGAAACTAAAAGACTTATATACAGCACTTAAGAAAACCTACTGTGGTTCGATTGGCGCTGAATATATGCATATCACGTCTACAGAAGAAAAGCGTTGGTTACAGCAGCGTTTAGAATCTAACTTTGCCCAGCCTCAATTTAGCAACGAAACTAAGTTACGCATCTTAAAAGGCCTTACGGCTGCTGATGGTCTTGAAAAATACCTTGGCGCTAAATTCCCAGGTGCAAAACGTTTCTCACTAGAAGGTGGTGATGCGCTAGTACCTATGCTTAAAGAACTTATTCACAGAGCAGGGGAAAGTGGTCAGGAAGAAGCCGTTATTGGTATGGCACACCGTGGTCGTTTAAACGTTTTAGTTAACGTACTTGGTAAAAACCCACAGGTTCTGTTCGATGAATTCGCTGGTAAATATGGCGAATTAGCAGGGTCTGGTGACGTTAAATACCACATGGGTTACTCATCTGATTTCGCAACTACGGGCGGCAACGTGCACATGGCACTTGCGTTTAACCCGTCGCATTTAGAAATCGTTAATCCAGTGGTAATGGGTTCAGTACGTGCACGTTTAGACCGTTTAGGCTGCACGAATGGCTCAAAAGCACTACCTATCACTATTCACGGTGACTCGGCAATTGCTGGCCAAGGTGTGGTTCAAGAAACATTCAACCTATCACAAACACGTGCATTCAGTGTTGGCGGTTCGATTCGTATCGTTGTAAACAACCAAGTTGGTTTCACAACGTCTAAGCAAGAAGACGTTCGCTCGACTGAATACTGTACAGATATTGCGAAAATGGTGCAGGCACCAATTTTCCACGTAAATTCAGACGACCCAGAAGCAGTTGCATTTGTAACGCAACTTGCGCTTGATTTCCGAAACAAGTTTAAGCGTGACGTAGTAATTGACTTAGTATGTTACCGTCGTCATGGTCACAACGAAGCGGATGAGCCAAATGCGACTCAGCCGTTAATGTATCAGAAAATCAAAAAGCACCCAGTGCCTCGTCAGATTTACGCTGATACACTGGTATCTCAAGGCGTATTAAGTGCTGATGAAGCAAAAGCACTTGCTGATAACTATCGTAACGGTTTAGACAACGGTGTGTGTGTAGTTGATGAAATTCAACCAGATACAAAACACTCATCAGATTGGTCTAAGTTTGTGGGTCACGATTGGGATGTGGCATACGACCCAGCGCTGCCGCTTGATAAGCTGAAAGCATTGGGTGAATCAGTTGCTAATTACCCTGAAAACCACAAAGCACAGTCTCGTGTTAAGAAAATTTACGATGATCGTAAAGCGATGGCAGCCGGCGAAAAACCTCTTGATTGGGGTATGGCTGAGACACTCGCTTACGCATCATTAGTCGACGAAGGTACTGATATTCGTATTACCGGTCAGGATTCTGGTCGTGGTACGTTCTTCCACCGTCATGCAGTGGTGCACAACCAAGCAGATGCATCTACCTACTTGCCGCTTCAAAATATTCGCCCGGAACAAGGTGCGTTTGAAGTGTACGATTCAGTATTATCTGAAGAAGCGGTACTTGCGTTTGAATACGGTTATGCAACAGCAGAACCAACATCGCTTGTATGTTGGGAAGCGCAGTTTGGTGACTTTGCCAACGGCGCGCAGGTTGTTTTTGACCAATTCTTAAGTTCTGGTGAGCAAAAATGGGGCCGTTTATGTGGCTTAACTATATTGCTACCGCATGGTTATGAAGGCCAAGGTCCAGAGCATAGTTCTGCACGTTTAGAGCGCTTTTTACAGCTTTGTGCTGACCATAATATGCAAGTATGTGTGCCGTCAACGCCAGCTCAAGTTTACGCAATGATCCGTCGTCAATCAGTTCGTCCTCTGCGTCGTCCATTGATTGTTATGACACCTAAATCATTACTGCGTCATCCTCTTGCAGTTTCAAGCTTGGAAGAGCTTTCAACAGGTATTTTCCACAATATGATTGATGAAATCGATGATATTGATGCTAGCAAAGTTGAGCGCGTTGTGTTCTGTAGCGGTAAAGTTTATTACGAGCTACTGCAACAGCGTCGTGAGCAAGAACTTAACAATGTTGCTATCGTACGTGTTGAACAATTGTACCCATTCCCTCATGCGGAAATGGAAACAATTATGCAACGTTACCAACATGTTAAAGATTTCGTATGGTGTCAAGAAGAGCCGCAAAACCAAGGTGCTTGGTACTGCTCGCAACACCACTTCTGGGAAGCAATTCCACAAGGTGCTAACTTAAGCTATGCAGGTCGTAAGGCATCAGCTTCGCCAGCATGTGGTTATATGTCAACCCATACTAAAGAACAAACTGCGTTGATCGCCGACGCTCTAACAATTAAAAAATAAGGAATAAGAGATGACAACCGAAATTAAGGTTCCTGTTCTTCCTGAATCTGTTGCAGATGCAACAGTTGCAACTTGGCACGTGAACGTTGGTGATACAGTTAGCCGCGATCAAAACCTTGTTGATATTGAAACAGATAAAGTAGTGTTAGAAGTAGTTGCACCTGAAGATGGTGTGATTACAGAAATTTCTCAAACGGAAGGTGCAACGGTACTTGGTGAACAAGTGATTGCACTATTAGGTGCGGCAGATGCAGCAGCTGCGCCAGCAGAAACAACAGCAGCGCCAGCAGCGGCGCCAGCAGCAGAAGGTAAAGAAGTGGATATTAAAGTTCCTGTACTTCCAGAATCAGTAGCAGACGCTACGATTGCAACATGGCATGTTCAACCAGGTGAAGCGGTAAGCCGTGACCAAAACCTAGTAGACATCGAAACTGACAAAGTTGTTCTTGAAGTTGTAGCGCCAGAAGATGGTGTAATGGGTGATCACATTCACGCAGAAGGCGACACAGTACTTGGCGAACAAGTAATTGGTAAACTAGTTGCTGGTGCAGCACCTGCGGCGGCAGCGCCAGCAGCAACAGCTGAAGCGCCAGCAGCATCTGACGAAAACTCAGACGTGTTAACGCCTTCTGTTCGTCGTCTAATTGCAGAAAAAGGCCTTGATGCTTCACAAATCAAAGGTTCTGGTAAAGGCGGTCGTATCACTAAAGAAGACGTAGACGCGTTCTTAAAAGCACCAGCAGCTAAATCAGCAGCACCTGCGGCGGCACCAGCTGTTGCACTTGGTGAGCGTACGCAAAAGCGTGTTCCTATGACACGTCTTCGTAAGACAATTGCAAACCGTCTTCTAGAAGCTAAGAATTCAACAGCAATGCTTACAACGTTTAACGAAGTAAACATGAAGCCAATCATGGATCTTCGTAAGCAATACAAAGATGTATTTGAAGAGCGTCACGGCATCCGTTTAGGTTTCATGTCTTTCTACGTGAAAGCAGTTACCGAAGCGCTGAAGCGTTTCCCTGAAGTAAACGCGTCTATCGACGGTGATGACATTGTTTATCACAACTACTTCGATATCAGCATTGCAGTTTCTACGCCTCGCGGTCTAGTAACTCCTGTACTTCGTGACTGTGACAAGCTATCAGTTGCTGAGATTGAAAAAGGTATTCGTGAACTAGCACTTAAAGGTCGTGACGGAAAACTTACTGTTGATGACATGACAGGTGGTAACTTCACTATTACTAACGGCGGTGTGTTTGGTTCACTACTTTCTACGCCAATCATCAACTTACCGCAATCATCTATTCTTGGTATGCACAAAATCCAAGATCGTCCAATGGCGGTAAATGGTAAAGTTGAAATTTTACCTATGATGTACCTAGCACTATCGTATGACCACCGTCAAATCGATGGTAAAGAATCAGTTGGTTTCTTGGTTACAATTAAGGAACTACTAGAAGATCCAACGCGTTTATTATTAGACGTATAATTGATTTGGATTAAAAAATAAGCTGTGGAGTGATTCGCAGCTTTTTTTTTGCGCCTTTGGTCGTACTGGGGTTTTCATACCTGATTGGTGCGACTATACTAGGTGCGCAATTTGGGATGGTTGAACAACGGTTCAACCCTTTACGTAATACAATTGGAAAAGCATCATGAATTTGCATGAGTATCAGGCAAAGAAATTATTTGCCGACTATGGTTTACCAGTTTCTGAGGGTTATGCATGTGACACTCCTCAGGAAGCTGCAGAAGCTGCTGATAAAATTGGCGGTGACAAGTGGGTTGTTAAATGTCAGGTTCACGCAGGTGGACGTGGTAAAGCGGGCGGTGTAAAGCTTGCTGACAGCAAAGAAGAAATCAAAGAATTTGCACAAAACTGGTTAGGTAAAAACTTAGTTACTTACCAAACTGACGAAAATGGTCAGCCAGTAGCTAAAATCCTTGTTGAAAGCTGCACAGATATCGCTAACGAATTATACCTTGGCGCTGTAGTAGACCGTGCTTCTCGTAAAGTTGTTTTCATGGCATCTACTGAAGGTGGCGTTGAAATCGAACAAGTTGCTGAAGAAACACCAGAACTAATTCACAAAGCTGAGATCGATCCACTAGTAGGTCCTCAAGCTTACCAGGCACGTGAACTAGGCTTCAAACTAGGTTTAAACCCTACGCAAATGAAGCAGTTTGTTAAGATCTTCATGGGTCTTGCTAACATGTTCAACGACCACGATTTCGCACTATTAGAAATCAACCCATTAGTAATCACTGACGAAGGTAACCTTCACTGTCTAGACGGTAAAATCGGTGTAGATGGTAACGCGTTATACCGTCAGCCTAAAATCCGTGAAATGCACGATCCGTCACAAGAAGACGAGCGTGAAGCGCACGCAGCTCAGTGGGAACTGAACTACGTAGCACTAGACGGTAACGTTGGTTGTATGGTTAACGGTGCAGGCCTTGCAATGGGTACGATGGACATCGTAAACCTACACGGCGGCAAGCCAGCTAACTTCCTAGACGTAGGTGGCGGCGCGACTAAAGAGCGTGTAGCTGAAGCATTCAAGATCATCTTATCTGATGACAATGTTAAAGCAGTACTAGTTAACATCTTCGGTGGTATCGTACGCTGTGACATGATCGCAGAAGGGATCATTGGTGCAGTTAAAGAAGTTGGTGTAAATGTACCTGTAGTTGTACGTTTAGAAGGTACTAACGCTGATCTTGGTCGTGACGTTCTTGCTAACTCTGGCCTAGACATCATCGCAGCTGAGTCACTAACTGACGCTGCTGAGAAAGTTGTTGCTGCTGCGGAGGGCAAATAATGTCTGTATTAATTAACAAAGATACTAAAGTAATCTGTCAGGGTTTCACTGGCGGCCAAGGTACTTTCCACTCAGAGCAAGCGCTTGAGTACGGTACACAAATGGTTGGTGGTGTTTCTCCAGGTAAAGGTGGTCAAACTCACCTAGGTCTTCCTGTATTTAACACAGTACGTGAAGCAGTAGAATCTACTGGTGCAACTGCATCTGTAATCTACGTTCCAGCTCCTTTCTGTAAGGATGCAATCCTTGAAGCTATCGATGCTGGTATCGAGCTAATCGTTTGTATCACTGAAGGTATTCCAACGCTAGACATGGTTGACGTTAAGGTTAAGCTTGACGAAACTGGCGTTCGCATGATTGGTCCAAACTGCCCAGGTGTTATCACTCCGGGTGAAACTAAAATTGGTATCATGCCTGGTCATATCCACAAGCCAGGTAAAGTAGGTATCGTATCACGTTCTGGTACACTTACTTACGAAGCTGTTAAGCAAACAACTGATGCTGGTTTCGGTCAATCAACATGTGTTGGTATCGGTGGTGACCCAATCCCAGGTACTAACTTCATCGACGTTCTTGAAATGTTCGAAAAAGACCCACAAACTGAAGCGATCGTAATGATCGGTGAGATCGGTGGTACAGCTGAAGAAGAAGCTGCTGAGTACATTAAAGCTAATGTAACTAAGCCTGTAGTTTCTTACATCGCTGGTGTTACTGCTCCTCCAGGTAAGCGTATGGGTCACGCTGGTGCGATTATCGCTGGCGGTAAAGGTACAGCTGACGAGAAATTCGCAGCGCTAGAAGCAGCAGGCGTTAAGACTGTTCGTTCACTAGCTGATATCGGTAAAGCACTAGCTGAAAAAACTGGCTGGTAATTTTCCTATCGTTTAAAAAAGGCTGCATCTGCAGCCTTTTTTATTGGATAATGTTCTTAGTTCTTTTAGAAAGGCACTAATTGATACTCTTCGACACTATGTTTTTGCATTATTTTTTTATAAGAGCCTGACTTAAAAGCATTTCCAATAGCTTTATTCACAATGGAAAGGATTACATCTCTTCTTGGGTTTGTTTCACCTACTGCAATATGTGCGGTATAAGTTTCAATCTTCTCTTCATTAAACACTATTCGTTTATTTAAAGTGTGTAATTCATTATGTAATAAGTAGTCGCCGTAACTACGTGACATGACAAATCCTTGTAATTTTTGATTACTCAATAACAGCAAGCCTTTTTGTGCTGTAGTAACTTTAATTTGTTTATTTTGGTCGAGAAAAGTTAATTGACTATAATTACTTAGTAGTCGCACTGAGCCAAAGGGGGCAAGTGGATCAGAGCGATGATTTTGAAATATGCCAAACTGATCTTGGCCAATAGCAGTGCTTAATGAAGCCCAACTTTCTCTACCTTTGAAATTTGCTGCCAAAAATAATCCGTCACTTTTCCCTTTTTTTACTGATTCTTTGGCTCTTGCCCAAGGGGAAACATTGGTTTTAACTTCATAACCTATATTATTAAGTTCAACATTTAGTATTTCCCAAGACGCTGCATAAAAAGGGTAATCTTTTATCATTTTTAGATGGTCATGACCAACCGCAAAGGTAATCGAATTTGAAGCTGTGACTGAATAGCTCACAATAAATAGCAATGCAAATAATATTTTCACAAATTAAACAACTTTTATGATATCTAATTCTTAATGTAGCGTTATTTTTTTAACCTTGCAAAGTGATTGGAGCTAGTCGCTGAGCCTTTTATTTGTAATAATTAGGCCGTTAATTTATTTAATGAATATAGGAAAATTTCGCAATGGCGGAAGCAGAAAATCGAGCAACAAACTTTATCACTAATTTAATTGATAAAGATTTAGCATCAGGAAAACATGCAGCAACACATACACGTTTTCCACCAGAGCCGAATGGTTTTTTACATATTGGTCACGCAAAGTCTATCTGCCTAAACTTTGGTATTGCACAAGACTATAAAGGCCTATGTAACTTACGTTTTGATGATACAAACCCAGAAAAAGAAGACATCGATTACGTAAACTCAATTCAACAAGATGTTAAATGGCTTGGTTTTAACTGGGATGGCGATATTTGTTATTCGTCAAACTACTTTGACGAGTTATACGGCTACGCGGTAGAGCTAATTGAAAAAGGCTTAGCGTACGTATGTTTCTTATCACCAGATGAAGCGCGCGAATACCGTGGTACTTTAACAGAAGCAGGTAAAAACAGCCCTTACCGTGATACCAGTGTGGAAGAAAACTTAGCGCTTTTCGAAAAAATGAAAAATGGTGAGTTTAAGGAAGGCGAATGTGTTCTACGTGCAAAAATTGATATGGCGAGCTCATTTATGGTGCTACGCGATCCAATTATTTATCGTATTCGTTTTGCACATCACCACCAAACAGGTGACAAGTGGTGCATCTACCCAATGTACGATTTCACACACTGTATTTCAGATGCGCTAGAAGGTATTACGCACTCGCTTTGTACGCTTGAGTTCCAAGATAACCGTCGTCTATACGATTGGGTATTAGATAACATTTCACTTGAATGTCATCCACAACAAATTGAGTTTTCTCGTTTAAATCTTGAATACACACTAATGAGTAAGCGTAAGTTAAATGCATTAGTTGAAGAAAAGCATGTTGAAGGTTGGGATGACCCGCGTATGCCAACAATAGCGGGTTTAAAACGCCGTGGTTATACACCAGCTTCTGTACGCGAATTCTGTAAGCGTATTGGCGTTACAAAACAAGATAATATGGTAGAAATGGGCATGTTAGAAGCATGTATCCGTGATGACCTAAACGAAAATGCACCGCGTGCAATGGCAGTACTTGATCCGATTAAAGTAGTAATCGAAAATTTCCCAGAAGATAAAGTGGAAGAACTAAACGTTCAAAATCACCCAAATATCGAGGACATGGGTACGCGTATTGTTCCTTTCACTCGCGAAGTATTTATTGAGCGTGAAGATTTCCGCCTTGAAGCGAACAAAAAATATAAGCGCCTAGTACTTGGTAAAGAAGTACGTCTACGTGGTGCGTATGTTATTAAAGCAGAACGTGTGGACCAAGACGATGCAGGCAACATTACTACTATTTACTGTACATACGACGATGAAACACTGGGTAAAAACCCAAGTGATGGTCGTAAAGTAAAAGGGGTTATTCACTGGGTAAGTGCAAGCCAAGGTGTTGCAGCAGAAGTACGTTTATACGACCGTTTATTTACTGTGCCTAACCCGGCTGCAGAAGAAGATTTTGCAACAGTATTAAATCCAGAGTCTTTAGTACGTTTAACCTCTGCGGTTGTTGAGCCAGCACTTGCTAATGCTGAGGTTGAAGTAGGTTACCAGTTTGAGCGTACAGGCTATTTCTGTCGAGATAGTAAAGCTGAAGGGTTAGTATTTAACCGTACGGTTGGCTTACGTGATTCTTGGGCGAAAGAAGAAAGCAAAGGCTAAGTTCAAAAAAGGATAGGGGTTATGCCTATCCTTTTTAAAAGACACAAAAAAAGCGCTGTGATAACACAGCGCTTTTTTATTATCTTACAATTATGATTTAACTAGGTTAATAATTGCTTCAATCGCGTTATCTAGGTCAATAAGTTCTTTTTCACCTGTAATACGATTTTTATATTCGATTTGATTGTTGTCTAGATTACGCTCACCGATCACTAACGTATGCGGTACGCCAACTAGTTCCATATCGTTAAACATTACGCCTGGGCGCTCTTTACGATCATCAAATAATACATCAATACCAGCAGCTTGCAGATCTGCGTATAACTTGTCAGCAATTTCTGGAATACGATGCGACTTGTGCATATTCATTGGAACGATTGCCAGCTCAAATGGCGCAAGGGCAGTTGGCCATTTAATACCGTATTGGTCGTGGTTTTGTTCAATTGCCGCTGCAACGATGCGCGAAACACCAATACCATAACAACCCATAGTCATAATTTGGTTTTTACCGCTTTCAGCAAGTACGCCTGCTTTCATTGCCTCTGAGTACTTTGTGCCAAGTTGGAAAATATGACCAACTTCAATACCACGTTTGATGTTTAATACGCCTTTACCACATGGGCTAGGATCGCCTTCTACGACATTACGAATGTCTTCAACAGTGTAGTCTGTAACGTCACGGTCAAAGTTAATACCACTGTAGTGAACGCCATCTTCGTTCGCACCAGCGACAAAGTCTGCCATTACAGCCGCTGAACGGTCTACAATAATTGGCATGTCTAAACCAACTGGGCCTAGTGAACCTGGTTTTGCACCCGTTGCCTTAACAATGTCTTCTTCCGTTGCAAATTCAAGTGGAGAATCAACTAAAGTTAGCTTTTCAGCTTTAAGCTCATTAAGTTCATGATCGCCACGTACAACGAGTGCAACTAAACCGCGCTCTTCGTTTTCATTTGGCGCGCCGTAAGCAATTAATGTCTTAACGCCGCGGTGTGGTTTAACACCGTGTTGTTGTTTTAGATCTTCGATTGTTTTTGCATTAGGCGTGTCGAAACAGTTTAACTCTTTTGATGGCGCAGGACGTTCAATATTTGGTGCTACCGCTTCTGCTTTTTCAATATTCGCTGCGTAGTCTGACTCTGAGCTAAATGCGATGGCATCTTCACCAGATTCTGCAAGTACGTGGAATTCATGAGAGACTGAGCCACCGATTGAACCAGTATCTGCAATAACAGGACGGTAATCTAACCCTAGACGCTCAAAAACATTACAGTATGCTTGGTGCATTCTCTTATACGTTTCATTTAAGCACTCTTCACTTAAATGGAAAGAATAAGCATCTTTCATGGTGAATTCGCGCGCACGCATCACACCAAAACGTGGGCGAACTTCGTCACGTACTTTAGTCTGGATTTGATAAAGATTTACTGGCAGTTGTTTGTAACTGCTAATTTCTTTACGAACAAATTCAGTAATCACTTCTTCGTGCGTAGGACCTAATGCAAAAGGACGGTTGTGACGGTCATTAATACGCAGTAATTCTGGGCCAAATTGCTCCCAACGACCAGACTCTTGCCAAAGGTCGGCTGGCTGGATAATGGGCATTAACATTTCAATCGCACCGGCTTTGTTCATTTCTTCACGAACAGTGTTTTCTACTTTACGTAGCACTTTTAAACCACTTGGTAACCAAGTGTATAAACCCGATGCTAGTTTGCGGATCATTCCCGCGCGTAACATAAGCTGATGGCTGATAATTTCTGCATCAGATGGCGTTTCTTTTAACGTCGCTAAAATATATTGACTAGTACGCATTTGCTTTCCGAAATGTTAAATCTATTTTTATAAGGTAAGGCGCTAAGTTTATCAGTGTATGTAAAAATTCAAAAGCCTTACTATGCTGGCTTTTCGCTATTTTTACTAATTTCTAATACGGTAACGTCGCTTTCAATCACTTGCCATTTAATATTTAAATCAAACAAGCTCATGCCGTATTCTTGTAGCCCGACTTTCGTTTTTTTATAGGCCGGTCGCGGGTCTTGTTTTAATACTTTTTCAATAAAGCTTTGTAGCTCCGGGTAAAGGGTCTGGTTTTGCTCGCAAAACGCAATGGCTTTATCTGCAAACTCAACCAATAATGGCGTTTCTGGGCGTGTATCTGCAAATCCTGCGGTCGCATTTGGAAGGCTATCGGAATAGGGTAAATAGGGCTTAATATCAAGAATAGGAGTACCATCCAGTAAATCTATGCCTGACAGCTCAAGCCAAAGTTGACCGTTTTCATAGTGCACACCTTCGAGTTTTACCGCGCTCATACCAATGCCATTTGGCCTAAAGGTGGCGCGGGTTGCAAACACTCCTTTTTTATCGTTGCCGCCTAGGCGTGGAGGGCGGACTAATGGAGACCAGCCTTTATCGGCCGTTTCATGAAAACGGAAAATAAGCCAAACATGGCTAAAGTCTTCAATACCACGAACAAACTCTTCACGGTTAAACTCGCCAACAAATTTACATTTGGCTTTTGCTTCTGGAATAAGGCGAGGCTGGCGAGGTATCGCAAATTTTTGTTTATAGGGAGATTCGATAAAGGCAATTGGAGTTAATTGGTAGTCATTCATAACACTAATAAACTTAATTAGGCACTGTAAAAGTGCCTATTTTGCCACAAAACGTGTTGAATAAAATTATTCTTCTTTCATTTCTTGTTCGAACACTTTTTCCGCTTGCAGTGACATGTCTTTCATTTTTTGCGCGTATTTTTGAATACGCTTTTCATTTGCGGTTTTTGCTTCAAAGGCAGGAACCGGTACAGGGTAACCAGCTTGATCCGTAGCGACAAAATTGATGATGCAATTATTCGATTCTACCATCTGCCCAGATTTCGGATCGCCACAGCGTACCGCAATAAATATTTGCATACTGGTTTTACCGGTATTAGCTATTTTGGCTTCAACTTCAACAAGTTGCCCAACGAGAATAGGGCGATGGAATTTTATTGCCGCAACTGATACGGTAACACAGTAATGACCACTCCACAGCGCTGCACAAGCATAACCCGCTTGGTCAATCCATTTCATAACAATGCCACCGTGTACTTTACCGCCAAAGTTAACGTCGGTAGGTTCTGCCAAAAATCTAAATGTAACGCTGTCTTTATCCATAATTACTTGATAATCAGTGTGTTGTTTATTGAGTATTAGCGATAACTAAGGTTTTAACAAGTAATAAAAAAGGCATGCTCACGTGGGAGAGCATGCCTTTGACAAATACAATTGAAAATTACATATTCGGGTAGTTTGGCCCGCCAGCACCTTCAGGGGTGACCCAAGTAATGTTTTGGCTCGGATCTTTTATATCGCAGGTTTTACAGTGGATGCAGTTTTGCGAATTAATAACGAAGGTTTGTTGACCTTCAACTTCGTTGATTTCGTACACACCTGCAGGGCAATAGCGCTGTGCAGGCTCGTTGTACTCAGATAAGTTTTTACCAAGCGGTATTGTGTTATCCGCCAGTTTTAAGTGACATGGCTGATCTTCTTCATGGTTAGTACTTGATAAAAACACCGAACTTAGTTTATCAAAACTTAGCGTGCCATCAGGTTTTGCATAGTTAATTTCTGAATGACGACTAGCTGGCTCAAGGCAAGCATGATCAGGTGTGTCATCTTTAAAGTTAAACGGTAAACCGCCATTAAATAAGTTTTGATCAATGGTGTTATACATGCCGCCAAAAAACTTACCTAGTTTATGCATTGCTGGGCCGAAGTTTTTACTGCTGTTTAATTCTTGATAAAGCCACGAGTTCTCAAAACGTGATGTAAAGTCATCAAGCTCTGTATTCGCTTTATTATCCTGTATCGCACAAAAGATACTTTCAGCGGCCAGCATGCCTGACTTCATTGCTGTGTGATTACCTTTAATCTTGGCAAAATTAAGCGTACCGGCGTTACAGCCAACTAACACACCACCTGGAAACGTCATTTTAGGTAATGAGTTCAAACCACCTTTTGCGATGGCGCGTGCACCATAGGCAATGCGTTTGCCGTGTTTCAATGTATCTGCAAACACAGGGTGGTGTTTCATGCGCTGAAATTCATCAAATGGCGAAAGGTGTGGATTGCTGTAGTTTAAATCAATGATTAAACCAACGACCACTTGATTGTCATCGCCATGATACATGTAAGAGCCGCCACCGGTATCTTTATCAAGTGGCCAGCCTGCACCATGTACAACAAGCCCAGGCTTATGATGTTCGCTCGGGATTTCCCAGATTTCTTTAAACCCTAAACCATAATGTTGTGGTGACTTACCTTCCTCTAGTTTAAATGTACTGATGAGTTCTTTGCCTAAATGACCACGGCAACCCTCTGCAAAAATAGTGTATTTAGCGCGAAGTTCCATACCAGGCATAAAGCCATCTTTTTCTTCGCCAGATTCACTGACCCCCATATCACCTGTGATTATGCCTTTTACCGCATCATCTTCAATTATCAGTGAATGCGCACTGAAACCTGGAAAGATTTCTACACCTAAGTTTTCTGCTTGCTGTGCTAAAAAACGACATACATTGCCCATAGAAACGATGTAGTTGTCGTCATTATGGAAGGTTTTTGGCGTTGCGAAAGCAGGTAGCTTTTTCGAACTGCGTTCGTCATTAAACCAATAAATGTCGTCTTGGCTCACTTTAGTATTAAGTGGGGCGCCAAGTTCTTGCCAATTTGGTAGTAATTCATTAAGTGCACGTGGTTCAAGTACAGCGCCTGATAAAATATGAGCTCCGACCTCTGAACCTTTTTCAACGACACAAATCATTAATTCTTGTTCATTTTCTTGTGCTAGTTGTGCCAGTTTTATAGCGCTTGATAAGCCTGCAGGCCCAGCGCCTACAATAACTACATCAAACTCCATGGTTTCACGTTGTACCATGATATTGCCCCTGTTGAATTAAGCTGGTCTTTGTTAACCAAATAACCTGTTATTGGCTTTAGCATATTTTAGGTTGACGTTTACGTCAACAGGAAGTAGCCTTAAAACCAAATAACGGTTAAATAAGTTTACCTAGGTTTACGTACGCGTAAACATTGAAGGAGAGGTTATGAAAATCCTAGTTCCGGTCAAACGAGTGATCGACTATAACGTAAAAGCGCGCGTAAAAGCCGATAATAGTGATGTTGACCTAAATAATGTAAAAATGGCACTTAACCCATTTTGTGAAATCGCGGTTGAAGAAGCTATCCGCATTAAAGAAGCAGGCAAAGCAACTGAAGTCGTCGTTGTATCAATAGGCGATACGGCTTGCCAAGAACAGCTTCGTACGGCACTTGCACTTGGTGCAGATAAAGCAATCCAAATTGACACAAACGAACGTTTAGAGTCGCTGCATGTTTCTAAGCTCCTTGCCAAAGTTGTAGAGCAAGAAAATCCAGAGTTAGTGATTTTAGGTAAGCAGGCGATTGACTCTGATAACAACCAAACAGGTCAAATGCTTGCTGCACTTACTGGGCGCGCTCAAGCTACCTTTGCCTCAGAAGTAGTGGTTGATGGCGATAAGCTTAATGTAACGCGCGAAGTCGATGGTGGTTTACAAACAATTGCTGTTAACTTACCAGCGGTTGTGACGACGGATCTTCGCTTGAATGAACCTCGTTATGCAACGCTTCCTAATATTATGAAGGCTAAGCGCAAGCCGCTTGATGTATTAACCGCAGCGGATCTTGGTGTTGATCTTACGCCGCGTATTACAACCTTAAAAGTAGAAGAGCCAAGCAAGCGTGAAGCAGGCGAAATTGTCGCAGACGTAGCAACGCTAGTTGAAAAACTAAAAAATGAAGCGAAGGTGATCTAATGTCAGTACTTATTATTGCAGAGCACGAACATGGCGTGCTTAAAAACGACACAGCTAAAGTAGTTTCAGCCACGCAAAAACTCGGTAAGTCAGTCACTGTTTTAGTTGCAGGCTTTAACGTAGCCGCAGTAGCAGAGGCTGCAAGCAAAATTGACGGTGTTTCAAATGTGATTGTCGCTGATAATGCAGCATTAGAGCATCAACTTGCAGAAAATATGGCTGATCTTGTTGTCGATTTAGCAGGTGATTATTCACATATTTTCGCAGCTGCAACCACGACAGGCAAAAACTTTATGCCGCGAGTGGCTGCACTGTTAGACAAAGTGCAAATTTCTGACATTATCGAAGTGATTGACGAAAATACATTTAAGCGCCCAATTTATGCTGGTAATGCAATAGCTACGGTACAAAGTAGTGAAGATAAACACATTGTTACGGTACGTTCGAGTGCGTTTGATGTAGCTGGTGAGCAAGCGCCAGTAGCTGTTTCATCATTTGATGCAGTTAAAGAGAACGCACTAAGCAGTTTTGTTTCACAACAAGAAACAGAAAGTGAACGCCCAGAACTTACTGCGGCAGATGTCATCATCTCAGGTGGTCGTGGTATGCAAAATGGCGAAAACTTTGCATTGTTAAATGGTATCGCAGACAAACTAGGTGCAGCGATTGGTGCATCGCGCGCTGCTGTTGATGCGGGATTTGTACCAAATGACATGCAAGTAGGGCAAACAGGTAAAATTGTTGCGCCGCAACTCTATATCGCAGTAGGTATTAGCGGTGCAATTCAGCATCTTGCTGGTATGAAAGACTCTAAAGTGATTGTTGCAATCAACAAAGATCCCGATGCGCCAATTTTCCAAGTTGCCGATTACGGTCTAGTTGCTGATTTATTTGATGTACTTCCAGAATTAGAAGCATCACTGTAACAACATAAACTTATTCCAATTGTAAAAGCCTTGCTTCTTTAGCAAGGCTTTTTTTGTAGCGCTTCTTAGTGTAACTCTCTAAATCGAGGCTGGTTCGCCACAAAACAATATACGTGTAAAAAGTTGTGTGAGCAGATTATTAATTAACCTGAGCTGCACATAAGAAGTGGAACTAAATGCCCTTGCGGTGATCAGATCTTTCGACCAAGAAACATAAGATTACCGAGGCAAGGGCATGAATAACTTAGATGCAATTTACGTAGATGTCGATGATTTTTGTTTATTGTTTGAACCTCAATGGCTTAAACACCTAATAGAATCAGGTGAAAAGCAACGCATTAAGCCGTCTCGACTATCCTCTAGCGAAGTGATGACTATATTAATTGCCTTTCATCAATCAGGTTATCGCGACTTTAAAACTTACTACACCAAATTTGTTTGTCAGTATTGGCGACATTATTTTCCTGATTTAGTCAGCTATACACGTATGTTGAAGTTACTTCAGGCCACGTTACCTGCTCTGTGTAGCTATCTGAAGCAGCGCTTTGATAAACCAACAGGCATTGCATTTATCGATTCTACTTCTCTCAAGGTGTGTCACAACATGCGTATTCCTCGCCACCAAGTTTTCGCGGGAGAAGCCAAACGAGGCAAAGGAACAATGGGCTGGTTTTATGGCTTTAAACTTCACCTCATCATGAATGATGAAGGTGGTTTATTAGCTGTAAAAGTGACCGCTGGTAATGTTGATGATAGGAAACCTGTACCAGATATGGTCGATAATGTTACAGGTAGTTTATACGCTGATAAAGGTTATGTATCGGCAAACTTAAAAGCGGAACTTGCTGAGCAAGGCGTTGATTTTATTACAGGTCAACGAAGTAATATGAAACGTCAGCCAATATCATCTTGGGATAGAGCGATGTTATCAAAGCGTTTCATCATTGAAACGGTTTTCGACCAGCTGAAAAATATGGCTCAAATAGACCATACAAGGCACCGCAGCTGCATCTCATTTATGGTTAATTTAATGGCTGGATTAATTGCCTATACCTTTCAGACTAAAAAGCCGAGTATAAAAGTGACTCGGCTTTAATACTTATGCAGATCTCAGGTTAATTATCATGAGCTTTATAAGCCTGTTGATGTAGTAGATTACTAGGGTCTGTTGACCTTTCAAGTTCGTTTTTGCAGCAGTTTGATTGGGTTTTATACTAGGCGGAGGCTGCGTGGCATAGTTATTCTATGTGAGCCAGCCGATAACACAGTAGAAAAGCCAATCAAGCGCTGCCGAACGGTTCTTTTGAGCGCACTTTTCTCATTGTTGCTCGATATTCGCTTAGATTACTAGGCCACACATCGAGCGCCGCGATAAAAGCACGCTCAAACAGAACAAAAATAGAACAGCAAAGATCAACAGACCCTAGGCTAAAATGACAAAAACAAAAAAACCGGCATAAGCCGGTTTTTCATTAAGTGTACTTAATTAAACGGAAAGCGTTTAGTAAGTAGCTGAACCTTTTGTTCGCGGGAAGGCGATAACGTCACGTACGTTACCCATACCTGTTACGTAAGCTACAAGGCGTTCAAAACCTAGGCCGAAACCTGAGTGCGGAACAGTACCATACTTACGTAAATCGCGATACCAAGAGTAATCCTCTTTGTCTAAGCCCATTTCTTCTAAACGTGCATCAAGTACGTCTAAACGTTCTTCACGTTGTGAGCCGCCAATGATTTCACCGATACCAGGTGCAACAACGTCCATTGCTGCAACTGTTTTGCCGTCTTCGTTTTGACGCATGTAGAAGGCTTTAATGTCTTTCGGGTAGTTTTTAATAACTACTGGTGCATTAAAGTGCTCTTCTGCAAGATAGCGCTCATGCTCTGATTGTAAATCCACACCCCATTCAACTGGGAATTCGAATTTCTTGCCACAGCCTTTAAGAATTTCAACAGCGTCTGTGTAGTCAACTTGTGCGAAATCTTTTTCAACGAAGTTTTCTAAACGTGAAATAGCGGTTTTCTCAACTCGTTGTGCAAAGAATTCCATATCATCACGACGCTCTTCAAGTACTGCTTTAAATACGTATTTCAGCATATCTTCTGCAAGTGCAGCAATATCGTTAAGATCTGCAAATGCAACTTCAGGCTCAACCATCCAGAATTCAGCTAAGTGACGAGATGTATTTGAGTTTTCAGCACGGAATGTTGGGCCAAAAGTGTAGATTTTTGACATTGCTGAACAGTAAGTTTCGCCGTTTAGCTGGCCAGATACTGTTAAGAATGCTTCTTTACCGAAGAAGTCTTCGCTGTAATCTACATCGCCTTTATCAGTGCGTGGTAAGTTTTGCATATCGAGTGTTGATACACGGAACATTTCACCCGCACCTTCACAGTCACTAGCTGTGATAATAGGTGTAGAAATCCAAACGTAACCACGCTCGTGGTAAAAACGGTGAATTGCTTGTGATAAGCAGTTACGAACACGCGTTACTGCACCAATAATATTAGTGCGAGGACGTAAATGTGCGTGTTCACGTAAATATTCAATACTGTGACGCTTTGCAGCCATAGGGTACGTATCAGGGTTTTCTACCCAACCTACTACTTCTACCGATTCAGCTTGAATCTCAAATGATTGGCCTTGGCCTTGTGATTCTACGATTGTACCAACAACGGTTACTGAACAGCCCGCGGTAAGCTTGGTCACTTCTTCATAATTATTGAGTGAGTTCGGTACCACAGCTTGAATAGGATCGAAACAACTACCGTCATGAACGGCTAAAAAAGAGATTCCTGCTTTTGAATCGCGACGTGTACGGATCCAACCTTTAATAGTAACGGTTGCACCTACTTCTACACGGCCTTTCAAAAGGTCTGTGATAGCTATATGGCTCATTTTCACTCCAATGATTAAAATGCCTAAATAAATTCTTGTTGTTCTTACTTAGCATGCGCTAAGAAAGTTTGTTATCTTACCTGTGAAAGAAAAATAAAAAAACAGCAAATTTCCCGATAATGTGTAATATGCTTAAAAATAGTGAAATTTCATTGAATAACTGACGCGTATGATAAAAGAAAGGCGCAGCAAATCACCTATGAGGCAAAACGTATTACATGCGTTATCAATTATCGCGTGGTTTTTCTTTTTGCTTGCGCTGATTATGTTTCACTACGCAAGGCCTGAGCTTGAATATGGCATTATCCGTTATTTTGGTTTATCGCATCGTGATCATTGGTTGATGACGCCACGTAACTTGCTGATTCTTTTTTTAATCTTAACTGGTATTATATCGAGTATTTCAATCATCATGCGTCAGAGTTATAACCGCCGCCGTGGTGATAGTATCGCGGTTAATCAAATCAGTTTGTTAGTTATTTGTATTATTTGTTTATTGGTAATTTTGTTTAGATGAAACAAGTGTTTATTTTAAGGGGTCTGCCGGGCTCAGGGAAAAGTCATTACGCTCAGAGTTTGTGTGATGAAATGGTAAATGGCGATGAAGGCCAATTTGTAATTTGTTCAACCGACGATTTTTTTATCAGCGATGGTCAATATCGTTTTGATAAAGCCAAGCTAAGTGAATACCACAACCTTAATTTAGCGCGTTTTATTCGTGCGTTGAACCAGCAAATTCCATTGGTGATTTTGGATAACACCAACATTAAAAAATGGGAATTTATTGCGTATGCTGAAGCAGCGCACGCGCTTGGTTATCAAGTAAAAGAAGTGGTGGTAGGTGAAATTAAAGATAAGGCGATGCAGCACCTTTATTATCAGCGCAACATTCATAAAGTACCGCTAAAAACCATCAACAAAATGGCTTACCTATTTGAATGGTAAGCCATTAGGCCCTAAATCCTACAAAATCGATTTAATCGCATTACACATTTTGATGATTGACGCATCTTGCATTATATAAGGCGGCATCATATAAATCAGTTTGCCAAACGGCCTTAACCACACGCCATGTTCAATGAGCTGTTTTTGCACTTTGGCAACATCAACCGCTTGCGTCATTTCAACAACACCAATTGCCCCGAGAATACGAACATTTGCCACAGAATCTATATTTTCAAACTTTTGTAAGTGCGTTTTAAAACAATGTTCAATGCGTGCAATATTACTTTGCCAGTCAGTTTTAAGCAGTAATTCAATGCTTTTATTGGCAACGGCACAGGCAAGGGGATTTGCCATAAACGTTGGGCCATGCATCATTACACCTGCATCGCCTTCACTAATGCCAATTGCAACTTTATCCGTTGTTAAGGTTGCCGATAGCGTCATATAACCACCGGTCATTGCTTTACCAATACACATAATATCAGGCTCAACATTGGCATGTTCAACGGCAAACATTTTTCCTGTACGACCAAAGCCCGTAGCGATTTCATCACATATTAGCAGTATGTCGTACTCATCACATAATTCACGAACCGCTTTTAAGTAGTCGCCGTGATAAAAATTCATTCCGCCAGCATTTTGAACAATCGGCTCTAAAATAAAGGCGGCGATATCCATGTGATGCTTGTCAAAGTATTGCGCTAATACATCGCGCTCTGAACGGTCGAATGCGTCACCAAATTTACTTTTTGGTGCGGGAACAAAATAGTGCTCTGGTAAAAAACCTTTGTATAACGAATGCATGCTATTAACCGGATCGCATACACTCATCGCCGCAAATGTATCGCCGTGATAACCTTTACTTAGCGCCATAAGTTTGTTTTTACGCGTATTACCTTTACTGCGCCAATATTGCATTGCCATTTTAATGGCAACTTCTACGGCAACAGAGCCTGAATCGGCTAAAAAGATACGCGTAAGCGAGTGTGGCGTAATGTCGAGTAGTTTCTTGCCAAGGTCAACGGCAGGTTGGTGGGTTAAACCGCCAAACATCACATGACTCATTTTATCAACTTGTTGCTTTATTGCGTTGTTAAGTTCAAGGTTATTGTAGCCATGCAAAACGCTCCACCAAGAGGCCATTCCATCAATTAATTTTTCACCCGTTTCCAAATGAATATGCACGCCATCAGCATGTGTAACTGGGTACACCGGCAGGGGATTTATCATAGACGTGTAGGGATGCCATAAATGATTTTTATCAAAATCCAAATCAATTGTTTTTTTAGTGTTCAAATGTAAACCTTTAAAGCTTGTGTTTGGTTGACAATGGGGTGTTGCTGCGTAGACTAGCGAAATTAAGTTCGAGAAACAAATAAAAACGAGAATTCCATGGAACAAGCTCAGGTGCGTAATAACTGGACACTTAATGAAGTAAAGGCATTATTTAATATGCCGTTTAACGATTTACTGTTTCAAGCTGCCAGTGTTCATCGTCAACACTTTAATCCAAACAAAGTACAAATTTCTACGCTGTTATCTATTAAAACGGGCGCATGTCCTGAAGATTGTAAGTACTGCCCTCAATCAGGCCACTATAAAACGGATCTAGAACGTGAGCGTTTGATGGAAGTTGAGAAAGTCGTCGAACAAGCGCGTATTGCTAAAAATAAGGGTGCTACACGTTTTTGTATGGGGGCTGCTTGGTCTGATCCGAAAGATCGCGATATGCCGTACATTGCGAAAATGGTAAAAGAGGTTAAAGAACTGGGCCTTGAAACCTGTATGACGCTGGGCATGCTTGATAACGATAAAGCACATGTACTGCGTGATGCGGGACTTGATTATTACAACCATAACTTAGATACCTCACCTGAATATTACCAACAAATCATCACAACACGAACCTACCAAGATAGACTTGATACCCTTGACCACGTGCGTGACGCAGGTATGAAAGTATGCTCGGGTGGTATTGTTGGTATGGGCGAACAAGCGAAAGACCGTTACGGTTTATTAATGCAGCTGGCAAATTTACCAAAGCAGCCAGAAAGTGTGCCAATTAACATGCTAGTAAAAGTAAAAGGCACGCCACTTGAAGATGTGGACGATTTAGATCATTTTGAGTTTATTCGTACGATTGCGGTTGCGCGCATTATGATGCCAAAAAGTTACGTTCGCTTAAGTGCAGGACGCACAGCGATGAATGAGCAGATGCAATCAATGTGTTTCTTCGCTGGTGCTAACTCAATTTTTTATGGTGATAAATTACTAACTACGGATAATCCAGAAGCAGACAGCGATATGATGCTAATTAAAAAGCTGGGTATGTCGCCTGAAAGTGCTGAAGATTATTCCGATGAGGCATATCAAGCGTCGTTAGAATCAGCAATCGCTGATAAAGAAACATCAGAACTATTTTATCCTGCATAAATGGCGTTCGAATATATAAACAAGACGCTTGCTGAGCGACAACAAGCGTCTTTATACCGCCAGCGCATTGCCTTTGAGCGTGTTGGTCCTCGTTTTTTGCTTAGAAATAATACACAGTATTTAAATTTCGCATCAAACGACTACCTTGGTTTGGGTGAAGAGCCAATTACGGGTTTAGAAAATACATTAGGTGCGAGTAGTTCATCGTTAGTCACAGGCTATCAAAATGCGCATACTGCACTTGAGAATTACCTCAAATCTAAGCTCAACTATAAAGCGTGTTTATTGTTTAATTCAGGCTTTAGCGCTAACGCAAGTGTGCTTAAAAGTTTAATGAATGAAGCCAATAGTGAAATATTTCAAGATAAACTAAATCATGCCAGCTTAATTGACGGCGGACTCGCAGCAAACGCAACGAATACTCGCTTTAATCATAACGATCTAAAACATTTAACACGTCGTTTAGAAAAATCTAAAGCGCAGCACAAGCTGATTGTAAGTGAAGGGGTATTTTCAATGGATGGTGATAGCGCACCAGTTGCTGAACTTGTGCACATCGCTAAACAACACAATGCCTGGTTAATGATTGATGATGCTCATGGTTTTGGTGTAATGGGTCATCATGGTTTAGGCAGCTGCGACGAGGTTAAACCAGAAATACTGATTATCACTTTTGGCAAAGCCTGCGCAAGCAGCGGGGCAGCGGTGTTATGTAGCCAAAATGTGGCCGATTATTTATTGCAATTTAATCGCGATTATACCTATTCAACTGCAATGTCGCCTTGGCTTGCATCGGCAACGCTTTCGCGATTAGAACGGCTTTACAGTGCCGATGAAAAACGCGCACGCCTTAAAGACAATATTGCGTATTTTAAAACCCTTGCAAGTAATCATAACCTTGCACTCATGCCGTCAAATAGCGCCATTCAACCGCTGGTGCTTGGCGATAGCGAAAGCTGTTTAGCGCTGAGTGAGCATTTAAAATCAAATGGTATTTGGCTTACGGCAATTAGACCACCAACAGTCCCTCATAATACAGCACGGCTAAGAATAACGATTACCGCTGCACATCAAGCAGCAGATATAGAACAGTTGATAAATCATCTTGTTGATGGGTTAAAATTGTTATGATGTTGTCTGCGTTAACCAAAAAGCAAGCCACTGCGTCTCATTTTTCTAAAGCAGCAAAGCGCTATCAAAGTCATGCCCATGTGCAAAAGCAAGCAGCCGACATACTGTTAAAATCATTGGGTGCGAGGTATAAGGTCGCGCTAGATTTAGGCTGTGGCCCTTTTGTAAATTCGTTTGAACTGAAAAAACGCTGCGATTATCTAGTAAGCATGGATTTAAGTGAAAGCATGTTACAACAAGGTGTTACACCGAGTATCTGTGCTGATATGGATACCTTACCGTTTCTGGGCGACTGTTTTGACCTGATCTTTAGTAATTTTGCAATGCAATGGAGTAGTGATTTAGCGGCACTTTTAACCCATTTTTACCGTGTTTTAAAACCAGGTGGTCGCGCACACTTCAGTATTGTGGCCGATGGCACGTTGCAAGAAATTAAACATGCTTTCTCAGTGCTCGACAATGAACCTCACATAAATCGCTTTGTAACACAAAACGATATCGCCAATGCAGTAGCACATACGCCGTTTAAATTAATCAGTAGTAGCTTTTGTCATCATAAAATATTTTACGATAGCCCTAAGCTTGCCTTAAACTCTATTAAAGAAATTGGTGCAAATCATAAAGTTAATAGTAGCGAACAACCCAGTGGACTGATGGGTAAACGTAAATACCGTGCATTGTTAGCTAATTATCCAAAAGAGCAGGGGCAATTTCCGGTAAGTTACCAAGTTGCTTATATAGTGATAGAGAAATGAATCAAGTTTTTATAACTGGCACAGATACAGAAGTAGGTAAAACCCATGTATCGAGCCTTTTAATTAAATATATTAAACAACATAAACGAGCCGTTACTGGTTTCAAGCCGATTGCCGCAGGGGCTGAGCAGGCATTTGGTGAGCTTGTCAATGAAGACGCATTAACATTGTTGGAGTCTGGCAATGTAGCACTGCCGTACAAATTGATAAACCCGTTTTGCTTCGAGCCACCCATTGCGCCACATATTGCAGCAAAAAAAGCCGGAGTAGAGATAAGTAAAACCGCACTATCAAACCATTTAGGTGTGTTAAAGCACCAAGAGCTTGATCATTTGATAATAGAAGGTGCTGGCGGTTGGGCATTGCCAATTAATGATAATGACTTATTGTCAGATTGGGTTAGCGAACAAAATTTACCGGTGATTTTAGTTGTTGGTCTAAAATTAGGCTGTTTAAATCATGCATTATTGACTTTAAGTCATATAAAACAAAGCGGCGTCAAATGCGTTGGTTGGATTGCCAATTATGTTGACGATGGCATGTTAGAACAAGACGAAAATCTGCAAACCCTAAAAGCACGTTTAGATTGCCCATTATTGGCCATTGCACCTAACTGTAAAAACGGCAAACCTAAGCTTCAAGTGTATCAAGCTCTTAACACTGCGCTAAATTTAGCTAATTGAAACGAGAGCGTGTTGTTGCTTTTTGATTTAGCCCACTAGATTTACAAAGTGACGTCGCGACCAAAGCGGTTTGGATTTGCACAAAATTTAGACCAAAAAGATCAACGCGCGCTAAATAACTTTATGTAAATTTCATGGTGTGTTTAGTTTTAAATAATATGTGTGTCATTTTGTAAATTTATCTTGAAACGTAATCAAAAGACACTATATAAAGCGGTAGAAAACACATTTTGAGGTAACAATGAAAAGAGTTGTATTGTTTTTAATTACTAACCTAGCGGTGATGCTGGTGTTAGGTATTGTGCTGTCGGTTATTATGTCAGTACTAGGCATAGAACACCGAAGCTTAGGTGGCATTTTATTAATTGCCACGTTGTTTGGTTTTGGTGGCTCGTTTATTTCGCTGTTTATGTCGAAATGGATGGCGAAAAAATCAACCGGTGCCCATGTTATCGAGCAACCGCGTTCTGACGTAGAAAAGTGGTTGGTTGAGCGTGTTGCAGAGCAAGCTAAAAAAGCCAATATTGCAATGCCAGAGGTAGCTATTTACGACAGTCCTGAAATGAACGCGTTCGCAACAGGCCCAAGTAAAAATAATTCACTGGTTGCAGTTAGTACTGGTTTATTACACAACATGAGTCAAGACGAAGCAGAAGCCGTTCTCGCCCATGAAGTGTCACATATTGCCAATGGGGACATGGTTACACTTACGCTTATTCAAGGCGTTGTAAACACGTTTGTAATTGCGATCTCGAAGGTACTTGCAGGTATTGTCGATAACTTCTTAAATAGCGATGAAGAAGAGTCGGGTGGTTCTTGGACATACTTTATCTTTGATATGATATTCCAAGTATTATTCGGTATTTTAGCAAGCTTTGTAGTGGCGTATTTTAGCCGTCAACGTGAGTTTGCTGCTGACAAAGGCGCTGCAGAACTTGTTGGTGCACACAAAATGCGTTCAGCACTTGAGCGCCTTAAAGTTAATCACCCATCACAACTAGAAGGGTCGATGATGGCATTTGGTATTGCATCTGGTAAAGGTTTAATGGACTTAATGAGTTCACACCCTCCACTTGATGCGCGTATTAATGCATTAAAATAAGTACTGATTTAATACATACGGAAAAGGCGCCATTAGGCGCCTTTTTGTTGTTCTCGTTTTAGTTGATTAGGTAATAAGGTTTCAACGATTTCTTTTGCTGGAATGGTATATCGCGTACCGTCAAACATTACCGAAGCATTTTCGTCAATGCCAGTAATGCCTGTGAGCGTCCAGCCTTCACCACGCTTTTCACAATACACAGTTGTCGTTGGTGGTATCACTTTAAATTCAGGCATTGGTTTTTCTAACTAGTGAAACAATTGACTTAATTTACCTTACAGATTCGAGAATTCACAGTTTTTAATTGAGAAAACGAAGGGATTATTGGATAATTCGCAACTCGCAATCCCACATCGCGAAAACAATTTTTAACATTCACAATGCGCTTGTTAATAATCTAAAAGTGCAATTAATGTGAATTGAGTGCCTAACTATGAGGAGTGACTATGACTGTTGGCATTATTATGGGTTCAAAATCAGATTGGCCTACCATGCAACACGCTGCAGATATGCTTGATAAATTCGGTGTTGAATATGAAACAAAGGTTGTTTCTGCGCACCGTACGCCACAGTTATTAGCCGATTATGCCAGCACAGCAGCTGAGCGCGGTATTAAAGTAATTATTGCAGGTGCAGGCGGTGCAGCGCACTTACCGGGTATGGCAGCTGCATTTACCAGCTTACCGGTACTGGGCGTTCCGGTTAAATCTAAAGCACTTAATGGTGTTGATTCACTTCTATCAATTTGCCAAATGCCAAAAGGTGTTGCGGTAGGTACGCTTGCGATTGGTGATCCGGGCGCTGCAAACGCTGGATTATTAGCGGCGCAAATTCTGGGTTGTCAGCAGCCTGAATTGCTAGCGAAAATCGACGAATTTAGAAAAAACCAAACTGATACTGTTTTAGCACATCCAAACCCAGCAGAATAATATGAATATTTTAGTTCTCGGCGCAGGCCAACTTGCCCGTATGATGAGTTTGGCAGGTGCGCCTCTTGATATAAATATCAAAGCCTATGATGTTGGTTCTAAGCACGTTGTTCACCCGCTAACACTTGCCGTGTATGAGCAAGACTTAGTTGCTGCAATCGCAGAATGTGATGCGATCACCGCAGAGTTTGAACATATTCCTGATGATGTATTAGCGTTATGTTGTCAAAGTGGCAAATTTTACCCAGGTAAAGATGCCATTAAGGCTGGCGGTGACCGTAGCATCGAAAAAGCACTATTAGATCAAGCGAATGTACCTTGTGCACCGTATTTACTTATTACCGAGCGTGAACACTTAGACCGTGCCGTTATCGATTTGGGACTGCCACTTGTGATCAAAACCTGTCAAGCAGGTTACGATGGTAAAGGGCAGTGGCGTATTAAAGCGGATTCTAATGTAGATCAAATTTGGTCAGAAATGGCTGAATTTATTGCAGCAGGTAGTGAAGATTTCCCGCACACCATTATTGCTGAAAAAATGATCCCGTTTAAGCGTGAAGTATCAGTGATTGGTGCACGCGATAAGCAGGGTAATACGGCGGTGTATCCTGTGACTGAAAACGAACATACCAACGGTGTACTTACGTTATCAGTTGCCACTGATATTGATGAGCAAATTCAAAGCCAGGCGTTAGCGGCATTTAATAAACTATCAGCAGCGATGGATTATGTTGGTGTATTGGCAATTGAGTTCTTCGATGTTGATGGCCAACTAATGGTGAATGAAATTGCACCTCGCGTTCATAACTCAGGTCATTGGACACAGCAAGGTACGCTGTGTAGTCAGTTTGAAAACCACTTACGCGCTGTAGCTGGGTTGCCATTAGGTGATACCGCAATGATTGGGCCAAGTGCGATGATCAATGTGCTTGGTGAGCCGAGCATTCCTGCTGATGTGTTATCCGTTGCTGGAGTAACCAGTCATTGGTACGGTAAAGCAGTTCGCGCAGGTCGTAAAATGGGCCACATTAATGTCGTAGGGAGCAGCAATGTTGAGCTAGGTAAAAAACTTGCAGTGCTTGCAAACTATTTACCAGAAGATGCTTATCCAGGCGTTGCAGCACGTGGAGCTGAACTGTCTAAATAAGCTATTTAGTTAACTATACAGAATGTGTATTATAAAAAACGGTTATACGCGTTAATGTGTATAACCGTTTTTTGTGCGTTTAATTATGCGTAAAGATAAAACCATTTAATTTAATTCTGATTGAATATCGATTTCAACATAAAATGGTACTGCGTTGTTGGTAATGTATTTACCTTGCAATAACCGTTCGTGTCCTTCTAAGTATTGCTCATGGTGACTTTGTTTATTGTTTATCATGGTTTGCCAAAAACTTCCGATATCAAGCGAAATAATTGACTCGTTTCCATCACAATAAAAGTGTTGATAGCGTGACCAGTTTTCAAGTTCATCTTGTTTAAGCCATTTAGCTAAACTTGTTTTATCAGGTCCGCGATAAATACGTAATCTAAACTTGCTCATAACAGGCTATTCAAATTGGATATAGTTAAAGGGTAGTCAATGACTATCGGATTTGAGAAATTAAAATAAATTTTTTGAATAAATTTTGAACTAAATGATGAGTCGCACGGTCTATTACTTTGAAACGAGAAATTACTTTTTCGTTTCGACCTAAATTGCTAGCGCAGAGTATTCGGCCAACACCTTGTTGGCCTTTTTTTGTTACAAATGTAATCGCTAAAATCACATAATAAAACGATAAGCGCAGTTTTATTATTGCCAATTGTTTGGTTAAATTAGTGTAATTTTAATTACAAAAAAACACACAATGTATAATAAATCTATTATTGCTCTTGCTGTAACTGCGTGTATTAGTTTGGCTGGTTGTAAAACGACTGAACAATCTACCATCGCAGCTGCTAACGAATTTTCACCAGTAGTTGAAACAACGGCTCACCAAGGCCCAGAAACCATTACGTTAAAACAAGCAATGGCGCACCCAGATTGGTTAGGTCGTCAGCCTGAGCGTGCATTTTGGTCGTTTGATTCTAAGTCGGTAAATTATGCGCGTAAACAAGCGGGTAACGAATTACGCGATACCTACACTCGTATGTTGGACAAGCAAGGCAATGGTGATTTAGTTTCGCTTGATAAATTGCACACACTCGGTGCGAAACAATTAACCTTTAGTCAAGATAACAAGTGGGTAGCATATACGTTTAAAGGCAATATCTTTGCTGTTGAGCAAGCAACAGGTAAATTAAAGCAGCTGACCTTGAGCGATGATAATGCATCACAGCTGTTGTTTTTAACTAGCGGTGAACTTGCATATCGAGTTAACAATAATTTTTACAAAATTAATGTAGAAACGGGCCTACGCTCACAAATAGCAGCACTTAAAGTTGCTGATAAGCCAGAAGGCGTAAAAGAGCCAACAAGTTATATTGCTAAAGAGCAACATAAACTCATTGACTACGTAGCACTAACCCACAAGAACAAACAAGATAAACACGCTTACAACGAGTCATTAAAAACGCAAAACGAAAGCGTTATGAACGATACATATTACCTTGGTAAAGGTAATCGTATTGTCAGTGCAGTAGTGTCACCAGCAGGCGACAAAATCATTACGGTTGTTACTAAAAGTTCACCGTGGCGTGATGATGGCGATATTATGCCAAACTACATTGGTCAAAATGGTGAAATTGTAGCTGAAAAAGTAAGGCGTCGTGTTGCTGACACCAAGCCATCTGGCTCTGAGTTGGTAATGATTGACCTCACTGAAAATACCCAAACAAGCCTACCATTCGACACATTGCCTGGGTTTGATGAAGACGTATTAGCTAGTGTAAAAGCCGAAAACGCAAAAGCACAAGGTAAAACATACAAATCAGAAAACACACCTCGTCATATCAATTTAATGATGGACTGGGGTTGGTCACAAAATGCAATTCAGTGGAATAGCGATGGTTCACAAGTGGCTGTGATGCTTGAAGCGTTTGATAATAAAGACCGTTGGATTGCAACTGTAGACTTTGCAAGTAATAAACTGGTTTCGCAACATCGCTTACACGATAAAGCCTGGGTTAACTATACGTACAATAATTTTGGTTGGTTAAATCAACAACCAGATACGCTGTATTATTTATCTGAGGAATCTGGTTATAGCCATATTTATACAAAAGCGCTTGCGGGGAAAGCAAAGCAGCTAACAAGTGGTCAGTTTGTGGTATCAGAATTAACACAAGCTCGTAATAGCCAGTCAATTTTTTATAAAGCAAACAAAAAACACCCTGGCATTTACGAAATCTACAAGTTAGATCTGACAACGGGTGAAAGCGTTGCTCAAACCGATTTAAACGGCATGACGGATTACCAGCTTAGCCCGGATGAATCTAAACTATTGTTAACGCACTCTAAATTGGCATTACCACCAGAGTTATACGTAACTAATGTTGATGGTGATACAGTAACGCGCTTAACCAATACCGTATCGGATAAGTTCCTAAATACACAGCTTGTTGCGCCAAAAATTGTAGCCGTTCCGTCAAGCCATACTGAGCAGCCTATTTATGCAAAAGTGTATTACCCACGTGATTACAAAGAAGGTGAAACAGGTAAAGCACGCAAAGCTGTTATCTTTAACCACGGTGCAGGTTATCTACAAAATTCACATCTAGGTTGGTCAGGCTATTTCCGTGAATTTATGTTCCACTCATTCCTTGCAGAGCAAGGTTATGTGGTAATGGACATGGATTACCGTGCATCTAAAGGCTATGGACGCGATTGGCGTACCGCGATTTACCGCCATATGGGTAAGCCTGAAATTGAAGATTTAGCCGATGGTGTAAAATGGATGACTGAAAATGCGAATGTTAATGATCAGCGCGTTGGTACATATGGTGGCTCATATGGCGGCTTTATGACCTTTATGGCATTGTTAACCCGTCCAGAATTGTTCCAAGCGGGTGCCGCACTTCGCCCTGTATCTGACTGGGCATATTACAATAATCCGTATACATCGAACATTTTGAACCATCCAGATGTAGATCCAATTGCCTATAAGCGCAGCTCGCCGATTTATTTTGCTGAAGGGTTAGAAAAACCATTGTTAATTAATGCGCCAATGATTGATGACAATGTATTCTTCCAAGACGTAGTGCGCTTAGTGCAGCGTTTTATTGAACTTGAAAAAGAAAACTACGAAACAGCAATTTATCCGGTTGAGCCACATGGCTTTAAACAACCTTCTTCGTGGTTAGATGAGTACCGTCGTATTTATAAATTATTTGAACAAAACTTATAATTGAAAAAGGCCGCACAGCGGCCTTTTTTATTGGATGATATTTTCGCGAAGTGCGTGACGGTTTAATTTCGCATAAACAAATATGCCGGATATTGCGCCAATCAAGTGTGCTTCAGTTGCTACCCGTGCGTTAATTAGTTGTCCTAATTCAGCACTTGGGCCAGCATATTGCTCCCAAGCGATTTTTAACCAAACACCAACAAACAAAAGATAACCCGTTTTCAGACCTTTTTGGCAGTCAATTAACGCACCAACAATGATTAAACCATGTAAAACACCACTTAACCCATTATAAAGTGTATTTTCAGGATAAAAAATATAAAGCCCACCGCCAGTGTAGAGCGCAAGTAACAGAAGTGCCAATGAGTATTTCCTCACATCATAATATTCTCCGTGTAACGCCCAGATGAGCGCAACGCCTGCTAGGTTTAACATTAAATGGTAGCTATTTGAGTGACTAAAATGAGCAGTAATAAGTCGCCAGTATTCACCATGTGAAAATAAGCTTCGGTTATATTCAAATAATTCACTGAGCGGCGTTGCAAAAATAATTATCGCGGCAAAAATCAGAACAAGCGGGGCAGTGATATAACGTTTATCGGTTGGAAGATTTAACATTCGCTATCTGTGTTAATCAATATCAAATGTCTGTAAGATTATCACAAATAATAGATTTGCTTAATTATGAAAACATTAAAACAGACTCTCTCACAAATACTTATCGCATCGAGCTTATTATCATTCAATGTTGGCGCCACAATTGTTGGTGAACCAGAAGCAAATACCGGCTTTACTAAAAAACAACAAGTTGTTGCTGATAAGTTTATGGTTGCGGCTGCTAACCCCTATGCGGTAAAAGCAGGTCACGCAATTTTGGCTAATGGTGGCAGCGCCGTTGATGCCGCAATTGCAGTGCAATTAGTACTCACATTAGTAGAACCTCAATCGTCTGGTATTGGCGGTGGGTTGTTTATGATGCATTACGATAAAGCCAATAGTCATTTAACCAGCTTTGATGGACGTGAAACTGCGCCAGCGAATGCGAGTGAATCTTTGTTTTTAGATGAAAATGGCAAACCAATTCGCTGGATTAATGCGGTAGTAGGTGGACGTTCAGTGGGAGTGCCAGGGGCGTTAGCTGCGCTAAAAAATGCGCACAGTCGTTATGGTAAATTGCCATGGCATACATTATTTACTGATGCTATAAAATTGGCGCAAGATGGCTTTGTGGTATCACCGCGACTTGAAAAATTGGTGAGTCTGCAAATAAACCCTGGAGTTGCTTTAATTGACGACACTAAAGATTATTTTATGCCAAATGGCGAGGCACTCAAAGCAGGCACAGTTAAAACGAATGTAAAGCTAGCGAACTTATATAAAGCGATTGCTAAAAACGGCATCGACGCGTTTTATCAAGGTGAAAATGCAAAGCAACTTGTTGAAACTGTAACAAATTCATCCATTGCGCCAGGCAAAATCAGCCTTCAAGACTTAGCCAATTATAAAAGTGTTGAGCGAAATCCAGTATGTGCACCGTATAGAACATATAAAGTGTGCTCTATGGCGCCGCCGAGTTCCGGTGGCATTACGGTACTGCAAATTATGGCATTACTTGAAAACACTAAAGCACCACTTAATACATCGTGGGAACTTGAATCAATTCATGCATTTACTCAGGCATCACGCTTAGCGTTTGCGGATCGTGACCACTATATTGCTGATCCAGACTTTATCGACGTACCTGTTGCGCAAATGTTGGATAAAAACTATCTACAAGAGCGTAGTAAACTAATTAATGACAAAGACATGGGCATGGCGTTACCTGGCGAATTTGCACAAGATTGGTCTGTCGCGCAGGTTAATTACGAGCAACCATCAACGTCACATGTGTCAATTGTTGATAGCTCGGGTAATGCGGTTTCAATGACAACATCAATTGAAATGGGTTTTGGCTCCGCGTTAATGGTGAATGGTTACCTGCTTAATAACCAACTTACTGATTTTACGTTTAATCCTAAGATTGACGGTAAACCTGTGGCTAATCGTGTTGAGCCAAATAAGCGTCCGCGTTCTTCAATGTCGCCGGTTATGGTGTTTAATCATGACGGTAGTTTAAAAATGGTTATTGGGTCGCCGGGTGGTTCACGCATTATCAACTATGTAGCCAAAGCAATTGTTGGTGTGCTTGATTTTGGTTTAACGCCACAACAGGCGATTGCGCTTGCCAATATTACTAACCGTAACCGTGTGACGACACTTGAAAAAGGAAGTGATGTAACACGTTATAAAGCAGCGCTTGAAGCACGCGGTCACAAAGTCGTTATTCGCGATTTAAATTCGGGTATTCACGCGGTAATGATTGAGGGTAATAAACTTATCGGTGCTGCGGATCCGCGCCGTGAAGGCATTGCACTCGGACAATAACCTGAGGCAAAGTAAATAGATTGATAGCAATACGTTAAACTTGGTTAATTTAAGGCAAGAATCATTGCTTTAATGTATTGCTACTTAGATAATGTTTTCAATTATTCGTTATTTATCTTATAGTTTTGCATTTTTAAACTTTAGTCTAATAATTAAAGCTATTACAACACACCACCAAGAATACAATGACAGAACACACACATAAAAATTACTTGTACATCCCTTATGCTGGGCCGACGCTAATTGAAACACCGCTATTAAATAAAGGCAGTGCTTTTAGCCAGCGCGAACGCGAACAGTTTAACTTAGCGGGTTTATTGCCGCCAATTTTTGAATCAATCGAAGAACAAGTTGAGCGTTGTTATCAGCAGTACAAAAGCTTCACCAACAACTTAAATAAGCACATTTATTTACGTGCCATTCACGACACTAACGAGACCTTGTTCTTCCGCTTGGTACGTGATCACTTAGAAGAAATGATGCCAATTATTTATACCCCAACGGTAGGTGAAGCGTGTGAGCGTTTTTCTGATATTTATCGTAAACACCGCGGTTTATTTATTTCGTATGAAGACCGCCACAGTATCGACGATATTTTACGTAACGCCACCAAAGGTAAAGTAAAAGTAATCGTAGTTACTGACGGTGAGCGTATTCTTGGTTTAGGTGACCAAGGTATTGGCGGTATGGGTATTCCTATTGGTAAATTATCACTTTATACCGCAGTGGGCGGCATTAGCCCAGCGTATACATTACCGGTAATGCTTGATGTGGGTACCAATAACCAAGCGCTACTGGATGATCCTATGTATATGGGTCGTCGTCATAAGCGTATTTCGCAAGAACAATACGACGAGTTTTTAGAGCTATTTATTAATGCAGTTAAACGTCGTTGGCCAAATGTTATGTTGCAGTTTGAAGACTTTGCACAGCCAAACGCAATGCCGTTATTACAACGTTACCGCGACCGCATTTGTAGCTTTAACGATGATATTCAAGGCACGGCTTCGGTTACCGTAGGTTCATTATTAGCGGCGTGTCGTGTTAAAGGTGAAGCGCTATCTTCACAAAAAGTGGTATTTGTTGGCGCTGGTTCTGCAGGCTGCGGTATAGCTGAGCAAATTATTGCGCAAATGGTAAGTGAAGGTATTAGTGAAGCGCAGGCACGTTCGCAAATCTTCATGGTTGATCGTTTTGGTTTATTAACTGAAGGTATGGGCGATTTACGTGACTTCCAACAAGTATTAACTCAGAAAAAAGACGCCATTAGCGATTGGAATTACAGCGGCGATTATGCATCCTTGCTTGATGTAATGAACTGCGCAAAACCAAATATTTTAATTGGTGTATCGGGTCAACCAGGGCTATTTACTGAGCAGGTAATTAAGGCAATGCACCAAGGTAGTCAGCAGCCAATTATTTTCCCTTTAAGTAACCCAATCAAACAAGTTGAAGCAATGCCTGAAGACGTGATTGCGTGGACCAACGGTGAGGCAATTGTGGCAACGGGTAGCCCATTTGAACCGGTTACCTTTAATGGCAAAGAGCACATTATTCCACAATGTAACAATAGCTATATTTTCCCAGGCATTGGCCTAGGTGTAGTTGCAGTGGGTGCCAAGCGTATTACTGACGAAATGCTGATGATAGCGAGTGAAACCCTTGCCGCAGAATCGCCAAGAGCAAATACAGGTGAAGGTAGCTTGTTACCGCCGCTAACCAAAGTTGAATCGCTTTCTAAAAAGATTGCGTTTAACGTTGCGAAAAAAGCCATAGAACAAGGCGTGGCGCTTGAGATTTCAGACGAAAAATTAGCGAGTCTAATTGAAAAGAACTATTGGTTACCTGAATATCGTGATTATAAGCGCGTAAGCATTTAAGTTTATCGTGTGATAATAAAAAGCCCTGCATATTGAAGTTACCCCATTAAGTTGGACTCATTTCTAAGCGGCTACCAAGGCCTGATTTCGATACTCTATCGGACTCAGGCCTTTTAGTTTCAGCTTAATTCGTTTGTGATTGTAATATTCTATATATTCTTTAATGGCATTTTCCAGCTCGGTTGCGCTTTTGTACTCATAACCGTGATACATTTCCGTTTTCAATATACCGAAGAAGTTTTCTGCAACGGCATTGTCTAAGCAGTTTCCTTTACGGGACATACTTTGTGTTAAGCTGTTATCTGCAATGATTTTTCTGGTCAACTGATGTTGATATTGCCAACCTTGATCAGAATGAATGAGCGGTCGCTCATGCCATGCTAACAACTTAATAGCCTTATTTAATGTATCAGTAACTAGACTTAACCTCGGTGAGGTTCCAACCTCATAACTAACAACTTCTTGATTAAACAGGTCAATGATTGGTGACAGATAGACACGCTGGTTAGCTACCTTAAATTCTGTAATATCGGTTACCCATTTTTGATTTGGTTTCACCGCATTAAAATCTCTGTTAAGCGTATTGTCGATATGCTTACCTAGTGCGCCCCTATAAGACTTATAACGCTTCGGCCTCACAGTCGATTGCAGTGACAATTGCTGCATCAAGCGTTGAACGGTTTTATGGTTAATGAGCGTACCCGAGTTGCGTAATGTTGACGTTATTCGCCTGTAACCATACCGTCCTTTGTGAGCATGGAATATAGACTTTATTTGCTGCTTTATCGCATCATATTTGTCGTGACTATCGCCTTTGTTACGATGGTAATAGTAAACGCTTTTCGGTAGCTCACTGGCCTTGAGTAAATGCGATAGTTTAAATTTAGCCTTTAGCTCACTCACTACTTTTGCTTTTTCGTTGTTGGTTTTTCCTGAGCCAAGGCATTCCACTTTTTTAAGACAGCATTCTCCGCTCTGAGGTACTCAAGCTCTTCTCTTAGTTCTTTTTCAGTCATTTCTTTCGAGTTTTTAGCTTTGGCAGGCTTGCGCATGTTTGCTCTGAGTGGTTTCAAGTGAGTTAATTTTCCCGAATTATAAGCGCAAAACCATTCGGATAACATGCCGGGAGAAGACAAGTCAAAAAAGGCACTAGTGTAAGTTAAAGACCATCCTTCCCGTTTCATTCGTTGAATCATCGCTAGGCGAGCTTCTTTTATGTAAGGTTTTTGCTTATGCAAAAAAGCATCTTTGCCATGAAGACGAAACACTAAACACCAATACCGAATTTGCCGTGAACTAACATTGAATTGTTTTGAAAGCAGACGTGAACCTTTGGTATTGGCTTGAGCTGCTACTTCTAGTTTGAACTCTCTACTGTATGTAGACATAAAAAGACCCCCAGTAATTGGAATGTCCAACTATTGGGGGTCACTTCAAGTTGCGGGCTTTTTAGTTTAAAAATGATATTTAACTAGCAAATTGACATTGTTTTCGTCAACACCACGTATACCAAATTTATCAAGCCAATAAACGTATTCGATACCTAGGTATAATTTTGAATCGATATTTAAATGTGGGGCAACATCATATTTTAACTGCGACGTGAAATTCATCTGTGCGTCACTGTTGTCTCTGCTTGTTGCATAATCAATAAAACCATCATAATAAAGCGGACCAATTGGTAAACCCCATGTAACGGTTGTTTGGTAATTATTATCACCATGTTCATTGTTGCGGTAGTAGAGGTTTACATTGAAGAAATCAAAGTAGGGCACATCAAACCCAGCACCTACGCCGTATAAGTAGTTTGTTAAGCTTGAACCAAAACCATCATGGGATGAAAATGTGCCATACTCAATTGTAGTGGCAACGTAAAGCGTTTTAACGGGATTGTTTTCAAACTCGGTGACTTTAAAGCGTGGCGAAAATTCGCCATAGGTTTCTTTATCACCATTATCAGATTCCAAACGGTCAACAAAAGTAAAGTTGTCTCCCCAGCTTGTAACCGCAAAGTGCTCTAGTGTTACGATTTGTTTTTTGTTGTCGCCCACATCGTAGTTATTACCGTTTAAGTAACTCACACTAAAGTCAGAGAAATGTGTTTTTGCAGAAACCGTTGTTGTAAGACAAAGTGCTGCAAGTGATACAAGGTGTGTTGTTTTTTTCACAAAAGCCTCGGGTAGGGTTTTATTATAAATTTATTAGAATTTTAGCAGATTGTAGGAATGTTTCAGATAACTATCATTGATTTAGCGGCTAACAGGTTAAACAATAACCCTTTGTGATATGGCAACATGCCGTTTGATGACGTTTATATTGATGATTTCTCGGTATGTTAATATAGGTAGATGACCCATCCTAGCATGGGTTGACACTTTTAATATTTAAACGCTCGATGCACTTCATCGGGCGTTTTGTATTTTAAAGCCGTGTGTGGCCTTCTTTGATTATAGATATCAATGGATTGTTTCACCATTTTCGCAGCTTCTTCCAAGTTATTAGGCTTTGTCAGTAAATACTCGTTTTTCAGTATACCGTTTACGCGTTCCGCCAAGGCATTTTGGTAGCAGTCATATCCATCTGTCATTGAGCACGTTATGCCATATTCTTCGTGTATGCGTTGGTATTCATGTGAGCAATATTGAATACCTCTATCTGAATGATGGATAAGAGGTGAAGTGACTTTTCTATTTTTTAACGCTTGTTTAAACGCCTGTTTTACTGAACTCGTTTTTAAATTATCACTTAGGCTATAACCCACTATTTTTCTAGAGTAAGCATCTGTTACTAGACTTAGATAGGACTCGCATTCTTTCGTTGGCAGGTAAGTGATATCCGCCACCCATAATTGCTCTGGACGAGTTAATTCAATCCCATCTTTTATGATGTTTGGGTGTTTATAAAATCGATGCAGACTCTGTGTTGTTCGGTGATAGGCGCGCTTAGTTAGCACTAATAAGCGGTTTACTCTCAGTAAGGCAAACAAGTGGTCTCGGCCAATGTGTAGCTCTGACTGTTGCATTATGTACTGTAACTTTCTGGTACCAATGCGAGGATGAGTCATCCGCTGTGCCTTTACGAACGATAATACTCGTTGCTCAAACTGCTCTTTTATTACCGCCACTTTACAGCGTTTATAATAAGCTTGTCGTGTTATACCCAAGTACTTACACGCCTTGGTCACTGACAGTTTGGCTATGACTTTTGATTCAACAACCTGTCGCGTTGCTTTTTTGTGATACGTACCCCAAAGTCTTTATCAAGCACATCGACAATTTTCTCGAAGAACTCGGCTTTTAACTTGGTATCTTCTAACTCTTTCTCAAGGGCTTTAATCTTTTGCTCTGGTGTTAAATCTTTAGGCTCTGACATACCGGTAGCCTCACTCATGTGATTAGGTGTTCCCTTACTCCAATCTAGTCGACCATGCTTACGAAGCCAAACTAAAACTGTTGAAGCACCTTGGATACCATAGTGGTCTTGCGCTTGTTTGTATGTACACTCGCCTTTTTCTACTTTTTCCACAATTGATAATTTAAAGGCAAGTGAATAATCTTTTTGAGTTCTCTTAGATATAGGTTTCATAACATTCTCCAAATTTAAGCTGGAAAAGTGTCAACCGTATTTAGGACAGGTCAAGACAATAAAAAAGGGCGTGTTAATACGCCCTTTTTGTTGGTATTTTCTCGGGTATTAGAAATAAACGCGTAGGCCTAACTGTACGTTACGACCTGGTAATGGTGCGATATCTTTAATAAACGATGTATGGCTGAAAGCAAGCTCGTCTGTAATATTTTGTACTTTCGCAAATACAAACGAATCTGTGTTTAACACATCAAGATTATACTTTGCAGATACATCAAATAATGTGTAGCTGTCGGTGTGAGTTTCGTGTGCGCCTAACTTGTCTTGCTCAAAGTAATGCGTAGCAGCAAAGTTTACTTGCAATGCATGCCAGTCATACTCAGCCTCAAAACCTAATTTATTTTGTGGGAAACGCGGTAAATATTCCGATGAGTCTTTAACATCGTTGCGAATATGATCACCAATTAATTTTACTAGCAGTTGATCATTTACTTGGTAGTGAACATCAAACTCAATACCGTATAAATCAACATCTGCATATTGATATTGGAAAACACGTGTCGCTTCATCTTCGTCGTGACCATGCGATAAATACTCATCCATAGAAAGCATTTCGTCATGGTGCGCATCAATAACTAAGCCTGTATCTTGCTGGAAATAGAAGCTATCAATCTGATTGTAAAAAGCGTTTATGGTATAGCCAAAATCGCCATTGAATTTACGTAGTGTTAAGTCGATATTATTCGATGTTTCGCTTTCAACATTTTCTGGCTCAAAGTGAATTTCACCGTCTTCAATTTCATAGCCTAATCCAAGGTCATAGGTGCTGGTCGCAATATGTAGACCATTTGATAGTAGCTCAGCCGCACTTGGCGCTCGCTCTGAATGACCAAGAGAAAGTGCTACTGAATGACCTTCTTGGAAATTCCAGAGAGTACCTGCAGATAAGCTTACGCTATCGAATTCACCAACATATGCGTATTCTTCACCGTGATGGTCTTCATCACCATGCGCATCATGCTCGTGTTCGTCATGACCCAGGTGAATTTCTGGTGCATCGATTTCTGTGTTTTCAAAACGACCACCCAATTCAATGCGAAAATCACCGAACGTTTTTTCTTCTAAAACGAAAAGTGCATGTTGTGTTGTATCGCTGTGTGGTGTAAATGCTTCTGCACCATCAGCGCCGTAATCCGAATCATAATAGTGGTAACCTACAACACCGTGCCAACCTAATAGGTTATGTTCAGCTGTTGCACGCAACTCTTTCGATTCATTGGTAAATACTGTGCCTTCCATGCCTTCTTCAATTTCTGCGTGGCGGTAATCAGTATAACCAAGTTTTACATCAAAACGCTCAATCATAGAATCATGTAGACTATAAGTGAAACTCGCTTGATAACGGTCTTGAGCTAATCGTGCGAACACATCGCCATGTTCTTCGTGTTCATCTTCATGCCCATGGTCTTCATCTTCGTGTTCATGTCCATGATCATGGTCGTGGTGTGCATGAGAATGACCTGGAATACCGTAGTCTGATTCAATCTTGCCATAAGATACACCAACGACTAGGTGTTCGTTCACATAGCTTGTGCCTAAATTGAATGTAGTTGTGTCAATAAAACTGTTTTCAATTGAGTCTAATACTTCTTCGTCATGCTCATCTGCGTGGTCTTCGCCTTCATGTTCTTCTTCGTGCTCTTCATGATGCGCTTCAAACTTTGGTACTTCAGTGTCTTCAGTTTTACGTTTTAAACCATCTAGATGGAAATTAAAGCCATTATCACCACCATTTAGTACAAATGCTGCTGTATTGCCTTCGTTAACGGTATCGTGTTTATATTCAACAGCACCTTCTAACGACTCGTAGTTAGTTGTCGGAATGCGGCCATCAACCACATTAACAACACCACCAATTGCGCCTGAACCATACAGCAATGTTGCAGGGCCTCGCAGTACTTCAATTTGTTCTGCGCTTAATGTTTCGTTGGTGTTTGCGTGGTCAGGGCCTACGCGCGATGCGTCACTACTTTCTAAACCATTTTGCATAACGCGTACACGTGGGCCATCTAAACCTCGAATAACAGGTGAAGACGCGACAGAACTAAAGTAGGTTTGGCTAACACCCGGTAGTCTATTAAGGGTTTCACCGAGTGTATTAGATGATTTATCTTTGAGTTCGTCTCCCGCAAGCACTGTTACCGGAGAAGCCATCTCAAGGTTACTTTTGTGAAGTGCCGAAGCATATACAGTGATCGCTTCAATTGATGATTTTTCTAGTACAAAACTGATTGTTTGTGCTTCGTTTTTAACGCTAATGCGTTTGTCTAGAAAACCATCTTTACTGAAATGTAGCTGGCTATCAGCATCCAGTTCAATTTGATATTGACCTGCATTATTGGTTGTAACGGTTTTCTCTTTACCATGAACATGCACTGCGACACCAGCAATTGGCTTGCCTGAATTATCAGTTAATTGTCCTGAAATCTGTGCTGCGTGTGAGCTAAGAGGGAATACTACGCTTAGCACTGCCAAGCTAATGAGAGATTTTTTCATAACGAATACTTCAGTAAGATTAAAAAATTACGTGTTATGTGATACTGTAACATCATCGCACGTACAAATAAATAAATTGTTATATCATTACATATATTAATTGTTTCTAATTACGAAATTATTACGGTGAAATACAGAAAGGGGAGTAGGCAGATTTAAAACTTTGGAATGTCTATTTCAATATCTTCAAGTGGCGTGGCGCAACACAATAAAATCTCACCTTTACGAACAAATGCCAACGGTTCCTGTTGGTAGGTCACTTTGCCACTGACTAGTTTACAGCGGCAGGCACCGCAAAACCCTTCACGGCAGTGAAATTGTGTTTGAATTTTATTTTTTTCTAAGAAGGTAAGTAGATTTGGCTGATCAGAGTCGAACTCAAGACTCTGATCAGTATTTACAACAGTAACTTTGCTCATTAAAGATCAAAGTCACCAAAGTCAGAAGCATTTACTTCTGAATCAATTTGACCAACAAGGTAAGAACTAATTTCAGCTTCTTGTGGCGCTACCTGTACGTTATCTGAAACTAACCACGCGTTGATCCAAGGAATTGGGTTTGAGCTGGTTTCAAATACAGTTGGTAAGCCAACGGCTGCCATACGTACGTTTGTAATGTATTCAACATATTGGCAAAGAATGTCTTTGTTTAAACCAATCATTGAGCCGTCTTTGAATAAGTATTCTGCCCATTCTTTTTCTTGCTCTGCTGCCTTGGTGAACATTGCAATCGATTCTTCGCGGCATTGCGCTGCAACAATCGCCATTTCAGGATCGTCATCACCTTCTTGCATAATGTTTAGAATATGCTGTGTACCTGATAAGTGAAGGGCTTCATCACGTGCGATAAGCTTGATGATTTTTGCATTACCTTCCATCAATTCACGTTCTGCAAACGCAAAGGAGCAAGCAAAACTAACATAGAAGCGAATAGCTTCTAAAATGTTTACTGACATGATGCAAAGGTACAGTTTCTTTTTAAGATCGAATAAGTTTATCTTTACTTCTTCACCGTTTATTTGGTGTTTGCCTTCACCGTATTGATTGTAAATCGTCGTTAAGCTGATTAGTTCATCGTAGTAACGCGTTACTTCTTCTGCGCGCTCTGCAATTTTTTCATTCGTTACAATGTCGTCAAAAATCAGTTCTGGCTGTTTTGTTACATTGCGAATAATGTGGGTGTACGAACGGCTGTGAATAGTTTCACTGAATGCCCACGTTTCAATCCAAGTTTCTAGTTCTGGCAGCGATACGATAGGGAGTAACGCAACATTTGGCGAACGACCTTGTACACTATCAAGTAGTGTTTGGTATTTTAAGTTGCTCAAGAAAATGTGCTTTTCGTGCTCTGGTAACCCTTCGAAGTCGATGCGATCTTTGCTCACATCAACTTCTTCTGGACGCCAGAAGAACGAAAGTTGCTTTTCAATTAGCTTTTCAAAAATAGGGTGCTTTTGTTGATCATAGCGCGAAACATTAACAGTTTGTCCAAAGAACATTGGTTCTTTTAGTTGGTCATTATGCTCGCGACTAAATGTTGAATACGACATATTATTATTAACTCTAGAGAAAACAAACTAGCGGGCAAAGAGTGTACTTTGCCCGCTGGGATTTAGATTTTACACGCGCCGCCTGCACAGCCATCATCTTCAGGCTCTGGCTTAAGCTCGTCCTGTGAATCCGATGCACCATCACGGGTGTTGTGGTAGTAAAGTGTTTTAACACCAAGTTTGTATGCAGTCAGTAAATCCTTAAGCAATAGCTTCATTGGAACTTTACCGCCTTCAAACTTATTTGGATCATAATTAGTGTTAGCAGAAATAGTTTGGTCGATAAACTTCTGCATAATACCGACTAATTGCAAGTAACCATCGTTGCTTGGAATATCCCAAAGTAGCTCGTACGCATCTTGTAAACGTTCGTACTCTGGAACAACTTGCTTTAAGATACCGTCTTTACTCGCTTTAACACTGATGTGTCCACGCGGTGGCTCAATACCATTGGTTGCGTTAGAAATTTGTGATGACGTTTCTGACGGCATTAACGCAGATAACGTTGAGTTACGCATACCGTGTTTAACAATGCTTTCGCGTAGGCCATCCCAATCAAGGTGCAATTGCTCACTACATATCGTATCAAGATCTTTCTTGTAGGTATCAATTGGCATAATGCCTTTTGCGTACGTTGTTTCGTTAAACTTAGGACACGCGCCTTTTTCTTTAGCAAGTTCATTTGATGCTTTCATTAAGTAATATTGAATTGCTTCAAATGTACGGTGAGTTAACGCGTTTGCTGAACCGTCTGAATACTTAACACCGTTTTTCGCAAGGTAATAAGCGTAGTTAATTACACCAATACCTAACGTACGACGACCCATAGTTGCGTTATATGCAGCCGGTACAGGGTAATCTTGATAATCGAGTAAGTTATCTAGTGCACGCACAGCAAGTTCTGCTAACTCGTCTAATTCATCAAGTGATTTAATCGCACCTAGGTTAAACGCAGAAAGCGTACACAGTGCAATTTCACCTTCTTCGTCCATTACGTGTTTTAATGGCTTAGTAGGAAGTGCAATTTCTAAACACAAGTTAGACTGACGAATTGGTGCAACTTTTGAATCAAACGGGCTATGTGTATTTGTGTGGTCTACGTTTTGTAGGTAAATACGACCTGTGCTCGCACGCTCTTGAGCAAACATTGAGAATAATTCAATCGCTTTAATGCGTTTTTTACGAATTGATTCATCTTGTTCGTATTGTACGTATAAGCGCTCGAACTCATCTTGATCTTCAAAGAATGCATCGTAAAGACCAGGCACATCTGACGGGCTAAACAGCGTGATGTAATCATCTTTAATTAAGCGCGAATACATTACTTTGTTAAATTGAACGCCATAATCTAAGTGACGAACACGGTTATCATCAACACCACGGTTGTTTTTAAGCACCAGTAGATTTTCAACTTCTAAGTGCCATAACGGATAAAATAGTGTTGCAGCGCCACCACGCACACCACCTTGTGAACAGCTTTTAACTGCCGTTTGGAAGTGCTTGTAGAAAGGAATACAGCCAGTGTGGAATGCTTCACCGCTGCGAATAGGGCTACCTAGTGCGCGAATTCGGCCCGCATTGATACCAATACCAGCACGTTGGCTTACGTATTTTACAATCGACGATGACGTTGCATTAATTGAATCTAGGCTATCGTCACATTCAATCAGTACGCATGAACTGAATTGACGCGTAGGAGTACGCACACCCGCCATAATTGGCGTTGGCAATGAAATCTTAAACGTCGACGTTGCGTCGTAAAAACGTTTTACATAGTGTAAACGCGTGTCTTTCGGATATTTTGAGAATAGACATGCTGCCACTAAAATATATAGGAACTGCGCGCTTTCATAAATCTCACCGGTAACACGGTTTTGCACAAGGTATTTACCTTCTAACTGCTTAACCGCAGCATAACTAAAGGTAAGATCACGAGAATGATCAATATACGCGTCAAGCTCTTCAATTTCCTGCAGGCTATAGTCAGCAAGTAGATGTGGATCATACTTGTTCATTTCAACCATCTTAACCATATGATCGTACAGTTTAGGTGGCTCAAATTTACCATAGGCTTTCTTACGCAAATGGAAAATTGCCAAACGCGCAGCAAGATACTGATAATCTGGTGTTTCTTTCGAAATTAGATCAGCAGCAGCTTTGATAATGGTTTCGTGAATATCTTCTGTACGGATACCGTCGTAAAACTGAATGTGTGATTTTAGTTCTACTTGCGATACAGATACGTTATTTAGGCCTTCTGCTGCCCATGCAATAACGCGGTGAATTTTGTCTAGGTCAAGCGGTTCCTTGCGACCGTCACGTTTACTGACTGAAAGCTCTTGGTTCATAGTTATGCCTGCAATTTCCTTCAAACGAGCAAAAAATTTTTATTATGTCGAAATATTAAACTGGACTTTTGTCCTATTATTTAAGCGCACGGCTCAGGCGAAATTACCACTAGTGCTCGTTTTTCGCTTAGCTACTAGATATGGTGTCGCCATCACAGATGATCACAAGATAGAGGGGTATGCGTCTTTTTTCAAGGCCTAGAAAAGCGAGATAATTTGTGATCAATTTTTTACTAACTAGTCTGTTAGCATCCACTAACTTGTTAAGTAAAGTGTGTTTAGTCTATGTGAAAAAACAACGAAAAAAATACGATAAAAAAAAATATTTAAAATTTATTTGTTGCAAATTCACAAGGTATTGTTTTTGGGTCCGAGATTAAAATAACCACTATATCTAGTGGTTATTTTTTATCATAGCAACTAGATATATGGTTAAGCAGTGAGCAGGCGTTGGTAAAGCTTAAGTCAGATTGCCAGGTTGAAACAGGGTTGCCATTTAAATATCCCCAAAGCGCCGAAGCTGTTTTCATCCCCGCAGATTTGCCAGCAATGATATCGCGCTCATCGTCACCGATATAAATACAACACATAGGATCAACCTTCATTAATTCACAGCTGTAAAGCAAAGGATCAGGGTAGGGCTTGGCGCGTTCAAGTGTGTCACCCGATACAATATTTTTGCAGTTTGCAAATTGTGTTATTTGCGCAACAAGGGGGTTAGTTAGGTGCTTTGGTTTATTTGTCACAATCGACCAAGGAACTGCGTGCTCATCTAAAAACGCAATTAGTGGCACAATACCTTGGTAAAAACTGCTTTTACACCATAAATTGTTTGCGTAAAAAGTAAGAAACGCTTCTTTTAAATGTGTTTGTTCGTCGTTTGAGAAATGTTGCCATTCATCACCAAAACCAAGTTTGAGTAATGCAAGCGTACCGTTAGAGGCCTGCGTACGATATGTTTCTGCACTTACCGTCGGTTTATTATGTTTGGCCAACACAAAGTTAAGCGCAGCACCTAAATCATCCGCACTGTCGATTAAGGTGCCATCTAAATCAAACAATACTGCTTGATACATTTTATGCTAACTTTTCGAAATGGATCATATAGTTAACTGATACATCATTAGTTAGACTATAAGTTTGACCAAGCGGATTGTAACTTAACCCCTTCATAATGCGCGCTTTAAGGCCGTATTTTTCAGCCCAATTAATCAAAGTCGCAGGCTTGATGAATTTGTCGTGGTCGTGCGTGCCTTTTGGCACAATCTTAAGTAAGTGCTCGGCACCGACAATGGCAAATAAATACCCTTTAAGTGTTTTATTAAGCGTTGACATAAATACATGACCACCAGGCTTCACCAATGTTGCCAATGATGCGATTACCGATTCAGGATCCGGTACATGCTCAAGCATTTCCATACACGTAACAACATCAAATTGCTGAGGGTTTTGCTCGGCAAACGCTTCAGCGGTCACTTTTTCATAGTTAAGGGAAACACCGACTTCTAATGCATGTAATTTAGCAACATTTAAGGGCTCTTCACCCATATCAATCCCCGTCACTTGCGCGCCTAGCTTAGCCATACTTTCAGCTAAAATACCGCCACCGCAGCCAACATCTAATACATTTTTTGAGAAAATGCCTTGGCTATATAAGTTAATAAAGTCTAAACGAAGCGGGTTTATTTCGTGTAGCGGTTTAAATTCGCCATTAAGATCCCACCAACGGTCGGCCATGGCTTCAAATTTTGCAATTTCACTTGCATCTACATTTTGTTGAACGGTCATAAAAAGCATCCAGAGTGATTTGAGGGCATTATAAAGGGATTTTTTATAAAAAGACTACCGCTTACAACCTGTAAATAATGATTTTTTGTGTTAGCATGCTTTGGTTATAAAAATAATAACTGAATTAATACACGATTGAAGGAAGAGAAATCGGATGACAGATCTCGCCAATGAAATCCTTCCAATCAATATTGAAGATGAATTAAAAAATTCATACCTCGATTATGCCATGAGCGTAATTGTAGGACGTGCGCTTCCTGATGTACGAGATGGTTTAAAACCAGTTCATCGCCGCGTACTTTTCGCAATGAATGAACTCAATAATGATTGGAACAAACCTTATAAAAAGTCTGCACGTGTTGTAGGTGACGTAATCGGTAAATATCACCCACACGGTGATAGCGCAGTTTACGATACGATTGTACGTATGGCTCAGCCGTTCTCACTTCGTTATTTATTAGTTGATGGTCAAGGTAACTTCGGTTCGGTAGACGGCGACAGTGCTGCTGCGATGCGTTATACCGAAGTACGTATGGCTAAAATGGCCCATCAATTATTAGCGGATCTTGAAAAAGAAACGGTTGATTACGTTGATAACTATGATGGTACGGAAAAAATTCCAGCGGTACTACCAACACGAGTTCCTAACTTATTAGTGAACGGTGCATCGGGTATCGCGGTAGGTATGGCGACCAACATTCCGCCACACAATTTATCTGAGGTAATTAACGGCTGTTTAGCGGTTATTGAAAACCCTGAAATACAAATTGAAGAGTTGATCGATTATATCCCAGGTCCTGATTTCCCAACAGCGGGTATTATTAGCGGCAAAAAAGGTATCGAGCAAGCGTATAAAACAGGCCGTGGTAAAGTTTACATCCGCGCCAAAGCAGAAGTTCAAGTTAACGAAAAAACGGGTAAAGAAACAATCATTGTTCACGAAATCCCATACCAAGTTAACAAAGCACGTTTAATTGAAAAGATTGCTGAGCTTGTTAAAGACAAGAAAATTGAAGGCATTAGTGCACTGCGCGATGAGTCTGATAAAGACGGTATGCGCATTGTTATCGAAATTAAACGTGGTGAAGTAGGCGAAGTTGTTCTAAACAACCTGTATGCACAAACACAAATGCAAACAGTGTTTGGTATGAACATGGTTGCGCTAGATAATGGGCAACCAAAACTACTTAACCTAAAAGAAATGCTTGAAGCGTTCGTTACGCACCGTCGCGAAGTAGTTACGCGTCGTACGGTATTTGATTTACGTAAAGCACGTGACAGAGCACATACTCTTGAAGGTTTAGCAATCGCACTTGCGAATATCGATCCTATTATCGAGGTTATTCGTCGTTCGCAAACTCGTGAAGAAGCAAAAGTAGCCTTACTTTCTCGTAGCTGGGAACTGGGTAACGTTAAAGGCATGCTTGAAAAAGCAGGTGAAGATGACGTTGCTCGCCCTGAATGGCTTGCGCCAGATCTAGGTATTCGCGATGGCCAATACTATCTGTCAGAAGCACAAGCGAATGCAATTCTAGACCTACGTTTACATAAGCTAACAGGTTTAGAACACGAGAAAATCTTAAATGAATATAAAGAGCTATTAGATCTAATCGCTGAGCTACTTTATATTCTTTCTAGCCCTGAGCGTTTAATGGAAGTTATTCGTGAAGAGCTCGTTGAAATTAAAGAAAACTTTGGCGATGAGCGTCGCACTGAAATTACAGCAGCTGCGCACGATATCAGCCTTGAAGACCTAATCAATGAAGAAGACGTTGTAGTAACGCTGTCACACGAAGGTTACGTTAAATATCAACCGCTTTCTGATTACGAAGCGCAGCGTCGTGGCGGTAAAGGTAAATCTGCAACTAAGATGAAAGATGAAGACTTCATTGAACGCTTATTAGTTGCAAACACCCACGACACGATTTTATGTTTCTCTACGTCAGGTCGTTTATATTGGCTTAAAGTGTACCAGTTACCGCTTGCAAGTCGCGCTGCGCGTGGTAAGCCAATTGTTAACTTACTACCACTTGAAGCAGATGAGCGTATTACCACTATCTTACCAGTACGCGAGTATGAAGAAGATAAGTATGTATTAATGGCGACAGCGAACGGTACAGTTAAGAAAACACCACTTACGGCATACAGTCGTCAGCGTGCTTCGGGCATTATCGCAATCAATCTAAACGAAGGCGATAGCTTGATTGGTGCAGATATCACCGACGGCACAAACGACATCATGCTGTTCACTGATCACGGTAAAGTAGTACGCTTTAACGAAAAACAACGTGATTCGGAAACAGGTGAAGTGAAACTTGATGCGGAAACTGGCGAAGAATTACTAGCGTTACGCCCGATGGGTCGTACAGCGACAGGTGTACGCGGTATTAAGATGCCAGATGACGTGAAAGTTGTGTCACTTATCGTACCTAAGAACGATGGTCCGGTATTAACGATCACTGAAAATGGTTATGGTAAACGTACACTGCTTGAAGATTACCCAGCGAAGAGCCGTGCAACACAAGGTGTTGTGTCGATTAAAGTATCTGAGCGAAATGGTAAAGTAGTTGGCGCGGTGCAAGTTGAAGATAATGATGAAATCATGATTATCTCTAACAAAGGTACATTAGTGCGCACCCGTGTTCATGAAGTATCTACCGTTGGTCGTAATACACAAGGTGTTATTTTAATTCGTACAGCTGATGACGAACAAGTTGTTGGTTTACAGCGTATCGATGAAATTGAAGAGTCTCAATTCCTTTCTGAAGAAGGTGAAGATGAAGCAGTTTCAAGCGAAAGTAATGAAACACCAAATACAGATGAAAATAATTCAGAGCAACCAGCTGAATAGAAAAAATATTCATCTTTATCATGCGGTAATTTGATATTTAATCAGTTACAGTATGAACAATGTTAAAAGCGGCTAACAGCCGCTTTTTTGTTTTCTAATTATGTACAAATGAGGTTTTGGGAATGAGTGTATATAATTTTTGTGCAGGGCCAGCAAGTTTGCCCCGAGCAGTATTAGAAAAAGCGCAAAAAGAGTTTTTAGATTGGCAAGGGCTTGGCGTTAATGTGATGGAAATAAGTCATCGCAGTAGCGAATTTATAGCGCTTGCTGAGCAAAGCGAACGTGATTTACGTGAGTTAATGAACATATCTGACGACTATGCCGTGTTATTTATGCACGGTGGTGGTCGCGGTCAGTTCGCTGCAGTACCGCAGAATCTTCATGTTGCAAACAAACAGGCTGTCTACATCAATAGTGGCATTTGGTCTGATGGCGCATTTAGCGAAGCACAAAAGTTTACTGATGCTATTGAAATTAATGTACGCGATGATAAAAACGGCGAGTTTAATTGTTTAACGCCTGAACTTTGGCCATTACCGAGCGATGCGTCATACATTCACTATTGCCCGAATGAAACAATCGACGGCATTGAAATTTTTGATACGGTAAAACACAGTGCACCAATCGTTGCAGATATGTCTTCAAACATTCTTTCGCGTGAAATTGACGTTAATCAGTTTGATTTGATCTATGCAGGCGCACAGAAAAATATCGGCCCATCAGGCCTTGCGATTGTTATTGTGAAAAAATCACTGCTTTCACGTGAAGGTACACAGAAGCCGAGCATTTTTGATTATGCCTTAGAAGCTAAAAAAGAAAGCATGTATAACACGCCGCCTACGTATTCTTGGTATTTAGCTGCGGAAGTTTTTAAATGGTTAAAAGCACAAGGTGGCGTTGCAGCAATAGAACAACAAAATATCGAAAAAGCGTCATTACTTTATGATTTTATTGATAATAGCCAGTTTTATAAAAATACCGTTGCGCGTGACTTCCGTTCACGCATGAATGTGCCATTTTGGCTTAACGACGAATCACTGAACAAAGCCTTTTTAGCAGAGTCGAAACAAGCTGGTTTACTCGCGCTTGAAGGCCATCGCATGGTAGGTGGTATGCGTGCCAGTATTTATAATGCAATGCCAATTGATGGCATAAAAGCACTAGTAGACTTCATGCATAAGTTCGAACAGGAGCATAAGTAATGGATCAGTTACACTTAAAAGCGATTCAGCGTGTAAATGGTGAAGTCACGTTACCGGGCTCTAAGAGTTTATCTAACCGCATTCTATTACTGGCAGCGCTATGCGAAGGCACAACACAAGTAGAGAATCTTCTCGATAGCGATGATATTCGTCATATGCTTAAAGCCCTCAACGCTATGGGCGTTGAGGTATCGCTAAATGAAGATAAAACAGTTGCCCAAGTTCATGGTAAAGGCGGCAATTTCGAAACGCCCTCTGAGCCACTCTTTTTAGGTAATGCAGGTACAGCATTTCGTCCACTTACCGCAGTCTTAGCGACTTCCAATGGTGAATATGAGCTAATCGGCGAACCGCGAATGGAAGAAAGGCCAATTGGTCACCTTGTTGATGCACTACACGCATTAGACGCAGATATCAGTTATTTAAAAAATAAAGATTATCCGCCACTTAAAATCGTGGGTAATCAACTAGCCGGTGGTAAAGTAGAAATTGACGGCAGTATTTCGAGCCAATTTTTAACAGCACTGTTAATGGCGGCGCCGCTTTTTAAAAACAACACAGAAATCACTATAAAAGGCGAGCTTGTTTCTAAACCCTATATTGATATTACCTTAGGCGTAATGGCAAAATTTGGCGTTAGTGTTGAAAATAATGATTATCAATCATTTGTAGTGACAGGTAATCAGCAGTATCAATCGCCTGGTCGAATTATGGTTGAAGGTGACGCATCAAGTGCGTCTTACTTTGTTGCGGCCGCAGCAATTAACGGCGGCACAATTCGTATTAATGGTGTTGGCGCCGCAAGTGTGCAAGGCGATATTGGTTTTGCAAAAGTGATGGAGCAGGTGGGTGCAAAAATCGAATGGCATGACGATTATCTTGTTGTGTCTAAAGGTGAGCTTAAGGGCGTAGATATCGATGCCAATGCAATCCCAGATGCTGCCATGACACTTGCAACCGTTGCACTTTTTGCAAAAGGTAAAACAGCGATACGCAACATTTATAACTGGCGAGTAAAAGAGACGGATCGACTTTATGCGATGGCAACGGAGCTTAGAAAGCTCGGTGCAGAGGTTGTAGAAGGGCATGACTTTATTGAAGTAACCCCTACCGATAACATTCAGCTTGCCGAAATAGATACCTATGATGATCACCGAATTGCCATGTGCTTTTCAATGGTGGCGGTAGGTGGTCATGATGTAATTATCAATGATCCTAAATGTACCTATAAGACATTTCCTACCTATTTTGAAACACTTGCAAGTGTGTCGGAATAATCGTCTAAAATAGAAATCACAGATTTTTCACCGTAAAGTAGCGATAATTTTTTAATTATCGCGTATACTGCGCGGCGATTTTAGTTTTGTACATTTTGGGAGGTTGTAATGTTGGGTAGTCAACCAGTAATTACAGTCGATGGACCAAGTGGTTCAGGTAAAGGAACCGTTTGCCGTTTATTAGCAAATAAGCTTGGATGGGACGTATTAGATAGTGGCGCGATTTATCGTGTTTTAGCGCTAGCAGCGAGCCACCATATGATAACACCAACAGACGAAGAAGCTTTATTGCCGTTAGCGGCTAATTTAGATGTGCAATTTGTGATAGATAATGAAACCGGCAATGGTAAAATTATTTTAGAAGGTGAAGATGTTACCAAATCAATTCGTACTGAAGAGGTTGGTGGCATGGCATCTAAAATTGCCGCATTGCCGAGTGTTCGCGAAGCGTTATTACGTCGACAACGTGCATTTAGAAGCGAATCAGGCTTAATTGCTGATGGTCGCGATATGGGCACTGTAGTGTTCCCTGATGCAGTGCTAAAAGTATATTTAACAGCGTCAGCAGAAGAGCGTGCAAATCGACGTTTTCTTGAGTTGAAGCAACGTGGTGTTGATGTTAAAATAGACAGCCTTGTTGCAGATATCAAAGCACGTGACGACCGCGATATGAATCGCCCAGTCGCTCCGCTTGTACCTGCTGAAGATGCAATTGTTATAGACACTACCGAACTCGATGCAAATCAAGCATTTGAGCAAGTAGTGTCTTTGTGTATCGAAAAGAATTTAATTGGTTAACTCATAGGAAGAGTTGATTTTTATAACAACCCCATGCGGCAGGATAGCCAAATGGATATTTTATTTAGAGACTTATAATGTCAGAAAATTTTGCACAGTTATTTGAAGAAAGCCTAAAGGGTTTTGAAGCAGAACAAGGTTCAATCGTTAAAGGTACTGTTATTTCAATCGAAAACAACATCGTACTAGTAGACGCGGGTCTTAAGTCTGAAAGCGCAATCCCTGCTGAGCAATTCAAAAACACTGCTGGTGAATTAGAAGTAGCAGTTGGTGATGAAGTAGATGTTGCACTAGATGCAATTGAAGATGGTTTCGGTGAAACTATCCTTTCTCGTGAGAAAGCTAAGCGTCACGAAGCTTGGATCCGTCTTGAAAAAGCATGTGAAGAGCAAGAAACTGTTACTGGTATCATCAATGGTAAGGTTAAAGGTGGTTTCACTGTTGAAGTTGACACTATCCGTGCATTCTTACCAGGTTCACTAGTTGACGTGCGCCCAGTACGTGACACAGCTCACCTTGAAGGTAAAGAGTTAGAATTCAAAGTAATCAAGCTTGACCAGAAGCGTAACAACGTTGTTGTTTCTCGTCGTGCTGTTATCGAGTCAGAAAACTCACAAGAGCGTGAAGAACTTCTACAGAACCTTGTTGAAGGTCAAGAAGTTAAAGGTATCATCAAGAACCTTACTGACTACGGTGCATTCGTTGATTTAGGTGGTGTTGACGGTCTTCTACACATCACAGATATGGCTTGGAAACGTGTTAAACACCCAAGCGAAATCGTTAACGTTGGTGACGAAATCTTAGTTAAAGTACTTAAGTTCGACAAAGAGAAAACACGTGTTTCTCTAGGTCTTAAGCAGCTTGGCGAAGATCCATGGGCAGCTATCGCTGGTCGTTACCCAGAAGGTTCTAAGCTTTCTGGTCGTGTAACTAACCTTACTGATTACGGTTGTTTCGTTGAAATCGAAGAAGGCGTAGAAGGTCTAGTACACGTTTCTGAAATGGATTGGACTAACAAGAACATCCACCCTTCAAAAGTTGTTAACTTAGGTGACACTGTTGAAGTTATGGTTCTTGAAATCGACGAAGAACGTCGTCGTATTTCTCTAGGTCTTAAGCAATGTAAAGCTAACCCATGGCAAGAATTTGCTCGTCTACAAAACAAAGGCGACCAAGTTACTGGTAAGATCAAGTCAATCACTGACTTCGGTATCTTCATCGGCCTAGAAGGCGGCATTGACGGTCTAGTTCACCTTTCAGACATTTCTTGGAACACGCCTGGCGAAGAAGCTGTACGTGAGTTCAAGAAAGGCGACGAAATCACGGCTATTGTTTTACAAGTTGACCCAGAGCGTGAGCGTATCTCTCTAGGCGTTAAGCAAATCGAAGCTGATCCTTTCAATAACTACCTGGACGCAAACAAAAAAGGTGCTATTGTTAAGGGTAAAGTAACTGAAGTTGACGCTAAAGGCGCTACAGTTGAACTTATCGAAGGTGTTGAAGGTTACATCCGTGTAGCTGACGTAGCAGTTGAGCGTACTGAAGACGCATCAGCAGTTCTTTCTGTAGGTGACGAAGTAGAAGCTAAGTTTGTAGGTGTTGATCGCAAGAACCGCGCTATCAGCCTTTCAATCAAAGCAATTTCAGAAGCTGAAGAGAAAGAAGCGCTAGATAAGCTTAAGAAAGAAGAGCCAGCGTTTGAAAACGCAATGGCAGCAGCTTTCAAAAATGCTCAAAAAGACTAATTAGTCGACTTGGAAGAGCGGCTTAATAGCTGCTCTTCCTATTACAACTATAAAGGGTACTTACATGACAAAATCAGAACTGATTGAAAAACTTGCTGAACAGCACGCAAATATTCCAGCGAAAGATGTAGAAAATGCAGTAAAAGAAGTGTTAGAACTTATGGCTGATTCTTTATCAAGTTCAGATAGAATTGAAATCCGTGGTTTTGGCAGTTTCTCTCTACATTATCGTGCACCACGTGTTGGTCGTAACCCAAAAACGGGTGATAAAGTAGAATTGCAGGGCAAATACGTACCTCACTTTAAGCCAGGAAAAGAACTGCGCGACCGCGTGAATGCAAGTATTGCATAATTTGAGGCTGTTTTGACCAAAATTCTCAAAGTAACTTTTCTCCTGTGCTTGCTATTCGTTTTATTTGTGTTGGGGTCGCAAAACCCTCATCTAGTAAAAATTAACTTTATAATAGCAAGTGCAGAAATTCCTCTCGCTTTCATAATAAGTATTTGTTGTGCCTTAGGCCTATTTTTAGGTGTTGCACTCAGTACAATTCTATTGTCAAAAGCTAAACTGCAAAACCGTCGTTTAAGAAGACAAAATCAGAAGCTTACTTCTCAAAGTCATGGATAGTTAATGATCGAATTGCTGTTTTTGTTGTTACCAGTAGCGGCAGCTTACGGTTATATAATGGGTAAAAACAATGCTAATAATGAAGCCCAACAACAGAACCAAGAAATTATTAATGAGTATAGTAAAGGTTTAAAATTCTTACTTGACCGTGAAGAAGACCAGGGGTTAGAGCACCTAATTGGTTTACTAGAAATATCAGCGAATTCTGTAGAACATTATTTAACTCTGGCAACCTTATTCCGTCGACGTGGTGAGTTAGACCGCGCAATTAAAGTACACGAATTACTGTTAAAACATGACGGACTTTCGTTAGAGCAAAAAAAACATGTTCTTTATGAACTAGCGCAAGATTATATGATGGCTGGTTTGCTTGACCGTGCAGAAGAGAACCTTGTTTATCTGCACTCATTAAAAGATAGCAACGCGCTTTGTCAGCTGATGCTATTGTATTTGCAAAGTCATGATTGGGATAAAGGCATTGCTCTATTTCAATCTCATGAACCCGACTTTAACACCAGCCAATTAAAGAAAACAATCGCTAATTTTTATTGCGAAAAGGCGATTCAAGACAAAGACTTAAAACCTCTTGATGTTGTAACAGAACTGACACAAGATCTCGTTAGACCAAAGTACATGCTTGGCGAAAAAGCATTTGATGATGGTGATTTTCTTCAAGCGATTAAATACTGGGGCAGTTTACTCGATAAAAATGTCGCATTCGCGCCAATTTTTTTAGATAGATTAGAAGTAAGCTACGAAAAGCTTAACTTACAAGATAATTATTTCTCTCATCTTTCTAAGCATTTGAAAAGCGATAGTGTGCTTATAAAAATACATTATTGTAAAAGCCTTATGGCCCAAGGTAAGGTTAATGAAGCGAGAAACTATATTACACAAGTTTTGCGTAAGCAGCCCAATATTAGGGGCTTTAGTTACTTATTAATGTTGATGTCTGAACAAAGCCAAGACATTAAAACAGTATTAACGGAAATAAATAATTTAGTCCAAGACTACATCGCCACAAAATCATTGTATCAATGTAACCACTGTGGCTTTACAAGTAAAAAAATGTATTGGTTTTGTCCTTCTTGTAAACATGTTGAGTCATTGGTGCCATTGAGTGGCGTAGACGGGTTTTAAACAAAACACATAATATGTTATTCCTTTTTTTGAGTTAGGATTTATTAATGAACCACGATGCCAAAGTATTAATTGCATTAGATTACGCAGATGAAAGCGCCGCGTTAGATTTTGTAAAACGCGTTTCACCACAGGATTGCCGCTTAAAAGTAGGCAAAGAAATGTTTACGTATTTTGGCCCTCAATTTGTGAAGAAGTTAATTGATTTAGGCTTTGATGTATTTCTAGATTTAAAATTTCACGATATTCCGAATACAGTAGCAAAAGCAGTTTCTGCAGCGGCGGAACTAGGCGTTTGGATGGTAAATGTGCATGCCAGTGGCGGCCCAGAAATGATGCGCAAAGCCAAACAAGCACTTGAAAAGTATGGTGATGACGCACCATTACTGATTGCAGTAACAATACTAACGTCAATGGACGAAGCAGAATTAAAGCGTTTAGGCGTTGATAAAACACCAAACGAACAAGTTCAGTTTTTAGCGAAATTGGCAAAAGATGCAGGCCTTGATGGGGTAGTGTGTTCTGCTCAAGAAGCGTCGGTATTAAAGTCGACTTTGGGTAGCGAATTCAAATTAGTCACCCCTGGTATTCGACCGGCAGGTTCTGATAAAGGCGATCAAAAACGCGTTATGACACCACGTGAAGCGATTGATGCCGGCAGTGATTACCTTGTTATTGGTCGCCCAATTACGCAATCACCTGACCCCCAAGCTACTTTAATTGAAATAAATAACACTTTAAGTTAATCTAATTAAAGTAGTTGCACTAATGTAAATTAAGGCATTAGTGCATTCCCGTCTGAAGCTAAAAAGAATAAGAAGAGTAGTACTTCATGCGTTTTATTTTTGCAATTGCTGCGATCGTTGCAGCCTACCTAGGTTATCAACATTACGATAACGAAACACGCCAAAATGCGTTTATAGATATACTAGATACTATTAATAGCCAGCCCATTAATCAATTTGAATTAAAGCTTTCATTAAATACGCAAGTTGAGGCTCGTTGCCAAGCGATTGGTAAAAACGAAACTGATTTAGCAAAAATGGAAGAGTGCTTGAATTTAGTTGAAACATATAAAGACGAATGCGAGCTTCAAATTTTCCGTTTAGCACCTATCGAGTTCGAAGACGGGAATGAGGCATTAGATTACGGTAAACGTTATCAGAAATGTGTATACAGTAATCAATTTGCTGAACTCGTAGATTCAACAAATCATTTATAGAAAAAGGCACGCTATGTGCCTTTTTTTATTTAATTAGCGTAATCTTAGTCGCGGCAAGGTCAATCTTACCTTCCTTAAACAAATGCCCAATGGCACGCTTAAAGTTAGCTTTACTGCAACCAAATGCTTTTTTGATGGCGATTGGATCTGATTTATCACCTAAATGAATAACACCGTTTTCCTGTGTCAGCTTATCGTAAATTACATCTGATAATTCGTTCGACCCTGCAACGCCAGGCTTACTTAAACGAATATCTAATTTGCCATCTTCACGTAACTTAGCAACATAGGCCTTTAGCTTTTGACCGATAAACAGAGGTTTAAAAACTTGGTCGGTAAACACCATACCCCAGTATTCATTATTAACAATCACTTTAAAACCGAGGTCTGTGCGACCAGCTACAATAATTGATACTTCTTGAGACTTTTTAAAGCCTGTCGCCTCTTGTTTAACAAACTTATTTAGGTTTGACGAACCACATAAGCGCTGAGATGCCTTGTCTAAATAAAGGTGTACTAAGTATGAACGTGATAATTCAAATTTTGGACGCTGCTCGTTGTAAGGTACCAGTAACTCTTTGCCAATGCCCATATCAACGAACGCACCAATGGCATTAATTGATGTCACTTGGAGTAGGGCAAAATCACCTAACTGTGCTATTGGGGTTTTGGTTGTTGCAGTTAAGTTTCCTTGCTCCTCAAATACAAATACCTCAATTACTTGTTTCACTGCTAAGTCATTGGGCATCTCTTCTTTTTTAAGAAAAACTTCACCATTGCCGCTGTCGTCTGTTAAATACGCACCTTCATACGCAATTTCATTTACAACCAAACTATTCATTTTACCAAGTTGAATTGTCATTATTCTTCATCCTTCTTTGGGCGACGCTTTAATGGTGCAACACCATCAACATCAAATGGTGCCGGAATAGCCTTTGCAGTTTTGGCTTTATTTGGCTTTTTGAATGGCTTTTTGTGTTTGCTTGTTTTTTGACTGACAGATTTTGCTTTCACATTCTGTTTTGGTTGATGTGTTTTTTCTTTAAACCCTTTAAATTTACCTACTAAGCCATCAATTTCTGAAAAACCAATACGCTTAGATAAGTAACTTTCAATTGCTTTAAAACTCTGCCAATCTTTTGCACTTACTAAAGACAATGCGTTACCTTTAAATCCAGCGCGTCCGGTTCGACCGATACGGTGCACATATTCTTCGGCTTGCTTAGGTAAGTCGAAATTAATAACTTGCGATACATTGAGTAAATCAAGACCTCGAGATGCCACGTCTGTCGTCACTAAGATTTGTGCTTGGCCACGTGAAAACGCATCCATAATAGAATTACGTTTGCTTTGATTCATATCACCCGATAACGCAAGCGTTTTATAACCTTTTTGCTCTAAGATTTCGGATAACTTTACTGTGTCATCACGGGTTGCGGTGAACACAATTTGTTGACCGGATTCAGCGCTTTTTGTTGCGGCAATTAATAGCGCAATCTTATGGTCTAAGTGATCCGCTAAGAAAAACTTTTGCGTAATGTCGTTGTGTTCCTGTGCACTGGCATCAATGGTTACGCGTTTTGGATTCTTAAGTAGATTACGTGAAAGGGCATCTACTTCGGCATGCTCTAATGTTGCCGAAAAAAACAAAGTTTGACGTAAACGGTGATTTGCCGCAGTGTTTATTTTTTCGATTTGTTCTTTAAAACCGAGCTCTAATACACGGTCGGCTTCATCAAGAATCAATAATTCAAGACCTTCTAAATAGAAATTACGGTCGTCAAGATGGTCAACTAGTCTACCTGGTGTTGCAACAACAAATTGTGGGTCTTTAGACAGCGCTTTAACTTGGTCATTATAATTATCGCCGCCTACAATTTTTGTCGCTTTTAATCCTGTGCCTGCAATAATCAAGGTTAACTGTTTATACACTTGATTCGCCAATTCACGTGTCGGCGTAATAATCAACGCACGCGGATCGCGTTTACTTAACGCTTTTTGCTTACTTAAGCGTGTAATTGCGGGCAATAGAAATGCAAATGTTTTACCGGAACCTGTTTTTGATTGGGCAAGTAAATCGTGTCCAGCAATGGCAACAGGAACTGCTTGTTGCTGGATATCCGTCGGCGTAGTAATACCAATGTGTGAAAGTTGACTTGCAATTCGCTTATCAACGCCTAAATCTTCAAAGGACAAATGTGTCTCTCCACTCAATGTGTTTGTGGCATAAAATAAAGCGTGCATTTTACATGAAAGACAAAAACATAGCTAATTAGCGATGGTTTTGTGTGCAAAATATAGACAATAGAATTGAACAGCACAAAGTTTCTGATACAATAGCGGCCCATTTTGGCGCCGGAATTACGCTCCGGTTAGTATTTAAAGCTAAACATTAGGAAAATTATGTCTCAACAATACGTCGTGTGTGCCCTTTATAAATTTGTTTCTTTCCCTAACTATAAAGAAATTCGTCAACCTTTACTTAATACTATGGAACAACATAATGTGCGCGGTACATTATTGTTAGCTGAAGAGGGTATTAACGGAACGGTTGCCGCAAAGCGCGAGGGTATCGATGCATTATTAGCGTGGTTAGATAAGCAACCAGGACTTGATAATATTGTATCGAAAGAATCGTTTGACGACGAATGTCCGTTTTACCGCACCAAGGTAAAACTTAAGAAAGAAATCGTTACCATGGGTGTGCAAGGCATTGACCCTAAAGAAGCTGTTGGTACTTACGTAAAACCAAAAGACTGGAATGCACTTATTTCAGACCCTGATGTTGTGCTAGTTGATACACGTAATGATTACGAAATCGAAATTGGTACTTTTGAAAATGCCGTTGATCCAAAAACCAAAACATTCCGCGAGTTTCCCCAATGGGCAGAGAAAAACTTAGACCCAAACAAAAATAAAAAAGTAGCGATGTTCTGTACAGGTGGTATTCGCTGCGAAAAATCAACAGCTTATATGAAAGAGCAGGGCTTTGAAGAAGTTTATCACCTTGAAGGCGGTATTCTTAAGTACTTAGAAGAAGTGCCAAAAGATGACACCATGTGGAAAGGCGAGTGTTTTGTATTTGATAATCGCGTTGCGGTAGACCACGACTTAAACAAAGGCTCATACGATCAGTGTCATGCGTGTCGTATGCCAATTACCGAAGAAGAAAAGCAACTTGAAGCTTATCAAGAAGGCTTATCATGTCATCATTGTATTGATACAGTAAGTGACGAACAACGTGAGCGTTTTGCAGAGCGTCAAAAACAAATTGAGCTAGCAAAAGCACGTGGCGAAGGCCACATTGGTAACGAAGCACAAGAAGCTATCATCAAACGTAAAGCTGAAAAAGCTGCACGTAAAAAAGCACAATCTGAAAAAGCTTCATAACAACACAAAACGTTGTTTTACATTAAAATCCGATGGCGTATCGTCATCGGATTTTGTATTCTTTCAACAAACGTTACTCAATAATTAACGTAAAAAAGCACATTTGACAAAAAGTCAGAAAATAGGGTGTTTTTTAATAAAATTTATTTTCTTTTCTTCCTTTCCTTAGAATAGCTTCCTGTATAAAAGTAGGCACCGATAATAGATTGCGTGTTTATAAAATAAATAGCATTTTAATTAAACATGGTCTGATATTTGTAAATAAATATAGGTATTTATTTAACTGTTCGCACAGAAAACAAAATAAAGGATCATTATGTTGTTATTTAGCACATCATCAACCAACGCAGATCACCAAATTAAGCAACCAAGTCACAACAACAACGTTAATGAAAATAAAAATGGCAAGGAAATGCCGTTAGCTGATGAAAATTCGGCAACATTTAGCCAAGTGTTGACAAAAGAAATGCCCGGTCAGACTGTATCTGAAACATCACAAAAGTATCAAAATAAAAGTATGTTTGAATCAGAGCGCAACGCGAGTTTATTAGAAAAAATTCAAGAAGCGATTTTAATGCAACGACTCGGCGTCGATCTTGAAAAAGTGAAACAGTTGAAAGAAAAAATCGCAGAACTTGAAAGCATGCTCGAAACGGGTGACATTAGCCAAGAAGATTTTCAAAAACAAGTTTTAGCATTAGAAGAAATGATTGCTAATGAGTACCAAAAAGGACAAGAGCGATGTCAAGAAAAGGAATTAAAACAAGCCAATGATACTCAAAATACCAACGACGAATCGTTAAATTCTTAGTTTAGCTGGTGACCTTTCCCCCGAAATTAACACCATGACTTTGATGAGATTCCTAATAAACTGGAGACAGTGGAGATCTCAAAATGAAGAAACGTTACACAGAAGAACAAATCATCCGAGCGATCAAACAGCACGAGGCTGGAGCTAAAGTCGATGATATTTGCAGAGAAATGGGCATATCCTCAGGCACTTTCTACAATTGGCGTAGCAAATACGCGGGGCTGGAAGTCAATGAAGCTAAGCGGCTAAAAGAGCTTGAAGCTGAAAACAATAAACTCAAGAAATTGCTCGCTGAGAAAATGCTTGAAGTCGAAGGCATGAAGGATGTGCTCTCAAAAAAGTGGTAAAGCCTTCGGATAGAAAACGAATAGCCAGTCACCTAATAGAGCTGTTTAGTATCAGTGAACGAGCCGCTTGCAGGCTATCTGATATAAGTCGAACTGCGTTTCGGTACATTCCTAAAAAGAAGGCTGATAAGATTCTTAGAGAACGGTTGAGAGCCTTAGCGACTGAGTATCCTCGCTATGGCTATTTAATGCTGCACGGGCTTCTTAGAGCTGAAGGCTTGGTTAAAAATAAGAAGCAAACGTATCGGATTTATACCGAAGAAGGGCTGCAAGTTCGCACGAAGAAACGAAAGAAAATACAACGCCCTAGACTTCCTATGGAAGTACCATTAAGACCAAATCAGCGTTGGTCAATGGACTTTGTATCAGACCAATTAGCCAACGGTAGACGCTTTAGAACATTGAATGTTGTTGATGATTATTCAAGGGAAATAGTCGGCCAGCTCGTATCGGTATCTATCAGTGGGCGACAAGTCGATCGTTTCCTCTCTCAGCTCATTGAAGTAAGAGGCAAACCAAACTCAATCGTTTGTGATAACGGCACTGAATTTACGAGTAAAGCCATGTTCTTTTGGTCGAAAGAAACGGCAATAAAACTTGCTTTTATTCAGCCCGGAAAGCCAACTCAAAATGCGTTTGTAGAAAGCTTAAACGGTAAGTTTAGAAATGAGTGTTTAAACCAACACTGGTTTAGAACTATGGAAGAAGCTAGATATGAAATCGACTTATGGCGAGAGCATTACAATCATATTAGACCGCATAGCTCACTGAATTATTTATCACCTGTTGAGTTTGCTAAACGGGTTGCCTAATATGAATTATCTCATTGAAGAAGTGGTACTAATTCAGGGAAAGGTCAGAGGCAAACCGCCGTTGGCTGTAGCTTAACTCTCTATTTTTGATGGCTATTAAAAATGGGAGGATTACCTCACTATGTATAAAAAACATATTTAAGTAGATGTTTTTAAAAAGTACGGCACTAACAAACAACGTGCATATCCTTGATAACGAGTTATTTAAACGCAAATTGTTACATCATGTTAAAATAAGAAACTAACGCATTCACAGCCCACATAAATAAAGCACGTCCAATTATTAGACACATGTATTTAAGTAAATTTTATGTTTTTGCAGATAGATCTGGTTGATTTCTTCCATATCATTCAAGTTTTATGTTTAAAATCTAATTAATTAAAAATTTAAAATCTAGCAAAGATGAATTTATTAAGATGTGAGGATTGATATGAATTATGAAGTCAAATCATGGATTGAAAGTAATAAATGCAACTTAACTAGGAAAAGTAATTAAATAACAATGCACTTATAATGTATATTATGTTAAATGTGGTTATTTGATACTGTTTTCTTATTTGTTGGTACTACTTCTTTGTTATATGCTGTTATGAATTATTAGTTTATTTAAAACATTAGCATAATGAACAAAACATTCGACCAGATAATACAACAACTAAATTCGGTCATCTTAGGTAAACAACATCAAATTAAACTCTCAATATGTTGTCTGCTCGCTAAGGGTCACTTATTAATTGAAGACTTACCAGGTATGGGTAAAACCTCTTTGGCGCATGCGTTATCCAATGTTCTTGGTCTCAATTATCAACGCGTGCAATTTACTAGCGATCTGTTACCGTCGGATATTACCGGCAGCACCATCTTTGATCCAAACAAGCAAACTTTTCATTTTCATGCGGGCCCATTATTTAATCAAGTTGTGTTAGCAGATGAAATAAACCGCGCAGGACCAAAAACACAAAGTGCCTTGCTTGAAGCAATGGAAGAACAACAAGTGAGTATCGATGGTAAAAGTCACACACTTCCTTCTCCTTTTTTTGTGATAGCAACACAAAACCCAATGCATCAAGCTGGTACCTTTCCATTGCCAGAGTCTCAGTTAGACCGATTTTTAATGCGTATCGGTTTAGGTTATCCAGATAAAGCTTCCGAAAGATCAATTCTTCTTGGTGAAATAAATAATGCGGCAAAGAAGATTAATGCATTACTTTCACCAGAGTTGTTAGTTGAGATGCAGCAAATCGTTAGCGAGGTTGTACTTTCTTCAGTTGTCGCTGATTATATTCTAGATTTAGTAAATGAAACGCGAGACAGCCCTGATTACCCTATGGCATTATCGCCACGAGCATCCATCGCGATAGCAAACGCAGCTAAGGCGTGGGCATTTATACACCAACGTGATTATGTCACCCCAGACGATGTACAAGCTATATTTCCATCTGTTGCAGAACATCGTCTTGGATTAAGCAGTAATACATCAAATAGTTTGTCATACGACTTATTAAATAAAGTTAAAATCAACCCTTAAGTTATGTCCGATACTAAAACAAGTCTTATGCAGTCGATAAAATCGCATGTAAATGTTTGGTTTAACAATCAATTAAAAAAACGTAAGCACAGTGAAACGTCCATTACCCTTACTCATAAGAATATTTATATTTTACCGAGTAAGTTTGGCATGGCGTATTTGATTTCGAATATATTGGTCTATGTGTTAGGTATTAATTACCAAAACAATTTAGTAATTATGTTTAGTTACTTAATGTTTTCGTTTCTTTTAGTGAATTTTATCGTTGCTTTTATCAATCTGTATAATCTTAAAGTATCACTTTCTCATACAGTCGCGGGTTATCAGCACACCGGGTACTTTGCCAACTTTCAATTGGTCAATAAAGATGGCACCACGAGTTTAGAAGTTAGTGGTGATCATATTCGTACCCAGTTTATAGATAGTATTGAAGAGACTACGCAAAAATTAGAATTACAAGTTAATATCGCTAATCGCGGCCTACATAGTTTGCCACGGTTAAAGTTGTTTTCTCGCTATCCTTTTGGTCTTGTAACTACTTGGAGTTACTTTGTTCCCGAGAAAAAAACGTATGTATACCCCACTCCACTGTCGTTTTCATTTCACCAAGTAAGCCAAGCTGAAATTGAATCAGACAGTCAATCTCAATCTAACCAAGCAACGGTTAGTGAGAACTATCAAGGTGTTAGGCCTTATATTGATGGTGACAAAGTGAATCGTATATCGTGGAAGCATTATGCTAAACATCAAGTACTGGCAACCAAAGACTTTTCTTCAGGCAGTACCAGTGAATACGAATTCAGCTTGCAAACAGTACCCGGCAACCTAGAGCAAAAACTGCAACATCTAAGCTATTTAGTAACCCATGCGGAAAATGAAAATTTACGATATAGCCTAGTGTTACCACACGCTAAAGTAGATTTAGGTTCGGGTAAACCGCATATGACCAAATGTTTGGAAGAATTAAGTAATGTTTAATCATCAAAGCGTTAAAAGCTTATCTGCGCTGATCATCGCTATTGTTAGCGCCTTATTATTTGATGAACTAGCGGTACTATTTGTTGCTACCGTTGCACTTTTAATTATTTGGGTATTTGCAATTGCTTACACAAAGGCCAGTGCACCAACTGTTATCGTTGGTAATGTACTCGCTTTGGTATGTACGCTGACTTTATTCTTAACAATCGGCATCAGTGAGCTTGTAAATTTATTTATCGCCATGTTATTGCAGGCCAATTGTTTGAAACTATTGATTGCTGAAAAGCCACGTCAAATCAAATCAATTGTGTTAGTTAACTTTTTCATTTCAAGCTGTGTGTTTTTGTTTTATCACTCGCTGCCGGTTACGCTTTTGGTTTTGTTTTTATTTTTGCTCAACATCACCGCGCTGTATTTACTTACCAACCGAAAAATCATAAAACAAAGCGGCGCACGTGCTTTTAAACTATTACTGCTAAGTTTGCCAATAACCTGTGTACTTTTCCTGTTTTTACCAAAACTGCCAGCCTTTTGGCGAATGCCGAGTTTATCTACTGCGCAAGTTGGATTATCTGAATCAGTAAACCCTTTTAATATCTCTGATCTCACTAAGTCAGATAAACTCGCATTTCGCGCTGTTGTGCCAGACAATATTACAGCTCCTTACTATTGGCGTACTATGATACATGAAGAGTTTGATGGTCGTTCATGGAATATCGTTGATTCAGCGGATTTAAAATTACGCGATAGTGCGCTCAAAAAAGGCGGTCGCGAGATTAAAATCTACCATGAACAAACATCATTAAATTGGCTACCCACTTTATATGCTGGTTCGTCAAGCACAGGTAATATCTTCACTACAGTTGACGGTGGTTTATACCGAATTAACCCTAACAACCAAAAATTTACGTATGACATAACCGAAATAAACTTTGCTGATGATTTAACGTCTAGTAAACGTCGGTTAAACCTCACATTACCACAAGATATCAATACACAAGCCGTTGCGTTAGCTGCTCAATTAAAAGCGCAATCAACATCACCTGAGCAATTTATTCAATTGCTGTCACGCTATTACACTCAACAACAATTTAGCTATACGTTAAAGCCACCTATTTATACTGGTAGCAATTCAATTGATGAGTTTATGTTTGAGGCAAAACAAGGCTTTTGCGGCCATTATGCAAGCAGCAGTGCCTTTATATTTCGAGCAGCGGGTATTCCTGCTCGTGTCGTATCAGGATACTTAGGGGGGGAAACCTCAAGTAGCGCTGAATATTTATCAGTTTATCAATACGATGCACACGCGTGGACAGAAGTTTGGGTACCTTCAAAAGGCTGGGTTAAATTTGATGCGACCGCATTTGTCGAACCTGATCGCCTATACGGTTCTCTCTCTCAACTTGATAATACACGCGATGACTTCGAAGAGAATATTGGCGTGGGCCTAACCGCGTTAAGTGATATTGCTGTTTTCAATGAACTTAGGCTTTATCTCGAACAATTGGATTATCAATGGACGGCATGGGTGCTGAGTTTTGATAACGAAGCGCAAAATAAGTTATTAAAAGAGCTTATAAAGGAAACCAGTGCGCTCAAAATAGCAGTGATTGTGATGTCGTTAATTGGATTATTTTTGGTAAGCTTTTTAGTGATAAAACTGTGGCAACGACGTACGCAAATTGACGACCCAGTTGCTGCTTACTTAATTGCATTAGAGCATTTTGCGAAAGGCAAAAATCTCGCCCGTGAAAATGGCGAAACTGTAGCACATTTTTTAACACGATTATGCGAACATTTCCCTAATAATAAAACCGATTTAATGAGCTTCTTAAGCCTTTATAGTCGCCACCGTTATGGTGAAAAAACGCTTACAAAGGCACAAACTAAGATGCTTAAACGTAATGTCAATAACATAAAATATAAGAGACAATTATGAACTCAGTCGTACTCGGCGTTAGTGTGATGCTGATTTTAAGTTTACTGCGTATTAATGTGATCGTAGCGATGACAATCGCCGCAATTACCACAGGATTAACCGCAGGTCTTGGCCTTGAACAAACACTGCAAGCATTTAATGATGGTTTGCAAGGCGGTGCAAAAACCGCACTAAGTTATGCAATGCTTGGCGGATTCGCAGTTGCTATTGCCAAATCAGGCTTAACCGATATCGTGGCAGACAAATTAATTAACCAGATAAAAGGTGAACAAACTCAATACTCACAACTCGTTATTAAAGCGAGCGTATTGAGCTTAATCTTACTTGTATCAATCAGTTCACAAAACTTAATTCCAGTGCATATTGCATTTATTCCAATTTTGATCCCGCCTCTGCTTATTATTTTTGATCATTTAAAACTCGATCGCCGCGCAATAGCATGCGTGTTGACCTTTGGTTTGGCAACCGCCTACATGGTGCTGCCTTATGGCTTTGGTGGAATATTCTTATATGACATTGTGCACACCAATCTTGAAAAAAATGCGCTAGAAATTGACGCTACCAGTGTACCGTTTGCGATGATTATTCCAGCTATTGGTATGTTAATTGGTTTGATAATCGCGGTGTTTTTTACTTATCGCAACGAGCGAACTTATCAAGCGTTAAACCAAACTTCCGTAATTAAACTGCCTAAAAACAATAACAAAGTGATTGCTGTTGGCTTTATTGCAATTGTGACTTCTCTTTACGCGCAAACCATTACTAACTCAATGATTCTAGGTGGCTTAATCGGCGTACTTATTTTTACTATTTTTGGTGTTGTAAAATGGCAAGAGTCGTCTGATATTTTCAGTAAAGGCGCAGCCATGATGGCGATGATCGGGTTTATTATGATCTCAGCCCAAGGCTTTGCCTCTGTTATTCAGCAAACCAATGAAGTATCAACGCTTGTGCAAAGTATTTCGAGTTCAATTGGTGATAGTAAAGCATTCGCTGCTGCACTTATTTTAATAATTGGCCTGTTGATCACTATGGGCATCGGTAGTTCGTTTTCCACTGTGCCAATCGTGGCGACGATTATTGTGCCACTTGCCATAACACTTGGCTTTTCGCCAATGGCCACCGCTGCGTTAGTGGGTACAGCGGGTGCATTAGGTGATGCTGGCTCCCCTGCTTCAGATTCAACCCTAGGTCCGACATCTGGTCTTAATGCCGATAATCAACACGACCATATAAGAGATACAGTTATACCAACCTTTATTCACTTTAACATTCCGTTATTGATATTCGGCTGGATTGCTGCAATGGTATTATAAAAAAGGCCTTATTTGGCCTTTTACTTTTTATCAAAACTAAAAATCGGATTAAATACCCAAGCAGGCCCTATGAATAAAAAGCTCAAGTCATCAAAAAATGAAGGCTTTTTACCTTCAATTTTATGCCCCACAAATTGAAATATCCAAGCGACAAAAAATATAGCTATGGCAATTTCAATCACATAAATTGAAATACTGCTCGCAACGTAAATACAAAGCCCAGTAAAAATCGCCATTACAAAACCAAGTTTAATGCTCAGTATAAAATAAAAGAGTAATGCGGCCAGCGTGATAGCACCAAGAATAACGTGCCCAGTTAGCCCAGGTATTGCACTAATTAGCGCTACAACAGAGAAGTAAATAAGCGGCACTGCGACTTTGTGAATTTTAATGTTGGTGGGGTTTTGATGGCTTTCGCCATACAAAGAAAACCATTGTTCAATCGTTTTCATAATTACCTCAGTGTTATTAGGGTCTGTTGACCTTTCAAGTTCGTTTTTGCAGCAGTTTGATTGGGTTTTATACAAGGCAGAGGCTGCGTGGCATAGTCATTCAATGTGAGTCAGCCGATAACACAGTAGAAAAGCCAATCAAGCGCTGCCGAATGGTTCTTTTGAGCGCACTTTTCTCATTGTTGCTCGATATTCGCTTAGATTGCTAGGCCACACATCGAGCGCCGCGATAAAAGCACGCTCAAACAGAACAAAAATAGAACAGCAAAGATCAACAGACCCTAGCGTTATTAGAATAATTACACTAACAACAATAATACACTGAGGTATAAAAAGCTAATTTGCTCGATGCTATCCGAAACCATTGATCATTTTGTCACATACAACCGGTGTTGGCTTATGCTCGGCATCGACAGCAACAAACGTAAAGCTACCTGAAATAGCCTGATGCTTGTCATCTTTATGCATAGTTTCAAGGTAAATAACTACCTCTACTTTCAAACTGGTATTACCTACGTGTACCACTTTAGCTACAAGCTCGGCAAAACTGCCTGCAGGAATCGCCTCTTTAAAGTCAACGCGATCAGAAGAAATGGTTACTAAAGGCTTACGACAAAAACGTGTTGCAGCAATAAATGCCACTTCGTCCATCCACGCTAGTGCGTCACCACCAAATAAGGTGTTGTGATGATTTGTACGACCTGGAAATACCGTTTTAGTTACAGAGGTAATTGAGTCTTTAATACGTTGTTCAATAATATCTTGTTTTGTCATGATTACTTTTGTTTACTCGCAAGCTGAACTTGCATTAATAGTGCGGGATCTAGGCGAACTTGACCCCAGTTTAAGCGCCAATCTAAATGCGGGCCAGTTACTCGCCCCGTTGCGCCTATTTCAGCGATTTTATCGCCTAATTTTACTTCCTGACCTTCTTTAACGTGCAGTTTATGAAGGTGAATATAGGTTGTGGTTACGCCATAACCATGGTCAAGAATAAGCGTACCACCTGAGTAGTATAAGTCATTATTGGCAAATACAACTTTACCTGAAACGGGTGCATAAACAGGTGTACCGGTTTTGTTGGCAATATCTAACCCAAAGTGTGGACGTTTAGGGGTACCATTGAAATAACGCTGACTACCATACACGCCAGAAATACGTCCTGTCGCAGGGCGATAAAGCGGTGATAAAAAGTCTTCTCGATGAGAGAAGGTGCTGCGTGCCTCTTTAACCGCCTTTGCTTCTTTTTTAGTGCGAGTCAGCACCGATTTTGGCGGAGAAACATATTTCTTTTCTACACCAGTAATTTTATCAATGTCGTAATCACGCTTGGTTATTACGAGCGGTTGCGTATGCCAGCCGCCATCAGCAGTTTGCCAGGAAAGTGTGTGTGTTAACGTTTCATCGCGGCCAAAACCAAAAACAAAGTGGCCACCTGGGGTAATCGCAAGCGGCTTATCGTTTAGCTTAACCTGCTTAACGTTTTCTATATGACCTGTTACTAAGCCACCTTGGGTTAAATGCCCTTTTAGCTCTAATGCTTGTGCTGAACTTATAATAGACAGACTTAATGCAAACAGTTTTTTAAGCATATGCAATAGCTCCTTTGCCAACACCTTCATATGCGGCAACGCGATAAGAATTCTCGGGGTTATCATTTTTTAATGTTTGTACAACATGTTGTGCAATGCACTCAACGGTTGAATCAACCGGTAAAATATCGGTAACCGCTTCACTAATGCTTAGCTCAAAATACCCTTGCGATGCGTTGTAGGCAGAGTGAACACCATTTTCAATTGGTGCTACAAACTTAAGTTCGTCTGCGTTGATACGGTCTTCTGCACTGACAAGGTAAATATCTTGCCACTTTTGACACCAAAGCTTGTTAAGCCTTGGGCTGCGCATACCATTTTCTTCAATTTCAATGGTGCTACGATGACCGTGAATAATACGCTGACAATTACCATCGTGTTTTTTTAAGCCGTGACTATAGTGATAGTAAAACCCATTGGTGTGTTCTGGTCTTAAATTCAGCACGATTTTACTCACGTTATTAGGCAATTGCGGCAATATCGTTTGTTCTAAAAAGCCTTTAACACTGGTTTCATTAATTTTATCTGTATCAATCAAACAAAACGCTTGGTGAGGCGAACTGACCGCAAGCTGATGTTCGCCAAAGCTAAAACTAACATTGGTTTGTTCACCGGCTTTCGCAATAACTGCATCGCCTTGTGTTGCAATCGCTAATTTATGATCAATAACATCATCTATAATGCGCTTTACTTGTTTTTTAACCAGCGAAAAATCAAGCACCATTGACTCGTCGTTTAAATCGCCATGCATTTCAAGGTCGACAATCCAACTTTCACCCAACGGGCCGCGGTCTTTACAAAGGTAAGAAAAATCAATAACGGTTAGGTCTTTTACAAATAAAATCATAGATAAGCTGCGCTTTTTAACAATGCTGTAATTATAAAGGGATAACGTGGCTATTAGTAGCAAATTGTTGTAATTCAACTGTTCGGAGTTGTTTGGCGTACAAGTGTAAGCTAAAGTAGCCGGAAAAATTTAAGAAGAAAGAAGTTATGGAACAGAAAAACAGTTATAGCAAAGCCGAATTAGAAGCATGTGGTCGCGGTGAAATGTTTGGTGAAGGCAATTGCCGCCTTCCTTCAGATAATATGCTAATGATGGACCGCATCATTAAAATCGCCGATGAAGGCGGTGAGTACGGTAAAGGCGAAATCATTGCTGAGCTTGATATCGACCCTAGCCTGTGGTTTTTCGACTGTCACTTTAAAGGTGACCCAGTAATGCCAGGTTGTTTAGGTCTAGACGCTATGTGGCAGCTAGTGGGCTTTTTCTTAGGTTGGTCTGGTGGTCCAGGTCTTGGCCGTGCATTAGGTGTTGGCGAAGTTAAATTTACAGGCCAAATATTACCAACAGCAAAAAAAGTGACGTATCGTTTAAATATGAAACGTGTAATCAAGCGTAAATTATTTATGGGTCTTGCAGATGGTACGGTAGAAGTTGATGGCCGTGTAATTTATGAAGCAAAAGATTTAAAAGTAGGCCTTTTCCAAGATACTAGCGCGTTCTAATTTAAAACGAGCTGATACAAAAACGCCCACTTTATGTGGGCGTCGTCTCCTAAAACTATGATTTAAACATTGTGCGATCTTCCATCGCTTCTCGCCATCCACCGAGCCATTGAGATCTTGGGTCAATATTGTCATACGGACACATTTCTTTGGAACGACCTGCTAGGCCTGCTTTGTAACCTTGAGAATGTGCTCTTTCTAAACGATCTCTTTTTTGTCTCTTCATAGGTAATGTCCTCACCTTCTTATTAAACTAATTGGATGTTGAAGTTGGGCAAAGGCCCTTAACCAATAACTTAAAAAAATTCGTAACGATTCCACGTTACGGTTATGGTGTTTAACATTTCCTTGTTAGCAATTTTTAGCTAACAAATGGAAGTGCTCTACATAGATTTAAGTTGCTCCTTTTTACATTATGAGTAAGTGAACTGGCTCAAAGGCCACATGTCTAGAAGACCATATTTATAAGGTTAGATCAAACACAGAAAACATGTTAGATAGAATAAACATGACAAATGTATGAAGATTTAATTGCATATTTGGGAAATCAATGCAGTTTTGTGTAAATAGGAAAATTATTTTTTAATGAAGTGACAATAAGCGAATAAATATTTTTATTTTTGTTTTTTTCAAAACAATTTTGGAACTTTACGATTGACTCTTATCCATTTGATTTTCAACGAATTGTTTTGGGTTCTTCGGGTAGTAAAAGCTAGGATGTTGATCGCAAAGAGAAAACTCACGAGTGTTTTTATAAGGCAATTTCATAAAGCCCGCAACACCATGATCTTTGATCCGTACGATGTTTGCCATAATGCGGTTTAACAGATTTTCAAACAGGCCTTTTTTGCTAGGTTCTAACAAGCGATAGTAATAATGCACTTTGATACGTTCAGGCAGCGACTCAATAATAATACAACCTGTATGGTGAATTTGGTTTAAGCCAAATACCGCTTTTAAAATTTCATTGGGTAAGCTCAGTTGTTCGTCTGGGTCTTTACCATCTTCAAAATAACTGTGTGGCCTTACTATTTCGCTATCAGGCATTTCAGAGACAGAATAATGCAAGGTTGGCATCTCATCGAAAATAAGTGCCCCTTCTTGATCACGCTCAAGCTGAATAGTTTGCCTTGCATCGAATAAACAACACTTAAATAAGCCTTTTTGCTTAATGCCTTGAGCAATAAGAATGGTATTGTTTACCGCTTGAGTAAAGGCCGTGCGATATGATTCATCGTGCAGCACCAAATTAGATTCAACATACAAATTATCTTCACGCCATTGATAACTTAAGCCGCCTACGACTGGATATTTAGCTAAACGTGAAATAGACGCTAAAAACGCTTTTTCCGTATCACCCATATCGACCAAAAATTCTTTGTAGTAACGATCAAGCTGGGCATCTTCAACCTTAGCAAGTTGCTTTTCACTGTCGGCTTGGCGTAGAAATTGTTTTCGCGAGCTATACACTACGGTATCAGGCTTATCGTCAAAGGGATGGTGCCAAAAAGGAATAAGCGCTTTGTCTTTATGAAGTGGTAAGTCAGGCAGATAGCTTTTGGCAATTTTCGGCATATTTTTAATAAAATAATCGCCAGATAAATCGCGGGTGGTTTTATCTTTACTGAGCATGCCATCAATAATGCTGGCAAATTCAATTGGCAAGCCTAAACTTTTCGCCGGTAAAACAAGATTACCAAATCGACATGATTGCGCAGACGCTAGTGCATAAAGCGTGGATGCAACGCCCTGCTCGTCAAAGCGTGGTGAGGATTTAGCGCCCGACATCTGCTCGTCACCAATAAAATATACATCGCCCATACGTGCATTTGAATAATTGGCATCATGGCTCATTAAATCCATCATGTTAGCGGCAACAGGGTTGCCAAAGCCGTCTTCTTGCGCAAACACACTAGAGCCCCAATCAACTAACGAAAACTGGTTTGTGTTTTCATCCCATACGATATTAGAGGGTTTAATATCACCATGCACTATAGGTTGTTCAGTAAAGCCTGTTTTATGATTACGAAGGGCCAACAATATATTGCGAAGCTCAAGACCAAGATTCACCAAAAAAGGCACTGACACGCGGCCATGTTGTAAGCTAACTTGTTCTAGGTTATCGCCTTTAGCATAGGCCATCATTAAAATGCCCTGCTTTTTTATGCGCTCAAAAGCATAAAATTCAGGCACCATTGGGTTTTTCACTTGAGAAAGCATATAGCCTTCATCTTCTAGGCGATCACGTACACTTTGTGCAAGGGTAATACGTGAAAACTTAAATACGCATTCTTTACCTTGAGTATTGGTGCCAACAAAAACAAAACCAAATGCGCCTGAACCAATCACTTTAACGTCATGGTAGCCAAGTTTCTCGAGCTGCTTTTCGCAAATTTTCAGCCATTGCTTATGTTTTTTAGCATCAATGTGCGAAAGCAAATAAATAGATTGCTCTTCATTGATATAAAAATTACGAATGGCTTTAGACATGAAAGGAAATAAACTGATTTTTTATTGATTATAAAGAAAAAAACGAGTGAAAGACCACTCGTTTTTAGATTTAAACGCGCTTTAATGGTTAGAAAGTGATACCACCATCAATTTCCATTACGCGGCCAGTAACAAAGTCATTTTCAAAAATAAAGTGTGCTGTATGCGCGATTTCATCTGCTTCACCTAAACGACCAACAGGTTTCATTTTAAGTAAACGCTCTTTCGCTTCAGGTTTCATTGCATCTGTCATGGCAGTGCGAATAACTCCTGGTGCAATAGCAGCTACACGAATACCATAACGACCTAATTCGCGTGCCCAAGTAGTAGTCATTGCTACAACGCCCGCTTTTGATGCTGCGTAATTAGTTTGTCCCATATTGCCTGCGCGCGCTACACTCGACATATTAATAATAACGCCTTTATTCCCGTTATTAACCATATGGTTTGCTGCTTCACGGCCACACAGAAATACACCTGTTAGATTAACGTCAATGACCGATTGGAACTGCTCTAGTGACATTTTTTTGGCCACTTTGCCTTCTTTAACTTTTAAAAATAAACCGTCACGTAAAATGCCTGCGTTATTTACTAAGCCATCAATCTGACCAAAATCGCTATTAATTTGGTTAAAGGTGTCTTCAACTTCTTGCTCTTGCGTTACATTACATACGTAAGTGCGAATAACGCCCGTTGTGGTGCCTAATTCAGATTTCGCATTTGCAAGCATCTCTTCTTGCATATCAATAAGGGCAATACTCGCGCCTTTATTTGCAAAATGTTTTGCCATCGCAAGCCCTAAACCTTGCGCACCTCCGGTAATAACAATGTTTTTACCATTTACTTGCATATTATGAATCCTTATTAAACAACTTAAAGATTGAAGAGAAATCGAGATTACCCATCTCTTGATTTTGCATTAACTGATATAAGCTTTGCGATAAACGGCCAAGTGGTACATTTGATTGACTGCTGTTTGCAGTATCCATCGCAAGGCCAAGATCTTTTGCCATTAAATCAACCATAAAGCCACCTTTATAGTCATTTGAGCTTGGCACATTTTCAAGCACATTCGGGCAAGGGTTATATAATTCTAACGTCCAGTTACGGCCAGAACTTTGCAGCATAATGTCTGACAAAACTTTAGGATCTAGACCATTATCGATACCCATTTGAAGTGCTTCGCTGGTTCCGGCCATTAAAATAGCAAGTAGCATGTTATTACAGATTTTAGCCACCTGCCCTGCACCATGATCCCCTGCATGAAAAATGTTTTTACCCATATCGGCTAATACGGTTTTAGCATTTTCAAATTCAGTAACACTGCCGCCAACAATAAAGGTTAATGTGCCATTCGTAGCACCCGCTACGCCACCAGAAACAGGTGCATCTACAAAACTAACGCCGCGTTTAGCAAGCTCGCTTGCAACAAATTTAGCCGTGTCTGCATCAATGGTGCTGCAATCAATCACTTGCGTATTATTTGTAAGCGCAACGCCAACACCCTTTTCATCTAAATAAATAGACTTAACGTGCTTGCCAGCAGGTAGCATGGTGATGACAAAGTCTTTCTCTTCCGCGCATGCTAAGGCTGTTGTAGCGCTATTAGCACCTTTTTCAACAAGTTCAGACACAGCTGAATCATTTAAGTCAAATACCGTAACTGCATGACCTGCTTTAACAAGGTTTGCAGCCATTGGGCCGCCCATATTACCTAAACCAATAAATCCAATATTTGCCATGATTATTCCTATAAATCCGTTAATGGATGCCCGTTTGACCATTCAACATTAAAGAATGATTCAATTACATCGCTATCGACATTGCTGATGGCGTCAAATTGCCATTGAGGCGCGTTGTCTTTATCAATCAGTAATGCGCGCACACCTTCTCTGAATTCACCAAGTTGACCACAACGTACGCTCATACCTAGCTCCATTTGAAAGCAGTCTTTGAGTGATAAGCCATTTGAACGCTTGAGCTGTTGATATACTAGATGTGCACTCAGCGGGCTACCATGTGAAAGGCCTTTTTGCGCACGTGTTAACCATTTATCGTCTGTTTCAAACGATAAAATGGCATCTACCTTATCGGTAAGTGCGTCTACTTCTGCCATTGCAGTAAATACTGCGTTGTGCGATTCAATATTAGCTGGCAGGTCAATATCACTTTTTGCATTAAACGTTGTTAATAAATGACTCAAGGCTTGATGGTTTTCATCAGCGTTGATTGACCACTTTGTACTTATAAGTGAATCTATTAGCTCACTTTTAAATTGGTGCTCAATTACCGTATCGCCTAAACCAATATAAAGCGCATCATGGGCATTCACCGACGCGCCCGTTAATCCTAAAAATAAGCCTACTTGCGTTGGCATTTTATTTAGAAAATAACTGCCACCGACGTCTGGGTATAAACCAATGGTAATTTCAGGCATAGCGATACGCGATGATTCGGTTAAAACACGGTGAGATGCACCTGCCATTAACCCAAGACCGCCACCCATAATAATGCCGTTACCCCACACACATAGTGGTTTTGCATAATTATGAATAAGGTAATCTAAACGATACTCTTTAGTGAAAAACGTCTCGATGTAATCGCTTGGCTCGCCGGTATGCATTGCATTGAACAAGCTAACTACATCACCACCGGCGCAAAACGCTTTATCGCCCGCACCTTGTAATAACACCATGCTAACGTGTTCATCACTTTGCCAATCAAGCAGCTGGTTATAAAGCAGCTCAATCATTTCAAGATTAAGCGCATTAAGTGCCTTTTCAACGTTTAAGGTTGCGATACCGATAACAAACCCGTTATCGGTATTTTGTGTTTCAAACGTCACAACAGCCATTAGCCGTTCACCCAGTTTGCTTTGCGCTTTTCTAAAAAGGCGTTCACGCCTTCTTTTTGATCTTGCGTATCAAATAAATTTATAAAAAATTCGCGCTCAAGTGGTAGTGCTGAATTCATAGTGCCTGAGCGGCTATGTTGGATCAGCGATTTACACGCAGCAACCGAAGTTGGGCTTTGTTCTTCAACTTGTTTTGCAAGCGCCATTGCTTTATCAAACGCTTCACCTTTGCCAACCACTTCTTCAACAAGGCCTATATTATGGGCTTTTTCTGCAGTTAAGCGCTCGCCACATAAAATCATGCGCTTCGCCCAGCCTTCTCCAACAAGCCATGCAAGGTTTTGCGTACCGCCAGCACAAGGCAACAAGCCTACCTTTGCCTCGGGTAATGCCATTTGTGCTTGCTCTTCAGCAATACGTAAATCACATGCAAGTGCTACTTCAAGGCCACCACCCATGGCGTAACCGTTAATTGCCGCTATAGAGACACCACGGAAGTTACTTAACGCTTCAAACGCCTGGCCAAAAATAATCGACATTTCAGCGGCAACGCCTTTGTCGCCACTTGCAAATAGGTTTAGGTCAGCGCCAGCTGAGAAGAATTTCTCACCTTCGCCAGTGATCACAAGCGAATACACATCTTTATTGTTATTAAGGTCTTCAACCATATCTCGCAGTTGTGTAAGCGTTTCTTTGGTCCACGTATTTGCCGGTGGATTAGACATAGTAACAACTGCGATATGCCCTTCTATCGATAATTTGATTTGTGCGCTCATTATGCTCTCCTTACAGAATCTCTTGTGAACCTTCAGCTAAAATTCGACGACCAATAATAAGGCGCATAATTTCATTTGTGCCTTCTAAAATTTGGTGTACACGCACATCTCTGAAATGGCGCTCTAACGGGTATTCTTTGATATAACCGTAGCCACCGTGAAGTTGCAGTGCATCGTCACATACTTTAAAGCCAACATCGGTTGCATAACGTTTTGCCATGGCACAATACGTAGTGCGCTCAGGATCTTTTTCATCCAATTTAAATGCAGCAAGGCGTACCATTTGACGAGCAGCGACAAGCTCTGTGTTCATATCAGCTAGTTTAAATTGCAATGCTTGGAACGCTGCTAATGGTTTACCAAATTGCTTACGCTCAAGCATATATTCTTTTGCAGTGTTAAGTGCTTGCTGAGCAGTGCCAATTGAACAGGTCGCAATATTAATACGGCCACCATCTAAACCCATCATGGCAAATTTAAACCCTTCGCCTTCTTGGCCTAACAGGTTTTGTTTTGGAATACGCACACCATCAAACGAAATAAGACGTGTAGGTTGCGCGTTCCAACCCATTTTTTCTTCTGCTTTACCGTATTCAATACCTGCAGCATTTGCATCGACAACAAACGCCGAAATACCTTTTGGACCGTCTTCACCAGTGCGCGCCATTACCACTAATAAATCGGTTTCGCCAGCGCCTGAGATAAACATTTTCGAGCCAGAAATCACATACTCATCCCCTTCTAAAGCCGCTTTGGTTTTAAGAGATGCTGCATCAGAACCAGAACCTGGCTCAGTTAAACAATACGATGCTAATAATTGTCCCATCACAAGTTCATCACAATACTGCGCTTTAACATCATCAGTACCAAAACTTGCAATCATCCAGGTAGCCATATTGTGAATGGTTAACATAGCAGTTGTTGCAGTACAGCCCATTGCCAACTGCTCGAAGATAATACTCGAATCAAGACGCGATAAACCTAAACCACCTGCTTCTTCTGGCGTATATAAACCACAGAAACCGAGTTCACCCGCTTTTTGGATTACGTCTTTTGGAAAAATATGTTCTTGATCCCACTTGCCCGCATTTGGCAATAATTCACTCATAGCAAACTGTTTAGCGGTTTCTGCAAACGCTTGTTGATCTTCAGTTAGATTAAAATTCATAGTCACCCCTTTGAACGGCAGATAAGGCAAATGCCTTATCGTAGGTTGATACTCATATTAGGACCGGTTGCGATATCATCTTCAAACCAGCGTGCAGTAATTGTTTTAGTCTCAGTGTAAAAACGAACACCTTGTTTACCATAGGTGTGTTGGTCACCGTAAAATGAGCCTTTCCATCCTGTAAATGAGAAGAAAGGGAGTGGTACCGGAATTGGCACATTAATACCAACTTGCCCTACTTCAATTTCATGCTGGAATTTACGCGCTGCTGCACCGCAAGCAGTAAATAAAGACGTACCATTACCGTATGGGCTTTCGTTGATGATTTGGATTGCTTCATCTAACGTATCAACGCAAATACACGCAAGCACAGGGCCGAAAATTTCTTCTTTGTATAAGTCCATTTCACGCGTTACATCAGTAAATAACGTTGGGCCTACCCAGTTACCTTTGTCATAACCTTCAACAACAAATTCAGAGCCATCAATTAAACAGGTTGCACCTTGCGCTTTACCACTTTCAATAATTGATAAAATACGTGCTTTTGCTTGTGGCGACGTTTGAGGACCATAGGCTGCTTCTGGGTCGTTCCAAACGCCTGGACGTACTTTAGTAAATTCTTCTTTTAATTCGTTAATCCATTCTTTTGATTGACCAACAAATACAGCAACTGAAATACCCATACAGCGCTGACCAGCGGCACCAACGGATGCACCAACAAGGTTTGAAATAGCACGCTCTTTTTTCGCATCAGGCATAATTACCATGTGGTTTTTAGCGCCAACACAGGCTTGAACACGCTTAAGATTCGCTGTACCACGTGAATAGATGTATTCACCAACACCACATGAACCAACAAATGAAATTGCACGCACACTTGGCTCGTCTAAAATACGGTCAACTTGGTGTTTTGTGCCGTGAATTACTTGAAGAACACCTTTAGGTGCGCCAGCTTCTTCAAACAGTTCAACTAAACGCATTGGCGTAAGTGGATCTTGCTCAGACGGTTTTAAAATAAAGGTGTTACCGCAAACAATCGCCATTGGGAACATCCAAAGTGGGATCATTGCAGGAAAGTTAAACGGAGTAATCCCTGCACACACACCAAGTGGCTGCATATACGAATAGGTATCGATGTTACGCGCTACGTTTTCAACGGTTTCACCCATCATTAATGCAGGCGCGTTAGCTGCTTGTTCAACAACTTCAATACCGCGCCACACATCACCTTTTGCATCTTCAAAGGTTTTGCCTAACTCGTGGCAAATAATGGTTGCTAGCTCGTCGTGGTGTTCTTTTAAAAGTGCTGCGTAACGCATCATAATGCGTGCACGTTCTGTTACTGGTACGTCTTTCCACGTTTTAAACGTTTCTTTAGCAGACGCAATTGCTTCATCAATCTCACTGTCTGTTGCGAGTGGCACTTGTGCCAGCACTTCTTGGTTAGCCGGATTAACAACATCTAACCATTCATTTGATTCCGATTGGCGCATTTCGCCGTTAATATATACAGGAACCTTTACCATTATTCTTCTCCCCAATAAAAAAAGGCGCATAAACGCGCCTTTAATTTTTAATTATTTTACTTCGATTGCCATTGCGACCGCTTCACCACCACCAATACACAGTGATGCCACGCCTTTATTTAGGCCACGGTTTTTAAGTGCATGAATAAGCGTTACTAAAATACGCGCGCCACTTGCGCCAATTGGGTGACCAAGTGCACATGCACCGCCATTCACATTTACTTTATTGTTATCAAGTTGCATTTCGTTAATAGCAAGCATCGTCACCATGGCAAATGCTTCGTTAATTTCCCAAAGATCAACGTCTTCTTTCGACCAGCCCGCTTTGTCCAGCACTTTTTCCATCGCACCAATTGGCGCTGTCGTAAATTCGGCTGGAATATGTGAATTGGTTGCATGTGCTTTAATTTCACACAGTGGTGTTAAACCAAGCTCTGTTGCTTTAGATGCTTTCATTAATACAAGTGACGCTGCACCGTCAGAAATAGACGATGAGTTTGCTGCTGTGATGGTGCCATCTTTTGCAAATGCAGCGCGTAGACTTGGAATTTTCTCAGGACGCGCATTACCTGGCTGCTCATCAATTGCTACTGTCACATCACCTTTACGACTCGCATAGGTATGCGGCGCAATTTCAGCTTCAAAAGCACCACTTTCAATTGCAGCGTTGGCTTTTGATAGAGACGAAATAGCAAATGCATCCATATCATCACGGGTTAAGCCGAACTTATCAGCCGTTTCTTGTGCAAAGCAGCCCATTGCTTTGTTGTCGTATGCATCTTCTAAACCATCGGCCATCATATGATCTTTAATTTCACCATGGCCCATGCGGAAACCGCCACGCGCTTTTGGTAAGAAGTAAGGCGCATTACTCATGCTTTCCATACCGCCTGCAACAGCAACGTTTATGCTGTCTGCTTTAATTAAATCATGGGCTAACATCGCTGCTTTTAAGCCTGAACCGCATACTTTATTAATCGTTGTTGCGCCTGTTGCTAAATTAAGGCCTGCTTTTATCATTGCTTGACGTGCTGGTGCTTGGCCAAGACCTGCAGGTAATACGCAGCCCATAATGACTTCATCAATCTTATCAAGGTCCAAACCACAGTCTTCAATACTACTCTTAATAGCTGTAGCACCTAAATCAGTTGCATTTACCGATGATAATGCACCCATAAAGCCGCCCATTGCAGTGCGTTTTGCACTCACAATTACAACCGGATCGATTTGAGAATTTTCAACAGACATTTGTTATCTCCAAAATTTATATGTTTTCAGCATACATAAAAATTACGTTTACGCAAACGTAAATCTAGATGTCATACCTTTTATAGTGTTAAGAAATAATGACAATGAAGAGTAATTATGTAATGAAATTAGTCCGGTAAGGCTGGTGTGCTTTGAAAGTAGTGAAGTGTTTACCCCGCTAATCTAAGACTAATTAGCTAACATAAACACCTTAAGCTAGCCCGCAGCTTTACCTTTACGTAAACTTCACTTATAGTTAATTACCAAATTAATGAGGTGTAGTTTAGATGAGTACAGAAAATACAGAACAGACCTTTAGTATTAGCGAACTTGCAAAAGAATTTGACATAACAACTAGAAGCATTCGTTTTTATGAAGACCAAGGTTTGGTTACGCCCCGCCGTCAAGGGCAAACACGTATCTATAGCAAACGCGATAAAGTGCGCTTAAAACTGATCTTACGCGGTAAACGCCTTGGATTTACGCTAGCTGAAACAGGTCGTTTGTTTGAGCTATATGATGCCGACAAATCAAGTGCAACTCAACTTAAAATTATGCTTGAGTTAATCTCTGATAAAAAAGCACATTTAGAACAGCAAATGGATGACATTAAAGTTGTTTTAATGGAACTCGTTACCGCTGAACGACGCTGTCGAGACACGCTCAAAAACTTAGACGACGCTTAAAATAATAATCACACCTTATGACAACAACACATCAATAGGATACACACAATGAGCACCGTTTCTCTTTATAAAGAATTAAATTTTGGTCTTGGTGAAACAGCCGATATGATCCGTGACCACGTAAATAGTTTTGCAACCAACGAAATTGCCCCACTCGCAGAAAAAACTGATATCGACAATATGTTCCCAAATGAGCTTTGGCCAAAGTTTGGTGAAATGGGTTTATTGGGCTTAACCGTTGATGAAGAGTTTGGCGGTTCAAACCTCGGTTACCTTGAACATGTAATTGCAATGGAAGAAATCAGCCGTGCCAGTGCATCTATTGGTTTAAGCTACGGTGCACATTCAAATTTATGTGTAAACCAAATTGCTCGTAACGGTAACCAAGCGCAAAAAGAAAAATATTTACCAAAACTTATTTCTGGTGAGCATATTGGTGCACTTGCGATGAGTGAACCAAATTCTGGTTCAGACGTTGTTTCAATGCGATTAAAAGCCGAAAAGCGTGGCGATAAATACATTCTTAACGGTAATAAAATGTGGATCACCAATGGTCCAGATGCAGATACCTTTGTTATTTACGCAAAAACAGATTTAGAAGCGGGCCCGAAAGGCATTACAGCCTTCATCGTTGAAAAATCATACCCTGGTTTTAGCCAAGCACAAAAACTCGATAAGCTAGGCATGCGCGGTTCAAACACGTGTGAGCTTGTGTTTGAAGATTGTGAAGTACCAGAAGAAAACATTCTTGGCGAATTAAACCAAGGTGTAAAAGTACTGATGAGTGGTCTTGACTATGAGCGTGTTGTGCTTGCAGGTGGTCCACTTGGCATTATGCAAGCATGTATGGACATTGTTGTACCTTACATTCATGAGCGTAAGCAATTTAACACTGAAATTGGTAATTTCCAGTTGATTCAAGGAAAAATTGCCGACATGTACACGCAAATGAATGCCGCGCGTTCATACGTTTATACCGTTGCAAAAGCGTGCGATCGTGGTGAAACAACCCGTAAAGATGCTGCTGGTGCAATTTTATATGCCGCAGAGCTTGCTACCAAAATGGCACTTGATGCAATTCAAATTCTAGGTGGAAATGGCTACATCAATGAATATGCCACAGGCCGATTACTGCGTGACGCAAAACTTTATGAAATTGGTGCGGGTACATCTGAAATTCGCCGTATGTTGATTGGTCGTGAACTATTTAACGAAAGTAAATAGGAAGTGCCATGACCATTTTAACTTCAAATATTAACCCGCTTGATTCAGACTTTTTAGCAAAAGCTGAATCAATGCAGGCACTTGTTGATGACTTAAAAGCTAAAACGAAAGAAATAACCCAAGGTGGCGGCGAACGCTTAGTTGAACGTCATCGCAGTCGTGGTAAGTTATTTGTGCGTGACCGCATTAATTGTTTATTAGACGAAGGTTCACCGTTTTTAGAAGTATCGCAATTTGCAGCATTTGGTGTGTATCCAGAACAAATCCCATGTGCAGGTGTGGTAGCAGGCATTGGACGCGTTAAAGGCGTTGAATGTATGATCATCGCCAACGACGCAACGGTTAAAGGCGGTACTTACTTCCCTATTACCGTTAAAAAACATCTGCGTGCGCAAGAAATTGCAGAACGTTGTCATCTTCCATGTATTTATCTTGTTGATTCAGGTGGTGCTAACTTGCCTGAGCAAGACGAGGTGTTCCCAGATAAACTGCACTTTGGCCGTATTTTCTATAACCAAAGCCGTATGTCAGCAAAAGGTATTCCGCAAATTGCTGTGGTAATGGGCTTATGTACCGCAGGTGGCGCTTATGTGCCAGCAATGGCTGATGAAAGTATTATCGTAAAAGAGCAAGGTACCATATTTTTAGCAGGTCCACCGCTTGTAAAAGCAGCTACAGGTGAAGAAGTATCAGCCGAAGAACTTGGCGGCGCTGATGTACACTGTAAAACATCCGGTGTTGCCGATCACTACGCTGAAAATGATGAGCATGCCCTTTCAATTGCACGCCAATGTGTGTCGCGTTTAAACCATACACGCCCTACCACACCAATTTTAACAAATTTCAAAGCACCTCGTTATGATGCGAAAGAAATTTACGGCATTGTGGGTACCGATCTTAAAAAACCATTTGATGTTCGTGAAGTGATTGCCCGTGTTGTCGATGATTCTTCGTTTGATGAATTTAAACAATACTTTGGCGAAACATTAGTTACTGGCTTTGCTGAGATTTTTGGTATGCCTGTGGGTATTGTTGCCAACAACGGTATTCTTTTCTCAGAATCTGCACAAAAAGGCGCGCATTTTATTCAACTTTGTGCCCAGCGCAATATTCCATTGGTGTTCTTACAAAATATAACCGGCTTTATGGTGGGTAAAAAATACGAAGCAGAAGGTATTGCAAAACACGGCGCTAAAATGGTGACAGCTGTGAGCTGCGCCGATGTGCCAAAATTCACCATTTTAATTGGTGGCTCGTACGGCGCAGGAAACTACGGTATGTGTGGTCGCGCATTTGAGCCAACCATGATGTGGATGTGGCCAAATGCCCGTATTTCAGTAATGGGTGGCGAGCAAGCCGCTGGCGTATTAACCCAAGTAAAACAAGATGGTTTAAAACGTAAAGGGCTTGAAATGAGCGACGATGAAGTTACCGCATTTAAAAAGCCAATTATTGCGCAGTATGAAGAACAAGGTCATCCGTATTATGCCAGTGCACGATTATGGGATGATGGCATCATCGACCCTGCTGAAACACGAAACGTACTCGGTCTTGCTTTAAGTGCAGCGAAAAATGCACCAGAGCAAGAATCGAAGTTCGGCGTATTTAGAATGTAGGAGTAAGAGATGTCTGTAACCTTAACAATAACAAAACAAAAAGTTGCGACCCTTACAATTGAACGCAGCGAAGTACATAACGCATTTGACGCACACACCATTGCACAACTAATTCAACAAATTGAATATGCCAACACATTGGATATTCGCGCGTTAGTTTTAAAAGGCGAAGGTAAGCATTTTAGTGCAGGTGCTGATTTGAACTGGATGAAATCCATGGTCTCGAATACGCTTGAAGATAACGTCGCGGATTCAATGGAACTTGCGCGTTTAATGCAGGTACTGTTTGAAACCAAAGTGCCTACCCTGTGTTTAGTGCAAGGCGCGGCTTTCGGTGGTGCACTTGGTTTAATTGCCTGTTGTGATATTGCTGTGGCCGATGAAAAAGCGAAATTTTGCCTAAGTGAAGTAAAACTAGGCCTGATCCCAGCCGTGATAAGCCCGTATGTGATTAATGCAATTGGTGAGCGTCAAGCGCGCCGTTATTTCCAAACGGCTGAAGTATTCTTTTCCGATAAAGCACTTGCCCTTGGTTTAGTTCATGAAGTATCAGATTCACCTGAAGATACACTCGACACCCTACTTCATGCAATTTTACAAAACGGACCTGAGGCTACAAAGCAAGCAAAACAGTTGATTTGTGATGTAGCAAACAAACCGATAGATGACGATTTACGACAACTAACAGCAGAACGTATTGCCCAAATTCGTGTATCGGATGAAGGACAAGAAGGTCTGCAAGCCTTTTTTGATAAACGCAAACCAAGCTGGCAATAGAGAGCATCACCATGATTAATAAACTTTTAATAGCAAACCGCGGTGAAATTGCGTGTCGCATTATCAAAACAGCACGTCGTTTAGGCATTAAAACTGTTGCGGTTTATTCTGACGCTGATATTCATGCAGAGCATGTAAAAGCAGCGGATGAGGCCTACCATATTGGCGCTGCACCAAGTCGTGAATCGTATTTAGATGGCGATAAAATTATTAATGTTGCGCTTAAAGCTGGCGTAAATGCTATTCACCCAGGCTATGGCTTTTTATCAGAAAATACGCACTTTGCTGATAAGTGCGAGCAAAATAATATTATTTTTATCGGCCCAAGCAGTGAAGCAATTAACGCAATGGGGTCAAAATCACGCTCAAAAGAGCTGATGTTTGAAGCTAATGTGCCGCTTGTACCAGGTTACTATGGTGAAAACCAAGACCCAGCATTTTTACTTACAGAAGCGGAAAAAGTAGGTTTTCCCGTTTTAATTAAAGCGACCTATGGCGGTGGCGGTAAAGGCATGCGTGTGGTGCGCGATAGCGCATCATTTAACAAAGAGTTAGAAGGTGCAAAGCGTGAAGCACTTGCAGGTTTTGGCAACGATAAAGTGCTGATTGAACGCTATGTTGAGGCGCCGCGTCACGTAGAAGTACAAGTGTTTGCAGATAACTTCGGTAACTGTATTTATTTAGGCGATCGCGACTGTACACTGCAGCGTCGTCACCAAAAAGTGATTGAAGAAGCCCCAGCGCCTGGTTTAAGCGCTGAGCTTCGAAAAGAAATGGGAGAAGCGGCGGTACGCTGCGCTAAAAAAATTAACTATAAAGGCGCAGGTACCGTTGAATTCTTATTGTGTGGCGATGAATTCTTCTTTATGGAGATGAATACACGCTTGCAAGTAGAACACCCTGTTACAGAGTGTGTGGTGGGTCAAGATTTAGTTGAATGGCAATTAGCCGTTGCTAGTAACGAGCCGCTACCGCTAGAGCAAGACCAAGTGGTGATTTCTGGCCATGCCTTTGAAGCACGTATTTACGCAGAAGAGCCAAGTGATGACTTTATGCCATCTTCGGGTGTGTTAACTCTATTTGATATGCCAAATGAGCATGCAAGTGATCTTTCAGCGGTAAGAATCGATACCGGTGTGATTGAAGGCTCTGAGATCTCTGCATTTTACGATCCTATGATTGCAAAACTGATAGTGCATGGTGCAAACCGCAACGTTGCGCTGCGTCAGCTTTCACTTGCCCTTGAGAAAACAGCTATTTCAGGTGTTGCGACTAATGTGAGCTTTTTGCATACCTTAGCAAATCACCCTAGTTTTATTGAAAGCCCAACTAGCACCCATTTTATTGATGATCACATTAATGAACTGACGCAAAAAGATGAACATGAACAGACTCTGCAATTAATAATGGCAGCGCTTGTTTATATTAATGCAAATACGTGTAAAACAAGTACATCACCTTGGAATACGCTCACCGCATTTAGCTTAAATGCCAGTAACCATTACACCTTGCCATTTGTTGATTTTAATCTTGAATGTCGACGCAATAACGATGCTATGACCTTGGTTTACGGTAATGAGAGTTTTGCTGTAAATGCCGATTTTAACGGTAATAACCTCACCGCATTTATCAACGGTGAAAAACACACGGCAAAGTTTGTATTAGATGAGCAATCTATTGCGATTATGCACAGTGGTAACACCCACCAATTTACATTAAAAAGTAAGCACTATGTTGCTGAAAAGCAAAACGATGGTAATAGTTTACAAGCCCCCCTTAATGGCACAGTAGTCAAGCAAGTGGCAAGCGTTGGCGATAACCTTAAACAAGGTGATGCCGTTATCATTATCGAAGCGATGAAAATGGAATACACCTTAACAGCACCATTTGATGGCCAGTTAAGTCAATTTTATTTTGCTGAGGGCGATCTTGTGTCGCACGGTGACCTACTTGCTAAAGTTGAGGAAGCGTAATGCAACCAAAGTTTGTAAAAGTAGTTGAAGTAGGCGCACGTGATGGCTTGCAAAATGAAAGCGCGGTATCAACACAAGATAAAGTATTGCTGATTAACGCGCTTGCAAAAGCTGGCGTTAAGCATCTTGAAGCCGGCGCATTTGTGTCACCCAAATGGGTGCCACAAATGGCAGATTCAGACGAGGTTTTAGCGCAAATTGATAAAAGTGCACTCTCTACATTCAGCGCACTTACACCTAATTTAAAAGGCGCTGAGCTTGCATTTAGCGCAGGCGCAAATGAGTTTGCAATTTTTACCGCAGCAAGCGAAGCCTTTACTCAAAAAAACATTAATTGTTCGATTGATGAATCTATAACACGTTTTCAACCTGTGATGGATTTTGCTAAGCAACATAATATTCCAGTACGTGGTTATGTGTCGTGTGTTATGGGTTGCCCATATGATGGTGATGTTAGCCTTGACAATGTTGTAAAAGTAACCAAAAAGCTGTTATCTATGGGTTGTTACGAAGTATCACTTGGCGACACTATAGGTGTAGGCACACCGCATTCTACCGAACAATTATTAAACGCTCTGCTTGAGCAAGTTTCAGCTGACAAGTTAGCTGTACACTTCCATGACACTTACGGACAAGCGCTTGCTAACGTATATACCGCGCTTAATATGGGCATTAAAACAGTGGACAGCGCAGTTGCTGGCCTTGGTGGCTGCCCTTATGCCGCTGGTGCGTCAGGAAATCTTGCCACTGAGGATTTAATTTATATGCTTAATGGACTTGGCATTGAGCATGGAATTGATTTAGAAATGCTAGCCCAAGCAGGTTGGCAAATTAGTGAAGCATTAAATAAACAACCAACAAGTAAAGTTTCACTGGCATTAAAAGCCAAACTAACTTAACCGATTTCTCGCCCTACTCGTTCAGGAGAATTTTATGGCAGGTTTTAATAAGGTCGTCGACAATTATCAAGACGCACTTGAAGGCATTAAAGACGGCGATACTGTTATCGCAGGCGGATTTGGCTTATGTGGTATTCCAGAGGGCTTAATCGCAGAAATTAAACGTAGAAAAACCACTGATCTTACCGTGGTTTCAAATAACTGTGGTGTAGATGATTTTGGCTTAGGTATTTTATTACACGATAAGCAAATAAAAAAAATCATCGCATCATACGTTGGTGAAAATGCTATTTTTGAACAGCAATTGCTAAATGGTGAAATTGAAGTTGAGCTCACGCCACAAGGCACACTCGCTGAAAAAATGCGTGCTGGCGGTGCGGGTATCCCTGCGTTTTATACCGCAACGGGTTACGGTACACCGGTAGCTGAAGGCAAAGAAGTTAAAGAATTTGATGGGCGCCCGTATATTCTTGAAGAGTCAATTACCGGTGAATTTGCCATTGTAAAAGCGTGGAAAGCAGATCGTTACGGTAATTTAGTGTTTCGACACACAGCAATGAACTTTAACCCTATGGCCGCAACGGCGGGTAAAATCACAGTAGCTGAAGTGGAAGAGATTGTTGAGCCAGGTGAACTATCACCAAGCGAAATCCATACCCCAGGCATTTATGTTAACCGCGTGATTAAAGGTAACTTTGAAAAACGCATCGAACGTGTAACTACAAAAGACTAGGAGGCAACATGGCGTTATCAAGAGAACAAGTTGCAATGCGTGTTGCACAAGAACTACAAGACGGTTATTACGTTAATTTAGGCATTGGTATTCCTACCTTGGTTGCTAACTATGTACCCGATGGTATCGAAGTCATGCTGCAGTCTGAAAATGGCTTATTAGGTATGGGGCCATACCCTACTCGTGACCAAGTTGATGCGGATATGATCAACGCGGGTAAAGAAACCGTTACAGCAGCCACAGGTGCGGCAATATTTAATAGTGCCGAAAGCTTTGCAATGATCCGTGGTGGTCATGTAGATTTAACAGTACTTGGTGCCTTTGAGGTTGATCAACAAGGAAATATTGCTTCTTGGATGATCCCCAAAAAGCTTGTTAAAGGTATGGGTGGCGCAATGGATTTAGTTGCAGGTGCAAAAAATATTGTCGTTACCATGACCCACGCCAATAAACACGGTGAATCAAAGTTACTTGAATCATGTACGTTACCACTGACAGGTGTTAACTGCGTTAAGAAAATCGTTACTGATTTAGCTGTGTTAGAAGTTAAAGACGGTGCTTTTTATTTATTAGAGCGCGCACCAGGTGTAAGCGTTGATGAAATTATCAGTAAAACGGCTGGCAAATTAATCGTTGAAGGTGACATACCTGAGATGACAGTGTAAACCGCTTAACACAGAAACAGTTCCTCATTCCCGGTGTAATGAACACTGAGAAACCCAACAAAAACCCCTCAATTGAGGGGTTTTTTCTTTTAACCCTATCGACAAAACGACTTCATAAATTATACCAATTCTGTTAAGTATGTGATCAGAGGTAGCGCTGGATAAATGAAATGATAACAAGGCTGAATTTTTCTTATGTAGTTGCTCTACATTGATAAATTCAAACGCAGTTAGCATGATATTTAACCCGCTAGAATGATCAGCTATTTAAGTGAATTGGTATTAATCACGTCGCATTACAAGGCTAATGAAAGTCTTTGTTAAAGCCAAAATCTAGTTTTTTGATTAACTGCATAAACTTGCTCAAAAACACTTTTTTGTGCGAAAAACACACCAAATTATCGATTTAACAATATTTATTGCAATTTATCGTTAATCATTAACAATACAGCCAGTGATAGCTTTAATTTTTAACGAATTCACAATCAATTCGCTTAATCGTTGTTTTTTGTTCATTTTGATGTGACATTTGTTTTTTGGTTTGGTACAAATTAATTAACAAACTTATCCAAGATAAGAAAAATTGACAGGAATGAGGAAAGAAGTATGTGTTCAATTTTTGGCGTACTAGACATTAAATCAGATGCAGCAAAGCTGCGCTCACAAGCAATCGAAATGTCGAAGTTACTTCGTCACCGTGGCCCAGATTGGTCGGGCGTATATTCATCAGAAAAAGCAATCTTGGTGCACGAGCGTTTAGCCATTGTTGGTGTTTCAAGTGGCGCGCAACCACTTTATAACCCAGAGCAAACACATGTACTGGCAGTAAACGGTGAAATTTATAACCACAAGCAATTAAAACAAGATTTAGCCGTAGACTTTGAATTTCAAACTGAATCAGATTGTGAAGTTTTACTAGCACTTTATAAACAAAAAGGGCCTGAATTCTTAGATGACTTAAACGGTATTTTTGCATTTTGTTTATACGATGAAGAAAAAGACGCTTATTTAATTGGCCGTGACCACATTGGTATTATTCCACTTTATACCGGTCATGATGAGCATGGTAACTTTTATGTTGCATCTGAAATGAAGGCACTTGCACCTATTTGTAAAACTATTGAGGAGTTTCCTCCGGGTCATTACTTATGGAGTCAAGACGGTGAAATTCGCCCTTATTACGCACGTGACTGGCAAAGTTATGATGCGGTAAAAGATAACGAAGCAAAAGTAAGCGATGTAAAAGAAGGCTTAGAAGCGGCAGTTAAACGTCAATTGATGTGTGATGTGCCTTACGGCGTACTATTATCGGGCGGTTTAGATTCATCGGTAATCTCAGCAATCACGCAAATGTTTGCTGCTAAGCGTGTTGAGGATAACGATGAATCAAGTGCTTGGTGGCCTCAGTTACACTCTTTTTCTATTGGCTTAGAAGGCTCGCCTGATCTAGCCGCTGCGCAAAAAGTTGCAGATAGTATTGGCACAGTACACCACCCTATTACCTTTACAATTCAGCAAGGTATCGATGCGCTTAAAGAAGTCATCTACCACATAGAAACATACGATGTGACTACTATTCGTGCGTCTACACCGATGTATTTAATGGCACGTTATATTAAAGCCATGGGCATTAAAATGGTGTTGTCGGGCGAAGGTGCAGATGAGTTATTTGGCGGATATTTATATTTCCACAAAGCGCCCAATGCGAAAGAGTTCCATGATGAACTAAACCGTAAAGTAAGTAAGTTACACCAATTCGATTGTTTACGTGCAAACAAATCGATGGCAGCTTGGGGTGTTGAAGCGCGTGTACCATTTTTAGATAAAGAATTTGTTGATACCGCAATGCGTATCAACCCTGAAGGTAAAATGTGTAAAGACGGTAAAATCGAGAAACACATTATTCGTGAAGCATTCGATGGCTATTTACCAGATGAAGTATTATGGCGTCAAAAAGAGCAGTTTTCAGATGGCGTTGGTTACAGCTGGATTGACACATTAAAAGAGCATGTTGAATCAATCGTAAGTGACCAAATGATGGAAGCTGCTGCGTTTAAGTACCCGATTAACACGCCACAAACAAAAGAAGCCTATTACTACCGCTCAATTTTTGAAGAGCACTTTCCAGGTGATGCTGCAGCGAAAACTGTCCCACATGGTAAGTCTGTTGCTTGTTCTACCGAAGCGGCTCTTGAGTGGGATGAAAGCTTTAAGAACAACGCCGATCCATCAGGTCGTGCAGCGGGCGTTCATAACGAAGCGTATTAATAATTCACTTTATAAAACATGAAAAAGCCCGAATTGTCGGGCTTTTTTATTTAAAACGGTCTTAGGTTTTTAGTGAAAAACGCGTCTAAGCCTTTATTTGAATTAAATTTTATAACCGCTATGTAACTTATATCACTATCAATAGGAACGGGTTTAATAAATACAACCTCATTGGTTACTGCGTTATTTCCCGAAACTTGCCAGCTAAGAGAGAGCTTCGCATTTTTATAATATGTTTGCGGAAAACCCGTCGCACAATAACGCTTTGGCTCTACAAGCGTGCAACTCACCATTTTTCCAGTCTCTGTTACTTTGAGCGTTATATTTTCAATGGTTTCGTTGCTGTCGTTGTAAAAAGCCAAACCCGAAACCGTTAGTTGATTTTCAACATGTGAACTGCAACCAATTAACGCGCTAAATAGAGTCATAAAGGCTAAGTTACGCATATTGTTTTGCATTGTGTAATACCCCTTTACATAAAAAGAGCGCCTTTAATATCAAGCGCTCTAGCAATAAAACCATAAATAAAACACACAAACGATTATTGATTTACAGCCATTTGTGCACTTGACACTTTTCGTGCAGCCATTAAATCAAGGTTAAGTTGTTTTGATATAGAGGTTAATAATTCAAGCTCTTGCTCAATCAGTGGTAACGCATCAATATCGTATGCTGACTGACTTATCCAAGCAGGTTCAATCAGGTTAGCTTTATAACTAATTAAAAATATCGCTGTGTTATCAATAAATTCACACTCAAAGCTTTGTGCATCGGCTTTTTTCATAAACATGGTGTAAAGCGCGAGGATCTGTTCCATCATCACTGGCGTAAGTATGTAGCGAGCAAGCACTTGATCAGTTGAAAATACGTCGAACGCTTGTTCAAAGTAGTTGTTTTCTAATTCTACCTTTTGTGTTGCTTTGGGGTCTTTTGTTAGCCAATTTGCAACTTTGCCTCGGTCTTGCTGAACGATAGTATGTGAATTAAAATTAAATGGCATGGTTAACTTAACCATACAGCCTTTAAACATTGTGTGTCGGCCATTATTACCACTGCGCTCGAGCTTTAGTTCACAAAATTGAAAGCCTATATTATCAAGCTCGCCAACAATGCTATCTTCTGTTTCAATGTGGTCAAAACTAGGTGAGATTGCGAGCTTTTTAATCTCGTCTTTTTTGATTTCTGAGGTCAGTGAATAACTAAATTCACCATACATTTTAACTAATATCGGCATCACGTTTCGTTTGTAAAAGTGGATATAATCAAGCGCTGGTTTATACGCCCAACTGGTGCCAATACAAAACGCAAATATAAGTGTAGAAAAGAAACTACCATCGCCCCCTAGCGCAACAACTAACAAAACAAAAATTACCACTGCAGGAAACACTTTAAAATTAAGCAGGCGCTTTCGCTTTTCAAACTCGCTGTTAAACGAATCTCGTTGCTGTTCAATGAGATCTAACTTAGGTTTGATCTCATGTTCAAACGTGTTTTTTAAAGTGTCTGATGCTGGTACATCGGTAGCATTTTTTTTATGACGTCTGAAACGTAATGACAATGCGTCAATATACCCTTTTATTTCTTTCGACAAAAAATCTGCAAACTCATGTTTATCCGATGACATAAACTCTCCTTGTTGCTATAAAGCCCGTAACTAGTTTAAAAGTTCTGCGGCGTTAACCGGCTGTCGTTCAGATTCAGAAATTTCAAAAAATGCCATCGCTTTCACACCAACCATGGCGGCAATGATGTTGCCTGGAAACACTTGAATTGCGTTACGTAATACACGATTAGCGCTATTAAAATTACGTCTTGCTGCGGATATATGCGCTTCTACATCGGCATAGGTACGCTGCGCATCAAGCATGGTGGCATCAGATTTTAGCTCTGGGTAATTTTCTACCGCAATCATCAAACCAGATAGTGAGTTTTCTAACTGACCTTCAAGTTTAAAACGTTGTTCGTTGTTATTGCTGCTGGCCGCATTTAATACATCAGTTCGCAAACGGGTAACTTCTTCAAGTAGCTCCTTTTCGTGCTTCATAAATTTTTTAGCGATTGCTAATACATTTGGAATTAAGTCGGTACGTTTTTTAAGTTGCACATCAATGCCAGAGAACGCTTCTTCCATCGCGTTGCGTTTGGTTATTATTGAGACATACCACGCATAAAAAATAACAATAAATACGACTAAAATTGAAATGAGCAACCAGTTTGCTGTGAGAAATTCAGACATAATTCTTTCCTTTTAACGTTATCAATCCTTTTAATAAACGGGCTTGTGTATGACTTAGCAAAGCCCGTCTAGATTTCAACCAATACCTTAACATTTAGGTACATCATTTTAAATTACCTATATCTCAGGTATGTTGATTTTTGCTGCTCTATTTTAGCTCTTATTAATCGTATTATCCCGCTACGTTCGAAATTACGCCAAATCCGATACGCTATTCAAACTGCGATAAGCAATCATAAAAAAAAATCAACAGTTTTTAATAACTAACAATTCGCACAATGTTACTTTTTGAGGATGCATTTTCGACGTATAACTGCAGACCTGCAGCGTTATTGGGAACATCAAATTGTATTTGTGTACTGGTGACGTTTGACGGGGTTACTTTTAATGCGCCAATGACAATTTTGCTGTCTTTAGTAAAACCAACGCCGTTTAAGGTAAACGGCTTGCCTTTACTAAGCGATATTTCACTGTGACCAAAAATAAGCGGAGACGCGTTATTAAACGCATCGACTTTCATTTCATTTGTTTTGCTATCAGCGTCGTAAATGAACAAGGCATACTTGCCTTTTGGCACATCAAAATTAAAGGTTAATTGATTAGCGCTTACGGAACTAGGTTTAAAGTTAAATACATTATTGTGTTGATACACAACTACAACTGGGTCGTTTAACGCACTGAAATTATCACCTATTATCGTAATTGCATCACCAAAACGATAGCGCCCTTTTTCAATCACATTGTTAAAATTACCACCCAATTCATTTATTTGAATAAAACCTTTAGCAAACGGCTTTACTTTAGAAGATGGGTTTAAATCAAAGGTATCAAGTACTTTATCGTTATCACTGTCTGATGCAAATGCATGTGCACAAAACAAACAACCCGTAATAATAGCGATAACATAACTTCTCATAATTAACTCAAATTGTGACTACTTTATTAAGTTAGTCATATACCATTTATTAATAAAGATGTTTATAAAAATATTACACAAAAGTGTGTTTTTCTCGACTATTAACACACAGCGTTGATAATGACGGTGCTTTGTTTTTTCAAGTACATAATTAACGATCTCAAAACTAATTTTATACCAGCCACGAAAGCGCAAAAAACAATGGAAACAACAAAATATAAATAACAGGCCAACGTGCGATACGATATTTGACCTTTACCCCGCGCGCCTTTAAAAACGCAATGAACAATTCTGAATTTTTGGTGTTAAATGTATGCACCCCGTGAGATACGTTTAATATATCCGTTAGGGAAAAGTGCGTTGTAATGTATGGACCAAATTTGAATAATGGGGTTAGCGGTAGATAATACACGTTAATACTTACGATATTGGCATATTTTATAAAGTAGTCTTGCTGCCCTTTTAAATCAGGAATACTCACGCCTTTACGGGTAATAAACACATCTGAGTTATAACAGTTACTACGCTGAAAAAAAGCCTGTAACCACACTAACAATATAAAAATAAACGGTGTTGCCGCTAATAAAACGCTTGTTTGTGATTCCCGTGTATTATATCGCGGACCAGCATCGATAAAAAATGCAATAACCACTGATGCAATCAACATGATTAAAAATGAGGTAAAACGTGTATAAGGTATTCGCCGAGTATGCGCTAAACATACTTGGTGTTGGTTTTTAAGTAACTCTTCGATATTCATTTGGAAATATCTTACGTGTGTTAGGAATAATTAGATGCCATATAAGCTTGGTATAATACAAACGATGCAAATTAGATAGTTCAAACTTACCACATATTGTTCAAAATTTACTCTTGTTATAAAAAGCTATCACTGAATAATGCTCCGTTTATCGCAATTACACAAAGTACTGGGATGATTAACATAAACATACGTGCCATTTTTAATATACCAAAATGTGTTCTTTCGAAACTAAGCGGGTAAGAAAAATAAGTTAGTAAATAAACCATAGGTTGAAGTGGAAAGTAATCTACTTTTAAAACGATTGATTGACCTGAATTTGTATCAATGCACAACTGTAAAGCTCTACATGAAAGGCTTTTACTTTTAGTGTTTTGCATATAATGCACATGAATATTTTCGATATCGTTTTTGCACAACGTCAATTGCCCTTTTTTATGACCAATTAAGCGATTTGCAGGCAGCACTAACGCGCTGTTACTGACTGACACAAACAGTTTGCTACCAGTTTGATAGTACACATTCACCAGTATCATTCGTAAAACTAAATAACATGGCACAATGGGCAGATAGACTAAGGTTAAGTCTCTAAAAGCAATATTAACTATTGCAACGTGATGATTAACTAGTGGAAACAGCGAAACTGCTAACAGTAGTACAAAGAAAATAAGTTCAAGCCAAAAAGGTAATGGATAAAATATCTTTGTTACTCTTAATTGGATAATACTGTTTTCACACAGCTCATTTTTACCGTTAAAGTCGGTGTATTTAAACCAATGTGTATTGTCGGTTGTTATCGTTTCTTCCATGGGGTGTTTACCACAATCCTTTTTATTTTAATAAGTTGATCATGTACCACTTGTTATCTAAGAGCGCGAATTTACAGTGACCTCCCCTAGTCGCTTCAGCATTTGTAGTGCGATCGATAGTTTCGAATGAATACCTTACCCATACCTCAACATCATGGCCTCGTCGCTGAGCGGAACTTTTAACTACATAGTTGTCCGATTGCTTTGCGTTTTCAAAAACTCTAACATCGTGAACAATAAAATTATTTACTCCTGAATAGCTTTTAAGATAAGCCCAGTCATGAACCTTGTTAATAGCCTTTTTCAAATCCGAATCAGGTACGTCAAGCGGAATATAGATACTTTTCATTAATTCAACGTCTTTGTTTTTTACTATCTCAACGGCCTTTAAACAGTTTTCTTTGGGTATAGCGACATCAATTGCTGCATGGGCATAGGATGATAGCGTAATCGCTGTTATTGTTATAAATGGCTTTAACATATTAACGTCCTTATTATTTTAGTGAACTAACTTTCAGGCAAGCTGCGTACTTTTGTCAGATATTTAGCTTTTCTTAGCAAGTGCTTGCGATAACGCTTTTCGAACATTACTTCATATTTAGCGATAAAATCTTCGGTTTGTTGGGTTCTATTTTTATAACTAAAAAACGAACTATCCTGCTTTATATGCTCTGTTGCCTCGTCTATATAACGCTCATATATATTAGACGCTTGGATTATTGTTATAAATTCTTTTGTACTTAACCCTTTGGATTGGTAAACGTGTGTCATCGGCAACACAATACAGGCAATTGCTGTGGATTCAACGCTAAAGTCTACGCGCGTTTGACCATTAAAATGAACTGCGCTTAAGTATGCCTGTAACTCACCAAGGTTGTTTTTGGTGTAAGTAAAAACAACTTGTGACTGTTCATCGGTTTTGGTTAAGAGGAATGTATCACTCTTAATAGGCTTTGCCATTGTGGAGTAAATACCACCAATTGCATCAATTGGTTTTGCGTATTTTTCACTTACGTTAAACGCAATAGATTGCTGAACACTATAATTAACGTAATTACTTCGGCCATGTCGATTTGTAACTGAGTAACTACTACCCGCTACATTATGTGGTACGCGTACCGTGATTTCGTTAGGTGAAATCATAGCTGCTTTAACTGGCATGCTTTCAAACAGTACACTAGTATCATTATCAAAATTGTCGCCGTTTAACACGATCACTTCACCAGGAATTAGTACTTTAGGGTTTAGCGCTGATAATAATGGTAACTGCCCACTTTTAATTTCAACTGGGTAAGGCTCTGACTTAAATCTGTCCGCAACGATAGATACGTTTGCATCACCACTTGCATTTGGCATAACAAATCTCATGATGGTTTTATCGTTTATTTTATTTACTTTGCTGGCAATTACGTTGTAGTGCTGCCCTTTCTTAGTTTTTATTATAACGACTGGGTTTTCAATGGATTCCAGATAGTCTTCAACTATTAGCTCAATCTCATCATTAGCCCGTGTAAAATAATTTACTTTACTGTTATCAAACAGTGTATCAAGTGAGGTAATTGATAAACCGCCTGTTCGTTGCCACGGCTTAACTTTTAGTTTTTCAAGCCTATATTTATCGTACATATCAAATACACCGTCATTATCATCATCTAAATCTAGGTGATCAATAAAACGATCATTATCAAAATTGTTTGGTTTATTGCTAAGGCCGCTTTCTAATTTATCTTCTAGATCATTACCATCAGCATCCTTATCGAGATAATTAGGCATGCCATCATTGTCGAGGTCGTTTGAACCTTCGATGCGGTCGCTAAATGTATCGTTATCAGAGTCGGTATCTAACCAATTTGGAATGCCATCGCCGTCGAGATCTCTATTAAATTGATTAAACTCCATTCCATCGAGGATCTTATCTTTATCCTGATCATTTGATTGTGTGTCAGCGCCAAATGCAATTTCTTTGAGATCGTCTAGCCCATCGACGTCACGATCAGAAAAAAATACAATTTCGTACGTAAAATTAGCTGTACCTGCGTAGTTTTCATCAATAACACTTAACTGATACTTACCCGCAGTAAAAATTGGAAAGTTAACAACGTAAATATTAGGTTTTTGGTATTTGTACAAAAAGATTTCATCGATTACGCGACCGCTTTCATTTGAAACATATACTTGCGGTTTAAAATCTTTTGAATTGGTGTAAAAAACGGCAGTTAACGATTTACGCTCTGCTACTTCAAATTGATATAAATCTCCCTTATCTAGATTTGAAGATATTGCCCCTTTTACACGCACTCCTTGAACGAGTTTAATCGGCGTTGCTATGCTGGGATTATCGTTTGGCTCCTGCTCAAGGTAAACAGGGTATTGCGATTGACGAGGATCGAATGGGTAATCATCGTTTTCATCTAAAACCCCATCGCCATCTTCGTCTTTGTTCTCCCAAGTCCCCTTAGGCGTTTCGATTTGAGCAATTGGCGCAGCAGATGCGCCTGCGTTATATAATATGAGCGCTATTAACGCTAATTGATAAATCATAACAATCCTTGTTACATTATTTATGTTCTCAGTTAAACCGTCATTATGGAGCAACCTTCGTAAATAAAAACGCTATAAGTGAATTCTCCATAAATTGCTATCTTTTATTTTTTCAAAAACACAACCGTCGTTTGATGAAAATTTGTCCCCATTTGTCCAGTTTATGAGTACTTGTGCGATGTTATCTTGCGTTTTGTCTGAAAGACGCTTTTCTTTAACGATATAGTTACCGGCTTTTGACACTCTTTGTTCAAAGCGGGCTGCTTTCTTTAACAGAGCTTGCTCGGCTCTTTTGGCTTTATCACCTTCAAACCACACTTTATCTACAAATGACTTTAGAGTTTCTAAGTCTGCCTCTTTTTGCGCTTGTTGATAAACATCGCATTTTTCTATAAAAATTGGATCTTGATTATTTTTGGCAGCGATACCGTAGTTTGGTGATGCAATTAAAGGTGCGCTAGACAATGCTAGCGCTAAAATAGTCCATCTAAATGTCATCACAGTCCTTGTTTAGCTTGGTATGTAAATCGTTAATTATACTTGAATACGCGAATACTATTACTTTGTGCAAATTTGTTGCGTACTTGAAAATCACGAACATTCGTTGACTTTGGAACTTTAAATGACAATGAATCGTTTGATACTCGCGTAGGTTTAATACTTATATCACCAAATTCAACCTTTGTATCTGTATCAAATCCAGTACCCGTTATGGTAAATTCTTTACTTTTGTTTAAGATAACAGAGGTACCTCCAAAAATGAGTGGCGTATTTGCGCTAAAAGGTTCTAAATCAATTTCATTAGTTCTTTGATTGTCACTATAAACAAATACTTTATAAGTTGATTTAGGTATCTTTAATTTGAATGAGATGCCCTTTTGAACTAACTCTACTTGCTTTATGTTATAAGTCACTTGATTATTGTAAATTACCACAACGGGTTCTTTTAATTGGTTTAAACCCATACCGGAAATCATAACTGTATCATTTATGCGATAACGTCCTTTTTCAAGTTTGTTATTAAAGTTACCTGATACTCGTGACAATTGAATTATTGGTAAGTCCTCAATCGACATTGTTTTAGCTTTTTGCTCTGGCGAACTGTCATAGATATCAAACACTTTATCATGATCTGTGTCTTTTTCAGTTTGACTACTTAATACTGACCCAGACGCCATTACATTGGTTGTAAACAGCGTAAGAAATAACAAATTTGCTATCTTACTCATCTTTATCCTTTACTAAGTAATTAAATACACTGTTTTACCAGTTAAGGTCATGTATTGTTAGAATCAAACTTGAGCGCGAGTTGACCTTTATACAAGCTTTAAATACTTCTCTAACAAATGACTTTTGCGCTCTATTTAAGTAAGTTCAGCATATACCAGTTATCATCTATATAGCCAAACTCACAATATCCACCAACTGATTGTTCTTTTTGAGTTCTTACTATCGTTGTATCAAATGTATACCTGATTCGTAACAGCTTAGTGGCCCCCCATTTTTCATGACTCCTTCGAACTGAAGAAACCTTATGACTTTGAGGTTGCTTTATGAGCTCATAATCAGTTGTTTTAAAGTTAGCTATGCCGTTATATCGAGAGCCAAAGTACTTGTTATGTTGTTTTGTAACCAAACGTTCAAGCGCACCGGTATTATTCGACAGTACCTCCGGTAAAAATGATTTAAACGTATCATAGTCTTGGTTCGTTACAATGTCTGACGCTGTTGCACATTGGTTTTCTTGCTCACTATATTCCGAAGCATATACGTGACCTAGTGAAAACAAGAATACAACACAGAATAATTTTTTCATTTCAACTCCTATAAAAGCCCTTAAAAAAGGGCTTTATTTAGATTAACTATTTCGCTGCACATTCGTCATCTGTTGAGCGTGCAAATTCAGATTGTTTTACCATTACTTGTTGTGTAACTGCTTGATAATGAGTGCCTGATTGACCTACTTCTACTTGATAGCGCTTAACAACATCTGGACATAAATCTCTGCCTGACTGCGCATCGCCGGAAACACTTATAACATCACCGCCGAACTGTATGTAGTATGTACCAATTCCATCATCAGCTCGGATACCTGTAAGTTCAACTGAGTGTGTTCCCTCATCTAGAGATACATAGACAGGTCCTACTTTTCGTTTTGGAGAACTATTGTCATATTTAACCGCACCATTAACAGATAGTTTGTAAACGTCATCATTAAAGTTACCGTTGTCGCCAAATATAATTTCTAGCTGACTTGGACCGAAGAAAGGATATTCGTTACTTAAATCGCCATTTACTTCTACAGTAATAAAGCCAGTTTGAACCTGATTCGGTACTTTAACTACGAGCACTTCGGTAGTGGCTGAAACAATCGTGGCACTAATCCGCGAGTCATTCGGGCCTGTGAAAGTGACTTTATTATCTGATATTTTCGTACTGAACCCGACGCCTTCAATTGTTACCTCAGTTCCGGGGGGCGCTTTGTTAGGTGTTACATTTGTGATTGAAAGACTAGAATCAATCAGTATTTCATAACCTAACTTTGCTTCGTCACCTCGATGTCTAACATAAACTGTGAGAGGACCAACCGCCTCTTCAATCTGTTGGATATTATCGAGTGTAAATGTTAGTTTTGTACCCTCTTTGTTTACATATTGAACATCTGTATCGAGCTCTTTACCCGTGACGCTATCAATAACAATTACCTCTGGTTCGTCGTCCCAAATCCCTTTTACAACAGCCATACCACTGCCGACAATCTCAAATGATTTTTGGGTATTATCTTTGAAAATTGTTCGCGGTGTAATGTCTGAAAGCGTTAGCCCCCACGAAACAACATAATCAATTTTTGTCGGAACCGCCGCCATATCTTTTAGTGTTTTAGCCATATCTATCATTGCGGACGCAACCATCGACGCATCGTATGCCGTGTCTATGGCCCCCCAACCAGGGAATAATTTCTTAGCAAGCTTTTCAGCAAGTGCCTTCCTAAAATCAGGCATTTGAATTTCATAGGCAGAAAGTATCGCTTGAGTAGCTGGGCCTACCGGTATGTTTGGCAATTTACTCATATCCATCGTTAGAATTGGTTGAATTTCTTTCTTATAAAGTTCTTGACCAATATTATATGCAAGATCCTTCCAATCCTGCTCGGTCACAGTGTCCTTAGCGGCTAGAGCTTCAACCTGATCTGTGATTGCAGGCATATGCTGATATACTGCCATAATAACATCGCGTACCATTTTAGCTTTTGTGGCGTTGTCAGCTGGTATACCAATTCCAACTGCATCAATTAGCGTATTGTAAAAGCGAATTACAATGTTATCGATGATCGTTCTAATCGCTAACATTTTCTTAGCTTTTTGGCCCGATAAATTATAACTTTCGGTACCTTTTAAACTAAAAGGACTGATGCCATAGATGCCATCTACACCAGGCGTGATTATTTGATACAAGCAGTCTTTATAAACGCATTTATCAATTAATGAATCAGCTGACCAAAATTCTAATCCAAGGAAAGTGCCGCTCGTAGGTCCCATCATATCTTTGTGATAAGGCGTATCGACATGCTCTTGAAGTGGGTTATTTAAAGCACCGTCTTTTAAGTTACCGGTCATGGGGTTTACCTCATATACACGGTAACTTAAGTACAATTGGCTTCGGTTTTGTAACTCGACACAGCCATCATAATGAAGCACTTCGTGCCATTTAGGGTCTACGCCTTCACCACACTTATGTCCGGCAACAAACTTATTCTCAAGAAAGGTAGTTGCCTCCATAGACATATCAAAAAGCGCCCAAGTTCCGTTGGTTTCAGGGTAAGAAACAATACTTGGTTCAATTGACGTATCTGTGTTGGTAGAAATAAATTTATTTGTCGCGCCAGTTTCACCATTGGCTTTAGCAACTCGATGCTTTTCGGTACTGTTAGGCCTAGTTACTTTATCTAAAATTTTACGTCCATATTGGTTCAATAGCGCAATACGTTCCTGACGAGGCTCAGTAAACGAGAAAAACGCCGAGTCTTGTTTTAAATAAACCACAGACTGTTCGATATAGTCTTTATACTCCTCAAATTCAGCTACTTTTTCTAAAAATTCCTGTGGTCCAATACCCGAACCTAATAACATTAAATCAAGATAAGCAACCAGTGCTGCACTCGCTGTAGATTCGTCACTAAATTCAATTTTACGCTGTCCAGGAACCAACAATGCACTCAAATAAGTTTCACGATCACCTTGTTGATTTACTGTATAGCTATAAATCACTTCAGGTTGGGTACCGAGTACTTGGTGATCAAATGTATTTCCCGTTATAGCGGAACCATGGCTGGGTAAGATTCCACCGATATGGGTAATTTCCTTTACATTGTTTGACGTTACATTAAATTCAACATTTGTGTTCAATATGTAACTAACAGCGTTACTTGCGCCATGTGTGTTAGTTACCCAGTATGAACCACCAGTGATGCCCTCTGGCACTTGTACCGTGATTGTGTTTTCGTCAATCAAGTTTGCTTTAGCCGCTTTACTACCAAAAAACACACTTGTGTCGTTATCAAAATTATCACCTGATAACGTTAGCAAATCTTTTTCTCCTATCGTTCTAATCTCATTAGACAACAGCGGTAAACTTGATTCGTGTACAGTGAAAGGCATTTCCTCAGAAATGTAATCTCCTTCATAGGCTACTTTTAGGTAACCATTACCAACAGTATTTGGTACCTCTAACGTCAATCTATAATTATTATCTTGATCTTGCGTGATTTGAGGCTTTGAATTTGTTACGACGCCGTTTATTTTGTATGACACCACAACATTCTGAGTTTGTTCTGTTAAACCACTTACGATTAACTCAGCCTTGTCTCCAGCTCTAACAAAATCCCTTACCGTATAAGCTGTTGACGTTACATTATTCGTCCAGCGCAGCATGATGCCGTTTTCTTCGATAGCGGTAATACGCGACGCGCGTTCTAAACGCTTTTGGTCATATATATCAAGAATATCATCATTGTCATCATCTAAATCTAAGTGGTCGATAAACGAGTCATTGTCAAAATTATTCGGATTTTTTGGGTCGCCACTTTCCAACTGATCGTCAATATTGTTTCCGTCCGAATCCCTATCAATGTAATTTGGGAAAAAATCGTTATTTAGATCGTTGATACCTTCAATTTCATCACCAAATCCGTCTCCATCCGCATCTTCATCGAACCAGTTTGGAATACCATCCTCGTCGAAATCAATATGACTTGGTGCAGCCATAAGCGCGTACTCAAAGCCGTCCTTAATCCCATCTTTATCGTTATCTTGAGATACTAGACTAGATCCAAATGCATATTCCTTCATGTCATCAAAAGCGTCTACATCTTCATCGGTAAAAACACTTACGTTGTATATTAGGTCGCTACCACCGGCGTAATTGTTATCCATTACACTTAGGTTATATGTGCCGGCATTTTGAATTTGAAAGTTAACAATCACAACGTTTGGACTTACTGAACGATACATTTCATAAGATTCAAGCACTTCACCGTCTGCATTTGACAAATAAACTTGTGGTGAAAACCTTTGTGCATTTGTTCTAAAAATCGCGGTAATAAATTTTGTGTCTTGTACTTCAAACGCGAATAGATCACCTTTATCAAGGTTTGAAGAAATCACACCATTAACAATAAACCCATGTTCTAAGCTTACTGGATTAGCAATTGATGGATTGTCATTGGGTTCCTGTTCAAAGAACTCTGGATAACTGTTTTCGTTAGGGTCGAAAGGTAAGTCATCTTCTAAATCAGGTGTACCATCCCCATCTTCGTCATTGTTTTCCCATGTACCTGTCGAAGGATCGATTACATCTCCACCGTCATTACCATCAGTGCCATCATTTCCGTTTCCATCATCAGTCCCCCCATTTCCATCATCTGGTTGCACCGTGTCAGGTTCTGTTTCTATTGGGTCGTTACATCCAGCTAATCCGAGTGAAATTACACCACTCAAAAACATCGCTATAAGCGTTTTAGTCTTCATTAGTTGTCCTTTTTCTAATCTTTTATATCCGGTATAGATGAATCTTGTTGTCTATATGGGGTTTGCATTCGTGCAATCGCATATGACTTAAGTGAAATGTAATACTCGTTAATATTGAATGTACCGTCGGCGCCCGATACTAAGCCGAGCGCATTACAACCAAGTTGATGAGTACTCGGTACATAATTTACATATTTTGCGTCAAATGGATTAATAGAAACGTCGGTGAACGTTAAGATTTTACCGATTACCCAATTGGCAATTGGCACTTCAAGTTTTTTACACCAATTTACTTCTATCTTGAGTAAATTGGCATCTTGTACATTGAGAAACACATCACCTTTAATATGCTTTTGTACTGGATTTCGATACATTAAATTATCGTTTGGGATTTCATACCAGACATTGCCGCTTCCATCTTTTCTTAAAACCTTATGTTTCTCGTAGACTTCGTTGGTAGGGTGTAATTGTTTAATTTGCGCGCCTACGCCAAGCATATTGCTCCCTTCAACATAAGCTCTTGCAAGCAAATAAGCCCTACCGACCTCAACACCAGAGGACTCATCACGCATAAATAATGGCGTCATACCTTGTGCGAGCGCTTCTCGCATTTTAGCCATACTACCGTGATTTAATGTTCCCGATCTCACAGCATCAAACGTTGCTGCGTTTAAAGTCATTTTGTCTCGGTAAATCGTCGCCCATTGAATTAAAAGCATAATTAATACAAGTACGATCGGAGCTAAAAATGGCAGACTGATTGAAAACTCAGCCATCGATTGTCCCAATTGCCCCCTTTTAACGTTATAAGTTTTCATAACTCGCTACTTTCGGTCCCTGATTTTTAGACGATTGGATCCGCATTAGCTCAAGAAATAGTTGGTCCATTCTATCTTTCGCTGCGGTGTCTACCACCAAATGATTCTGCGCTTCAATTAAAACATCAGTTGCTTGTCTAACACGTGCAATCGCAAGGTTATGCCAAGCTTTTGCGTGCTCGTTGTCACTTGATATACTGTTTTGATACGCATTAACTGCCGCGTCAAGACGGTTAGTGCGGGTGTAAATATTTCCCAACCGAAACCATGCCGGTGCATAATCTTTTTTATACGAAAGCAATTGACGATAAAGCCCTTCAGCTAGTTCTAAATGACCAGATTTGTACGCTGTATCTGCATTACCTTCTAACACTAATAAATCAATATTGTTCTCTTGTGCAGCACTTTTCGGTGCATTAGCAGTTGAACATCCATGAGTGAGTATTATTGCAAGCACGAATGCGATGCATCGAATAGATTTTAACCCCATGTAATTACACTCCCTTCTTTTAACTTTAGCTTTTCTGCGTTACCAGACTTTAGCTCCAATACATTTTTTGCGTTTTTGCATCGCGCGAATTTCCAAGGTGCTAAATGTTGATGTATTGACGTTATACATCCTTTGGAATCCAAAAATACCGCATCGATATCGTAGGCCATCCACATTGTGTGAATGCTATTACAAGGCATAATAATTAGACCAAAATTATTTGATATTTTGCGTCCAAGCAATCCACGAAGGCGTAACCAAATTGAATCTGCAATACCCAAATCAAAACCTGATATGTACTCACCATCGAGGATCAGTCTACTAACTCTCATCATTTACACTTCGTATATAAATTTCATAACTATTGGGAAAAATAAGATTGCAAATGTCACAGGAAATATGAATGCAACAAGCGGAAACACAAGTTTAACTGGCGCTTCTAGAGCCTTTTTCTCAGCACGCTGAAATCGTTCTACTCGTCTTTGGTCAGCTTGTATACGTAACGTAGAACCTAAACTCGCACCGGTACGTTCAGCTTGTGCTAAAGCACTTACTAAGTTATTGATCTCACTTATATGGACACGCTCAGCCATCGATCTAAATGCGTCGATTTTGCCAACACCAGAACGTAAGTCTCGCATTACTTTTTCAAACTCCACCTTTAATGGTCCATCAGGGCCTTTATCTACGGATTGCGCTATCGCGCCTGTTAAATTCAGGCCTGCTTCCACCGCCATAGTAATAAAGTCCAGATAAACAGGAAGCGCTTTAACTATTTTTAATTGACGTTTCTTTTTCAAATCACTTAACGTGACTAACGGTAAAAAGTAACCAGCAATCAACGCGAAAACAATATAGTCTAACGACATAGAGTCCAAAGCAGATAAACAAAACCATGTCATTAAACCGCATATCATTGACACAACAAGACGAATGCCAAAGTAGTCTTCTGCTGAAATAATGTAAGAAAGACCTGAAATTTGCAGTTTTTTATTGGTTTTAACCAAGTAATCAATTGGTAAACGTTCACCGATATAATAGGAAGCAATTTTAACCAAAGGCCATATAATCTTTAACGATGGTGGCAATGGGTCCATAAAATCACGCGTATCTTCAGGCACTTCCTGTTTTATTTTAGTAACGCTATATATACCTAGGCATATTGATGCGCCAAAGAAAAAAAGTATCCAATAAACCATTTTTACCTTCTAAACATCTATGTTAACTATTTTCTGAATAAAGAAATATCCGATGTACAACATGACTGATGACCCCGCAATGACAATCCATCCCATCGGTTCTGTAAATAAGCGTGACATATGAACTGGCTCCATGTGATACAGCACATATCCCAGAAAAATAGGTAAACACGTCATCACAATTCCTTGAATTCGACCTTGCGCAGTTAAACTATCAATTTTACCTTCCATCTCAATTTTCTTTCTAAGAGTCTCGCCTAGACGTTCGAGCGTTTCAGCCAAATTGCCACCGATTTCTTTCGAAATTTGCATACCTGAAACTACCAGTTTAAAGTCTTGTTCAGGCATTCGTTCGACCATGTTGTCTAGGGCTTCCATAAAATCGACCCCCAACCGCTGCTCTCTTAAAAAGAGCGAAAACTCTTGAGAAATTGGCGCTTCAGCTTCTTGCACCATAGCCTCTATGGCGTTAATTAAACTTGAACCTGAGCGCATTGATGCGCAGATCATATTCAATCCATCAGGCAATTGTTGAATAAACTTTTTACGACGTCGTTTTTGTAAATACTTGTACAAATAAGGCGGTAATATTGCCATGCCAATAACTGCAATTAACGCCACAAACCATGCGCCTGTATAAGCCCATACGACAATAAAAGTAACAACCATTAAGACAATGTTTCCAACAAAAAGCTTTCCTGGCTCTATAAATAAAAACATGTCAGAAAGGTTCCGCTTCGCATTGTATTTGAAGGTTTCATGGTATTTTTGCGCTAACTCTTGTGAAATAAAAGAGCCGCCGAACACCAAAATAGCGACGGATATACCGACTATTGCCATCAATAAGACACTAGACATTTGGCACCTCAGGTTTGAAGATACTAAGATCTACATCGATACCACGATCGCGAAGGTTTTCATAAAACTCTGGCACCATACCTGTAGCCATATAGTGCCCAACGACCTTCCCGTTCTGGTCATACCCTGTTTGCTTAAATTTGAAGATTTCAGACAATTGCAAGGTGTTGCCTTCTACGCCTGTAACTTCTGTAATCGACGTAACACGCCTTGAGCCATCACTAAAACGTGATTGTTGAACAATCATATTAACCGCTGAGCCGATTTGTTCGCGTATCGCCATTATTGGTAAGTCCATTCCCGCCATCATAACCATGACTTCAAGACGGGAAATACAGTCTCGGGGAGTGTTTGCGTGAGCGGTAGTTAAAGAGCCATCGTGACCCGTATTCATTGCTTGCAGCATGTCCAACGCTTCACCGCCTCGACACTCACCTACTACAATTCTGTCCGGGCGCATACGTAGACAGTTTTTGACTAAATCTCGGATTTCAACAGCACCTTTGCCTTCTTGATTGGGTGGGCGCGCTTCAAGTGATACTAAATTTGGCTGGTAGAGTTTTAATTCAGCTGCATCTTCAACTGTAATAATGCGTTCATCATCTGGAATAAAATTAGATAATACATTAAGTAATGTTGTTTTACCCGAACCTGTACCACCAGAAATAACGACATTTCGCTTATTTAAAACAGTTGTTTTTAAAAAGTTAGCCATATCTTCATTCATTGAACCAAAGTTAATGAGGTCTTCTATCTCTAACTTCTTTTCCATGAACTTACGAATTGTGATGCAAGGTCCCTTTAATGCTAATGGCGGAATTATTGCATTGACTCGAGAACCATCTTTTAAGCGCGCATCAACCATTGGCTGCCCTTCATCGATGCGGCGCCCAATTGGAGTCACTATTCGCTCAATTGCACTAAGCACTGCTTGTTGGTCGGTAAAGCTAATATCTGAAAGAAAAAGCTTTCCGGAACGTTCATAAAAGATCTCATCATAAGCGTTTACCATAATTTCAGACACATGTTCGTCGTTGACCAGTGCTTCCAAAGGGCCTAAACCAACAGATTCATCCAAAACCTCTTTAGCGAGCTCTTGTCCATCAATATGCGGAGGTACATTTAATCCTTTAATTATGTTTGAAATTAAATTTCCACTTTGAGAGCGCAATTCCTCATCAGACATTTCAGATACATTGACTCGTCGTAAATCAATCTGATTAATAAGCTCCTTGTGAACACGTTTACGCCATTCGTTACGCTCTCTAATTTTTTGTCGTGTCTCGTCGTTGTCACCTTGAGCCAAATCATGACCTTCGATTTTAGTTTCAGGCATTGGCTTGCTCGGAACTGAAATGTCAGTTTCGAGGTCTGCGCCTAAAGGTCTATTTGTTAACGCGCTTGTATTAAACGATTGGTTAGAATTTGAAGAATGTTTGTTTTCAGCTTTTACGTAAATATGATAACCACCAATTTCTATTCTATCAGACTCCGATAAAGGTCCTGCAGACTCAATTTTTTGGCTATTAACAAATGTACCTGTACGACTCGCTCTGTCTTCTAAAAAAATACCTTCGGGACGGTAATATAATTTAGCGTGTTCTTTTGACACTTTAAAACCGTGTAGTTTAATGTGATGATGCTTGTCTTTACCGATCAAACAAGATGGTTCACTACAACGAACTGTGCCTACATCTGTACCCTTAGCTGTTTTTATACTTATCTCAAACATAATAATTAATCCAAGATATTAAACATTTCGAGCTTTTCAGCGTCACCGATCAACTCTTTAGCACGTTTTAAACGATTTTGATGAGATTCGTCTTCAATTGGCACTATTTTTGGCGTAACTAGTATCACAAGCTCACTTTTCTTGTCGATAAAGTCGCGAGATTTAAAGAGCTCTCCTAAAATTGGAATGTCGCCTAACAATGGTACTTTATTAACAGATTTCGACATGTCACTATTCACAAGCCCAGAAATTACGAGCGTTTCACCATTTCTTACATTCACAACTGATTCGGTTTCACGGGTTTGAAAACCTGGATAACCGGCAACCGTAACCGATGGGTCGATAGCACTAACTTCCGCTTTTACATAAGACACGATGTTGCCACTTTCATCTGATGTCGGCTCAATTTCTAATTTAACACCATACTCTTTATATTCGACATTAAGCCCACCATTAGAATCAGTAATTGGGATAGGAACTTCACCACCCGCTAAAAACTTAGCCTTTTCGCCGCTTCGAGTGCTTAACGTCGGTCTTGCCAACGTACGAGAGTCGCCCTGCTCGTCTAACAATTGAATTTGCGATGCAAGTCCAGTCACAATTCCAAATGACGCATAACCGTTGCCTCCGATTGCAACATCACCGATAGATTCAACAATTTTGTCGCCAATGTCACTTTGTGTATATGTTGCAAATAAATCATTATGCACAAAGTTCTTTACGCCACCATAAGCAGGGCCTGCCATAGAATTGTCCCACTTTACACCTACATTTTTTAATGTGTTGTTACGCATTTCAACAATTTGTACATCCATGCGGATCATGTGTTTAAGATCAACTGATTGAGGAGATAAACTCAGCATTGAAGTTAAGTTTGGAATAACCTGAGATAATTTAAGCGCTTGTTTCATTGTTTCGCTACTCACCTCACCCTCTAAAACGACTAGTGAGCCAACTTGTTTGGCGCTTACACCTGGTAATCCTGCAACTAGTACACGTACTTGCTCGACAAGTTGCTCCATATTGACCGAATCTACGTTGACATAAATCTTTTTAGTATTGTTTGCCTCATCCCAAATTTGAATTTCAGTCTGTCCAAACTCTTCTGCAATAAGCAGTAAGCGGTTGTCATCTAATACTTTTGCACTAACGATGCCACCTTTACCAACCACTACTCGCGTAACTTTAGAAACCGGCAAAACTTCTATGGCACCCACATGCATATCAAGTTTAATACTTGCCAGCAAATAACTAGGAAAAAGCGCTACGACACACATCGCTAAATAAAATAAACTTCTCATTTTTATCCCTAAAACTTGTTATTCACATTATTTGCGAATGATTTCAATGTACTTAAATTTTCTTTAATTTTATTTTGGCTATTTACGCCTTCAGCGATACCACCGCTGCCACCAATAATGTATTCAACGTGATGCTCTCTTTCATTATGTAAAAAAACATCCGCCTCTTTTACAAGGCGATTTGTAACTTTAAGTTCATCAGTACGATTTCTAAGTAATGCCACAAAGTTTCCATATTCTTGTGCCAAAGATACTCGGCCTGCATCTTTAACTGACAGATCCAACGTCACTGTAGAATAATCTTCGCTCTCGCCAAAAATGCTTTGCTTGATCTTGTCTTTCTCGGAAATGCTCTGACGCCCTGTCGCTAACACAGTCACACGCTCTAATATTAAATGAAGGCTTTTTTCGTCTTGGCTTTGAGATAAATACAAATCAATGAAATCGCCAGGTTTTAACATGTTTGCATTAGAGTTATTTTCATTAATATTTATCGTTACTGCGCGACGCCCGTCTTGAAGGATGTCAGAGAATTGCTGCTGGCCCGTTTTTGGTACGTAAGAACGTAAAATAGGCTTTCCTGGTTGTACGTCATTCAGCATGATTTTGTTCGCAATTTGACCGAAGTCATTTGGGTGCACTGCGTCATCTGGCACATAGTCACTTGGGATTTCACGTACAACAACTGACTCAGGGGTTATTACATCACCACGTGACAAAGGTGAAACCGCCACTACTACAGGTACCTTTACAATGTCGGTACGTGCATACTGTTGTTTGATCTCCCCCTCTTTTACTTTTAGATAGTTTCCCACTGCCCAAGCGGCAATGCCACCTAACAACAGTGAAACGAATAACAGTATCCAGTTTCTATCCAAAAACTTTATAGACTTCATGTAACTAAAACCTCTTCCTTAGTTGTTTGTTATGTTTGTAGGGATTGGTGTTATGCTTTTTGCATAACTATACGCAGCGTAACTTTCTTTAATTTTTATAGTTAAGATTTCAATTGCATTTTTACCTTGATGCTCTTGTAAAAAACCGCCCAACTCATTACTTGGTATTGGCGTGAGTAACGCAGCAACGAGCGCCCCCGTCACGACGAAAAACTCAACTGCTGATTGTCCTTTTTGTGTCTTTTTCATCTATATGTCCGTGTCAACTTTAATTGCAGTAACAAAGGTTTGGTTATTTTTTCTTTCAAAGGTTACATTAAATTCGTTAGGCCCTTTACGAGCAAGCAAAACGCCCATTGTACGCTTTGGATGCACTTGTGCTTTCTCGACCGAAAACCCTTTCTTTTGAATAAACGTTTGATAAAAATTCATATTTTTAGAAATCGTACGACTATTCTTTAATACCAAGGTGTTTGAATATTTTGCGCCGTCTTTTGCTTTAATATTATTTAAAATTTCGCTTCCGCTTGGGCTCGGGATGTCTTCAATTTTTCTAACTATTCGCCTTAATGAGTTTGACGGCTCTTTTGATACTGAAACTACAGCAATAGAGTGAGGAAAATGTTGAATAACTTGTGCAGTATACAGGGCGTTGTCGTAGAGTTTACTTACCACAGTTTCGGTTTTTAGTGCTGTAACGCCAAAGTTGTTACCGTTTCGCTTCCATTGCTCAGCATAAAACTGAGCATGCTCTTCACGGCTCATTTTACTCTCTACTTGCCAAATAGAGACTTGTTTACTATCGATAAAAAGGTCGTGACCAACTACTTTTACTGACGCATCGTTCGGAAAATCAAGCGTAAAAGCATAAATTTGATTACAAAAAACAAGAGTGAATAGAACAAAAAAAACGTTGTACTTATTCATTTCGATACCTTTCCTTAGGAAGCTCTTCAATGGCTATATGGCCAAATTTCAAGTCACTGGGACCTAGCTTTTTAACAATTGGAATACCTGATTTTGACAATAAATTACGGGCCTTGTTTAAGATGTCACCATCTAAGAATGACGACGGCACAAGACCACGTACTTGGTTATAATTGTGTTTTGGTCCGCCAACATTCCAACCATCGGCTAAAAGTGACAGTGAGCTATTCATTACAAACTCAAATTCGCTACGCCGCTTGGTTTCACGACCACTAATATTCGACGGCTGATCCCGAAAACGCTCATCCTCTAGTAATAAATGACTCGCAATTTGTATTGAAGAGCTACCCGTAAAAAAGCTTTTATCATTGAAGTCTGTGCCACCCAATTCAAGCAGGTTTAACGAACCATTTGTGATACTCGAAATTTTACCCGGCGCTTTTCCGTTTCCAGACTCAACCTTGAAAAATTGTTGTTTACTTTGTTCCGCATTAGGATTAAAAGCTGCGAATAAACTCTGAGCATCATTTCGTTTCGATTGATTAAATTGGAATGTTGCATAACCATGTTCTTTTGCATTCCAAACCAATGATGACGGCAAGCTCGAGTTAATGGCTTTTTCTATCTTACCAAAAACTCTATCAGGCACCTCTTTTGATATATCCGTGGTTTGCTTTACTGCCAGTCGACCGTAACCGCTATTTGCGTAGTTTTCTGGTCCTTTTTCTAACCATACGGTTTTTTCAAATGCAACATAACGTGCGGCCATATCGTTGTAATGTCTCGCTTCAATGAGCTTTGAAAAATAGGGTAAAATTAGCATTAACGGAGCAATAACAAATGCCAACAATACAGATAGCTCGACAAGCGACTGTCCTTTATTACGTGAAATAAACATTTAGGCACCTGCTAAATTAAAGGAAGCTAACAAGAGAAGAAGATCTCTACGTTGATTATTATCGATGTCGGATAAGGTGTTTTGCCAGTAAGGGTTATATAGATTACCGTATTCAAATTTATTGTTTTTCCACAGGTCGTTCGCTCGATAATAATAAATCCGAGCTTTTGACGCTGATGATTGTTGATTTCTCGGCACTTGTAAGTGTTCTTCAATATTGATGTCTACTTCTTTAGTCGTCGCCTCGTTAATAGTGCCTATATTTAGCGATTTTGAAGATTGAATATCATTGATTGATTTCGACACAACAATTGTTACTGGTGGCGCATCATTTGATTTGTTAATTTTTTTTATCGAATAGAAATCATAAATGCCACCGTATGCATTATTGAACTCCGATTCGTTGTACCTTGCTCGATTTGATGCATCGCGATTTATCATACGCGAACGCCCATAATATTGGCGGCTTCTAAACTGACCTGTATCTTTATCCTCGCCAGCATGTGCTGCCCCCCAGCCGATTTCTAATTCGCTGCGACGACAACCTGAGCTGAATAAACTTTTTTTAAACCATTCTTTATGCCAACTTAATGTGTCCATTGATGTCCACGTTTCTGGGTCATATCTACCATTGTTAACAAGATCTGTACCGCCTGCCTGTTTGGTCCAGTAATTCATACTCATACCCAAAAAGCAGAAACTAATAATGTCGATCGTAAAAGGGAATGGCCACTCATGTGAGCGGTTTTTCATAAATGGGTCTCGAGAATTTAATATAACTTTATAGAAATCATTGTACCTGCCGGAATTATCTTGTCGGTTAAAGTCTCCTTGAAACCCACGCCAATCATTAAAAAGTGTATTGGCTAAGGTAGGAGCGGCAATCGCATCAAGAGATGCTTGGTTGTCATTGACTTTAATTACGTCATTAAGCGACTCAATCATGGTCGCTGATGAGGCGTAAGCCATAATATCTTGCGACATAGAAAGGGCGTTATTCACCAAATCAGTCGCTCTAACCGCAATTTCCATTCCTGGCTGAACAGCCACTTCATTAATATTATCTACCCACGCTTCAGCCTGAGAAAAAACAGGCCCAACGTAGGGAATATATCTAGCTACATTCTCAATGTTATCAATTGTTTCGACAAGAAAGTTGAACCATGACGCTACACCGACATATTGTCCCACTGCAACATGGTTGGCGATCATTGCGCGATTGGTGTACGCCTTAAAATTTAATTCTCTTACTAAATATTGTGAGCTACTCAATACGGCTGCATCGGCTGTATTCTGTAATCTCGTTTTATGAAGGTTTTGCTGAGAAACGTTATACAAATATAGTATGAATAGAACGATAATTGGCAGAAACATGAGTCCTACAACCAACGATTGACCACGCTGCTTTTTCATTTTCATCTCCATATGTAGTTCTAGGAAGCGAAACTTCCTAGAACTAATTAACTAACAATCCCTAATCGACACCACCAGAACCACTACCGCTACCACCTGAAGATTTATTTGCACCTTCGTTGTAGTTTCCAAGGTTGTAGTTCTTATCAGCCGTATTGCTCGCGTCATCAGCGGCGTCTTTCGCTGCTTGGATTTGACTGCTTGAATCGACACCCGATATTTCAGTTGAAATCGCAGCAGCTTGGTTACGGACCGTTTTCCCGAAAAAACTGTAAACACCAATTGCCGCTACTGCTATTAAAGCAACAATAATGATGTATTCAGTCATTCCTTGGCCATATTGGTACCGTTTCATAACCCACCTCAACTAAATAATGTTTAGCTTAGTTTGATGACTTATTAGCAGCTTCGTTATAGTTACCAAGGTTATAATTCTTATCCGCTACCTTAGAACCATCTTCTGCAGCCGTTTTAGCAGCTTGAATTTGTGTTGACGAATCAGTACCACCAACTTCTGTCGCTAGCGCTGAAACCTGGTTACGTACCGTTTTACCAAAAAAGCTATACACACCAATCGCTGCAACAGCAATTAAAGCAACAATAATAATGTATTCGGTCATACCTTGACCAAGTTGACGTTTTTTCACAATTTTCTCCTTAAATAGAATAAACGCAATAAAATGATACGTGCTTTAGATTGAATGCTCTATTCACCAAATGGAGGATTAGATTTTGTTACAAAATTAAACAAGTGTAAAAAAATACTCCGTTTGGCGTACTTAAAAAACTGCGGTTTTACTTATGATTTGCGTTCTGTTTTTTGCGCCTGTTTTCTTTAAAATACGTTGCACATGTGTTTTTACGGTTGCAGGAGAAATAGCTAACTCTTTTGCTATTTCTTTATTCTGAAGGCCACTTTGAATATATGTGACTATTTGATTTTCTTTGCGAGTGAGTGCACTAATAGGTTTGAATTCAAGCACACGATTTTGCAAATATTCCAACGCAATCGTAGACAGTGCTGCCCTACTATAAATCAGCTCCACATTGCTTAACAAAAGTTGTAATAAATCGATAATTTGCTGTGGCGGTAGTGTGGTATCTATAATTCCGCGATATCCTTCTCGCATATACACACATTCCTGCTCTAAGCTAATCTGTTTTGATAGTACCACAATCGAAGTTTTATCAAATTGACGAGTTAATTCGTCTGATAGACAATCAGACTCGACGAAGCAAACAGCATTGAGTGTATTATAAATTTTTATAATACTGTCGCCTGGCATTACAAAGCGCACTTTAACGTCAATTAAGCAAGCACATTTAAAGACCTTGCTCGCAAGATCATGCTCTTTACCAACAATGTAAAAGTCCATTTTAATCTCTGATATTAACGTTTAGTCATTTGATAGTTTTTTGGTAGGTTCTCTAAAAAAAGCGCGTTATTAAGGCGCTCAATAGATTTTAGTTTAAATGTTAACGCATACATTTTGTTTGTATATTTTGAAAACATCATTTGAGGCTTTTCACTCAACATATACAAAATATCGAGTGGTAAAAAATCAATTAAGCCCATTTTTGCGAGCGCCATTTTTTTACGTTCTACAACTGCGTGTTTTATTAGTTTTAACTCATCAGTTGTTAATGAATACTGGTTATCTAAAACTGGCGTTACGATGTAAAGTTGCTCACCCTCATTTTCGGCTACAAAGACGTTGCCTTGTTTTTCAAAATCTAAAAAACGTGGGTACCCAGATTGTTTTTCCATTTGTAAAAGTAATTGGTAAAATTCGTCATCTGACTTTTTCCAATTCATTTGTTTTTTAACGCGATCTTTATAACTTTTATCGTCCAAAACATAATGCTGTTTAGAATCGTGTTTATATAGCGATGATGTTCTTTCGTTAAACAATACGACTTCTGTCATATCGTGTTGTGCTTCAATATTAAGGTCAAATCGTGTGGCTTCGGCACTAATCCATAACTCGCTGTTACCATAGGGGGAATCATCATGAAGTACTTGATAAGTTAACTTAAGTGTTTTTGCATGTAAGGAGTTACACAAAGAGAATAATACGAATAAAATGATCGTAAATAAGTTACGCAGCATAGTTTCAATCCTTGAAGCATTTTTCAGTAATTAGAGGTTTTACTTAAATCAGTTTTATGGGAACATATTATTTTACATTTTGCAACGCTTTGTAATTTAGTAACTTTATAAATTCAGAACAACATAGGACGTGTTATGAAAATCAGCCCCCTTGCTATGTGTGCCACAATAGCAATTTCTGCATCATTCCCTTTAAATGCAAAAACCAATCAACTAGCGCAATTTATGTCGAATATTGAAGGGTCTTCAATAACCCATCAAGATTACAAAAAGTACGTTAAAAAAACCGTATTGGTTGGGTTTGAGCAAACTGGCTATCAAGGTAAAGATGTCAAAGGTTCACTTAGCTCAACTAGCTATAGTATTCCGCTTGCGTTAAGTGAAGTAGATGTTGTTGAACAATATCAAGCTGCGCTTGAAAAAAGTGGTTTTACACTTATAAGTCAATGCTCTGCATCGGCGTGTGGCAGTATCGCGAGTATGGCTAACGCCTTAGGTATTTCCGCACCATTTGGGTTTGATGAGACACAAGAATTTCGCTCTTTTGCCATTAAAGACGACCTTTATGTCACCATTTATGCAACGGGTTACGATAAAGCGCGCAATCTGAATGTGCAGGTTGTCGAAAAACGCAATAATGATTCAACAGTATCTGTCGACAAAGCGTATATTGATTCGCTTATCGATAAGCAAGGAAAGTATCAAATTCCCAATATTCAATTTAAATTTGATAGTGATGAGTTAATCGAATCTTCGGGGAAAAGCATCGAAAAGCTAGCAACTTACCTAAAGTCTGTGCCTAATCAAAATTTCTATTTAGTCGGTCATACGGATGACAGTGGTAATGCTCAGTACAATCAAACATTATCAAAAAAGCGCGCGTTGGCTATTCAAACTAAGTTAAGTGATTTAGGTATTGAGAAATCGCGTTTAGTTGCAATTGGTGTCGGTGAGTTTTCACCTAAAGAAAGCAATGCATCAGAAAACGGGCGTTTATCTAACCGCCGTGTTGAATTAGTTAAGCGCACAGACTTACTGTAAACAAAAACGCCCAACAGACGTTGGGCGTTTTACAATTGTTCTTTATAAGTTGTTATCTAAATAACACTTCTTCTTTTTTAAACCAATGTACACATGCTGCCATCAACACACCAGCTAACACAGCGGTAGCGATAAAAATCATACCAACATAGCTGTAATCTACTGTGCCTTTAATTATTTCTTTAATTGCTAATGCCACATTGGTAATTGGCACCATAGCTGTACTCATGCTGAGTTCCATATTTGGCATCATGGCAACAATCAGCGGTAAAAACGCCAGCATTGACAATGGTCCCATATAGTTTTGCGCTTCTTTAAACGAACGTGCGTAGATTGAAATCGCGAGCACAAGTGATGAAAATACACACGCAAGTGGAATTAGCAGTAATAAGATTAATGCAAAGTCCATAAAGCCAAGCATTGAAAATGCATCAGTTATTTTTTCAACATCAAAGAAGCTACTTGCCAACTTCATCCAAACTCCCATACTGGCGACGGTTATTAATGCCGTGGCAAGCGAGGTAAAAAGTACGGTAAAGAACTTACCCAATACCAGTTCGGTGCGTGGAATTGGTGTAAGCAGTAAAGTTTCTAATGTACCGCGTTCCTTTTCACCCGCGCCTAAGTCAATGGCCGGATAACTTGCACCGGCAAGCACTAATGGGATCAATAAATATGGAATTAACGCGCCGAGCTTTTCACCTAAGTTTTCACGTAAATCGGCGGTATCTACTTTTTCTAGTACAACAGGGTTTAACAGAGATTCTTGATGCTCTTTCGCAATACCGAGCTTGTTAAAATGCTCACTTTGTAATGTTTGCGAAAACTCTTCAGCCATTTCTTTAATGCGGGTAAAAATAAAACTGAGTGAAGATGCATCGTTAAATACAATTTGCCATTCATTACTGCTACCACTTTCCAACGCGTCTCGCGCATCTGAAGGAATAACAATACCAACATCAATTACTTCGTCTTTCACTGCTTGTTTTAATTCTTCAACGGTTTTGAAGTCACCTTCTACCAGCTTAAAGTTTTTATGAAAAAACAATTTGTCTTTAAATTCTGGTGCGTACTCAGCGTTGATAATTGCATAGTTATGAACCTTTTGCTCAGCTTCTAACGCTGCTTTACTCATTAAAAAGCCCATCAGCGCAAAAATCACCGGAAAGATTGCAACCGGTAAGGCAACGACAAAAATAAGGGTTTTTCTATCGCGCAGCAGTTCTTTTAACTCTTTTAAAAATACCTCAAACACCTTGTTGCTCCTTCAAAATCGTTAAAAACGCATTGTTTAATACATCACTTTGACCACGTGCTTTAAATTCATCAATCGTACCATCAAAACAGGTAATGCCTTTATCAATCACACTTACGCGTTCACATAAAAGCTCAACTTCATCTAAATGGTGAGTTGAGAAGATTACCGGTGTGCCCTTAGCTTTAATACTTTGAATAAAGCTGATCACAGTTTGCGTTGTCATAATATCAAGGCCCGTTGTTGGCTCATCAAGCACAATTACTTCGGGGTTATGCACTACTGCACGGGCAATATTGGTTTTTTGCTTCATGCCGGTTGATAAATGCTCCGCTCGCTTATCTAAAAAGCTATGCATATCAAGCATCTCAAACAACTCTTCACAACGCGTTTTTACCGCTTGCTTATTCATGCCATGAAGCCGTGCAAAATACTCAATATTCTCCTTCGCGGTTAATCGCCCGTAAAGCCCGGTAGAGCCAGATAAAAAGCCAATCTTTTTACGTGCTTCAAGTGGCTTTTTAACAACGTCTATGCCGTTAATTTCAATTTTTCCGGCATCAGGTCCCAATGCAGTTGAAAGCATGCGTAATGTCGTGGTTTTACCGGCTCCATTTGGTCCCAATAAACCCAGTACTTCACCCTTATCACAGGTAAACGACACATCACGAACTGAGTGAAAGTAATCTTTGTCTTCTCTAGGATCCTTTTTTTCTTGGTTTTTTACTTTGTGATCTTTAGTAAGCTTAAAACGCTTTTTCAGCGCCGACACTTCTATCATTTCAACTTCCTTCGTTTAGGACGAAAATAATCGGTATTTTCGTAAAATGCTTTTTCTTTGTTTTGCTCGTACCAATTTGGTACGCCAAGTAACGGTAATGGAAACAAACTGCTGTTATCGCAAAGAATGTCTTCGTTTTCAATAAGATTTTCAAGATAACTGTCTAGCCAAGCATACCTATCTTTCAGGCATTTTGGCATTAATTGATGTTGAGCGGTGATATACAGCGCTTTTCCGGTTAATCCAAGGTAAGGGCGTGTTGCCATTTCGTAGTTTGCATGGCCAAACATAAACGGATAAATCGTACTGTGCCACTGTTCACGCTGGTTAAAAAAACCTTCAACCCATAAATGATTTTTCAATAAATCTGCCTGCGCTTGATCACATACGACTAGCACGCCGCATTCATCCAATAATGTAATGGCATTGCGCTTTTTTGAACGCTCGGTTTTACCATGTTTATTTATTTGCTCAATATGCAATTGATTAAGCAATGCCTTTGTTTTTGGAAAGAGTAACCAAATAAAGGCACCAAACAAATCGTGCCAGTTCTCCAAACGCGTTGGGATCTCTCCCTTATCAAAAATGATTTCTTCGTAATAACCGTGTTGCCAGTCAACATCGTCATTGGCAACAAATGAAATTTGCTGGTTATTTCGGTTTGTTATGTTTATAGCTAAGGAGTTTAGCCAATCAAGTGTTGGCCAGTTGGAAAATTGCGTTAAATTAAATAAGGCGTTTAAATCGTCAAAGATCCCATGATGTAAAAAATCAGTCGTCCAATGTGCTGGGGCTTCAAATTTCATTCTGGTGATTTAAAAAGTAAAAACTAAAACGCGTACTTTAACGCATTTACTAGCACAACACTAAACTAGTTTTTATAATCGCCTAAATTTGTGACACAGGTTGAATTATGAAAAAACTAACGCCAATCGGTATTGCCGTCTCTTTATTGTTAAGTGGCTGTGCAACAACCAATGATCAACACGCGCTAGATGCTGCTTATGACAGCATTAATGCCGAACAACTCGGACAACATATAAAAACAATTGCATCAGATGAGTTTGAAGGTCGCGCGCCATCTACTAAAGGTGAAGAGCTCACCCTTGCCTATTTAGAAAAACATTTTAAAGCATTAGGCTTTGTAGGTGGCAACAAGGGTAGCTTTTATCAAGAAGTACCACTTGTATCAATCGAAGCATCACCAAATATGTCTCTAACGATTGATGGCAAAGCATATCAATACAAAAAAGATATGGTAATGGGTACGAGTCGCATGAGCGAGCTTGAAGCCATTGAAAATTCAGAGCTGGTATTTGTCGGTTATGGTATTAACGCGCCTGAGTATAACTGGAACGATTACGAAGGATTAGACGTTAAAGGAAAAACCGTCGTAATGCTGGTTAACGATCCTGGTTTTGCTACGCAAGACGAGTCACTCTTTACCGGTAACGCAATGACCTATTACGGCCGTTGGACGTATAAATACGAAGAAGCATCACGCCAAGGTGCAGCTGGCGCAATTATTGTGCATGAAACTGCCCCTGCATCTTATCCATGGTCGGTGGTTGAAAACTCGTGGTCAGGCCCGCAATTTGGTTTTCAAAAAGAAAACAAGAATATGGATCGCGTAGCAGTTGAAGGTTGGATCACGCTTGATGTTGCCAATGAGCTGTTTACTAAAGCCGGTCTTGATTTTGCAAAAGAGAAAGCAAAAGCCGCGAAAGGTGGATACTCAGTTGATATGGGTGATTTAACTGCTTCTGTAACGGTTAAAAGCGAAATTAAAAAATCAGTTTCACGTAATTTTATTGCGACATTGCCGGGTGCTGAAACACCCGACGAACATATTATCTATTCAGCGCATTGGGACCACCTCGGCAAAGATCCAAATAAAAAAGGCGATAACATTTATAACGGTGCGCATGATAACGCAACAGGTACTGCGGGTATGATTGAAATCGCTGAAGCGTTCGCAATGCTGCCGAACAAACCTGCCCGTTCAGTGACCTTCTTAGCAGTAACAGCAGAAGAGCAAGGCTTATTAGGGGCCAAGTATTACGCGGCAAACCCAGTTATCGATGCAAATAAGTCTGTTGCCAATATTAATATGGATAGTTTGAACCTGCTAGGTCGTGTAAAAGACATGAGCGTGGTTGGCGCTGGTAAATCAGAAATGGATGAATACTTAGCGCGTGCTGCGGCAAAGCAAAGTCGTACTTTATCTGGCGATCCGCGCCCTGCTGCTGGTGGCTACTATCGTTCTGATCACTTTGCATTTGCACAAATGGGCATTCCAGCGATGTACTCAGGCGGTGGCACCAAAGCAATTGACGAGGAAACAGCCCGTTACCGCAAACGTATGGGACTCATTTTACGTGGATGCTATCACCAACCATGCGATCAATACCGTAAAGGCTGGGATCTTTCAGGTGCAGTTGAGGACTTACAACTGTTTTATCAAGTTGGTTTAGATATCGCTGACAGTACGGCTTGGCCTAAGTGGTACAGTCAATCAGAGTTCCAACGAAAAAAATAATCACCGCGATTGATTAAATTAAACGGTAATGTGATTGATTCGCATTACTGTTAGTACTATAGTGAAGCTAATATTCGATTAGGTACACTGTATGTTGTTTTCCCTCTCACAATTCGCGCTACCAAAACACGCAATTAAAAGCACTCTCGCTTATAAACGCTTGTTTTTACCAATAGCATTGCTCTGTCTTATTTTTAATGAGTCTACCCGCGCTGTAGTGCTTGGCGCCCTCGCCGATGCATTTTTACAAGTAACTATGTTTGTTGCTGCAACGCTTTATGGCTATTACTTATTGGTAAATCGATTTCCTAAACTTGAGTTAAGTTATATAGCACAGGTTGCACCTAAGCTTGAAATTCCGTTTGCCGCTTTGCTCGGTGCACTACCAGGCTGTGGCGGCGCAATAATAGTGGTAACACAATACACTAAAAAACAAGCCAGTTTTGGCTCCTTGGTGGCGGTACTCATTGCCACTATGGGCGATGCGGCATTCTTACTTATCGCAGCAGAGCCAAAAACAGCACTGTTGGTATTAACCATTAGTTTTACAGTTGCAACACTGTTTGGTTGGATCGTAAATTTAGTACATCCCGCTGATTTCCTTGCGCCAAATACACCATCACATCAACAATTACAGTGTCAAAAGTTACCTAAGCCTGTTGGTTTTATCAGCCTTCAATTTTGGCGTATTGTCTCATTCCCAATGACAATTGCCGCACTGCTTGTCGCATTTCAATATGACTTTGGTGAAAATATTAACCAAGGCTTAGGTTATATCGCTGCGGCCTGTTGTTTTATTGTGGCGCTATTATGGGCGTGCTCATCTCCTGGTAAGAGCTATCAAGATGTCACCGCTGAAGACGACTGTAGTAAAGAAAGTTTAACGACAAAGGTACTGCAAGATACACACTTTATCACCAGTTGGGTGGTAGCTGCGTTTATTGGCTATGAGCTATTTGTACTGTGGTCAGATGTGAATATAGCGGCTCTTTTTCAAAACTACGCCGTGTTACTGCCGCTTATTGCCTGCTTAATTGGTTTATTGCCAGGGTGCGGGCCACAAATTCTTGTCACCTCACTTTATATGCAAGGATTAGCGCCCTTTTCCGCACTTATGGCAAATGCCATTTCAAATGATGGTGATGCCCTTTTCCCTGCTATTGCACTTGCACCAAAAGCAGCGCTCATTGCTACCTTGTATACCTCCATACCTAGTTTAGCTATTGGCTACTTAATCTTCTTTTTTTAGTAAATTAAAAAGGGGTCATTTGACCCCTTTTTTCTAATTAGCTCATTGCCATTAACATGGCACTTGGCGTTTCCAAATAGTGTTTCCACAAGTTATTGAATCGTGCCATCGTTGCACCATCAATAATTCGGTGATCGCCTGACCAAGATATTTGCATAATTGCACGTGATTCAACCTCACCGTTAGCATTAAAGCGCGGTAAATGTTGCAGTTTACCGAGCGCAACAATCGCAACCTCAGGCTTGTTGATAATTGGTGTTGCTGTTGTGCCACCAATTGCACCAATATTTGAAATTGAAATTGTGCCGCCTTTTAAATCGGCAGGCGTGACACGGCCTTCGCGCGCTTGCTCTGTTAAGCGTGATACTTCATTGGCAATATCAACCATGTTTTTGGCTTGGCATGATTTGATATTGGGTACTAATAGACCAAGTTTTGAGTCAACCGCCATACCAATGTTGTGATCGTTAAAGTATGTTAGCTCTGTGCAGTCCGCATTAACTTGCGAATTGATCACAGGGAACTCTTTCAACGCTAAAGACAATGCCTTAATAAAGAACGGCATCATGGTGAGCTTAACGCCCTGCTTTGCATACTGCTCTTTAAGGCTTTTGCGCAAACTGATAAGTTCTGTTAAATCAATCTCATCGCTCAATGTGAAATGTGGAATAGTCGATACCGACTCCATCATTTGTTTCGCCATCGCGGCTTGCATACCACGAATTGGCTCAACGCGCGTTGCTTGCGTTTGTGTTGCTACTACTGACGCTGATGTGTCGTCTGTACGCTTAGACGCTGTACTGCCGTCATTTAAGAAACGTTTAATATCTTCTTTATAAACACGGCCATTTTTACCAGAGCCATCCACTTTCGCAATATCAATGTTATGCTCTCGCGCTAAACGGCGTACTGCTGGGCTTGCAACGGCTTTGCCGCTGGCAACAACTTGTGAAGGTGCTGCTTCAACCTGCTTAGCTGAGGCATTTTGTTGGGCGTTAACCACTTTTTCTTGGATATTGATAACTTGTGCACTGGCAACTTGCATTTGGAAAAGCGGAGCGTGTACTTTGGCAATCTCACCTTTTTGATGGTAAAGCTTGGTTACTCGGCCCGTGTGTTTAGCAGGAATTTGTACCAGCGCTTTATCTGTCATTACATCACAAACCGCTTGGTCTTCTTTGATTTCATCGCCTTCAGCAACTAGCCAATCAACAATTTCACACTCAACAATACCTTCGCCGATATCCGGTAAAATAAAATCTTCAAGTGCGGTGCCTGATGGCGCTTCGCTTGCCACTGGCTGCTCAGTGCTCGTTTCTGGCGCTGCTTCTTGAGGCGCGCTCGAAGCCGCTGCACCATCAACATCCATTGCAAAAAGCGGCTCATGCACTTTCGCAATTTCACCTTTTTGATAATACAACTTAGTGATAACCCCATTATGCACTGCAGGTATTTGTACCAATGCTTTATCGGTCATTACATCACAAATAGGCTGATCTTCAGCTACTGTATCGCCTTCGCTAATAAGCCATTCGACTACTTCGCATTCAACAATGCCTTCACCAATGTCTGGTAAAATAAAATCTTGACTCATAACCACTCCTTAAAACTGCACTGACTGCTTAATTGCTGATAACACTTTTAATGCATCAGGAATGTATTCTTTTTCCAGTGCAAGCGGATACGGTGTATCTAAACCACATACGCGACTAATTGGCGACTCTAAATGTAAGAAACACTCTTGCTGGATTGTTGCAGCAATTTCGGCACCAAAACCGCACGTAACAGGTGCTTCATGGCTGATAAGTAAGCGCCCTGTTTTAGTTATTGACTTTGCAACCGTTTCAACATCCCAAGGTTGAATACTGCGTAAATCAATCACTTCACAGTTAATGCCATCTTGCTTCGCCATTTCAGCTGCTTTTTCAACGATTTCCATTTGTGCACCCCACGCAAGCAGCGTGATGTCAGAGCCTTCAGAGACTACTTCTGCTTTACCAATTGGGATAATAAAGTCATCTTCAGGCACATCTCCAATAGATGCGCGATATAAACGCTTAGGCTCAAAGAAAATAACTGGGTTATCGTCTTTAATACATGCGCGTAACAAACCTTTTGCTTGGTATGCGTTGCGTGGCACAACCAATTTTAAGCCTGGTGTATGAGCAAAATATGCTTCTGGCGATTGAGAGTGGTATAAACCGCCAGCGATACCGCCACCGTATGGCGTACGAATGGTTAGCTTACCTACGTTAAATTCATTACCACTGCGGTAACGGAACTTTGCAGACTCGTTTACGATTTGGTCAAACGCTGGGAAAATATAATCAGCAAATTGGATTTCTGCGATGGCAGGTGCACCTGCTGCCGCTAAACCGTTAGCAAAACCTAAAATACCTTGCTCTGTAAGCGGCGTATTAAACACACGGTGCTTACCGTATTTTTCTTGCAAGCCACTGGTAGCCCGAAAAACACCGCCAAAGTAACCAACATCTTCACCAAAAATACAGGCCAGTGGATGTTCCGACATTGAGATATCAAGCGCAGAATTGATCGCTTGTAACATATTCATTTGTGCCATTATTTGATTCTCCCTGCGGTTGTCGGGTAAGCGTCTGGATGCGCTTTTACATGCTCTTTTAATGCTTCGAGTTGTTTTTCAAGTAATGGAATTGGTGTGTCGTACACATCAGTAACTAAATCTTCAATCGGTGGCTTAGCCACTTTTTCAGCTACTTTTACAGCGTCTAAAATTGCTTCTCGCAAGCTTTCATCTTCTGCGTTATCTTGCGCTTCGTCTAACCAACCTTTGCTCAATAAATAGCCTTTAAAGCGTTGAATTGGGCATTTAGTATTGGTGCTTTCTTCTTCTTTTGAACGATAGCCCGTTGGGTCATCCGACGTCGAGTGCGCACCTAAGCGATATGCAATCGATTCAATTAATACTGGCTCACCCGTTTCAACACTGTATTGACGTGCTTTTTGCGTCGCAGCATAAACTGCAAGTGCATCTGCGCCATCAACACGAATCGTTTTTATGCCATAACCTACACCGCGGCTGGCAATACCGTCACCAGCAAATTGCTCGTCTGCCGGTGTTGAAATCGCATAACCATTGTTTCGCGCAAAAAAGATAACCGGTGCTTTTAACACTGCAGCCATATTCAGGCCCGCGTGAAAGTCACCTTCAGATGCAGCACCTTCACCAAAATAACATAAGGTGATGTTATCAATTTCAGAATCAAGCTCACCCGATTGCGCGTTAATGTGTGGAATTTTTTGTGAATATGCATAGCCTGTTGCTTGTGGAATTTGCGTTCCAAGCGGCGATGAAATCGTCATATAGTGCAATTCTTTTGAACCATAGTGAATTGGCATTTGACGACCTTTACCCAAATCTTTCTCATTGGAGAACATTTGGTTCATAAACTGCTCTAGGCTAAAACCGCGATAACGCAATGCGGCTTGTTCGCGATACTGCGCCATAATCATATCACTGTCTTTTAGCGCTGCGGCACTGGCCGTAACTGCGCCTTCTTCACCTAAACATTGCATATAGAACGAAACGCGACCTTGGCGTTGGGCTGCTTGCATACGTTCATCTAACGCACGGATGAATCGCATGGTTTTGTAAATTTTTAGTGCAGTGTCTTTATCAATGTTTGGATCTACCGCGCCTTTTACTAAATGACCGTTTTCATCTAATAAACTAACGGTAGGTATGTCTAATGCGGATGGATCGATAAACTCGAGTTCCTTTGACGCATTTAACGACACATTTTGCGGGTTCGTCATAGCTTACCTCTAATGATGTAGCGCTTTAAAAATGAGTAAATATCCAATTTAGCAACATAATTAGCAATACGTTGAGATACGCATAACAGCTAGGTTATTTGAAATAAATGCATCAATTCAACTAACATTAACCATTAAATAACTAATTTATGCAAATGACTGGTATGATTAGTACATATCACCCATAAATTGGACTGATATTAAATTAAAGTTAGCTCGACTTTACGTTAACGTAAACGGATATTCAACTAATTTTAGCTGAATATCCGAAAAGGTGTGGCAAGATATTTATACAAAATCTGTTTTATTTTGTAGCGGGATAACAGTTAATAATGCGCGTTGACCAATTGCCACGTTTGCATTAGGGAAAATAATGGCTTCGCCATCAACATCGGCAAAATATTCAGTGTTGCCATCACTCGCCAACAGTTCACCTTTTGCAAAGCCGGTAAAGTTTGCAGCGCTGTCGCTAAATGGAAAACTAAAGTTTTGCTCTGTGCGATTAATGGTACGGTAGACATCGAACAACTCAAAGTCATCAAAGTTAAACTCTGGATACTGCATTTCGTGTTGAGAGATCAGCTGAGTCAAGCTCTGTTTAGCTTTTTCAAAGCGTGACATATCGTTTTCGCCAAACGGCCTTACTTTACCTAGTTCGATTGTGAACGCATCGGCACCAAAGGTACTGCTAGAAAAATAGCTGAATGTGGTTGCAGCAGATTTCATCATCATTACAGTATTTACACCGCAGCTTAATAAAAAGCTCAATTCTTCTTTTTTCCAGGGTTTACCGTGTAAAAATGGGTATACCGCGAATTTTTCATTCTTAGAATCACGAATGGCTGTGTGTAAGTCGTAATGGATACGTTTTCTGTCTTCAGCGGCTTCTTTATTAAAGAAATCACTTACGTAGTTTTCGAGTTTTGCCGCACGTATTTTTTCATTATTCTGCTCACCTGCTTTGTGTGCGCCACAAAACAAACGATTGAGGTTTTCTTCAACAAAACGCTTCGCAATATTAATAGATGCAGGGTTACCAAAAATAAACAGCACACGATGCGCTAGGGTTAATTTACCCTTAATAATGTTTTGGATAAGCTCATCGCAAATTTCAATAGGCGCTGTTTCATTGCCATGTACAGCTGACGATAACACAATGTCTTTTTTGCCATAGCTAGTTGGAGTAAATTCAATTACGCCTGTATCTTTAACGCTGACATGCGTGCCGTTCTCTAAAGTGAACTCAAAAGGGTCTAAATGCCATTCATGATTACGGGTAATTGATAAAAAATCGCCTGAAGTTGCTAGATTTGTTGTTGTCATAGTACTCATCTTTGTTCTTTACATAATAAAAAAGGCGGTAAACCGCCTTTTAAAATTTCTAATAATGTTATGAAATAACTGAATTAACTAAAGCGATGGCTTCAGTTTCAAGCTCGTTTAAATGTGCCTCAGAGACAAACGATTCAAGATAAATTTTATAGATATCTTCGGTACCTGAAGGACGGGCAGCAAACCAGCCATTAGCCGTTGTTACCTTTAAGCCACCAATTGCCGCGCCGTTGCCCGGTGCGTGAGTTAGCTTTGCAGTAATTTCATCACCCGCTAAGGTATTTGCACTTACATCTTCCGCCGATAGTTTTGACAGCTTGGCTTTTTGCGCCGTATTTGCAGGGGCATCTAAGCGCTTATATAGTGGTGCGCCGAATTCATCAGTGAGTGCTTTATAATGCTGGCTTGGTGTTTTACCAGTAACCGCTAAAATTTCAGCGGCTAGTAACGCTAAAATAAACCCGTCTTTATCGGTTTCCCACACACTACCGTCGCGTCGTAAAAATGCGGCTCCTGCACTTTCTTCACCGCCAAACAGTAAACTTGATTCTAGTAGACCATCTACGAACCATTTAAAACCAACAGGCACTTCAAATACTTCACGACCATGCTTGGCGACGACTTTATCAATCATGCCACTCGATACCAAAGTTTTACCTACTTTAGCGTTGCTAGGCCAATCTGGGCGATGGCTAATTAGGTAATCAATCGCAACAGCTAAATAATGGTTCGGGTTCATTAAACCATCGGGCGTGACAATGCCGTGGCGGTCATAATCAGGGTCGTTACCGACCGCAATATCAAACTTATCTTTCATGGCAATTAAGCTTGCCATTGCGTGTGGTGATGAACAATCCATCCGAATTTTGCCGTCTTTATCTAACGACATAAACGAAAATTGTGGGTCGATTTGCTCGTTAACCACAGTAATATCAAGATTGTATTTTTCTGCAATCAGTGGCCAGAAATTAATACCAGAACCACCGAGTGGATCAACGCCAATTTTTATGCCTGCTTTGCTGATTGCTTGCATATCAATAATATTAGCCAAATCGTCAATATACGGTGTCATTAAGTCTTGGTACTGAATAAAGCCCGAACGCTTTGCTTTTACAAATGGAAATAGCTCTACTTCAACCAAGTCTTCAATTAACAATTGGTTTGCTCTATTTTCAATCCACTTTGTAATGTCGTTATCAGCAGGGCCACCATTTGGTGGGTTGTACTTAAAACCACCATCCTGTGGCGGGTTGTGTGAAGGTGTAATCACGATACCATCCGCAAGTTCGGCACTGTGCGTTTTGTTGTGCGTTACAATCGCATGACTAATGACAGGGGTCGGCGTGAAATCATCATTCTCTTGTGTTACGACTTGTACTTCGTTCGCAACTAATACTTCAATAGCAGAGTTAAACGCGGCTTCTGATAACGCATGCGTATCTTTGCCTAAAAACAGTGGGCCAAAGATATTGTTTTGTTTGCGGTAGTCACAAATCGCTTGGGTGATCGCCAATATATGAGACTCGTTGAATTTTGTGTCTAACGAACACCCGCGGTGCCCTGATGTGCCAAACGCAACGGCTTGCTCTGGGTTTTGCTCAATATCTGGTTCATACAAATAATAAGCTGACATCAGTTTAGGAATGTTGACCAAGTCAGATTGTACGGCGCGCTGTCCTGCTCTTTCATGGTTTGCCATGATTCACCTTCAATATATTTATAAGTAATCGCGTAGCTTTTCGGCTTCTTCTTCACTATAGCCTAATGATATGGCAACTTCGTGAACCATCATTTTTTTACGTGTCGTGTTTGAGTTAGTCATAACCCAATAGCCACTATCCATAATATTTTTTGGGTTAGTACTGCTACCTGATGCAATCAAATCTTCTTTATTGGTTGCAAAATAAATACGGTCGCGCCCTTTAATATCAAGTACACGATTAAAAATACCTTTATGTGTACGGTGCAGCGCGGAAAGAATAAACAAAAAGCGGCCAACTACGCCTTTTTGCATTGCCAACTCTTCTTTATTAAGAATATTAAATACGTTGTCGCATTTATGTTCTTTTTGTTCTGGTTTGGTGGCTTCTGGCGCCTCTTCTTGTGTTTCTGTTACTGCCTTTTCTGGGAGTTCCGTATCCAGCTGTAACAAACGGCGCAATATTTGCGATGCACTTTCACCAATACTCTGCGTATTACTTGCTATATACTGATATAACTCGTCGTCGATTTCGATTTTTTTCATGGTTATCCTAATTGTTAGACGAATTTAGCAAAAATCCCGCATAGTATACCCAGTTTAAATTCATTTCTCTATGTTTGCTTTTTCAAGTTTCACTCGGCACAATGCAGCTTTTACATTAGCTTAGCGACTCCTATGCAATTAAATTACACTCAGCTAGGTGAGAAAACCGACGCACTGCCAATTGTCATTATTCATGGATTATTTGGTTCAAAAGAAAACTTAAATGTAATCGCAAAACCCCTAAGCGAACAAAATTGTGTAATCAACATTGATTTACGTAATCACGGACAGTCATTTCACCATAGCGAAATGACATACACTGCGATGGCAGATGATGTTTTTAAACTGTTAGATGAGTTAACTATTTCCCGTGCAATTGTGATTGGTCACTCTATGGGGGGCAAAGTCGCAATGCAAATGGCGTTAACTAATAATAACCGTGTCGAAAAACTAGTTGTACTCGATATCGCGCCAACTAAATATTCACCGCGTCATCAACAAGTATTTAATGGATTAAATAATGTTGATTTAAAGGCAATCACAAACCGCAGCGACGCCGATAAACAATTGGCAGAGTACATTCAAGAGGCTGGTGTTAGGCAATTTTTATTAAAGAGCCTCGCAAAAACAGATAGCGGGTTTGCATGGCGCTTTAATTTGTCTCAATTAATTGCATCGTACGATAATATATTAGATAAGCCGCAAGGTGATGCGTTTAAAAAGCCAACTTTATTTATAAAAGGCGCTAACTCAGACTATATTTTAGAAGCACATCGCGGTGAAATTGCAGCGCTTTTCCCAAATGCGAAAGCCAAGATCATCGCAGGTGCAGGTCACTGGTTACACGCTGAAAAACCAAGCCAAGTGAATTTGGCAATAACGCAGTTTTTAAGTGCGGATTAATTAGTTTTGTTTTTATAAAAGAGCCTAGCTGTTTTTAACATCCAAACGATTCGTTAGGTTCTTTTCCCCTCCATGTCTTATAAATTTAGTAAATTGCTATTCATTACATTCACTAAATTCACGCTTTTATACGTGATGTTATTAGCGCACGCGAAATTTACAAAACACACTAAAATGCTTTAAATACAAAACAAAAACACACCAAGTGGATTTACTTATTTGTGATTTTGTTAGCCTTAGAAACCACACTTTTTAAAGTGGTACTATTTTTGATCTTTGATAATGTATTTAACGGCTTACTATGCTATAGTTGCGGCCGTTTTCGCGCAGATACAGAATAATAATGTTAGATAAATTATTAGATGGTATTGATATACTTGGACTCTATTTCGGCTTAGCCGGAATATTCTTTTTAATCGGTATGGCAATCCAAGACGTTTTAAAAAAAGGTGACGTTCCTAAATTTGGGCGTTACGTCGTTTGGTTAGTGCTGTTTTTAGGCTGTTCTGGGTTTATTGCGAAAGGGCTTATTCAGGTATTTTGGCAAGGTGCTGGAGTTGGATAATGGCCAAAGCTGAATCTGACAGAACGACCCGAGACTTATTTGAACATGATAAGCGACCGGGACGTCCTAAAACCAACCCCTTACCACGAGAATTACAGCTTAAAATCAATAAGCGTAATCAGCTTAAACGTGATAAAGCACGTGGTTTAAAACGCGTCGAATTCAAGGTGTCTTCAGAGCTATATCAAGCATTAAATGATATGGCTGAAGAGCAGAACGTGAGTCGAAGCGCATTAATAGAAATTATATTACAAGAGAAATTAGCGACAAAAAGGTAATAAACTATGGCAAGCGTAGGCATTTTTTTTGGTAGTGATACAGGTAATACAGAGCACGTCGCCAAGCTAATTCAAAAAGAGCTAGGTAAGAAAATGGTGGATGTTCATGACATCGCTAAAAGCTCAAAAGAAGACATTGCTGAATTTGATTTAATTTTATTTGGTATCCCAACTTGGTATTACGGTGAAGCGCAATGCGATTGGGATGATTTCTTCCCTGAACTGGAAGAAATTAGCTTCGACGGTAAGCTAGTTGCTATTTTTGGCTGCGGTGACCAAGAAGATTACGCCGAGTACTTCCTTGACGCTATGGGCATGATTAACGATATCGTTACTGAACGTGGCGCAATTGTTGTTGGTCATTGGTCAACTGAAGGTTATGAATTTGAAGCGTCAAAAGCATTAGTTGATGACAACCACTTTGTTGGTTTAGGTATTGATGAAGACCGTCAGCCTGAACTAACAGAAAAGCGCATTAAGGATTGGTGTGCTCAAGTGTATGATGAAATGTGCTTGGCAGAATTAGAAGATTAAAGTTAAACCTGCGTTTACATTAGGCTATATCTAGTATAGCCTTACTAAAACGTCGTGCAAATATAGACAAAACAATAGAAAAACGAGACCAAGTTGATGACTGATCACAATTTAGAGCTAAAAAAAGCAGGTTTAAAAGTAACACTGCCGCGAATCAAAATCTTAGAGATTTTACAGTCGCCAGATAATCAACATATCAGCGCTGAAGATGTTTATAAAATCTTATTAGATAAAGGCGAAGAAATTGGTCTTGCCACTGTTTACCGTGTTCTTAACCAATTTGATGATGCAGGTATTGTTACCCGTCACCACTTTGAAGGCGGCAAATCAGTGTTTGAACTAGCTGGCAGCACGCACCATGATCACTTGGTATGCTTAAAGTGCGGTAAAGTAGTTGAATTCGAAGACGACGTGATTGAAACGCGTCAAGAAGAGATTGCAAAAGACAACGGCATCACGCTTACAAACCACTCGCTTTATCTTTACGGTGAGTGTGAAGATAAAGACGCATGTAAAAAGTATGCGGACGATAACAGCTAATTGTTAAGTCGATAATTTAAAAGCGCCAATTGGCGCTTTTTTTGTTTGTATCATGTTGTCTTTATTTATGTAGTTGCTGTACATTTTAAATGCTAAGGCAGTTAGCACTATATTTAGTCCGCTAGTATGATCAGCTACTTAAGTGAATTGGTATTATTAATAACCCGTTCTAATGCAAATTGCACCCACGCCCCACCCTCCGTATGGTTTTTAAGTTTAAGTGCCGCACCATGATTTTCAATAATTACGCGTGACAACATTAAGCCAATACCGTTACCGCCACTTTTTGTTGTATAAAACGCTGTGCCGGCGTCTTCCAAATTTGAAAAACCAGGACCAGTATCAGTGACGTCAATTATAATGTCAGTTTGGTTAGCACTAAGTTTTAATGAAACATCTGGTGATGGGCTAGATGCTTCACGTGCATTATTAATCAAATGGCAGAGCACTTGTTTTATCTGACTAATATCGAAAAAGCCAAACAAATTTTGCTCATATTGAATTTTAATGTCTGGATAAATTGCCGTTAACTGTTCGCATAACGCGTCACAGCTTTCAATATTTTTGTTAGCCGCTGGTAATTTTGCCAATGATACATAGTTATCCATAAACGACTTTAAGTAATTCGCACGTTCATTAATTAATGTTAAACCCGTTGCAAAACTGTCCTTGTCAATGTCATTTGCGAGCCGTTTATTTAGGCTGCGCGCTACTGTGCCTATTGGCGCCAGTGTATTATTAATCTCGTGGCTTAGGATACGAACAAACTTTTTAAGCGCGTCTTTTTCTTGTTGATATAAAATGGAATCCAATTGCTTTAATACTAACAAAACGTAATTTTGATCACCGATACGACAGTGCGACTGCTCAATTAAAAATGCATGCTGTTTGCCATCAATTGTTAAGGCCACTTTTCCTTGTTGTTGATTGGCTAGTAATGCCTTGTACCAAGCCCAAATATTACTTTGATTACTTGCATCGAATGTCTGCGCCGCGTATTGATTTCTAAATATGCAGCTACGTTCATTAAACACCAAGAGTGCAAAATCAACCTTCTCAATAATCTGCGCTAACAAATCTTGTTGCTCTGCAACTAACCGCTGGTCTCGTTGCATTTTAGTTGCAAGGGCATTTAAGTGCTCAACGGTAGAACTTAGCGCGCTATCTTGTGCCTCATTTGCTCTAATCGCATACTCACCTTGGCGTAACGAAATCAATAATGTGTCGATTAAATTAATGGTATTGCGTTTAGCTATCGCATCGCGATAGGTCTCGATTAAAAACCATAATGCTGAGGTTAGATTTACCAATAAAATAAGCGCTAACGGGTAACTATGAGTGATCAATAAGCCATTAATGAGTATCAATAACAGCAAGCTTGTCAGCCAGCGACCTGAAAACGCGTTAAACCGCATCATACCTAGACATTTTGCGATACCAAGCACTGCGCGACATACCTAAACTTTTGGCCGCTTTTGATGCATTGCCATTAAAGTGTTCGAGTCGCGACAATAATGCTTGTTCTATGACTTCATCGATACTGAGCGTCATATCAATGGTGTGTTGTACATTAGCTTTATTATTACTTGTTGTAGCACTTAACATTAAATCTTGAGCAGTTATTTGCTGTCCATTCGCCATAAATATAACGCGCTCAATAATATGTTTCAGCTCCCTAACATTACCCGGAAAACCATAGTTAAGCAGTGCCTGTTTGGCGCACTGTGTTAGTGACAGAGCAGGCTTATCGTATTGCTTACAGAATGACGTTAAAAATTGGTTTGCTAGCGGTAAAATATCGTCTTTACAAGATCTTAACGGTGGGATTTCAATTTCAACTGTGTTTAAACGGTAATATAAATCTTGGCGAAATAGTTCGTTTGCAATTGCCTCAGATAGATCCGCATTGGTTGCAGAAATAATACGCGCTTTATTTTCTAACACCTTGCTGCTACCAAGGGCCGTGTACTTTCGCTCTTCAAGCACATGCAATAACTTAGCTTGTGATTGCGCAGACAAATTAGCGATTTCATCTAAAAACAAGGTGCCATTTTCAGCTAAAGTAAACGCTCCTAAACGGTCTTGGTTTGCTCCAGTAAACGCCCCTTTTTTATGACCAAACACTTCGGAGTTAAACAATTCATCGCTAAGCGCCCCCATATTTAGTGCGATAAAACTTGCCCTTGAGCGTGTCGAATTCTGATGAATAAACTGCGCGTAATAGCTTTTCCCCGTGCCATTTTCACCCGTTAGCAGTATATTCATATCGCTTTTTGCTAAGTTTTCGAGTTGACTCAAAACTTGCTGCTTTTGTTTGCTATATGCGTGTAGTGCGGATTGGTGTGCAATAGAACGTTGCTTTTCTTGGGTTAAACGCGCTAAATCTTGTTTGTCACTTCGCGTGTTTAGCTGAAGTTTAATTGCATGGGCTAAGCGTTCGTCTTGCCAAGGTTTCTCGATGAAATCGGCAGCCCCTGTGGTTAACGCTTTAACGGCTAAGTCAAGCGTTGCCCAGCCCGTCATTACAACCACGGGCAAAAGTGGGTCTAATTCTTTCAGCGCTTCAATTGCACTTAAGCCTTCAGCGCCACTTGTTGTATTTTGGCTAAAATTCATATCGAGTAGCACTAAATCGACACTGTTTTTTGCAACATAATCAAGTGCTGTATCAGGTGAAAGTACACCGTGACAAAGATACCCTTCGTCTTCTAAAAAGAACTTAAGACTCGCTTGAATATCAAGCGAGTCGTCGACAACTAAAATTGTTTTCAAGAAACCTTAATCCATTCTTAAACTTGTTGCAGGCTGCTGTTTAATAACGTGCCTTACTGGTACATATAATGCGAGACAAACCGCTGCAAGTACCACAACTACAGTCAATGCACCTGCCTCTAACATAATGTTAATTGGCACATTTCCTCTTAAAAAGCTTTCTGCAAGATAACATAGAATGCCAAACACTAACAACGACGTCCCAATACCGTACAATATATGCGTAATATTCTTTTTAATAAATAACCGCATGATTTGACTATCTTTAGCACCAATCGCGCGGCGAATGCCTATCTCATAACGGGATTTATTAATATTACTAATACCCATTGCATAAATACCTATCAGTGATAGCGTTAGAGCGAAACCACCTACAATTAAAAATACATAAATAATCGCTGCAAATGAATTGATCATGGATCTGTGGTTATCGTAATGGTCAAACATATAATACATCGTTAAATCATGAGATAACTGCACCTTAACGCGATAGAAGTCCTCTAACGCCTCATTTGCCGTGTTATCGATTATTAATCGAATATTTACACTGTCATCCATAAAATGGGTTTGGCGTAAACTAAAGTAGAGCTCATGGCGTGAGTCACCTGATACACCACTGATTTCATCTTTTGCAACGCCGATAATCTCAACACTTGGCCACATTGCGTCTTGCAACATAAGTTGCGAACCGAGCACATTTTTATTACCAAACAAAGCGTTAGCAAGTGACTCACTAATGATTGCAACAGGTTTTGATTCATTGTTGTCATTGCTATTGAAATTTCGCCCAGTTAACAACTCACGCTCAAACAAATGTGACTCAGCACTGATACTAATAAATTGATCATTATAAATATCACCATTTTGGTACAGTACGTCAGCGTGTATATGTGAATCAAACAAAACCGCATCAATAATATTGTCTTGTTTTGAAAGCCCCGCGGCTAAGCTATTTATTAGCGTTAATTGCTCGTCGTTGGTTAGCTCATCATTATTATCAAAGTCTAGATAAACTGAGTAAACGCCTTTTTCTCGCTCGCCATCGATATTCGTTGCAATTGAATACATCACATAGCCAACAGTACTTGCAATCATTAGCAAAAAGCTCACCAATGATACTTGCACGCATAATAAACGTCGCGACATCAATGTGGTTTCTTTTCCTGTCGCGCCTCGGGTGCCATCGCGAAGTACATTACTAATATTAAACTTTGCCGATTTGTATGCCGGTAATAGCACGGCAAATGTAAAAATAATGGCTAATAGTAAAAGCGAGACTAAAACTGTTTGCATATTTAAATGCCAATACCACCAATACGGCATTTTTCCGCCAAACATCACATTCATGTAAAAATTCAGTATTTCTAACCCTAACGATGTAAAGATCAGGGTAAATATCCAGCTAATAATGCAATATATTAAACCTTCGGTGACATGCTGCTGGATCACACGCTTTTGTGTTGCGCCTATTGCAGCGCGAATAGCTGACTCCTTTTGCTTTTCCATAATTTTCGCAAACAGTAAGTTGCCAATATTAATCCCTGAAATAAACAGCACAATCACAATACCAAACACAAACAAACCAAATACGAATACGGCTTCGCCATCGGTATTGAGTTCTACTAATGTGAGTGACTCAATACGCACACCCTGCCCGGTTTGTTTATCACTGTCACTAACTTGATCTTTGATTGCATTGTAAAAATAATGAGCTATTTGCGTTTCGAAGGTGCGTTCAAATTCAGCATTTGGTAACTTATAAAGAATATCGATACCATCATCAGGCTTCATGTTCGCTTGCTTTAATGGCAGCCAAACCTTTGAAAAAATGGGAAAATGATTACGCTTTTCCATTACGCCAACAATAGTATGCGGCTTGCCCGCCACGTTTAACTGTTTACCAAGAATAGCGCTATCGCCCTGAAATAGTTGCTGCCACACGATATGTGAAATCACTACCACATCAGGCGCATTATTATTGTAATCGACGTTTGTAAAGCCTCGCCCAAGCACCGGCTCTTGTCCCAAAAACGTAAAAAATGAAGGAGCAACATATGACGCTCGAAAATGCTTACCATATTGTTGCGTGCTTAACCATAAACTGCTGCGCTTGATGGTGATCCAGCTATCAAGGGATTCGACCTCATCCAGTTGTTTAAATCCATCTAACATCGAATATGTAAATTCTCGTTGCGATGATAACGAGTTCCATACCTTTAAGATGCGAATATCTTCTTTGTTATGATTAAAACTCGAGTGTGAAAACGCGATGGTATGAATAAAGTTAAAGCCAATTAGTGAAATGGTTAAACTGCCTACCATAATAAATATCATTAAGAGTGAAAAACGCAGTGATTTAACAATATTGCGTAGCGCATAGCGAAAGTCTAATAACAGCCCCATAATTTACACCTCTAGTGCCACAGAAGGATTAGTGTTAGAGGTTTGCTGCTTATCACGTACAATTGCACCGTCTAACATGTTCAATGTACGACTGGCATAATGCGTTGACTCTACATCATGGGTTACCATGCAGATTGTTTTACCTGACAGGTGTAAATCTTTTAATAATTGCAGCACTTGCTGTGCGTTTTTCGAATCTAAGTTACCGGTTGGTTCATCCGCTAAAATTAGATCAGGCTCGTTAATTAGCGCACGAGCAACGGCAACACGCTGCTGTTGACCACCTGATAATTGAGAAGGAAAGTGATTAATGCGGTTTTCAAGGTCAACTAACATCAACGCCTTACGCGCTTTTTCAATCATTTCTTGTTCAGAGTAGCCACCGATATAGGTCAGTGGCAGCATCACATTTTCAAGTACATTTAAGTCACTTATAAGGTTAAATGCCTGAAAAATAAAACCAATATGATTTGCCCGAACGTGTGCTCGCTGATCAGAGCTTAAGTTAACTGCTTGTTTGCCGCTAATGGTATAATCCCCAGCTGTTGGCTCATCAATCAGCCCTAACACTGAGAGTAAAGTCGACTTACCGCAACCAGAAGGCCCAGTGATGGCGACAAACTCCCCTTGATTGACTATGAGATTGATACCGTTAAGTGCCTGAGTTGCGATTTCATCGGTTTTAAATAACTTTTCGATGTTTTTTAACGTGATAACTGGGTTCATTGTAATTTCCTTCTAACGTACAAGCACTTGCGTGTCATTGGTGTATTTTTCCATATCGGAAATAATAATTTCTTGGTCGATTGTTAGCCCTGCCACAACCTCTATATAATTCACTGAGCGTTTGCCAAATTTAACCGGTTGTTTGGTTGCAAGATGCTTTTCCAACACAAATACATTGTTTGTACTTTCGGCAATAGCGTTACGCGGTAGCGCTACATACAAGGTGTGTGATTTGAAGCTGGTATTAATAATGCCTTCGATATTGAGTTTATCGCGAGCCTCGGACGGAATTGCATCAGTTATTGCAAGCTCAACCTCCACATGGCCGTTGTTCACCTTTGGCGATACACGAGTAACTTGTGCACCTAAGCGAGACGTATAGGTATCGATTGTAGCCTGTTGACCAACTTTTACGTTAGGCGCATCTAACTCAGCTACGTTTATTTTGGCAATCAATTTAGTTTGATCAGCAACTTCGGCAACCGAGCCAGTACTCGCCAGCTGTGTACCCAGTTCTACAAACACATCTTGGATTTGCCCAGTGATTGGCGACATCACATCTAACTGTGAAATATGTTGGCTAAGCAAACTAATTTCAGACTTTAAGCTTTGCTGCTCTGCATGTTGCGCATTTTGTTTTGCGGCGAGTATTTCTTTTTGTGTCGCTACTTTAGCTTTTTGTAACGCAAGTTGTTTTAAACTGCGCTTAACGTTGAACTCGCTACGCTGATGCTCTAGTTTAGAAATAGTACTATTGCCTTGAGCTATTAAGGTTGCCTGTGCTTGCCACTCCATCGTATTAGCTTTGTGCGCAAGGTCAGCATCATGGTAGGCGGTTTCAGCTTCTTGAAGGTAAGCTTTTTGCTGCGCCAGCTCTGCTTTATGTTGAGCAGTCATTTTAAGTAAAAGGCTTTGTTTTTGAATGAGAGTTTCATTGATTTGTGGGTTATCTAAACGCGCAATAATGTCGCCTCGCTCTACATATTCACCCGGCTTAACCAACACCTCAACAACCTTGCCACCTGCATTTGTCGTTATCAAATGGCGTTTTTCAAGTGCTAAACTTCCCAGCCCTTTTACGTCTATCGCAAAATCACCCTGTTTAACTTTTGCGACCAAGATTTCGTCTCGTTCAACTAAATTTGAGGCGCCTTGCGTATAGTGGCGAATAAACATAACAGCACTTAGTAGCAAACTCGCCACGATTACGTATATAAGTGTTTTTTTAAGCTTATGTGGGTTGTTCTCAATTTTTATGTCCATACAGCATAATCCGATAATTGCATTACATGGTTAATTACAATTATCAGGCCAAGTTTATTTTATATATTTTTCAAATACTTATGGTTTTTTCATTACAATAAACCCAAAGGACTGTGCCACTTTCGAAACAGTTTTCATTTTAATAGTGTGCCGATAACGAAACACTATTATTCGCCGTATTAGTGGGACTAATCAACAGGCATAAAAAAACCGGCATATCGCCGGTTTTTAATATTATTAACTGTTACGCAGTAATAACTTCTATGCCGCCCATGTATGGACGAAGTACTTCTGGTACAACTACCGAGCCGTCTGCTTGCTGGTAGTTCTCTAAAATCGCTACGAGTGTACGACCAACCGCTAAACCAGAACCATTTAGTGTGTGCAATAACTCTGGCTTTTTCTCACCTTGACGACGGAAACGTGCTTGCATACGACGTGCTTGGAAATCTTGCATATTTGAGCAGCTTGAAATTTCACGGTACGTATCTTGCGCCGGAAGCCATACTTCTAAGTCGTATGTTTTGCTTGCGCCAAAGCCCATATCACCAGTACATAAAATTACTTTACGGTACGGTAGTTCAAGTGCTTGTAAAATACCTTCGGCGTGGTTAGTCAGATCTTCTAACGCTTGCATTGAGTCTTCAGGTTTCACTAGCTGTACTAATTCAACTTTGTCGAACTGGTGCTGACGAATAAGACCACGTGTGTCACGGCCATAGCTACCTGCTTCACTGCGGAAACACGGTGTATGTGCAGTCATTTTTAATGGTAATTCAGCTTCATCAAAAATAACATCACGACCAAGGTTAGTTAATGGTACTTCTGCCGTTGGAATTAGGCTAAACCCTTCATTGTGCTCGCTAATTGCTTCTGTGTGGAATAAATCTTCTGCGAACTTAGGTAACTGACCTGTGCCGTATAAGCTGTCTTTGTTAACTAAATACGGTACATACATTTCGGTGTAACCGTTTATGTCTGTGTGCGTATCAAGCATAAATTGCACGAGGGCACGGTGCATACGTGCTACTTTACCGCGCATTACAGTAAAGCGTGCGCCTGAAAGTTTAACACCCGCTTCAAAGTCTAAGCCTTTTGCTAAACCTTCACCTAAATCTACGTGATCTTTTACTTCGAAGTCATATTGTTTTGGTTCGCCCCATTTAACAACTTCAACGTTATCGTCTTCGTCATTACCAAATGGCACTTCGCTATCAGGTAAGTTAGGGATCGTTGCAGCAATGGCATTTAATTCAGCAAGGATTTCGTCTTGTTCTTTTTTAGCCGCATCAAGCTCATCACCTAATGAACCCACAGCAGCTAATAGTGGTGCAATGTCTTCGCCTTTTGCTTTTGCTTGACCAATTGCTTTGGAGCGTGTGTTACGCTCATTTTGTAATTCTTGTGTTTTAACTTGTAGCGCTTTACGCTTTTCTTCAAGCGCTTGAATTTCTGCTACGTTTAATTCAAAACCTCGGCCTTTTAGGCGCTCTGCGGCTTCTTCGATATCCTGACGTAAAAATCGTGGGTCTAACATTCTTTTTTAACCTTTTTGCATTGCTAGCTGCATACCTAAATAGGCAACAAAAACACAACCAATTACATTTAAAAATACATTGAGTGTTGCTTTCAACCAGTGCCCTTGCTGTAACAGCAATAGCGTATCTATCGAGAAGGTTGAAAACGTTGTTAACGCCCCTAAAAAGCCAATTCCGATAAGTGATTTGGTGGGGTTAACAACAATTAATTCTTTTTCTAGTAGGCCGTATAAAACGCCTAACATTAATGAACCGAGAATATTAACTGTCAGGGTAGCAAAAGGGAATCCCTTTCCCAAAAGTTTTATCATTGATTCACTAATAAAATAACGAAGACACGCACCTGTTGCGCCACCAAGTGCAACGTAAAAATAGAGTTTAATCCCTGTCATAACGTTTCCTAGTGGCTAAATTGTCTTGCTCGGTTAAATAATCGAGCTTTGATTTTATTTTTTTCTCAAGACCACGCTCTGTTGGTTGATAGTATTTTCTATTTGCGATTTCTTCCGGCAGATATTTCTCGCCGGCAGCATAAGCACCTGGCTCGTCATGGGCATAGCGATACTCTGCACCATAGCCTAGATCTTTCATTAAATTGGTTGGCGCATTACGAAGATGATGCGGCACTTCAAAACTTGGCTCATTGGCAATATCGTGTTTTGCTTGCTTAAACGCTGTGTAAACCGCATTACTCTTTGGTGCGCTGGCTAAATAAATGGTGGCTTGGGCAAGCGCCCTTTCACCTTCTGCAGGCCCTACACGATGGTAAATATCCCAAGCATTAAGCGCTACTTGCATCGCACGAGGATCGGCGTTGCCGATATCTTCTGTAGCAATCGCTAATAATCGTCTACCAACGTAAAGCGGGTCACCGCCACCTGCTAAAATACGGCAAAGCCAATAAAGCGCGCCATCAGGACTAGAGCCGCGAACTGACTTATGAAACGCTGATATAAGATCGTAAAATAAATCGCCGCCTTTATCGTATTTTGCAATATGTGCAGGCAGAACATTCGCCAATACATTTTCGCTAACAATCAGTTTATCATTTTGTTGATCGGCCATATCAAGGGCTTGCTCAAGTAAATTAAGCGTGCGTCTGGCGTCGCCATCTCCCGCGAGTGCCAGTTTTTCAATCGCAGCATTATCAATTTCGATATGTTTTTGCTGTAGCTGCTCATCGCTATTAAGCGCGCTGTGTATGGCTTGTATTAAGTCTTGCTGTTCGAGCGCTTTTAATTGATAAACGCGTGCACGCGATAAAATTGCATTATTAAGTGAAAACGAAGGATTCTCCGTTGTGGCACCAATAAAGATAAAAGTACCATCTTCAATGTGCGGTAAAAACGCATCTTGCTGCGATTTATTAAAGCGGTGCACTTCGTCAATAAATAACAGTGTGCGCTGCCCTTGCATTGCTAAATGATCTTTTGCCGATGCAACGCTTTCTCGTATTTCTTTCACGCCTGAAGTAACCGCTGATAAGCGGATCACGTTTGCATCTGCATGATGGGCGATGACTTCAGCTAACGTTGTTTTACCAACGCCAGGAGGCCCCCACAAAATAAGGCTGTGGCAGCGACCGGCTAAAATAGCGTTGTACAGTGGTGAACCTTCGCTAAGCAGATGTTTTTGCCCTATGTATTGGCTTAAATTAGTTGGCCGCATGCGTGCTGCAAGTGGCCTAATTTCTGGGGCAAATGAAAAGCTTAAATTACTCACCTTGACTTTGATCGTCCACTAATACGTCAGCTGGAATGGTGAATTGAAAATACGCATCATCAATGGTTTGATTAACTTGCTGCTTTGAGAACACATAAACGGATGTTTGACCTGTGTTATCGAACACTGTCATTGAACGCAATGCATCTGCATCAAATTTAAGCTCTAAACGCTCTACTTGGCTTTGACCTTTATTGGTCGGAGTAATCACAAACGCATTATCTGTGTGCGTTACTGCGTAGTTTTGCCATAAGCTTTCATCCGCAGATGTTAACAACGCAAACGGCGTATTATCGATTAGTTTTTTGCTGTCTAAAATAGTCACTTGCTCAGCAAACTCATCGTAATAAAAGGTTTTAGTGCCATCAGAAACCAGCACCGTTTCATCCGGTGATGTTTGCTTCCAATAAAGCTTTTCTGGGCGCTTAATTTTTAATAACCCCGTACCTTGCATAATTTCGCTACCGGTATTGTCGATTACGGTTTGAGAAAAATCTGCCTGCAAATTGTTTAGCTGCGTTAAACGCGTTTTTAATTCACTTTGCGCTTTGCTGTCTACGACGTGTGGCGCTGTTTCTGTTTGCGCATGCACTGCTGTTACACTTGCCGTGCTCATCGCTAATACGCTCGCAACAATTAATGTGATTTTTTTTGTCATGTTATCCTGCATTATTCGGAACAATTACTTCACGAGTGCCATTATGCCCCGGCGCTGATACGATACCGGACATTTCCATCTGCTCGACTAAGCGTGCCGCACGGTTGTAACCAACACGCAATTTACGCTGAACACTCGATACAGACGCGCGACGACTTTCAATTACAAATGCAACCGCTTCATCATAAAGCGGGTCGCTTTCTTCGTCGCTTTCGGAAGTCTCACCTGGTAGTAAGACATCTTCAACGGCTTCTCCGTTCAATATCTCGTCGACATAATTTGGTTTACCGCGTGCTTTCCAGTCATTTACCACCGCGTGAACTTCATGGTCATCAACAAATGCACCATGCACACGAATTGGCACGCTAGTACCTGGCGGTAAGTAAAGCATGTCACCCATGCCTAATAAATGCTCAGCGCCTTGCTGATCTAAAATCGTACGCGAATCAATTTTGCTTGATACTTGGAAAGCCATACGCGTTGGAATATTCGCTTTTATTAGACCGGTGATCACGTCAACCGATGGGCGCTGTGTTGCAAGTACTAAATGAATACCCGCGGCACGTGCTTTTTGAGCAATACGTGCAATTAGCTCTTCAACTTTTTTACCGACAATCATCATCATGTCGGCAAATTCATCAATAACCACAACGATGGCTGGTAACTTGCCTAAATCAGGCGCTTCCGTTTCCATACCATCTGTATCTTTCCAAAGCGGGTCTTTAATTGGGTCGCCTGCTTCAATGGCATCTAACACTTTTTGGTTGTAGCCCTTTAAGTTACGTACACCCAGTGCTGACATCAGCTTATATCGGCGTTCCATTTCACCAACACACCAACGCAGTGCGTTAGCCGCTTCTTTCATATCTGTTACAACTTCACACAGCAGGTGTGGAATGCCTTCGTAAACCGATAATTCAAGCATTTTCGGGTCAATCATGATCATGCGAACATCATCAGGAGTCGATTTAAACAGTAACGATAAAATCATTACGTTTACACCAACTGATTTACCCGAGCCTGTGGTACCAGCAACTAGAAGGTGTGGCATTTTTGCAAGGTCAGCAACTACAGGTACACCTGCAATATCTTTACCTAACACCATTGCTAAGTCAGACGGGTTATTAGCAAATTTTTTCGCACCAATGACTTCAGAGAGGCGTACAATTTCACGGTGCTGATTAGGCAGCTCTAAACCAACATAGGTTTTACCAGGGATCACTTCCACAACGCGCACGCTTACTGCTGAAAGTGAACGCGCTAAATCTTTCGCGAGGCCGCTAATTTTCGCGACCTTAATACCCGGTGCTAAATCCAGCTCAAAACGTGTAACGACAGGGCCAGGATAAACTCCTACGACCTGCGCTTGCACTCCAAAGTCTAATAACTTGGTTTCAACTAAGCGAGAAACCGCATCCAGTTCTTCTTGTGTAATTGGGTTTTCTTTTTTATCTGGTCTATCGAGCAAATCTAACGTCGGCATTGGTGTTGCTGGCGGTGTCGCTTCAAGTAAGTCTTCAAAGTGCTCTTTGGCTGTTTTTGGTTTAACATAAGTCGATTTGCGTGCTGGCTCTGTTGGGGTTTCATTTTCGCTTGGCTGCGCAACAACAGCCAACGTAGGCTCTGCATCTGATTGTGGTTCTAGCGTGCTTAAAAAGTCTTCCGATACTGGCTTTGGCGCATTCCTTTGTTTATCGTCATCAAACGGAATATCGTCAAGCGCTGAGAAACTCAAGTCATCACTAATGATCTCATCGAACTCTTGTAATGCCGGGTGCATTTCGCCTTTACTGTTTGACTCAGGCTGTTTTGGTGTTTCAATGTCAGTATTTGCAATATCATCGCCAAAAGTTGGTTCGATTGTGGTTTCAGGCTGAACATCGATTGTCGGTTCCTGTGGCTCAGCGCTTAATTCTTGCTCTGGAAGTTCATCAACATGATAGGTTACTTGTTTTGGAGTTTGAGTAACAGATTCATTAGTTACGGTTTTAATCGGTGCGTTATTCGCTTCTTTTCGTTCAGCTAATCGTTCTGGTAATGCTTTTAGCCAAAGAAAGGCATGCATTGCAAAACGGCCTATTTGGTCGACAAACTGTACCCAAGAAACCCCTGTTAGCAGGGTTAAGCTTGAAAAGAAAAAACACAGTAAAATGATACTTGTACCAGTAAAGTTAAAGGTAGGTAACATGGCGTTTGCAAACACATCGCCAATCACACCACCGGAAGAAAACTCATAGAAGTCATCGAAATTAATGCTGCTAATTGCCGTTGATGACACCACAAACAGTACCAAACCAACAACGCGTAATGACAAGGTGAGATAATCTAACTTAAACACTTGGTGTGTTTTTTTGAACAGTAAATAACCGATAACTTGAATAATAACAGGAACAAGTAACGCCAACCAACCAAAACTAAAGTACAGTAGATCGGCAGTCCACGCCCCTGCTGTACCTGTCATGTTTTTTACTTTGATATAGTCACCCGTTTGAGACCAAGACGGATCGATTGGGTCAAATGTTAATAAAGCAACTAACACAAACGCTGCGAATGCAGTCGTTAAAATAAGGCCTGCTTCTAATAATCTTTGAACACCATTAAGGCGCATTACAACTCCCCTTTTTATTATTCTTTACTTCCGACTACATCAGCGCAAATAACACTTTATAAAATACAAATAGTATGTAGTGTGCTTATTCTATTACTATGGTGCTACTTTTAGAAGCGAAACATCATCACTTTTCACTTCTTCCATGACAACATAAGTACGACTTTCTGAAACTGCCGGTAAACGCAGCAATATATCACCTAATAAGTCACGATATGCAGACATATCTGCTACGCGGGTTTTTAATAGAAAGTCAAAATTACCAGAAACAAGATGACATTCTAAAATCTCATCATGGTTTTTTACTGCGCTACTGAATTCTTCAAATACATCGGGTGAGGTTTTTGTCAGAGTAATTTCAACGTAAACTAATAACGCAGCACCTACTTTTTTTGGGTCGACAATGGCTTTATAACCTTTTATGTACCCTTCCCTCTCGAGTTTTTTTACTCGCTCCAAACAAGGCGTTGCGCTTAAGCCTATGCGGCGTGCAAGTTCCACATTCGAAATTCTGCCATCTTTTTGTAATTCGACTATTATCTTTTTATCAATGCGATCTAACACTAGCTAACCAAATTAGAATATTACTCTATGTTTTTTGATTATATGGTTTTATTAACCAACATTTCAATCAAATAAAGTTACATCGACTAATTAAAGCTAGATAAAATAGTATTATCTATTACCACAGTTCAAAGTAAGGTGAAGTTATGATTATCGGTGTACCTAAAGAGATTAAAAACCACGAATATCGTGTAGGTATGGTTCCGGCTAGTGTTCGTGAGTTAATCAACCACGGTCACAGTGTGTTTGTAGAAACGAATGCAGGTATTGGCATTGGTTTTACAAATGAAGATTATGAAGCCGCAGGTGCTGAAATTCTAAATACTGCTGAAGAAGTTTTCGCTAAAGCAGACATGATTGTTAAAGTGAAAGAGCCTCAAGCAGTTGAGCGTGCAATGCTACGCGAAGACCAAATTCTATTCACTTACTTACACTTAGCACCAGATCTTCCACAAACTGAAGACCTAGTTAAGTCAAAGTCTATCTGTATCGCTTACGAAACAGTAACAGACGCACGCGGTGGTTTACCACTTCTTGCGCCTATGTCTGAAGTAGCGGGCCGCATGTCAATTCAAGCAGGCGCACAAGCACTTGAGAAATCAAATGCAGGTCGCGGTATGCTACTTGGTGGTGTACCAGGTGTTGAGCCAGCAAAAGTTGTTGTTATTGGTGCGGGTATGGTTGGTAACAACGCAGCACAAATGGCGGTTGGCATGGGCGCTGATGTTGTTGTTCTTGACCGTAACGTTGATGTTTTACGTCGTATCGATGCACAGTTCGGTAACCGTGTTAAAGCAGTTTATTCAACTGCTGATGCATTAGAAAAGCACGTACTAGAAGCTGATCTTGTAATTGGTGGTGTACTTATTCCAGGTGCTGCAGCGCCTAAACTAGTAACAGCAGACCACATCAAACGTATGAAGCCTGGTGCTGCTATTGTTGACGTTGCAATCGACCAAGGTGGTTGTATTGAAACTTCTAAAGCAACAACGCACGCAGATCCAACTTATATTGTTGATGACGTTGTTCACTACTGTGTTGCAAACATGCCAGGTGCCGTTCCTCGTACGTCAACGTTTGCACTTAACAATGCAACATTACCTTACATTATCAAGCTAGCTAACAAAGGCTACAAAGCTGCATTGCTTGAAGACTCACACTTCATGAATGGCTTAAATGTGTTCAAAGGCAAAGTAACATGTAAAGAAGTAGCTGAAGGCTTCAACATGGAATACGTAGCGCCAGCAGATGCTTTAAATAGCTAATCAATCTGCAAAGCATAAAAAAAGCAGCGAAAGCTGCTTTTTTTATGTGTTTTTTATATTAAGCATTACTTAAATAAAGCGCTTAATAATAAAATCCACTTTAACACGCTTTGCTTGCCCTAAAAGTTTAGCAACCGGTTCTGGGTAATCATGCATTGTTTGCAGCTCTTTGTAGCCGTTTAACTTAGTACAATGCGTTAATATTTGTTGCTTTTCTTGTTCAAGTACATCAGTTAGTAAACCTTGGCTGTCATCAAATAAAATACCGTTTTCGATATCTAAACCCCACGCTCGAGGGTTTAAGTTGTGCCCTGTCATCATTTGATAACGGTTATCGACACTAATGCCCTTTAAGTGAAACGAGTTGCTGTCGTGGCGCCAAAGATGCACATTCAAAAGGCCATCTTGCACAAATTTATCATTAAGTTTTAAAAACTTAGCCAATATGGTTTCGTACAAATAAGGCAACGCACCAATTTTACTAAACGGCTTATCGGGCGAAATATAAAAGTCGTTCGCAGTTTTATCACCGACAACAATAGTCACTTTAAGGCCTTGTTTTAATTTCTTTCTAAGTACACGTAAGAGTGGCGCCGGAAAGTTAAAGTAAGGGGTATAAAGAACCAGCTCTTTTTCACCGAGTTCAAACAGATTTTTAATCGCTCGGTTAAGCATATTGCCGCGACGACCAAAACCTAAGAATAAAAAGCTATCAATTGAACCTTCGTCTGACGATGTCACATATGGATACTTCGCACGTTTTAGCGACTTCATCAGAGCTTTATGATCAGATTTGCACTCTGCTAACTTTTTAATCGGACGTACATCAAGACGAATTACCGCACTTGACGCAATCAGGTAATCATCAACAAACTGTGTGAATGAATCTGCCAGTGCTTGATTCGAAATAGTGAAATAACGATCAAGGCGATAGCGCTCTTCATATTGTAAATAAACATTATTTAAGCTCGCGCCGCTGTAAAGCACGGTATCGTCAATCACCATGCCCTTTAGGTGCAATACACCAAATACTTCTTTGCCTTTTACCGGAACACCAAAAACACGCACACGATTTTGATAGGCTTGTTGTAGTTTTAAGTAAAGTGCGGCATTACCTTCACTTTGAGCTTCACCAATTAAGCCACGCTGGGCACGGTGATAATCAACCAAAATGTCGACGCGTAGCTCAGGGTTCGCATTTGACGCTTGATGAAGTGCCTCTAAAATTTCACGGCCTGCTTCATCATCCTGCAAATAGAGCGCGGTAATAACAATGCGCTGTTTAGCATTTTTAATTAACGATAATAATTTTGCTCGATAAGACGACGCATCAAGCAATATTGATATTTGCTCGCTATCAAGTTTAAAGCTTGGCTCTTTTTGCCAAAAATCCAAACGCACGCTGTTATCCTATAGCATCAGTTTTGTATAAAAGCGTCAACATAACAAATTATTAGATTAAACGCACAATTTTTGAGAGAAAGATTTGCTAAGTGGCTAAATTTACGACGGGTGTTACGTTAAATTGACGCTTACGCTAAGTTGGTAATATCAAATTCCGTAAAATAATTTACATCTGCCTTGTTTTTAATAGAATCAACCGCATTAATTAGCAAAAGCAGTATTAATTAGGAAATGCGATGAGCGCAAGCAAACACAGTAAATTACTTATTTTAGGCTCAGGCCCTGCAGGTTATACAGCTGCAGTATACGCCGCACGAGCAAACTTAAACCCTGTATTAATCACAGGTATGCAACAAGGTGGTCAGCTAACGACCACAACTGAAGTTGAAAACTGGCCTGGTGACGCGCACGGTTTAACCGGTCCTGCTCTAATGGAGCGTATGAAAGAGCACGCTGAACGTTTTGAGACTGAGATCATTTTTGATCATATTCACACTGTTGACGTAAATAACCGTCCATTCACCCTAACGGGCGATTCAGGCACGTATACATGCGATGCACTTATTATTGCAACAGGTGCGTCTGCTCGTTACTTAGGCTTAGATTCAGAAGAAGCATTCAAAGGCCGTGGCGTTTCAGCGTGTGCAACCTGTGACGGTTTCTTCTACCGCAATCAGAAAGTAGCGGTTGTAGGTGGTGGTAACACAGCTGTTGAAGAAGCACTTTACCTATCTAACATCGCGTCAGAAGTACATTTAGTGCACCGTCGTGATACTTTCCGTAGTGAAAAAATCTTAACTGACCGTTTAATGGATAAAGTTGAGAACGGTAACATTACCCTGCACCTTAACCAAACGCTTGATGAAGTACTTGGTGACGATATGGGTGTAACAGGTCTTCGTACTAAATCAACCACAGACGAAAGCACTAATGAGCTTGACGTTGCAGGCGTATTTATTGCTATCGGTCACTCACCTAATACGGGTATGTTTGAAGGCCAGCTTGAAATGAAAGACGGCTACCTAGTTGTTGAATCGGGCTTAAACGGCAATGCAACTCAAACCAGTGTTAAAGGTGTATTTGCAGCAGGTGACGTAAGCGACCACATTTATCGCCAAGCAATTACCTCAGCGGGTACTGGTTGTATGGCTGCACTTGATGCTGAGCGCTACCTAGACAATCTCAAGTAAAATTCGCTAAACTGAAGGCTGCCACTAACGCAGCCTTTTTTATGACAGCACAACTTACACTACTCGATTCATTATCAACTCAATTTCCTCCCGCAGATCTTGCTTTATCCGAGCCTGATGGTTTGCTTGCAATTGGTGGCGACTTATCAACGCCACGATTAATAACCGCCTATCAAAATGGTATTTTCCCTTGGTTTAATCAAGGTGAACCAATTATGTGGTGGTGTCCAAGCAGCAGAGCGGTACTAAATATCGGTGACATCAACATCAGCCGCAGTTTGCGTAAACTAGCTCGCCAAGCTAAATACACCATTACCGTTAATAATGATTTTTGCGGTGTAATAAATAATTGTGTTAAGCAACGAGAACAATTTGAAGGTACGTGGATAACCGATGATATGAAGGCAGCCTATATCGCACTTCACAATCAGGGGTATGCGCATAGTATCGAAGTATATAATCAAGACAACATGTTAGTTGGCGGGCTGTATGGCATTATGGTTAACCACGTGTTTTGTGGTGAATCAATGTTTCATTTTGAAAGTAACTGTTCAAAACTCGCATTTTGGGCGCTACATAATCACTTGCGAAATCATAATATTACCTTGATTGATTGCCAAATTGAGAACCCACATTTATCGTCATTAGGTGCTACTTGCATTACACGTGAAGAATTTTTGGCTAAACTTACTGTAAAAGATGATCAACCAATTCACCCCACTGTGTGGAATAAGGCACAATTGACGGATATTTATGACTGAGCATATGCCGGTAAAATTGGGGATAAGCCAACAATTCCCATGCAGTTATATCGATAAAGAGCAAGAGCGCTTACTGGTGGTGCTAGACCACGATTTTTATACCCAGCAGCGTTTTGAACACCTTCTTGCGCTTGGCTTTCGTCGTTCTAGCGACCAAATTTATCGTCCACATTGTGCTAATTGTACCGCCTGTGAAGCTATCCGTCTTGATGTGTCACAGTTTTCACCAAGTAAATCACAAAAGCGCATCATTAATAAAAGTAAGCAGTTCGAACTTAAAGTAAGTAGTGTCAGCAAAGATATTTATTACACACTGTACGAAAAATACATCACGCTAAGACACCAAGACGGTGCTATGTTTCCACCATCTGTTGAACAATACGAAAGCTTTTTGACCTGTAGTTGGTTACCAATTAACTACCTTGAACTTTGGCACAACAACACCTTGATTGCAGTAGCGGTCACAGACACATTAAGTAATGCGCTTTCTGCTATTTACACTTTCTTCGACCCTGATTTTGAAGATTACAGTCTTGGCACCATGATGATTTTGAAACAAATCGAATTTGCTAATAGCATCAACAAGCAATATTTGTATTTGGGTTACCAAATCGATGAATGTCGCAAAATGAACTACAAAACTAAATTTAAACCTTACCAAAAGCTCAATAATAATGTTTGGCATCTGGAATTATAAAAAGATGACTGTAAATGCCAATCATAGCTTTACATATGCATGGGTTTTCGGCAAAATCTGCAGCTTTAAAGAATACAACTGAGGTTATACGCTCAATATGGCGAAAGAAGACGTAATTGAAATGCAAGGCACTGTCCTTGACACACTCCCTAACACTATGTTCCGCGTTGAATTAGAAAACGGTCACGTGGTTGTTGCACACATTTCTGGTAAAATGCGCAAAAACTATATTCGTATTTTAACAGGCGACAAGGTTACGGTTGAGTTAACGCCATATGACCTTTCGAAAGGTCGCATTGTATTCCGTGCTCGCTAATTTTTAAGTAGTATCGATGACCCATCCTAGCATGGGTTGACACTTTTAATATTAAAACGCTCGATGCACTTCATCGGGCGTTTTGTATTTTAAAGCCGTGTGTGGCCTTCTTTGATTATAGATATCAATGGATTGTTTCACCATTTTCGCAGCTTCTTCCAAGTTATTAGGCTTTGTCAGTAAATACTCGTTTTTCAGTATACCGTTTACGCGTTCCGCCAAGGCATTTTGGTAGCAGTCATATCCATCTGTCATTGAGCACGTTATGCCATATTCTTCGTGTATGCGTTGGTATTCATGTGAGCAATATTGAATACCTCTATCTGAATGATGGATAAGAGGTGAAGTGACTTTTCTATTTTTTAACGCTTGTTTAAACGCCTGTTTTACTGAACTCGTTTTTAAATTATCACTTAGGCTATAACCCACTATTTTTCTAGAGTAACCTGAGATCTGCATAAGTATTAAAGCCGAGTCACTTTTATACTCGGCTTTTTAGTCTGAAAGGTATAGGCAATTAATCCAGCCATTAAATTAACCATAAATGAGATGCAGCTGCGGTGCCTTGTATGGTCTATTTGAGCCATATTTTTCAGCTGGTCGAAAACCGTTTCAATGATGAAACGCTTTGATAACATCGCTCTATCCCAAGATGATATTGGCTGACGTTTCATATTACTTCGTTGACCTGTAATAAAATCAACGCCTTGCTCAGCAAGTTCCGCTTTTAAGTTTGCCGATACATAACCTTTATCAGCGTATAAACTACCTGTAACATTATCGACCATATCTGGTACAGGTTTCCTATCATCAACATTACCAGCGGTCACTTTTACAGCTAATAAACCACCTTCATCATTCATGATGAGGTGAAGTTTAAAGCCATAAAACCAGCCCATTGTTCCTTTGCCTCGTTTGGCTTCTCCCGCGAAAACTTGGTGGCGAGGAATACGCATGTTGTGACACACCTTGAGAGAAGTAGAATCGATAAATGCAATGCCTGTTGGTTTATCAAAGCGCTGCTTCAGATAGCTACACAGAGCAGGTAACGTGGCCTGAAGTAACTTCAACATACGTGTATAGCTGACTAAATCAGGAAAATAATGTCGCCAATACTGACAAACAAATTTGGTGTAGTAAGTTTTAAAGTCGCGATAACCTGATTGATGAAAGGCAATTAATATAGTCATCACTTCGCTAGAGGATAGTCGAGACGGCTTAATGCGTTGCTTTTCACCTGATTCTATTAGGTGTTTAAGCCATTGAGGTTCAAACAATAAACAAAAATCATCGACATCTACGTAAATTGCATCTAAGTTATTCATGCCCTTGCCTCGGTAATCTTATGTTTCTTGGTCGAAAGATCTGATCACCGCAAGGGCATTTAGTTCCACTTCTTATGTGCAGCTCAGGTTAGAGTAAGCATCTGTTACTAGACTTAGATAGGACTCGCATTCTTTCGTTGGCAGGTAAGTGATATCCGCCACCCATAATTGCTCTGGACGAGTTAATTCAATCCCATCTTTTATGATGTTTGGGTGTTTATAAAATCGATGCAGACTCTGTGTTGTTCGGTGATAGGCGCGCTTAGTTAGCACTAATAAGCGGTTTACTCTCAGTAAGGCAAACAAGTGGTCTCGGCCAATGTGTAGCTCTGACTGTTGCATTATGTACTGTAACTTTCTGGTACCAATGCGAGGATGAGTCATCCGCTGTGCCTTTACGAACGATAATACTCGTTGCTCAAACTGCTCTTTTATTACCGCCACTTTACAGCGTTTATAATAAGCTTGTCGTGTTATACCCAAGTACTTACACGCCTTGGTCACTGACAGTTTGGCTATGACTTTTGATTCAACAACCTGTCGCGTTGCTTTTTTGTGATACGTACCCCAAAGTCTTTATCAAGCACATCGACAATTTTCTCGAAGAACTCGGCTTTTAACTTGGTATCTTCTAACTCTTTCTCAAGGGCTTTAATCTTTTGCTCTGGTGTTAAATCTTTAGGCTCTGACATACCGGTAGCCTCACTCATGTGATTAGGTGTTCCCTTACTCCAATCTAGTCGACCATGCTTACGAAGCCAAACTAAAACTGTTGAAGCACCTTGGATACCATAGTGGTCTTGCGCTTGTTTGTATGTACACTCGCCTTTTTCTACTTTTTCCACAATTGATAATTTAAAGGCAAGTGAATAATCTTTTTGAGTTCTCTTAGATATAGGGTTCATAACATTCTCCAAATTTAAGTTGGAAAAGTGTCAACCGTATTTAGGACTGGTCACGAATATAAAAAAAGCCCGCTAAATGCGGGCTTTTTTATTGATGTTGTTTATGCTTCAACGCTTTCGTTTTCATAACTAAATGTAAGCTGCTTATCTTTAATGCTTACTTTTACGTTACCACCATCGCTGAGTTCACCAAATAGAATTTCATTGGCTAATGGCTTTTTCAACTTTTCTTGAATTAAGCGAGCCATTGGACGAGCGCCCATCGCTTTATCGTAGCCTTCTTTTGCAAGCCATTTACGTGCAGGCTCGGTTACTTCCAGTGACACTGATTTAGCATCCAGTTGCGATTCCAGCTCAACAATGAACTTATCAACCACTTGCAAGATCACTTTTTCATCTAAGTGATTAAACCAGATCGTGTTATCTAAGCGGTTTCTAAATTCAGGCGTAAACGTTTTATTAATCTCACTCATCGCATCGTGGCTATGATCTTGTTGCTTAAAGCCAATTGATTTACGAATTGTTTCTTGCACACCCGCATTGGTCGTCATCACTAGTACAACGTTTCTGAAATCTGCCTTGCGGCCGTTGTTATCCGTAAGCGTACCGTGATCCATTACTTGCAATAATACATTGTAAATATCTGGGTGCGCTTTTTCGATTTCATCGAGCAATACCACGCAATGAGGCTGTTTAATCACTGCATCGGTTAGCAAGCCACCTTGTTCATAACCCACATAACCAGGAGGCGCACCAATTAAGCGACTTACCGCATGTTTTTCCATATATTCAGACATATCGAAACGCACAAGTTCAACGCCTAAACATTTTGCAAGTTGCTTGGTGATCTCGGTTTTACCGACACCCGTTGGGCCTGCAAATAAGAACGAACCAATTGGTTTATCTTCGCTAGACAGACCTGAACGCGATAATCGTATTGCTGCGCTTAATGCATCAATGGCATCATCTTGACCGAATACCACCATTTTAAGATTGCGATCAAGTAATTGCAGAACTTGTTTATCTGAATTTGATACATTTTGCTCGGGAATACGCGCGATTTTGGCAATAATGTGCTCAATATCCGATACTGTTACCGTTTTCTTACGACGCGATGCTGGCAGCAAACGCTGACTTGCGCCTGCTTCATCAATCACATCTATCGCTTTGTCCGGTAAGTGGCGCTCATTGATATACTTAGCCGATAGCTCAGCAGCAGCTTTTAGTGCTGTTTGCGTATAGCGAATGCCATGGTGCTCTTCATAACGTTCTTTCAAGCCCATTAAAATCTTAGTAGTGTCGGCAACTGACGGCTCAACAATGTCAATTTTTTGGAAACGACGTACTAAAGCGCGGTCTTTTTCAAAAATATTTTTAAATTCGTTATAAGTGGTCGACCCCATACAACGAAGCTTACCGCTTGATAGCAATGGTTTGATTAGGTTTGATGCATCCATCACCCCACCAGACGCTGCGCCCGCGCCAATAATTGTGTGGATTTCATCGATAAACAAAATTGCGTTTTTGTGTTGCTGAAGTTGTTTTAGCAACGCCTTAAAACGTTTTTCAAAATCGCCGCGGTATTTTGTACCAGCAAGCAACGCGCCCATATCGAGTGAAAATACTGTCGCATCTGAAATAACTTCCGGCACTTGCTCGTTAACAATACGATAAGCAAGACCTTCTGCGATAGCGGTTTTACCAACGCCCGCTTCACCCACAAGCAATGGATTGTTCTTTTTACGACGGCATAACACCTGAATAGTGCGCTCAATTTCACTGTCGCGCCCGATCAGAGGATCGATTAAGCCAAGCTCTGCTTGCGTATTAAGGTTTGTGGTAAAGTTTTCTAGCTTAGATTTCTCATCTGCGCCCTGCTCGGCACTGTTTTCAATCTCTTGCTCTTCTTCACTTGGATGATGACTTTCTTCCTCGTCTAAACGCGAAATACCGTGTGAAATGTAATTAACGATATCGAGGCGAGTAATGTCGCATTTTTTAAGTAAGTAAACTGCTTGGCTTTCTTGTTCGCTAAAAATTGCAACAAGTACATTAGCACCGTTTACTTCACTTTTACCCGACGACTGCACATGGAATACAGCGCGTTGCAATACGCGTTGAAAACCAAGCGTTGGCTGTGTTTCGCGCTCTTCTTCTAAGTCGGGGATTAATGGTGTGGTTTCATCGATAAAATCTGACAACGCGATTTTAAGTGATTGTAAATCGGTGCCACAGCTCGACAACGCATCAATTGCAGATGGGTTGTCTAATAGCGCTAACAGTAAGTGCTCCACAGTCATAAATTCATGCCTGCGACTACGCGCTTCTCTGAATGCGGAGTTTAAGGTAATTTCTAAGTCTTTATTAAGCATAATAAACTCCTCTAAATACTTCTTTATTCGGGCTCAAAACTACATAACAGTGGATGTTCATTATCACGCGCGTATTGATTCACTTGCGCTACCTTGGTTTCAGCGACTTCCGCACTGTAAACGCCACAGACAGCTTTGCCGTCATAATGGACCTTTAACATAATTTCAGTCGCCCTGTCTGAATCCATATTAAAAAATCGTGCTAAAACCTCAACAACAAAGTCCATTGGCGTGTAATCGTCATTATTTAAAATGACTTTATACTTGCGCGGCGGCTTAATACTTTGTCGCTGTTTTTCCTTTTGGCTATCTACTAAATCTGAAAATTGTGTCCCACTCATAATTTAATATAGTCATCTCTTGTAAACTCAAGCAACTTTGAGTCTTAAAAATTAAAAAATTATTTAAATTGTTAAAAACAATTAAAAAAAACTTGACTGTTTGGTCAATTAAACTACAGTCAATATGTGATTATTTACTAAGCAATTTACGAACAAAAGCTTGTGTAATCCGCAGCACTGGTTCGTTTTAAGCTTGTTAAGTAATTTACCATGTAGAATAACATGATTTTAGTCAACTTATAGAAGGATGTTGAGGTATGGCTTGCGGAAAAGTCAAATGGTTCAATAACGCAAAAGGGTTTGGGTTTATCGTAGAAGAAGGCAGCACGGAGGATATCTTTGCGCATTTTTCAACCATTCAAATGGATGGATACAAAACACTTAAAGCCGGCCAAGATGTAACATTTGAGTTGCAACAAGGTCCGAAAGGCCTACACGCGACCAATATTGCGCCAACTGAAGGCGAAGTCTAAGTAGTACTGCTTACGACACATTATAATAATAAAGAAGCGGATCGCCCGCTTTTTTTATGCCTAAAATTTACCCTCCCATGTCAATTGAACATTTTGTGATTGCTAATTCTTTTTATTTAAACTAGCCCTGCTATACTATCGGCCAATTGTCAGCACTATAAATAACGCTAGACTAAGTCAATTACATTCAGTTTTTGTGATTTTGCAAAATCACGCCCCTTTCAATGTAAGTATTGAACGCCATAGTAATGGCATTTAAAAGTTAGGAATAATAATGACTAGTAAATCTAAGATAATTTATACAAAAACGGATGAAGCACCGGCACTTGCCACGTACTCGTTTTTACCAATCGTTAAAGCCTTCAGCGCTGTATCTGACGTAAACGTTGAAACACGTGACATCTCTCTTGCAGGTCGCGTAATCGCAAACTTCCCAGAGTACTTAACCGAAGAGCAACGTATCGGTGATGCACTAGCTGAATTAGGTGAACTAGCAAAAACACCTGACGCAAACATCATTAAACTACCAAACATCAGTGCATCTATTCCTCAGTTACAAGCAGTAATCAAAGAATTGCAAGCTCAAGGTTACGCACTTCCTGAATACCCAGAAGAACCTAAAAACGAAGAAGAAGCGAAAGTTAAAGCAACTTACGACAAAATTAAAGGCAGTGCTGTAAACCCAGTACTACGTGAAGGTAACTCTGACCGTCGCGCACCTGGTTCTGTTAAAAACTATGCGAAAAATAACCCGCATTCAATGGGCGCATGGGCAAGCGATTCTAAATCACACGTTGCATCAATGAAAGAAGGCGACTTCTTTGCATCTGAGCAATCAGTAACGGTTGATTCAGCTGATGATGTGCGTATTGAATTCGTAAGCGAAAATGGCGATGTTGAAGTATTAAAAGCATCAGTTCCATTACTTGCAGGCGAAATCATCGACAGCTCTGTAATGAATGTTGCAGCATTAAATACGTATTTAGAGCGTGAAATCAACGCAGCAAAAGACGAAGACGTATTACTTTCATTACATATGAAAGCAACGATGATGAAAGTATCTGATCCAATCATCTTCGGTCACGCGGTAAAAGTATTCTATAAAGACGTATTTGCAAAACACGCTGCAACGTTTGAAAAACTAGGTGTAGATGCTAACAACGGTATTGGTGATGTTTACGCTAAAATCGCACAGTTAGATGACGCAACACGCGCTGAAATTGAAGCTGATTTACAAGCTGTTTATGCAAACCGCCCTGCGCTTGCGATGGTGGATTCTGACCGTGGTATCACTAACTTACATGTGCCAAGCGACATCATCATCGATGCTTCAATGCCAGCATGTATTCGTTCATCAGGCCAAATGTGGGGCCCGGATGGCAAATTAAAAGACACCAAAGCACTTATTCCAGACCGTTGTTATGCAAGTGTTTACCAAGCAACGATTGACTTTTGTAAAGAAAACGGTGCATTTGATCCAACAACTATGGGTAGCGTACCAAACGTTGGCCTTATGGCGCAAAAAGCAGAAGAATACGGTTCACACGACAAGACATTTGAAATTAAAGCAAAAGGTCAGGTACGCGTAGTTAACCAAGCAGGTGTTGCTGTAATGTCTCACGACGTTGACGCAGGCGATATCTTCCGCATGTGTCAAGTTAAAGACTTACCAATTCAAGATTGGGTTAAGCTTGCAGTGAATCGTGCACGTGCAACTGGCACGCCAGCGGTATTCTGGTTAAACGAGAACCGTGCTCACGATGCGCAGTTAATTAAGAAAGTTAACCAATACCTACAAGACCACGATACTAACGGCCTTGATATTCGCATTCTTGCACCATTTGAAGCAACGCAATTCTCATTAGCACGCATCAAAGAAGGTCAAGATACTATTTCAGTAACCGGTAACGTACTACGTGACTACCTAACTGACTTATTCCCAATTCTTGAGCTTGGTACAAGTGCTAAAATGCTATCAATCGTTCCATTAATGAACGGTGGTGGTTTATTTGAAACAGGCGCAGGTGGTTCAGCACCTAAGCACGTTCAGCAGTTCGAAAAAGAAAACCACTTACGTTGGGATTCACTTGGTGAATTCTTAGCGCTAGCGGCTTCTTACGAGCACCTAGCAGTAAACGCAGGTAACACTAAAGCACAAGTATTAGCAGATACGCTAGACGCGGCAACAGCTAAATTCTTACTTGAGAACAAATCACCGTCTCGTAAGGTAAACGAATTAGATAACCGTGGTAGCCACTTCTATCTAACGATGTTCTGGGCACAAGAACTTGCTGCACAAGACAAAGACGCTGAACTTAAAGCGAAGTTTGCACCAATTGCAGAGCAATTAACGGCAAATGAAGCAGTTATCGTTAAAGAACTTAACGATGCGCAAGGCGTTGCAGTTGATATTAAAGGCTACTTCCAGCCTAGCGAAGAGCTTGCATACAAAGCAATGCGTCCAAGCGAAACATTCAATAACATTATTGCGCAAATCGCATAATCGTACTTTTTGAATGAGAAAAAGGGCAACATGTTGTTGCCCTTTTTTATTTGCTACAATACTTACCTTGCTTGTAATTAATCAAAGTCATGACCCGATTATCTAAACCTAAATCTGCACACATTACTAAAAAGCCGACACGACCAAATAAAGAGCGTGTCAGCACAACTAAAAAACACATCAGAACTCGCGATGTAAAGCCTCACCAAGGACCAACTCACATTGTGCTATTTAACAAGCCATTTGATGTACTGAGCCAATTTACCGATGAAGGTAATCGCAAAACACTGGCTGATTTTATCGACATTAAAGATGTGTATGCAGCAGGTCGTCTCGATAGAGACAGTGAGGGGCTATTGCTGCTTACCAACAACGGTAAACTGCAACATAAAATCGCGTCACCTAAACATAAATCACCTAAAACCTACTGGGTGCAAGTAGAGGGTGATGTAACACAAGATGCGATAAACGCCCTATCGCAAGGCGTTGTGCTGAAAGATGGTAAAACCCTCCCGGCAAACGTTAAGCGCATAAATGAGCCCAACGTTTGGCCACGTAACCCACCTATTCGTGAACGCAAAGCAATTCCTACTACCTGGCTATCAATCACTATCACCGAAGGTAAAAATCGCCAAGTGAGACGCATGACAGCACATGTTGGTTTTCCTACGTTACGCTTAATTCGTTACGCCATTGGTAAATACACGTTAGACGGTATTGAAAATGGCGAATATAGACTTATAACAGAGAATAAATAACCAGCTTACTCGCGCATTTTAGAACATGTTTTATTAAAACAGCTATGATATAATTCGCGCCTCAAATTTTCGGAGTAATTCAATACCATGAGTGATAACAGTAACATCAAAGTCATCGTTGGCATGTCTGGCGGTGTAGACTCTTCCGTTTCAGCTTATTTACTTAAGCAACAAGGCTATCAGGTAGAAGGCTTGTTTATGAAAAACTGGGAAGAAGATGATACTGATGAATACTGTGCAGCTGCAGAAGATTTAAAAGATGCACAAGCTGTATGCGAAAAACTGGGTATTGAGTTACACACGGTAAACTTTGCCGCAGAATATTGGGATAACGTGTTTGAGTATTTTCTTGCTGAATACAAAGCAGGCCGCACGCCTAACCCCGATATTATGTGTAACAAAGAAATTAAATTTAAAGCGTTTCTTGAATTTGCTGCTGAAGCGCTCGGTGCAGACTATATTGCTACCGGTCACTATGTTCGCCGCGCTGAAAAAGACGGTAAAGCGACCCTAGTACGTGGCCTTGATGACAATAAAGATCAAAGCTATTTCCTATACACGCTAGGTCACGAGCATGTTGCGCAAACCTTATTCCCAGTTGGCGAAATTGAAAAGCCTGAAGTTCGCCGTATCGCGGAAGAGCAAGGCTTAATTACTCACGACAAAAAAGACAGTACAGGCATTTGCTTTATTGGTGAGCGCAAATTTAAAGACTTTTTACAAAAATTCTTACCAGCTCAACCTGGCAAAATTGAAGATTGTGAAGGCAACGATGTTGGCGAGCATGAAGGCTTAATGTACCATACCTTAGGTCAACGCAAAGGTCTACTCATTGGTGGTATGAAGGAAGGTTCGGGTGAGCCTTGGTATGTTGTAGATAAAGATATTGCGCGTAACGTACTTGTTGTTGGTCAAGGTAAAGATCACCCTCGCCTATACTCAAATGGCCTAATGGCAGATCAGCTGCACTGGGTTGACCGTGTAGGTCCACAATCAACGCTACGTTGTACAGTAAAAACCCGTTATCGCCAAACCGATATTCCATGCACATTACTGGTTGGTGAAGACGGCGTTGCACGCGTATTATTTGATGAGCCGCAAAAAGCCGTTACCCCTGGTCAGTCTGCGGTATTTTACCTAAATGAAACATGTTTAGGTGGCGGTATTATTGACTCGGTGATCCGCTAATGGATAAAAATCAGGTTATGGCGCTTGCCGCCATGTGCCAAATTACCAAAGCGGTACAAAAAGTTGCGCAAACCGGTTCAATTACCGATTATGAAATGCAGCAACTACTTTCGGGTATTTTAGTCACTAATCCAGATGCGCCGTCAGATGTATTTCGTGATATGGATTTACGCCAAGGTTATCAATTAGTTGTTGAACAACTCGAATCGGGTCAAAATAAAAGCATCGAGCTTGTAAAGTACGTTGGCGGTTTAATTCAGTTAGAACGTGCTTTAAATGCAAACCCCAAAGCATTAAACGAGCTTGGCTCGCGCATTAATTCAATCGACGCACGATTGGCACATTTATCCATTTCAGATGACGCCATTATTGCAAGCCTTGCGGATATTTATGCCGACGTAATTAGTCCGCTTGGACAACGTATTCAAGTATTTGGTAAACCAGCATTGTTACAACAAAAATCGGTGCAGCATCGTATTCGCGCCCTGTTGTTAGCTGGTATACGCGCCGCAGTATTATGGCGCCAAGTTGGTGGTAAACGCCGCCACTTTTTCTTTGGCAAAGGTAAAATTGTCAAAATTGCAAAACAGTATTGTTAATCTCTAGTACAAATATTTAGGAGTGATTATGGAGCTTTCAGCGTTAACTGCTATTTCACCTGTTGATGGTCGTTACGGCAGCAAAACAACTGAGCTTAGAGAAATCTTTAGTGAGTATGGCCTAATTAAATACCGCGTTACTGTAGAAGTTCGCTGGTTACAAGCAATTGCTGCTGCCGAGGGTATCGATGAGGTACCATCACTAAGCGCTGAAGCAAATCAAATCTTAGATAACATCGTTGCAAACTTTAATGAAGAAGATGCAATGCGTGTTAAAGACATTGAGCGCACCACAAACCACGACGTGAAAGCGGTTGAATACCTACTAAAAGAAAAAGTAGCTGACAACGCTGAGCTTAATGCAATCAACGAATTTATTCACTTTGCATGTACCTCAGAAGACATCAATAACCTATCACACGGTTTAATGTTAAAAGAAGCACGTGAAAACGTTCTTTTACCTTACTGCGATAAGCTACTTGACGCTGTTCACGCACTTGCAAAAGAATACCAAACAATTCCGATGATGTGTCGCACACACGGTCAGCCAGCTTCACCTTCAACTATGGGTAAAGAAATGGCAAACGTGTACATGCGCTTAAAGCGTCAACGCGACCAAATCGCTAATGTAGAATTACTTGGTAAAATCAACGGTGCAGTTGGTAACTACAACGCACACATTAGCGCTTACCCTAACTACGACTGGCATGCACACGCTGAAAAGTTTGTAACTAGTCTTGGTCTTGAGTGGAATGCGTTTACCACACAAATCGAGCCACACGATTACATCGCAGAACTTTACGATGCGATTGCACGTTTCAATACGATCTTAATTGATTTTGACCGTGACGTTTGGGGCTACATTGCGCTTAATCACTTCAAGCAAAAAACAATTGCCGGTGAAATTGGTTCATCAACCATGCCACACAAAGTTAACCCAATTGATTTTGAAAACTCTGAAGGTAACTTAGGCATTGCGAACGCAATTTTTGCACACCTAGCGCAAAAATTACCAGTATCTCGCTGGCAGCGTGACCTTACGGATTCAACCGTATTACGTAACTTAGGTGTAGGCATGGGTTATGCGTTAATCGCTTACCAAGCAACACTTAAAGGTATTAGCAAATTAGAAGTTAACCAAGAGAAGCTACTTGCTGAACTTGACCAGAACTGGGAACTACTTGCTGAGCCAATCCAAACTGTAATGCGTAAATATGGCATTGAAAAGCCATATGAAAAACTTAAAGAGTTAACACGTGGTAAGCGCGTTAACAAAGAGATCATGGCTGATTTCATCGATAATCTTGATTTACCAGAAGCGGTAAAAGAAGAATTAAAACAACTTACACCTGCTAATTATATTGGCCGTGCAGTTGAATTTATCGACGACATCAAATAACCAGCAGTTTTAGCTTGAATAAAAAGCGAAAGGTATTTCTAATATCTTTCGCTTTTTTATTATAAATTTTTAGAGACGTCTATGTATCAACTCAGTTTCAATATCAAAACACCAGACGGTGTTAAAACCCTCTCTCAGCAAGAATTTATTAATGAGTATTGGCAAAAAAAACCGGCATTGATTAAGTCAGGGTTTGCTGACTTTGTTGATCCAATTAGTCCAGATGAACTTGCAGGCCTTGCGATGGAGGAATGCATTGAGTCGCGTCTTATTTCAAACCACAACAATGAATGGCAAGCACACCACGGCCCGTTTGAAGATTTCGAATTATTAACACCAAAAAACAGCACACTTCTTGTGCAAGCCGTTGACCACTGGCATCCTGAGGCTGCCGAGTTAATCGAACCGTTTCGCTTTATCCCAAACTGGCGAATCGATGATTTGATGATCAGCTTCTCAACGCCTGATGGTGGCGTTGGTCCTCACTTAGATCAATACGATGTATTTATTATTCAAGGCCAAGGTAAACGACATTGGCGCGTTGGCGAATCTAAGCAAACCTTCAATGAAGTGATTCCGTGTAAAGATCTGCTACAAATTGACGGTTTTGATGCCTGCATTGATGAAGTACTTGAACCAGGCGATATTTTATATATTCCACCTGGCTGCCCTCACGAAGGTTACGCTGTCGAAAATGCAATGAACTATTCGGTTGGCTTTAGAGCGCCAAATCAGCGCGAATTATTGTCGTCATTTTCAGATTACCTCATTGATAACGATTCGGGGAATACACGTTACAGCGACCCAAAGCTTCAATTACGTAATAACACCGGCGAGTTTTTAGCAAATGAAGTCGCAGATGTTAAACAACAAATGCTAGATGCACTTAATAACAATCAAGATTTTAATTTATGGTTGTTACAAAGTCTGAGCGAAGCTAAACACGATCTCGATTTAGCGCCGCTTGAAGATGAATACGAGCCAAGTTATGTACTTGAATTACTAAACCAAGACATTGAAATTCATCGTCTAGGTGGTCTTCGCTGTTTTTATTTATCAACAGAAAGCAATGTGTTATTTGCAGTAAACGGTGATGTACTTACCCTACCACTTTCGTGCCTTTCATGGGTGGAAACACTTTGCCAAAACGTAACTGTGACATCCGATCAGATTAAAAGTTCCACAACTTGTTCACACTTTATGCAAAACTTTACTAATCTTTTAAATGAGGGCTATTGGTATTTCGATTAGTAGAGGAAATGATGAGCTTCACATTTAAACAGGTCACATGGCGAGAAAAGCGTAACGAACTCAAACAAGTGAGGGAAAAAGTATTTGTTTATGAATACCATATCCCAAAAAACGTTGAATTTGATAAGTGCGATTTAAGTTGTCAGCATCTGCTTGGGTTTGATAATCACGGTAACAGCATAGCAACCGCAAGAATAACGCAACAAGGTGAAATTGGCCGCGTTGCTGTGCTGCAAGCTTACCGAACGCATGAGTTTTATAATCTAATGTTTGAGCAAATTGCGTTGTGTGCAAAAGAATTAGGTGCCGAAGAACTAAGTTTCAATTGTAATATTGTTGAGAAAGAAAAATTTAAGCGCTGCGGTTATGCCGAACAAGGCAATGTGTTTATGGAGGCTGGAATAGCGCGACAACGATTATCGTGTCCGTTATCGCGTTTTGATCCTAAACCCTTTACTTTGGTTCATTAGTCCAAAGTTTTTCATTGCTGTATAAGTCATACAGACCTTCAGCACGGTTCACAAGCAAGTTAGCAAAGTCGATTTGCGCTTTGTCACCTGCACTATTTTTTGCAAGCTGGTCTGCTTTTAATTGCCATTGAAACGAAAAATGGCGAAGTGCGTCACGGGCATTGGTTGCCGCAGTCACTTCTACGTGATCGGTCGGTAAATTGCCAGACACAACCCAGTACGTTTTGCCTTGCTGGCTTTTGATTTTCCAAATCGCACACATCGGCGCAATATAACGGCTTTCTTTATCTAGAATCGTCTTTGGAATAACGCCTTTTTCTGCTAAATGTTTATTAGCGCGATCAAGTGTAGAGCGGATCCATTGATTTTGAGCAGCTTGAATTTCTGCTTGAGTTGGTTGTGGTTTTTGTTCTTGGTTTTCCATAATACATCTTTAGAAAATTTCAATTTCATCACTGTACTGTGTCACCCTTTGCAAAGCAAGATGTAACGTTAAAAAGATGAATTTGGTTGTGTCAAAAATGTTAACTCTTGCTCACTCGATTTGCGGCCTAATATGGCGTTACGGTGTGGATAACGCCCAAACTGGTCGATTATTGCCTTATGTGCCACTTCAAACTCATAACTAGGGTGATCTTTATACAGCGTCATCGCCAATTCATGAATTGTCGCGCTTTCACTGTGCATAAATGGTAAGTACATAAACCCAACTTCAGTTTCATTAAGTTGCTTATCAAAGCCCTTATCAATTGCTGTTTGCGCCAAAGCTAACGCCAGCGGATCTTGGCGAAACGCCTGAGCTTGGCCTCTAAAAATATTCCTTGAAAACTGATCGAGCACTATTATCTCACACAGCGCACCAATCGCAGTGTGTCGCCAATGGTACAACTCACCTGCAATCGCTGCATCAAGAATAACCTTAAATTTTTTGTTGATTGTTTTATCTAGCTCGTCATTGACAGAAAACCAATCATTCGGTGTTAATTCCGTAAACCAAAAGTCATATATAGTTTGATAATTCATATCATCCCAGCCAACTAATAAATTGATTAATCACCAACGCATTTACAATATCAATAAAGAATGCGCCAACCAAAGGTATAACAATAAATGCTTTAGCTGAAGGCGAATAATGTTGCGTTACCGCCGTCATATTAGCAATTGCTGTTGGTGTTGCGCCTAAGGTCAACCCTGCATAACCAGAAGCCATTACTGCTGCATCGTAGTTCTTGCCTAAACTCGGAAATACCACATAGGTGCTATAGAGTATTGTCGCCAACACTTGAAAAACAAGTAATACAACAAATGGCATTGCTAAACTCGTCAACGTCCAAATCTTGATACTCATTAACGACATCGCTAAAAATAGCCCTAAGCAGACATCGGAAATAAATGACAACGATGCACTATTAGTGGGCCAAAGTTTAACTGACATTAAACGTGGTACCGTGTTACTAATAATAATGCCAGCAAACAGGCAGCAAACAAAAAATGGTAATTCAAAATCAAAATAAACTAATGCAGCTTCAATACGATTACCTAATCCAATTGCCAGTAGAATAACAAAGATACTGTTCAGAAACTGGTCTATGTTAACACTTGCAAATTTAGCATTGTCATGGGAAACCCCTACTTTCAGTGGCTTAGCAGAATAGACCGTTTGTTTTAATTGGTGTTTTTCTATTATGAACTTCGCGATAGGACCACCAAGCACGCCACCAAAAATTAAGCCAAATGTCGCGCACGCCAAAGCGAGTTCCAACGCCCCTTCAATCTGATACTGCTCACTAAAAAATGGCGACCAGGCGATTGCCGTACCATGCCCACCACTTAGTGAAATCGAGCCACCTAGCAATCCGGTCACTGGTGGCATGCCAAACGAGGTAAATACACCAATCCCAACAAGGTTTTGTAAAATTAAAAAGCCAACTGCCAGTAGTAATAGCATCATTAAGCTTTTACCGCCTTTTATTAGGCTATCTAACTGTGCATTTAAGCCAATCGTGGTAAAGAAAATAATGAGTAGCACATCGCGCTGTTGAAGTGAGAAAGTAATTTCAGTATTGAAAACATAAAACGAAAAAGCCGCTAAACTTGAGGCAACAATGCCGCCGGTAACGGCTTCTGGAATATTAAAGCTTTGTAACGGCTTATAACGACGGTTTAACCATTTACCTAAAAAGTAAACCAGTATTGCCGCCATTAAAGTAAGCCGTTCGTCTATCAGCATCTAATGTCCTAGTATTTTTGCAGGGTCCGTTTTGCTGGCTTTAACTGCTGGATAAATGCATGCAAGTATCGCCATTGTAAAAGTAATCACCGTAGTGATCAGTAAATCGTTTACGTTAAGCTGACTTGGTAGATAGTCTATAAAGTAAACACCAGACAATACATTTTTGCCGAGCAATTCACTTATTAATAAATATATATCGCTTACTGTCAGCGATAAAATAATGCCTAGAATCAGGCCAATACCTAAGCCGATTGCTGCTTGATGAATACCTTGCAGTAAAAAGCAGCGTACAATTGTACCATCGGTTGCACCCATGGTTTTTAAAATCGCAATACTCGCGCTCTTTTCTTTCACTTCCATAATTAAGGTAGAAACAATATTAAAGCTAGCAACAGCGACAATTAAAAACACCGTGATGTAAACAATTAAGCGCACCATTTGTATATCTTGATACAAATTTCCCTGACTACGGTACCAGGTTTCGATATACACCAATTCATCTAATTTTTGACCTATCGCAAGGGCACTGTTTCGCACATTAAATACATCACGTATCTTAACTTGCAGCCCATCAAACTGGGTATTACTCACGTTTTTTAGCTGTTGCGCTTGGCTTAATGCAATTTGGCCAAAATTCATATCAAGTTGACCACCTAAATTAATGGTGCCAACTAAGCTTAAATTAATTCGCTTAATACTCGCGAGCGATTGAGTTCCGGGCTCTGGCAGTAACACAGATACCGTATCGCCAATTTCCAGCTGTAACTTATTTGCCAGCGCCTTACCGAGAATAACCTCACCTTTTGCAAGATTAACGCTGCTCTTAGGTGAAATATACTTAGCGCTGTCTGACACGGCCGCGTCTAACTCTGGTTCAACGCCTTTTAATAGCACGCCATGCATTTTACCTTTGTGCGACACCATCGCATTTAGCTTAATATAAGGGGCAACTGCAACTGCTTCTGGGTGACTGAGTAATTTTTCTTGGTGAGAGGCAAAGTTATCCAGCGGTTTTGCTGGCGCATAATACTCAATATGTGGAATCACGCTTAATAAACGCTCTTTTAGTGCAACTTCAAAGCCGTTAATCACCGATAGCGCCAAAATAAGCACCGCCACACCAAGTGAAATACCAATTGTTGATGACCTACTAAAAAAGCCACTCACCGAGGTATCGCCTTTGCCGCGTCGAAAACCTTTAACTAAATAAACACTTAAACTCATTGGCTAACCAATTTTCCCTGTTTAATAAACATGGTTTTATCAAGCTTTGCCGCTAACTCTAAATCATGGGTCACCACAATAAACGCAGTATTGTGGGTGGTTTTTAACTGGTTAATCAGTTCGTATATGTTCTCGCCATTGTCTTTATCAAGGTTACCTGTCGGTTCATCAGCAAGCACTAATGCAGGTTTCGTGATAAGCGCACGGGCGATGGCAACACGCTGACGTTCACCACCCGAAAGTTGGTCCGGCTTATGAGTAATTCGATGGCTTAAACCCACGTTTTCGAGCATTTCACTTGCTTGAATTTTGGCGTCTTGTTTTGCCATTCCCCCAATCAATAGCGGCAGCATCACATTTTCAAGCGCGCTAAACTCCATCAGTAAATGGTGAAATTGATATATAAAGCCAATGTGCTTATTACGAAAATCGGCTTGCTGCTTGCGATTAAGCGTCGTTGTATCGACACCTTTTATTTCGATTTTACCAGTATTAGGCTTATCTAATGTGCCAAGCAAATGTAATAGTGTACTTTTACCTGAACCTGAGCTGCCAACAATGGCAAGTGTTGTACCCGCTTCTAGGGTTAAATTTAAATCATCTAAAATATCAACTTTAACATCGCCATCTTGGTAAGACTTAGCGAGGTGTTCACATTTTACTACAAGGTGATTATTCATATCGTAAAACCTGTGCTGGTGCTAATTTCGCAGCGCGTCGTGCGGGATAAAAGGTAGCTAAATAGCTCATCGCAATACTTAACGTAAAGATCACACCTACTTGTAACCAAGATACATCCACCGGTAACTGCATACCCGCAATAATTTGAATGCCAATCAGTGCTAATATTTCATTAATGTTTAGCGCAACAGCCAAACCAAGTAATACCCCAAGTACACTGCCAACTAAGCCATTGTATAAACCTTGTACCATAAATACCTGTAACACACCGTTGGGTGTTAAACCTAAGGTTTGTAAAATCGCAATTTCAGACTGTTTTTCAGATACCATCATGGTCAGTGCTGAGAGAATATTAAATACCGCAACTAAAATAATCAGGCCAAGCAAGAGGCTCATTATGCGCTTTTCCATTGCCACTGCTGAAAAGAGCGAGCCTTGTGTATCTTTCCAATCTGCTACTTTTAGCGTTTTAAGCTCTGGCATGTCATTGATTAGGTCATCTAATTTAAATGGATCGGTTAAATACAGTGCAAATTCATTAAAACTCGATGGTTTTATACGATTAAGCCTTAGTAGGTTTGGTGTACTCGTTAAAATTACCTGACTATGAAATGCGCTGTTATCAATCATTACAGCAACGGTAAATAAACGTTGCGATGGCATACGTCCAACTGGAGTGAACGTTGTAACACTCGGCAGCATTAAGCGAATTTTATCGCCGACAGAAACATTGAGCTCTGTTGCTAAGCGCCGCGTAATCGCCACTGAATACTTAGTGTTTGCTAATTGTTTTACGGTTTCACTATTAAGCATGGCGGTCAAAGGCGTGTCTTGGCTGTCATCTATACCGTATATTTTTGCCGCTAATAATTTGGTATTCGACACAACTAACCCTTCACTGGTTTTAAAACGAGATATTGAAGTGACATCTGGATGTGTTGCCAAGGTTTGATACAACGCATGGTTTTGCTTATCGGGTAAGGCAACAGATAAATGCGGCGTAATTTGCAGCATAGATTGCTTAAGCCGGTTCTCAAACCCGTTCATTACGCTGGTCACACAAATTAGCGCAATAATACCGAGCGTTATACCCGCGATAGAGAAAAATGAAATAAAGGAGATAAAGCCGTTGCCCTTGGCTAATTTCGCATAGCGCATGCCAATAAACAAACTAACTGGCTGAAACATAGATTACTGATTGTTTAATAAGTGTAGTTTTTTGGAAGTTTAACACTTATTAATAAGAAGTGTATTATTTTCTAGGCAATCTCAGAATAACAGATCTGATCAGTGAAATTTTTGCCATAATTCCAGCTAAGCTACTGTAACTATTTAAACAGTCTAGGTAGAATACCGCGTCTGCAATATAGGGGTATGCCTTTTGTTCGAGCGATTTAAGCACTTTCAACTCCGTGGTGACTTATTTGGTGGTGTCACTACTGCAATTATCTCACTACCACTTGCCCTAGCCTTCGGTGTGGCGTCAGGCGCAGGTGCCGAAGCTGGTATCTGGGGCGCTATTTTAGTGGGTTTATTCGCTGCACTGTTTGGTGGTTCTAACTCGCTCATTTCTGAGCCGACCGGTCCGATGACCGTTATTATGACAGCAGTGCTTACCGCGATGATGGCCAAACACCCAGAGCAAGGCATGGCAATGGCCTTTACCGTGGTGATGATGGCCGGTGCATTCCAATTTTTACTCGGTTCATTAAAACTGGGTAAATACGTTACCTTAATGCCATACAGTGTTATCTCCGGTTTTATGTCAGGCATTGGTGTTATTCTAATTATCTTACAATTAGCACCGCTTTTAGGGCATCAAACACCATCAGGCGGCGTCGTCGGCACGCTAACGGAGCTCCCCAGTTTAATTTTCAACCTTCACTTTTCAGAATTATTTTTAGGCCTCGCAACACTGGGCATCTTGTTTTACTTCCCAAAAAAATACCGTAAATATATTCCCGCTCAACTCGTTGCACTTATCGCAATCACGCTTGTATCCGTTATTTTATTTAGCGATGAATCGATTCGCCGTATCGGTGAAATTCCGACTGGGTTACCTAATTTAGTATTTCCGACATTTACCGCCGACCAATTCGTTACCATGATCATTGAAGCCATGGTACTTGGCACACTTGGTTGTATTGATACCCTTTTAACTGCAGTAATCTCAGATTCATTAACGCGTCAAGAGCACGATTCAAATAAAGAACTGAAAGGTCAAGGTATTGCTAACATGATCTCAGGTTTGTTTGGCGCACTGCCGGGTGCAGGTGCAACCATGGGCACAGTTGTGAGTATTCAAGTGGGTTCTCGCTCTCCTGCCGCGGCAATTATCCGCGCCGTTATTTTGATGCTTGTAGTATTAGTTGCGGGCAGTTTAATTGAGCCAATTCCAATGGCGGTGCTTGCAGGTATCGCGCTGTATGTTGGTATCTCGATTCTCGATTGGAGTTTTTTACAGCGCGCACACAAAGCCAGCATGCAGCAAACCGCGATTATGTATGCGGTAATGCTACTAACTGTTTTTGTTGACTTACTTATTGCGGTTGGCTTGGGTGTATTTATCTCAAATATTATTGTGATAGAACGATTAAGCCGTGAACAGGCAAAACAAGTCAAAGCAATTAGCGATGCAGATGACGATGATGTACCGTTAAATAAACAAGAGCGCGCAATTTTAGACAAAGCAAAAGGCAATATTCTGTTCTTTTACTTGTCGGGTCCAATGATTTTCAGTGTATCTAAAGCCATTTCTCGTCAGCATTCTTCTGTACATAAGTACAAAGCGATGATCCTAGATTTAAGTGATGTACCAATGATCGATATGACCGTTGGCCTCGCCTTAGAAAATGCCATTAAAGACGCCATAGAAGCAGACTGTGAAGTCTTTTTATATTGCCCAAATAACGATGCTAAACATCAACTCGAAAGGCTTGGCATTGATGAATTAATCGGTAAAGAGCGTTTTGTAAATACACGACTTGAGGCACTTAATCAGTCGTTAGAAGTTATCGAGAACGTGCCGTTCACCGGCAGCTAACTGAAAGTTAAATAAATTCTTTGCCTGAACTCCCCTGTTCGGGCTAAGATTATTTATTATTTAATGATTTACAATGCATATGTCCGACCTCATCGAACAATTTAATCAATACTTTCAAATCGAACACGCAATTAGCGTTAACTTAGAACAGGTTAACGAAGATAAATTGCCTAGCGATGACAGTGACATAGACAAAATAATCCCACCGCTATTTAAACTAGCCAATGAAGTAAACGTGCTAGAGCAAACCGCCCTTCGCCCACTCAGACAGTTAGGTGATGTAGCCGATGATTTAGCGCAGTACCTTAAATTACAGTCACGTAAAATTGACCTTATTTTGTCGCATATATTAGCAACGGAAAATGAAGACGAAGCTCAGCTAGAAACGGTAAGTTTTGGTGGCAGCGGCTTTGTACTGCAAACAAACACTCGCTATACCCCAAACAGTTTTTTTCGGAGCAAACTGTTTTTAGCGGATGAAGCGGCAGCAGTGTTTTGCTTTACCCAAGTTGTGGATAGTGAACCGCACCAAGATGGATATAAGACACGATTTATATTCAGCCACATTCGAGAACAAGATCAAGAACTTATGGTTAGAGCAAGCCTGCATACACAAGCCAAAGTGTTAAAAAAGAAGCAATCAAAGAAAAACATCAATTAAACACTAATAAATAGTGTCGCCATTTGCTAATATTGGCCAAAATTACCCTTGTTAACTACTATGAACACTGTTTTTCCAGCTGAATGGGCATTGCAAGATGCCGTGCTTTTAACTTGGCCGCATAAAGATACTGATTGGGCCGATATTTTGCCTCAAGTTGAGCTCTCCTACCTTGCTATCGCAAAAGAAATTCTGTCGCAGCAAGCACTTGTGATTGTTGCGCATAATGATGCGTTAAAACAACATATTAGTACGCTTTTTCATAGCAACGATCTACCACTAGACAAGGTCCATTTTGTTGTATGCCCAACTAATGATACGTGGGCACGCGACCATGGCCCAATTAGCACATATCGTGGTGACACTCTTCATGCCCTTGATTTTACCTTTAATGGCTGGGGTAATAAGTTTCAATCAGAACTTGATAATGCGATTAATCAGCAGCTATTTAACACAGTATTAGCCAATAACGCTTCATCACAAAAAGTGCCGCTGGCACTCGAAGGTGGTGGTATTGAAAGCGATGGTAACGGCACACTGTTAACAACCAGCGAATGCTTATTAAACGACAATCGTGAAAACAATTTAAATAAAGCAGAGCTAGAAGCAAAGCTAACGGAATTATTAGGTGTTAATCACTTTCTTTGGCTTGATCACGGTTACCTTGCAGGAGACGATACCGACAGCCATATCGACACGTTAGTGCGTTTTGCGCCAAATGATGCCTTAGTTTACGTTTCATGCCCTGATCAAAACGATGAGCACTTCCAAGCGTTAGACGCAATGGCTAAGCAGTTACAGACATTCACTACAAAAAGTGGCGAGCCTTATACTTTGCACGCCTTACCTTGGCCACACGCGAAATACGATAACGATGGCGAGCGCCTTCCAGCAACCTATGCCAATTATTTAATTATCAATAACAAGGTATTGGTACCTACTTACCAAGATGCTAATGATCAAGCTGCACTTGATGTAATCGCAGCAGCCTACCCTCAACATCAAGTTGTTGGTATTGACTGTCTGCCATTAATTCACCAATTTGGCAGCTTACACTGTATTACCATGCAATTACCTAAGGGTTTTTTACGGAGCTAATTATGTCTCAAACGATTAAAGTTGCGGCAATTCAACATTCAAATAGCGGTGATTTACAGCATAACCAAGACAAAACCGTACTTGGCATAAAAGAGGCCGCAAAAAATGGTGCCAAGTTAATTGTATTGCAAGAACTGCATCGCAGCCTGTATTTTTGCCAAGTAGAAAGTACCGATAACTTTGACTTAGCAGAACCAATTCCAGGCCCAAGTACCGCGCTTTACGGTGCGCTTGCCAAAGAGCTAAATGTCGTTATTGTTACCTCATTATTTGAAAAACGTGCAACGGGCTTGTATCACAATACCGCCGTTGTACTTGATACTAACGGTGAAATTGCGGGCACTTACCGCAAAATGCATATTCCTGATGACCCTGGCTTTTATGAAAAGTTTTACTTCACCCCGGGCGATTTAGGTTTTCAACCAATCGAGACCTCAATTGGTAAACTTGGCGTGTTAGTATGCTGGGATCAATGGTTCCCAGAAGCTGCGCGTTTAATGGCGATGGCAGGTGCAGAGTTTTTAATTTACCCAACCGCAATTGGTTGGGATTTAGACGACGACAGCGCTGAACAACAACGTCAACTCGACGCTTGGGTTATTGCCCAGCGTGCTCACGCAGTATCAAATGGACTGCCTGTAATTGCCTGTAACCGCCAAGGCCATGAAGCCGATCCAAGCGAGCAGAGTAAAGGCATTCAGTTCTGGGGCAATAGTTTTATTACGGGTCCACAGGGCGAAATTTTGGCGCACGCGTCAAATAATGACGATGAAATCCTCTATGCCGATATCGATCGTGCACGCAGTGAATCCGTACGTCGTATTTGGCCGTATTTACGTGACCGTCGTATCGACCATTACCAAGATCTAACCAAATTATACCGAGATTAGTAAGGAGTGACATTAATGCAAAGTCAGTGGCTTAACTTACCCTGGATCAAAACCCAAAACGACAAAATTGCGTGGGGCAATTTAGCAGGTTCAGCCTTAAGTTTAGCAATTTCAGATGCGGTAAAAAGCCACGCTGGATTTAAATTAATTGTCACGCAAAACACGCAACAGGCACTTAAGCTTGAAGCTGAGCTAAATTACCTGTTGCCTAATATCCCAGTTAACTTATTTCCAGACTGGGAAACCTTGCCTTACGATCATTTTTCGCCACACCAAGATATAATTTCGCAGCGTTTAAGCCTATTAAGTCAACTTAGAAATCAGCATGACGGAGTGTTGATTGTGCCTATTGCAGGGCTTATGTTGCGCACCGCCCCGTGTGAATTTATTTACGGTAAGGCAATCAAATACAAAGTTGGTGACACGCTCGATAGCATGACCTTGCGCACCGCACTCGAGTCGGTTGGCTATATCAACGTACAACAAGTAATGGCCCATGGTGAATTTGCGATTCGTGGTTCCATCATCGATTTATTCCCGATGGGCAGTAATACACCACTGCGTATTGATTTATTTGATGATGAAATTGACTCGATTCGCCAATTTGATCCGGAAACCCAGCGCTCTCGCGAGAACATTCAAGAAATTGACTTATTGCCAGCGCACGAATTTGGTACCGACGAAGACGACATAGAACGTTTTCGTATTAACTATCGTGAAACCTTTGGCATGGCACATGAAAAAGGCTCTGTCTATTCACAAGTCAGCCAAGGTAGTTTGCCCGCAGGTATTGAATATTATTTACCATTGTTTTTTGATAACACCGCAACCCTGTTTGATTATTTACCAAGTGACAACGTTATTTTTACCTTGGGCGATATTGAACACAGCTGCCGTGAAACTTGGCAAGATATTGAAAAACGCTTCGAAAATCGTAAAGTTGATCCATTACGCCCACTACTCGAACCGTCAAAGCTTTATCTTAATGTAGAAAACTTATTTTCTGCGCTAAATGGTTCCCCTCGCGTTGCGCTCTCTCAAGCAATGCTTGGCACGAAAGCAGGCAATAGCAATATCGCTCTTGATGCTGTGCCTGATATCCGTGTAAACCATCAACTTAAGCAGCCGTTTGAACACGTCTTAAACTACATTAGCGCGTTAAAAAGTAATAACACGCGTATTTTATTTTCGGTAGAAAGTGACGGCCGCCGTGAATCATTATTAACTTTGCTGAAACCAACTGGGTTAAAGCTTTCAGAGTTCGAGTCTATTGATCAATTTAGTGCAGCAAACAGTGATGTTGGCTTAATTGTTTCACCGCTCGAGCAAAGTATTCACCTTACTACGCAAAACTTATGCATTATCACTGAGCAAGAGCTGCTTGGTGTAAAAATATCTCAAAGACGCCGTCGCAAACATAAATACGAAGTCAGTCAAGATTCAATTATTCGTAACCTTGCTGAACTGCAAATTGGTCAACCCATAGTACATTTAGATCACGGTGTCGGCCGTTACCAAGGGCTAGAAACCATTGACGCCGGAGGTGTCAGTACCGAGTTTGTTACCATTCATTATTTAAACGACGCGAAGCTTTATGTGCCTGTGGCATCACTGCATTTATTATCGCGTTATTCAGGTGGTGACTTAGAAACTGCTCCACTCAATAAACTGGGCTCCGAAGCGTGGGAAAAAGCCAAACGTCGTGCCGCCGAAAAAGTCCGCGATGTTGCCGCTGAATTACTTGATATTTATGCCCAGCGCGAAGTTAAGCCAGGTTACGCATTTAATCACGACAGCAGCGCTTATCGCCAATTTGCGGATAGCTTTCCGTTTGAAGAAACCGATGACCAACAAAATGCCATTGGTGCCGTACTGAATGATATGCAAAAAGCGCAAGCAATGGATCGTTTGGTGTGCGGTGATGTTGGCTTTGGTAAAACTGAAGTTGCGATGCGCGCCGCGTTTGTCGCAGTAAACGACTCTAAGCAAGTCGCGGTTTTAGTGCCAACTACCCTGCTCGCTCAACAGCATTTTGAAAACTTTAAAGACCGTTTCGCCAACTCTGCCGTTGAAGTCGCCTTATTGTCGCGATTTAAAACTGCAAAAGAGCAAAAACAAACGCTTGAAGGCTTAGCTGAAGGTAAAATTGATATTGTTGTTGGAACACATAAGTTACTGCAGCAAGACATTAAGTTTGATGATCTTGGCTTACTGATTGTGGATGAAGAGCACCGTTTTGGCGTACGCCAAAAAGAAAAAATTAAGTCGCTACGTGCTGATGTTGATATTTTAACGCTCACCGCAACGCCAATTCCGCGTACGCTGAATATGGCAATGAGTGGCATGCGCGATTTATCAATTATTGCCACCCCACCGGCTAAACGGTTAGCAGTAAAAACCTTCGTTCGTCAAAGCGACGATGAACTTATTAAAGAAGCAATCATTCGTGAAATTAAACGCGGAGGCCAGGTTTACTTCTTACATAACAATGTTGAAACCATCGACAGCTTTGCAAGCGACATTGCTGCATTAGTACCTGAAGCTAATGTTCAGTACGCCCACGGGCAAATGCGCGAGAAAGAACTCGAATCATTAATGTCGGATTTTTACCACCAAAAGTTTAACGTGTTGGTGTGTACCACGATAATTGAAACTGGTATTGATATTCCAACCGCAAATACCATTTTGATTGATAGAGCCGACCGTTTTGGCCTTGCACAATTACACCAATTACGTGGCCGCGTTGGTCGAAGTCATCACCAAGCCTACGCTTATTTACTGACACCAAATGAAAAACTGATCAGTAAAGATGCGAAGAAACGTTTAGAAGCGATTTCATCACTTGAAGATCTTGGTGCTGGTTTTACTTTAGCGACGCACGATTTAGAAATTCGTGGTGCGGGTGAGCTATTAGGTGATGAGCAAAGCGGTCAAATTGAGAGCATAGGCTTTAGCTTGTATATGGAAATGCTCGACCAAGCTGTTGAAGCGTTAAAACAAGGCAAAGAGCCAAGCCTTGAAAACTTGCTACGCAAACAAAGCGACGTTGATTTAAAAATTCCTGCGCTTATTCCAAACGACTATATTCATGATGTAAATACACGCTTAAGCATGTACAAACGTATTGCCAGTTGCACCGATAAAGATGCAATGGATGAATTGTCAGTTGAATTAATTGACCGATTTGGTTTACTACCTGAAGCGTTGCAAAACCTATTTGCAATTCAACAACTCAAAATTACAGCCTCAAGCCTTGGTATAACTAAGATTGATGCCAATATCAAAGGCGGTTATTTTGAATTTGGCCAAGATACTAAAGTCGATCCAAGCTTTATTATTGGATTACTGCAATCCAATCCGCAATTTTATAAGATGGAAGGCGCCAGTAAATTGCGTTTTATGATTGAAGAAAAGAATAACCAAGAGCGCTTAAAGCTCGTTACTGCAATGCTAAGAGACTTTGCCCAAAAGGTTGTAAAATAATGATAATAAAATATGTTTTGCCGTTAAGCCTGCTTAGCGCAAGTTTTATGGCCAGCGCCAATTTGCGTTGGTTTGATATTGAACTGATCTTTTTTGAAAGACCTACCGACAGCGAACTAAAAGAAGACCTTTCAGCCGAAGACTTCCCAGCGATTAACTACGCTAACAGTAAAGACATTATCGCTGAAGCCTATCAAGAACTGCAAAATGTGAAATATAAAGAATGCATGGGCATCGAAGTCGATAACGAAAATGGCGAACAGATTGACGGCCTTGACCAGCCTGCCATTAGTAACGATGACGTTATTGAAGCGTTTGAGACATCATCGCAAATTAATAACGACGATGAACTTGATAACTTTGCGCAGCTTGAGTGCCAACGTTATAGCAATGTAGCCGAATTAGACGCGTTACCGCTTACACCTGACGCACTGACGTTCGAACACACCGATTACATTTATTTGTTATCAAAAGAGCAGCTCGAGCTTAACGAAACCGTAAGCCGCTTAAAACGACGTGGCTTAACACCGTTATTGCACACCGGTTGGCGCCAACCTGAAAGTAATATTCGTAACGCAACACCTATGTACTTGTATGGTGGAAAGAATTTATCGGCAGTTATTAATAAATCAGAAAATGAGCAATCACTTGAACGAATGCTTAATGAATATATGCAATTTGAACAAAGCGAGGCAATTGATTTAAATGGCGTGCCGCAAAGTTCAGACATAAATGCATTTTCAAATGATATTGTTAACGACTTTGAAACGTTTGAAGACACTCCTAGTCCGCTTTTAACTGAACAAACATGGCAGCTACAAGGCAAATTTAAAGTATTTATTCGTCGCAATTATCTCAATATTGAAGCCGATTTTGATCTTAACGAGTTAGTGGAAGAGACCGTTGACAACATCAACTTTACAGATGGTGACAATGGCTTAGCTTTGCAACAACTCTCTGAAACTGTATTAAAAACCGAACGATTTTCACAATTCCGTCGTGTGATAAGCTCCGAAATACATTATTTCGACCATCCAAAGCTCGGCATTATTATGCAAATTCGTCGTTATAACCATTAAGGACTTTGTCTTATGAAAAAATTATTTATTACTGCTGCAGCACTACTTACGTTAACTGCATGTTCAAAAGTGACCTTAGAAAACTACGAAAAAATTAAAGTAGGTCAAGACAAGCAAGAAGTTGAAGCGATCCTTAGCAGCGCATCACAATGTGAAGAAAAAACCATGCACACAGACTGTACTTGGGGCAATGACAGCACAAACATTAAAGTAACCTTTGTAGGCGGTAAGGTAACCCTTTACTCAGAGAAAGGCCTTTAATCGCTTATTGCCGATACCGTAAAAAAGCCGTGCTATCTCGGCTTTTTTTATTTTTAAATAACGCTAAATTTAGCTAATACTAAACCCTTATTACCGCGCAAACAGATTTATTATTAAGCTAAGTGCATTCACATCTAACTGTTCTAAATACATATTTTAATGTGCGAGAAGCATCGCATAAATATTCAAATTGGTATAAGTTGTACTCTCATTTAACGCAAAGCTTGTACAGAAACTTATGAATATTCGCAATATTGACCTAAATCTGCTGGTATATCTAAACGTCTTATTAGAAGAACGAAGTGTTTCACGCGCTGCAAACAAGCTTGCTTTAACACAGCCAACGGTCAGCGCTGCATTAAAACGACTACGTGAATATTTTTCTGATCCTTTATTGGTTCGCACCGCAGGTGGCATGCAACCGACTGAAAAAGCACTAGCACTTAAACCGCAGATCAACGAATTTATTCGCCTCAGTGAATCGATCACCCAATCCGACAGCCAGTTTGACCCGATTACTGCGCAACACACCTTTAAAATTTTAACTAACGATTATATTGAAAGCTGTTTACTGTTTCCGTTTATAGCCAAAACCGCTGAGTGTTATCCGAATATTAGCTACAACATTACGTCCCCTGGCGACAGTTCACTTGGTGAATTGCAAGAAGGTAGTGTAGATATCGCAATTAACCGCTTTAAACAAGCGCCGACGTCATTTCACCAAAAACGATTATGGCGCGATAATTTTAGGGTGATCTGTCATCAGGATAATCCGTTTGCAGAAACGCAAGACCTTTATAGCTATTTAACACAGCCTCATATTTGGGTGAGTCGCAGTGGTATTATCAGTGAAAATCGCATTTCAAAAGATAGCCATCCTAGTAAGCTTGGCGAACTTGACGAAGCCCTTTGGCAAATGGAAAAAAAGCGAAATATTCAAGTCTTTACCCGCCATTTTCAAGCACAAGCGTTAATCACCGGAAGTAAAAATTTGCTGCTTACTATTCCTAACCGCTTGGCATTGTCGAGTTTTCAAAACGACCCCTTAGTTACCCTGCCATTGCCATTTCAAATGGTGCCGCAAGAGATCAGTATGGTTTGGAGCCCCATTAAGCACTACGACCCAGCGCACACTTGGCTGCGCCAGCAACTGACAGAGTTTGCATTGAGTTTACCGAGTTAAACTTAGGTTTAGCACAGCAGTATAGACAATATCTATATCAACAATTGAATTATTCAATTTTTAAATTTTATTTAGGTTAGTTACTCTTTTTGTTAAGGCAAATGCCAATTTATCAACAAAAACGAGGAACATTACAATGAGCTCAGGTCAATTTCATAAACATCAATTCTTATACATTGAAGAAAACTTATTTAACCAGTTAACAGCAACTTACCATTTAGATAACGCAGAATGTCAGGCGCAGTTTATTGAGAATTACATCAAACTATTGAAAGAGTTTGGTGGCAAAATCAGAAAAGCGATTAATAAACCGTGCGAACACACGATTAGTAATGAATCACTGTGTGAACTTGCTAGTGTTACAACACCAAGCATTACGGCTCGCCTGTTGGCTGGTGAAACGTTAGAAATCAAAGATAAATATAGCTGCCCAACACCAACGTTAGTATTTGCAGCTTTTATTGCTGCCGCTGGTAATGCGCAAGTTGTTGATGTTAAAAACATTGATGCCGAGCTGCTGTCGGTATATCAACAATGCGTTGATTACTTGCGACCGCTTTATCAATCACAACTAAAACTATCAGCCTAATGTTGAGGCTAATGTTTCTTGAAATTGCTTAAAGGATATCGTGTTATCCTTTAAGCTTTTTTCCGCCTCAAATAAACCCTTTGTTAGATAGTTAGCCGCTTCTAAACAACCCAAATGATAAAACAGCGAAACAACTGCATTTATCAGTGCTACTGGGGTTATCTCATCACTACCTACTAAACTGTGCAACGGTCCGTGTTTTGGCTCAAAAATACAAATGTCATTGCCAAAATTAGTTTGGCTTACCTTGTTTATTTGCCCTAAGCTACCGGTAAAATATTCATTTAAAATAGTCGCTAAATAGTTAGCTGAAATATAAATGGTATCGCCCTGCTCCGTGTGGTTTTGAGTGAAAAACTGCAGCAAAGAGCACACATCAATTGCAATATCATCAACATATTTTGGCAATGAATTTTCGTCTGAATTTTGACTGTAACGCTTGATTGAACTGAGCGCCCAACGCACGACACTGCCCTCAGAAATCGGTAAACTATTGGCATGGTGCACTATGGTGATGCGTTTAATATTACGCAATTTTGCGAGCTCAATTGCAGAAGATAGCAACATATCTACGCCATTTTCTGAAACATACTTAAGTGCCATCACACTTTTTTCTGCCAGTGGCACCTTATTGACACCGAGCTCTTCTTTTAAAAATGTCGCAAGTAAATTGCCATCAAATGAATCCGTTTGCCACTCAAGCTTTATCGGCAAATCTTCACTGTTATCGCGCAGTACATAAAAGGAGTTACCATTATGTGATACATATCGTGTATACGACGTGCGCAATCCAAGTTCGTGGCGTAGCGCGACATTAAGTGATTTAAAACCATAACCTATCGGTGCGGTAATAGGCCCTATTAATGCGCATTTGTATTGTTCGATTACATTCAGTGTTTCTTCAGGAAACCAATCGCCTTGATACTGTGCTGCGGCTTTCTCACCACAAAGTACAGCTTTCCAAATAATTCTACGCTGCTCGCCATAGCACTTTTTAAGCACCTGGTCAGCGACGGTACGGGCGTAGCTCATTAACTCAGGGCCTACACCGTCACCTTCAACGTAAGGTACACAAAATTCTTGATTGGGTTGGATTGTCATAGTGCGGTTGATAAGTTTATTTTCCTACACTATGACAAATATATAAGCTTAGGTTCAAGCTTTATAACTAAAGTGTTGATAAAACCTTAGTAACATGGCTTTGTCGTGTTCAGCTAGGTGCAACTTTTGGCCAAGTTTATCAATCAATTTAATCACCTTGTTAATGTAGGCAGCATACCCTGCTTTCACTACACAGTTTTCAGGCATGTAAAATACTAAATAGGCGTTACTATTGATGTAATCGTCGTCAATTAGTTGGATCACTTCATGTTCTGTGTTGCCAAAATTTAAACTCACTAGCTCACCGTTTTGATTAGCACTGCCTGAGACTAAGTTTGACTTAACAACCGGATAGCGATTCGATGCAACATAAGCTAAGTGACTGACACCAGCTTCTTGTGCAAGTTGAATAAGCAAGTGTGATACTTCACCATGCATCTGACTGACATCGTATTCATGATTCAGCACTTTTTCACTCAGTAGCTCACTAAAATTGGCTTTTACTACGATAAAGGCCTTACTGTTGCGCTCTTGTGGTAAGGTTAAACCAGAGCTTTCATAACGTTTTTCAATAACACGAAAACCATGAGCTTTAGATTGGGTAGCCGATGAGTGCTTTTCAAGTCCGAAACTAATGTGTTGGTGGTCTTGCAGTTTAATTGCATCAACAAAGCTAAACGCCGCTTTTATTTCATTTACCAACATCACAACTTTTTGATGAAATAACGCTGCATTTTCTCTTAAATTTTCACCGGTAGCGAAACACACAAGGCGAAAAGAGTGGATTGCATTTGCATCGTCTGCACTTACACCCACCACGCCTTTACTTTTTTCTGGGTTGTAGTAAACGATGTGCTGCTCATTAGTGGTGTTAATTTCATTATCAACACCATAACGTACGCGAATAAATTTGTTTGACGCAATCAAGGCAACAAAGTCTATCTCGTGATTTGCGACAATACGTCTTACCTTGTTAAGCAACAACGAAAGTAATTCTTTTGGCGATGGGTTAAGTGTTTTGTCAGATAATTGTGCAACAAGCGCGTCATTTACCGCGAGCTCCGCGATCACATACTGATTGTCCCTTGAATCAGCCGGTACATAAACGCGATTATCTTGCTGCTTATTACGACTAATTAAACTTCTATTCCTGATGATTCCCATGTGCTTTCAACTCAATTGTGGATTTGCCGAGAGCTTAGGCGGGTTTAATGACAATTAGTTTGCAGTTTAGTGACAGGTAAATTAAATAGGCAAGCAATGCATTCTAGAACTAGCTTACAACGCGTTTTATTCGATAATTGATACTTAATATTACAATTGAATGACATAGCGATGATCGTTTTGAGAATAAAAAAGCCGCAGGTTATTAACCTGCGGCTTTATCGCTAATTATTCTTAAATTAGAACTTAACGTTTACACCAGCGAAGAAACGACGACCAAGTACATCGTACGTGTACGGGTCAGTGTTTGAATCGTTGTTACCTGTGTAGTAAGGCGCTTGCTTATCAAATAAGTTGTTTACGCCAGCTTGTAATGACACAGTGTCATTAAGCATGTAAGAGCCGCTGATGTCATGGTAAACCACAGTACCAACACTTGGTACTAAACATTTTGCGTCTGCTTTTTGGCATGAGTAGTCATCAACACCATCGATCATACGCGCTTCGTACTGTGCATCCCAGTTGTCGCCAGACACTTTAAGGTTTAAGTTAGTTTTTAGCTCTGCGTAGCTACCTAAACCTGAAGTGATTAGGCCTGCGTAATCTACGCTACCTGCACCTGCCGATTCAACTGTGTATTCGTCTAGAATGGTTACATCTAGACCTGTACGCCAAGCTAAACCAAGTGCGTCGAATGTATACTTGAAGTTTACATCGTAACCTTTAGTGTGCTCAGTACCAATGTTTTTAAGTTGGTTGTTAAACGTTACACGACGTGTTTTGTCGTTATATTTAACAGATGCGAACTGACATAGTGCTAAATCGTTATTAACGTTTTGACCTGTCGCATCAAGACATGTTTCAACAATGTATTGCTCGTTTTCACGTGCGATTGCGTTTTCAATTTCGATATCGAAGTAATCAACCGTCATTGAGAAACCGTCTAACCAAGATGGCGCATATACAAAACCAGCTGTTAGTGTGTCAGCTTGTTCTGGTGTTAGGTTTTCGTTACCGCCAACCGTTACTTCAGCTTGCTTTTGAGCATATGGCAAATCGATTTGCTCAAATGACGGACCTTGACCTGCATATAGTTCGTTAACTGTTGGTGCACGGAAAGCGGTTGAGCGTACTGCACGAGCCATAAACTCATCATTTACACGCCATGTTAAACCTAGCTTCCATGTTTCGTCAGAACCGAATGTGCTGTAATCGAATGCACGTACTGCTGCACTTAAATCAACCATTTCAGCAAACGGTGCGTCAGCTAGAAGTGGTACTGCTAATTCAACGTAAGCTTCATTTACGTCAAAACGGCCGCCTGTAGGATCAACACGAGGGTCGTTAGCTAAACCTTGTGATGTAAGTGAATCTGGCACGTACCATGCTTTTTCTTCACGGTGCTCGATACCTGCAGCAAAACCTACGTAACCTGCTGGTAATTCCATTACTTCGCCGTTTAAACCAGCTGAAAGAACTAATAACTGGCTACCACCTGAGTTGTTTTCAGTGTAGTTGTAAGGCTTTAAGTTCTCTTTTGACCAATCGCCTTGATCTAATGGGTTGAATTCTTGCTTGCTGATAGCGTCTTGAATTGAGCCCATGTTTAGTAAGTTTGTAGCGCGGTCAACTGAGTCGTTACGACCGAATACAACTGATGTATCCCAGCCCCAACCGTTATCGAACTCACCATTTAAGCCAATTACTGCGCGAACTGTATCAACAACTTGCTCGTAACCACGAGGACCAACGTCAGTCATACGACGACCGTAAGAGATCTCCTCACCATCAACTACACCGTGAGATAACAGTGAATCACCCATTGCGTCAGCATCGTATTTAAAATCAAACCATACTGGCTGTGGTGCCATTTGCTGATCTGACCAACGCTTTGAGTAAGTGAATTCAGTTACTAAACGTGTATCGTCAGTTAGGTCAAAGTTACCAACACCCGTTAGGTTTAAACGACGCATTGGCGTATATAAATAGCTCGCCTGTGAGAAGTTATATGCATCGTTTTCGGTTACATAGTCATGCCAGCTGCCGTCTGCGTTACCTTGAAGGTCAGCAGTATCACCCCATACGCGACCGAACGGTGAGTAAGGAGAACCACCACAGTAGAAGCTACCATTTTCGAAATCTTCTTCGATTGGACAATCAGAGAAATCACGGTCTGCTTGAGACGCATCGCCACGGTCTGTGTATTGTAAGCCAATTACCACGTTACCGCGGTCAAAGCTTGAACCCATTGTGATATCAAATGATGTTTCGTCTGCATCGCCCTCGCCGCTAATCGCGCCGTTAAGGTTCATATCAAGACCTTCGAAATCATCTTTTAAGATAATGTTTACAACACCCGCTACTGCGTCAGTACCGTATACTGCTGAAGCACCATCTTTTAGCACTTCAACCTGTTTGATCATTGACACTGGGATTGTGTTTAAATCAACGGTTGATGCAGCACCAGTACCTGAGTTGATCATTCGACGACCATTAACAAGTACCAATGTACGCTGTGCACCTAAACCACGTAAATCAACACGCGCATTACCACCAGAACCATTGTTTACTGCTGGGTTAGTCATTGCACCGCTTGCAGCAGTCATTTTTTGTAAAACGGCATCAATTGACGCTGCGCCAGAGGCACGAATTTCATCAGCACCAATCACTGTTACCGGGCTTGCTGTTTCCATATCAGTACGTTTGATGCGTGAACCTGTTACTTCGATACGTTCTACAGCACTTGCTGACGTTTCTTCAGCTGCTACAGCATTATGAGCAGAGAATAGTGGAACTGCTGCGGCAATCGCTAAGCCCAATTTAGTTTTATTCATAATAAACCTTTATTAGTTGTCTAACCCTTTAGTTGAAAGCACTTCAACTAAGTGAATAACTTGTTGCATTACCCACTTTCAGATACAGATTGTTGTTCCTAAATTGACGCTAGAAACATGGCTTCGGATATAAAACCAGGGAGAAATCTGAAAACGGATGCAGCAAACTAGGCTTGTGAAAATGAATGAAAACTGAATGCGAGTTCAGCTTTTGTTCAGGAATAAAAAACGGCGCTTAGGATGCGCCGCTTGTTACTATTAGATTAACAGAAATAACATCTGTACCGCTTATTTATCAGTATGTTACACACTAATAACGTGCTTTTATTGATACTCGTTTTCGTGCGTTACCAGATGTAATCAATTGTAACCAAGCTACATCTGTAGACGCTCAGTTAAGCATTTGTTACGACAAAGTTGAGAGTTGCTGTTTTTTCAAGCTGGCTTGAAACATCACGGTAACGTAGCTGAATTTGCCACACCATTTCACGCTTACTACATACCCCAACCATGCCCATGGCGTGATAAGTTGAGTCATCTTTTTGCGAAAAAAATAATGGGATTTTTCCCATATACATATTTACCCCTTCAATATGCGCGTCGATGATTTCAATTTTATTACTCGGGGTAAAAACAATCTCAAACTCGGTTTCTGGTTTGACGGTTTGTTCATTAATTTTGAGCTCAGAAGAATTTATGTGTTGCTCTTTGCTCGATGCTTTTTGTGAACGACTAAACTCACCACAGCTTGTTAAAATGAGTGCTGTAAAAATGATGGTTAAAATGCGCATTAATTTCTCTTCAATAACGGGCGTTTGTAAGATGGCCGCGAATTTAGACTAAATTTGCACAAAAATAAATCACCCTCACCGAGAATATTTGATTGAGGTCATAATTTTGGGCAAATGCGCTATCTTTTTAAAAGCAAAAATTTTATTATTTCTCATGCAAAAAAAGAGTTTTACTGGGTTTGTTTTCTTGCCAGCTTAATCTTTGACTTTAGTCGTACAAAAAAGTTCGAGTTAGTAAGGTAACGAATTTGGTAAATATTTTAGAGGCCCCATTTCTTTAATTAGAACTGGGAAATTCATTTCTTATTGCAATTTATTGCAGCGGAAACCGGAAAATGAGCCAAACAACAGTAGCATCACAAACAGAATACAACTATAAAGTTGTACGCCAATTCGCCATTATGACGGTGATTTGGGGCATTGTTGGCATGGGTGCCGGGGTTTTCATCGCAGCTCAGCTAGTATGGCCTGCGTTAAACTTTGACATTCCATGGTTAACTTACTCTCGACTTCGTCCGTTACATACGAACGCAGTTATTTTCGCATTTGGTACAAGTGCACTATTTGCAACGTCTTACTACGTTGTACAACGTACCTGTCAAACGCGTTTATTCTCAGACAAGCTTGCATCATTTACCTTTTGGGGTTGGCAACTTGTTATTGTATTAGCAGCAATTACACTGCCTCTTGGTTTCACAAGTGGTAAAGAGTACGCTGAGCTAGAGTGGCCAATCGACATCCTAATTACGGTTGTTTGGGTTGCTTATGCGGTTGTATTCTTTGGTACCTTAATCAAGCGTAAAGTGTCGCATATTTATGTTGCTAACTGGTTCTATGGTGGTTTTATTATCACTGTTGCTGTTTTACACATTGTAAACAGCATGGCAATTCCAGTTTCCCTGACTAAGTCGTACTCAATCTACGCGGGCGCAGTAGATGCCATGGTGCAATGGTGGTACGGTCACAACGCAGTAGGTTTCCTACTGACAGCTGGTTTCCTAGGTATGATGTACTACTTCGTTCCTAAGCAAGCTGGTCGTCCAGTTTACTCTTACCGTTTATCGGTAGTTCACTTCTGGGCACTAATTTCTCTTTATATTTGGGCGGGTCCTCACCACCTACACTACACTGCTCTACCTGACTGGACTCAGTCTTTAGGTATGGTAATGTCAGTAATCCTATTTGTACCATCATGGGGTGGTATGATTAACGGTATCATGACGCTATCTGGCGCATGGCATAAACTTCGCCACGATCCAATTCTTCGTTTCTTAGTTGTTTCACTATCGTTCTACGGTATGTCAACGTTCGAAGGCCCAATGATGGCAATCAAATCTGTAAATGCACTATCTCACTACACTGACTGGACTGTTGGTCACGTACACTCAGGTGCATTAGGTTGGGTTGCAATGGTATCAATCGGTGCGGTTTATCACTTAATCCCTAACCTATTTGGTCAAGCTCGCATGTACAGCACTAAGCTTATCAACACACACTTCTGGTTACACACAGTAGGTGTTGTTCTGTACATCGTTGCAATGTGGATTTCAGGTGTAATGCAAGGTCTAATGTGGCGTGCGGTTAACTCTGACGGTACATTAATGTATAGCTTTGTTCAGTCACTTGAAGCATCGTATCCATTCTACTTCATGCGCTTTGTAGGCGGTGTATTCATCGTTGTTGGTATGCTAATCATGTTATACAACGTTGTTAAAACTGTTGCAGCTGAAAAAGGTGCATTGCAAGCTGAAGCTCAGCCTGCTTAAGGAGTAATGTATGAGCCAGAATAATTCACAAAACAAACACGAGATTGTTGAAAAGAACGTTGGCCTAATGGCTATCCTAACGGTTTTCGCAATCAGCTTTGGTGCACTTGTGGAAATTACACCACTAATGTTCCAAGAAGATACGACAAAACCTGTAGATGGCTTACGTCCGCTAACAGCGTTAGAAATGGAAGGTCGTGATATCTACGTGCGTGAAGGTTGTTACAACTGTCACTCACAAATGATTCGCCCATTCCGTGACGAAGTTGAGCGTTACGGCCACTACTCGGTAGCGGGTGAAAGCGTTTGGGATCACCCATTCCAGTGGGGTTCTAAGCGTACTGGTCCAGATCTAGCTCGCGTAGGTGGTCGTTACTCAGACGATTGGCACTATGCTCACTTGGTAAACCCACGTGATGTAGTTCCAGAGTCAAACATGCCAGGTTACCCTTGGTTAGCGACAAACAAAGTTGACACAACGCATACACTTAAGAAATTACAAGTGTTCCGTGACAACTTTGGTATTAACCAAGAAGCGTATCCAGGTCGTGGTTACGGCAGTGATGAAGAATTACAAGCTGATGTTAAATCTATTGAAGGTAAAACTGAAATGGAAGCGCTTATTGCGTATCTACAGCAGCTTGGTACTCACTTAAAGTAAACCACTATGGATTACGGCACATTCAGAGGCATATTTACTCTGGTATTATTAGTACTTTTTATTGCCATTGTATGGTGGGCTTACAGCAAACGTTCTAAAAAGAACTTTGATGAAGCAGCAAACGCGATTTTCGAAGACGAAAACGTACATAACAATACAGTTGGCGAAAAGGAAAAAAAGGAGTCTGAGAAATGACTACGTTTTGGAGCATTTGGGTTATTGTATTAACCATAGCATGCTTAGCAATCTGCTTCGGACTACTAGTTTGGAACTTAAAGAACTACGTAGGCGTTGAAGAAAATGAAACATGTGGCCACGAATTCGATGGTATCGAAGAGATAAACAACCCACTACCTAAGTGGTGGACAATTATGTTCTTCGCAACCTTCGTATGGGGCGTTGTATACCTTATCCTTTATCCGGGTATGGGTAACTTTAAAGGTGTTTTAGACTGGACGAGTTCAAACCAAGGTGTTTTGAACATCCAAGAGTCGAAAGACGCTGTAATAGCTAACGCAGACAAACGCGTACAGCTAGATAAAGAAATGGAAGCTGCAGAAGAACGTTTTGGTCCGGTATTCCAGCAATTCGCAAAACAAGATATTAAAGATCTTGCGACTAACGAAGAAGCACTCGAAATCGGTCAACGTTTATTCTCGCAAAACTGTGCACAGTGTCACGGCTCTGATGCACGCGGCGGCCAAGGCTTCCCTAACCTAACGGATAACGATTGGTTATACGGTGGTTCACCTGAAGCTATCAAACAAACACTTCTTCACGGTCGTGTTGCTGCAATGCCAGCGTGGATTGATGCACTTGGTGAAGATGGCGTTAAAGAAGTTACAGCCTATGTACTAAGCCTTTCTGGTCGTACTGTTAACCAAAAAGATGCAGCTGCAGGTCAAGCTAAATTTGCAATGTGTGCTGCGTGTCACGGTATGGACGGTAAAGGTAACTACGCGTTTGGTGCACCTAACCTAACGGATAACATTTGGTTATACGGTGGTTCACAACGTGCAGTTGAAGAAACGCTTCGCAATGGCCGTGCCGGTGTAATGCCAGCGTGGAAAGATATCCTAGGCGAAGATAAAGTACATATCTTAACAGCGTACGTATACAGCTTATCTCAAGATAAGTAATTGATTAGTTAAACTTAACGCGTTATTTAAACTAATTTTAAAATTGCGTTAAGAGTACGAATCTAGATCAAAAAAGCTCCCAATTGGGAGCTTTTTTTTACCCTTTTCACACCACATCAAGTAGAATAACGCAACATTTGATTTAACGATTATTCACTATGTCTACAACCCCTTGGTATAAACAATTTTGGCCTTGGTTTATCATCTTTGTACCAGCGAGTGCCGTTATCGCATGTATCACCCTGCTTTTTTATATGTCTGACAAAGGGCCTTCAATGGTTGTTGACGACTACTACAAAAAAGGCAAAGCAATTAACTTAGAACTCTCTAAGTTTGACCGTGCTAAAGCACTTTACTTGCACGCAGACCTAACCGTTAGTAACGGTGTTGTTACCGTTAATTTCACAAAGGGCGACTCACTTAAGCCGGCAGCACTAAAAGTATCGTTTTATCACACCACATTAAAAGATAAAGACGTTGACTTAATGCTAGCACCTAACGCCAACGGTGCGTATTCAGGCGTTAGCGAAAAATTGCTTGATGCACGCTACACGGTATTTATTGAACCGATTGGCGGCGAATGGAAATTAAAAGAAAACATTAAACTACCTTACGACAGCGCATTTAAGATTAAGCCAGAATATAAGTAACTTATGTCTAAAAACTGTTTTCATTGCTTAGAGCCTATTCCAGCAGGTATTTCATTAAGCATTACCTTTGAAAATGACGAAAAGCCGATGTGTTGTTTGGGCTGCCAAGCAGTTGCCGAGGCGATTATCGACCAAGGTATGTCGGATTATTACAAATACCGCACCGACAGCGCAGGTAAAGTTCAAGAGCTAGTGCCGGAACAGATAAAAATGTTCCAAAGCTACGATGATGAAGATATTCAGTCAGAATTTCTCACCAAGCAAGGTGATATTGCAGAGATATTGTTGAGTGTCGAAGGTATTAGTTGCGCCGCATGTGCTTGGCTTATTGAAAAACAGTTACTTAATCTAGGTCACGTGGTGCGTGTTGATGTTAATACGTCAACCTATCGCGCCATGGTTAAATGGGATCAGTCAAAACTAAAACTCAGTACCATTATTGAGTCATTGGCACGCATTGGTTACCGTGCCTACCCCTTTCAACAAGATCATGAAGAGCAACAAAAGCGACAAACAGCCCAATCCTATGTGCGCAGGTTAGGTGTCGCTGGCCTGATGACGATGCAAGTCATGATGTTCGCTTTTGCCATGTACTTTGGTATGTTCTCAGGCATGGATGAAGGCTTTGAGCAATACTTCCGTTGGATCAGCTTAGTGCTCGCCACACCGGTTATTCTCTACTCTGCCCTACCATTTCTTACGTCTGCGATTCGCGGTTTAAAAGCCAAGCAACTGAATATGGACTTACCGGTATCACTTGCTATTTTTGGCGCGTATGGTGCAAGCTGCTGGGCAACCGTGTTTCAAACCGGCGAAGTGTATTTTGAATCTATCTGTATGTTTACCTTCTTATTATTGTTAGGTAAATATCTAGAATTCCGCGCCCGATTAAAAGCCTCTGAATTTACTGCCAACTTGCAAAAACTGTTACCGCTTACCGCCCGTTTAGTAAATGATGATGAAGAGATCATTGCGGCAAAGCGTCTTAAATTAAACGACAAAGTGATGATCAAAGCAGGTGAAACAATCCCTGCGGATGGTATTTTAATTGACGGTAAAACGTCTGTTGACGAAGCAATGATGACAGGCGAACACGCCGCCGTTGCTAAAACGGTTGGCGACCAAGTTTATGCCGGTACGGTCAATCACGATGGCGTTATTAGCATTGAAGTTAACCAAATTGGTCAAGACACACTTATTAATCAGATAGTCCGCCTGCAACATCAAGCGCTCACTTCGCGCCCTAAAATCGCAGAAATTACCGATAAAGTAGCGCAATGGTTTGTGGCATGTTTACTTGTATTTGCATCGATTACCGCTTTTTCGTGGTACCACATCGAACCAGAACATGCGTTTTGGGTGACCATCGCAGTACTTGTAGCTACCTGTCCATGTGCTCTGAGTTTAGCTATCCCCACGGCGCTGACTTGTGCTGTTGCCAAACTCACCCAGCAAGGGGTACTAATTAAACGCTCCCACGTGCTCGAAACCTTAACTAAGGTTACTGATATTGCGTTTGATAAAACGGGTACGTTAACCGAAGGTAAATTCACCTTACTTGATACCAAATTGTTTGATGACAGCGTGTCATTAGAACAGGTTTACGCGCTAGCAAAAACCTTGGAAACCTATTCAGAGCACCCTATTAGTAAAGCTTTTACTGAATTAGATGTTTCACCTGTCGCAATTAGTGATGTTGAAATTGAAACAGGAAAAGGTATCTCTGCAGTATTCCAACAGCAAACTGTTGCTATCGGTAAAGCAAACTGGCATTGCCAAGTAGCAGATACAACGCACGACGTGTTTTTATACCTAAACGAGCGCGTGATAGCGGGCTTTAAATTGCAGGATAAAATTCGCGACCATGCGGCAGATACCTTAAGTGCACTTAAAGCTAATAATTTGCAGCTGCAAGTTTTAACAGGCGACCCTTCGCTTGCAGGTAAACAACTAGTATCAAGCTTAGGTATTGATCATGTAAAAACAGGTTGTAGCCCAAGCGATAAACAAAAAGAGGTTGAGCAACTTTCGCATCAAGGCAAAATTGTTGCGATGGTCGGTGATGGCGTGAATGACAGCCCGGTATTTAATAGCGCGCATTTATCAATTGCGATGGCATCGGGTGCAGATATATCGAAAAACACCGCCGATGTTGTTTTGCTAAACAGCGAACTTAATGGCATCAGTCGATTATTTAATACCGCTAAATTAACTCGCCGAGTGATAAAGCAAAACCTTGCTATTTCGCTATGTTACAATGGTTCTATATTGCCACTTGCAGCAATGGGCATGGTTCCTCCATGGGTTGCTGTTATCGGTATGTCGGCAAGTTCACTAATTGTAATCGGTAATTCATTACGTTTACTTAAATAAAGGGGCACGTAACTGTGAGCATTATTTATGTATTAATTCCCATCGCTATTTTGCTGGTAATTGTTGCAATAGGCGTGTTCTTTTGGGCTGTTCGCAGTGAGCAGTTTAATAACCTTGATAAACAAGCACACAGCATATTATTCGAAGACGATAAAGAGCAGCACAACAAAAGTAATGACAACTAGTCACTTAATATCAGCGCTTGTTATGGGGTTGTTAGGCAGCGGACACTGCTTAGCAATGTGTGGCGGTGTTGCGTCATCATTAACGCTTGCCGTTAAAGACAAAGCACAAATAAAACGCTATACCCTACTCTATAATTCAGGCCGCGTACTAAGCTATTGCATCGCCGGCGCACTTGCCGCTGGTATCAGTCAGCAGTTTGCTTCGCAATCAACCTCATTTTCACATGCTTTATCAATATTAAGCGGTGTGTTTATGATTTTGGTTGGGCTTTATATTATGCGCCTTACGTTTTCGCTTAATTGGATTGAAAGTTTTGGTAAAGTTGCTATCTGGCAACATTTAGTAAAACTAAACAAACGTTTATTACCGATTAACACAAAAACAAAAGCACTTGCGTATGGCATGTTGTGGGGCTGGTTGCCTTGTGGCTTAGTCTATTCTGCCCTGCTTTTTGCGGTATCAACCCAATCAGCAGTGCAAGGCGCAACCTTTATGTTGTTGTTTGCCATTGGCACGTTACCAGCCATGGTGGGACTGGCATTTGCGGCAGAAAAATTTAAGCAAATACTTAATCATACGATGATGCGTATGGTGTTTGGTAACATCTTCATTTTCTACGGTTTATACCTTTTGATAATTGCGTTACTATAAGGTTTTAGTATAAATTATTCTGGTATTTCCTTTTCTCTAGGTGTGTCATGGAATTGAACAAAAAATCAGTATCGAAAAACTGCGCAATTAAGTGTCAGGATTGTAGTATCAGCCAGCTGTGTATTCCGGTTTCTCTTAACGCGGAAGAAATGGGCAAGTTAGATGACATCATCGAGCGAAAGAAACCACTTCATAAAGGTGATTACTTATTTGAAGCCGGACAACCACTTCGTTCTATTTACGCTGTGCGTTCAGGCTCGTTTAAATCATATACCTTAACTGAAAGTGGCGAAGAGCAAATCACTGGCTTTCATTTAGCGGGCGACATTGTAGGCTTTGATGGCATTAGTACGATGAGCCATAAAAGCTACGCACAAGCGATGGAAACAGCAATGGTATGTGAAATTCCATTCACCACATTAGATGACCTTTCAGGTAAATTGCCTAAATTACGTCACCAAGTGATGCGTATGATGAGCAATGAGATCAATTACGACCAAGAAATGTTACTGATGCTGAACAAAAAGACTGCTGAAGAGCGCCTAGCTGCGTTTTTAGCGAATCTTTCTACCCGTTTTGGCGAGCGTGGTTTTAGTAAAAAAGAATTCCGTTTAACCATGACCCGTGGTGAAATTGGTAATTACCTTGGCCTAACCGTTGAAACTATCAGCCGTTTATTGAGCCGCTTCCAAAAAGCCGAGATCATCAAAGTTGAAGGTAAGTTCATTACCATTTTAGATGCTGACGAATTATTCAAAGTAGCTTCTATTAAGTCTTGATCTAAAACAAAATAATCTATTAGAAACCTTTCAAATTAGTATAGATCCAGTACACTGAATTTATAATTTGGGAGGTTTTTATGAATACCATCAAAAAAATTCTTGCGGTTATCGACCCAAGTAAAGATAAGCAAATCGCGCTAAACCGCTCATTCGAGTTGGCAAGGAAGTCCGGCGCTCAAATTACTGCCTTTTTGTCTATTTACGACTTTTCATATGAAATGACAACTATGCTCAGTCGTGAAGAGCGCGATGCGATGCGCGACGCGGTTATCAACGACAGAAAAGAATGGATTACATCTTTAATTAACCAGCATGGCGGTGACATAAAAGTGGATTGCCAAGTGGTTTGGCATAACCGCCCTTTCGAATCCATTATTGAAGCGGTGCTTGAGCAAAACTACGACATGGTCGTAAAAGGCACGCATCAGCATGATACGCTTAAATCGGTTATTTTCACGCCTACCGACTGGCACCTAATTCGAAAATGCCCAGTGCCTTTGTTACTTGTAAAAGAGCATGATTGGCCAGCAGGCGGACAAATTTTAGCTGCAGTTAATGCATCAAGCGAGGAAGAAACCCATCAAGCGCTTAACCATACAATTATGAAAGAAGCCGCTTATCTGGCTGATTTAATTGATGGTAATCTTAACTTAGTCAATGCTTACCCAGGCACGCCAGTTAATATTGCAATTGAAATTCCAGAATTCGACGCGGGTCAATACGCAGAGTCGGTAAAAGCACATCATGTTGCAACCACCCATAAACTCGCAGAGCAATATCAAGTCGAGCCAAGTCATTGCTATATTAACGAAGGCTTACCTGAAGACGTACTGCCACAAGTAGCAAACCAATTAGATGCAGAACTGGTTGTAATGGGCACCGTTGGGCGCACTGGCATTAGCGCAGCACTTATTGGTAACACCGCTGAACATGTAATTGATAGTTTAAATTGCGATGTATTAGCCTTAAAACCACAAGGTTATAAAAGCCCTTTAGATAAGTCTTAACCTCGCTAATATTTTCACCTATAATACGTCCCTTTATTTGTTCTAGGGGCGTATTTGTATGTCGCATTCAGCAGAAGCTAAAGCGAAATATAACCTTAATAAGTTACAGAAACGACTGCGTCGTTTTACTGGTCAAGCAATTGCAGACTTCAATATGATTGAAGAAGGCGACCGCATAATGGTGTGCTTATCAGGCGGTAAAGACAGCTATACGCTGCTTGATATTTTGCAAAACTTGCAACGCTCTGCGCCGGTTAACTTTGAGCTGTTTGCAATCAACCTAGATCAAAAGCAACCTGGTTTTCCAGAGCATATTTTACCTGAATACCTGGAGTCTCTGGGCATTGAGTATAAAATCGTCGAAGAAGATACCTACAGCATCGTAAAAGATAAAATTCCTGAAGGTAAAACCACCTGCTCACTGTGCTCACGCTTACGTCGCGGTATTTTGTACCGTACAGCAAAAGAAATGGGCGCAACTAAAATCGCGCTTGGCCACCACCGTGATGACATGATTGAAACCATGTTCTTAAATATGTTTTATGGTGGCAAATTGAAAGGCATGCCAGCAAAGCTATTAAGCGATGATGGTCAGCACATGGTTATTCGCCCACTTGCCTACTGTAAAGAAAAAGACATTGTAAAATACGCTGAAGCAAAAGAATTTCCAATTATTCCGTGTAACTTATGTGGTTCGCAAGAGAACTTGCAACGTAAGCACATAAAAGCAATGCTCAATGAGTGGGATAAAACCCATCCAGGCCGTGTAGAAACTATTTTTACATCAATGCAAAACGTGGTGCCATCGCATTTAGCAGATCCATCAATCTTTAATTTTGCTGAGTTAAATAAAGATTCACAGATTGATGAAGGTGATATCGCCCTTGATAAACCTGATGTACCTGCGGTACCTGTTGGGTTAGAAATTGACGAACAAGACGTTAACGTTATACAACTCTAATCAATTTGCTACTTATCTCTTTATAAAAGGAAGCGTCGGCTTCCTTTTTTCTTTTTCATATCAAACAACTGTTTAATTTAATACTGTTTTTTACTAGTATTGGCTTATCAGCCCTCAATATGGCTCGTACTAATATGTCTAAAAAAATTGCGTTAATTACTTCTGGCGGCGATGCGCCCGGCATGAATGCCGCAATCCGCGCCGTAACACTGCAAGCTGAGAAATATCAGTATCAGGTACTCGGTTTTATCGGCGGTTATAACGGGTTAATTGACAATCATTTTATTACCCTTGACTGCCATAAAGTCGACGATATTATTCGTAAAGGCGGTACCATTTTAAAGTCAGCACGCTGCCCTGAAATGCTTGACAGTAGTGGTCCAAAACGCGTGGTTGAGACATTAGACAGCAATAACATCGACTCATTAATTGTGATTGGTGGTGATGGCAGTTTTAAAGGCTGTTTAGCCATTAGCGAACTGTGGCAAGGTAATATCATCGGTATTCCAGGCACCATAGATAACGATATTAACGGCACAGATCAAACAATCGGGTTTTGGACCGCGGTAGAAACCGCGCTCGACAGCATAGATAAAATTCGCGATACCGCTAACGCGTTTGAGCGTATTTTTATTGTTGAGGTAATGGGCCGAAACTGTGGCTTTTTAGCGGTTGAGTCCGCCATAGGTTCTGGTGCCGAACATATTGTTTGCAAAGAAATTATTGAAGACGAAGTTCAGTTTATTGATAACCTACTCGTCAACATCAATAAAGCCATTCGCAATCATCGAACCGACAGCTACATTATTGTTATGGCGGAAAATTCACTTAGCTTTAGTGCGCATGACTTGAGTAAGAAAATCGAACGCTATACCGGTGTAGACAGCAAGGCAGCAATTTTAGGATATATTCAACGTGGTGGCAGCCCAGTTGCGCCTGACAGAGTACTCGCGACGCAATTAGGCGTCGCTGCGGTTGAAGCGATAAAAGAAAATAAAAGCAACATTATGGTTGGCATGCTAAATAACACTGCCACCGAAACTGCCTTTAGTGCAACCAGTTATAGCAATACGTATAATCAGAAAATTATCAGACGTCTTAACCAGTTGAACTTTAATTTAGAGTAAAGTGATTAGCTTTGCCCTACCAAGCCATTCACTTCGCCCAGCAAACACTTTAATTGTTGGGCGACACGCCTTATTACTTAGTTAAACTGCCACGTACAGCCTCTAGTAAGGTACTTGCGATACGCTCACTCTCAACAGGCATAAACTTACCTGTTACTGAGTAACCTTCAACAAAAGACACAAGCAGTGCTGCTGATGTTTTAAGCGTGCAATCATCACTGCTTAGCGGCCTTAACACATTGCATATAACCGTAAACACGGTTTCATAGTAGCGGCGTAAATATTCATTTATACCGTCATTTCGTGTTGAAATCGCCCAATACTCTCTGAATATTCGACACATATCCGATACTTCTCGAGCATAATGAAGCTGAGATGTAATTAACAAATGTAACTGCTCAAAGCTCTCAAGCGGAGTTTGTTGCTTTAACTGTGTTACGCAATCATCAAAATATTGATCTGCTATCGCCTGAAGCAAGACATTTTTGTTGGTGTAATAATATTGTACGTTACTAAGCGACATACCTGCTGAGGTTGCCACTTTACGCATCGTCAAGCCCATATCACCTTCACTTTTTAATAACTGAGTTGCCACCTGCAATATCTTTTTATTCTTATCGTTTTGTTTAGTCATTACGGGATATCTACCAATGTTAAAATTTTAATTACACCAACTATTGACATTTTAGGTCGACTGACCAAATATAACAATAGGTCGAGTGACCTAATAATTATATAAGGTGAAATATGAAAGGACTTGTCGCTGAAAATAGGCAATTAGTAATTAAACACGATTTGAACATGCCACTGGTTGGTGAAGGAGAAGTACTCGTTCAAGTTAAAAGCACAACGATTAATTTAATCGATTTAGAGTTTGCGAAAGGTAAGTATGATTTGTTTCTTAAATTGGCAAAAAATAACTACACAGTTAAGACAGGAATCGAGTTTTCAGGCCTAGTGGCAACGGATGGTCAAACATTTAAAAAAGGCGACAGGGTTTTTGGTTACGTCAATCTGCTAAAAAGCGATAAAACCCACCAAGAATTTGTTAGCGTAAACGAGCAATACATTGCAAAAATACCCTCGAACTTGTCGTTTTCACACGCAGCGGCCCTACCGCTTGGTGCACTAACAAGTTATGTTGCGCTTAACGAGTTAGTTAATCTCTCGAGTAACAGCAAAGTGCTTATAATCGGCGCATCAGGCGGACTTGGTGTATATGCAATTCAAATTGCTAAGCGCGCTGGCGCACACGTCACTGCGCTTACAGGTGATGAACATCTGCAATTTTTAAAATCACTTGGCGCCGATGATGTAATCGACTATCACGCTCGCCCTTTAGAATCTTTAAAAGAAAAGTACGACGTTGTTTTAGACTTATCCAATACAAAATTATATAAACAAGTAAAACACCTGCTAGTGAGTGACGGGGTCTTTATACCTGCTGAGCCTAACAAACACTTCTTAAGTTTTGTTATGAATGCATTTAGAAAGCGAAAAACCAAATACTTGTACGTGGATAAAGGTGATAGCGCAAAATTAACACAGATCGCAAATTGGGTTGCGCAAGGAGAAATCCAAACCTGTCTTGATAGTGAGTTTCTATTCGAAGACTACCAAAATGCTATTTCACGATTTTTACAAAAAGGGCGACGTGGTCGTGTTGTGCTCAATTTCGAATAATTTGGCTATTGGTTATTAGCAGTTGAGAAGTGAAATATAAGACGCGCGGTTAAATTGCCACAGTGAAAATGTGGCAACACGCCGTGAATAAAGTATCTGTTGCTCGATATGCGCAACAGATACTGCATGCTAGCGATTTATCAACTTAGCTCGCTAAGGCGGCTTTTACTTTATCGCGGTAGCTGCGGCTTACTTTTAATTCTTGACCGTTTTCTAGTACCAATAAGTATTCGCCACTTACCTGCGTGACTAGCTTGTTGATTTGCTTGCTATTTACAATAGCGCTACGGTGTACCCGCACAAACTCTTTTGGATCAAGTTCGGCTTCCAGCTCTTTCATGGTTTTGCGTAAAATATGTGTTTTACCATCAGCACAGTGTAAACACATGTAGTCGCCTGCGGCATCAACCCATTGGATACTGCTCACCTGCACACGAACAATTTCACCTTGCTCTTTTACCGCTATGGACTCTGGGAAACGGGTTTCTTCTAGTTTATCGCCAGCAGCAAGCTTTTTAAGAATTTCTTCACAGTTGTTACCCGTAATACCCGCAACGAAGCTAGCAAGTTTACGTTTATGGCTTGTATCTTCTTGTGATTTTAAATATGTTTGCACTTTTTCTACCGCCTTCTTCAATCTGTTGTCGTCTACTGGTTTAAGAAGGTAGTCTAATGCGTGAATTTCAAATGCTTTCACTGCGTATTGGTCAAATGCAGTAACAAATACAATTGCTGGGATCCCTAACGCCGATTCAGACAGTTGTTTTACAACTTCTAACCCCGACAACCCAGGCATTTGTATATCTAAAAACATTAGATCTACTTGCTGACGTTTACATTCCGCCAACGCTTCTTCACCGTTTTTACAAAGGCCCACTACTTCAATTTGTGGGAAATCTCTTAACCTTATTGATAACCCCTTTCGTGCGAGAGGTTCGTCATCAACAATAAGTGTTTTTATTGTGTTCATGGTTATCCTTTTTCAAACGGTATACGTATATTTACAACAAGACCTTGCGGCTGATTGTTAGATAATACAAATGAATAGTTATGTTCGTAAAGCGTCTTTAAGCGATCTTGCGTATTTGCAAGCCCGACGCCTGAACTTTTCACTAATTCACCCTCACTGATATCCGTACCAGGACCGTTATCGGATACTTCTAATAATAATTCGTTAGCAAACACCTGTGCCTTGATAGCTATCGCACCGCCACTTTCTAAATTGGCAATGGCGTACTTAATTGAGTTTTCAATCAAGGGCTGCAAAATCATACTGGGTACCAGCGCATGTTTTGCTTCCTCGCTTACATCAATTTCTATGCTTAAGCGGTCGTCAAAGCGTACTTTTTCAATATCAAGGTATAGCCCCAAAACATGTAGCTCTTGTTCAAAAGGCACGCGTTTGATGGGGTCGGTGTTTAAGGTATAACGTAAAAACTCGCTTAACTTAGAGACCATCTGGTTAGCGTTTTTGTTCTCTTCTACCAAAATCAACGTCGAAATTGCGTTAAGCGTATTAAATAAGAAATGTGGATTAAGTTGATAACGCAACATTTTTAATTGCGCTTCATGTGCCATGGTATTCGCTTTTAGAGCCTTTTGCTTTTCGCCTTGTAGTAGTTGATAGTATTTAATACCAAAATACAAACCACTCCAACACAGCACAATATAAACTGAATCTAGGCCTTGTTTGAAATAGTAAAACCATTCATCGGGGCGATAACCGTGACGATAAATTTCCCATAAGTTAAATTTTTGAATAACTGACCAAGATGTACCGACAATATACGAAGCAACAAATACCACAAAAATTAAAAATAGCGGCTTGGCATTCCAAATCTTACGATATAAATAACGCAGAGGGATCGTTAGCAAACACCCTGCGTAGGCATTTAGCACGATAACAAATACGTAGATGTCGCGCATTTCGAAAACGCGTGAGCCAATATAGTTTACTAGGGCATAACCAACCCAGCCGGCTATTTGTAATACCCAAAAAAACTTTTGTCTGTCTTCTACTAGTCTTTGCCAGTTCAAAATTCTTAAATTCATGTATCCTTAATATCTCTTATTATAAGAATGTGAGCCAGAAAGGCACTGACAGCTACCTTGCTTTCCATGCAACTCATCGCAAGGCAGTTGCAATTTGCCATAAAAAAAGCTGGCAGAAGCCAGCTTTCAATTGTTAAGTGGTTATAAATTAACCTAATTTATCAGACGCAACTTTATAGGTTGGATCTTCAATTACGTTAACTTCGACTAAGTCTTTTGCACGAGACAATAACTTCTGACAGTCTTTAGAAACATGACGTAAATGTAACTTTTTACCTTGCTTTGTGTAACGCTCAGCAAGACTATCAATTGCTTCAATGGCGCTGTGGTCCGCAACACGGCTATGCTTAAACTCTACAATCACATCCGCTGGGTCATTTTTAACATCAAATAACTCTAAGAAGTTTTTAACTGAGCCAAAGAATACCGGGCCGTGCAACTCATATACTTTAGAGCCGTTTTCATCAATGTAAGACGTCGTGTAAATATGTTTTGCGTGTTCCCAAGCAAACACTAATGCAGACACAATGACACCTACACATACCGCTACAGCAAGATCGGTTACTACTGTAACACCCGATACTAACACAATCACAAACGCGTCTGTTTTAGGTACTTTTTTCATAATACGGAAGCTTGACCACTCAAATGTGCCAAGTACTACCATAAACATTACGCCTACAAGCGCTGCAAGCGGGATCATTTCAATTAGGCTGGCTGCAAACAAAATAAACATCAGTAGCATAACTGCTGCTGTAATACCTGAAAGACGTGAGCGACCGCCTGAGTTAATGTTGATCATTGACTGACCAATCATCGCACAGCCCCCCATCGCACCAAAGAAACCACATGTTACGTTTGCAGCACCTTGGCCAATACATTCTTGGTTACCGTTACCACGTGTTTCAGTAATTTCGTCAATTAAGGTAAGCGTTAATAACGACTCAATTAGACCAATTGCCGCAAGTACTAAGGCATACGGTAAAATAATCCACAGAGTTTCAAGTGTCATAGGTACATTTGGAATATGGAATTCAGGTAAGCCGCCTGCCATCGTAGCGTTTACGTCACCTGTCATATCTTTTAAGAAATCAACAACTGTACGTGCTTCTAAATCTAAACCAATCACCAAACCAGTTACTACAACAATTGCCGCAAGTGATGAAGGAATTGCAGATGTGAGTTTTGGTAAGAAATGAATAATCGCCATGGTTAATGCAACAAGGCCTGCCATGATAAACATTGGCTCACCTGTCATCCATTGCATTTCACCATTTGCATCAGGCGCTTTAAATTGCCCTAACTGCGCTAAGAAAATAACAATAGCCAAACCATTAACAAACCCGAGCATTACTGGGTGCGGTACCATACGGATAAATTTACCAAGCTTTAGCACACCCGCTAAGATCTGCAAAACACCCATCAAGAGTACGGTTGCAAATAAATACTCTACACCGTGGGTGACAACTAGGCTCACCATAACAACTGCAAGTGCACCCGTTGCACCTGAAATCATACCTGGGCGACCACCAAATACAGCAGTAATTAGACCAACAATAAATGCTGCATACAAGCCAACCAAAGGTTCTACGTGCGCAACAAATGCGAAAGCCACCGCTTCTGGCACAAGGGCTAGTGCGACGGTTAAACCAGACAGAATATCGTTCTTTGCCGATTTAGGGGCTCTAGATAATAAGTTAAACATGGATCTCCCATTGAGTAGCACAACATTGAGCAAAACTTGCTGTAATGCGTTTATTTTAGTCTATTTTGAGGGCGCGAAGTTTAGCAGAATCGACGATTTATAACAATTTATTAAATTTCACAAAAAAACCGCCTAAAGACGGTTTGAATAAAAATTTTGTTAACTGTGAGCTCCGTAGTAGAGCTCAATAATTCGCAATTATAACGGCAATGAAGTTGAGCGTTTTACACAGGTCATGGTTACATTCGAGTGTACTTCTTGAACGTAATCTAAACTGAGTAATTTATCACGCACAAACTGCTCATAGCCTTCAATGCCTTTTGAAATAATACGGAGCATAAAGTCCATGGTGCCAGCCATGGTGTAACACTCTGTTACTTCATCATAGCTTTGAATAAGTTCTTCAAATTCTGCTAACTGCGTGCGGCCATGGCTAGACAGGCGCACATGCGCATAAACCAACATATCAAAACCGAGTTTCTTCGGCTCTAAAATCGCTACCTTGCCTTTAATGTACCCTTCTTGCTCTAAACGAGAAATACGACGCCAACAAGGAGACTGTGATAGCCCTACTTTGTCGGCAATCTCTGCCGTTGATAAGCTCGCGTCTTTTTGAATCAATGCGAGTATTTGACGATCTACTTGGTTTAATGACATAGCTTATTCTTAAATTTACTCATTAATGGTTAAATAATACTATACAATAGTCTTTGCGTCTGCTGATTTATTAATAATTTAGCCAAAGCGACCACTGGTAAATGGGTTGGTGCGTTTTTCATGGCCTACAGTTGTGGTTGGCCCATGACCTGGGTAAACCGTATAATCCTCTGGCAGCGAATAAATCTGTGATTCAATCGACTGCTTTAGCTGCTGTGCATTGCCACCTGGAAAATCAGTGCGCCCTACCGAACCGTTAAACAAAACGTCACCAACGAATATCCGTTTAGAGTCATGTTCAATAAAAATAACGTGACCTGGCGTATGCCCCGGGGTAAAACGCACTTCTAGGGTGATTTCACCAAATGAAAAGGTATCACCGTCGGCTAACCATGTATTAGGGGTAAACACCTCAGCAAGCGGGAAGTTAAACATTTCACTTTGTCGTGGCAGCGCATCTAGCCAAAACTTATCGCCTAAATGAGGACCAACAATGTCAACATCATAGGTTTCGGCCAATTGATTCGCAGCACCAACATGATCTAAATGACCATGTGTTAATAAAATCGCTTTTAGTGAGGCATTTGCACTATTAATTGCCGCGATTAACTTTTCAATATCTCCACCGGGATCAATAATCACAGCGTGTTTAGTTGTTTTACACACTAATAAATTAGCATTTTGTGCAAACGGCGTAACAGGATTTGTAAAAACGTCTAACATAATCACTCATACTCAATTAAAACGGGATAATTTAAGTAGCCACCATCGTAAAACGGGGTTTTACTGTACAGCCAGGCTAAACGTTTTTGCGCACTGTTTTTAAACTCACTATCGCTGTCTAGCTTTTCGTCAAACGCGCGCTTTAATTCAGGGTCATTTGCCAGCATTTTTTCTGCAAACGGCAATAAGGCATAGTTTTCTGAATATTCAGTGCGTTGAAAGATACTATTAAAAAAGCCCCACTTAAAGAACGAGTCTTCCGCTTCCGGTTGCAGTAAATGTACCGCCAATTTACCATTTGGTTGCGCAGTGCTTATTTTGTAATAGCTACTTAAATCAACTTTAGCGGCATTTGAATACTCAAATTGGCCAGATACCTGCAATCGGCTTTCAAATGGTGTTGATGCAAAAGCGTGATCGGTAACCGTAATTGCTTTTAAGTTATTTACAACTCCATAGGCACGCTCAAGCTTAATACCATGTTGCTGTAATTTAGCAGCGATATTACTCCACGCTTTTGGTAAATAATATGCGGCAGGCACTTTCACTTTTTCAACCACCTCTTTGCGCCAAAAAACCGGTAACCCTTTGTACGTTTTTGCCTTACCGGTGTAACGCACTTCTTGTTGAGCACTTAATTCGCTGAAGTACTTTTCATATTCAATACCCAAAAAGTCAATATTTACCGGTACCTTGCTATAACTACGGGCAACGACTAATTCACGCGGCATAAAGTCTTTTTCAATTTTCACGGTGCGGCGTAACTTGCTCAAATTATTTGAAACGGCATCAATAACACCATCTAAAAATACGTAAGTGCCAAGTACACGTTGTTTGTATGGTTTTAATGAGTGATTTTCTAATAAAATGGTTGGCAAATTAGTAATATCACCCCAGCCATTAGAATAGCGCGGCGTGGCAACCCAACCTGCTAGACCTTCGCTCATTTCACGCTTATTCATAACAAACACCAGTGGACCAGGGATATGGCCAAAACGTGATAGCTTAGCGTCAATTACCGGATTGATTTTTTCTGCAATAAACTGCGCAATTTTTGGTGAGTCTGAAGCAAAACTAGGCGTTGATCCATAGGTAATATCATACTGATAATCCGCGCCATCAGTTACATGCATATCGACATACATATCCGGTTGATATTGATTAATCACTCGCATCACCGCCTGAACGCCAGGGGTTTCAAGCTTAGTATAATCTCGGTTTAGATTTAAATTGCGACCATTAGTACGAAACCCCATGACCTCAGGACCACGCTGATTAATACGGTTAAAACGGCTCGCATTTTCATGTCCATCAACATTTAAAATAGGAATAAACAGTAAATTTACGCGTTTTAAAATATCATTTCGTTGCCCTTGAGCAATATCGCGAAGCAACATAAAGGTGGCATCTTTGCCATCTATTTCACCAGAGTGAATACCCGCTTGTAGCAAAATAGTCGCTTTATTCTTATCGATTTGACCAGTTTCACTGGCGATAAGCATTTTTATTGCGCGACCAGCGTCACTGGTACCAATAGATTCGATTTTAAACTGCTTACTATTTGCCTCAACCAGTTTATCGAGATACACCATGGTATCGTGATAGTTTGGGGATTCCATACCACCTGAACGTTCAAATTGTGTTGCCAGTGGATTGGTTGGTTGTAATAGGCGTTCACTTTGCCCTTGCCACGCTGTAAGTGGCGGTAAGTGGTCAACTGCAGAAAGGCTCGCAGTCAGTAATAAAGCGTTTAAAAACATGCGTGTTATTTCTTTATAATAATTTGGCTTTACGGTAATCAAATTAACTTGAATTTGCAATTGAACGCGTTAAGGTAGGGCCAATTATTCTTTAAAATCAGAACATATGACTAAAACAGTACTAATAACAGGTAGTTCAAGTGGCATTGGCTATTACTGTGCAAAAGCGCTCGTTGAACGTGGCTATAAGGTCGTCGCAAGTTGCCGTAAATTAGAAGACGTTGCGCGCCTACAACAAGATGGTATTCACAGTGTCCAACTTGACCTCGCAAATGAAGCCAGTATTGAAAATGGGTATCGCCAAGCGCTCGATATTCTTGGTCATATTGATGTGCTATTTAATAACGGTGCATATGGCCAACCGGGCGCAGTTGAAGACTTACCAACACATGCACTGAGAACCCAATTTGAAACAAACGTTTTTGGCTGGCATCATTTAACCTGTCTTGCCATAAAACATATGCGTGAGCGTGGCCAAGGCCGTGTTATTCAAAACTCGTCTGTGTTAGGTTTGGTGACTTTGCCGTATCGCGGCGCCTATAACGCCAGTAAATTTGCACTAGAAGGCTTAACCGACACACTGCGCCAAGAACTATCAGATACCAATATTCAGGTTAGTTTAATTGAACCAGGGCCAATTGAATCGAAATTTAGGGACAACGCATTAGCCGCATTTTTTAGTGCTAATATTGATGCTGAAAATAGCCCACACCATGAAAACTATTTAAAACAACAGGCACGTCTTGAAGTAAAAGGTAAAGCACAACCATTTACACTTGGCCCAGAAGCTGTTTATAAAAAGTTACTGCATGCCATTGAAGCAAAACGTGCAAAACCACGCTACTACGTGACCTTCCCTACCCATTTATTTGGCTATTTAAAGCGCATCTTATCGACCCGCTTAATGGACAGCATTTTAACCAAGTCGAGATAGGTGTCAGGGTTCAGGGTTCAGGGTTCAGGGTTCAGGGTTCAGGGTTCAGACAAATTGTAACCACAGTAATATCGGGAATATTATTGAACAGTAATACTGGCCCAGAGGGTGTAAGGCAGGATGCCTGAAGTAACCGAAATCTTGCAGTGCAATGAGGTGAAGTCAAGGATGACCGATGTAACCCAACTTCTAGGACGAATTGCTAAAAACAATTCCTAATCAAGTACTAAGTATTAAAAAAGGGAGCAAAAGCTCCCTTTAAATCTGTAAAGCGTTTTAATCAAAGATTAAGCAGCTAGACCTTCTTTTGCTTTAGCAACTAGTGCTGCGAAAGCTACTTGGTCGTATACAGCGATATCTGCAAGGATCTTACGATCGATTTCTACAGATGACTTCTTAAGACCGTTAATGAAACGGCTGTAAGATAGACCGTTCTGACGTGCTGCCGCGTTGATACGTGCAATCCATAATTGACGGAAAGTACGTTTCTTAGCGCGACGGTCGCGGTAAGCGTATTGACCTGCTTTAGTTACTGCTTGGAACGCTACGCGATAAACACGTGAACGTGCTCCGTAGTAACCTTTAGCTTGCTTTAAAACTTTCTTGTGACGTGCACGTGCGATAACACCGCGTTTAACTCTTGCCATGACTAAAAACCCCTATTAAGCGAATGGTAACATACGGTTGATAAGGCCGATATCGTTCTTATGAACCATAGCCTTAGGACGTAAGTGAAGCTTACGCTTAGAAGATTTCTTAGTCAGAATGTGACGTAAGTGCGCTTGTTTACGCTTGAAACCGCCTGAAGCAGTCTTTTTGAAGCGCTTTGCAGCACCTCTGTGGCTTTTTAATTTATAGCCCATTGCAATAACTCCAATTGATATTGCTTTAATATTCAGCAAGTAGGCGGAATTTACATTCACTTTGCAGGCCTAACTTACTACCAATTACCGGTGGAAATAAATTTCACTTTAACCGGCTAAACAAGGTGGAGGCTAAAAGCCTCTCTTTATACCTAGTTTATCTGTTCACCATTACTTTTTAGCAATTGGTGATAACATCATAATCATTTGACGGCCTTCCACTTTTCTAGGGAAAGACTCAACTTGAGCGATGTCTTGTAAATCGTCTTTAATGCGGTTTAATAAATCAATACCGATTTCTTGGTGCGCCATTTCACGACCGCGGAAACGAATAGTAACTTTTGCTTTATCGCCCGCTTCTAAGAACTTAGTTAAATTGCGTAATTTAACTTGATAATCACCGATGTCAGTACCTGGACGGAATTTGATTTCCTTAATCTGGATCTGCTTCTGCTTTTTCTTTTGTTCTTTTTGTGCCTTGCTTTTCTCAAAGATGAACTTACCGAAATCCATCACTTTACAAACAGGTGGCTCTGCATTTGGGCTAATTTCAACTAAATCAACACCAGCTGCATCGGCTTTGTCAAATGCTTCTTGCAAGCTAACTACACCTAATGGCTCACCATCAAAGCCAACTAAACGGACTTCTTTTGCTGTAATTTCTTCGTTGATACGATTTTTTTGAGCCGCTGGGCCCTTTTTTCCGCCTCTAATGGTTCATTCCTCCACGAAATACCAAGTTTAAAAACAAGGTGCGTAATGTACATTATTTATACACACCTTGCACTATTTTATTTTCTATTTTTAACTTCTTCAGCAAGCTTAGCAATAAAGTCATCAACTGATAACTTGCCAAGGTCTTCACCAGTACGTGTTCTAACTGCTAGTTCTTGTTGTTCTACTTCTTTATCACCAACAACTAGTAAATACGGAATACGCTTTAAAGTATGCTCACGAATTTTAAAGCCTATCTTCTCATTTCTCAAGTCAGCACAGGCTCTAAATCCAAGATTATTCAATTTTTCTACAACTTCTGTCACATATTCAGACTGTTTATCGGTAATATTCATTACCACAACCTGTTTTGGTGCCAACCACGTTGGGAATAATCCCGCATATTCTTCAGTTAAAATACCGATGAAACGTTCAATTGAACCTAAAATCGCACGGTGGATCATCACTGGCGTTTTACGTTCATTATTTTCTGCAACATAAGTTGCACCTAAACGACCTGGTAATGCAAAGTCTAACTGAACCGTACCACATTGCCACGCACGCTCTAAACAGTCGTATAATGTGAATTCAATTTTTGGACCGTAGAATGCACCTTCACCTGGTAGGTATTCAAACGCAATACCATTTGCATTAAGTGCATCTGCCAGCGCTTTTTCCGACTTGTCCCACATTTCGTCTTCACCAATGCGTTTTTCCGGACGCGTTGAAAGTTTTACCACGATTTTTTCAAAGCCGAATGTTTCGTATGTGTCGTATACCATCTTGATACACGATGATACTTCTTCCATTACCTGCTCTTCTGTACAGAATACGTGCGCATCATCTTGTGTAAAGCCACGTACACGCATTAAGCCGTGCAGTGCACCCGATGGTTCGTTACGGTGACAACAACCAAATTCAGCCATACGAAGAGGTAAATCACGGTATGATTTTAACCCTTGGTTAAAGATCTGAACATGGCCTGGGCAGTTCATTGGCTTAATTGCATATTCGCGCTTTTCAGATTCAGTGGTAAACATCGCATCGCCATATTTATCCCAGTGACCTGATTTTTCCCAAAGTACACGGTCCATCATTAATGGGCCTTTTACTTCTTCGTACTTATATTCGCGCAGTTTCTCACGCACAAAGTCTTCTAGTTCGCGGTAAATGCTCCAGCCGTCATTGTGCCAAAACACCATGCCAGGCGCTTCTTCTTGCCAGTGCCATAAATCAAGTGCTTTACCAATTTTACGGTGATCACGCTTTTCAGCTTCTTCAAGACGCTTTAAATACGCTTTTAATTGCTTTTTATCTGCCCACGCTGTGCCGTAAACACGCTGTAGCATTTTGTTGTCTGAATCACCACGCCAGTAAGCACCTGCCACTTTCATAATTTTAAAGTGCTGACAGAACTTCATGTTAGGCACGTGTGGGCCACGACACATATCAATGTATTCTTCGTGGTGGTATAGACCCGGCGTGTCATCACGGCTGATGTTTTCGTCTAAGATTTCCATCTTGTACGTTTCGCCACGCGCTTCAAATGCATCGCGTGCTTCTTGCCAAGTAACAACTTTTTTAACAACGTCGTAATTTGTTTTCGCAAGTTCTAACATGCGCTTTTCTAGTTTTTCTAGATCTTCCGCTGTTAATGAGTGCTCCATATCGATGTCGTAGTAGAAACCGTTGTCGATTGTTGGACCAATCGCCATTTTAACATCAGGGTAAAGCTGCTTAATTGCATGACCTAACAGGTGAGCACATGAGTGACGGATAATTTCTAAACCATCGTCATCTTTTGCGGTAATGATTTCCAGCTGGCTATCTTCGGTGATTAGCTGACATGCGTCTACGCGCTCGCCATTAATGCGACCAGCAATGGTTGCTTTGGCTAAACCAGGGCCGATATCTAGTGCAACGTCTAATACAGAAACAGGATTATCAAATGCTCGTTGTGAGCCATCTGGAAGAGTAATAATTGGCATGTTTTGTCCTTGCTACAGTGGTGATGCCTACAATGCATCACATGCAGTTAATAAAGTGAGTCCAGCATTCAAAACACTTTTACAATAAGTGTGGTTACTTAAATACTCGGCTCATGAAAGTAAAACCGTTATTTTAACTAGCAAATTATGAATTACAAGGAGAAACCGAGCCGATTGACTAATTTTCCAAATCACACATACTTAGGGGTAATCAGCAAGCGAAGTAAAGACAATGTCACTGACCATAGCCTCTCTAAATTTATGCAATTACTGCAAGCCACCTTACAGCTTTTATGACTTCGAATCGACCTACACTAAAGCGCAATGGCAACAAAAAGAAGCATGGCTGAGTCAGTTGTTATTAAACACCCGCCCTGATGTCATTTGTTTTCAAGAAGTGTTCTCAGTGTGCGCATTAACTGAACTCAGCGCCCAATGCGGGCTTCCCCACTTTGCGATTTGCGATGAACCTGCGCTCGATGAACACAATCCATATTTATACAAGCGTCCAATTGTTTTGATTGCATCGCGGTTTCCAATTACCAATGTCAGGCGCATTGATGTGCCGCCATTTTTAAAAATGTCGACGCTGTCGCGTGAAATTATTAATTGTGAAATTACTCACCCTGAATATGGCCATATTCGGTTGTACGGCACACATTTAAAATCAAAGCGCGCTACCGATATCGCCGACGAACTGCCTAACGCAGGCGAAATATCACCTGTCGCAATTGCCCATATTGGCCGAATACTATCTGATAAACAGCGTGCCGATGAAGCCATGGCACTGTATTTTGATTTTATTAGTCAACAACTTAAACACCCACTTCCTAGTTTTATTATGGGGGATTTTAATCAACAAGCGGTGCAATCGAACTTAGCATTTTTTACCGAAGAAACTGAATTTAAACAAGACTTAGATGGCGATTTGAAACTACTCGACAGCTTTTATTTGAGCCAATTACAAACCCGTAAACCGACTCACTATTATTATGGCAAAGGCAGTGTGCTCGACTACATCGTTTGCCCAGAATCGATTTTAAGTGAACTTAATTTGAATACACTCGATTTCAAGGTGCAAGACGAGCATATCAGCCAAGACGAAATCAACGTAACAACCGATCATGCATTGGTCTGTATTGCCCTTTCCTAACAACGCCATTTATCATGGTAATTTATCTGAACACACTAATGTTATTTATAAGGCCTGTGGTAAACTAACGAAAATTTTTAGTTAGGAATGCCCCAATGAGAACATGTGGTGTTGAAATTAAAGGCTCTGAAGCCTTAATTTGTGTATTAGCAAAAGACAACGACGTATTTGATATTCGTGATGTGCGCCAAACCCGTTTTGTATTACCAAAAGGCGATGATGCAGAAGATATCCGTAAATTTCAGTTTGACTTTGCAAAACTAATGCAAGATTACCAAGTTGATAGCATTGCTATCAAAGAGCGCCAACAAAAAGGTAAATTTGCAGGTAGCCCACAAGGCTTTAAAATTGAAGCAGCACTGCAACTAATTGACGGTATGCGTGTAGTATTACTTAACCCAACTGCAATGAAAGAGCAGTTGAAGAAAAACCCGCTGCCAATTGACTTTGAAGCTACCGGCCTTAAAAAGTTTCAAGAAACGGCATTTGTTACAGCCTACATAGACCTAACGCACCGCACTTATAATAAAGCTTAAGTAAATTATAAAGCTTGAGTAAAAAAGGCGCCAATTGGCGCCTTTTTTAATGTGCTTGAGTTTACTTAGTGTAAGCTCGTGGCATATTGGTTTCAGCCATATAACGGTCACGTAATTTATCGTGACGCGACTCAGTCGATACTTCAACACCATTAATCATCACTTTTTCAAGTGTAGTGCTGAATTCAAATGGGTCTGCCGACCATACAGCTAAATCTGCAGCCTTGCCAACTTCAATGCTACCTGCATCTTCAATATTAAAGATTTCAGCAACATTACTTGTAATCGCTTTTAAAGCGCCTTCTCGGCTCATGCCATTGGCAATTGCATTACCTGCGTCATAACGCAGTTGATACACATTGTGGCTGCTATCACCTGCAATGGTAAGGGCCACCAGCACGCCGGCTTTTTCTAACTCGCCTGCTGTTTCAAGTGACGCATTTAACGAATCAAAATCACCCGGTAAATTTGCCATCGCACTTAAAATAACCGGTACCTTAGCTGCCGCCAGTTCTGCTTTGATTGGCAATGCATCTTCCGCGCCTGAAATCACTAAATCGATACCAAAACGCGCTTTTACTTTAATTAGCTCAAGCATGTCTTGTGCACGTGATACACGCACCACAACAGGTTTTTCACCGTTTAATGCCGCTGTTAATAGCTGTTCTTTTTTAGAAGGCTCTGCTTTGTCGTCTTTTTTGTCAGATTTTTTTGCTTTCGCAATTTTCTTTTGCTGCTCTTCTAGCGTATCGATAAATTCGCTTAAAGACGCTGCACGTGAACCATCTTTAGTGCCGCCTAAATTAACAATAATGGCATTTTGGCTATCAACCACACTCGTGCCAAACTCGCCGCTTAAATTAACCGTTGAGCTTAAACCAACAAATGGACTTTCACCCCAACTTGGTGCAATAACATCACGTGTGATGCCGCCTTTACGTGCATACGCAATGAGTGTTGATTTTGGGTTAAACGCAAGTGATGGGTCAAAGGTAATACCGCCTTTTTTCTCATTGCCGTCACGTGATGACGCCACGGCACCCACTTCCACTAAACCAAGCTGGTTCATGCTACCAATAAAGCCAGGCGTTACAATTTTACCTTGCCCATCAATAATCACATCAGCAGTTGCTGCGTCAGTCGTAATGGCTTTAATTTTGCCGTCTTCAATGATCACACTACCGTTTTTAATAACACCTTGCTCAGATGCAGTATGGATTTGTGCGTTAATAATTGCAGTTGTTTGCGCCATTGCGCCTGCTGAACTTAACACCGCTGCAGCAAGTAAGGTCTGTTTAAATAATTTCATCACTGTATTCCTTATTGCTGGCCTAACATAAAGTCGCTTTTCGCTTGGTATTTATCATCGTTGCGGTCATATACTTTTGCGCCGTCGATAAATACTTGCTCTGCCTGTGCGTAAACACTAAATGGACTTTGATTCCAAATAACAACATCAGCTTGCTTGCCCGCTTCTAGGCTACCCACTTTATCTTCAACACCCAGCGATTTCGCAGCGTTTTGCGTAATCCAGCGAATTGCATGCTCTTCTTTAATATCAAAACCATTTTCATTAGCGCGATACATTACTTTTGCCGCTTCTTGGTTCAGACGCTGAATCGTTGTGTCTGAATCGGAGTGAACGATGGCACATGAATTTTTAACCGCATCAACAATGGCAATGTTTTCTTGCACCATGTCGTAAGCTTCCATCTTAAAGCCCCACCAATCAGGCCAAAGTGCAGCACAGCTGCCGTTATCTGCTAGCAAGTCTGCAATCTTGTATGCTTCAATACCGTGGTGGAAAGTACCTGCGTGGTAACCAAACTCTTCCGATAGATCAATCATCATCGCCATTTCTTCTGCTTTGTAGCAGTGGTTATGGATCATGATCTCGCCATCTAAAACGCCACGTAGTGTATCTAGTTTAATATCACGCTCTGGTGCATCAACGGTTAAACCTAACTTATGCTCGCGATCGTATTTTTCCCAAGCAAGTTTGTATTCTGTCGCTTCAGCCCATGCGCTGCGATAGCCAGCCATGTTACCCATACGTGTTGCTGGTGACTCTTTGCGGCTACCATATACGCGTTTCGGGTTCTCACCACATGCCATTTTTAAACCATAAGGTGCTTCTGGGAATTTCATTGCTTGCATGGTGTGCGCTGGAACGTTTTTAAGCGTTACGCCGCGGCCGCCAAATAAATTAGCTGAGCCTGGTAAAATTTGCAGTGATGTAATACCACCAGCACGGGCAGTATTAAAACCAGGATCTTGTGGCCAGATTGAGTGTTCAACCCATACGTAAGCGGTATTCGGGCTAGTCATTTCATTGCCGTCTTGGTGCGATTCAACCGACGGGCTTGGGTATGCACCTAAATGCGAGTGCACATCAATAATACCCGGAGTAACCCACTTACCATTAGCGTCAATTACGCGTGCACTTGCATGACTTAAATTTTCGCCTACTTTTGAAATTTGGCCATTTAAAATCAATACATCTGCATTATCAAGACGTTCGCCAGTACCTGTTAATACGGTAGCATTCTTAATCAGTAATTCTGTACTTTCATAAGGTTGATAAGTACTCGGGTATGGATTTTTGTTAATTGAAACGTGCTCACCTTGTGGTGCTTGTTTATTACAAGCTGCCAGCCCCAGTGACATAGCAACAACTAACGCAGAAGGGATAAATCTTTGCATTATTGTTATTCTCCGAAAAAATACTGCTCAAATGTAGCGAATAAAAGCCGCAATTGCACATTTTTACGGTAAACACCCGCTTATTTGCTATAAACAAATGTAAACGCTACAAATGTAATCGGTAAAAATAGTCATCCTTGTCATTTATCACGCTAATCTTTAACAAACTAGCGTAGGCTAAATCAATGGATTGCTGAAACTGCCCATCGGATTGTTGTACGCCGAGTACTAACTGAAGAATTTCGCGCATCACGCCAGCGTGACTCACCAGTAATAGATTCTTTCCTTGATACTGCTGGCATATATGTTTAAACGCTGTGGTTACACGTTGATTAAACGCCACCATAGTCTCACCATTAGGCGGTGATACCGAATACGGCGATTTAAAAAATGCCATAATTTGGCTGTTATGGTGCTCAAATAATTCGCTAAATGGTTTGCCATCCCAATCGCCAAAGTTCATTTCAGCAAAACCACTTGTCGTTTCAAACCTGAGGTTTTTGTCATCGGCGTAGGTTTTTGCAAAGTGGCAACAACGATTAAGTGGCGAGCTTATAACGGCATCGATAGTTAGCCCATCGCTTGCCTGCTGCATTTGTGAAAATCCTTGTTCGGTGATAGCAAAATCCGTCAAACCACGTAAACATTTATCACCCTCAGGTAATCCATGACGTAGTAAGTAGATGTTAGTCGTGTTTGAGCTCATGAGGGATCCCTGCAATGGTAAACGTAACCGTGCTTGCAATACGCGCAACATCTTGGTTTAACCAACCTTGCTCATCAGCAAATTGGCGCGCTAATGCATTATCGGGGGTTATAGAAAACCCCACTTCATTACTTACCATAATCACAGCATGCTTAGTTCGCGCTAACCAATCAAGAAAGCGCTGCTTTTCTTCTTGCCAATCAATTTGTTGATAATACAAACAATTATTTAGCCAAACCGTTAAGCAATCGATAAGTATAATGCAGGGTTCTTCAATTGCATTCAATGAATCAACTAGTTTTGGCCCGCTTTCAATGGTTTGCCACTGTTGAGGGCGCGTGTGTTTGTGGCGCTCAATACGGCTTTTCATTTCATCATCAAATGCTTCAGCGGTTGCAATATAAATGACCGGAAGCCCGAGCTTAGTTGCGTATTCTTGCGCCGTCTGTTCTGCATAACGGGATTTACCCGAACGCACACCACCAATTACTAAATTTTTCTTCATTAAAAGCAAAAGCCCTTGTTCCTGTTGGGTTTGTCACGCACAATAACTAAAAAAGATTTGGAAATCCAGATGTCTACCAGCAACAATATTGCCGACACAATTCAAAATACCATTAACGGTAAGATTAAACCGCTAGGCTCGCTTGGTAAAATAGAACAACTTGCAGCGCAAATTGCTACGCTACAACTTACCCCAAGCAGTGCAAATTCATTATCTATTTTAAATCCTACGTTACTTGTGTTTGCTGGCGACCATGGTATTGCTAAACACAATATCAGTATTGCTCCAAGTGACGTTACCACGTTGATGGTGAGTTGCTTTTTAAATGGGCAAGCAGCAGTCAATAGCTTTATAAAGTCAACAAATTGGCAATTAAAGGTGGTGGATTGCGGTATTCAGACCCAATTACCAACGCATAATAATTTAATAAACGCGCGCTTAGGTAATGTTTGTGGTGATATTAGCGTAGAGCCCGCTTTAACTGAAACACAGTTAAATGAAGCACGCTTGCATAGTGAAACGCTGCTACAACAGCTAGACACTAACCTTATAGGCTTTGGCGAAATGGGGATCGGTAATACCAGCCCAGCAAGTGCTATATTTGCAAAACTATTTAAGCTACCAGTAGAAAATGTGGTTGGGCATGGCACTGGCATTGACCAGCAACAACTTAACAACAAACGTTCACTTATAAGTAAGGCGGTTAACCGTGTAGACAGCGACCAACCGCTCGAAATTTTGCGCCAGCTAGGTAGTTTTGAAATTGCTACCATGGCCTTTACTATGCTGGAAGCCTCTAAACACAACAAATTGATATTGGTTGACGGATTTATTGTAACGAGCGCAGCGGCCGTTGCCCTGGCAATCAAACCAAGCATTAAGGCTAATTTAGTATTTGCCCATAAATCCAACGAGTCCGCTCATGGCCTAGTTTTAGAAATATTAGCGGTAGAGCCATTGCTTGATCTTTCTTTAAGACTGGGTGAAGGCACTGGCGCTGCACTTTGCCTAGGGTTAATTGAAGCCGCAGTTAACTTTTATAATGAGATGGCCAGTTTTGAAGATTTGGGAATTTCCTTGTAATGAAGTTACAGCATGAAATCGCGTTATTTAAATTAGCGCTCAGCTTTTTAACGCGTATTCCCATTCATATAGAAGACTACAGTGATGACAAACTCAACAAGGCGTCTGGTTATTTTCCGCTAGTTGGCGTATTTATTGGGTGTTTACTCGGGCTATGTGTTTACCTTTTGCAATTAGTGTTGCCAATTAGCGTATCAGTTGTACTGGTAATAATAATTGGTTTATTACTTACGGGCAGTTTTCATGAAGATGGCCTAGCAGATGTTGCCGATGGCTTTGGCGGTGCATTCGATGTCCATAGAAAACTGGAAATAATGAAAGACTCACGCCTTGGTACCTATGGTACACTAGCACTGATTTCACTGTTTGCAATCAAGTATCAAACCCTCGTTGCAACAAGTCATATTGTCATGGCATTAATCGCGGCACATGGTATAAGCCGTACATTTGCCACCAGTATTATAGGCACATGCCCCTATGTCACAGAAGACACCACAAGCAAAGTAAAACCAATTGCCAAACACTTGCCAAGCAGCGCTCGGAACCGTTTATGGCTTACCTTTTGTGTACTATGTGCTGTGTTATTTTTGTATGGCATGAATTTACTACAGCTTATAGCACTCATTGTGACCTGTTTCGCGGTTCGCAGCGTACTTATCGCTTGGTTTAAAAAACACATTAATGGTTATACCGGAGATTGCTTGGGCGCGGCTCAGCAAATTTTCGAAGTGTTGATATATTGCCTAGTATTATTATTTTTGGAATAACAATGTCAGATAAATTTGAACAACATCAAAAGCGTCAAGAAAAAATCAAAAAAGCGGTCGATGAGAAAGTTGCCAAAGCAACCATAGAAAAAGGACTATTTCTCGTTATCACTGGTAATGGCAAAGGAAAGTCGACCAGTGCATTTGGCACGGTTGCACGAGCAGTAGGTCATGGACAAAAGGCCGCCGTAGCACAATTTGTTAAAGGTGGTTGGGAATGCGGTGAGCGCAATTTACTTGAAAATGCCGGCGCCACCTTTTTTGTTATGTCGACAGGGTTCACTTGGGAAACGCAAAACCGAGAATCAGACACGCAAGCGGCGCAAGCTGTGTGGCAAGAGATTAAACAGTGTTTATCAGATGACACCATAGATTTGGTCGTACTTGATGAAATCACCTACATGATTAATTACGACTATATTGACCTTGATGATGTATTAATGGCGATTGCTAACCGGCCAAAAGAACAATCCGTTATTGTGACCGGTCGCGCTGCACACCGCAAACTAGAAGAACTCGCTGATACTGTCTCTGAAGTTCGTAATGTCAAACATGCCTTTGACAACGGCGTTAAAGCGCGTAAAGGCATCGATTGGTAAATTCACGCTAAGCGAGGTGTAATTGCTTCAGCAATGAAAAAATTGAAAAATAATTTCATCTATTTGTTGCAAATGTCACATATTAACGCCATGAAAAGTGGCGTTTTTTATGCGCTATTGACACATTTGAAATACTCTTTTACACCCTGTCACGTTAGGTTAACAGCATTTTTTCGAGTTTCAGCGACTATATAAGTACGTTCAATTAAAAACGTGAACATTTACTTTATTTAATGTTGGAATGAGGAATTTAACATGAAAATTTTAGCAGCAGCACTTATTAGCACCACACTTTTCGCTTCAGCAAACGCATCTGCAGGTACACAATTTGTAGCAGCAGATAATTCACCAGGTACTGAGCTTTGTATTGCTTTTGCATCAAACAAACCATTAGAAATGAAAAAAGCGATTAATGAAAATCGTGTAAGAAAATTTCAGATTGATGACAAACTAACCTGTAATGATATGTCGTTAACAAAATTCGCCAGCGTGTATGGGCTAAATCGCACTGGAAACTATATGAATTTAGATGTTAAAACATCAACCAGTATTCAAGACTTAGCGATGGCGAAAAAACAAATCATCTATGTTTCAGGCAGTAAGTAACCTTAACATGGTGTTTGGATAATGACGGGAATAAGACAAAAAAACGGAGGCTCAGCCTCCGTTTTTACGTAATTCTTTTAAATTGATAATAGGCTTTAAATAAAATAAGCAAGTAAGCCAAATAAACCACCAAATACCCCACCCCAAACAACCAACCAGCCTAGGTGTTCTTTAATAAGGTTTTGAATAAGCTCTTTAACAAGTTCAGGCGTTAACTCGGTTAAACGCGCCTCAATAATCGCTTCAATTTTCGACTGGAGCTTTTCTGCACTGGTGTTAGAGGTTAGCTGTGCTTGCACAGTTTTATGGAATACTTCAGAGCTACTGATCTCAATAAGCGATGACTGCATTTTTTCAATAAATGGCTGTTTCATTGGTTCAAGTACTGCTGTACCACCAAACATGCCAAGCATCGCGCCAAATTGCGAGTTTTCAACCACATCTACCAACGAGTCAAACGCAGGGTTTAAATCGGTATTTTCAATGATCGGCGTGAAATCAATGCCATTCTCGCTATTATCCAGCTCTGCTGACATTAGCTTATTAATATTTTCTTGAGTAAAGAACTGCGACATAAATAAGCGCTTAATGGCTAATTTAATCTGTTCAAACTGATTTGGAATAACACCCGAACCGTAAAGACCGGGTACTTTTTCAAATAACATGTGCACAGCAAGCCAGTTTGTTAGCGCACCTGATAACGCAAATAAACCAATGCTAAGTAACCACGGTAAAGACAATACAAAACCCGCCACTGTTAACACCACAGCGACAAGATTGGTGATAGCGTGCTTGTTCAACTAACCCTCCAAATTCCAGCTAAACCCAAATCGCCGCTATTTTAAAGTTTGGGTTTGGCTAGAAGCAAGGGCAAAAAGCCGAATTTCTTCTTATTTTATGTGCTTTTTTGTAAACGGTGCTCAAAAATAACGAGCCTTGACTATAGTTAGTTTGTTGCTCAACTGTGTACTTGCGCCACTAGCAAACTAAATCGCTGCGAAGGACTTAATTATGTGGAATGCCCTAATCACCGAACTGTCAAAAACTCTACATTGTAACCTCGCTATATCGAACAAAATTCAACTGTCGAACTCGGGAGATGATTTGCTTTATAAACTTTCAGATGATAAGCAGAACTTTTTTGTTAAAGTCGCAAGTAAAGACAAACTCGATAACTTTGAACAAGAACGCATTGGTTTAAACACCCTAACCAAAGAAAGCACTTTTTACGTTGCCGATTCGCTGCTTGTCGGTCAAAGTAATGAGTTTGCCTACCATGTAATTGAATGGCTTGATTTAGATGACGGCAGCGAAACTGATTGGTATCACTTTGGTGTGACATTAGCTGAACTTCATAAAAAACATCAACAACAAATGTTTGGCTTTGATTTAGATAACTACATTGGTTTAACAGCGCAGCCCAATGAGTGGCATAAAAAATGGGATACCTTTTTTGCCGAACAGCGAATTGGTTTTCAACTGCAACTGCTGGCGGAAAAACACATTCATTTGGTAGATATTGACCGCTTTGTCGATTTAATAAAGCAAATACTGCATACCCATCATTGTCAGCCATCTTTACTGCATGGTGATTTATGGCGAGGCAATGTGGGCTTTTGCCAACGCAAACCGTGCGTGTTCGATCCAGCATGCTATTATGGCGACCGCGAAGCCGATATTGCCATGACCGAGCTGTTTGGCAAGTTTCATCATGATTTTTATGTCGGCTATCAAGATACCTATCCTCTGCCAGAAACTTACCAAGAGCGAAAGCATATTTATAATTTGTACCATGTGCTTAATCATGGAAATATTTTTGGTAATCAATATATTGAAGATGCACACCTACAAATCGTTAAAATCCAGCAACGATATGGTCTAGACTAGCGGGTAAAATTAAGGTTTTCGACTACACTTTAACAAGTGTCTTTATTGTTGGAAACTGCTATGAGAGACCATAAATTTCAACGGATCACTTGCCCGCATTGTGGCAATCATGTCGATGTACAACTTGATACAACACTCGGCGACCAAGAATACTACGAAGACTGTGCAGCCTGTTGCAATCCTATCCATTTAAATATGCACATAGATAGGATTTACAACAAAGTAGAGCTCAGTGTCGACAGTGATGACGAACAGGTTTTTTAAACCTTTCGGCAGCAATCAGAGACCTTTTGCTTTCATATAACGTTCGATGGTTTCAACAATAGTATAGGTTTGTTGATCAACTTCTATATTAAATTCGCTACCAATGTGTGCAAGGCCCAAATTAGTTACTTCTAGCGTTTCTGGAATTAGGTGCAAGTAAAATCCGTTGTGAGTAACTTCGCCAACCGTTAAGCTGCAGCCGTTTACGCTAATAAAACCTTTGTAGTTAATGTATTTGAGCCATTTTTCCGGTAACGACAGAAACATTGTACAGTTATCTTGCTCACGTTCAATACGCGTAAGCTTTGCAACGGTGTGGATATGTCCAGAGACGATATGTCCGCCCAACTCAGTACCAAAGGTAACCGAGCGTTCAAAGTTTACTTTTTCGCCTTGTTTTAATTTACCTAAGTTGGTGAGCTTCAATGTTTCGTCGATCACATCAAAGTGCACTTGGCCAACTACGTCTTTATGACCGAGCTCGTATTCCACCACAGTAAGGCAACAACCATTGATTGAAATACTCGCGCCAATATCCAAGTGATTTAAATATGCGTTGGGAGTAGACAAAACTAGGCGCATAACTTCACCACTTTTGGAAACAGATACCACCGACGCCTTTGTTTGTACAATACCAGTAAACATTTAATTCCTATCTATCTCTACATTCAGTAAACTACGATTTTCCTTATTTTGCTAGAATGCGCAAGTATGACCTTTAATGTTTTTGAAGCGAGATTTATTCTTCGCTTGGCTATCCCTGTTTTTATTGCCCAAGTTACCATGATTTTAATGGGCGTTGTGGATACCGTAATGGCGGGCCAAGTAAGTGCCTATGATTTAGCTGCGCTTGCCATTGCGTTAGGTATTTGGAACCCAGTTTTACTGACACTACTGGGTGTATTATTGGCTTTAACGGGTATGGTGGCGCAAAACTTTGGGGCTAAGAAGCTATTTGCGATTCGCCATGATATGTATCAAGGATTCTACTTAGCTTTGGTGCTTGCTGCACTTGGTTTAGCACTCATATTCTTTGTTGATGTTCCGCTTTCTTATATCAAAATGGAACCTGAAGTGGCAGGTCTTGCCCTTGGTTATATTAGCTTTGTGAAATGGGGCTTGCTGGGCTTTTTAATTTACAATGTACTTCGCTGTGTATGTGAAGGTATGGCATACACCAAACCTGCGGTTTACATTGCCGCAATTGGCTTAGCAATTAATATTCCCGCCAACTATATTTTCATTCACGGTAAGTTCGGTATCGACGCCTACGGCAGTGCAGGCTGCGGAATCGCGACGGCTATTGTGTATTGGTCAATGGCGTTCAGTTTGTTTATTTATATGCTGTACTCAAAACGCCTAAAAGGTCGTTTTTTATTTTCTCGCGCAATTAAACCACACTTTGCCACGCAACTTACGATTACCAAGCTTGGCATACCCATTGCGCTTGCACACTTTTTTGAAGTAACGTTATTTGCCTGTATTCCACTTTTTATTGCACCGCTTGGGGCAATTGCAGTATCAGGTCACCAAGTGGCAGCAAGTGTATCAACGGTATTATTTATGATTCCACTAAGCCTAGCGCTCGCCATTTGCATTCGTGTTGGCAATCTTACCGGACAAAAAAACTATACCGCAGTAAAAAGTACAGTATCAACTAGTTTGTTATTAGCACTGATGGTTTCAACGCTAGTGGCGCTCATTACGTTCTTATCTCGTAGCGTGATTGGTAGTGTTTATAGTGATAATAGCGAAGTTATCGCCCTCGCCAGCGCGATTTTAATTTTGGCGTGTTTTTATCAATTACCCGATGCGCTGCAAGTCGCTGCAACGGGTATTTTACGTGGCTTAAAGTACACCGCGCCTATTTCGTATATTACGTTTATATCGTATTGGTTAATCGGTTTTAGTTTAGGTTACGTATTAGCATTAACTGATTTAATTGTTGAGCCTATGGGACCAGAGGGCTTTTGGCTTGGCATTATTGTTGGATTATCAACCGCAGCCGTTTTACTAATTTATACCGTGAGGAAACGCCTTGCTAACGAGCCATTTAATAACGCTTAGTACAACAACCTTAATTATTTTAATACTTGCTGGGTGCTCAAAGGCACCTAGCGAGATTAATTTAGAGTACCATGCACGCTTAAATACACAGCTCACGTTACCCGAGCTTACCCCCTATCAAGACAATAAAAAGTTGGTTGTACCCACCTTTTCCAAAATCGATGCCAGCACTATTGGCATTCTACAACTTAATAAGTTACAGCACTGCCAATTAGGTCAATTAATTGCTGAGCGCAATTCTCAGCTGGGGAAAGTCAGCGGTCCAAGCAGCGAGTTTATATATAACGTGCGTTTTATCCAGATGGTGCCTAAGTGTGTTGCGACACTTAACGACGCTGAGCTTACAAAGCAGCTCAACGAAGTAAAACAACAAAAAGCCGACTTGCTGTTTACCTATTGGGAAAAAATGCTGTTTTTAGACAAGCAACTTGCCGCGCTTTATTTACCTGTATCTTATTCACTGCTCGATGTTCACCAAACGCAAAAGCAACACACGCTTAATACCTTAAATTATTTAGCGAGCGTTAAAAGCGCGTTGGTAAATCAAGAATTTAACCAAATAAACACCGCTGAATTAGAAGCACATTTAGCAACACTATTTAAAAACAACTATTTACCAAGTTTATTACGTGCGTTGTACGAGCAGATTTTTATACTACAGCAGCAAAATAAAGCGCTCGAATCTGTATCATTTAGCGACATTTGTAAAACCGGACATAACAATCAAAGCGCCACCGTACTCACAAATATTTTTAGCAAATTCTATGGCAGCAAAATTCAAGGCTATCACAACAATCTTTTGCAGGAATATATGCAAATAAAGCCAGCATTACTTGGCCTTTGGCAAAACCAGTACCAACAGCCTTACGAGAGTGATTTAAAAATTCACCCACTTTCACTCGATAACAGGCTCAAACACTATTCAGTAGCGCATGTTACTTGGTGGCAACAACTGTATAAACGCTGCAATATTCAACCAGGCTAAGCCCGATGTTCTTTTGTGGTTGAGTTGGCGTCGTCTTAGACTTACGCCCAATACCTAGCTCCATCTAACATGAATATAAAAGAACATAGCAAACTGCATATAAATCCATCAGTTAAACGCCTTTGGTGAAAATTCTGCTTGTGCAACAAAAAATTCTATGTAGAATGCGAACCATAAATAGAGGGTCTGTAGCTCAGTTGGTTAGAGCGCCACGTTGACATCGTGGAGGTCGGTGATTCGAATTCACTCAGACCCACCATTTACTTCCAAAATATCTTCTCGTGTAATAATCCTTTATATCTAATTTACTCTACATTATTAAATTTCTTCTATTAGCTTCAGCATCTATCCGTTTTTCTAGCTTCTAACTTTTGAAATCAGTAAACTGGCATCTATCACTTAGCTTACTTATTGATGTTTAAATGAAGTTTAATGTTCTACTTTCTTTTCTAGTGTGCGCTATTTGCTCACCTTATCTAAGCGCAAATTCTTTTTCAATTAGCAAACAAACGCCGCCAACAAGCCTCAAAATTAATACTGATAGCGATAAGCTTTGTCAGGTTGCAAATAATACCCTTGCCTATCGAGCACTGGGTAACAAATATGACCCTGCTGTGAACCATGCAAATAAACTTGCGCAATTTGGTATTACAGAGAAAGACATCGAACGAACGCTTAAATCACTGTGTAAATTTGCCACACACGATGATATGAATAAGACTCATCAGCTTACAAGTTTTGATTTTCTAACAAAGCATTATGATTTCTATCGTATTAGTTCAGACACAAAACATGCAAAAAAACTAAGTAACAAAAAACCATTACTTAAAAATCTCACCGCCGATAAAGTGTTAATGACAAAATACTATGTGCATTTAGCGAGCGGCAGTGACAGCAAAACAACCGCAACACCGTTTCCACTTTATGCGCTACCGTTTGATGAACAACATCTATCGCTAGAAGACGCAAATACACAAAAACACCTAACGCGATTCAAATACGGTAAACAAGCTATTTTAGATGGTGTGATTGACGCCAATAAACTTGCAAAACCGCTTGTTTATCTGTCACGAGAAGATTTAGAGTCAGCGCTTTTACAAGGCACTATCGTCGTTGAGGTTAGCGGGCAGCAGCGTGTTTACAATGTGCATCGCAATAACGGCATTGCCTACGACCGTGCAATTAAGCCATATTTGCAAAATCGTTACTGGTACTTTAAACAAGTGGATGGCATTTTAGGGTATGGCAAAGACGCAGACCATAAAATTGAAGTATTACCTGAAGTAACGTTTGCAGGAGATATTTACCAACTCGGGCTGGGCGCATTAGTTTTTGCACAGTTTGATTTTAAAAGTCATAGCGAATACCGCATGGCAGTGATGGCCGATACCGGTGGCGCGTTTGAAAATAACTTGTATCAGCTAGACTATTTAGCCGGAAGTTACCCCGGCATTAACGCCTATTACGATGCAAACCGACATATGCCGGATTATATTGACGCATGGTTTATGGTGTTAAAAGGAGATGCACAATGATCGATGATTTAAAGGGAGACGAATCATGGCGTATGTTTCGTATTATCAGTGAGTTTGCCGATGGATTTGATAAATTATCAGATACGGGTCCTGCCGTCTCAATTTTTGGCTCAGCACGCTTAAAGCAAAGCGATGCGTACTATCAAGCAACCGTCGATATTGCCAAGCGTTTTGTCGAAGAAGGATTTGCAGTAATTTCTGGCGGTGGCCCTGGCATCATGGAAGCTGCCAATCGCGGAGCAACAAACGGCAAAAGCATTGGCCTCAACATTGAACTGCCACACGAACAAGTGCCTAACTCATACCAAAATCAACCTCTTGATTTTCGCTATTTTTTTACCCGTAAAGTGATGTTTTTAAAATACTCTATGGGCTATATTTGTATGCCTGGTGGCTTTGGTACACTCGATGAAACATTTGAATCACTTACTTTACTGCAAACTGGCCGCATTTCAAAAATGCCTATCGTGCTATTTGGCTCAGAGTTTTGGCAAGGGCTGGTTGATTGGATGCAAGCACAGTTAGTTAAAAAAGGATTGATTGACCAAAGTGACTTTTCGTTGTTCACTGTAACCGATGATATCGAAGAAGCGGTGGGGATTATTGTTAAACACGCTCGAGGTCGTCAACAACCACAATAACAATAAAGGATATAAAAATGCAGTTGAGCCAGGTTATTGCTAACTTAATTTTAAAAGGGTTTAGCCATCACTATTCGTTGTTCCAAGGATTAACCTCGCAAGCTCAAGTGCATTTTGCCAATGCCGATTGGCAATCAATGCAACGCATTAGCGCTGAACGTATCAGTTACTACGACAAGCGCGTAAATGAATGTATTGAAAAGTTAAAACGCCGCATTGATGCCTCACATATTGATACCGAATTATGGCTTGCCACGAAAGCCGAGTACACCGATTTACTGAGTTTTCACCCACAAGCCGAGCTGGCCGAAACCTTTTTTAACTCGGTATTTTGCCGCTTATACCACCGCAAATATTTTAATAACGATTTTATTTTTGTTGAAAGTACTTTAACCGCGCCACTGGTTCCGGTTGAAGAAGAATACAAAAGCTTTTTCCCTGTCGTCGATGGTCTATTGCCCACCATTAAACAAATATTCGCCCAATTCGACTTAAAAGCACCGTTTATCGACCTTGAATCAGATATTAAAAATATTGTTAAGGCCTTTGTTAAGCAAGCACCTAATGTAAACTCGCGCAACCACCAAATGCGCTTTGATATATTGAAAGCCCCATTTTATCGCAACAAAGCAGCTTACATTGTCGGCCGTATTGTTAGCAAAAACGGCGTACAGCCGTTTATTATTCCGATTTTGCACAAAAAAAATAAAGGGCTGTATATTGATGCTGTGCTAACAAACTCAATCCAAATGCGTGTGGTGTTTGGCTTTGCTCGGGCGTACTTTATGGTTAATACTCGCTCGCCATCTGGCGTTGTAAGCTTTTTAAATCAGCTAATGCCGAACCGCACACCGGCTGAACTTTACAACGCTATTGGTTTTCATAAACAAGGTAAAAGTGAGTTTTATCGTGAATTTTTAAACCATTTAGCTTCGTGTAAGGAAGATTTCGAAGTAGCCGCAGGTACGCCGGGTATGGTTATGGAAGTATTTACCCACCCTACTTTCCCGTACGTATTTAAAGTTATTCGCGATAAATTTGGTGATGGTAAACCCTTTGGCAGGCGCACCGTACTTGAGCGATATCAACTAGTAAAACAACACGATAAAGTCGGACGCATGGCCGATACCATTGAATTTTCAGATGTTGCCTTCCCAATTTCGCGCTTTCCAGAGCCTTTGTTAAATCGGCTTAAGAAATCAATTGCTGGTTCACTCGAATTTGACGGTGACTTATTAATTATTAAGCATCTTTACATTGAAAGGCGTATGACACCGCTTAATTTGTTTTTACAAGATGCCAACGAGCAAGATAAACGCCATGTGATGGGGGAATATGGCCAAGCACTTAAAGAGATGATGTCGGCCAACATTTTCCCAGGCGATATGCTGTTAAAGAACTTTGGTGTAACAAAGCATAAACGCGTTATTTTCTATGATTATGATGAAGTGCAGTATTTAACTGATATGAATTTTCGCGATTTACCTAAATCTGACGGTTATTTTGATTACCCCGATGCCTACTCAGTTGCACCTCAAGATGTTTTTATTGAGCAACTCACTACGTTTGTTACCACAGATCCACATATTAAAGCCTTGCTGCTCGACCAGCATCCTGAGCTCAGTACTGCAAGTTTTTGGCGCGATGAACAACAGAAAATAAAACAAGGCATAAGTACCGATATTTACCCTTACCCCGAAAGTCTAAGATTTAAATTACGATAACATCTTGTTATTTATTCATTCGTTTATTAAAGTCTTTTATAAAATACTTTAGCCACATAAATAAAATGAATATTAGTAAAGTCGATTTAAATCTGTTGGTGTATTTAGATACCCTGCTAAGAGAATGTAATGTGACGCGTGCCGCGAATCAGTTAAACATTACACAACCAGCTATGAGTAACGGTTTAAAACGCCTGCGAGCACTGTTGAACGACCCGATATTAGTAAGAACCAGTGACGGCATGGTACCGACTGAACGCGCTAAAGAGCTACAGCCTGTGATCCGCGGTGTATTATTAACGCTTGAAGAAACACTGCAACCTAACCGCGATTTCGAGCCAGCAAGCAGCAATCGCGTGTTTCGTATCATGGCCAGCGACTACGCTGCAAGCACCCTAGCACCTATGTTGTTAAGCCGCTTACAATCCTTAGCCCCTGATACAACGCTCGATATTGTTACGCCAAGTGATGTTACCTTTCACGATGTAGAGAATGGCAAAGTGGATATGGCGATTAACCGGTTTGATAATTTACCGCAATCGTTTCACCAAAAGCGTATATGGAAAGACAGTTTTTCGTGCGTGGTGAACGCCAATAATCCGGTGTTAGAAAACTACAGCTTAGATGCATACTTAAAAGCCCGTCATATTTGGGTAAGTAAAACAGGTTTTGGTGTAGGTGTAGGTATGGATCCTGCCGATGTGCAAAAACTTGGCTGGGTTGACGAAGCACTTGCTCATTTTGGTAAACACCGCAATATAGCCTCATTCACTCGTAATTACCATGTGGCTATCCACCTTGCCAAAGCACAAAATCTAATAGCCACGCTACCAACCAAAGTAGCTAAAATTTATGAAAGTGATAATGCGCTAAAAATAGTCGAACCGCCATTCCCTATTCCACCGTTCGAACTCGATATGATTTGGAGTCCATTGTTGCACCGTGATGCGAGCCATATTTGGCTGCGCCAACAAATTGCCGATGTAGCCGAAACGCTTTCAAGCTAACTGAAGCCGTTTATAACGTATAAAAAAGCCGACAAACAGTGTCGGCTTTTTTTTAAATGGTAGATTATTCCTCGCGTTTGGTGAGCTTAACACCATCGACTGTCATGACCCACTCATCGTTTTCAATCGAAGGTGGTTTTGTTACATCAAAGGTGGTCGTTAAAAATCCTATACCCACAATGAAATCATCCCCTTGAAACTCTTTAAGTGGCCCATTAACCTCGGTGCTACCGCCGCCCTTTAGGCGCTTATAAGATACTGTGCCGTCAGGTAAGATTAGCAAATACATTTCTTTACTCGACCACTCCCCAGCATACGATAACCTATCATCCGGTAACGGTTCGCTACATGCACTTAAAAACAATAAAGCAAAAATAACCAACAATAATTTTTTCATATTCCCTCACAAAAACTAAAATAAAAAATAAAAACAAAATAAACGTAAATAACATTGAGTGATAATTCCCATTTTATAACACGCCTACAGTGACCATAAAACTTTTATAACTTAGAGTCTGACGCATTTGTTTCAAGTAAACGATAAATGGCATACAGATAAAAACACGGATAAAACCCACCAATAAATAACACTAAGCTGCTCGAACTAAGTAAATCAGTAAACGTAAGTGCCTTAATATCCTGCTTAAGTGACATTTGGTCAAACATCAGCCAAAGGGCAAAAAACAGTAAAGCGAAATGAAGAAGTGAAAATGCGATAACGCGCAATTTAGACTTGGCAATTGAGTGCGACCATGTCGCAGGCTGTGATGCTAAACTCATAAACAATCCTTTGTTTTTTAGCATTGTAAAACAAAAACGGCTGCAGATGCAGCCGTTTTTACTTAGTCGGTAGAGTAAATTATAAAAACTTACCTAATGCTGTTACTTGGTCGAGCATGCGGTTTGAGAAACCCCACTCGTTATCGTACCAAGCCATTACTTTGACTAATTTACCATCAACCTTAGTTTGCGTTGCATCGAATACCGATGATGCTGGGTTGTGGTTAAAATCAATTGATACAAGTGGTGCTTCGTTGTACTCAAGTACTTCTGCCATTGCACCTTCAGCTGCTGCTTTAACCGCTGCGTTTACTTCTTCAGCTGTCGTGTCACGCTTAGCAACAAAGGTTAAATCCACAAGTGATACATTGATAGTTGGTACACGTACCGCCATGCCGTCTAGCTTACCAGCAAGCTCAGGTAATACTAAGCCTACTGCTTTTGCTGCGCCCGTTTTAGTTGGGATCATGCTTTGTGTTGCACTACGTGCACGGTATAGATCGCTGTGGTACACGTCCGATAGGTTTTGGTCGTTAGTGTAAGCATGAATTGTTGTCATGCTGCCTTGCTCAATACCAATAGTATCGTTAAGCGCTTTAGCAACAGGCGCTAAACAGTTAGTTGTACACGACGCATTTGAAATAATAATGCTATCAGCGTTTAATACATCTGAGTTAACACCGTGCACAACCGTTGCGTCCATATCTGTGCCTGGCGCTGATACGATTACACGTTTTGCACCCGCTTCAATGTGCTTTGCTGCTGCGTCACGTGATGTGAAAAGGCCAGTACATTCAAGTACAATGTCCACTGCTAAATCAGCCCAAGGCAAGTTCGCAGGATCGCGCTCTTGCACTAATGCAATTTCGTCGTTATCGATAACCAGTGTGTTTTCAGCAAGCGTTACTTTTTTACCAAACGTACCATGTACTGAATCATACTGTGTAAGGTGTGCATTTACGTTCGCTGGTGCTAAGTCGTTAATTGCAACAATTTTAATTTCTTGTTCGCGATTTGACTCATAAAGCGCGCGTAATACGTTGCGTCCAATACGGCCATAACCGTTAATAGCTACTCTGATCATCTTATTCACCCTCATTCACTCTACTTGCTTGGCGCGCTAACTCTTCGATTGCTTGCCAGTCTTTATTTGCGATTAATTCTTTATCTAACATCCAAGTACCACCTACACACACTACATTTGGTAGTGCTAAATAGTTAGGCGCACTGGCAAGGCTTACACCGCCAGTTGGGCAAAACTTAACATGTGGTAGTGGACCAAAAATTGACTTCAACATTGGCACACCACCGGCGGCTTCTGCTGGGAAAAACTTTAAAAAGCCAAAGCCTTTTGCTGCCAGCTGCATCACTTCACTTGGTGTTGCGGCACCTGGTAAAAATGGCACATCAGTTTCACTGGCAAGCGCTAACAACTCATCGTTAACACCAGGGCTCACCATAAAATCAGCGCCCGCTTCAATTGATGCGTTAAAAGTTGCTTTATCTATTACAGTGCCTGTACCAACGTACGCTTCTGGCAATGCGTGTTTAATTTGTTTAATTGCTTCTACCGCTACAGGTGTACGCAGGGTAATCTCTAATGCGCGCAAACCACCGTTGTATAATGCCTTTGCAAGTGGCACTGCATCTTCAAGGTTATTAATAACAACAACAGGGACTACCGGTGCTGCTTGAAGAATTTTTTCAATACTCATTTTTACTTCCTGTTATTGGTTTGTATTTGGGTAGATAAGACCAAATGCACTGGCACCTAAATCTGCGCTAGATACTGTTTGACGAATGCCTTCAAACAACTCACGGCCTGTACCAAATGTCTGAACTTGTTCGCTGATTTCTATTTCACGCTGTGCAAATTCATCATCAGCAACATGCACTTTTAATACGCCATTTGGTGCATCAAGTGTTACCACATCACCTTCACGGATTTTTGCGATAAAACCACCCTCTACTGCTTCTGGCGCAAGGTGAATAGCCGCTGGCACTTTACCTGATGCGCCCGACATGCGGCCGTCAGTAACAATCGCTACTTTAAAGCCTTTGTCTTGCAGCGTTGCCATAATTGGCGTTAGCTTGTGAAGCTCCGGCATACCTTTCGCTTTAGGGCCTTGCTCTTTAATTACCGCGATAAAATCAGTTTCAAGTTCGCCGCGAGCAAAGGCATCTTGTAATCCTGCTTGCGAATTAAATACTTTTGCAGGCGCTGTCACTGTTTGATGCTGCTCTTGTACCGCAGAAACTTTAATCACTGCGTGACCCAAGTTACCCGTTAATAGCTGCAAGCCGCCTTGCGGGTTAAATGGATTTGTAACTGGGCGAAGTACTTCTTCATCGTGTGAATTTTCTGGGCAATCTTGCCATTTCACTTTCGCTGCAATTTGGTTGTCGGTAGCAATTACCGAAGTATCAATTACTGGCTCTTTGGTGTAATCGTTTAGGCTATTACCAACAATGGTCTTCACATCTTCGTGTAAGAAGCCGCCTTTTAATAACTCTTTCACTAAGAACGGTAAACCACCTGCTGCATGGAAATGGTTAACATCTGCCGAACCATTTGGGTAAACACGTGCAAGCAGTGGTACAACTTCAGAAATATCTGACATGTCTTTCCACGTAATTTCTACGCCTGCTGCTTTTGCCATTGCAACTAAGTGAATTGCGTGGTTAGTTGAACCACCCGTCGCAAGTAAGCCGACTAAACCATTCACAATAGTTTTTTCACTGACAATTTCACCAATTGGATTAGCATCTTGGCTGGTGATCAGCTGGTTAAGCATCATTTCTACCGCGTTAACCGTTAAACCATCACGTAATTCTGTATATGGATTTACAAACGAGCTGCCCGGCAGGTGCAGACCCATAATTTCCATTAACATTTGGTTAGAGTTAGCGGTACCGTAGAAAGTACACGTACCTGCACTGTGATATGACGCACTTTCTGCTGCTAATAATTCATCGCGACCGATTAAACCTTGAGCAAATTTTTGACGTACACGCGCTTTTTCTTTATTTGGTATACCTGAAGGCATTGGGCCTGCTGGTAAAAAGTAAATTGGCAAGTGACCAAAAGACAGCGAGCCAATAACAAGGCCCGGCACAATTTTGTCACACAGACCTAAACAAAACACGCCATCAAAAACGTCGTGCGACAGTGAAACAGCCGTAGACATTGCAATCACATCACGGGAAAAAAGTGAAAGCTCCATGCCATCACGGCCTTGCGTTACACCATCACACATAGCAGGTACACCACCAGCAACTTGTGCAGTGGCATTAAATTTGGTTGCAACCTTTTTAATTAAATCTGGGTATTCTTTGTAAGGCACATGCGCTGAAAGCATGTCGTTGTATGAATTGATAATACCAAGATTCGGTTGTTCGTCTTTGGTTAATAATGCTTTGTCTGAGCTTGAACAGGCTGCCATTACGTGTGCAAGGTTACCGCAACCTAAGCCAGCACGTACGCGTTTTTTAGATTTAGCTGCTGTCATACGCGCTAAATACGCTTGACGCGTTGCTTTACTGCGTTCAATGATTCGTTCGGTTACTTCTTGGATTCTTGGGTGTAGCATTTTCGCACTCATTCATAAAGATTTGGGAAAAAGGCTCAGTACTTAAATTAGAGACTCCTGCTAGTCTAAGTACCGAGCGACTTTGTCTACCCGTTCAAAGGTCCGATATCGAGCGTCTCTCACAACCACTCTATGACACCGGTGTCACATTATTAAAACCGATCCATGACACCGGTGTCAACCCTAATTTTAGTGCTTTTCTTGAGAACTGCCCAATTTATCTACAATAAAAAGCATGAATTGAGTTCAACAAGTGACAATGACATTAAAATGACAGAAAGAATAATTTACGAGGAACGCTTAGACATAAGGCAATAAAGAGAAAACGCGGCAAAGGTACCGCGTATTGCTGCTAAGGTATTAGTGAAATGCTTAGCACCTCTTAAATAAAAGAAACGCTTTGTTTTAACTGGGAATTATCGACCGTTATTTTCGTAAGGCGTGAAGCCTTACGTGAAGAATTATTTTTGCACAGGCGCTGTAGATTCACGCTCAATCAATTTGCCAGCGAACACTTCTTCGATGTCTTCGCTTTCAGGCGCATTGATCTTATCGATTAATAAGTTTACCGCACGAAATGTCATATCTTCTACCGGTTGTGCAATCGTTGTTAGACCCGGCCAAATATGGCGTGCAATCGGGGCATTATCAAAGCCTGCAATTGACAGCTCATCAGGCACTTTAAGTGACATTTGCGAGGCGACTTTTAATACCGCTGCCGCCATGTAATCATTCGACGCAAATACCGCACTTGGTCGAGCTGCTGATTCAAGGATTTGTCGCGCACTGTCTTCACCTGAATGATAACTAAAGTTACCCTCGGCAACTAACTCACTTTTAAGGGTTATGCCCTCTTCGTTCAAGGCATCAACATAGCCGGCGAAACGCGCTTCGGTAGCACTGTGATCTGGGTGACCTTTAATAAACGCAATATCTTTGTGGCCAAGTTTTAGCAATAACTTGGTAATATCGTAAGCCGCTTGCGTATCGTTACTTTTAATCGAAATTGATTGGTCTTCTAAGGTCACTGGTGCAACGCGCGCATACGGAATATTGCGTAGCTTTAAATGGCCTACTAACTCTCGGTTATCTGAAAATGGTGGCGTTAATACAATCCCATCTAAGCGAGATGTGCTAATAAGTGTTTCAATATTATCAATAAGTGGTTCGCCGCGCAGTTCACATGGGTGAATTAGCAAGTTGTAGTTGCGCTCTTGGCAGGCTTCTAACGCGCCTGACTGTACACGGGTGATATAACTTTTTGACGGGTTATCGTACAAACAACCAATGATAAAACTGCGGTTATGTGCAAGGCCTCTTGCAATCGGATTAGGACGATAATTTAGCTCTTTAAACGCTTGTTGAACCTTCTCTCGGGTCGCATCAGACACGTTTGGCTCGTTATTAAGCACGCGAGATACCGTCTTTTTTGATACCCCAGCGTGTTTGGCCACACTATTTATCGTCACTTTTTCCATATAAATCTCTAATTATTACTTCGTATCTAAACTGGCAGCCGCACCCAACAACGGAATATTGTCTTGAGTGATTAAAATTACCGGAATATCGTTAACAATGTGCTGCATTTTTCCTTTTGCAACAAAACGTTTTACAAACTCACTCGCCAGTAGCTTATCTTGAAAACGGGGCAAAATACCGCCGCCAATATACACACCACCGGTAGCGTTAAAGGTTAGGCTCAAATCACCTGCCACAGCGCCAATCCAATCGCAGAATTGGTTGAGTGTTTTTACACAAATGTCGTCATCATTTGCGAGCGCCAATTGTGTAATTGTTGGCGCGTCAAAGTTCTTTGCTGTTTGCCCATGGACTTTTGCCATCGCACGGTACAAGTTTTCAATGCCCTGACCGGAAAATACATGTTCAACCGAAACATGTTCAAATTCTTCGCTTAATGCAGTAATTAAGTTGCGTTCAAGTTCATTACATGCCGCTAGGCTAATGTGACCAGCTTCACAGCTCAATACCACATTCTGCTCTTCGCCTTTCACAAGTGCGGCAGCGCCAAACCCAGTACCTGGACCAATCACTGCAATATTACCATCGCTGTGACTATGCCCTTCTTTAATAACTAAGTTTGCAGTGTTATCAATGTAAGGAGATGCGTGTGCAAATGCAGCAAAGTCATTGATCACTTTAAAATTAGCAAAGCCGAATTGCTGTTTAATATCGCTTACATTAAATTGCCAACCTAAGTTAGTTAAAAAGACCGTGTCTTTTTTACGTGGACCCGCAACGGCAAAACAGGCATTGTTGGGCACGCTTTCTAGCGTATCAATGTAGGCTGCAACAACATCAGCAAAGCTATCGAAGTCTAAACTTGAAAATTTTTGAATGTTGTTGAATACAATTTCTTTTGTCGTTTTATCAAACGCTGTAACGAGTGCAAAGCGTGCATTTGTACCGCCAACATCCGCAACTAATATAGGCTCAAACATATTAATTCTCTCAATTGAATTAGCTAATTTTTAAGTGCAGCAATTGCAACTCGTACGTAGTTATATCTTGCCCTGCTACAGACAATCAACTGAATGGCAACAAACCCAATTGACTTCGGTTAAGTTGACTAATTATGACACCGGTGTCAGATTAAATTCAATATCTCATCACATAAAGTTAGTTTTTTTATTAAGTTTATGGCTAAAATACCGTCTAAATTAGCGTGTTTATCATAAAAAGGTGCACAGTTGAGTAAATCCAAAGCCACATCGTTCGATATTGCCCACTATGCTGGCGTATCACAATCTACGGTTTCGCGCGCATTGCGCAACAGCCCGTTAGTGAACGAAGAAACCAAAAAGAAAGTCTTTGAGATTGCCAAAAAACTTAATTACAAAGTCGATAAAAACGCCAGTAACCTGCGTACGCAGCAAAGCAATACTATTGCACTGTTACTATTTGAAGATCCCACCAGCGATGAATCGATGATCAATCCGTTTTTTCTATCAATGTTGGGCTCAATCACCCGTGCCTGTGCTAATCAAGGTTATGATTTGCTCGTGTCATTTCAGCAAATGGATCAAGACTGGCAAGCGCAATACGAAGACAGTCACCGCGCTGATGGCTTAATTTTGCTAGGCTACGGCGATTACATAGATTACCAAGCGCGACTTGCCACACTATTACAAAACAACACTAAGTTTGTATGTTGGGGCGCACGTGTTGATTCGCGCCCAGAGCTTTCCATTTCCTGTGATAACTATTTTGGCGGTGAGCAAGTTGCAGAGTTTTTAGTTGCGAAAAAACGCACTCAATGTGCATTTATAGGTGATGCATCAGAACACAGCCCTGAATTTTTCGCCCGTTTTAATGGCTTTAAAGATACGCTTAATAAGCATGGCTTAGATGTTGATGCGCGCCAGATTATTAATGCCATTTCAACCGATGAGTCAGGCTATAACGCCACCAAGACTTTGCTTAGCTTAAAACGCCCTATTAATGCTATTTTTGCTGCCAGTGACTTAATTGCAATTGGCGCTATTCGCGCAATCAAAGAAGCGGGATTAAATGTACCTGAAGATATTAGCGTGATTGGTTTTGATGATATTCCTGTTGCGAGCTTTACTGAGCCCGCACTCACCACAGTTAATCAAAGTACGTCTGTTGCGGGAGAAATGCTTGTGGCGAATTTATTGGCACAATTAAAAGACGAGCCACCAGCACAAACCCAACTAAAGCCCACCTTGGTTGTGAGGCATTCGGCATAAAAAAGGCGCTTAACGCGCCTTTCAAAATGCTACTTCTTTACTTATTAAAGTGCCAACAGATGCCACAACATCATTGCCAGGACATTGACTCCTTGCAATTAATTTATTTATTGCACAATTTCCTTTTCCATCTTCTAAGCAATACTCAAACCGAGTTCGGAGCTTTATAGGTATATCTACTCCTGCTCCACTTAACGATTGCCAGTTCCATTTAGGAATAACGTTTTTTGCCTCTCTCGCAAAGCTTTTATGCGTAGAGTTTATTAACGTTATATCTTCAATTTTATATTCCGCTGTTACTACATATTCAATTGTTGCACACCCTTGCTTGCGCGAAACCACTTGATCTTCAGGATAACGTGGTGCAAATCTCTTTACTGAATTAAACTGCAATAATTCCGAGAAATCGTTTGATACGCTTAAATCAGCGTATTTATGACTTTCTTTATCAGCAGTTGAGTTACACCCGAATAAAACAATTGCTGTCGCAATGTAAATCAATCTTTTTGCCATATACACTCCTTGTAAATTAATAATCACAAATAGGAACGTTATCACTTAAAAACATGTTTTTCAAATAACTGACTGCAGCGCTTTCAGAAGTGTTAGTCTTTGAAACTGAATTAAAAAAGGCGCTTAACGCGCCTTTTTTTAATTCAGTTTTTCTTTGACTACTGGGTAGTAATCCCAAACTTGTTTGTCTGACATTGAACGCAATAACTTAATGTATTCGGCGTGTGTCCATGCAAGTGGTGTCGCTGAATTTGTGCCTTCGCCAAATGTGTAATTATGCGGGTTAACACCAACACCATCCCACACTTGCTCTGGCAACATTAAGCCTTCGTTGGCAAATTGTTCCATGCCTTTTACATAGGTTTGCGTCAACACGGCTTGCTGTTTTGCATCGAACGCATCAGATTGCACGAGTTTTGCAATTTCATAATGGCCTCGTTCACCGGTAAAGAATGGCCAAACACGTCCACGCTGCCCTGGAGTGTTATTGCCGCCTTCGGCGTAATTGGTGCCAGTAAATTCGTCTTCACCATAACCGTCATTACCATAACGGCGCCAGCCTGGGAATTGCCCCTCTACTCCCTCAAAAGTAAAGTTATATTTTACTTTGAGGTTTTCAGGTAAATTTTGTGCATCATATTCATCAAGCGTATCAATAATATGCCTATCCTCAGCGCTTCTTACCCCATAACGCACAAGTTCCAAAAAGCCGCCATCCAAAATGCTTTGTTTGACTAACCCTTTGCGGCCATTGTTATCGCCTAGCACAGTCGCAGAGTTTGCATCGTCATCTTGGCTAATGCGTACATAATGCTGGCCGTTTGATGCATCACTCGGTAACGTACTTTTAGTGGTATACATGCGCGATTCAACTTTGGCGTTGTAATCTTTTGCTACATTTAAGTACTTAGCAGCCAAGGCGTCATCGCCTGCCAGATTTGCAATTTCACTTGCAGTAATAAGGCCAGCAATTACAGCAGCTGTGGTTGATGGCGAATGCCCCGCTTGCTCTTCCCAACGTTCTTGCTGAGTAAATGGCGGTTTTATTTCAGTGTCATTCCATAAAATTTTAGCAAGACCACCTTCAACTAAAAAATCTGCTGCAGGTTTGAGCATTTTGTTAAACCAAAGGATCAACTCTTCTTTGCTAAGCACATCGGCAAGATAAAGCTTCCAACCAAGCATAATTGGCATCGCAGTTTGGTCCAGCTGAACACCCACCCACTCCAGCTCACCGTCAACATGAGTCTTTTGTAAGAACCAGCCCGTATCACCTTGGTTACCCGGTGTTTTATCAGTCACTTGTACTTTTTCTAAATATTCAAACGCCGTTTTCGCGGTGGCTTTATCACCCATAGCTAAAAACGCCATTGCTACTTGGTAGAAATCACGTACCCAAACCGCTTTGTATCCGGTATGCCCTTTAATTGCTGGTACGGTATCGCCCCATGGGTTTGACAGTGATGCAATCAATGCGCCCGCATGTGTTTTATCTTCCTGCGCTTTTAACACTAAGGCACTGGCATACGCTAAACGGCCATTATCGGCTGATTGTGAGCTTAGCGCTTCGAGATCAAGCGACGCTAAATAGCCTTGCCAATCAGCACCAAATTCAGTTAATAGTGCTTGGTAACCTTTTTGTTGGCTTGCGTTTGCTGAGGCAATACTGTCATCTAAGGTGTTACCAAATGAAAGTGTTAAATCAAATTCTGCTTTGCTTGATGTGCTACCAAGTAAGGCGTCAAGCGACACGTTGCCAGTTTTATCACCGGTTGTTGCATAGCTTGTGAACGTTTCGCCCGATTTCATTTGTGATATCAGATCAGATGTACCAACAAAACCCACACTTGCTTGTTCAAATGCTGTGTTACTTGAAAGTGTAAGGTAATTGTCGCCATCAACTGCTACTAATTTACCCCCTTTTACCATGGCTTTATCGCCAACACCGTTGTTATTCACATACGGGTTAGCATGAACATAAAGTGATAATGGCTCGCCTTTAAGTGATTCTAATGCCACTTTTACAAACAATGTTTGGTTGTTGCTATCAGTAAAAATGTGTTTTTCAATTTTAAAGCGGCCTTGTTTGTCAGTGTTTGTTAGCTTGTAAGCAAGTGACAATGGTCTGCCTAATTCGTCTTTTTGTAGGTAGTCAATTTGCCATTGGGTATCATCAAGTTCTGTCGCAATGAAGTTGTCACCTTTAACAACAAATTGCATTTCTTTTAACTGTGCTTGATGAATTAAACCAAACATGGTTTCGGTAATAATCCCCTGCGCTAATGAGAACCACACTTTTGAAACGGGACCTGTTGACGCTTTATCGCTGTAACTGCCATCTAAATATGCTTCGTAGCTGGTACCAATGCCGGTTTTGCCTGAATAAGCCCAGAACGGTTTGCTACCCGGCGCGCCTGGTGCAGTTAAATTGTTTTGCGCTGTACTTGCTGAGTTAGTTTTTGCCACTTCAGCACCACAGCCTGAAATTGCAAGTGCTACAGCACTTGCAAGCAATGATTGTTTAACAAATTTAGTTTTAAACATGGTTAATTTTTCACTTGTTGTCATTTACTTGTTATAGGTCACACGGGTTACCGCAATGGCAGCAATCAAGTATGAAACGCCACCGAGAGAAAGTGCATAAATTGCTTCGCCATCGAATACAAAGCGCACTAATGCGCCTAAAATAGTTGCTGCTAACATTTGCGGAATAACGATAAAGAAGTTGAAAATGCCCATATACACACCCATTTTATTGCTCGGCAAGGCGTTACTGAGCATGGCATATGGTAGAGATAAAACAGACGCCCAAACAAAGCCGATGGCTATCATGGCATAAATAAGATGATCGCTATTCGAAATAAAGGCAAAGCTCAACATGCCGCCAGCGCCAAGCAATAAATTGATCATATGACTCACTTTTAAGCCAAGCTTTTTCACCATTAACGGAATAACAATTGCGGCAATTACTGAAAAGCCGTTGTAGGCTGCAAATAAAACTCCTACCCAGTCAGCGCCGTCGTTATACGCTTTTGATGCAACATCGCTACTGCCAAAGTGAAAACTGGTTACTGCAGGTGTAGTGTAAATCCACATAGCAAAAAGGGCAAACCAACTAAAAAACTGTACAACGGCCAATTGTTTCATGGTGCTTGGCATGCTCATCATGTCAGACATCACCGTATAAAAACCGTTTTGCGTTTTACCACGAGTTTGCATGCTGTTTGAAAGTAAAAAGAGCCCACCAAATACACTCAGCGCGCCGCCTAAGAATACGATGTCTTTGCCAAGCGATAGCACATACACTGCCGCCAAAACTAACAAGCCTAAGCCAAGTAATGCCACACCAATGCGAGCAAACGGTAAGAGCCCTTGGTTTGAATATGCAAGTGTTACTTGTGGATCTTCATACTTCGCCAGCTCTTCAGGGCTATATTCTTTGGTGGTGACAATGGTCCAAAGTACCGCAACCAGTAATACCACAGCACCAAAATAGAATGAAAAGGTTACTGATTCGGGAATAACACCAGCTTCTGCTGTATTGCTAATACCAAACCAATTAGTCATCATCCAAGGCAGTGCCGATGCAACAACGGCGCCAACACCAATGAAAAAGCTCTGCATGGCATAACCCATACCGCGTTGTTTTTTCGGCAGGTTGTCACCTACAAGTGCACGGAACGGTTCCATCGTCACGTTGATAGCGGCATCCATAATCCACAACATACCCGCCGCAATCCATAAACTTGGGGAATTGGGCATAATACACAGCGCTAATGTCGTTGCTAGTGCACCGTATAAAAAGAAAGGTCTGCGACGACCTAATTTACCCCAAGTGCGGTCACTAAAATAACCAACAATCGGCTGCACAATTAAACCTGTAAGCGGCGCCGCAATCCATAAAATAGGGATCTCATCGATATTTGCACCTAAAGTTTGGAAAATACGGCTCACATTGCCATTTTGCAGAGCAAAACCAAATTGAATGCCCATAAAACCAAAACACATATTCCATATTTGCCAAAACGACAGGGTTGGTTTGTCTTGCACGGGTGTTGTCATAAATTACTCCACTACCACAACTACTGCGCCCTCGGGCACTAGTGTGAAGTTAGTTGTTTTATTATTAGTTTGAATTTTGTTATTGCCAGCAAAGCGCAACAGGTTTGCTGGCGTCACATAATATGGCAATGTAACTGACTGCGCTTTATCGCCAAAATTAGCAAGTATCAGCAAGGTGTTATGCTCACTTTTACGTATAAAGCCAATCACCTTATCTTTAGCCTCACCTAGCTCACTGGTTATATCAATCAGCGAACCTTGTTTAATGGCATCGCGCTTGGCCAAATTTAATAATGTTTTATAGAATTCGCGTAGCGCTTTTTGTTGGTCTGATAACAAGCCACCATCAAATTTGCCATTATTCACCCATTTTTGATGTTGAGGCACGCCAACATAATCAAAAATGCTGGTACGTGTTGGGCTACCAAACCCGGCGTTTTCTGCGCCTGGTTCCCCTACTTCTTGACCAAAGTAAATTAAGCTAGGTGATTGGCTGATAAGGTGCGAAACCACCATCGCGGGTTTGCCTTTATCCATATCGCCAACAAAATCAGGGCTCGCAATGCGCTGCTCATCATGGTTTTCTAAAAAGTTGAGCATATGTGGCGCAATGTCATTTACTTCGTGGTGAACGGGCATTAAAGTCGTTGCCGATTGCTTACCTTGCATGATCCACTTTAACGTATCGTAAAAACCGACTTTGTCGTAGAGATAATCCATTTTACCTAAGTGGATATAATCACGATAAAGTGTTGGATTGTATACTTCAGCAATTAATGTTGCCTCTGGGTTTTTAGTTTTAATATGCGCATTTAAGTAGCTCCAAAATTCTACGGGTACCATTTCAGCCATATCATAGCGAAAACCATCAACCCCTTTGTCTAACCAATAAAACGCAATATCACGCATTTTGTGCCAGCTGCTTGGTAGCTCTTTATCTTGCCAAAACGCGACGACATCGCGATAGCTTTTAGTTGCGTATTCGCTTGGTAATATCGCAAAGTCATAACTGCCATCAGGTTTAACACCGTAGTTTACTTTTACTGTTTCATACCAGTCATTAAAATCTGGCTGCGCCTCGCGAGAGCCATTACCTGTCCATTTCGCTGGGTTTTCATCAAACTTTCCATCAACTAATGGGTGCGCATCACCGCCTAAAGGTAAATAATCTTCAGGGAATTTAGGCAGTGAAAACGCTGCTCCAGGAATATAGTAAAAATCATTAAACTTGGAATAAGTAACGCTGGTATCGTCCTTTTCACCTAAGCCAATCACACCTTTAGGTTTCGCAATAGACTCATAGCGGCGCGCAACATGATTTGGCACGATATCAATAACTACTTTTAAACCCGCAGCATGACTTCGTTTAATCAGTGCTTCAAACTCTTCAATACGCTTGGCTGGATTATTTGCAAGGTCTGGATTAACTGAATAGTAATCTTTAATGGCATAAGGAGAGCCTGCACGTCCTTTTATCACATCGGGATCATCTAAACTAATACCAAACTGTGTGTAATCTTCGGCCATTGCATGATGAAGTACACCGGTATACCAAATATGGCTCACACCCAGATCTTTTATTTCATTAAGCGCTTTCGGGGTAAAATCAGCAAATTTTCCAACACCATTTTCGGCCTTGCTACCCCAGGGTTTATTGGTTGTATTTGTGTTGCCAAACAAACGAGTAAACACCTGATAAACAACCGGCTTTTGCACTTTGTTTTGTTCTGTTACAAGTTTAGATTGGGCACTGACACTATTTGACGCCAACATAAGCGCAAATAAGGCATACATCTTTTTTTTCATTTAATTACCAAATCGTTTTAAAAATTCATTATGGGTTGGTAGTTTGTCACTGGTGTGGGCAACCAAGGTTTTTAAGCTTTCAAGTAAGTCTTTAATTTGTGCATCATTTAAGTTATGCGCGAGTGGATGATATTGCGCTGGCGTAATGCCTTGCCCTAGCATCACTTGCTGCCACGCCACTTCACTAAACAACTCGTCATCTAGTCTAAAAAACAGGGCATTTTCAGAAAAAAGCTGCATTTTGTGGCGTAAACTGTTTGGCACGTCCATATCTTTACACTGGCGCCAAAAAGCACTGTCGGTGCGCTCGGTTAATTTGTAATGCAAAATAATAAAGTCGCGAATGCGTTCAAATTCAACCTGACTTTGACGATTAAACTCTGCTACAACTCCATCATTAATACCCAATAACGGAAAATGCTTTACGAGGCGAGTTGCCGCAGTTTGAATTAGGTGAATACTGGTTGATTCAAGTGGCTCTAAAAAGCCACTTGAAAGGCCTATCGCCACAACATTCTTATGCCATTGTTTTAAGCGACGGCCAGTGCGAAAGCGAATAAGCTTTGGCTCTGCAAGCGCCCTACCCGGCAAGTTACTTAGCAGTAATTGTTTTGCTTCATCATCTGAGAGATGATTGCTGGCGTAAACCAAACCATTACCAATGCGATTGGTTAGCGGAATTTGCCATTGCCAACCGGCATCATGTGCAATGGAACGTGTGTAGGGTTTAATTTCATTCTCACCATGGTCACACGGAACAGCCAAAGCGCTATCGCAGGGTAACCAATGGCGCCAATCTTCAAAGCCAACATTCAGGGTTTTATCAAGTAATAAGCCATGCAAACCAGAACAATCGACAAACAATTCACCCGTTACAACCTCTTGGTTTTCGAGGGTAAGTGATTTAATAAAGCCGTTATTATGGTGAGTTTCGACATGGGTTACTTTGCCTTCAATGCGCTTTACCCCAAGCTGCTCTGCGTGATTTCGCAAAAACTGTGCGTATAAACTCGCGTCAAAATGGTAAGCGTAGCTAGTCCCCGCTAATTTGGTATTTGGCAAATGTTGGAGCTTATCAAAGCGGTTGCGCTTTGCTGCTTGATAATTAATCGAGTAATCCCAAAAGCTACTAGTATCGCCCTGCTCTTTGGCTTTAAGCCAATAATTCAAAAAATTGCAAAATGGAAAGTCCTTACCAAAACTGCCAAACGCATGCATATAATGCTCGCCTTGTTGACCCCAGTTTTCAAACTGAATGCCAAGCTTAATAGTCGCGTTGGTTGCTTTGATAAAGGCTTTTTCATCAATGCCAATGGCGGCATTAAAAGGAATGATAGGAGGAATGGTTGCTTCGCCAACGCCAATTGTAGCGATGTCTTTTGACTCAACTAGCGTAATAGAAATCTGCTTGCCAAGTACTTTTGCAAGTAAGCTTGCAGTAAGCCAGCCAGCAGTACCACCGCCGACAATGACAACATTGTTGATTTGATTTGTCATGGTAACCTCAGATAAAAACAAAGCCCTTTTCAGGGCTTTGTTGCAACATTCAGATTAGAACTGGTAGTTCACACCTAGCAAGAAAGTGCGACCATAGTCTTGGTAATCACGTACTTGCAATGCGTTATCACCTGATAACGAGATAAACGGTTCTTCAGTAATGTTTTGTACTTGGAAAGTCACCGTCATGCCCTCTAGGCTCTTTAAGCCACTTTCAGAAAAGTCATAACCAATTTGTGCATCCCAAATCGTCTCGCCTTGAATATCAACTTGCTGAGAGTCAAAACCGCGGCCATAAACGTCACCTTTAAAGTCATCACGTTTACGCATGCTAGCACGCGCTTGGAAACCGTAGTTTTCATAATAGAAAGTTAGGTTTTGAATGCTCTTAGATAAACCTGGAATTTCATAATCATTGCCATCTTGGTCAACCATGTCTGAGCTATTAACAGTATGACTTGCAATTAAACCAAAACCATCCAGTGCATCAGCAAAATAGTTAAATGGTAATGTTACTGAGAACTCAGCACCTTTAACCGTGCCGTCGCCACCGTTTACTTTACCATTACCTGTACCATCTGGGTTAGCAGGTACTAGACCTGTTGATGGATCTGCAACACCTGTCATATCGATTGAATAGCTACCATCAAAGATCCAGTCTTTTAAATCTTTATGATAAAGCGCGATAGCAAAATAACCTTCTGGGCTAAAGTAGTTTTCATAGCTTAGGTCAAAGTTAATTGCTTGGTATGGTTCAAGTGACGGGTTACCGCCATTCACTACCCAGTTGCTACCATTTTCGTCTGGCTGCTGATTGTAAGTAGCATTAACCGACGCATTCATTTCATCCATACGTGCACGTGAAATCGTCTTAGCAGCGCCAAAACGTACCGACTGTTCATCATCAATCGACAATGACAGGTTTAAGCTTGGTAATAGATGTGCGTAATCGTGTTCAATATGCGTTGGCGATGTAATAACTTTGCCGTCTTGTGTATTGAAAGCGTTACCTTGCGATTCTTGCTCAGTTTTAACATAGCGAAGACCTGCATTACCAGTTAACGGCATACCAGCAACTTCAGTATCAATATTTGCTTTAACAAAGGCACTGGTTAATTGCTCTTTAACCGTCCACGATTTAGTCGCGTGGCTTGGGTCGGTTAGGCTTTCTGCCAGTAAATCGTAGTAACCATCTTCAACCATTGCGCGTGAGTTAAACGCAATCATGTCGCCCATACCAATGAAATCTAGGTTAGCCGTACCTAAACGGTACTCTTCTGGCACCATCATCATACCTGGGTTATCTAACGAGAAGCTTGATACTGTTAAGAAGTAACCTTCAGAACGCTTGGTTTTTTCACGTTCACTATAAGACAAACCAAATTCAACAGACGTTACATAATCATTTTCAAGTACTTTGGTAGCAGCTAGGCGAAGTGCATTGAGTTCATCGTCGACTTCTGGTGTATTTAAAAAGCCGTCTTGCAATTGGTTTTCATATTCAGTACCAACAACGCCGTATTTTTCATTAAGTGCAGAGCTCCAACCCCAAGAAAGTGGGCCGCCAAGTTGAATTAAATTATAATCACTATAATCCAGCTCATGGCTAAAGGTTGCGCCTGTATTTCCAGAGTTGAATGCGTAACCTAGATTATCTGCAATACCACGAGCATCGCCACGCCCTGTGCCTGCATAACTTTCCATACTCCAGATTTCACGCTCAACACTTGAGTGACTTGCATCGAACTCAAGTGACCAAGAATCATTTAAATCGTACTCTAGATTAAAACCAAATGATGTGAGTTCAGCGCTGCGATCTTCGTAGTCATTACGTACTACAACGCGCTGCCCTTCAGTAATTGCTGATGTAACAAAGCCTGTTGCTGGGTCTACAACTGCGTTATCAGCACTGATTGAACCTTGACCCCAAGCAAATGGCACTTCGATACCACGGAGAATTTTTTCATCTACAAAATCTACATATAAGCTATCAAATACCATACGTAGGTTTTCACTTGGCGCATATTCAATAACCGCCATAACAGAATCACGTTCTAAAGTAGATGAGCGTACAAACGGTTTTGCTCCACCTAAAATTGAATAGGTATTGCCATCATCACCCGTGAATTCAGGGTAGCCCCAAGAATTCCAACGCTTTTCTTGGTTTGGTGATGACATTGTATTAAATGCAACAGCCACACCTAGGGTGTTATCGGCAAATTGGTCGATGTAAGACAGTGTACCGCGAAAGCCATTATCGTCAGCATCTGGATTTAATTTTTCAAAGCCTGTTTGCTCATACATGGCGTTAACTTTGATAACGCGCTCATCCATTGATAGCGGCTTAATTGTTTGTAAATCAATAACGCCAGCAAGGCCCGATGCTTCTAAATCGGCACTCGGCGTTTTATAAACCGTTACCGCGCTCATGATTTCTGATGGGTATAAATCTAATTCTGCACCGCGGTTATCGGTAATCGATACTTGTTCACGACCATTAAATGTTGTACCAACATGGTCTTCGCCAAAGCCACGAATAGTAACGCGACTGGCGCGACCGTCTAAGCGCTGAGCGGCTAGACCCGGTAAGCGTGCAATTGATTCTGCGATTGAAGAATCAGGTAATTTACCGATGTCTTCTGCTGATACTGATTCAACCACTTCTGGTGAAAAGCGCTTGGTGTTAATGGCTTTAACTAAACTTGCGCGAAAGCCTGTAACCTCAATAACCTCAACTTCTTTTTCTTGTTCTTTATCGTTGTTTTGGTTCTCTGCAGCATATAAATTTGCAGAGCCTACACCTGCTGCGACCATTGCCAGCGTCAGCATACTTGGTTTGAAAATAGACATAAATTTTGTTCCCGATTGACTATTGCTAGTGCAAATCATGGTGCGAAATAACATCACTAAACGAATATAGCTTACTGACAGTATTTGTAGCAGTTGCACCAAATGAGTTCGCGTTTGTTGCCGACAGTGATAGTAACGCTATAAATTTAGCAACCACAACAAACTGCATACGTATTCAAATTTATGCAATGGCGCTTTTAGTTACAAATATTTTACATTTATTATTTGTTATACATTGATTAATAAGTGTTTTTTAAAAGTAGCATCAAACAAAACGTTAACTTAAAGAAAATGACATAAAATCATCATAAATACGGGCCAATTCAGTGCAAATTCAGCACAAAGTGATTATAACCTGCACTTGAAAGGTGCAATACAAAACCAATGATAAATTGGTATTACCAATTTAAAGCTTTATTTTAGTGTATCTTAACAATAAATACTAAAATTGGTTATTTAGTGTGACCAATAAGCGCCTATCGAAAAGCTTCTCTTCTTACAACTATTTTCACTGCATACGTATGTAGGCTTTTTACTCACAGCCGTTATATGACGTAAGCTGACCGTTATTCGCAGTAAACAGATACTGTGAAATGGCAACGAGAACGTAAAAAAGCATTTAGCATCAAATAGTAATGAGAAAACGATGTCGAAACTAACAGCGCAACTAAATTGGTGGAAAGGCGCGGTAATTTACCAAATCTACCCACGCAGCTTTCAAGACACTACAAATAATGGTGTTGGCGATTTACAGGGAATAATTAAGCGACTTGATTATATTAAAGCGCTTGGTGTTGACGCTGTATGGATTTCGCCGTTTTTTAAGTCGCCAATGAAAGATTTTGGTTACGACATAAGCGACTATCGCGATATCGACCCATTATTTGGCTCACTTGCTGATTTTGACGAACTAATCGCGCAGGCTCATCAGCGCGATATTAAAATTGTGATTGACCAAGTATTAAGTCATACCTCAGATCAACACCCTTGGTTTTTAGAGAGTCGTGAAAACAAAACTAACGATAAAGCCGATTGGTATGTGTGGGCAGACGCTAATGAAGATGGTTCACCGCCAAATAACTGGTTATCAATTTTCGGCGGTTGTGCTTGGCAATGGGAACCGCGTCGCTGCCAATACTATTTGCATAACTTTTTAACCCAACAGCCCGATTTAAACTTCCACAATGAAGATGTGCGCAATGCCGTATTAGATAACGTTGAGTTTTGGTTAGCTCGCGGTGTAGATGGCTTCCGTTTAGATGCCATTAACTTTTGCTATCACGACGCGCAACTGCGCGATAATCCTGCAAAGCCAAAGCATTTAAGGCAAGGCCGTGGGTTTAGTGAAGATAATCCATACGCATTTCAATATCACTATTACAACAACACCCAGCCTGAAAATCTCGCGTTTATGCAAGCTATTCGTACGCTAATGAACAAATACCCGGGCGCTGTGACCCTGGGTGAAATTTCATCTGAAGATTCACTTGCCACCATGAATGAGTACACAGCAGGTGGCGACAAACTGCACATGGGTTACAGTTTTGAGCTATTAACAAAAGACTACAGCCCAAGTTACATTCGAAACACAGTTGAAACCCTTGAGTCGCAAATGACTGAAGGTTGGCCATGTTGGGCATTTAGCAATCACGATGTAGAACGCGTTGCGTCGCGTTGGAGTAAGAACGGTATTGTTAATCATGAGCAAGTGAAAATGCTACATGCGTTACTTGCAAGTTTGCGTGGCAGTGTGTGTTTGTACCAAGGTGAAGAATTAGGCTTAGGTGAAGCTGAAATCACCTTTGAGCAATTACAAGATCCTTATGGCATTACCTTCTGGCCAAACTTTAAAGGCCGCGATGGCTGTCGTACGCCATTACCTTGGCAGCGCGAAAATGAATTCGGGGGTTTCTCAACTGTTGAACCTTGGTTACCGGTGGTTGACGCGCATAAAGATGTCGCGATTGACGCTCAACAAGCTGACGAAACGTCTGCGCTAGTGCATTGCCAACAATTTTTAGCTTGGCGCAAGCAACATGGTGCACTGCTTTTTGGTGACATTAAATTCACCCAAAGCGACGAACATATCTTAGGCTTTGAGCGCAGCTATAACGGCAAAACATTAGTCTGTTATTTCAACCTAGGCGAGCAAAACCAAACGGTTGAAGTACAAGGTAAAGAAATTAAATCACACCACTATGAGAGCGAGACATTAAGTAGCTTTGGCTATGTGATATTTGCAAAAGAGGACGAGTAAAAGTTACTAATGCAGGGTAAATGGAATTACCATTTTAACTAATTGAAAGAATTACGTATTGTTCTTCCCATGTGAACGTAAGGCTAACCCATCTGGGTTAGCCTTTTTTTTGAATTATGGATTAAGTACAAACTCGTTTTTACGAATAAACAGTACATCACCACTTTGGTATTGCCCGTTCAGAACATCAACGACATGTTTGCTAAACTCGCTACACGTCATGATATTGTTGTTAGGAATATTAAACTTATCCCTAAACTTAGTTTCAATTGCACCGGGTGCCATGCAGATCACGTCGAAGCCATCATTTGCCATACTTTTACTTAACGTAATTACACCTGCTTTTGAGCTGCAATACGATGACCAATCTTTATAAGCGTTAAAGCCAGCAGTCGATGAAATATTAATGATCAGTGTATTTTGATTATTTTTCAGCGCGTATTTACTTACCAAATAGGTGCCAATTAAATTCACTGAAATATCTTGGATCCACTCAGCTGAATCAGATTCAAGTAATCGATTTGGGTGAATGCAGCCCGCATTATTAATGACAACGTCGAACGCCTTACCTTCAAAATAAGACTCTACTTCGCTATCTTGCGTTACATCTAATTGTTGGCGTGACACTAAGGTAATATCAAAAGCATCGCTAAATTCGTTGGCAAAACTTTGAGCCCAATCACCGCCACCACCAGTAATTAAAATTGATTTTTTAGACGATATCTGGGTTTTCATGTTTATCCGATTTATCAATTAAGTTTCTGTATTGATCGTAAATACGCTCTTTTAGGTTAGAGCTACTCACACCAGCACCATACGGGAAATAAAATACTTTTACACCAAGATCGCGGAGGTAATCATATTTACCACGCCAATCATCGCCTACCACAAAAATATCGATATTCAGATCTTTTATGCGTTGTGTATGCTCTAACGAGCGCTGTGGAATAACCACATCAGGGTGTTTTAATGCTTCAACAATCGCAATACGCTCTTCAAAAGGTACGGCAGGTGGGTTTTTATAGCTACACACAAGCTCGTCGGTGCTTACCCCAACAATTAAGGTTTCGCCAAGTCCTCTGCCATATTCAATCATTTTCAAATGATTGCGGTGAAACAGGTCAAAAGTGCCTGATACGTAAACAATTTTACTCATAATATATTCTTTTAACTCGTGTTAATGTGAGATTAAATAATCACAAATACGCACTGCCGATTTACCATCTAGCTTGCCCACGTACTCATCACATATTTGCTTTCTTATTGACTGTTTGATTTGCGGGTTTTTAACCGCATTTGCAACTACTTCACTAAGTGCCTGATAACTCGCTGCCCTATCACAAAGTTCGTGAAACACTTTAATACTTTCATCTATGCGCTTTTTAAAACGGAACGATAATATACCGCGATAGCCCCAACGTAATTTATAGAAATCACACCAGATAACGGGTTTATCCAAGGCTGCAAATTCAAAAATAGCAGACGATGCATCGGACAGCATGACATCTGAAATAGCCATAAATTCCAGCAGGTTATACTCATCAACTCCTGCTAAATAGACATTATTACTGGCCGCCCACGATTCTAATATGGCTTTTTGTTTAGTGTAACGCGGTTTAGTTAGCGAGAAAAAGTGCGGCTTTAAAATAATGTTGTAGTCTGCAAAATCATTGGCAAAGTTCGCAGAAAATAGCTCTATTGAACTTGGATAAAATGTTGGCGCGTAGAGAATTGTCGGCTTGTTTTCATCTAAACCAAGCGCGCTTAATGAGAGCTTAAGTGATGTGCGATTAATCGCAGGATCGAGCTTGGCATAACCGCTATCTACAAAATTGCCGTTTGGAAACATGGCTTGAAGATTAGCTCGGCGCTTTTCACCTTCAACAAAGCGAACCGTAGTTGGGTTTTTCGATACATCGTAGTAACAGCTTTTAGGGCCTACGCCATGTTGCATCAATACCGTTTTGCTTGCACTATGGAGTTGCTCTAAATCAGATACTGCGTTACCAAATACAATCCAATCGGCTTTTTGTGCGAGATAATGTGCTAACGCATCTTGCCAATTGCCTACAATTTTGTAAGTTAACTGGGTGTCGTTTAAAGCGTTTTCAACAATGCGGTTTAAGTCATTGTCATCTGTTTTGTAAGCGACTAACTCAATATCTGTTTTATGCTGCTTTAATGCATCAATTACCGGTAAATACTGCGGTAAATAATACAGATGTTGAATATCAAAAATAACCTTCATTGAACTGCCTAAACGATTTATGTGACATTTTTATGATCTCACAAAAACTTAACATCAGGCAAAGCTTTTTAATTGAATTTCCAGTATTTGAGCTTTTTTCTTAGCTTAAAATTGCGAATAAAGTTAAGTGGCTTAGTTTTTTCGACATTAAGTTCACCAAGTAATACTTTCTCAACCGCATCCAGTACTCGCCCGCTCGATTGCCCATCACGATACGGATGCAATTGCTTTATATACTCGGCAATCTGATGAGTAAGGTCGTGTGGAGATTGCAATGCGTATGACAGCTTTTCTTCAAGTAAATCAGGCTTAGTGAAATTAACCATATACGGTTTAGGATCAATATTATTAAACGTTACGACCGGTTTATTTTGCACTAAAAACATTTGAATCACTGACGATGTATCACACAACATCACATCTGCCTGTTTAAGCAGCGGTAATACGTTATCGGTTTCAACAAACTGTAAATGTTCACTTTCAAGGGATTTATATTGCTCAACAATATGTCTTGGCATTTTAGGATGAAATTGCACGAGCCATTGCCAATTTCCCGTTGTGCTTAGTTTTTTAACTTGCTCGAACAAATGCGGTGCACACGTTAAATTACGAGAAAACGTCGAGCACATTAACACCGTTTTCTTACTCTTATTGGCTGTCGGCTCGGTTAGTGTGTCAGTAAATAATGGATCAAGCGTCGGCCAGCCTGTTTCGACCACATTAAAATAGCCATGTTGCTTGGCTAGCTGCTTGAACGGTTCGGTTGTATCTGGTCCTTGGGTGCAATATAAATCAAAGCATTGACGAATATTGAAATGATCATTATTACCGCGTCGATTTAACTTACCCGCGTTAAAACCATGGAACACCGCCACTTTAACACCTGGGAAAAAGCGCGGTACCGTATTACCAGGCACAAATACCGCATCGGGGTTAAATGCTTTTACCGCATCAACAGATTTAAGTACCAGCTCATCTTCTTTTAAATAGTTCGCATTAACTTCATTACCCCACAAGAACCAAGCAACCTCGCCACCACGGCGCCAAATTTCTTGTTGTAACGGGCGTAAAATCGCATAACTGTAATTTTGAGAGATAAAGAAAAGGTACTTACGCATAAATAATCCGTTGTGTTAAAAGGGCGAACAGCGCCCCGTTTATTTTTATAGTAGAGCAAACTTAACTACAAATAATATTGATAGTATCCAAACACTAATACTCACTTCTTCTGCGCGATTGCACATTACTTTTACTGCTGTGTAAGCAATAAAACCTAAAGCAATACCGTGCGCTATCGAAAACGTAAGCGGTGTCATTAATAATACAACGGCCACAGGCACGGCTTCTGTCATATCATCCCAATCAACCAGTTTTAAGTTTTGTAACATTAATACCGCTACATATAAAATTGCGCCAGCTGTGGCGTAAGCCGGTACCATGGCCGCAAGCGGTGCAAAGAACAGCATTAATAAAAAGCAGATACCAACAACAACAGCTGTTAAACCTGTTTTGCCGCCAACCGATACCCCAGCAACAGATTCAATATAAGAAGTCGTTGTTGATGTACCTAACGTTGCACCCGCGATCGTTGCGCAGCTATCTGCACTAAGAGCACGCCCCATACGTGGAATATTGCCTTTTTCATCAGCAATACCCGCTTTTTGTGACACCGCAACAAGTGTGCCTGATGTATCAAATAAATCGACAAAAAGGAAAGCAAAAATCACACTAAGCATTGATAGCTCTAGTGCGCTGGCAAAGTCTAGCTCCATCCAGGTCGGTGTAAGTGATGGTGGCATTGAAACAATGCCGTTGTATTCAACTAAACCAAGTGCTAACGCGATAGCGGTCACACCTAAAATACTAAACAGCACACCACTTTTAATATCTCGGTATAGAAGCGCAGCGATAAAAAAGAAACTAATAATAGCAAGTAACGGGCCCGCTTGGGTTATATCACCAAGTTGCACCAGGGTTGCAGGGCTTGCCACAATAATACCGGAGTTTTTAAGGGCGATTAACGCTAAGAATGCACCAATACCGGTGGCAATTGCGCGCTTTAAAACAAGAGGAATGGCATTAATAATCCACTCACGCACTTTAAATAAACTTAACAGTAAAAAGATAATGCCAGAGAAAAACACCGCGGCAAGTGCACTTTGCCAGCTGTAGCCCATACCTAGTACTACGCCATATGTGAAAAATGCGTTAAGCCCCATTCCCGGAGCCAGTGCGATTGGGTAATTGGCCCAAAATCCCATAATAAAACAACCAATTGCTGCGGCTAAACAGGTGGCTACAAATGCTGCGCCTTGGTCTATGCCTGCTTCGGTTAACATTGCAGGGTTTACAAATACGATGTACACCATAGTGACAAATGTGGTGATGCCAGCGATCACTTCACGTTTAACCGAACTGCCCTGTTGGTTAATTTTAAAAAGTTGCTCAAACATGATTTCGTTACTGTGTCTTAAGGGGGCGATGATCATACCAGTGACACAGCAAAAATTAAATTTTTAAGTCATTTCGAAATGAAATTAAGTGAAAAAAACAAAAGCTTCTAAACTTAGGGTAATTCATCACGCTTAGATTAAGATAAACGTTCACCACGCATGCTTTTTTAAAACACATTTTAATCGGAACGTTTCTAACAGTCACCGTAAAAAAGTTATTAACCTTGTCTTAGGTTAATTAGCAATAAGGAAGCATATGCCCGACGAAAATAAATCCGTTGATGTAGATTCGTTAACTATAGAGGAAGTAGAACATCTTATTCTCTCTACATTACTTGCAATCAAAAAAGAGCTGACACAAAAAGCACACACTATTGTAGAGCAAGATCCCGAGCGTTTGTTTGCAACTTCAGTCACTATGTCAAAAGCCAAAAATGATGTTGGAGCTGCCAAATATATGCGTTTCGCAGCCCTACAAGGTCATGTAAAAGCGCAGTTTTATTTAGGCATGATGTTTGCAAAAGGCGCCGGACTACCACAAAGCGTGTATCACGCATATACCTGGTTATACCTAGCTGAAAGCCAAGGCTCGATAGAAGCCGTAGAAGCAATTGGTAAGCTGCAGCCGCTACTCCAAGCAAAACAAATCACCGATGCAAAAAAGCAAGCCGCTGATTTATATGAGAATATTAATGACGCAATAATCCAATCTGAAAAAATTGTGTAAAAAATAACAAAAAGTGCTTGAAACAAAATACTGTATAAACTACTGTATAGATAATCCCACTGTATATTTAAACAGGTATCGTTATGTTACAAGCTCAACACCTTTCATCACAGCACGCTGTACAGGTTTCAACACAAGATACAGACAAGCTGAAAGTTATTAATGTGCAAGATGACATTCAAGAAACATTGGCACTTATTGAAATACTGCAAAAGCATACCTGCGAAAATAAATGGACACTGCTGCTAGCACCCGATGCAGTACCCAGTAAAACCCTGTTAGAAAGTTTATCTATCGACCACAGCAAACTGCTTATTATTCGCCAACGCCATCTTATTAATATTGAATACGTGGTTAATTCGGCGTTAAAAAATGGCAATTTTGGCGCAGTGGTATCGTGGACAAATATGCTTGATGAAGTAACGCTTAGTTCACTCTATGCAAACCAAACAGAGTTTAATGGATATTTCTACCACTTTGCAGCTAGCAAAGGTGTGACGGCAAACCCTACTCTCTGTTAAAATACTGGTTTTGAAAAACGAAATCTATTTATGTGTTACTGTGGAACAGCACAAGCATTTGAGCAATGTTGTGCACCCATCATCAATGGTGAAAAAAAAGCAGATAATGCAGAGCAGCTAATGCGCTCTCGCTATTCTGCATACTGTGTAAATAACAGTGAATATATTCATAACACCTATGCACTTGCTAAACGTGCCGAAAACAGTGTTAGAGAAATAAAGTTATTTGCCGAACTTGCTGATTTTATAAAGCTTACGGTGAATAGTTTTAATGAGCAAGGCGATTCAGCCAAAGTGCATTTTAAAGCAGAGTATATTTGCGACGGCTACTACTGCCAGCTTGAAGAAGTATCAAACTTTATTATTGAAGAAGATCAGTGGCGCTATTTAGACGGCACCCTTACTCCTCATAACGAAACTAAGCTAGGCAGAAACGATACCTGTCCGTGTGGTAGTGGTAAAAAGTTTAAAAAGTGTCATGGTAGCTAAGTAGGTCGTAATCATTTTTTAATGTACATAGTCTCAGTCTAAGCAACATTGTCGTAGCCTATCACCAAAATTAAGACGTTGACTGAAAGTTTTAATAGGGTAGCCCAATTAGATAGCGTCCCCTATTTCTCAACCCCCATCCACCAATACCAAAATACCCATTCTTTTAGATACATTCAGATAATGCACATGGATGATAATAATTGAGTTTCGCGATAAGTTTTTATGCAGTTTTTTCCGCTTAACTTTTCCTCTTGGCTTTTCTTCAAAGTTAAACTACGAACAAAAACCAAAGTATTTAGCGCACAAGCTAAGCCACTACCTGACCAACGACCACTCGCGCAACGCATTTTGAAAAAAGGCATAAACCCGTCAAATATATATTTAATAGCAAGGCAGCTATTAACTAGCACTATTTGAACAAAGATTAAAATTACAAAATACTGATTCAGTTAGTGTTTAATAAAACAGCCCTATGAGCCGTTACGGCAAGCTTTACTAAGCGACAGAAGCAAAGCTGTACTCTTGGCTCTTTTCAATACTTTGATAAAAATTGTCGACATCCATTTCGTTATTCCTAAGTCCAATTTGCTTAGCGCTGTGTAACTTCTTTTGTACCGCAGGCGGGCAATTATCAACAACTAAGGGCGGAATGTAGTTTTTATCATTCTTACAAGTGAAAGGTTCAGGCTTTAAACATTCATTAAATTGAATCGCGATTAACCCTTGGTTTTCTAACAATGTACGATTGTATTCACCAAGCAAGCCGTTAAACGGTTCACTTGCTAATGGCTTTTTCGGGCCTGCTGCGACCTTTGCGTATGAAAGAAGCGGATCAGCACTCGGTGACTTTTCGCTTTTTATTAGCTGAAATTGTGAAAACTCCGTCGCGTCATTACTTAATAAAGAAAGTAAAAGTGCAAAATCAGAATGGCGCTGCTCTTTAACACTGTGAGAAAGTTGCTCTCCAAGTTGCGCTTCATGTGTGATGATTTGTTCGATTTGCATCTTTAATAGTCAATCTGATTAATAACAAAGCTGTTATCGACAAAATTCAAAAAAACTTTAGCTTTAACCTTTACTTAATTTTTTAGTTTGTTAATATTCGCCTCGTTCTCGTGGAGGGGTTCCCGAGCGGCCAAAGGGATCAGACTGTAAATCTGACGGCATTGCCTTCGATGGTTCGAATCCGTCCCCCTCCACCACTTATCTTTTATTCCAAATTCCAAATTCCAAATTCCAAATTCCAAATTCCAAATTCCAAATTCCAAATTCCAAATTCCAAATTCCAAATTCCAAATTCCAAATTCCAAAAAGCGAAATGTTATCTGGTGCTAAGTCAACTTATTTAACTTATTGATATTCACATTAAGCGATTAATTGCATATGCATAATTTGAATTTAAACACCCAAAATTCTCTATTCTAACCCTTATCGAAAATGCGTATATTCACAGCGCGTAAATTAGCGCTAGGTTGCGTTAAGAAATAATCGAACGCCCCAACCAGACACTTATTACTCTTCTTTATTTAAGCAAGTTAGCTCGTACACGAGCGCCAAGGATGAATAACGAATTTGATTCTAGCCGTTATTCTGAACAGTTTTGTATGAAATTTAGCTGTTGTGATTGCATTTTGAGCGGTTGGCCACTTTTTTATAAAAAGTGCTTTACAGTAAGATAAAGCTTCACTAATATTGCGCCTACTTCAGTGGAGGGGTTCCCGAGCGGCCAAAGGGATCAGACTGTAAATCTGACGGCATTGCCTTCGATGGTTCGAATCCGTCCCCCTCCACCACTTTCTTTCTGAAGTTCATCTAACTCTACTCAAGTTTAAAAATATCCAATTTATATCCGTTTTCTTTAAGCCAGTTTTCAGCTTTTCGATAATCTGGATAGATGCTCTCAACCGCTTGCCAAAACCTACGGCTATGATCCATTACTTTTAAATGCGCTACCTCATGTGCAACAACATATTCAATTACCCATAATGGTGCACATACTAGCTGTAAATTAAATTGTAATCGGCGTTTCGAATCACATGCGCCCCAACGACTGCGCACATGTTTAACACTTACACTGTGAAATGACTCGTTGATTTGTTTAGCCAATCGCTGCGCCTTGGCGCTGCAATAATTAGTAAGTTTATTTTTTGCAAAATCAGCGATTAATGCCAGCTGCTTATCACTTACATTTTTTACACGTCGCGATGTATTAATAGACAGTACCCCGTCAACTAATTCAACGTTACTTTTTACCTGCCCTTCTACAAATATTAAATTGATCTCTTCACCTAAAATAGAAAGTGTTTTTTGCGTTAATACCGACGCTGCATCAACACGTTTAATCTGCTTTTCTAAGTGCTTATTAATCCAACCTTGTTTTTGCATTAACCATTGTTCAATAAAGTCTTGTTTTAAATGCATAGGAGCATAAACAAATACTTCTTTTGCTTTAATTTTTATAGCGAGTGTTTTACGATTTTTACTACGTTTTAACTGATATTTGATCGACATTATTTTCTATTGTGGTTAACTTGCTATAGTTATAAGAATCTAGCGCTAATCTGTATATAAATGAGTCAAAACAGCGAAAATCCACTCAAAGATAAGTCCATTTTAATTATTGATGACCAGAAATCGTTCCAACAACTGCTTAAAGGTATGTTGATACAACTGGGTGCCAATAATGTCTCATTTTACGATTCCGGCGAAGCCGCGCTTAATAAAATTGACAAAGATTCTGTTGATATTGTGTTTATCGATTATAACCTTGGACAAGGCCGAAATGGTAAACAGTTTTTAGAAGAGCTTAAGTATTTAAACAAATTATCTCGCCACAGTATTTCCATTTTAGTTACAGGGGAAAGTACTCGCTCAGTTGTTTTGTCGGTACTTGAAATTGAGCCTGACGATTATTTAATTAAGCCGTTTTCAAGTGGCATGTTAAAAACACGCTTAAGTAAGCTCTCTAATAAAAAGAAGCTCTTTTTTGGCGCGAATCAGGCAATCGAAGACGGCCAACTAGAAGCCGCAGTACAAATTTACTTAAAGATCGCCAAAGAGAGACCGCGTAATGCTCAATTTTGTTATAAACGTGCCTGTCAGATCTACTTTGATTTAGGACAATACCAAAATGCCTTTGAATTACTTGGTAATATTTTAGCCACTGCACGGCCCACTTGGGCATTAACTTATATGGCACAAACTTGCATGTTTTTGGCACAATACGACAAAGCAATCCGTATTTGTGACGAGCTACTCGGTCAAAACCGCTTTAATATCGATGCATTAGATATTAAAGCTTTGTGTTTAAATCATATTGACCAAGGTAAAGAGTCGATTTTTCTTATCGAGCAAAGTTGTAATATTTCGCCTCATTCATTTGCAAGGCAAAAAAACTTCGCAGAAATTGCACAAGCAAACAACGATCTTGAGGCGCTTATTAAAGCACACGGCACCTTACTTGCTATGTCTAAAGGCACTGCTTTTGCGCATATTGATTATCAGTTTAACTACATCCGTGCCATGTTCAGCCAACTCCATTTGGCTAACTCAAAAGAGGAAAAAGCCGACCTAAGTACCCAAATTAAAAGTAGTTTACGTCAAGCACAAAACGACCCTACCGTTACCGAGCAACATACGTTGTTTAAAGAGTTTAATACGTTTTGCGAAGCGCGATTAAGTGTCAGTGAAGGCGATTTTTTAGATGCAAAGAAAATGATAGCGCCTTATATTGCTGAACAATCATTAAGTAGTTCGGTATTGCCTGATTCTGTTATGGCGCTGTTTGATTTAGGTGAATTTGACGATGCCAACGCGCAGCTTGAAAAATACAAAGAGCTGAATGAGTGCGATGGGCAAACCCTTAAACAACTACAAGAACGTAACGAGTCACTTGCAAATCATCAGACCGAGTTTGAACAGCATAATGTACGTGGCATCGAGTTGTATAAAAAAGGCGATTTTCAAAACGCTATTGAGCAATTTGAAATGGCACTTAAATACGCACCAATGAATACCGGTAGCGCACTTAACTTGCTGCAAGCCCTATTACAGCTTTTGCCTCGAGCAAATCAAGCAGCCGATGTTATTTTGGAAAAATGTCGCAGTAATTTTCGCTTGGTTGAAGGTATGGCACTGCCTCGTCAACATGCAAAACGACTTGAAGATCTTAAGTTTGAATACAATAAGTTAGCTAAACTTTATTCACAATCAAATTAGCAAAACCTTCGCTAAGTGCTAGGCTTAAAGAATTCAATATCTGATATTTTTGATCTATGAGCAATGCACCAAAATGTAAATATGTATCGCCTGAAAACGAGCAATGTCGTGAGCTTGATATGGGTGGCGGCTATTGTTTTTGGCACGATCAAAAATACGATAAAAGTGGCTTAGCATTAACTGAAAAATTAGAGCGCTATGCCAAGCGCGGCGGTTTATTAAAAGGCTTACAGCTAAAACGAGCCGACCTTACCGGACTTAACCTAGTCAATCACCACGATGAAAATTTCGACCTATCGTACAGCAACTTTTATCGCGCAAATATGCAAAACGCGCATCTTTACAACACCTGTATTCGAGATGCCTCACTGATGAAAGCCGATTTACGTGATGCTAATTTGCATTGCGCCAAATTAGAGGGAACAAACCTGCTTGGCATTAAACTAGTCGGTGCACGTATCGATAATATGAAATTAGGCCACACCTTATTACAAGAAAATCTCGCGCGAAAAGCTGAAAAAGAAAACGATAGTGACAAAGCACTGGATTATTTTGAACAATCTGAAGAAATCTATCGCGATCTTCGAAATGCCGCAGAGAATCAAGGACTGTTAGAGCTATCAGGCAAGTTTAATCATAAAGTACTGATAATGCGCAGGCATCAATACCCGAAATTTTCAAAGCATCGCATTGCGTCTAAGTTTTTCGATATACTTTGCGGCTATGGCGAACGCCCTGTGAACGTTATTTTCTTTTCGATGATGCTGATTCTGCTGTGTGCACTAGGTTACTTCACATTTGGCGTAAACTTTAACGGCGACACAATTCAGTTCAGTTCAACGCAAAACACGCAAGAAAATTTAATGGCGCTGGTAAACAGCCTTTACTTTAGCGTAGTAACTTTCACAACTTTGGGATATGGCGACATAACGCCCCTAGGCTATTCCCGATTCATTGCCGCTGTTGAAGCTTTTTGCGGCAGCTTTTCGTTAGCCCTATTTGTGGTAGTTTTCGTTAAGAAAATGACGCGTTAGCGTGAACACCATTAACGAAAACTCAAACCATTAACTCGAGTATTAACGTCATATTCGTCTTGCTAATTGATGTTGCCAATAATAAACAACATCATGAATACCATTGAAAGTAATCGAAAAAAGAACAACTGCCCTTTTAAGCTGCGTACCTGTTTAGACGTTTTAAAAACTTTTAACTCTAATGCTTTACAATATTCACGACTAATCATAATAGAACCCTCATAGTAGTATCGGTGTTATACCAACATACCTGTTTGGCATACTTAGTTAGATTATGCATAATCGTTACCAAGTTTTAATATGCCTTCGTGTTCCTTTTTACCCTCGCTCCTAACTTGCTATCGACCTATCAGATAAAACTTTAAACGATATTTACCGTTAACTTTGCTGTTAGCGACTTACTTTCAAAAAAAAGTAGGTCATAAGTCGCCAGTTCGAGTCAAAGCCTGCGCTTTTTCTATCTAGAATTCACTACGTTGAAAACGCGCATACAGACCAGAGTATCTCGATACCGTGCGTGCCATAGCGCGCTCTAAGCCGCCCGCTAACGACACCAATTCAAACGATTCTTTCGCACGCGTAATACCCGTGTATACCAATTGTCGATTAAGTACCGGTGAATTAACCGGTAGTAGCATAGCAACATGTTTGAACTCAGAGCCTTGCGATTTATGAATTGTCATTGCATAAACAGTATCAAATTGCGGTAAACGGGTTGTTGAAATCACGCGTTCAGCACCTTGGTCGTCAATAAAGCTCGCCATCAATCGACCGTTTTCGTCTTCGATGATAATGCCAATATCACCGTTAAATAAATTAAGCTGGTAATTGTTTTCGCTGATCATAATTGGCATACCAATATAAAAATTACCGGTACGTTTAATTAACTGCTGCTGGCCAAGCTGTTTTTCGATTTTCATATTAAGCTCGTTGGTACCATACGGCCCAACACGCGTTGCACACAGGACTTGGTAGTTTGCGAACGCTAAATGAATGTCGCAAATGCTGTCGCCATTGCGTATTGCTTTTAGGTAAACACTGTAGTGCTCGGCTGCGCGGTCAATAAATCCCTTAAAATCAGTTTCAAGCGAGCTAAACATCAAATCTGCGCTGTTTGAGCGATATACCTCATTCAGAGCATTCAAATCATTGCTATTAACCGCTTTTGCCAATCGCCCTATGCCGCTGTCGGTTTTAAAACGATGGCTAACTTGCAAATAAGCAAGGTTGTCATTGAGCTCATAAGAGGTTGGTTTTGCCGCATTCATTGGCATATTAAGTAGCCGCGCAAGGGCTTTTGCCATCTCTGGTGTGTAATTATGATCGACACCTAACGTTAATGGGCGACATAAATCTGACAGTACATTACCCGTATCAACCGACGATAATTGGTCTTTATCACCTAATAAAATAACCCGCGCATGACTTGGTAATGCATTAAATAGTTTAGCTAACATGGCTAAATCAACCATCGAGGCTTCATCTAAAATCACTAAGTCCACGTCGAGCGGGTTTTGTCGATTGTGGCGAAACTTGTTAGATAAATGGATCACCCCCAACAAACGGTGCAAGGTTTGTGCTGTGTCTGGAATATGCTTTGCAATTTGCGAATCAATATTCAAGTGTTGCTTTGCACCGGCAATCGATTCACTCAGCCTCGCCGCTGCTTTGCCCGTTGGCGCAACAAGTTGCACTTTTAGTGGTACCTTGCTGTAGAGCGATTGTAAAATTGCCAACAATTTAGTTACTGTGGTGGTTTTACCTGTACCCGGTCCACCAGAAATAATACAAAAACGTTTTAAACAGGCTACGGCGCAGGCCACTTTTTGCCAATCAAGGGCCCCTGAGTTTTTAAAATAATGCGACAGCAAATTACCCAACTCAGTTAAATCGAGGGTAGTACCAAGTGTATTTCTCGCCTTTACCGCCTCTACAAATTCACGCTCATAATCATCATAGCGAGCAAAATACAGGTGTTTTGCAAACAAACGAAGTGGCTGTTGCTCCCCTACGCTTTGGTGTGCCTGCAAAAGTTCACAAAAGTCATCATCACTTGTAAATGGCGACTGCTTTTTACCATATTCAGTGAGAGCAAGATTAAACGGGTCGTCTTTATCAATGCTTTCAAGCGGTAAACATGAGTGCTGAGAGCGCACCGCACGGCTTAATAACAGTACTAGGTAAAATATTTTAGAATCGCTATCTGGTACTAATATGCTCGCCAGATTAAGGTCAAACTGATCGATTTTGTCATATTCAATAAGTAGTTCACGCATTGAATGTCCCCTTATCAAATAAGCTATCTAATGCAAGCACTTGCTCAATATCGGGTGCTTTGTAATACACGCCATTACCAGTTGGCATACCGCGCATAAATAAGTAAAGGCTGCCCCCTAAATGGGTGTGAATGTCGTAATTAGCAATGCGTTGTTTTAACAAACGGTGCAACGCTACCGTGTAGAGTAAATATTGCAAATGGTAGTGATGTGAACTCATCACCGTTTCCATATTGTCTTGATTGTAGTCCTCACCGCTATCACCTAAATAATTCGACTTATAATCAAGCACAAAGTAACGGCCATCAAAACAAAAGATTAAATCGATAAAACCTTTCAGCATGCCGCTTATGGTAGCGCTTGTAAGCGGTGTAAAATGGTCGCGACTCTGTGTTAACAAAATATCGTTAAGTTTGCGGGTCACTAATTCGTTTACTGGCAGCATAAACTCCATTTCGATTAGGCACTGCGTCATATCTAACTGTTCCATTGATATGGCAAGTGGCGCTAATGGCTTAGCTAATAACTGTTTAATCCAGTTTTCAACAACCTCCTGCCAACCATCATCTATTTGATATGCGAGTAACTGCTTTTCCACTACATCTGCAAGTGGCTCTTTTTGCTCGAAAACTGGCTGTTCAGCAGCGTTAAAATCAATTTCTTCCATAATCGCGTGTAAGCAACTACCAGCATTGGCGCCTTTTGGAAAGCTAAACTCATTTTGTACGATTGCAGTAGTGCTCTCCTGCCAATCGAGTAAATGCATTTCATCGTTGGCACCTTGTTTGTAATCAAACGAGCTACTATCGCCATGAGAAGACTTAGTTAATGATGAAAAACTCGAAAGTCGCCATTTGTTTGGTACGCTTTGTGTTTTTTGCTTAACCATTAACTGATCAAACGTGGTTTCTGCCTGAGGCAACACTACGGGCGATTTGGGCGCACTATAAAGTGACGCGCTTAAACCAGTATGGCTATCGCAAAATCCACGCAGTTGGTTATACCAGTCATGTCCGGTATCAATATCGTCTTTATCAAGTAGCAGATGTCCTAAAGGCGTTTTTGCAATACCTGGGGTTTTACTGCGGCCATCTTTACAGTTGTATAAACCCACCACTAAATAATGTACTGCACGCGTTAGCGCAACATATAAAAGGCGCAAGTCCTCAGCAAGGTTTTCTTTACTTGCCAGCACTTTCGCGTCATCGTCGGGCGCTAAGTCATAAATAAGTGTGCCATCGTCTTTATGATAAACCGCATCGTTATTTTCTCTAAAGCTTGCAACAAACGGCATATACACAACAGGATATTCCAGCCCTTTTGAGCCGTGCATGGTTACAATGTTCACCAGTTGTTGATCGGTTTCTAGGCGCAGTTGCGAACCTTCCGCCGCGAACTTAGTAATTTGGTCATAGAGCCAATGCAGCAAACGATGATAACTGTTCAGCGCCAGCTGTTTTTGTTGTAGTAATTCACCTAAATGACGAATATCTGTTAGCAAGCGTGGTACGTCCCAGCCTTTTTGCTGCCAACGACTCGGAAGTGCATTTAACTCGACCAGCGATTCAATCACCGCCATTACACCTTTTTGTTGTAATAACAATTTTAGCTCGGCAAAGTGTTCTAAGGTTTCTTCCCATGCATTGGTATTTTGTGTTAAAGCATGCACTTGTGAATAATTTAGCGCAAACAACGGAGCCACTAAAACGCCACGGAAAATCGCTTCATTGTAGGGGGTAATAAGCGCTGAAAGAAAGGTCAATAAATGACTGGCTAGTGGCGTTTCAAACACACTATCACGTGATAAAAATACACTGGCAACACCACATTTATAAAGAGCGCTTTTAATTGAATTTGCTTGGTTGCGATCCCTTACGAGTACCGCGATATCGTTTGCCTTTAACGCTTCACCTTCCAATTTGGCACGCCCCGCTGCCGCATCAATTAATAGTTCGGCAATTTGCGAGGCGCAAATATTGGCAAGGTGATTATCCCCTTGCCCTTTTGCTACGGTGTCATCAAGTTCATCTAAGACACAAAAATGGATACCCGACTTACTTTCTTCGTTAACAAATAATCCCGACTCGCTGCTTTTACCAAACGCGTTTACTTTGCTAAATGGAATGTCTTTATTAAAAATAAAACTATCGTCTTTGTTAGCGAAAATACTGTTTACACCATCGACAATTTGTTGCGATGAACGATAGTTAGTATCCAGTGTGTAATGGCTTTCTAGCGGTACTTGGCGCTTGGCGTCAATGTAGGTAAAAATATCAGCGCCACGAAATCCATAAATAGCCTGCTTAGGATCGCCAATCATAATCAATGCGTTGTCGTTATTCGATACGCTGTTATTGGTTAAATAAATATTGGCAAATATACCGTATTGAATAGGATCGGTATCTTGGAATTCATCAATTAGTGCCACTGGGTACTGGCTTAAAATTGCATTCGCCAGCTCACCACTTGTGTTAGTTTCAAGCGCTAAACTTAAATTTTGTAATAAGTCATCCGGATTAATCAGCTGATGCTTTTGTTTTTCACTGAGTAACCAATCAACAAGGTAGTGATACGCACTAATTAAAATCGACACTGGCAATGCTGCTTCGGCCTGCGCTTTTAGCGTTGCCGCTTCATCAAATAAGGTTGCTAGTTGATGGCTAACCGGAGGTTTATCTTTTAAATAATTGCCTTTATCTGCAAATGCTTGCTCACCCCATATCTCAAACGAACGTTTTGATGCGCCTTCAAAAATGACCTCATCACTTTGGCAATAGGCATTTAATAATGCTAAGTTTTTGCTGCTCGCGATGGGCTTTGATTTTTTAAACGGCGTGTTTTCAATAAAGCCGATAAACTCTTGCGCTAAGATCTGCTGTTTAAGCGTACTTGTAGTCTCATAAAGCGCCGCCTGTAACGAAAGCGCTTGCTCAAAGGTATAATGCGGCGTAATTTCAACGCCTGTGCGGCTCAATAATCCAAATAAATTTTTAAGCAATACATCCGGTGATGAAAAACAGCTGGTTACGGCCGCGTAGCTTTGCTTTTCAAGTGGAAAAACAAACTGACGCCAAAAATCTTTAATCGCGGTCTCAAGCAATTCACTCTGATCCATAATAAATTGCAAATTAAACGCCATTCCAGATTCAAACGCATGTTGTTTCAGCATACGTTGACAAAAACCATGAATCGTAAAAATGGCGGCATCATCGAGCGATTTAACTGCACTGTCGATTTGATAAAACGCACTGTGGCTATCATCTATTTGGCTTACTAACTCGTTAACTACCTGATCATTGGTTTCTTTACCTAGCAGTGTGTCACGCAAGGTAATTAAACGCTGCCTTACCCTGTCTTTAATTTCCGCGGTGGCCGCTTCGGTAAACGTTACAACTAAAATCTGTTCAATACTGAGCGGCGTTGTACGTTTGCCCTGTTGGGTAAAGCCAAGTAGTAACCGTAAATATAGTGCTGTGATGGTATACGTTTTACCGGTACCCGCGCTTGCCTCAATTAAGTTTGCGCCGCACAGCGGCATCGCCATAGGTTTAAGATTTTGCATATTTATGCTCCGTAATAATGGCGTCTATCGGTGCAAGATAGGTTTCGGTTAATTCAATAAACTCGTCAGCGACACTTTCTAGGGAGGTAAAATCAAGTGCAATATACGGGTCGCTTAATTCGTTTTGACCAACAAACGAAGCACCTGAGAATGTGTTTTCTGCCGCGGCAAATTCGCGTTTTTGTAAATAGCTAAATCCAGTCGTCGCAAACAGTGGCAACGGCCGAGTAAACATACTGAGGTAAAGCTCGCCCCATTTTTCAAGCTGAGTTAATGCCTCGTCTTGGTTCAGTTGCTGGTATTCAATATAGCCATCAAGAGATAAAAACACGGTGCTGTTTACATCGCCACTGGCTGAGCCCGCTAGGTGATATAAATACCCAGCAATTTTATCTTTTGCTTTTAATTTAGCTGTAGGACGATACAAATATTGCGTCGCCAAAGATACAGGTTTTAATGCACCACTTATTTTCAGCATTGATAGGGACAAATCTACACGTTTTGGCTCAATTGGTGTTTCATCACCCGTAATAATCTGATTGCGTTTTAACTCCATCAACAAAGGCTCTGCAGTATTCACCATGTTATCAAACGCCAACTCGGCACCCGCTCCTTGCGGTAAATCGCCCCTTGCAATAATTGCCGCTAAATTAGGGGCATTACTGAGATAATCGCGCTCGATAATTTCTTGCAAATAGCGGTAACGCGTTAAACCGTCTAAGGCAAAAGTTTCGTCATCTTGATTATTAAATTGATAGTCGCCTAATCGCGCACCAATGGTGGAGCGATAAAACGATTGCTGTGGTGCAAGTAATTGCTGAATAAACAGCGCTAAATCAACCTGTGTGTCGATATCTGCAACTAACGGTTCGTTTTGACCCGTTGCTAGCGTTGGTTTTGGTAACCAAATCGGGTTATAGCTTTGCAGGTGCGATTGTTGATAATACGCAGGGTTAAACGGCTGCAAGTAGTGGCTAACCGTTAATGATTCAATAAGTTTACCCTTATCGTGCTCAAACACACGGGATAAATAGTCTGTTAGTTCACTGACTAACACACTAGGTAAACGCTCAGAATTATCCACACACGAATTACCGATATAGCTTAAATACACATGTTCACGGGCACTTAAAATTGCTTCTAAAAACAAGTAACGGTCGTCCATTTTACGTGAACGGTCACCTTTTTGTGGTTTGCTGTGCTGAAGTAAATCAAAACCCAGTGGCTGCACACTGCGCGGATAATCGCCATCATTTAAGCCTAAAATACACACCACTTTAAAGGGGACTGCACGCATGGGCATTAAAGTACAAAAGTTTACCTGGCCCATAAAGAAGCGCTGGCCAACCCCTTTTTGCATCAGCTGCTGCTTGAGAATATGCACCATGAGCACTTGCGATACCGCGCCAGTATGATCATTGTTTTCAAAGTGCTGTAAAACGTGTTCGAGCGCTTTTTGCACATAGCCTAAGTCGTTATTTTGGCTTACATCACTTGCGTAAAAGCGCATTGTAAGTTGTTGCAACTGCTTTACTTTATCAGCTAAGTTGCCACTGGTTTTTAACTCTTTTTGTGTTTGTTCAAGTGCATCAAAAAAGCGAATTAATTTAGCCAGCGTTTCAACCGCCATGCCTTCAACCTGATCGGCGGCAAATAACTGGTTAAATTCGGTGTTTTCGTCTTTGCTGGCAAACCCCAGTATTAAGCGCGATAACCCTTGTCGCCAACTGTTAATGGCAATTTTTGGTTGGTTAAATTCCCCCTTATGTTCGCCATCAATGCCCCAGCGAATATTAACCTGCTCTAACCAATAACCAATTTGATTAAGTTCTTCGCTCGAAATTTCAAACTTTGCTGAGATTTCGTCCACTTGTAATAAGTCCAGAATATCAGATACGTAAAAACGGCAAGCGCCTAAATCGGCGAGTTTGATAAAGCTGTTCACGATTGGTTTTTCTTGCTCAACACCTAAGTCAGAAATCGCAAATGGAATATAACGGTTGTCTTTTGCACTGCCGAATACCGCTTCAATATATGGGCTATACTGGCCCGAATCCGGCATCATCACAATAATATCGCGCGGCGATAAGCTTTCGTCAGCACTAAATAAGTTCAACAAATGGTCGTGCAGCGCTTCTACTTCTCTAAGTGCATTATGACAGCGCGCAAACTGAAATGACGAATAGCCTTTGTTTTCACTATAAGTTAACTTGCCTTCATCTGATACAAACCAAGTTGGGTCACTAGCAAGCGGCACGCCTTTAAACGCTAATTCAAAAATTTCCTGTTGTAATTGACCCAGTAAATTCTCATCAAACGCTTCAATAAATATGTCCGTCCACTGTGCATCTAATTCCACCAGCTGCTCTAAATATTCACGCCCTAGTTTACCCCATGATGCCAAAAGTGGATTACCTACAATGTAATAATCCTCGCCTTCGGCATCAATATTTGGTTTAACGTCATAATTGGCAATAATTTTCGCTTTGGTTTTTTCATCAACCACGTCACCCCAGTAGTGTTTACTTGGGTTACACAAATAAATGTACACATCAATATGCTCGGCTAATGCCTGAAACACTTCAAGTTGCTGACTGGGAATGGCAGACAAGCCAAATATGTATAAATTTTGATGAGATAAGTTAATTGCATTTTGGCTTAGGCATGCAATTAAATCTTGATGCAGATTCGCACGGTGATATGGGTTTTGCCCAAGTGTTTTCGTATGCTCAACAAGTTTTCGCCATAATATGGGCTGCCACGGTGCAATTGATATATCGACATCGGCAAGTTCGTCGTCGCCCTGCTGCCAACTCTCTAGCCAGGCTGGTCGATACATTAAATATTGGTCAAAGGCATCGGCAATTTTTTCGCACAAACTAAATAATCGCGTATCGTTATCAAGCGCAGTTTGCGTATCTACCAAGTACTGTTTTAGTAGTGCAAATTCCGTTTGTTCTAAACAACTCGGTAAAATATTAAATAGCTTCCACGCCATATTATTTTTGTTGAATGATGATTCTTGTGGCACATCTGACAATAAGTTTTGGTATAAACGCCAAATATAACTTGAAGGCAACACATAATCGATTTGCCCTGTGACACCATGCTGCTCGGCAATCAACACCTTTAGCCACTGCGCCATACCGGGTGATTGCACCAATACTTGTTCTTTATCAAAAATGCTCGGGGTGGGGCTGTGCATCAGCGACTGAGATAAGTGAAGCTGAAGCGCTTCCATACGGTTTGATTGAATAATATGCAGCATTTTAAGAACAAACTAACTAATTGGTTTACCTTATATTAATTTAAATAAAAGCGGCTGACTATGAAAGAGTAAAAAGCTAACGTGATACGCTTGTTTTTTGTTAGACTAGTGCGCACTAATCTCAGATGTGGATAACAAGGTGAACAATGAAAGTTATCAGTTTTAATATAAACGGCTTACGTGCTCGTTTGCATCAACTACAAGCGGTTATCGACAAGCATCAGCCTGACGTAATTGGTCTGCAAGAAATTAAAGTACATGATGAAGCTTTCCCTATCGAAGATGTTGAAGCGATGGGATATCACGTTGCATTTCATGGTCAAAAAGCCCATTACGGCGTGGCGGTTCTTACTAAACAAGCGCCAATCGCAATTGAAAAAGGCTTTCCGACCGATACTGAAGAATCGCAAAAACGCATGATTATTGCGACAGTAGCAGATAAAAACGGTAATCCGGTTAAAATTTTAAACGGCTACTTCCCGCAGGGTGACAACATTGCCCACGAAACTAAATTCCCATACAAACGTCAGTTCTATCTCGATTTAATGACTTATTTAGCAAGTCATGATCCTGAAGAGCAAATTATCGTAATGGGTGATATTAATATTTCACCTCTCGATTTAGATATCGGTATTGGTGAGCATAATCGTAAACGCTGGCTAAAAACCGGTAAATGTTCATTCCAACCAGAAGAACGCGAATGGCTTGCTCGCCTGCTCGATTGGGGATTTGTTGATACCTTCAGAGCATTAACGCCAGACGCCACAGAAAAGTACTCGTGGTTTGACTACCGTTCTAAAGGCTTTGATGATAACCGCGGTCTGCGTATTGATGTTGTGCTAGCAACCAAAGCACTTGCAGCAAAATGCATCGAATCAGATATTGATTACGAGCTGCGCGGCATTGAAAAGCCTTCAGATCACGCGCCAATTTGGGCAACATTCGATATTTAACCGAGTCAATTGGTAGGTAACCCTGTGCAATTTGATTTAGCTGAATTAACCTGTTTGTTGTTATTTGCAATTGCAGTGATTAAATCACTGAATGCGTCCACGCGTCAGATTCTTTTATCAAATCAAGTTGTGCAGCGAAGCGTGCTCGCCATCAGTCTAATGTTAGTTGGCTTTTGGTCACTCAAGGCTGGGCTTTATCCCGGTCTTGATATTCACGTTTTAGCACTGACCGGTGTAACGTTAACGCTTGGTCCTCGCCTTGCAATTCTCACTGCAGCGCTTAGCCATAGTTTACAGTTAGGCCTTGGTTTAGTACCGTTTGAGCAAATTGGCAGCTATGCCCTATTTACCTCGCTTTTGCCTATTTTGTTTAGCTACGCACTGTTTTTATTGTGCTACCAATACATTACCCGCCATTTATTTGTTTATATCTTTGTTAATAGCTTTTTAGGCGCTGGCCTTACCGCCGTGTTTCATATTGGCTTAATGACAGGCTATCATTATTTTTCTGGCCACTATGATTGGCAAACATTACTTGATAATTACACTTTTTTAGCAAGCCTTATCTGGTTTCCAGAAGCCACCATCAACGGCATGGCAATGACGGTGTTAATTATTTATCGCCCTCATTGGGTAAGAACCTTTTACGACAACGAGTATTTAGCGCGCTAAACCACATATTTTGAAAGAGCCGAGTTTATGGTGCACTAATCTCGTATCTGCTGGTGGTTTAAGGTTATAATCATGCGATTATTTATCGTGTAACCAGATTTAAATGTCTCAACTTTATTTTTGCCCTATGTGCCAGACGCCACTTGCCGATGACACACATCGTTTAATTTGCGCCAATAACCACAGTTTTGATAAAGCCAAAGAAGGTTATATCAACCTGCTGCCCGTGCAAAACAAAAAAAGTAAAGATCCGGGCGATAACAAAGAAATGGTTATGGCACGACGCGCGTTTTTAGCCCGAGGTCACTATAATTTTTTACGCGATGCGATTTGCCAACAGATTGAAACTCTGGCGAGTAACAGCAAATTACTCGATGTTGGTTGTGGCGAAGGTTTTTATACCCACAAATTTGATGAATGTGAGAACGTAGCAACGACTTACGGGCTCGACATTTCAAAACCTGCGGTTAAATATGCCGCTAAGCGCTTTAAAAACTGCCATTTTAGTGTTGCTTCATCGTCGAATGCACCATTTAACGATGCAGCATTTGATATTGTAACCAGTGTATTTTCACCGCTGTTTAGCGATGAATTAAATCGTCTTGTAAACGACAACGGCACACTAATTGTTGCAAGCCCAGGCGATAACCACTTAACTGAGTTAAAATCGATTATTTATAACGAAGTAAGACCACATCAAGCAGTTGAAGCGCCAACAGGATTTAGCCTGCAAAGCCATACGTTACATACCCAAGTAGTTAGTTTAGAACTCGATGCGTTAACTGAATTAATTAATATGACACCATTTGCGTGGAAGTTTCGCCCAGAGCATTGGCAATCGCTCAGTGAGAAAACACCTTTTACAGTAACACTTTCGTTTTATGTAAGTGTGTTTAACAAAGGCAATGCTTAATCTTGCAAAGCATGACGTGAAAACCAAAAGTGTCAGCTAAAGCTCTGACACTTTTTGTTATCTCAGCGTATTTAAAAAAGATCACGCTTAAACGCATTATCCATTTTGTCGTACACCTCTTTAAGCAGATATGCCAAATCGCCGTAACGCGGTTTGGTAATTGATACTGGCGGCTCGACCCCGTGCTCAGTCATTTTGCCGTAAACCTCGCGAAACCACACCGCTTCTTGGGGCGGTAGCAAGGTATTGGCACGCTTGCCTAACCAGTACAAACCTTGCACTGGCATTGACAACAAAAATATAGAAAAGGTTAAGGCTTGCGGTAAATATTCAAGACTTAAAAAGTTTACCTGCACAAATACACTTAACACCGCAAGCAAAGGCACAACTTTAATGGCAAGCTTAGTTGCCTTTATGACACGAAACTCCAAAAATACAGCGCCTAATTTAGGCTCCAACGGCCATGTTTTGCTGTAGTGATGCCCATCAGAAATTTGCGCTAACATCGATTTTTGCATTACCACCTCGAAATTGCATTGAGTTTCTAGAATTACCTAACGAAAAAGTAAATTTTAGGGTAAAATTGCAACTAATAAAGTCAAGTATACCATAGTCTGAAATGACTGCCGAAAAATCTATTTAAGGAAACCATTAACTATGTCGCACAATGTGCTCGTATTAAATTGTGGAAGTTCAAGTTTAAAATTTGCCATTATCGATGCCACAACTGGCGCAGCAAGCCTAACGGGTTTAGCCGAGTGTTTATCACTTGATAATGCATCGCTAAGTTACAAACTTAACGGTGAAAAGCATAAAATCGAATTACCAAAAGGGGCACAGCACGACACTGCCATTGCAGAAATCGTTAATCTAATTAAACAGCAAAACTTAAGTAGTAGCTTAATTGCGGTAGGCCATCGTGTCGTTCATGGCGGTGAAGCATTTACCGGCTCAGTAATCATTGATAGCGCTGTATTAAATAGCATCGAAAGCAATGTTGCCCTCGCACCACTTCACAACCCAGCGAATTTAATGGGTATTCGCGCAGCACAAGCGGCATTTGCAAACTTACCGCAAGTTGCAGTATTTGATACGGCATTCCACCAAACAATGGAAAAGCAAGCTTACTTATATGCGCTGCCGCTTTCGCTATACAAAGAGCACGGTGTGCGCCGTTACGGTTTCCATGGCACGAGTCACTTCTTTGTTGCAAATGAAGCCGCTAAGTTAATTAACAAGCCAATTGAACAAAGCGCGATTATTACTGCACACTTAGGCAATGGCTGCTCTGTTACAGCAGTTAAAAATGGTAAAAGTGTTGATACCAGTATGGGCTTAACACCGCTTGAAGGCCTTGTAATGGGCACGCGTTCAGGCGATTTAGACGCAGGCTTATACAACTATTTATCAACAACACTTGACTACTCAAACAGCCAAATCGACGCATTACTTAATAAACAAAGTGGCTTACTTGGCTTAAGCGAACTTTCAAGCGATTGCCGAGAAATTGAAGAAGCGGCCGAGCAAAATCATGTACAAGCTAAGCTTGCTCTCGATGTGTTTTGTTACCGCCTTGCTAAATATATCGCGTCATACGTTGTACCATTAGGCCAGCTTGATGCCATTGTTTTTACTGGTGGTATTGGCGAAAACTCATCGCTTATACGTGAAAAAGTCATTCAATTACTGGCTTATTTTGCCTTTGAACTTGATAACGATGCCAACCTTGCGGCACGCTTTGGCAATAGTGGCGTAATCGCGTCAAACCCATTAGGTGCAAAAGTGCTTGTTGTGCCAACCAATGAAGAATGGGTTATCGCGATGGATGCACATAAGCTTGTGGAGGCACGCTAATGTCACATCGTATTATGCTTATTCCCGTATCAACGGGCGTTGGCCTTACCTCGGTTTCTGTGGGCTTAGTACGTGCCCTTGAAAAAAAATCGGTAAAAGTTAACTTTTTTAAACCTATTTCTCAGCCTCGCGGTAAAAAAACAGGGCCAGAGTTATCTACCGAAATCGTTAAAATTGGCTCAACCATTAACCCTGCGAAATCAATCGATTTACATACCGCAGAGCAAATGATTGGCGACGGTAAAACTGAAGTTTTACTTGAAGAAATTGTCGGACGTTTTGAAAAACACGTTGGCAAAGATGATGTTGCAATTATTGAAGGTATGGTACCGACACGTAAGCAACCTTATGTTGGCCGAGTAAACCGTGAAATTGCGCAAACCCTTGGTGCGCACATCGTATTTGTTTTAACGCCAAGTAACGATGACGTAGACGAAATTGAAGACCGTATTGAGCTAGCAGCGAGTTTATACGGTGGCGTTGAACACCCTCGCGTACTTGGTTGTATTTTCAATAAAGTAAATGCACCTCTCGATGAAGAAGGTAATATTCGCACTGACTTTATCGAGCCAAGTAATGATGAAAGCTTGCAAATTGAGCTTAATCGCATTGCATCACTGCCACTATTTCGTAAAAAGCCGTTTAAGCTATTGGGCTCGGTACCTTGGTACCAAGATTTAGTTGCACCGCGTGTAATGGACTTAGCCAAGCACCTCAACGCCGAAATTTTAAATTACGGTGATATCGAGCACCGCCGCTTAAGAAGCGTTACATTCTGTGCACGTACCGTATCAAATATTCTTAATCACTTTTCACCGGGTGCATTATTAGTAACCCCAGGCGATCGCTCTGATGTATTAGTTGCAGCCTGTTTATCAGCAATGAATGGTACAAAAATTGGGGCGGTCCTGTTAACAGGTGGTTTTAAGCCTGAAGAACGCATTTTAAAATTGTGCGAACAAGCATTTGATACTGGTCTGCCAATTATTTGTACAGAAAACGACACCTGGCGCACCTCGATTCTACTGCAAAGCTTTAACCTTGAAGTACCGGTAGACGATGAACAACGTATCGAAAAAGTAAAAGACCACAATGCCCGTCATATCGATAAAGATTGGTTAGAATCACTGACGCAAGGCGTTGCGCTTAATCGTAAAATGTCTCCGCCAGCATTTCGTCATTTACTGTCATCTACTGCACGTTCAGCGCAAAAAACCATTGTCTTACCTGAAGGTAACGAACCGCGCACAATTAAAGCTGCGGCAATTTGCGGCGAGCGTAACATTGCCCGTACTGTTTTACTTGGTGACCGTGAAGAAATTGAACGTATTGCTGAGCAACAAGGTGTACAGCTAAACGATAACGTTGAAATTCAAGATCCGAGCATTGTACGACAAAACTACATTGCGCCTATGGTTGAGCTACGTAAACACAAAGGCTTAACTGAAGTGATTGCCGAAGAACAACTGCAAGATAACGTAGTGTTAGGCACCATGATGCTTGCAGAGAATAAAGTTGATGGTCTTGTTTCGGGCGCGGTGCACACCACAGCCAATACAATTCGTCCGCCGCTACAACTGATTAAAACAGCGCCGAATAGCTCACTGGTATCATCCGTGTTCTTCATGCTTTTACCAGATCAAGTATTGGTTTACGGTGACTGTGCAATTAACCCTGATCCTACTGCAGAGCAACTAGCCGATATCGCTATTCAATCGGCTGACAGCGCAGCCGCATTTGGAATTGAACCACGCGTTGCGATGATCAGCTACAGTACAGGTACATCAGGTACCGGTGATGACGTTGAAAAAGTACGTTTAGCAACCGAACTTGCTCAGGCAAAGCGCCCTGACCTATTAATTGATGGTCCACTGCAATACGACGCTGCAATTATGGAAAGCGTAGCGAAGAAAAAAGCACCAGACAGTAAAGTTGCCGGTAAAGCAACCGTGTTTGTATTCCCAGACCTCAACACAGGTAATACAACATACAAAGCAGTACAACGAAGCGCTGATCTGATTTCTATCGGTCCAATGCTGCAAGGTATGCGCAAGCCGGTAAACGATTTATCGCGTGGTGCCTTGGTAGACGACATTGTTTACACCATTGCATTAACTGCGATACAGGCAACGCAAGAAAGCCGCTGATCAGGTTGAAAATAGCCTTACAGATGATATTTTTTTTGATATTGTAAGGCTATAAACCACAAGGATTTTTGGGAGTAATATGTCTCAACAAACGTTAGCCGTAATGCAAGAAACCTTTACGATTCACAGTTTTGACGTAGACACACCTATTCCACCAGCCGTTTATCAAAGCAAGGTGTTTTTTATTGCGCGCACCTATGATGAGCTCTCGGTTGTATGCCCATCCCATGTAAAACTTGATTCAAACGAGCAAGAAGAGGATTGGGCAGCGCTCGAGGTTTTAGGCCCTCTTGGGTTTTCTATGACCGGTATTCTTTCTAATATTTCGGGCGTACTGGCAAGTGCAAAGATCTCCATTTTCGCAATCTCAACATTTGATACCGATTATATCTTGGTGAAGAAATCATTAATTAATGACGCCGCAACTCACTTATCAAAAGCAGGCTATAAAGTGGTTGATAGATAATGCGCGTGTTAAAACAAGATTTTTACAGCGTTAAACATGCAGCCCTTGCTATTCACGCGCCATTTTCCGGTCGGGTGATAAGCCAAAGTGACGCCGCAAATCCATTAGTACGCAATCAATTGTTGGGATTAGGGATTGAATTAGAAATCAGCAATTATCAGCTTTTTGCCCCTTTCTCAGGCACTCTGCTCTCAGTCAACCAAGGTGGTTTAGAGTTTGTCTTTAAATCAAAGCAAGGCCTTAAATTGCTGGTTCTCGTCAATCTAGATGAACAATCTCTACCAATGACAGGCTTCAAACAACACCTAAAAGCTGGCGATTTGGTTTCCGCTGGGCAACTTGTCGCGAGCTTTGATTTTCGTAAACAACACCACAGTGTTTTCGCGAGCATTTTACTGCTTGAGCCTGAGCGCTTAAACAAAGTGCTTGATAAATGTTACTATCAAGCGAGCCGCGTAACCGCTGCAAACGATATTTTATTTAAATTAACAAAACGAATTAATCATGATTAAACTTTTTGGCATTCCAAACTGCGACACAATTAAAAAAGCAAAAAAGTGGCTTGAAAAAAACAACATCGAATACACTTTTCACGACTACCGCAAAGACGGTGTAGACTCAGAGATGATAAATACCTTTTGCCAACAGCTAGATTGGCAACAAGTATTGAATAAGCGCGGCACGACCTATCGCCAACTCGATGATGCTACTAAAGAGAGCCTAAACGCCGAATCTGCTGTGGCACTATTAGTAGAGCAACCAGCCATGATTAAGCGCCCTATTTTAGAAAAAGATGGCGAATTACATTTAGGCTTTAAAGCAGACCAATACCAAAGTATTTTTTCATGAGTGATTACAATGTAGTAAGCCTTACGCAAGCGCTTATTCAAAAGCCTTCAGTGACACCCGATGATGCTGGCTGCCAAGATTTAATGGCCGAGCTGCTAACGCCGCTCGGGTTTAATATTGAGTCTTTATTTTTTACCGACACATTAAACATGTGGGCGCGCAAAGGCACTGAAGCGCCATTATTCTGTTTTGCAGGTCACACCGACGTGGTACCAACTGGACCAACAGATGCATGGCATCAACCACCGTTTTCGGGTAATTTACTCGACGGTTATATTCACGGTCGCGGCGCCGCTGATATGAAAGGCTCGCTTGCGGCTATGCTGATTGCCACAAAGCGTTTTGTTGAAAAACACCCAAATCATAAAGGAAGTATCGCCTTTTTAATCACCTCAGACGAAGAAGGCCCGTTTATTAACGGCACAACTAAGGTGATTGATGTATTAGAAGCGCGTAATGAAAAAATTGATATGTGCTTAGTGGGCGAACCTTCATCTAGCCATACCTTAGGGGATGTAGTTAAAAATGGTCGCCGTGGTTCATTAACCGGGTTTGTTACTGTGAAAGGTGTGCAAGGCCATGTCGCCTACCCGCATCTTGCAAAAAACCCAATTCATTTAGCTGCCCCCGCATTGGATGAACTGGCAAATACGCAATGGGATACCGGCAACGAATACTTCCCAGCCACTAGTTTCCAAATCTCAAATATCAATGGTGGTACTGGTGCTGGTAATGTGATCCCTGGCAGCGTTGAAGTGCAGTTTAACTTTCGCTATAGCACTGAAGTAACCGCAGATGAGCTCACTGCGCGTACTGTTGCTATTTTAGACCATCACGGACTTGAATATGATATTCGCTGGGTTTACAACGGATTACCTTTTTTAACCGATGAAGGCCCGCTACTTGAAGCCACCGTAGCGGCCATTAAAGATGTACAGCATATTGATACATCGGTTGAAACCACAGGTGGTACATCTGACGGGCGTTTTATTGCACAAACAGGCGCACAAGTAGTCGAACTGGGCCCTATCAATGCAACCATTCATAAAGTTAATGAGTGTGTAAACGCTCGCGATCTTGAGATCCTTGCTGATATTTATGAGGCCATTTTAGTTAAATGTTTAACCTAGATGAGCAGGCTGCGCTTGGTCTTACGCAGGCGCATTTATGCGATTATCACGGTCGCCTAGTTGAGCAATCTATTACACGCGACCTTAAGCAAATGCAAGTTGCAGCAAGCAAATGCAATATTATTCTCTCTCTTGCCTCTAGCTTTCGCGATTTTGAAAGGCAAAGCCTTATTTGGAACAATAAGTTTAATCAAATCAGACCTGTGTTCGATATCAACGACCAGCCAGTCGATTTAACTCACTTAAATGAACAAGACAAATGCCAAGCAATCATGTTGTTTAGCGCGATTCCTGGGGCGAGCCGACACCACTTTGGCACCGATCTGGACGTATTTGACGCAAATAAGGTCAATGATGATTATCAATTGGCGCTTAGCCAACAAGAGTATGCATCGGGTGGACCGTTTTTTGAACTTGCAAAGTGGCTAGAACAACACGCTGAAACGTATGGATTTTTCTTGCCCTATAAGCAGTTTAATGGGGGCGTTGCGAAGGAGCCTTGGCATATTAGTCATATCAGCCGTGCGCAATATTACAGCAATATCCACTCTAAAGAATTGCTTGAAAAACTACTGATAAACTCAAATGTGGCAGGTTGGCCAAGTTTAGTTGACCAACTCGATACAATTTATCCTCAGTACGTCAGCAATATTAGCGCTGCTGGTAATTAGCAAAGAAGCGCTGTATTCCCTCTATCGCCGGGGTTAATTGGTCTGGATGTGGTAAAAATACAAGTCGGAAGTGATCTGGATCCGGCCAATTAAACGCACGCCCATGCACTAATAAAGTACGCTCTTGCTTAAGTAAATCTAAAATCAGCTTTTCGTCATCATCGACATTAAAGCGCTTACGTTCAAACTTAGCAAACGCATAAAGTGCGCCCTTTGGTTTTACACACGAAACACCATCAATGGCGTTTAAACCCTCATATGTCATATTGCGCTGCTGATACAATCTGCCGCCTGGCAATATCAGTTCGTCTATTGATTGCACACCACCCAATGCTTGTTGAATAGCATACTGTGCTGGTACGTTTGCGCACAAACGCATTGATGCAAGCATTTCTAACCCTTGCATATACTCATCTAATAAAGACACTTTGCCACTCAGTACCATCCAACCCATGCGAAGGCCTGCTGCGCGATAAGTTTTTGCTAAGCCATTAAAGGTAATAATCGGCACGTCATCACATAAGCTTGCGATCGAGGTGTATGGCGTATTGTCGTAGATAATTTTTTCGTAAATCTCGTCACTAAATACCAGTAAATTGTGCTCTCTTGCTAAACCTAACAGGTCATTAAGCAATGCTTTGTCGTAAACGGCGCCCGTTGGGTTATTTGGGTTAATCAGCACAATTGCTTTGGTATTCGACGTAATTTTACTTTTAATATCATTGATATCTGGAAACCAATCTTGCTCTTCATCACACAAATAATGCACTGGGTTACCACCAGCCAGCTTAACCGATGCCGTCCAAAGTGGATAATCAGGCGCTGGGATCAGTACTTCATCTTGGCTATTAAGCAAAGCTTGAGTCGCCATTTGAATAAGCTCACTAACGCCATTACCAATGAAAATATTGTCGATTGATAAATTTGAAAACTGTTTATTTTGGTAGTATTGATAAATAGAAACGCGGGCCGAATATAAGCCTTTTGAGTCACAGTAACCCTGTGCAGCACTCATATTTCGAATAATGTCTTTTAACATATCTTCTGGCATGTCAAAGCCAAAGGCGGCAGGGTTACCAATATTTAACTTTAATACCTGGTCCCCTTGATCTTCCATTTCGCGTGCCATTTTTAAAACTGGCCCACGAATGTCGTAACAAACCCCTTGTAACTTATCGCTTTTTTTAAACACTGCCAAACGTCCCCAAATACAATTTTTTGCGTTTACCTTAAACGCTCTATTTTTATAACAACCAAACGCGCAACGGACTTATGTCGCTACATAAGTCCGATAAAAGCATATATCAATTGAAAGCTAACGCGTGCTCAAGCCACAGGCTATCGCATTTGCATTAAAAGCGAAAGGATAAACACACTAATGGAATAAAATAATTAAACCAGTCTATTTATTGCGTCTTTAGTAGCAGAAATATGCGCGGGCAAAGCCGTTTTTAATTCGCTGGCTAGCGCCATATTTGACTCGTTAAGCGCGTGTTCGAGTTGTCTCGCGATTTGCGCAAGGGAGTCTGCACCAAATTGCGCCGCATTTGATTTTAAACTATGGGCATGTCGCGTTGCCTCAGTTAAATTACTGTCAAAATCGTTTTCAAGATCTTGATAAAGGCGGTCAAATTCTGTCAGACAGAATTCTAATGTAGGTAAAAATTGATCTTGCAACAGATCTTGCATAGCAAACAGTGCATCTGAATTAATGTTTACGTCTATTTCACTCATAGTAAGCTGTTAAAATATTTAACTTCCTTTAACATTAAACCAAGTTGTGCCTCTTTTCTATTCCGATTTAAAAATTAACTGTTAGTTCCTATATTTAGCACAATATTTAGTTTTTATTTAACCCATCAATCGGCGTGCTTGAATGAAGTAACACGGACTATTAAACTATTCATTTTAGCGACGATACTACACATCTATGGCCCGCCCCACTTGTAATACATGCCACTTTGTTAAAACTGATTGCATATGTGCACACGTTAAAACCCTTTCTAATCGCATTAACATCATTGTGTTGCAACACAAAGGCGAAGAAAAAAACGCAAAGAATACTGTGCGATTGGCCGAATTAATTTATTCAAATATTACGGTTCTAGTAGGTGAAACACCCAAAGATTTTGACGCACTTAAAAAACTGCCACAAAACTCCAGCGCACTCTTGTACCCAACAGAAGATGCTATGCCACTAGAAGATAACACTACCGCGTCACACCTTACCCATTTAATCGTGCTTGATGGTACCTGGAAAAAAGCGAATAAGCTGTTTTTTAGTCTGGATATTTTGAGTCAGTTAAAACAGGTGAGTTTTAGCCAGCTACCGGAAAACCGGTATCATATTCGTAAAGCCAACCGTATGGATAGTTTATCGAGTTTAGAGGCAATTGCTTACGCGCTTAACTTAACGGAAAAACTACCGATGGAACCCGCTTACACAGCTTTAGAGGCAATGATGGAGAATCAATTTAAGCACATGCCCGCAGAAGTGCGGGCACGCTATAAACAAAACGATTAAGACTGGCTATCGTCACTAATACGGCTAGCCACAGCGCCTGATTGGCCTTTGTATTTTGCGTCTTTACGGCGGTTATAAGGGTTCTCTGCCGGTCCAGACATGGTTTCAAAGCTCAGCGCCCCAATTTTCATATACGGGCGAAGGGCTAATGGCAATTTGCCAGAATTGTAAAATTCCAACACAATATTGCCCGACCAACCTGGATCAATTCGGTGAGCGGTTACGTGAACCATTAAGCCTAAACGCGCAAGCGACGAACGGCCATCTAACCAACCTACGATATCGTCAGGCAAAGTGACACTTTCATACGTGATAGCAAGGGCAAGTTCACCTGGGTGTAGGAAGAATGCTTCTCCCTCTTCTAGCACAATTTCATCGCTCATAATCGATTCCATTGCCGCAGACACCAACTCTTTTGGACCACTTAAATCAACATAGGGTGCTTTATGATCCTGAAATACACGAAATTTGTTGCCTAATCGTAAATCGACCGTCACACCGGAAATCATGTCATCTTTTGGTGCAGGATCAATGCTAATTTTACCCGCGTTTAGATACTCTTTTATATGGGTATCGCATAATCGCATAGTTAATCGTCCGTTATAATAATTTCGACGGGATTGCTGCCACTTCCTTGATAAAACAAATGACTAGCAATAAGTTTTGCCGCTCGATTATAAATGGCAACGAGCGCCTTGTCAGCATTATGTGAAATAAACTCACCTGCTTCGCCACTTTCGCGAATGGCATGGGCCAGCGGCACTTGGCCAAGTAATGGTACATCAATACGCTGAGCAAGTGCTTTACCACCGTCTTCACCAAATACATGGTTGATACCATTACAATGTTGACAGTGAAAGTAGCTCATATTTTCAAGTAAACCTAAAATTGGCACTTTAACTTTATTAAACATGTCGATGCCTTTATTGGCATCGGCAAGCGCTAAATCTTGCGGTGTCGTAACAATCACAGCGCCACTTGCTGGAATTTTTTGTGACATGGTGAGCTGAATATCCCCCGTACCCGGAGGCATGTCCACAATTAAATAATCAAGTTCAGGCCACGCGGTTTCGTTTAGTAACTGCATCAGCGCGGTCGATGCCATAGGACCCCGCCACACCGTGGCATCCTCTTTGCCTAGCAAAAAGCCAATAGACTGAGCCGCCAGTCCATCTTTCATTATCGGCAACAGGGTATTGTCATCTTTTGCTTCAGGTTTAGCATCTTCGAGCCCCAGTAATAACGGAATAGATGGGCCATAAATATCGGCATCTAGCACCCCGACGGCTGCACCATTTTGCTTTAACGCATGGGCCAAATTAACGGCACTGGTTGATTTACCGACACCACCTTTGCCACTGGCAACTAAGATAATATGTTTAATCATGCTATGGCGAAAAGGCTCGAGCAATTGCACCTGCACACGCACGTGCAACGGTTTTTGCAGTTGTTCTGAAAGAAACGCGGCGATTGCAGGCTGCTCTGTCGTGGCAGCAAAATGAAGCGTTAGTGCAACTTTAACACCGTCAACATCATCCACCGAGACTAAACTACACGCTTGTTTTAACCCCACTGGAAAGACGTCCGAGCGATAATCGCCGAGCAAACGGCTTATTTGCTCAAATAAGTCGGAATTGTGTGGTTTTTTCAGCGCTTTTTCGGCTGCTTTGGACCCTCGGAAAAGATTTTTAATATTAAACATGTAAATCTTCATTTGGCTAATGAAATACGCGCTGGAATTATGTAATATTCCTGACCTTAACTCCAGTTTTAAACTTAGCTTGTTGTACTGTTTAATATTCGCTTTCACAAGTTAGGTGTTACCCGTTGGGTATTTTAATGGTGTTGTCACCACACTAGTTTACGGTAAACGATATGTCGCAAAGAAAAATCTTAATTACAAGTGCATTGCCTTATGCAAATGGCCCGACTCACCTAGGCCATTTACTTGAATATATTCAAACGGATATCTGGTCGCGCTTCCAGAAATTACGTGGTCACGAAACGTATTATGTATGTGCCGATGACGCGCACGGTACGCCGATCATGCTAAACGCGCAAAAACAAGGTATTACACCAGAAGAAATGGTGGCGAATGTAAGTGTTGAGCGCCAGCGAGACTTTGCTGACTTTCATATTAAATTTGATAATTACCACAGCACTCACTCAGAGGAAAACAAACAGTTTTCTGAATTAATTTATAACCGTCTAAATGATGGCGGCTATATTAAAAAACGTACTATTTCTCAGCTATTTGACCAAGAGAAAGGTATTTTCTTACCAGATCGTTTCGTAACAGGCACGTGCCCTCGCTGTAAAGCAGAAGACCAAAATGGCGACAGCTGTGACGCATGTGGCGCAACTTACAGCCCCACTGAGCTGGAAGCACCAAAGTCTGTGATGTCTGGCTCAACGCCAGTATTAAAGGATTCTGAGCATTACTTCTTCGATTTACCAGCATTTGAAGGCATGTTGAAATCGTGGTTAACCTCAGGCGCAATTCAAGGCGAAATGGCAAACAAACTAAATGAGTGGTTTGAAGATGGCCTACAACAGTGGGATATCAGCCGTGATGCACCGTATTTTGGTTTCGAAATTCCTGGTGCACCCGGTAAATACTTCTACGTATGGTTAGATGCGCCTATTGGTTACATGGCAAGCTTTAAAAACTTGTGTGATAAATCTGGCCTAGATTTCGACGCATTTTGGTCAACCGATTCGGATGCCGAGCTATATCACTTTATTGGTAAAGACATTGTCTATTTCCACAGCCTGTTTTGGCCAGCAATGCTAGAAGGTGCTGGTTTTAGAAAGCCAAATAATGTATTTGCTCACGGTTTTGTGACGGTAAATGGCGCTAAAATGTCTAAATCAAAAGGCACCTTTATTAAAGCGCGCACATACCTAGATCACATTAACAACCCTGAGTACTTACGTTACTACTTCGCTGCGAAGCTAAACTCGGGTATTACTGATTTAGACTTAAACCTAGAAGATTTTGCTCAGCGCGTTAACTCTGACTTAGTCGGTAAAGTAGTTAATATTGCGAGCCGTTGCGCTGGCTTTATCAGCAAGAAATTTGATGGCAAATTAAGCACTGATATTGCAGAGCCTGAATTACTTGCTGAGTTTGTAAACGCACAAGAAAGTATTGCAGCTTCGTTTGAAAACCGTGAGTACAGCCGTGCCATTCGTGAAATTATGGCGTTAGCGGATAAAGCAAACCAATATATTGATGCTAAAGCACCGTGGGTGTTAATTAAGAACGAAGAGACCCAAAATGAAGCGCACCTTGTGTGTTCAATGGGTATTAACTTATTCAAGTTATTAATGACTTACTTAAAGCCTGTGCTTCCATCAATGGCCGAGCAAGTAGAGAGATTCTTAAATACTGAACTGACATGGCAAAGCATTAATACAGCACTAACTGGTCACGAAATTAGTAAGTTTAAAGCGCTTATGCAGCGTGTAGAAATGGATAAAGTTAACGCTATGCTTGAAGAATCAAAAGAAAGCCTTGCACCAGCAAAACCGGCAATTGACCCAAATAGCCCACTGGCGAAAGAGCCAATTGCTGACGAAATTGAGTTTAACGACTTTGCAAAGGTTGACCTACGCGTTGCTAAAATTGCAAAAGCAGAGCACGTCGAAGGCGCTGATAAGTTATTAAAGCTTACACTTGATTTAGGTGGTGAAACACGCCAAGTATTTGCAGGCATTAAGTCAGCTTATCAACCAGAAGATATTGAGGGTAAACTTACAGTTATGGTTGCAAACCTTAAACCACGTAAGATGCGCTTTGGTATGTCTGAAGGTATGGTGCTTGCTGCAGGTCCTGGCGGTAAAGAGATTTACATCTTAAACCCAGATGAAGGTTCAGAGCCGGGTATGCGTGTAATGTAACACCAGTTCTGTTGAGTATGTGTTCAGAAATTGCGCTGGGTAAATTCAAACGCTGTTAGCAAAATATTTACCCGCTAGCATGAACAGCTATTCAAGTAAATTGGTATAAAATACACATTAAAAAAACCGCCAACTGGCGGTTTTTTTGTATCTCAACAATTTAATAGGCAAAACACCTAAAACGGTAATTACATACCTAGAATAAAGTTAAACTGGTTAAACATAAATCGGTAAAATTTAACTGACCTGTTTAATCGAACGCATAAATGATTGATAAGACGAGCTAATATCTTTTTGTGATTGTGATTTCAAGGCACCTTCTAAACCTTTCGCCATTTGACCCAACTCATCAAAGCCAAACATACCTGCCGCGCCATAAATTGCATGGCACAGTTTAGCCAGTTCTTTATTATCACCCAAACAAAATAGGTGCTCAGCAAGGGCTTTTTGTTCCATTAAGTTATTAATAAATTGCAAACGCATAATTTTTAAGTCTTGCTCTGGAATGGCTGCTACTTCTATTGGAATACCGGTATACTTGCTCAATTTTTCATAAAACTCGGTTTGGTCAATGGGTTTGGCGATATGATCATCAAAACCTACTGATAAATAGTGTTTAATTTCATCTGTCATAGCATTAGCAGTAAGTGCCAAAATCGGGCACGATACACCGGTAGAGCGCATTAATTCATGGGCTTCAATTCCATCCATCACTGGCATTTGAATATCTAACAAAATAATATCAAACTCATCGGTAAAGGTGGCATCAACTGCCAGTGCACCATTTTCAACACACGTAACCTGAAATCCTAAATTCTCAAGCATTCGAGATATAAACAAACGATTATCAGGATGATCTTCTGCCAGCAAAATACTGCCTTCGAGTTTTTTAACCTCGCCAGTTTGTTTTTTCTTGGTATTCGCTTCTTGCGTGACTTGGTATGAATCAAGCCATTTGGTTTCTGTGGTTGTATAACATGGCAGAGTAAAACTGAATTTAGATCCTTTACCTGGTTTGCTCGAGACGTTAATTAAGCCACCCAAGCGCTCAATTAAGTTTTTGGAAATATGTAAACCTAAACCAGTGCCACCATATTGTCGTGTGGTCGATATATCGCCCTGATGAAATGGCGTAAATAACTTTTTAACGGCCTGTTCATCCATGCCAATACCCGTATCAACAATGGTAATTTTCAGGTCGTCCTCTTCCATTTCAACCTTAATACTGACACTGCCTTTTTTGGTAAATTTAACTGAGTTACTGGCTAGGTTAAGCAAAACTTGGCGCAACCTAACCGGATCTGACATGATGGTGTTAGGCAGCGGAAAATGATAGTCGATGTTAAATTCCAGACCTTTATCACGCACTTGGCGCCCCAAAATTGAACCCACCTCGGAAAGTAACTGGAAGATATTCGTTGGCACTTGCTCAATGGTAAGTTTGTTTGCTTCAATCTTAGAGACATCAAGAATGTCATTAATTAGGCTTAGTAAGTGTCGGCTGTTCTTTTGGATGACTTTAAGCGCATGACGCTGCTCGTTTGGCGTTAACGTGTTATCACTGTTTAAGGTATCCACATAGCCTAAAATAGAAGTCATTGGCGTACGAATTTCATGACTCATATTGGCTAAGAAGCGTGATTTTGCCTGATTTGCGTCTTTAAGCTCATCGGTCAATACTTCCAGAGCGATGGTACGTTCACGTACTTTTAGTTCTAGGTTTTGACTTAAATCGATATTTTGCTGATTTATTAAACGCAATTTATCAGCCACCGCAAACGCCAATAACAAGGCATCTAACGTGGTGCCAATTAAGCCGTACAAGTAAAAGTTTGCGTTAACATCGCCTAATAACCCCAAGTTATTTAAATTGCCCACCATATTCGGCAGAAGCATTGCAATGTAAGCCAAAATAAAATAACGGGCTGGTTTAAAACCATGTTGCCAACTAAGTAACCCAGACGCCATGCCAATCACCATCATTGTTCCGGTAACGAGCGTGGCCCAAATAAAACCAAACCCTGGCATAAACAAACTTATGGGAATGCCGGCGAGTGCGCCATAACCAATCCATAAAGCGACTTTCGCCAATTGGGGAAAGCGTTCATCCAGTCGTAAAAACGGAATAAAAAACAGTGCATTGGTAAGCGGTAGTAAAATAAAGCCCAACCAATGAACAGACGCAGTATTAACATTAAATAGCTGCTGTGGAATTAAAAAGAAATGACTCCACGCGAATACCCACGACGCGGTAAATAATGCATAGTACAAGTGCATTTTTTCTCGCGACACAAAGTAAATCAGTAAGTTATATAACCCAAGCGCTAAACCAATGCCAAAACAAAGCAGCATTATGGTTGAATTTACAGTTGCTCGCTGTTCAAACTTGGAGGCGTGACTAACCGTTACTTTTGGCGCAGTGTAAAAGTAGTTACTGGTGATGCGCATAATCACCATATATTGCTCATCTTGTTTTAAGTGAACACGATTGGCAAAATGAAATGGCACATTTAATGGATAATTAGCGCCCGAATACGTCGTTTGTACGCCATCTTTGGCAAAAACCCGCACCTCAATGTCATCTGCCATAAAGTTTGACGGCGCAAATACATAATCGCCAGTAGCGAGTTGATTATCAATTGAAAGCGCATACCACACTTCATCGCCAAATATATTAGGTCGTTTTACGGCTTGTGCTTTGTGTTGCCAAGTGAGGGATTCTTGAAAGCTCAGCGGAAAGCTTAGAGGTTGCGAGTTATCAATTTGCACCGCGTGGGTTAATACATTAGCGCCGAGTTGTTCTTCAGACAGAACCGTTGCTGAGGCCAAAATTGGACTCAGCAAGCACCAACAAATCAGTAAAAAGTATATCCCACGTGTTCTGATCATCTACTGCTTTCCGAACATGAATTAAAATTGATAACGCAGATTTACGCCATATTGACGGCCTTCGGCTTTAAAATCTTCGAGCATGCCTAAAAATGAGCTCAGGTCGAACTTTAAGTGACTGTACTCTTCACCTGTTAGGTTTTTGCCCCACAGATTAACATGCCAATTTGCGATGCGATACGATACGTTTGCATGCCACAACAATACATCATCCTGCATCGCAAACGCATTCATGTTCTGGTCAAAGTAATATTCCGACTGGTAATCGTTGCCGATGCCAAACGTAAGTTCGCTTTTATCAAAGTTAATACGGTAATTTACGTTGCTTGAAATATTCCATTCTGATGTAAATGGTAAACGGTTATCGGTAAGCTGGTTACCAAGTGGGTCGGTATATTCGTCAAATTCTGCATGAGGCAAGTAACCAATATTAAGCACGATATCTAAATCGCTGCCGACAAACCACGTATTTTCAACTTCCACACCATAGATTGTTGATGAAGCGACATTTTCTAATAGCTGTAACGGCGGCGCATTAGGAGTAGCACTTGCCTGATTCATAAACACTTGCTGATCTTGATAATCATAATGGAACGCTGCTGCTGAAATTTTCCACGCATTATCAAATAACTCTGTACGCAGGCCCAATTCATTCGCAATCAAATATTCAGGACCATATGCAGCTAGCTTTGCCTGCTCTTCGGTGGCAATAAAGCCGCCATAGTATCCGCCGCTTTTATAACCATTAGAAAGTGAATAATAAAATTGTGTGCCGTTTAATGTTTGATAATTAAGCGCTAACTTTCCTGATAACTGCTCATCGCTTTCATCACCAGACACGCTATAGTAATCAATTGTTTGGCCAAGTAAATCACTTGGGTCGAGCACAAGGTTTAAATCGCTATCGGATTCATATTTAACCGTTTCATCGGTATACCGCGTGCCAAGCACCACGGTAAATTGCGAATTGACTTGCCAATCAAACTGGGCAAACAAGGCTGCAGATTCAACGTTAATGGTATTATCATAAAAGAAGGTCGTCGTTAAACTAGGATCAAGCACGCCACGTAGGTCACGCAGAATGTCATTGAAGTTATTTTGTTTAATATCTTCATGTAAGTAAAATAAGCCCGCCATTAGATGCCCAACATCGAACTTTGACGATACACGAATTTCCTGACTAAACGCATCATCTTTGGTACCCAAATGGCCTTCACATAGCTGGGCTGGACTTCCGTCACAATTAAAACCATGATCGCGGTTGAGGGAGTTATATGCTGTAATGCTAGTGAGTTGAGTTACATCGTTAAATTGGTAATTAAGTTTTAGCGACGCACCTATATTTTCAGTATCGTGTTCTTGCTCATTATTCACCATAACATCGAAAAAATTTTCACTGCCATCGTTAAAACCAAACGCATCAAAGCAGCTATTTGAGCCAAGTTCGTCTTTACTACACAAAGAACCATCGGCAGGATTTTTAAATATGCCAATAGAACCAACTGGATTTACTCGGCCATCCCAGTCATTGCCATTGATTTTGAACAGCATATCGAAGTTATCCCATTGCCCATAAACAGCAATACGATAATCGGTTTGCACCATATTCGCTTGTTCTGATTCAGGAAGTAAGTTATTGGTAGAATAATCATATTCTTTTGAGCTCACCGCTACTCGCGCCGCGATTGAATCGCTTAACGGAAGATTCGCCACACCTTCAAGCAAACCAAAGTTTAGATTACCTCGCCCTACTTTTATGTAGCCATCTAAATCATTTAGCTCGGGCAACTTGTTACGCACTAATATAGCCCCACCGGTACTATTGCGGCCAAATAAGGTACCTTGCGGTCCGCGCAGCACTTCTACGCTTTCGATATCAAATAAGTTAACCAATTGATTATTGGCAGCACCCACTGATACGTCATCTTGATAAATCGCAATAGGCGATGTATTTGATGTGTTGTAATCAATTAAGCCAACGCCACGGATATTCACCGCGGGCGTTGTACCCTCTGCCGCATTTTGGGAAATTTTAACGTTTGGGATTAAATGACCGATGGCGGTGATATCTTTTAACTGTTCCGCATTAATCTGCTCACCATCTATTCTCGATAAGGTTACACTTACTTGTTTAATCGGTTGTGCACGTTTTGTGGCATAGACCTCAATCACCTCCATATCACTTTTAGTTGATTGAGCAACCGAAGGGGCGCAGGCAAGCGCGCAGGCAACATAAAGTAGGCGTAGTTTCATACGTGAGAGCATTCTTTTGTTAGTTATAAATGTAAGTATAATCAGTGAATTGCAAAGGTACTAATTTTTTTCGCTACTGAACCTCAAAGCCATTAAACTGTTTTGTTTGAATATAATCCCACGACACCTTTTCCACTTCAGCTTTACTTGGCCCTTGCTCTAAAAACTCAGTGAACTTAATAAGTTTTAAGTCTTGGCCAGTCGCTTCAACTTCTACTTCACCATTAGCAAGGTTTTTTGCATAGCCACTAATACCTAATTGCTCTGCAACTTGCTTGACTGACGCGCGATAAAAAACCCCTTGTACGCGCCCTGCGACAATAGCTTTTAAGGTTCGCTCTGACATATTCACACCAATTTAATAGCAACTGTTTAAACAAACTTAGTCGGTCACTCTAGTATTGCCAAATTTTTCATAATAATTCGCAAAACTGTCACCTTCAACAGCGTCAACACTTTGTAAAAGACAGGCTATCGCCTGCTCTCTTGCCGAGTGATTAAACTGCAGCGAATCTGGATTTACAAAGCCATGGCGATATGGCGCGCGATAAAGAGAAAGCGCAGTTTTTGGCAACAAGGCATCAATTATTTGGTTTTGATCAAAATGCACTTCGTAATGTGCGAACACAATATGCCAAGGCACAACAGGCTGCACTTCAATATAGTGTCGGATCTGTCCGGGGTAAAAAGCAATTGCTTTTTTAAGCGATGGCAACACGTGTTGTCCCGCCCAAACTGCCGCGCCGCCAGCACTAAAACCAAGGGCGATGTCAATTTCATCCGCATTTTTCAAACTTTTTAAACGTGAAAGGTAGTTATCCATACCACCTGATTGTAAAAAATACAGATAGGCGTCTGATTCATTCGCAAATGCTGGGGGGTTATGCTCGTATGGGGAAAGAGACGTAACTGAATGATGTGACGCTAAGCGTTCACAAAGTGCCATATGTGATGGGGTTTCACCAAAAATATCTGTGGCAATAAGAATCTTCATAGCAATTGTCGATTAGCAAAAGCGTATTCTACTTGTAAGCACCTACGAGGTTAACTAAAATAACGACCTTTTTTACCTGCAACAACCGGAGCCATTATGTCTGGGGTTATTTATCTTCAACCAGGGCGTGAAAAGTCGTTAAAGCGCAAACACCCTTGGATTTTTTCTAAAGCCATTAAAAAAGTTAAGGGCAACCCGGGCTTAGGTGACACCGTTAGCGTTTACGATGCAGATGGTAAATTTTTAGCAATTGCTGCTTACAGTCCGCAATCACAAATTCGCGCACGTGTTTGGTCGTTTGATGAGAACACCATTGTCGATACAGACTTTTTCTATAACCGATTAAAGCAAGCCCTTAGTTTACGCGATTATGTTATTGAAGAAGGCGGGCTAACCGGTTTTAGATTGTGTGCCGCAGAATCAGACGGCCTACCAGGCATCACCATCGACAAGTTTGATAACTACTTAGTATGCCAGTTACTAAGTGCCGGTGCCGAACGCCACAAAGGCGAATTAGTACAAGCACTAATTAAATTATTCCCAGGTTGTAACGTATATGAACGTTCTGACGTTGATGTACGCAAAAAAGAAGGCTTGGAGCCAATTACTGGCGTATTACACGGTAATGCACCAACCGAGCCGGTTAAAATAATGGAAAATGGCTTGGCGTTGGAAGTGGATATTTTAGGCGGTCACAAAACTGGTTTTTACTTAGACCAACGCGATAGTCGTAATGCGCTGAGTCGTTTCTCTAAAGATAAAAACGTACTTAACTGCTTTAGCTATACAGGCACATTTAGTCTGTACGCATTAAAAGCAGGCTGCGAAAAAGTGACTAATGTCGATGTATCTGAAAGTGCACTTGCCATTGCCAAACGCAATGTCGAACATAACAACCTTGATTTATCTAAAGTAGATTTTATCAAACAAGATGTTTTCAAATTGCTGCGTGAATACCGTGAAAACGGAGTGAAATTCGACACGATTGTGATGGATCCACCTAAGTTTGCAGACAGCAAAGCACAATTGACCGGTGCATGCCGTGGTTATAAAGATATCAATATGATTGCCATGCAAATTTTAAAACCAGGTGGCACGTTATTAACCTTCTCATGCTCTGGTTTAATGGAACAGAATTTATTCCAAAAAGTGGTTGCCGATGCGGCATTAGATGCGGGCCGAGAGCTGCGTATCATGGAACGATTAAATCAAGCACCAGATCACCCAATTGCGGGGGAATACCCTGAAGGATTCTACCTTAAAGGCCTTATCTGTAAGGTATTATAAAGACTTAAACTGTCAGATTCAGGTTATTGCATCTGACAGTTCTTTTTAAGTTTCAAATTTAACAGTCGCCGCCACCGCCAGAACAATCACCGCCACTTGAACCACTGCCACTACCGAGAAATCCACCGCCACTAAAGCTAGTTCCATTGGTCCCACTTCTAGAGTTACTAAGACCAGATGAAAGAAGTGATGCTTTAATTAAAGTGGCAATAATCAAGATCACAAAAATAATCGGGCACACTATCGCTTGCAAGTTCGATTCAGAATACACGTCGGTAAAATACCCAGATGCGACTAGGCCTAGTACTATCATTATCCATGACCACATACACATATCCTTTTTGCTAAAATCAAAACTAGGTTGCCGCCCTTAGCGCGTTATGTCAACACTAAATTCTTTATATTCAATAAAGTAAAGCTTAGGTCTAGTATATAGCTAGTTTTATTTCAGGTAGATTTTGCCATTAAAAAAGGAGCATCATGCTCCTTTTTTAATTAATTTCCAGTACTTCTAAACCCAGCAAATATTCTTGATCTTCTATTTCGCTGCAGCGCACCACAGTTGCTAGTGCATCAAGTGCCGGTACACTGTTATTGGTGGCATCGATACGTACTTTTACTTGCGTACTTACCTCTAATGGCTCATCGATTTCAATTGCCATTCCCGTAGCACTTAAATCTCGGCATACACCATCAATTTTACGGCCAGCTTCTGAGTCTAAAATTACTAGCTGTGCTTCGGCATTTACTAACATGCGAAAAAAATTACGCTTGTCTTCATACAACATTAGATTTCCCCTAAACTTCCTGTCGCAGGTTTATTATTACCACAGCAAATGCCGATTTCCAATAACAAAAAATTTACATTTGCTTGTGATATTTATTCGCCACTACTCTCTTTGATTGCATTTTGTATGCGCTTCAACGAGATAGGATACGCCGTACCTAAATTCTGTGCAAACATTGAAATGCGCAGTTCTTCAATCATCCAGCGTACTTCCTCAAGTTTCTGTTTTTCACTGTTTGAACGCGCTTTACCAAGTGCATCGCTAAGTAGCTTTTGTGCTTTTTCCACATCCAACATTTTAAGTTTATCTTGATGCGGGTCAATCGGCAGTTTTTCTAATCGTCGCTCAATGCCTTTTAAGTAGCGGATCACATCTTTGATACGCTTGGCGCCGTGACGCGTGACAAAGCCTTTAAAAATAAGCAGTGATAACTGCTCCTTGATATCACCTTGCGCCAAGATCATAGTGAGATCGGTTTTACCTTTTAGCTTTTTATTTAAGCCACTAACAAGGCTAAGTGCCGCTTCAACATCAAGTGCAATCGCAACAACGGCATCCCCCAACTCACCACGAATGGTTTCTTTAATCTCGGCAAACGATTGCTCATCGCGTACAGCGCTGCTCGCAGCCAAAATGTCATCAACTGCAGCAGCAATACAATCGTCAATCAGCTCGTTAATTTTACCAAACGGATTAAAATAAAGGCCTAACTTAGCCTTGTTTGGCAGTTTTTGCTGTAAATATTTAATCGGCGATGGAATATTTAGTAACACTAAACGGCGTAAGCCTTTTAAGTGTGCATTATCTGCTTTGTCTTTAGCATCAAACAATTTAATGCTTGTGGACTTTCCTTCATCTACTAAAGCTGGGTATGCCTTAACCTCATACTGGCCTTGTTTTTGTACGTAAGATGCGGGTAATTCACCAAATGACCATTCAATTAAGTTACTTTGTTCTATGCCTTTTTCAGCTACTTTGGCAAGATTGTCACTGACTTTGCCTTTCAGTTTTTCTTTAAGCTCAGTTAAGTCGAAACCACTTGCAAGCAATTTATTTTTATCATCTCTAATGGCAAACTGAAGTTTCAAATGACTTGGCAACGCAGAATAATCCCACTCTTGCGCTTTAATCGTGATACCTGACATACGCAATAATTGCTTACTGATTGCTTCAATAAAACTGCCCTGCATAGGCTCAAGCGACGCCATTACGGCATCAGCGTAATTAGGTGCTGGCACAAAATTACGACGTGTTGTTTTCGGTAACGATTTAATTAAGGCGGTTATTAGCTCATGACGAAACGCCGGAATATGCCAATCAAAACCCGTATCTTCCACTTGGTTTAACAGCGCTAATGGCACTTGCACCACGACACCATCCAATGCTTGCCCCGGCTCAAAGTGATACTCTAACGGGAAGAACAAGTTGCCTTGCTGCCAAACATCAGGGTAATTGTCTTTGCTAATATGAGCCGCATCATGTTGCATTAACGCCGCTTTATCCATATGCAGGTATTTTGGCTCGGTTTTCTTTTTGCTCTTCCACCAAGTATTAAATTCAATGCGACTGGTGATGTTATCTGGCAATCGTTGATGGTAAAAGTCCATCAAGGTTTCTTCATCGACTAAAATATCGCGGCGGCGTGCTTTGTGCTCAAGATCTTGTACTTCATCAATTAGCTTTTGATTAAAGTTTAAAAAGCTTTCACTTTGACCAAGCTGTTGTTCAACCAACGCACTGCGAATAAAAATTTCTCGGCTTAACTTGGCGTCTACTTTATTAAATTGCACGCTTTTACGTGAAACAATGGTTAAGCCATAAAGAGTTTGCTGTTCAAACGCCATTACCGCGCCCGCTTTCTTTTGCCAGTGCGGTTCACTGTAACTGCGATTAACCAAATGCTGTGCAAGTGGTGCGACCCATGCAAGATCTATCTTGGCATTGATACGGGCAAAGAGTTTACTGGTTTCAACAAGCTCTGCAGCCACCAACCATTTCGGTGATTTTTTGAAAAGACCTGAGCCTGGGAATACAAAGAACTTACTTTGACGCGCACCTATGTATTGCTGATTTTCATCTTTCATACCAATATGGCTGAGCATACCTGCCAAAATTGATTTATGAATTGCTTCATAATCGCTTGGGTTTTGATTCATTTTAAAACCCATTTCTTCACATGTTGATACCAGTTGATAAACAATGTCTTGCCATTCACGCACACGCATATAAGCAAGGAATTCGTTTTGGCAAAGCTTTCTAAATTGGCTGCGCGACAACGCTTGTTGTTGCTCTTCTAAATAACGCCATAAGTTTAAAAAGCCAATAAAATCAGAATCTTTGTCCGCAAAGCGGCTATGGCTTTCTTGTGCTTTGGCTTTTTTATCTTGCGGAAATTCTCGTGGGTCTTGAATTGATAACGCCGCCACAATCACAATCGCTTCGAACATGGTGTCGAAATCTTTCGCTGCGTGCACAATTTTTGCTAACCGTGGGTCAACTGGTAAGCGGCTTAATTCGCGCCCTGCTTTAGTAAGCTTATAATCTTTCTTTCGTGTAACCGGTGTAATAGCCTGAATTTCTTCAAGTAAGCGAAGACCATCGGTAATATTACGGTTATCTGGTGCTTGCACAAATGGGAATTTCGCAATATCGCCTAAGCCAAGTGCTAACATTTGCAAAATAACCGACGCTAGATTTGTGCGCAGAATTTCAGGGTCCGTAAATTCAGGGCGGCCCAAAAAGTCTTCTTCTGAATAAAGGCGAATACAAATACCTTCCGCCACACGACCACATCGCCCTTTGCGCTGATTGGCACTGGCCTGCGAAATTGCTTCAATTGGTAAACGTTGTACCTTAGTACGATAGCTGTATCGGCTAATACGTGCCGTACCAGGATCGATAACATAACGAATGCCCGGAACCGTAAGTGACGTTTCAGCAACGTTAGTAGACAATACAATGCGACGGCCCGAATGCGAGGCAAAAATACGGTTTTGCTCAGCATTTGAAAGGCGCGCATAAAGTGGCAGCACTTCGGTATTTGCAAGGCCGCGTTTTGCGAGCGCATCGGCAGTATCGCGAATTTCACGCTCACCATTCATAAAAATAAGAATATCGCCTGGCCCAGCTTGCATTAGCTCATCAACCGCGTCAAAAATGCCTTGCAGTTGATCGCCCTCTGCTTCCATCTCTGTTTTGTCGATTTCCGTTAACGGACGATAACGCACTTCAACTGGGTAAGTGCGGCCCGATACTTCAATAATTGGCGCATTGTTAAAATGCTTTGAAAATCGCTCGGGATCGATGGTTGCCGAGGTGATAATCAGTTTTAAATCGGGGCGTTTAGGTAACAGGTTTTTCAAATAACCTAAAATAAAGTCGATATTTAAACTGCGTTCGTGCGCTTCATCGATAATGATGGTGTCGTACTGGTTTAAAAATCTATCTTGTTGAATTTCCGCGAGCAACACACCATCAGTCATCAGCTTCAAATAGCTTGAGTTAGAAACCTGATCACTAAAGCGAATTTTAAAACCCACTTTATCACCTATGGTAGTGCCAATTTCCTCAGCAACACGGGCGGCAACACTGCGCGCCGCTAATCGGCGTGGTTGGGTATGACCAATTAAACCTGCAACACCTCGGCCAAGCTCTAAACAAATTTTTGGTAACTGAGTGGTTTTACCTGAACCAGTTTCACCCGCGACAATCACCACCTGATTTTCGCTAATGGCTTTTTTAATATCGTCTTTTTTCTGACTAACTGGGAGGTTTTCTGGATAACTCACCTTTGGCAGTTGCTTTAAACGTAACTCCCTCAGCTCGATGCTTTTTTCAATGTCTTTTGTAATTGTGGTAAGCACCTTCACTTGTTTAGCTTCATCATTTATTTTTTTCACACCATCGAGGCGGCGTTTGAAGAAAAACTGATCTTTCTTAAGACAATTTTTTAAGAGTGAATAGAGCTGCTGTTGTGGATTAGCCATAGATAGAATAAAGCGGAATTTCAAAAGGCCAATAATAACAAATTGATTGTCATAAAATAAGGGAAGCATTGCGCTTCCCTTATTTTAATTTTATTCAACGAAAAAATCGCCGTTATTCGTCTTTAAAAATTGCCACATAGGTAGGCTGATTTGCCTGTTTTGACGCGCGATACATGCCTTTAGTATTAAATGGCAGACTAATATTACCTTTACTATCAACAATAATTACGCCACCTGTGTCCCCTATTGGTTTAAGTACATCATGAATTACTTCATCACCCGCTTGCTGAATGGTTTTGCCTTGATACTGCACACGAGCACAGATATCAGACGCGACACTGTAACGGATGAAATATTCTCCATGGCCAGTGGCAGACACCGCGCATGAACGGTTATCGGCAAAGGTGCCCGCACCTATAACAGGCGAATCACCAATACGACCAAAGCGTTTTGCCGTCATACCGCCGGTTGACGTACCAGCAGCCAAGTTTCCGTGTTTATCTAACGCCACAGCGCCGACTGTGCCCATTTTATATTGCTCAGGCAGTGCACGATGATTTGCTTGGTAGTTCTCTGTTTTATTGAGTTTCTTTTTAGCACGCTCTAATGCTTTATAACGGTGCTCGGTGTCGAACACACTGTTATTAACTAAGCTCATTCCATTTTTCTTCGCAAACTGTTCTGCGCCATTGCCGCTTAGCATCACGTGTACAGACTCTTCCATCACTAAACGTGCTAAATCAATTGGGTTTTTAATGTGCTTTACACCTGCTACGGCGCCCGCTTGACGGTCGCGTCCATCCATAATTGATGCATCAAGTTCATGGTGCCCATCATAAGTGTAAACAGCACCAACGCCGGCGTTAAAAAATGGCGAATTTTCTAAGATATTAATGGCTGTAGTGACCGCGGTTAAGCTCTCACCACCGTTTTCAAGCACTTTATAACCTGCTTCTACCGCTTCTTGCAGTTTAGCGCGATACGCTGCTTCCTTTTCAGGGGTAAATTTACTTTTGTCTATCGTGCCTGCTCCACCGTGAATGGCGATTGAGAAAGGCTGTTCACTTGATGCAAACACGCTAGTAGATAAAAACGCTGTTAAAAGCACAGTTGCGAGTCGTTTGTTCATTATCGTTTTCCTTTTGTTTTTAGAGCGTGTTGATCTTTGTGGTCTAAATTCTGTTCAAATCCAAAGCTTTTTGATCGCGACGATGCTTTGTAGTCCTAGTGGGCTAAGTCAAGAAGCAACAACAAAGAACAAAACGCTTTGGGTTAAACCTGTTAGGCAGCGCTTGTTTGGCGTTTATACTGTGTTATCGCTCATTTATGTAAATAACTACACTACAATCGCTCTGCCTCGTCTAAATGCCAAACAAACTGCTGCAGAAATAGACAGCAAAGGTCAACACGCTCTAGTCAATTTGCAAGGCAAACGCTTCGATTTCAAGCATTTTCGATGAACAGCACAAAGGCGTTATTTTTTTGCGCTAGATCAACGCAATCCCATCCGAGCAGCGTAGATTAATAATTAAAGAATAGGAGGCGTTATGAACAAAAACGCAATTTTAATCGAGCTTAAAGAAAAACAAATCGAACTCAATAAACGCATCAATGCGATTGGTTCAGATTTTAAAAAAGGTCGCTCGCAAGACTTTGCAGAGCAAGCGACAGAGAGTGAAAACGACCAAGTGCTCGATGGCATTCGCCATGAGGCAAAATTGGAATTACAACAAGTAAATGCCGCTATTTCGCGCTTAGAAAACAATAATTATGGCATTTGTAGACAATGTGAGAGCGAAATATCACGCGAGCGTTTACATGCATTACCCTATGTTCAAACTTGTATCAACTGTGCACAATAAGGAATAAAACCCATGTTTATTGAAAAACACGACATGCATCATGAGTTTCCAGAGTTTAATGAAGAAATTCGCGAATTAAAAATGACTAATGCGCACTTTTCTAAATTATTTAAGGAATACCACGATCTTGATCACGAAGTGATCCGCATTGAAGAAGGCGTTGAAAATACGTCTGACGCATACCTCGAAAAACAAAAAATACGTCGTTTACATCTAAAAGACGAGCTGTACGCGATGCTGAAAACACATAAAGAAAATTAACAAACAGCAAACACAAAAAAAGCGCCAATTGGCGCTTTTTTTACTTAACGTTTAGCCGTTAAATTAAGCATCTTGCTCTGCTTTAAGACGTGCAAGACGATTTACTTGAGGCATTGATGTTAAGAACGAGTAGATTGGTGGCAAATAACCACGCTTACGAAGCTCTAGGAACTCCTCATCAGCCATCTCGTTTAGCTTTTTCTCATCGATTAGGTAGATACCATTGATATCACGCTTCTCGCCTTTAATTTCAAGTGTTAGTGTTTGCGGGATAAGCAGCTCTTTATCAGCTAGGAACTTAGTGAACGCAGCAGTAACTTGTGAGAATTCAACAAACGCAATTAAACCTTCTTTACGACGCTTAAGGTAATCTGTTTCTTCACCTTTTTCATCGAAAAGTGCATTACCCTCTTCTTTGTTTACAAGGTCGCTAGATTCGTTGATACCAACAAATAATTGGTCTTCGTTTTCTGGGTTCTTGCTCAGTACTAACGGGTAACGCGTAAGTGCGTGTGGAAGGTAAGCACCCTGCCATTTGCCATCTTTAACAAATAGGTTCTCACCAGGCTCAAGACCTAACATTGCAACTGGCTGGAATTCTTCAGTTTCGTTGTTTTTTACAAATACAATTGGGTATTCGTTAGCTACACGTGCAAACTCGTGTGCCACAACTGGTACTAAATGTTGGTCTTTAACTAGGTCTGTGTTGAAACCGTTTTTAATTTTAACGTCTTTATGTTCAACATTATGAAGTGGCTTTACTACGTCCGTCATCTTACTGCTCCAGTGGAATTCTAATAATTATAAATAGTTTTGCTAACAATTAATCAGCGTTTATACCTTTATATGGGTTGCATTAGTAAAAAACAAGCCCAAAAAATATGAATGTTATGTTAATGGTGGAAATCCTACTTCAAAAATAATGCAAGATCTAGTTTGATCAAGCGCATGTTCTGTCGTGCCGTGCAAATACGTCGCATCATGGACCACTAATCTTGCTGCTTTACTAACAATTTTGGTGCACAGCTTCGCATCGTAGTGATTGATATGCTCTGCTCGCATTACATTTGAGTCATCGTCAACAAACACTAAATCGGCACTGCCAGGGGCGCATTCAACGTATAAGATTGCAACCACATGAGGGGCAGCCCAATCTTTTTGGGCATGTCGATGTGCGATGGTATTGCAACCTTGTTCTATTCTATTTGCCCAAGTGCGATGAAACTTAAACTGGCGAATGTTTCGCGTTTTCCCTAACCCAAATTGGGACGCAGCTTGGCTGATACTATAAAAAAGCCAATGTCCCATTGGCATTGTCTTTAATTGTAAAAAATTAACAAGATTTAAACGGTCACTTAAGTGCACCGTTGAAAGTGCTCTCGCACCTGATGCATCGGGCACATTTTCTACATTTTGAACTTCAGGCAAAGCAAATAAATGATCTAACCCTTGTGTTAAAAACGCGAGTTCTTCGGTGCGTGATAGCTCATCATAGTCGAAAACCGCTATTTTTTTATCTGGATTTATAATTTCCACAAAACCTCTAAAGTAAAATTAACGTGCCGCTTGCTTCAACTTAGTTAACCACTCATTCGTTAACAGTAGTTTTTCTTGTGCCATCGATAGCATTTCTTTATTACGTGCCAATAGTTCACGACTTAGCTTGACCTCTTGCTCAGAACATTGAGGTTTAGGCGTTGGGTAACGCATACCGTAAAGCACATAGAGATAATTTTTTTCATCAAAAAGATCAAAGCGACTGAAAAAGTCCTGACGGTGCGGTGGTCTAATCTTAAATTTGGCTAAGCGTGTTTTAAGTTCTTCAGAACTGTGCGTCAATGATTGATTGTTTAACCAAAAATCAGAATCTTGACGATCAGAAATACAATAATGTAGCTTGATAAAATCCGTCGTTCTTTCCCATGCATATGTCACAGCTTTATTGAAATCACCGCGCAGCACATCTGCATCAGATTGATTTTTTGGAAAGTTCTTAGCAAGCAGATCTGCTGTGAAATCGGTTAATAAAATTGAAGTCGCTTCAAGCGGCTCTAAAAACCCTTGTGCAAGGCCTAAACACACACAATTTTTATACCATGACACTTCTCTGTAGCCTACTTCCATGTCGATTTTTCTAACATCAAGTTTGTCTGCATCTAAATTCAAGTAGCGTGCGTATTTACGGTGTGCGTCATCTTCATTCATAAACTCACTTGCATAGACAAAACCAGTGCCACGTCGTGTGGTTAACGGAATATCCCATATCCAACCTGCCTGATGTGCCGTTGCTTTGGTATATGGAAAAATCTCTTGTTTTGGGTTAAGGGGGACTTGTTTAACAAGCGCCTTATCCGTTAGTAATTCATTCGCCTTACTAACAAAAGGTACGTTAAGTGCTTTATCAATCAGTAGTGACGCAAACCCCGTACAATCAACAAAAAAGTCGAAAGCAAGTGTATCACCATAGACACTCGTTACTGCTTTTACATTACCGGTATCATCAAGTTGTACGTTTTCAACCGTTGCTTTTAAATGTTTAACGTTAAATCTTTCTTTGGCATTACGTGCTAATAATAATGCAAGCTTCGCGGCATCAAAATGATATGCGTAGTTTAGAACGCCCTGGTAAGGTGCAGAAGAAACAAGCTTCGGCGCTAATCCTAACTCACAAACGGCTGACTGTATCGTTACATCATCAAAGCGTAATTCACTCCCCTCACCTAGCATATAATTAGTGACATCAAACTCATTTGGATACGGGGATTCGAACGGATGGTAATAATGATTATATTCACCGTGACGGTTCTTATCCATCCAGTTGGTGAATTTTATACCTTGCTTAAATGTTGCGTCACAATTGAGTAATAAATCAACTTCACAGATACCAAACTTTTGCAGTGTATCTTTAATAAATGGAACTGTGCCCTCGCCTACGCCTATTGACGGTACGTCTTCTGACTCGATAAGTGTAACTTCAATATCAGTTGCTGAAAGCGCATGCCCTAAATGATTTGCAGCTAACCAGCCGGCAGTGCCTCCACCTAGAATAGCGACCTTTTTTATCATTTTTGTGCTCCAAAACGAAAAAAACCCAGTAACAATACTGGGTTTTTATAAAAACATGAATTAGAACGTGAAGTTCACACCAAGTTTATAAGTCGTTTCACCTTCGAATGACCATACTGGGAAGCCATCTTTAAGTGAAGGTTTAACTTGTACATTAGAATCTGTACCTGATGCTGCACCGTATTGGATATCATCTTCAGCAGTTAAGTTTACAATCTCTAAACGTACTGCGATGTTATCCGTTGCATTCCAACCGAATGATAGGTCTAGCGAACCGTAATCATCGTGCATACGGTTACCATAATATGCACCGTATTCACGGATCATATATTCTGAACGGTAGTTGTATGCCGCACGCGCAGAGAACGTCTCATTTTCCCAGTAACCAACTAAGTTACCTGTGTGCTTAGACGACTCAGAGAAAACGCTTAGCTGATCTGTGTATACTTCTTTAGGCGCTTCAGCGTCTGAGTACGTGTAGTTAGCGTTCACACCAAAACCGTTGCCAAATGCATGGTTCAGTTGGAATTCGATACCGTCAATTGTACCGCCACCCGCGTTAACGAAGTTATTAACGATCCAGCTATCAGCTGGCGTTTCTAAATCGTTGTTAATTACACCGATAGCAACATTGTCTTCAGTTGTACCTACGATAAAGTTGCTGATATCTTTCATAAAGAAAGTCACTGCAAATAAGTTACTGTCGCCATAGTAGTATTCTAAGCTGATATCAGCTTGAGATGCTTTCATTGGCTCAAGTGCAGGGTTACCGTATGTGATGTTTTCGTTGCCGCGACGGTCATCTGGGTATCCATCAAGACTTGCTAAGAATAGCGCGTCATAGTTAGGACGTGTAATAGCTTGTGACGCAGCAAAACGTAAAATCATATCTTCTGATAGGTCATACGCAATATTGATGCTCGGTAAGAAGTCACTGTAATCACCTTCAGCTGAAGTAATACCTGTACTCCAACCTGCGTTAGTACCTAATTTGTCTGCCGGTGAGTTATCAATATAATGACCTTTAGACGTTACGTCTGTTGAAATATAACGTACACCAAAGTTACCGCGTAAACCGTCACTTTGGAACTCAAACATTGCGTATGCAGAAAGGTTATCTTCTTCAATTTTACCGTAACCTGGGCGTGAGTATACAAACTCATCAACTAGCGATACTGTTGAATTGATCATCGCGTCTAGGTTTGCTTTTGGAATAGTCCAACCTTCTGAACCTAATTCCATTGTGCCGCTGTATAAATCGCTTGTATTAAATACATTTTCACCGTCGCCATATACTGCACTGTATTGGAAGCGCTCGAATTCGTGCTGCGTGTAACGAATACCGGTTTTGAACTTGTTAATTGCACCTAGATCTACATCAAGGTCTAAATCAACTTGTGCATAAACTTCTTCATCTGAGTTAGGACCTTTAATACCAGTCCACGTAGATGTACCAACTGTAGTATCAAGTTGATCTACAGTGAAGCCCATGTCACGGCCATCAATATCAACTTTTTTACCTGTTGCGTCTACTACACCAGCCCATTTAACATCACCGAAACGATCGCCCCACCAACCGTAGCCAAAGTTTGCACTCATTTGAGTACCACCGTCAGCTTTCGTGCTACCAGCCACTGCTTTTACTGTGTAGTTATCGCCTTCGTACTTAGCATTTAGCTCAATTGTGTCAGATGTCATTTCACCTTGACGAGCCCAGTTTTGGAAGAATACGCGAGAAGCTGCATTTTCTGGAGTATCACTGTATGTACAAACGCCAGCTGAGTTTTTAGATTGACACACTGACTCACCGTCACCCCAATCTGTATCAGTTTCGATGTACATGTTTGCACCGATGCTGTCTGCACCTAGTTCTAACATCATAACTGACGCGCCGAACTCAAGATTATCAGTTGGACGATACTGCAGTGCTACGTTTAATGCCGTTCGCTCTTGCTCTTGTAGGAAACTTGAAGGCTGAATAGACGAACGTCCGCCCCAATCTAAATCTGCTTCTGTACCACGACGAAGATATTCACGGTCAACGTAAGCGCCTGATACTAAAACACCAAAAGTTTCAGCATCGTTTTTCCAGCTGTATAACGCTGATACATCAGGTGCTACATTTTCATTGATTGAACCATATTCGCCTTTAACTGAGCCGAAGATAGTGTTTGCATCTAGGTCAAGTGGTTTACGAGTTTTAACGATAACCGTACCACCAATACCGCCTTCAACAATATTCGCTTGAGAAGTTTTATAAACTTCCATGCCGCCGATAAGCTCAGGTGGAAGCATTGAATAGTTGAATGAACGGTCAATGTTCATTTGGTCATACCAACCAGTTGACGCAACGTTTTGGCCGTTAAGCGTTGTTAGTGTCATACGTGGGTCTGTACCACGGATAGAAACTGAACTACCTTGACCGAATGTTCTATTTACAGAAATACCCGGAATACGTGCTAAAGACTGACCTACGTCAGAATCTGGAAGTTTACCGATGTCTTCAGCTGTAAGCGCATCTACAACTGAGTTTTCGAAACGTTTAGTATTTACCGATGCTGCAAGAGAGCGACGAATACCACGTACCTCAATTACTTCCACATCTTCTTTTGCTTGTACTTCTGAATCAGCTGCAACAGCTACGCCTGAAAAACCAGCGCCCATTGCTAAACCGATGTTAACTGCTAATAAGCTTTTTTTGAAATTTTTAGCTAACACAGGATTCCCCTTGAATCATTTTGTTTTGGTTTAATTCACTTTCTGCCCAGTGAAGATGACAGCGTTGTCATCTGATAACAAACCTTACACGTAAAATTACAATATCGCTACAATTATTTTTGCATTTTTTAAACAATCACGTTCATTTATATATAACAAATAAGAACAATCTATTTACATTTGCAATAATAAATTTTCATAACCCCCTCTAAATACGGGGGCTAGCGACCTTTTTACTATAACACACGGCAAATATTATCTGTAAAGCTTAATCTGTAAGAAAAGTTTAATCAGGCGGAGGTCGGATCAGATGTTTGGAGCGATTTTAGAAAAATGTCAGGCAATTATTACATTGCCTGATAAAGCGCTTTTTAAACGTTACGTTGGTTAACTCTGTGTTAGCTAATTGAGGGCCCCTATCACTGGGCAGAATGATAGAAGTGGAGCCCTCAAATCTTAATTCACATTACTTACAAGGGGAACAAATGACAGCGCTGTCATTTGTTAATAAGGATAATAAAGACACCGGTGTCATTTGTCTAGTCTTATTTCGATCTTTCCGCAAAATTAGCCATGATTGAGCTTTTCAAAACACATCAGGTTACAAAGTAAGCGTTTGAGTCACAGTAAGCGAGCCTGTCGTATCGTCAAAAAATAACCACGCCATGCTTATCGAATTGTTGTTTACACAGATAAACATGAATTCTGCTCTATTATCGCGATAAGGCGGTGATTAGTATGTAAAGCAGCGATGTGGGCTAGCTGGTTTTACAGAAAAGTCTATTAATCTTTAATGCTTATTTTCACGATATTCAAACAATGCCAAGAACGCGGTCTGGCTGCTCACCATAAATAAGCGATAACACAGTAGAAAACCAAAAAAGCGCAGGCGAATAGTTATTGCACAAACTTTTATCTTGTTGTGATCAAAATCCAGATAAGGGATGTGAGCTGAGCGTGCAAGCTTTGCTCTATATTCACTTAGATTGCTAGACAACATATTAAGCGCAGCGATAAAAGGACGCTGCAAAAAGGCTTTAAAAAACAACAACCCTTGTTATTCATCGAGTTTATAAATCTTTTACATGAAGCAAGCAATGGCCACCCAGCTTACATAAGCGCAAGAAATGACTGGTAAAACGATAGTGATTAGAGCACTGTTAGTTAGCATGTTTACTGATATCAATCGACCAATCTGTTTCACAATAAACGGAATGTGCTTTAGGCAGAGTGTGTTCGAGCATGGTGCTGCCTGCCCTATTTTGTCTGCGATAAGCCTCAAGCAGGTCGTTATCTTGTATTGTGAAATACCCCGGCATTACTTCTTTTAATTCATTAAGCGTGTTGCCCGCCTTATTATATTGCGCTAATGCAGCATACGCTTTGGCGACATAAACCGCTTGTAATCTTGTACGCCAAGGGCGTTTCTCTATTTCCAGTACTTTTTGCGCTTGGTCTTGTAGCAGGTAAATATACATTAACGAATAACGCGCGTATTCATTTGTTAAGATTAACGCAGGATCGCTGGAGTGGGTTAACGCTAATTCAAGTGCGTGCTTAGCCTTATCAAACTGTTGTAAGTCGGTGTATGCCCATGCAAGAAATACAAAACTGCTTGCTTTTATCACATTCGATTGCGTCTTCGGTAATAGTGTCTGAAACGTATTAATCGCTCGTTTAAGCATTTCAGGGTTTTGCCCATGGCGGCCCTGTTCACTTTGATCTAGCCCTTGATCAAGATAGGAAAATGCTAAGTAAAAATCAGCCCACGGCAACGCCGATTTGGCACCTAGCTTTTCAAACCCATGCTTTGCTTGCTTAAAATACTGCTCAGCAAGTTGTCCTTGGTGCAATTGCATATGATAAAAGCCCGCATAAAGTTCTGCCATTGCTAACTCATACGGTAAGTTAAGCTCGGTAAAGCGCGCTAACGCATCTTGCAAAGCGATTTCACGTTTTTCTTGGTCAAAATAATAGTTTTGTGCAATCGCCAATTGTGTCGCCGCGACTTTTTCTAGATTGCCTAAAGTTTGGTAATAACTCAGCGCCTTGGTCAATCGCTCTTTATTTTTGGCTAAATCGTTATATGGGCTTTTTTCTAGCCCCACATTATTTGGCTGGCCTAAGTAAAATAGTGAATCTGCCGTCGCGGCTAACTCCGTATAATCATCAGTTAACTTCGCTGCTTTTTTTAGTAAGTCATCATGTTGCTGCCATTTCATTGTTTGCCAAGCCAATGACGCTTGCAAACGATAACTTTCAGCGATTAATTGTGGGTCTTGGCTGTTGATACTGGCGTGAATACTTTTCTCAATCAAAGCGTGTTGATTACTACTGCCTTGCCGTGTCGCAATAATTGCTTGCCAGTACGCGATAAAAGCATTGAGTAGTGGGTCTTCTTTTAAGTCGTTTTGCCCAATTTTACTAAATTCGGCGCGAGCCTGTGACCATTTTCCAACAGCAATATAACTTCTTGCCAAATAAGCGCTTGCCCAATTCGTTTGCGATATGGTGTTCGCAGCTTGAAAATACTTAATCGCATCAAAAGCACCCGTGGTTTGCAACGCTTGCATGCCTTGTGCAATCGCCATAGCTGAAATATCAGGACGCGCTTTTTTATTATTGTGTTTATGAGCGTTTATCATTGCTAGGATCTGCTGCGAGATAACTTCAATCTGAGACGCTAACTCGTCATAGCTCAAACTGCCCTGTTTAATACGTCCATCGGAATAAATTGCCTGAAAGTCGATAACTTGTTTTTGCTGATGCATGCGCACACTTGCAAAAATAGCGACATTTGCCTCAAGCTTATCGAGTAAGTTACGTATTTGTACTGGCATTGCGGGCCACGGTAACTCATTTTTTAACAACGATAAATGTGCCTCAGAGGGAGAAATCACATCAACCCGTTGAGAGCGCTTTAAATCAACCGCCAGCATATCTGACAGGCCATGTTCTAGCCATGCCATGCTAGGCTGTTGTGTATCGTTAATAAACGGCAGCACCATAACTCGTAAACGTGATGTCACTTGGTTTTGGTGTTCGCTATGGTTAGCTACACTAAAGCTGTTAGGTTGCCAAATTCCAACCGCTGCTATTAACCCGACTAACATTAAAGCGCCCACAACAAACCATACGCGTAAGGGTTTGTTTAACGTTTTTTCTGTCTGTGAATTTTTTGCTGCTGGCTGTTCAGAATGCTTCGATCCCGCCTGATTTACTTCATGTGTTATTGGGCAAATCCACTGATAACCACGTTGTGGAATTGTTTTAATGTAACGCGGCGATTTAGCATCATCGCTTAGGGCCAAACGCAGCTCACGAATACTTTGCGTTAATGCAGATTCGCGATAGTCACCATGTTGCCATAAATGTGTAAGTAGGGTTTCTTTAGCAATTAGTTCATTTGGGCGCTGCAAAAAATAAGTCAGTAAATTTGCAACCTTGTTTCGCAGTAACACCGGCTGCTGACTTTGGGCATCGCTCAGCCGCGTTAGGTAACCTGTTTCTGGTTCAAATTCATAATCACTAAAACGAAACAACAGCGCATCCATCCACAAATCAAAATAGGCCTAAATAATAAATCAAAGCACAGCAAAACAAAACCTTTAACAAACGCCTAGCCAAAACTTAATGCATTGAAAAATATATAAATATATTTATTTTAGATGGATTTTATATCGATTTAATAGGGTTTGGGGCAAATAACAGCAACACTGATGCAAGCAAAATTTTAAAGTGAGCTCAGTATGGAAATGTTTATTCAAGAAGCCCTCGTCAGTGATAAAGCATCGCTGTATGTGGTGCTAGTAATATTTGTGACAGGCGTACTAACTAGCCTAACACCCTGTGTTTACCCAATGCTGCCAATTACCGTTGCTGTGGTACGCCAGCACGCAAACAATGTTTACCAGTCAACAGCATACACTTGTTTATATGTGTTAGGCCTTGCACTTAGCTACAGTTTATTAGGTTATTTCGCCGCTAAGCTGGGGTATTTGTTTGGCAGTGTCGCCACCCACCCTGCAATGTTGTTTATTGCGGGTAGTTTTTGCTTAGTCATGGCTGTATGGATGCTTGGCTGGATAAACATGCCACAGCTTTCTTTCGCCAAAAATTCATTCAGTTCATACGCGCCACTCAATGTATTTGTTAGTGGTGGGTTATCCGGCTTGGTAATGGCGCCCTGCACTTCGCCGGTACTTGGTATGTTACTGATGTATGTTTCAACTGAGCAAGCACCACTCGTTGGCCCCATCTATTTGTTCGCATTTGCACTTGGATTAAGTGCCTTACTGTTCATTGCAGGCATTTCTTCCAATGTTTTGAACTCGCTGCCAAAAAGCGGCCCTTGGCTTAACGGCTTTAAATACATATTGGCGGCCTTGCTGGTTGGTGTGGCCCTTTACTTTTATTTTCAAATCACGTTTTAAGGATATTAATATGAAAAATATACTGGCTTTTGTGTTATTTACTCTTGCTATCCCTTTGTTTGCATCACCGCTTAAGGTTGGCGACAAAGCACCTTATTTAGTTAGCCATACCCTAAAAGGCGAGGCTATTAACTTAAACGAGTTACTAAAGGAAAAACCCGTTTACCTCAAGTTTTGGGCAACATGGTGCCAATATTGCCAAGCTGAAATGCCACATCTAGCAGAGTTAAATAAAAACCATAGTGACAAAATCGCCATCATTACGGTGAACGTTGGCATTAATGATTCAGTTGACAATATTTACGCCTACTTTGATCGCAATAATCTGTCGCTAGATACAGTGTTTGATACAAACGGCGCAATCACTCAAAACTTTGGCGTATTAGGTACGCCTTATCATATTTTAATCGAGCAAAGCGGCAAAGTTGCACTAACGAGCTTTCTACACTCAGACAAAATTGACGCTTATATCACTGCGTTACCAGAAAAGGAATAGTAACTATGTTTAATCAACTCAAAGCATTGCACATCCTAGTTGTAACTTTAGGCTTATTATTTTTTGCTAACCCTGCGTATACAAAAACACAAGAGCCAACTAAACATACGGTGTTTATGGATATTTGGGCACATTATGATGGCGCAAATTCAGTGTTTATTGAGTGGCTAAATCAACAAAGCTATAGCGTCAGCTATAAACAACAAGATCTCAATGTAACTCCTAATCAATTAGCTGAATTTAAAAGCTACTACGCGCAATTTGCATCCATTGAAATCGATAAAGGATTTAAGTTAATGCGGCAATATGGCGTTTGGCAAACTCCGTTTCATATTATTGAGCAGGATGACAAAGTTGTGTTTAAAGGTGATGATGCTGCGCTATTGGCATATCTAAAATTAAACCAACACATTTCCCAAGCTCAGTTTACACACTACAAAAGCAAGTTATTAAAAAAAGCGCCTTCACCACGCTTTAAAAAACAACCACCGGTAAATCATATTGCCGTTGGTGAACAATTTTCAGATTTTGTTCGTGAAAGTTTATCGGGGCAAACCGTAACGTTAGGCAATACCATAAAAATGCTCAAACCCCGTAATACGCTTGAGTTGGTATTTCTTGATAGTTTGTGCCCAATGCCACACTTTCCAGATTGTGAGGCAAGCCTAAAGCAATTAGCTGAAAATCAATTTAAACAAGGTAAATTGTATCTGGCTGTGATCAGTGGCTACTACGTTAACGAAGCCCATGTACGCAGTTTTATTGAAACCCATCAATTACAAATGCCGGTAATTTGGGATAGCGAAAATGCGATTTTTAAACGTTATGGTGTCTCTCAAACGCCTTATAAAATTGCCATAGATCATCGCGGAGCTATTTTGAAGCGTCACGCTTTCTAAACAAAAAAAGCCCAACTTGAGTTGGGCTTTTTAATCTATTTTAGGCGAACATTAAGCTGTCCAGTACACTTCTACCGGTACTTCTGTTTGCTGTAAAATAGCGCGAAGTGGCATGTCTGCAACCTCTCCGCCAGCTTTGGCTTCTTTATAAACTGCCAGTTTTTCTTCACCGCTTATCAAAAGCTTAATCACTTTCGATTGTAAAATAGCAGCACGCGTTAATGTCATGCGCTCAGTAATATCACCTGTTACATCACTTTTAATTGCATCTATTGCCGCGACTAAATCAGAAGTGGTTAACGCATTATCAAGACCTTGGGCATGTGGGAAAAGTGATGCGGTATGACCATCTGGTCCCATACCTAAAATCGTCACATCAAAATTTTGTTTAAGTGCCGCATATGCGTTTTGACACTCAGCTTGAGCAAGTTGCGCACTATCTGCTGGATTTTTCATGGTTACAAAGTTAGCAGCTGCAGCTTTGTCTTGTAATAGCGTTGATTTAATAAACGCTTCATTACTTTTCTCGTGACTTTGCTCAACCCAACGTTCATCAACCATAGCTACGTCAATTTTATCCCACGCTAACTCAAGACCACTTAAATAGCGATATGCCGGCGCTGGTGACGAACCGCCTGATACCATTAATACAGCACGGCCATCTTGTTCAATACCTTGTGTTAAACACTTAGCAAGATCTTCACCTAATTCAGTGTTATAGGCATCTTTTGAATCAAAAAACTTTTCAATAATATTGGCTGACATTATTTGTTATTCCCTGCGTTGTACCATGCGTGATTATTTTCAGCGAGTAGCTCGTCTGCATCTTCTGGGCCCCACGTACCTGCACGATAAAGTGCTGGCATACCCGCTGTTTGCCACTGTTCAATAATTGGATCAATCCACGCCCACGCTTGACGTACTTCATCACGGTGAATAAACAGTGATGCATTACCTGCTGCAGCATCAAGCATTAAGCGCTTGTATGCATCTGAATGGAAACCATTTTCATAGTTTTTAGACAAATCAAGATCGAGCGTTACTGGCTCAAGTTGCATTTCTAAATTATCTAAACGCTTAGACATTAGCGTTAGCTGAATGCTTTCTTCCGGCTGTAAGCGGATCACTAATCGGTTTGGCTCAATGCCGCCAACCGATTCGTCATACACGTTATGAGATACATTTTTATATTCTACGATAATCTCAGCACAACGCTGCTTCATGCGTTTACCAGTTCTTAGGTAAAACGGTACGCCAGCCCAACGCCAGTTTTCAATGTGCGCGCGGATCGCAACAAAGGTTTCGGTCTCGCTGTTTTCACCAAGCTCTTCTAAGTAACCTGGTACCAATTTGCCATCAAGTTGACCCGGTACGTATTGACCACGTACGGTGTTTGCTTCAACGTCATCCCCTACAAGTGGACGCAAAGCTTCAAGAACTTTTAATTTTTCCGTGCGAATGCTCTTAGCCGTTAGCTTGTTTGGTGATTCCATCGCTACAAGGCACAGTAGTTGTAACAAGTGGTTTTGTACCATATCGCGAAGCGCACCAGCTTTGTCGTAAAAACCCGCGCGGCTTTCTAGGCCAACTGTTTCAGAAATACTGATCTGAATATTATCAATCGACTTTGCATCCCACATATTTTCAAACATCACATTTGAAAAACGCAGTGCCATTAAGTTTTGAACTGTCTCTTTACCTAGGTAATGATCGATACGATAAATTTGGCTTTCTTTAAAATATTCAGCGATTTTCGCGTTAATCTCTTCTGCTGATGCGCCGCAGTAGCCAATTGGCTTTTCCACCACAACACGTGTTGATTTAGTAATCAGCTGATTATCAGATAAAAGCTCGCTACAACGGCCATATACCGCAGGCGGTAATGAGTAATAAAACACGCGCGCTTTGTCTTCAGCGTCTGACTCTAAAATTTCTTTTAAACGTAACCAGTTATCGTCTTGCTCAGTAACATTAACAACTATTGGTTTTAAAAACGCAGAAAACGCTTTCCAGTCTTTCGCGTTATATTCGCCTTTACCTAAAAACGACTTAAGGCTGCTTTGTACTTTATCAACAAATTCTTGTTCATTTGCTAATGCCCTAACGGTTGGCAGAATTCGCGTCCCTTCCGGCAGGTTTCCTTCTTGATAGGCACGGTACATTGCAGGCAGTAGTTTACGCAGTGATAAATCACCACCACCACCAAAAATTACGATATCGAATGGGTTTAGCATAATTGTTCTCTTCGTTTTAGTAACTTGTTGTTAAGTACAATATAGAATGTGTTTTTAGTTCGTTATGTTAGCACTAAATAGCGTTTGGGTAAGCTATTTATAATTGCTAATTTATATTGAATTCGTATGTAACTGCTCACGCAAATGGGGCTATGAAGAAAAGAGTTTTCAGGAGTAACAATGCTCTCACCCACTGTTACCCCTGAATACTCAGCGCTACTCAGTTCGCTTTATAAACGGATATGAGCTTTGGAGGCGTCAACTCTCTCACCAATTGACGCTCCAAATCACTCAGCGCTACCCGTTCAAAGGTATTTTTTACTATTTGATTTCGTTCAACTTGCATTTACCAAGTTGCTATTTGAACCGGTAAATAAGAGTGTTTGGAAGCGTCAACTCTCTCACCAATTGACGTTCCAAATAACTCAGTGCTACCCGTTCAAAGGTATTTGTTGCAGTTTAAAAGCAGCCTAAGGCATTTTGAAAACCGCGCAGTCTAAGCTAATGCCATTAACTTAACCCTGACATTTGACCGCTTTTTAATTTTTTCGCTTATTTTTATACAATGCAATTAAGCCAGCTGTTGAGCTATCGTGTGTGAGCTGCTCATCTGTCTCTAACTCTTTTTGAATAGCATTTGCTAAACCTTTGCCCAATTCCACGCCCCATTGGTCGAATGAACAAATTTCTAGAATAATGCCCTGACAGAAAATCTTATGTTCATAAAGTGCAATTAAACGGCCTAAATGCTTCGCATCAATGGTATCAAGTAAAATTGATGTGGTAGGACGATTGCCTTGATGTACTTTATGCTCAACCAGCTCAGCAATACGCGCTTCGCTTAAGCCTTTGCTTGCTAATTCTTTTTCAACTTGCGCTTTGCTAACGCCTGTCATCATGGCTTCGGTTTGGGCAAAAAAGTTTGCCATTAGAATTTCATGATGATTATTAACCTCACGCACAGGCCTTATTGAACCAATAAAATCGGCCGGCACAATCGTCGTACCTTGGTGCAAATATTGATAAAACGCGTGTTGACCATTGATACCTGTCATACCCCAAATAAGAGGTACGCTCGTATAATCAATCGTTTTGCCACCAAACGTAACTGACTTGCCGTTACTTTCCATCTCTGCCTGTTGCAGGTATGCCGGTAACATATGCATGCTTTGGTCGTAAGGTAAAATAGCCTGCGCTCGTGCATCCAAAAAGCTAGTATTCCACACGCTTAAAAGCGCCATCAGCACAGGAATATTATTTTCAAAGTGTGTTTCTACAAAGTGCTGATCAACTTCAAATGCACCTTCAAGTAATTCAATAAACGCATCAAAACCAAGATACAAAGCGATAGGTAAACCAATTGCTGACCACATTGAAAAACGTCCACCAACCCAGTCCCACATAGTAAATACGTTATCTGGATTAATACCGAATTCTGAGGTTTTTTCTAAATTGGTGCTCACTGCGGCAAAATGCTTTGCAACCGCATCGTCATTACCAGCAGCCTGTTTCAACCATGCAACAGCTGTTTTCGCATTCGCCATAGTTTCTGATGTGGTAAAGGTTTTACTTGAGATAATAAATAGCGTGGTTTCCGCATTCACTTTGCTCAGTACATTTGCGATCTGCATGCCGTCGGCATTAGAAGCATAATGCACTTTAAGCGTTTCATCCGCGTAGGCAGCAAGTGCCTCTGTCGCCATTTGCGGGCCAAGGTTTGAGCCGCCAACACCAATGCTCACAACATCTGTAATGCGTTTACCTGTGTAACCTAGCCAATCACCACTGCGCACTTTTTCGGTAAATGCACTGATTTTATTCAATTCTGCGTTAACGGCATCAACCACATTTTCGCCGTCAACATACACCGCTTGATTATTGCGTTTACGCAAAGCGGTATGCAGCACAGCGCGGTTTTCGGTTATATTAATTTTTTCGCCCGTGAACATTTTGTCGCGCCATGATGCCAAATCAACATCGTTGGCGAGGTCTAATAACGCATTTTTAACATCTTGTGTGATTAGGTTTTTTGAGTAATCGAAGAAAACGCCCTCAATTTGCGTGGAAAAACGCTCAAATCTTTGTGCATCATTAGCAAATAAATCAACTAAGTGCTGTTGCTTTATATCACTTGCAAGGCCTGCCAGTGTTTGCCAACTTGCTAAAGAAGAACGACTACTCATACTCTACCTAACTCTCTTTACCCTAAGCGTGTGTTTGCAACTTGAAACTCGCTAAACACTTGCTAAAGTTACTACTTATTAAAATGTCTAGGTTAACAATAAGTAAAAATGACAACGCTGTCAATTGACAATTTAAACTTTTTGACACCGGTATCACATCATATTAATTGTGTAAATTATGAAACATAGCTACAGACTTGAAAAAAAAACAGTTAGAATAATACGTTGTGTGTTATTAACCCCATGCTTTACGCAAAGCTCATCAGCAAAAGATATAATAACAATATGAAAGTCACCATAAATGATGTTGCACGCCTAGCCGGCGTATCAATGAAAACAGTATCTCGTGTTATGAACAACGAGCCTTCTGTTAGAAAAAAAACCTCCGATAAGGTTATGGCTGCTGTTAAAGAATTAAATTACAAACCTAATTTAGCGGCGCGTAGTTTAGCAGGCACCAAGTCATTTGCTATCGGCCTCGTGTATAGCAACCCAAATGCTTATTATGTCATTGATATGCAAAATGGTATTTTATCTCGCTGTAAAGAAGAAGGTTACGAACTACTTATTCACCCGTGCAGCAGTACCGACGAAAATGTACTAGAAGAAATTCAAACCATGATCGAGCGCTCGCGTTTATCGGGGTTAGTATTAACGCCACCTCTGTCTGAGCGTCAAGATGTTACAGATTTACTTGATTCTATCGGCATTAACTATGTGCGCATTTTATCGGGCCGCGAACCAAGCGAAAAAGAAAGTAAGTCTAACGCCATTTTCGTAAATGACCACGATGCTGCATATCAAATTACCGAGCATTTAATTTCGCTCGGCCACAAGCATATTGCATTTATTACCGGTGAAGAAGAACACAAATCAACACTTGAACGCTTAGCGGGCTACAAAGCCGCATTGTCTGCTCATAATATTACGCTAAACGATACGCTGATATTTCCTGGTAAGTACTCGTTTGAATCTGGTGTTGAAGGCGCTAAAGCACTGATGGCGAATAACGAAAAAGTCACCGCTATTTTTGCCTGTAACGATGAAATCGCGGCGGGTGCATTATTCGCGTCGCGTTTGATGGATATTAGAATTCCTGAGCAACTGTCTATTACAGGATTTGAGGATTCACCCTTCTCAAAACAAACATGGCCAAAATTAACAACGGCACATCAGTCTAACCAAGATATTGCTACGCAAGCAGCGAAACTGCTATTTGCAAACAGTCGTCCAACGAAAATCAAAGAAGAAAAAATGGCAATTTGTTTTACGCCTGAATTAGTTGTGAGGGATTCAACCGGTAATGCTCATTAACTTACCAATCCAGTCGATACCTACATAAAAAAAGCAGCCTAGAGCTGCTTTTTTTGTATTCCAATGCCCCACTGCTAAATAAAAGCAACACCACCAGAGAGATTATTTAGCTTAGTAAAGTTTAGGCTAGTCAGTAGCTCACAACAAGCTTTAGAACGACGACCACTGCGACAAACCAACACATAATGTTTATCTTTTACCAGCTGCCCTGAGGCAAATTCATTTAGCAAACGGTGACTTGGAATATTCGTCACCATATCACCTGGGATCTTTAGATAGTCACTTAGCTCACCTTCTTGATGTTCATAATGCTCACGAATATCAATGATGCCATCTAATTTATTAGCGGCTAATTGTGCTTTAAGCTCGGTACTGTTTATTTCGGTAACAACGTTAGGTGCGTTTAATGTTAATGCAAGCTTTAACTGATTACCTTGATGGGTAAATAACACTGCGCGATCGCTCAGTTCAACGTTAAACTCAGGCATTACTTTATTTGTTGCTAAATCAATATATTGACTGTCTGCAAATACCTCTGCGTAGTCTGCTTTATCGCTAATAATATGGCTGATCTTCAACCCTTGCTTAGTTGTTAAACGTTTAACCTTGTTGACCTCAGAAAAGATAGGGTTAACCAGCAAAGTATCAAGTGATTGATTGACAATCAGGTACATAATATCGCCATCGACTACATATTGGTTAATACCAACTGCACACGGTGTTTCTTTGGTATAACTCGTTAACATACATGCATTTGCGAGCTTATCTTTAAGCGCCATAATGCGCTCACACGCGCTGTTAATTTCATCTTCACTTGCCATTGGGCCAAACGATAGGCGAATTGCGTTCTCACTTTGCCACGGCGCTAGATTCATCGCATCGAGTACAAAGCTACTCGCAGCACCTGAACTACATGCAGAGCCTGCACTCACTCGAATGCCCGCAGCATCAAATAAATTCATTACTTCGCTGCCTGCAATATTCGCAACACTAAAGTTAATAGTAGTTGGGACCGATACTAAGAAGTCGTTATTAAACACGATTTCATCAAATGTATGCGACAATGCTTTTGCTAACTTATCACGGTAACTCGCCAACACATCTGCCGATTTAAACGGGCTTGCTTCGCCCTTTTGCATTAATTCAAATAACTTTTTTAAACCTGCTATGCCTGGCAAATTCTCGGTACCAGAACGCGCGCCACTTTCTTGCCCACCACCTGCAATAAAAGGTGTCAGTGGCGCATCTTCACTTAAATATAAAAAGCCAATACCTTTAGGTGCATACAGTTTGTGACCAGAAAACGGTGCATAATTGATGCTTGTTTGGTCAAGATTCAATTTTTGTTTACCTAAACCTTGTACACAATCCACCATCCAAAACACATTTGGATTGTTATCACGAATCACTTTATCTAATGCTGCAATGTCTTGTGTTGCACCTGTTTCATTGTTTACTATCATGGTACAAATTAGCAGAGCATTTTTGCTGTGCTCTGCGATAAACTGATGATCAAGCAAGCCTTTTTTATCAACTGGAATTGCTAATATTTCAGCGTTAATTTCAAGTAACTCATTCCAATGCTTTAGCGTATTTGGCACGGCTTTGTGCTCTGTTGCGCCATAAAGCAATACTGGCTTTTCGATAGTGTGATTTTTTGCAGCGACCAATGCAGATACAACCGACGTTTGGATCCCCTCTGTTGCACCCGAGGTAAATAGCAACCTTCCCTTTTCAGCGCCAATTAATTGTTTGCCTAATTGGCGTGTGTCTTCCATTAAACGCTTGGCTTTTAACCCGGTAATGTGTGATGACGACGGGTTACCAAACTCCACTTCCATACAGTGCATCACTTCCTGAGCGATTTCACTGTAAACTGGTGTTGTTGCATTGGCGTCTAAATAAATTAAAGATTGGCTCATGGTTACTGCTTTATTACTTTATGGAATATCTTATAACATTGTTTCAAATATCCATCAGAAAGGCTAATAACATTTCGTTTTGACCTAACGGCTTTTTATAAAGCTTTTACCACAAACAAAAAAAGGCCACTGTGTAAGTGGCCTTTTATAATTATTAGAAACAGCTTAGCTGAGCACAGTTGTTAAGATCACCAATAGCAGTAACAACGCTAATATGAGTGATATTGGCGACAATATGCGAATAAGCGTTAATGCAAACGGATGCTTAATATTTGGGTATAAGTTGCTGCGCTTTAGTGACAAGGCAAAAGCAAATGCACCGAGTGACACTAGCGTTGTCGCGATGCTGATTTCTGTTTTAATAGTAATTGAGTCTGAAAAAATCAGAAAAATCTGTAACGGCAAAATAAAACACACTAATGCATGTAACAAATGCACATGCTGGATCAGTTTTAATTGCCCTTCTTCACTCAATTCTTTAATACCAAACTTGTGTTCGAAGTGCTTTATCACTTCAGGCAGCTCTAATTCAACCGCTAAGCGATATGGCGTAAGGCCATCGCTGTCTTTTTGGTGATAATTTACGCCACCATTAAGCGCTTTACTGATAATATCCAAACTGCGCGCTCGCACCGCAAAATGCAGCAAGTTATTGCCTTTTAAATCGCATTCGCCTGCACGTTCCTTACTTAGCAATGCATCAAATACATTTGCAAAGCCTTGCTTAGCTGACCAAATTAACGCAGTTAAACCATCTTCATCGGTGATCTGCCCTTTTGCCCCCTGCTCGATAAAGCGCATACATAAGCTTTGTTTAGCATCAGGCTGTGAAATATGAGATAGCAGCGCGCGCTCTAACAAACGGTTATCAACTTCACCATCAGAGAGTGCAAGCAACAAATCAAAGAAGTCTTCGCCTTGGCGCAATCTATCGGCGATTTCTTCTGCCAAAAGGTTAGTATCACCAGTTACATTACTTTTAATAAAGGGTAAGGCAACTTCACGAAAATCATCATCGGCCCAAATCGCTAACACATCGTCGTGTGATAACGGCATGCCTAGGTTTAAAAACTGCTGAAACAGCTTAAAGAAACGCAAGTGCATACACAGTGAGGCAAGTGTTAGCTCACTTTGCATTGCCACCTGATTGCCAATCGCCGCGTATTGGTCAATTCGTGATAACAAGAGTTCGCTTATTGCTTCTTTGCTATTGAGTTGCTGATGTAAATGCGCAATAGCCGATTCAATATACTGCTGAGCATTATCATCGTATTCAAATATATGCTGATAGAAACATTGCTCAAATGGCTCTGCCGGCTTTAGCCACAATAAATAATACAGTGGCGGTAGCACGCTGGTGCTGATCCCTTGCGCGTCTTTGGTCTCTTCGCATTTCGGCCAAGCTTCTAGGGCATCCAAAATAAATGCGCCATTTTGCTCTAACAAACCTTTTAATAAAAGTGGATAAGCCTCAGGCCAAACTAATACTCGCTCAAGTGACAACGCAGTGCTCCAGAATAAAATGTAATTACGCGAAACGCGCTAATAGTAACAACTATTTAATTGATGAAAAAGAACTTATTAAGTTCCATTTACTGGGTTAAAATTAAAGAAATTCACAACTTTTATGCAAATCTATGAGCATCTGGGCCACAATTTTAATAATCGCAATTGTGCTGGGCGTGATTTGGAGCAATATCGCGTTACTAAAGCATTCCGCAAAAATGGATATGAAAAACTTTAATCAAGATCCGATAGAAAAAGCTCGCCGCTCATTAGAAGAAAAACAGCGAGCCGAAAAAGATCAAGAAAATTAGCCTACTAACCAATGTCCCATTAAGGCAATTACCGGTAGCGTTACTAACGTACGCAAAACAAAAATCATAAATAACTCAAAGATATTTACTGGAATTTTGCTACCCAGTAACAGTGCGCCCACTTCAGACATGTAAATCAACTGGGTAACACTCATTGCCGCCACCACAAAACGCGTGAGTTCACTGTTAATATTCTGCGCCGCTAAAATTGATGGAATAAACATATCGGCAAAACCAACAACCACAGTTTGCGCAGCCTTTTCGGCTTCTGGTATTTGCATCAGTTCAAACAGTGGAATAAACGGTGTTCCTAACCATTGAAATACTGGCGTATATTCAGCAATCACAAGTGCAATCGTACCGATTGCCATCACTACTGGCAGTACCGCAAACACCATATCAACGGCATTTTTTAAGCCATCGATCAGGGTTTCTTTAATTGTTTGCGCATGACGAGCTTTATCAAGTGCCACATCAAGTGAATGTTTAAACAAGGTTTTCCCTTCAGGTAATGCCTCTGGGTTACCTTTTACTTCTTCACCATCAATGTATATGTCTTTTTTGAATCTAAGTGGTGGCAAGCGCGGCACAATCAGTGCAGCGGAAATACCGGCCATACACACAGTTAAGTAAAACGGTGCAAACAAATGCGCCAATTTTACTTGACCAATAACCACTAAACAAAAGGTGATTGAAACCGCCGAAAATGTAGTGCCAATAATCGCCGCTTCACGTTGCGTATAGTGCTTTTCTTCATACTGCTTCGCAGTCATTAAAATACCCACACTGCCGTCACCTAACCAAGAGGCAACACAGTTAACGGCACTGCGACCCGGTACACCAAAAAGTGGACGCATTACTTTAGTAAGTAACGTACCGACTAATTCAAGCAAACCGAAATTAAGCAATAAAGGCAGTAATAAACCAGCTAAAATAAATACCGAAAATAAAATTGGCATCAACTCGTGCAGTACCAAGCCACCAACTGCATCTGAGTGAATTTCAATTTTGGTATCACCAATCGAAAACGTACCGACTTTTAAGTACGCCATTAGCACAAAAATAGCGCCTAACGTACGTGCCACGAGCCAAACAGGGCTAACAATCAGTAAGTGACGGATAAAGCTGCCCGCTTTTAAAAACTTTGGTTTAAATAGCGTAGCTAAGCCCGATATTACTGCCATTGACACAATCACCGATGTCACAATAAGCGTAATTGAGTGTGCTAACGCGCCTTTTAATTCCTTAGCCAATATCGCTATGGGGATAGTGAATTCGCCACCATAATTTATCGGTGTCATAAATAAAAACACACCTATTAGTGACGGAATAAGGAAAATCATTATGGTCGCAAAATTACTGCGTGGTGCAGTCGATTGATTAGCTTCCAAACTCATACTTGTTACCTTTAAAGTGATAGCGGTAAATTGATTTGCATATCTTTGCCAACAAAATGCATAACCATTTACTTAATTGCTATTTTAATCGCTACTTTTCTATCGTTTAAAAGCAAAAAAGAGCCGAGGGCTCTTTTTTACTAATCCAATTTTATAAATTATTGAACGGTTACACCGCGCTCTTTTAGCATGGCTAAAATAACTTGTAGTGTATCGCTTAACGTACCCGGCTCTAATGTTTCACCCTCAGCATCAAGCCAAGTAATTGATGTACCACCGGTGTTCGTTTCAGCAACTAATAATTGATACTGACCTGCTTCAAGTGGCAGTTTACGAACGTCATCACCCCAAATTGAATCCCAAACGCTTTCATCTGGTGTTTCGTACGTGGCGAAAATTAAGTTACGAGATTGCTCGATTTCATCAATATTGAAACCAACGCGCTCTAAGAAGCTTGGGAAGCGCTCAAAAATAGCACGTGCTTTTTGCTCAGTTACAAACGCCGCGTTGCCTTTATCATCAAAACCCATTTGCAGCGATACAATGCCGCGTGCTTTGTTTAATTCAACCATTAACTGGCGGTAGTTAAAGTCGAACTGACCAATAAACTCATTTAGCGCCGCTACTTCTAAACGCTGCTGTAGCACCGCCGTTAACTCGTCGTATTTTGATTCAAAATCAACTAGTTCAACCTTTACCGATGCAGTGCGTTTATGCTCTTCAGTTTCAACAATAAACTTAAATTTTTGACGGCTTAGTTCGCGCTCTTCTTCCCACCACCAAACATCAATTGGTTCTTCAATTGTATGCCAGTTAGTCACTACGAAATTGTCAGCTTTATTTTCTGTGGTTACTTGGCGCTCAACAAATAAATCGTCAATCGCTTGCCAAATAAAACTTTCTAAATCTTGAATACCTTCGTTTTTATCGAAGAAAATGCGCGATTCTTTATCGCCTTCGTTAATCCATGAACCTTGTGCAAAAGTAAGCACTTGAGCCGGTGCTTTTACCAAATATAACGCACTTTCTTCAGCTGATGTATATTGTGCCGAGTCAAGATCGTAGGCAGGATCTTTGTATGGTTTTGTCAGGTTACCTGGCACTTTAAGTTCATCATTAACACGGTAATTGCGTTTATGATGCGAATCATTGGTGAAAACAGAACAAGCAGTAATCGCCATTGAGATAGCGACAACCAATGAATTTCGGATCCAATACTGCACAAATTTCTCCTTGGTGTGCTCTTTATTATTTGCTTGATTTGACGCAGCACACACTGTTTGGTTCATAATATTATTCTCAAAATTGCCGCCTATGTTACTTTTACTAAGGGCCAAACACAAGAAACCACCACCCTATCTTTAATTTATTCTTAACAATTCGCTATAATTTTCACCACATCATATATTTACATGGTTGAACCCATTTAAATTTGCTAAAATTCGCGGCCACGTTATTAACCCATTGAGACTAAAAATGACGTTAAACACTGGAAATCAACTTGTTGTTACTGCCATCGGTGAAGATCGCCCCGGCATAGTGAGTGAGCTTACCAAGCTAGTAAGTGAAACCAATTGCAATATTATTGATAGCCGCATTGCCATTTTAGGTAATGAATTCACCTTTATAATGTTGCTTGAAGGCGATATTTCTGCCATTAGTCGTGTTGAATATAATATTCCGACAAGAAGCGTTGAGCTTGGTTTATTAACCATGATGAAACGCACCAGCCAACATCAAGAAAAACAGTATAAAGCAGGTTATAAACTAACCTACCACGGCCCTGATACACCGGGCACACTAAGCAAAGTGACGCAATTAATGGCTGACTACCAAGTTAATATTGCAGCACTTAAATCTGATAGTGTTGAACAAGATGGTGATGTGGTAATGCGCTCGGAAATTGACATTAATTTCTCGCGTGACGTGGATGAAGCTGAATTTAAACATCAACTTGAGATCATTTTTTCAAAGTCTAACGTAGAACACATTTTAAAACGGATTCGATAGGAAATTATAATATGAATACGCTTCAAGCTGGCGATAAAGCACCGCTATTCTCACTTGCAGATCAAAACGGTGACACTGTAGAACTTGCAGAATTATTAAAAGAAAACAAAGTACTTGTTTATTTTTACCCAAAAGCATCAACACCGGGCTGTACGGTGCAGGCTGAAAATCTGCGCGATCATAAAGCGGAACTTGCAGCGCTTAATACCGTTGCGGTTGGCATTAGCCCAGATCCGGTAAAACGCCTTAAGAACTTCGAAACGAAAAAAGAGCTTAACTTCCCGCTGTTATCAGATGAAGATCACGCCATTGCCGATGCATTTGGTGTGTGGGGTTTAAAAAAGTTTATGGGTAAAGAATATGACGGCATTCACCGTTTATCTTTCCTTATTGGTCAAGACGGTACAATTGAACATTTCTTTAATAAGTTTAAAACCAAAGATCACCACCAAGTGGTTATTGATTACTTAAAAGAAAATGCTTAATTAAGAAAAACATTCTTAATTAAAAAAAGCGCCAATTGGCGCTTTTTTTATATCTACAATTCAGTTACGCACCGAGTTACTTTTTTGGTGCACGGCGTTTATTGCCCGGCGTCACACGTTGATTATGCTTTTTAACCGCTTTACGGATTTTGTTAATCTTAGCGCGGCGATCTTTACGCTTCTCTGGCATTACCGATAGTTTTGTTTCGGTTTCACGGCGCATTCCAACCGTTTGACGTAAATAGTTTACGTCTTTTAGGTTTAGCTCTTCCCAACCACCTTGCGGTAAACGTTTATTTAGTAATAAGTCACCATAGCGCACACGAATGAGGCGTGATACTTCCACTTCCTGTGATTGCCATAAACGACGTACTTCTCGGTTACGGCCTTCGGTTAAGGTAACGTTAAACCAGTTGTTTAAACCGCTTCCGCCTTGCGGCACTACCGATAAGAACTTAGCAAAGCCATCGTCTAACTCAACGCCATTTGTCACATTTTTCAGCGTTTGATCCGTTACTTCACCGAATACACGTACTGCGTATTCACGTTCCACTTCATAACTTGGGTGCATTAAGCGGTTGGCAAGTTCACCATCGTTAGTAAACAGTAGTAAGCCTGATGTGTTGATATCTAAACGGCCAATGGCAATCCAGCGATCATTTTCAAGCGGTGGTAAACGGTCGAATACGGTGCGGCGACCTTCAGGATCTTTACGTGTACACAGCTCACCTTCAGGCTTGTGGTACATTAAAATACGACAAACACGTTCGTTTGACGCTTCAACTTTAACAACATGTCCGTCAAGACGGATACGCTGTGTTGGTTCGACACGGTCACCTAAACGGGCCACCTTACCATCAATACTAACACGACCCGATTCAATAAATTTTTCACATTCACGACGTGAACCTTTACCAGCACGTGCTAATACTTTTTGTAACTTTTCGCTCATTATTTTCTCATGTAACTTCGCAGCTAGGCATTGTTGGCTATTCTAGCACAGAGCTAATCAAGTTGCGCAGGCTCACTGAGGATTTGTGAGATTTTTTCGTCTTGTGCTACTGGTAATGGCGGTAATTCATTCAGTGAAGACAATGAGAAGTGATCTAAGAATTGTTTGGTAGTGCCATAAAGCGCCGGTTTGCCCGGAACTTCTTTATAGCCAACCACTTTTACCCAATTGTGCTCAAGCATGGTTTTAATAGTTTGACTGCTTACGGTAACGCCGCGCACTTGCTCTATTTCACCACGGGTAATGGGCTGACGATACGCAATTAAACTTAATGTTTCTAAAAACGCACGGGAATATTTAGGGGCTTTTTCTTGCCATAGTTTATTAAGCCATGGCGATAAACTACTGCATGCTTGAAACCGATAGCCAGAACCCACTTTGACTAAACGCACACCACGTGTCGCGTAGTGTGCCATAATGGCATCGATAGCGCTTTGAATACGCTTTAATGAAATAGAGAAGTCACTTAATACGGTGTCGCGTAATTTTTCTTTAGTTAATGGCGTATTCGCAACAAAAATTGCCGCTTCGATTAATTCAATTAACTGCTCGTCGGAAAGTCGCTTCGCCATAATACCTATTTCGTTGTTATTTTAGTTTAAGGTAGATGAGCGAGTTTATATCGCTTTGCTGAACCACAATCAAGCTTTCCTTCACCAGCTCTAAAATGGCGATAAAACTTACCACTACTGCCGCTTTACCTTCAACGTGTTCGAACGCCTGAGAGAAAGGCAAAAAACCATCATTTTCCGTTAAAAGCGATAAAATATGCGACATTCGCGCACGTGTTGAAAGCACTTCGGCACTGACTTGGTGATGTGTTAATGTTTGCGCTCGCGCCATTACATCACTGAGTGCCAGTAATAACTCTTTTACACAAAGGTCTGGCAGTTCAACATCTTGCGACTGCGTTTCATCCAACAGCGCGTTTGCAATGTAAATATCGCGTTCTACCCGTGGTAACGCATCGAGGTTTTCGGCCGCTTTTCTAAATTGTTCGTATTCTTGCAAACGCTTAATCAGCAGTGCCCGAGGGTCATCTTCCTCTTCTTCCAGCTCTTTATGTACCGGTAATAATAAGCGCGATTTAATTTGTGCCAGTAACGCTGCCATCACTAAGTATTCTGCGGCAAGCTCGAGCTTAAACTCTTTCATCATCTCAACATATTGCATGTACTGCCCAGTGATCTTGGCAATCGAGACATCAAGAATATCGAGTTTGTGCTTTTTAATCAGATACAGCAATAAATCAAGCGGACCTTCAAATGCTTCGAGTGCGACTTCAAGTGCATCGGGCGGAATATAAAGATCTTCAGGTTTATCGGTTACCGCTTTGCCATGTAAAAAACCAAGCGGTAACTTTTGCTGCTGCATTTCGCTCATGGGCGTTGTTTAAACTCTGTATACTTATTCAAATGGTGCTGGGTCACCTGCACCCACACGAATAATTTCTACTGAATCTTCCGAGAAATCAACAACGGTTGTTGGCTGCTCAGACAAATAGCCACCGTGAATAATTAAATCCACTTGTTTTTCTAATTGAAAACGAATTTCTTCAGGATCCGCCTCGGCAAATTGTTCACCCGGTAAAATTAACGAACATGACATTAATGGTTCGCCCAATTCCTCCAAAATCGCTTGAGTAATAATGTGATCAGGCACACGCATACCAATGGTTTTCTTTTTCTCATTAAGCAAGCGACGTGGCACTTCTTTGGTACCTTTAAAGATAAAAGTATATTGCCCTGGCGTATTATTTTTAATTAATCGAAACAAACCGTTATCGACCCGTGCATAAGTGGCAAGCTCAGATAAATCGCGGCAAACAAGGGTAAAATTATGGTGTTTTTCTAAACCGCGAATACGCGCAATACGCTCCATTGCATTTTTATTACCGATACTACAGCCAATTGCATAACCTGAATCGGTTGGAAACACAATTACCTTGCCTTGCTGAATCATATCAACCGCTTGACGCACTAAACGCGCCTGTGGGTTTTCTGGGTGAATATGAAAAAATTGACTCATTGGATATCCTTAATTTAACTCTTGTTCTTTGGCAATCGCCCAATCCTGCCAAATTGGCACGCTGGCTTTAGGTAAGTATAAGTTCTTTCCCAGTTCTAACCAGTTGGTAGCAAAATGAAAATCAGAACCTTGCGACGAAAGCAGCTGATATTCTTCAGCAAGCTGCGCTAAAAACTGACGATCACTCGGCGCTTGTTGTGGCAGCGCCACTTCAATGCCATCGCCACCAGCATGTTTAAATTCTTCAAGCAAACGTCGCAACCATTTATTAGAAAGCTTATAACGACTTGGATGTGCTAATACCGCTTGACCACCTGCGGCTTTAATAGCCTTCACGGCAGTTGCAATATCACACCATTCGCTGGTTACATAACCCGGTTTACCGCGTACAAGGAACTTTTTAAACACACCTTGTAAGGTGTTTGCAGCCCCTTGCTCTTGAATTACTTGTGCAAAATGGGCGCGGGTAAGCTGACCTTTGTTAGCTAACGCTTTTGCTTGTTCTAATACATTTTCAAACCCGCGTTTTTCAAGCTTTTCAGCCATTTTTTCAGCGCGTGTTGCGCGTTTTTCTGTTTGCTCAGCAATTAAACATGCCAAAGTGCTATTTTCAACATCAATGTTTAAACCAACAATATGAATTTCAAAGCTTTCCCATTTGGTTGAAAACTCGATGCCCTTAACAAGTGTTAGCGGTAACGCATTTTTGTCGATATGTTGCTGTGCAATTGGCAGCGCCTTAACGGTATCGTGATCGGTAATCGCTAATATATCAACGCCCTTTTCAACGGCACGTTCAACTAGGTCTTCTGGGGATAGCTTGCCATCGGAATAGTATGTATGGCTGTGTAGGTCAAATTTCATAAATATGGTTTTAGTTTGTACTGCGTGTAATCATACCAAATTCAGTAGATAATTACTCTTGCTGATTTGTTTGCTTTCATTTGGGACATTAATATTTGCTAACAAAGGTCTTTATCTGTTTAAACTCGACTAATAATAAACAGCGCAGCTTACTTTATGAAAATACTGCTAATTACCCTACTTTCACTTATCGCCTTTGCAGGGAACTCAATTCTTTGCCGAATTGCCCTTGGGCAAGGGCAAATTGATGCTGCCAGCTTCACCTCAATTCGTTTATTATCTGGGGCGATAACGCTTTTTATTCTTTACGCCCTATTTCATAAAAACAAACAAACAGCGGGCAAAGGTTCATGGCTTGGCGCCGTTTATTTGTTTATTTACGCCGTGACATTTTCCTATGCCTATATTTCACTTGAAACTGCTATTGGTGCACTTGTGCTATTTTCATCGGTGCAATTTAGCATGCTTGCTTATACCTTTTTTTCAGGTACCAAAATTTACCCTATCGAATGGTGCGGCGCGCTCATTGCGTTTATTGGTTTTAGCTATTTAGTGCTACCCGATACTTCATCACCCTCACTGATTAGCTTTGTGCTTATGGCGATCTCGGGTATGGCGTGGGCGGGCTATACCTTAGTTGGCAAAAAGTCATCTAATCCCCTTGCCGATACAGCCTTTAATTTTATTCGCACCTTACCCTTTATAACATTCCTCAGCATAAGGACACTTAACGCAACAAATACATCAACCACAGGGATTTTTCTCGCCGTGATAGCTGGCAGTGTGACGTCAGGCATTGGTTATGCCATTTGGTATATTGCACTAAAACACTTAACGTCAGTGCAAGCAGCTGTATCGCAGCTCTCGGTACCCATTATTGCCGGTATTGGTGGGTTTTTATTTTTATCTGAGCCTATCAGTGAGCGCCTCGCGATTTCTGGAGCTATTATTCTAATCGGAATTTTGCTGGTTGTGCTTGGTAAAAAACCGCTAAAACCCTGATTTTATAACTGTTTAAACACTGCTTATAACCAATAAACACTAACAAATCCGATTAGTTATAAAAAATGGCGGTTTTGTGTTGACTCATGTATACAATCTGGGGTTTACTATGGCTGAAACATTTTAGGAATCGTTTAAATGCAATTAGTAATTTCACAAATCAAAACAGTATGGTGGTGGCACTCGTAATCGCGGGTGGGAATAATTGTATCTAAACTATTCTTAAAACCCGCACAATGTGCGGGTTTTTTTATGTCTAATTTGAGGTGAATAATGAGTAATAACAAACAACTAATCCAATGGTGGTGGTTCCTGTAATTAACGCGGGAGGATTCTGTTTGTCTATTATTCAGCCCGCCTTCTAAGCGGGCTTTTTTGTATAAGGAATGAGGCGTGATATTTAGTCATATATCAACCGAGGTCGGTAAAGTTACCAGCATTTCGCTGGCGCGGGACTACATTGAAAGTCCACTCGCACTTTACAGCGCGGTATGTAACAACCCGACTAACTTTAATAGCTTATTGTTAGAATCAGCGGAAATTGATTCAAAAGATAATGTAAAAAGTTTAATTTTAGCCGATGCTGCTATTCGTATTGAATGTAATGGGGACACGGTAACGTTTGACGCAAAAAGCAATAACGGCAAACAGCTACTGCCCCATTTAGCTGGCTTTTTTAAAGATCATCAAGTTGAACTTGCAAATTCAACCCTAAGCATTGTGTTTGAACGCGATACCAGTTTAATGGATGAAGCCAGCCGCTTAGTTGCCGACAATGCATTTACTGCCCTAAGAGAGTGCGTGAATAATATTGAAAGCACCACAGAGTCTCACTTTGCAGTATTTTTAGGCGGCACTTTTGCCTATGACATGGTTGCGAACTTTGAGTCACTGCCAGACGTACCAAACGGTGATAACACAACCCCTGATTTTGTTTTTTATCTTGCCGAAACACTGATTGTTATCGACCATCAAGCAAATACCACAGAACTCATTGGCAATGTATTTAGCGGACCCGACGCACACGCCAACTGTTTTGAAGTAGGCCAAAAGCTTGAAGCACTTAATAAACTGTGTGACGATTTACCAACATACAATGCCCCCACTTTTCCGGGCGCTGTAAGCGAAAGTGTGGATATTGATGACGCAACCTTTTGTCAGCAAGTTGAAACCCTTAAAAAGCACATTGTTGATGGCGACATTTTCCAAGTCGTACCGTCTCGCTGTTTTTCATTACCATGCGCTGACTCGCTGGCAGCATATCATCAACTTAAAACACAAAACCCAAGCCCTTACATGTTTTACATGAAAGACGAGAACTTTGTGTTATTTGGTGCATCACCTGAATCCGCGCTTAAATATTGCCAAAGCACCAATCAAGTAGAGGTGTATCCAATTGCCGGTACCCGTGCCCGTGGCAAAAATGCCGATGGCAGCATTAACTTTGACCTTGATAGCAAGATTGAACTCGATTTGCGCGATGATAAAAAAGAGCGCGCCGAGCACATTATGCTGGTTGATTTGGCGCGTAACGACATTGCCCGCATTTCAACGCCGGGGTCACGCTATGTAAAAGAGTTATTAAAAGTTGACCGCTACTCACAGGTAATGCATTTAGTATCGCGCGTGGTGGGTCAATTAAAGCCTGAACTTGATGCACTTCATGCCTACCAAGCGTGTATGAATATGGGCACCTTGGTCGGGTCACCAAAAGTAAAAGCGGCAGAGCTGGTGCGTATTACCGAAGGTAAACGCCGTGGCAGCTACGGTGGTGCTGTGGGTTATTTAACCGGCGATGGTGCAATGGACAGCTGTATTGTTATTCGTAGTGCCTTTGTTAAAGATAATATGGCTTACGTACAAGCAGGCGCAGGCGTAGTATACGACTCAGTGCCACAACTAGAAGCAAACGAAACACGCCAAAAAGCACAAGCGGTTATTCGTGCAATTAAGTCTATCTACCAAGGAGAAGCCTAATGGCGCAGGCAAAAATCTATTTTATCGATAATTTTGATTCGTTTAGCTACAACTTGGTAGATGAATTTGAGCAATTAGGCTTCGAACTGATGGTTTACCGTAATCATGTGCCAGCCGACACCATTTTAAGCAAAATGGCAGAGGAAACTTGCCCAGTTACGTTAGTGCTTTCACCTGGCCCTGGCACCCCAAAACAAGCGGGAAATTTAATTGAGCTAATCAACAAAGCTAAAGGCCGCTACCCTATGCTGGGTATTTGTTTAGGTCACCAAGCAATTGTTGAGTGCTATGGTGGTATTGTTGGTCACGCAGGTGAAACCGTGCATGGCAAATCATCACTTATTGATCTTAAAGATCATGCAGTGTTTAGTGGCTTACATTCGCAAATTCCAGTGGCGCGTTACCATTCTTTGATGGCAACAGAAGTACCCGCAAGCCTTGATGTTATTGCCAGCTACGACACAATTCCTATGGCAATTATTCAAGAGCAAGATAAAGTAATTGGGTTTCAGTTTCACCCAGAATCAATTTTAACGCCAAATGGCTCACAGCTGTTAAAGCAAAGCCTAGCTTATTTAGCCAATGTGGAGGGCGCATAATGCAACCACTTATTAATCTCTTAATCGAACAACAGGATTTAACGTTTGAACAAAGCAGCGAGCTTTTTAATCTTGTAATGACAGGCCAAGTAAGCGAAATCGAGCTTGCCGCAGCGTTAACCGCACTTAAAATTAAAGGCGAAACCGACAACGAAATTGCAGGTGCTGCCAAAGCCATGCGCGATAATGCCGTAACATTCACTAACCCAAGTGCCGTTAGCTTTGACTCATGTGGTACAGGCGGTGATGGCGCGAATTCAATTAACGTATCAACTACTGCTGCGATCGTTGCCGCAAGCATGGGCGCTAATATGGTAAAACACGGCAACCGCAGTGTTTCGAGTAAATCAGGCTCGTCTGATTTACTCAATGCCCTTGGCATTAATATTAATATGAGGATAGCACAAGCTGAGAACTGCCTAGCAAAAACCCATTTTACCTTCTTATTTGCACCGCTTTACCATGCTGGTGTGAAATACGCGATGCCAGTGCGTACCGCACTTAAAACACGCACCTTATTTAATATTTTAGGACCACTGGCAAACCCTGCAAAGCCAAGCCATCAACTCCTTGGTGTTTATACTCCTGAACTACTTCGTCCAATGGCGCAAACGCTTAAACTGCTCGGCTGTGAGCGTGTTATGGTAGTACACGGAGCGGGTACCGATGAAATTGCCCTACACGGTGAAACACAGGTTGCCGAACTAAAAGACGGTGAAATCACCGAGTACACCTTACAGCCGCAAGATTTTGGCCTTGATAACTATGCCCTTTCAGAGATTGAAGGCGGCGAGCCAGAATATAATGCAGCAGCAAGCCTGGCGATTTTAAAAGGTGAAGGCAAACCTGCGCACAATGCAGCGATTGCCGCAAATGTTGCTGCGGTACTGGTAATGCAAGGCGACTACAGTAATTTTAAAGACGCAACACAGGCGGTACTAAACCACCTGGCAAGTGGCGCAGCGTTTTCACATTTATCACGCATTATCGAGGTGTCACATGGCTAATGTATTAGAAAAAATTGTTGCCGATAAACGCATTGAGCTTGAATCACGTAAAGCCAATAAACCACTTGAAAGCTTTATTCATGAGGTAGTACCAACCGAGCGTGATTTTTACGGCGAGCTGGCAAAACCCGGCACTAACTTCATTTTAGAGTGTAAAAAAGCCTCGCCATCAAAAGGGCTTATTCGTGATGATTTTAACCTTGACGAAATTACCGGTGCTTACAAGCATTACGCAGCATGTATTAGCGTACTGACTGACGAGAAATACTTTCAAGGCAGTTTTGATTACTTAACTAAAGTACGCTCATTGGTGAATCAACCGCTTATTTGTAAAGATTTTTTCATTGATGAATACCAAGTGTATTTAGCACGTCTTCATGGTGGTGATGCAATTTTATTAATGCTAAGTGTGCTAAATGATGACCAGTACACCGCGCTTGCTAAATTGGCAAAATCGCTCAATATGGCAATTTTGACCGAAGTGAGTAACGAAGAAGAAGTTCACCGCGCACTAGCACTCGACGCTGAGATTATTGGTATTAATAACCGTAACCTGCGTGATTTAAGTACCGATCTCGCCACTACAGAAACCCTTCGTACGTTAATCCCTGAAGGAAAAGTGGTTATTTCAGAGTCAGGCATTTACACCCACTCTGATGTAAAACGCTTAAAGTCTTTGTGTAACGGCTTTTTAGTTGGCAGTTCACTGATGGCAGAACAGAACCTCGATTTAGCGTGTCGTAAGCTGATTTTAGGTGAAAACAAAATTTGCGGCCTAACACGCTCACAAGATGCAATTGCCGCATATAATGCGGGTGCTGTATTTGGTGGTCTGATTTTTTATGCAAAATCGCCGCGTTACGTTGATATTGACTGCGCAAAACCAATTGCCGATAGCTGCGATTTAGGCTTTGTTGGCGTATTTGTAAACGAAACGATTGACACCATCGTACATATTGCCGTTGAGCTAAAACTGGTTGCAGTACAGTTGCATGGCAATGAAGACGAAACGTATATTGCTGCGCTTAAAAAGGCGCTACCAGCGAGCGTGCAAGTATGGAAAGCCGTTGCGGTAAGCGATGTGATTGAACATAAGAGCCAAGGGGCTGACCGCTATTTATTTGATACAAAGGTAGGCAATCAAAGCGGTGGTACAGGGCAAACCTTTAATTGGGATGTACTGATTAACGAGCGCAACTACATGCTCGCAGGCGGCTTAAATAACGACAATATTCAAGGCGCCCTTGCAACCCAGGCAATTGGTCTTGATTTAAACTCGGGCATAGAAACAAGCCCAGGTAAAAAGTGTCATCAACAAATTAATTCTGTGTTTTCTAAGATAAAGGAATCTTGAGGTGGAAAATAATAACCCAGCCTATTTCGGCGATTTTGGCGGCATGTACGTACCAGAACTTCTGGTACCCGCCTTAAAACAACTTGAAAGTGAATTTAATAAAGCAAAGAACGACCCAAGCTTTCATGCAGAGTTTGAAAAACTGCTTAATGAGTACGCCGGTCGCCCTACGCCACTTACGCTTACGCGCAACTTAGTGAAAAACCCTAAGATAAAACTTTACCTGAAGCGTGAAGATTTACTGCATGGTGGCGCACATAAAACCAACCAAGTGTTAGGTCAGGCATTACTCACAAAACGTATGGGCAAAAAAGAAGTCATTGCTGAAACCGGTGCTGGTCAGCACGGTGTAGCAACAGCCCTTGCCTGCGCACTCCTTGGCTTAAAATGCCGCGTTTATATGGGTGCAAAAGACGTAGAGCGTCAGCAGCCAAACGTATTTAGAATGAAACTAATGGGCGCAGAAGTTATTCCTGTTACTGCGGGTTCTGGCACATTAAAAGACGCGGTTAACGAAGCAATGCGCGACTGGTCAGCAAACTACGACACGGCACACTACTTACTTGGTACAGCAGCTGGCCCACACCCATTCCCGACACTTGTACGCGACTTCCAAAAAATGATTGGCGAAGAAGCGAAACAACAAGTACTTGATACGGAAGGCCGCCTACCAGATTACGTGATTGCGTGTGTTGGTGGTGGCTCTAATGCAATTGGTATGTTTAATGACTTTATTGGCGATGAAAGTGTAAAGCTTGTTGGTGTAGAGCCCGCAGGTAAAGGCCTTGATACTGAAGAGCATGGCGCAGCAATTTGTAAAGGCACAAAAGGCATTTTACACGGTGCATACACCTTTATTATGCAAGATAACAATGGCCAAATCGAAGAGTCTTACTCTGTATCTGCTGGCCTTGATTACCCTGCGGTTGGTCCTCAACACGCACACCTTGCGGAAACTGGCCGTGCCCAATATGTTGGCATCAGTGATGATGAAGCGCTTGAAGCGTTCCAGTTATTAGCGAAAAACGAAGGGATTATTCCAGCGCTTGAATCAAGCCATGCCCTTGCTTACGCATTAAAGCTGGCTGAAGAGCAAAGTGAAGAAACCATTATTGTAGTTAATTTAAGTGGCCGTGGTGACAAAGATTTAGCACACGTGCATACCGTGTTAAATGAAGGAGGTAAACTATGAGCCGCTATCAACAAGCATTTCACGCATTAAATGAAGTTAATCAAGGCGCATTTGTACCATTTGTTACCATTGGCGACCCAAACAAAGAGTTAAGCTTTGAGATTATTAAAAGCCTAATTGACGGCGGTGCTGATGCGCTAGAGCTAGGTATAGCATTCTCTGATCCAATCGCTGATGGCCCGGTTATTCAAGCGGCGAACATACGCGCGCTAGAAAATAAAATTACTACAGCTGAAAGCTTTGAAATTATTCGCAAAGTACGTGAGTACAACGCAGATATTCCAATTGGTTTACTGCTTTATTCAAACCTAGTGTTAGCACAAGGTATTGATAACTTTTATCGCACAGCCAAAGAAGTTGGGGTAGATTCAATTCTAGTCGCGGATGTACCGCTACATATGTCAAAAATGTTTAGACAAGCGGCTATTCAAGCAAAGATAGAGCCTATCTTTATTGCCACACCAAATGCCGATGACGATACACTTCGCCAATGCGCATCTTACGGCCGTGGCTATACTTATTTGCTGTCGCGCGCAGGTGTTACGGGTACCGAAACCAAAGCGCAAATGCCTGCAGATTCAATGATCAAAAAGTTATTAAACTTTAACGCAGCACCTGCGTTACTGGGTTTTGGTATTTCAACACCTGAAGATGTAAAAGCGGCAATTGCCTCCGGTGCCGCTGGTGCCATTTCAGGCTCTGCAGTAGTTAAGATCATCGAGAATAATCTTGAATCACCAGAAACTATGCTAAGCGAGCTTGAAAGCTTTGTACGCACTATGAAAGCAGCTACGCAAAAATAATTGTATATAAACAATACAAAGGGCGCCAGGCGCCCTTTTTTTAAACCCAAACTCTGGTGTTTCATATTAACTCTGGTGTAAGGTAAATATTCAGCATAATTTAAGAGGTAAACAATGCTCGCATTATTTGAATATGCTCCCCTGATCTTATTTTTCATTCTTTATAAAACCATGGATATTTTTTGGGCAACGTCAGTACTTATTGGTGCGTCAGTTCTGCAAATAGCCTACTACTTCTTTATCGAGAAAAAAGTCGCTACCAAACATTGGGTACTGTTTGGTTTAGCAGTTGGTCTTGGCTCACTGACTATTCTTTTCCAAGATGAGCAGTTTATAAAATGGAAAGCAACCGTGGTTTATGCGGGCTTTGCTACCATTTTATTAGCATCGCGTTATTTCTTTAACAAGAACCTAATGGCAAAAATGTTAGGTTCAATCTTGGCCTCAACTAATGATACAGACCAGAAAATTGAAGTGCCAAAGCCTCTTTGGGATAAAATAAATTTATTTTGGAGCGCGTTTTTATACCTAATCGCCGCTGTGAATATTTATGTTGCCTATGAGTTTTCACTGGATTTTTGGGTTAACTTCAAAGTGTTCGGCATTACCGCCGCCACCTTCGTTGCGCTAATTGTAACTATCGTGATGCTTTATCAATATTTGCCTGACGATGAAGAACAAAAAAGCGAATAACCTTAACAAACGTTAGTATGGTTTAAATATAAAAAGGAGCGATAACCGCTCCTTTTTAGTAAATCCGAGTTTTGACGTTCGAGATCTAATTCTCTCCGAACGCTACTCAGCCTTAAGCCCTAGTGCACAAATAACACTTCAATCCCTCACCATGTAATTATCAGCTAGCAAAATACCGGTTGTTTAACTTATTTATTGCTTAGAAACTTTCTACTTACACTTCATGTAAAGCGAACGTTACAAATATCACCCATTATGTTTTGATAATTAGGAAAATTTATTAAATCGATCTAGTATTAAGTTGAACATTTAATGACCTGTTGTGTTTTTCTCAAGGAGCTATAACGAGATAAACAGGCCCAAAGAAAACTAAAATCCAGCAACTTAAAGTGGTTACAACAATAATATTAGTCGAGGCTTAAATGGAAACAGATAACCAACAAGAACCTGAATACGAAATCAAAAACGAGAACCTATTTAAAACATTACTGTGTTTACCGATTGGTATTGGCTTTGCCGTATTTATGATGAGTGCATTTAATAATTCTGGCTTCAATGTAGGCACTTTTTTACTCTTTGTACTTACCATGTACTTTACCCTAAGCGGCATCGCCTACGCCGCGTTTTACACCAATGAAAAGTTTGATTGCACACCGCATTAGCTATCGTCATACTACAAAATAAATAGGAGGCCAAACGGGCCTCCTATTTATTGACAACTATCTAATTACCATTCTTCTTTAACAATAAAAATCCAACTATTTCAGGGTCCAAAGATTGTGCCTAACAGCACATAGTATTAAGAGGAAAGGCTATAATAATACTCACGTTTTAAATATATTAACCGATTGTTTAAGTTGTAGTGATAACTCTTTCATATCTGTCGAGTAGGCCTGTACTTCTTCAATTTTACACATACTATTTTGACCTGCTGTAACAACTTCATTTATATTTTTACTTAAATCTTCTGCGACTGTACTTTGTTCAGAAACTGCGCTTGAGATATGGCTCGACATATGGGTAATCGACTCTATCGCAGCCGCTATATTATTTATAGATTCACTTGCCATATTAGCTGACTTCATAGAGCTTTGGCTCATCTCTTTACTTAGCTTCATCACATTTACAGCCGAATTAGAGCCTTGTTGTAACTGTGTAATTGTCTGATGTATTTCAGCAGTACTCGCTTGAGTTCGACTAGCTAAAGACCTAACCTCATCAGCAACAACTGCAAAACCTCTTCCCTGTTCACCAGCACGAGCGGCCTCAATTGCAGCATTTAATGCTAATAAATTGGTTTGTTCTGCAATAGACTGTATTACATCTAAAACAGAAACGATTCCCTGTACACTTTCTTCTAGCGAACCTATCACAGAGGATGCTTCATCCAATTGCTCTACTAAGTTTTCGATCGATTGAATTGAGTTTTTAAATGCTGCATCAACTTTACTTGAATCCTCGTTGGCTATTTCAGCGGATTCTAGGGTTAACTTAGCGTTATTCTCAATTTCCACAGCGGACGAAGCCATTTCGGTGATCGCAGTCGCTATTTGGTCCGTCTCATTATGTTGATTGGTTAAATAATTTACGCTTTCAGCACTGGCCGTTGAAATTGATTCTGCTACGTTAAATGAGTCCTCAATAGAAAATTTCACATTGTTTATCAATTCAGCAATACGAGATTCAAACTGATTAAAGGATGCCGCTAACTGCCCTATTTCATCATCTCTCCTCACATAAATCTGCTGTGTAAGGTCACCTTCTCCACTTGCAATGGTTGCCATTTTTTCCGCAACTTCAGCCAAAGGTTTTGCAACTAAGCGTTTAAAGATAAATGCCAAAACAACACCGAGTAATATTGCCAATAATAAAACTTTAATAACTGATGACATCGCAAGATTGAATAATGTGTTGTCAATTTGCCTAGTGTCTATAAACACTTTGACCCTTCCCAAAGTGTTTGGTGTGCCACTATCATCAAAAATTAATTCACTTTCACGAAATAATTTGGCTTCTTGACCCTCTGTTTCAGCAAAAACTTGATTGTTTGTATCAAAGATAATTATTTTTGAAATATCATCAGATGCGACTTCTGCATCGATTAATGCTTGTGCAAGCTTCTCTTGAAAATTCCACATTGTGTTTGGGAGAGATAAAGCTAAACGTTTGTTAGCTAATTCGATTTGTGTATCAAGTTTTGCTCTTAATTGGTAACTTTGTGATGAGTAATCATATATACCAAAACAAAAAAGCAATAAGGTCATTGCAACAAGTGTCGCAACAACCAATCTGAATAATATTGTACGAGTCAAAGTTCCTCCTACTATTTCAGATAGTTTGACATAATACTATCGACATCTATCTTGCTTAATCCCTCGTTGTAAATCTGCTGCCATTTTTTGCCATCTGCATCATTGCGAAAAGCTATGTATAGCTTTTTGTTTTGTAAAAGCTTTGAATTCATTTCAACTTTACTTTGCAAACTTTTTAGCGATTTATCTGTGGCTAGTAAGTAATTTAGGACATTTGTGTCAATTACTGCTGCGTCGATCCTCCCCGCACCTACTTTTTTAACATTCAATACATCAGAGGGCACCGCGTCTGCCTTAATAGTACCTGCCGCAATCATATCATCGAGTTCTTTCGTGTTTACGTAGTCTTGTACCACTCCTATTCGCTTACCGGAGAGATCTGCCAGTGTAGAATAGTTGATTGGCTTAGATTTATTTTGAACTAGACCCAACGGGCCAACGCCCATTTCATCAGAGAATACAAACTCATTAGTTTCATATTGGTATTCGGGAAAATAGCCAACATGCTTAGCATTTGCTTGTGAAGCCATTTTAACCGCACGTGTCCAAGGGTAAAATTCCACAACCAATTCATGGCCTTGAGCTTTGAATGCAGCTTTAGCAACAGCAACAGAAGCCCCTTGCTGTTCAAGTGATTTGCCTGAATATGGAGGCCATGTTAGAGAAGTTAAATATACTGTTTCAGCATATAAAAAAGATGTAAATGTACACAAAAAAAGCATTATGAAATTTTTCATTCTCGCCTCCTAAAAACTAAACGTTCTAGATACAGTTACAAGGAATGTTGCATCGCCATATGTTTCGATATCGGTGTCTTCATAACCAGCACTAAAATCCCAACCACTCCATGAGTAGTTTGCTGTCGCACGCCAGTGTATGTAGTTGTCATCTCCCGGCTCCCACTCCCATTTGTCGTCATCCATACTCACTGAGTAGTCAACTCCGATATCTATTGAAAATGCATCATTTATAGGGAAATTATGCGTTAACATAACAATGCTATGGCCAGCACCGGTGCCAAAATAGTCCCATGCATACCAGAAGTTTAAGTTAGTATTACCATAATTGAACTTGGCATAGGCCTCTGCATAATTATAGTCAGAACTAGCATCGCCTCCATGATATGTATACTGTGCCACCCCAACATCAAGATTGACGGTGTCAGTAAGCGGTGTGTAATAGCCGATATAGCCATCCGCCTCAATATCTGTACCCTCACCAAAATCAACATTAGACCCCCAAACACCTGCGTACATGCCGCTATCACCAGCCCAGTCAAAACTAGCTTGCAGTGCGGGGTCTTCTTGTGTTTGGCTTACACCGTTAAATAAGTAATCAGAAACCAGCGAGACTGTGGCTGATGTACTTCCAAAAGATGATGTCGAAAATACTAGCAAAGAACAGTAAACAATTTTTCTCATTATTTTGACCTAAGTAAATTACCGATAGCTTTTTTAGTTTAGTCAAAAAATTTAAAAGTGCAGGGGTTAAACAACCTATTAATAAAAGGTTAATGAAGAATCAGCACTTTCCAAGTTAATTTAAAGTTGTGACTGAAAAGAAAAAAGTACAATAAAAATAAATAAAATCAGAAAAAAATTTACTTCCTTGATAACATTTAAAATTGTCAAGAATTAAGAGAGCGGTTATTAAGTTTTCTAGTTCACAACATCCTTACTTTCGGATCCCGCACATTTAATCGATAAGTACGCTTCACTTCCTGCATGTTTTCCACATAACTTATTGTTAAATAACAACGAGTACCTGAATGAAGCTTAATTTGTGTGGGTAGCGTAAAGCTAAAATCAAGCAAAGTGGTATCGCCGTCAAACTCAAATTTTAATGGTAAAGTATCAGACCAAATCTCATTTAATCCGCTTTCATAACCAGGCGCAAGTATTTGAAGTATCGCTTGATTAAACTTCTCAAAATGCGGCTGATTAATGACTATTTGCCCTTTTGTCTCGACGCCTAACATCACAATCTTACTATCGAGCATTAAAGGCGCTTTGCCCAACACCAAAAAGCGATTGCTTGCTGATTGTGAGGCTATTAAAAAGCCAACAATACATAGAGAAAAAATTACAATCAATGGCCAATTTAGCGCCACTTGCATGCTCGTTGCAATCAAGCATCCGGCAATCAAAATTACAGAAAGTGCGTATGCTACAAACTTAAACTGCGCACTGCGCTTACTTTGTTCACTGTTAATGTTAACCATTATAGATACCGCTTAACCAATTAATTCTATTAACTATTCTACATTTTTAGATTATTAAAATTCGGCCTTCCATCACCTTATTTTGCCATTAAACACAAAAAAGCGGAGCAATTGCTCCGCTTTTAACTTAAGTCTTTATTTAAATCGTATTAGAAGCCTAATAAATTGTAAGCAAAGAACTTATTAGCAACTGTATTAATAAAAATCAGCGCCAAAATAAATGGAATAAAGGTTGATAGAGAGAAGTTTACATACTTCTCGGTAAAGCTACCTGCGTACTCAGGCGCGCCTTGGCTAAGCTCTTCTGTTAGCTTCGCTTTTTTCCAGCGGTACATTACGAATAAACACACCATTAAGCCATTTAGCGGCAAGATGGTGTCGTAAAATACATCGTAAATGAAATCGAACAGACTCTTTTTGGTTGCCGGATCATGGTCGCCATAATTAAACATAGTGCTTAACCACTCACTCATACCAAACGACATGGTACATAAAATGGTTAAAATACCCATGCTACCTGCAAGTAAAAGCAATGCTTTAAAGCGCGAAACGCCCTTTTCTTCAATTAACGTCGCTGTTGGTACTTCAATAATTGAAACAAGTGATGTAATTGCTGCAAAAAATACCAATAAGAAAAAGATTACTGCAATCGCGCTTGCGCCTACGTAGCCGATATCTTGCTGCATCGCGAGGAAGATTTTTGGTAAATAAACAAAAATCATCGATACCGATGAGTCAGATAACTCCGCAGGATTGGTGTTTGGATTAAAGCTGAAAATAGCCGGTAAAACCATTAAACCCGCAATAAATGCGACCAATGAGTCAGTTACTGCAACCATTTTTGCACTGCCTACAATATTTTCTTTCTTCGAAATATATGAGGCGTAAGTCATTAAAATACCCATACCGAGCGACAGAGAGAAAAACGCTTGCGACAGTGCGCCGTTTAACACGCTAGCGTTCACTTTGCTAAAATCAGGTACTACGTAATAACGAAGGCCAGCAATCGCGTTATCTAATGTCAGTACGTAAGCAACAAGGCCAACTAGCAGCAGAAATAGCGCTGGCATAAGCAGTTTTGCTGCTTTTTCAATGCCCTGCTTTACACCACCAAGTAGAATTAGATTAACCAGCACACCTACACCCACCATGTAATAAAACACGCTGGTTTGGTTAATAAACTGGCCAAAGTTGCTAGGATCGGCAAGCGCATCTAAATTACCAATTGCTGCCTGAACAAGGTAACCAAAAATCCACACAGTGATCACCATGTAAAACACGCCAATCATAAATGGCGTAAGTACCGCTAAAAATCCCGGATATCGCCATTTACTGCTGTTACCCGATAATTTATTGTACGCGCCAAGCGGGTCTTTTTGCGCGCTGCGACCCATAGCCATTTCGGCCATCATTACTGGTAAACAAACAAAAATTACAAACAATGCATAAACAACTAAAAATGCACCACCGCCATTTTTGGTTGCCGATACAGGGAAACCAACGAGGTTTCCAATGCCTACTGCACTGCCTGCAGCGGCCAAAATAAATCCGAGTTTGGAGCTAAAATGCTCTCGTGATGCACTCATGCTGAACCTTAGTATTATTGTTTTCAACGTTGGATGCTATCAGTGTTAAACCTACTGTTTCAAGTTTTCGCGAAAAATGATTTTTAGTTTTATCCTTTCTGTTGATAGAATTATTTTTATATTCAATAAAATAACCAAACGGGTGCTGTATGTGGTACATGATTTATTCAATAGATGTTGAAAACAGCTTAACGATGCGAAAAGAAGCGCGTCCTGCTCACTTAGCACGCTTAGAAGCGTTAAAAGCAGAAGAACGTTTGTTATCTGCCGGGCCACTACCAGCAATCGACAGCGACGATCCGGGCGAAGCAGGTTTCACGGGGTCATTAGTGATTGCTAAATTCGATTCATTAGAAGATGCGCGCAGCTGGGCTGCAAACGATCCCTACATCGAAGCGGGTATTTACAAAGAATCAATTGTTAAACCGTTTAAACTAGTTTTACCGTAACTGATTCAGAGTAAGTTCAGTGAACTTTTTGTACATTTAACTTACTCCATAATGTGGCGAGCTAACGTATGAAATATTTGATTAGTCTGATCAGTTGCTTAGTGCTCTTTAATGCCAATGCAAGTAATGAAAATGGCTCAAAGGTCAAAACATCTTCACAAAATGCGGCAGCGAATAAAGCGCTTAAAAATGTTAACACACTGGGTTTAACCAAGCGCAGAGCGGCCAAAAAAGTGTCGCAATCCTACCCTGGTAAGATTTTAAGCGTGAAAGAGAACACCCATTACTACAAAGTAAGAATGTTACAACCAAAAGGTAAGGTTGTTGATTTTAAAGTAAATAAATCAAATGGCCAGGTTAAAAAAGGAAAACAATAACAATGCGCATTCTAATAATAGAAGATGATCTGCAACTGGCAGACAATCTAAAACATGCACTCGAAAAAGCCCGTTACAGCGTTGATATGTGTCACGATGGCGAAGCTGGTTTATTTCACCTTACTGAATACCCGCTAGATTTAGCTGTTGTTGATCTAGGCCTACCTAAAATGGATGGCATTGACGTAATCAGCAATGCACGAAAGCAAGGCATCGATATTCCAATTTTAATCTTAACAGCCCGCGATCGCTGGCAAGATAAAGTGGAAGGATTAGATGCCGGCGCTGATGACTACTTAACTAAACCATTTCATAACGAAGAATTAATTGCCCGTTGTAATGCCCTTATTAGACGCAGCGCCGGTAAAGCAGACCCAACTATTACTGCGGGTCCAATTCGCATTCATACCCGTTCGCAACAAGTATGGGTTAACGACAATGAATTAATGCTCACCGCATACGAGTACAAAGTACTTGAGTATTTAATGGTTAACCCAGAAAAAGTCGTATCTAAATCTGAGCTAACAGAGCACATTTACGACCAAGACTTCGATTTAGACTCAAACGTAATTGAAGTATTTGTATTACGCCTGCGTAAAAAGCTCGACCCAGACGGTTCAATCGCACCAATTGAAACACTGCGTGGCCGCGGCTACCGTTTAAGCGGCAAACTGTGATCCACCGTATATCGTTAAAAATTAGACAAGGATTTATCCTTGTCTTTTTGCTTTTAGTACTTATGCCTGCCATGTTCTTTTCAATTGGTAAAGCACTTTATGCAAGTTTAGTTGACAACACCGAGCGCACGCTCGAAGCGCATTTGTATTCACTAATGGCAAAAGTGGAAATTGAGCAAGGTGAACTGGCGCCGATTACCCTAATTGCCCCCGAACTCACTCGCCCCGTTTCCGATACCTTTGCCTATATTTATCTCAACAAAGAAATTGCTTGGCAATCAGAATCAACGCTCGGCTATCAATATATTCCGAAACACGCAGCAACCGCGCCCGGTATTATGGACTTTTCGAAAATTGAAGAGCTTGATAAGTACTTTCGACAGCTTAGCTTTGTTTTTTATATGGATGCCGATGGCATTGAATATCAAGTCACTGTATTGGTATTAAAAGACGAAGAAGCCATTTTATCGCAAATGCAAGACTTCCAAGAAACCTTGAGGCACTGGCTGATTATTATCGCCATAGTGATGGGTTTACTAATTATGCTGGGCTTTTTATGGAGTAGTCACCCACTTAAACGCCTTGATAAAGAAATTGTCGCAATCGAAAGTGGCAATGCCGACCAAATTACGGGTGAATACCCAGAAGAGCTAGAAAAAATTCAGCAAGATCTTAATTTATTATTGGCTACTCAACAAAGGCAAAAAGATAAATACCGTGCATCATTAAGCGACCTTGCACATGCTTTAAAAACCCCGTTGGCTGTTTTAAAATCAAGTGATCTGGCAAGTAATGGTGATAGCCAAGAGCAGCTCGATCGTATCAGCAATATGATTGAACATCAGCTTAAGAAAGCTGCTTCGGGCGGTACTGATACTTGGAAAAAGCAAACTAAAGTTAAGCCAATACTCGACTCAATTATCAATGCCATGGGTAAAGTGTATCGCGACAAAGGCATTCAATTTATTCAAGCAGTTGATGAAAAAAGTACCTTTTTAGGTGATAAAACTGATTTAATGGAATTGCTAGGCAATATACTCGATAATGCCTGCAAAGCATGTGACGCTTTAATTGAAATAAAAGTGAAGCAGTTAGGACAACAACTTATTATCGAAGTTGGTGATGATGGTCCGGGCGTACCCGAAGATAAAATAGAAGAACTTACAATTCGCGGAAAACGCTTAGATACCTACGAACACGGCCACGGTGTTGGCATGGCGATTGTAGGCGATCTAATGGATGCCTATAACGGCAAAATGACCATTGCCACAAGCCAGCTCGGTGGCGCCCTATTTACCTTGGTTTTTAATTATGAATAAATATACTCTTTTTTACACCGTGTTAATGCTGCTGAGCATTAATGCATTTGCTCAAAACGATGAGAAGCCCTGTAGCAAAGGCAAAGTAGTATTGCAGCTACAATGCTTAGATCAAGCCATTATTGACCACAAACGTACACGTCAAACTTGGCTCACTAAATTGGAAAAAGAAGTGGAAATAAAGCAAAATAACACGGGTAACACCCAATTATTTTTAAGTTTTCAACGCAGTAAAAACAGTTTTGATAGTTATATTTCCGATAACTGTCAATGGCGTTATCTCAATGAGTTACCTAATTCTCAGCAAGCAGCATTAAAATATAAGCGATGCGAACTCGCTGTGATTGACCAGCAAATTACCATTTTAAAAGGTGGTTACTAGCCCATAGACTGAATTCTCGGTGGTATATTGCTATGGAAGTCAGCAGATGAGACTCAATAAAAAAGCAGCGTAATCGCTGCTTTTTTATTTGTTGTTTATACAGGATTATCTATATCAATAAACTCAACGTCTAAATTAAACTGCTCAGCTAAATATTCACCCACGGCTTTTACACCATAGCGCTCGGTCGCATGATGCCCCGCGGCAAAAAAGTCGATATTTTGTTCGCGTGCACTGTGTATCGTTTGCTCTGACGCTTCACCTGTAAGGTAAGCATCAATGCCTTGGCTTGCGGCTAAATCAATATAGCCTTGCCCGCCACCGGTACACCAGGCAATGGTTTCTATGTTTTTGCCGCGCACACTTTCCACTAACGGTTTGCGGTTGAGCACACGCTCAATTTTATCGGCAAACTCTTCGGCGCTAAGTGGTGTTTTTAAACGCCCCTTCACAGCAATACTTGGCTCACTGTATGGATCAAGCCCCGCTTCATACTCAATATCAAGTAATTCTGCCAATTTGGCATTATTGCCAAGGGTTGGGTGCACATCAATTGGCAAATGATAGCCAATTAAACTGATATCATTTTTAATTAACGCGCCAATGCGGCGTTTTTTCATACCCGTAATTGGATACGCTTCGCCTTTCCAAAAATAGCCGTGGTGAACCAATATCGCATCTGCATTTTTTTCGATAGCGGCATCTATTAGCGCTTGGCTTGCCGTTACACCCGTTATAATTTTATTAACGGTGTCTTTTCCTTCAACCTGAAGGCCGTTTGGACTAAAGTCTTTTACCTTATGGGGGGCGAGTAAACTATCTAATTCTTGGAGCAATTTAGAAAGTTGCATTATGCTTACCTATAAGTTGTTTTTGATCATTGAATTGTCCTTAACCTACCGTCAAAAATAAAGAAAATTCTCAAAAAATTGAAAAATGACGTGAAACTAGGTATAAATGTATTTTTAACAGTAATCTTCGTATCAAATAAACGGGATATACGATGAGTAAACTCGATAAAACTGAAGTGCTAGCTGCGTTTGAAAAAGCGTATGAAGCAGCAAATGGTAAAAAACCTGAGATCACAGCTAAAAGTGGTTGGTACAGTGTAGATGGCGGTAAAAACGTTCGCCTTGCTGATTTAGTAACGCTTGCAGAGGAACTTTCATCTGGCTCTGCTCCTGCAGCAAAAGAAGAAGCACCAACTAAGCCTGCAGCTAAAAAAGCACCGGCTAAGAAAGCAGCGACTAAAAAAGCAGCGCCAGTAACTGCAACTAAAGAAAAAGAATACACAGTTACTAAGCCAAACCCAGAAGGCTTTACTGCTGAAGAATTCTGGATTAAAGAGCTTGCTGAGCGTGAGCACGACACACGTCTTCCACGCGGTGTTGTTTAATAGCTAATTAGCTATTTGACCCATCCTAGCATGAGTTGACACTTTTAATATTAAAACGCTCGATGAACTTCATCGGGCGTTTTGTATTTTAAAGCCGTGTGTGGCCTTCTTTGATTATAGATATCAATGGATTGTTTCACCATTTTCGCAGCTTCTTCCAAGTTATTAGGCTTTGTCAGTAAATACTCGTTTTTCAGTATACCGTTTACGCGTTCCGCCAAGGCATTTTGGTAGCAGTCATATCCATCTGTCATTGAGCACGTTATGCCATATTCTTCGTGTATGCGTTGGTATTCATGTGAGCAATATTGAATACCTCTATCTGAATGATGGATAAGAGGTGAAGTGACTTTTCTATTTTTTAACGCTTGTTTAAACGCCTGTTTTACTGAACTCGTTTTTAAATTATCACTTAGGCTATAACCCACTATTTTTCTAGAGTAAGCATCTGTTACTAGACTTAGATAGGACTCGCATTCTTTCGTTGGCAGGTAAGTGATATCCGCCACCCATAATTGCTCTGGACGAGTTAATTCAATCCCATCTTTTATGATGTTTGGGTGTTTATAAAATCGATGCAGACTCTGTGTTGTTCGGTGATAGGCGCGCTTAGTTAGCACTAATAAGCGGTTTACTCTCAGTAAGGCAAACAAGTGGTCTCGGCCAATGTGTAGCTCTGACTGTTGCATTATGTACTGTAACTTTCTGGTACCAATGCGAGGATGAGTCATCCGCTGTGCCTTTACGAACGATAATACTCGTTGCTCAAACTGCTCTTTTATTACCGCCACTTTACAGCGTTTATAATAAGCTTGTCGTGTTATACCCAAGTACTTACACGCCTTGGTCACTGACAGTTTGGCTATGACTTTTGATTCAACAACCTGTCGCGTTGCTTTTTTGTGATACGTACCCCAAAGTCTTTATCAAGCACATCGACAATTTTCTCGAAGAACTCGGCTTTTAACTTGGTATCTTCTAACTCTTTCTCAAGGGCTTTAATCTTTTGCTCTGGTGTTAAATCTTTAGGCTCTGACATACCGGTAGCCTCACTCATGTGATTAGGTGTTCCCTTACTCCAATCTAGTCGACCATGCTTACGAAGCCAAACTAAAACTGTTGAAGCACCTTGGATACCATAGTGGTCTTGCGCTTGTTTGTATGTACACTCGCCTTTTTCTACTTTTTCGACAATTGATAATTTAAAGGCAAGTGAATAATCTTTTTGAGTTCTCTTAGATATAGGGTTCATAACATTCTCCAAATTTAAGTTGGAAAAGTGTCAACCTTATTTAGGACTGGTCAATTAAAAGTAAAAAAGGCAGCTTTCGCTGCCTTTTTTATTGCCTATTACTTTTTAAAATGACGAACGATTATGTGCACTGCTGTAATCAACTTTTGGCCCAACGGGTACCACTTGCGTTGGGTTAATCATGGTATGGCTAAAGTAATAATGGCGTTTAATATGATAAAAATCGACCGTTTCAGCCACGCCCTTAACTTGATATAGCTCACGAATATAATTTGCAATATTCGGATACGACTCAAGCATACGTTGATTACATTTAAAATGTGAAAAATAAACCGCATCAAATCGTATTAAGGTAGTAAATAAACGCCAATCTGCCTCGGTAATTTGTGTACCTACCAAGAAGCGCTGTTTAGCTAAAATAGCTTCAACTTTATCAAGGGCATTAAAAAGCTCAATATACGCCCCTTCGTATGCGTCTTGTGTGGTCGCAAAACCCGCTTTGTATACCCCGTTATTAATATTGTGATAAACAAATTCGTTAATTTCATCAATTTCAGCACGTAAATGTTCAGGGTAATAGTCATACTCGAGGCTTGTTAAATGATTAAAGGCGGTATTAAACATGCGAATAATCTCTGATGACTCATTACTGACGATACAGTTTTGTTTTTTATCCCAAAGCACCGGCACAGTAACACGACCACTGTAGTTTGCGTTATTACGCGTATATATTTGATGCATATAATCAAAATCAAATAACGCATCGCCCGTACTGTGCTGTGTTTTATCAAATGTCCAACCATGTTCTAACATGTCTGGGCTTACTATTGATACAGAAATATGCTGCTCTAGCCCTTTTAAAGCGCGAAAAATAAGGGTACGGTGAGCCCATGGGCACGCCAGAGATACATATAAATGATATCGGCCAGATTCTGCAGCAAACCCACTTGTACCAGAAGGGCCTGCTTCACCGTCTTGTGTGACCCAATTACGTAACTGCGAAGCTTCACGTTCGAACTTACCTTTACTGTTTTTGGTGTCGTACCACTTATCGTGCCATTTACCTTCAACTAATAATCCCATGATCTGCTCCTTAAACCTTTGGTAATTCAAAAATAATTAATGTTGTTGGGGTGTTAGATACGTTTTCAAATACTAATTCAGTTTCATCTAACACTTTTGCACCATCACCACTTTCAATTTGAATAGCATTCACTAGACTGCGGCCTGAAACTTGATGTACATACACTGGTGCATTATTTGATTCAAATAGATACTGCTGTTTTGGTTCAAGGATCAGTTGATGTAGCTTTGCATCTTGTTTTATCGAAAGCGTGCCATTTTCGCCATTTGGCGTCACAATGGTCGTTAAACCAACCTCTTTACCAAAATCTTTTTGTTGATAACCCGGTTTGTCGCCAAAGCTATTCGGCTCAATCCAAATTTGTAAAAATCTAAGCCCCTCTTCATTTGACGCATTGTATTCACTGTGAAAAATCCCTTTGCCTGCCGACATTAACTGAAATTCCCCCGCAGGAAGCGTTTTGATATTGCCCGCACTGTCTTTATGTTCAATCGTGCCTGACAGCACATAGCTGATAATTTCCATATCGCGGTGGCCATGGGTATCAAACCCAGCGCCCGGTGCCACAACATCATCATTGATAACACGAAGGGCTGAAAAGCCCATGTGTTTTGGGTCGTAGTAATTTGCAAAAGAGAAAGTATGTCTGCTCTTAAGCCAGCCATAGTCAGCGCCGCCGCGCTCATGTGCTTTTCTAAGTGTGATCATCGTGCTTCCCTCTTAGTTAAACGTGTTGTGTCAATTTATTTGAAATAAGCGCATCCAGTGAAGCTTTACCCGCACCCGAGAACACTAAAGAAATACTTGCTGCCAATAATGCTAAGCCAAACTCATAGCCATTGTTAGACATAAACAGTCCATTTTCAAAATGCACAGTAAAGATTGCAACAATCATAGTGCCTGCAAGTGCCAATGCCGCTGGGCGAGTTAATAAGCCAAATAAAATAAATAAACCGCCAAAAAACTCTGCACTGCCTGCCATTAGTGCCATTAAATAGCCCGGCGCTAAGCCAATAGATTTCATCCATGCACCCGTGCCCTCAAGGCCATAACCACCAAACCAAGCAAATAACTTTTGCGCGCCATGTGCCATAAAAATAATGCCGATAGGTAATCTTAACGCCAGTGCTGCGTAACCCGCTTGGCTTGATGTAAGTGTTGTTAATAGTGTTTTCATAATTTATTCCTCAAAAATTTTAAACTTATCTAATTTGTTAAAGCATTTGCTTAACTGATGAAATTAAGTATAAGCATGCTAAACTCAATAAAAAATCGGAACATTTTGAACCATTAATTCAAATTTTTTGAACAAAAGAATTATGTATCAAGCTATCACCATTGACGCCCTAAAAGCACTCGATGCTATCGATAAAAAAGGCAGCTTTGCCGCCGCAGCCGAGTCACTATATAAAGTGCCTTCGGCGCTAAGCTACACTATCAAAAAACTTGAAGAAGACATTGGCACGCCACTTTTTGACCGTTCAAAACAGCGAGCAGTACTCACTCCTGCAGGTAAGTTGGTGCTAGAACATGGCAGGCAAATTTTGCATTCCACCAGCAAAATGCTCGATGCCGTAAGCCAATTAGAATCAGGCTGGGAAAAACGCCTGCGTATCGCCCGTGATACCGTGATACCAGAAGGTGTCATTTTTGAGTTATTAAAAGAGTTCACCAAACGGCCTGAACAAGTTGATATTCAACTTAGCGTTGAAGCCTTAGGTGGCGGCTGGGATGCCTTACATAGCAAGCGTGCCGATATTGTTATTGGTGCAACTGGCGAGCTGCCAAAAGGCGTGTATCGTACCCATAAAATCGCAGAGTTAAGCTTTATCTTTGCTGTGGCAGCATCGCACCCGCTAGCAAAGGTGAATACACCGCTTGACGACGATGATTTAAAATACTACCCCGCGATTGTGGTATCAGACACTTCTACTTTATTGCCAGAGCGTAGTACTGGGCTATTTAGCGCCAAGCAAGTAATCAATGTTAATTCTATGCAGGCAAAACTCGCAGCCCAACTTGCCGGCATTGGTGTGGGGTTTCTGCCAAGTCATATTGCGAAGCCATATCTTGCAACTGGTGAGCTAGTGCAAAAAGAGTGTACCATTCCAAGACCCAAACAAGATTTATACATTGCCTGGCAAAAAGATAATCAAGGCAAAGCCTTTCAATGGTTTATTGAAAGGCTTACCCAAGCTAACTGGCAGATCTAGTTCCAGCGCCTTGGGTCAAAGCCAAAGTAGTTGAGTAACAGATCAAAAATGACCGGATCATAGGCTTTTAATTCACTTGGTTTTTCAATAAACGTTTCGGTTAACACCGCGAAAAATTCAGCTTCATTGGTGGCACCGTAACTGTGAATCACATGGGGCATGCCATACGCCACATGCGCTTTTAACACATTGTAGGCACGAGAAAATTCTCGCCCCCAACTTTCATAGGTGGGTTTATCTTTTAATAGCGGCGTGCCTGTTGTCGCACCGGTTTCTTGGTCGAGTTGATGGGCAAACTCATGGAAGACCAAATTGTGGCCATCGTTTGGTAAACGGTTACCGTTAAGTACATCATGCCATGAAAGCACCAAAGTACCGCCTGGCCACGACTCCCCTTGCCTAACTGTTTGGTGAAAATTAACAAGCCCCGCGCCATCACGGCTTTCTGAATTTGCATAGTAGGCGCTTGGGTAAAGCAAAATTTGCTTTACATTTTTATATAGCGGCCACGGTTTATTAAGTACCAACACACAGGCATCTGCTGCCACTATCAATTTCATTGCGTGGTTTACCACTAGGCCATCACGCCCTAAAAAGTCTTTGGTCGCTAAAAACCAGATGATGTGTTTTTCTAATCGTGTGCGCTCGCTATCTGTCATTCTGCGATAAATCGGCATGTACTTGAGTAATACATTGCGATCGCTGTCGCTTAATGTGCGATCTTTTAGATTATGTTCCCAGTAAATAGTGCGTAGCGTATCGAAATGCCAATAAGCAGCGATAAATACCAAGGTTAATATTATTAGTATGAAGTCCATGCTCCCCCCCTTTTCTATTTAATTGGGTGAAGCATGGGATTGTTCAAGGTAGGGAATATATTATTTAGTTCTTTCTTAAAACAACCACGTCACGGAAGATTGATTCGCTCATACGATGTGGCGCTTCAAACTCAAGCGCGCTAAGGCCTGCCGCCTCAAAAACCGCAATCAGCTCTTTGCGCTTTGGAATGTACTTATTAAACGCAATCACGCAAATACCGTCTTTGTGCAGTAAATCGACCCATTGCGGCGCACATTCTTCTAACACAGCAATTGGGTTACGGGTTTTTTCAGTCGTAAAATGCTGCACACCATAGGGGATATCACTAATAATTAAATGCTGCTTTTCACGCTTTAATAAATCACACGCGGCCGTCGCATTGCCATTAATAATACGGGTATTAACGCCCTCGGCGGTAAAATCAATAAACTTACCCTTGTTTTGTTTATTGGCTTTACCAATAAAGCCCTCTTTTAGCTCATGCTTTTGGCGGTGAAGTTTCGTCCATTTTTTGGCAAAGGTTCTAAAGTCCAAAACTGCATTTGGGTCCTGCTCAATGCCTTTTGATTTAATGCCATAACGCATTGCCCACATTAAAGTGGTGCCGCGTCCGCACATTGGGTCGAGCAATTTAATCTTGCTGATGTCTTTTTCTTTACAAAAACTTAAACCCACATTGAGTAATAACTGCGTTAAAATTTCATTGGTCTTGCCTTTGTACTTGCTACCAAATACAAAATCACTGTGTAAGTGAAAATCAGTATTTAGCGATAGCGGCGTTAACGTGCCCGTATCATGACTAAAAATACCTTGTACAAACGATAAGCGTGCTAGCGCCTCAAGTTTTTGTTCTGGCAACTGGGTTTGCAAAAATTGCATGCCGCCAATCTCGTTTAGTGTAAGGTCATAATCGCCAATACACTGTTTAAACTCTTTTTGTGCAATATCGATGGTTTCGTTAAAATAAGCACCGTTTGCAACAGGTGATATCAAAATCGCAATGCCTTTCAAAACATTATCCTAATAGACAAATAATACCGTCAATTATATCGCGACTCGGACAAAGAAATAAACGCATGCTACCAATCAACCAGGTTAAAACCGATTTTTTAGCCCAGATAGGCAATAACGCTACATATCAACCAATTATTGTGAGCGCCAATACGGGTACGGGTAAATCAACCCAATTGCCGCAGTGGTGCACGCAAAACGGTAAAGTATTGGTTATTGAGCCAAGGCGTATTGCCTGTACTAGCCTTGCCGAGCGCGTCGCAAACGAAATGCAAACATCCCTTGGCGACAAAGTGGGTTATGCCATTCGTTTTGAAGTACATGCAAACGACAACACCGAGATTGTATTTGTAACCCCAGGTGTGGCACTGCGCTGGTTAAATGAAGGGTTATTACAGGATTTCAACACCATTATGCTCGATGAGTTTCATGAGCGCCGTTGGGATACCGATTTACTGCTGGCTTTACTGCTTGAGCACAATAAAACCAACAATCAACGCCATAAGCTTGTGATCACCTCCGCAACATTAAACGCTGAGCAACTTATTAACTATTGCGAAGGCATACATTTACACGCAGAAGGTAAAGTGTTCCCCGTCGAAGAGCATTACCTCGCCCCCGCTATGCGTGATATGCCGCACAAAGACAAGCTCACTGAGCGCATGGCATTTGCCGCTGAAAAAGCTTACCAACTTGGCAACCAAGATGTATTGGCATTTTTGCCCGGCAAAGGGGAGATTCAACTTTGCGCCAGCTATTTGCGCACGCGATTGAGCGACCAATTCGATATAATCACCTTACATGGTGCAAGCCCTATCAGCGAGCAAAAACGCGCACTACAACAAGGTGAAAAACGCCGCCTTATTTTAGCTACTAACGTGGCAGAAACCTCGTTAACCATTCCCGGTGTTGATGTGGTGATTGACTCGGGGCTTGAGCGCCGCACGCATATCCGAAACGGCCAAAGTGTGTTGGATTTAACTGCCATCGCCAATGACTCGAAACTACAACGCCGAGGCCGTGCGGGGCGAATTACTGAAGGTGTTTACTTAGCCTTGTTTGGTCAACATGCACCGCTTGAAGCCCATACCCCCCCTGAAATTCAACGGGAAAACTTAACAGATATGATGTTGGCAGCCGCGGCAAATAATAATGCCCTTGGCAATTTGCGTTTTATCAACCCCCTATCACAACAAGCCCATGATTTAGCGTTTTCAACGCTTAAAACCATTAATGCCATTAACGATGCGGGTATTGCAACTGACTATGGTAAAGCCCTTGCGCCATTACCCATTGACGTTTCGCTTTCCCATTTAGTGGCAAGTATGCCAAATAACCGCCTTAAACAGGCAATGGCCGACCTTGCAGGTGCCCTAAGCGTGCCAGCAAAACTGTACACTCGAGATAAAAATTCAGAAAAATTTATACAATTAGAAAATGACTTTCCCAACCTGTGTGACTTTAGCTTGCTCATTGGCTTAGTGCGCGGCCAGTTTTTAGAGTATATTAGCACCGAAGAAAACGCGCTTGTTGAGGCCCAACAGTTTGCCAGCCAGCTGCGCAGCCATTTTAACTTACCCGAACTCAGTAAATACGCCAGTTACAACATCACTGAATTGCAACACGCTATTGCCGCGTTACTGCCTAGCTGCGTGTACATTAAAAAGCAAAATCGCCGTGGCAGTTACAATAATGCTAAGCAAGAAGTGGTGATTGCCAAAGACAGCTACCTAAGTAACGAGCCCGACGCCCTATTGGTACTTAAAACCTACAGCCTCGCTGGGCGTGCAGTAAAAGACCGTAAAACACTGGCTACCAAAGTAAGCCCCATAACCACCAGCATTATTATTGATAATGACTTAGGTGAGGCAAAGCTCACTTCCTCTGAAATTACTGAGCAAAATGAATTAATAGGCAATTACCAATACCACTACGCAGGCACCACATTAAAATCATTTAGCGCCGCAGTTAAAAGCCATGAATTTACAGCCGCCACTGTTAACCTAATTGAAACTGGCACCCTTTGTGAGTCACTTTTTGATGAATTAACACAGGAATACCAGCAACTTTGCCTTTACCAAAATGTGCATAACACCGATTGGCAATTATTAGTGCCACAAGAACATATCACTTCGGTATTAAGTGATTTAGAAGTTAGCTCACTTGATGAGCTGGCACTTCTTGATAACAGTGATTTTGCCTATGGCTTAGTTGATGACTACACATGGCAACAGTTTTGTGAACTGTACCCGCTAACAGTGGTGTTGCCACAGCAACAACTTAGGGTGGAGTACTTTATTAGCGCAAAACGCGTGTTGCTTCATTACATGAGTGGTAAACGGGTTGAAGCACCTAAAAAGTGGGAGCTACCCAATTTTAATGGCGCAAAGATACAATATCGCCGCGCCAGTAAATTGGTGGATATTAAATAGGCTAAACTAGGCTCTTTGCAAGTGCTGCCATTTCTTGCTGTAGTACATTAACAAACTGCGCAACATGAAAGCCGTCCATTAAGCCGTGGTGTACATCAATATTGAGTGGCATGGTGCCAAGTTGTTTATCGAATTTACCAAACACATATTTGGGAATGCCATTTTGCTCACCAAACGGTGTCGCGTGAGAAAAGCCAGTAAAATCAAGCCAAGGTAACACCGACACATGAATACAGTTAAGGCGCCCTTCTATTGAGTTAAATTGCTCTGAGAAAAATGGCTGACTTATTGCTGTTTCAAATGCAATTTTGCCTTTTTCACTAAAGTCAGCAAAGTCCTCGGCATAAGGTAAGTATGAAATTTTAAAGAGGTTTTGCTCATCTAATTGCACCGCGTTGATTTCAATTTTATCGCACAACCATACTTGGTTGTTATCAATACGATGACAAACGGGTTGATAGCTATTATTTGCTCGCAGCAAGGCGTATAGGCAAGCTAAATAGAAAGACTGCCCGCTTTGCTTACATGTGTCGAACAATTCACCCGCGTCTATACGCACACAGACCGAAAAGTATGGGTTTGCTAAGTCTTTAAAAAATGAGAAGTGTTCGGCGCGTTGCCAGGTAGAGAGGTCGATTTGAGTTGCCATAATCTTAAAATAAAAATGCCCGCAATTGCGGGCACCTTACAGAGCATAGCATGAACTTTCAAGCTCATTCTGTTACTCGTGTTTTTACAAGCAAAAAACGGGTAAATTACAAACCGTTTTCGATGATTTCTTGTGCTAGTTCGTCTGCAATAATGTGCGTTGACTTTTGCTCGTCTTCAGAGCGCTTGAAGATTTCGCTTAGTGTATCGAAAATACCTTCAACGTGCTTAGTTGCCGCTTCTGCACTGTAACCCTCTGGCGCTGTTTCGTAGTAAACGTTAATGATACCACCTGCGTTAATCACGTAATCTGGCGCGTATAAAATGCCTTTTTCACGAATGATTTCACCGTGACGTGGCTCTGCTAGCTGGTTATTCGCACAACCTGCAATAATGCCCGCTTTAATACGCGGAATTGTATCATCATTGATTGTTGCACCTAGTGCACACGGCGCGTATACATCTACATCTAGGTCGTAAATTTCGTCAATGTTAACTGCTGTTGCGTTAAAGTCGTTTACTACACGGTTAACACGCTCTTCATTGATGTCTGTTACAAACAGCTCAGCACCTGCTTCGTGTAGGTATTTACATAGTGTGTAAGAAACCGCGCCAAGACCTTGTACAGACACTTTTACGCCTGCTAAGTCTTGATTACCGTGCTTATGCTGGTAAGCCGCTTTAATACCTAAAAACGTGCCTAGTGCTGTAAACGGTGATGGGTTACCGCTTTTACCTTCAAGGCCAAGCACATAATTTGTTTCAGTATTCATTACTGCAACGTCATCACAAGTGATGTTTACGTCTTCTGCTGAGTAGTAGCTACCACCTAAACGCTCTAAATGACGACCAAATGCTTTAAATAGTGCATCTGATTTGATTTCTTTTGCGTTACCGATAATTACCGATTTACCACCACCGAAAGGTAAGCGCGCAACTGCATTCTTATATGTCATGCCTTTTGATAAACGCAGTACATCGTATACTGCATCTTCGTCACTTGCGTAATCCCATAAACGACAACCACCCACTGCTGGGCCTAATTTAGTGCTGTGTACAGCAATAATTGCTTTTAAGCCAGTTTCTTTGTCTGCACAAAAAACAACGTTTTCGTGGTTATCAAATTCAGTACGATTAAAAACAGTCACACGACTCTCCAACTTGTAAATGTTTAACGCGCTTATATGAGTATGGCGTTAAATGAACGGGTTATTCTTGGTTTGCACCGACTCTAACATTATCCTTTCATCAAGACTACAATTTTAGATGAACAACCCAGTTAAACTTACAATTAAACATATTCAATTTCAATTAACACTTACATAACGATAAACAATGCAATTACAGTGCTATTCCAAGCAAAATATCGCAAAGATCCGCTAATAATTAAATTGTAGATTGACGTTTACGTAAGCGATAAGCTTGAAAGGTGAGAGAACGTAAAGAAGAAGTTACAGAGTTCAGAGCTTAATCAATGCGCGAATATAGCTCAAGCATAATTTCCAATCGTTTTTTGTCAGTTAAATTCTTGAATGCGGCAATAAAAAAGAGCGCATAAGCGCCCTTTTTACTTTGTTAAACTTGTCGCTCAACCAAAGATTACTTTAGTTTTGCGTCTAGCTCTTCAATTTTTGCTTTCCAGATTGCAGGGCCTGCGCTGTGCGCGTTGTTACCTTCGCTGTCTACCGCTACCGTTACTGGCATATCTTCTACTTCAAACTCGTAGATAGCTTCCATACCTAAGTCTTCAAACGCAACCACTTTTGCTTTCTTAATTGCTTTTGATACTAAGTACGCTGCACCGCCCACTGCCATTAGGTAAATTGACTTATTGTTTTTGATTGATTCAACTGTTGCAGGGCCGCGCTCTGCTTTACCAATCATACCTACAATGCCAGTGTTCTCTAGCATTAAGTCAGTAAATTTATCCATACGTGTTGCCGTTGTTGGACCTGCAGGACCTACCGCTTCATCGCCTACTGCATCTACAGGGCCTACGTAGTAGATAAATTTATTTGTGAAATCAACACCCTCAGGTAAGCCTTCGCCTGAATTAATCATGTCTTGCAAACGCTTATGCGCAGCATCACGACCCGTTAAGATTTTACCGCTTAGAAGTACTGTTTCGCCCATCTTCCAATCGGCTGTGTCTTCTTTTGTTAAGGTATCAAGGTTAACACGGCGTGTATCTTCACCTACTTCAAACGTTACTTCTGGCCAATCTTCTAGCTTAGGCGCTTTCAGATCTGCAGGGCCTGAACCGTTTAATGTGAAGTGAACGTGACGCGTTGCCGCACAGTTAGGGATCATCACTACTGGCTTAGATGCCGCGTGTGTTGGTGCTGTTTTGATTTTAATATCAACAACGGTAGTTAAACCGCCAAGGCCTTGTGCGCCAATACCGGTTTTATTTGCGCGCTCAAAAATCTCTAAACGTAGCTTTTCTTCCGCTGTTTCTGCACCGCGCTCCATTAACTCATGAATATCTACCGGATCCATCAGTGATTCTTTTGCAAGTACCGCTGCTTTTTCAGCTGTACCACCAATACCTATACCTAACATGCCAGGTGGACACCAGCCCGCACCCATTGTTGGTAGCGTCTTTTCAACCCAAGCTGCAACATCATCTGACGGGTTAAGCATAACCATTTTAGTTTTGTTTTCAGAGCCGCCGCCCTTCGCTGCAATCATTACTTCAACTTCAGCGCCAGGCACCATGTCGATGTGCACAACTGACGGCGTGTTATCTTTAGTGTTTTTGCGGCTGCCTGCTGGGTCTGCAACAATTGAAGCACGCAGAGGGTTATCTGGGTTAAGGTATGCGCGGCGTGTGCCTTCATCAACCATTTGCTGAACCGTCAAGTTGGTTTTATCCCATTTAACGTCCATACCCACTTTAACGAAACACGTCACAATACCCGTATCTTGACACAGTGGGCGCTTACCTTCTGCCGACATACGTGAGTTAATTAAGATTTGTGCAATCGCATCTTTAGCCGCTTTGCTTTCTTCTTTTTGGTACGCTTTATCAAGCGCTTGTACGAAATCTAGTGGGTGATAAAACGAAATGTATTGCAATGCATCTTCGATGCTGTCAATAAAGTCTTGCTGACGGATAGTGCTCATTATGTATCCTTATTATATGCCGTGACGGTGGCAAATGTTTACAGTGTGAATAGTGTCAAACACAGCTTACTCATGCAATCTGTGCAGTAATTCGTTAAACTATGCATGTATAATAACCTCCCAACTCGTTTGCGACCAGTCTGGTAGTTAAAGTTAATGATAAATGAACAATTAATATGCAAAAAATTAGACTTAGCGCTAACTAGCGAGCACGTTTTTAGTTTTTTTGCAGATTTGCAGTATGCCATTTTCTTAGATTCGGCAAACCCAGCACACCCTAATAACCGTTTCGACATTATTGTGATTAACCCTATTTCACTGATTGAAGTGAAAAACAATGTGACTTATGTTGATAATAACCAAGCGGTGTGTGATGGCTTTAGTGCAATACACCAAGCAATAAGCCCATTTGTAAAAGATAAAGCCCCATTTGATTTACCGTTTTCAGGCGGTGCTTTAGGTTTATTCAGTTACGATTTAGGCCGCTCAATTGAGGTGATGCCAGAAATCGCTAAAAATGATATCGATTTAGGCCAAATGGTAGTGGGTATTTATCCCGATGCCCTAATATTTGATCATCACAAAAAACAGTGGTTTTATATCGCACAGCCATGTTGTGATAGCGAAACACGCTTAAGTAATTACCTTGCGCCGCTTACAGGGGCTCAAAGCGAGCGTATGCCGTTTGCCTTAACAACTAAGTGGCAATCAAACCTCACAAAAGACGGTTATGGTGAGCGCTTTAATAAAGTGCAAGCATACTTAAAAAGTGGCGATTGCTACCAAATCAATCTGGCACAGCGCTTTGATGCAAGTTTTACTGGCAACCCTTGGCTTGCCTATTGTAAGTTGCGAAGCGCTAACCAAGCGCCATTTTCGGCATTTATCAATACCGGTGAGCAACAAATACTCTCTCTTTCACCTGAGCGTTTTATTCAGGTAAAAGAACGCCACGTTGAAACCAAGCCAATAAAAGGCACAGTGCCGCGCAGCCAAGATGCAAAAATTGATGACGCCAATAAAGCACGTCTTGCAAATTCAACGAAAGATCGCGCTGAAAACGTGATGATTGTTGATTTACTTAGAAACGATTTAGGTAAAGTAGCTAAACCGGGTACCGTTGAAGTACCTAAGCTCTTTGAGATTGAAAGCTTTAACGCAGTGCATCATTTAGTATCAACGGTTACATCTACCCTTGCCGATGGCTACAGTGCGATTGATCAATTAAAAGCGGCATTTCCCGGTGGCTCGATTACTGGTGCGCCAAAAATCCGTGCAATGGAAATTATTGAAGAGTTAGAACCTCATCGCCGCTCCATCTATTGTGGCTCAATTGGCTATATTTCGGCCTGTGGCACCATGGATACCAGCATTACTATTCGCACCCTCGTTTGTGAAAAAGGTAAAATTTATTGCTGGGCTGGCGGTGGCGTAGTTGCCGACTCAACTCTTGAGTCTGAGCTGCAAGAAACATACGATAAAGTAAATCGTATTTTACCTGTACTTGAATAGCTACCCGCTTTGTACGTGTTATGCAGTTAAGTGAATTTCTCGCCCGTTTTCATATTCAACAACCAAGCAATGACGTTGGCTTTCCAATACAAATGCGTAATATTGCTAAGCAAAGCGCCGTATTGGTGCCGCTGGTTAATGTAAGCGGTGAAATTCACCTGTTGCTGTGTAAACGCCCAAACTATTTAAAGCACCACCCCGGGCAAATTTGTTTTCCTGGCGGAAAGGTTGAGCATTCGGACGATAACCTACTTGCAACAGCCCTTCGTGAAACTCGTGAAGAAATCGGCATTATAGTGGATAATAATCATGTTATCGGTGATATGGACAGTTATTGGACGCTCACCGGATTTGAAATAAAACCTTATATTGCTCTACTTCCCGAAAAACCCAATTTGGTACTAGCAACCAATGAAGTCGCCAGTGCATTTTATTTACCGCTGTCACAGCTTATAAATCAAGAAAATTGGCAAGATATTCAATTCACACGTCAGTTTTCTGCCTATACTCTAACTGGGTTTCAAACTGAATACGGCTTGCTTTGGGGTGCCACTGCGCAAATCATTCGCAATTTGATTAAACATCTAAATTAAGCACATAAGCATTAATCATACTAATTAAAGTTAACATGATTATAAATTAGAGTTATGATATCCGGCCGTTCAAAGATTAAGTAAGAGATATTCGTATGATAAGTGCATTCGATATGTTTAGTATCGGCATTGGTCCTTCCTCATCACATACTGTGGGCCCGATGCGCGCTTCAAGACTGTTTGTAAAGTCATTACAAGAGCAAGCGCTATTAGAGCAAGTAACCAGTGTTCGCTGTGAATTGTTTGGCTCACTCGGACAAACGGGTATTGGTCATGGTTCGGGTAAAGCGGTTATTTTAGGCCTTGCAGGTCACGATCCAGAAACTATTGATGCCGATCTGGTGCCAAGCATTTTAGATAAAATCGAAAAAGAAGAAACTATCTATCTTGATCAAAGCCATGCTGCGGCATTTCCAAAAAAAGACGCCATTGTATTTCACCGTCGTAAAACCTTGCCAAAGCATTCAAATGCAATGGAACTACAAGCATTTAACGGCGAACAATGTGTCTTCCGTGAGGTTTTTTATTCTATTGGTGGCGGCTTTATTGTTCGCGACGCTGACTTTGAACAAGAAAAGCAAGCTGCACTAACGATACGCGAAGAAAACCCTGCACCATACCCATTTGATACGGGCGCAGAGTTAATGGCGCAGTGTAAAGAGCACGGTTTAAGTGTGCCAGCCCTAATGATGGCAAACGAAAAAACCCTTAAAACAGAAAGCGAAATCACTGACGAGCTATACAATATTTGGTTGGTGATGAAAGCGTGCGTTGAGCGCGGTATGCGCACTGAAGGTATTTTACCGGGCGGTTTAAAAGTAAAACGTCGTGCACCGAGCCTACACCGTCAACTGAACATTGAAACACATAACGATCCGCTACGTGCAATGGAATGGGTTGATTTATTTGCCCTTGCTGTAAATGAAGAAAATGCTGCTGGCGGTCGTGTTGTTACCGCACCGACAAACGGTGCCGCAGGCATACTTCCAGCGGTGCTAATGTACTACCACACATTCATTAAAGAAGTAGATAAAGACATTGCAACGCGTTACCTGCTAACCGCTGCTGCGATTGGTATTCTTTACAAAAAGAACGCATCAATTTCAGGTGCAGAAGTAGGCTGCCAAGGTGAAGTGGGCGTTGCTTGCTCAATGGCAGCGGGCGCACTCACTGAAATTTTAGGCGGCAATGTTGAGAAAGTTGAAAATGCCGCTGAAATTGGTATGGAACATAACTTAGGTTTAACTTGCGACCCTGTTGGTGGTCTTGTACAAGTACCGTGTATTGAACGAAATGCAATGGGTGCAGTAAAAGCAATTAACGCATCACGCCTTGCAATGCGTGGCTCAGGTGAGCAAAAAGTATCGCTTGATAAAGTAATCAAAACCATGTGGGACACAGGTAATGATATGAAAACCAAGTACAAAGAGACAGCTCGAGGCGGACTCGCTGTAAATATCATTGAGTGTTAATCACAGTTAACAGATACAAAAAACGCCACATAATGTGGCGTTTTTTTTGAGTCAAAATTGGTCTTAACGAACCGGTAACTCAATATCCTTAAATAGATGGTCGACATCATCTTGATTGCGTAACATGCACGCACGCTCAACAATGGTTTTATCCAGATGTGGCGCAAAGCGCTCAATGAAATCATACATGTAACTGCGTAGGAAAGTGCCTTTTCTGAAGCCAATTTTTGTGGTGCTTGCTTCAAATAAGTGGCTTGCATCAATTACCACGAGATCTTTGTCGTTCATTTCATCAATGGCCATTGATGCCACAACACCTACACCTAAGCCTAAGCGCACATAAGTTTTAATTACGTCAGCGTCGGTTGCGGTGAACACGATTTGCGGCTCTAAACCATGCTTAGTAAAGGCTTTATCTAGCTCTGAACGCCCAGTAAAACCAAACACATAAGTGATTAATGGGAACGCAGCAACATCTTGAATCGTGAGATTATTTGCTTTAGCAGCAAGTGGGTGATCTTTTGCCACCACAATACTGCGATTCCAGTGATAACACGGCAACATAATTAAATCGGTGTACAAATGCAACGCTTCTGTTGCGATGGCAAAATCTGCGTCTCCGCGCGCGGCAGCATCAGAGATTTGCTGCGGTGTACCTTGATGCATATGCAGGGATACTTTCGGGTATTTGTTCATAAACCCTTGGATCACGTTTGGCAAAGCGTAACGCGCTTGGGTATGCGTAGTTGCGATATTCAACTTACCTTGATCTGGTAAGGTATGCTCGTTGGCAACCGCTTTAATGCTTTCAACTTTCGCCAAAATCTCACGAGAGATATTGATAATGTCTTTGCCCGCCGGCGTAACATGCGTTAAATGTTTACCGCTACGACCGAAGATTTGCACACCTAGCTCATCTTCGAGCATACGCACTTGTTTAGAAATACCAGGTTGCGAGGTATATAAGTTTTCAGCGGTGGCTGAAACATTAAGATTGTGATTGAGTACTTCAACAATGTACTTTAGCTGCTGTAATTTCATAGCGAGTATTTTGTATTTATTATTACCTTTATTTATATACTTTTGTCTCTTTTATGCCAAGCATAAATTCAAAACTTACGTATTTATTCCATTTTTAACTACAAACTACCTTAGTATTTTGTAAAAGTCAGAAAAAAGCGTCTAAATTATTAGTATCAAAAATAATTTTCTGCTTTTATGGTTAATCCTCTGCAACGATACAAATCTATCTCGGTGCTTATTTTGGATGATTTTTCCGAATTCCGCCTATCACTAAAACAAATGGTAGAAAGTTTTGGTGTTCACCATGTGGATGTGTGTACCAATGCCGAAGATGCTCTTTCCTGCTACAGCGAACATCAACATGATATCTTGTTAGTCGATTACAACTTAGGTGATGGTTTAAATGGGCTGCAGCTGCTTGCTGAGCTCAATCATCGCAACTTACTAAAATACGGCACAAATTATGTACTGATCACCGGTGAAACTGCCTCAGATTTAGTGATGGGGGCACTTGAATACCGCCCCGACGATTACCTTGCAAAACCATTTACCAAAACAACCCTGAAATCTCGCTTAGATAAGCTTGTTGAAAAAAGCCTCGCGTTTAAGCCTATTTATACCGCGTTAAATCAAGATAAGCCAAAAACGGCCCTTGAGCTTTGCGACCAGCTAATGGCAAAAAACAAACGCGTTGGTATTGAATGTTTGCGCCTTAAGGCTGAAATTTATTTAAAACAACTTAAATATGCGCAAGCACTCAGCATTTATAATTCAATTTTGCATAAGCGAGAACTTAGTTGGGCACAAATGGGCGCAGCGATTTGCCATTTGGCGCTATCACAAAGCGATCAAGCATTAAGCCTTTGTAAACTGATTACCACTAAAAATCCACAAGCCGTTGAAGCATACGACCTTGCTTGTGAATGCTTTATTCAACAACACGACTTCGAAGCGGCATACGCAATTACACAAAAAGCCATTGCCGCATCGCCCAACTCAATTGTTAGGCAGCGCCAGTTAGCCTTATTAGCAACCCGCTACAATGAGCTGGAAAATGCCTTTAATGCTTACAAACGCGTTATGCAATTAGCCAAGTATTCATGCTTAGCGCAACTCGATGACTATATAAATCAGTTATGTGTTTGCACACAGATACAATTAACGGATCAAGCAAACTTTGTGCGACGCGCAAAAAAAGAGTACCCCGCAATTTATCGTACAATCACAAAACTCTACCCCGGTGTGCAAAGTCAATTAGCAATTGAAATACATCAAGTATTTGTTGAGTACTTAGTTAACAAAGACGGCGCAAAAGGTGAGAAGCTCATTTTAGTGGTAGATAAAATTGTTGATTACCCAGACGCACTCAATTCGGCATTTATTAACTTGCTCGAAATCATAATGAAGCACGCCGATATTGAAGTGGTTACCGCCAAGCTCGACCCAATTATTACGCGCGGTAAAGCGAAGATTATTTCACACGAAGACCACGAAAAATCAGAGAACTTCAATCAACAAGGCATGGTGAAATACAAAGAGAAAGCATTTGAAAGCGCTCAAGGGGCATTTGCAACTGCCCTAGCCAATGCCCCTAACAACCCAAATATTGCATTAAACCTGTTACAAGCGGCGTACCAATTGCATAAACAAAATCAAAAGTTCACATTAACAAAGCGTCAATTTGCGTTGTCATTTAATGCGTTAAAAACGTTAGCGCCTCACGACCATCGTCACAAGCAAAGTCAAAGTCTGTTAAACTTTGCTAAAGCTAAATTAACGGGATAATTATGGACCATAATAAGCTCGACTTTTCCGTTGTCCTTGGTGCAAGTATGCACGATATGAAAAACTCACTGTGTATGCTGCTTCAATCGATGGAAACAATTAGTCAAAGTATTGAGCAAACGCCACAAGCACAATCTGAATTCGCCAAGATTCATTACGAAGTTGCCCGCGTTAATTCCAACTTATTACAAGTACTAGCCCTTTATCGTGAACACAACGCACAACTGCCGCTCAATATTGAAGAGCATTTTTTAGATGACTTAGTCGACGAACTGCTTGCTAAAAATGAGCTTTATATCACCAACAAAAATATTGATGTCAGTTGTGATATTGAACAAGATCTGGCGTGGTTTTTTGACGCTGACCTAATTGCCAACTTACTTAATGACATTCTTATTAACGCACTAAAATACACAGCATCGAAAATTCTCATTAGCGCACATCAACAAAACGATAAGCTTGTTATTGAAATTCACGATAATGGCGAAGGCTACCCCGAAAGCATGCTAGAGAAAGCCAATAATGAAATGTCTGCCGCCCTTATCAGCCAAGGGCGTACTGGGCTGGGTATCTATTTCGCTAATTTAATTGCATCTGCACATGTAAATAAAGAAACCAAAGGACATATCGCGCTTGCCAATGACGGGCGATTAGGTGGCAGCAAATTTACCCTTGTTTTGCCGTAAAAAAAGCTGGTAATAAAGTGCTATTATTAGAACTTTCCTTTTAACAACACTACACTAAGTAATTAGAATTAGTTAAGATTAGGGCAATTATAAGAATGAGAAAAACTCCATGGTAGTTTATATTATCATCACGCTAATAGTGGCACTAATTGTTATTGGCGTTTGGGTCAACGCGGTACAGCAGCATAAAGAAAAACAAAATGCTGAGCGACGTCAGGAGCTTACAAAGCAGAAAAAGATCATTGAAGAGACTGAAGAAGTGTTGATGAATTCTGCTAATATTCCAATGTCAAAAGCCCTCTTTTCCGTACTATATCGACGCATTTATACTGCATTAGCGGTAATGGCTGAACTTTCTCCCAATTCTAAAGAAATCAAAAACCGATTAACGGAAGCTAAAGAGCGTATCGAAAATTCTTCAAGCCAAGATTCCTCTGCTGAACGCATTGCGCTACCTGACAATGAAAAACAAGTAATTGCGTTATTACAAGGTGTAAAAAAGCTACGCAGCATAGTTCGCTCTGAGCATTCAAAAGGCAAAATTGATACACAAGTGTTCTTAAACGAAGATAAACGTTTAGAAAAAATGCAATTACAAGTAAATATCGACAGCCAATTAAAACGCGGCAAAGCAGCGCGTAGTGCTAATATGCTCGGTTCTGCACGCCAGTATTTTGAAAAAGCGCTTGCGGTAATTAATTCGCTCAACTATACAGACGAGTATGTCGCGTCACGCAAACAAGAAATAGAAGATATGCTTGAAGAAATAATGACCGAGCTAAAAGCAACCAACGCGAGTGATGCAAAGAAAAAGCTTGATAACGAAAAAGATGACTTAGATGAACTCTTTGCACCAAAGAAAAAATGGTAAGTTAATTCAATTCATTTAAAAAGGGCGTACATTACGCCCTTTTTCATATTATGTGGTTTTGTTTTTTTCTAGTTGCGCAAACACCACATCGAAAATTTCTTTAAAGGTGTGTGCCTTCTCATTAATATTAATTGGGATATGTAATGCCCTTGCGATATCGCTCGCAGAAATAAGTCCGCGTAAAGTATGCTCTTTATCGATCAATAATACATGCTGCTGACCGAGATTTTTTAGCGTTGCCAATACATCACCTATGGTGTAATTGTTAATTTTTGCAAAATCAATAGCGCGCATTTCATCTTTCTTTAGCATTAAGTTCTCAACCGACAAATCACCTCGAGAGACATTTCTAAGCTGTGCGATATGCAGAACTTTGTACGATGATAAATCACTTGAACTTATCACCCCCATAAAGTTCTCGTCGTGATCGATTACGATTTTTGATCGCACATGGCCCATTTTCATCATATACAGCGCTTGGTCAACTAAAACGTCTTTTTCGATTAGCTGTGGCCGTTTTTGACTAAAGTCAGTGACAATGTGAGAGGCGTTACTTGAAATATCGAGAGCTTGATTACCACATATATTCGAAATCGACTGCACATTATTTAAAGGGATTGTTTCAATCACCCTAAAGTTTGCCATAAATCCTCCTCATAAATGAGAAAAAGAATGCTAAGTGTCACGCGACACTTCAATTGAAGCAGTTACTTTTAACTATGGCGAACAGTGGCTAATTTTTCAAACTATTGAACATTTTATGTTCTTCTATATGCAGTTTAAATTGCGACAATACATCCAACAGCTCAACCGGTAGAAACGGTTTAAATAATACCTCATCGATACCGAAAGACTTACAATAGCTATACTCATCTTCACGATCACTCGACGTAACCGCAATTATCGGTACGCCAATTTTATCGCCTGGCTCTTGCATACGTATTGTTTGAGCGGCTTCATATCCACTCATTTTAGGCATAGCACAGTCCATTAGAATAATATCTATTTCATGCTGATGCTGCTGCCACAGTGCCACTGCTTCTTCACCATCAGCGGCAACAATCACATTATCGCCACGGTTCATTAAAATCGCGCTAAGAACGCGTTGGCTAATCGGTGCGTCATCAGCTATTAATACGGTTAACGGCACGGTTTCTTGTGGCGTAACTACATCGTTGCTCTGCTTAATGTTATTGACCAAAGCCGATTTAATATCACTTGGGTGCTTTGGTAGTTGCCACACTTGGTTATAGCCAATGTTTGTCATTCTGCTAACATCTACATCCGCAATCTCATCACCAAATACAATTAAATTTGCTGGACGATTAAATCTGTGACGGTTAATTTTTTCATAAAAACTAATTAATTGATTTTCAAGCTCATTGTGTGACAACAATACAAAGTCGAATCCAGCAAACTGTAAATCATCCCCCAGCATATAATTAAGCGCAGCCTCAGCATCTTGTACATGGGTGACTTGCATTTGCCACTGTGCAAAAAGCTCACTTAGATAACGCGCTAAAAACAACTTACTATCTAAAATTAAGACACGTTTATTGGCAAGTACCCCCTCATCATCAAGGTGATTTTCAATTAATGTACTGGTTGGCAGCGCTAAGGTAAATCTAACATCGGTGCCAAGCCCTGCTTTTGAGTTAACCGTAAATGTGCCGCCCATTAAGGTCACCAGGTTTTGGGCGATTGTTAAGCCAAGCGCATTAGATGAGTTACCCTTTTTGGCTTTTGATTTCGGATTATTTAACTGCGCGAGTACAGTTTCATCAATGCCTTGACCGTTGTCACGTACGCTAATTGTCAGCTCTGACAAGCCCGTCGTTACTTCGGCGTCTACATTAATCGAAATATCGCCACGATCAGAATATTTAATTGCTTTGTTTACAAGGTTACAAATAACCTGCTTTAAACGCACCGAGTCACCGACTAAATAGCTATTTATAGCCGGGTCAACATAAGTGACTAAGCGTAGATTTTTCTCTTTCGCTCGCAACTCGCATTCTTGGAAAATCTCACGAATCAATGCATGAATATCGAAAATATGCTGGTCGAGTGCGAGTTGGCTGTGCTCAATTTTGGAGTAATCTAAAATACCATTTAGCAGCTCAAGCATATTAAACGCGCTTTTTTGAATAACACTAACGTAGCTGTGTTGGCGGTGATCAAGCTTGGTTTCTGATAACAAATGCGCCATACCCAAAAGCCCATTCATTGGCGTTTTTACTTCCATACTGATATTAGCGAGATATTCACCTTTTAGTTTATTGGCATTCTGCTCTGCTTGCTTTTGCTTTTTAAGATCGCCAAATGATTTAGACAAGGCTCCCATCATGGCGTTAAATTCTACAACAAGGCGATTAATTTCATCATCGCGCGCTTGTTTTCGATCGAGTTTGAATTCTTCCGGTGCCGACATATTCACGTGGCTCATTGAATAAGCCAAATGATTTAAATGACGGGTTACTAGTAAGTGCACTAAGGTGAAAATGATCATAGATACAATAAAGGTCTTTGCACCTTGAGTAAGCAAAGTTACCACGACTTTGTCTGCAAGGTAGCCATACACACCCGACATATCCATTACTACAATCAGTTCACCCAAATGGTATTTGGTCCGATTAAATCGGTAATCTATGGCCCAAGATTTACTTTTCGCGTATTTGGTTTGCGTTTTATTTACGGTAAGACGGTTGGCATTATCTTGCCAAATCGTTACTGACGATACGTTAGGAAGTTCGCTAATACCCTGTAGTAACAATTCAAGTTGCTTTTCATCTTCCGCCCAAAGTGCATTGGTAACCGAAGGTAAATGACTTTTTTCAATTTGCTGAAACCCTTGGTCGATCACGCTGAGATCGCGCTTATAGTCCATCCAAATAATGGTACTGGTTATCATCAGTGTAAGAATGGAGCTGGTCAGTAAAATACCAACAAGCAGTTGTTTTGCTAGGGGGTTTTTCAGTTTCAACGGACTACATTAAATTATAATTATTCTTATTTATAAATGTAGACCAAGCTGGCGTTTTTTTAAACTTTTAATTTGAATTTCTAATTGAGTAAAAATCAATTTACTCAATTAGAAAAAAGCGTCGTTATTCGCAGTGAGGACGTTTATTTTGTGCTTTTGCTTGATTGTGTAATGCCATCGCATCTGGCATCCAGCTACGCAAATCACTAATACGGGTATCTGATGATGGGTGCGTTGATAAAAATTCCGGTGGTGCACCGTTATTATTTGCTGCCATATTACGCCATAATTCAACTGACTGCTTTGGATTAAACCCTGCTTTTGCCATCAGATCTAAGCCTATTTTATCGGCTTCGCTTTCATGCATACGACTAAACGGCATCATGCCTAAATATTCAGCACCTACACCTAACGCCATCATAGTTTCATTGTGTAAACGGTTTCCTTGCGAACGACTATACGCGTCTGCAACTTGCAGAGTGGCCTGTTTAATACCGGCTGCAGTCATACGTTCATTTGAATGCTCGGCAATTACATGCCCAACTTCGTGGCCAAGTACTGTGGCTAATTGGTCTTGCCCTTGTGCTACTTTTAATAGCCCCGTATGTACGCCTATTTTACCACCAGGAAGCGCAAATGCATTTGCAGATGGTTCTTCAAACACTACAACTTCCCATTGTTGATTTGCGTATTTTGCAGGAAGCACTGAAATAACGTTATCAGCAACACATTGCACATAGCGATTGATTTTGACATCGGTGTTAATTGGTTGCTGCTTTTTCATTTGAACAAAGCTTTGTTTGCCAAGCTGGTTCATTTCCGCTTCAGAATACATGGCAATTTGTGTGCGCCCTGTTGGACTCGATTTACACCCAATCAGCGTGGCAGCCACTGAAAGTGAGAACAATACATGAGATAATTTCATTACGTTTTCCCTAATGTCGTTTAGCGCTGTTTAACAAATATTGATTTTGCAATATTTACCATCACAAAGCCCTGAATTGGTAAGGTAATTTATTTTTAACAATAAACCTACAATTTAGCAAAGCGCTTAATCGGATCTGTTGTATCAAATCAAGTATTTTACACGTAAAATAGGGTTCCCCGATACCCTGAATAAGTATTTCTGTGACTGAAAAAACGTTATCTAAATCCATCTTACCCCTACTATCGGCGCTCGTCGCAACAACGCCATTAGCAATTGACCTGTACTTACCTGCTTTTGTTGCAATATCAAGCTACTTCAACACCGATATGGCGCAAGTCCAACTCTCTTTAAGTAGTTATTTAGCCGGCTATGCGATAGGCATGATGTTATTTGGACCGCTAATTGATCAAAAAGGCAGGCGTTTGTTCGCACTCTTTGGCTTGCTGGGCTTTGGCTTATGTTCTTTTTTACTTACCGTTACACAATCTGTTGATGCCTTTATTGTTTTACGCTTTGCGCAAGCATTTTTTGGCTCTGCTGTCACCGTCGTCGTACCTGGCATTATTCGCTATATGTATCAAGAAAACACCGCTAAAGGCATGTCTTACGTGTCGATGATTATGATGTTAGCACCCCTGCTCGCACCAAGTATCGGCAGTGTGTTAATGATCACCTGGCATTGGCATGCTATTTTTTATGCACTGACGATTTATGCTGGTGTGCTGTTTGTATTAGCCTATTTTTATTTAAAAGAAGTACCTATTCACCCCAGCAAAATTAAAGGTTTGGCGCTGTTTTTTTCAAACTATCGCATTGTGCTCACAAACAAAAAAGCACGTTTTGATATTGTTATTTCCATGCTCGCCTCTTTCGCGTTCTTTTGCTTTTTAACCAAAGTATCAGCAATTTATATGGCACACTTTAAGGTGAGTGAAACCCTATTTGGGGTGTTATTTGCATTTAATGTATTGGCGTTAATGTTAGGTAACTTTATTAATACCCGGTTAGTGCCTAAATTTGGCTCGCGTAAAATGCTCAATATTGGCTTAGCCATTAGCTTTATTGCGGTAACTTGCCTTATTTTAGTCAGTGTATTTACGCACAATGTGTATTTGGTTGCAGCGTTTATCGCGCCACTGATGATGAGTTTAGGCATTATGGCAACCAACGCCGATGCGCTGATTTTAATAAATTTCAAGAAGAAATCTGGAACAGCTACCGCTGTGATAGGTACTCTACGCTTTGGTAGTGGCGCCTTTGCTGGCCCAATTTTAGCGTTTATCCCATTACCGCCAAGTATCGGGTTTGCGGTTGCTATGGCAATGGCAGTAAGCGGTATTTTAATCTGCCAATTAAAGCAGTTAAAGTTCGGCCATTAGTACATTTTAGTTGCCACAACAGGCACAAAAAAAGCTGTACCAGGGTTACAGCTTTTTTGCATTCTTAAGCACTATTATTCAGCAGCTTTAGACACCATTACCATTGCTGGACGAAGTAAACGACCATTTAATAGGTAACCTTTTTGCATTACGGCAATAACAGTGTTTGGTGCAACATCAGCAGATGGCTGAATTGACATTGCTTGGTGGAATTCAGGGTTAAACGTTTCGCCTTGTGGCGCAACCACTTCAACACCAAACTTTGCTACGGCATCAACAAAGCTTTTTGCCGTCATCTCAACACCTTCGATAACCGGCTTAATGTGTTCGTTTTCTTTGTCAGCAAACTCAATCGCGCGCTCTAAGTTATCAAGCACAGGTAGTAGTTCATTGGCGAATTTTTCAAGGGCAAACTTGTGCGCTTTTTCAACATCTTGCGCTGTACGACGACGCATGTTTTCAACTTCTGCGGCAGCGCGTACTACACTGTCTTTTTGCTCTTCAATTGCTTGCTTCGCTGCTTCAAGCTCTGCATTTAATACCGCAATTTCCGCTTCTGCGCTTAGCTCTTCACCACCTTGTTGTAGCTCTTCTGCTACTTGGTCAAGGGTTTCCTGTACTTCTGCTTCTTGCTCTGGCTGATTATTTTGCTCAGACATTGATACTCTCCGAAATCTTACAACTGATGCTAATTATGGGGATTGATAAACGCCTTTCAAGAGCTAATAGCGCAATTAATCGATATTTCGTTGATAATTGCTTCAATTTTCGCCGACTTTGGACAGAGCACACATAAACGGCCTTGGTATATCTCTTGTAAAAAGTAAGGCACGCTCAGTAATAAATAGTCTTCCAACGCACCAAACGGCAAGTTGTCGTGGTACATAACCGACATGCCCATTTTCATCGCTAACTTTTGTTCTACATAATCTAAAAATGGCGCGCCAATTTGATTTAACTGCTCGCTAGACAATGCACCAAATAAATAGTGACTGCCAATAACAATGCTACTATCTACATGCAGTTTTTCAGCGAGCGCTTTAATCCACATACCAAGCGAACCATGACAAAACATTGGTGCACTTTGGCGCATCGCCGCCATGCGGCGTAACCCTTCAGCCAAGTTATGCCCTGCAAAAACAGTATTTAGCCACGCATTAAACTGATTGCGTAATGCATCGTTTGCTTCGCGAGGCTTGGTAATTTGAATGTTTTGGCTATTACCGTCTCTATCGAACAATAAAATAAGCCAGTTTTCAAAGCTAAAATCGAGCACTTCTGCACGATAAATATGTTGCTGCATCGCCTCTGGCAAACTCACCAACACACACAGTTTATATTGTTGACTTAAGCGGTGTGAAAATTCGGTAAGGTTTTGCGCACTGGGTTCCCAATAGTCTGCAATATCCGAAAGTTGAAAAAATTCATCAAACCAATAGCTAAAACCTAGCTCTGTTGGTACACGTCCCGAAGAAGTGTGAGGCGCATACAATAGCCCCGACTTTTCCATACGCGCCATTGCATTGCGTACTGTCGCACTGCAAATATTAATTTGTTTCTGCTTTACCACATGGCTTGATGCAACTGGCGTACCTTCACCATTGCAATATAAGTCCATAACGGCAGAAAAAATGAGTTGATCACGGGCGCTTAATTTCATGATTATTATTTATGGCCTGATGATTAAAAATCAAGATATACTGTAGGCAAGACTTTATCAGTGACGATTTTATGGCACAAGTATTTAATAACATAGGATTGATTGGCAAACCGAACCATGAAGGCGCGGCTGTAACACTTGCCAAACTGCATACTTTTTTAACGGCACTCGGTTATCAAGTTTACGTTGAAAGCCGTGTCGCTGAACCCATTGTCGATGAAGAGCATTCAGCGTCGTTAGTTGAAATTGGCCGCAACTGTGATTTAGCGATTGTGGTTGGAGGTGACGGTAATATGCTAGGTGCAGCTCGTGTATTGGCCCGCTTTGATATTGCGGTTATCGGCGTGAATAGAGGTAATCTCGGTTTTCTGACCGATCTTGATCCCGATAATTTTGAGCGCGAGCTTGAACAAGTTTTGGCTGGTAAATTTAGTGAAGAAAAACGCTTCTTGCTGGAAGTGGAAATCTATCGCCATGAAGTACTAAAAAGCTCAAACACGGCGGTTAACGAAGCCGTACTGCATGCCAATAAAGTTGCACACATGATTGAGTTTGAAGCCTTTATTGATAGAGAGTTTGTATTCTCGCAAAAATCTGACGGCCTTATTGTGTCAACGCCAACAGGCTCTACAGCCTATAGTCTTTCTGGCGGCGGACCCATTTTAAACCCGAAGCTCAACGCCATTTCATTGGTGCCTATGTTTCCACACACACTAACCAGCCGTCCACTTGTGGTGGATGCAAACAGTGAAGTAAAACTGGCATTGAGCCCTGCTAATGATGTGGACTTACAAGTGAGTTGTGATAGTCATGTTGTGTTAGCGGTATTGCCAGGTGATGAAATTGTGATCAAACGAAGTGAGCAACAGTTGCGCATGGTACATCCAAGCAAATATTCGTATTACAATGTACTGCGCCAAAAGTTAAACTGGGGCAGTCGTTTATATTAATCAACCTGAAATCAAAATAACAAATTAAGTTCTAGTGGATACCAAGGCATTGCATCGTTAAATGTGCGTACACTCGCTTTATTTTATCGCACAAATTTGTCTTGTACTTGGAAAACCTATAAAACTAGAACGCACAAGAACATTATTGCTAAGTGTGTTACGCAATTTACTTAGTCAGATTCAGAGTAATCATTTGAAAGGAAAGAAAAAGTGGGGTTTGTAGTATTTTTAACCACCGTTTTATTAATTGTACTGTTAACGACATTTTTAGTCATAGATAACAATCGAAAAAAAGCATTAGCACTTGAAAAGCAACAACAAAGCGAACGTATCGAAGTTGTCAGCTCACGTTACAGCAAAATAGTGCAAAGCTATGGTAAATCACGCATTGTAAAACCAAAAGACATTAGTGGGTTATCGCAAATCAACAACAATTACTTTGTAATGCAACGTAAAAATGATGAAACCATTACACACTACGAACAAGTAATCGGTAACCTAACTGACTTACTCGAAAATGAGTTGCTAAAGTTTGAATCGGCAGACGATAAACTAACGTTAAGTAAACAAATCTATGCCTTTGTCGAACAATTACCGACATCTGGCCACCAATTCAACAGTGATTTTTATTTGCATCAATTGCCTTCATTAAGCCAACAGGTGATCACACCAACACTTGCATCTACTGGTGAAAACGTTGAGCCAGAACTTCACGAAGAAAACGTTTAATTTGATCTGCGCTAAAGGCTAAATACTGGCTATTGGCGCAATCCCTTTTCAATACTTCTGCTTACGTCTTTTTTCTTCCGCAGCAAAATATCTTCATTTTTAACTTGCCTATTTTTTATTTACTGTATAAATTACCAGTTAATGTACTGTATGGATAATCAGTTATGTTAGCATCATTACAAGTAACAAATTTTGCAATTGTTGAACACCTAGATATTGAATGGCATCAAGGTATGACAACTATCACAGGTGAAACTGGCGCAGGTAAATCAATCGCTATTGATGCCCTATCGCTATGTTTAGGCGAACGTGCCGAAGCCAGCATGGTGCGCGAAGGCGCCGATAAAGCCCAAGTTTCGGCGGTATTTGATATTCAGAACTTACCTGCTGCGCAACACTTTATTAGTGAGCATGAATTAGGTGATAGTAACGAATGCATTATCCGCCGCGTAGTATCAGCAAACGGCCGCAGTAAAGCCTATATAAACGGCGTAATGGTGCCAGCAGGCCAGTTAAAATCGCTCGGCAGCTTGCTTATTTCAATTCACGGCCAACACGCGCACCAACAACTCAATAAAGCCGGTTATCAGTTGTCGGTAGTTGATAGCTTTGCTGGACACATTGAGCTTGTGAACGATGTTAAAACGGCATACAACGCACTGCAATCACTTGAAAAAGAAAAGGCGACGCTAAGTCAGTCACTACAGCAAGCAGCCGCTGAAAAGCAATTGCTCGAGTATCAAGTGGCTGAGTTAGATGAGTTTTCTCTTGAGAGCGGTGAGTTTGAAGAAATTGAACAACAACATAAGCTGCTAAGTAACGCAAATTCGTTGCTTGAAGGCACACAAAAAGAGCTGCAAATTATTTATCAACAAGATAACTATAATGCGTACTCTATGGTGCAATCGAGTGCAAATCAAATAGCTGAGTTAGCAAGTTTAGATAAAAAGTTGGCACCAATCGCCGACTTGTTATTTGAAGCGGGCATCAGTTTAGAGGAAGCTGCACGTGAACTTAGCCATTATCAAGACAGCGTTGAGATGGACCCTGCGCAGTTATCAGAACTCGATGATCGAATCGCACGCGCACTTGATTTGGCGAGAAAACACGATATTTCACCTGAAGCAATCCCAGATTTACACGCTGAGCTAAAGCAAAGTCTTGCCAACATTGAGCAAAGTGACGAACGTCTCGCCGCACTAGAAAGCGAAATTGCCGAGGCTAAAGAACATTATGTGACTGTCGCAACGCGCCTTTCGCAAAGCCGAAAAACCGCTGCAGATGAACTATCAAAGCAAGTTACTGAGTCACTAGTGATGTTATCAATGGAAAACGCCAAGTTTGCCATTGTGGTTGAGCAACAAGAGATAACCAGTAGTAAAGGCCTAGACAGTATAGATTTTCAAGTTGCTGCCAACACAGGCCAACGTTTACAACCACTTGTGAAAGTAGCCTCGGGTGGTGAGCTATCACGTATTAGTCTTGCCATTGAAGTGATTATTGCAGATAAAATGACTACGCCAACCTTAATTTTCGATGAAGTTGATGTGGGCATTTCTGGCCCAACTGCATCGGCCGTTGGTAAGTTATTGCGCCAGTTAGGCAATAGTACACAGGTTATTTGTGTAACCCACTTACCGCAAGTTGCATCAAGTGGCCACAATCAGTTTTTTGTCAGTAAAAGCGATGATGGCACACACACGCATACACATATGTCGGTACTGGATAACTCGGGGCGAATTGATGAAATTGCACGCTTATTAGGCGGCACGAATATTAGTGAAATTACCCGCACTAATGCCTCAGAATTACTGTCGCAATACCATTAAGCACAAAAAACATAAACATTAAAAAGGTGGGCATTTGCCCACCTTTTTAATGTTATAAGCTACCCTAAATGTTTAACCACATTTAGGGCTATACAGTACTAAACTTCGAGATAGTCCATAATGCCTTCTGCTGCGTTGCGGCCCTCATAAATAGCGGTAACCACTAAATCAGAACCCCTTACGGCATCGCCACCAGCAAAGATTTTAGGATTAGATGTTTGGTGTGTATATGCGCCTTGCTCAGGTGCAACAATACGGCCCCATTTATCAAGTTCTACATCAAACTCACTTAACCACGGCATTGCATGAGGCTGAAAACCAAATGCCATGATCACCGCATCGGCTGGCACAACATGCTCAGAACCTGCTACTTCCTCTGCACGACGTCGGCCATTTTCATCGGCCTCGCCAAGCTGCGTTTTAACCATTTTTACGCCAGTTACTTTGCCACTGTCATTAAGTACAACCCCTTTTGGTTGTACATTAAACATAAACTCAACGCCCTCTTCTTTGGCATTTTTTACTTCACGTACTGAGCCTGGCATATTGGCTTCATCACGACGATAAGCACACACAACGCTACTGGCATTTTGACGAATTGAGGTACGCACACAGTCCATTGCCGTATCACCACCACCTAACACAACGACGCGTTTACCTTGCATATTGATGTAAGATTCTGGTGTTTCATCATAACCCATTTGAAAATTGGTATTGGCAATTAAAAATGGCAATGCATCAAACACACCATCAGCATCTTCGTTTTCAAGACCTGCACGCATATTTTGATAAGTGCCCACCGCTAAAAATACCGCGTCGTATTCATCAATAATGGTTTGTAGTGCAATGTCTTTACCGACCTCGGTATTTAACACAAATTCAACGCCCATCCCCGTGAAAATTTCACGGCGGTTTTCCATTACCGATTTTTCTAATTTAAACGATGGGATACCGAAGGTCAGTAAACCACCAATTTCAGGATGACGGTCAAACACCACAGGTTTTACACCATTACGCGCTAGAATATCAGCGCAACCTAAACCTGCAGGCCCCGCACCGATAATAGCCACTTTCTTATCACTCCAAACCACATGCGACATATCTGGCTTCCAGCCCATCGCAAAGGCAGTATCGGAAATATACTTTTCTATATTACCTATAGTTACCGCGCCAAACTCTTCGTTGAGTGTACACGCACCTTCACATAATCGGTCCTGCGGACATACGCGTCCACATACTTCGGGTAAACTATTAGTTCGATGCGACAATTCAGCCGCTTCGATAACTTTACCCGCTTTGATCAGTTTTAACCATTGGGGAATGTAGTTGTGCACTGGACACTTCCATTCACAATATGGATTACCACAGTCAAGGCAACGATCGGCTTGCGAGTCAACTTGTTTCGCAGAAAACGGTTCGTAGATTTCAACAAACTGTTTTTTACGTGACGAAATAGGCTTTTTGCGCGGGTCGACACGCTGCACATCGATAAATTGATATACGTTTTGTGACATGGTACTTCTCCTATTGCGCCTGTATTCTTAATTCAGCACTTGAACGTGCTCTATGACCAAGCAAACCTTTCACATCACTCGATTTAGGCTTAACCAATCTAAATTGCGCAATGTATGACTCAAAATCAGCTAAAATTTGCTCTGCGCGATTTGATTGTGTTGCTTCTAAATGCTCGCCAATTAAGCCACGTAAATGTTCGTGATGAATATTCAAATCTGCAAGCTCTACTAATTCGACCAACTCTGTATTGATGCGTTTATCAAAGTCGCCTTTTTCATCAAGTACGTAAGCAAAACCACCTGTCATACCCGCGCCAAAGTTAATACCGGTGTCGCCAAGCACACACACAATACCGCCCGTCATATATTCACAGCCGTTATCACCGAGTCCCTCGACTACCGCGATGGCACCCGAGTTACGTACAGCAAAGCGCTCACCCGCTCGACCAGCAGCAAATAATTTACCGCCAGTTGCACCATACAAACAGGTGTTACCTGCAATCGTTGCATGATGTGATTTAAACGATGAACCAAGCGGCGGACGTACGGTGATTTTACCGCCAGCCATGCCTTTACCAACATAATCGTTAGCATCACCAGTTACATGCAGTTCAAGACCGCCCGCATTCCAAACTCCCAGTGATTGGCCTGCAGTACCTTGCAATTCGATAATAATCGGGTCGGCCGCTAACCCCTGATTTCCGTGAAGATCAGCAATATAGCCAGATAACAACGCACCAACTGAACGATCGGTATTTTGAATAGGCGATCGCAATTTAATAGACGTTTTGCTCTCAATTGCCTCTTTTGCTTGAGCCAACAAACTTTCATTGAGTTTGCCTTCGTAGTGCGATGTATTTGGCGCACTGCAATATAAAGTTTCACCGCTCTTGTTATTTGGCTTTGCAATAACAGGCGATAAATCGAGCTTGCTTTGCTTTGCTGTTGTGCCTTCAAGCACTTCAAGTAGATCGGTTCGGCCAATTAAATCAACTAATTTAGTTACCCCTAAGCTCGCCATAATTTCGCGTGCTTCTTCTGCAATAAACTTAAAGTAGTTCATCGCCATTTCTGGTAAACCGTGATAATGCTTAGCACGCAGTGTTTCGTCTTGCGTTGCAACACCTGTTGCACAGTTATTTAAATGACAAATTCGCAGGTATTTACAGCCAAGTGCAACCATAGGACCAGTGCCAAAACCAAAGCTTTCTGCACCCAAAATAGCCGCTTTAATAATATCTAAACCTGTTTTTAAACCACCATCGGTTTGCAAGCGAATTCGATGACGTAAACCATTTTCAACCAGTGCCTGTTGCGTTTCTGCAAGGCCTAATTCCCAAGGACAACCTGCATATTTAACAGAGGTTAATGGTGAAGCACCCGTACCACCATCATAACCGGCAATGGTAATAAGGTCGGCATAAGCTTTAGCAACACCAGTAGCAATTGTGCCTACGCCCGGTTCGGATACCAACTTCACTGAAATCATGGCATCTGGGTTTACTTGCTTTAAGTCAAAAATAAGCTGAGCTAAATCTTCGATTGAATAAATATCGTGATGCGGTGGTGGCGAAATTAATGTTACGCCAGGTACTGAATAGCGTAGCTTAGCAATGTATGGTGTCACTTTTTCACCCGGCAATTGCCCGCCTTCACCTGGTTTTGCCCCCTGAGCCACTTTAATCTGAATGACATCTGCATTTTTGAGATAGTGCGGCGTCACGCCAAATCGACCCGATGCAACTTGTTTAATGCGCGAATTCTTTTCGGTTCCGTAGCGAGCGACATCTTCACCGCCTTCACCTGAATTTGAACAGCCACCTAAGCGGTTCATTGCAATCGCTAGCGCTTCATGTGCTTCAGGCGATAACGCGCCAATACTCATTGCCGCTGAGTCAAAGCGCTTATAGAGTTCAGTCGCATCTTCCACTTCACTCACATCAATAGCCGTTTGCCCTGTTTTCAGTTTTAACAGGTCACGAATATTAGTGACTGGACGAGTGTTTACTAAATCTGCATATTTTTGATAATCCTGATAATTACCTGAGCGCACGGCTACTTGCAATGTTTGGATCACATCAGGGTTGTACGCGTGATACTCGCCGTTATGCACATATTTTAATAAACCACCGTGGTCGAGCGGCTTGCGCTTAATCCATGCTTTACGCGATAAATTAATAAGATCTTGGTGGAAGTCGTTAAAGTCTGCACCTTGAATACGTGAAACAACACCTGAGAAACATAAGTCTACAACTTCATCGCTTAACCCTACTGCTTCGAAAAGCATTGAACAACGGTAGCTAGCAACGGTACTAATGCCCATTTTAGACATTATTTTGTAGAGACCTTTATTAATTGCATTCCGATACGCCAAGGTCACATCGCGATACGATTTTTCGATGATGCCGGTGTCTATCATTTGTGTAAGCGTTTCATATGCTAAATATGGGTAGATAGCGGTAGCGCCAAAGCCGAGCAATACTGCAAATTGATGTGGGTCACGACAGCTTGCTGTTTCAATAATAATGTTAGTATCACAGCGTAAGTTCTTACTCACTAAACGACGTTGCACCGCACCCACCGCCATCGCAGCAGGGATCGGTAAGGTGTCAGGTGTTAAACCCTTATCGCTTAATACAATCAATACCGTACCTTGACGCGCTAACTCTTCCGCTTGGTCACATACGTTTTCAATTGCCGATAACAATGAGTCATCTTTATCATAATTAATCGACAATGAGGCAAATGAATAATGCGCCTGATCTGCAGAGAGCAACTGGCTCATATCAGAGTAAGTCAATACTGGCGATGAAAACTGTAAGCGCTTTGCGTGCCCTGTCGTCTCGTTAAATACATTCTGTTCACGACCAATGCAGGTAGCCAGTGACATAACATGATTTTCACGTAATGGATCTATTGGCGGGTTAGTCACCTGGGCAAATTTTTGACGGAAATAGTCATAGACTAAACGTGATTGTGACGACAGCACAGCAAATGGCGTATCATCGCCCATTGAACCTGTTGCTTCTTGGCCTGAGTTACCCATTGGACGAATAACTTGGTCAAGCTCTTCATTACTGTAAGCAAATTGCTTATGGTAAATCGCCAGCATATCATCATCGTATTCACGTTGACCGATAAGGTCTTGCTCGTCAATTTCCTCTAATGGCACTAAACGTTTCACGTTGTCAGTTAACCACTGCTTGTAGGTATGACGCTTTTTCAAATCTTCGTCGATTTCGCACGATTGCCATACTTTGCCATGCAATGTATCAATAACCAGTAATTCACCCGGCCCAACACGGCCTTTTTCTTTAACCTCGTCAGCAGAGTAATCCCAAATACCCACTTCTGACGCTAAAGTAATATGATTATCTTTAGTAATTACATAACGAGCAGGACGTAATCCGTTTCGGTCTAAGTTACACGCGGCAAATCGGCCATCCGACATTACTAACCCTGCAGGACCATCCCAAGGCTCCATGTGCATTGAGTTAAAATCATAAAAGGCACGTAAGTCTTCATCCATTGCACGGTTTTTCTGCCATGCAGGTGGCACTAGCATGCGCATCGCTCGGAAAATATCCATACCACCCGCTAAGAATAGCTCTAGCATATTATCTAGGCTTGAGCTGTCTGAGCCCGATTCATTTACAAATGGTGCCGCGCTTTGTAAGTCAGGAAGTAATGGTGACGAAAACTTATATGCGCGCGCTCTCGCCCACTGGCGGTTACCTTCGATAGTGTTAATTTCACCGTTGTGTGCAAGGTATCTAAATGGTTGTGCCAACGGCCAGCGCGGTTGCGTATTGGTAGAAAAACGTTGGTGGAAAACGCAGATAGCAGATTCCATGCGCATATCGGCTAGATCAAGGTAGAAATTCGGCAAATCTGCCGGCATCATTAAGCCTTTATACACCGATACTAAGCCCGACAGGCTCGCAATATAAAAATGTTCATCATTAATTTGTTTTTCTATGCGACGTCGTGCGATGTACAAACGGCGCTCTAAATCTTTTGGACGCCAGCCTTCTGGCGCTGAAATAAAGACCTGTTGAAAATTAGGTAATTGTTCCAGCGCAATCGGTCCTAGACTTGCTGGATTAACGGGCACATCGCGCCAACCAACCAGTTTTAGCGTTTCTTTTTCTAGTTCTTCACTAATTACCTGTTTGTTGTGCTCTGCGATGACCGGATCAGGACTTAGGAATAACATACCAACAGCGTAGTTTTTACCTAAGTGCCAATCATTTTCTGCAGCAACAGCACGGAAGAAACCGTCTGGTTTTTGCAATAACAACCCACAACCATCGCCGGTTTTACCATCTGCTGCAATACCACCGCGGTGTTGCATTCGATCTAACCCAGTGATCGCTGTGCGAACTAATTTGTGACTCGGCTGGCCTTCAATGTGCGCGATAAGGCCAAAACCGCAATTATCTTTTTCTAATCTCGAGTCATATAACATGTTGGACTCCTCCCTTGCTACAGCTCAAGTGAACAAAACAGTTGTGATTGACGGAAGTATTGGCATGACCGTATCGAAGTTTTATGACAGTTCGATAAGTAATAGCGATTTTGTTAACGCGAAACAAAGGTTGCTAATGTTGGTACGTGCCGAGTGTTCACTTGCGCGATTCTCAAAATTAACCAAGATATTGCTTAGAGTCAACCAAATTGTGAATACATATTCAGGCTGTTGAATATTTTTCACTTATACATAAATTCAACAAATTTGCCGATAAAATCCTCTAAACTGCGGTTATCTTGGTTATAGGATCTTATTGACACCGGTATCATATTAACACCATGTAAATAAAAACAACTCTCAACTGTAGTTTACGTAAACGTAAACTATTCATGATTTTGAATATTTATTCATGGTAATACCAATTAACCGAAAACCCACTTTTTAAACTTGAATTATCTTGTACATCAGGCAGGACGCTAGTTTGCGGGCGAACACTTTCCAGCGTTTTGTTGAATGGTTTTAATCGTTCCGGCTTGCTCAAACTCTGATAGCTTGGCATTAATTTTAACTTGCAGCGATTGCCACATTGCGTTGCGTTTACTTATAGCATAGTAAAAATCATTATATTGAAAGGCGGGTTCAATGAATTTAATTTGATTTTTGTCACCTTGCTCGTCGTGACTTAACAGGTATTCGATCACATTGGGATCAGCAACTATGTAATCTACCCGACTTGCCAATAAGAGTTTTAGGTTTTGTTGATCATCGCGCGCTTGAATTGCATTAAAAAAGCCAAGATCAAGGTGCTTATCAAACTCAGGGGTATTTTGATACCCTCTTACAACACCAATTCGCGCCCCTTGAATTGACTGAAAAGTGCCATCGTACTGTGCTTTATAATTTTCACGGCTCATTAGTCCAATTAAGCCACCCGCGTACGGATTTGATAACGCTAAATTGTTGCGTCTGAAGCTATGTGCTATTACATCACTGGGGGCGGTTACTTCTATAAAGTATTCTGGGAACAAAATATCAGCCTGCCCTAATTCAGCCATGCGTACCGAACGAGCCCAAGGAAAAAACTCGACACTAATACCAAACCCAAGTTCATTAAATAATGCTGCGGTAAGTGTAAATACCCAACCTTTGTCACATAAATTACGATCAATGTATGGCGGCCAATCAAGCGTTACTAAGCTTAATTGCTGTGGTAATTCACGGGCTATTTCAAAACGGTTTGCAGAGGGCTGATTAACGGTGATCGTTTTAGTTTGTTGCTGATGTTGATATGAAAATTCGAATGATTTTGCAACGCTCTCTAAACTAAATAAAAACAGCGTAACAACGAGAGGAATAAAATAAGGTTGAAAAGTCATACTAAGCTTAAAACATCATACTAATGAATTAAGCTTAGCAAAAATACCACAAAATCAATTACTACTTAACGTAATATTATTCTGCTTCTTTATTTTTAGCGGCAACTTCGGTGATTAAAGGTTGTAGTTCACCGCGTTGGAACATTTCTACAATAATGTCACAACCACCAATTAACTCACCTTCAACCCATAATTGTGGGAACGTAGGCCAGTTTGCATAAGCTGGTAACTCTGCACGGATATCAGGGTTTTGAAGAATATCAACGTACGCAAATTGCTCACCACATGCCATTAAAGCTTGTGACGCTTGAGATGAAAAACCACAGCTCGGTAATTTTGGAGAGCCTTTCATATAAAGTAGAATTGAGTTTTCTGCGATCTGTTGCTTAATCTTGTCTAACGTTTCCATTTACTACCTCGACACCTTTTGGCGTAATTTATCTTTGTTTAGCAATTCAACCGAGTGATTTACTCGCCTTATTTGGCACACTAGCGCAGTTTCATTGTCGATTATTACTCTTTTTCAACATTCCAATAGACTTATTAGCATCTATTGGCACGCATTTGACCATGCACATCTCACACACTAAATTATCAATGACATCGGTTAAAACGAGACGATAATCGCGCGTTAGGCCTTAGCTCAAACACCTAGCTGAAAAAATATCAACAAAGTTAAATGCACCCTATCACAATAGGTGAATTTTCTTTAAGTTAATACTATGCTAGACGCGTTGAATAACAGTTAAAATGTAACTAACTGTTTATAATATAACCGCAAATTATTTCTAGCATTGCTGTTTATAAAAACTTGAGTAAAATACTCGGGTATAGTTTAACACTTATATCGGACATCTTCATATAAAATGTTGTCCGCTTTTTTAACGCCAACGGAGAAATAAAATGGCTTTTGAACTACCGTCACTACCATATGCAATCGATGCGCTTGAGCCGCATATCTCAAAAGAAACACTAGAGTTCCACCACGGTAAGCACCACAACACATACGTTGTAAAACTAAATGGTCTAGTAGAAGGCACTGACTTCGAAGGCAAAACTCTTGAAGAAGTAGTATGTAGCTCTGAAGGTGGTGTATTCAACAACGCAGCACAAATCTGGAACCACACATTCTACTGGAACAGCCTTTCACCAAACGGTGGTGGCGAGCCAACAGGTAAAGTTGCCGAGCTAATCAACGCAAAATGGGGTTCTTTCGCTGAATTCCAAGCTGCTTTCAACGATAAAGCTGTTAACAACTTTGGTTCAAGCTGGACATGGTTAGTACAACTAGCTGACGGCAGCCTAGACATCGTTAACACGTCAAATGCAGCTACACCACTAACTGAAGCGGGTGTTACACCAATCATCACTGTTGACCTTTGGGAACACGCTTACTACATCGATTACCGTAACGTGCGTCCTGAATACCTAAACGGTTTTTGGGCACTAGTTAACTGGGAATTTGCAAACGCAAACCTAGCTTAATACCTGTTTTTGTCAGTAAAACGCATGCGTTTTACTGACATTTCCCAGCACTTTTCATAATCCCTTAGTAACTATTGCATAATATTCAACGCTCTGAAATATAGTAAAGTTTTTTCTTTAAATATCTTTTATTTATCTCGCACAATCAAAAATCCCGTCTAACCTTATAAATAGTGGCTAGTTTTATTGCTGTTGCAAAATTTCCGGTATTTAGGAGGTCTATATGACAATTTTTGATCATTTCCAATCTCGTTACGAAGCCGCAAAAGAAGAAGAATTTACTATTGCTGAGTTTCTCGAGATCTGTAAAGAAGATAAATCCGCCTATGCCAGCTCAGCAGAGCGGTTATTAATGGCGATTGGTCAGCCTGAAATGGTGGATACATCACAAGATCCAACACTCAGTCGTATTTTTTCTAACCGTGTTATTCCGCGCTACCCTGCCTTTAAAGAATTTTATGGCATGGAAGATAGCATTGAACAAATCGTTGCCTATTTAAAGCACGCTGCTCAAGGGCTTGAAGAGTGCAAACAGGTACTTTATTTACTTGGTCCTGTGGGTGGCGGTAAGTCATCGCTTGCTGAAAAGCTAAAGTACCTAATGCAAAAAGTACCTATTTATTGCCTAAAAGATTCCCCTGTAAATGATCATCCCCTTTGCTTATTCGACCCAGTAGAAGACGGCAATATCCTCGAAAAAGAATATGGTATTAATAATCGATACATAAAAACAATTATGTCACCGTGGGCAACCAAGCGCCTGCACGAATTCAACGGCGATATTACGAAATTTAAAGTAGTAAAACGTTATCCATCTATTTTAGACCAAATCGCTATCGCGAAAACTGAGCCCGGCGATGAAAATAACCAAGACATCAGTGCGCTTGTAGGTAAAGTGGACATTCGTAAACTAGAACACTTTGCACAAAGCGATGCCGATGCATACGCCTATTCCGGTGCACTTTGTCACGCTAACCAAGGCTTAATGGAATTTGTCGAAATGTTTAAAGCACCGATCAAAGTGCTTCACCCATTATTGACCGCAACCCAAGAGGGTAACTACAACGGTACCGAAGGTCTTTCTGCCCTGCCCTTCAATGGTATGATTTTGGCTCACTCAAATGAATCAGAATGGCAAACGTTTAAAGGCAATAAAAACAACGAAGCGTTTTTAGACCGTGTTTACATTGTGAAAGTGCCTTATTGCCTGCGTGTTTCTGAAGAAATAAAAATTTACGAAAAACTACTACAACACTCAGAACTAAACGAAGCACCATGTGCCCCAGGTACACTAGAGACACTAGCGCAGTTTTCAGTGTTATCACGAATTAAAGAGCCTGAAAATTCAAGTCTTTATTCTAAAATGCGCGTGTACGATGGCGAGAGCTTAAAAGACACCGATCCGAAAGCTAAATCATTCCAAGAATACAAAGATTACGCCGGTGTTGACGAAGGCATGAACGGCCTATCAACGCGTTTTGCCTTTAAGATTTTATCGCGTGTTTTCAACTTTGATCACACTGAAGTGGCGGCCAACCCAGTTCATTTATTCTATGTGCTAGAGCAACAAATTGAGCGCGAGCAATTCCAACAAGAAACCCAAGAGCGCTACCTTGAGTTCTTAAAAGGTTTCTTAATTCCGAAGTATGTAGAGTTTATCGGTAAGGAAATTCAAACCGCTTATTTAGAATCCTATTCTGAATATGGCCAAAACATTTTCGACCGTTATGTAACCTATGCCGATTTCTGGATCCAAGATCAGGAGTTCCGCGACCCAGATACAGGCCAATTATTTGATAGAGCTGCACTCAATGCAGAACTAGAGAAAATTGAAAAGCCAGCGGGAATTTCTAATCCAAAAGATTTCCGTAACGAGATCGTAAACTTTGTTTTAAGAGCACGTGCTAACAACAACGGTAAAAACCCTGTTTGGACGAGCTATGAAAAATTAAGAACGGTCATCGAAAAGAAAATGTTCTCAAATACCGAAGATCTACTGCCTGTTATTTCATTCAATGCCAAAACCAGTGCCGAAGATCAACAAAAGCACGAGGACTTTGTTAACCGCATGGTTGAAAAAGGCTATACAGCTAAACAAGTTCGTTTGCTCAGTGAATGGTATTTACGAGTTCGTAAGTCACAGTAAGTTAGTAGTAATTGTAAAGAAGACCTACGGAGGCGTATATGGCACATTTTATTGACCGACGCTTAAACGGGAAAAACAAAAATACGGTTAACCGTCAACGCTTTATTAAGCGTTACAAACGCCAAATTAAAGAGGCGGTTTCCGATGCGATTGCCAAACGCAGCGTAACTGACGTTGAAACAGGCGAAAGCATTTCGATTCCAAGTCGTGATATGCAAGAGCCTATTTTCCATCAGGGTAAAGGTGGCAAACGCGATATGGTGCATCCAGGCAATGACCAATTTAGTCAAGGGGATAGAATAAAACGCCCCCTTGGCGGACAAGGTCAAGGTGCGGGCGAAGGTGATGCCAGTGACTCTGGAGAAGGCCAAGATGATTTTGTTTTTTCCATTTCAAAAGATGAATACTTAGATTTGCTGTTTGAAGATCTTGCACTGCCAAACTTGAAACAGAACCAACTCAATAAGTTAGTTCAAATGAAAACCCATCGTGCTGGTTACAGTAACGATGGAGTTCCTTCAAATATTGATATTGTTCGTTCATTGCAAGGCTCAGTCGCAAGGCGCATTGCCATGACAGCAGGCAAAAAACGTCAATTAGCTGAACTTGAGCAAAAACTTGCTGAACTTACAAAAAACAAAAAGGAAAACCAAAGCGAAATTGCCCTACTTGAAAAAGAAATAGAGCAACTTAAAAATAAAATTGCCACAGTACCGTTTATTGATACCTTTGATTTACGGTTTAGAAACTATGAGAAGCGCCCTGAGCCAAGTTCTAAAGCTGTAATGTTTTGCTTAATGGATGTGTCAGGTTCGATGGACCAAGCAACCAAAGAAACCGCAAAACGGTTTTATATTTTGCTTTATTTATTTTTAACGCGTACCTACAAAGACATCGAAGTTGTTTACATTCGTCACCATACCCAAGCAAAAGAAGTCGATGAACACGAGTTTTTCTATTCGCAAGAAACGGGTGGCACAATTGTATCAAGCGCATTAAAGCTGATGGACGAAATAATAAAAGAGCGTTATGACTCTGAACAGTGGAATATTTATGCTGCGCAAGCATCTGATGGTGATAACTGGGCTGATGATTCGCCACAATGCAGTGATTGGCTTACAAATAAAATTCTGCCTGTTACGCGCTATTACGCTTATATCGAAATCACCACACGAGCACATCAAAGCCTGTGGCGTGAATATCAAGTGCTCGCCGATACCCATGAAAACTTCGCCATTCAACACATTAAATCGGTGGAAGACATTTACCCTATTTTCAGGGAGCTATTTAAAAAAGATACCACCGCAGATGTAGCTTAATTTTCAAGGACTAGTTATGAGTAAAAAAGTACTAAGCGATGGTCCTGATTGGACATTCGATTTACTCGGAGAATACCAAACCGAGATTGCTAGGGTTGCTGAGTTTTATCGCCTCGATACTTACCCTAATCAGATTGAAGTAATAACTGCAGAACAAATGATGGATGCCTACTCCAGTGTTGGCATGCCAATTGGCTACAGCCACTGGTCTTTTGGTAAAAAATTCATTCAAACAGAGCAAAATTATAAACGTGGTGCAATGGGGCTTGCCTATGAAATTGTAATCAATTCAGATCCGTGCATTGCATACCTGATGGAAGAAAACACCATGCCAATGCAAGCACTTGTTATGGCACATGCCTGCTATGGGCATAACTCATTTTTTAAAGGTAATTACCTATTTAAAACTTGGACCGATGCAAGCTCTATAATTGATTATTTACTGTTTGCTAAAAATTACATCGCCGAATGTGAACAAAAGTACGGCGTTGAAGAAGTCGAAAAACTACTCGACTCGTGCCATGCATTAATGAATTATGGTGTAGACCGCTACAAACGACCTCAACAAATATCCCTTTTTGAAGAGCAAAAAAGGCAAAAAGAACGCGAGGATTACTTACAATCTCAAGTTAATGAATTGTGGAAAACCATTCCCTCACAACAAAACGAAGCTGAAACACAAGCCGCACGCTTTCCGAGTGAGCCACAAGAGAATATTCTTTATTTTATTGAAAAACGAGCACCATTACTCGAAATTTGGCAACGCGAAATAATCCGTATTGTGCGCAAAATTTCGCAATATTTTTACCCACAAAAGCAAACTCAAGTAATGAATGAAGGCTGGGCAACATTTTGGCACTATACCTTGCTTAATCACTTGTACGATGAAGGTAAGTTAAGTGACGCCTTTATGTTAGAAGTGCTGCAATCCCATACCAATGTTGTGTATCAGCCGCCTTATAACTCGCCCTACTATTCTGGCATTAACCCCTATGCGCTCGGTTTTAATATGATGGTGGATATTCGTCGTATATGTGAAAACCCAACAGATGAAGACAAACGTTGGTTTCCTGAAATCGCTGGCAGTAACTGGCTCGATACTCTGCATTTTGCGATGGAAAATTTCAAAGATGAAAGCTTTATCAGTCAGTTTTTATCGCCTAAGTTAATGCGCGACTTTAAGTTTTTCTCTATCTTAGATAACGAGAAAGAAAGCCACTTAGAAGTCAGTGCTATTCACAATGAATCCGGCTACCACGCCATTCGTCAGGCACTCTCTGAACAATATAACCTAAGTAATTTAGAACCCAACATTCAGGTGTTCAATGTTAATGTAAGAGGCGACCGTGCGCTTACACTGCGTTATACGCCACATAACGATATACCGCTTGCGAATACTAAAGACCAAGTGATTAAACACTTATATCGTTTATGGGGGTTTGACGTGATTTTAGAGCAAGAAGATGCAAACGGTGAAATAAAAGAAATAGCCCGTTGTCCGCTCTCGACTGCGGATAGTATGTAAAAAGCGACTGTGTGAACAAGTAACCCATTCTCACAATCTAAGTTAGCAAAATCAACCAAATTAGGTTACACCTCAAGAAATTAAAAAAGGCTTTTAACAAGCCTTTTTATTTGCTTATAACTATTCCATTTCAGTTATTGATATAGATAAACACACCTAAAGCCAAGCGAAAAATTAGATACTGAGCTATTTAATTTTCAACTCTCAACACACTTAATAATGCATTTGCTTCGTTAACATACTCACTCGTTTATAAAATCTATATCATAGGTTATAAGTATTTAGTTAAATCAATCTCATCAATTTGTTCTTTTGGCATGTACTTTTGTGCATATTGCTTATACACGCCAGAGCGTAAAAATAGCTTAAACACTTCAATATCAACATGCTGATCGAGTGACATTTTATGCAAAATATCAATCGCCACACTAAGGGGTTTTGCCTTTTTATACGGTCTATCTGATGCGGTAAGTGCTTCAAATATATCGGCAAGCACCAAAATACGCTCGGGAATTGATAAATCATCCCCTTTCAATTTTCTTGGATACCCCGTTCCTTTGAGTGTTTCATGGTGAGTTGAGGCATAACGTGGCACATTCGATAATTCACATGGGAAAGGCAACGAATCAAGCATTTTTATTGTGCCGATAATGTGCTCGTTAATAATAAAACGATCTTCCGCGGTCAGTGTGCCACGGCCAATTTTAAGGTTATACAACTCGCCTAAATTCGCTTTATACTCAGGCACTTCAATATTGATACCTAAATGAGGCGCATACTCAACCGCCTGCTCACGTTTGATAATGTGACTTTCTTTATCAGCTAATAACTGCTCGGTAATTGGCAATACGTCATCAGGTTGATCATTCTTTAACTCTTCAAGCGGTGATAATCCTTTTTTATCACTGAAATGGCGCAGCCATGTACGTTTTGCGATTTCTTCTAAGCGCGTTATTTTGTGTTCTTCCATAAATTCCCCACCTTGGTTAATTTTGGCAACAAATTCGTACTCTTCATAAAGCGCCTGCTGAGTAGCATTTAGCTCAAGTTGCAATTCGCTTTCGCGCTCTGGCTGTTGCTGCAACTGCTTATAAAAACTAATTTCTGCATCGCGTAATAAGACTTCAAAACGCATTCTTATCTCGTGAATACGGTTATAAATACACTCTAATTTAGTACCTTTATCAACAATGTGCTCTGGCGTAATTATTTTGCCGCAATCATGTAACCATGCCGCTAATTTGAACTCTCGTTTTTTATCATCGGTATCTAGTTTAAACGCTCTAAAATGAGGTTCGTCGCTATCACTCGCATGACCCACAAGCATAAGGCCCAGCTCTGGTACACGGTTGCAGTGACCGGCGGTGTAAGGTGATTTATCATCGATTGCTTGCGCAATTAACTTTACAAAGGAATCAAGCAATTCAGCTTGTTTTGCCTCGTGTTCTTGAATTGACTCGGCCATTTGATTGAGTGAATCAAACACATCATCAATTTCTTTAATAAAGCTATGTTCAACGTCAATTGCGTTATATTTTCGTTGTTTTATTTTTGTATTCTCAGCACTTAAGCGGCGCATTGCAGCAACAATTGGGCTCGCAACAAAATAGGTTAATGGCATTAACAAACACAAAATAATGGTTGTCACTATTATTGATTTAGTGACGTAGCTTAGCCCTTCTGAATACGCGAGCTTTGTTGGGATCAGTAAGGCTAAGTAATTTTGCTCTTCTGTACCAAGCGTTGTAGGTGCGATAAAGAGTAGATAATCGGTATTTTCAATTTCGATAACTTGTAAACGATTGTGGCTAGAATCGTCTTTAGACAAAGTAATTAATTGCTTATAAGGCACAACATTTGAGGCGTCTACGGCCTTAGCGCTTCGATCAAACGTTAGCCACTGCTCAGATAAATAAGCAAGTTCCTGTTGCGTTATATTTTCAAGTGCAAAGTTTAGCAGTTCAATAATTTTGTTGTCTTTTGCCACCATACGAAGGTGTGTATCAAAACTTAATAAGCTCGCATCAATATGTGTATGAAATTGCAGTCCGTCAATAAAAAACATCTTCGCCGTATAAGCTAATATCAACTGACTATCAATTGCAGCATCTACCGTGCCATTTTTAACTGCTAACAGTGCCGTTTGTAAGTCGGCTACTTCAACAATGGTTATCTCTGGGTAACTGTGCTTTATAGCTGCAATCAGCGACCAGCCTTCAGGAATGGCTAATCGTTTATTATTAAGATCAGAAAGAGATGAAATCGTATTGTGTTCAGGTAAGGTTGCGAGTGTCAGTGGCAAATCAAGCAAAGGTTTAGAGTATACGCCCCATTGTTTATTGCTTAATGTTTGATGTACTGGCTGCAACACATCTATTTTGCCGTTTTGATACAAAGAAACTAACTCAGACCATGTGTAACCATTGATAAAGTTAATCTCTAAGTTAAGTTTTTGCCCGAGTAAGGAGATTAATGTTGGCGTATACCCTTTTGGCATACCTGAAATGGAAAAGTCGACCGGCGCCCAATTTATTTCATTGCTAACACTAAGAGAGCCAATTTCTTCTACCAAAGCTTGCTGCTCGCTAGAAAGTGTTAGTGGTGCTACATCAAGCGTTTCGTTATCTTTTCCATTTAAATTACTGAGTAGTAACTCCCCTTGACTATCAAAAATATACGCTTCCATACCCTCTGAGTTGCGATTATGCTCAAAGCTGTCATTAAGCTGCTTCGCGATTGTTTGTAATGTTAAGTCAACGGCCACAACATGGTTGGTGCCTTGAACAATTTTCGAATAGGTTTGGCCTGAGGCCTGTAAATGATGAAATAAATAAGGCGGGGATTTTACAACGCGTTTAGTATTGGCATTAATAAACCAGTGCCTACTGCTCGCATCATAATCACTCTCTTCAACTTTACTGTGTCTTACCTGCAACTTATCGTTAAGGTACTCAGTTTTCCTAACTCTTTGCTCACCATCTGTATAAATATGTATTTTAACAAAACGGTCTTCCATTGCGGCATCGAGCTGTTTTCGGACTTTCTGGTTAGTCTCAAGATTAATCAGCTCATAAAAGTCGCCATTATCAAAACCGTAGTAAATGGCATAAAAATCATTATGATCAGTAAGTAGATCGGTGAGAATTTGGTCTGCTTTGCCAACAAGCGTATGACCTTCAATTAACGATGAATATTTAGCAAGTAATGATGCGGTATTTTTCGCCGTATCATCCATTTTTGATACTGATAACTCAACCTGCTTGGCGACTTGCTCAGCAAACTGCTGACTGGCGCTTACCGTAATTTGTTTAGAAAAGTAGTATTGTAAGCCAATAGCAACGCATGCAGTAATTACAGCGATTAACAAACAAATAAACGCGAGCGTTACGCGAAAGGTAATTCTAGTACTTGAAAACATCGTCCCTGCCTGTTTTTTTTTCTTAGAGTTTAGTTCTATTTTTGAACAGGCGCCAAATACTTATTGTTTGTTTTATATAAATTTTTTATCTTAACTCATGTGCTTTTCTATATTGCCCTTGGTAGTCAAAAATCCGCTCTACCACTTTATGTTTACCTTTGTCTCGTTTTGCAACCACAAAGTCCGGTACCTTAAGCAATGATTGATGCGTAACGACTGAGTCAGGGTTAGAAAAATCAATTTTACTGGTCACGCCCACGCGCAAAAACTGCCGTTTAAAATAAAATGACGCTTTGTCTGACGATAAGCTAAAGTATTCGCTCACGTCAGCACCATCTTCATCATGATAAATCACTTTCAGTCGCTGATTATGCGCTTCTAACTGCATGCCACTGACACGCAATACCAACGCATTTTTTAAGTTAAGCGCATCGCGTAACTTATCATCAGGATCAACAATAGGTTGATGGCACTGATGACACTGCCTCGCGGCAATATCATTTTGTGCGCCACACTGCTCACACTCTTTAAATCGAAAGCGAAAGTCACACTGCTCGCTATGCCCCTCGTCTTCTAAAACCCCCTGACAACGACGACCAAAATGCTCTATTACTTTGCCATCACTGTCAGTTTTACCCCAAAAGGTGTTCGCAAAACCACAACCGGGACACAGCACCTGCACGGGTTCACTATCGCTATTAGGCTTAACGCTGCCTACCTCGGGGTGAAATAAATCAAAGCCATTAGCGGCATAATCAATTACCAAGCATTCGGTTTTACCTTCAGCAAGTCGTAAACCCCGGCCAACGATTTGTTGATACAAACTAACCGACTCGGTTGGCCTTAAAATAGCGATAAAATCCACATGCGGTGCATCAAAGCCTGTTGTAAGCACTGATACATTCACCAAATATTTAATGTCTTTTGCTTTAAATCGACGAATAATTGCATCGCGTTCAGCGTTATGGGTATCACCAATCACCAGCGCACTTTGCGTTTTTGGTAAATATTCAATGATCTCTTGCGCGTGTTGAATGGTTGAAGCAAAAATCATCACACCCTGACACGAGTCAGATAGCTCAAGCACCTGATTAATAATCGCTTTAGTCGCGCGCTGATTTTCTTTAAGCAGTTGGTTGAGATCACGTTCGCTAAAACGACCAAACGCATCTTTACTGAGTGAATCAAAGTCATAGTGCGTAATTGCGGCGTTGATTAATTTTGGTGGCGTAAGGTATTGATGCTTAATCATATACCGTAAAGGCAGTTCATAAATGCAATGTTCAAACGGGGCATTTTCATCTCCCCTTACAAAGCCGTGGTAATGAAAACGATAAATGAAACCAAGTCCTAAACGATAAGGTGTGGCGGTTAGACCCAGCACTTTTAACTCAGAGTTCTTCCCTTTTATATGGCTAATCAACTTTTGATATTGTGAATTATCATCGCCAGAGACGCGATGGCATTCATCAATAATCACCAATGAATACTCGTCATTTAGTGCATCAAGGTTTTGCCCAAGTGACTGAACGCTGGCAAAGGTAACCTGATGGGCAAGCGACTTTTGTTTAAGCCCTGCAGAATAAATGCTCGCTTTTAAGCCAAAACTTTCATATTTTTCATGGTTTTGCTCCACAAGCTCTTTAACATGTGTCACCACCAGTATTTTTTTACGTGCAAGACGCGCGAGTTCAGCAATTACTAAACTTTTCCCAGACCCTGTGGGTAATACAATAACCGCTGAGCAATTGCTTTTGCGAAAATGAGCTAAGGTTTTTTCAACCGCTTCTTGCTGATAAGGTCTTAATTGATAGGCCACGTGATACTTGCTTTGATTATCGAGTTAATCTAATTATGCCATTAGGTTTTGCAATCATGAAACCAGCATTTCACCCTTCGCTTTTTAAAAGTACAATAATGGTTTCTTTTATTAGGTTGCAGTGTTACTATAGCGCGCCTTTTTTAGGTGAGAGCTTTGGTCGCGAAGCTTTCAACATACTTTAATTAAAATATTGGAGACATTCATGTCTAACGAATTATACACATTAGATGCAGAAGTACGTTCTGACTTAGGTACTGGTGCGAGCCGCCGCCTACGCCGTGCTGACAAAGTTCCTGCTGTTCTTTACGGTGCAGAAAAAGAAGCTGTATCTCTTACTCTTGCTCACAACAAAGTGATCAAAGCGCAAGAAGATGAAGGTTTCTACAGCCACATCCTTACTTTAAACATTGGCGGTGAAAAAGTTGAAGCTATCCTTAAAGATATCCAACGTCACCCGTTCAAGCCTAAAGTAATGCACTTAGATTTCCAACGCGTTGACGCTAACCACAAGATCCACACTAAGGTTCCTGTACACTTCCTTAACGAAGAAGCTGCAACTAAAGGCGGTAACACTATTGCTCACCTTGTAACTGAAATCGAAATCACATGTCTTCCAGCACAACTTCCTGAGTTCATCGAAGTTGACGTTGCTGCGTTAGAAGTTGGTGCAACTGTACACCTTTCTGATATCGCTCTTCCAGCTGGCGTTGTTTCAGTTGAGCTTGCTAAAGGTGCAGATCACGACCAAGCTGTTGTGACTTTAAACGCTCCTAAAGGCGCTGCTTCTGAAGAAGCTTCAGAAGACGCTGCAGAATAATTATTAAGGTGTTAGCACCTTGAATAATATTCAAATGCTTGTGGGCCTGGCTAATCCAGGCCCCGAATACGCAAAAACCCGTCATAATGCTGGTGCATGGTTCATCGAAGAACTTGCCAAACGTTACAACTGCATTCTCAAACACGATTCTAAACATCACGGCCTAGTTGGCAAAGTGATTATCCAAAATCAAGAATTCAAATTATTGATACCAACTACTTTTATGAACTTAAGTGGTAAAGCGGTCAGTAGTTTAGCCAATTTTTACAAAATTCCTGTTGAAAATATTTTAGTCGCACACGATGAAATGGACCTTGACCCTGGTATTGCCAAAATTAAAAAAGGCGGTGGACACGGCGGCCATAACGGACTAAAAGACATCATTAGTAAAATGGCAAACCAAAAAGAATTTATGCGTTTGCGAATTGGTATTGGTCACCCAGGTCATAAAGACAAAGTCACTGGCTGGGTACTAGGCAAAGCACCTGCCGCAGATCAAGCTTTAATTGATGATGTGGTGGATGAAGCTGTTCGCTGCATGGAAATACTAGCAAAAGACGGTGTGTTAAAAGCACAAAACAGATTACATACATTTAAACCAGTCGCTTAAGACTGGTTTAACTTAGTTTAAGGTTTATTATTATGGGTTTTAAATGTGGCATCGTTGGTCTACCAAATGTAGGTAAATCAACACTATTTAATGCACTTACGCAGGCTGGTATCGAAGCTGCAAACTTTCCATTTTGTACCATCGAACCAAATACAGGTGTGGTAGCGGTTCCAGATGCACGCCTAGATCAACTCGCTGCTATCGTAAATCCACAAAAAGTACTGGCAACAACAATGGAATTTGTTGATATTGCTGGTCTTGTAAAAGGTGCATCGAAAGGTGAAGGTTTAGGTAACCAATTCCTTGCAAATATTCGCGAGACGGACGCAATTGGTCACGTTGTACGTTGTTTTGAAAATGAAAACATTGTGCACGTTGCAGGTCAAATTGACCCTGCAGACGATATTGACGTTATCAACACTGAATTAGTACTTGCTGATATGGAAGCGGCTGATCGTGCAGTGCAACGTAACGCTAAAAAAGCAAAAGGCGGCGACAAAGACGCGAAATTCGAACTAGTTGTTCTTGAAAAAGTGAAAGCGCACTTAGATGAAGGCCTTACACTTCGTTCATTAGAGCTCGAAAAAGAAGAAAAAGCAGCAATCCAGTACATCAACTTCTTAACTATTAAGCCGACAATGTACATTGCCAACGTAAATGACGATGGTTTCGAAAATAACCCATTTTTAGATAAAGTGCGTGAGATTGCAGCACAAGAAAATGCGGTAGTTGTACCTGTATGTGCTGAAATCGAAGCTGAGCTTTCAGAATTAGACGACGAAGACAAAAAAGAGTTTATGGATGACTTAGGCTTAGAAGAGCCTGGTTTAAACCGTGTAATTCGCGCGGGCTATGAGTTGCTTAACTTACAAACCTACTTCACTGCCGGTGTTAAAGAAGTACGTGCATGGACTATTCCTGTCGGTGCAACTGCGCCGCAAGCAGCAGGTAAAATCCACACTGACTTTGAACGCGGCTTTATTCGTGCACAAACCATCGGCTTTGATGACTATGTTGAGTTCAAGGGCGAATCAGGCGCTAAAGAAGCAGGTAAAATGCGTCAAGAAGGTAAAGAATACATTGTTAAAGACGGCGATGTAATGAACTTCTTGTTTAACGTATAAGAAAATAGTGTTTGAAAAGGCTCGCATTTGCGGGCCTTTTTTCTTTCTACTGATCCATGCTAGAGCACGCAAGACAGTTTTAATACTAAATTCAAATATTCACTCATCAACTAAGCGTAAACTAAGCATGCTTATCTGAAACAAATCCTAATTTATCCATTTCACAAACCCAGATTAATTTGTTCAACTCAACTTCAGGTGTATATTCAAAATAGTAAAGCACCTAAACTTAGAAAACCGGTTTTTACTGCAATCAAAGGTTTTGCTTAATGTAAGGCTCATTTTCGTGAAACAAAAGTACGCGTCTATTACATGTAAATCTAAAGCGAAAATGTGCTACAACAATGCTAGAAATACATTCGTTATCCAGACTTGCATCACTGACAAACTTACGGTTGATGATAATGCCACTTTGATATTTAGATATGCTTAAAAGTTAATCTAGCAATATTTCTTAACGTTACTATTTTCACTACTTAACGCAATAAAATACACAGCATCCGCAAGTAAAAATGAACAAAGGCTTTTAAATATTTAAATTCCAGCAGTACCCTTTGTATAATATTTAACTTAAACAACCTTCTGTTTTGCGGTTTTTTGTTCAGTTCGAATAAAAAAAACGCAAACAACTCGGAATATTCATTTTTTTGAAAAAAAGGTGTTGACGGATTTGGGGGTAATCAGCATAATACGCCCCGCATCAGCGATGATGACAACGAACAAAACATGGCTACGTAGCTCAGCTGGTTAGAGCACATCACTCATAATGATGGGGTCCCCTGTTCAAATCAGGGCGTAGCCACCATGTTTTAAAACATGCTACCATAGTTTTGTTTAAGTATGCGAAAGTTGAGGAGTTGGCCAACGTTTTGAATTAGACGCTGGATTTAGGTTCCAAAATTACTTTAGCGATATGCGGGAGTGGCGGAATTGGTAGACGCGCTGGATTTAGGTTCCAGTATCTTCGGATGTGAGAGTTCAAGTCTCTCCTTCCGCACCATGTTCTGATAGGAACTAAAACTATCTACTACCATTGCTGGAGTATCGCCAAGCGGTAAGGCAGCGGGTTTTGATCCCGCCATTCCCAGGTTCAAATCCTGGTACTCCAGCCATCTCTTCTAGAGATACCCTGTGCGGGAGTGGCGGAATTGGTAGACGCGCTGGATTTAGGTTCCAGTATCTTCGGATGTGAGAGTTCAAGTCTCTCCTTCCGCACCATGTTCTCGATAAGAACTAAACTAATCACTTTCTCGAAAGAGTAATCGTTGGAGTATCGCCAAGCGGTAAGGCAGCGGGTTTTGATCCCGCCATTCCCAGGTTCAAATCCTGGTACTCCAGCCATCTTTCTTAGAGAAGCCCTATGCGAAAGTGATGGAATTGACAGATGTCTTGAAATAGACCCTGGATTTAGGTTCCAAATGTGCTTAAGCAATATGCGGGAGTGGCGGAATTGGTAGACGCGCTGGATTTAGGTTCCAGTATCTTCGGATGTGAGAGTTCAAGTCTCTCCTTCCGCACCATGTTCTCGATAAGAACTAAACTAATCACTTACTCGAAAGAGTATTCGTTGGAGTATCGCCAAGCGGTAAGGCAGCGGGTTTTGATCCCGCCATTCCCAGGTTCAAATCCTGGTACTCCAGCCATTGGCTACGTAGCTCAGCTGGTTAGAGCACATCACTCATAATGATGGGGTCCCCTGTTCAAATCAGGGCGTAGCCACCATGTTTTTTTAACATGACTACCAAAACAGTTTATCTGTTGAAAAATACCCATGTGCGGGAGTGGCGGAATTGGTAGACGCGCTGGATTTAGGTTCCAGTATCTTCGGATGTGAGAGTTCAAGTCTCTCCTTCCGCACCATTTTTCAATTATACTTCCTCTGCTATCTCTGTTATCTCTGTTATCTCTGTTATCTCTGTTATCTCTGTTATCTCTGTTATCTCTGTTATCTCTGTTATCTCTGTTATCTCTGTTATCTCTGTTATCAAAAGCTAACGCTATCCTGTTAACTGTCTAGTGTTGATAATCAACGTTTACTCCTGACCCAAACTATTCAGTTTTAATTAGATTAATAACGTTGTGCTAAATACCTATTTTTTGAGATTATGATCATACGCAACGTTAGATGAATGAGATTTGGGGGTAAGCGGACTTCTCTAAACAAGCTTTTATCGCAAGCTAGACTCTTACAATATTTAGTCCAATAGTTCTTTCAGCTAGGCTAAGGAAATACTCATAACCATAACGAATGTTACTTTCTAGGGTGTAAAAAGTAATACACCAAACTAAGTGTGACTAAAACGTTTAGTTAGATTTCGTCAAAAGAGAATTTACTTGCTAGTGCCTCTACATAACTCATCGAATCTAACAAACAAAAAGCATAAAAAAGGCCACTATAAATAATGGCCTACCGCGTATTTTAGCATCTGACTTTTTATCGGACTGACTTTATTGAGTCCGGCGATAGCAACCTGTCGCAATAGCTTTAACGGTGTTAATTCATTAGAAAATGCAAAATAACACGCATCCATCATGCTCATCATAGCAAGATTGGGCAAACGTCGTTTTTTCTCATAGTCTTTTAACGCACTCAATACATCAGCTTCTTTTGATAAACTGCTAGCTAATTGTGCCACATCTTTAAAACCTAGATTTACGCCCTGCCCTGCAAGCGGATTAATTGCATGTGCTGCATCGCCGACTAATACACATCGTCCTTTGCTGTAATTATTTGCATGTTGGCGTGTTAACGGGAATACCGCTGTGTTTAAAATCTCAAAATCCCCCGGTAACTCAGGGTAATGCGTCAAAATCGCGTTTTTAAGTGACTCTTTACTGCCAGTTGCTAGCTTATTCAGTGTATCTTCGTGGTTATACCAAATTAAATTCGCATAAGGTGCCTGCATCGGCAAAAATGCAACAGGACCCGTTGGTTGGAACTCTTGCCATGTAATGTCTTGCTCGTGTGCATCTAGCTTTATTAACACACCCATACAGGCTTGTTGATATTGCCAGCCGGTAGTGCCAATACCTAACAGCTCTCGTGTTTTAGAGCGTGCACCGTCAGCAACAATCACTAAATCAGCGTCTATCGTCTGTGATGAAAAACACACACTCACGGTGTTACTATGTTCAAGTATGCCCTCTAACGGGCCTAAATCACTTTTTACTGAAATCGCTAAATCAGTAAACGCACGCCAGATACTCGCCTGAATAATACTATTTTCAATAATGTGTCCAAGATGAGTCTCGCCAATTTCTTCATTGGAAAATACCAAGGGTGCTTGATGATGATCTTGTACACTCAAACGATTATATTGTACATTGCGCGCAGCCTTAACATATTGCCATGCGCCTAAGTCTTGCAACAGATTTTCAGAGAAAAGATTAAGTGCAGACACGCGAATATCAATTTGTTCATCTTCGAGTGTTTTTACGGCATCTATTGGTTTATTTTCCACTAACGTTATGGTGTGACCTTGTTTTGCAAGCGCCACAGCAGCCGCTGCGCCCACCATGCCGCCACCGACAATACAAATAGATAAACTCATAAGACATAATCCTTCAGATTGATATGCCACCTATTCTAACGTAAGCCCCTAACAAAAGTTTGATTTTGATTCATATTTTTTAAGAAAAATCGCGTTAAATTTAACTCATAAATTGTTTTTCCAAATAAGCACTGATGATTTTGCAAACATATTTGAATCCACCTACGCTTAAGGATAAAATACGCGTCCTTTAAGCTGTAAGTAATTTGTTGAGGCACGAAAACATGGGTAAAAAGCTGCATATCAAAACATGGGGCTGTCAAATGAACGAGTACGACTCGCAAAAAATGGCAGACCTATTAGATGCTAGCAATGGTTATGAATTAACTGAAGAAGCAGAAAATGCAGATGTTATTCTTCTAAATACGTGTTCGATTCGTGAAAAAGCACAAGAAAAAGTATTTCACCAGTTGGGCCGTTGGAAACTGTTAAAAGATGACAACCCTAAGCTTGTGATTGGTGTAGGTGGTTGCGTAGCATCACAAGAAGGCGACACAATTCGCCAACGTGCACCTTTCGTAGACATTGTTTTTGGTCCACAAACATTGCACCGTCTTCCTGAAATGATCAAACAAGTGCAAGAAGAAAGCGGCTCTGTAATTGATATCTCATTCCCTGAAATCGAAAAATTCGATCGTTTACCTGAGCCAAAAGCTGAAGGCCCAAGCGCGTTCGTATCGATTATGGAAGGTTGTTCTAAGTACTGTACGTTCTGCGTTGTACCATACACGCGAGGTGAAGAAGTAAGCCGTCCACTTGATGACGTATTACTTGAAGTTGCACAACTTGCCGAGCAAGGCGTACGTGAAGTAAACCTGCTAGGCCAAAACGTAAATGCATATCGTGGTGAAACGCACGATGGTGAAATTTGTTATTTCTCAGATTTACTGCGCTATGTAGCGGCAATTGATGGTATCGACCGTATTCGTTATACGACTTCTCACCCAGTAGAATTCACACCTGACATCATTGAAGCCTATGCTGATGTGCCTGAGCTTGTTGACCACTTACACTTACCTGTACAAAGTGGCTCTGACCGAGTTCTTGCGTTAATGAAGCGCGGTCATACGGCGCTTGAATACAAATCAACCATTCGTAAGTTACGTAAGATCCGCCCTAACCTAAGTATGAGCTCTGACTTTATTATTGGTTTCCCAGGCGAGTCGAAAGCAGATTTTGAAGCGACGATGAACCTTATCAATGATATTGGTTTTGATATGAGCTTTAGCTTTATCTACAGTGCACGCCCTGGTACGCCAGCCGCGGACTTACCTGATGATGTACCAGAGTCTGAAAAGAAAGGGCGTTTATACATTTTACAAAATCGTATTACGCAAATGGCGCAAGATATCAGCCGTAAAATGTTTGCTACTGAGCAACGTATTTTAGTTGAAGGTCCATCGAAAAAGAATCCAATGGAACTTCGTGGTCGTACTGAGAACAACCGCGTAGTTAACTTCGAAGGCCCACACTCTGTAATTGGTCAATTTGTTGATGTAAAAATTACCGAAGCCTTACCGAACTCACTGCGTGGTGAGTTAATTCGCACTGAAGCTGAAATGGATCTGCGTAAAGACGTAGCACCAAGCGATATTTTAGGTAAAGCACAAAGCCAAGAAGCGAATGAACTGGGTGTAGCAACATTTACACCCTAAATGTTAATTTGGTGTGGCGTATGCCACACCAATCAAGGAACCCATTTTGAGTAACCAGTTAAAAACGTTAGAAACTTACCTCGAACCCTCAGACAATAAACGTCTAGCATCACTTTGTGGCCCATTCGACGAAAATATAAAACAAATCGAACGTCGACTTGGAGTGGAAATAGCCCATCGTGAAAACCACTTTAAAATCACCGGCAGCGCACATAATGTGATTGCGGCAACTGAGATTATTAAAAATCTCTACATCGAAACGCAGCCAGTTAAAGGTATCAGCAAAGATATCGAACCTGATCTGGTGCATTTAACGATTCAAGAAACCACAGTACTCGAACAAGACGATGACTTATATCGTGACGAGCTTGTTATCAAAACCCGTCGCGGCGTTGTAAAGCCTCGTAACCCAAACCAAGCAACCTATATTAAAAACGTCCTGTTGCATGATATTGCTTTTGGTATTGGCCCAGCAGGAACAGGTAAAACCTATTTGGCAGTGGCTGCAGCAGTAGATGCACTTGAACGTCAAGAAATTCGCCGTATTTTGCTTACTCGTCCTGCGGTAGAAGCAGGTGAAAAACTGGGCTTTTTACCGGGTGATTTAAGCCAAAAAGTCGACCCGTACCTACGCCCACTTTATGATGCACTTTTTGAAATGTTAGGTTTCGAACGTGTTGAGCGTTTAATCGAGAAGAATGTGATTGAAGTTGCCCCGCTTGCCTACATGCGTGGTCGTACTTTAAACGATGCTTTTATCATTTTGGATGAAAGCCAAAACACCACCGTTGAACAAATGAAAATGTTCTTAACACGTATTGGTTTTAACTCAAAGGCGGTGATTACTGGCGACATTACGCAGGTCGATTTACCCCGTGGTGCGCGCTCAGGGCTGCGTCACGCCATTGAAGTATTAAACGATGTAGAAGCGATTAGCTTTAACTTCTTTAAGTCACACGATGTTGTTCGCCACCCTGTTGTTGCAGCGGTTGTAGAAGCGTACGAAAAACACGATGAAGTGGAACGCTTAAAGAAAATCGAAAAGAAAAAGCAGCAAGAGCTTGATAAAGCCAATGCGCAAAATGAGTCAGGCGCAACATGATAGAACTGGATTTACAAATCGCCCATGAATATGACAACTTGCCAACATTCGAGCAATTTGAACTTTGGGCAAATAAAGCGCTGGCAAATTTAAAGCCCGATGCCGAATTAACCATTCGCATTAGCGACGCAAACGAAAGCCAACAACTTAACCACGAATATCGCGGTAAAGATAAGCCAACAAACGTGCTGAGTTTTCCGTTTGAGGCACCACCAGGCATTGAGCTGCCATTAATTGGTGATTTAATTATTTGCCCTGAAGTGGTGTTACAAGAATCTATCGAGCAAGAAAAAGCATTTCATGATCATTTTGCGCATATGGTAGTGCATGGCTGCTTGCATTTGATGGGCTATGACCATATAGATAGTGAAGAAGCATTAGAGATGGAATCGTTAGAAAAACAGTTACTTGCTGATTTAAATATCGACGATCCTTATCGTGACTAATTTTGTTTTTGAAATTCAAACTAAATTTGGTATAACAGGCTTGGATTAGCCAATAATTAATCCTTAATTTTTATATAAATGGAGCTAATAAAGCGCTTATGAGCGACGAAAATTCGCAATCTAGTCAGGGTTCTTCTGGTAAAACTTGGTTAGACAAAATCTCCCAAATGTTACAAGGGGAACCCCAGAATAAAGAGCAGTTAGTCGAAGTTATTATCGACGCTGAAGAAAGAGATCTTATTGACCCAGAAACCAAAGACATGATGAAAGGTGTTTTGGGCGTATCTGAACTGAAAGTTCGCGATATTATGATCCCTCGCTCGCAAATGATTACACTGGATGTAGAACAAACAATTGCCGAATTGTTGCCAGTTATGGTTGAATCATCGCACTCACGTTTTCCAGTGGTGTGCGAAGATAAAGATCATGTAGAAGGCATCTTACTCGCTAAAGATTTATTACCGCTTATTTTAAAAAATCAAGAAGAGCACCCACCACTTCGCGATTATTTACGCCCAGCTGTGGTTGTGCCAGAAAGTAAACGTGTAGATACCCTGCTCAACGAGTTTCGTCAGCAACGCTATCATATGGCGATTGTAATTGATGAATACGGTGGTGTTTCTGGGCTTGTTACCATCGAAGATATTCTTGAAATCATCGTTGGTGAAATTGAAGATGAGCACGACGAAGAAGAAGAAACACAAGATATTCGTCAAGTTGCAAAGCATGTATATTTAGTACAAGCGCTTACGCCACTTGAAGATTTTAATCAGCACTTTTCGACTTACTTCGATACCGATGAAGCCGGCACCATAGGTGGTATTATTTTGCATGCCTTTGGCCATATGCCATCTCGCGGTGAAACCATTGAAATTGATGGAATTCAATTTAAAATCACCAACGCAGATAGTCGCCGAATTCTTCAAGTACAGGTTACATTACCAAAAAGTGATGATACCAACGAAGACGAATCAACAGATAATTAAACGTGATCCCATCATCAATGAAAAACAAAATGCTGGCGCTTATCGCCGGCATTTTAATGGTATTTAGTTACTCACCTTTTAATCTTTGGCCAATCGCGCCCTTTGCTATTGCCACCCTGTTTTACCTTAATCGAAATGTCAGCGCTAAAACGGCTGCTAGCCATGGTTTTATTTTTGGCCTAGGTTGGTTTGGTGCGGGCATAAGTTGGGTGCACGTATCCATTGCAGAGTTTGGTGGCTTACCGCTAATTGCATCACTGTTGTTGATGTTGACATTGGTTTCGTACCTTTCGCTATACCCAACCCTTACCTGCTGGCTTAGCCATAAATTCAGTAACAAAAACACCTTATCTATAACGTATTTGGCACTTTTTATTCCATTATTTATCTTGATGGAATACTTGCGCGGTACGTTGCTCACAGGCTTTCCATGGTTAAGTTTTGGCTATACGCTAACAGACAGTCCACTTAATAGCCTTGCCCCTTGGATAGGTGAAACAGGATTAACTGTTGTGAGTTTATTGCTGGGTTTTGCTATTTACGCACTGAGCCAACGCAGTTTTAAGCCAACAGTTGTGATTTCAGCTGTGCTTTTTTTAGCACTCGGTTTAGCGCATTTTTCACCTTCAGTAAGCTACCGAGACAAATCGATCGATGTTGTACTGGTGCAAGGCAATATCAAACAAGAGCTACGCTTCGCGCCTGAAAATTTCTGGCCAACCATGGCGAAATATCAAGATATGACTCGCCCAAATTGGCAGGCTGACCTAATCGTTTGGCCCGAAGCGGCTATTCCTGAAATTGAAGTATTAGTAGACGATTACCTTGCTAATCTTGATAAAGCTGCGGCATTTAATAACACTGCGCTTATTACCGGCATTATTGATTATCAACTCGGTACAAAAACGGTTTATAACAACTTAATTGTAGTAGGTAAAAAGCATGCTTATGATCAACAGGGCCATTACCGTTACTTGCATCACAATCGCTATAGCAAGCACCAATTACTACCCATTGGTGAGTTTGTACCGTTTGAAGAAATATTAAGACCGATTGCGCCGCTGTTTGACCTTGACCACTCTTCGTTCACTAGAGGCGAAGCGAAGCAAGCTAATTTAATCGCTAATGGTTATCATGTGTTACCTGCGATTTGTTATGAAATTGCATTTAGTAGCTTAGTGCGTGGTAACTATCAGCAAGATTCTGATATTTTATTTACGGTAAGTAATGATGCATGGTTTGGTAATTCTCACGGCCCCCACCAGCATATGCAAATCGCACGCATGCGTGCCCTTGAATTGGGTATGCCCTTGGTTCGTGTTACCAACAACGGCGTGAGCGGCGTGTACGACCCAATCGCCAAACACGGACAATATTTACCCCAATTTGAAGCGGCGTTAGAGCGTTTTACTCTGCCACTCACCACTGGTAAAACATTTTACAGCCAGTATGGCGACCGTGCGTTATACATCGCTCTACTGCTTTGTTTTATAGTAAGTTTAATTACCCAAAGGCAAAAACAAAAGAGCATGCCATAATCGGTGACGACGTTATTGTGTTATCACGCGATGACGTCTAAATTTAATGTGTTACCTTTTTTGTCAGATACTTAAGGCACACGTTTGCTTAAACCGCCCAATTCGCCATTGCGCTTTAGTAAAACCATCGTCATTACGATTTTGCTGAGCGCATTTATTCATCTATTAACCTTTGCCCTAGCAAAGACCACCTTGTCTCAATGGCGCTGGCAACATATTCCATTTCACAGTGCAGTGGAAGTAATCGGTGGCGTTATTGCGCTATTAGTGTGTTTTCTATTAATCAATTTGGAACAAAGTAAACGCGGTACTACCTTTAATTTAGTTATTGCTGCGGCAATTGGCGCAATGGGTATATTCGATATTGCCCATGCTTTAGTCAAACCGGGTAACTTATTTGTTTGGTTACATTCGTTAGCCACATTTTTTGGCGGGCTACTCTTTGCATTAGTATTGCTTAAGCCGAAATTTACAAAAGCCATCAGCACACGTTTTGTCTTTATGGTTTTGTTGTTAAGCCTCATTATTTCTGCAGTTTCGATCATCTTTGCGCAACAAGTACCGATTATGGTGCAGCAACAACGCTTTACCTCATTAGCCACCTTTATGAATATGTTTGGTGGCATTGCCTTGTTATTCGCCGCAATCAAGCTTTTCTTTGTTTATAAGCAATTTAAGAAAAGTGACGACTTACTGTTTATTTTGCACTGCTCAATGTTTGGCTTTGCCGCTATCATGTTTCAGCAATCGTTCTTATGGGATGTTTCATGGTGGGGATGGCACTTACTGAGGCTATTAGCGTATGGCGTGGCATTATGGTTTGCACTGCAAAATGAGCGATATTTATTTCGTCAATTACAAAGCTCTAATGAAACTTTATTGCAGCAAGAGAAAGCCACACAAGCCTCTCTCGATAGTGCAAATAAACGTATCGCAATCAGCGAACGACAGCAGGCTGCGGTACTTGCTAGCCTCTCTGATGCAATTATAGTGATTAACCAAAAAGGCCATATTAAACTCTTCTCCACAAGTGCCGAATCCATGTTTGGTTGGCAATCACGTGAGGTACTTGGCAAAAATGTTACCTTGCTAATGAATAGCGAGTTTGCAGAAACGCACGACGAGTTTGTTACCAACTATCGCGTAAAGCACTCCCCTTCAGCTATTGGTAAAAATCGTGATTTAATTGCAAAACGTAAAAATGGCGATGAGTTTCCTATTGAATTAACGATTAGCCACCTTTTACTCGACGAAGAACACCACTTTGTAGGCGTAATACGCGATATTACCGAGCGCAAAGAGCAAGAGCGTTTAATAAAGCACGCGAAAGAAGTCGCCGAAAGTGCCAACAATGCGAAAAGTGCCTTTTTGGCCAACACCAGCCATGAAATACGCACACCAATGAACGGTGTGTACGGTAATTTACAACTGTTACATGAATTGCGACTCAATAAAGTAGCAAACGGCTATGTCAAAGATGCGCTCGATTCAACAAAAGCATTAATGACGGTGGTAAACGATATTCTTGATTTTTCAAAAATTGAAGCCGGTAAATTATCGTTAGAGCGCACACCATTTAAACTTAGTGAACTACTCGCTAATTTACATGCAGATTTGGTCCAAACTGCGCTGGTAAAAAACATCGCGTTTAATATTTTAAATCAGGTAGAGCACGACCTATGGATTGGCGACCCAACACGTATTAAGCAAGTACTGCTGAATATCTGCTCTAATGCGATTAAATTTACCCAACAAGGCAGTGTTACTCTGTCTATTTTGCCAAATACCAATAAACCACTTATCACATTTTTAGTTAATGACACTGGCATTGGTATGAGTGAAAAAAGCATTGATAAACTGTACCTACGTTTTGAGCAAGCTGACGATTCCATTACCCGTAAGTACGGTGGCACAGGCCTTGGCATGCCAATCGCACAATCGTTAATAAAACTGATGAGTGGCTCCATTAATGTTACGAGTGAATTAAATAAAGGCACAAATTTTACCATCAGAATTCCACTAACAAGAGCCAAAGAGGATGAACAAAATCAAAACGCGCAAGCCGAAGAGATTATCAACCTCAGCGAAAAGCGCTTATTGCTAGTTGAGGACAACCCTATTAACCAAGTATTAGTTAAGGCAATGTTACAGCCAACCAAAGCGCAGCTAACAATAGTGAACAATGGTTTACAAGCATTAGAAGCTATAAGCGATTCATTTGATTTAATTTTAATGGATATGCAAATGCCGGTTATGGATGGCAAAACCGCAACCACCAAAATCAGAGAAAACGATACCAGCACGCCAATCATCGCGCTCACCGCGAATATTATGCAGTCGGATATTCAAAGCTATCACGAGATTGGATGTAATGACTGGATTGGAAAACCAATAGAAAAAACGTTGTTGTTAGACAAGCTTCAGCAGTACTTAAAATAAAAAAGCAGCGATTCCGCTGCTTTTATCGGTTTATTAGCTTACGTGTTTATTCTTCAACACCGCCATTAATCACTTCAGCAAAATGGCTTAAACGACGTAGCGCCAAGTCGTGAATTGTGTCCTTACCATAAGTGCCTTTGGCAGAGAGTTCGCCAGCTTGTTTACCCAGTAAAATTTCAAACGCCTGATCGACCGTACTTACCGCATAAATACTAAACAGCCCTTTTTCAACCGCTTCCAGCACTTGTGCATTAAGCACTAAATTATGCACATTAGATTGCGGCACAATCACGCCCTGTGCTCCATTTAAACCACGCATCTGGCAGAGTTTAAAGAAGCCTTCAATCTTTTCATTCACGCCGCCAATTGCCTGCACTTCACCGTGCTGGTTTATCGAGCCAGTAAGCGCAATACCTTGATTAATCGGTAAACGTGTGATGGCTGAAACCAATGCGCACAACTCAGCAAGTGATGCACTATCACCATCAATCGAACCATAACTTTGTTCTATGGCAATATTGGCGCTCAACGTAAGGGCAAAATCTTGCGCGTATTTATTACCTAAATACCCCGTAAGTAACATTACGCCTTTACTGTGAATTGATTTACCAAGATCAGCTTCACGTTCAATATCAACAATGCCATCACTACCAGCGTAGACAGTCGCGGTAATACGCGCAGGCGTACCAAAGCTGGTATCACCAATATGCAAAACAGTTAAGCCATTAACACAGCCCACTTGCGTACCTTCGGTCTGTATAAGCACGTGACCTTCTTTAATCTCAGTCATAAAGGATTCGCTTATTTGGCCTGTACGATATTGTTTACCAGCAACCGCTTCGTCTATATGCGCCGCTTCAATTGTGGTTTCACCATCTTGCCGTGCAAAAAACGCGGCTTCGTTGGTTAATTCAATTACATCGGCAAAGCGTGCTGAAAGCTTGCGTTGGTGTTCAGCTTGGCGGTGGCTAAAGCGCAAAAGCGCTGCAAACGCATGGGCAGAAAGTGACATTTTTAATGTTTCTGTCGCGTATTTTTGCACCCGACTGATCAGTTGGAACTGATATTTATCGGTTGCCGGAATATGGTAATCAAAATCGGCGAGCACACGAAAAAGTTCGTTAAACTCATCATCATACTCTTGCATTACGTAGTACAAATCACGTGAACCAAGTAAAATTATTTTTACATCTAGCGGAATAAGCTGTGGTTTTAACGTGAAGCTTGCACCGACACTTGAATCTTGTGCGGCAAGATCTGTTTTAATTTGTTTACTCTTTAAACTTAATTTTAGTGCGTCCCAAACTTGGCTATTAGCCATCAGTTTTTCCGCATCCATCACTAAGTAACCACCGTTAGCACGGTGCAGCGCGCCCGATTGAATCGAACGAAAACTGGTAACAATGGAACCTGATTGCGAGGTGTATTCTACCTTGCCAAAAATATTGCCAAACGTTGGATTTGGCTCATAGACAACAGGGGCACCCTCTTCTTTGTGGCTCACTAAAATGTTTGGCGCAATGTATTCGGTTAGCATTGCGCGCTTATCTAAGTCTTCTTTATTGTTTTCGTCGCTCTCTTCTGCTAGCCACTCTAATACTGCGTCTATAAGTTCAGCTTTAAGGTCTTTTAAATACTTCACAATGCCTAAATGGCTGGTGTATTTATGCTCTAAATCTTTTAGTAGTGGTTTTATTGCGGTTTCTACCGTTTTTTGCTTTAGTTCGCGTAGCTTTTCCGATGATTCACGTTTCCATCTTGGCAATTCAATTAGCGCTTCATTAAGTGCGTTCTCTAAGCGAGATATTACATCGTAAAAGTACTGCTTTTGCTCGTCATCAAGGCTTGAAAATTCAGCGTCATCTAACTGCTTACCATCAATTACCGGGGCAAAGCTGATCACGCCCGACTCTTCAAATAGCGCCACATTATGTTGGTTAGCTATTTTTTCTACGACCTCGAGCGCTTCATCGTATTTCTCGTTGAAACTACTATCAATTGCTTTCTTTTGACGTTGATAATTGGGGTTATCAAATGCGGCTGGAAAGGTATCTAAAATCTCGTCAATAAATGAATCAATATCATCACTAAATAGCTTACCTTCGCCTGCAGCCATAAAAATCGCACTTGGCTGACGGTGTTCGTCAAAGTTGTTTAAGTAAAGCCAATCTGGTGGGGTTTGTTTGGTGCGACTTTGCGCAGCTAGTTTTTCTTGCACCATGGTAAAACGGCCTAGTGCCGGTTCACCCATCACGTAAATATTGTAACCTGGCAGCTCCATTCCTAGCGCAAAATCAATGGCACTTTGTGCACGCTTTTGTCCAATAATTGTGTATTCATCAGGATATGCTTGCGCCATGCAAGTTTCTATTGCGTGCAATTCTATTTGCGGTGCAAGTACATCAACACCAAGTTTATTCTGTTCGCCAATTTTCATAATACTACCGTCCTTATTAGCGCTTGCTCGCTATAGCTTTTGTGTGAGTCTACTTAAGTCCTTAAAAAATAACATCAGAAAATTAAAATATTTATGGCGCGCTGGCGATACGATGAAACTCAATGGCATCACACTCAATACACGCGCTTAATTGGCTGGGATGCGTGATGTGTTTCACTTCGCCACAGGCTTTACATTGAAACTCGCCAAACGATACCCACTCGCCTTGTTTGTAAACACCATTGTGCTCAAAATCATCGAGTAATAATGACCATTCTAATTGGGTTTTATCAACTAAATGTGACAGCGCTAACCACCATTCTTCATTAAACTCTTCATTTGCGAAGTCGTTTTCTTTGTGTTCTTTTCTGAGCCGATTAAACTCCTCAATATCACGTTTTACGTAATAACTGTAATCTTCTATTTGCTCTTTTGAATATTTGCCAAGGGCTGCCAGCTCTTTTTGAAAGTCATAGAAGGCTTTTTGAAAGCTTTTAAGCTCGTGATCGTTTACATCCTGTAACCACTGTTGAAAGCGCTTTAAATAATTGTCGTAACTGTCTTTCATTCTATTCCTCCTTTTGCTGTTTCTATAAGTATAGTAGCGATATAAAAAATATCTTGTATCAAACAGTTAACTGCTTATTAAAACAACAACCAAGTAACAAAATCAAACGGCTTTTAAGGTGCGATTAAAGACACAAAAAACTTACTTTTAATGCACTGCTAAGGCTGTATTAGCGCCGCGATTTACGCTATGCTAAGCGCCAATTTTTATTTATTTTGCAAGTAGTTTGGAAATTAGAATGCAAGAGCAATACAGCCCGCAGGATATAGAACAGAAAGTTCAAAAATATTGGGATGAAAATCAAACATTTAAAGTAACTGAGCAAGAAGGTAAAGAAAAGTTTTACTGTCTCTCAATGTTCCCTTACCCAAGTGGTCGCCTGCACATGGGTCACGTACGTAACTACACCATTGGCGATGTAGTATCACGTTTCCAACGCTTGCAAGGTAAAAACGTAATGCAACCTATGGGTTGGGATGCATTTGGTCTACCTGCTGAAAACGCCGCAATTAAAAACAACACGGCACCTGCAAAATGGACTTACGAAAACATTGACTACATGCGCAACCAGTTAAAGCAACTTGGTTTTGGTTACGACTGGGATCGTGAAATCGCAACCTGTCACCCTGAGTACTACAAGTGGGAACAATGGTTCTTCACAAAACTGTACGAAAAAGGCCTTGTATACAAAAAAATGTCAACGGTTAACTGGGATCCAGTAGACCAAACCGTACTTGCTAATGAGCAAGTTATTGACGGTCGCGGTTGGCGTTCAGGTGCAGTTGTAGAGCAAAAAGAAATTCCACAGTGGTTTATTAAAATTACTGACTATGCGCAAGAGCTACTTGACGACTTAGACAAACTTGAGCACTGGCCTGAGCAAGTTAAAACCATGCAGCGCAACTGGATTGGTCGCTCTGAAGGGTTAGAAATCGACTTTAAACGCGCTGATAACGGTGAAACATTCACTGTTTACACAACGCGTCCAGATACCTTCATGGGCGTAACCTATGTGGGCGTTGCAGCTGGTCACCCAATTGCACAAGAAGCGGCTAAAAATAATCCAGCGGTTGCTGCATTCGTTGAAGAATGTAAAAACACCAAAGTTGCTGAAGCTGATATGGCAACAATGGAGAAAAAAGGCATCGACACTGGCTTTAAAGCAATTCACCCATTAACGGGCGAAGAAGTACCTGTATGGGCTGCTAACTTTGTACTAATGGACTACGGTTCGGGTGCAGTAATGGCAGTACCTGGTCACGACCAACGTGACTTTGAATTTGCTACTGCCTACGGCCTTGAAATCAAACAAGTTATTGCACCTGTTGAAGGTTCTGAACTAACAGCAGATATCGCCAATGAAGCATTCACTGAGAAAGGCGTGTTAATTAACTCTGGCGAATTTGATGGCCTTGAGTTTGACGCAGCATTTAATGCCATTGCCGATAAACTTGAAGGTATCAATGCAGGTAAGCGCAAAGTTAACTTCCGTCTACGTGACTGGGGTGTAAGCCGTCAGCGTTACTGGGGTTCACCAATCCCGATGTTAAATAAAGAAGATGGTTCTGAGCTTGCAGCAACAGAAGACATGTTACCAGTACGCCTACCTGAAGATGTTGTAATGAATGGTGTTACATCGCCAATCAAAGCTGATCCTGAATGGGCAAAAGCAACCGTTAATGGCGAGCAAGTTTTCCACGAAACTGATACCTTCGATACGTTTATGGAGTCATCTTGGTACTACGCACGCTACTGCAGCCCACGTTACGATGAAGGCATGTTAGAGCCAGGTGCAGCTAATTACTGGCTTCCTGTAAACCAATACATCGGTGGTATTGAGCACGCTATTTTGCATTTACTTTATGCGCGTTTCTTCCACAAACTATTGCGTGACTTTGGCCTAGTAAATTCAGACGAACCGTTTGAGCGTTTATTATGTCAGGGCATGGTATTAGCGGAAACCTTCTTCCGTAAAGACGAGAAAGGCGGCGACGTTTGGATTGCACCAAGCGACGTTGAAAGCGAAAAAGACGATAAAGGTCGCGTTGTAAAAGCGTGGCACAAAGACGACGGCCAACCAGTTGAATCAGCTGGTATGAGCAAAATGTCTAAGTCTAAAAATAACGGTATTGACCCGCAAACGGTTATCAACCAATACGGCGCCGATACAGTGCGTTTATTTATGATGTTTACCGCACCACCAGAGCAAACGTTAGAATGGTCTGATTCAGGTGTAGAAGGTGCGCATCGCTTTATTAAACGTGTTTGGAAATACGCCACTGAAGTAATGGCAAATGAGCGCACAACGCTTGATAGCGCTTCGCTTTCAAACGAGCAAAAAGTGATTCGTCGTGAATTACATAAAGCAATTGCAAAAGTGTCTGATGACTTAGATCGTCGTCAAACATTTAATACCGCTATTGCTGCGGTAATGGAATTACTTAACAAACTTGTTAAAGCACCATTAAACGATAGCAACGATATCGCGATTGGTTATGAAGCGCTTGAAGCATTAATCGTGATGCTTTCGCCAATCACGCCACACGTTTGTCATGAATTATGGCTAAACCTTGGCAAGCAAGGCGAAGTCGTTGATGCACCATGGCCTGTGGTTGACCAATCAGCGATGGTTGAAGACGAAAAACTGGTTGTTGTGCAGGTTAACGGTAAAGTACGCGGTAAAATTACCGTTGCCGCGGACGCAGACCAAGACGCTGTTGAAAAAGCAGCGTTTGCAGAACCTAATGTGACTAAATTCACAGACGGTTTAACTATTCGCAAGGTTATCTTTATTAAAGGTAAATTGCTAAACGTGGTTGCAAACTAATGTTTGCACCACGCTTTTTACAAAACACAGCATTATTGCTGTGTTTTGTGCTTTTAGTTGGCTGCGGTTTTAAATTGCGTACCGCATCCGTATTACCTGACGATCTGCAAAACTTAGTGGTCACGGCAACAAACCCTGACTCTCAGCTTTTTACCGAGCTACAAAACAGTTTAGCACTGAGCAATATTAATACTGATTCAAAGCACGCTACTGCTGAGCTAAGGTTACTAAAAGACTCGCTTAACCGTCGTACACTAAGTTTATTCCCAAACGGCCAAGTAGCCGAGCATGAACTTATTTACACTGTCAGTTACCAACTTATTCGTGATAAACAAAAGCCAATTACTAATAGCTTTGAGCTTACCCGTAATTATCAAGACGACCCTGATAACGCGCTAGCTAAATCGCGAGAAATGGAATTGATCCTGTCAGAATTGCGCCAACAAGCAAGTAACTTGATTATTCGTCAGTTAGGCCAATATTAATGCGTATTTATCCGAACCAATTAGTTGCTCAGTTAAAACAAGGCTTAACGCCTTTTTACTTACTTTTTGGTGAAGAAGCATATTTATTGAACCAAGCTGCGAGCCAAGTTAAATCAATTGCAAAAGCACAAGGATTTGATGAAATCATTCGCTTTGCCGCTTCTCCCCAGTTTGACTGGCAAGAAATTGTGCAAGAATATGCAAGCTTGTCTCTCTTTGCTAATCGAAAAATTATCGAATTAGAACTGGGTGACAGCAAGCCCAATGCTGCAGCCAGCAAGTTATTACAAACGCTTGCGCAAAACCCTAACCCCGATTGCATTCTCGTTATCAAAGGCGAAAAAGTGGGTAACGACATTCAACGTGGTGCATGGTTTAAAGCATTAGATAAACACGGATTATTTGTGCCGTGTTACCCGCTTCAAGGAAAGCAGCTGTTTGCGTGGCTTGAACAGCAGTGCCAAAGTTTGAATTTGCGATTATCTGCTGATGCTAAAACCTTATTGGTTGACTACAACCAAGATAATTTGTTCGCAATATCTCAAGAACTTGAAAAGCTCTCTTTACTCAATGTTTCTGGTGAAATTAACGCCCAAACATTAGCGCCAACGCTGGTCAATCAGTCGCGTTTAGACGTATTTGATTTAAGCGACGCCCTATTAACAGGTGACAGTGTTCAAATCAGCAAAGTAATGCTTAAGCTAAAACAAGAAAACGTCGAACCAACCATTATTTTATGGGCACTGGTACGCGAGTTTGAAAGCTTACAAGTAATGCAACAAGCAATAGCAAACGGCGAATCATTCAATGCAATTTTCAGCCAATTTAAGGTGTGGAAAAATAAGCAAGCCATTACAGAGCAAGCATTAAGGCGTTTAACACACGTTGAACTAAACGCGCTCGGTGATGTACTTGCCGAATTTGATTTAGCCTACAAACAACATCAACATATTGATGCCTACCAACACTTGCTGCATATTGCCCTAATGTTTGTTGGTCCTCTGCCCTTTTCTGTACCGTTTAACGCAAAAGTAGAACAATACGCCAACCTATGATTGTTATTTTAGGTGGCACATTTGACCCAATACACACCGGGCACCTTGCATTAGCGAAACAAGCGGATCAAATACTGACACCGAGTAAAGTGCTATTTATGCCCTGCAAGCAACCTGTACATAAAGCCACGTCGGGCATAACAAGCGCGCACCGCATTAATATGATTAAACTCGCAATTAAAGATGAGGCTAACTTTGCTATTGATTTGCGCGAAATAAACCGCGGAACACCAAGTTATGCGCTAGAAAGCCTGATTAGCTTCAGACATGAATTCCCAGAAGTGCCTTTATTTTTTATTATCGGAATGGATTCACTCAACACCTTACATAAATGGCATAAATGGCAAGACTGTATCAGCAATAGCAATTTTTTAGTCTTTCAACGACCGGGCGAAACATTTCAACCAAACCCTGAAGTTGCGCCGTTTATTAGTGGCAATATTAACGATGCGATAGAAGACTTACCGCTTGCCGGTCATATCTTTCTTGCACAGCACCAACAAGTCGCCATTTCATCCTCGGCACTGCGTATAAATCTTGCCCAATACAAAAATGAATTCCTGCCAGAAGCGGTTTCTGACTATATAAAACAGCATCGTCTCTACCAATAAACCCTCTGCACGTGTTAAAATTTAACAATTAAGCCAAATAAACCAATTACTAGGAAATACTTTTGGATCCTCGCGAGTTATTAGACTTTGTAATCGACAAAGCAGACGACATCAAAGCCGTTGATATCACCACGTTAGATATGACAGATAAATCATCAATTACCGACTATATGGTTGTGTGCTCAGGCACTTCAAAACGTCATGTACAGTCAATTGCCAACAACGTTGCACTTGAAGCAAAAGCACAAGGTATTGAAATCATCGGTACCGAAGGCCAACAAGAAGGCGAATGGGTATTACTTGATTTAGGTGATGTAGTACTTCATGTAATGCAAGAAAGTGCACGTGAATTCTACCAGTTAGAAAAACTTTGGAGCTAATTCTGTGCGTATTCAGCTAATTGCTGTTGGTACGAAAATGCCAGCGTGGGTAGAAACCGGCTTTCAAGAGTATCAGCGCCGCTTTCCGCGCGATATGAGCTTAGAGCTTATTGAAATTCCCGCTGGTAAACGCGGTAAAAATGCCGATATTAAACGTATTTTACAGCAAGAAGGTGAAAAAACCTTAGCCGCAATTCCTAAAGGGAACAAAATCGTTACTTTAGAGGTCACAGGTAAAGCACTCGATACCCATCAACTTGCCAAGGAAATGAGTAAATGGCAACTTGATGGACGCGATATCAGCTTACTAATTGGCGGTCCTGAAGGTTTAGCACCTGAATGTATTGCTGCATCTGAGCAAAAATGGTCTTTATCTAATTTGACCTTGCCTCATCCACTGGTAAGAATAATCGTCGCAGAAAGCTTGTATCGTGCATGGAGTTTGAATAACAATCACCCTTATCACCGAGAATAAGAACAAAAACAATTAGATGCTAAAACAACGCGCTACTATCAGGGATCACTCAGCGGAGGCTAATTTAGTCGCCCGCCGCGCGTTTGTGGCGTTTGTGTTTGTCATGATTGTTATTGGCATCTTGTTTGTTAACGTGTTTAATTTACAAGTTAATCAACACCAAAGTTACCAAACTCGCTCTAACGAAAATCGCATTAAAGTCATTCCAATTGCGCCAAACCGTGGCCTGATATACGACCGTAATGGCGTACTACTCGCGGAAAACCGCCCTGTTTATAATCTTGAAGTAATTCCAGAAGAATCAGACGACCTAGAAAAAAGTTTAAGTGAAGTCTCCGCTCTTTTTGATATTAGCCAAGAGCAGCAACAAGAATTTCTTAAAAACAGTAAACGCAAACGTCGTTTTAAAAGCCAAATTTTAAAGTCGCGCTTAACCCCAGAGCAAGTTGCATTATTTTCTGTAAACCAACACAAATACCCAGGTTTTAGCGTTGAAGCACGCTTAGCGCGTCATTACCCTTATGGCGATGCCCTAACCCACGCGATTGGCTATGTTGCCAAGATGAATAAAACCGAACACTTTGAACTCGAAATGGAAGGTCGCGACGTAAACTATCGGGCAACTCGTGATATTGGTAAATTAGGTATCGAAAAATACTACGAAGAAATATTACATGGCACCGTCGGCAGCGAAGAAGTTGAAATTAATAATCGCGGGCGAATTTTACGCACGCTAAAATCAACCGCTCCCGAACCTGGCAAAGATCTCATTCTTACTTTGGATATTGGTTTACAACAAATAGCACAAGCGGCGCTAGATGGTATGCGCGGTGCAATTGTGGTGATGGATGCTCGTGACGGTGGTATTTTAGCCTTTTATTCAAACCCAAGTTACGATCCTAATTTATTTGTTCACGGCATTAGTAGCAAAGATTACAAAGCACTGCTCAACCCAGATAGACCACTCGTTAACCGTGTTACTAAAGGGGTTTATCCACCTGCATCAACAATTAAACCGCACCTTGCAATGTTGGCCCTTGATGAAGACGTTGTTACTGAAACAACCGAAATACACGACCCTGGTTTTTTTAAATTACCTAAAGCGGATCACCGTTGGCGTGACTGGAAACCTTGGGGACACGGCAAAGTCGATGTATATAAAGCAATCGAAGAAAGTTGCGATACTTACTTTTATGAAGTGGGATACCGTTTAGGCATCGATAAAATTAGCGAGTTTATGTATCAATTTGGTTTTGGTCAGCGTACGGGTATTGATATTCACGAAGAAAAAACCGCAAACTTGCCGTCGCGTGAATGGAAAGAAGTCACATACAAGTTACCTTGGTACCCGGGTGACACACCCAATATTTCGATTGGTCAAGGCTACTGGACCGCAACCCCTATGCAAATAGCCAACTCCATGACCATTATGGTGAATAAGGGCTTACGTTATCAGCCGCATTTAGTGTCAGCAACTAAACTGAGCGACCAAGTACAAATTATTGCCCGTGATGAAAAGCCCCCCGTGCAACTTAAAAATGATGAAAATTGGGATATTGCACTACGTGCGATGTACAACACGGTACATAAAAAAACGGGCACGGCGCATAAAGCCTTTATTGGTGCACAATACACGGCAGGTGGAAAAACCGGTACTGCGCAGGTAAAAAGTATCGCCCAAGGTGAGCGTTACAACGCAGAAAAACTCGACGAGCGCCACCGTGATAACGCAATGTATATTGGTTTTGCCCCTTATGAAAAGCCTGAAATTGTCATAGCTGTTGCTGTTGAAAATACCGGTGGCGGTGCAACCGTTGGGGCACCTATCGCGCGTACATTAATGGACTATTACTTTTCGAATAAACCAGAATCTTTGGTAGGTAAACCGTGAAGGCGCTCAATCACAATAAAACGATTTGGGATAGATTACACCTAGACTGGCCATTACTTGCAGCAATTTTAGCGTTAATGAGCGGCAGTTTAGTGGTAGTTTACAGCGCTGGCGGTCAGAATATTGATTTAGTAATTCGTCAAGCAACCCGTATTGGGCTTGGCTTATTTGTTATGTTCGCCCTGGCCCAAGTATCACCCACAAATATGCGACGTTGGGCATTGCCCATCTACGTGGTTGGTGTTGCTCTGCTGGTTGCCGTCATGTTTTTTGGTGTATCAAGTAAAGGCGCACAGCGCTGGCTCAATGTGGGGATTCGCTTTCAACCCTCTGAGATTATGAAACTTGCTATGCCGATAATGGTTGCTTGGTATATTAGCCGTTATCATTTGCCACCGAAATATCGCCATTTAGCAATTGGCTTATTAATTGTTGCAATTCCAACACGTTTAATCATGAAGCAACCCGATTTAGGCACATCAATTCTGATTGCAAGTTCTGGCCTATTTGTGTTGTTTTTTGCAGGTCTTCATTGGCGCCTTATTCTAGGTGCTTTAGCCATCGCACCAGCCGCAATTTACGGTTTTTGGCATTATGGCATGCACGAATACCAAAAAACACGGGTGCTAACCATGCTTGATCCAGAGAGCGATCCACTTGGTGCGGGATATCATATTATTCAGTCTAAAATTGCGATTGGCTCTGGCGGTGTTGAAGGCAAAGGCTGGACGCATGGCACGCAGTCTCAGTTAGAGTTTTTGCCTGAGCGCCACACCGATTTTATTTTTTCCGTGCTGAGTGAAGAATTTGGCCTAATTGGTGTCACAATTTTACTGAGCTTGTACTTATTTATTATCGCTCGCGGCTTATTTATTGCTGTCAGTGCGCAAGATGCATTCGGCAAATTATTAGCAGCGAGTATTACCCTGACCTTCTTTGTTTATGTTTTTGTAAACATTGGTATGGTTTCAGGGTTATTACCTGTAGTAGGGGTTCCCCTTCCCCTTATCAGCTATGGCGGTACGTCCATGGTAACCCTGCTTGCGGGGTTCGGTATTATTATGTCTATTGCAACCCATAAGCGCATTTTGGTGAAATAACACAATGAAACACCTACTACTTTTAACAATACTAATTTCTATAACCGCATGTGCGCCGTCTGGTCGCTACAGTATGCGTCATGACGCAGCGCCACTGCGCGCGCCATTGCCAGAAGAAATGCAAGATGTTGCCGTAACATCTGAAAAAAAGAGCATTTCTGCAAGCAGACCTTATGAAGTGCACGGCAAGCGTTATCAGCCATTGCACAGTGAAGTAGGCTTCAGCCAAACGGGAGTAGCCTCTTGGTATGGGCGAAAATTCCATGGCTACGCCACATCTAATGGTGAGCCTTACGATATGTTTGCCATGACCGCAGCACATAAAACATTACCGTTACCCAGTTTCGTGCGTGTTACCAACTTAGAAAATGGTTATACTGCAGTGGTACGCGTTAACGACCGCGGGCCATTTCACGATGATCGTATTATCGATTTATCGTACGCCGCCGCATATAAACTAGGCTACCATCGCAAAGGTACCGCGAAAGTAAAAATAGAAGCCCTAGTTCCGGAAACTAATCATCACAAAGCCTATATTCAAATCGCCGCTGCGCAAAGTATCGAGCACTTAGGCGTGCTTGCTAAAACGTTAACGGCAGAACATCAGGTAGACAGTAAAATTGTGAAAAAAGATGGAATTTATCGCTTGCGCCTTGGTCCAATCGACAATGCGCAAGTTGCGAAAGAATTACTCGATAAAATTAAGGCAAACAGCCATGAAAACGCATTCATGCTTTACAGTGACTGATTGCTTTAGGATAATTAACGCAAAATACCCAAAACTAATACAATTGACCCAAAAAGCCAATGAATCGAATTAAAAAAACAGTTATTGCTGCTATTGCAGCAGCGTCGTGCTTTTCACTGCAAGCACAAATCATCCCCGCGCCTCCTCAAATCAATGCTAAGGGCTATTTTTTAGTTGACTTTACAACAGGTAAAGTAATTGCCGAAGGTGAAGCTGATACTAAGCTAGCACCAGCAAGTTTAACCAAAATGATGACCAGCTATGTAATTGGTCTTGAGGTAGAAAACGGTAATATTTCACTTGATGATCAAGTTACCATCAGTGAAAGAGCGTGGGCGAAAAACTTTCCAGACTCATCAAAAATGTTTATCGAAGTAGGTAAACAAGTATCGGTAGAAGACTTAAACCGCGGCATTATTGTTCAATCAGGTAATGATGCGTGTGTAGCAATGGCGGAGCACATTGCAGGTAGTGAACCCGCATTTGCTGATTTAATGAATGCTCATGCACAAAAGTTAGGTATGAGTAATACGCACTTTATCAACAGCCACGGTTTAGATACCACAGAGCACTATACTACACCACGTGATATGGCAACCTTAGGTGTTGCACTTATTCGTGACGTACCTGCTGAGTACTCGCTATACGCAGAGAAGTCGTTCACGTATAACGGCATAAAACAGTATAACCGTAACTCACTGTTATGGGATGAAAACCTCAATGTTGATGGTATTAAAACAGGCCACACCAGTGAAGCTGGCTACAGCCTTGTAACCTCAGCTAAAAAAGGCAATATGCGTCTAGTATCGGTTGTAATGGGTACTAAGAGCGAGCGTTCACGTGCAACAGAAAGCCGCAAATTACTTAACTACGGTTTCCGCTTCTTTGAAACAGTGACACCATATAAAGCCGGTGACAGCTTTGCCGAGCAGCGTATTTGGATGGGTCACAAAGAAACGGTATCGCTAGGTATTTTAGAAGATACACCGATCACTATTCCTCGTGGTCAAATGAAAAACCTAAAGGCGAATTTCGAGCTAGACCAAACACTTGAAGCACCAATTGAAAAAGGTGTAAAAGTGGGTACTTTGTTCTTACAACTAGACGGTGAAGATATTGCACAATATCCACTAGTAACGTTAGAAGAAATTAACGAAGGTAGCTTCTTTAGCAAAATCTACGATTATATTCGTCTACAAATTAACAAGTAATCTGTTAATTAATAAAAAAAGCGCCATTTGGCGCTTTTTTTATTTGTAAATTGCCAAAGACAGATAAACATTATTAATAAGCGTTTTTTTGAATTTATGATAGACTAGCGGGCATTTTCTTAGGGCCAGCTAAATGGTCGTAATAACCCTATAATTACTGAGGTGAAATGTGGTTAATCCGGTTAAAAATACTAAATTTGACGAGTTTTTAGAGTTCCCTTGTCCTTTTACTTTTAAAGTAATGGGCCTTGCAAATGTTGACTTAACCTCGCAAGTATTAACTGTGATGCAAAAGTTAGCGCCTGGCGACTACGCACCTAAAACCAAAGCAAGCAGCAAAGGTAATTATGAGTCTGTAAGTTTAGTTGCAACAGTCACCAGCAAAGAACATATCGAAACAATTTACACTGAGCTTGGCTCAATCGCAGACGTACGTTACGTACTGTAAGGCCTATTAATATGCCTCAATTGATCGTTCGACAGCTTAATCGCCAAGATTACGAGCCGGTATGGCAAGCAATGCAACATTATACCGATACGCGCGACGAAAATGCCGCTGATGAAATTTGGTTGGTAGAGCACAACCCTGTATTTACTCAAGGTCAAGCAGGCAAAGAAGAACACTTATTAATGACCGGTGATATTCCGGTAGTTAAAGTTGATCGTGGCGGCCAAGTAACTTATCACGGTCCAGGCCAACAAGTACTGTATGTACTGTTTAATTTACGTCGTCTCAAAATTGGCGTTCGCGAATTGGTTACGTGGCTTGAAGAAACGGTGATCGATACCCTAAATGATTTCGGTATCAAGGCGTACGCTAAAGCCGATGCACCGGGCGTATATGTCGACGAAAAAAAAATAGCCTCTTTGGGTCTTCGCGTTCGTCGTGGCTGTTCTTTTCACGGTCTTGCATTAAATATCGATATGGATATGGAACCGTTTTTACGCATTAACCCGTGTGGTTATGCCGGAATGGAAATGCTACAAACCAAACAAATTAATGGCCCACAAACGCTAGAAGAAGCGTCAAGCGGGCTGGTAAAGCACCTAGTTAAAAAATTAGGTACCACTGAATATGAGCAAGTAGTAGGTTTTTAATCAATGAGTAAACCTGTAAAAATGCAACCGGGCGTAAAGCTTCGTGATGCGGAAAAAATGGCACTAATCCCCGTCAAGGTTATGCCAACTGAAAAAGAAGAAATGCTGCGCAAGCCAGAATGGCTAAAAATCCGTTTACCTAAATCAAGTGAGCGTATTGACGGCATTAAAAGCGCAATGCGTAAGCATGGTTTGCACTCAGTGTGTGAAGAAGCATCTTGTCCAAACTTGTCTGAGTGTTTTAACCACGGCACAGCAACCTTTATGATTTTAGGTGCAATTTGTACCCGTCGTTGCCCGTTCTGTGATGTTGCCCACGGTCGACCGCTGAAGCCTGATGCACAAGAGCCAGAAAAGCTTGCCTTAACGATTAAAGATATGAAGCTAAGTTACGTTGTAATTACGTCTGTTGACCGTGATGACTTACGTGACGGTGGTGCACAGCACTTTGCCGACTGTATTCGCGAAATTCGCAAACACAATCCAGGGATTACGATTGAAATTTTAGTACCTGACTTCCGTGGTCGTATGGATAAAGCCCTTGAGATTTTAACCGAAACGCCACCTGATGTGTTTAACCACAACTTAGAAACAGCACCGCGCCTTTATAAGCTTGCGCGTCCAGGTGCTGACTACAAATGGTCACTTGAATTACTGCGTCGCTTTAAAGAAGCTCACCCGAACGTTAAAACAAAATCAGGTTTAATGGTTGGCCTAGGCGAAGAAATTAGCGAAATTGAAGAAGTGTTGCGCGATTTACGTGAACACAATGTAGATATGCTTACTGTGGGTCAGTATCTACAGCCTTCTAAGCACCATTTACCAGTTAAGCGCTACGTGCCGCCTGTCGAATTTGATGCATTAAAAGACTATGCTGATGAAATTGGCTTCAGTCATGCAGCTTGTGGTCCGTTTGTACGCTCTAGTTACCACGCTGATCTACAAGCAGCAGGTAAAGAGGTTAAGTAACAAAAGCGCACGCTAAATTACTTAAGTTCATTGCAAATAAAAGCCAGCACATGCTGGCTTTTATGTTTTATATTCGATTCATTTTTAATGCGTAACGAATGCAAAATCGGGCAATAAATCGATGAAATGGCTTAATGATTGCCATATACACTCGCCCTTTTAACGTTCTTAACTCCACCTCTGTCGCAACAATAAATTGACTTTGCGACACCCGTTTAACCGTTAGCCAAATTGCCATATTGGGCTCCTCACTGGTACTGACAACTTGCTCATCGCTTACCAATTGATAACGCAAAAACCCAGCACGCTCGCCTGTTTTCATCGAGGTAAAGCTACTACCCATATTATTATCTGTTGCCAAAAAGCCAAACAGTGCGACGACTTTATTACGCAGTGTCAAAAGGCCTTTTACCCACTGTGGCAACTCTGCGAAAATAGCAAAATAAACCTGCTGTGCAGTTAAGTCAGCCTTGTTTGCAGTAAACATAAATGCATCTTGATAACACACCCCGCAGCCTTTGCTAACAACACTTGGAAATGGGACTGCCGTAACTTTATTTTTTACCGGGCTGCTTTTGTAAAAACGCATCTTTAAACGCCTTTTTTCCATCTTTAAAGCCTAAAATAAGTAGCAACAGCACTACACCCCCAGGCACTAAAACAGCCATAAGCAGTGGGCCAACAACATAGCTATAACAAAAGATAAACGGCAGAAAAATAACCGAGCCAAGTAATCGTTTTAAATGTTCCATACTCACTCCTGAATAATAAATTGAGCGCGCTCATTTTATTATTGAGCACGCTCAAAAATCAACAATAATTTTTATTGCGTTAATTTATAAAGCTGGTGTAATAGCGCATGTACTGGAGGAAAACGTGTCAAAAAAAGAACAAACAAAACAACTTATTCTTACAACTGCATGGCAGCTTTTTAAAGAAAATGGATACCAAAATACCAGCACGCGTGATATTGCTATGGCATCTGGCGTTGCCAACGGCACAGTATTTAGTCATTTCAAAAGTAAAATAGACATATTAAAAGCGGGATTTTCAGACCAATTAGATGAAGTACTGTTAAACGCCAGCAAAAAAGATAAAAGCCATACTGCAATTGAACGCATGTCGCATTATGCTAAAGCACTCTACCCGTTTTACTTATCTCAGCGCGAATTTAGTCGAGAGTTACTTGGCACGATTATGTGGCAACACAGTGAACTTGCCCCTCAGTTAGCACGATTTAAACACCAACTAATACACGATAACAACGCAAATGCACATCATGCGGATGTGATCATTGATCTTTATTTTATGACCTTGCTATACGGGCTAAATCACCCTGAAATAAATGAAAATGAATTAGTTACACAACTTGAAAAAAAGCTGAGTTTGCTCAATGTACCGAACTAACATTCAGGTCAACTAAAATAAATTAAGCTATGTAGCATTAAGCATAAGTTAATAATAGCGCTTTAAAATACGCGGTGTTGAACTTGCAAAGAGCAAAGCTCAACACGCACTTGTGTAAGTCCACTTAATTTCGTTAAACAAGATAAAGGAACTACTATGAATCGCTTTGCTAAACCTTTGTTTTTATGTTCACTTATTGCCACCAGCACAATTACATTAACCGCGTGTCAATCTGCCCCTGAAGTACAGCAATCAACAATGCGCACCTTAAATACTGAAGTATTTTATTTAGACCGCAGCATGTTGCCGCCTAATGCCGAGTTAACAGTAACGCTTGAAGATGTATCAAAAATGGACGTTGCCGCAACCGTGATTAGTAGTAAATTAACCACGCTCGATACTGCGCCACCTTATCGCGTTGCACTAACTTATGATGAAGCACTCATTAAAGACAACATGCGCTACAACGTACGCGCACAGATCCGTAAAGACGGCAAGTTATTGTATACCACGACACAATCAAATAACCCGTTTGTAAATAACAGCGATCCGCTACGACTAAAACTGACTAAAATCGCCCCAACAATCAAACCAGATGTGCCGCTGACAAATACTTATTGGAAAGCCACCATGTTACAAGATGCTCAAGTGAATACACCTGAAGGTGCACGAGAAGTCTTTGTGCAGTTAAAAGCCGATGGTAACGCGCGTGGATTTGCTGGCTGCAATAACTTTATGGGTGGCTATTTAGCAAAAGAGTTTGGCCTGCGCTTTAAAGGCATGGCCAGTACCATGATGATGTGCCAAGGTACGGCGAACACCCTTGAAAGTGCAATGCATCAAGTATTGCAAGATACGTTTGAATACAAAATAAAGGGTGAGTCATTAACCTTATTTAACGAGAAAAAAGAAAAAATTGCTCAGTTTAGTGCCGTATATTTTAACTAACTAAAGCTTGCTTAGTGCATAAAAAAAGCCGCATTTTGCGGCTTTTTTTATTCTTCAACGAGTTGTTCGCTACGGTAAAAACCACTGTCATCCGACAACAAGGACACAAGTTCTGGTAAACATGCATCCATGGTTTTTTTCAATGTCCATGGCGGGTTTATCACAATCATGCCTGAGGCCGTCATACCTAACTCATCGCTATCTGCGCTCGTCGCAAGCTCAAACAACTGAATATTGCGAATACCCGATGCAATAAGCCCCTGCTCCATTTTTTCAATGCGCTCGCGTGTCACTACAGGATACCAAATCATAATCGTGCCACTGTTAAATCTCGCGTTGGCTTTTTTAACAGTTTTAACAACTTGCTCGTAATCCGACTTTATTTCGTAAGGAGGATCAATTAATACGCAACCACGTTTTGCTTGCGGTGGTAACAAGCCCAATAGTCCTGAAAATCCGTTTTCTTTACGCACATAGGTTTGCTTGCGACGCGTGCTAAGCTCAGCCATATTGTTTTTTAAGCTTTCGCTGTCTTGCGGATGCAATTCGAATAACCAGCGTTTGTCGGTATCACGTAATAAGCTGTCAGCAACAAGTGGCGAACCTGGGTAAAATTCAAGCTCCCCTTTATTAAACTGTTTTACACGCTCAACATAATTTGCAATTGCTTGGTTATCACCTGTGTATTGCCATAACTTAGCAATTCCATCTAAATACTCTTGCGTTTTTTGGGCGTCTGCATTGGCTAAACGATAAATGCCAACACCTGAGTGGGTATCAATATATTCAAGAGGCTTATCTTTTTGCGTAAGATAAGTAAGCGTTTCAATTAATACTAAATGTTTAATAACATCAGCAGGGTTACCTGCATGAAAAGAGTGACGATAGCTAAGCATATACAGCCCTAAACGTAAATTTGCTGCATTATAACTCTTTTATACATGTTTTACGGGTAGATTTTGCGCAGTTAAACGATTTTAGCTAAATTTCCTTGAACTTAGCCTTGCTATCGCCATCCAATACCCATATTTACATATTACTGTCACATTTATTCATTATTATTTAAGGCGTGCCATTATGAGCGACAATTTATACTCTACGCTACACTCGTTAGTTGACCAATTAATCTCCCAAAACCAAACCCTAAAAGAAGAAAAGCAAGCGCTTGAAACTGCGTTAGCCAAAGCAAAAGACGAGCTTGAAACATCGCAGCTTGAATTAATGGAGCTTGAAGAATCAAGCAGCTCACAAGCAGCGTCTTTAAACGAACTTGTTACTAAGCTTTCGCAAGCGGCAAGTTAATTTATGGCGCAAGGTGATAATCAGGGCCTCGCAATAACCTTACTTGGCAAGCAGCATATGATTGCTTGCCCAAAAGGCAAAGAAGATGAGCTGCTTGCTGCAGCCAACCGTTTAAACGATGAGTTAAACGAATTTAAACAGCGTGCACACACCAAAAGCGATGATAAAGTATTGCTGATGGTCGCTTTGAATCTTTGTCACCAATTACTCAGTGCTGACGCGCAACATACCAAGCAAATGAACCAACTGATTGTTAAGTTGTTGTCAGCAGTCGAATAATATATCTCAGATTGTTCTGGAAATTATTTTACTATTGCGATATTAATGTCACACCTTTAACCGCTAAAAACCGTTGGCCATGCAAAAATCTCAACTATTTGGCATCAAACTACTCGTTATTAGTTTAGTATTTTTTGTCATTTTAATTGTAGATGCAGTGGTTATTTGCCAGCTTTTAAATACGCAAAACTCAGTAACTGTGTTACAAGTTCAATTGTGGGGAAGCTGTTTGGTGGCAGGTGGTATTGTGAGTGGCATTTCGCTTTTACAGCTCAAAAAAATCAGCGCAATGCGTGCATCAAGCTATTTAATTATGGCCTTGATTTTTATAGCCTTACCCTTTGTTTTTGCGACAAGCCCTTATTCTGTAACAAGTTTTTTTAACTTCTTTTAAATCTTACAGTTATCAATTTTTTGCTTTTTTGTCATTTCTGATACTTTTTTCTTGTCTACACTTAAACCAAGTTTTCCTGAAAAGGCATGCTGGTTATGTATCGCTCACCCGAGTTAAAAGGTCTATTGCTATCGCTGCTACTTGCATTAGTAGCACCAACTGTATCTGCCGTGAGCGACAAATCGAATATTTGGCAACTTATTGCTGAAAATAGACAGCTAGCAAACCTATCACACCCGCGAATTGACGATAAATTACACTGGTATTCGCAACAATCGTTTTATGCCAGCAATGTTTCATTGCGCGCAAAGCCATACTTACCCTATATAGTTGCAGAGCTTAAAAAACGTAACATGCCGATAGAATTAGCCCTACTGCCCATTGTTGAAAGTGATTTTCGTATGACCAAATCGCAAAAAGGCGCGGCGGGAATTTGGCAGCTTATGCCACTGATTGCACAGCATTATAATGTGCCAATTAACGGATATTACGATGGCCGCTTTGACTTAGCGCTTTCAACCCATGCTGCACTGAGTTATTTAAACGAACTATATGTGACTTTTGACAATGACTGGTTGTTAGCGATCGCTGCCTATAACTGCGGTGAGGGTAAAGTAAAAGAGGCAATACGTATAAATAAACATAACGCTAAACCGGTAGATTTTTGGCATTTGTCATTACCGCAAGAAACAAAAGATTATGTACCTAAGCTATTAGCGGTTAATAAACTAATTGCAAACAATCCGTCGTTTTTTCCACCTGTGGAAAGCACTGCGTCTACTCGTATCATCGATGTAGAGCAGCCCTTTTCCATTATTGTAATTGCGGAGCTACTCCAAGTGCCTAGCGCAGAAATATTAAAACTAAATCGCGCCTATATCGCCGATAAAAGTGCACCTAATGGCCCGTTTCATTTGCTGCTACCAAAAAAGCTCGGCATCACACTAGAACAAGTATTGTTGTTTAGCCGCTATGGTAAAGATAAAGGATACACAGTTAAAAAAGGGGACTCTTTATACCGCCTAGCAAACCTCACGAACACGTCTATTTCAAAGTTAAAAGCGCTTAATCGTTTAACAACAGATGTATTGTATATTGGGCAGCTTTTAATCTTACCCGCCAGCAGTAAAAGCATGCCGAGTTTAGTGCGTGAATATGCCATTAGCCAGTACATCAAACGGGCAAAACCGGAAATCGAAACATTAGAAGTATCCTACCAGGTTAAACCGAGCGACTCCCTTTGGCACATTGCGACTTTATTTGATGTTACCATCAAGCAGCTGCGCGATTGGAATGCATTGCCGCGAAAAGGCATTATAAAACCGGGGCAAGAATTAAAAATTGTTATTACGCAAGCTAAAGCGGCGCCGCAAAACATCCTTACCTCTGGCGATATCACCGAGCAACTGCCCTACTTTTCAATTAGCCAAACAGCGACATTAAACAATTGATTTTCGCGTCTTAATCTGAATTCATATATACTGCGAAAAATTGTTAAATTTAGGATTATTATGCAAATCGCAAAAGACGCCGTTGTTGAATTTCATTACACCGTGTTTGAAGGTGACACTCAGTTAGAATCGAGCAAAGATGGCGCTCCGCTAGCTTACCTTCATGGTCATGAAGGCATGTTGCCAGGTTTAGAAAATGCGCTTGATGGAAAAGCAGCTGATGAGAAATTTAGCGTTGAGCTTGAAGCTAAAGACGCGTACGGCCCTCGCCACGATAACGCAGTTCAGCGCATTCCTTTAAAGCACTTACAAGGTGCTAAAGTATGGAAGCCAGGCATGACTGCCGTTGTGCATACCGATCAAGGTCAACGCCAAGTAACCATCATTAAAGTTGGTCGCTTTAACGCTGATTGTGATTTAAACCACCCATTTGCTGGTAAAGACTTAACCTTTAATATCGAAGTAGTATCAGTACGCGAAGCAACAAGCGAAGAGTTATCGCATGGTCATGTGCATGGCGCTGGCGGTTGCGGCCACTAAGTTATGAGCAAGGTAGCAATAGTTACTGGCGGTAGTAAAGGTATTGGCCTTGCTACCGTTTCGCGATTAATCGACGATGGTTATACCGTATATAACCTTGATATTAGCCCTTCAGAAATTGGGAATTTTATCGATTGCGATGTTAGCAATGTTGATGCGGTTGCCAAAGTGATTGCAAATATAGGGCAACAACATCAATCGATTGATGTAGTTGTATCTAATGCAGGTCGCCACCTTTCAGCTAACATCGAAAACACGTCTGAACAGATGCTAGATGAGCTATTTTCGTTGAATGTGAAAGGCGCGTTTAGTCTAATTAAGCATGCGCTACCTTTTATGAAACAAAACGGCGGCGCAATTGTGCTAGTAGCGTCTGATCAAGCGCTTATTGGTAAGCGAAACTCCTTCGCATATAACTTATCTAAAGCGGCACTTGCCTCAATGGCACGTACCACCGCGTTAGACTATGCCGAATATAACATTCGTGCCAACGCTGTTTGTCCAGGCACCATTGAAACACCGCTTTATCATGCGGCTATCGATAGTTACTGTGAAAAAAGCGGCGCTAACAAGGCCGAAGTACACGCTGAAGAAGAAGCATTGCAGCCGCTTAACCGTTTAGGTCAGGCAACTGAGGTAGCAGATTACATTGGCTTTTTGGTCAGTGATAAGGCGACATTTATCACCGGTAGCTTACAGGTTATTGACGGTGGATACACAGCGCAATAACGCCATATTCGACCCTCACCTTCATCTTTTTGATTTAGATGAAGGTGATTATTCTTGGCTCAAAAATGCACTGCCCCCTTGGCCAAAAATTAGTTTAATTCAACGCAATTTCACACCAGCCGATTTAAAACTACCGGCACATTTTCAACTTGACGGTTACGCGCATATTGAAGCGGGTTTTAATAATTCTCACCCCGCGGCCGAAATCGCCTTTTTAGAACAAAAATACAAACGCGCGCATTGTGCGATAAGTTATGCGCAAATTGACCAAGACCCGCATACTTTTAAAGAGCAAATTCAAGAATTTTCACGCTATGCTACGTTTGTTGGCATTCGTGATATTAGTGAAGGTGCGGATGCCAAGCGATTATTAAAGCCAGAAGTCGTAAGCAATTTTGCCTTGCTTGAAAGCCATCAGTTAATTTTTGAGGCGCAGTTTGAGCTTCACCAGCACCCTATCACAAAGCGCTTATGTGATTTAGCAAAAGCCTGCCCCACTTTAAATATTGTGTTAAATCACGCGGGTCTGGTTACAGCTGAATCGTTTGATGATTGGCACACAGCAATCAAAAAACTGGCACGCTTTGATAATATCGCGATAAAGTATTCTGGGTTTGAAATGATAGATTTGCCATTAAACGAACCATTCAGAAAAACGGTGTTGACCACACTAGTTACACATTTTGGCGAAAACCGCGTTATGTTTGCCAGTAACTTTCCAATTTGTTTAATGACATCAAGTTATGCCTCGCTTTGGCAACAATATTACGACCTGTGCCCTAATAAAGCACTGTGGCAAAAGCTTAGTTTTGCTAATGCGAAGCGAATTTATCAGATACAGAAATAGCGATAGCTAGCCAGCTCTCTGGTTAATTATTACGAGATACTTGCTAAAGCCTTATTAGCGTGATGCCACGCATAGTCATGTAATTTCCAATGATTCGGTGACCAGCCCTCTAAAAAGCGCACAAAGTCCGCCCACGCAACGCTATAAAGTGCTAACCAGCACGATAAGATTTCGATACCACCCGGCTTAGCAAACACATCACAATACTTTAAAAACGCCGTTTGATAATAACTCAGTAACTCATGCTCAACAGCATATAGTTGCTCACTGGTAAATGCACTACTGAGTAACAACATTACGTCTTGTATACCAATGCCTTTGCCAACATACTGAAAGTCATACCCTGCAACGGTATTTTGCGACATCATAAAGTTAGCAATTTTAGCATCGCCATGAATAAGTGTTTGATAGGGACAACTCCGCAATTGATTATCTAACTCTGGCGCTGCCGCTCTTAACGCTGTATGCGACATTGCATTTAACTCATCCGGGCGCGTCGCAAGATGCCAATAACCGCCTTGCTGCCATAGCTTATTGTCACTGACATTAAGATTTTGCGCATGAAAACACGCCAACCAATCAAGAATCCCTTTAACTGCTGAGATATCATCTTCGGCTATGGCTTCAAACCCCGCAGATGCTAAATCACTGAGTAGTAAATATTGCGTATTATCAGCTTCCAGTAACCTTAAAAATTGTGGCGTAACGACATTTAGTTTGTTGCTGTAGTGGCGATAAAAATATTGTTCATTGCGGTAAGAACTTAGCTTTCGAGCAGATGCAAAGTCACTATTCCAGCCCTTCGGGTGGTGTATTTCAGTTGGCTTGCAAATGGATTTTACTACTACCGATTCATCATTTTTAGCAAACGAAATACGATGCAGTGCACCAAAGCCACTCCAAACTGTTTTAAAGGTATCTACTTGGTGAATATTTGGCTTGCCAAGAGTTTGGCATATTTGCAGTTGAATGGTGTCATTTAGCATAGTGTAACCGATATTATCAAATCGCGTACACGCTAACATATTGCAAAAAAAAGAGCAGCAAATGCCGCTCTTTTGTTCAACGAGTAACAATTAGAAATTTTGCTTAGTTGCTTTGTAGCGCAGCGTCACATTTGCATACGGTAAAATACCACGCAGACGGAAATACCACTTACCCTCTTCAGGTTTGTCTAGCGTACATGTTTCGTTGCTGCCCCATAAATATGGACGACAATCATATTTAAAGAAGTTAGGCTGTTTACCGTGGCGCACATATAAATCTGCTTCACCATCGCCTTCAATTGACACTTCTAACGTATCAAAACCCGCTGGCAGTTCAATAGTACGGTGATCCCACCAGAACCAACCTGATAGGTTTTCAAATGTACCTTCAATAACTGTTGGCGCTGGGCGTGTATCAAAGTCAATTACGATTGGGTCGTGATCAGATGCACGATAAGCGTGGTCAGCATATAAACTTGCTAGGTGCTTATCTGATTTGTATTCCATGTTGTAGTCAAGTGAAACTGGCTCGTCAGCATTAATATGCCAATCTTGAATACCAACTACTTTGTCATACATGCTGCTTGATGCAAATGCGTGATCTAAACTACCAATGCGACCTTGATATACATAAGAGTAATCACGTGTATGACCAAAGCGTTGCTTTTTAATGTTTACAAAACCATTGTTAACAAATGCATAGATTGGGTCTTCTTCACCATACGCGTTCATATCGCCAAGAATTACCATATCTTCATCAGCTACAGTAGTTGGGTTAGTCGCTAACCACTCATTCAGTTTATTAACTGCGTTAACGCGAGTTTGGTTCCAACAACCTTGACCATCTTTTTGGTCTGCATCTAAACCTTCCGCTTTACTACAGCTACCCTTTGAACGTAAGTGAGTAACCACTACAGAAAAATTCTCTTTGGTTAGCTTATCAGTAAAGGTTTGCATTACTGGTGGACGGTTTCCGTAATCAAACGGAACTGCTTCAGTGAACGCAGCTGTGCCTATTTCTGCCACTTTGTTACTGCGATAAATAATCGCCGACATAATTGCGTCGCCACCGATCTGTTCCGTGTTTAAATTAACAAAGGCATAGCTATCGTTTGCTTGTGCGGCATTTAAAGACGCAACTAAATCAGCAATTGCACTTAAATCAGAAAAACCATCGTTTTCCATTTCAAGTAAACCAATCACATCTGCATCTAGCGCTAAAATTGCACTCACTGTTTTTGCTTTTTGACGTTCAAATTCTTCTGCAGTATCTGCACCACGAGGCGTTGGGAAACCACCGCCTTGACCGTCACCATTGAAGTAATTAAGTACGTTAAAGCTCGCAATACGTAAATTACTGTTTTCAACAACGTCTGGCGCCTCACTACGCTCATTTTCAGGAATAAAGTTTGGTGGTGTTGTTGGGTGAATACGGTACTGGCTATAGCCATAGCCAAGCACACCGGTAAGGCCATTTACTTTATCGCCTAGGCGCAATGTATTGTAAGCATCAAGTTCTGGCGTTGGGTATGGGATCACCTCAGGGTTTTGCGCGCTTGAACCATCATCTAATGTAATAGATTTAAGCTTGTTTTCAGCCTCTACTGCATTTGCAGCATCACCAGGCAGTGCAACTTGTGTGCTTTGGAATAAACGTTCTGTGCCAAGTCTTAGCTCACCGTAGCGTGAAAGACCATAAGTGTCATTGACAACTAGTTCATTAGATACACTTACAAGCATACCTTCATACGCTTCTAAGCCACCTTCAGCTGGTAGTGTTATTTCTGTGGCGCTGTAACTTTCTGTACCACACACTTTAAGATCACCAACATAAGCAAGTTGAGTTTGCCCATATTTTTCTTCTACTTTTGCACGTAGTTTTACAACATCACCTTGAGCTACTTCAGTTTTGTTGTAATAAACAAAAATACCTTCTGATGTGGTTAAGTCACTATCTTGGTCAAATGACTCTTCTTGTAAGAAAAAGCCTTTTAACTGATCGTCACCTTGCAGGCTTACAGTAACAACTGCTTGCACTTCAACTGTTTCGCCTACAAGCGAGCTCGCATCACCATTCCCTTGAATAGCACTAATAAGAGTTGCATCACCACCGCATTCAACTGGGTCCGGCTCTTCTGTTTGCTGGTTGTGGCTACCCACATTTGAAAAATCATCTTTTGGCAATGCCATCCATTCAAGTTCGCCGTCAAACGCCGCATACGCATCTGTACGGCCAGATTTTACAGATTCTAATCTAACTAACGAACGGTCTTGAGTGCGTACATCACCGCTTACCCAAGCAGAACCTGGATCGACACCAATTTGGCCTAAGCTATCAACCACAGTGTCGCTGTTAGTTAATGTAACCGCGTCATCACCGTTAAACCAACTGCCATCAGTATCAAGCTGCGCTTTTGCTTTTAACGCTTCCGCTGCACGTGAATGTGCAACAACATAAGTAGTGTTAGGTGCAAGCTCACCAGCAAGCGTAATCGTACGGCCAATTTCCGTCTTACCGTTAAAATAAAAGTTTAGTGCGTAAGTTGATAAATCAACTGCGGTATCGCCTGCATTATAAACTTCAACCGCTTTATTGTAGCTGCCGCCTTCAACGTATTCCGAAATGATCACATTCGCATTGGCACTGGCTGTTGCCAAGGCAATTGCGCTTGCCAAAAGTGTTTTCTTTAACATTAGTATTGTTCCCGATTTTGTTTTACCCGACTAAGGAACATCGTATGCTAGGCATATAAAGTGACAAATCAATTACAAAATAGTGTTTATTTACAGTGATTTACGATAAATTTAACATTTTTGAAACATTTGGAAATGAAAGGACGAATGTCCGGTGTTTTAGATGTTTTTAGGAATAAGAAAGGAATATCAATTCCCAAATGGAATTAGCGCTACTTGTTTTTAATTCCATTCGGACATATGACCTTGTTAGCTAAACAATTCGAAAAACACAAATCAATAACATATAGCCACATGCCGTCAATTAAGAGCAAGCATCAAATTACCCCGCTTTTATATCCGTATTTAACGTTGCCTTCTAATCAGTAATAAGTGAAGTAATGAAAAAAATTAAGTGCACAAACTTGCAAGTGTTTTAGCGGTGAGAATAATAACAAAGAGGGAGAGATAAACTTAATCGAGGGCCTCACCCTGCTGACATAATGCAGGCATAAAAAAACGCCTGAGCATAAACTCAAGCGTTTTCTTTAAATCTAGAATGGCGGAGAGGGAGGGATTCGAACCCTCGATAGGGGTTAACCTATACACGAGTTCCAGTCGTGCGCCTTCAGCCACTCAGCCACCTCTCCGCATTACACTGCTTTGCAATGTGTGGCGTATCTTATGCAAAGCCTTGATTGTAAGCAAGTACTTTTTAGAACACTGATTATGAGCGCCTAAAATTACAACACATCAAGTATTGTTTGTCGTTGCCAACCTTAACGATGCAGAAAAATCTAGCATGCGATTAAGCGAACGTAGCGCGCCTTCACGAAGCTCCATATCAACAAACACCTCTTTACCGCTTGCATCAAGTAATGCTTCTTCAATCGCTTTTAGGCCATTCATCGCCATCCAAGGACAGTGCGCACAGCTACGACATGTTGCACCTTCACCTTGAGTTGGAGCTTCAAAGAATTCTTTTTCAGGACACAACTGCTGCATTTTATAAAAAATACCGCGATCCGTTGCCACGATGAACTTTTGATTGTCCATCTCTTGCGCTGCTTTAATTAACTGGCTCGTTGACCCTACCGCATCAGCTAAATCAACAATTTCAGCAGGTGACTCTGGGTGCACTAATACCGCTGCATCAGGGTGCAGGGCTTTCATGTCTTTAAGCGCTTTAGTTTTGAATTCATCGTGAACGATACATGCGCCATTCCACATGATCATATCTGCGCCAGTTTGCTTTTGAATATACGAGCCTAAGTGTTTATCAGGGCCCCAAATAATCTTGTCGCCTTGCTCATCAAGGTGTTCAACAATTTCAAGTGCACAACTTGAGGTAACAATCCAATCTGCGCGAGCTTTAACTGCCGTTGAAGTATTTGCATACACCACCACTTTGCGATCTGGGTGCTGATCGCAAAACGCTGAGAACTCATCAATTGGACAACCAACATCCAGTGAACACGTTGCTTCTAGCGTTGGCATTACCACTGTTTTTTCTGGCGTTAAGATTTTGGCTGTTTCGCCCATAAAGCGCACACCTGCAACCACAATAGTTTTTGCTGGGTGTTTACTACCAAAACGCGCCATTTCTAACGAGTCTGCAACACAACCACCGGTTTCTTCAGCCAGGGCTTGAATTTCAGGATCGGTATAATAGTGTGCCACTAATACCGCATCTTTCTCTTTTAGAAGTGATTTAATACGTTCTTTATACGCCTGCTTTTCATCGTTTGATAAAGGGGCTGGCTTGGGAGGAAAAATATAATCCTCAGGCATAATTTGTTCAGCTAAGCTCATATTCTCGACCGTGAACTGCTACAGGAAATTGGCGCGCATTATACTGAAAATGGCAACTGAATGACAGTTTTGTGATTGATAAAATAGCGCGATGGATATAATTAAGAAATATAAATAAGATATGAATGGTGGGTCATGATGGACTCGAACCATCGACCAATGGATTAAAAGTCCACTGCTCTACCAACTGAGCTAATGACCCGCTCATAGAATGCGTATTGCATATAGAAAGGTCTTTGAATGGTGGGTCATGATGGACTTGAACCATCGACCAATGGATTAAAAGTCCACTGCTCTACCAACTGAGCTAATGACCCGCTCAAAGAGAAGGCTTAGAAAATGGTGGGTCATGATGGACTCGAACCATCGACCAATGGATTAAAAGTCCACTGCTCTACCAACTGAGCTAATGACCCGCTCTAAGCAAGTGCATTTCGAATGGTGGGTCATGATGGACTCGAACCATCGACCAATGGATTAAAAGTCCACTGCTCTACCAACTGAGCTAATGACCCGCTCAATTCCCATAAGGGAAGTACTCGAAGTGCAAAAATCTGAATGGTGGGTCATGATGGACTCGAACCATCGACCAATGGATTAAAAGTCCACTGCTCTACCAACTGAGCTAATGACCCAATCAGATTTTTTGCGCAGCGTTTTTGTCTTTCGTAACAAGCGGCTGCGGGCGCTTATAATACTTATTTAAAAAATGAGTGCAACCTAAAATTACGGTTTTTTTAAGTTTTATGACTCAGTTGGCTAATTTTATACCAACAAATTAAGATTAGCCTAAAAAGTGATAATGTTTTCACTTTCCGTTTACAAATAAGTGGTGTTGCGAGTCTTAATTAAGACTCGCTAATTTTTCAACAGCCAACTTCGCTGGGGTTGAATCAGGGTATTGTGCCACTAAATCATTTAAGATTTTTTTCGCACGTACCGTTTCACCTTCTTTTAAATAGGTGTTTGCAAGTTTAAGCATGGCATCTGAACGCTTATTTGAGTCAGGGAAACCATTCACTAAACTTTCAAAGTGCGTAAGTGCACCTTTGCTGTCATTTTTAATTGTCAGTAACTGACCTAACCAATAATGTGCATTAGGCACATAAACTGAATCAGGGTAGTTTGTTAAGAATGCTTTGAACTCAGGGATCGCATCATCATAGCGTTTGTCTTGCATAATGAGTTGTACAGCGCGATCGTAAGCATCATTCTCAGACAAGTTACTGCTCATTGTGCCAGAGCTAACATCTGAAGTTGTGTCTGCTACTTGGGTCGGTGCGCTATAACTCGATACGCGTGTTTCAATTTCTTGATACAGCTCTCGCTGGCGTTGCAGCACTTTTTCCAATTGGTAGCCTTGCTCTTCGGTCACACCGCGTAGCTGACTTACTTCATCTTGTAATGATTCCAATTGCTGCTGCAATTGAAGAAATTGTACATTTCGATTTGCAACCATGCGCTCTAAAGTTTGTAAACGCGTTTCAAGTGCTGTCGATGACATGCTTGAACTTGCGCCTACCTCAGAAACAGGAGCGGGAGCAGCCAGTAACTGACTGCTCCCGCTAAGAAACATGGTTGCCAAAATAACTTTCGGCTTAATCATATTATCTTCTATATTAGTATACTAAAACTGCGCGACGGTTTTTCGCGAAAGCATCTTCAGTACGTGTTTTAACCATTGGCTTTTCTTCACCGTAGCTAACTACTGAGATTTGGCTTTCCGCAACACCTAGGCTTTGTAGGTATTTAGATACAGCTTCACCACGACGCTCACCTAGTGCAATGTTGTACTCAGGAGTACCGCGCTCATCAGCGTGACCTTCAACAAGTACTTTAACACTTGGGTTCTTAACTAAGAAATCAGCGTGTGCTTGAAGTAACTCAACGTAATCACTGCGAACTGTTGATTTATCAAAACCAAAGTAGATGATTTGCTCTTGACGAAGCGCTTCATATTTTTCTGCAAGAATTTCTTCTGGCGTCTTTTCTTTAGCAACAGTTTCAACTTGTACTGTTTCTTCTTGATTTTGGTTGCTTTGATTCGCAGATGTATCTTCTTCAACAGTTGAAGATGAGCTACAAGCAGCTAACGTCATTACAGGCACTGCAATGAGTAGGCTTTTTAGTAGTTTGTTAAGTTGCATTGAGTTGATTCCTTTTTTAAAAGTCTAACCTGTAATCTTTACAAAAATGGCGACCACGCGGGTGCCTTAACTTCACCTTCCGCTACCGGTAGGCGAGCTTTAAACCGTCCATCCATTGATACCAATGCAAGGACCTGTTTATTATTATGTAACGTACTATAGATAATCATTGAGCCATTTGGCGCAATGCTTGGTGATTCATCTAAGCGGGTACGTGTTAACACACTGAAGTCACCTGATTTTAATTCTTTTTTAGCAATATGGTATCGACCTAAGGTACGATTTACCATCACCAAGCTATTACCATCAGGCGTGATTGAACCCGCTAAATTCATATCACCGTCAAAAGTAAGTCTTCTTTTCTTACCAGTTGCTAAATTTACGCTATAAATCTGAGCATTACCAGCCCTTTCCGACGTAAATATGATTTCTTTACCGTTTGGATGCCAGCTTGGCTCAGTGTCGATACTTCTGTGTCTTGTAATGCGGCGTGCTTTCTTACTTTTCAAGTCCATAACGTAGATTTCAGTGGCACCGTTTTTGTCTTTAGACAGTACCATTGCTAGCTTGTTACCGTCCGGCGAAAATCGTGGCGCACCATTGATACCTTTGAAGGTTGTTAAGCGCTCGCGTTTACCTGTGTAAATATCTTGAATATAAATCTGGCTCTGGCGGTTTTCGAATGTTACGTACGCCAGTTTTGTGCCATCTGGTGACCACGTTGGCGACATTAGCGGCTCTTTCGAACGCAATAGCGTTTGCTCGTTATAACCATCGTAATCTGCAATCACTAATTGATAGGGGCGATCTTCGTTTTCACGCACAATTACATACGCAATTTTAGTTAAAAACGCACCGCGCTCACCGGTAAGTGCTTCATATACCACATCGCTAATACGGTGACCGTAACGGCGAAAACTATCGCTGCCAATCACTGTTTGACGTGCATCTAAAATATGATCTTCCGAATTAACTAAACGGCCTTTACTTAAAATCTTTGTATCGCCACCTGTGATTTGGCCGCGGATCACATCAATTAGTTGATAGCTCACTAAATAACGGTCGCCCATTTGTTCGGTAATGCTACCAACTAAAATAGCTTCAACACCTTCAGAAACCCATGCACTGTAATCTACTTCTAAATCCGTTGTTGGCTGCTGCGGCATATTCGCCGGCGCCACTGGATTAAAACGACCACTGCGACGTAAGTCAGCAGCAATAACGTCTGTAATGTTGCTTGGCGCGATACCATTTCCGCTATATTTAAATGGCACGATACCAATCGGGCGTGCTGAATCGACACCTTCGGTAATTACAATTTCAAGAGCGGCGTTCGCTGCTGTACTCACTAATAGCACAACCAACAAAGCCCATTTTTGTAATGCGCTAATCATGTTATCCCTTAAATATCTGGTTTAATGGTTAAGTTAATGTTTTTAAGTTTTTCAAAAACCGCTTTGTCTTTAGACACTGGCAATGTATCGGCTCTGCGTACTGCGCGAATACTGGCTTCACAAACTTGTTTATCGCCACTTAGTGCTTCCACTTGTGTTACTAAACCGTTAAACGCAAGGCGCAAGTTAAGACGACATTGCTTGCCTTTCATGGTGTCTTCTAACAATAAGTTTTGCTGAATTTTAGCGATTATAAGCGCGGTGTACTTTTCTACTTCAGAAAGCACTTGTGCTTGCTTAGCGCGACTGCGTGCGGCAGCTTCCGCCGCAAGTTGCTCTTGCATCATTTTTTCAGCGAGTGCTTTTTGACGCGCAGCTTCGGCATCGGCCTTACGTTTGGCTTCCGCTTTCTTCAGCCTTTCTTCTTCAGCTTTGCGTTTTTTCGCAAGCGCTTCGGCTTTTTTCTTCGCTTCTGCCGCTTTTTTCTGCTCAGCTTTCTGCTTTTTCTTTGCTGCTCGCGCTGCGGCTTCCGCTTTTTTCTTTTCTCTTTCTTTACGCACGCGCTCTTTTTCAAGCTTTGCGATACGTCTTGCTTCTTCTTCACGCTTCTTTTTAGCGTTTGCAGCGCGACGTTCTAAGTCGCGAATGCGTTTTGCCTCAGCCGCTTTTTTGTCTGCTTCTTGCTTTTTTAGTTCGTTAATGCGCTTTTCTACGGCTTTATTATCAACCGACACGGCCTCAACGGCTTTTTGCTCTGGCTTAACGGGAGCGTTTAAAGTGACTTCCATTACTTGTGGCGTTGATGGCTTTAACCAGTTGCCAATAACAAGCGCGACAATAATGCCAATATGCAAAGCTGATGATTTTACCAGGGCAGATTTAAAGTCGTTTTTCATAATTACTGCTCAAAAGACTCCGTCATCAATCCCACTGACGGTACGCCCGCTTTTTTAAGAAAATCCATTAGCAGTAACACTTCTTGATAAGTTACCTTACCATCGCCTTTTAACATTACTGGAGTTTTTGGGTCTTTATCTAACGCCAATTTAACTTGGGCAGCAATATCAACCGCTTCCATTGGTGCTTCTGGGTCAATACCAATGCTGGCATAGTAATTACCATCAGCATCGATTGATACCACAATTGGCGGTGTTTCCGTGGCTTCAACAAGCTCCGAATGTTCCATCTGGGGTAAATCAACTTTAACACCGTGGGTGATCACAGCCGCTGTCGCCATAAAAATAATAAGCAAAACCAACATAACGTCTATATAAGGTACTACGTTGATTTCGGCGACCGGACGACGTTTTTTACGTTGGTACATTAGTTTGCTTCCACTTTTGCCACAGCTTGGCGGTGAAGAATATTAGAAAACTCTTCCATAAAGTTGCCGTAAGACGACTCTACTTTTTCTACTGTATGTGAAAAACGGTTAAACGCGATAACAGCAGGAATTGCAGCAAATAAACCCATTGCAGTTGCAATCAACGCTTCTGCGATACCAGGCGCTACCATTTGTAATGTTGCCTGTTTTACTGAGCCAAGTGCGATAAATGCGGTCATAATCCCCCAAACCGTGCCAAACAGACCAATGTATGGGCTGATTGAACCGACCGTTGCAAGGAATGATAGGCTTGATTCTAATTTTTCTACTTCACGAGACAGCGTTACGCGCATTGCACGGTGTGTGCCATCTAAAATAGAACCTGGTGATGCATGATTGTTTTTTGCAAGGCGTGCGTATTCTTTAAAACCAGCAGTGAACATTGCCTCTAGGCCATCAAGCTCATTACGGGCAGACAGTTCCGCATACAATTTACTTAAATCGACACCCGACCAAAATTTGTCTTCAAACTTTTTAGCATTCGTTTTTGCCGCTGTTAGCGCTTTTCGACGTTGAATGATCATAGCCCAAGAAAAAATAGACATTAATACCAAAGTCAACATCACAAGTTGCACCAAAAAGCTCGCTTTAAATATTAAGTCAATAATTGAAATTTCGGTGGCCACTGCTCACTCCTGAAATGATTGATAGTCAAGGGTTAGTTCGTTTAGTGCTTGGAAAGTTCCCTTGTTAGTATGAGATTTAGTTTAACCATACTAATACCTGCATACAATGGCTAGACAGTAAGAATCACGTCAACTGAACAAAAAAAACACACAAATTAACTTTATGGTACTAAATGATGATTTTATAACGCACTAAACATTCAAAAACATAACGTTTATTCACTAAACATGAATAAATACTCAAAACTTTAAATATAAAAATCACCAAAACAATAAAACTTATAGAACAAATTTTACGCTTTAATTATTTTCCCTTTAAATACAAGGGTATAATTATTAACATTTAATTAACTGATGGTTATATACACAACCAAAAATATCGTCGCATTAGTTTTTTTTATATCAAAAAATAATTTTTCTAGTTTGATGAAAAGCACACTAATCCGTAATATAGCACCTGTAAACACGAGGACATGCACACATACTGTGCTAACCCTAGTTTCATATACACAGTGATTACTGATTTGTCATTGTGTAGCATTTTTTTAAATGCGTTCCCTGGATTACTTCCTTCAACTTGTTGTTTGCCCGCTCCCTAGCGGGCTTTTTTTTGCCTAAAATTTAGAACAATCCTATAAACCCCTGCTGTAAATACGCTCAGATATAGATAACGAATCGACTTCTAACCCACATTTTTGCTAACTGCTATCGTTAATTGATTGGCAATAGACCGCCTTTACATGAAAGACTCTTTTACAAGTGTTACCTGTTGCAAAGCAAAAGTTACATAACAAAAAAGGCCGCTAAGCGACCTTTTTCAATAACTAATCCAAACTAACGTTACTTGTATTACGCGTCTTTTATTGGAAAGCCAAAATGTTTATAGGCAAACTCTTGGGCAATACGCCCTCTTGGCGTACGTTGAATAAACCCTTGCTGTATCAAATACGGCTCAATAACATCTTCGATTGTTTCGCGCTCTTCTCCTATTGCCGCAGCAATATTGTCAAGACCAACAGGACCGCCCATAAACTTCTCGATAAGGCAGAGTAAATATTTACGGTCCATATAATCAAAACCGCTTTTATCAACATCTACCATATCAAGTGCGCTGCCTGCGACTTCGGCTGTAACGACACCATCGGCTTTAACTTCAGCATAATCCCGCACGCGGCGTAATAATCGGTTGGCAATACGCGGGGTGCCACGGGCACGACGTGCCACTTCAACCGCCCCTTCGTCTTCCATTTCAAGGGATAAGAAATCCGCCGAGCGACTAACGATGTGTGATAAATCTTCAACTGAATAAAACTCTAAACGCTGAACAATACCAAAACGATCTCTAAGTGGCGAAGTAAGTGAACCTGCACGGGTTGTTGCACCCACTAATGTAAACGGTGGTAAATCTAATTTAATAGAGCGTGCAGCCGGCCCTTCACCTATCATAATATCAAGCTGGTAGTCTTCCATTGCCGGATAAAGAATTTCTTCAACATGTGGGCTTAAACGGTGTATTTCATCAATGAAAAGCACATCGTTTTCTTCTAAATTGGTTAGCATTGCCGCAAGATCGCCGGCTTTTTCAAGCACTGGGCCTGACGTTGTTTTAATATTCACGTTCAGCTCGTTAGCAACAATATTCGCTAGCGTGGTTTTACCTAATCCCGGTGGGCCAAAAATAAGCAAATGGTCAAGCGCTTCTTCACGAGAGCGCGCCGCTTCAATAAAGATTTCCATCTGCTCTTTTACATGGGGTTGACCACGGTAATCAGACAACAGCTTTGGACGTATCGCTCTATCGATAACATCCTCATTTCCTTTTTTCTCGGGCTCTATTAATCTATCTGCTTCAATCATCTTACATCATTGCCTTTAGCGCTTCTTTAATTAGCGCTTCGCTTGATAAGCCAGTGCCTTTAATTGCTTTAACGGCTTTTTCCGCTTGATTTGCTTTATAACCGAGTGCCATTAACGCTGCAATTGCATCATCTTGTGCACAGCCTTTAACGGTTGGATCTTCTTGCATTTCCAATATTGCACCATCGGTATAAGGAGTAAAGAGGTCCATACCCCAATCTTTCAGCCTGTCTTTCATTTCAAGCACTAAACGCTCAGCAGTCTTTTTACCAACACCAGGCAATTTAACCAAGCTTGTTGCATCTTCGTTATGTACACAGGCAACAAATTGTTCGGCAGACATACCCGATAAAATTGCCAAACCTAATTTAGGCCCTACACCGTTGGCTTTTAATAATTCACGAAATAACGCGCGTTCAGTTTTATTATTAAAACCAAACAATAACTGTGCATCTTCTCTTACCACAAAATGGGTATAAACAACCGCTTCGTCACCTTCTTTCGGCAAGTTGTAAAAGCAGGTCATTGGCATATTCACTTCATAGCCAACGCCACTCACTTCAATTAAGATCTCCGGTGGCTGTTTTTCTACTAATGTTCCGCGTAATCGCCCTATCATCGTCTTAATCGTCCTCTTACTGTTTTACTCGCTTGCCCTGAAAGCTTGATTAAATGTTGTTGTGAATGGCCATGGCAAATGGCGATTGCCAACGCATCGGCGGCATCTGCTTGTGGTGTACCAGGCAATTTTAAAAAACTCTTTACCATGTGTTGTACTTGCGATTTGTCAGCACCACCGGTGCCAACAACTGCCTGTTTAACTTGCCTTGCGGAATATTCAAACACCTCAAGTGACTGAAGCGAAGCCGCCACCATGGCAGCGCCACGGGCTTGGCCAAGTTTTAATGCAGAATCGGGATTTCGCGCCATAAATACTTGTTCTATCGCAAAGCTATCTGGCTGATATTGTTCAATTAGCTGAGTCACACCTTGAAAAATTATTTTAAGGCGCTCGGCCATCGGCTTTTCGCCCATTTTAATACAGCCGCTACCCAAGTACTCAAACTTCATACCTTGCTGTTTAATTAAACCATAGCCCGTAAAGCGAGAGCCAGGGTCGATGCCAAGTATTATTGCCAATGCACACCTTTTGCGATGTTTTCTTGTGATAACTAATAATGACTAATAACTGTATGGATTACCAGTAATAGTTTTTAAACTGCGCGCAGTTGCACAAAATTTAACTTATTTTGCGCTATATGCTTTGCGCCAAAGCCACTCTATTGGCCCTGACTTGAAAAGTTTTAAATAGAAAAACGCAAATACCAGCTGAAAAACTGAGAACATTAAACACAAGTAGATATAGTCTAAACGCGTTGCACTATGCACAAATTCAGGTGAAAAGTAGCGAAAGAAGAGCGCAAATACGATTGATTGCAAAATATAAAGCGTAAATGCCATACGCCCCGCAGGAGCAAGAATACTATTTAACACGGTAAGCTTGTCATTTAGCTTAATAAAAGCATGGCAATACATTAACGCGCATACTAGTCCTGAAAATGTGGCGATGGACATCGTGAGTTCAACCAAGTGAACGTAATTAACACGTAGCAGCGCGTCGATGCTCGATATGGTTATCACCACCAATAAAGATGCAAGCAGTTGCTTTGTTGATAAACCAGTATTGAAAAAATCGGCGCGATACAAATAAACACCAAACAGTACAATGCCCGCGGTAATCCAAATAAAACACACCCAGCTAAACACAAACATAATAATGGTAAACACAATTTGCTGAATTAATTGCTCGCCATAACCTGATTGCCAAGTATTGATAATTTCGAAGTATTCATCACTATCGCGGTAGATAGGTTCGTTTGGGATCAACGCAAACAGCAATATTAATGAAAAGCCGATAGCAAAATAAGTTTTTGCTTTTTTTAAGAGAACTTCTTGGCTACTGCCTATTTCGCGATAAACAATCAACCCTGCTAGTGCGTAGTTAACCAAAATATCGCCAGAAAAAATAAACACGCTATGGATAAAGCCAAATATAAGAAGCCAATTCAAACGCGACTTTAACAACGTAAAGGCATCTTCTTGGCCATACTTATCGTACAAAATAGCTAAGCCTACTCCGAACAGTAGACAAAATAAGGCTCTAAAACGACCATCAATAAAAAAGGCATTTATCACCTCAATCACATTATCGCTAAGCGGTGTAACTTGAAACGGCACGTAACCTAATTCAAAAACGCTATGATAGTAAATATTCATAAACAGAATACCTAACACAGCAAAACCTCTCAGTACATCTAGCGTTTTAATACGTGGCATACATACAACCTACATTCGAGAAAACTAAAAACGCAGCCATAGTGGGCCTCAAGTAACTGTTGGTAAAGTATTAAATGATAAACGGCGAGATTAAAGGATAACAATTGCCATGGGTAGCCGTATCAATGTGATAAAACGCTGTGATATGGCTATTTCCAGTGGAATAATGGAAATAACTTATTTAGCCAAAACTTAGATTTAAAAGTTAACTCGTCAGTTAAAGTATATGAGCTTTGGTATTTTATGCTTTCTAGTGTGTTCGTTTGTCTGAGTACTCGGTAAACGTGTGCATCAATCGCGCTTCGCATATCGCAAACAAATTTAACGCTTTAATGATTACAAATAGCTGCTAGAAAGTAGTTTGTAATCTCATTATCACAATACATAGACAACTCAACCTCATCGTTTTTACCATGATAAAGGTGATTTATTTGCTCAGTTCAATTATCAAAGCAAGATAAAAAGCCGCTAATATGACATTTTTGTGGCAAGAATTAAAAACTGATCCTAGCATTATTGATAGTTAAATATCGTACTAAATTACGAGCAATTCTACTGATGAATAAGGAGTGTTCATGTCTATCAAACGATCATTTTTGTCACTATCGGCGCTAATTATTTTAGCTATGGCAGTAATGGCGAGTCTAATTTGGTATTCAACAAATCAAATGGCAGAACTCGGAAGCGAACTAGCGCTAAGTAAAGAGTTGAGCAACAACATGCTGATGCTCAGACGTCATGAAAAAGACTTTTTACTACGTAAAAACGAAAAATATGTTGATAAGTTTAATCAGCGCATTGTTTTGATTAAGCAAAACATTCATGCATTACACAACGCGCTCGATACCATTCCATCGTTAAAGCTACAATTAAGCGATACTCTCGATTTAATCGAACAATACGAAACTCAGTTTCTTACCTTAGTGGCACTCGACAAGCGCATTGGCTTATCAAAAGAGCAAGGATTGCGACAGGCATTTAATTTAGCCGAAACCCAATTAAAAGAAGCGGTGCTAACAACGGGCGACACCAACGCAATAAGCTCTATGGTACGGCTTGTACTACTTGAAAACGACTTTCAATCATCACTGGATATTGCAGCCAAAAATCAAGCGCAAGAAAAACTAAGTACAGTAAGAACCTATCTCACTACTTATAACACCGCAAGCGCCACAGCCACCCTTGCTAACTTTGAAAATGCCGCGGCAAACCTTGCAGATGCATTAAAACAGCGAGGTTTATCAGAAGAAGAAGGATTACGCGGTGCATTACGAGGCAGCATTCACCAAGTAGAATCTACACTCAACCAATTAACAACGGGCATTAACGCTGAGATTTCCAACACACTGCAAGTCAGTAAAAAGCAAGGCGCAATGGTGTCTGGACTTATCACAGTGGTTATTTCAATTATTTTATTGTGGCAAACCTATCGTATTATTCATCGCCTACACAGTGCAAATGAAAAAATGGCAGATATCAGCCACGGCAATGGCGATTTAACCCAGCACATTGAACTAGACGGTGAAGATGAATTGTCAGAGTTTACCGATAGCATTAACGAATTTATTGATACCACAGCAGAAATAGTACGTGAAATTAAGCATAAAGGTGAAGCCGTTGAAAAAGGTGCACACCACTCTGCCGAGTTAAGTTTGCGTTCGCAAACCGCAATTGAAGATCAAAAAAACAATACACTCGCAGTCAAACAAGCGGTGTCAGAACTGGTTAAAGCCGTCGAACTCATTGCTCAAAGTAGTGTTGACGTAGAGGCAAGTGTCGAGCAAGCGGAACAAGATATGCGCGAAGGCACAGATGTAATGAGCCAAACACACACCAATATGGGATTATTAAAGTCACAAGTCGAATCCACCAGCGAGATTATGAGTGAATTAACCCTATCAAGTCGCGAAATTGAAGGGGTGACGAGCGTGATAAGTGATATCACTGAGCAAACCAACTTGCTTGCACTTAATGCCGCAATTGAAGCTGCACGAGCTGGTGAAACAGGCCGAGGATTTGCGGTTGTTGCCGATGAAGTGAGAACGCTTGCCAAACGCACACAGCAATCAACAGTAGAAATCGGAAAAATGATTAAAACATTGCAAGATTTAGTGGTTCGCTCTGAACAGGCAATGGACCAAAGTTTAAGTCTCACCAGTGAAATGAACGACTCTCTTGATACTGCTAGAGAAAGTATGGATCGCAATAAACAGTCGCTCGATGCCATTCGGGATCGCGTTATTCAAATTGCAGGTGCCACACAAGAACAAATGTACACAGTGAAGGAAGTAGAAAGTGCAACCGAAAATATCTCTGTTTCGGCTGAGCAATTGTTTATTGATTCATGCGAAAACAGTCAAAATTGTCATGCACTTGAAACCGATGCGCAAAATATGAAACACGATGTCGCGCGTTTTACCGTTTAGTTTCCCTTTGCAAGCAAACAAAAAAGGCGCACGTTAACGTGCGCCTTTTTTTAGATTTGGTAACGATTACTCGTCAGCAGCCTCAACCACAGATACACCTAGTTCAACAAGTGCATCTGGGTTTGCAACGCTTGGTGCATTTGTTAATAAACATGATGCTTGCGTTGTTTTCGGGAACGCAATTACGTCACGGATATTTTCAGTGCCACATAGCAACATGACTAAACGGTCTAAACCAAATGCTAAACCTGCATGTGGTGGTGTACCGTACTTAAGTGCATCAAGTAAGAAACCAAACTTGTCTTCTTGCTCTTGCGCTTCAATGCCTAAGATACGGAATGCCGCTTGTTGCATATCATTGTTATGAATACGAACAGAACCACCACCTACTTCGTAGCCATTAAGTACCATATCGTACGCGTCTGAAATCGCTGCTGCTGGGTTTGCTTCTAGTTCAGCCGCAGAAACGTCTTTTGGTGCAGTAAATGGGTGGTGAACCGCGTGCAATGTGCCTTCATCGTCTTCTTCAAACATTGGGAAATCAACAACCCAAAGTGGTGCCCACTTTGTTAGGTCAGTAATTTCAAGATCTAAACCAATTTTCAAACGAAGCGCGCCCATTGCTTCGTTAACAACATTGCGCTTGTCGGCACCAAATAAAATGATGTCGCCTGTTTGCGCATTAGTGCGCTCTAGTAATTGGCTGATCACCTCTTCATTTAAGAATTTAGCAATTGGTGATTGTACGCCTTCAACGCCAGCTGCAAGGTCGTTCACCTTCATCCATGCTAAACCTTTCGCGCCGTAAATGCCGATGAACTTAGTGTATTCATCAATTTGCTTACGTGAAAGTGATGCGCCACCTGGCACAGTAAGTACCGCTACGCGGCCTTTTTCATCGTTAGCAGGACCTGAGAAAACTTTAAACTCAACGTCTTTAACTAAATCCGCAACATCAACTAATTCCATTGGGTTACGTAGATCTGGCTTATCTGAACCAAAACGGCGCATTGCATCTGCGTACGACATAGTTGGGAATGTACCAAGATCAACGTTTAGTAGCTCCTGCCACATATCTTTGATCAGCTTTTCAGTCATTGCGCGCACTTCGTCAGAGCTCATAAATGACGTTTCTAAATCGATTTGAGTGAATTCAGGCTGACGGTCAGCACGTAAGTCTTCATCGCGGAAACACTTAACAATTTGATAGTAACGGTCAAAACCCGACATCATTAATAACTGTTTGAAAAGCTGTGGCGACTGAGGCAATGCGTAAAAACTACCATTGTGTACGCGGCTTGGAACTAAATAGTCACGTGCACCTTCAGGAGTCGCTTTAGTAAGCACGGGTGTTTCAATATCTAAGAAACCGTTATCGTCTAAGAAACGACGAACAAATGATGACGCTTTAGCACGTAACTTAATGCGCTCGCTCATTTCGATACGACGAAGATCTAGATAGCGATACTTCAAACGCATTTCTTCAGAGTTTTGCTGATTAAAATCAAGTGGTAGAGGTTCTGAACGGTTAATGATCTCTAACCCTTTACCTAAAATTTCTACTTCACCTGTCGCCATATCTTTGTTGATTTGGCTTTCTGGGCGAGCACGTACAATACCCGTTACTTTTACACAAAACTCGTTACGTAATTGGTTAGCGGTATCCATTAAGCCTTCAACGTCTGGATCAAATACCACTTGCACTAACCCTTCACGGTCGCGTAAGTCGATAAAGATTAAGCCACCTAGGTCACGGCGTTTATTGATCCAACCACACAGTTCGACCGTTTGTTCTACGTTTGATTTATTTACTTGTCCGCAATATATAGAGCGCATATCTATCCTGTCCGTAAAAGACTTATCAATTATTCGAGCACATAATCGGCTCGAAATTAGTCATCACTAAAAAATAAACGCCAATTATACTTAAGCGCTTTAAAATTGCGAGTGTAGAGAGTAAATTCCGTCTTTGATAAACTACAAAAATTGCTCATCAAATAATTTTCTAAATGCTGTATTTAGGTTGCCCACAGTGGTCCAGTAATCACTGGAAAGGTCGAGTGTTCACACGCCACTGTAAAAATAGTGAAATGCTTACGCAATATGCCCAAATTTTTAATACTGTTGAGGGCAATACCAGCTTTTACGCCGATCCTACGCCAACAGCAATTAATAACTGGTATCAAAGCACTGGTGATGAATTTCGCTTTACCTTTAAAATACCGAAGCGTATTTCACATCAAATGGCGCTAGAAGGCATAAATCAAGCGCTCAAAGATTGGCTCACCTTATTTGAACCCTTAAATCCAAAAATAGGTTCTGTAATGCTGCAGTTGCCCAAATCATGTTCGCCCGCTTATATGCCACGAATTGAGCAATTTATTCAAATTTGGCCAAAAGATATTCCATTATCCATTGAAGTAAGACACCTTGGCTTTTTCCAAAAAGACGATAATGAAAAGCGTTTTAATCAGCTGCTCATGCGTTACAATGTTGACCGCATTATAATGGATACCCGAGCACTCTTTTCTGAGCCTGCAAATACAGATGCGATTATTGATGCGCAAAATAGAAAACCACGCGTGCCTGTAAACGTTATCGCAACCGGAGAAAAGCCGATTATCCGTTTTGTTGGTTGTTCGACATTAAAAAATAATCACAGCTTTTATGCACCTTGGGTCAAAAAAATAAAACAATGGCAAAGTGAAGGTAAAACACCGTATGTATTTTTTCATACTGCCGACAACCACGACTCAGCCCAACTTGCCCGTCAATTTTGCCAAGATGGTGGCTTTAACCATACTGTGTTAGCGCCTTTTCCTGCGCAAACAGAAGCAAAACAAAACGACTTATTTTAGGTATTTATGTCAGCAATCGATAACACCTCACAGTACATGAATTACTTTAACGGTTACCCTGAGCCAATAAGAGCGCAGGTTAACACCCTGATAAGCTCAGGTAAGTTAATACAATACTTTAAGAAAAAATACCCAAGCGGCCATCAATATAATTCTGAAAAAGCGCTTTATGAATATACCAATACGTTAAAACAACAGTTTTTGAAAAATGCAGCAAAGTTGAACTCGGTAAAGTATGAAAAACGAAAAGACTTGGTGCTCAATGCACTTGGTACGCACACATTTAAACGACACGCACACGGTAAAAAGCTTAAAGCTCAGCACCATATCGCGGTGGCAAATCAATTAAAATATGCCCCTTTAGAGGTTTTAAAAGCGTTAGTCGTTCATGAACTCGCGCATTTTAAAGAAAAAGACCATAACAAGAGCTTTTACAACTTATGCTGTCACATGCAAGCAAACTATTTTGAATGTGAATTGGATCTACGCTTATTTATGGTGTTGTGTGATAAAGGAGAGAATTTTTACTCTCCTTAACAGGGATGCTTTAAAAATTATTTAAAGCTAGCGATTTGGTCGCGCACAGCATTTACGGTTTTGTGCGCGTAAGATTGGCCCGTCACGCCATACGGGTAACTACCAAGACTCCAATTTGGGTTAGAAAAATAGTCGTACTGTGTTGCACTACCAAACACATGTGGATACGCCATAATTGAAGCAAATACATTTTGTACGCCATGCCCCATACCATCAACATATACGCCACCACGCGTATCACCCTGCTTACGCGAGTGCGCTAATCCCATATTGTGGCCAAGTTCATGAACAAAGGTCGTAGCACCACAATCTACCGCTGTGATGCTATACATTAGATCACTTGACGAATTGTATAAGCGACCGTTGCTGCCTTGACCAACCCACGCAATACCGCATGAAATTAAACCCGAATTATCACCCACAGCTTGACTAGTACCCAGTAATGCAACCATATCTGCACGTGTTTGGTTACGGTAATTTTGAATGCTTGAACTGTTTGTTAATGAACGTAACATGCCTTCCGTTGGCTGTGCGCTTACATTACCAATACTTGAAGAGCCTACTAAGCGTAGCGTAATGTTATTGCCATTTTGGCTATACACCTGATTTGAAAACGAGATTAACTGGTTGATTTTAGTGTTAATGTTGCCCGTTTTACGCGCCGCTTCATCTGTGTATAACACTGCAATATCAATTGTTGCTGCATAAGCGTTAGACGCAAGTAAGGCTGCCGCTACTGCAGCCGATTTTACCATTTTCTTCATTTTGATTTCCCTTTTAGATTGGCTTATTTGCCATTATCGACCACCGAAATGGGGTCATGATTATGTGATGACGCGTGGTCATCGCTATCACCTTGGTTTGGCATATGCTCAACATGATTTTTATAAAGATCACGTTTAGCGGCTATCCAACCATGCTGATTTTTAGATTCAAATGCATAGTTACCTGACGGTACCGTAAATTGGCCGTATAGCGCGTCACTACCAACCGTCAGCACGGTATTATGAAAACGCCCATCGCCTCCCACCACTAAGGCATGAACACTTTTATCCCCATTGGGAAAGACCGTTACTTTAGTGACTTCCGCTGAAAATTCTTCAGCCGTTTGTGGTATTGCCATATCAAACGTATTGCCCTCTTCAAGCGCCCGTAACGCGTCAAGATCAAATTCAACATAATGCTCACCGCTTAAATCAGAAGGAATGAGCCCTGCATCGGCTAAATAGTGTTTTGCCTCTGGAGACGATTTGATGATATTGCTGTAATGACTTTTTGTTTGCTCAGGCATGTCGGCGTCTTGCGGCTTTGCTGGCTGAACTGTGAATTCTTTTTCATCCGTGGTAACGTCTTTTCCTGCCCCTAAAGTGCCAGCGGCGAGCACTAATTCGCTTGGCTGTTCTGTAGCAACAACCACAGACTCAACTTGCTGAGCAGGCTGCGTGTGCTCATCAGATATTCCGTATACATAGGCAGCCCCCACAACGAGAGACACAAGGATTAAAATCACTAATTTAATTTTCATAAGTCACTTTGCATTTATCTATTTTGGGTACAAAATATTAAAGAAATGACCAATAAACAACCATCTGTTAACAGTTGTTTACCAAGTTCATTATGAGGAACAATGATTTAGCTGCAGATACAAAAAAGGCCTCACGAATGAGGCCTTAATAAATTGGTAAAAGGCTTTACAAACCAAGGTCTGCCATAAAGTCGTCATCAATATCATCGTTTGCCGATGATTTTACTTCAGTCTTCTTTTTTGTTGGCTTTGCTTTTTCACTGGCAATAATATCGTCTGGATCAACGGCTTCCGCAATATCAAAATCATGCAGTTTAATAAACTCGGTTTTATCCATTGCGAGTTCTAGGTAAAAGATATTTTGATCTTCTGTAGTAAACGTGACACGGCGTGCTTGCGGTCTATCCATGGTGGTATCAACAGAGATTTGAACTTGCTTATTAATTGCCATCATTTTTGGCTGGTTCTGCGTAATGGATGTGTGTAATTGCTCACGTACCTTATTGGTAAAATCACCAACAACTTGGTTCATAAGCTCACCAAGCACATTTGATACGTCGTCTGATAAGTGGCTCTTAGCAATCTCACTCTCTGGCATGCCCATATTACGCATATAGTCGCCATAAATTTCCATCGCAGCTTGCGCGGTGAAGTTTTTCACCACAAGACCAGTAAAGCCACCGTCAAACAGCACAAAGCAGCCGATATCGGGGCGCATACAGGTGCGTGTTATTTTCTGCACCATGGCAGAATAGGCGATTTTATTGTTGGTCGCCGCCGACAGCACTTCGGTTACGGATTTACACAAGGTCGCTAAAATATCTTCGGTACTAATTGTATTATTTTTTCTCATTCTTACTCTACCTAGGGTCTGTTGATCTTTGCTGTTCTATTTTTGTTCTCTTTGAGCGTGCTTTATATCGTGGCGCTCGATGTGTGGCCTAGCAATCTAAGCGAATATCGAGCAAAGCTTCCGCGTCCTGCTCTCGCCCCTTACCTACATCCATGTAGGCAACAATGAGAAAAGTACGCTCAAAAGAACCGTTCGGCAGTGCTTGGTTGGGTTTTCTACTATGTTATCAGCTGACTCACATAGAATAACTATGCCACGCAGCCTCTGCCTTGTATAAAACCCAATCAAACTGCTGCAAAAACGAACTTAAAAGGTCAACAGACCCTAGAACTGCAACTATATTGAGTATAGACAGCAAACTACACCTAATTAACAAAAGAGAAAACTAAATTTTACTAAAAACATCAAAATTTTAATTAATGATTGTGTGAAGGCACTGACTAATGACAAGAAAAAACGTAAAATATGCCGATTAAAAGCTTGAGAGATCACGCAAGTGAGTAAAGACAATATTTACGCAAACCAACAAGCGGTTAAAGATTTTACCTTTGATGAACGCGTTGTTGAGGTATTTCCAGACATGATCCAGCGCTCCGTGCCTGGCTACGCAACTATTGTAAGCACAATGGGCAAACTTGCCGGGCAATATGCGCAAAACAATTCCAATTTATATGATTTAGGCAGTTCCCTTGGCGCGGTAACGTTGAGCATGCGCCGTAATATCGATAAGCAAAACTGCCAAATTATCGCGGTTGATAATTCTGCTGCCATGGTTGAACGCTGTAAACTTCACCTTGAGGGCTTCCGTTCAGATGTACCGGTCACTGTTGAATTAGCCGACATCAACGAAATTGAAATAAGCAATGCATCTGTAGTGGCGCTCAACTTTACGTTGCAGTTTATTCCACAGCCTCAGCGTTTTGCCTTGTTAGAAAAAATATACCAAGGCTTAAAACCAGGTGGTGTGTTATTACTGAGTGAAAAAGTAAAAGGTGGAAATACCTTAGTGGATGATTTGCTGATTGACCTTCACCACGATTTTAAACGTGCAAACGGTTACTCAGAGCTTGAAATAAGTCAAAAACGCAGCGCAATTGAAAATGTAATGCGCCCAGAAACACTCAATGCACATTTTGAGCGCCTATCAGAGATTGGCTTTCAACACACCCAAGTGTGGTATCAGTGTTTTAACTTTTGCTCAATGATTGCAATTAAATAATAGGTTTAAAAATGAATAACTGGTTTACTGATTTTTACGCAGCAATTGCAAAATCACCATTAAGTCATTGGTTAGAAACACTGCCAGCGCAGCTTAGCCACTGGCAACGCGAAGCGCAGCATGGCGACTGGCCAAAATGGGAAAAAGTACTTAAAAATCTACCTGAGTCAAATACCAAGCACATTAACATTCAAGATAAAGTTGAGTTTGGCGACGCATCAGAGCTAAGTGATGGGCATACTAAACAACTTGAGCATTTGCTAAAGCGTATGATGCCTTGGCGTAAAGGCCCATTCACCATTCATGGCTTGCATATTGATACTGAGTGGCGCAGCGATTGGAAGTGGGATCGTCTATTACCGCATATCTCAGATTTAACCAATCGCACTGTGCTCGATATTGGTTGTGGCTCTGGGTATCACTTATGGCGTATGCGCGGCGCTGGTGCTGAATTTGTTGTGGGTATTGACCCATCGGATCTGTTTTTAAGCCAATTCCAAGCGATTAAGCACTTTAATCCAGACCCAAATGTGCATCTTTTACCGTTGGGCGTAGAGCAATTACCAGGGTTAAAAGCGTTTGATACGGTATTTTCGATGGGGGTGTTATATCACCGTCGCTCACCAATTGATTTTCTGTCGCAATTAAAAGCACAATTGCGCCCTGGTGGTGAGTTAGTGCTTGAAACCTTAGTGGTTGAAGGCGATGTAAATACCGTACTAATGCCAACTGACCGCTACGCAAAAATGCGTAATGTTTGGTACATCCCTAGCACCGCAGCATTAACCTTGTGGTTAGAGCGCGTTGGTTTTAAAAATGTACGTGTGGTAGATAATGACCAAACCTCACTTGATGAACAACGTAAAACCGATTGGATGACCACAGAGTCACTCGCCGACTTCCTTGATCCAAACGATGTAAACAAAACCATCGAAGGCTACCCTGCTCCGCTTCGTGCCATCTTAATTGCCAAAGCCTAAGCGTGCTCACACTCTAAGTTACTCTCAAGCAAGCGATTATTTGTTTGCTTGAGAGCCGCCCCCTACACTTCTTTAAACTTCTTGGACAAATGTCCTCATCCAGTTGCAATAAATGTGGTAGCAACGCGTGAAATCAGGTAAAATGCGCGCAATTTTTTATGCAACCCACATGCAACCGTTAAGGAATTTCCGTGAGCGAACAGAAACAATCTTTAAGCTATAAAGATGCAGGCGTAGATATCGACGCTGGTAACGCATTAGTTGAACGTATCAAAGGCGTAGTTAAGAAAACTCGTCGTCCAGAAGTAATGGGCGGCATTGGTGGTTTTGGCGCACTTTGTGAACTACCAACTGGCTACAAAGAACCAGTACTTGTTGCAGGTACCGACGGTGTTGGTACTAAATTACGTTTAGCAATTGACCTTAAAAAGCACGATACCGTTGGTATCGACTTAGTTGCTATGTGTGTGAACGATTTAATCGTTCAAGGTGCTGAGCCACTATTTTTCTTAGATTACTACGCAACAGGTAAACTAGACGTTGATGTTGCTGCTGACGTAGTAACGGGCATTGGTAAAGGTTGTGAGCTTTCTGGCTGTGCTCTTATCGGTGGTGAAACTGCTGAAATGCCTGGCATGTACGAAGGTGACGACTACGATATGGCAGGTTTCTGCACAGGTGTTGTTGAGAAATCAAAAATTATCGACGGCACTAAAGTAGCCGCAGGCGACCAGCTAATTGCGCTTGCATCAAGCGGTCCACACTCAAACGGTTATTCATTAATCCGTAAAGTACTTGAAGTGTCTGGTGCTGATACAAATGCTGAGTTTGAAGGCAAAACATTAGGTGAGCACCTAATAGAACCTACACGCATTTACGTTAAATCAATTTTAGAACTACTAAAAGATGTTGACGTTCACGCGCTATCACACATCACAGGCGGTGGTTTCTGGGAAAACATTCCACGCGTATTACCTGAATCTGCAAAAGCAGTGGTTAAAGGTGATAGCTGGCAGTGGCCTGCAGTTTTCAACTGGTTACAAGAAAACGGTAACATTGAAACACACGAAATGTACCGTACATTTAACTGTGGTGTTGGTATGATTTTAGTTGTTCCGGCAGATAAGCTTGAGCAAAGCTTAGCAGTCTTAAAGGCACAAGGCGAAGATGCATGGCACATTGGTGAAATCCAAGCTGCTAGCCAAGGCGAAGAGCAAGTAGAAATTATCTAATGACTAGCAAAATCGTCGTTTTAATTTCTGGTAGCGGCTCGAATCTTCAAGCTATTATTGATGCGGTTAAAGCAGGTAAAATTAATGGTGAAATCTGTGCGGTTATTTCTAACCGTCCAGATGCTTATGGCCTTACCCGCGCTGAAAATGCCGGCATCGAAACGCTTGTGCTTGACCATAAAGCATTTGATAGCCGTGAAGACTATGATGCAGCGTTAATGAATAAAATTGACGCTTTTAGTCCAGATCTAGTTGTATTAGCTGGTTTTATGCGTATCCTAACTCCAAGCTTAGTGCAAAATTATTTAGGAAGAATGTTGAACATTCATCCATCTTTGTTGCCTAAGTACCAGGGTCTGAATACCCACCAAAGAGCATTGGACGCAAAAGACAAAGAGCATGGAGTTAGCGTACACTTCGTTACCGAAGAGTTAGACGGCGGTCCTGTTGTTTTGCAGGCCAAAGTTGCTATTGAGTCGGACGATACAGCGCAAACGTTAGCCCAACGTGTTCACCAACAAGAGCACATTATTTATCCTTTGGTGGTTCAGTGGTTCTGTGAAAAACGACTAACAATGGAAACAGATAATGCAGTTCTTGATGGCCAAGTTCTTCCAAAGCAAGGCGCTACAATCTAAATTTCTTATGGGTGCGGTACTTACCAGCGCCCTTTTCTCGCCATTTATTTCGGCAGCACCAACACAACTTCATTCATATCAAGCTGAATACGATATTCTACGCCAAGGTGAACGTCATGGCAGTGCATTTCGCCGCCTAAATGTGTCAGAGCAAGGCTGTGAGTTAAGTTATAAAAGCGATATCAAATGGATGATTTTCAATGATAAACGCTCAGAACACGCCGAGTTTTATTGTGCGAATGGTGATATAAAGCCATTAAGCTACGTGATGGAACGAACCGGAACGGGCCCTGATCGCAAGTACACATTAAATTTCAATCACGACAAAAAACAAGTGATGTCTAATCGCTCAAAGTACCCGCTTGAAATTAACTGGGAAACTGGCGTGCAAGATTTAATGACCTATCAAGCCAAAATGCGTTTGGATTTAATGGCAGGGAAAAAAGTATTTGATTACCCTATCGTCGACAAAAAAGGTAAAGCTCGCCACTATAAGTTTGAGATTTTAGGCACTGAAACCATTACACTGCCTTATGGTAATGTGGAAACAATTAAAGCCAAGCGCGTTTACAACAGCGATAAACGCCAAGCCTTAGCATGGTTTGCGCCAAGCATGGATTACCTGTTGGTACGTATGTGGAAAGGTGAAAAAGGCGTTGAGCAGTTTGATGTGCAACTAAAAAGTTACGAAGTAATAAAATAACTTAAATCAATTTAATACCGTAAAAAGCAGCGAACATTCGCTGCTTTTTTAATTCATTTATTTCGATAAAAAAACGACGCGGTGAATTACGTGTTTAACTCGACAAAATGAGAATCAATAGAGACTATACTGGCACGCCTAGCTTAAATAATACAAACTCACCACCGCTCATTTTATGCCACGATTCATTATTGGTAAGTGGCCTGGTTGCGATAACCGTCACGATGTCATTTGGTGTGGTTTCTGTTTTAAAATCAACAATCATATCTGCATCAATTAAACGCGCTTCGCCAAACGGTGCTTTACGGGTGATCCAATGTAAATTGTTTGAGCACACCGCTAATACGTATACACCATCGCTGAGTAGCATGTTAAACACGCCTTTTTCTTGCAGCTGAATTGCTAATTTTGCCGCATAACGAAAAACCGGTTTCATATCACTCGGCTTTTTCGGGTATTTTTTGCGAATTTCATCTAAAATCCAGCAAAACGCCAACTCACTGTCAGTATTGCCCACAGGTTTATAAAAATCAGGCTTTAAGTCTTGATAATTCGAAAGTTGTCCATTGTGCGCATAGGTGATCTCTCTGCCCCATAATTCACGTGTAAAGGGATGGGTATTTTCAAGGCACACACGGCCGCGATTGCCCTGACGAATATGACTTATTACCGAACAACTTTTTATTGGGTAAGCTTTTACTAATTTGGCAATCTCAGACGTGCAGCTAGGTTCAGAATCTTTAAAAGTACGGCATCCTTTACCTTCATAAAAAGTAATGCCCCAACCATCTTTATGCGGCCCTGTATTACCGCCACGCTCTAATAAACCTGAAAAGCTAAAACAAATATCCGTTGGCACATTCGCTGACATGCCGAGCAATTCACACATTGCACAACCCCATAATAAATTTAGTTAATTCTAACCATAATCTAAACTGAGTTAAAGTAATCTAAAGGCTATCTATTAGAGATTATCGAGTACTTTTTGTTGTTGTTTTGCGCGCATTTCAAGTTGCTTTTTAGCAAGTTCTGCATCTGTTTTAAGCGAATTAACGCGCTCGAGATAACTTTTATCGGTATCTTTGTGTTTGCGCGTTTTATCACCTGGCGACTGTGCCTCTTGCCATTCAACTTTTTCGGCAGGTAGCACCGTAAGCTCAGGTAATTCGGCTTGCTTAGCGCCTTCTATTGGTATATCTGAATAATGTGTAACGCCTTTTTCATCAACCCACATATACACATTCACCTGCTTTTCCTGCGTAGTGCTGATGTTTGGCAATTCAATATCATTAGGAATAATTGTTTTAACACGCTTTACTGAATGCAGTAGATCATTTACAGAAAATACAGTTTCGCCGTTTGGTAGTTTAATAACAAACAGTCCAATAATTGCTATTGCTAATAGCGTAAATACATAATAACTAAATCGTTTCATCTTCAAGCTCTCGGTATTCAAGCATTGCTTTATTATCAAGAAATAAAAAACCAGCCCAAGTAAACAAACTCGTGACCAAAGCAATTAACACTGTTGACGCTTCTCTTGGCAGTGAGAGTAAAACAAAGTATGCAGGTATAGATAACAAACAAAATACTGAAACTTCGCTAATTTTTAATATTTTTGAGAGAAACCAAATGGCAGCCGCTGAAATTACCGCGCCAAACAACATACCAAACGCATAAGAGATCAAACCATTTGCGTGCATATAATTTCCTAGTGGCAGATTAGTATAGCCAAGAACAAAAGCCACTATTAGCAAAATACTTGCTATACCAATAAATAAGCCAAGCGCATATTTAATTGAAATGAACGCTGATGAATTAATCTTGTCATGGATGACCGAAAGCATGTTAATTCCTTTTAAACACAAATAGATAAGTTTACAGACAAAATACTAACAATTATTTTATGAAAGCCATAGCTATTTCATGTGGTTAGCTATAATTAATATACTGCTTGAGTGCACATTTGTACGCTCAAAAAACCAATAATTTGTCTTGAATCTCTTGTACTGAAAAGCTAATCTTAAAGAGAATCTGGTCAGACCTCTTACAAGGATAATAACTATGACTGCTTTATTCGTACTCGGCTTGCTTGGTTGCTTAGCGATTGCTAGCTACCACAGAGCAAACTGGCATACCCATTTAACCGTTGCCGCTGCGGTATTGGTGATTGGCTCATTTATGGGCGCTTTCGCTATGATCAGCTGGCTAATTTTCTTAGCAATTGCAATTCCACTATCGGTGACAAGTATTCGTCGCCAATACATTGTTGAGCCTATTTTCAAAGCATTTAAAAAAGTGACGCCAAGTATGAGCGACACTGAAAAATCAGCGATTGATGCAGGTACAACTTGGTGGGAAGCAGATCTTTTCTGTGGTAACCCAAACTGGAAAAAAATGCACCAGTACCCAGTTCCACGTTTAACCGCCGAAGAACAGGCATTTATCGATGGCCCAGTAGAAGAAGTATGCGCCATGTTAGATGACTGGGAAGCAACCCATGAACTAACCGACTTACCGCAAGATGTTTGGCAATATCTAAAAGATAATAAATTCTTTGCCATGATCATCAAAAAGCAATATGGCGGTCTGGAATTCTCTGCATTTGCACAATCGTGTGTGCTGCAAAAACTAACTTCTAAATCAACGCTATTATCGTCTATCGTTGGTGTACCTAATTCATTAGGTCCAGGTGAGCTATTACAACACTATGGAACTAAAGAACAAAAAGACCACTACTTGCCGGGTCTTGCGAAAGGCGATGAAATTCCGTGTTTTGCGCTTACTTCACCGGAAGCAGGTTCTGATGCGAGCTCAATTCCTGATTTTGGTATTGTGTGCAAAGGTGAATGGAACGGTGAAGAAGTGTTAGGTATGCGCCTAACGTGGAACAAGCGTTATATTACGCTCGCGCCAGTTGCAACTGTGCTTGGTCTTGCATTTAAACTACGTGACCCTGATGGATTACTAGGTGATAAAGAAGATTTAGGCATTACTTGTGCCCTTATTCCAACAAATACACCTGGCGTTAAAATTGGTCGCCGTCACTTCCCGCTGAATGTACCGTTCCAAAATGGTCCGACACAAGGTGAAGAGGTATTTGTACCAATTGACTACATCATCGGTGGCGCAAAAATGGCTGGTCAAGGCTGGCGTATGCTGGTTGAGTGTTTATCAGTTGGTCGTGCAATTACACTGCCTTCAAACTCAGCAGGTGGTATTAAAGCGCTAGCAATCGCAAGTGGTGCTTACAGCCGTATTCGTCGTCAATTCCGTTTACCAATTGGTAAAATGGAAGGTATCGAAGAGCCATTAGCAAAACTTGGTGGTTATGCTTACAGCTCAGATGCTGCAGTTTCTATGTCGACAGGTGCGGTTGATTTAGGTGAAAAACCATCAGTAATCTCAGCTATTTTAAAATATCACTTAACAGAGCAAATGCGTGATTCAACCAAACACGCTATGGATATTCACGGCGGTAAAGGCATTTGTTTAGGTCCAAATAACTACCTAGGTCGAGGTTATCAAGGTGCACCAATTGCCATTACTGTAGAAGGTGCGAACATTCTAACGCGTAATATGATTATCTATGGTCAAGGCGCGATTCGTTGTCATCCGTTTGTGTTATCTGAGCTTGAAGCATGTAACATTGAAGACAAAGAAGCAGCACTTGCACAGTTTGATAAATCACTTATGGGCCACATTGGCTTTACCATTTCGAACTTTGCACGTACTGCATGGCTTGCCCTAACAGGCGCACGTTTTACTAAAACACCATACGATGATGAAACAGCATTATTTTACCGTACTGCAACACGTTACAGTGCATCGCTTGCGCTAATGTCTGATATTTGTATGGCGGTATTTGGTGGCTCATTGAAGCGTAAAGAGCGTATTTCAGCACGTTTAGGTGACTTACTAAGCTACCTATATCTAGTGTCAGCAACGCTTAAGCGTTACAACGATGAAGGTCGTCGTAAAGAAGACTTCGCACTTGTTCAGTGGAGCTGTCAAGACCACTTATACCTTTGCCAACGCGCACTTGCTGATCTTATCAACAACATGCCGTTTGCACCGCTTCGTGGTTTCTTAAAGCTAGTACTGTTCCCTTGGGGTCGTCCAATTCGTAAACCAACCGACGAATTAGAGCAAAAAGTAGCACGTTTACTGCAAACACCAAGCGAAACGCGCGGCCGTTTAGCACATAATATTTATGTTACTAACGAGCCATTAAACTTAATTGGTCGCCAAGAGCAAACGCTAAAAGACATTCTTGCTGTTGAACCTATCTTCGACAAAGTATGTCGTGCTAAAGGCGATAAGCTGCCATTCTTTGCCCTTGATAAAGTGGCAGAGATGGGACTTGAACTTGGTGCAATTACAAGTGATGAAGCTGAACAATTAAAAGCCGCTGAAGTTGGCCGTTTACAAGTTATCAATGTCGATGATTTTGACCCTGCTGACTTGCTAGCTGGTAAAGCTGCACATTCCGTAAAAAAAGTAGAAGCAGCTTAAGCAACCACTTGTTTAATAAAGCAACTTTGTAATAAACTAAGCCAGTGCCTATGCACTGGCTTTTTTATGTTTACGAATGGACTCAGAATGAACAAATCAACTAAATGGCTTTTTACATTGTTTTGTACACTAATCGCTATGTTGTTTATTTTCATAAATATTAAGTCTAAAAATGACACAGTTCATACTGATACAGCTGCTCAAACAGCACCGACTCCAAAAATACAACAGATCAGCCTGCCTCATGACACTTCCTCCTCCGTCGATAACTTTTTACCCCACCATAATAAAGAGAAAGCGCTAGCAATAAAAACCTGCGAGAAAGAACAAAACAACTTGATCCCCCGACAGATAATAGAAGATTATCCAGAAGCCAATTCGCTTTTTGACCGAAATAAATTACTACAATTACTATCAAGCTCTGATGTATTAATGGAAGCCGAAGTTGCTTACGCGTTAATGTCAGAGAATGATTTTTCAGCTAACTCACATCCAATATTAGACGCTTTTTTGAAATACCCAGACAGCAAATTACTTGCCTACTACACATTACTAGTATGCAATAGCATAGATTGTGAGCCTAAAACGATTGAACAAGCACTGCTTATGGATCACGATAATGGTGCAAGTTGGTTAGCCTATGCAAACCTCTTATCTAAACATAATAAATTTGAAGCTGTCACAACAGCCCTTAACAACGCCTCGAATGCAACCACTTACAACGAATATATTCTCGAGAAAATTGATATCTATGAACAAGCAATGCTGCAATTTGGCTTTGTCGACCATGAGCTCATTGCTCTGTCGTCAATCATAAATTTACAAGGGCATTCTTCGCCTGGGTTTGGTACCCTCGAATCGGTTTGTTCAAACGCCACACCCGATGATATTTCGTTAATAGACTCATGTCTCACTATTGGGCAAAGATTATCCCAATCGAAGAATACTTTAATCTCATCTGCGATTGGCACAGAACTGCAGAAAAACATGTATCAAAAACTTAATGATGAAACTGCTCTTGAATTTCTGAATGAGAACTCGTTAAACCACGGTCAGCTATTGCGACAATACATCAAAGCATCCAATGTTACCTGGAACAACAGGCTATTATTCAGAGAGTTTATTGAAGTACTTAAGAACAGCAATGAGGTAGACGCAACCAAGCACCTTATAAAAACGGCATTCGCAGTTAGTGCAGAGCCAAATTTTGACCCATGCCAAATCAACTGGTAAGACATCAAGGACGTATATAAAGCCAATAATTGACAGTCACTGCGACACTATTTACACCAAACCATGCGATAGCAAACAATTTAACATGCTTGTAAGCAGTATAAACACCCAGTAAAAGTGCAAAAAAGAATACCGTTAAGCTCATTAAATGCACCGTCATAAACTGCAAATAGACTAGGCCAACAATACCTAAAACTATCGGGGCAATAAACTGCGCTCGCAATAACGGCTTTGGGCTACCTAAACTATTTAGCCAAAGCTGATACTGTTTCACACACTCATTCTGATTTAATTGCTGACTTGAAGCAATGTAAACGATAAACGGCGAAATAAAACAATGAACAAAAAAACCTAAATCTGGCCGTTCTAAATTCAATACATTTGCACACACCCATAAGGCAACTAACATTAATACACGCCACCAAATTTCGGCAAAAGCATGCAAATGATAACTGCCCCAAAAACCGAGGTTAAACTTCGTCAGCCGTTTGAAAGCCAAGCTATTTGGCCAAAACGCAACGCCAACCAACAGTGCAATATAACTGGTTAACAACGAAAGTAAGCTTAAATCAAATAGCACTGGCAACAGAATGACCGCAATTACATGTAACTTTATTCGTGTAGGTTTGAGGGTGGCAACAAATCCACTGCCGAGCACACAAATGCAAAACAATACAAAATGAAGGCCTTGTTGCCATTTGCTCAAGTCTAACGATAACAACAAAGGCACACTCAGTAAGAATACCAAATTACCGGCTAAAGCTAACGTGTAATCACATAGCACACGCATTCCTTTGCTGGCAAATGAGCGTTGAAAAAGTCGGTGTTTTATATCAAGCGCACCTTTGCTCAATGCGACACTGAGCTCACTTTGCATAACGATTAATGCAACCGATAATAAAATACTTAACGAAGGGTCCTGCGTCATAACTTTGCCAAGCGCAAGGTAAATGAGCAGAATAAGTGCAGGAAAAGCGGTATACATAAACAGCGCTAAAATAACGCCTAATTGCTTTAATTGACCCAATTGTTCAGCAATGTAATGATGAAAAGCCGCAATGCGATATTCGAAAAATGAAAAATTACGCACTTATCAACGCCTGTACTTCAAATCCAGATTGTAAAAATGGCTCAGGCTCATGACTGGTTAAAATAACTTGGCCTTGAAACTCATCAATACACGCCAGCAGCACAGGCACACTTTTGTGCTCAAGTGCCGCAGTGGGCTCATCCAATAGCAACACTGAGGCTTTGCGCATAAACGCATTTATCAGTTGAAGCTTTTTAAGGTTACCACTTGAAAGGTTAATCACTTTAGTGTGTAAAAAGTCATTAAAGCCAAAGCGCTTAACCAAGCTTTCAAGATTGTCACACTCTTGATGCATAAGCGTTAAATCTAATACTTGTTTAGCTGTTAAAAACTCTGGAAAGATAATTTTATCACTCGCTAAAGCGACATTCGTTTGTAAAAACCGGGCATTGGCGCTTTGCTGTTGCAGTAAAATCTCGCCTTGTTGAAATGATTCCAACCCTGCAAGCATGGCTAATAGGGTTGATTTACCAAGGCCATTTGGTCCAGTAATTAAGACACGCTGAGAAGTAAATTGGCAGGTATAATCTGAAAACACAACTTTATCAAAATAAAGTTTAGTTAAACTGCGTATTTGAAACAAACGACCTTCCCTTTCATCTTGAATGCGTTTTGGTGTGCACATTTTGCTTATTTATGCACTTATAGTCAAAGACTTATGATTGGCTATACTATAAACTACCAGAAAATATCACAGTAATCAGAGGCAATACACCAATGAAAAAACATGGCTTTACACTTATTGAACTGATTATTGTGATTGTTATTTTAGGCCTACTTGCAGTCGTTGCAGCACCTAAATTCTTAAACTTGCAGCAAGCGTCACGCATTAGTGTGTTAGAAGCAACAGCCGCTTCAATGAAAGCCACCGCAGAACAAGTTCGCGCGAAAGCGTTAGTGCAAGATGTTAAAAATGGGAATGTTCAGCTCGATGAACTTGGCATTAGTGTACTGGTGTACAACGGCTATGTTGAAGGATACTGGAATGGCGCTTGGCGTTACATTTTAAACATTGGCAAAGAAATTCCATTTACATCAGCAAGCGCTGTATGCACGGCAAATAGTTTATGCGGCGTGGGTAGGCAACAAACTGCACCAGGCTTTCCTCTTGCGACAAACGGTGCACAAGGGCTTATTTTAATTTGGCCAGAAGGATTACGCCTTAGTGACGAATGCTATGCTTTTTATTACAACCAAGAAGATGGCACAACGCCAAACACAGGGGTTGTCACAACTGGGTGTTAGAAGCCAACAATTTGTTGGCTTACAGTAAGAAAGTTAGTTTTTTTCGTTGCCGAAGCACTGTTTTAAACTAAACAGCATACCTTTTTTCAAACCATCGACATACAAACTCGTGCGCAGCGTGCCCTCTGCATTTTCACCACGCATAATACCACCAGCGGTATACTTAAAAAGTGCATCATTGCCTTTTACCTTTTGGCATAGCTCACGTTCTTTCACTTGGTAGCCGACAGCAAATCCCCAAGGCCACATTGCTGCCATCAACCCGACAACAATTACCCCTGATATAACAACCTTTTTCATTACTTTCTTTCCAAAAAATTTTGCCATAGCGTAAAAGTAGAATGCTGAATATTGGATTAATTAATCACAAAGTATTGCGGTAAGTAGTTGTGAGATACTGAATTTATCTCAAAAATAAGTCAGAGATTTAAGCGCAATATAAAAAGCGTAGCGCTAAGCGAATGAAATTATGAAGAGCAGTTATGCTGAAATAAAGTAATAGATTACTGATTTAAAAAAGAAAAATTTAGAATGAAAGCGTAAAGCTTATCGTCATAAAAAAGGGGGATTATAAAATGGCGGAGTGGACGGGACTCGAACCCGCGACCCCCGGCGTGACAGGCCGGTATTCTAACCAACTGAACTACCACTCCGCATCGGGGAGAAATTTGCTAATGGCGGAGTGGACGGGACTCGAACCCGCGACCCCCGGCGTGACAGGCCGGTATTCTAACCAACTGAACTACCACTCCGCTGAGCAAATTTTTAAATGATATAAGATGGCGGAGTGGACGGGACTCGAACCCGCGACCCCCGGCGTGACAGGCCGGTATTCTAACCAACTGAACTACCACTCCGCAGCGTATATCATTTTAAATTGTTTTATTCCTAATGGCGGAGTGGACGGGACTCGAACCCGCGACCCCCGGCGTGACAGGCCGGTATTCTAACCAACTGAACTACCACTCCGCGAAGGAATAATGGCTACTCTTTAAATTAATGGCGGAGTGGACGGGACTCGAACCCGCGACCCCCGGCGTGACAGGCCGGTATTCTAACCAACTGAACTACCACTCCTAAAGAGTAACATTTGAAATAATTGGCGGAGTGGACGGGACTCGAACCCGCGACCCCCGGCGTGACAGGCCGGTATTCTAACCAACTGAACTACCACTCCGCATCATTTCAAACCTGTCATGACTCACTTTCGATTTGACTCTCAGTGCTCCTTGACAGCGGCGTGAATAATACGAATCACCCCTTTAAGAGTCAATAGTTTTTTTGCTTTTTTCTCGCTTTTTTACTCATCTGGCAACGAAAGGTTCAAAATTTCATCTGAACTGTCTGATTTCTGCTCAGAACCCGCTACTTTTTGTTCTTCTTGGCCTTTTTTGTTTTTCTTCAATTTGTTCATCAAGCCACCTAATAACGGTTTTTTCTGAATAAGTACACGGATCACAATAAAGCCAATTAAGATAATGAACACATTACCCACCACAGCCCAGATGATAATTTGCTCAACATCAAGTTCTGGCTCTGGTGGCAGTTCCGGCTCTTGGTTTATTTCAGGTAGAGTAGGTACTGGTTGTTCAGGTACAGCTTCAATCGGTTTATCAATTTCAAACTCTTGTTTATCGATTTTAGCGACAAATTCACGCCCATTTATATTGCTACCAAATAAGGTAAGTTCGACTTCATAAACACCCCAGTCATAATTAACGAGTTTTAATTCTCGTACACCTTTATCTTGGGCTTCAAGATTAAAAGCTTGCGTCTCGCCATTAGGGTAAAAAATTGTACCTTGATAAATCAGTGATTCGGGCTGTACTTTCTCGGTATTCACATTAAGCGTAAGCTGATGATGCTCTTCGCCCTCGCCCGCTTCGCTAAACTCAAAGGTAATAGGAGCGTTTTCGATAATAATGGAATCTTTTACCAAACTGCGTCTTAATATTGGCGTGCGTACTTCGTATTCAGGCTGCCATTCACCAGAGGCAAAATTAAGCGCAAACTCACCGGTAAATACACCATCGCCCGGTCTTTCATCATAGCCTTTACCATCATCTAATAGCTCTGCAATAGGTACCGGCTTTGCGCCAAAATTAAGGTAGTCCTTATTATTCGTGCTAACAAAATCGACATTTAACGTCACTAAATCACGAAACAACCCTTCTTCAATAGGTTTGCCGCCATTTGTTAAGCGACCCGTTACCTTAATCGTTTCACCTTTAAATAATAGTGGTGGCAGCGGATCTACATGTAATTCAATATCACTTAAAATCATTAATTTGCTGTCGGGTAGGATTTTTCCGATGGCTTGCCATGGACCTGGCATTGGCTTTTTAATTTTTATAATGTCGTAGGTTTCGTCATCAAACCATTCAATGTTCATATCACCCAGCGAGGTAGTCGCATAAATTTTACTACCGTCGGGTCTGACAAGAATGACTGCTGGTGTGCCTTTTTGTCGAAAGAAGAGTAACGTGATTTCATCAACCTGATAGTCAATACGAAAACGGTTGTCGAAAATCTTCAGTTCATTTTGTTCGCTATTGCGCTGAATTACGTCTAATTCAGTCTGCTGCGCAAAGCTATTCGAAATCAAAAATAAACTAAAAAACCCTAACAACCATTTTTTCATTATGCGTCCTCAGTAAGCCAAAGGCAGTGGCCACCTTTATCATTAACCAAATTTAAGCGCTCTAAATGTGCCGCTTGTTCTTCGTTATCGGCAAATACGACGTTTAGTCGAGGTCTATCTGGCGAAAGTCGGCGAATACCTTTGCTGTTATCACCACTTTGCCCTTCTTTATTAGCAAGGTTAAGGCTTACTTGACCACCTGTCATGCCTAAATACACATCAGCCAATATCTCGGAATCGAGTAATGCGCCGTGCAGTGTACGTTTTGAGTTATCTATATCGTAGCGGCGACATAAGGCATCGAGGTTGTTTTTTTGCCCCGGGTGTAAATCACGCGCCATCGCAAGGGTATCGAGTACTTGGCAAACGTCGTGGGTTTTGGGGTAGTTTTGTCTAAGTAGAGCAAACTCATGATCCATAAAGCCAACGTCGAACGCCGCATTATGAATGACCAGCTCACCGCCTTTGATGTAATCTAAAAACTCTGCCGCAACATCGCGAAACTTAGGTTTACCCGCAAGAAACTCACGTGTAATACCGTGTACAAAGATAGCCTCGTCTTCAATATCCCGCTCTGGATCAATATAAACGTGAAAGTTATTTCCGGTGAGCCTACGGTTTACTAATTCAACACAGCCGATTTCAATAATGCGGTGCCCTTGCTTAGGGTCGATACCCGTTGTTTCAGTATCCAGTACTATTTGCCTGTGAGCCATATCGCCAAATCACAAATTTTGTTATGTTAATAACTTCATTCTACATAATTTAAAGGCAAACTGTGCAAAAAAACGTAGAGATTTTTACTGATGGTTCATGTCTGGGCAACCCAGGTCCAGGTGGCTATGGCACCCTACTTCGCTACAAAGGTCATGAAAAAGAATTGAGTCAAGGTTATACCTTAACTACAAATAATCGCATGGAACTGCTCGCAGCGATTATTGGCTTGGAGTCATTAAAAGAGCCCTGTCAGGTTATTCTCACTACCGATAGTCAATATGTGAAACAAGGTATTGAATCTTGGCTTGCCAACTGGAAAAAGCGCGGCTGGAAAACCGCCAGCAAGCAAGATGTAAAAAATAAAGATTTATGGCAACGCCTTGATGCTGCCAATTCAAAGCACGAAGTTGAGTGGCGCTGGGTGAAAGGTCATGCCGGACATACAGAAAACGAACGAGTGGATGATTTAGCAAGAGAAGCAGCAGAAAGTAGCGATTTGCTCGAAGATACTGGATTCGTTGCGCAAAGCTAGATCTCTTTATTACTCTATGATATATCTTATTCCATATTTGATATATCCAGTTTTTGCTAGTATGAATGTAACCATTGAAAGTTTCTTTCACAAACAGTCTTCAACCATTAGTTATGTGGTATATGATAACCGTAGCTTAAAAGCCATGGTTATCGATGCCGCTGTTGATTTTGATATTGCGTCGGGCAACGTCAGGTACCAGTTTGCTGATTCGATTATTCATTATATTGATAGCCACCACTTAGATGTTGATTGGATTTTAGAAACACACGCCCATGCAGATCATTTATCTGCCGCGCAATACCTCAAGCAAAAACTCGGTGCAAAAGTGGCAACAGGCAAGCACATTACGCAGGTGCAACAACATTTTAATAAGGTATTTAACTTCGATATTCCAACCGATGGCAGCCAATTCTGCCATTTATTCGACGATGGCGAAGTGTTTTATTTAGGTGAAGAAGCAGTTACAGTGATGTTTACACCAGGACACACGCCTGACAGCGTTACCTATATTGTCGATGGCAGTGCATTTGTTGGTGATACGCTGTTTATGCCAGATAGCGGCACGGCGCGTTGTGATTTCCCAGGCGGTGATGCCAGCCAACTGTATCATTCAATTCAACGCATTTTTGAGCTTGGTAACGATACCCATTTATATATGTGCCACGATTATCAACCAAATGGTCGCGAAGTGAGTGTTGTTACCAGTGTTGAGGCGCAAAAACAGTATAATGTGCACTTAAAGCATGGCATTACCCAACACGATTATGTGAAAACCCGCGAATCGCGAGATGCCGATTTAGCGGTACCCAAATTGATTCACCCTTCAATTCAAGTAAATATCAATGCAGGGCATTTTCCCGAAGCCGAAGCCAATGGCACCACTTACTTAAAAATACCGCTTAGCTTTACTTAGATTCACGTTTTGAGCTAATAGAAGCATTTCGAGGAGTGCTTCTAAGCCCTACGCCTCTTACCGCAGGATTAAATTGCGGACGAGCATGCCATTTTGGTTTAATCGGCGTTAATGGCGCAACACGTTTTCTTGCCACAATCACGTATACACTGCCCGTCGGTTTCAAATAATGTTGGCAAAACGATTGCCACGCTGAAAAACGCGATAACCGCTTACCACGAGCAAGCGATGAGTAAATCGCTCGCTCTTCAAATACCACTTCGAACCCTAATAAATGTAACCAGTCTTTTACTCGTGCGGGGGTAAAAAAGCGCCCACTCCAAGGTAGTTTTTGCTTGGCAAAAGGCAGTATTCTCGCCAAACCACAAAAACTAAGCGGGTTGAATCCACTAAGCACTAGATAGCCGCCTGGCATTAATACTCGATGCACTTCTCGTAAGCAGTGGTGTGGGTCGGTTAAATACTCCAAGCCATGACTTAATATGCAGCCATCGACTGTTTGCTCCGAAAAAGGTAATTCATCAATGTGCGCTCTTACTCCGGCTTTACTCGAGTTTGCGACATTTACTTGGTGTTTAATAACACATGCAGAGGTATCTAACTCAGCGCTCAGCTCACCTATTTTGAGCAAGTGATAGCCAAAAATTCGGTTTAACCAAGGCGTGAAGATTTGCTCGATTTCTTGTTTTAAGTATTCGCCATGAGGAAAATCGTACCAAGAATGGGGTTGAATGGTATTTTGTAAACTTAGCGCTGGTTTCAAGTCTTTGCCTCGTTATAATGAGAGATAGCCTACAGAGTAAACATAACAGAGCAAGTGAATATGGTACAAGTAATTCCCATTCCCGCGTTTAACGACAATTACATTTGGGCATTGGTTAATCAAGACAATAAACAGCTTTATGTGGTTGACCCAGGTGACGCGGAACCCGTTTTAGCGTTTTGCCGCGAGCACACATTTTCGCTAACAGGTATCTTAATTACCCATCATCATTGGGACCACACTAACGGGGTTGAAAAGCTGGTTACGAAGTTTAGTGGTTTACCCGTTTACGGCCCGAGCAACAGCCCTTTTGACGGCATTACCCATAAACTTGAAGATGACGCAGTTATAACTCTGGATGAATTACAATTAACATTAGCAATTATGCATGTACCGGGACATACCCTTGATCATATTGCGTATTATAATGAAAACATGATTTTTTGTGGAGATACACTTTTTAATGGTGGATGTGGTCGATTATTTGAAGGCACGCCATCACAAATGCTCACATCGCTTTTACGTATCGCAGCCCTGCCCGATTCAACACAGGTTTATTGCACCCATGAATATACGCGTGCCAACCTAGATTTTGCTACATATATCGAGCCAGACAATCATTCGCTTGTTGCCTACCGCGATGAACTTGCCACCCATAGTGATATTTCGTTGCCTACCACAATAGAACAACAAAGGGCGATAAACCCATTTTTACGTACACATGAACATAATGTAAGAACCAGTGTGTTAGCTAAAAGTTCAGTTACCGAGATAAATGATGTCAGTGTTTTTGCCGCCTTAAGGGAACTAAAGGACAATTATTAAATCTATTTATCAATTAATGATAAAAATAAATGAAATTGGCAATTTTTAGCCAAGATCGGTATTATTCGGCGTTCCGTTTTAACTCGGTATTTTGTATTAATGACTTATAAGCAAATAATTGCCCTAAGCGCCAGTGTGTGGCTTGTGGGCTGTCAAACGACAAATCAATCTCAATCAGATACAGCTGAACCTAACTACAAAGTGGCCAGCTCACAAGACGTATATGATGCATTAACAGTGCTTGCACTTGCGGAAGAAGAGCAAGAAGTCATTGAACAAATCCCAGAATTTAATGATGTATGGGAACGCATTCGCTACCAGCTTTCGATTCCTGTGCCGCAAAACCGTGCCGTAGTTGCCGAGCGTAACTACTATGCAAAACACCAAAAATACTTAGATCGTATCGCCACACGAGGCACTCCCTACCTTCACTATATTGTGGAAGAAGTAGAAAAGCGTCAGATCCCTATTGAAATTGCGCTATTACCAATTGTTGAAAGCGCATTTGATCCATTTGGCTACTCGCATCGCAGTGCTTCTGGAATTTGGCAGTTTATGCCAGCCACAGGTGAACGCTTTGGCCTAAAGCAGAATTGGTGGTACGACGGTCGCCGAGACATTACCGAGTCTACTCGCGCTGCACTTGAATATTTAACGTATTTACACAAAACACTTGATGGTGATTGGCTAAATGCAATCGCTGCCTATAATTCAGGTGAAGGTCGAGTATTACGTGCGATTAAAAAGAACCGTAAAAAGCAGTTACCAACTGATTTTTGGTCGCTTGATTTACCGCGAGAAACAACCCAATATGTACCTAAACTGCTAGCGCTATCAGACTTACTTGCACGCTCAGACGAGTTTAAAGTAACGTGGAAAAAAATAGATAATAAGCCTGCGGTTGAATTGGTTAACACTGGCGGTCAAATTGACTTAGCAAAAGCCGCTGAAATGGCCGACATTCCAGTGACTGAAATGTATAAGTTAAACCCCGCATTTAACCGCTGGGCAACCGATCCAACCGGTCCGCATAAGCTACTTGTGCCTGCAGACAAAGCTTATGGCTTCAAAGCGCATCTTGCCAAAATGGATGCTAAAGATCGCATTCGTTGGCAGCAATACACAGTAAAATCAGGTGATAGCCTATCAAAGATCGCCAAGCAATTTGATACCAGCACGACTAGCATCAAAACGCTAAACAAGTTGAGCAACAACACTATTCGCGTTGGTCAACAGCTGTTTGTGCCATTAAGTAATGGCCAAATAGACAATAACTTATTAAGCGGCCCAATGCGTATTGCAGCTAACAACAAAGCAAACCGCAAAACGACACACACAGTCGTTAGTGGTGATAGCCTTTGGAAAATTGGTCGCAAATATAAAGTATCAACCAAAGACTTAATGAAGTGGAACAACTTACGCAAAAACGCGACCTTGCGTCTTGGCCAGCAGTTAACGGTTTATCAAAAAACCAGTTCAACCTTAGCGGGTAATGTGACCGAACGCACCATTACCTACAAAGTGCGCAAAGGTGATTCGTTAGCGCGCATTGCGGGTTTATATAAAGTGTCAGTATCGGACATTATGAAATGGAATGGCATTGCCAAGAATGAATACATTCAACCTGGACAAAAGCTAAAACTAAAAGTGGATGTAAAAACAGGTTAACACCAAGCAAGCATATTAAAAAAGGCGCTATTGAGCGCCTTTTTTGTGTCGTGCGTTAGCTAATTGAAGTTAAGCAATACCGATATATTTATGCACTTGTACCGATAAGCGCCAGTTTTTAGCCTTGCACACTTCAATCGCTAAGCGCGTTGCCTTTGCCTTTTGGCTAATAGGCTGTAAATAAACGAGTTCTGGCGTATGCCCTGCTTCAGCAAACAGCTCTTCTAACTCTTCAACATGGCGCATCATCGCAACTGGATGCTTAATCTCGTTAGCACGTTGCATGGCGCTTTTAAGTACCTTATATCCACCACGCATATTAATTTTTGGTGATACCGTTACCCACGTTGTTGCTGGCGCTAAAATCTCAAATGTACCGCTGGTTTCAATTTGCGTAGAAAACCCGTTTTCATGAAGTAATTCACAAAGTGGGTTTAAATCGTACATGCATGGCTCACCACCAGTGATCACAATATGCTTTGCTTGATATTGCTTGTCGCGAATTAGCGCAAGAATTTGTTCTGCGGTGCAATTAGCAAAATAATCCGAGTCAGCTTTCTTTTCAACTGTGTCAGAGAGATCAACTAAATAAGTATCGTCCGTATGCCATGTTTGCTTAGTGTCGCACCAAGCACATCCCACAGGACACCCTTGCAAGCGAATAAATATAGATGGGCAACCTGTGTAACTTGCCTCACCTTGAATGGTTTCGAATACTTCGTTAATTTTGTACAACGTACGCCTCTAATTACTGCTAGATTTGTCTTCAAGGTCACGAAGGTGTAGACTATCGCGCCCGCAAAAACCGCTATTATAGCTAAAGTGAGAGAAATATGTCGCAAAAAGTTGTTGTAATTTACTCTGGTGGAATGGATTCATATACCGTTTTAAATAAAGCCATTCGCCAAGGTTATGAAGTGTATGCACTTTCGTTTGATTACGGCCAGCGTCATGTTAAAGAATTAAAAGTCGCAGCAGACGTATGTGCGGAATTAAACATTTCTCATAAGGTTGTTGATATTTCGGCAATCAATCAGTTAATTGGTGGCTCATCGCTGACTGACGATATTGACGTACCGGAAGGTCACTACGAAGAAGAAAGCATGAAATCAACTGTGGTACCAAACCGCAATATGATTTTATTATCACTTGCTGTTGGCTATGCAGTTTCACTTAAAGCCAACAAGGTATTTTACGGCGCCCACTCAGGCGACCATGCAATTTATCCAGACTGCCGCCCTGAATTTGTACAAAAAATGGATGATGTGTGCCGCATCGCTAACTACGAAGAAATTGAAATAGTTAGCCCATACTTAAATAATACTAAAATTGAGATTTTAACCGACGGTTTAAATATGGGCCTCGATTACAGTAAGACATGGACTTGCTACAACGGTCGAGAAAAAGCCTGCGGTAAATGCGGCGCTTGCCAAGAGCGTTTAGAAGCGTTTGAGCTAAACCAAGCAAGCGATCCGCTACCATATGAAGCAAATTAACTAAAACCTGTTAGTTAACGTACATTAAAAGCACCAAATGGTGCTTTTTTGTTTTACCCTCTCCGTTCGCAAAACTCATTTTTATTGCTGTTATGCACCTTAAAAACTAAAGCCACATTTGTACTCCACGCATAAGTTACACTCTTTCGCGATAAGCCATTCTAATTTGTTTACAATCCCCTCTTTTTAAGCACCGAAATTACGAATAAACTATTGGCCTTTCCCACAACTGGATTTATTTATGCCTAAGACATTGAAAGTACCTCATACGCTGGTTTTGCTACTAGCGATGATGTTTGTCGCTTATCTTGCTACTTGGATTGTACCCCAAGGTTTTTTTGATACCGTAGAAACAGCAAATGGCCGCCAAGCCGTTGTGCCTGGCACTTATCAAGTTGCCACTGAAAGTCACTACCTTACGCCGTGGGACTTTCTAACGGCAATTCCACGTGCATTTGCCGCTGCACAGGATGTTATCTTTTTTGTATTAATTGTGGGCGGTGTGCTCGCAATCGCGCGTGCTACAGGCACAGTAGATGCGTTAATTGGCCGTTTATTAGAAAAACATGGCGATAAGCCGCAAAAACTTATTTTTGCCGTAGTCTTTTGTTTTGCCCTTGCTTCGAGTGCAATTGGTACCGCAGGTGAGTACATTCCATTTGTACTTATTTTAGTGGCATTATGTAAAGCCATGCGCCTTGATGCGATGACGGCTGTCGGTATGATTGTTGCCGGCTATGGCATCGGTTATGGCGTATCTGCATTTAATCCATTTACTGTATTAATCGCCCAACAAATTGCCGAAGTACCAGTGTATTCAGGTTTATGGTTACGTTTAGCGATTTTCGTGCCATTCGTATTAATTGGCTTTCATCATGTATGGTCATACACCAAACAAGTACAAGCAGATCCCTCTCGCTCGTTGATGGCAGGTATTCCTTGCCCATTAGAAGGCAAAGAAACCCATGACTATCCAAAACTTAATCGTCGCCACCAATTGGTACTACTTAGCTTTATCGCGACATTGGTAATTGCGGTTTGGGGTATTGCCACAAAAGGCTGGTACTTATATGAACTTGGCGGCTTATTTGTTGCTTGGGGCCTGGTTATTACTGTATTAGGTAAACTTGATGCAAATACCGCTGCTAACAAATTTATTGAGGGTACCTCTGATTTAGTAACTACTGCAATTTTGATTGGTGTTGCACGCGGTATCGCACTTATTTTAGACGACGGTAAAATTCTGCACAGCCTAGTGTACGGTATGAGTTTACCGCTTTCTTACGTGAGCGCAGAAATATCAGCAGTTGGTATGCTTGTTATTCAAACTCTGTTAAATACCTTTATTCCATCGGGTTCAGGTCAAGCGTACGTTACTATGCCGCTAATGGCGCCTCTTGGTGATTTAGTAGGTGTACCACGCCAAGTTGCGGTACTTGCGTATCAATTTGGCGACGGCTTCTCAAATATGATTATTCCAACCAATGCGGTATTAATGGGGATCATCGGTATGGCCGGTGTACCTTATGGTCAGTGGTTTAAGTTCTGCTTACCGTTATTGGTGAAACTAATGATTGCAGCCTCTGTAGTACTAATCGCTGCCACCTTCTTTGGCTATGGCTTAGATGTGCAACCGCAAATTGCTGGAATTGAAAGCCAAGTTACAACGAATAGCTGATTCTATTACAAGCACAAAAAAGCCACCGAAGACGGTGGCTTTTTTGTAACACATCTATTTACAGAGCTTAGCTAATAGCTGCTCTTTTACATTTGGCCATTCAGTATTAATAATAGAATACACCACGGTATCTCTAATACTGCCGTCTTTTAGAATTTGATGGTTACGTAAAATGCCATCTTGTTTTGCACCTAGACGCTCTATTGCGGCTCTGGAAGCATCATTTTTAACATGCGTGCGAAGTTCCACTGCTATTGCCTTACTTTGTTCAAACAGCTGTGTTAATAGCAAATATTTACATTCTGTATTGACTGCTGTTCGCCTCACAGAATTTGCATACCACGTGTAACCAATTAACGCGCGTTTATTTTTACTATCAACAGCATAGTAACGTGTCGTACCAACAATTTGATTGCTCTCTTTATGGCGCACAGCGTACGCAATATTGCCTTTTTCCATCTGACTAATCGCCGCAGCAACATATTGTTCCATGCTTTCTGGCGTTGGTACATTAGCAAACCATAACTTCCAGTACTCACCGTCGTTAACCGCTTCAATAAGCGCCTCAACATGGGTAAGGCATAGGGGCTCTAGAACCACGTGTTAACCTTCAATAACCTGTTTTTTAATCCACATCGTTTATCTTTCTTATTATTACTAATTTAATATTTTCCAAAAAGAACAGCATAAGCAACTGAAAACAGTTTATTTTTGCGAACAAGAATATCGTGCTCTTTCAAAAGCCATACAAAATTTTGGCATAAAAAAACCCAAGCGTTAGCTTGGGTTTTAAATCATGGTGCGGATGGAGGGACTTGAACCCTCACGTGATTGCTCACACAGCGACCTCAACGCTGCCTGTCTACCAATTCCAGCACATCCGCAAAGATGTTATTTATTAGTTTGGAACGTCGTTGCTTTTGTCTTGTGAAGCAGGAACGTCTTTATCTTTTGGTTCAGCAACTACAGTTGTTGCAGCAGAAGCATCTGATGATAAATCTGACCACTCGTCAGTTTGTTTAATTTGACCTGCTGTTAAGTTACCTAGCACGATGCTTAAAATAAAAAACACTGTTGCTAAAGTGGTTGTTGTTTTTGTCATAAAGTTACCAGCACCACTTGAACCAAAAACGGTTCCAGACGCACCAGCACCAAATGATGAACCCATATCAGCACCTTTACCTTGCTGGATTAATACAAACCCAATTAAAGCAAGTGCGACGATAAGATAAACTACTAATAAAATTTCGTACATTGTTAGCCATTTCCTTTTGCGCTATTACAGATGGTTGCAAAGCTATTAGCTTTAAGGCTTGCTCCGCCTATTAGCCCACCATCAATATCTGGTTGCGCAAATAATTGTTCGCTATTGTTCTCGTTAACACTACCGCCGTAAAGCAGTTGTATTTTTGCAGCTAACTCGCTGTTAAGTTCAGCCAGCTTGCTACGGATAAATTTGTGCACAGCTTGTGCTTGTTCAGGCGATGCAGTTTTACCTGTGCCTATTGCCCAAACGGGCTCGTATGCTATCACACTATTAGCAAGTGCATCTACACCTAATTTGCTAATAATCGCATCAATTTGCTGCCAAACAACTTGTTCGGTCAATTCTTGTTCACGTTCTTGTTCACTTTCACCAACACATAGGATTGGTGTTAACTTGTTTTCTTGCGCTTTTGCAAATTTTGCAGCAACTGTTTCGTTACTTTCACCGTAAATTGCTCGTCTTTCTGAGTGACCAACTAAGGTGTAATTTGCACCTAGAGCGTGAATCAATTGGGCGTCAACTTCGCCAGTAAATGCACCGGCATTATTTTCTGACACTGTTTGAGCGCCTGCTTTCAAACCTGCATCTAAAGCAGATTTAATTAAAGGGAATGGCGGGAAAACTAAAATATCAACATCAGAGGTATCAATTTTCGTGATTACTTCGGCAAGTTCAGATACAAGCTCAAGTGAGCCATTCATTTTCCAGTTGCCTGCAACCATAGGTTTGCGTTGTGCCATTGCTTACTCCAATTTAGAAAGCGAGCAGGATGTTATCCTGACTCGCTAAAAGTTACAAGAAGTTATTGTGCGTTTTCGAGTTGTTTGCTTATAGATTCAACAACATCAGCAATTTTCTTTGAGAAATCGAAGACTTGCTTCTCTTTTTCTGCTTCAACCATAACGCGGATCACAGGCTCTGTGCCTGATTTACGAATAAGTACACGGCCTTTGTCACCCAGTTGCTGTTCAACTTCAGTAATCACAGATTTAACATCGCTGCTTGCAAGCGGTTCAGTACCTTTTGCATAGCGCACATTAATCATATTCATTGGGTACTTTGTGAAGCCTTGCCCTAAATCTTCAAGTGTTTGATTACTCTCGACCATGGCTGCAAGCACTTGTAAGCTAGATATAATACCGTCACCCGTTGAGATGCGGTCAAGATTTAGAATGTGGCCCGAGCTTTCACCACCAATTTTCCAACCTTTTTGCTTTAATAGCTCTAGCACATAGCGGTCGCCCACTTTCGAGCGTTCGAATTCAACGCCGAGTGACTTAAGCGCATTTTCAAGACCCATGTTAGACATTACAGTACCAACAACACCGCCGCCAAGTTCACCTTTCTGGAACGCGTATTTCGCAATGATATAAACAATGTCATCACCGTCAAATACACGGCCTTTATGGTCAACCATCATTACACGATCACCATCACCATCGTAGGCAATACCTACGTCAGCTTTTACTTCAAGCACTTTTTGGATCATGGTATCAACATGGGTTGCACCGCATTTTGCGTTGATATTTAAACCATTTGGCTCACACGCCACTTTAATTACTTCAGCACCCAGCTCGCGCATAACATCGGGTGCAATGTGATACGTTGCACCATTGGCACAATCAACCACAATACGTAATCCTTCAAGAGATAAAGCACTTGGGAATTGGCTTTTACAGTATTCGATATAACGTCCAGCGGCAGTATCAAGACGCTTTGCTTTACCGAGCGATTCTGAAGAAACGCACGTCATTTCTTCATCCATCATGGCTTCGATTTCAAGCTCTAACGCATCATCTAACTTAGTGCCTTGCGATGAGAAAAATTTAATACCGTTATCTTGATAAGGGTTGTGAGAGGCACTAATAACGATACCCGCTTCACCGCGGAATGTTTGTGTTAAATACGCGATTGCAGGCGTTGGCATTGGCCCTAATAAAATAACATCAATGCCAGCTGCTACTAAACCCGCTTCCAGCGATGTTTCAAGAAGATAGCCCGAAATACGTGTATCTTTACCAATAATCACTTTTTTAGTGCCCGCTTTAGACAGCACTTTACCTGCTGCCCAACCTAGCTTTAATGCAAATTCTGGGGTGATTGGGAACTGCCCTACCTCACCACGTACACCATCGGTGCCGAAATATTTTCTATTGCTCATTTGTAATTCCTTGTTCACAGGCCTGCCATACATTAAGTGCATCGGCGGTTTCTGTAACATCGTGTACTCGAATAATCTTAGCGCCCTTTTGCGCGGCGATAAGCGCGCCCGCAACTGAGCCAGCTAAACGCTGATCTACATCGCGCCCTAATAAATTACCAATCATCGACTTGCGCGATAAGCCAGCAAGTACTTCACACCCCATCATTTTAAACTCGTCTATGTATTTTAAAATATGGTAGTTGTGTGCAAGGGTTTTACCAAAACCAAAGCCAGGATCAAGAATGATTTTATCGCGCGAAATACCTGCAGCTTCGCAAGCAGCTATACGCTCAACAAAGAACTGTTTAATATCAGTTATCACATCATCGTAATGAGGATTTGATTGCATGGTACGCGGTTGCCCTTGCATATGCATTAAGCACACCGGCACGCCCAACTCAGCAGTTGTCGCCAAGGCATTGGGTTCTTGCAGTGCACGAACATCGTTAATAATATCAGCGCCCGCGTTCACCGCCTGACGCATTACCTCTGCTTTGCTGGTATCGATGGAAATGAGACAATCTGACTTTTTGCGGATCGCCTCTATAACTGGAATAACGCGCGCAAGCTCTTCTTCTAATGCAACATCAGGTGCACCAGGACGTGTTGATTCGCCACCAATATCAATAATGGTCGCGCCATTTTCAAGCATCGCCAAAGCACAAATGACAGCGCTGTCGATTTGTTGATAACTGCCGCCATCAGAAAAAGAGTCTGGGGTAAGGTTAAGTATTCCCATTATATGGGTTTGGCTTAGGTCAAGTACCTTGCCGTTTGGTAAATTGATAGTAGACATAGAAATGTAGATTTAAAAAAACCCCGAATTGCTCGGGGTTTTTAGGGTTGTTAGTTTACCGATGGTTGGTCGGTGTCATCAAGTTTATTTTCAGGTTTTTTCTCTGTATCAACCTGTTTTTCTGCTTGAGGTTCTTTGTCGCCAGTGGCTGTTGCGCCAGCACTTGGCTTGTCATCGTCTTTACGATCATGTGCATCACGTGGTGGGCGCACTTCGCGACGTGCCATTAGGTCATCAATTTGCGCAGCATCAATCGTTTCATACTTCATTAGCGCGTCTTTCATTGCGTGAAGGATATCCATATTTTCTTTTAGAATATCCTCAGCGCGCTGATAGTTGCGGTCTGAGAAGTCACGTACTTCTGCATCAATCAGCTTAGCCGTTTCACCAGACATGCTCTTGTTCTGCGTTTGACTACGACCCATGAAAACTTCGCCTTGATCTTCTGAATAAAGAAGCGGACCTAGTTTTTCACTTAAACCCCATTGCGTAACCATTTTGTGTGCAATATCAGTCGCACGTTCAATATCGTTACTCGCACCTGTGGTCACTTTATCTGCGCCATAGATGAGTTCTTCAGCAATACGACCACCGTAAAGGCTTGAAATCATCGACTCTAAATGTTGCTTAGAATGACTTACACGGTCTTGCTCTGGTAAATACATAGTTACACCAAGTGCACGACCACGCGGGATAATTGATACCTTATAAACAGGGTCATGCTCAGGCACTAAACGCCCAACAATAGCGTGACCAGCTTCGTGGTATGCCGTCATTTCTTTTTCTTGCTCGCTCATAACCATTGATTTGCGCTCTGCGCCCATCATGATTTTATCTTTTGCAGCGTCAAACTCGGCCATGCTAACAACACGCTTATTACCACGCGCAGCAAAAAGAGCAGCTTCATTCACTAGGTTAGCAAGATCTGCACCTGAGAAGCCCGGTGTACCACGTGCTATTAGTGCTGGCTCTACATTGTCTGCCAGAGGCACTTTGCGCATGTGTACTTTAAGGATTTGTTCACGACCGCGGATATCAGGTAAACCTACAACTACTTGACGGTCAAAACGACCTGGACGAAGTAACGCTGGGTCTAATACATCTGGACGGTTAGTTGCAGCAATTACAATAATACCTTCGTTACCTTCAAAGCCATCCATTTCAACAAGCATTTGGTTAAGTGTTTGCTCACGCTCATCGTGACCACCACCAAGACCTGCACCACGCTGACGACCTACCGCATCGATTTCATCGATGAAGATGATACAAGGCGCAGCTTTTTTAGCTTGTTCAAACATGTCACGCACACGCGATGCACCAACACCAACGAACATTTCTACGAAGTCAGAACCTGAAATTGTAAAGAATGGTACTTTTGCTTCACCTGCAACCGCTTTTGCAAGTAACGTTTTACCTGTACCTGGAGGACCTACCATTAGTACGCCTTTCGGAATACTACCGCCCAACTTTTGGAATTTTGATGGGTCACGTAAGAAATCTACTAACTCAGTAACGTCTTCTTTTGCTTCATCACAACCAGCTACATCGGCAAATGTCGTTTTAACTTGATCTTCGCTCATCAAGCGCGCTTTGCTCTTACCGAATGACATGGCACCTTTGCCGCCACCGCCTTGCATTTGACGCATGAAGAATATCCAAACACCAATAAGCAGTAACATTGGGAACCATGAAATGAAGATAGTTGCCAATAATGACTGCTCTTCCGGTTCTACACCTTCAACAATTGCACCGCTTTTGATCAGCTCGTCAACAATGTACTGATCGTGCATTGGGATAACAGTTTTAAACTGTTCACCATTTAATTTTGTGCCATATACGATGCCAGCCGTGCGATCAAACTTCGCTTCGCGCACTTGCTGTGCACGGGCATCTTTTACAAACTGCGAATATGCGAGCTGGCGGTTAGCCCCTTCGCCTGGATTGAAACTCTGGAATACCGACATTAAAACTACGGCGATTACCAACCAGAGAATTAAATTTTTAGCCATATCACTCAAGGCATTAACCTCTTGTCTTATCTAACATTGAAAAAAATATTTATCTTTAAATACTGTACTACAGTTTGTAACCTGTCGCTACTATATAAACTTCGCGAGAGCGCGCACGCGACGAATCTGGTTTACGAATTTTAACGGTCTTAAAACTATTACGTAAGTCTTTAACAAATTGATCAAATCCCTCTCCTTGGAACACTTTGACAGCAAAATTGCCGTTTGGTTTAAGTACTTGATGGCACATATCAAATGCAAGTTCGACTAAGTACATGCTACCTGCCTGATCTGTCACGTTATTTCCGCTCATATTAGGCGCCATATCCGACATGACAAGATCAACGTTCTTACCATCAATTCGTGATAACAGTGCATCCAGTACCGCTTCTTCACGAAAGTCACCTTGTAGAAATTCAACGCCAGGCAGGGGATCCATTGGTAAAATGTCACAAGATATTACTGTGCCGTTATCGCCAACCTTATCAGCCGCATATTGCGACCAACCACCTGGTGCTGCACCTAAATCCACCACGGTAAGTCCTGGGCGAATTAATTTATCTTTTTTGTCGAGCTCTTCAATTTTGAAGTAAGCGCGCGAGCGATACCCGAGTTTACGGGCTTCATTGGCATATACATCATCAAAATGCTCCTTTAACCAGCGTTTTGAACTTGCCGAATGCTTTTTATTAGCCATTAAATTCTACTCTAGAATTAGTAATATTGGATATATGGCGGTAGAATACCCTTAATTCAAGATTATTTCTGCGAAATTTACTAAATATGAAGTTATCAAACAAACAAAAGCAGTTTTTAAAAGGCGAAGCACACGCGTTAAATCCTGTTGTTCTTTTAGGTGCAAATGGTTTAACTGAAGGTGTGTTACTCGAAATTGAAAACGCACTTGGCATTCACGAGCTGATTAAAGTGAAAGTACCAACTAGTGACCGTGAAACTAAAGCACTTATTTTTGAAGCCATTGTGCGCGAAACGGGTGCTATCAAGCTACAAACAATTGGTCATATTATTGTGCTTTATAAACAAAGCGAAGATAAGAAAATCCAACTGCCAAAAGGTTAATGTAAAACATATTTTAACCTGTAAAAAAACGCGCTTTAAGCGCGTTTTTTATTGTACTGCTTTAAGGTTAAATCAAGAAAATCCGTAGTCAGCTCGTTCAAAATACCGGCTTCGGCATTTATCATCAAACTAAAGCCTAACTCTAATCTTGGAATAACCAACACATCAGCACGGTACCCTTGCACCCAACCACTGTGATAATAAATTTTCTCGCCCTTGTAGTCGTAAATGCGCCAGCCCAGTCCGTAATGAGCTTGATTTAGGTTTTTACGCCAAACTCGACGCCTTAACTCTTTTTTGGTTTTTATTTGTGGAGTACTTTGCAGCGCTAGTGATTCTTTCGATAACACACTTGGGTATTGGCCAAGCTGCGCTTTGAGCCACTGCACCATATCATCTGCACTGGCATTCACGCCTGCTGCAGGACCAACCTTATAGTAATTTGGTTTAATTTTTGTGGTGTACCAACGCTTGCGTGCCCGCACGTGTGGATGAGCATAATTGTCATCTTGCATCATGGCTTGTATTCCAAGACTCGCGTTTTTCATGTTTAACGGTTTAAACAAAAATTCATTTACCCAAGTGCTGTAATCCATCTGCGTGGATTTTTCGATTACATCACCAATTAGGCTAAACATCACATTTTGATAACCATAACAACGCCCCGGAGAACAAATCGGTTCTACTTCTGCAAGCTTGTTTTTAATTTTGTCATAAGGCATGCGTGATTCTATAAGATTGTCATACGCATTGGGTACCAGGCCACTGCTATGACTTAATAAATGCGACACCCGCAGCTTTTTATCACGATTGTGGAAATGAAAATCCGGCAGATATTTCGTCACCGTATCGTCAAGCTTTAACTGCCCTTCACTAGCAAGCTTTGCAGCCAAAGATCCTGCAAATGTTTTTGATACCGACGCTAAACGAAAGCGTGTACTGGTGTTAATAGGTTTACCGCTAATGCGTTTGGTTTTGCCATAGCCATAGGCAAACTCCCCCGCATCTACTTTTACAACTGACAGTGCCGCACCTGGGATCCCTTTTTTTCTTAATTTAGATACCATGGTGTTCTTGTAACCTTTAACAAACCGGTCAAAATCAACCTGTTCGTTTGCGTTATCAAGACTATCCGCAACTGAAAAACAACTAAAACTCAAAAATGTTGAGAAAAACAAAAACCGCATATATATCGCTATTCTCGGAATAAATACGCACATAGTTTAACAAGCCAATAACAAGGATGCAGGCAAAACTTTTAAATATTTTGTTTGTCCAAGCTGAACAACTACATTTTTTTACATGTGAACTACACATTTATACATATAATACGTATTTTATTAAACAGCATTTAGCCACAGATCTGTACAACTATAATTATTACAATGAACAAAATTACAATTTCACTTCTTATTTTGAGCACCTTGCTTGCGACGCCCTGCCTTGCTAGTAATCGGCTTTATGCAGACAACACACTCGAGGCAAGTGATGGATTCACGTGGGATTGGAGTTTTGGTGCTGGCTACTATGTCGATAAACACTATTTACAAGGTGTGGACTATCAAGATGGTTTTGAATTAAACATCAATGTTGCCATCAACTACGACAAATTTTATTTTGATGTTGATAACTCACAGCTTTCAGGTGGCTTGACGATTGGTTACAACCTCGTTGATAAGTATGACTGGAGTCTCGATTTATTCGCGATTAATGCCCATGAAGGTTTTGATGAAACTGGCACTTTTTACGACGACGATTTAGTATCTGAACTACGCGGTGTGACAGAACGTGAAGATGATTTCAACGCAGGTCTTCGCCTTACCCGTAAAGAAAAAACCCACCAGTTATCGTTAGAAATTCTCCACGACATTTCAGGTGCACACAAAAGCCTTTGGGCAAGTGGTTTTATTAGTACGATTCAAGATTATCGCAATTGGGAATTTCGTGTTGGCTCGGGCCTAAATATTTATTCATCGGATTTCACCGGTTATTACTTTGGCGTAGATGCCAACGAAACAATCGCCGGATTTAGGCCACAGTACAACCCAAGTGCCGCTTACAGCCTAACCTTTGAAATTCACGCCGAATACCCAATTAACGAAGATTGGGTGTTTCTTGGTGGCTGGTTATCCTCTTGGTATTCCAAGGAAATTAGCAACAGCCCATTAATCTCTAACAGCTTGCGACACAAAGCTAAGGTTGGCATACGCTATGTATTTTAACCTTAAATTTGTCCTTATTAAGCTCAAGCTCATTGCGTTATTTTTCTTCGCGAGCATATGTTTTGCCGACGCCGAAAAGAACGTCAATTTGCCACTATCGAATCCTGAACTGGCCATTTTCCCAGAAAAATGTGTGGCATTGCGTCAAGGAAAGCACTGTTACACCAAATTAAAGTTCCAGTGGCATGCGCCGGTTAGAGGCGATTATTGTATTCGCACAGTAAACGATAAAAAACTGATTCGCTGCTGGTATAGCAGTACCTTTGGTGAATTAGACAGTGAGTTTAACTCGCCAGAAGCAGTGCAATACGAATTAGTTGAAATTAGCTCAGGGCAAATAAGCAAGCCCGTAGAAATGAAAGTAAATTGGGTATACACCAATAAGCGAAAAAAACGTCGGTGGAGACTGTTTTAATGGATATAGCAAAAAAAATACTATTAGTTGAAGATGACACATCGCTAGCACAATGGGTAAGTGAGTACCTAGTTGAGCAAGGCTTTGACGTTGTTTTGTGTCATCGTGGTGACGAGGCTGTGCAGGCAGTAAAAAAACATAACCCCGATTTAGTATTACTTGATTTAATGTTGCCAGGTAAGGATGGCATGAGTGTTTGTCGCGATTTACGTATTTTCTATCATCAGCCAATTATTATGATGACCGCTAAAGGTGATGAAATTGATGAAGTACTTGGCTTGGAAGTTGGCGCAAGTGATTATGTCATCAAACCTGTGCGCCCGCGTGTTTTACTTGCGCGTATTAATGCAGTAATGCGTGAAAAACAAGGGGGCTCGGACGCCAATTCTGATGAGATCAGCATTGGAAGTTTACAAATCGACACCTTGTCACGCGACGTATTTTTAGATGGTACTAAACTCGCCCTTTCAAATGCAGAATATTCCTTGTTGTTTTACTTGGCATCTAATGCGGATCAAATTCTCGACCGCGATAGCGTGTTTTTAGCGACCAAAGGTAGAGAATACGACGGCTTAGACCGCAGCGTTGATGTGCTTATTTCTGCACTTCGTAAAAAAATTGGCGACGACCCACAAAGCCCAAATAAAATAAAAACCATTTGGGGTAAAGGTTATTTGTTCGTAAGCCAAGCTTGGTAGTTAATGAAAAAGCTTTATATTAGCCTGATCACAGGCGCACTGATTTCATCATTTATTCTTGGTTGGTTGATTGATTCATTAAGTGCGCCTCCGAGTACTCACGATAATTTTAAAGTTGAAAAGCAAATACTTGCAGGCGTAGTTGCTGAAATAAGCCATCACCCTAAAAGCGAACACGAAGCCTTTTTAAAACGCTTCACCCAAGCGAGTCATTTTAGCTTGAGTTACCACAGCAATAGCGAGCTTGCGTTGCCCCGTGAACTGCACGGAGAATTACTGGTGCCCGGCGGTATTACCCTAGAAGACGAATTAGGTTTTTACTTGATTCAAACAAGTGCTGCATTAGCCGATAGCCATATTCAGTTGCGTGTTGAAAAGCCGCCAATGCCAACTAATCGTACCGATCTCTTTTTAACCGTTGGTTTTTATCTAGGCATTTGCATTTTTATGTGGTGGTGGCTCGCACCGCTCACCAAACGATTAAGTCTGCTAAATAAGGCCACCGCACAGTTTGCCAATGGCAACCTCGATGCGCGTATTAACTTAACCGGGCTAAGCTATATTCGTGAGCTAGAAACCAGCTACAACCGCATGGCCGACCAAATACAGCAGCTGATCGAAGAAAACCAACTACTCGCGTCCAGTATGTCGCACGATATCCGCACTCCCCTAGCGTGTTTACGGTTTGGCTTAGATGCCGCGATAGATACCAAAGATCCAACTAAAATTCAGCATTACCTTGAACGCATGGAAAACGACTTAGACCAAATGGAATCCATGCTCAACAGCTATTTAGAGTACGCGACCCTTGAGCAAAAATCGTATCAAATATCACCGACGGCCATCACCAGTACTGAGCTATTTGATAACTGTTTTTATCAAGTTGAACCTAAACTCAATGCGCAATCTATCAAACTGGAAATAAAATCAGATACCCAGCAGCTCTATGTGGATCCGCACTGGTTAGCCCGCGCCATTGTTAATTTGCTAAGTAACGCCGCTGATTTTGCAAAAACTACTATTACCATTAGCACTACACAAACCCACGCTGACACGTTTATTGAAATTGAAGACGATGGTCCAGGTATTGATGAAGCAAACCTAGATAACGTATTAAAGCCCTTCTTCCAGCAAGAAAGTCACCGTAACCGCGCGGCCAAAAACTATGGCCTTGGGCTTGCTATCGTAGCAAAAGTCATCGCATGGCATTTCGGCGATATTAAAGTATCCCGCTCAAAAGAACTCGGCGGTGCAAAATTTACTTTACGCTTGCCACATCGCTGCCATTTAAAGAACAAGACCAGCTCATGGTAGCCCGCTCGCCCTTTTACAAATTACGCAACTATTGCATTTAACAATTTAGCGAATTTCATTGTTTACATTTTTTTAATCTTATTGATCTAAATCAAGCGAACTCACTCTATTAATTTATTTCAATTTACAGTAGATTGGGCGGCAAACTAATAACGAGAAAAATATATGAGTGCTTCACGTGGAGAGTTTTCCTCTCGACTAGGATTTATCATGGCAGCAGCAGGCAGTGCTGTTGGTCTTGGCAATATTTGGGGCTTCCCAACACAAACGGCAACTAATGGTGGCGCAGCGTTCGTATTAATGTATTTAATATTAGCGTTTTGCCTAGCATATCCTGCATTTATGGCTGAAATTCTAATTGGGCGATACGGCCAAGCGAATGCTGTAACGTCTCTTGAAAAACTTTCTCGTACCCAAACACAAAAACGGTTTGCATTTATTGTCGGTTTTGGCGGCATTGTCTGTGCAGCGCTTATTTTAAGCTTTTACGGTATTTTAGCCGGTTGGATGACATCTTACGCCGTAGAGGCAGGTGCAACCATCGTTGGTGCTACCAGCGTCGCAGAGTGGGCTATTAGCGATAGCGTAGCACGCAATATTTTCTTCTGTGCAATTTTTATGTTTTTAACCGTGATTATTATTCGTAATGGTGTAGAAGATGGCATAGAGAAATGGTCTAAACGTTTAATGCCTGCAATGATTGCTCTACTTATTTTACTGATCATCTATGTATTAACCCTAGATGGCGCAGACAAAGGATTAGAAGCTTACCTTAACCCGGATATTTCGCGAGTGCTTGATCCTGACTTGCTAATTAGTGCACTTGGCCAAGCGTTCTTTTCACTGTCGTTGGGCACCAGCGTAATGGTGATCTATGGTTCATATATTTCGAAAAAAGAAAATATGGTTACCATCGGCGCACAAGTAACATTTATTGACGTATCGATTGCATTTTTAGCAGGTCTTTTAGTCATTCCAGCAATGTACGTTGCATTGGAACAAGGCGTACAAATTTTTGCTGAGGACGGTTCACTGCTAGCAGGCCCAACTCTGGTATTCCAAGTATTGCCAAGTTTATTTGACTCTATGGGTCAACTGGGTGTGTTTGTTGGTTTGGCATTCTTTATCCTGATGTCGATTGCTGCACTTACGTCGTCAATATCGATGTTAGAAGGCCCTGTATCTTATCTTGTTGAGCGCCATAATATTGAGCGTAAAACCGCGACTACGTGGACTGGTATTGGTATTTTAGCAATCAGCTTTGTGATTATTTTTAACATCGGTACGATGCTCGACTTTGTGGCAACATTGGCAACAGAATATGGTCAGCCAATTATCGCAATGTTCTGCTGTGTATTCGCAGGCTGGATTTGGCAACGAAACTCACTTGTTGAAGAAATTAAACAAGGTAATGAAGACGTTGAATCAGGCGTGTTCTGGAAAATCTGGCCATGGTACACAAAATTTGTGTGTCCGCTCGCTATTGCGGCGGTATTTATTCATTCATTTACCTAATCATCTAAAGGCATAAACAGATAAATAAAAAGCCGATGTGTATTCATCGGCTTTTTACTTTTAGGCTCTTAGCAAATTTTTTACAAAACCGCTTTCATATGAATGTGCGGAATACCATCTTCGAGGTATTCTTGCCCGTCTACTTGAAAGCCAAGTTCAGTGTAAAACTCGGTTAAATAACACTGCGCTGATAATTCAATGCCTTGCTCAGGCCAATGTGAAATGCATATATCTTTGGCAAGCGACACAATAGCGTGTGCAAGCCCTTTACCCCGCGCCTCTTTTTTAACGAGCACTCGACCAATCGCCGCGCTGTTCTCATAGTTAATTTTTGGCGCTAAACAACGCGCATAGGCAACAACGTCATTATCGTCATAACCAATAATATGCTGGGTTTGCGGCTCGCAATCTAACCCATCAAGCTCTTCATACGGGCAGTTTTGTTCAACTACAAAGACATCAACGCGCAACTTTAAAATGGCGTAGAGCTCTTTCGTTGTGAGTTCATTAAATGTTTTACTATAAAATTTTGTCATTATGCACCCAATAAAAAAGGGGCCTCAGCCCCTTAGATAATTATCTTCGCTTAGCTGAAAATATGTTCTAGCTGATCGCAGATTTGGCTCAGGTTGACCTCATCATGCTCAATGGTCAAATCAGCGTAACCATCTGAGCCAAACATTCGGTCTACTTCAATTAACACATGAGTTTTCAATGCCTCAGGCACAAATGACAACTCAACTTCCTTCGGACCAAATACTTTTAGGCCAGCAGGCTTATATTCAAGCTCTTGATAACACCCTGATGTGGAATTGAAATTAGACGTACGTAAATAGCCTTTTTCAACATCGCTTTTAACCAATTTATAGCCCAGCTTTTCCATTGCTAGCATAAAGGTTTTTACCGCTTCATTTGGGTATACATAAACTGGATCGCGGTCGGTTGCATCTAGCGCAAAATCAATATTTAAACCAGTCGCTATCCAAACTACGCTTTGATTAATGCCCTGTGATATTTCGGTAATTGGCGTTTCTGAGTGCAAACGCGCTTCAAATGGAATACGTAATTCTTCACCTGGCTGTAATGTTCTTTGATCGACAATCGACCATTTATCTAACACATGATCTGCAAAATACTCGCCTTCGTCTGACTCTACTTTAACCTTAGTCATTAAGGCTAACTCTAATCCTGAAATATCTTGCTCTACATCCCCTGCTGTTATGATAACTTCTGCTGAAAATTTTTGCCCTGGCAGTAAATGCTCAGTATGTAGCACGGTATCCACTTTTGCCGCACCAATACCGATAGATGCGAGAACTTTTTTGAACATATAACTCACCTTGTTCTTTATACTTATACTGCATATTAACCATAAAAATATTAATTTGTCAGTTAAAAGTTATACTTGTTAAAAGTTGATTACATTTTAGTTTAGATTGCACCTTTGATTGGCTTACGCCGAGCGTATTTCGTAGCACAGCACGGTGTTTTTAGATAGACTAAGAAAAGCCTTACTATTTAACTGAGAATTAGAAAAATACTCTATGGAATTATTGTTTTACGCAACAGCCTTTATTTGCGGCTTCATTATTTTACAGTTTAAATTACCACCGCTGATAGGCTTCTTATGTGCCGGTTTTGTGCTTAATCTTGCGGGGTATCAAAGTACCGAGTTGCTTGAAACAATGGCTAATCTAGGCGTGACCTTACTGCTATTTAGCATTGGCCTAAAATTAAAAATTGGCAATCTAATAAAAGCCCAAGTTTGGGGGCCTGCAACCTTACATATTGTAATGTGTAGCGTGTTGTTTTGGGCAGCTTTACTAGGCCTTAGCTGGTTAAAACTGCCTCTATTTTCTGAATTATCGAGTCAATCCGCGGCCATTTTGGCATTTGCCCTAAGCTTTTCATCTACCGTTTTCGCCGTAAAAGTACTTGAAGAACGCGGTGAAATGGCCAGCTTACACGGTAAAGTCGCCATCGGTATTTTGGTAATGCAAGATATCTTTGCTGTTGTTTTCTTAGCGATTAGCACAGGTAAGTTGCCAAACTATTGGGCGATAGCATTGGTACTCGCCTTACCACTTATCAGACCCGCATTTTACTGGATGCTTGCGCGTTCAAAGCACGGTGAAGTGCTCCCACTATTTGGTTTTTTCTTTGCGTTAGTGGTTGGCTATCACGCATTTGAATTTGCGGGCTTAAAAGGTGATTTAGGTGCACTGATTATCGGTATGATTTTAGCGCCACATAAAAAGGCAAGCGAACTCTCTAAGGCACTATTAAGCTTTAAAGATCTCTTCTTAGTAGGGTTCTTTTTAACGATTGGCCTCAATGCCGAGCTCACGCTAAATGCACTCTTAGTTGCCGCGGTTTTAATTATTGTGTTACCACTTAAAGTGTTACTTTATTACCTATTTACTAACGCTTTTCATTTGCGTGCGCGTACTTCTCTACTCGGCGCATTTTCGTTATCAAACTACAGTGAATTTGGCTTGATTGTCTGTGCGCTTGCTGTGTCGAGCGGCTGGTTAACGAGCGAATGGCTCGCAGTACTTGCAATTGCGGTATCCATAACCTTTATTATTGCGTCACCGCTTAATAACAAATCAAATGAGCTTTACGTAAAATATGAGAATTTCTTACTGCGCTTTGAATCGAGTAAACGCTTAGCCGAAGAAATGCCGGTTAACTTAAACAAAGCGAAAATCTTGATCTTTGGTATGGGTCGTGTTGGTACCGGTGCCTATGAAACAATTGCGCAAAGTTACCCTGAATCGGTCGCTGGTGTAGATATTAATCCTGACACAGTAGAAAAGCATATCAAGCGCGATCGGTTTGCCATTTTAGCCGATGCCACCGATCCCGATTTTTGGAACCGCATTAACCACTCAGACGTAGAAATGGTAATGTTAGCCATGCCAAAACACGCGCAAAACTTGTATGCCCTTGAGCAGCTAAAAGCGTCGGGCTTCTCTGGACAAGTAACTGCAATCGCCAATTACCGCGACCAGCAAAGGGAGCTCGAAGATATGGGCGTTCATTCTACCTTTAACTTCTACTTAGAAGCTGGTAGCGGTTTTGCTGAACACGTAAAAGAAAAGGTATTTTCTAAAGCGAGCTAGCATAAACCACTCAGTATGATTACGTTCATTTACATTTTTGTAACACTTTAATCGTTATTCAGAGTAATATTTACCTATCTATTACTCTGAATGACGTGACTATGCAGCAAGATCCTAAAAAAACCGCATTATCACCCGAAATGCGTGATTTTATCAGCAATGAACTTAAACACCTTGATTCAGACTTAGCCAAGCGCACATTTTACTTTTTACTGCTTGATAAATACGCGGTGCCAAAAACCCATGCTCTGCGTAATAACCCGCAACATCATTTACCTGTAAATCAACTCGATAATTTATTGCGAGAAAAAGGGTTCACGCCCTCAAAACCAGTCAAAATTAATTGCCATTAAGGTATACTAGCTGAGACTTTCACAACCTCACTTTATTTATGCTCGCAGATAAACACGCTTTATTGGAAGCAATCAATCAGCCTATGCCGTTTGGTAAATATGCTGGCTGTCCGCTCTTAAAATTACCAGAGCCCTACCTTGTTTGGTTTAAACAAAAAGGCTTCCCTGAGGGAAAACTTGGACAGCAACTTGCGTTAATTTATGAAGTGAAACGTAATGGCCTCGAAAAAGTGTTAATGCCATTACTTAATTAATATTCAAGGAACACCCTGTGACTCAACTTTCTCAATTATCGCCGCAACCATTATGGCAAATTTTCGAAAAAATCTGCAGCATTCCACACCCGAGTAAACACGAGCAGAAAATTTCTGCGTGGATCCAACAATTCGCTGCCGAGCTTGGTCTTGATGTTAAAGAAGACAAAGTAGGCAACTTAATTATTAAAAAACCTGCAACAATCGGTATGGAAAATCGCAAAGGTGTGATTTTACAAGCGCATATGGACATGGTGCCGCAAAAAAACAATGACAAAGAGCACGACTTTATCAACGATCCAATTGAAGCTTATGTAGATGGTGAATGGGTAACAGCAAATGGCACAACATTAGGTGCAGATAACGGCATTGGCCTTTCGGCAAGCCTTGCTGTTTTAGCCAGTAAAGATATTCAGCATGGTCCACTTGAAGTACTCGTTACCATAGACGAAGAAGCTGGCATGACAGGTGCTTTCGGCCTTGAAGCAGGTTGGTTAGAAGGCGATATTTTACTGAACACTGACTCAGAAGATGAAGGCGAGGTTTACATGGGCTGCGCAGGCGGTATTGATGTAAACATTGAGCTGCCAATCGAATGGGAAGCGACAGGTACAACTAAATCAGCTGTTAACGTATCGCTCAACGGTTTAAAAGGTGGCCATTCGGGTGTTGATATTCACTTAGGTCGCGCAAACGCAAATAAACTGTTGGTCCGTGCATTAAGTTTATTAGATATCGACTTTGCCATTGCCAACTTACAAGGCGGATCACTGAGAAACGCAATTCCACGTGAAGCAGAAGTAACGCTAGTAATTGATGGCCAAGATAAAGACACGCTAGTTAATGCCCTTAAAGATATCAATTCACTGTTTTTAGCGGAACTAAGTAAAGTTGAGCCAAATATTTTTCTATCGGTTGCTGATGCACCATTACCCGAAAAACAACTTGCTAACGTATCGCAGTCAGCGGTAATCAATAGCATAAATGGTTGTGTGAACGGCGTTATTCGCATGAGTGACACCATCGACGGCATCGTTGAAACATCGACCAATTTAGGTGTTGTTTTAACAAACGAAAACGCTGTTAGCGTAAAGTGTTTGGTTCGCTCATTAATCGATTCTGCCCGCACTAATACGCAAAATATGATTGCATCAACATTTGCCGTTGCAGGTGCGAGCGTTACTTTCACAGGTGCGTACCCTGGCTGGGAGCCAAAAGACGATTCTGAGATTAAAGATATTTTACGTGAAACCTATCAAGGTATGTTTGGCACATTACCTAAAATTATGGTGATCCATGCAGGGCTTGAATGTGGCTTGTTTAAGGATGCTTACCCACATTGGGATATGGTGTCGTTTGGACCGACGATTCGTTTTCCACATTCGCCAGATGAAAAAGTGAAAATCGATACCGTTGAGCCGTTTTTCAACTTACTTGTTGAAGTACTCGGTAATATTCCGAATAAAAACTAAATTTCGTCCACACGTTATAAAAAACCGAGCCTTAAATGCTCGGTTTTTTGTCATTGGTGACCTTGCTTTTATTCGGCGCTATTTTATTTATACCTTTTTTCGCGCTTATTTTTAGCGATTTTGCGGACTCCAAAAACGGTTTACTATAAATCGCAAATAACGAATCATGGCCGCAATCATACTGCCCTACACCAATGGAAATCTTGCCAACTTCTGATGCTTTAATTAAGGTACCTGTCATACGGTCCCAAATAGCCAGTGCCGACCCCAAATTAGTATCAAAGTGTTTGGGGTTATCACTGTGGTGGATTTGATGTTGTGCAGGGCTAATAAAAATCCCTTCCAGCTTATCGCCCCACGACAACCAAATATGTGAGTGGCGTAAATTTGCGCCAAAAACGTTAAACAAAAACACAAACACATTGGCACCTAACACATCAAACATACTAATTGCATCGGCAAATAAATAGTAGCCTATACCCACTGCGGTTCCTTGTACGATTGCCATACGGCAAGCGTATAAATAACTCTCCACAGGGTGAGAACGATAAATAGTAAATGGCGTAAGTACTTTTGCGCTGTGATGTACTTTATGAAATTCCCATAAAAACGGTATTTTATGCAGAGCGTAATGCAGTAAGAAACGCGTTAAGTCATCAATAATAAAGAGTAGAAAAGTGAAAATAGTGATTACTTGCCACTTGGCCAATGCCAACGGCTCTGTGCGACCGAACAGCCACTCTAAAGCGTCGCTTAGCGCAATTGCTATCGGCGCCATTGTTAATACAATAGGGCCAAACATTAAGGCTTTAATCAATTTATTAACTACCCACAAGGCATAATCTTGCTTGGCACTTTTTGCTAACCAAACTGATTTTGGGAATAAGAATTTAAAAAAGCCTAACGTTGTACGCTGTTTTGTTGCAGCAAAATACACCGGCAGCGCTAACGCCACCGCACTTAACAAATAAAGGTAAAAAATACGTTTATTCGCATCGCTAAAATAACGCGGTAGTTCGCTTAAACTTGTTGAAAATATCTCTAACACAGCAGTTCCTACAAAAAAGGGGCCGATAGCCCCTTATTCGCAATGCCAAAGCTTAAAACTGGTATTTGTAACCAATTACAAACTGTCTTGGCTTATTTGGTCTTGCACCATACGGGCGGCGACTAATAATGTACGCTTCATCAGTTAGGTTATCAACCTTACCGTAAATGCGGCCATATTGACCAAGATCATACGATGCGGATACATCTACGATAACGCTCGACTCGGTTTTAAAGCCCGATAACGTAACATTATCACCTGCGGCTTCATCCATTTCGCTTACGTATTTAACGATTAAATTGGTTTCCCAATTATTCGCCGCTAAACCGATTTCAAAGTTCAATTGATGTTCAGGTAAATACTGTACTGAGTCGCCATCCGAAATATCACCCCACTGTTCAAAATCTGATTCAAAGCTTTCTAAAAATTCAGATTTGGTATAGGTGTAAGTGAAGCTATATGGCATATCAAATTGTGTACTGATTGGATAGCTTTGGCGTAATTGCGCTTCCAAGCCATACACATTCACTTCGCCACCGTTAAACTCGCGGTCAAGGTCGCCTTGATTACCACAGCTTGATTGTGAGCAGCTTTCTTTTAAGTTGCTGTAATCATTAAAAAAGCTAACTAGTTCGATATTAGTTGCGCCATCGTTAAAACGGCCACCAAACTCATAGTTAATGCTTTTCTCAACTTTAACATCAAATGCCTGTTGCGGACTGCTTGGCACAAAACCTTGATGCACACCAAATAATACGCCTGCGTTTTCTGTCACTTGATAAAAACCGCTCGCGCCAGGTAGCCAAATTTGAGTCGATTTACGTTGCCAATCGTCTCTGTCTACAAGGTCGGTGTAGTACATATCCATATCTTCGCCACGTACACCTGCAGACACCGTTAAGTTGCCAAGTTTTACCGTGTCTTCAATATAAACTGAAAGCGCTTCAGTATTTTCGATATTGGTTGTGGTAAATACTTTATCAGCAGCTGTTTTTTCAGCGTAACCATCAAGCATCTGATAGTTTTCACTAAAGTGCTTACGTTCAATTTCATCTTCATGATAACGCACGCCGAATGCTAGCTTATGGTCTAAACCACCAAGTGAAAATTCGTAATCGGCATCAATTTGAATACCCTGTGAATAGTATTCGCGGTCATTGGTACCCATAACTAAGAACATTGATGTTTCACCATCTAGCACCGAGTTTTGCTCACCGGTTATAACGGCATATTCTCGTTCATGTAATTCTGGGTTTGTCATAATTGCCGACAAACTTGCATTTGAACTTGTTAAGCCGCCTAATTTTCGCCAAGCACGCTCGTAATCATTACGGTAAATACGCGTTGTGGCAGAGAACGCATCGTTAGATAGATTATGGGTAAACATAATTTGCGTATGCTCAGTGTCCATATTCGCAGGTTGGGAAGCCGCGTAGCGACGATACGGATTTGCATTAAAGTCCGCATCCGTTAACCCTAGGTAAGTTTCATCTGAGTTTTCATCTGCATAGGAAAGCTTAAGTTCAAAACTTTGGTCAAACGCCTGTCCGTCTAACAAATATTTGGTTTTAATGAGTAAATCATTCTTTTTAAAGCCTGAATCACCACCGTTATCGATTTCTTTAAAACCATCCGCTTGTAAACGAACACCTTCTACTAGCACTGCCAAATTTTTGGCTACTTCAGTACCAAAATATCCGTGAGCTTTTTGATAGCCATCAGTGCCCGTTGCTAAATCCAAACCACCGGTCATTTCAAATGGCACTTGGCGCGTTACCATATTAAGCGTACCTGCAACCGTTTGCGGGCCGTGCTTAATTGCCGCAGGGCCTTTAAACACTTCTACTGCGGTCATACGCGTAGTGACTGGAAAATAGTATGCCGCCGGCGCTGAGTATGGCGCCGGACCAATTAACACACCGTCTTCTAAAATAGTTACTTTTTTACTACGCTCGGGTGTAACACCACGGAAGCCAATGTTTGGACGCAAGCCATAACCGTCTTCTTCACGAATATTTACGCCCGGTACTTTGGCTAAAATACGGTGAATATCATCGTATTCATATTTTTCGAGTTCAACTTCTGAAACAAGGGTTGCTGAACCTGACTCTGTGCGCAGTTTGTCACCATGACTAATAATGGTGATGTGCTCGATATCGTTTGCTTTGTTATCTTTTGCAACAACTGACGTTGCACAGCTTGCAATTGCTAATGCTAAAAGTGTTTTTTTCATAATAAAGCTCTAATCATTATCGCCGGCTGAAGATTTAGGTAATTCAAGCGCAAGTTTGTTAATAAAGTCATGTTTTAACTGATCGGTCACATCTTTTACTTTTGCGTGTGACGTTTCTACTTTGTCTTTTTCGTCAATCAGTGCTTGTTGCAACGAACCATTAATCGCATCTAACGCGGCATTTGATTGCTCAAGGCCAGTTAACATTGCGTCTTTAACGTCTGTGCCCTCTTCTTCTACAAGAAAATCATCAAAACCCGTGGTGTTATCTTGCACTATACCATTGCCAGTAAAGAGCTGTTCAAACGCAGCAAGGTTTGCTTTGATATTAACAAGCGATTGCGCCGCTATCGGTGATTCAACATCTTGAGGACACGCTTCTAAACCACACGAGTTACTTTCGTAACCCAGCGGTAATGCTAATTTTTGATCTTTTAGTTCTTCAGTAAGATAGAAAAGTGCATCGGAAATTACATTAACCGCCGCATGCACGCTATCAAAACTACTGCCAACTTCACCGGCATTTTTTAACGTCATTGCATAACCATTGTCACCATTCCATTTATCAAGTAACACTTGGCTGTTATCAACTAAATCGCTGGCAACTTCAACAGCGAACTCACAGCGCGCGATACGACGTTCGCTATCACTGCGGTTATTCCAATCAGCAAGTGCATCATTCGCAATCGAACAGCTGTGATTTAGCTGTTCTGTGAATAGTAAATGTTCAAGGCTTACTAGACCACGACGCGTTGCGGTACGCTGTTTAATATCGTAAGGACGCGATGCATTTTTATTAATTACGCCGTCTTCAAAATACACGGTATCTTGGTCTACGCCACATAAGCTTTTAGCAGGCCAAGAGTAAATTAGGTTACGCAGTTCGCCTTCATTTTCTAATAGCGGCCCCATTTGCATCAGCTCTGCATGTTGCCAAAGTGCCGTTGTATCGCGCCAGCTAGTTTGCGCCGATGCTAATGCAGCTAAACGTTGCTGTTCAGTTGCATCGCCTGCCATGGCTGCTTTTTCAACTGCACAATAGCTTTCAATGTTTTGTTTGTTTGCATTCGCTTGTTGATTAAACGAGGTAAATGTTGGCGTGATCACATTATCGACTAAGTTTGCCACTAACGCTTTTTCATCAAACGTTGTGCCGCCACCATTCCCTGGCTCGCTTGTACCGCCACCAAAATTTGGTCCCTGTGTACTTGAGGTATCTTCCGAACACGCTGCCAACGTCAATACTAATGATGTTGCCAATGCTATCGGTTTAAGTTTTGCGGATATCAACATAAAATTATCCTAAAATCTCGAATTATAAATACAGCAAAAGGTTAGTAACCGAAATTACTAACCTTTTATATCAATTTAAAGCGTTTTTTAAATTACCAGTTTTCTGAGTTCGCGTCTTCAAAATCAAACGCATCATCTAAAATATCGCGCGCTGCAATTAATTGTGCTTTGTACTGTGCAAATGCATCTGCGTCAGCAAGTACTGGCATGTCGCCGAATAACTCATGCATTTCCACAAATTTTGCTTCACCTACCGTATCTTTTTTCGGGTTTAGTTCATGATTTGCAAACGGTGAATACGGGTTGAATTGGAAGTTCAGTGCGAAACCTTTCATTTCACCCCAATGCTTAGCGTAATCCGCGAATTCGGCTGATGTGTATTCGCCGTCTTCAATATTCTCAATATCAGCAATTACATCGTTAATGTAATGAACAACTGTCGCAGCAATTGCTTTTTCCCACGCATTTACGGCTTGGAAAACATGCTCGCGGAATTTTGCTTGATCGTCAGCTGAGAACTCGCTTAGGTCCGAACCATGGTTATCGGTAATCATTTTACGACCAGCAATAAAGTGAAGCATTGCCTGCGTTGTTAAGTCAGTTGTAACTGTTGCGCCAAGGTCACGTTTTGCTGCGTTTGAAGAGTTGCCCCACACAAACTCTGACGCTAGGTCGATTACACCATCACCATTAATATCATTTTTACCTTGGAAGTCTTCGCGACCGCCTTTTTTAGCAATTTCGCTGTCAGAGTATTCTAGATAGTTACGCGCCGCACCGAAGTAACCAAAGCCTTCATCAAATTGGTGCTCAAGAGCTGTGTATTTTGCTGACTCTTTCTGCGCTACTTTATTGTCTGTCTCAAGACCTTCACCAAGGTAGTCATCAGCGCCTTGTGAGAACATTAGCGCACCTAAGGTATGCTTTTGAACCAGTTGAACTAAATCCAAGCCTTCTGGTGTGATATATGCTTTTGAAATAGCAACACCGTTTGCATCTACTAGCGCTTCACCCGCGTTCACTTTTTCAATTTGAGCAATGAATAAGTCAAAATAGTGGAATACTAAGCCTTCAGGTGTGCTCGCTTGTTCGCCAAAGTTGTTCCAACCTTTAAAGTTGCCCGCAACATGCCAATCTTTATACATTTTTGATGTGTCACGACCTGCGATTTTACCGTTTTCACCACCTAGGTTTTTATCAGAAGATGAAATATCTGAGAAAAACTTTTGTTTATACGCAGACAGGTCATCGCCTAAGTGCGAAATCGGTGAATCTGCAATCGCCGCGTAGTCACTCCAAAGAGCGTTTAAGTTAGCGCGTACATCAGCAGCCATAATGTTATTAGTTTCAATGTATTCAACTGTCATTAAGCCCATGTAGTGCTTAATTTCTGCTGAAAGTGCGTGACGCGCTGTTTGACCTGTGTAAGAAACTGAAGAACCCTCACCTAGTTTTGAATTAAACTCATAGGTATTTACGCCGGCAACCGCATTAACATCAGCTACGTTAAGCGTTAAGTCTTTTGTAAAAGTTAAACCGCCTGCATCAGTTACAGTTACAGTTACAGTAATTTCTGTTTCTTGTTCAAAGTTAACCGCTAAATGATTTTTAACTTTAAGTTCGCCATCAATAATTTCAAAACGTTCGTCTGATACAGTGAAGGTTAGACCTGATGTTGCATCATCTGTTGCAGTTAGTGCACCAATAGCCGCGCCAAGTGTATCTTCAGCAATTGAAGATGCTGAGATTTGGATATCAGTTGGAGCTTGGTTTACAGGAGTTACAGTATCTTTTTTGCTATCGCTACCACCACAGCCAGTTAAGCCAAGAGACACAGCAAGCACAGCTGATGCTAACGCAGATTTACGAAAATTAATCATTATATGACCTATAGAGTAAAATTTTTATTAATGAAGATTTATAAACTAACGCTATTATAAACTTCAAAACCAATGAGAATCAATCTCATTTAGTTTATTTTAATGTTTTGTTTACAAAAATTCAGCATAGCAGGTTTATGCTGCATTAGTTTAGCTGAGATCAAATTAAGCTTTGTTTGGTAACGCAATTACAAAACATGCGCCTTTTAATGGGCCACTTTCAAGGTAACATTCACCTTCGTGCCAGTTTATGATTTTTTGCACGATTGCTAACCCTAAGCCAAACCCTTTGATTTTTTTATTTCGGCTTTTATCTAAACGGGTAAATGGTTTAAATACGTTTTCCCACTCGGATTGTTCAATGCCAGGACCATCATCAGCCACTTTAATAAAAATAGTATTTGAGGTTTGCGTCAACGTAACGATTACTTGCTGCTCTGCGTATTTCAGCGCATTACCAATAAAGTTCTGAATTGCGCGGCCAATGAAATGTGGGTCGGCGTTTAATTGAATAGCAGTATTTGCTTCAATTTTGATAGCAGTTGAGTGGTTAAAGCCAAGCTTTTGCACAAAGTGTTGTGTTTGCGCGACTACATCGTACAACTCAATATTAAGTTGTGGTTTTTCTCGTTCTAATTTTGCAAACTCCAGCATTTCACTCACTAGCGACTCTAGCTCTTGAATGTCGGACTGCATACCGTCAAAGTACGGCTTACTTTTATCGTCGCTTTGTGTTTGTTCCAACATCGCAATCGCAAATTTTAGCCGTGCTAATGGCGTTCTAAATTCGTGAGATACAGACGAGGTCAGTTCGCGCTGACTATCCAATAAGTGTTTTATACGCGCTTTCATCGCCATTAATGTTTGTTTTATTGGCAATAAGGCAGACTTGTCGTCACCGCTAATTTGTAAATCTTCTGGTGCGCTTATACTGTGACATGCTTTTTCTAACTGATTAAAATCACGCCATAGCCAATAACTCCAAGCCGCAACGGGTAAACCAATAACCAGCAACATAATAAAAAAAGGCCATACCGAATCGTAACTATTGGCATCAAAACGATACGGGCCAATTTTCAGTAATTCTTTATCATTTACCTGCAAGTACCAGATTACTTGCTGCGGGCCGTCAAATACTGGTACTGCTAATCCTTGCTCTAAATCAGCTGTTTGTTCTGGCAAAAATGCAACAAGATCAGACGAAATCACTTCGTTTTGATAAATGTCTTTGAGTTTAGTAATACCATTAGCTGTTTTTGCTAGTTGAGATATAGATTCAGTGACTTGCGGAGCAAGCGGTAGCGCATCTATGCCATTGGGTTCTGGCCATAGTTTCTCAAGCGCACCGCTAAGAACAAAAATAGAGATGATAATATAGGCGTATAAGCTAACAAATAACTTGCCCATTTAAATTCCTTGCAGCTTGAGGTTATCCCCAAGCATCTGATACGAACAAGTAGCCTTGTCCCCAAACGGTTTTAATGCGATAGGGTTTGTCACTATTATCGCCAAGTTTTTTACGTAGTCGAGACACACGTACATCTACGGTTCTGTCTAGACCATCGTATTCACGGCCGATCATTTTCTCGTGCACAAAGTCACGGCTAAGTACTTCGCCTGCGCTGTTTGACAGTAACCACAATAATTCAAATTCGTGCGAGGTTAAGCTCACTTCTTCACCAAGCAACTTAACAATACGGCTGTTTTTATCAATAGTAAGCGTACCAAAACGCAGTTCTTCACTGCTTTTTTCTACTGCTCCACGACGCAGAAGCGCAGAGATACGTGCTAATAAAACTCTTGGTTCAGCTGGTTTAATAACATAGTCGTCGGCGCCCAGCTCAAGACCAATCACCTGATCAAAATCTTCGCCTTTTGCGGTCAACATTAAAATGGGCAACTGGTAGCGATCGCGTACTTCACGACACACGCTAAAACCGTCTTTACCTGGCAGCATTACATCCAAAATCATTAAATCAGGCATATTAGCTTCAAGTGCCGCCATCACTTCAGAACCATCACTTAACACATCAACCGTCATACCGTTGTGTTCTAAATAATCTTTGGTCAGTTGTTGTAAGGCAAGATCGTCTTCCACTAATAAAATATGCGCCATCTTTATCTCCTAGAAAAAGCTCCAAGGGGTGCGTAATCGCCTACGCTGCGACTTGGTATTGCTGCTTTGCACTTTGATTTTCGCACTGGCAATTTGTTTGCCAGTTTTCCGATTGACCAAGGAGTATACTGTGCCAAACTGAACGTCAGCTTTATAACTAAAACGCCCTTCAGTGGCATTTTGCCAACATTTTAAGGGTGTTTGATCGCGTAAAATGCAAACATCCTCTGCCTTTGCAATTTGCCATTCAAAGTTAACATCAACCTGACACACATCATCACTGTTTTGCACCATACACACCGCTGGAGCTAACTGAAAATGCGCTTTTTGCTGTGCAGCAACGCCCGCACTGTAAAATGCGCACAATATTAAAAACAGACAGTATCTAAAAAACATGGGTCACCCCAGTAAATACCGTCACGCTTTGATTACTCGAAAATAAAGGACTATCACTAAGCGAACCATAATAGTGGTATTTTACTTTTGCTAACAAACCAAAATGTTGATTAATTTGCCTATGCCAACTTAGTTCTACGTGAGGCAACCAGGCAGCATTTTGCAAAAACGTAATGCCAACCTGATCGTCGGCTTGAATACCGTAATAATAATCTGCGAGTTTGTGAGATAAATAATCAAGCCCCAAACGCACACTCAATAATCCAGATTGTGTTTGCCAGCCTTTGCTTAAGCTTAATGCAACGCGCTGACCTTTGTGCACATTAGAAATATCGTTAAATGCACTGGCTGAAAAGCGCCAAGTATCGGCAATATACTGATAATTCACACCACCATCTAATGCCCACTTAGGGCTATTTATTTCTGAAATAGAGATCCGTTCAGAATTTGCAGGCTCCGTGAATGCGTTTCGAGCAATAAATACATTGGCAGGGTGCCATGTCACAAAAAAGCGATTTTCTGGATTGAACTCGGAGATAACATTAAATACATGTCGGTTGTGTTCAGATAAGGTAAAACCGAGTTGACCGTTATCAAAGTAAACACGTTCACCATAGTATGCAATATCGGGGATCACGATTAACGGAAAGTTATCACCGCCATTGAGTGGATTTGTAATTGTGCCAAAACCTAATGCCACGCCAAGTCGTAATTGACTTAGTTCAATTGCATTTTCGCTTTGCTGAGCACAACTTCCCCAACTAAAAAACAATATAATTATGCAAACTATATGCTTCAATATTTAAAATTCTCCGAGAAATTACGCGCACTTTACCAATCCGAACAAATCCTGCAACAAAAATTACAATTACTTACATGCTTCGGCTAAAAACACACAAATATTCACCCATTTTCATTAGAGATAAAAGCGTTTTGTTTAAAAATAAATCACTAGTCTTTATTTAGTGTTACTTAAGCAGCTGCCAAATTGCATTCATAATAGGTTGCTGCAAGTGCGCCTTTTTAGTCACCAAGCCAACATCAAATGCAGGTACCGGATCGGGCATCGACAAAATCTGAACTTTATCTTTTATTGGACTATTATCGACAACAACTTTCGGAATAAGTGCCACACCAAAACCTAAACTCACCATAGAAACGGCCGCTTCATTACCTGCTACTTTGGAGTAAATTAAGGGGTTAATGCCATTTTTCTGCCACCAATCAGCTAAACGCTTACGACTTAGCCCTTGGTCTGGCACGATAAACGGTAATTTTTGCCAAGGTATATCAACCCGGTCGCTTAGCGCATCATTGATTATGGTGCCTAAAGGTCCATCATCATTCGGTGCAATAAACACCAAGGGAGAGGAGCCGAGTGAGAAAAACGCAAGGCTATCGTGCAGCTTATCAGGTCTTGCCGCAATAGCCATATCCTCAAAGCCTTTCATGACTCGTTCAATTGCCAGTGCCGGATCACCGGTATTCAATTTTACTTCGATATGTGGATGCGCCAATCTCACTTTTTTAAGTAAATCATACAAAAAGCTATAGGTTGCGGTAACAGAGCTAAATAACTTCACTTCCCCCGATAGCGCCTCCCCTGCTTCATTGAGCGATGCGCGAAACATCTGCCATTCACCAATAGTGGCTCTGGCATAACGCACAAATGCTTCACCTTGCTTAGTTAACGACACACTGCGCTTATTGCGATTAAAAAGAATAGCCCCAACTTCGTCTTCTAGCTGCTTTATATTGCGGCTCAGCGTTGGCGCGCTCACATTCGCCAGTTCACTCGCTTTTGCAAAGTGCAATTGCTCTGCCAGCACCAAAAATAATTGCAGACGTTTGATATCCATTGCAAACCCAACATTTCACTTTTTGCAATACAATAATTCAAATATATCATTTTACGCAATTAAAAATTTCTTTTATGGTTAAATCAATGCTGCAAAAGGCAGCGATTTTTTTATTTAGGAATGAGACATGGCAACGAATTATTTTAACAGTTTACCGTTACGCGAGCAGCTTGCGCAGCTTGCTCAATGTGAGTTTATGAACCCATCTGAATTTGCCGATGGTGTAGATGCGTTAGTCGGTAAAAAATTAGTTGTAGTTGGCTGTGGCGCACAAGGACTTAACCAAGGCTTAAACTTACGTGACTCCGGTCTTGATGTATCTTACGCATTACGCGAATCAGCGATTGCTGAAAAACGCCAATCTTACCTTAACGCTACCGATAACGGTTTTGTGGTAGGCACATACGAAGAACTTATCCCAGATGCTGACTTAGTACTTAACTTAACGCCTGACAAACAACATACCAGCGTAGTAGAAACGGTAATGCCACTAATGAAGCATGGTGCAACACTTGCCTACTCTCATGGCTTTAATATTGTAGAAGAAGGCATGCAAGTACGTGATGACATTACCGTAATTATGGTTGCACCTAAGTGTCCAGGTACTGAAGTACGCGAAGAATATAAGCGTGGTTTTGGTGTACCAACGCTTATCGCAGTGCACCCTGAAAATGATCCAGAAGGTAAAGGTTTAGCACAAGCTAAAGCTTATGCTGCGGGTACCGGTGGTCATCGTGCAGGCGTATTACTTTCGTCATTTGTCGCAGAAGTAAAATCAGACCTTATGGGCGAGCAAACTATTTTATGTGGCATGCTGCAAACAGGTTCACTACTGTGTTTCGATAAAATGGTTGAGCAAGGTATTGATGCGGCATATGCTTCTAAGTTACTGCAATATGGCTGGGAAGTGATCACTGAAGCACTCAAGTACGGTGGTGTAACTAACATGTTAGATCGCCTATCAAACCCTGCAAAAATCAAAGCGTTTGACTTATCTGAAGAGCTAAAAGTAATTATGCGTCCGCTTTATAACAAGCATATGGACGACATTATGAGTGGTGAATTTTCATCAGGCATGATGGCTGACTGGGCTGAAGACGACGCTAAATTACTAGGCTGGCGCAAAGAAACTGGCGAAACAGCCTTTGAAAAGCAAGCAAATACCAGTGAAGAAATCACTGAGCAAGAGTTCTTTGATAAAGGCATTCTAATGGTTGCTATGGTGAAAGCAGGTGTTGAACTTGCATTTGAAACCATGACAGCTGCAGGCATTAAAGACGAATCAGCATACTATGAGTCACTGCATGAAACGCCGTTAATTGCCAATACAATTGCACGTAAGAAGCTCTATGAAATGAATGCAACCATTTCAGACACAGCAGAATACGGTTGTTACTTATATAACCATGCTTGCTTGCCGCTATTGAAAGACTTTATGACCACAGTTAACACAGACGTAATCGGTAAAGGGCTATCTCCAACCGATAACCGCGTAGAGAACGCACGTCTAATTGAAGTAAACAAAGCGCTTCGCACACACCCAGTAGAGGTGATTGGCGAAACACTGCGTGGTTATATGTCAGCAATGAAACCAATTATTTAAGGTAAACCCTGAGTAAACTGCCCGCTTAAGCGGGCTTTTTTTTGCCTTATTTCTGGGTTAATGTAGCGCAAACAAATAAAGGGGCCAATCAAATGGAACAGGCACAATCTGGTATCTTCGATGACAATAATAGGCATAGCTACTTTTTAGAATATGTCATTACCAACCGAGATGCAGACACCATTAACGCACTAAAAAATGCCTTAAAAAATATTAGCGACAACCTCAACTGTAGTTCAGTTATCGCTTTTGGCAGACGCCTTTGGCAACATTTAGACAACCAAGCTGAAACGCTTGACTTTACTGATTTTGCAACGCTTTCAGGGCCATTTGGTCACACTGCGCCCGCCACCCAACACGATTTATTAATTTGGTTGCACGGTGATGATTTAGATGGTGTGTTTGACGCGATGCAATTATGCCAATCACAGTTAAACGGCGTCGCTATCTTAGCGCTTGAGTGCCCAGGATTTCGATACAAAGATAATCGTGATCTCACCGGTTTTGTCGATGGCAGTGCAAACCCGAAAGATTTAGCAGCAAAAGCAGACGCAGCACTGCTGCCAGCGTCACATTCTCATCAGCAAGGCAGCTTTGTTTTAACGCAAAAATGGGTGCATGACCTGAGTGAATTTGAAAAACTGCCCGTTACCGTCCAAGAGAAAATAGTGGGTCGCACAAAACCAGATTCCATCGAACTTGAAGGCGATGATATGCCAAAGAATTCGCATGTATCGCGTACCGACGTGAAAGTAGATAATGTGGCCATGAAACTCTATCGTCGCAGTGTGCCATTTGGAAATGCACACGAAAAAGGCCTCTACTTTTTAGGCTTTGCCTGTGAACAACAACGCTTTCAAATTCAACTCGAACGCATGTTTGGCCTAACCCAAGATGGTATTTATGACAAACTGATCGATTACTCAAAAGCAGTTAACAGCGCATATTGGTTTGCCCCGTCACAAACACAATTAACACAGATTGTGACGACATAAGCTGTAACAATTTAAACAAGCAAATTGCGCATATTTTATCTATCTTTAACAGTAAGTATGGTGTTCAAAGAGGTTCAATATGCGCATCTTGATTTGCTTAATTTCAGTATTAGTTTTGGCGGCATGTAACAGCACACCAAAAGCCATTTCACCGCCAAATCAACTTATCAACGACACGCAATTTAAGCGTATTCCTGTTGAAACAAAAAAAGACGTCTTCAATTTATCTGACAATACCAAAGCCCTTATCGAACAAGCCGTGTCACGGGATATTGATAAACGTGTTGTGACCCGCTCACTGGTTGAATACATTTTCAGCCCACAAAACCAAAGCCTGGACTACCTATCAGGTGCAACCCTTAGCGCAGAAGATACATTCAACAACAATAATGCTAACTGCCTCTCGCTGTCGATTATGGCGTACAGCATGTCTAAACACCTTGGCTTAGCGTCGCGCTTTCAGCAAGTGTATATTCCTGAATACTGGGCGAGTGAAAATGGCTACAGCTTGCTCACTGGGCACGTTAATTTACGTGTTTTGCGTCCAAGTGCCAGTGATGTTGCGCTTACCTCAACCATTTACGATACCACAGGTGACCTCATCATTGATTTCAACCCGAGTAGTTTGCGTCACAAATTTCGTTCTAAAATTATTAGCGAAGACGTAATCTTAGCGATGTTTTACAACAATAAAGGGGCTGCCGCGATGATTAATGGCGAACACCACCTCGCCTATTCGTATTTTAGTGCAGCAATCGAAAGTGCTCCCAACTACGGCTCTACCTACGGCAATTTAGGCGTGCTTTATCGCATTAATAATCAATTTGATAAGGCAGAACTCGCCTACAACCACGCGCTTTCTCTCGATAATGATAACAATACTGCCAAGGGTAATTTAGCTCGCTTATATGAACTAACTGGACGTAGCCTTGAGGCGCAAAATATTCGGATTGCGCTTGAGCGAAAACGCAGTAAAAACCCCTATTATGCGATTGCTAAAGGTAACGAAGCGCTCTACCAAAATGACTACCGAACTGCCATCAGCTTTTTTAAAAGAGCAATTAAACTCGACCGCGAAATTCACGAAAGTCACTTTGGCTTAGCTAAGGCGTACTTTATGATTGGCGATATCGACAAAGCGCTCAGCGAGTTACAACAAGCCGAAAAACATGCTTATTTTGACAGCGAAAAACGCCGTTATCGAGGCAAAATAATGTCGTTAAGTGCGCAGCTATTGAGATGATACACGCACTTTTCTTCGCTTTATCACTGAGTGTAACAACGCAAGATACACTTAAGGCCCACAGTCATTTACAAATACTCAGCCATGACCAACTTGCTGGGCGAAAAACAGGCACACTGCACGCCAGCATTGCAGCCGACTATATTGCAAAACAATTTCAAAATGCGGGACTCTCCCCCGTATTTACCAATTACAAAGTGCCATTTCGCTACAGCAGTGGCTTTTTTGATGAAAAAGAAGCGCACAATGTGCTTGCAGCGAGCGAGCAAATTGCCAACAGACCAACAGTAGTAATCTCCGCGCACTTTGATCATTTAGGTACTAAAGGAAGGCACATTTATAATGGCGCCGATGACAATGCCAGTGGTGTTGCTGCATTAATTACCTTGGCGTCACTCATCGCCAAACAACCCAATCGGAAACTTAACTACCTTTTTCTCGCAACTGATGCAGAAGAGTCTGGCTTATTTGGCGCCCGAGAATTTATCAAGGCTTCACCTGTTCCGCTGTCAAATGTACTAATCAATATTAATTTAGATATGCTTGGAGTGAGCAAGCGTAACAAACTACTTGGCCTTTATAATGCGCCGTCTAAGGCATTTATTGAATCACTTCGCACAAACATTTGGCATAAAGACAGCGAGGTAAAATTCACAAGAGGTAATGGCTTTTATAATCGAACAATTAAAAATCAACGCAGGCGCATACTTGATGCGGGCGATCACCGCGAATTTCATCGCAAGCGCATCGCTATTTTGTATTTTGGCGTAGGCGAGCACAGCAATTATCATAGCCAACACGACACCTATGAAAATCTTGATCACGCTTTTTTTGATGGCAGCTTACACAATATTGCTAAGGTTATTTCTCAATTGGATGCAAACTATCAGTTGCTAAGCAGGCATTAACCCAGCTAATTTTTTGCTTTTTTGATAATTTTTTAACTTGATATTCTAACTTACTGGCCTCACTTTTGCTGCCCACTTGCCGCTCAAGCATTAATTTTAACGGCCCCTTACCAATTAACGCTTTCGCCCCTTTACCTGAACTATGCTGACAAAAACGTCGTGCAACATCCGTTGTAATACCGGTATACCAATGACCATAGCGCGTTTCAACGATGTAAATAAACCAAGTTGGCTGCAGATGACTTTGATTGGTGGGATTCTCTAACTGCGACATAAAACAAACACTTGGGAACTTCATTGTAAAATTTAGGTCAAATTTACACTTTTATAACCTGATAGCAAGAGGTATCATGGTGCGATTAGTAGTAAGGATTAAAGTATTCAATGAAATGGTTTAAGTATATTTCGCTGTGCGCAGTGATCGTTTTTACCTCAGGTTGCTCATCTTGGCTATATAGAATGCCAATTCCTCAAGGAAACTTTTTAGAGCAAAGCGATATTGATAAGCTACGTGTTGAAATGACACGTGAACAAGTACTCTACGTATTGGGTCAGCCAATCGCAAAAGATGCATTTGACGAGAGTAATTGGTATTACTTGTATCAATTTAACCCAGGCAGAGACAGCGAAGTGCGAAAAGAGCTTGTGGTTGAATTTGAAGGCGACAAACTAAAAGCGCTACGCGGTGATTATGAAACGCCAGAAACGTTCAATACACCGCTAGAACAATAAGTTAACACTTAATCTGAGTCCAGATTAACGTAAAAAAGTCATGCAACTGCATGACTTTTTTGTTTTTATGATTGGCGGCGACCTGAACGCCCGCCCGTAATCTTATTTGCCCTACCCTCATCTTTCGCTTTTTCTGCACGGCGTCTGCGCGCTTCTTTCGGATCGGCAATTAATGGGCGATAAATTTCGATTCGGTCACCGTCTTTTACGATTTGATGCAACTTACAGGTACGATTCCAAATACCAACCGCAAGCTTTGTTAAATCAATCTCAGGGCATTTCTCTAAAATACCGCATTGTACAATAACTTGTTCAACGCTTAAGTCGTCCTCAGTATTAAAGGTTACCGTTGTTGCACTGTCAGGCAATGCGTAAACTATTTCTATCGACTTCATTTATTTGTAAACCTGTTTCGCGCGCTGAGTAAAAGCCTTTACCATATTGTTTGCCACTTCATTAAATACTTTGCCAAATGCAAGTTCGACTAGCTTGTTGGTAAATTCGAAATTGAGTTCTAAGCTCACTTTACAAGCATGATCATCAAGTGCTGTGAACTTCCAACCACCCGCCAAGGTTTTAAACGGGCCATCAATCAGGCGCATATCAATCGCTTGGCCCGCTTTTAATGTATTTTCCGTTGAAAACCATTTACGCATGCCAGCTTTCGAGATTTCTACTGATGCAGACATACACAGCTCATTTTGGCTATGTACTTTTGCACCAGAGCAATTTGGCAAAAATTCAGGATATTTAGAAACATCATTAACTAAATCATACATTTGCTGCGCACTAAACATCACGAGCGCAGATCGACTAATTTGCGGCATATTCTCTCCAGATTTAACATGGCGAATTCTACCAAGGTTTGACGCAGAAACAAAAAATAACCCGTGTAATGGCAAAAAATAGTGTAAAACCATAGCGGATAAGTATAATGGCGGCATTATGGCAAAACACAAAAAACCAAAAGCACAAAGCAATACCATCGCGCTAAACAAAAAAGCGCGCCACGAGTATTTGCTGCAAGATAAATTTGAAGCTGGTATGGAATTACAAGGCTGGGAAGTGAAAAGTATTCGCGCCGGCAAAGTAAATATTACCGAAACCTTTATTCAAGTTAAAAACGGCGAAGCTTACTTACATGCAAGTCAAATTACGCCTTTAATTCAAGCGTCTACACACGTTGTGTGCGATCCAATGCGGCCGCGAAAACTGCTACTCAATAAACGTGAAATCGATCGTTTAGTAGGTGCAGTAGAACGCGACGGTTTTTCTTTAATCGCCACAGCAATGTATTGGAAAAAATGCTGGGTTAAACTTGAATTCTGCCTTGCTAAAGGTAAGAAGCTGCACGATAAACGTGCCGACAGTAAAGATAAAGACTGGGCTCGAGAAAAAGAACGTATGATGAAACATTCAGCACGTTAAACGCCCAGTAAATTATTAAAAACCACGCCTCTGCGTGGTTTTTTTATGCCAATCTAAACCAAAGTATAGTGCCTCACACCCTAAACACCTCTAGATAAAACCCCTCGTCGAACTAAATCTTTTTACAAACAAAGTTACACTTTAGTTTTAGGGACAAAGGTTACCTTGTTGTTAATTAATAATTAACATGTTATTAATTTAAAAGGTTAATTCACGCTATGGGTTAACCATTTAATTTATAATAATCTAACAAGGAATGGTCCATGAAAAGCGCTACAAAGTTTAAGCTTAACTCCTTAACCTCCGTTATTTCTGCATCACTACTGTTTTCAGCTTACACGGTTAACGCTGAACAAGAAAAGCAAGTTGAACGCATAGAGATCACCGGCTCTCATATTAAACGCACCGATCTAGAAGGCCCTTCACCTGTAACAAGTTTATCAGCTGATGATATTGCCAAAACAGGTGTTACCGACTTAATTGGTTTATTCGCAAAACTGCCAATTTCTGGACAAGGTACATTTTCAACGCAAGCCAACAGCAGTGACGATACCGCAAATGGCGGCTCGAGTGTGTCATTGCGGGGGTTAGGCGCAGACTCTACGTTAATTTTAGTGAATGGCCGCCGCGTGTCGGTAAGCCCGTTTGCAAAAGGTATTGATACCGCATTTGTTGATATTAACAATATTCCAATCGCCGCAATTAAACGTGTAGATATCCTAAAAGATGGTGCATCTGCTACTTATGGTTCTGATGCGATTGCTGGTGTAATTAACGTTATTTTACGTGATGACATCGACGGTGTAGAAATTAGCGCAAAATATGGCGATACCGCAGATGGCGGTGGTGAAGAAACAAACGTATCAGTGGTTTTTGGTAACACCACAGATAACAGCTCTCACACCTTTATTCTTGATTATTTTAACCGCGAAGAAGTACTTTACGCAGACCGTAATTATAGCGCAACAGCCAATCAACGAGCTCGTACAGGTGATGTTTACGCTACTGATTTTCGCTCTTCGTCAGGTATTCCTGGCACCATAGCGCTAAAGTCTGATCCTACTAATCGCATGCCAGACACCTTTGGCAATGATGTGTGTGCGCCTGAGGATATTATTGGTAATTTATGCGGCTATGACTATGCACCTTATATGACCATGTTCCCGCAAAATGAGCGCTTTAGCTTTAACTATTCAGGTCGTTACGATGTGAATGATACTTTCCGTGTATTCACAGAGCTTAACGGTCAAAACTCAAAAACCATGATCCGCGGTGCTGGTAGCCCGAGTTTTAATGAACTGTTTATGGATGGTGACAACATCAACCATCCATTTGCCAATATGCCTGATCATGAGTTCCATGGCCAAGATTTAACGATGCGTCGCCGCATGGTTGATATTGGCAACCGCGAAAAACGCGTTGATGCAGATTATTACCGTGCAATCTTAGGGTTTGAAGGTGAGTGGGGCGATTGGGGCTATGAAGTTGCCTATTCTTATATTAAAAGTCAATCGGTCGAACGCGGTGTAGACGGTTTCCCTAATAAAGTGCGCTTACAAGAAGCGATTGACTCTGGCGCATACGACCCATTTGAACCATCATCAAATGGCCAACAGGTGCTAGATTATATTGAAACCACTACCACACGCATCGGTAAATCAACCAATAAGACATTCGACTTCAAAGTAAATGGCCCATTAGCAGAATTACCTGCAGGTGAACTGATGTTGGCTGTGGGTGCTGAATATCGTGAAGAATCGATTAGCGATAACCCAGACGACCAATATTTACGTGGTCAAATTTTTGGTACTGAAGCGACACAAGCAAACGGCACGCGTGACAATAGCTCGTTGTTTGCAGAAGTTGCCGTGCCGGTTATTGATGACTTAGAGGTGCAACTGGCGGTCCGTTACGAAGACTACAGTGACTTTGGTGATACTACTAATCCAAAGTTGTCATTCTCTTGGCGCGCGATAGATAACCTACTTGTACGCGGGTCTTGGGGTACGGCATTTAGAGCACCATCACTACACCAACTTGGCCTTGGCCGCACTGATGAATCACCTACCTTGGTTGATAAATATCGCTGTGACTTAGTTGGTCTTGGCTGCGATCCATTCGAATATACCGCAGTTTTTGAAGGTAACCCTGATTTAGGCCCTGAAGAATCTGAAAGTTACAACCTTGGTGTTGTGTACAATATTACCGATGATTTAAGCGTATCAGTTGATTACTATAGCTATGATATTGAAGATATTATCGATTCTGATACTCAGTTCATATTTACTACACAAGGCGGAAACTCAGACATTGTTGAACGTATACCAACCGGCATTGCTAACGACCCAGGTGAAGTTGTTACGATTTACGATACTTTCCAAAATATTGGTGACTTAACCACGTCAGGCCTTGATGTAGATGTGAAATACAATTTACCGACAGAAATTGGCGACTTTAAGTTCTCTTACGTGATGAATTATATGTTGGAGTATGAAGATAAGCGCCCTGATGGAAATGGTGGTCAGCGTATCGATACGGAAGCCGGTGATTTTGAACAGCCTGAGCTACGCTTCACTTTGAGTGCTGATTATGCGATAAATGATTTTACAACATCACTTGCGCTTAACTTTGTTGATTCATTTAAGCAAGATGATTCAGTTCGCGTGCAAACAGCACGAGATGCGCAAGGTAACAAAATTGAAAATCAAACGGTTACGTTATCTGATGTCGATGAATTTATCACGGTTGATGCAACCTTTAACTACCATGGTATTGAAAATACAACGCTTACATTAGGTATTACTAACCTGTTTAATGAAGAGCCACCATTTACTTATGATGAGTTTATGGGTTTTGCGACCAATGTGCACAGTGGCCAAGGCCGCTTTATGTACTTACAAGCAAATTACAAGTTCTAAACGCTAAAGCAAAAAAGCCCCGCAAGGGGCTTTTTATTGTTTGGGTTAGTTAAATTTTACATTAAATTAGAATGCAATCATCATCAAACTTGTGTTTGATACTAAACATGGTCACGTTGTTTTTTACACTCAAGCATTTCTTTCCAGTGCACAATTTCTTCATGTAGCTTTGGCGCTTCGCCATCAAAACCTGCTGCATCAAGCATTTCTTCTACGCTTACAATACCACCTTTTTTCTTAAACACACCTCGGACATAAGCAACGGCATGTAAGCCACGCTCCGATTTAAACGTTTGCTTAATATAAAAATACTTATGATCCCAGCCAACTAATTGTGTTGCCACAGTGAAAGTTTGCAGAGGTTTAATATCTTTAATGTAGGTAATTGCTGTGGCATTAACAATTGGAAACCAACGGCGCTTCATTACCACTGAAAATAACCCCAAACGCTCAGTCATCCAAGTACGCGCCAAATCCATAAAGGCAAGATAACGCGAATTAGTGAGATGAAGGTTAATATCGCAGTCGCTTGGTAGTGCTCGAAAATCAATTTCAACTTCATCTAACAAAGGTTGATAAAGTTTATTACGCTTTATCCGATAAAAGAGTAACAGTAATCTAAAATATAAATTCATTTGTCTTGAGTGGTCTTACCAGAAAAGTTTATTTTCTCAGGTTTAATAATAAACTCAAGTACAAAAAACAATACTTTAAGGGTTTTATGAAGTCGTATATCTCACTTTTTATACTTATGTGCGTTAGCTTTCAGCTTAAGGCAAGTTTTGAGTTACCTGGTAGCGGCACAGTTATTTACCCATCTGGTTTAAAGCAAGAATTTAGTTTTGGCTTTAAATGGGACAAACAAAATAAATTATTTACCATAGGTAACCAAGAATACCCAATGGATCAAATGCCGGACTCTTATTCGATTGCACTTACGCTGGCAGGAGACGATCAGGCGGTTTTTGTGCAGGAGTTTGCCAATGGTTATATTTCAGAGTTTGAATGGCGATTAGGGCCGCATGTTATTAAGCTTGAAAAAAAGCGTTTAGAGTACCCTGTGCGTGGCGACTATATTCTGTGGATTGATCAATACAACTATTATCTAAAAAATGGCAATCCCAGCGTCAAAATCGTATTTAATAAAGACGGTATTAATTACATTATTCCAAGTGGTATTACCAAAGACAACGGAAGACGACGTTAGGGCTAGTCACTTAAAGTAAACTAGCCCACCTACTTTAAACCATTACACCTTAATGGTTTTACGATTAATGCCATACTCGCGTAGTTTGTTTGCAATTGCGGTGTGGCTTAAGCCTAAACGCTTCGCAAGTTGACGCGAGCTTGGGTAAGCTGGATACAACTTTCTTAACAGCGTCGATTCAAAGCGCTTCACCGCTTGGTCTAGCGTACCTTCAAAATCAGACTCAAGATAACCCAAGTCATTGGTAAAACTAGGTAGCTGTAAATGCTCGATACTTAAATTCTCATCATCAAGTAGTGAAATAGCTCGATACAGAGAGTTCTCTAATTGACGCACGTTACCCGGCCACGGATATTGCTGTAAAAACGCGGTAATGGTGTCATCTAATACCGGCGACTTGCGCCCTAATTGATGCGAATAACGGCTAATAAAGTGCTCGGTTAACGGAACAATGTCGGCTTTACGATCTCTTAATGGCGCAAGTTCTAGGCTAAGTACATTAATGCGATAATAAAGGTCTTCCCTAAAGCGCCCCTCTTGTACCATGCCTGGAATATCTTTTTGTGTTGCCGCTAAAATCCGTACATTAACTTTAACTTCATTTTCACTGCCAACACGTCTGAAAGTGCCGTCTTGTAAAAACCGCAGTAGTTTAGTTTGCAGTTGCGCCGACATTTCCCCTACTTCATCAAGAAATACAGTTCCGCCGTCGGCTTGTTCTAATACACCGCGGCTTTCAGCATTGGGTAGTGCACAACCAAACAATTCAGGTTCAGCCACATCATCAGGCAAGGATGCACACGATAACGTAACAAACGGCTTATTTGCGCGATTTGACGCATAGTGACACGCTTTCGCTAACAGCTCTTTGCCTGTGCCCGTTTCACCTGTAATTAAAATTGGTGCCTCTAACTGCGCCATTTTGCGCGCTTCACGCACTACTTTGCGCATGGCGCTACTATGGGTATGAATGGTTGCAAAACTCTCGTTGCCTTGTCGTCTAAAGGCACTCACCTGCTCACCTAAACGGCTTTGCGATTTAATATTAACTACCGCACCGACAAAAATCGTTTCATTTTCAGCGTCAGGCACTGAAATTGGTAAGATATCGGCAATAAAATCTTCACCGTTCACTTCAACACGCGTCGTTTGTGCAAGCACTTCGGCGCTTTCTAACCAACGTGTAAAGTTAAACCCTTTAAGTTGGGTATTAATATGCTGGCCAATTACTTCTGTACTTGATGTATTTAAATCGCGGCAAGCCGAATCGTTACATTGGCGCACAATACCTTTTACATCAATAGAAATAACCCCATCGGGTAGTGCGCTTAGTAAAGTGGTAAGTTCATTATGCTCTCGCTCAGAAGGCAAAAATGCGGTCGTTCTTACATCTTCTACACCTTGAATTAAACGAATTTCAGGCATAATTTTCTGAAACTGTTCAAACTCAATTGGCGGAAAAGAGACATACATCCGACAGTTAACTGAATCAACTTCAATACCTTTTAAGTCAACTTGGTAACTTACTAAAATATTGAGTATTTCCTGCGCGATACCAATTCGGTCCGCACAATGGATCTCTAAGCGCATAATTTCCCCATTACCAGCTTAAGCACAATATTTTGATAATACTGAAAAAACCAAAGATTGGAAGAAATTTTGTAAACATAAATGAACAAAAAAGCTATAACCCATAACTATTCATTCAAATTAAAAAAGGGAGCAAACGCTCCCTATTTTGATTAACCCGATTTCAGGTTATTTAGTATCCTGGGTAAACCATCCATTCACCATCATCGAGTTGAATATATGGCTTACCATTAAACATCTGCATTCGTGTACCTGAGTTCTCACCCACCATAGGTGTTTTCGGTAAATCAGCTGCTAATATGCCAAGATCTAAGGTGCCGCTAAAAATGTTTTGTCGTGTTGCGCGAGCGATTAGCTCTGAAATAGCGAGATAACTAGACGGCTCAGAAATCACTTTTTGTGCACTATTTGCTTTGGCATTTGGCCCAATAAACTTCACGCCCACCGGAATGTCTAGAATTGCTGGACTAGGAATATCACGCATACCTGCAATTTGCATTTTATCGCCCGCCAGTGATGCACCGTGCTCTGGCACCATAACCACCATATAGTTACGACCACTTTGCTCTAAACGCGTAAAGAACTGGTTAAATTGCTTAAATAATATTTCTGTACGCGTGCCGTAGCTTTTTAAACTGCTGCCAAACTTACTGCGTCCTTCAATCACATTACCATCGTGCAAACTAATGGTGTTGTAGTAAAGTGCCGCACGTGGCTTATTTGAGGTTAGTCTTGATTTAAGCCACTTATTTAATACCTGACCATCATCGAAAATAGGTGTGCCATCAAATGAGCGCTGTGCAATTTTAACACCTTGTAACGACTGTAGTTTTGCATCAACACGCCCTTGGCTTTCGACCATACCAAGGAAATTATCAAAATTACCATTGTGGTTCATCGCAAAGTCGTTATCAAAACCCAGCGACTTTAAATTCTCAAATAAGTAACACTGCTTATTCGCATCTGAATATAAACCTTGGTGAGATGTCTGCCCGCAGCTTGCTTTTAATAAACGAATACCGGCAGGTCCACTATACGAGGTGGCCGAGCTGAAATTATCAAACAGTAAATCAAACTGATTAAACAAAGGGTGCTTACTAAGATTCACTCGTTCTAAATCATCCCAGCCAAGTGAACACACATTGAGTAGCACAATATCAAAGTCACCACCTTGGTTAGATGCTGGAAATTCGGTTTTTAAGCGTGCTTGTTGTTGATAAAACGCCGACATTGCTTGCTCTGGGTTTAAGGAGGTATTTTGAACATTTTGTTGCGTTGCTTGAGCACTATTTTGTACATAAGTCGGCGCGGGTTGCATACTCTCTTGGCTGGCAAAAAATTGTAATGCGCCAATATACAAAATACCCACAATACTCACCGTGGTAAAACGAACCCAATTTACCAAATAAATATAAACAATGACCAAGACCAGCGCCATGGCGACAAACTGCCACGATAAAAAGCGCGACAACAACTCGATAAGGTACGGCAAACTAAAATCACTAAGCAGATCACCACTTTCAAGTAAGCGACTAAGCGGTGGCAAGTAAGAGTCATAATGCAATAAAAATAATGCGACAAATGCCCCGATAATATGTTTAACCTTAATCAACAAGGTATGCTTGAACGGCAGTAAAAGAAACGCAATAAACGCAATATTTTCCAGTACATGCAAATCGATAACATCTGAGAAAAATAAGCCTAGCTTGACTAAGAAATACAAATTCCAAAGCCCTAGTGCGTCATAACGCAACGGATCTTTATCTGGGTGTGCAATGCTCATTGATTATTCTTTTTCCTGCGGCTTATATGGATGAATCGCTTTATGTTTAAACGTCCACGCTTTGTAGAGCTTAGTAACAAAGTGCTTAAGCTCTTTTGAAAACTGCGCTATTGCAATACCTATCACAATGCCAAAAATAAACGCCAAAATAATATAAGTTAAGTACATTAATTATTTTCCAGAAACTTAAGAGGATGCGCTTTACAAGGCTGACGACTTGGAAAGCGGTTTATATCGTTTACAACAGCCGTACGCCCTGATGTACTCATTGCAAGTGGCACTTGCTCTACCGTAGATTCAAGTAACTGCACGGAGAAATCTTCCAATTCTTTGTTGTCGTCGGCGTGTTTAAGTTCTCGGCAAACTTGTTCTATGTATAAGTCTTGCGAATAAATGCTGTGAGCGGCAAAGAACTCACTGATTGCTAATCTAAACAATCGCTCAATGGCGTTATCCACATCATTCTCTCGGCAAGCATGCAAATAAAGCAAAACTTGCGACTGATTGGCGGTAAAAATATCACCGTTACGTTTTACAGAAAAAAGACGTAATGCATCAATTGGCTCAACACCTTTAATCAAATCCAAAATCACCAAAACGCCACTAATCCCTGTCGATAAACTGGCTTCACGTTGCAGTTTCACGGCATCAACAAAGCTGCTTGGGGTTAAATAACCTTTTGCTTCCACCCCTTTAGCATGAGCCAGTACTGCTTTGTAATCTTTTGGCAGCGTACGCACAAACTTAACGCCTTGCAAAGCTTGCACCTGCGACATCAAACGTGAAATATCTGTGGTTGTATGCAAAATTAAGTTAACGCCTAAGGTTAAAAATACACACTCATCGTGGTGACGTAACACGCCATCTTTGTTTTTAATTACAATTTTTAGCCAAGGCCCACAAACATCTCGCAATTCATAGCAAAGTGCAGCAAGTTCGGCCTTTTTAATATCATGCGACGCACATAAAACAACTGTTGCAGCTTTATTTTCGCGAGCATGTTCGGCTAAGCTTTGGTTATCGTCGCATATTAAATAATGTGGCGGTAATTTTGTCTCGCTAGGCAGCAACTCTTTGCTGATAAAAACCTGCTCTAAATTTTGATAAACAGGTTCAGCATTCGCTTCATTTTGAACGTTTAGTTCCGCCGATACCGGTTGTTCAAAAAACAACTGATAACTTACCTGGCTTACCAGCCCTCTTTCACTGCGCCAAAAATCAAAGTACAAGTTATGGTTCATTAAATGGCTGTTAAGATGGGCAACACCGTCAATTAATTTGCTGTGAGCTAAAAAAGTGGGCGCTTTTTGTTGTGCCGTTTTCCCCGTAAACAAAAAAATCAGGCTTATATTGTAGCGCTCAGTTATTAACTGCGTTTTATGCAATAATTTTTTAACTAGTTTAGGTTCAAAATGGTTAGCTAAACCTTCTGAAAAATGAATAATTAAATGCGCACCACGAAAGCCAGAATAATAACTTAGCTCTTCAATTGTTTGTGAAATAAACTGAGTGCTGTTTTCGATAAAAAAAGAGGTGTCTAAGGCAAAAAGTTGCGCTTTTTTAAGTTGCGGCCATTTATCCGATTTAACAGAAAATCGCTCCGGGTCTTGCGATATTACAAAGCTCTTACCTTGTTCGTTTATTGAGCTCAAGGCAAGCTCAATACCTGCTTCTTCGCTGTTGGCAAAAAGCGCATAAGTTGCAGCTTTAAAAATAAGCCCATGATCGCTCTCAATACCCAAAAAGTTCAATTTATGCACATTTAACCCACTTTTGCTCTATATGCGCATTATTAATACATAACGCGTCGCTCTAAAAAAGTAATACTTTCTATTTAGATGAAAATATGATTTTATATACAATCATTTAGCCAAGTCCAGCGCCATTGTTGAGAAAAGTGCTAAATTTTAGTTTGCTCAAGCCGATAACAATTAGACCAAATTGTATCAAGCTCGCAAAATTAAAGGCCTACAAGGAAAAAACACATTATTTTGTCTCAAATGCTACGTAATAGAGTGTAATAGTTTAGCCCAATCTAACCGACTAATAATATAGAAGCTTTAACTTAAGAGGTTAATATTGTGACTAATAATCAAAACGCTGAAACAATAGAAAATGCGTATCATGCGCACGATATTTCTAAATTGGAAACAAAAAGCAAAATTGCTGTCGCCGATTACGTTGAGATTACAGAAAAGCAAAAAGAAATGAAAATCATTGCTAAGTATGATCTGTTTAGCGAAATCGAAGAAATTTAATAATTATACGTTTTAACAAAGCCCATTTTGTATGAATCGAGTATTTTTTAAAGGCATGAAAGGTGGTACAGGAAGCACATCTATTATTGCCAATATAGCAACGCTGTTATCTCAAAGCCATCACGACGTGTTGTGTATTGACCTTGATTCAAAAAATGAACTGTGTCTGCACCTTGGTCATGAATGGCAAAACCAATCAGGTTGGACAAATAAAATAGCGGATGCCGAATCGAGTTGGGCTGATATTGCGTTTATCAATGAAGATAACGTTAAATATGTGCCTTATGGCTCTGAACTTGCTAACAGTTTTTCTTATAATACACTGTTAAATCAATCAAAACGTTTGGATATCGACCACAACAGTTGGCTGCTGTTTGACGTACCAAGCCATATGTCACTCGATGACTTAGCGCTTGATGACAGAGATATCGTTATCAATGTAGTGACCTGCGATCCTGCGTGTTATAGCCAAATTAAAAAAAGCAGCGCACATAACCAAGCGTATTACTTAATTAATCGCTTTAATGCCAGTAACCCACTTGAACTCGATGTATACCAAATTTGGCGAGCAAATTTAAAGCATTTAGCGCCTTTTTTTATTCATTTTGATAGCGCCGTACCTGAGGCACTTGCAGCTAAAAATGTGCTTATTAACACTTCACCGCTCAGTGTAGTAAAAGAAGATTTCCACGCACTCGCAAGTTGGTTAAATAACAAACGCAAGAGTCTGTCGTAACACATATGAATACGTCTAGCCTCGTTAGCCCAAAGCATAACATTAGTAGAGTAAAATCACGCTATCGCTTCTTTTTTGAAGAAAATAGTTACAGTGTATTTATGTCACTGCTACTTACTGTGACTCACTTTGTTTTGCATGCTTTTATTAAATTAGAACGTATAGATTTTGATAATGCTTTTTATCGTTACTTTCCACAGCTAAAACCAAATCGCTTTCGCCTTGGCGACCCAATTCGCTTTGTTATTCAATTAACCTTTCTAACACTAGTAAAATTTAAGCGTGGCGAAAAACAAACCGTTGAGAAAGAATCAAAATATTCCATTTTTAAAATTTTGCCGCTGTTTATCGACTGGGCAATGCGGTTCGATAAATGGTTTACCCTGCGCGTACGGCAATCACTTAACAAAGAAATTAATGAAAATACCCAAACCGGATTTCAAAAATTAACCTCCGCCGATTTTTGGGAAAAACCTCATATCACTAAGATACTGCTTGCCGCGGTACTTTTTTTATTGGCGATATTTATTACGGTTCCTTTTTCCCTTGAAGCACAAGCGATTTTTATGAGTTTGATCTTATTTATCGCCTACTCGTTGCGAGGCATAAAAGGACCATTACCGACAATTGTAATGATAACGTTGTCAATCACGACCTCTACCCGTTATATTTGGTGGCGCGTGAATGAAACACTTAATTGGGGTGATCCTATCGCCTTGTTTTTAGGCTTTGGCTTACTTGCCGCAGAAGCGTATGCCTGGTTTATTCTAATTCTGGGCTTTTTCCAAACCATGCGCCCATTAAAACGCAAACCGGTTAAGCTTCCTAAAGACACCAGTAGTTGGCCTACTGTTGACGTTTACATTCCAACCTATAACGAGCCTTTAAGTGTTGTAAAACCAACCACTATCGCAGCTCTGGCGCTAGATTGGCCAGAAGACAAGTTAAATGTGTATATTCTTGATGATGGCAAACGCGACGAGTTTAAGGAATTCGCTGCTGAGATTGGTGTGGGCTATATCGTTCGTCCAAACAACTTTCACGCTAAAGCAGGTAATCTAAACCATGCAATGCGTTACACTGATGGTGAGTTAATTGCCATTTTCGACTGTGACCACGTACCTGTACGTTCGTTCTTACAGATGACCATAGGTCAATTTGTTGAAGACCCTAAAATGTGTCTGGTGCAAACACCACACCATTTTTTCTCTGCTGACCCGTTTGAAAAGAACCTCGGTAATTTTGCCCAAACGCCTAACGAAAACATGCTGTTTTACGGTCTAATTCAAGACGGAAACGACTTATGGGATGCTACGTTTTTCTGTGGTTCTTGTGCCGTAATTCGTCGCAGTGCAATTGAAGAAATTGGCGGCTTCGCATTTGAAACAGTAACAGAAGATGCTCACACGGCACTTAAAATGCAACGTAAAGGCTATCGCACCGCTTACATTAATATTCCACAAGCTGCCGGGCTTGCTACTGACAGTTTGTCGACCCACGTGGGCCAGCGTATTCGTTGGGCGCGGGGTATGGCGCAAATATTTAGGGTGGATAATCCTTTGCTTGGGCGCGGGCTCTCGTTAAGCCAACGTTTTTGTTATTTGAACGCGGCAATGCACTTTTTCTCTGGTATTCCGCGCATCGTGTTTTTAACGGCTCCCTTGGCACTCATTTATTTTGACGCCTATATTATTTACGCACCGTTTTTAGCAATTTTACTATACGTGGTGCCAACCCTAATGCAGGTTAAAATTACCAACTCCCGAATCCAAGGTAAATGGCGTTATTCATTTTGGGGGGAAGTATATGAAGCAGTGCTTGCTTGGTATATTTTAAAGCCTACAACCGTGGCACTTTTTGCGCCTAACAAAGGTAAGTTTAACGTAACCGAAAAAGGTGGTTTAACCGATAAAGACTTCTATGATTGGGAAATCTCAAAACCATACCTTTTTCTCGCAACCATTAACCTAATTGGCTTAGTTGTTGGTGTTTTTCGTATATTTTTTGGCGACCCCGTTCAAATCGGCGTATTGTTAATCAGTATGGCATGGGCACTATATAACTTTATGATTTTAGGTGCGGCGATTGCAGTTGCGGCAGAAGCAAAACAAGTAAGACGCTCACACCGTATTACGGCGAACTTCCCTGCTGCGCTACGCGACGCCAATGGCAGAACATACAAAGTACGGGTAACTGATTTTAGTGATGTTGGTGTAGGCGTACAGTTACCAGCTGATGATTTAATTAATGTGGAAACTGATGTTGACCTGATTATGTCACGTGGACGCCGACAGTTTTCATTTCCGTGTAAAGTGATTAACGCACGTAAAAATCGAGTTGGATTGATTTTAAGTAATCTGACATTAGAACAAGAGAAAAACTATATTGAATCAACCTTTAGTCGCGCTGATGCGTGGCTCGGTTGGCAAGAGAATTTTACGCATGATCTTCCCTCTGAAAGTTTTAAGCATGTAAAACAAACCAGTATCCGTGGTTTTAAAAGCTTAATTCTTCATGCACCAGCGAAAGCAAAGAAATACATAACAAAGATTGGTAATATTTTAATTTTGGTTGGCTCATTTATGCCGCAAAAGCCAAAACTGGGAAATTTAAATTATGAAAGTGCTAACTAAAGTAGCAGGAAGCATATTGGCGCTCAGTTCGCTGTGTAGTATCAATGGCTACGCAACAACAAGCGGCAACAATGCAACAGGCAACTTTGCCCGCAACGCAATCAAAATTGCTGAAAATAAAGAAATATACAAACAAGGTTACCCTGAGGCAGGTCCTCAAAGTACCTTGTCTTATACATTTGAGCAATTGAACCGACCTGATATGCGTTTGCGCGGAGTGCAAGCAAGTCGTACGGTTGATTTTACTAACCGTGTTGATCACATTATTACCGATTTGAGTCTCGATTTTGCATTTACCAGCTCACCTGCATTGATCAAAGAACTTTCCCATTTAAAGGTGTATTTAAATGAAGAAGTTATGGCGACAATTCCGGTCACCGACGCGAGCCCAGATAAAGTTAACGAAGGCATGCAGCGCCATAGCATTAAGCTTGAGCCTAAATTCGTTGAAGACTTCAACACCCTCAGATTTGAGTTAATTGGTCACTATACCCGTGAATGTGAAGACCCATTTCATTCCAGTATTTGGGCTGATATTAGTCGTACCAGTCGCATTACCTATACCGAGCAGCAATTACCATTTGAGAGCTTACTCGCTCAGTTCCCAGAACCGTTTTTTGATGAACGTGATTATGCTCAGTTAACACTGCCGTTTGTATTTAACGAAACGCCTGATAACACAACCTTGCACGCTGCAAGTATTTTAAGCTCATGGTTTGGCGCAAAGGCAAACTGGCGTGGTGCAAAATTCCCAGTTAACTACAATGCACTACCAAGTTCACACAGTGTTGTTTTTGCAACCAATGATAATCGCCCTGATTTCTTAGCGGATTACCCAGGCGTTGATGGCCCAGTTGTTGAAGTAATTGCAAACCCAGAGCATCGTTACCAAAAACTCTTGTTAATCTTAGGCCGTAATAGTGATGACTTAAAAGTTGCAGCGGAAGGCTTAGCACTAGGCTTGCCAATGATGACTGGCCGCAGTGCAAAGATTAACAAAGTTGAATACATTGAGCCACGTAAAGCTTACGACGCGCCGCGTTGGATCCGCTCAGATCGCCCGGTTCGTTTTGGCGAATTGGTCGAGTATAAAAATCAACTTCAAGCTGTTGGCTACAGTGCACCACCAGTAAAACTAGATGTACGTGTCGCGCCCGATTTATTCACTTGGTACACCGACGGTTTACCAATCGAATTAAAATACCGCTATACACCACCAACAGATAAAGGTGTTTCACGCCTTAATATGTCGATTAACCAAGAGTATGTGCAAGGTTACAAACTCGACCCGAATGAGTACTCAACGTTAGTCGATGAAGATATTCGTATTCCACTGCTATCGACCGATGATACCGATAAAGAACGTTACTTTACCGTACCCGGTTTTAAAGTGGATATTAAAAATGACGTAGCCTTTGAGTTCTTATTCTCAACTGAAAAAGAAGGTTTTTGTCAAACTACCGCACCTGAGGGCACCATAGGCGCAATTGACGAGAACTCTACAATTGATGTCTCTGATTATCACCATTATATTGCGATGCCTAATTTGCATGCTTACGCACAAGGTGGTTTTCCATTTACTAAGTTTGCAGATTTAAGCGAAACCTTAATTGTTTTACCACAATCACCTAACCGTGATGAAGTCGAAACCTTGCTTACTGCAACAGGTCACTTAGGGCAAACAACGGGTTACCCATCACTAAAAGCAACGATCCTCACCGATAACGGCGCAGACATTGATTTTGACGATAAAGATATCTTGCTCATTGGCTCGCAAACAGGTGCAGATAGTTTTGCTCAAAACGAGCATATGTCGGTGCTGATTAATCACTCTCTACGTGAAATAAAGCAAGCAATTTATGAAACGCAACCGTACAAGTACGCTAAGAGCAATGAAGATGCCTCAACGCACGTATCACTCGAGAGTTATGGTTCACTTGCAGCGATTGCAGGGTTCCAATCGCCGTTTAACGACGAGCGCAGTGTCGTATCAATTATGGCCGCAACCAGCAATGATTTGGGGCTTATCAACAAAACCCTAATTGATGGCGCTAAATTAATTGAAGTGCAAGGCACTGCAACAATTATCAACCCATATAAAGTGCATCAATCGCATTTAGGTGAGCGCTACTATATTGGCTCGTTACCGCTGCACACACTTATTTGGTTCCACTTATCAGATCATCCGCTGTTATTAGCATTTATGACCATTCTTACATTACTTATTTTATCTGTTATCTTATGGCGTGTTCTTAATACGTTGGCGCGCAAACGTGTTGGTGAGAAGGAAGACTAAATATGAAAAAGTTACTCATTGTATTATTGCTTCTAATGCCGACATTGCTAAAAGCAGAAAGTTGTATGGTGTGGCCTGAGTGGCAAACGTTTAAAAGCAATTTCATCTCAAAAGATGGTCGCGTAATTGATCTTGGTTCTGAGAAAAACATTACCACCAGTGAAGGTCAATCTTACGGTTTATTCTTTGCGTTAGTAGCGAACGATAAAGAAACCTTTGATAAACTGCTTAATTGGACCGAGCGTCACCTTGCTGAAGGTGATTTAAGCGCACGTTTACCGGCATGGCTTTGGGGCCGAAAAACGCCAACTAGCTATGGGATTTTAGATTCTAACCCTGCGTCTGATTCTGATTTATGGATAGCCTACGCACTAGCAGAAGCAAGCCGTTTATGGAATGAACGTCGTTATGCGGTACTTGCTGCAGTAATGGCAAAGCGCATTTTAAAAGAAGAAACCGAGTTTTTACCAGGACTAGGATTAACCCTATTACCTGCCCCTTATGGCTTCGAAGTAGGCGAACAAACATGGCGTTTAAACCCAAGTTATTTGCCGCCGTTTATTTTCCAACGATTTGTTGAGCTCTATCCAAGCCAACCATGGCAAGAAGTACTCAATTCATCATTGGTTGTGCTTTCAGAAAGTGCGCCAAAAGGCTTTAGCCCTGACTGGGTGCTATACAATCCCAAAAAGGGCTTCCACTTCACTAAAAAGCATAACGATGAGGGTAACTTCAATGCTATTCGCAGTTATTTATGGGTAGGTTTGTTAGCTGACGATGTTAGTTACAAAGAGCAGCTGTTGTTCAAATTTGACCCAATGGCGCGAAAAGTAAGTAGCAGTCGCGCAGTACCACTCAACACCTATGCTAAATCAGGACGTACTGCAAAAACTGGCCCTCTTGGCTTTCAAGCAGCGATTCTACCTTTTATGAAATCATTTGGTGATCGCGTAACCGCAAGCATGATTAATCAAAAAATCAACGCCAACATAGACTATGAGCTGCGAAATAATTATTACAGCAGTGTACTCACATTGTTTGGCACTGCTGCGACCAATGCACGTTTTGAGTTACTAAATGACGGTTCGTTAGTGCCGGCATGGAGCACCGAATGCAACTAAAAGCGACAGCATTATTAGTAAGCTGTTTACTTGGCCAACAACTGCATGCCAGTGAAGGCCTTGATGCTCAGCCTATTAGTTGGCTTTTAGAGCAGGTTGAACTAGGCGAGGCACAACAAAAACCACAACTGGTGATTGATAGTCTCGCACGATTAGAGCAAGTTGAGCCTGGCAGCCTCGATATTCGCGCTGCCTGGATCCGCTACTACTTCGAGCAAGGTGAAACAGAAAAAGCCGTTGAAGAGCTCAAAGCATTTAAAAAAGATGAACCGTTTTATCCGTATATTCAACGCTTAGATAGCATTGCGTATATTCACTCACCTGAAGGTAAAGAAAAACTGCAAGCTGTGCGCTTATTGGCTCGCGCTGGTCAATCAAAAGAAGCCGCAAAGCAATTCAAAGCGTTATTTCGCGGCGAAATACCAACGGCGAGACTAAAGTTTGAATATGCCAACATACTTTCTGCTGATCCAGATAGTTGGCAACAAGCAAAAAAGTTATTTACTAAGCTGACGCAACGCTACCCTAATACGGCACAGTTTGAAGTAGCCTATGCGCGCCATATCTTAAAACGAAAACCCACTGACAAAAAATCGCTGGCAATATTGCGTAAATACGCAACCCATTCGCAAATGCGCATTGAAGTGGAGCGAGTATGGTTAAATGCGTTAGAAGATATGCCAATTAGCACCTTTACTCGCTCACAATACAGTTACTTTTTTAGCCTCTATCCACAAAGTGATTTAGGTAAATTGCAGTACGAAGTATTTAGTGAAAAATTAGTTGCACAACTAAAGCTAGAAGCCGACCCTAACTACCAAGCCTGGCAGCGCGCAAAACGCCATATGGCAAAAGAAAACTACGCACTTGCAGAAAAGCTGTTACGCAAAGCAGCCGCAGGCAGACCAAAAGACGCTGATATAGTGGGCGATCTTGGCCGTAGCTTAATGGCACAAGGCAAACATGCCGATGCCCAACAATATTTTAGCAAGGCCGCCAAACTCGCAGACAGCAGCGATAAATCAATTTGGTTAGGGCTATTAAATACTGCCAAGTTTTGGGGACTGATCAGCGAAGCAAGATCTGCAATTGATGCCTTAGAGCTGACAAAAGCCGAACAACTGCTAGCCAATGCGTTAAAACTCAAAGAAGACACTAATACCGTACTGATTTATTCATCACAGGTTGCACAGGCCAAAGGTGACACAGCGCAGGCGACAAAATACCTGCAAACCGTATTACGCAGTAACCCTAATAATGGCTATGCCCTGTCTTTATTGCTTAATATTGTAGAACAGCAACAAAGTATTAATGCACTAGAGCGATTTGAATCAAGTTTAACTAAAAAACAACGCGATACGGTCAGTGCGGAAATAAACGCTGCAAAAACGGCAATTTACCGTGAACAAGCGGAAGAACTGTCTGCGCGAGGCGAGCCGAAAGAAGCGATTGCACTGCTTGAAAAAGCAATTAAAACCTCACCTACTAATGGCTGGCTTTATTATGACTTGGCCTTTGAGTGGCGCAAGTTAGGTGATATCGACACCAGTAAGAAGGTCTACAACCAAGCGCTTTGGCGTTTTCCAATGAACCCAGAAATTCGCTATACCCACGCACTTTATATGCGTTCACTAGGCGATTTTCGCGCCGGATTGCAAAGCTTATCTTATGTTCGAGTGAAAGATTACACGCCGCAAATAAAAGAATTAAAAGAAACGTTAGCACTCGGTGAGCAATTTGAACAAGTCGATGTGTTAATTGAGACCGAACAAAAAGCCTCTGCTCTTGCCCTGTTGCAAGACATCGAAAATCAAAATGATTTAAGTAACCTGCAAACAGCACAAATTGCTGCGCAATGGTACAAGCTAGGCATGCATAACCGCGCCACCAGCCAGCTCAAAACAGCTTTGAATGGCTCACCTAAACTCGACTTCTACTGGTATCAGCTATACAGTGAATGGTTGCTTAGCGCAGACGACGCCGATGATCTCGATTCATGGTTTGCCAATTTGCATATGGCGCCGGCGCAAACCCAAAGTGAAAAGCGCGAAATTGAAAATTTAAAGGTGCGCTACCAAGTAAAAAAACAGCCTGATCGTGAAGAAATTATCTTAACATCATACCTTAGCAACAACCCATCGAGCATTCCGGCAAATGCACGCTTGCTTGAATTTGCGTTAAATAAAGGTGATTTTGAACAAGTTGATTTTTTATATGAAAATGCGCACAAATACGGCGAATTAGAGTTCGAAACTGAGTATCAAGTTGCCGAAAAAGCCTTGTTTAGTAATAAATATGCGCTGGGTGAAAAAGTAGTTAGACACTTAGTTTATCGCGTTCCAGCAGATGAAAACTATAATCAGCGCCGATTAATGGCCCTGTTACTCGATTTTAAAGATCAAGATAACGCGCTCAGATACCAAAAAGATCTACTCGCACTCTCACCAAGCGATGGCGAATTACTCAATCTTGCAGGCCAAGTAGCCGATAAATTTGGCCAAAGCGAACTTGCGATTGAATACTATCGTCAAGTACTTACAAAACAACGTGTTGATGTTGCCGACAAAAAAGTGCTGCATGACTTAGCACAAGACCAAGAAACCGATACTTGGTATATGCGCTCTGCTCGCTCGGGCATTGCAAAAATTAAAAACCGTACCGATGGGCATATTGCGCTTGCTGGCGACTTTAGCGGTCAAACCAGTACGCAAAACGATCATGAATTGGGCTTAGGTGCGGCGTTATTTGAAGGCTACTTCCCATTTTTAGAGGGTCAGTTATTTGTTAAAGCGGATGCCGTTAGTATATCTGCCCAACAAACTAACTTTTCAGAACGATTTGCCGCAAGCCGCTACGGTACTGGCGCACTTTGCTATGATACTTGCTCGTTATTTAGCATTACCCCTCGCGACCAAGGTATTGCCTTAGGTGTTGGCTGGCAAAACGAAAACTGGCGTGTGGATATTGGTACCACACCACAAGGCTTCTTACTTTCAAATATCGTAGGTGGCATGCTCTATCAAAATAGTCTGGGTGACTTCAGCTACGACATTGAAATTGAGCGTAGAGCACTCACTAACAGCGTATTGTCATATGCAGGTCTTGAAGACGTTAATCAAAATGAGATTTGGGGTGGCGTTACCAGCAATGGGATTACCCTTGGCTTGTATCACGATCTCGGCCTTGATTGGGGTTTTTGGGCTACGCTCGATTATCAGTATTATCAAGGCAAAAATGTACTTGATAACGACCGAAAACGTGCGATGACAGGTGCCTACTATCGCTTTATCCAGCAGCCAGACTTTGAACTGTCTGTCGGTACTAACTTGTTGTATTGGGGTTATAAGCATAACCTTTCAGAAGAAACGTATGGCCATGGCGGTTACTACAGCCCACAAAAATACCTTGGCCTGTCAGTGCCTGTTACAGTAGATGGTCGTTTTGAGCAGGACTTAGTTTATCGCCTCAAAGTGAACGGTGGCTATTCGCGCACAACCACAGATGCCATTGAGCTTTACCCAAATAACCCTGAACTACAAGCTGTTGCTGAGCTCAAAGCAGTTGAAACGGGCATTGACCCAATATTTGCTGCTGACAAAAGCAGTGGATTTTCATGGGGTATTGAGGGCTTAGTTGAATACCGCGTGCAACCTCAATGGTTAATTGGTGCGAGCTTTAATATCGACCGCGCTGATTTTTACGAACCAAATTATGGTCAAATTTACGTGAAGTATTTGTTTAACCCTGTTTACGGTGAGCTGCCATTAGTACCAAGGCTAATCGTGCCTTACGCTAACTATTAATCCACATAATTAAAAAGAAAGGGAGCTAAGCTCCCTTTTTTATTTGTTTATTACTGACTTTGACTGCGCCAAAGTGCGGCATAACGCCCTTCTTTTTCAAGTAGTTGTTGGTGTGTACCCTCTTCCACCAGCTGCCCTTGCTCTAAATAAAAAATATGATCTGCATCGGTAACGGTTGAGAGGCGGTGGGCAATCATAATCGCAGTATGATGGCGTGCCACTTTTTTGATGGTTCGCATTATGGCTTCTTCATTATGGCTATCAAGTGCAGAGGTTGCTTCATCGAATACCATAATAGGTGAATCTTTCAATAGTGCTCTTGCAATAGCAACACGCTGTTTTTCACCACCTGATAGCTTTAAGCCGCGCTCACCAACATGGGTTTCAAAACCATCGTTAAGCGATTCAACGAAGGTTTTCAGATTCGCGGCTTCACTTGCTGCGATCACTTGCTCTTTCGTTGCCGATAAGTTGCCATAATGAATATTGTCATAAATACTGGCGTTAAATAACACGGTATCTTGGGGTACTACGGCAATAACTTCGCGCAATGAATCTAATTTGACCTGAGCGATATTCTGCCCATCAATTTGAATGTTGCCATTGGTTACATCATAAAATCGGCAGAGCAACTTGGTTAAAGTACTTTTACCCGAGCCACTCGGGCCAACAATTGCAACCTTGCTACCCGCCTTAATATTAAGAGACAGATTATTTAAAATTGTACGCTCTTTTGCATAACCAAAGCTGACATTTTCAAACGTAATGGCCCCTTTGTTTACTGTAAGTGACTCACTTTTGCTATTGCGCGACACAGAGGAGTCAACCTTGAGTAAATCGAACATGTTCTCAATATTGGTGAGCGAGCCTTTAATTTCACGATAGACAAAACCCAAAAAGTTAAGCGGCATAAATATTTGCATCATAAAAGCATTCACTAACACAAAATCACCTAGGGTCATTGCCCCAGCTTCCACATCAAGCGCAGCAAATAACAGCATTGAGGTCATTGCTGTCGCAATAACCAATGCTTGGCCGCCATTTAAGGCAAACAGTGATAAACGGTTTTTACGGCGCGCTTTTTCCCAAGCCGCAAGTTCAATATCGTACTCTTTAATCTCATGCTCTTCGTTATTGAAGTATTTTACGGTTTCAAAATTTAACAGGCTATCAACGGCGCGGGTGTTTGAGCGGTTATCCGCCATATTGGCTTCGCGAATAAACTTTAATCGCCAATTAGTCACATACACAGTGAAAGTAATATAAACCACCACAGAGGCGGCGATCACTAGCCCGTATTTAGCGCCATATTTGGTAGTTAAAATACCAATTACCAACATCAGCTCGATTAACGTTGGGCCAATATTGAAAACAAAGAAGCGCATCACAAAACTAATGCCCGATACTCCGCGTTCAATATCACGGGCAAGGCCACCGGTTTTGCGATCTAAATGAAATTTAAGGTCGAGGTGTTGTAAATGGCTAAATACTTTCATACTAATACGACGCATGGCGCGCTCAGTAACACGGCCAAATAGCATGTCGCGTAATTCAGACAACACCACATTGGCAAGACGCAATACACCATAGGCGGCAATTAAACCAACTGTGCCTAGTAACACTATATTATTTTGTTGATCTAACGTGTCTACCGTGTATTTCAGTACAAAAGGTAAATAAACACTGGCAAGCTTAGCAAAGACTAGGCAGCAAAACGCAATAATAATGCGCGTGCGAAACTCTAATAAATAAGGTACAACTTGTTTAAAGACGCGTATATTAAAGCTGTCATTTTCGTTTGGCACAGAAAAACCGCGGCGCATAACTCACTCGTGCTCATTAAGATCAAATATAGGATGTATTATGTATTGGCAAGCAGTTGAACAGCAAATAGAAATCGCATTAAAAACAAAAACGCTCCAGCCACTCACAACACAAAGCCAATCCTTTATGGATAATAACATTCACTTCACGGTGCACTTGCGCGTCGCTAAAAAAATCGACAAACCCCATCAAAGCACGCAAAAGACTAACCCATTTTTACCTCATGAAGAGGCGATGTTTGTAAAAGACTGCCCACCGTCACACAAGCTACTGTTAAATAAGTTTCCGGTATTAAAACCCCATGCCCTGTTGTGCAGTAAAGAATTTGTATCGCAGCAAAGCCCTTTAACGGAGTCTGATTTTTCAGCTTGGCTTGAACATTTAAATTCGCCTTATGATGTTGGCTTTTATAATGCCGGTCCTATTGCTGGTGCTAGCCAAGGGCATCGCCATATGCAATTAATTCGCTTAGCACACAGTGACACCGTTACGGCTATTGCCAAACAGCTAGACGACATCAGTTTTGTGCGATTTGGCCCGTTAAATTTAGCAATGTGTACCCAGTATTATCAGCAAGCGCTTCAACAATTTGGTTTAAATAACAGTGATATTGAGACCGGTGCCTATAACCTAATTATAAATAAAGACTTATTCTGGCTAGTGCCACGAAAAACCGCGCATATCGAATCAATATTCGCTAACGGACTCAATTTTTGCGGCCATTTTCTAGTAAAAGATGAAGCGCACCTACACTGGTTAACGGAGCACGGTTTTATCGCGTTTCTAAGAGGCCTGTGCCAAGACCTGCATAAATAAACGGCAAAAGTGCATACAAACAGGTCAAATCTGTTAGATAAGGGCTTTTGTTTAAAAAACTCTCTAGGTATACTGGCCGGATGCAGTTTGTATTAATAACCTTATTTTACCCCTCGTTCAGTATGTTTATTAACACAAATCTGCTTTGTGGGTAACTGTTACCCAAACACAACAATTGGCCGCCCGTTCAAACCGAAAGGTAGTAACAACAATAATAATATTGGCCACAACAATAATTTGAATTAGGAAGCATACGATGAATTCAGTCCCTAAAGCAGGTGAAATGTTAGGCCACCCGAAAGGCCTATTCCTGCTATTCACTACAGAACTTTGGGAGCGCTTTAGCTACTACGCAATGCGCGCAATCTTAGTACTTTATTTAGTAGACCAAGTATATTCTGAAGGCGGTAACGGTATGGGTTGGACCCAAGCCGACGCACTTTCAATGTATGGTACATTTACCGGTCTTGTTTACCTTACGCCATTAATCGGTGGTTGGTTAGCGGATCAGTACTTAGGCCAACGTAAAGCAATTTATATCGGCGGCTTCTTAATGGCTGCGGGTCAATTTATCTTAGGTACGCCGCACGCATGGGTACCTGGCATGGAAACGGAAGCGTTCTATGTAGGTTTAGGTCTATTAATTGCTGGTAACGGTTTATTCAAGCCAAATATTTCAACCATGGTTGGTGATTTATATGAAGAAGGTGATAACCGTCGTGATGGCGCATTTACTATCTTCTATATGGGTATCAACGTAGGTGCTGCACTTTCTGGTATCGTAGTTGGTTCAGTTGTTGCACATTATGATGGTAACTACCAAGCGGGCTTCATTTGTGCCGGTATTGGTATGATTTTTTCATTGATTATTCAATTCTTATTTGCGCAAAAACTACTTGGTAACATAGGTACAATCCCTGCAGCTAAGTTAGAAAAGCAACAACAAACAGAAGTACGTAAAGAGCCATTAACTGCTGTTGAACGTGACCGCATTAAAGTAATCATGGTATTAGGCCTTTTCACTGTTGTTTTCTGGGCAGGCTTCGAGCAAGCTGGCGGCCTAATGAATATCTTCACTAACGAATACACAGACCGTAACATTGGTAGCTTCGAAGTACCGACTACGTGGTTCCAATCTTTAAATGCAATTTTCATCGTGGTATTTGCTCCGGTAATCGCGTCTATCTGGATCCGTCTTGGTAACAAAGAACCTAACTCACCAGTTAAATTTGCACTTGGCCTTATCTTATTAGGTATTGGTTTTGTATTTATGATGGGTGCGGTTATGGAAATGGACGGTGACCCAACAAATAAATCAAGCATGTGGTGGTTAGTAGGTGCATACTTCTTCCATACAATGGGTGAATTATGTTTATCACCAATTGGTTTATCAATGGTAACTAAACTAGCTCCGCTACGTATCGCATCATTAATGATGGGTGCTTGGTTCCTATTTATTGCAATTGCGAACAAAGTTGGTGGTATCGTTGGTTCATTTATTGGACACGGCGACACGACTAAAGAAGAGCAACTTGCAAATGCAATGTCTATCTTTGGCGGTATCTTTATTACTGCGATTGCTTCAGGTGTTTTACTGTACTGTATGGCAGATAAACTTGTTGATTGGATGCACGGTGCAGAAGATCATCACCACACTGAAGAAGAAGTGTTAGAAGAAGAGCTTGAAGTAACAGCGACTCGTTAATAACGCACTTACTGCAAAAAAAGGCCTATAGTTTCTATAGGCCTTTTTTTATGTCATTAAGTGTAATTGAAGCTTAGCTGCCAGATATGGTATTTTTCACCCTCAATTTAATTCTTTTGGGTGACATGTGAAAACTTACAAGCTTTTAAGTTCATTACTAATATGTTTAGCGCTAAGTGCATGTGGTGGTGGCGAAACTGAAAAAGTATATGTGCCAGATCTAGAACAAGGTGGCGTAATCACACCATCGATGAGTTTAAACGCCAGCTTTGATAATGGCCGAATGGCGCTGCGTATACCCGCAGGTATTTCAGACAGTGATTTCACCTTAAAAGTTACCACTTCACAAAGCGCGCCTTCAACGCAAACGCAACAGGTAATTTCAAACACCTATACGCTCTCTCCTGAAGACAAAACACTACTCAACCCAATTGAAATGGAAGTGTTTGTTGATTTAACTGAATATCAACAAGGAAAAGTGTATTTAGCCCGTTTAGAAAATACAACTTGGTATCCAATTACCAGTAGTGTCAGTGCTGCAAGCGTTAAAGCGAGCCTTAGTCAACTTGGTCAATATGCGGTGCTTTTTGAGCCAAAGCGCGAATTAGAAATTAGCAAAGTGATTGGCCCAGAGTGCGATACCAATGCCAATGAGCAAGCGCTGCGCTTTATTCATGTGGCCGATTTACACTCTCGTTTTGGCTATAAAGAACAACTCTTTAGTCGCATAAAAGGCCACTACCAAAATGCCAAATCAGCACAGCCGTATACCTTATTCACTAATGGTGGCGACGACTATGAAAAAGGCACAGTTGCAGAACAAATTTCACAAGGGCTTGCCACTGTCGATGCGATAAAAGCAATGGAGTTTGATGTGCGTGTTGTTGGTAACCACGATTATGCCTGGGGACCAGCACAACTGTTAGATTATGCCAATGACGATCATGCCATTGTGCTTGCCAGTAATACACGCTATATCGGCAATGACGAAAATGGCTTCGCCGCTGTTGATTTTGCCGCGGTGCAAGTCGGTTGTTTAAAAGTGGGCTTCTTTGGTATGACATCAGTACCATGGAACGAGCTCGATGAGCCCTTACAAACCGCCCCGATTCCAGATTTTATCCCCGACTTTAAAATGAACTGGGACTGGACATCTGTTGCACAAGGTATTGTTAATACGTATCGTGAAGATGTTGATTTTATGGTTATGCTTAGCCACATGGGCATAGGCGGCGACACCCGTATTGCCGAAAATATTTCTGGCGTTAATTTAGTATTAGGTGGTCATACCCATGGCGGCGAAAGTATTCAGGCACTCGATAACGGTGCACTGGTTATTCAGCCAAACTTTTTTGCACAAGGCCTAACGGATTTAACCCTGACGATAAATACCGATTCAAACACCATTACTAACTACGACTACAAAACTTATTTAACGAGTAATATCGATGTTGTTGACCAACAGATGGTCGGCACTATTGAGCAAATTATGGGGCGCTATGCGCCTGATGCCAATACCGCTATTGCCTTTTCTGAAAATTACCCAAACGAAGCGCAAACCGCCGAAATTTTAGCAAATGCGACATTCTTTACCCACAGTGTCGATGCCGCCTTGTTTGATCCAATTCAAGTACAAAACCGTTGGACTCCGGGTAAGCTAACCCAAGAGAAATTTCACGAGACCTACTATGTTGAAAGACAGCCATCTGATACGCCTGGGTTTAACGCGCTTTATGAAGTCTCTGTTTCTGGCAACGAGCTAAACCAAATGCGTTTAGCGCAGCCAGAATGGGTATTTAAATTGGCAAGCGATAAATCTATCAGCAATGACAAAACCTATCGCGTGGCGCTGCAAAAGGGCCCTGCTTATAACGGCAACCTGTTCTTCTCGGGGGTTACATTACCTGCTCCTACAGAATTATCAGAATCTTGGTGGGCGCTAGATCAATATGCCCGCCAGCGAACCAGCCAATGTGTGCATATTGATACCAACCAACCGTTAAATAGCTGCCTTGAAGATAACTATGTCACAATTTGGAATTTCAATGATTTAGATGCGCCATTTAAAGCCGACTTTGGCCCGAGTGAACTGAGCTACTTTGATCCACTCAATAAAGATTGGGGGCCGGAACGCAGTCCATTTGTAAGCACCAGCGATGCCAATATTGCAGATCTACCCGATGGCAGCTCTGGCGTACTGGCCTTTGGTCGTCATAGCCCATCGCAAGGCTTAGCATTAAAGCACAATGTGCCCGCTAACGGCGATTTTTACCAAAACAATAAAGTCGCCGATTACACCTTAGTAATGGATATTATGTGGCCGCAAAGCAGTAGCAATGAATTCCGTGGGCTACTGCAAACAGATCCGCTTAACAACGACGATGCGGATCTATTTGTTGACCGCGATACAAATGGCGTAGGTATCACAACCCGTGATAGTGGCTTTTTTGGTAACCTACAACCAAACATCTGGTATCGCGTTGCTATTGTGTTTTATAGCGCGCCTGAAAATGGGGTTTTAAAAGTATTTATTAACGGCGAGTTAGTCGGTGAAAAAGACGAAGGTGAAATTGGTGAACGCTGGGCGCTCAATAATACCTTGTTACTGCTGACAGACGATACTTATGAAACTGAACCGGGCTATTTAAACGCACTACTTTTTGCTGGGCGTAGCTTCGATGCAGATGAAATAGCCTACCTTGGCGGCCCAAGTAAAACGATGCGGTTTAATCAAAGTACTCGAGCACTCAATCAAAAAGTGGAACGTCACAGTGAAAGTGTTGCCACTATGGCGATTAATCCCTGGTTAAAACAACGTGAAAAGTTCTTTAAGGCAAAAAAGTAGGGATTTGATAAAAAGGGGCCATCGCCCCTTTTTTTGTGCGTACGCGTCGCTTTCTCAAAATTGTAAATAAAACTGCACAAAAATGAGTAAAAATCACACGCCATTAACAGTGCTACATTTTCGCCTGTTTTTATCTACTCACCATTCACACCGCAGAAATCAAAATTTTACTCGTGCAAAATAGGCTGTTTTTTATGCACTAATAAATCGCATTAAAAGAAACAGCTAAATATTGCCTTTTTTGTATTTAAAAGTTTACAAAAAGCCACCCCTAGCAAAATCACCTCAGCTCTTTTTCTTTTACAACTTTTGCATAATTATCTAGCCAATTCGTGTTTAAAGAGTTGGCCACTCGAAACGTAATAAGCCATCTCTCACTCTTTAGGGGACAAAAAATGACTCAAGTAAATAACCCACTCGGTTTATTAGGTATCGAATTTACTGAATATGCGACACCAGATGCTGATTATATGGACAAGATCTTTGCAGACTTTGGTTTTTCAAAACTGAAAAAGTTTAAAGGTAAAGACATCACCTACTACAACCAACATGATATTCATTTTTTACTAAACAATGAGCGTGATGGTTTTTCAGCTGAATTTGCTAAATCACACGGCCCTGCAATTTGTTCAATGGGCTGGCGTGTAGCTGATGCACAAAAAGCATTTGATGTTGCTGTTGAGCGCGGTGCAAAGCCTGCAACAGATGCGGCTAATAAAGATTTACCATACCCAGCAATTTACGGTATTGGTGACAGCCTAATTTACTTCATCGATGTATTTGGTGATAAAGGCTCTATCTATGCAAATGACTTTGAAGACTTAGCTGAGCAAAATATTGTTGAAGACAAAGGCTTCCTTCGCATCGACCACCTTACTAACAATGTTTACAAAGGCACTATGGAAACATGGGCGAACTTCTACAAAAACGTATTTGGTTTTGAAGAAGTACGTTACTTCGACATTAAAGGTCAGAAAACGGCACTACTGTCTTACGCACTTAAGTCACCATGTGGCACATTCTCGATTCCAATCAATGAAGGTAAAGATGATAACAACAACCAAATTGATGAATATCTAGATGAATACAATGGCCCAGGTGTTCAACACTTAGCGTTTTTAACTAACGACTTAGTGGGCTCACTAGATAAGCTAGACCAAACAAACATTGCAACTTTAGATATCGTAGATCATTACTACGACACTATTTTTGACCGTGTTCCTTGGGTTAAAGAAGACAAAGATAAAATCAGAGAGCACCAAATTCTGGTAGACAGCCAAAGCGAAGATTGTTACTTACTGCAAATCTTCACTAAAAACCTATTTGGCCCAATCTTTATCGAAATGATCCAACGTGTTGACGATGGTGGCTTCGGGGAAGGTAACTTCCAAGCATTGTTCGAATCAATCGAGCGTGACCAAGAGCGCCGTGGTGTTATCTAAGTTAAGATAAGCTAACAACATAAAAAGCAGCTTTCGTCTTTTTTGGCCAAGCTGCTTTTGCTATTTCAAGGCTAACATGTTTTCAAACTTGAATTTATTAATTCAATCGCCATATTTAGCCTAAGCCAATAAAAGCAAAAGGAAAGACCATGTCTTTTATCAATGAAACGCACGATATTAATTTAAAAAGCTGGGTAAACAGCGCAAACGTTGCTGGCAATGACTTCCCAATCCAAAACCTGCCATTTGCTTCTTTCCGTCGTAAAGGATCGTCAGAAGAATTTCGCGGTGGTGTCGCAATCGGTGACCAAGTATTAGATTTAGCCATAGTTTCAGATGCGGGCATTTTCTCAGGCATTGCTCAAGAAGCTGTAATTGCTGCCAACGCACCTGCACTCAACGAATTTATGGGCATGGGTAAGGCACATTGGTCTGCTCTACGTTTAGCGCTTTCAAAAGCACTCCGTGAAGGCTCAGAGCAGCAAAGTGCACTTGAATCTGCACTGGTAGCGCAAGATGACGTTGAATATGCACTTCCATGTCATATTGGCGACTACACCGATTTCTACACATCAATTTACCACGCAACAGCCGTAGGTAGCTTATTCCGCCCTGATAACCCGCTTTTACCTAACTACAAATGGGTGCCAATCGGCTATCACGGTCGCGCATCATCAATTGGCGTATCAGGTCAAAGCTTCCCTCGTCCAAAAGGCCAAACTAAAGCGCCTGATGCAGACGTACCGTCATTTGGTCCTGCAAAACGTATAGACTATGAGCTTGAGCTAGGTATCTACCTTGGTAAAGGCAACGAGTTAGGCGATGCAATTAGCATTCAAGATGCAGAAGATCATGTATTTGGTTTCTGTTTATTTAATGACTGGTCTGCACGTGATTTACAAGCGTGGGAATATCAACCGCTAGGACCATTCCTTGCGAAAAACTTCGCATCGACTGTATCGCCTTGGATTGTGACTACTGAAGCATTAGCGCCTTATCGTACACAGTGGCACCGTGATAAAAACGATCCACAGCCGCTTGACTACCTTGAGTCTTCACACAACCGTGAAGCTGGCGCATTCGATATTCAGATGGATGTGTTACTTGAATCTGAAAAAATGCGTGCTGACGGTGCTGCACCAAGCAAGCTTTCTGAGTCGAGCTTCAAACACAGTTACTGGACAGTAGCGCAAATGGTGACACACCACACAGTAAATGGCTGTAACTTTATTCCAGGCGACATGCTAGGTTCAGGTACTCAGTCAGGCCCTGAACATGAAGAAGCAGGTTCAATGCTTGAACTATCTCGTGGTGGTAAAGAAAGTATTAAACTGAACAATGGCGAAGAACGTAAGTTCTTGGAAGATGGCGATAAAGTGATTATGCGTGGTTGGTGTGAAGCCGACGGCTTTAATCGCATTGGCTTTGGTCGCGTTGAAGGCACAGTATTACCAGCCAAGTAACCTCCTGCCCTTTTTAGGTGGCAAGCAAATTGCCACCTAATACTCCCTCTTAAGTCGTATTTCAAAAATTTTTCTGGATTTTTTGCAGTATGTTGGTATCTTGTACCGGTTAACTTGCCTGCTAATTAATAATAATCAAAGGCAGTATATTTAACTACGTCGGTTTTCATAATGTTAAAAGCACTTTTTCCAGATAGACAGTTACTGATCCGCCAAAACGGTGACGTAAAATACCTTACTTTGCCAAGCTGGCTGCAAGTAACGCTATTTTTCGTAGGTCTTGCTGTGTGCGTTATTGCTGGTGCGGGTAGCTATCAATACGTTGAGCTAAATGGCGTGATCACCGAACAACAGCAAGTCATTGAGCAAAAACAATCTGAACTTGATGCGCTACACCTATCCTATCGTGAAAAACACAGCGAACTTTCAAGTCGCATTTCTCAAATTGATGAAAAATCGCAACTAATGACCAATATGCTTGAGTCATTACCTGAAGCGCAGCAAGAAGAATTTCAAGCGCAACAAGACGCCACACAAAAAGAAAGCCCAACAGCTCAGCCAGAGCAACAAGCGAAAACATCTGACACCGAAACAAAGCCAGAAGAAGCTGACGCAACAAAAAAAGCGCAAGATAAAAAACAAGATATCAAACCTGAGCCTAAGGCTGAAAGCGACAGTGAATCTGACACGCAAGATGACAGCACTAGCGAAGAAACCATTGAAAATGACATCGCGCGTGAAAACCAACTGCTTGATACTCAGTTTACTACCCTTGCTCAAGTTGTCGATGGCCGTACTGAAAGCCTATTAAAAGCGTTGGAAAAAGCTGGAGTTGACCACACAACCTTAATTAACAAAGAGTTAGATGAAACAGCTCAAGGTGGTCCATTTAATGCGGTTGATGCGTCTGTACTGAGTAAAGATCAGCAAGCGCTATTAGATAAAATTGTAGTACTTAATCAACTAAGCGGTAACCTTGAATTACTACCGACCAGTTTGCCGGCTAAAGCATTTTATGTTTCAAGTAGCTATGGCCTACGTACCGACCCTGTTACCAAGCGCAGAGCAATGCACCGCGGCGTTGATTTAGCTGGCTGGCACAAAACTGAAATTTTTGCCCCAGCACATGGCACAGTAAAACGTGCAGGTCGCAATGGCGGCTATGGTAAATTTATCGAAATTGAACATAAGAATGGATTCGTAACACGCTACGGGCATTTAGCTAAAATTAACGTAAAACGTGGACAAGAAGTACAAAAGGACCAAGTTATCGGGTTAATGGGTAACTCAGGACGCAGTACAGGCACCCATTTACATTATGAAATTTTACACAATGAAAAACATATTAACCCGTTAAAATTAACTAAGGCATTTGAGAATGTTCTCCAATAAGAAAAAAAATTCGTTTCCTTCTATTATCTCATCAGACGTTGAAATCTCCGGGACAATTAACAACTCAGGTACAATTCAGTTAGAAGGTTGCATCATTGGCGAAGTGAATGTACAAAGCCTAACTATCGGCAATGACGGCCGCGTAGAAGGCGATATAAACGCGCAAGAAGTAATTGTAAAAGGTACCGTTAAAGGCACGATTAAGGCTAAAAAAGTGGTACTAGAGCAGTCGGCAAATGTAGTTGGCGATATTTTTCACGACACTATTAGCATTCAAGAAGGTGCTTCAATTCAAGGCTCTATGACACAAGCAGCAAAGCCTGTTGTCACAAATACTGAAGAAAAAGCACCAAAAAATGAAAAGAAGACAGCCTAAATGACTTTATTACGTAATACCCTACTCGCGCTTACATCAGCCGCTATTTTATCTGCATGTTGGTTTCAAGATCCTGCTGTAAAGCAAGTTGAGCAATTTATTAGCGAACAAAAAGTCGACAAGCAAGACGAGAAATGGCGCACCAAATTAACGCTGCCGCCAAAACTTGAATTTGCACAAGACACAACCTATTACTGGGTACTTAAAACAAGCTTAGGCGAAATGAAGTTTGAACTGCTTCATAAAACAGCGCCTATGCATGCCTCAAGTACGATTTATTTAACCAAGCTTGGCTTTTACGATTCACTGACGTTTCATCGTGTTATTAGCGATTTTATGGCGCAAGGTGGTGATCCACTTGGCAATGGACAAGGTTTCCCAGGATATCGTTACGGCGGTGAATTTGAACCTTTAGTATCGCATGATCAAAAAGGCTTATTGAGCATGGCCAATGCCGGTCCAAATACCGACGGTAGCCAGTTTTTTATTACCTTTCGCGCAACTCCGCACCTAGATGGCAAACATACCGTGTTTGGTAAGCTAGTAAGCGATGAAGCAGTGTTAGATCTGTTTAACGAAAACGCGACACGCTTTGGTAAGCCAAAACAACAACTCATTATCCAATCAGCGCATATTATTACTGAATAACAAACCTGTTAGTAACCAAGCGCTAACCACAAGCCTTAAGCCAACGCTTAAGGCTTGGATCTTCTAAGCATAACGTATACAATTCACCGCCCCTGATAATTGTAGTGAGATTATGCTAAAACTCGCCCTCGTTCTGCTTGTCATCTTTTGCCCAATGGCAATCGACCTTTACCTACCAGCCATGCCTCAGATGGCTGACAAACTCGATACGTCAATTACCAATATTCAATCAAGCATTACCGTTTACATGTTATGTGTAGGCTTTGGACAGCTCTTACTTGGCCCATTAAGCGACCGTTTCGGCCGCCAGAAAGTGGCTATATTTGGCGTTTTTGCTTACTTTGTTGGCTCAGTACTTGCGGCGTTTTCCGATAGCGTCACCTTGCTAATTATCGCCCGTATCATTCAAGGTGTTGGAGCAGCGGCAACATTTGTTAGCACATTTGCGTTAGTGAGAGATAATTACAATGCCAACAAAAGTGCCCAAGTAATTTCATACTTAAATGGTATTGTCTGCTTTATTCCTGCATTAGCTCCTATTTTAGGCGCTTGGCTAACCTTGCAATTTGGCTGGCAGAGCAACTTTTACTTTTTAGCCGCATTTGCCGCAATCGGATTTATCGTGTTGTTGATTGCAATTCCTAAACGCCCTGCTATTACAACTCAGCAACAAACTGAAGAAAAACTGTCTTATTGGCAAATAATTTCACACCCAACGTTTTTGTTTAATGCCACAATTTGCATGCTGGCTATGGGCGCTATTTTGGCATTTGTTGCACAGGCGCCTAACTATTTAATTAATCAACAAGGACTAACCGAGCAAGAGTTCACGCTCTGGTTTAGCATTAATGCCACAGTGAGTATTATCGCCAGTTTCACGGCACCGCAATTGATCAAGCGCTCTACATCACTCGCCTTGTTATGTGGTTTGTTGCTGATGGTCAGCGCTGCATGTTTGGTTTTACTATTTCAATTTACGTTTACAAATGTTAGCAGCTTTATGTGTGCAATTTTTGTCGGCTCCATGGGCTATTCGTTCGCTATGGGCGCTGCTGCAGGTAACGCACTAGGGCCTTTTAAAAAGCAAGCAGGCAAAGCATCGGCTTTACTTGGCATGATGCAAATGAGTGGCTCGGGGTTAATCGTCAGCTTAACCCAATACCTACCGCTTGCGATTCCATTTATTATTGCGCTGCACTTACTCAGTGTGTTGCCTTTTTTATTAACGCTAAAACGCTATCAAAGCGCGGTAAAACCGTCTTACAACTAGAGACATCAATTAATGATTAACTTTGAATCGCTGCTGTCATTTATCACCTTAAGCTTTTTACTTGCGGTGTCACCGGGGCCATCAAACGCGTTTCTAATAGCGCAAACATTTGCTAAAGGCAAAGCTGCTGGCATGCAAACAGCATTTGGCTTTGCCACCGCGGGCGTAATACACACAATATTAGCGGTCGCTGGCCTCAGTGTTATATTAAAAACGTCTCAAGTGGCGTATCAAACCGTTCTGATAATAGGTGCGCTTTACCTTGTGTACTTAGGTGTCACCAGCATTATTGATAGCTTACGAAAACCAGAAATTATTCACTGCGAACTTACAAATAAAAAAGAAAAAAACATCTTTGTACAAGCCATGCTGACCGAGATTTTTAACCCCAAAGTCGCGCTCTTCTTTTTAGCCTTTATTCCGCAATTCGCCGACAGTTCGCTAAGCACACCAGTATGGTTACAGTTGCTAATTTTTGGCTTGCTTTACCCAATTTTGGCTTTCCCTATTGATGTATTGTACGTAAAAAGCGGGAACAAGATTGCAGGTTACTTTAAACATCACCCGAGTGCGCAGCAATGGATTGATCGCATTGCCGGTAGTATTTTTATCGTATTGGGGTTACGCTTGGTGTTCGAAGTATTTTAAAGTGTGAAAACATGGAACAAATTACCACTGCAATCCCCGCCAAAAAAAGCATTGCGCTTGTTGCCCACGATGGTAAGAAATCAGCGCTAACTCTGTGGTGTCAGAAACACCAAGATGTACTCAGCCAACACAATTTATACGGTACAGGTACTACCGGCCACTTAATAGAAAAAACCACTGGGTTGGCGGTTGAAAAGCTTTTAAGCGGCCCTATGGGCGGCGACCAACAACTTGGCGCTAAAATCGCCGAACATGAAGTGAACCTGCTTATCTTCTTTTGGGATCCCTTAGCTTCCCAGCCACACGACCCTGACGTAAAAGCACTTTTGAGATTGGCTGCCGTCTGGAATATCCCCGTTGCTTGTAACGAGGCAACAGCAGATATGTTGATAGCCAGTCAGATGATGTCGGAGCAAATCGACCGCACTATTCCTGATTATCATAATTATTTGGCCGATCGCCTCGATTAAATCACTCAGAGTGCCTAACACGTAGAAACCGTGCAAAACGAGGCTTGCCGTATTTCGTCAAGCCATTGTAACGATATGTCACTATTGTCCCTATCTCAGGTGGTGTGTTTCTCATAATATCTGACAAACCACTGCCTAGCTTGATTTGTTGACCGTTTGGAAGCTCAACAATCAAAGCACCAACTAACCCATGGTATTTTCCTTTACCCGGACTGTAACCAACCACCTTAGCCTCGGCATCTTGATACGGCTTAAGCTTGAGTAAATTATCACTACGGCCATCGCTGAACTGAGCGGCTTTTGCATGCAGCATAATGCCCTCGGCACCCTGTTTTATTCGAGCTTGGTAGTAGGCATCCAACTCCTGATGAGTAGTAAATTGACGCTGTTCAATTGCCGTCAAGTAGTCAGAAGGCGTTGCTTCTATCAATGTTTTGTAATTCAAGTAGCGCTGGTGAAATGCTTGGCTGTGATTCGGCATATCAAATACATAAAACCTTATTTTACGCCATGCTTGATGATTTGCCTTGGTATCCAGTACCGTGCTAGCAATAAACTCAAAATCACCATGGCGACTCCACAATTCACCATCAAGCCACTCACGCGGCCAATGTTCAGTAAACCAAGTTGGCGCATGAATAACGTTACCATTTCGGGTCACAAGCTGGTTGTTTTTCCATATTGCACGCACGCCATCAAGCTTCTCGCTCACTAGGTAATCATTAATGGGCTGTTGTTGATAGGATTTAGCAAGCTGCACTTCGACACAATCAGCAGCAGATGTAATAAGTGATAAGATTAAGAATAGAGAAATTTTAAGAGCCATTTTTTCCTCCTTGAAAATTCAACGGCTCTTTAAAGTGTACTTTAAATTTTAAAGTTTGCTGGCGATAAGTGCTTGAACATCAAAAAGCGATGAACAGCGACTATCAGCGTGTGAAAAATCAGCGCTTAGGCTGTATTTATTAGGCACCACAACAGTGTATAGTTCGGCTGATTTGGCACTGCTAGAGCCAGTCACAGTATCTTCAACCGCAAGTCCTGAACTTGCTGTTAATGAAAAATGTGCGATTGCCCTTAAATAAGGCTCTGGATGCGGTTTTGGCTGTTCAACATCATCACGTGTGAAAATCACATCAAAATACTTTGCAAGATCGTGTCCTGTCAAAATAGAATGCGCCTCTTCTTTCGCACTCCCGGTCACTAACGCAACCTTTAGTCCCTGCTCGCGACACCACGCTAGCAACGCTTTCGCACCCGGTAACAATGCGGGTAACTGCAATTTAGATATCTCAGCGAATACAGTGTGTTTCTTCTTTGCTAATGCCGATGCGGATAAACCCAGCTGATGCTCTTCAACCAACACTTTAGCGGCTTCTAGCGTTGGTTTACCAGCAAACTGCTGGCAAAACTCAGACTCACTAAAATGTAAATCAAACATCGCAAGTACTTTGTTCCAACTAACGGCATGCAAATGCTCGGAATCAACCAAGGTACCATCTAAGTCAAAATAAATTGCACTTAATGGCATTGCCTTAACCTTGCTCTTGTAGTGACTCTGGTACTGGCGAATTTGCTACGTCACCACTTTCCACTTCTACCAATTCATAACCACGCGCTAAGCGTTTTACCGTGAGCACTGGCTTTTCTAAAGCCTGCTTTTGACGCTCAATATCTTCTGCTAAGCCCGTTAAGCTCGTACCAAACGAACCTTCAGCCGTTTCAGACCAATTAACTGCTTTACCATTAATATTGTATTCAACAACATGTACTTGAAACAGTGTACCTTCATCACTTGGGCACTCAATAACACGATAATTCCAAAATGCAGACATAATATTTTCCTCTAGTTAACGCGCGCTGACTGTAGCATATTTCACCTCAGATATGGATAACTAATATGCTGCTAACGGTTATTTATACTGACTTCAATTTAACGTTATATGAAATAAATACCATCTTTCATTAGTAAAGCTAGATTAACCTAGTTTGGGTGTCCGAAATAAACATAAAGTATGTAAAATCCAACTGCATAAAGCTTGAATAAATATGCGTAAACTGTTTGTATATCAAATAAACAAGCAATTTAGTGTAGGAAGTATGTGGTTGCAAAAAGTAGTTTTATTGCTGATATTCGGGTTTAGCGTTCAATCTAATGCTGAATCTAAAGAACTTATTGATGTACCCGTTTTAATTGCTGAGGACGTCAAACTACACTTACAACGCTTAAGTAAACAGACCGATATTCTGGCTATCTCAGATTTTTCAAATTTACCTCAAGGGCGCGATTTAGTTGATGTGATTCTACTCAATCAAGCACTGCACTTAGGCAAATGCCAGTGTCGTTTAGTATATTTTGATAATTCAGTATATGGCCGAAATATCGAACTACTCAAAAGCGGAAAATACGCACTAAGTGCCGACACGCTATGGCTTTCTGATATTACAAGTCATCCCAATACATTACGCTCGAGCCAAGCGGTTATTCGCAATGGTGAATACGACGTTGGCTTATATACGTCAGTAAATAACGAGCGCGCATTAAAGGCGCAAAACAAAGACGATGTGTCGCGCTTAACCGCAATTTCAAATCGCTTTTGGAGTGCTGACTGGCAGGCAATTAATCAGTTAAACCCAATCAAGCTGGCACATATCGAATCATTTCCTAATATGAAGCGCCTTGTTAAAAGTGAAATTGCCGATTTTACCTTGCTGCATTTTCGCATAAATGACAATGATTTAAGCTTTGAACAGTTAACGCCTATTCCAAATGTAAAAGCAGTACTGTGGGATAGCCGTCATTTCGCAATATCAACTCAATTCCCTAATTATCAACATATTGCAGACGTATTAAATAAAGGGCTTAAGCAACTTCATAAGCAAAATAAAATCAGTAGCGCGTATTTGGCGGTGGGCATTAATCACCCTCTTACTTCAGATTGGAAAATACTAAATGCGCCCGATTTGTAAAGCATTAATTTTTAATGCAACTCTAATTACAACTTCGATTTATGCGAATGAATACAATACTCAATGCGCCAGCGATAAATACTCTCAGCACTTAGTCGATCTCATTATAAGTGACCACGAACAGCAACGTACCAAATTGAGATGTGACAAGAGACTAGTTACCGCAGCTATTGAGAAAGTAGCTGAAATGGCCGAAACCGAATTCGTTTTTCATGGGCGAGCTAATGGTAGGTTACGTGATCAAGGTGTTGAACTGCCCATTTATTATGGTATTGGTAATGCCAATCAAGTAGAAGCATTAGCAGGCGGACAAAAATCGCCTGAAGTAGTTTGGAAAAGTTTTAAAGAATCGACTTCTCATGCAGATCACCTTTTAGCACGCAATGCATTTTATCGAAAACAAACACTTATCGGAGCTGCACACATTTATTTACCAAGCACAAGTCATGGTCACTATTGGGTGGTGTACATAACCGAAGAGGATAATGCATCAGAAAAAAATATTTTCCACGGTCCAATACCTAACAAAACCTCTCATGGTGTTTTTTATCAATCTCAAAACGAAAAAAAGCCCATCAACTGATGGGCTTTCTGCTATGAAATCTAAATAAATAGGTGCTTAGAAAAATGACACCTTAAACTCAACACCCATAATACGAGGTTGGTTTACCATAGCGGCATTGTTTGAGAAATCTACACCACCAATGAATACTTGCTCATCAGTAATATTTCTAACAAATGCAGATACTTCGTATTCGTTGTCGCCAGCTTCCCATAGGTAACCTGAGCGAATACCGCCTTCTAGTAATGCTTCGCCTTCAAATTCAACTGACTCATATAAGAAGAAGTCAATTGCACTGCGGTAAGACCAATCAGTGTATGCGAAGAACTCACCGTCGCCAATTTCTTTGCTGTAGCGTAGTGTGAAGTTAGAAATCCACTCTGGTGAATGTGGTAAGCTGTTGCCGTCTAAGCTATAGCCTTTACCTTCAACAAATGGGTCTGTAATTGTACAGTTAAAACAGCCTTGCAAGAACAGTGAGTTGTCTTGTAATTCAGTTTTGTTGTAGCTGATGTTGAATGTAGCGAATAGCTCATCAGTTAAAATCCACTCTGAATCTAACTCTAGACCGTAACCAACTGTTTTATCAGCGTTAAGTAAACGGTTAAAGTTTGCAGAACCACCTACTGCAGTTACTTGCTGGTCATCCATTTGGAAGTAATATGTTGTCGCATTTACACGGCCACGGCCATCTAATACATCTGACTTAACACCAAACTCAATTGAGTTGATAGTTTCAGAGTCAGCTACAGTTACTTCGTCACCAAATAAGATACGACCTTGAACACTTGGTGCACGGAAGCTGTTTGCTGCACGTGCGAATAGGTTTACATCATCAGTAAGCTTATAAGCTGCACTTAAGTCCCATGACACGTGTGAATCTTCTGGGTTAGCAGATTTTTCTAGGTCGATATTGTTGAAATCACCCGGAGTTACCAGACGCACCGCTCTAAAATCACGCTTGTCATCTGAATAACGAAGACCACCGCTCACTTTTAACTTATCTGAAACGTGGTAATCTGCTGAAGCAAATACAGCCCAAGCTGTTGTATCTTGCTCTTGGAATACATAACCCCAGTTAAAGTCGCCACCTAAACCATCAAAACCAAAGGTTTCAATTGTTTGCTCTTCATTGTAGTAGTACGCACCCACTTGGTAATTAAAATCGCCAGCAAAGTTACTTGCTAAACGAATTTCTTGTGAGATTTGGTCGTGTGATGGGATTGCGTCAGCACTTTCTGAAGCAAGGAAAATGAAACCTGGGCCCATTTCAGGTGTTGGACAACCAAATACAAAGTCGTTACCACAACCATAACCACCATCAACGTCTGCACGTGAGTAAATCTCAGCGCTTTCCCAACCAGTGATTGACGTTAGCGTGTGGTCTTCAAAATCATACTCTAGCTTAAGGCTTGAACCTTGTGACTCAACTTGCTGTGTGGCAAATTGCACTGAATCTTGGTAAATCACTTCAGGATCAAAACCTGCAACTGGCTTATTTGTGCCTTTTTCAATTGCATTTGCATGGAAAACAATTGGCTTACCATCTAAATCACGCGTGTGGTAATTTAGTAACGCAGTAAAATCACCAGCTTCATATAAAAATTGAATACGTGCCGCTTGCTCATCGTAACCACCGGTTACATCATTGATGAAGTTATTTGGCGCACGGTTATCAATATAATCGTCGCGCGTTTGCTTAAGTACTGAAACACGTGCTGAAAGGTTATCGGTTAAACCACCGCCTACCGCACCTTCAAAATCGACTGAATTAAATGTGCTGTAAGATAATGCACCGTAACCTTCAAATTCTTGCGACGGCTTAACTGAGTCAAACTTTACAAGACCTGCAGGCGTGTTACGGCCGAACAATGTACCTTGAGGACCACGAAGTACTTCTACACGCTCAACATCAAATACCGGAAAACCTTTTAAAATTGGGCTTTCTTGTACAACGTCGTCTACCACTAACGATACTGGCTGTGATGCATTCAGATCGAAATCGGTGTTACCTAAACCGCGTACGTAAAAACGAGGGAAAGTACGACCAAAAGAAGATTCAACTGATAAGCTTGGGATTTTCGCGTTCATAAAGCGGATATCCATACCAGCAGAACTGTATGCGTCTAGGTTATCGCCTTGCAGTGCAGAAACCGCAACAGGCACTTCTTGCGCGTTCTCAACACGTTTACGAGCAGTTACTTGAATTACTTCTAATTGTGCAGATTCAGCTCCTGCTTCTTCACCCTGTGCAACCGCTGCACCTGATAAAACTAATGATGAGAATAACGAGCCTTGAATTAATTTAGCTAGCTTTGACTTTTGTAGATATTTCATGGTGGTTTAAAACCTTGTGCACTCAAAATAAAACGTTTGATTAGCTGAACTCAGTTGTCTTGAGACAGTCATAATCATGCTTGTATCCTTTTAAAGTGAATGGCGAAGTTCAACTTTACACGTGTTTAACGCGGACCCATCAATACGAGTACTTAATACTGCGGGTTGAACATCGCCGCAACAGCCAGCCTTTCGGTTAACATGTTGTTTACACCCGTATCCATTTGCGGCAAAAATAATACAAATTGCCACCGTTTAAAAAGGACATATATCCTTGAAAAGTTTCAACAGATCGAATATGAAATATAGTTTAAATGCACTTTTTTGCATCTTTTAGCAGCATTTTTTGCAAAATACTCTAAAAAAGTACATTTAAAGAAAGGACAAATGGCCGCACAGTAGTTACATGGAATTTACATTTCTATGCTGAGAGTAACTCCGGTGATGCCAAAGTAAGTTGGTGTTGATGCAACAATGCCATAATTTGAAAGTGAATTTCATCACTAACTTGCAAGTAAGTTTCGAAGTTTGTGGTAGCAATATACGACAGCACGTACAATTCAACGGCAAACGGGCTAAACCCTTTAAAATAAACACGACACGGATTTTCATCTATCAGCTCGTGATTATCTAACAAGGCCTTTAGCGCCACATTAAACTGCTCCAACTGGCTGTTTGACTCTGGCATCGCAAGCAATAACTTAGGGCGAAACGCCATTTTTTCACGTTCCGAAAAGTTTTCAATTTCCATATCAATAAACTTAGCGTTGGCAATGTACACCACTGTACGTTCAATAGTACGCACGCGAGTGGCGCGTAAGCCAATCTCTTCAACTGTGCCAATAAACTGGCCAATACGGCATAAGTTCCCCACTTTAACGGGCGTGGATGAATAGAGCGTGATAGCCCCAATCAAGTTCTCTACCGACTTTTGTGCCGCAAGTGCAACAGCCAAACCACCAATTCCTAAACCAGCCATAATGGTAGTAGCACTGAAGCCCAAATTCTCAAGCCAAATTAAAGCAGCTGCAATCACCAATAATGACTTAACGACATTTCCCGCAGGCCTTAGTAAGTAGGTTGCATGATCTTTTCCCTGCGCAATCAGTTTTTCTGAATATTTTTGTTTGAACAAATCGGCAATGCGCCATAAAAACCACAACCACGCCAAAATAGACAATGTCGAGGCTTCAGCAACGGCTTTTACCGCAAAAGTTACATTCGAGGTATCTGCGTAATTGCGCGCTAAAATCGTGGCAGTCAAAAAACTTAATGGGCCAAAGAGAAACTGTAAATAATGAGCGACTTTGAGATTGGCAAAACGGGTAATACGGATTAAAAGCCAAAAGCCCACTAAGGCAAGCACCACATAAAGCAGCAAGGTTACCGAAAAATAAAGCCATTGCCATAACATCACTCCCATAAAGCGATTACTTGGCAAATTCATCGATAGCCATTCACCTAACTCACTGTAGCCGTAGTACTTATCGAGTAACGGGGCTTTTGCCACCGTCGCATTAGAGATTTTCCAAATGCGATTATCGTTAAACGGGACTCGTTGTAGCAACACTGCAACTTTGCCTTCGGGCGTATCTATGGTGCCAACTAAGTCGCGGTAATCAGGTACATTTTCAGGCAAGGTGCCCAATGGATCGTTCGACAAGCCATCAATATCAACCCACAGCGCACGATCTAAACTGACATGTAATTGGCGAGCAATTTCAGCTTTATGTGTTTCTTCTACCTTAAATGGTAAATTGCGAAAGTCGAGGTAATTTGCAGCCTGTTCATAATCTGATTGACGTGCGGCACTTAAAAACCCTTGCATACTGCTGCGCGGTGTTTCGCGACTGAGCACATCCCAACCAATAAACGTTTTGAGTGGCTTGCTTTGTGAATGAGTTTGCTCAACCTCTTCTTGTTCAAGTAAATCTTTAACCGTTACTTCGTTTTTCGGCTGCGCTAACGCAACGCCGAAAAACAAGAATAAACTCAAAAGCAAACTGTGCCATATTGTGTGTTTCATTTGCTACTTTCCCTATTCACATTCGAGTTTATTTTACCGATTAACTGTGGCTTTTTGCCTTATTAAATAAAGCTACTTGCTCGTCACTTGGTTCGTCAGTAAGACGACTGACAGTCACAATCGCCACCGTTGCAATAATAAAGCCAGGTACGATTTCGTACATTAAGCTACTTAAGCTATCACCATTTACACTAATTGGTAAATAAATCCACAGTAATACTGTCACCGCACCCGAAATAATACCCGCAAGCGCACCCTGCTTAGTCATACGCGACCAATACAAGCTTAAGATAACAACCGGACCAAATGCCGCGCCGAAACCAGCCCATGCATTACTTACTAAACTTAAAATTGAACTATTACGATCGTAAGCAAGAAAGATCGCAAGCAGCGCTACAGCAAGCACTGAAATACGGCCAACCGTTACTAAGGTTTTTTGTGACGCTTGTTGATTAAAGAACGCTTTGTAAATGTCTTCTGTAAGCGAGCTAGACGTTACCAACAACTGTGATGAAATCGTACTCATAATCGCAGCTAGAATTGCCGCTAATAAAAAGCCTGCAATTAATGGGTGAAACAACACTTGCGATAATAAAATAAAGATGGTTTCAGCATCTTTTAATTCAGTACCCGTTTGGTTGACATACACAACTCCAACAAACCCTGTCGCTAATGCACCGATTAGCGACACAATCATCCAACTCATGCCAATACGACGTGCAGTCGGTAAATCTTTAACTGAGCGAATGGCCATAAAACGCACAATAATATGTGGCTGTCCAAAATAGCCTAAACCCCATGCCATCGCAGAAATAACACCCAGTACGGAAACACCTGACGCAAAACTGAGTAAATCTGGGTTAATTTGTTCTACCGTTGCTACCGCATTAGATAATCCGCCAACTTCACTTAGTACCACAAACGGCACTAACACTAAGGCTAAAAACATAATGCAACCTTGTACAAAGTCAGTCAGACTAACCGCCAAAAATCCACCAAATAAAGTGTACACAACAACGACACCAGCAGTGAGATACAAACCTAACTCGTAGCTTAAGCCAAAACTTGATTCAAACAGTTTGCCGCCTGCAACCACACCAGATGAGGTGTAAAGTGTAAAAAATACAATAATTACAATGGATGAGATAACGCGTAGCACGCGCTTATCATCGTTAAATCGGTTTTCGAAAAAGTCAGGAAGCGTAATTGAGTCATTTGCCAATTCGGTATAGCTACGCAAACGCGGTGCAACAATCAGATAGTTAAGATACGCACCAATAATCAAACCAATGCCGATCCATGCACTACTAAGTCCCGACAAGTACATTGCACCTGGCAGACCCATTAACATCCAGCCACTCATATCAGATGCGCCCGCCGATAATGCCGTTACACTTGGGCTTAAATTTCTACCACCTAGCATATAGCCTGATACGTCGCTCGTTGACTTTTTATAAGCATAAAAACCAATGCCTAACATCACGATAAAATATAAGGCTAACGAAAAAATTGTGCCAAATTCCAAGTTATCTCTCCTAGGTACTAAACTTAGTACTTTATTCGCATTTTCACATCAAATGCGAGCTGTCATAATATTTCACTATATCAAAACATTACTTTGATTTGTTTATTTCTTGCGATTAATGCAACTGATAGTGCGTCAAATTTGTTCACCTAGGAAAAAATAACCAAAAACAGGTGAAATGCACACTCAATTATCCTATATTCAAGTCATAAAAAATTCTAAAGACAACATACAGGACCTCTGCTTTTATGTATTTTTATGCAGCGAGACAGCCTATTCTAAACCGAGAAAAGAAGCTAATTGGCTACGAACTACTTTTCAGAGACAGTTTAGAAAATGTATTTCCTAATATAAACGAAGACGAAGCAACATCACGTTTAATTGAAGGTAGCCAATTAAGCCTTGGTTTAGAGGATATGACAGGCGATAAGCCTGCGTTTATCAATTTCACTCTTGAGACGCTACTTAAAGGGTATGCAAAAACCCTTGAGACAAAAGAAGTGGTTGTTGAAATACTTGAAACTGTACAACCGGGAAAACGCCTCTTAGCCGCCGTAAAAGAACTCAAAGAAATGGGCTATACGATTGCGTTAGACGACTACAAACATGCCCCCGTATGGCGTCACTTCTACCCCTTCGTCGATATTATCAAAATTGACTGGCTCGACACCTCGCTTGAGCAAATACAAGAAATCATTGATCAAACCAAAGACTTCCCAAGCATCAAATTCCTCGCAGAAAAAGTAGAAACACCTGAGCAATTTGAAAAAGCAATGGAACTTGGATTTGATTACTTCCAAGGATTCTTCTTTGCTAAACCTGAAGTGGTACAAAGCCGTGCGCTAGCGCCAAACGAAATGACATTAGCTGAATTACTTTACCAAACATCAAGCCCAGATATGGACTTAAAGAAAGTAACCGAAGTATTTGAGCGTGATGTAAACTTATCGTATAAGTTATTGCGTTATTCGAATTCTGCGGCATTTAAGCGCCGCGCAGAAATCAGCACAATTAAACAAGCGTTGGTTGTACTAGGTGTAGAAGAGTTAAAACGTTTCTTATCAGTACTATTTACCGCACAGGTTGCTTCAGACAAGCCACCAGAACTAATGCGCCTTTGCTTAACACGCGCTAAGTTTGCTGAGCAACTATCTGAACAATCCGGTCAGTTCCAAGAATCATCTAAAGCGTTTTTAACTGGCATGTTGTCGCTTATTGACGGTATTTTAGATCAGTCTATGGACGCCATTTTAGAGAAGTTACCGCTCTCTGAAGAAATTAAACTTGCGATTCTAAAGCGTGAAGGCCGTTTAGCAGACTACCTTGGCTTGGTTGAAGCATATGAACAAGCAAAATGGCAAGAAGCCAATGAAATTCATACCAAACTGAACTTAAATGCAGATGATATTCCAACTGCATACCACGATGCATTGCAATGGGCTAATTTACAAATGGAAGCAATGAGTAACTAAACTCAAAGACAATCTATTTCGCACATAAAAAACCGACAATTAAGTCGGTTTTTTATGTCTTAAGCGAAATACTTTAGCACTTTACAAATTCTCGAAGAAATCGTCATTCGCAGTTTGTTCTTCGGTCTTTTCGACTTTTGGTAACGGTGGATTACCATCATGCAGTTCGTAAAGCTGACGCTGAAGATAAATATCTTTCATAAACAAATATGGATCGAGTGATTCGTTCAGCAAAGCCTCCTGAGGAATAAGCGATGCACGCGCCTCTAACACTTTGATCACCCACTTACCAATTGTGGCTGGTGTACCAAGAGAGATACTTGGCAATACAAATGCGTCCATCACATCACCAGAGATATTTCTCGCCGTACTTGGTCCGTAAGCAGGAAACATTAAATAAGGCCCGTTATCGGCGCCCCATACTCCCAGTGTTTGACCAAAGTCTTCAGGCTCTTCAACCAAACCAATCTCTGAGGCAACATCAAAAATACCAAAAATACCGACAGTCGAGTTCACCAAAAAGCGTGCAACGCTAACGCCCGAATTTGAAACTTTGCCCTGCAACAACGAGTTTGTTGCATCAACCGGTGCATCGAGATTATTCGTTGCATTAACTAAACCATTACGCACAGGCTGAGGCGTTACCTTGCTGTAACCTACCGCAGCTGGGCGCAATACGTACGCATCCAATACATCCATATTAAAGTCATAAATCGGACGGTTCATTGATTGCAACGGATCGCGTGGATCGTCTTTTTCTGGTGGCACCTGTGCGCAACCCGCTAGCAGCAGTACAACAACTGCCGCAAACAGGCTAAACACAGACTGGATTTTTTGATTAAGCACTCAGTATCCCTATTAAAACTTAAAGTAATGTATCAATTGTTAATTCAACTTGATTGACTTGCTCGATATCAAAACCTTTGGTCTGTCCTTCAAGTTCGCCAGCTTGCGTATCAACTTTATCGTCATTACTCACACGCGCTACCACTTTAACGCGCTTAAACTCAGCAAAGCTCATGCCTGCAACCATCGCATCACTTTCTGATAACGTTACTTGCAGCGGTAATTGCCATTGTGATTTTTTCACCACAGCTAACGGCATCGGTGGACCGCTTTCGGCTTTTGCAAATACAAATAACACACCATTACGCGGTAATTTGTCTTTCAGTTCATCTGATAACGTAATATTTACCGCGACTGAACGCCCTTGTCCAAGTGAATTTTGTTTAGAAGTGTTAGATTGCTCAGCAACTTTTGCTTTTAACTCTTCAACGCGCGCTGACAACATTGCATAACTCGGGTTAGTTGTCGACATGCGTCCCAGAATAAGCTCAAATGCGGCCAGTGACTGTTGCCAATCACCACGCTCATAAGCAATTAATGCTAGCATTGAGAGTGCGTCAGTATTGCTTGGCTCTAACTTTAATACTTGAGACACCGCCTTCGCTGCTTGATTCATCGAACTTTCTGAACCTTCAAGCATCAGCACTTGTGCCTTACTAACCAACGCATTTACGCTTTTGGGGTTCATCGCAAGCGCTTTATCGAACGACATGTTTGCTGCTTCAAAATCATTTAGCATAAGCATAATACGGCCGAGTAACAACCAAGCCATCTCGTCGTCGCCTTGCTCGGCTAATTTAGTGCGAAGACCTAACGCCAGCTGCTGCATCTCATTATTAGACAATGGTTCGCCCTGCTGCAATACCGCGCGCTTACCTAACTCAGGCAAGTTATCTTTCGCTTGCTGCCACTGAGTAAGTAAGTTAAAGCTGCCTGTCATTAAATAAAACACCGCGCAGAATGTTAGCGTAAACATACTTGCCGTGAGCGCAATAACCGAGCGGTTACCACGCTGATTTAATTGTTGCTCAGGCGCAAGCTCTTGTAACAAAGCTTGCTTTTGCTCTATTACCGCAGTGTTATAGGCATCGTCACTCAGTTTACCGGTATCAACTTCTTGCTTTAGTTCATCAAGGCGCGACTCATAATCTGAAATACGAAGTGCGTTCGCATTAGGACTCGTTTTTACCGCTTTTTCTTTGCGGATAAATGGAAAAACAACAAACAATAAACCAAATACAATTAACGCCGCAGCATAGATATAAAATGAGGTGATCATGCTACTTCCTTATACTTGGCAATCAGTTTTGACAGTTTTTGTTCATCTGCATCTGTCCACGTTGAACGACTTTGCGCTTGTTTCTTTTGCTTAAGTAAAATAAGCACAAAACCAAGCAACACAAAGCCAAGTGGTAACACCCAAAGCAGCAGTGTTAACGGTGTCACTGGCGGCTTGTAGTGAACAAAATAACCGTAGCGATCGATCATATAGTCAACCACTTGATCTTTAGTATTACCCTCTTGTACTAGCTCAAGCACTTTATCACGTAAGTCTTTTGCAACCACTGCATCAGAGTCTGCAATATTTTGGTTTTGACATTTAGGACAACGTAATTCAGCCGTTAATTGGCGGAATAATTGCTCTTCTTCTGCGCTATTAAATTGATATTGGTTCTCGGCGGCAAATAGCTGCGCAGCAAATACCGTTAATAAAACCATTAAAAAATTCTTCATTACTGGAGCTCTAATAACTTAGGTGCAAACTTGGCACGCCATACTCGTTCATTAATATCACCGGTGTGATGTAAAATTATCTTACCGTTTTTATCTACTAGGAAGTGCTCTGGCGCACCCGAAACACCTAAATCTAACGCCAGTGTGCGATTAAGATCGAGAATGTTAAATTGATACGGGTCACCTGTGCGCGCCAACATACCCTTTACTTCACTTTGCAATGCAGGTAAATCAAACACATCACCGAAGTCTGGGTCATAGTTTTGCTCGTAATACAAACCGATAATTTTTATGCCTTGTCCGCGCAATTTAGTCAAATAAGGTAATTCAATTAAACACGTTGGGCACCAAGTACCCCACACATTTAATAAGTACACTTCGCCGAGTAAATCTTTATCGCTCCAGCGCTTATTCTCATCCATTAGATCTGGCAAACTGAACGTTGGCATAGTGTGCCCTATACGCCCAGTTTCAATTTCCTTTGGATTACCAAATAAACCTTTCAGTAAAAAAACACACAGCACAGCAAAAATAATAAACGGCACTAACATTAAAGTTTTGTTTTTCATGCAATCGCCCCTTTAATGGTTGCCTTAGATGCCGCCGTTTTACGACGATAGCGCTTATCAAGCATCATAAATACGCCAGCAAGCGACATTAAAATACCGCCAAGCCACATCCAGCGCACAAAGGGTTTTTCATAAATACGCAGTGCCCAAGCGCCGTTACTAAGCTGTTCACCCAACGCAAGGTATAAATCACGACTTAACTTGGCATCGATGGCGGCTTCAGTCATCACTTGCATGCCCACATCGTACTGACGTTTTTCGGCGTAAAGCTCGGTTACTTTTTGGTTATCTTTAAAGACAGTTACAACGCCAGCATGACCTTTATAATTAGGGCCAACAATGGCTTTTACACCGTCAAAGCGATAGCTGTAATCATTGAGTTGAACTTGTTCACCAGGGTTAACCTTTACTTGTTTCTCTACCGAGTAAGCAGACGTTAGCGTGACACCGAGTACTACAAAAGCAAAGCCTAAGTGGGCAATATGCATCGCCCAAAAACTGTTACCCAATTTTGTCAGTGACATGCCTTCTTTGCTTAACTTTTCAAACAAATCAATCGCCACGGTTAAACAAACCCAAAGGGCAAAGAAAACACCAACCAAGGTGGTAGTCGACACATTTTCATAACTTGAATAGAGCCATGCAAAAGTAACGACAGCTGTCACAACGAGTGCGCCAACCAGCTTTTTCATTACATGAGAAAACTTATTTTGTTTCCAGCGCAGCATAGGCCCTAAGCCTAATAGTAGTGAAAACGGCATTAACAAGTAGAAGAACATTTGATTAAAGAAAGGTACACCAATTGAAATTGTGCCCATTCCAAGTTCTTTGTGGACCATAGGCAATAAAGTACCAAGCAGTACAATTAACATTGAAACACACAATAATAAGTTGTTGAGCCAAAGCGCTACTTCACGAGAGAAAAACTTATAACGCGACGTAGATTCAACCGTACCTGCTCTTAATGCATAAAGTAGCAAACTACCGCCTACAACAATGGCAAGGAACGACAGAATAAACGAACCACGACCCGGATCAGTGGTAAAGGCGTGTACCGATACAATAATACCCGAGCGTACAATAAAGGTGCCAAGCAGCGTTAACGAGAATGCAGCAATCGCAAGTAATACCGTCCACGACTTAAACACACCGCGTTTTTCAGTTACCGCAAGTGAGTGGATAAGTGCAGTTGCTATAAGCCATGGCATTAGTGATGCATTTTCAACTGGATCCCAGAACCACCAGCCGCCCCAGCCAAGCTCGGCATAAGCCCACCAAGAACCAATTGTAATACCAAGTGTTAAGAACAACCACGCGGCCATAGTCCAAGGACGTGACCATTTTGCCCAGGTATTATCTAACTTACCCATTAAAAGCGCTGCAATAGCAAATGCAAACGACACCGATAAACCTACATACCCCATATACAGTAATGGCGGGTGAATAATCATGCCCGGATCTTGTAACAATGGATTTAAATCGTGCCCTTCAATTGGATAGTAAGGCAGTAAGCGCTCGAATGGGCTCGACATTAGTAGCGTATAAAGAATGAAACCAAGGCCTAAGAAGCCTAAAATCGACAGTACGCGCGCGCGCAATTGCCACGGCAATGATTTAGACGCAAATGCAACAATCGCCGTCCAACCAGTTTGCATTAATACCCAAAGTAATACGGCACCTTCGTGACCACCCCAAGTAGAGGTAACTTTGTAATACCAAGGCAACTTAGTACTGCTGTGGCTCGCCACATATGCCACAGTAAAATCATCAATTAAGGTAACGTAAATTAAAATAGCGAAGGAAATCGCAGTAAAAATAAACTGCGCCAAAGCAAACGATGGTGCGCTTTGCATTAGGCGTAAATTGCCTTTTACTGCACCATACATTGGATACACACTGAGTAATATCGAAAACGCTAACGCCAACGTTAACGATAAATAACCTAATTCAGCAATCATAATTAATAACCGCCGTTATTTAGGTTATATTTTGGTTTTTCATGTTTAATGCCCTTAACTGCTTCAGCAACATCAGCAGGCATGTATTCTTCATCGTGCTTAGCCAGTACTTCAAATGCTTCAATTACATTAGGCTCAATTAGCACGCCCTGTGCCACAATACCCTGACCCTCACGGAATAAATCCGGTAGAATACCGTGATAGCGAATTGTTACTAAAGGACCAGTATCAATCAGTTTAAATTCAACATCTAACGATTCTTCGTTACGTACTACTGAACCCGGTACAACCATACCGCCAATGCGTAGCTTTTGACCGATAAATGGCTTTTCTTTATTCGGCCCTTTACCCTCAATTAGCTCAGATGGGGTATAAAATAAATTGATGTTTTCTTGTAACGCGTAAAGCGTCAGGCCAATTGCCGAACCGATACCCAAAAGCACCGCAATAATGGTAAACATTCGTTTTTTACGTCTTGGATTCACAGCCCCTGCTCCTTCGCCTTTTTAATACGTGCTTCGCGCGCAATTTGCGATTTTACATCGTCTAAAATTTTGCCGTGAGTGCGTTTACTCGATATAAAAGTACCTAATAAAATCACTGCACATGCCCCATATGAGAGCCAGACATAAAAGCCATAGCCACCCATCGCGAAAAATTCTGAAAGCGAGTTAAACTGCATTTTTACCTCCACTCACTAAATTACGCACCCAGGGGCGGTGCTTTTCTCTTTCTAAAATTTCATTCTTTAAACGCATTAGCACGATAACAGCCATTAAACATGCAAATGCCAAAATATTAATAAGCAATGGATACAGCATGCTGCTATCAATTGCTGAACCATCAAACTTGGTAATGGTTGAACCTTGATGCAAGGTGTTCCACCACTCTACTGAGTAATGAATAATAGGCACATTAACTACACCCACCATGGCTAAGATACATGATGCACGACCTGCCGCACCTTTATCTTCAAACGCGTGATAAAGCGCAATCACACCAACATACAAAAACAATAAAATCAGCATAGTGGTCAAGCGAGCATCCCATACCCACCAAGTACCCCACATAGGTTTACCCCATGCAGCACCTGTGATTAATGCAATTGCTGCGACTGCTGCACCCACTGGTGCAATAGCAATTACGGCCAATTCAGCATTTCGGATCTGCCACACCATGGCAATAAATGCGGTAATTGCCATTGAGGTGTAAGCCCCCATTGACAATATGGCGGAAGGAACATGAATAAAGATAATTCGATAACTGTCTTTTTGTTGATAGTCAGCTGGCGCATACGCAAGACCCCAAGTCCAACCAACAATCAAACCAATCACGGCAACGACGGCAAAGTACGGCATCAAGGTATTGCATACTTGATACGCTTTTTCTGCTTTCGCATATGGATGTAACCACTTCCACATAACTAACTTACACTCACTTTTAAAGATGATGAAACGGCAAATGGCGCTAATACACTTGCACCGGCAAGCAGCGCCCCTAATATGGCTAGTTGACCCGAGTAGTCAAGCGACATAGAGCCTGCGTCGATTGCAGATGTCGCAAAAATTAGTACCGGAATATACAAAGGCAATACCAACAAGCTAAGCAGTACGCCGCCTTTTTGTAATCCCACAGTTAACGCCGCACCTATCGCCCCGATTAGGCTTAATAACGGCGTACCAATCAGTAGCGTTAACAAGGTCGCTGTTAACGCTTCGCTTTCTAAATTAAGTAATAAGGCGAACATGGGGGTCATTAGCACCAAAGGTAACCCAGTAACCGTCCAATGTGCAGTAACCTTAGCTAACACAGTCAATGATGTTGGAAAGGGACTCAACATCATTTGCTCTAACGTACCATCCACGTAATCATCGCGAAACATTTTATCTAAACCTAGCATGGTAGAGAGCAATGCAGCTACCCAAATGATTCCTGGTGCCATGCGCGCTAATAGATTAGGTTCAGGACCAACCCCTAACGGAAATAAGGTGATCACAATAATAAAAAATAAAACAGGATTGATAATTTCTGAGCGCTGACGAAATGCCAACGTCAGATCTTTTTTATAAATACTTGAAAATAAGCGCCAGTAAGAATCGTGAGTTTTCATTTAGAAACGGTACTCCAATACTAAGCGCGACAGTTCGGGGAAGTGCTCTGTTAGGTCTTGGTGGCTAGTTAAAATAATCGCACCACCTTGTGCTAAATGTTTTTTAAACTGCTGCTGTAACAGCACAACGCCTTTTTTATCAACTGCGGTAAACGGCTCGTCGAGCATCCAGAGCGTTGCTTTATTAAGCCAAAGGCGCGCAAGTGCAACACGACGTTGTTGCCCAGCCGAGAGTAAACGTACTGGCACATCTTCAAGGCCTACTAATCCAAGTTGCGCTAATACATCGTGCAAATCTTGCTGTGTTTCTAAACCGTGGGTTTCAAGCCAGAACGCAAGATTTTCAACTGCGGTTAATTGCCCATTTACCCCAGTTTTATGACCAATATAAAGTGTATCACTTGCAAATTGCAGATTATCTTTGGCAATGTCTTGACCTTGCCACAATACCTTGCCTGATTCAGCACGCACAAACCCCGCTAGAATACGTAGTAGCGAGGTTTTACCCGCGCCATTTTGCCCTTCTAACTGGACAATTTGCCCTTGATGTAATTCAAAAGAGAGATCTTCAAACAAACATCTATCTTGCCGAATGCAGCAAATTGAATCTACTTTTAACAAGTTTAATCATCTCTCGACCTAAAATTGGGCATTAGTCTAACATAATGGTATTGTAAAACGTAATCTCCTCGACAAGAGAAATTGGCAATAGCTTGATTTAAAACAGATGACCGATATTCAATCTTTGCTAAATGTTGTTAGTAGCGCCACTGTTGATACAGAGCAAAGTGCGTTATCGCAATTAAGCCCCACACAGCAAGACCAAGTAAAACAATTGCAACAGTTAATGCAGCAGTTGAATTTACCCACAAAAACAAGTCAAAAATTGCTCTCGGCACTGCTAAACGAAACGCTAAATGTCAGCAATGTTGATATTAGCCAAAATAAGCTGTCGTTTAATTTCCCCCAATTAACGCCAAAACTTATTGAACTGATTATTCCTAATCAAACAATACAGTTACAGTCAGATAAGGCACAAGTAACGTTAAGCACCTCGCTAACTGATTTGTTAGTCTCCCTGCCTAAGCATGAAATTAAGTTACCAAACAACGTGGTTTTTCAACTTCTTAAACTCGCCACAAACGATAGCAGCACGCAACCTACGCTCAAATTACCGGCACACATTGTCAATCAACCCAATCTGCTTGCGGTTGAATCGCAAAAGGCAGCAATCACCAGTGATTTACCAAAAAACTTAGTTAGCTTAGTGAAGCACAATCAACCCGCAATAATTGAAATAGCGACTAAACAAGACAAGTTTAGCTTTAGCGTAAAACTCGACAAACACAGCCAACCGGTGCTAACCCAGCCTTTGTCGATGAAAAAAGTAATTGATTTGATCAAACTGCAAAATGCACCACTACAACTTGATACCGCTAAAGTCCCGGCGATTAAAATTAACCAAAATACCGTTCAATTGCCGTTAGAGAATCACCTTGTGTCAAATCAAGTACTCAAGCCGAGTCTAAAAAATTTAGGTGATAAGGCGGTGCTCGCTGTGCCAAAGCTTGAAATGACGATTAAATTAGTTCAATCCGATACTCAACAGCTAAAGGCGCAAGACTTTATTGCGGCACCTAAGCCACATAGCCATCAGCTACCCGTTATTAATCAACTGACTTCGTTAAAAGCAAGTGTAGCTAAACCGCTACTTGAACCCATTATGGCAAGTATTCGTTCGCTATTATCAGGACAAGAAGTCACGATTAAACATGCCTCAAAAGGCAGTATCAACTTACAAGTGACTACACCAAGCTCCAGTACAAAAACAGATGTTACGTTACCTAAATTTGAGATAAAAAACGGTATTGAAAAGCTTCCTACATCGCCTAATCGAAGCGAAGCGCCAGTTCAAAAAGCACCGATTTACGCTCGCCCTCTTGTCACCACCCCTTCGCTTAAACCAAGCGCGAGTCTGCAAGCTCCGGTTGTTGCACCCAATCAAAATGCAACTAATATCAAATCGAACCATAGCGAGCTTACTGCCAAACTAGCGGCTACAGCAAAACAAAATCCACTCAGTATTTTGACCCAGCAAATTAGTAAACTTGCGTCAGAGCCAAAATTGCCTGAACCATTAGCCCGATTAGTAAATCAAGCGTTTACACGGATAATCAGCGAAGGCACAGCGACGCCACAAACTGTACTGCAATTGAAATCGGTAGTAGCACCACTGCAAAATACCCAAACTGATACATTGCAAACACCTTTTGGCGCGATGGAACACGCCAAAATTTTTCTCGCAAGCAACGGCGTTTTACAACAAGCAACGCTCAATCATGAGCTGCAAGGAAAACTTGAAAATTTACTGCCCATTTTACTTGGACTATCGAAAGGGCTAACAAATAAAAAAGACAGTAAATCCCTAAAAGGCCAGTTAGCGCTGCCAGCATTACTACAAAAAAATATGACAGACAGTCTTAGCGCGCTACAAAAAGGGTTGCAAGGAAATGCCAGCAGCGCATCACAACAAACGAGCAGTACCGAACAACCACAAGTTAATATGCAGTTTTCAATACCCATGCAACAAAACGAAAAACTGACCACAGCGCCTATTTCAATTGAAGAAGAAAAACGAAAAACAAAAAACGGCGAATTAATCTCTGTATGGCGTATTAATTTAGCGTTTGAAGTAGAAAATTCAATTTTAAATATTGGTGCAGAACTTATTAAAAAGCAGTTATCTCTCAGTTTTAACTCATCCCATACGCGATTGATTGAAAAAGCAAAAACCCAAGCGCCTTTATTACAACAAAAACTGACGCAACACGGTATTGAAGTAACACAAAGCGAATTTCACTTATCAGAACAACAATCACTGTCAACACGCTCCGGCATAGTTAACATTAAGGTGTGATATGACAACGCAAAAATCAGCAATCGGCTTAATATATGATGGCCAAGGCGCACCAGAAGTAAGTAGCAAAGGGTTTGGTGAATTAGCAGAACACATAATTCAGTATGCGAAAGACAATGATATTTTACTTCATCAAGACGAAGCGCTAGCAAACAGCTTAGCAAACCTCGAAGTGGGGCAAGAAATTCCAGAAGAGCTTTATTATGTTATTGCTGAACTCATCGCATTTTCATATGTGCTGCAAGGAAAGTTCCCACCGGGCTGGTTAGCGCTGCACAATAAATTAGATGTAAAAGTGTAAGCTTATAGCAATTTACTTATGTAGCTGATCATCCTAGCGGACTAAATATCATGCTAACTGTCTTAGGATTTATCAATGTAGAACAACTACATAGGAAAATTACGCCGTGTTATCATTTTATTTATACAGCACTAGCGCTGAGCTCATACTTACAGAATTGGTATTATTTGCGCTTTTGTATGCATAAGTACATCAATATAAAAGGTAAACGCTAAAGCTAATCGAACCGCTGTGGATTTAGCTCTATATCGAGGCTTTGCGTTAATCGACATTTAACACATTTTGAGGTGCAATGGAAAGGCAACCTAGAGCAGCGGCTCTAGGTTAGAGAATAGTAATTACTCACCTTCTTTTTGGTGAAGCGTAAATAACAACTCGGCTTCTGCGCGAGGCAATTCACACTCTCGCATCACTTCTTCAATATCAGCCCCAAGCTCAATCATTTTCACTGCGCGTGAGTAAATTTTAGATTCAGGATCAGCCAACTGAATATCTTGTTGCTTTTGTTTTAGCTCTTGCGTTTCAGATTGAAGTTCCATCACATGCTTACCAATTTTAAGTAGGCCCGAACGGATCTCTTCTATTTCGTTTTTATTAATTGTTTGCTGTTTGGTTAACTGCGATTCACTTTGTGAGTTAACAATTTGCACCTGTTTTAAACGCGAAAGCGCACGAAACGCAACAACACAGGCACAAACCGCAACACAAAGTGCAAGAATAGAGATAATTTGCCAAATCATTAGAAATTACTTAGCTCATCCCACTCTTCATCACTTAGAAGTTTATTTAGATCTACTAAAATAAGTAATTCGCCATCGCGATTAGAAACACCTTGGATAAACTTAGCACTTTCTTCAGTGCCGATATTTGGTGCGCTATCGATTTCAGATGTGCGTAAGTACACTACTTCTGCAACGCTATCTACCAAAATACCAATCACTTGCTTTTCAGCTTCAATAATCACAATACGCGAGTTATCGGTAACCTCTGCACTTTGTAAACCAAAGCGAGTACGAGTATCAATTACTGTAACCACGTTACCACGTAGGTTAATAATACCTAGCACATAACCCGGAGCGCCTGGTACAGGAGCAATTTCACTGTAACGCAACACTTCTTGCACTTGCATTACATTAATACCGTACGTTTCTTCACCTAAGTGAAACGTAACCCATTGCAATACTTCATCATTTACGTCGGTTGCATTTGACGAAAGAACTCTTTCTTCACTCATTTTTAAGCTCCTATCCAATGTGGATATGTATTAACTGCTACTAACTAAACGACTTAGCGCTATGCGTCATCGTCTTGGCTATCTAAACCTTGATCTAATAATTCAGTCATTGCTGATACATTAATTAAAGCACACATTTTCTCTTTAATTAATCCCGCAAGCCATGGTCTGCGACCACCTTTATCACGCCATTTAATATCTTGATGCGATAAACTGACATTATCAATTAAACGCTCAGCTAACAGTCCCCAGTTAGATTCACCTAACATTATAAGATACTGATAGTTTAGCGCTTCTTCTAACTTTTTGTTATATTTTTCTGGCATTACCCAACGCGCTGAATCAACTACGTTGAGCTTTTGTTCACGATGAAGCATCACTCCTTTAAACCAATCAGGTTTACCAAATATTTGATTTACTTCACCTAATTGGTAAATTCCACCTAATGCCTTAAGCGGCACAGCAAGCGTTAAGCCTGCTACTTCAAAGTAAAGCGCCTGGAATTCGTCTTCATCATATGAAGCATCTTGAGTGCGCGCTGGCGGTAAAGCAACTTCAACCGCTTCAACTACCTCTACCTTAACTTCCGGTACAATTACAGGCTCTTTTACAACAGGCTTTGTTATTACCTTTTCAGTTGTAGCCTGCTGATGCTCGGCAGCTTTAACTTCAACATCACTTAATAAATTTTCAACTGGGTTGGCGACTGAGTCTCTCGCAATATCTTCTTGCAATAAGGCATCTAGATACTGCTTCATTACCTTTTCATTTGCAAAAAGTTGCTTAGTCATTCACTGCCTCTTCAATGTGTTCTAGCAAAGAAGTATAAGCAAATACCCCGCGTGATTTGGGACAATATTTGTGTGGTGCCTGCATGGCTAAACTTGCATCTCGTAATTTAGTATCTACTGGAACAACGCCCGGCCATACTTTTTCGCCATAGGTAGCACGTAATTTTTTATATGCTTCGAGCGACGCTTTGGTGCGCTTATCGTACATAGTGGGCACGATAGTATAGTTATACGATTTATTTTGTGAACTTTGCATTAGTTCCATAGTACGCATCATCCGGTCTAGGCCCTTTAGTGCTAAAAACTCGGTTTGCACTGGAATTAGCACGCGGTTGCATGCTGCTAGCGCATTAACCATTAATACACCAAGTACTGGCGGGCAATCCAAAATCGCAACATCGTATTCGTCACTAATTTTATCGAGTGCATTGCGCAAAATTAGGCCCATACCACTTTTTTTACCGAGACTTCTATCTAGTGTGGCAATTGCCATAGTAGCTGGCAAGATATCTAAATTTTCTACCCCTGACGGGCAAAGAGATTGCAAAATTTCTTCACGTGCCATGGTTTTACCACGTGAGAAAATATCAAACACACTCACTTCTAGCTCTTCAGAGTCAATCCCAAAATAATAAGTTAATGACGCGTGTGGATCGGTATCAATCAGCAACACACGCTTACCACGAGACGCTAATAAGCCTCCCAAGGTGACTGTGGTTGTGGTTTTACCCACACCGCCTTTTTGATTTGCTACCGTCCAAATTTTCAAGCGAATACCTATTGTTCTTGTTCTCGGGTTGTTATGCGAATACCACCATTTGGTAATTCGATTACTTTAAGTGAATCGTCTTTTTCTGCATCCTGCTTTAACTTCTCCACCGCTTGCTCAGTGGTTTGTTTTACGTTAGCTGTTATCTCAGTTTCATCGGTTTCTGGCAATGCATATTTTGAAATTGCGATCACCACCTTGCGATTTTGCTGACGCCCTTGTTCATCATTATTATCGCTAAACGGTGAGTACTCACCATACCCTTCAATTGCCATTCTTGCAGGGACTATGCCGAGATACTCGAGCCATACTAGCACTTCGGTCGCGCGGGCTACCGATAAATGCCAATTAGAACGAAATACTTCATTATTTATCGGCTGATTATCAGTGTAACCACGCACTCTTAAGTAGTTTCGGTTAGCATTTAAAATTGGCAGCAATGAACGTAAAACAGTTCTTGCACGTTCAGTGGCAACCGCACTACCACTGGCAAACAACAAGCTTGAACTCAGCTCTATGGTAAGCCAATTCATGTCTTTTTCTAACTGCGCTTGCCCCGTTTCAATTTCATCAGATATTGCTTTTTTTAGCTCTTCTTCAAGCGCATTGAGCGGCTGGCCTAAATATTTTTGCTGTAAATTACTCAGCTCTCCTCGCCCATCGACAAGTTCTGGCCCTTTTTCTTCATTTACAATACTAATGCCGTGCAGTTGTGAATCAACTTCTGGTTCGTTGCTCGTAAGAATACCTTCACCAGATACGCCTTTTCCCGTACCTTTACTAAATTGGTCTGTTGTTTTAAACACATGAGAAATTGTGTCTGACAACACTGAAAATTTTTCTTCTTCGATAATAGCCATCGCGTACATCACAACAAATAACGCAAACATTAATGTCATGTAATCGGCATAAGAAACTAGCCAGCGATGTGTGTTATCGTTTTGTTCGGTTTGCTTAAAAGGCTTAAAGCGTGGCATACGCGACTACCTAAACAACGACTTATTATTTTTTTCGATTAAGTACGCCGAAAGCTTTTGTTCAATGGCATTAGGCGTATCACCTTGAAGAATGCAAAACATCCCCTCAGCTAACATTTGATGATAACGGCAATGTTCATCCACTAAATAAGCCAATTTATTGGCAATTGGAATATAAAGAAGATTGGCAAAGCCAACACCGTAAATAGTAGCAACAAACGCAGTGGCAATACCCGCACCTAACATATCGGGTTGTTGAATAAAGTTCATTGCTTGAATAAGACCGAGTACGGCACCCAAAATACCGAGAGTTGGACTGTAGCCCCCCATGGCATGATACACTTGGCTTGACTCGTTAAGTGCATTGCGACGTTGCAAAATTTCGTTTTCCATGGTGTCAAAGAACTGCTGTTCATCACTGCCGTCGACAAGCAAATTTAGGCCTTTTGATACAAAGTGATCTTTTTCATCAATAGCAAGGTTTTCTAACGATAAATAGCCGTCATGACGTACTTTTGCAGCCCAGCTTTTTACTTGCCCAATGCCTTTTGCAAAATCGTGCTTAGGTGGCGTTATCACCCAAGGCAGCATTTTAATGGCTGTGGTAAACTGATATTTAGTTGCTTGCAACATTACCGCGCCAAGCGTACCACCAAACACAATTATGAATGCTGACAAATCAAACAAATTCGCCAGCACACCACCTTCAATGGTATATCCTAAGCCAATTGCTACAAACGCTATAATCGCACCAAAAACGGCTAGTTTATCCACAACCTATTTCCGTGTTGATATGTTTAGCAACGTCATCAAGTGCGATGCTTTTCTCGCTTAAACCAGCACTTGCAACTGCTTGTGGCATACCGTATACAACGCAAGACGCCTCATCTTGCGCCCAAATTTTAGAGCCCGCCTGTTTTAGCATACGTGCACCATCTCGGCCGTCAGCTCCCATACCGGTAAGTACAATTGCCAACACAGAGTCACCGTAACTTTTTGCTGCACTAGCAAAAGTGATATCAACGCTTGGTTTGTAAGTGACACGAGCGCTATCATCTTCATAGATTTTTAGCTTTTGATTGCCGCTACGACCTTCAACTAGCATTTGCTTACCACCGGGTGCTAAATATGCAACGCCTGGTCTGAGCAAGTCGCCGTTTTCTGCTTCTTTAACTTTGATTCGACAAAGTGAATCCAATCGCTGTGCAAATGCCGGTGTAAATGCACCTGGCATATGTTGAATCAACAAAATTGGATGAGGAAAGTTAGCTGGTAACTGCGTAAGCACTTTTTGCAGCGCAACCGGACCACCTGTAGAAGTACCAATTGCCATTAATTTATATTGTTTACCAGATGCTTTTGGTCTTTCGCTTTTAGTTGCCGCACGCGAATCGGCCGGTGTGGAGCGAGCTGCAAAGGTTCTATCTGGCTGACGTAACGTTGAGCTAGTGCTGCGCTCAGGTGTTGATCTTGTCGTTGCCGCTTGATTTAATGTTGCACGCTGTGGTCTAAAACCACCTACTCGGCGACGGCCTATTTCTTTAACTTTTTGTTGAAGTACTTTCGTTGCTTCTTCTTTGTCGCGAGCAATATCTTCAAACTTTTTAGGTAAAAAGTCTAACGCGCCGGCATCAAGTGCATCAAGCGTTGCACTTGCTCCATCATGCGTTAACGAAGAGAACATTAATATTGGTGTCGGCGTTTGCTGCATTATTTGCTTTACAGCGCTAATACCGTCAAGCACCGGCATCTCAATATCCATTGTGATAACCGATGGCCGTAATTCGGCGGTTTTTTCGACCGCCTCTTTACCATTGTTAGCTGTGCCAATCACTTCAATATTGGGATCTTGACTCAAGATTTCACTCACACGACGGCGAAAAAAGCTTGAATCATCTACTACTAAAACCCTAATTGTCATTAAGTGCTCTCTTACTTTTTATTGCGACCTTGGCCTGCGTAGTGCTTTAACAAGCTTGGTACATCTAAAATTAGTGCAATGCCACCATCTGATGTAATTGTTGCGCCCGCCATACCCGGCGTACCTTGCAATAAAGCATCTAATGGCTTGATTACTACTTCTTCCTGACCAATTAAGGAATCAACCACAAAGCCCATTTGTTGCGTACCTAATTGCACAATAACAACATGCCCCTGCGAACGCTTTTGTTCGCTGCGAGGGTTTCGTAACAACCATTTTTCTAGATAGAACAACGGAATCGCTTTATCACGTACGATAATCGTTAGCTGCCCATCAACTAGATTTGTTTTAGTAAGATCTAAGTGGAATATCTCGCTTACACCTGCAAGTGGTAATGCAAACGTTTGCTGACCAACTACGACCATTAAAGTAGGTAGAATAGCGAGCGTCAGTGGCACTTTAATTTCAAGTACTGTGCCTTTACCTTTTTCTGATTCAATATTCACTGTACCGTTTAATTGGGTAATTTTGGTTTTAACCACGTCCATACCCACGCCACGACCAGAAATATCAGAAATCTCTTCTTTGGTAGAGAAACCTGGCGCAAAGATTAAGTTATACGCTTCGTTGTTTGACAGTCGCGCTGCCTGGTCGGCATCTATTACACCTTTACCAATCGCTATACTTTTCAGCTTTTCTGCGTCCATACCCGCACCATCATCTTCAATGGTAAGTAAGATGTGGTCACCTTCTTGTGATGCTGACAGCGTCACCGTACCGGTGCGTGGTTTGCCTGAAGCTTCACGATCATCTGGCATTTCAATACCGTGATCCACCGAGTTACGTACAAGGTGAACTAGCGGATCTGCAAGTGCCTCAACAAGGTTTTTATCTAAATCTGTTTCTTCACCAACTAACTGTAAATTAATTTCTTTTTTCAAGCTGCGAGCTAAGTCGCGTACAACGCGGGGGAAACGGCCAAATACCTTTTTGATTGGCTGCATCCGGGTTTTCATTACCGCGCCTTGTAAGTCTGCGGTCACCACATCTAAGTTAGAAATGGCTTTACCCATACTTTCATTGCTAACGTTAGCACCTAAGCTGACAAGTCGATTTCGAACCAATACCAGTTCACCGACCATGTTCATGATTTGGTCAAGGCGTTTGGTGTCAACACGCACTGTCGTTTCAGCCGGTGGGGCTGCCGGTTTAGCTGGGGCTTTACTTGGCGCTGCAGCTGGCTTGGCTGCACTTGGCGCAGCAGGCTTAGCAGCTGCTGGTTTTGGCTCTGGCGCTTTTGGTTTTGCCGGCGTTGGCTTAGCTGCAGGAGGTGGTGTTGGCGTTGCCGGTTTTGCCGCTGCCGCATCAGTATTAAATGATTTTTCAGCAGTGCTTGGCGCACTGCCCTTACCATGAAGCTCATCAAGTAGGGCTTCGAACTCATCTTCGGTAATGTCTTCATCGTCACCCGATGAAGCCGCAGGAGCTGCACTTTCTGGCGCACTCGTCTCAGACGCGCCACCAAATGAACCAGCCCCATGTAATTCGTCTAGTAAGTTTTCAAATTCATCATCAGTGATTTCATCAGAGTCGCTACTTTCACTCGCTTCTGGCGCTGCATTAGAGGCTGGGCCATTACCAGAGCCGTGTAACTCATCTAACAGGCTTTCAAATTCTTCTTCTGTGATATCGTCAACGCTATCGCCAGAAGATTGTACTTCATCACTTGGCGCATCAGCATCAAATAAAACATCACCGAACGGGTCTTCTTCGACTACTTCTGGTTCGACTATTTCTTCTGCTGGCGCTTCGGCTATAGGTGCTTCATCTGCACTTTCAGGCTGACTAAGTCTATGTAGTTCTGCCAATAGCTGCGGATCAGCAGGATCGGGCTGAGCGCGATTTTGAATGTGAGCAAACATTTCATTGATGGTATCAAGCGCCTGTAAAATCACATCCATTAATTCAGGAGTAACTCTGCGTTGGCCTTGTCGTAAAACATCGAAAATATTTTCTGCGCCGTGACATGCATCAACTAGCTCTGTCATAGACAAGAAGCCAGCGCCCCCTTTTACGGTATGAAACCCTCTAAATATCGCATTCAGTAAATCAGCATCTTCTGGATTATTTTCCAGTTCAACTAACTGTTCTGAGAGCAACTCTAAGATTTCACCGGCTTCGACTAAAAAGTCTTGTAAAATATCTTCATCGACATCAAAGCTCATGCATTTTTCTCCGATTAGAAGCCCAAACTAGACAGCAGATCGTCTACTTCATCTTGACCTGAAACCACATCTTCACGTGATTCAGCATTTATAATTGGACCTTCAGCTACTTGGTCTAATTCACCATCAGCAACCATTTGTTGTTCTTGTTGTATTGTCGTTTCAGGCGATTCATCATGTTCTACAGGTGTGCCAAACACGGTTAACATATGAATCAGGCTATCTTCGACTTCGCGGACAAGCTCGATTACACGTCTAATAACTTGACCTGTGAGGTCCTGATAACCCTGGGCCATGAGCACTTCTGTCATTAATGCATTTAATTTATCAGAATTTGTTTTTGCTTCATCCATAAAGCCGTTTAGCTCATGACATAACACTTTAAACTCACCAACTTTAAGATCTCGCGACATTAATTTGTCCCATTTGGGCTTAATATTGTTGAGACCTGTTTGCAAGTTATCGGCAATAGGCAGCGATGCTTCAACGGCGTCCATCGTTGTATTCGCAGCTTGCTCTGTCATTTCCATAACATAATTGAGACGTTCTTTTGCGTCAGGAATAGACTCAGTTGTTAACGCCGATAAAGTGGTATCAAGTTGAAAATTTTTCAATGAATCATGCAGTTGACGAGTTAGTTTGCCTACCTCACCAAATAATTCATCTTGCTCAATTGCCGTAACTTGCTTTAGCAGCTCTTGCGCTTGTTGTTGCTCATCGTTTTCAAGAAACGCAACTAGCTGCTTAGCTTGTTCTAAGGTAATTTGAGGCGCAGCACTTGCTGACATAAACCTCTCCTTCCCGTTAGCCTAAACGCTCAAAAACTTTATCAAGCTTTGTTTTAAGCGTTGCTGCTGTAAATGGTTTAACGATATAACCGTTTACACCTGCTTGCGCTGCAGCAATGATCTGCTCTTTTTTGGCTTCCGCAGTTACCATTAGTACCGGTATGTGTTTTAGACTGTCATCCGCGCGAATCGCGCGTAGCAAATCTATACCTTGCATACCTGGCATATTCCAATCCGTAACTACAAAGTCAAACTCTTGGTTTTGCAGCATTGGTAGCGCAGTGCTACCGTCGTCTGCTTCTTGCACGTTTGTGAAACCAAGATCTCTTAACAGGTTTTTAATGATTCTTCTCATCGTTGAAAAGTCGTCAACTACAAGAATTTTCATGTTTTTATCCAAAATATCCTCCAGTGAGGTATGCACCTAATTGTTTACTTACTACTTTTATTCTATATCCAGTCATGGACTTTTGCTTTAAGGCGCACCATGGCCTGACTATGTATTTGGCTCACTCTCGATTCACTCACTTCAAGAATCAGCCCAATTTCTTTTAAATTCATTTCATCATTGTAGTAAAGTGACAGCACTAACGCTTCTCTTTCTGGCAAAGTTTGTATTGCCTCTACTAACGCTTTATTAAATTTATCCTGTTGAATATCAACTAATGGATTTTGCTCTTTATTGCCGAGCCCTGCGTCGATGACATCTTCATCAACACCGAGATCTTCAATGCCGATAATTTTACCATTGCTTATATCCCTTAGAATATGATGGTACTCATCTAACGTAATATCAAGTTTTTCAGCTACTTCACTGTCTTTTGGTTCACGTCCGAGTGATGATTCTAACTGATTTATGACCGCGGCGACTTCACGGGCGTTTTTATGTACTGAGCGAGGTACCCAGTCTCCTTTACGCGTTTCATCGATTATTGCACCGCGAATACGAATACCCGCATAGGTTTCAAAGCTCGCACCTTTACTGCCATCAAAGTTCTTAGCAGCCTCAATTAGTCCTATCATGCCCGCCTGAATGAGGTCTTCGACGATAACGCTCGCCGGCAGACGCGCTAAAATATGGTAGGCAATGCGTTTAACCAACGGCGTATGCTGTTCGACAAGTTGCGATAATTGATTTTGATTAGCATAGGCAGCGGTTCTTTTCATAGGCGTTCCTAATTACTAACCAGTTTCTCAATGAAAAACTCTAGGTGTCCTGACGGCTGATTTGGAATTGGCCAGCTCGCCGCTTTAGTCGCAAGTGCTTTGAACGCAATTGCTGCAGGCGATTTTGGAAATACGTCGACAATGGTTTTTTGTTTACGAATCGCTTTTCGAATATTTTCATCAAATGGAACTGTTGCGACTAGCTCAAGCGATACATCTAAAAAGCGGTCAGTTACTTTTGATAACTTTGCGAAAAGCTCTTGGCCTTCTTTTAAGCTGCGTACCATGTTCGCAACTATTTTAAATTTATATACACCGTGCTCACGACTTAACACTTTAATCAGTGCATAAGCATCGGTTATTGACGTTGGTTCATCACACACAACAACAAGCACATCTTGTGAAGCGCGCGAAAAACTAAGCACCATATCTGAAATACCGGCCGCGGTGTCAACAACTAATACATCGTAGTGTGAGTCTAATTCGCCAAAAGCGCGAATAAGGCCAGCGTGTTCTGAAGGCGTTAATTCCACCATGTTTTGAGAGCCAGATGTCGCAGGTACGATTTTCATACCGTACGGCCCTTCAACTAAAATATCTTCAAGGTCACATTCACCTGAAAGCACGTGAGAAAGATTACGTTCTACGCGCAAACCCAGCATTACGTCACAGTTTGCTAAACCCAAATCGGCATCGAGGACCAGTACTTTTTGGCCTTGCTGGGCCATGGCGATTGCCATGTTTAGAGAGACATTAGTTTTACCAACTCCCCCTTTACCTCCAGTTACCGCAATTACTTTTACAGCCTTGTTATTGTTTGTCATTTTCCGCAGGCCACTAGCTTGATCTAATTCTGGGTTAATCATACATTCCTACTGCTTGATGCGCCATGCTTGATGCACGTCTTGCTTGCGCGTTTGTTCGTTTTGCATACAACTGCTGAGCTTTGCTGACCAATTTTTCCGCATTTGCCACACGAATGTCCTCTGGTACACGCTGCCCATTGGTAAGATAGCCTATTGGCAGACGATTTTGAATGGCTACACTGATAATTTCACCTAAACTTAGACATTCATCAAGTTTTGTGAAGATACAACCACTTAACTGTACCTGTTTGAACTGTTTTATCGCCTCTTGCTGTACTTCAAGCTGTGCTGTTGAACTTAACACAAGGTAACTGCGAATATCTACTCGGCTATTGCGCATTAAGGTGTTGAGTTGCTCAGTCAAACGTATATCTCGTTGGCTCATTCCCGCTGTATCAATTAATACTAGACGCTTATTTCTTAAATGATAAAGAATTTCAGTGAGTTCTTCTGCATTTTTAACTTGCTTTACCGGGCAGCCAATAATGCGACCATAAGTCGATAATTGCTCATATGCGCCAATACGATAGGTATCTGTTGTGATTAGCGCGATATTGTTGGCGCCAAATTTTTGTGCGCCAAGTGCAGCTAGCTTTGCAACTGTAGTGGTTTTACCTACACCAGTAGGACCAACTAGCGCATATACGCCACCACGACGCAAAATCTCATTATTTGCAGTGTATAGCTGTTTGCTCAGCATATTAAGCGTTTCTTGCCATGCTTGACGCGGTGCTACGTCATCTGGAATAAAACACGCAAGCTGGTCAGCTACTGCTTCACTGATGCCCATACCTTTCAAACGGTCGAGTAAAAGAGCACGAGTTGGGTCACGGCGTGCCATATCTTCATTCATTAAGCCTGATAGTTGGTGCTCAAGTAACTGTCTGATCGATGCCATTTCATCGCGCATGGCTTGCATTTCATCAAGCGACTGAGCTTGGTTGCCATAACTGCCTTGTTGCTTTGGCTTAGCAAAGCTATCTAGGGCATCTTGCTGTGTCGATGTGAGTGAATCATCGTCATCAAACCAATTACGAGGTTGCTTTGGCTCAGGTGCTTTATCAAATTGAGGTGATTTTTTCGCTTGACGCTCAAGTAATGCCGATAAACTGTCTGCTACCGCTGCTTGTTTTTCAGGGGTCGCCGTTTGTGGTTTTGGCTTAACAAAATTATTACTAAAACGAGGCTTTTCTTCGCTTAACTTAGGCGCTGCTGGTGCAGCTGGCACTGACTTTTCATAATCAACAGCTGCCACAATTTCAACACCATCAGCCATGCGCTTATTTGACATGATAACCGCATCAGGACCTAGCTCATGCTTTACTTCATTCAATGCACTGCGCATATCTTTTGCAAAAAAACGTTTAATTTTCATGTGACACCTCGTCTCTACTTATCACTGTTGACCGACTGAGCAAACAATTTTTATCTGTTTTTCTTCAGGTACTTCCTGATATGACATCACGCGCAAACCCGGTAGGCTGTGTTTCACAAATCGCGATAACACGCTGCGCAACATACCTGATGTCAACAGTATTGAAGGTTCACCTGCCATTTCCTGGTTTTGATGCGCATCGCCGAGAGAATTTTGTAGTCTTTCTGCGAGCCCTGGCTCAATGCCAGCACCTTCGTCACCTGCACTTTGAAGGGACTGATGCAACATCTGTTCCAACTCAGGTGCCAATGTTATGACAGGGATTTCTGGTGCATTGCCAGCAACGTCTTGAACGATTAACCGACGTAATGAAATTCTAACTGCAGCTGTTAGTACGTCTGGGTCTTGGCTACGAGGGCCATACTCAACGAGGGTTTGAACAATCGAACGCATATCACGAATTGGCACACCTTCATTAAGTAAGTTTTGCAGTACTTTTACAATTGTAGTGAGCGGTAAAATATCGGGTACTAAGCCTTCAATTAGACGCGGATGCGACTTGGCTAACATATCAAGTAGGTTTTGTACTTCTTCATGGCCCAATAACAAGGCGGCGTTATTGTGTAATAACTGAGAAATATGTGTTGCAACCACGGTTGCAGCATCAACCACGGTATAACCAAGTGATTGCGCCTCATCTTTTTGTTCTGGTGCGATCCAAACTGCATCTAAGCCAAATGCAGGGTCTTTAGTCGCAACCCCTTTTACTTCACCAAATACTTGGCCTGGGTTAATCGCCAATTCGTTATTGTGTTTTAATTCACCGTTACCACTTGAAACACCCATTAATGTGATACGGTATTCGTTCGGATCTAATTCTAAATTGTCTCGAATATGAACCGGCGGCACTAGGAAGCCAAGCTCTTGAGATAACTTTTTACGTACCCCTTTAATACGGCTCAGCAATTCACCACCTTGCGCTTGGTCAACAAGTGGAATTAAACGGTAACCAACTTCTAACCCTATTACATCTACTTGCTGTACATCATCCCAACCCAACTCTTTTTGCTCAATTTGCGCTTGCTCTTGGCCTGGTGAACCGCCTTTTGCAACCTGTTTGGACTCTTCTTCTGCTTTTTGCGTTTTAATGCGCTGATTCACATAAGCCACACCGCCAATTAAAAAGCCTAACCCCAAAAACGCAACTTTCGGCATGCCTGGCACTAACCCCATTACAATCAAAATACCTGCTGCGATATAAAGGGCTTTATCATTGCCTAATTGGGCATGAAATTGCTCGCCCATGTTTTGCGATTCATTTTGACGCGTTACCACAATCGCGGTACCAATTGATAGAAGTAACGATGGTAATTGAGCAACAAGGCCATCACCTATCGTAAGTAGCGTATATACTTCCATTGCACGACTAAACGGTAAATCGTGTTGGATCATGCCAATAAATAAACCACCAATAATATTGATAACAAGAATGATAATACCGGCAATCGCATCGCCTTTTACAAACTTACTGGCACCATCCATTGAACCGTAGAAGTCCGCTTCACGCGTTACTTCAGTACGACGCTCTCGCGCTTGTTCCGCGGTAATAAAGCCTGCATTTAAGTCTGCATCAATCGCCATTTGTTTACCTGGCATTGCATCTAACGTAAAACGTGCAGAAACTTCTGAAATACGGCCTGCACCTTTTGTAATTACCACAAAGTTAATAATAATTAGAATAAGGAAAACCACTAAACCAACGGCATAGTTACCGCCGATCACTACTGAGCCAAACGCTTCAATTACTTTACCTGCTGCATCGCCGCCCTCATGACCTTCAAGCAACACGACTCGGGTACTAGCTACATTAAGGGCAAGACGCAAAATAGTGGCTATTAGCAAAACCGTTGGGAAAATACCGAAATCAAGCGGCTTCAAGGTATACAGAGTAATAAGTAAAACAACCAGCGATAACGCTATGTTAAAAGAGAACAGTATATCGAGTAAAAACGCAGGCATTGGCAATACAACCATACCGAGCGCAGCAAGCACTAGAATAGGTGTACCTATGCCTTTTAGGTAATCCGATTTATTTGCGTTTAGTTGATTTAATGTGGCCTTGAAGTCCATACAGCAGCTATTCAATATATTGACACTGGTATAGCTAAAGCAAATACCGTTCCAACAAGAAAATTGGCGATAACTTACTGTTTAATATTTGAAATCTTCAGGAATTGGCAGCTCTTTGTCAAGCTTTTCAGGACGTTTGCCACGCCCTTTATTAAACTGTTTTAATTGAAAAACATACGCAAGTACTTGCGCCACCGCTACGAACAGCTGCTCGGGAATTTGTTGACCCACTTCACCGGTGTGAAACAATGAACGTGCCAATGCGGGCGACTCAACAATAGGTACTTCGTAGCGATCTGCTATTTTTCTAATTTGCAGCGCTATTTGGTCACCACCGATAGCAATAACCATAGGAGCGCCGGCTTTCGCTGTATCATATTTAAGCGCAACAGCGTAGTGAGTTGGGTTTGTAACAACCACATCGGCATCTGGCACGTCTTGCATCATTCTGCGCTGCGACATTTCTCGCTGAGTGCGACGAATACGCGCTTTAATTTGAGGGTCACCTTCGCTGTTTTTGTATTCATCTTTAACCTCTTGCAAGGTCATTTTTAGCTGTTCGTTATGATTCCACTTTTGAAATGGTGCATCAATTGATGCGATAACGATTAACGTCATCGCCAGCGCAAAAAACATCCACGCCAAGATCCACAATGCGTGTTCAATATTACCGGGCACCGCTTCTAAACTCAGGGTAAGAATTTCGGGGAAATAGCCTTTGATTAAGTAAACAGCAACCGTTGCAATCAGGCCAAACTTTAATAATGCTTTAACCAATTCTATGGCGGCTTGTTTACCGAACATACGGGCAAAGCCCTTGAGAGGTGACATTTTACTCGCTTTCGGTGCAGCAGCTTGCCAGCTAAAATTAAAACCACCTAAAAATGTATTACCAATTACACCTGCAACCAATAAGCACAGCACAAACATTGTCATGCCATACCAAAGCTCACTCGCAACTTCGCCCCACACCGAGAACATTTTAGTTGTGTCATAGACTTCATTACGGTTTAGCGAAAGCAAACGCCCCATCACATTATATAAGCCTACCGCGATGTCTTTACCAAACAGTAAAAAGCTCACTGCAGCAGCAATCAATACAAATGTGGTGCCCGTTTCTTTTGAGCGCGCTACCTGTCCTTTTTTCGCTGCGTCTTGCAGCTTTTTGGGGGTGGGTTCTTCGGTGCGTTCTTGATCTGAGCCTTCAGCCATACCTGCTCCTTACACCTGACAACCAACAAGATCGCACATTAGCTCAACCATTTTTAGCCATTGAAATTCAAACTGCGCAGTAAAGTTAGTCATTGTCGCCCAAATAATGACAAGGCCTGCAAGCAATGTAAACGGGAAACCTATAGTAAAAATATTAAGTTGCGGCGCGGCACGCGTCATCACACCAAATGAGAAGTTTATAACTAGCATAGCTGTTAACGGCGCTAGCGATAACACTAAGGCTGTCGCAAACATCCAACTGCCCCATAACGCCAGTTTTTGAAAGTTTGCAACAGGCCACCAGGTGCCATCAATAGGTAACGCAGTAAAGCTATGTATCAGCATTTGAATCATCATTAGATGACCGTCAAATACCCAAAACAGTAAGGTTGCAAGAATTAAATAAAACTGACCGACCGCGGGCACACTTTGCCCATTTGCAGGGTCAACAATTGAAGCAAAACCAAGGCCGGTTTGCATTGCTAGTATTTGACCCGCAAGAATAAAGGTATTAAGCATCATTACTGACGCAAACCCCATGGCAACACCAATCAAGATCTGCTGCAGCACCACAATGACCATTTGAAAGCTGAATAGCTCGTTAAATTGACTGGGTGGTAAAATCGGCATTACCAGCAAGGTCACCAGTACCGATAGCCCAACTTTTACGCGCGTCGGAACAGTTTTCACACCAATGCCTACCATCACCATAAACATTGCCGCAATGCGTGATAACGGTAACAAAAAATCCGAAAGGTATTGTACTAATTGCGAAAATAAAATTTCCATAAAGGCCTATTTTAACCAGCAATTTGCGGAATAATCTCCACCATCTGACGGAAGTAATCAGTCAATTCTTGGGTGATCCAGTGAGCACCAAAAATAAGCGCAAGTAAAGTTACAATAAGACGCGGTAAAAAGCTTAAGGTCTGCTCGTTAATTGAGGTTGCAGCTTGGAAGATTGCAACAATTAATCCCACAATTAAGCTTGGTACGATAATGGCTGCAACCAACTTAATAACCAGAAAAAGTGCATCGCTGAGTACTTCTACAAAAACTTCGGGTTGCATTTAGCCTCCTATTCGCGGGTATGTTATCGCCACAGTACTATGTACCTAACCCATAACTACGCGCGAGCGTGCCCATTACCAACGACCAGCCATCAACCAAAACAAACAGCATAATTTTAAATGGCAGTGACACAATCATTGGCGATAGCATCATCATACCCATAGCCATTAACACACTGGCAACCACCAAATCAACAATCAAAAACGGAATAAAGAACATAAAACCAATAATAAACGCGGTTTGTAATTCACTGGTGATAAATGCAGGAATAACTACAATAAATGGCGTGTCTTCTGGGGAGTCGAGTTGTTCGTAACCGGCTATTTTGGCGAAGGTTTCTAAATCTGAAATACGTGTTTGCGAAAGCATAAATGCTTTAAGAGGCTCTTTTGCTTGGTCAAGCGCCTGTACCGACGTAAGCTCTTCTTTTAGATATGGCTGAATTGCGCGGTCATCAATTTGCTTGTAAATGGGCGCCATAATAAAAATGCTCATAAACAACGCCATACCCACCAAAAGCTGACTCGACGGCGTTTGCTGTAAACCAATTGCTTGGCGCAAAATCGCCAACACCACAATAATGCGGGTGAAAGATGTCATCATAATCACGGCAGCTGGAATAAAACTCAGCGCCGTCATCATAATTAAAACTTGGAGCGTAACCGAGTATTCCTGCGCACCATCCGCATTAGTTTTAACCGTTAGCGCTTGCAAAGCATCATTCGCCCATGCCATCTCTGGCGATAACACTAACAACACAAATAGCACTACATTGAAACACGTCCGGTTCATATTTTATTTCTTATTTTTAGGATTCATAAAATGCGCCAATTGTTTGGCGAACTCAGGCATTTGCTGCTCAGCCAACGGCGTTTCTAATTGATATAAATAGTTTATAGAGCCTGAAGTTACACCGAGTACATGATGCTTGTTATCCATTTCCACCACCAGCAGACGTTCTTTACTGCCAATGTTGATGGAACGAATCACTTTAAACTCGTCACTGGGCGTCATTTGTGGGTTAAATCGCTTGATTAACACGGCAAGCAAAACAATGCAGCCAACCACAAGCAGCAGCGACATAATCATTGAAGCCAACTGTTGAAATCCAGCTGGCTCTGCCGCTAACAGATTAAACGGTACTATCAGTAACGTACTGAGTAAACCGATATTTTTTTTCATCGTAACTTTTTGATCCGCTCGATTTGACTGATCACATCTGTTAAGCGAATACCGAATTTATCGTTAACAACAACCACTTCACCGTGAGCAATTAAGGTACCATTTACGAGTACATCAAGTGGTTCACCCGCTACGCGGTCAAGTTCAACCACTGAGCCCTGGTTTAATTGCAGTAAGTTACGAATACTAATTTTAGAACGACCCACTTCCATCGAAATGGTAACTGGAATATCTAAAATGGTATCGAGCTTACGCTTTTCTTCAGTCGTTAAATCGGCTTTCGAATCTTCAGACAGCTCTTCGAGTTCAGCAACTTCGGCATCACCACCGTCTTCGCCTTCTGCTTCGGCTAGGGCTGCAGCCCATTCGTCCATAGTATCTTGATCATCGCTCATACTAAATTTCTCTCAGTTAATTACCAGTCGAGGTCTACACCATCTGATAAATGTAAATCTTCTTCCAATTGCTCCAACTCAGCATCTGAGTCGAGCTTTTTCCCGCCCTTTGTAAATACATGTAGCTCTGATTTAACAGATTCAGGGCGTTTAATCTTTTCACTAATTTGCAGCGCAACGTTATCGCGAGAACGACCCATTTTGGCGCGGTAAGTCGGCAAGTCTTCAATGAACACCGTAATATGTTCTGGCATTTCTACCGGAATAATATCACCTTCTTTTAAGTCCATAATTTGTTGCAGACTTAAATCCACTTCAAGCATACGCGTGCTCAAATCAACTTCTACATCCATAATTTCATCGCGCAGTGCTTTAGACCAACGTAAATCGGTGTCTTCTGTGTCTGACTGCACACCGGCATCAAGTAATTCACGAATTGGCTCAAGCATTGAATACGGCAGCGCAATATGGAAATCCCCGCCGCCGCCATCCAGTTCAATATGAAACGAACTGATTACCACAACTTCTGTCGGGCTTACAATGTTGGCCATTGCTGGGTTCACTTCTGAATCAAGGTATTCAAAAGACACATCCATCACCGGTGCCCACGCTTCTTTATAATCTTCAAAAATGATTTTAAGTAGCATTTGCACAATACGGCGTTCGGTTGGTGTAAATTCACGTCCTTCAATTTTGGCATGGTAACGTCCATCACCACCAAAAAAGTTATCCACCAAAATAAACACTAAACGCGCTTCCATGGTAATAAGACCGGTGCCTTTTAACGGTCTAAAGCGCACCATATTTAAACTGGTTGGAACAAATAAGGTGTGGATGTATTCGCCAAATTTGATCATCTGCACGCCGTTAATCGACACTTCTGCAGTGCGGCGCATCATATTAAATAGGGATATACGCATGTGGCGAGCGAATCGTTCGTTAACGATTTCCAGCGTCGGCATACGGCCACGAACAATACGATCTTGAGATGAGAAATCGTATTGCAGCGCGGACGAATCGCTATCACCGCCTTCGTCTATCTCTTCTTCATCAACATCATCGACGCCATGTAAGAGCGCATCGATTTCGTCTTGAGATAATAAATCGCTCACCTAAACTCCTAATTATTGCATTACAAAGCCAGTAAACAATACGCGTTCTACGACTTTACTGTCTTCAATTTCTACCAATGCATTTTGCACTTCGGTTAATGCGTTATAGCGCAGTGCTTCTTTTCCAGCTGTGGTGCTTAAATCATCTGCATTACTTGCTGAAAATACGCGTAATAAGGTATTTTCAATCAGCGGAATATGGCGTTTTGCGGTTTCTTCGTTAACATCGCCACGCACTAACAATTGCACTTTAATCTGTACCAAACGGTCTTTATTTGAACCCGGTACATTAAACACAAATGGTCTTGGCATACCGACATACAACGCGCTGCCAATTTCTGCACTATTACCACTTGGTTTACCTTCGCCACCTTCGGCAGATGTGGTTTCCTCAGCAAGCGTTTCTGCAGGGGCACTGTCATCGCCACCTAAAAAGAAAAATGCGGCGCCGCCACCAGCGAGCAATACCACAACAGCAATAATGATAATCATCATTTTGCCGCCTTTTTTCTCTCCACCTTCTTCAATTTCAAGATCTTTTTCTTCTGCCATTGTGATGTTTCCGTAGCTGCTATTTATTATTTTATATAATAGTGCGTTTATTTCCGTTTAATAGCAATTAGTGTTATGCGTAAAAATCGATTCCATCTTGCTGTTTGCTGACAATTTGTTCACTTACATTACTAACAGACTCGTGCTCACGCTCTGAGCTCGACGAATGACCCGACTGCTCCGCCATTTGCTGATCACCTTGCCCTTGTTCAGATACACTACTTTCACCTAAATTAATGCCCTGTTCGGCAAGCATTTCTTTTAGTCGCCCCATTGATTGTTCAAGTACATCTTTCGCTTGCTGACTTTGCACTACAAAGTTTATTTGTGCTTGTTCGGCATCAGAACGAATGCGAATTTGCATCGAACCTAATTCTGGCGGGTCCAATCTAATTTCGGCTTCTTTCAAGTTCAAGTTTAGTAGCATATTTGCTTTATTAAATAATGCTTTAGCTGCATCACTTTTGGCGATATTAACCGGTTGTTGCAATGCTTGCTCTGCACTAATTGTGGTTTTTTTGGTGTTTTGTATCACTTGTGCAGTTTGCATCGCTAAGTGCTGCTGGTTGATTTCGCTTACTTCAGCCCGCTGTAGTTGACTCGCTTGAAGTTGCGATACTAATTGCGATAGCACCGGTGTATTCGCATTTGTTTTTAAACTATTAAGCAATTTTGCAAAGCTTTGCGGTTGTTCTGTGCTTGCCTCTGTCTCAACATTTTGCTCATCCACCAACTGAGTTGTATCAACCTTAACATTACTTTGTTTAGCGTTGCTGGGTTGCTCATTGCTCGCCTGTAATTTTTCCGCAGCTTGGCTACTTAACGATACAACACTTGCAGGCGAGGGTTTTGTTGCCTGTTGATTAATTAGTTCTGCTGTTGTTTGCTGTACGTCGAGGTCAACGTTTTGCTCTTGTGCCACCGCTTTAGCAACCGCAGTCACATTATGTGGAACTTGTGCATCTGGACGTGTAATGGTTTGTTGTTTATTTGCCACAGCTACAGCCTCACCAAGAGGACGTGACGCTAACGTACTTTGCAATTTTGCTTGGTCATTATCACTTTCCGTTGCAAGGCCATCCAGTGTTGCATTTTGTTCAACCGTTTGTTGCTCAGTATTTGGCTTCGCTGATTGTGAAGCCAGCACTGATTGCAAGGTGACAGACTGCTCTTTTACTTTTGACTCAGCTTTTGCAATTGCCACGTTTAGCTTCTCCATAACTAAACGGAGATCGTGTTTAGAAAGCCCCTGGGGTAGCTCACTTTCGTTATCGAGCTGTGTAAAAAATTGCTTAAGTGTTTCAAGGCCTTCTTTGTCTAATTTGGCAAATTCATTATCAAGCGACACTAAGTTTTGAGTTAGATTGACCTTAGTTGCACCGTCTTTCACCGAAGTGCTTTCACCTGCACTGTCACTTTCGACTGGCGCTTTTACACTTTGTGCTTGCTCTGTACTTTCACTGCCTTTTGAAATACTCACATCAAAAGACTTACTTTTAGTTAGTTGCTCAAGCAATGAGGTAGCGGCATTACTATTGTTGCTCGTTGCTTTTTGTGTTTGTTCTGTTTGCGCTTGTTGAGTCTCTGGCTGTTTAGCAACAGGCTTTGTTTCATCAACTGGCATTGATTTTACCGGGGCCAATTCAGAATCACCCTTATTGGTGTTAGCACTGTCATCGAGCTGTTTAAATTCGGATGAGCGAGTCACTGGCATATCATCTTGCGTAGGTGACTTATCGATATTGGCAACGGCAGATTCAGCTTGTTCACCTTCATCAGTGGCACTTTCAAGTTCGCCTTGACGCGTTAGTGTATCTGATTGCTCTGCTTGTTCCACTTCAGATTCGGGTGCTGTTTCACTGCTCTCCTCTGAATGAACAGAACCTTGACTATCATCACGACTACTTTGCTCTTCATCGGCGGATGCATGTTTGCTCTGTACTTCATTTTGCACAGATTCAAAAACAGCTAAAAAACCGCTTTTATTTTCGCTTTCACTCGTTGTTGCTGAGGAGTCTAATCCCACATTTGTAATGCTTAACTGCGAATTTATCGTTGCCATAACACACTTCTTCTTTAACTAAAGATTGCCGCTTTTAATGCCTTGCTAAAAATTAAGCAAAAATTAAGCCAGTGTTTTTCGATTTCGTACAAATATATTGGTAGCAAACTCGTCAAGCTGCTTCTGCTCTGCCTTTGCCAACGCAGCTTGCTGTTTATCTAATTTACGCTGTTTGAGCTTTTCGATTGCTTCTAATTTTGCTTTTTGCCCTAACCACAGCGACTCACGCTGTTTCAACACCTTGTTTGCCGTATTAATCGCATTTAGTTGTTGCTTTAATGCATCATCTAACTTGCCGATAAATTGCTGAAACTGATTATAATAACTACCGCCAACCCCTTGCGCAGCACGACTTTGTAATTGAGCTAAATAGTCTGATCGAAACGACTCAATGCCCGTTAATTGACGCTGTAAATTAGCAAGGTGCTGCTGCGCACCAACAAAATCGAGACGCAGCTTTTCTTCTTTGTCAGATTCAAGCTTTATTAATAGTGCTAGTTGATCGCGCGCCATTAGCCTTGCCCTAGAATACGAGCCAAGCTAGTTAACCCTTCATCATAAGGAATAACATCTGTCATGCCTTGTTGTAAGAAGTGGTTTATTCCCGGCATCATTTCAATAGTTTTATCAAGCATAGGGTCACTGCCTTTTTGATAAGCACCCAGCGTAATAAGGTCTTTATTTTGTTGGTAAAGTGAGTAAATTTGTTTTAACACGCGCGCTTGCTGCAAATGTGCTTCGCTAATAACTTGCGGCATAACACGACTAATCGACTTTTCAATATCAATGGCGGGATAGTGCCCTGAATCGGCCAATTCTCGCGACAGTACAATATGCCCATCAAGAATCGCACGGGCTGCGTCGGCGATTGGGTCTTGCATATCATCACCTTCGGATAACACGGTAAAAAACGCCGTAATGCTGCCTTGCCCTTCACCACCATTACCAGCGCGCTCAACCAAGGCTGGAAGTTTGGCAAATACAGAAGGTGGATAACCTTTAGTTGCAGGAGGTTCACCTACCGCAAGCGCAATTTCACGTTGTGCCATGGCATAACGCGTTACTGAATCGAGCAGCAACAGTACGTTTAACCCCTGATCACGAAAATATTCAGCAATCGTTACGGCGGTTTCACAGCCTTTTAAACGCATCAGCGGTGATGCATCCGCAGGGGCCGCCACGACTACTGAACGTGCACGCCCTTCAGCGCCTAAGATTTCTTCAATAAATTCTTTAACTTCGCGACCACGCTCACCAACTAAACCAACCACAATCACATCGGCATTAGTACCTCGAGTCATCATGCCAAGTAATACTGATTTACCCACACCACTGCCTGCAAATAGGCCCATGCGCTGGCCTTGGCCTACGGTAAGTACGGAATTAATCGCTCGAACGCCAACGTCCATCGGTTGTTTAATCGGGCGTCTGGCTAATGGATTAATTGGTTTTGCTGCGAATTTTAATTTAGCTTCAGCTTTTACTGGGCCAAGTCCATCAAGCGGGCGCCCTAATCCATCAACAACGCGACCTAACAACCCCATACCCACAGGTAAACCCACATCTGATTGTTGAGGAATAACACGCGCCCCAGGTAATACACCCGAAATTGCATCGTTTGGCATCAAGTAGAGAATCTCACCGCTAAAGCCTACGACCTCAGCATCCACTAAGCCCTGTTGGGTTTCAATTTGGCAACTGCTGCCAACGGGTGCTTTTAGCCCCTCGGCTTCAAGCGTAAGCCCGACAACACGCTTTAAACTGCCGGCAACAGCTGGGCGGTGAGTTTTAATTTTTGATTGGTAACTAGCAAGACGCTGTGCAAGCCCTTGGCTCATAATTAACCGTCGTGTTTTTGACTATCGATACCTGCCTCTTGCAAAAAGCTTTCCAGTATTTCTTTAAGGCGCAATTCAACCGAGTAATCAATTGATGAATTGTCAGAATTGATATGAAGGCCACCTTTAGTGATACTCGGCTCAACAACTAGCTTCCAATTTCTATCGGCAAGTTGCTCGGCTGGTACGGCTTGTTGTACCAGTTCAAAATCTTCTGGATTCAATAACACTTCAAGGGCACGGTGTTGACCTTTTAATGCGTCAGTTGCCACTTTCATGGCGCTGAAAATAGCTTTTTCATTAATGCTAAGTTCGCCATGAACTACCGCTTTCGCCAGCTCAGATGCTAAAATCACGACTTGCTTTTCAACTTCGTCACTCACTTGCTCAAAGGGCGTGGCTATTTCATCTAACAGCTTGGTAAGTTGCGCGATTTTCGCTTCGACTTCAGGTTTTGCCAGCTCAAGTCCTTCTTCTTTACCTTGCTCTAAACCTTCTTCATAGCCTTTTTGCGCACCTTCTAACTTACCTTGTTCAAAACCTTCCTGATAGCCAGCTTCTTTGCCCTCAGCGTGTCCCTCTTGGTACGCCTCTTGTCGAATTTGTTCAATTTCTTGAATGCTTAATGGCGTAAACTCTTCTTCTTGCTCGGGTTCTTGCTCGGCTTGTTTTTTCTGATAGAGCTCTTCTAGCGACTTGCCCATTGCCGTTGAGCGGCCTCTTAGATTATGTCTTTCATCTTTAACGTCCGGGATCGGCCAATTCTCAAGCAGCGTTTCAATCGCCTCTGCATTTTCGATTTTATGCCCTGAGCGGTACTTGCCTAATTTCATAAATTAGAGGAACTCCTCACCACCGCCGCCACCAAGCATAATCTCGCCTGAATCAGCTAAGCGTCGTGCTATGCTCAGAATTTCTTTTTGTGCCGCTTCTACTTCACTAATGCGAACCGGACCCATTGCTTCAAGGTCATCAGCCATCATTTCAGCCGCACGTTTAGACATATTCTTAAGGATCTTGTCTTTAAGTCCTTCGTCTGTTCCCTTAATTGCTTTCATCAGTACATCTTGCTGTACTTCACGCAGAATTGCTTGAATACCGCGGTCATCGACGTCAATTAAATTATCAAATACAAACATCAAGTCTTGAATTTGCTGTGACATTTCTTCGTCATGTTCACGAATTGAATCCATCAACTGCCCTTCAACATTGGTATCTAGGTAGTTCATAATATCTGCCGCCGCTTTTAAGCCACCCATTTTAGCAGCTTGCGCACCAGCCTGACCTGCGAATTGTTTTTCCATAATTTCATTCAATTCTTGTAGTGCGGCAGGTTGCACTTCTTCAAGATTGGCAATACGCATGGTTAAATCGAGACGCACTTTCTCAGGAAATTGATTAATAATTTCAGCAGATTGTTCTGGTTCTAAATAGGCCAAAACAATGGTTTGGATCTGCGGGTGCTCATTACGAATAATATTCGCTACTTGTTTCGAGTCCATCCATTTCAGTGAATCAAGCCCTTTCGCACCTGAGCCCATGATAATTTGGTCAATTAGGTTCGCTGCTTTTTCTTCACCGAGCGCTGCGGTAAGCGCTTTCTTGATAAAGTCTTCAGATTGGAAACCAATAGTACTGAAGCTTTGAATTTGGTCGATAAACAGCTTGTGTACCGCGGCAATTTTGTCTTGGCTTAAATCATCTAAGCCCGCCATCGCCATACCTACTTTTTGTACTTGCTTTGGTTCTAAGTGCTTTAAAATCTGCGCGGCATCTTCTTCAGATAAACTCAGTAATAAAATCGATGCTTTTTCTACGCCATCAAGTTTATCTACGTCAAAGCCGCTACTTGTTGTTTGTTCTGCTACTTGCGTATCTTGATCAGTCATCTTCAGTTAACCACGCTTTAACTACTTGAGAAGAAAGTTCTGGCTCATTTGCCACTAATGCTCTTACTGCTTTCAATAAGTCTTCATCACCATGTAAGTCTGGTAATTGTAACGTACCATCTGGGCTAAAGCCGACTGCCGATTCGTCAAATTCTTGACTGAGCATATCAATGGTATCATCACCTAAGTCTACACCTGCTGATAGGCTTGCGTCATCATAATCCTCAGTCGTGTCTTCTGGATTAATCAACTTGCGTAACATTGGACGCACAACTGCAAGAATAAGCACGATAATAACCAAGGCACCTAATGCTAATCTGATTACTTTGAAGAACCATGGTTGCTCCCAAATTGGTAGCTCAATCGCTTCACTGAATTCTTCTTGTACAAACGGAATCGTCACGACTTCTAACGCATCGCCACGCTGCATATCAAAGCCGATGCCACCTTGCAGTAAACGGCGGATATTCGCTAATTCTTGCTGAGTACGCGGATCACGTGTCGCTTCGCCACCTTCAGCTACACCGTTTGTGTAGTTCACCGCAACCGATACGCTGATACGACGGATCACACCGGTTTGCTGACGCTTATGTGAAATGGTGGTATCAAGCTCATAATTACGGGTTGCTTCTTTACTGTTTCTACTTGGCAATGTGTTTTGTGCTGATTCATCGCCTGTTTGTTCTGGAATTTGCGAGTTAACAGGCGGTTGATTAGTTAACGCACCTGGAATGCCCACTGCAAGGCCGCCAATATTGGTGTCTTCACGTGTCATTTCACTGCGTACCGCAGGTAAGTCTGGGTTAAAACGCTTCTGCGTTTCTTCAATTGAACTGAAATCCATCACGAGATCGACCTGCGCAGTATAGTTACCTAAACCAACAACAGGGATCATAATTGAATCAATTTTTTCTAAGTATTCTTGTTCACGTTTACGTTCAATTTCATATTCTTTACGCGAACGCGCGGTAAGTGAGTTCTGCGAGCCCGAGTTAAGCAAGCGACCATTTTGGTCTGTTACCGTTACTCGGCTAGGCTCTAGCCCTTGTACCGCAGAGGCGACCATATCAACAACCGAGTCAACTTCTTCACCGTCAAGTGTGCGACCACGTCTTACCGTTAATACAACCGTTGCACTTGGCTTTTTCTCTCGGCGAGCAAAAACATTTTCTTTTGGAATCGCTAATAGAACTTTAGCGCGCGCTACTTTACTGAGTTCTTCAATAGTACGTGCAAGCTGCTGTTCACGTGAATGCTTTAAACGCTCTCGCTCTAGACGCTGGCTCACGCCAAAGCCCATATCTTGCATTAAAATTTCGGTGCCTGACGAAGGTACTTGCTCAAGGCCTTCTTTAGCCATCAATAGCTTGATATTTTGATACGCTTCAACTGGTACCGAAACAACATTACCATCGAGCTTATATTCAACTTTTTGTGCGTCTAAGAATTCAAGCGTTTGGATCAGTTCATCCATTGGCATTTTGCCAAGAGGGCGCATATCAGGCTCTTTCGCCCAAATCATGATAAATACGGCAATTGCGACACAAATTGTCAGTGCAATAATGAGCGTGACTTGGCGCATTACATCAACACCACTTAAGCTGCCAAGAAACCCTGATTTTTGTTCTTGATTACCACCATCTGCATCGCCGACACCTAAGTCGTTAGCGTCTAGTGTTGATAAATCTGTTGATGTATTAGCCACAACCCTACTCCACTATTTCTTATACAGGCATGTTCATAATGTCTTTATAAGCTTCAATAAGCTTATTACGCACTTGAACGGTTGCTTCAAACGCCACCGAAGATTTTTGCGATGCGATCATTACTTCAGCCAGTGACACATTGCGGTCACCCATTTCTAACGCCGTTGCTTTCGCTTTAGAGTCTTGCTGTAAACCGTTAACCGTATCGAGCGCATCTTTTAATAGATTATTAAATTCAACCTGTGAGCTACCTTGAATAGATTCAATAGGCTGTTTCGGTTTAGAAAAGTTACTTGCTTCAACTGCAAGTGACTGCATTTCTTGATAAAGATTGTTTGGTGAAATGTTCATACTAACAAACCGTAAAAATTGACTTAATAAGATTAATGCAAGCTTAATGCCAAAAATAAAATAAATTAAATCAAGATGTTACAGCGGCATTTTTTTGACTTTGATAAAATTTAGACATAAATCGAGCCTCTTACCAGAGGCTCGATTTAAAAAGTGGTCTATTTGTGGTGCTCAGTACAATGAGATTCTTATGTAATTACTTAGTTTTATGCGGGTAATTCAATTCCCATCTCACGCATTTTTGCTAATTTATAACGCAGTGTTCGTGGGCTCATACCAAGACGCTCAGCAACGTCTTTACGCTTGCCATCACACGCGCGAAGCATATCTAGGATAATTGAGTTTTCTTTATCTTTAAGCTCTTGTTTATAACCCTGAGCATCATCTACTTGGGTTGATTGCACTGTTGCGACGTCAGGTGCTACTTGCTCAAGTTGTTCAGAAACCTGCTGTATTTTTGGCGTCAAGCTTGTTGGTTGCATGCTTGCTACCGAGCCTAAGAAAATATCATCTGCGGTAATCATTTTATGGCTTTGCAAAATAAGTGCGCGCTGCACAACATTTTCAAGCTCGCGAACGTTACCTGGCCAGTTGTAACTAAGTAATTTTTGTTTAGCTTGTGCGTCAAACTGCACCGGCATGTCATTATTATGACGCTGAATTAGATGCTCTGCCAATGGCACAATATCCCCTGGACGCTCAGCAAGTGGCAACCACTCTAGCGGAAAAACATTAAGGCGATAATACAAATCTTCGCGAAAAACGCCTTGCGCCACCGCCTCTTTTAAGTCGCGGTTAGACGTTGCAAGCACGCGAACATCTAAATTAATGGTTTTGCGAGAGCCAAGACGCTCGACTTCACGCTCTTGCAGTACACGCAATAATTTAGCCTGTAGGCTCAAATCCATCTCAGTAATTTCATCGAGTAAAATGGTGCCGCCTTGCGCTTGTTCAAACTTACCGGGACATGCTTGAATAGCGCCGGTAAATGCGCCTTTCTCATAACCAAATAAAGTAGCTTCCAGCATATTTTCAGGAATGGCCGCGCAGTTAATCGCAACAAAGTTCTGCTCTGCACGCGGTGAACTATCATGAATATAACGTGCCATCACTTCTTTACCTGAGCCACTTGGCCCAAGCACCATAACAGATGCATCAGATTTCGCTACTTTCTCTGCAAGTTGCATAAGCGCTTTACTAGCTGGGTCTTCAACAATTGGCCCATCTTTAATGGCTTCTTTTTCAGGTAAATAACGACTTACCATGTTTAATAGCACTTCTGGTGCGAATGGTTTCGCCATGTAGTCGATGGCGCCTAAGCGCATCGCTTCAACCGCATCGTCAATGGTCGCGTAAGCTGTCATCATTAATACAGGTAAATCAGGGTAGTTAAGCTTAATACTTTTAAGTAAATCGATACCTGACATTGTGCCCATTTGCACGTCACTGACCACCATTGAAATACCGCCTTCTTTAAGCTTAATAATCGCTTGTTCGGCACTATCGGCTTCAACACAATTAATGTCAGCCAATGCTAGGGTGTCGACTAACGCTTCTCGTAAACCAGAATCATCTTCTACGACTAATACTTTTGCATCGTTCATAATTACTCCCAACACGCTGTTTTAGAGATAATCGGTAGGTACAAGTTAAACTCAGCCCCGCCAAGCTCACTATTGCCGGCTTTTACAAACCCTTGATGGCTGTTAGCAACCGATTGAACCACGGCAAGACCTAAGCCGGTACCGTGTGATTTAGTAGTGAAGAAGGGCTCAAAAATCTGTTGAATAGCCGTTTCACTTAGTCCTGTGCCGTTATCTTTCACCGAAATTTTGACGTGATCTGCGAATTTTTCAGACCGCGTTGCACTTAACTCAATTTTTCCACCTTGACCGCAAGCTTGCACCGCATTGTGCACTAAGTTGCTGATTGCACTGCTCAGTGCCACTTTATTAGCGATAATTTCAATATCAGGCTCAGGCAATTTAAGGTCAAGAACGCATTGCTGGCGCATAATCATTGCTTCTGAAGCGTGCCTTACATCCGTTAGCAAGGCTTGCATAGATACAGGTGCAAGTACCTGTTGCTCGCCACTTTTGGCAAATAACAGCATATCGTTTACTTGGCTTTCCAAATCTTGCAAACGCGACATTAACTTTTCATGAAAATTACTACGTGCTGTTGGGTTTAATTTTTCTGACGACAAATTAGCGGCGTACAACATCGCCGCTGATAATGGGGTTCTTACCTGGTGCGCTAATGATGCAACCATTTTACCAAGCGCACTCAAACGCTGCATATGTGCGATGCGTGATTGTAATTGACGTGTTTGCGTAAGATCGGTCATTAAAATCAACTGGCCTGGTTCAGGTGTAAGTGGCGAAATATCAAGTTTCACTAATCGACCGTCGCGAAGCGTTACTTCGTGACCATCACTACCATTAGGCGCAAAAGAACGCTGAATAATAGTAAACCAACGCTCGCCTTCTAACGGCTCTCCGAGTAAGTCAATCGCGATTTGATTGGCCTTTGCTACCATGCCGTTACCATCAAGCACAATGACACCCGCAGGCATAGTATCAACCAAATGGCTAAGCCAGCTTGCCTGTTTTCTTAATTCACTAAGTTCACCCACGTACTTTTCCTGCATCAAACACGGGTTGTATACCTCTTGAAATTGTTGGGGTATGATTTGAGCTAACGCCATAGTTACACCAAATAATTTACTCTAACTAATCGGTGTAGATACACAAAACGTGCCAATTTTTATTTTCAATAAATACAGTAAGTTAAGTGTAACAACAAGACGTCAATTATTTGTCTAAGGGATTTTATGTGTTTTAGATGCGAGTGGTTAGATACGACTAAAGCTGATTATGTAGCCTATCACGACACCCAATGGGGCGTGCCTTTGTTTGATGATAATGCACTGTTTGAATTCCTCACACTAGAATCAGCGCAAGCCGGACTGAGTTGGTACACAGTTTTAAAAAAACGCGAGAACTACCGCAACGCGTTCGCCAACTTTGACCCAACTGTGATAGCCCAATTTGATGAAGCAAAAGCGCTTGCCTTAATGGAAGATAAAGGCATTATTCGCAACCGCTTAAAAATTAATGCTGCAATTAACAATGCACAGTGCTTTTTAGCAATACAAAAAGAGTTTGGTAGCTTTGCTAACTATCAATGGCAATTTGTAAACAATAAACCTATTGTCAATAACATCAATAGTAAAGCTGACTACCAAGCCACCACCGCCGAGTCGCAAGCCTTCGCGAAAGATCTTAAAAAACGAGGCTTCAAGTTTTTAGGGCCTACTACTGTGTATGCTCATATGCAAGCATGTGGCATGGTTAATGACCATCACAACCAATGCTTTCGCAAAGACGAAGTAATTTCACTTTACTCATCGCTTTTTTAATACCCTTTCAGCTTAAACACCTCTATTAATAGTCAAAAGTGAATAATGAATTCACTTTTGAGCTATTCACATTCAAATGAAGCTCAATTAAAGTATTCCAATCTATTTAAGGAAATGATTATGCTTCTCGATTCCAACACTAAATTCGGTACTATTAGTAAGCTACTTCACTGGCTTAGTGCACTTGTTATTTTCGCATTATTTGGCGTTGGATTTTGGATGGTTGATTTGAATTATTACAGTGAGTGGTATCGCACAGCACCCCATTGGCACAAAAGTATTGGCATTTTATTACTGGCATTCACGCTAGTGCGCATTGCTTGGAAAGTGGTTACGGTATCACCTAAGCCGATTTCTACCCATTCACCTAGAACACGCACTGTAACAAAACTAGGCCATTTGGCGCTGTATGGGATTTTATTGATAATTTTGACCAGTGGTTATTTGATCTCAACCGCTGATGGTCGCGCAATTGCTGTTTTTGACTGGTTCGGAGTAGCAAGTTTAGGCGAATTAATTGCAAATCAAGAAGATATTGCGGGCAGTATTCATCAATATGCCGCTTATAGCTTAATGGCGATTGTTGGTATTCATATATTAGCGGCGTTAAAGCATCACTTTATTGATAAAGATGACACTTTACGCCGAATGGTTAAGTAACCTCAGATTTGGCTAGTCAAAGCTCAGGTTGTATAAATTTAAAGGAAACAATTATGAAAAAAACACTATTAGCAACAGCACTTACAATGGCAAGCTTAACAATGCCAGCAATGGCTGCAGATTATGTAATTGACACCAAAGGCGCTCACGCATCAATTAATTTTAAAGTAAAGCATTTAGGCTACAGCTGGTTAACAGGCCGTTTTAATACCTTCTCAGGTGAATTTAGCTACGACGAGAAACAACCTGAAGCAAGTAAAATTTCAGTTAATATTGATACCACCAGCGTTGACTCAAATCATGCAGAGCGCGACAAGCATTTACGCGACAGCGACTTTTTAGATGTCAAAAAGTTTTCTACAGCAACATTTAACAGCACAAAAGTGAAAGATTTAGGTGATGGTAAACTGGCTATTACCGGTCTTTTAACGCTACAAGGTATTGAGAAAGAAATTACTATCGATGTAGAGAAAATCGGTGAAGGTAAAGATCCTTGGGGCGGTTACCGCGCAGGTTTTGCAGGTACTACAGCGATTCAAATGAAAGACTTCGGTTATAAAATGGATTTTGGCCAAATCGATTTCGACCTTCACATTGAAGGCATCAAAAAGTAATACGCTGATCACAGCGCATTAAGGCAGCAATTAATGCTGCCTTTTTTGTAGTCCCTTATGCCCACAACGCTTGTTTAGCGCGTAATTCCGAGTACACTAAGACATAACTCCCAACTCGCTGATAAGGAATTTCAATGCCTGGTTTACCCGCTGCAAGAATTACTGATATGCATGTTTGCCCAATGGTAACAGGCGTAGTGCCCCATGTTGGCGGTCCAATATCAGGGCCTTCTGTACCAAACGTGCTTATCGGCGGTTTACCCGCAGCCGTAGTTGGCGATATGGCGGTATGCGTAGGCCCACCAGATGTGATTGTGAAAGGCAGCACATCAGTATTAATTAGCGGCCGCCCTGCGGCACGAATGGGTGATACAACAAGCCATGGCGGCAATATCGTATTAGGCATGCCAAACGTATTGATTGGTTAAAAGAAAACGCACTTTAAAGCGCATTTTCTTTTTAAAATCCTAAATCAATATTTTGATATTCTTTTAACGGGAAGCCTTTCATATTTCCGTGTTTTCCTAACCACTCAACAAGGATCTTCATCCACTGGAAGCCCAGTTTAAAATTCCAAATAGGGTTAAATAGCGGCACATAATCCATTTGCACTAGCTGCGCCCGTAAAGTACGCACATCTTGTTCGCTTTCCATTATCCAAATTCTGCCATCGGGAAAGTAAATAACCGCTTCGTAATCGACTTCGTCCACCATCGGTCTTCCTGCTTCATCACTATGGTGAATTACCCAACCACCACTGCCTAGCTTCATACAACCAGCATTTACGCGCACCGCGATTTCTTCAATCAACAGTGATAAGTTTCCGGTATGTGCGCCTTCTTGGCGTCCATATTCTTGATACGTGCGAATAAACGTGTCACTGCCATCAACATCGCGCTGCCAAAAGCCATCTTTTTTACCGTTGGTAGCTGCCTGCACTACTTTGCGCTCTTCCTCTGAGAAAAATCTATTTTTCGGAAACACGCCCCACAGATCGTAATCACCAGTTTGAACGCCCTTAAAATTAGAAGGCGCCTTGGCACCAAAGCCAAGCGGGTTAGTTAAACCACATACTTGAATATAGTTTTGATCTGTTGCGACGGTAACACTATGCTTTCGCGCCTCAGGACAATGTGCAACCAATTCGTTATCTTGCGCATAACACACCGCCCAATCACTATTAGTTGGACTATAAGCGCGCGACGTTTGTGCAATTTGGCTTACTTGAATAAGCACGAAGTTATGCTTTTTACCATCTTTTGATGCAGCAGTAATGGTGTACATATGATCATTAATACGCTGTTCTCGGTAAGCTTTACTCGCTCTTAACATCAGTGCCGGCAACGCTGCTTTGCGTTCAGAGCTAATGTAGAGTGGAATCGCCATTGCGCCATACTTGTTCATCGCTTCGGTTATTTTTCCGTCTTGCCAACTCCTTGCTGTGCTATCTGTGCCCTTTTTACCAAGAGACGGGTCGGCCAAAACGAAACCAGCCATAGGCCCCCAGTCAGACGATTTCGCTTTAACATGGTAACCTTTGGTGGCATAGCCTTCACGAATAAGCTGAGTTGCATAAATGCCAACCGCGCGTGATGCAACCACAGTGTCGGTCTCTTTCGCTACATTAGCAAAAACAGTTGAGTGCTCTTGCGGTATACCTGCGAGTTGTTCCGCATTTTCAATTCCATTTTTCATTTGGTTGCCTTAGTAGTAGGTCATTATTGTTGTTATAAATATCATCACTGTTAACAGTGGCCAGAACCAGATATTCGCGATACGTTTGTAAAATTTTGCATCACCTCGCGACGTTACCGCTTTGTAGTATTGATGCGCAATTAGCATAAATGCCGACGCGAGCAGGTAAAGTAAGAAATAGAATATCTCAAAATACACTACTTCATCTATTTGTAAGTGCTCACGAATACTATAGTGGGCAAGTAAAATAGTAAAAACTACCGCGGTTATATTGTTACGTAAGTCACCATATGGGGTGTAAGCCATACTAACAACACACGCGTAAAGTAAACACACCATGACCATTACCGGTAATAAGGTTGTTACAAACGGGCCTAAGAACTCACGTTCTAAATTAACACTGTAATTGAGCTCGGCGTTAACATCTTGGTTAGTAAATGTTTCAAGGCCAAAGTTAGTATTATAGTTTTGAAACGTGTACTTAAAGTAACTTTGCACTAATTTCCACTCTTCCATAACAATATCTGTTGCGACTGCAGGATTGTCCTTTTTACCAAGTTGCTCATATGACTCTAAATCTGGCACAAGCACCACATTACTGCCTAAGTCAGATGCATTTAAGCGCAACACGATATTTTTATGATCAAACGGGTATTTTGAGTAATCAAATTGCTGACGCGTAACAATTGAAAAGTGCCAACCAACCAGTAATGAACCATCACTCAGCTCTTTACGAAAATCTTCTTCAATTGATGATTCTATCGCTTCGTTAAAGCCAATTTTCGCGCTCAAAAACGCACGCTGCTTACTCGTCAGTTTCTGCCACACTTTACCCGTTAAATGAACATTGTTAGCATTAACGAATTCTATCGATTCGATGTAAACCCCTGTCGCAACATAATTAGGCTCATCAACGCGCATCTGTTGCATTCTGTTGCTATAACTAGTTTCGAATGCTTCTCGCTGTGCTGTAGAGGTGACAATAACCGTATCAGCCGCCTCAATTGCATTAAAACTGCGCGCAAAGTCTAACACCACAATACTGCTCAGCATTAATACAATCGAAATAGAAATATTATTTTGCGTCCAGTTGATTTTGCGTCTGCGCGTTAATAGCAGAATAATGAAAATCAAAGTAGCGGCGTAACAGCTAATCGCAATAATATTAGTTTGGCGTCGAAAGTCTTTGTCGATCTCAAACATGTCTGACGACATTCGCGTAATCAGCAACCAGTTTGTATGTGGGATTAACGTACACGCTGCATAGTGTTCGTCATTATCAAGGGTTTCGCCATTAAAGAACAAGTAGTCGAGGCTGGGGTTAAAGCACTGATTGATTTGCTTGAGGTATTTAAATTCTTCCGTACTTGCAAGCGATGCTTTATTTTCAGATTCGCGCACATGGGCATAAACCGGGTGAGAAATTAGGTTTTGTTCTGTTGAGAATATAACACCATAACCACCTAAGCCTAATTTCAGCTTTCTCAAAGACGCTGTCAGGTAATCTAATGACACATCAGATGGAATAACACCTAGCGGGTATTCGCCATTGGCTTTTGCCGATTCAGATGCATAAAACGGCACTGAGTAGGTCGTCATTAATACATTATTTTGCGGCTCATAATAGGGTTCTGTCCAAATCGGTCCTTCTTTTAATGGTCTGTGATACCAACTAAATTCAATGTCGGGTTTATCGTAATCCAGTAAATCAAACTTGCGCTCGACTCCGGTTAGGCGTTCATAATAAGGGCTGAAATATCGCGTATATTTATCATATTGATACGGATGAAAAGTCACATTAAGCGAAAAAATATCGGGATTATTTTTAAACTCATATTCAAGTAATTCAGGCGCATAGCGCTTATCGTCAAGCTTTGTAATTTGCTTTTCAAACTCATCAACATGAAACATTGTCTCTGCTAATTTTTCGCCGATTTGCTTTGCGGCATCGAGAGTTTGTTGTTTTACTTGCTGCCTCACATCGGATTTAAAGCGACTGTGTTTTTGATAAATCGCAAACGTTGCAAAAAGAGCACTAAGCAGACTAAATAATAAGCAAAATACTAAAAGAGGCGTAATAATTCGACTGCTAAAAAAACGCGCTTTTCGAATTCGATTAGATTGAGGTAGATCCATTTTTAAAGTTTCTTATTGTTATACTAATAACGAGAATAAACATCTCATTTAAGGTAGTCTGACTCTTATAAAAAAGCACTAAACGAGCATTACAATCAACGTCATTGATCCCTTGTTATCACTACACACTTTCCAAGGCACTTCGATTATGTTGGCATAAAGTAGTTATATTACCGAGCTAATCGGAAACGCCGCCAAATTACCTTTAACAACGAAAGAGTTACCCATTAACACGTCATAATGGTGACGGTTAACTATATCTTTTTCTTTGTACTGTCGCTGTAATGCCAGCCCCGTAAACACCGAAGTCAGCTGCTTAGGATTAGTCGATTTAATGCGCTGTACTGCATCAATTTTGCCAAACCACCCATTGGTAAATTTAGTATAAGACTTGCTTTGCATCTTGGCGTATTGTAGCTGTTTCGACAGTATAATCTTATAGCAGCCCAACAGCTGTTGCTGCGATAGCGGGTTAATGCTATTTGATTTAAACTTACATCCCCAACTGCACAGTACTTTAAATGCGAAATCACGTGTAACAAAACCGGGGTTATTAAGCATTGTTTCGGTTATTGCTTGTCCTTGGCCATCTTCTGCAGCATTACCCACTAGAGTGCCATGCCGTCCAGGCATAAAAGTGGTGTAAAACTTTGTTTTGGTGTGTAATTCAGGCATGCGAGCTTTAAAGCCACTTGAACGCTCATCCTCTGCGAAAACAGCTACGAAATGCGCAACATTAGCGCCTAATTTTTTGTAATCTTGAAACGGGTTAACACCACCTGGAACCGGATCTAACGCAAAAATATTAACTTTGATTGTGTTAGCTAATGGATGTTTATTAAGGATATTGGCAAATTCAAAACAACTCACGCCACCGCGGCTCCAACCAATTAGATTAAGCTGTGTAATCGGCGCTTTTGCTCGTGCTGTTTTTATACGCTTCACAAGCGAGCGCATATGAACTTGTAAATCCTGACTTAGCGCATTCACTTCTTGCTGCCATTTGTCATAAGCAGCCGTTGTACTGTGCGTAATAATGCCTAAACCACCGAGCGAGTACTTGTTTGGTTTGCTGTCTTTTAGCAAGCCTTCAGCACGTTTTTGAGTTTCAGCGAGATCTTGTTCAAATGGAAAACCAAGTACCACGCTTAATGCATGCTGCATATTACTCGCAATACCAGAGCCAAATAGCGGTGCAAGTGCGCCACCGTAGTAACTCTTGCTAAACTTAGTGAATTCTGTTTCATTACCACTGCCTACACCATCGACGATCATATAGTCTTGGTATTCAATGCCTTGTGCGTGTTTGGCCAAGCTGCTAACAAGTTCGCCTTGATGAAAAACATGCTTTTTATTGTAGTCTCTCGCGTTTGACGATGTGCCACAGAAAAATATGGTAAACGTGCTCACTTAGTTACTCCACTAACGTACTAAATTTTTAAATTGAGAGCCTAGTTATACCAATTCAATTAAATAGCTGGTCATTCTAGCGGGTTAAATATGATGCTAACTGCGTTTAAATTTATCTAATGTATAACAACTACATCAGAAAAATTCCGCCTTGTTATCATTTCATTTATCCGGCGCTACCTCTGATCACATACTTAACAGAATTGGTATTAACTTGGTGACTTTAATAATGATCGATCAAACGATTTTATCTCAGACATTAAACTTAAGTGGCGTTTTAGGGTCACTTTGCTCACGCCATCAATTGCATTCACTAAGCTTTGCGCTGTTTGTTGAATACTGACAAATTCTTCTTTCAGCTGAGTTGATATTTTGACTAACTTATCTCGTACTTTACTAATAAGCTGCGCTATTTTCTTAAACACCTCTTTAGCAAATTGCACCAGCTTATATAATCCGTCAATCAAAAGCCGTAATGTTGAAACCAGTATTGTGAATGCTTTGTCAGTGATCCGCTTACCCAAAGAGTCATCTAATTCAGTATCCGCACGGTTATTTAAAAGCGCACTTAAGTAGTTTCTTTTACGCACCAAAAACTGCTCGATGTTTTGCATTAATCCATCAAACTTCTCTTTTAGGCTACTGGCACCATGCTGCTCGAGTGTTGCGCTACTAGTAACAAAATCATCAAGCATTTTCTTGGTAGATTCTGCACGTTTTTTTGCAAACTTATCACCTTCACCTAAGTTGCTTACTGTAGACTTAAAACTACTCAGCTCACCAAAACCAACTTTGACTTTAATTTTATCCGAAACAAAGTCTTTTCCTTGGTTGAGCGTATTGCGGATCACATTGCCTTTTGACACATCAATGCTGTTGATATCACGCTGTCGCGCGTATGCAACTCCACTGTATGTTAAAACGCCTAATGAACAAATTACCTCAGTTCCTGATTTACACAGAACTTTAACGCGTGTCACAAGCTCTTTAGGGTTGAGGTTAAGTGGGTTTAACGGATGTGATTTCAGTAGCTCTTCTGTAATTTTTTTAGTATTCGATACTAAACTGACAAATTGACTAAATAACACCAGTTCATTGGCGCCATTTAATATACCGTGTTTAAGCTGAAACTTAACAACGGCGTCTGAAACATCTTTCATTGCTTTGGCTTGCATTGCATCGTCATAAAATGGTGCTTGCTCTACCTTACCTTTGAAATCATTGATTTTTTCTTGAGATACCTTAACTACTTTATCTTTCACATCGCTGCACGATTTAGCAATTGAATCATACCAATGACCTTCATTATCACCTGCCAAACTTTTGTACTCTTGCTTAAGCTTATCAAGTAGTTTCCACACGTCTTTTGTCACTTTGCCAGAGACAATTAGTTGGCTACCACGATCAAATGACATTAACGTCGCCAATCTTAAATCGCCAAAGCGGTTGTTACTCACATCTTCCCATTCGCCAGTCTGTTGGTTTTGCAACCACTTTGATTGCAACGGTTGTTGGCTTTGACCTAGTTGCTGTGAATCGAGCAACAGCGAGCTAATCCACTTAGACGCTAGCTGTTTAACTTGATCATCGGTTAAAAATACCATCCAACTAAAATCATATTTTCCGGTTTTAAATTTACGTGGATACAAGTTATATAATTGACCTGCTCGACTTTCATCGCTATCGCTATCCGGTTGGAAAACAAGCAAATCTTTTAAAAGCTGATGTAGGAAGCTTAGCTTGTCTGTTTCTGGCGACTTTAAAAAGCTCGGTAACATTCCACGCTTTACAAAGTTCAGCATTCGCATTGTAGTATCACTCATACTCTAAGTTCCTTTCTTAAATAATATCTATCAAGCTGGCTTAATTTGATTCAACCAAGGATAACAATATCGCTGCATTAATAGCGTGACCAACCATATTATCTGGTGGCATCACAACTGGTAGTTCAGGTGCGACAATCGAGCCGGTGCCTGACCAAAATACAGCATAGCCTAACCATCCTGCCGCGGTATCCAACCCTACTCGTTCAGCTAATTGCTGAGCTCGAATTCGCATGGTTTCATTAGGTGAACTCAACCAGCTTGCAACGCACTCTAAAATAGCGGCATTTTCAGCGGCGATCCGTTCATTGTTAGATAAAACACTTAATCCCCAGCGTATTGCTGTCATTACCGGTAAACCGTGCGCAATTAATTGAATTGCATCATGTGGTAAGTCATTCTCAACAAGCTGTGAGACTGCCATTTGAGGCTGCCAATCTGGATTGGATTGCAGTAGCGCTTTGGCATTATCTGACGCTTGGTATTTAGCCAATATCACACTGACTTTAGGCTGTTTTAGTTCACTAACAATAGCATCGGTAATTATATTCATTGTGATTATTTAATTTATTTTAACCAGTGCACCGGTGATTTCTGCCATCGCGGCACCACTGAGTTTTGCCATTGCTGTTGATGTTACTTGCGCCCCTGCGGTGCCCTCAAGTTTAGCAATTGCAGTCGATTTAACATTTGCGCCCGCAGTACCTTCAAGATTCGCTTGTGCCGTCGCTTTTATATCAACATTTGCATTAGCACTGATTTTAGTTGAAGCATTACTTGATGTAGTAAAATTCATTGCAGAAATTTTAGTATCTTGGCTCGATTTGAGCTCAATGCTCGACGCGTCTATTTTAACCCCTGAACTGCTAATCGTAATTTTATTACTACCCACTTTTAACTCAATTTGAGTATCGCCTTCCAAGGTGATTTTATCGGCTTTTAAAGTGTAGTTATTTTTTACCGTAACCGTTTGAGAATCTTCAATAGATGTGGTTTGCGTCTTCTTGATGGTAACTGAATCTTCAGCGTTTACTAAGGTTGTGGCGTTATTTGCCACTGTAATAGCGAAGTCTTTACCCGAAGTAAGTGATAACTTCTCTTCACCTTTTTTATCATCAAAACAAATTTCATGAGCAGTATCATCTGCCAGCCCTGTTTTGATGGTCGATTGCGTCGCATCTTTTTGAGCAAAAGGTGGCTGGGTGTTTCCGTTATAAACACTGCCAATCACAATCGGTTGGTCAATATCACCATTGATAAAGTCAACTAACACTTCATCACCAATGCGCGGAATAAACTGCATACCGGCATTTACGCCTGCCGTTTGCTGCATGACCCTTAGGTAACAACTGGTCGATTTTGAATCGCTCACGTCCCATAAAAAATGCACTTTGATGCGACCATCTTTGTCTTGATTAATTTCACCTTTGCTATCAAATGAGCCACTGTCAGCAACCACGATGGCATTTGTTATGCCGGTGTTTCTGGGTTTTGCAGGGTATTTCGGTGTAATAGGTAATTTGGGCGAGCGACATGTAACACGGCATTGGTAACTGGTACTGAGATTACTTTGTGATACTTCAATATCATGATGACATGCCAGCACATTGTAGTCGCCTTGCCATTGTGTATTGGGGTGATTTTTCACTGACAGGCTGGTACCTACAGTGACAATATTTGCATCCGTTAGCATCGCAATATTTTGCGATTCACTTTGCTGAGAGTCACTTAATTGCTTTACTAATGTAGTGCTGTCGCTGTAATCCCCTTTGTCAGACGATAATGAAAAGTGCTCTAACTTTTTATTGGTGAAGGTAGCAATAGATGTTGATGAAACCTGTGCAGAACCCGATTCGGTTTTTGCCTTATCGTAATTGTAACCCGATAAAGATATGCTTTTTGCGATAAGCTTTTGCTCGGGTTCAAACTTGCTCATGAGTAAGTTTGATGCAGACTTAGTTAAGGTATGGTCAAACTTCGCAAGGCTATTTGCAGAAAAAGGGGCGCTTGCGTTTTGTACCACTAACGTGTGCTTTCCCTCGTCTTGGGTAAAGTAAAATATAACGCCCGCTTCAGCCATAATGCGAGTAACAAACTGATAATCTGTTTCGTTAAACTGCGTACAGTACTCTTTTTTTGTTGATGGCATAGCGCCAAATTTATACGCACCTTTAAAACCCGCATTATCAAAAATGTCGGATAAAATGTCTTTTACGGTTTGCGCTTGATAAATGCGATAGGTACGACAAAATTGCAGCAGTGAAAGCCAGCTAGATAGACTAACTTCAAAGCTTCGTATAGATTCAGCGTTGGCTTCGAGCTCGCGAACCTCGGTAACATAGCCATTGTATTGCAACAGCGTATTTGGACGTCCCGCCACATCTTGATACCAAGTAATCGATAGCGACTTGCCAAGTTGCTCAAATACGTCTTCACCATCAGTGATAATATTCGTTGTGATGGAAAAACTGGTATTTAAAACATCATTAACCTTGCAGCTACTGAGTCTATACTCTTTTCCTTGCTCGGTTTTAGCAACAAGGTAACTGGTTTCGCCTGCAATATACGTATCCATAACTTTCTCTTATTTCACGCTATTTATTTTAATAACGTTGCGGGTATTGTGAGCTCTGCAAAAAACAGCGGATTTAAGATACTGCTATTATCATCAATACCTTTTATCGCTATCGCAACACCTTGTTTATTTTTAAAATTAATGCGTAGCAATTCACTGCTAGTGCTAGCTTGATGCTCACTGATAAAGCGATAAATGCCCCAGCTTCCCTGGTAATTTAGTTGCTGCTTTTGATTGTTTAAATCTGTCAATGTGATTATTAAATTTGACTCAGTAAACTCTTTAGGCCAGCTAAATGTTTTCGGGATTTCAGGGCCATGAGTATAGTGCAATGAGCGCTCACCCGTTTGTAGTGTAAATGCACTGAGCTCTGGCGACATATTTCTCGCCGACACGGTAACAGCTACTTGAAGTTCATTATTACGGCCGTACAAACGTTTTTGTAACGCAATATACTGACTCATAAACTGCTCTACTTCGCTATTAAGCGTTATTACAGTATCTTTATCAAAAATAGCGAGCTGTTTTTGATTACCAACGTTTAAGAAGTGACTCAATATGCTGTCGTTAAAATTATTTACCGAACTGCCTGGAGCGAAATAACTTCTCAGCGCTGTCAGCGATAAATCTGTGCCATCTTTATTGAACGGGTAAAACGGTGATATTGTACTGTTGTATGGCTGTATTACGCTATCTTGCCAAGCTTGTTGCAAATAAGCCGATACTTTTTCTTCAATATGATTTGCTGATTGCGCAAGTACGAGGGCGATTAAATCAGCGACTACAGGCTCTGAATACTTGCCAAGCCACAACCCTGAAAAAGCATCAAAACGGTTTTCACTTTGTAATTGTTTAAAGTAAGTTAAGCCTGGGATCACATCGTTGTCGGCTTTTGCTAACCACTTTTTCAACTCAGTAAGCTTTTTGACAAGCGACTGATATTCATTACTAATATCCTCACGCTTTGCGATGATCAGTGTATTTTGTGAAAACGCATGCGCCACCTTTTCGCTAACTTCGTTATGTTCCTCAGCCTTAGCAATTGCTAGTTGCTGCTCTTTATTCAATAAACGATTCGCCGAGCTCGCTAACTTGTCGAGTTTTTTCGCTTTTGCGGCTAACTTTTTCGGCGCTTTCGATGCGCTTTGCGGCTCTTCAAACGTCGGCACTTCGACCGGTGTAATATAGATATAACTGCGCAGCGTACTGTACAACTGCACTAATGGCGATGTTTTTTTTTCGGTTAACGCGTTTAACACAGGCTTTAATGTTAAACCATCAACCAGTGTGATTTGCTGATAGTACTGTCGCCAGAAACTAATGTAATCATTGATAAACTTGTACTTCAAATAATTACCAACACGGGTAAGTTCACGTTGTGATGGCGCTGATTTAAATAGACCGTGATTATCTTTTACCAGCTGTTGCATAAATTCCGACTCAGGAATAAACGACAACTGTTGCAACGCTGCTGGTGTAAACAATTGAGGTACTAAGAAATTCGCATCATCACCTTTTAATTTAAACAACTGTGTTTGCGTTGCCTCATCACCAAATAAAGAGCTTCGAATATCAATTAAACGAGAAAACTCTGGCAGTTGCTTAACGTATTCATACATCAATTGATTGGTGTCTTGCATTGCAAGCTGGCTATCAACAATGGCGAGTAACTCTTCATTGGTGTCTATTTTGCTGTAGCCAAGTTGATAATAATCTTCTAATAACGCTACAAAGTTTTGAGTTTGTACCTCATCCAAAATACCGCCTTGCTTTAAAGACTGCGCAACATAATTCATGACAACTTGTTTATTTGAACCACTAGCAAAAGACTCATAAACATCTTTAATATTAATGACCTTTAAATAGTCTTCGAGCTCTAGATAAACAAATAACTCTTCTTCAAGGTACTTTAATAAGGTCGGTTGCAGTGCCAAACTTAATTGTTTTTGATAAAGCTCTGTATAGTGACGCTCTCGTTCAATTGAAGCCAGCACTGGTAATGCAAACCACGGCTGATTATGTTGCTCGGTATCAAACTTAACGTAGGCAAGTCGTAACACCGTAAGTGGCTCGATAATAGATTCGGGATCGTTGATATCGAACTGGGTATTATCAAGCTCTGTACGATACTGCTGATGAACGTCACCAAATTCTTGGTGTAGTGTTTCGTTGTAAACATATGCTTGCCAACCTATCCAAGCTGCCGCAGAAAATATCGTTAAACCTACCGAAAACATGCCAACTTGCTTTACAAAGTGCTTAACAACCCGACGTTTATTTGTTGGCGCCGAATTAGACAGTGGTAATACTTGCGCCGCAAAGGTTTTAGTTAATTCTGCGCGCGGTTTTAAATTCGCATCTCGCACAACCGGTAGCATCGTTTGATTTACTTCAATCAAGGTGTGCGCTGTGGCTAAATTTACCCGATACTCACTTGATTCAGACTCAACCAAATGAAAGCTTGTTAACGTAAACGGCGATTCCAAGCCATTAAAGTCGAGCAAGTCTTCGATAAAACCTTCAACAGAAAGTTTTACATATTGGAGTTGCATTGAACCTAATAGCTGTTTGCGCTTGAATTCGTCATCCAATTGCAGTGAAACTTGATGAATATTGTTAATAAACAACTTTTTAAACAGCTCATCACAGGCATGCGATAATGTGTGTTGCACACCCGTTGTTTGATCGGCCAAATAGAAAGATAAGTCATCAATGTCAGTTTGCTGGTGCAGGCTTTCAGCTAAACCGTCAAGTTTGTTAACGCCACACAGAAACAAATGCAATGGCACTTGAATACCGTTACGAATATAAATTGATTCAAGCTGGGCTTTAACATCACTTAAAAAGTCTTGCTTGGTTTTCTGTGAGCGCTGAATCAGACTAAACGCATCGGTTAGCAATAACACGCCATTTAATGCTTGCTTAGGTCTAACAAAATTAAGCCATGCAAAAAAGTTTTCACGCGTCACGTTGTCTTTAGCAGTCACATGCCAAATTAGTGCCCCTTTAACATGATAAAGTGCAATATCAGGGGGCATATAAGACAATTTAACACGGTTAAACTGGGCAAAACTCTCACCCACACTTTCTTCAGATACTACTAAATACCAGGCTGTTTGATATAAATTGGCATTCAGTTTTAATTTTTTTTGTGCGCCGCGAATAAGACGCGAGTATTGCTTAAATTGATTACGTTTGTGTACACCGCGCAGTAATGCTTGGTTGATAGTGGGTAATGTAATGACCAAAACACCTACTAAGGCAATTGCAATACATACCCAGTACAAGGTGTTTGAGTAGTGAAAAATAGCATTAAGTATCGCCAGCACTATACCAATTATAATAAGTATTGCGCCGCTATATAGACGCACTAATGAACGGCTCACTGGTACTCCTTAATAAAAGGTGACACGCGACATAAACTCGAAAAATATGCGCTCACTTTTTTAGCCGTGGTGAAGCCGTCGGCAATAAAGCCAACTCGATGGCGCGCGTCGTCACCTTCAATCACCGTTTGATAGTCTTCATTGCCACATTTTTGTTGCAAAGCAAGTGCGCGTGAGCGCTCATAAAATGCACCAAGTTGCACAAAATATTGAGTTGTTGTATCAACTTGGGGTTCAGGCTGTGTTTCAGGTACGTGTGTAATTGGCGCGGCTGTCACGACTGGCTTTTGGTAATTTTCTTTAGAGGTAAATTGCGCATTTTCAATTGAAATTGGTTTATGTTTTAACTGTTGCAAATGAGCAAAGGTATTTTTGGCCATTTCATCATATTCATGATGTTGGCTTTGATATATTTTGCCGACATAAACATTGTAAGAGATCAATCCAGCGAGCATTAAGAACACAATAAAAACAACAAAAGACGTAGCAGAAACGCCTTTAAATAAGCCATAGCTAATATGAGATTTTCGCTTAATGTTTGCTAATGGGGAAACCGTGTTTTGTTCTTTAAATGCGCCTAGTTCAGTAATTGCAAAATTTACATCAGCAATAATTTTATTAAGCTCTGCTTGTTGCTGGTTATTAAACTTGCCCTTAAAGCCGAGCTGTAACAACAAATAGCAAATTTTAATAAGCTCAATATGCTTTTTTGGAAACTCCATTAGCTGCTTGAGTAAACTAAAAAAGGTTTCGCCGCTGTTACGAATACCAAACAATTGACTGACAAGCGTGTTATTTTGCCATTGAGTTGTATCTAATTTACATTCATAGCTGATGCGCTCATCAAAAAACGCAGCCCAAACAAAGCACAGTTTATCGAGTAGCGCTGGCGCTATATTTTCATCGCGGCCACGACGCTTAAGCGCTTTAAGTTCCGTTACCAACTTATCGCGCAAGTTATCAAGTGAATTTGCTTCATCGAGTGACGCAACTGCATCAATCATCGGCAAAAACGGTAAACTCAAACGCAATAACGCTTCACCTTGCCATTCAATTTCATTGAACAGATCTTTAAGTGCAGTGTTTTTTTCATCAACTAATGAAAACTGGTTAACGGTATAACTGGCTATTTGCATACTAGTTAATTAAAAATAATTTAACGTCTTCAACATAAATACGCGCATCAATATGTAATGCGAGCATCTCCTTGTTATCAAGCACTTTTTGCCAAAGCACATCATTTAAATCAATTTGGAAATAGCTGGTGTTGGCACGCTCTTTTAACTCTGGTGGCGGAAATGGCAATGCAGTAACATTTACTCCTTGCGTTGCATTTTTTATGCATTCGACAATGGATTTATTGCCCGCCAGTTTGAAACCAGTTTCAAATACTTCTTTGGCAATATTGGCCTCAGAAGATACCGCAATAATCACCCTTTGTGCTTGCCTCACTTCTACTTGCTTAATCTTTGCCAATAGCATGCGTCTGCTATCAAATAGCGATTTATCCCATAAATACTCAATCACATTTTGCTGTTGATTGATTGAAAGCTTGTCTTTTATTCGTGATATCACGCTATGAAATTGGTGATACAAGTTTTCAAATGTCAGCGGTGTCCACGATGTGCGCGGTTCAAAATCAGCGCTCAGTAATGCTGATTCAAACTGCTTTAATTCATAAAAAAAACGTCCCAGCTTGTAGTGCTGTGTACGCTGTGTCGCTTCAAGCCATGGCAACCAGTGATATATCAAAGAAAGAAGTTGCTGCTCTTTAAACAACACACTACCCGTTTGCGTTTCAATCGTTGCGTTTAAACGTGCCAGTAGCTGATTCGCTTTTGCATTCGCTAAGGTCTCAAGCTCTTTAATCCGTTCAAGCAAAATATCCGCAGCTCCTAAGCTAAGGCAGTCAGGAATAAACGCGCGGTCGATCACCACCTCACCGTTACCATTAACCTCTAACACTTTGCCAACGGCTAATTTAACGAAACCATCTAAGTTATCTTCTTCGAGTTGCAAGGTGACATTAAGTGACGCATGTTCAACTTCAAGCTCAGCTTGTTCGCTTGAAGTAAAATCGAACACTTTAGAGAAATGTGTTCGATAGCGGGATGTTGCAAGCTGATTGTTAAAGCTGTCATTGCCAACCAACATAATTGGTACGGTCAAATAAACCATTTGGTCAACCGTACCTTCAGGGATATGTAAAGCAATCTCGCTTTCTAAATTGAAGTATTGACCATCTGGTAAAATGCCTTCGCATGCTTGAATTGAAAACTGCCCAAGGTTAAGCAAACCTTCATTTATTTTTAAACGGGTTAAACCACAATGTGGCGTCAACTCTCCGGTTTTCAGCCTGCTATAATTCTGTATTACGCCTTCTAAATGCGCATCCATCTGTTGAAAGTGCTGAGGGTACAAAAAGGTGCCATCGCGCCAAACGATTTTATTATTCATTATGCTGCTCCCCAGCTAAATAGACTATCCCACCAACTTGGTTGAGGTACCACATTAAAGGTCACTGTACTGCCTTGAATTCCCAACCAAACAACCGTGTCTTTCGATAAATCCTCTGGCAATGTAATCAAGGCTTTTGCTGCACTTTTTTGATAGTCTGTAAATTCAACTAACACAGCTAAATGGCGCACACCTGGCAACAATTCAATGGTCTTAAACTCTGAGGTTTGCGGCATCACAGGATACCATCTCTGACGCTCTATCAGCTGCTCAGCCAACACTGATTTATCGTCATTAAATAGCGTAATAAAGTCGCTTTGCATAAAGCGATCTGACTTTTCAAGCTGATACAAGCGAACCGCCACTGGATTGGCGGTCTTATTTGACCAATTAAGTTTTTCATTGGTCTCCAGTTTTAGCTGAATAGGCAGAGAAAAACGCTTCAATAAATCGTTGCTCGAGCAACCAAATAAACTAGCGATTATTATTAATATAATTATTTTTGCATGCATTCTATTAATAGCGCTTTAAACTGACGTTTAAAATGCCCTTCATTTTGTTTTCGCTGATAATAATTCTTGTATGCGACCCACTGTTTGTTGTTCCAGCGTGATGGCGGTCCAACCATCTCTTCAATCATCTCAGGATCAAACTCTTTAATAAACTGCTCAACAACATCATCCAACATCATAAGCAATTGTTTTTGCTGAATCCATGGATTTTGCGACACTTCTAAAAGTTTATCTAACTTCTTTTCAACCGTATGAGAGTAAGCTCCCTGTTGGCTTGATACATCAACGTCCTGATAAGCATGATAATCAACAAACTCATCCTCTTGTGATTGATGCTCGGCCACTTGATCAAGTTCACTTTCAAGATCGGCAAAGATATTACTGGCATCAAATTCAACATTCGAAACCATGTCATAAAAATCACTCGAGGCATCATTTGCCTTATCTGAATCGTTGATTGATTCAGTTTGCATATCCGTGTCGGCCGAAAATAATAGGGTGTAACCATTAACCGCTATCACATCACCATCACTTAACGTAACGGACGAATTGGCAATTTGTGCTCGTTGGTTAACCGCAACCCCTTCAACTTTGGTCAGCAGTTTAAAACGACCAGTTGTCACATCAGGCGAAACACGAAAGTAAATAGCGCCCGCGTCTTGGTTCGCATCAACTGCAGGTAAAATTAAATCACACTCAATTGACCCACCTAACGCCACGCCAGCCTCGGTGACGGTTGCCATACGAGATAATAAGCGAACGTCTTCGGGGCACTCTGTCACTTGTAACATTGCCGAATTCATGAGTTAGTTCCCCGTATCCTGCACCAGGCAATTAGACGCAGCAGTATTAAATGATTGTAAAAACGTCGGATGCTCATTTAAAAAGGCCTTAGAAAACAGTACACCAAGCGCTATTTTCCCATAGTGCTGACGCGAAAAGCGAGTACTTTGCAAATTATGCTTTGATAATTCATAACTAAATTCTTGTTCATCTAGTAATATTGCGTCTACTTCATGGCTCACTAACAATTGCACCAACTCTTCGGCATCACGCGGCTTTTTCTGTACGTTATATGCTTGGCGTTTTAAGGTTAACCATTCGTCTGAACCAAAATCAGCAGCCACTTTGTATTTTTGATAAAGCGGGTTAGTTGTCGCTACATCAATTTTAGAGCCTGTGAAATACCAATAAAGGTACTTTTGTGCCAACGGGATAGAGAGCTCTCCAAATTTACTTCGTCTTTCGCTGTTAGCCACAGCAAAAATAGCATCAAGTTGGCCAGTACGCAGTCGTAACTCAACGTCAACCCAATCACTAAACTCCGCTTTAAACGGCGTTTCCATGCGATTAAAAGCACACTTTACCTGGCGAATTACATCACCGTACACTTTACCGTTCTCAACATAGTGATATGGGTAAACTTGGTGCGTCGCTAAACGCACCCGTTCAATCGCCAAACTGTTAGCTGTAACGAATAAGCTCGATACAAGCAGCACATATGAAAATGCTCGATACCACATTAAATGTTATTCAACCTTCAGTTCAAAATCGGTTGCATCGGCAACACCCGTAATAGTTACGCTGGTTACTGCATCTCCATTACTAATTCGTTCAATGCACTTTTCTGCTAATAGCGGCATTAAATTGCGGTTAACGATTTGCTCAATCGCGCGCCCACCGATAGTTGGTTCATTACCTTTAAGCACTACATAATCAATAAACGACTGATCATAATCCAATGTTGCACCATAGGTTTCTGACAGCTTTTGTGAAATTCGTTTTAACGCAATACCCGCTATTTGTGCTAATTCATCAGTATTGAGTGGGTAATATGGAATAATATTACAGCGACCAAGAAACGCTGGCTTAAAGTACTCTTGCAGCGCCGGACGCACGTTATCAACCAGTTCGATTAAATCAGGACGCGTGTCCTGTGCATCACAATAGTCAACTATCGCGCTATCAGCCGCATTCGATGTCATAATAATCAGTGTATTACGGAAGTCGATATTACGCCCTTCACTATCTTGGATGCAGCCCTTGTCAAAGATTTGGTAGAAAATATCATGCACACTCGGGTGGGCTTTTTCCATTTCATCAAGTAGCAGCACACAATATGGATTGCGACGAATTGCCTCTGTTAGCACCCCGCCTTTACCATAACCCACATAGCCAGCTGGAGAGCCGAGCAACATAGATACCTTGTGCGCTTCTTTAAATTCGGTCATGTTAATAACCGTCATATCTTGTTCGCCGCCAAATAGTTGATCGGCTAACGTAAGCGCGGTTTCAGACTTACCTACACCACTTGGTCCACACATTAAAAACACACCAACCGGTTTGCGTTTATCTGTTAAACCTGCGCGCGACACACGAATGCTTTTCGCCAACTCATGCATTGCATGTTTTTGACCAATAATTCGTTGATGCAACGACGCTTCAAGTGTCAGCAATTTCGCTACTTCATCTTTTAGTAAATTGCCAATAGGAATGCCTGTCCACGCACCAATTACCTCCGCAATGGTTTGTTCATCCACAATAGCATGAACCATTGGTGTTTCACCTTGCAGTGCTTTTAATTTGTCTAACGATGTTAAAAAGTCACCTTGCTGTTCACCGCTTTGAATCGCACTAAGTTGGTCGACTAGTTCTTTTTCTTGTTGCCACTGCTGGTTAATCGCTTCAAGTTCAGACTCAAGCTGTGCTTTTTTTGCCTGCTTTTCAGCAATACTGGCGGCTTGGTTGTCGAGCATCTCATCTTCTTTGCAAAGCGATATAAGCTCATTTTCAAGGTAGCGAATTGACTGCTCAACCTTTTCCAGTTTTGCTGGCTTGGCACTTTGCGTTAATGCGATACGCGCACATGACGTATCTAAAATACTAATCGCTTTATCAGGCAGCTTGCGACTTGGCAAATAACGTATTGATAAGTTAACCGCGGCTTCCAATGCCGCCTCGGTAATAAACACTTTATGATGCTTTTTAAGAGATTCAGCGACGCCTCGCAACATTTGTAATGCATCGTCTTCATTTGGCTCATCAACTTTTACAACTTGGAAACGACGTGTAAGCGCAGGGTCTTTTTCAAAGTACTTTTTATATTCTTCCCACGTGGTCGCTGCAAGCGTTCTAAACTCGCCTCGCGCAAGGGCTGGTTTTAGTAAGTTCGCTGCATCATTTTGCCCTTCTGCGCCACCAGCACCAATTAAAGTATGTGCTTCGTCAATAAATACCACAATCGGTACATCGGCGTTTTTAACTTCGTTAATGACATCTTTTAAACGATTTTCAAATTCGCCTTTAACGCTGGCACCCGCTTGTAATAAACCTAAATCTAATGAATGAATTTGTACGCCAGATAAAACGGGAGGAACTTCATCATTCGCAATTTTTTGCGCAAGCCCTTCTACAACAGCGGTTTTACCTACTCCAGGCTCACCGACAAAAATTGGGTTATTTTGGCGTTTTCGACACAGTATATCGATTGCTAATCGCACCTCGTCAGCACGCCCCGAAACCACATCTAATTCACCATTTTTAGCCGCTTGGGTTAGGTTTACCGTATATTTTTCAAGTGCTCCATTGGCAATTGATGCTGCAGGCGTCGCACCTTGGCTTGTTGCGCTTTTTGCTGAGCCACTTGCAAGCGACTTTATATATTCTTTTAAGCTTTCAATCGAAACATTATTAAGTGCCTCAAAGTGATGGCGATTCAATGAAAGCGGATCGGTTTGTAGCATTGCAAGTAACAGGTGCAATCCCACAACTGCATTATGCGAAAATTCAACCGAGGCAATTAACCACGCTGATTTAATTAGTTCGATAACATCAGGACTAATTGTAGGTTGCCCCGAATGTGTTTTATCTAAACGTGCTAGCGCCTTTTCTAGCTCAGCTTGAAAAGCAGGTAAATCAACTTTTTGAGATTCAAGGAATTGCTGTAACTTAGCGTCACGCCCTTGCAACAAAGAAACCAACCAATGCTCTACTTCAATTGCACCAACTTGCGACTTCATCGCATCTGCTGCTGCATATTCCAACGCATTTTTTAGGTTATTGTCCAAAAAGGAAATGAGCTTTGAAATTGATATTTGTGACATAAAAATCCTTTTAGCTCGACAGAGCCCTTACGGTTCGTTTATTTGTTCCATGCAGTGTGGCTAAGTTTGAGTTAATACCTAACACCAGCGCATGCTGTTTATTCTTGGTAAGTGCTAAACACGATTTATCTGAACCAGTATATTCAGCCTCAACATTAACTACAACTTCGTGATTAACATAATACTTACAAATTGATTTGATTGATTGTAAAACGTCCATTGCAGCGCTATTTTGCTGTTCAATTTGACTAAAAAATGCAGAGTCGTCTATTTTCACTACCACATTTAGCGTTCGACCCAATTGCACAAACGTTTCACCTACAATAGCGCCATGACCTAGCTGACACCCCCCTAAACGACTGCGCGCCGTTTGTGGAATAGGCTTATTTTCTAGCTGATTAAGCGCAATGGTAAATTGAAACGGAAAATAATAAGCCAAAAGCAACTTTAAATTGTTTAGTGAATGACTCTCACCACGTACAACCAAAGTTGCCGGCAACATATTTAATTCTTCGTAATGGGCGGTAAGTGCTTCAAAATAACTCTGTTTCAACGCATTTTGCTGTTGTTTATCTCCGCACTTTTCGGCGCGATAAACAATTGAGTTATATGAATCAAGCTTCACTGATTGACGCACCATTGCATCATCAAAAATAGCAATAAAGCGTAAATAGGCGCGATTAGATTTTAAATACGCTTCTTTTAACCAATCTAAAATAAAATGAGGTAAGCCGCCATTAATGCCAAACAAAGTTGCTTGATGCGAGCGCACAACCAGATGTTGGTCGGGTAATTGGGTAAATTTAATGTACTTATCGTGATATTGATTAGAAAACAAATCTTGTTTATAGCTAATCTTTTTAACACCTAGTACTCGCGCTAAGCGATTGAAATGAAGCGCCGACTTTACTTTATAAAGTGCCTTTTGCTTTAGCTGCATACGCGAACTCCTAGCTGCGCATCAAACGTTTTTACCGGCCAATTGAAGCTAGTGTACGATACCGATAACTGGCAACAACGGTCAAATGCAGTCTGTGCTAAGAAGAAGTCATTAAGTAATGCAATAAATAAGGAATAGTCTGCATTGAGCTCTGAGTTATCCAAAGTCAATTCAATTTTCATACCTGGTACAAACACCATTCGCCCTTCCAGTAAAAACGGGGCATTGATCTTTTTAGCGGCAACGTTATAGATGACGTTTAGTTCATGGTGCGTGGCATTTGAGTTAATGAATAAACGCAAAAACCCTTTTAGGCTTTCTTTGGCATTATCCGCCGTTAATAACTGCGACATATTAAACGACAATAACTTGAGCATATTCCAATAATTCTGTTCATCGGTAGTGGCTTGCGTTGGCTGAATTGCTACACCGCCAACGTCAAACTCACCTGCAAGCGCTTCTTCTGTATTGACAACGATTTGGTTACCAACATGCACCTTGTTTGCTAAATGCGCATCAAAACAGGTTACCTCTGCGTAGGCATTAAAGCCGTTAGGTAACTCGCTGCTAGAGTGATTAATTGGAAATATTAGATGCTGAACTTCCTGCCCAGATAAGGCTTTAATATTTCGACCGCGGCCAAGTTTTGTCGTTTGCGACCAATACAATTGCTGATTAAAATCGATAGCTTGTTTACCCAAAATCGGCGGAATTTCTACTGCACCTTCAGTATCAACGCGCAGCACCCGATCAATTGAGTAAACTTGAATGTTCGATTGACTTGCATCAGCAATAACAGGGTACGAAAGCTCTTGATAATTAACACGGATTGGCTCAGATGTTTGATGAAATAAGTTACTAAACAGGGTTTTGTTTATTTTTACTTCTAATTTTTTCTCATCTAATAATGCAGCGCCTAGCTCGTTTAAATAGAAATCGAGATACACGCGTTGACCTGCTTCAACCGCAATATGATGTGGGTTGCGCAAAATAAAAAAATGGCGCTTATCAGGAATAGAAAAATACTCTTTAAGCTTAAAGTAAACGGGCACTTCATTACTTGCAATTGGCGATACAATAAAATCATCATCAATCACTAGCGGCTTAAAGTTATCTCGGCCAAGCGATACCGACTGCGCTTGGTCATCAACTGTGATTGCAACGTCTATTAAAGCCTGGTTAATAACATCAGCAACATTACGACCTATCGACTCATTACTAAAATGAAGTTGTAATGGCTGCGCTAACACTTGGCGCATATCAACTTCAAGACTAATTGGATCGAGCGCTACACGAAGGCAAAAAAGCGCGTGCTTGGTGTCTAGGTTACTTGGAATCGCATGCTCAAAAGGCGTTTGCTCAAGTTTAAAGAAATCAATTTTAATTGGGCTAAAAGTGATGGGTAACGAATTACACAAAGTTACCTGAGTATTATCATCCCCTTTATTAATGACTTCTAACTCAACTTCAATCTTTTTATCAAGAAATACAGGCTTATTAAAATCATCTGGATTTGGATTAAAGTGCGCTTTTACTACTGTTGGCAAAGGTTGAAATAGATTAGGTGAAACAATTTGCGCGAATTCTTCAATATGGCGAGTGCGCAGCGAATCGATTTGAATTGCATTTTTTGCCGATACCCAGGCAAAGCTATCAACTAAACGTGTAACGTTCGGATCTTCTTGCCCTTTGTCGTTGAGGTTAATGTGTTCAGCTTCACGTCTAAAACGCTTACGGAACCCCTCCAAGCCACTTCTGATGCTCGCAAGTTCATCTTCAAAGTGTTTTAACATGCGATTAATCATAATTTGTGTCGTTCTCTATCATGACAGTCATTTTTGTCAGATTTATATCTGTATCAAACTGGAGCAACTCTTTTTTACCGTTTATTAGTAGCATTGCAGATACTTCAAATTTGAGCGTATTAGTTAACTGGGCTTTTTGTGAGTCATCAACATAGCTCACTTTTATATCTTGTAGGCGTGGTTCAAACTGCATAATTTTGTTTTTTATTCTTAATGCAATTTGCTCACCTGAATTTAGGCGACTAAACAATGCCATATCTTCTATACCGAAACACAAGTTTGAGTCATCGCTCAAACTACCATCGCCTTGGTGTAAACTCGCTGCTTCGGTTTTTAAAATCAAGCCAATGTTGTGGTGAATAGACAACACAATTTCATCCATTGAGTTAGTGCCGACTTCATCCTGTTCCAAATAAAATGCGCTAAAAAAAGACATTTATTCAACCGCCGTCGATAAACTAACTAAACTTGCAACGCGGTCGTATTGGTACTGTGGCATTAAATCAATTTGGCAACTGTAACGCTTCAGGCTGCCAGGTTCTTCATCCACCGTTACTTTCGCCGATCGTAACGGCATACCGGCTAAGGTCACCTCATCATTAACAATCGAGTTAGAGCAATACTGCTCTAACCAATGGCTGATGCGGTTCTCACAATCATGGGGTTCCATAGCTGCGCCAATCATTTGCCTTAATTGCAATTTAATATAATGGGCAATTCTGCTGATCATTAATGTTGTTTGAATCAAAAAGCGATTTTCACCGTCTTGCTCTAATTTAACCGAACTATTCGATTGGAAAAAATAGCGGTTATTTAGAGGGTTATAGAAAATCGGAATTAATCCTAATTGGGATAAAAACGCAGCACTAGACGCCGACAAATGGATTTTAAAGCATGGTTCTAAATTAGCTTTTAAACCATAGTTTTTAATTGCACTGCCACCTAGCGAGTCCAATTTGCGCGACTTTAAAAAACCAAACCAGCGCACACGATTAAATTCAATAATTACATTTTTTAAAAACGTGGTCGCAGCATTACCCCATTTAAACGCTTCGGTTTCGTCTTCATTAAAGACAAAACCAGCGGGGTAGTATTCGTAACTTTCCCGAATCGCGACTTTATTAAATACCAAGCCAAGAAAGTGGCTATTTGGGCTTTCTCTTAAACGATGCCACGTATCAAAGTCGTGATCCGTCAGTACACGTTTTACTTTTTCTACATCAGCCAAATACTGTTCACCTTGAGCGCCTAAAAAGCCATCGTCAGCATCGAGTAGAATTGGACATAAACTTTTTTCACCTAACGCAGCAAGCAACTCTAAAGTGTATAAATCATCAAATTCGTTATCGTAATCAAAGTCTAATGTTAAATTATGATCGATAACCACTAAGCCATAAGGCTCACCACCTAAAGTATTAAATTCTTTATTGGCGATTAAATTAAACAGGCGTGAGTGCGATACCGAAGTAGAAATATTTAAGTCTTGCGATATTTCTCGCCAAGAAATATTAAGAATGCGAACTTTTATCGCTTTGTAGTTAACAGGTAAACTGGTTAGTTCCTGTAAATTAAGCCATCGAGCCTCTAAAGCTTGGAACTTTTTGTCAGACATCACTTTAGATAATTGAGCACTGATAAGTCGGTCAATTTCAGCAATCAAATTGTACGCTAACGCTTTTGATTGTTCTGATGAAGCTGTCTGATCGCTCAGATTCACACAGTATTCCTTGTTTTTATTATTTTCAAATCAAAAGCGAGGTGCTAATACAGCACCTCGCATAGTGGCAACTCACCTTAATAAGTTGCCCTGATCTGGCATTAGCCCGGTAGGCTTGCAACCATACGTACAGACGTTGTTAACTCTTCCATCTGTAACCAAGGTCTTAAATGCGCTACCGCCGAGTATGAACCTGGACGACCCGGCTGTTCGATAACTGAGATTTGCGCTTCCGCTAGTGGCGTTTTCGCGCGTTCTTCGTTACCCATTGCTCCTGAGTTGGTATACATCGCGATCCATTCACTCATTTGCTTTTGAATGTCGCTTGCTTCCATATTTGAACCAATGTTGTCACGGCCCATTACTTTTAAATAATGTGCAATGCGACTACTTGCCATAATGTACGGTAAACGTGCTGAAATAGCTGCGTTTGCCGTTGCATCTGGGTCTGTGTATTCTTTTGGCTTCTGAGTCGTTTGACCGCCTAAGAACACGGCATAGTCAGAGTTTTTGTAATGAACAAGTGGTAAGAAGCCTAAATCACTTAGCTCTTTCTCGCGCTCATCCGTAAGATTTACTTCTGTTGGACATTGCTGCGTGATATCACCTGAGTCAGTCAAGTAAGTTAAGTTAGGTAACGCTTCTACTTTACCGCCGTTATCCATACCACGAATTGCAGTACACCAACCAAACGCTTCGAATGCGTTGTTCATGTTCAAGGCCATATCGTATGCAGCATTTGACCAAACAATTTCATCGTTGTTTGCTGGTTTTGGATTACCTGCGTTATCGTTTGCAAGCTCTTCAAAGTTAAATGACTTAATCTTTTTACCTTTAAAGCCGTACGGTAAACGAGCCATGGTACGAGGCAATGTTAATGCGACATAACGTGCATCATCACTTTCACGGAATGAATTCCATGACGCATAACTTGGCGAATCAAATGCAGGTGCAATTGGCTTGCCTTCGCTAAACGTTGAGAAGCTGCTTAGTTCGAACATTTCTGGCGATGCTGCAGCAATAAATGGCGCATGACTCGCAGCTGCCACTTCACCCATATAGCGCAGTAAAGCAACATCTTCATCCGATTGAGAAAACTCATAGTCACCTAATAGTAAACCATAAGGTTCACCACCCGCTGTACCATATTCGTGTTGGTAAAGTGAGTTAAATAGTGGGCTACGGTCAACTGCAGGTGCATCTTCAAACTGCTCTAATAACTCGTCTTTTGAGATGTTAAGTAGTTTTACTTTTTGTGATGTGCCTAATGCACTGTTGCGGATCAGTTTCTGTAAACCTAACCAAGAACCTTCTAACTGTTGAAAGTTATCTTTTTGCATAATCTGTGACAGTTGCTCTGACATTTTTTTGTCAATCGCCGCTACCGCATTTGCAATTGTATCGGTAAGGTTTTTATCCCATGTAACTGTGCCTGACATCGCTTCTTGCGTAAGCGACGTTAATAGCTCTTTAGTTCTGTCTGGTGCTGTTTGACTTGTTGCGCTAATTGCTCTGTCTAAAAATGACAGGCTTTCACCTTCGGCAGCTGATCCTTGTTGTAACTCTTCAGACATTATTCTTCTCCCTTCACGCCAAGTTCTTCTGATAATGAGCTAAGCGAATCTGCACTTTGCAGAATGTCTTTTAACAGCTTTTCAAAATCGCGCGAACGGTCTGCTTTACTCAATAATTCATTTAGCTGATTGCGTGTTTCAAGTAACTTCTTAAGCGGTTCGATGCGCTGAACTAACGCATCCGGCTCAAAGTCTTTCATTGATTCGAACTCAAGATTTACTTCAAACTGGCTATCATCATTTTCAATTACGTTATCAACTTTCAGTGATAACTCAGGCTTGATGCGGCCAAGAACTTCGTCAAAGTTATCTTGATCAACTTGGATAAATTCACGATCTTCTACTTCTTTCGGATCTTCTTTGTCACCTGAAAAGTTACCTAATACAGCTGAAACAAAAGGAAGTTCTTTCTTCTCTGTTGCGCCATTAGTTTCCACGTCGTAGGTGATACTTACACGATTTTTACTAACGCGCTTATGTTGCGAATTAAGTGCCATTTTTAATTACCTTATTTTAAGTCTGCCGCAGAAGTTAACTGGTTACCAGTCGCGTCGTACTTAACAGAAGCTGCTTTTTCTAACTTACCGCCTTCATCTTCTACGAAGAAGATTTGCTCAATTTTAGTATATGTTAGCGAGAATGATTCACTTGGCTGGCTGCCATCGCTACCTGAAATACTAAAGTTAGCCATACGTGCTTCTTCTAGTGAGATAACAAAGTAAGGAACAATGCCTTTACCGTCGCGAGATGGTTTTGTCATTACAAGCTCAACAGTTTTACCGTCTGCGCCTGGTTGGAATAAATACGTTAAAAGGTATGGTGTCGCACCATCGTATCCTTTAGAAATGCTAATTTCGCCTAGTGCTACCATGCCGTTATCTTGGTTGTTAGCATTGCCGATATCAACCGACACACCACGCATAGCACCCCAAGAAAGGCTATCTACTGCAAACCAACCTTTTTTGCTATTTAAATCAGCTACTGTTGCTGCGCCCTTGATGCTATCGTTACCATCGATTCTCATGAAGATTGATGCCATCTTACATTCTCCTTAAATATTTATTATTTTGCCCTACTAAATGTAGATGCAATCTTTACTAATTTTTACCATAAAGGGCCTGAACTCGACGTTGTGTCAGCCTCAGCTTCCTTTGTTTGATTTGGTTCAGCTTGAACAACTGGCTGACTTACTGCTACTTCAGATGCTTGCTCAACTTCTTCTACTTCAGCAATTGGTGCTGTAATAGCTATATCGTCATTGAGCAATTCGCCTAAATCGTTATCTACCCCTGTTAGCTTGCGGATTTCAGCAAGTTCTGGGGATTCTTTTTTGATCAACTCGCCAAGCAATTCTGAAAACGACATATTGCCCCAGCGAATCGCGCGGGCAATAAGGTACGGAATAGGACTATGGGGCTCTGTTTTTTTGAAAAAGACCGCAATGCGATTAAGATCTTCAAGTGCATTTTCGCGTGTATACGTTTGAGTAGCTGCAACAGGTGTACTTGCTACGCTTGGTGTTAGTGTAGTCTGTACTACTTGCGTTGCTGGTGTTGTTGACTCAACCGCACTATTTTCAGTATTCACCGTTTGAGGTTGAACCGCTTCACTTGGTTGTTCATCTTGTTTATCGACATCTGGGAAAAAGTACAGATACATTAGTTTTATCTGTTTTAAGTTGTCGCGAATAAAACGAAAACCCAACAGAGAATGCCCAAATTTATTGCGATAACCATTTATAAATAAGTCGATATCACCGATTTTCTTATCAAGCTCAATAATGCGGCTGAACTGTTCTGTTAACAGCTTTTTATTCGCCTGCAACTTAGTGATAAAGGTCCCTTTAACTTGTTCAAGTGAACCTGATTTTTGATCCGATAAGTAATCGCTGTAAGTATAATCATCGATTAACGGGAAACGCATAAGTGGAACATTAAGTAAGCCAGAGCTTGGGCTATCACCGGTTAATTGCTCAAGTGCACGCGTCTGATTCTCACAGTGTTTTGCTGCCACTTGATCTTCGCCAAGCTTGGCAACCTTCTTCTCTGGTAACTTAGGGTGAATAGACTCATTTAATGCATTTAATGCATATAAAAAATCGTCTAACCCTTCATTAAACGCCGAGAGGTTACTGTTATTAAAGGCTAACGCCGCTAACCACCACACAAACACTTCGATATCGCGTGACTCTTGTTTAAGTGTTTGGGCACATGCTTGTTGCAGGTTATTCCAATCCTCAAAATTTTCACGTTGTAAATCGAGATCCTGTGAAGACGAAGGCGTTTCTAATAGTTTACGTAAGCTTGATTGGGCTATATTTAGTAGATTTCGAAGTTCACGAAACTTAGTTCGCTCCTCTCGTAAATATATGCCAGCGTCTAACTCAGTGTCGTCAGTATAGAGCAACATAAAAGTTAAAGGCTCATCCCTTTGTCATTATTATATGTATAAAGATTATTTTGGAGCATTATGGGGTAAAGTCAAGGTAAGATTGGCCTAGCTATAACAGTTCAAACCACTAAAATTTACAATCTATTCAAACTCATTCAATTTTTGCAATAGGTGCAACAGTGGGTAGCTTAATATCAAACGATGCATTACGTTTTCACTATGCTAGCTACTATTTAAATCTATCAGTCACAAAGTTACTCACATATAAATGAATAAATCACATAATTAACTTAAGACTTAGGTAAGGAACGAGATTAAAGAAAACAATTAAGATCTTATAAAAAGCAAAATATTGAATATAAACTACATTCAATGCTTTATGCTCTACGTTAAATAGCTGGCTGTGAATACTGACAATAGTGCTGCGAAAGAGTAGAAAAATCACCATGCTAACACTAACAATTAAACAATTAGCGATGGTAGCCCAACCGAGAAACGTTATTATCTGATCAATTGACATTAGAACCCCTTAATCTTTTACATAATGTAAGATTAATGTACTTGCTGTAGCGGTGCAATGTTATCAAGCATTTAGTCTCTAAAATTGCTTACCACAGCGGGGTTCTGTAAGGTGTGATTATAATTAAACTTTATTTTTTTTTCGTTACTGCTATAGTACTGTATAAAACAACAGTTAAGAAGGTGCAATATGGCCGTTGAGGTATGTTACAAAGTAGTTAGAGATGGAGTCGAACGCATGACATTTACATCAAAAAAAGAGGCAGACGCATATGACAAAATGTTGGATATTGCGGAAGCACTTGAAACCATGCTTGGTGAAGTTGATGTGCCGTTAAGCGAGCAACAAAATGAAGCGCTGGCCCTTGAAATGGCAAAACGTAAAGACCAATTTATTGCAGCTTTAAAAGGGGGAAAACCAACCCCGCCTAACAATAAAGCAAAAGTAACTGATATTAAAAAAGTAAGTTAAATAAAAAAGCCACCGTGAAGGTGGCTTTTTTATTTATGCGTAAATTTACTTAATTACAGTTGCAACTGCATCGGCAAAGTAATCTAAGTTTGCTTGGCTAACGCCTGCTACATTTACACGGCTTGAGCCAACAATGTAAATTGAGTACTCTTTTTGTAAACGTTCAATTTGCTCTGGCGTGATACTTAAGAAAGAGAACATACCATGTTGTTTTTCAATAAATGAAAAGTCTTGTGCAACGCCACGGCTATGAAGCGCTTCTACAATCGTGCTACGTAAACCGTTAATACGATTACGCATTTCAGCAAGCTCTTGATGCCACTCGGCGGTTAGCTCTTCACTACCAAGAATAGTATCAACAATTGCAGCGCCGTGAGCTGGTGGCATTGAATAGATACTGCGTACAACACTTAATAGCACTGAGTTAGCAACGTCGGCAACTGCGCTCGATTCTGAAATAATTGAACACGCGCCGATACGCTCGCGATAAAGACCAAAGTTTTTAGAACACGAAGAACAAATGATCATTTCATCAACTGTTTCAGCTAATAAACGCAAGCCTGCCGCATCTTGTTCAAGGCTAGTACCAAAACCTTGATAAGCAATATCAATTAACGGCGTAAAACCAACTTCTTTTGCAAGATCTGCAACTTGTTGCCATTGCTCTGCGTTTAAATCCATACCGCTTGGGTTATGACAACATGCGTGTAATAACACGATATCGCCTTTAGGAACTGTCTTTAAGGTGGCCATCATTTCATCAAACAATAAGCCTTTATTCTCGTAATCGTAATACGGATATTCTTTAACTGTTAAACCAGCTGCTGAGAATAAACCAATATGGTTTGCCCATGTTGGCGTAGTTACCCATACGCTCGCATTTGGGTTTGCTTTTGCGATAAATTCAGCAGCAACACGTAGCGCACCGGTTCCACCTGGCGCTTGCGCTGTGCGAACACGGTTTTCTAAAAGCGCTTTATGCTCACCCAGTAATAGAGATTCCATTTTTGCACAAAAACCTAAATCACCAGCTAAGCCAATATATGATTTACTTGTTTCATTTTCTAAACGAAACGCTTCAGCTTTTTTTACACAGCTTAAAATTGGGGTATCACCCTGTTCTGTTTTATAAACACCAACGCCTAAGTCGATTTTATTTGGATTTGTATCTTGGCGATATTTGGCCATCAAACCTAAAATTGGATCCGTTGGTAATGGCTTTAAGTTTGCAAACATAGTTATCTCTTAAATTGAATTTTTGCTATGGGATGAAGCCCTAGCTTACCATACTCTCTGTTGTGGAGAAGTATCTAAAGAAAATTTCATGGCGATAATCAATAGAACTTTTTGCTTTAGATTATTCAGGTAAGTAATTGGGTACTATTTCACATACGGCCTGTAGTAAAGCAAGTGCATCACTCGTAAACACGTCATTATTAAACGCTTCGGCGTCAATAATGCCAAGTACTTCGCCAGATTGCGAAAAGTAAGGCAGACAAACTTCCGATTTAACTGCTGGGTCGCAAGTATAGTACTCGCCGCCATTAGCAACATAGTGTTCTACGTTGTTAATCACGCGTCCTTTGCCGTAAAGCGCAACAAAGGCATTGTTGCTAATACGCGCATAGGCTTCATCAACAGGAAAAAGTGGGCGGCTTGGTTTGCCAAAATAGCTTAATTTAAGTAGCTGCGTTTGATTATCAATCAGGCGTGATTGGTAAATACCAAACCAATCAATTAGGTTTTGTTGCTCAACAAATTTAACGACGCGAGCGAGTGCAGCCATTGCATCAACATTTTTTTGGCGCTTATCTACATGCTGCGTAAGATCAAACGGCGCTTCTTGTAACTGCCCGAATAAGCTACAGGTTCCGCCCTCGCCCAATTCAGGAATAAGGTACTGCCACGTAATATCCAAGTGATCTGTTTGCGTAATTTCATTTTCAATTAATTGACGGAAATCAGCCACTTTTTGCGTATCTAAAACATAATCTGAAAAATCTATCGAACTAGCCATATAGCCATCTAAACATCTTTTAAAAAATAAAGTGTACATGGCTTATATTGGTTTATGCAATACTATTCTTAACTTAAATTACAAATAAATTTAGATTACGTATTTAATAGCTTTTATGGGTCGTTACAAATAAAGGGAATAGAAAATGAAATGGACATTTAAATGTGCTAACTAATTGAGCGTAGTAGCTTGTACTACAAATTTGGCGCTTTTTATTGAGGTAATCTAATCTTTTGTATCTATAACAAATAAATATGGCAAAGTAACAAGTCAAAGCAGCTACTAACATGTCGTTTTTATAATGGGTTCAGTTTAATTATGTAATAGTGAGTACGTTACGGTGATGCTATTGCCGCTCTCATTTTGTGAAACTGATTCTGCAATCTCTTTAATTAAGCCCAAGCCACGGCCATGAAAATTATTGTCGTCATTAGCAATATTTTTTCCTATAAAACCATCACCTGAGTCCGTTATTGTAAAACTTATTTTCGGGTCTTCTGGTAAGTAGCTCACATCAATATTAATCGCCCCAGCCGAAAGTTCTGCTAATCGCTCAGCACGAAGTTCGTAATACTCACAAAACCCTTCATCACTATCTTTTAAACAGGACTCGAGCCCTAAAACACCGTGTTCTAGTGCATTGTTAAATGTTTCAGAGATCAGCAAAAACAAATTAGAGCGATGCTCAGAGCAGCCTTTCATCGCACAAATCATTTCAACAACATCAACAACTGGATCAGTTTGTTTTAAGCGTTCTGCATCCAATGTCATTGCCATGTTTAACGGCGTTGTCATGTATTCATCGCTCAATTGGGGCTCAATATTTGATGGTCTGCATTTTACCAACGCTAAACTTAAATCATCTTGCTGATCTTGTTTACCCGTAAAACGCTTAACCGAGTCAACAATGGAGCCTAACTCAGTAAACGATGAAGCAGTCACCTTACGCAGTAATCGTTCTTCACCAAAAAATTCGCCTTTGGTATTTTCTGCCTCGATGACGCCGTCGGTATACAAGATAATTTTGTCATCCAACTCCGTTTCTACATAAATGGTATCGCGTTCAAATTCGTAATCTTCGAGTATACCTAATGCCATATGGCGCGATGTTAGCTTCTGCTTAACCTTGCCTTCTTTACTCAACAGAAAACTATCAGGAAGTCCTCCCAACCAAGCTGAAAATGATCGACCCGAGCTATTTAGCTCAAGAATCGTTGCCGCGCAAAACATGTTGCCTGGTAATAATTCACTGAGAGTTGAATTTAATTCAGCGGCAATATCACCAACAGGTAAGCCTTTTTGCGTCATTGAGTAAAAGATTTTTGATGCTGGAAGCGCCCCCATCGCGGCTGCTAACCCATGGCCGGTAAAGTCCCCCATCAAGACATAAATGCCACCGGTACAACTCGGTGCCATTAAAAATAAGTCACCGTTAAACATGGATGCCGGTGATAAATTAAATTCAACAAGTTCAGGTAACAAAAAGCGCTTTTCCAGCGCATTTTCAAAAATATGTTCAACTAACTCGTGTTCGCGTTCAGTATGCAGCTGATAATAAGCAAGTTCTTGGTTTTGTTTGTAGGTTTTTATACTGAATTCGCGTGTCCGCGCATGTGCTTTAATTTTTGCCGACAGAATTACTTTATCGAAAGGCTTATTCAAAAAGTCATCACCGCCAACCTGCAAACATTTTTCTAGGCTGCTTTTGTCATCCAATGCGGTGATAAAAATGATGGGAAGATATACATCAGCAGATTTGGCTTTAAGCAACGGCGCTACTTCAAAGCCGTCCATTTTAGGCATTACAACATCAAGTAAAACCAAGTCGGGAGAAAACTCATCGAAAACCGTTAGTGCTTCTTCTCCGTCCGAAGCAAGGGCAACATGGTGCTGCTCTTGCTCTACCATAAAACGCAGTAAGTTACGATTTAGCTCCTGATCATCGACAACCAGAATCTTCATGCTTCAGTCGATGTCGAACTTTTTATCAAAACGAGAGATCTGTAAAATTTTCTTAATTTGAGGTCTGCAATTTGTAATATGAATACTGCTCACAGAGTCACCTAACGACTTTTTCATATTTAATAGCATTCCCAGTGCCGAACTATCCATGTAATCGGTTTCACGTAAGTCGATAATTACTTTTGGAGTACTTACGCCAACATCGGCATATGCGCTCCTAAATGATTGTACTAAATTAAAGTCAAACTTGCCTTTAATCTCAATCGTAAATAATTTGCCATCTGGCGATAGAGCCTTATTCAAACTCATTTAATTCTCCTTGGAATGTCCTAATGCCTGCTAAATTTACGCCATTCGCTTTATTTAAATTAAGTACTTAACCCGCTAATTTGCAAATATTATCTTAAAAAAACTAAAAATAAATTGAACGATAATATGGTTGCAAAATTATGATAAACTTGCGTCATGCGTATTTACTTGGATTTATTATGTCAGACTCAAATTTAGTCTATTCCACAGAAACCGGAAGAATAAAACAGCCAAAAGAAGCACCTGAGCTCGATGTAAAATTATTTAAAGACGGTGCGGTGCGTATTGAACGCCAAACAAAAGGACGAAAAGGCAAAGGCGTGATGCTCGTTGTGGGAATTGATCCAAGCGCCCATGACTTAAAGAAGCTAGCCAAAACATTAAAGTCTAAAATGGGTCAAGGTGGTGCAGTCAAAGACGGTATCATTGAAATTCAAGGCGATGACCGCGATAAGTTGAAGGGTTTGCTTGAGCAGCAAGGCTTCAAGGTGAAAATTGCAGGCGGATAATAGACATTGCTTGGTGATGGCAGCTAGCCATCACCAAATTAAACACTAAAAGTGTATACCTTTCGTTTTATCTATCATCAACGAAATCTCATGTTCTGGTACCGGCTTACTGTAATAATAACCTTGTACTACATCACACTTATTCAGCTTTAAAAACTCAATTTGTTCATCGCTTTCAACGCCTTCAGCAACCAGCTCTAAATTAAGCTTTTGCGCCATTGCGATAATTGCAGCGGTAATCTCCATATCATTGCTATCTTCTGGAATATCTTTAATAAATGAGCGGTCAATTTTTAAGATATCCAATGGGAAGCGTTTTAAATAACTGAGTGACGAGTATCCCGTACCAAAGTCATCTATCGACAGCGATAGCCCAAGCGATTTTAATTGATGCATTTGCTTAATAGAGCCTTCAACATCGCCCATTAGCATACTCTCAGTTAACTCTAGGTGCACGCGCTCAGGTACGATACCCGTTTTCTTAATCACCTTTTCTAGTAAAGGAATTAGACTCGTATCTTTAAATTGGCGTGCTGATAAATTAATAGAGATGCTGCTCTCATGATCTTTAAGCGCCATACGCTGAGCAAATGCACACGATTCCCACAATACCCACTCACCTAATTCAACAATTAACCCTGTTGTTTCAGCAATTGGAATAAACTTATCTGGCGCAATATGCCCAAGTGTAGGATGGTGCCAGCGGATCAGTGCTTCAAAACCGACTATCTTCTCGTTGGTAATATCAATTTGCGGCTGATAATAAAGCTCGAACTGCTGTTCTTTAATCGCAATGCGCAGTTCATTTTCAATAAACAACCGCTCTTTTGCCGCTGCATCAAGGGTGTCGTTATAGAAGTAATACGTGTTTTTACCTAACGCTTTTGCTTCATACATTGCAAGATCGGCGTGTTTCAGTAACACATCTTCTTCAGGGCTTTGATCCGATGCCATTGTAATACCGATACTGGCACTAACAATCACCTCGTTGCTGCCTAAGCGAATTGGCTGGCTTAAGGTATTTTGGATGGTGAGCGCCACATCTGTGGCTTTCTCGCGGTCATCAATACCACTGAGCAACACGGCAAACTCATCACCACCAAGACGGGCAATGGTATCTTCAGCTCGAAGACGCTTTTGTAGGCGTTGTGCTACTTCCAACAGCAGTTGGTCACCCGCATCATGACCTAATGTATCATTGATACGTTTAAATTCATCTAAATCAAAATAGAACAGAGCAAATGAGTAATGACCGCGCGATGCTAAGGCTAAAGACTTTTTAAGCTGCATTCTAAATAACGCACGGTTAGCAAGCCCTGTTAGTGTGTCGTAATAGGCCAATTGTTCCATTTTGCGCTGACTTTCTTTTACAAAGGAAATGTCTTGCGCAGAGGCAACATAGCTATACACTTTGTGGTTATCATCGCGAATTGGTGAAACAGATAACGACACCCAAAGTGCACGTTTGTCATTATTATGCAGTAACGTGTCGCCTTTCCAATGATGGCGCGAGAGTAAGTCCTGAACGATATCCTCAACCAAAATCATCATATCGGGTTCCATTAATACAAGTAATGGTTGTCCAATAAAATGACTTTTCTCAAACCCTGTCATTTCAAGCAATTTAGGGTTCACGTATTCAATATTGAGATTTTCATCGGTAATTACGATAGCTGAACCAGAGAATTCAACGGCTTTTGATAATCTTCTTGCGCGCTGCTCTGCTTGCTCTTTTTCATCTAGCTCTTGGCGTAAATCACGCATGGTCTTTTCGAGCTTGCCTGCCATTGCGCCAAACTCAAAATTGAGCAAGCCGATTTCATCTTTATTAACTATGAGGTTTTGCGCTGTAGTAAATTGCCCCCTTGCAACCTCTCGCGAGCTTGCAACCAGTGCTTTAATGCGTTTAATCACTAGATGAGAAAGTGTTTGGTGCAATAACAATACCACCAGCACGGCATATAAGATAAACAAGCCAAAAAACTTTACTTCTATTTCATCAATCGCCGAAAGTGCTTCAGAGTGGGTTTTATAAACACCAATATACCAATCAAAATCACTAAACTTTCTGATGCTAAAAATATGTTTGCTGTCGTCAATGGCAAATTCACCCTGCAATTCATGACGCTGACTTGTTAATAATTGCTCAACTTGATTGCGCAATTCGTTTGGTAACTGGTTTTTAGTATCCAACGAATCGTTCATGCTGCCGCTGATGCGATTGATAATATCTGTTTTACCTTCAAACTGAATAATTTGTCCTTTGCCGTTTAACACAAACAGCTTGGCATCACCCACTTTGTCAGGGAACATCGCCTGCAGCTTTGGCAGCTCAATATCACTGCCAGTAACGCCTTTAAATTCTCCGCCATAATGTAACGGTACAATAAGGCTAATAACCCAGCGCTCCCAAATATCATCATAATAAATAGGGGTCCAGGTTGCTTCTAAGTTAGGGTTAAATTCAGGAGTACCAATTTCGTAAAAGACATCCTGCCTAAAGTCATGACTTGCCGGCACATTTAACGCCCAGTTTGGTGGCGATATGCGAATAAAACGATCTTGGCTAATGAAGTAGAAATTAAAAAAGGTTTCGTCGGTTAAAATTGGCGCGATTTGCGACCATACTTTTTCTGTTTGCGAAAAAATACGTTTATATTCGTGACTATAACTTTGCTGAGGAAGGAAAGCCGCAGAACGTACACCCGCAACATTAGTACTTGAAGAGCTGCGAATACTGCCGTCTTTACCAAAAACCAACTTACTCGGCACGATTTTTTCAGCAAGCGCGGTTTCGGAATAAAGGGCTTCTGTAACTATGGTATTGGCATCAATTGCGATGCGCTTTTTCTCATTAAGTAGGTTTTCAAAACGGCTAACAAACGGCTTCGATAACTCTGTTAGCACACCAAACTCTTCAAAAAGCAGTTGTTTGCGCTCAGATTTAACCATCAAGTACGCAGCAGATAATCCAGCTATTAAACAAATGGCTGATATTAATATGGATAACTTGGTACTAAGTGCGTTAATGCCAAAACTCGCATCCAAATGTTTAGAGTTCACAATGTAACCTTACTTCTGCTGCAACTCGTTGATTGTGGTGCTTGGAACTATAAAAGAATCTCACTAATTTCTACACCTTTTTTTCGGTTTATTGCAAAAAAGCCATAATAAATAATGAAAAAATCTGTTTTGTCATAAGTTACTCTCAATTTACTGTTGACTTTAACAGCACTTATTTCTAAATTCGGGGTTATGAACAAATTAATCTTTAACTTTAGCTTCTTTTTTCACCATCCGTAACTCGGGAGGCGACTTTGTCACGAACAAGCTAAAGTCAAACTAAACCTCCCACTGGGAGGTTTTTTTTTGCAATTGGGAATGAGGAAAAGAAAATGTCCAATGCACTTGAGTCCCTACGTCGGGATATCAATGAGATAGACTCGGAGTTGCTAGTCTTACTCGCCAAAAGACGTCGCGTCAGCCACGGTGTTGTTGAGTATAAAATTGCCAACAACAAACCGATCCGTGATGAGCAACGTGAACAGGCGTTACTAGAAAAACTCATTAGTTATGGCAGTTCACTGGGGCTTGACGGTTATTACGTAAATCGCGTGTTTCAAACCATTATTGAAGATTCGGTACTGCATCAACAGGCAATGTTACAGCAGAACCTAAATCCAGACCTGCACACAGAAACGAATCGCGTTGCTTATTTGGGTGGTCAGGGCTCATACAGCCAACTTGCATGCCATAAGTACTTCAGCCGTCGCCCTGGCAAACTTGTTGAATTAGGGTGCAGTAGCTTTAATGAAATCACCAATAAAGTAGAAACTGGACAGGCCGATTTTGGTTTATTACCAATCGAAAATACCTGCTCTGGCAGTATCAACGAAGTATATGACCTATTGCAGCACACACAGGTGTCTATCGTTGGCGAACTAACACAAGCGGTAGAACATTGTTTGGTAGCAAGTCCAGGCGTTGCCATTGAAGATGTAACGAAAATATACGGTCACCCGCAGCCATTTGCTCAATGCAGCCAATTTATTAGTAATTTAAGCGGCGTACAACTTGCCTACAGCGACTCAACATCAAGCGCACTGAAAGAAGCGTTACAAGATGATGCAGGTGCCGCAATCGCATCTGAAGACGCAGCTCGCAAGGCTGGGTTAGTGGTACTTGAGCCTAACCTCGCCAATCAAAGCCACAACCACAGCCGCTTTATTGTTGTTGCGCGTAAAGCAGTTAAAGTATCTAAGCAGATCCCAACTAAAACGACATTAATTATGGCGACTAAACAGTCGGCCGGTGCGCTTGCTGATGCATTGATGATCTTCAAACAGCATAACATTAACCTAGTAAAACTAGAGTCTCGACCTGTACCGGGGAATCCTTGGGAAGAAGTATTCTATGTTGACCTAGAAGCGAACATTGATTTACCAGAAGTTAAAAAAGCGCTAGATGCGCTTAAAGAAGTGACTGCTTACATTCGTATTCTTGGTTGTTACCAAAGTGAAACGTTGAGCGCTGTAAGCGTTGCAACGGAATAAAAAAGGGGCGTTTCGCCCCTTTTTAATAATCTAACACTTTCGCGTCATTTGCCTTACTCAGTAACGCTTTGCTTTGACTTAAAAAGGTAATGGCAGAATCAGAAAAGAAGGTTTTTGCAGCGGCAAAGTCATCAATTAACCCCGCTTTATCATTCTCCTTCAATTTTTCAAAGGTTTTTTGGAAAACCTCACAGTACTCTTTCATCAAAGGTGCGACATCTTCAAATTGCGCCAACATAATATCGCTGTAAAGTTCTGGCGACTGTGCAAATAAGCGCCCTACCATCATTAATTCCAAGTGATAAATAGGCGAAGAGCAAGATTCTATTTCTTCAAGGCTGTGGCTTTGTTTCGCCAAAAATTGACCATAAACAAAGGTCGTTAAGTGGCGCATTACCTGCACAATTTGCATCGCTTCATCGTGCTTCTTCGCATCCATAGACACTAAATTACAGCCCCATACAGTAAGCTGTTCGAGTAAGGAACTCGCTACGTCACAGGGCTTATTTTGACAAACAACGACCGTTTGCTTCACCCAATGAGGAATATCGGGACCAAACATCGGGTGTAACGCTAATACCGGTCCTTGATGGTGAGTTTCCATTGCTTTAAGTGGTGATGATTTAACGCTGGTAATATCAACTAATAAACACTCAGGGTGTAGTTTTGGCATATCTGCAATAACTGATTCAACCGCATGAATTGGTACAGAAACAATCACACAACGTGCCTCAAGTAATATAGTCTCACGTTCACTTTGGTTATCTTTATCAAGCACCTTCACCTGATAACCCGAGCGCTCTAACTGGCGCTTGAACAATTGACCCATTGCACCTTTACCACCCACTATCACCATTGGCGATAATTGCGGCGCAACGCACGCTAAACCGAGTTGTTGATTTTGGTAAGACTCACGCATAAGTCGACGTAATACATCTTCGACTAATTCAGGACTGACCCCAGCTGCAATTGCTTGTGAACGCCGTGCATCAATTAATTCAGTTTCTCGCGATGGTACATAAACAGGTTGACCTTGTTGTTGCTTATAAGCGCCAACTTGAGCTGTGATATGATTTCGTTTAGCTAATAGTTCAACAAGTTGCCTATCGCATTCATCAATTTGATCTCTTAACGTATTCAGTGCGCCCATCACAAAGTAAACCTTTCTTTACAGCAAGTAAAATAATATATACAAAATCATATCAAGCTATCTCGCTAAGTAAAAGTGTTAAAATTAAATACTTTATACAAGTTAGCTATTTAGCCCCTATTTAAAAAGGCTTTCGATGGTGTTAGCTTTCTTGTTAGATACAGCGCTGGATTTTTAACAGACTTATGACATTAGCTTCTGAAATCGCTATTTTTAAGAGGTTATTCCACATCAATAAACCTGAATATCGCACGCAAATATTCAGCTTTCTAAAAATACGAGTTTAAGTTGGTTGGTATAAATATCATAATTTTAAGTTAGTGAATCAGTAAACCTCTCCATAATATAGCTAGTAGCGTGCGAAGAATTAGAGGCTTGTTAAGTATATTTGCGCCACTGCTACTATCAACGCTTGACGTGTAATTCATGAATGACCACGACACACGTAAAGCAAGAATTTATCGAAGTTAATAAGGAGTTGAGTCTAGTAGGTTTGTGTAGGTACGTTCTTTGTTTGCTAATTAAACTTTTGCTTTTATAAAACAAAACAGGCTGAGCAAAGCTCAGCCTGTTTAGATTCTGAAAGTTCAGACGTATTAGTTAAGTTTTTCTTTAATACGTGCAGACTTACCAGAACGCTCACGTAGATAGTAAAGCTTCGCACGACGAACTGCACCGCGACGCTTGCGCTCGATGCTGTCGATTAGTGGGCTGTGTGTTTGGAAAACACGCTCTACACCTTCGCCGCTTGAGATCTTACGTACAGTGAAAGAAGAATGAAGACCACGGTTACGCTTAGCGATTACCACACCTTCGAACGCCTGTAGACGCTCTTTGTTACCTTCTTTAACACGTACTTTAACAACTACTGTATCACCAGGGCCGAACTCTGGTACGTCAGATTTAAGTTGCTCATCTTCAAGCACTTTAATAATATTTTGGTTTACTTTTGCCATTATATTTCTCACATTTCCTAGGAGTAACTGTCTTCTAGCCACAAACATTATGTTCTTGCTGAAATTCAGCGAGTAACCTTGCTTGCTCCTCAGTCAGAGCTAGGTTTTGCAACAAGTCCGGACGTCTAAGCCAAGTTCTACCCAACTGTTGCTTTAAGCGCCAGCGAGCGATTTCTTTATGGTTTCCACTGAGCAATACAGCGGGCACCTGCTTACCATCCAATAATTCTGGCCGTGTATAGTGAGGGCAGTCTAGTAAGCCGTCAGAAAATGAATCCTGCTCGGCAGACTGATTGTGACCTAACACGCCTGGCACTAAACGAGATACTGAATCGATTAATGTCATTGCAGCGAGTTCGCCACCGGATAATATAAAGTCACCAATTGACCATTCTTCGTCAATGTGTGATTCAATTAACCGCTCATCTATACCTTCATAACGACCTGCCACTAAAATCAACTTTTTATGGTTTGCAAGTTCTTGCGCCCCTTGTTGATCTAGCTTTCTACCTTGTGGTGATAGATAGATTACCTTTGCCCCTTCACCCGCTGAAGCTTTCGCTGCATCGATGGCATCTCGCAATGGTTGCACCATCATTAGCATACCAGGGCCACCGCCGTATGGGCGGTCATCCACAGTTTTATGCTTATCAAAAGCATAGTCACGCGGACTCCAACAGTTAAAATCGATTAAACCGTTTTTAACTGCGCGACCAGTAACACCTTGCTTTGTTACCGCATCAAACATTTCAGGGAACAGTGAAATAACACCGAACCACATGTGTGCCTGTTGCGACATTTAAAAACTAGGATCCCAGTCTACGGTAACTTCTTTAGCATCTAAATCCACCTTTAACACTACGCTCTCGGTTAAATATGGAATTAAACGTTCACCTTTTCCAAATCCGTCATTAGGGTTAGCTTTAACCACTAAAACGTCATTAGAACCTGTTTCTAGCATGTCGTCGACCTTACCTAAGTCGTAACCTTTATCAGTTACCACAGTAAGACCGATGAGATCTCGCCAATAAAACTCACCATCAGGTAAGTCTGGCAATTGTTCTTCAAAAACAGCAATTTCAGCATTTGTTAACACATTTGCTTGGTCACGGTCTTCTACATTTGCCAACTTGGCGATAAAACCTTTGTTGTGACGACGCCAGTCGACCACTTCAACGGTTTGCCAGTTTCCTTGTTGCCCTATCAACCATGGGCTGAAATCAAAGATCCCTTCGGGATCATCAGTAAATGAATGCACCTTAAGCCAACCCTTAATGCCGTAAGGGGCGCCGAGTTTGCCGGCTATAAATTTGGCTTGCTCTTGACTCATGGTTACATTACGCCTATTAAGCCGCTTTACGAGCGTCTTTAACTAACTTAGCTACACGATCAGAAAGACCTGCACCTTGACCTACCCAGTGATCTACACGATCAAGGTCTAGGCGAAGTGATTCTTCTTGACCACGAGCTAGCGGGTTAAAGAAACCTACTTTCTCGATGAAACGACCATCACGCGAGAAACGGCTATCCGCAACCACGATTTGATAGAATGGACGCTTCTTAGCGCCGCCACGTTGCAAACGAATAGTTACCATACCGTCCTCTACATAGATTGATTGATTTCATTAACATAAAAACTAATTTTACTTCCCTAACGGGAAGCCCGAGAATTGTACGAATTTTTACTCTGATTGCAAGTTAAAATGCACTCTTTTGGCTACTTTGTGACAGTTATACCAACATCAATACAAAAAAAGCACCAAAACTGGTGCTTTTTTAACAACTTTGCAAAGTTTAGAATTTAGGGCCGCCGCCACCCATCATGCCAGGTGGCATCATGCCTTTCATATTGCGCATCATTTTCATCATGCCACCTTTGCCTTTCATCTTCTTCATCATTTTCTGCATTTGTGTAAATTGCTTTAATAGCTTATTTACGTCTTGTACTTGCGTACCAGAACCTGCAGCAATACGCTTTTTACGAGATCCTTTAATGATGTCTGGGCGCTCACGCTCTTTTGGCGTCATTGAGCTAATGATAGCTTCCATTTGATTAAAGGTTTTATCACCTACTTGATCTTTAACCGCATCAGGCAAGTTTGACATACCTGGTAGTTTATCAAGCATCCCCATCATGCCACCCATATTTTTCATTTGGCGTAATTGGTCAGCAAAGTCTTCTAATGTGAAGCCATCACCCTTCATTACCTTCTTAGCCATTTTTTCAGCTTTCTCTTTGTCGACTTTCATTTCGACTTCTTCAATTAGAGAAAGCACATCACCCATGCCTAAAATACGTGACGCAACACGATCTGGGTGGAATGGCTCTAACGCATCGGTTTTTTCACCGACACCAATAAACTTAATTGGTTTGCCTGTGATATGGCGAATAGATAGTGCTGCACCACCACGGGCATCACCGTCAGTTTTAGTCAGTACAACACCTGTTAGCGGCAGCGCTTCGTCAAATGCTTTTGCCGTATTCGCAGCATCTTGACCAGTCATTGAGTCAACAACAAAGAGTGTTTCTACCGGCTTAATCGCACCGTGTAACTCAATGATTTCTTCCATCATCTCGTTATCAACGTGCAAACGACCTGCGGTATCAACAATCACGACATCGATGAATTTCTTTTTAGCGTGGTCAATTGCGCCATTGGCAATATCGATTGGTTTCTGTGAAATATCACTTGGGAAGAATTCCACGTCCACTTCGTTAGCAAGTGTTTCTAGCTGTTTAATCGCGGCAGGACGGTACACGTCGGCACTCACTACTAACACCGATTTCTTTTTGCGCTCTTTTAAGAACTTAGAAAGCTTACCCACACTGGTAGTTTTACCTGCACCTTGCAGACCTGCCATCATAATAACCGCTGGCGGTTGTGCCGCTAGGTTAAGCTCTTCGTTTGCTTCACCCATGGCTTTTTCAAGTTCTTCACGAACGATTTTAATGAAAACCTGACCTGGGCTTAAACTTTTAGTGACTTCAACACCTACAGCACGTTCTTTAACTGTTTTTACAAATTCACGCACTACCGGTAAGGCTACATCTGCTTCGAGCAGTGCCATACGCACTTCGCGCAGCGTATCTTTTATATTGTCTTCAGTTAATCGGCCTCGACCACTGATATTTTTCAGGGTTTTACCAAGGCGTTCCTGTAAGTTCTGAAACATTCACGTTAATCCAAACTAATATTTTGCGAGAATTATACCTAAGAAACAGGAATAAAAAAGCTTTGCAACGGTAACTAGAGGTTATTTTCCTATTCTGGGCTAGGCTTTTAGCGATTGATAAAATACAATGAGGTAAAAATTTTAATCGAAACCGATTTTAAACAAAGTCATGAATTTAATTGTTTTAACTGTAATTGCGAGTCTGTTTTATAGCCTTTCCACTATGCATGTGGTGAGTAAGTTATTTGATAAGCAAGGCCCGAATCAAAAGAAGACTTTGTTGCTTAGCACTGTTGCTATTTTGTTGCACCTGGCTGTGATTGTTAATTCGATTTTCACTGAAAGCGGGCAAGACCTCAGCTTTGCCAACGTTGCACTATTAATATGTTGGCTAATTGTGGTGTCGGTAACAACTGTTTCCCTGCGCTTTCCTGCCACCTTATTACTGCCGGTTGTTTATGGCTTTGCTGCAATTTTATTAATCGCCAGTTTATTTATTCCACATCATGTTATTTTGCAATCGGTTAATTTTGAATTCGGATTGGTGTCGCATATTTCACTTGCCTTTATGGCCTACTGTGTGCTGATTATTGCGACTTTATACGCAATTCAATTTTACTTTATTAATCGCCGTTTAAAGCAAAAAGACATGTCGATAGTGACCAGTCACTTACCGCCTTTAATGCTGGTAGAAAGACAACTATTCCACCTGGTTTCAATGGGCTCGTTGCTACTTACATTTGCCCTCGCAACTGGGTTTTTATTTATCGATAATATGTTTGATAAAGGCTATATCCATAAAACAGTATTATCGTTACTTGCCTGGGTGTTATTTGTCACAGTTGCGTGGGGCCACAAGTACCGTGGCTGGCGCGGTAAAAGCAGCGTTATTACAACAATTTGTGCGGCGACATTACTTACGCTTGCGTATTTTGGTAGCCGCTTTGTTCAAGAAATTATTTTGGGTAAGTTTTAGTACCTTTGGTACGAATTAGCTTATACAAATAGAGCACTTGACTAATCATCTCAACTAAGAGTTAATACTCTTTCTACAGTTTTTAAAGGATCCCTCATTGGACGCCATATCGACGAGTACTTTATTCATCATTCTTGGTGTATTGATACTACTTTCAGCTTATTTCTCTAGCTCAGAAACGGGCATGATGTCGCTAAACAAATATCGTTTACGACACCTTGAAAAAGAACACCATAAAGGCGCCAAACGGGTTAGCAAGCTGTTACAACGTCCAGATAGACTGATAGGGTTAATCCTAATTGGCAATAACCTTGTTAATATTGCGGCTTCATCTGTTGCAACCATTATCGGTATTCGCTTATTTGGCGACGTAATCGGTATTGCCGTTGCAACCTTTGGTTTAACCTTTGTTATTTTAATTTTTGCTGAGGTAACACCAAAAACATTGGCGGCACTGTATCCAGAGAAAGTGGCCTTCCCAAGTTCATTTATTCTTAACTTTTTACTTAAGTTACTCTACCCACTGGTTGTTTTAGTAAACCTTATAACCAACGGTATTTTAAAACTGTTTGGCATTAGCCCAGAACAAATTGAAGAGCACAGTTTAAGTAAAGAAGAACTTAAGACAGTAGTGAACGAATCTGCTGCTTTATTACCTGAACGTCACCAAAATATGTTGGTATCGATTCTCGACCTTGAGCAGGTAAAAGTTGAAGATGTAATGGTTCCTCGCAACGAAATTGTGGCGATTGATGTAAACGACGATTGGAAGCTGATTATGCGTCAGCTTACCCATGCACAACATACCCGTGTTTTGCTATACCGTGAAAATATTGACGACACAGTTGGCTTTATTCACGCTCGCGACGCGTTACGTTTACTGACTAAAGAGCAGTTTACGAAAGCGACTTTGCTTCGCGCAGTACGTGAAATCTACTACATTCCAGAAGGTACGTCGTTAAACGTACAGCTACTTAAATTTCAACAAGCAAAAGAGCGCATTGGTATTGTGGTAGACGAATACGGAGATATTCAAGGCCTCGTAACCCTAGAAGACATTCTTGAAGAAGTAGTAGGTGATTTTACCACCAGCATGACACCAACACTGAGTGAAAACGTGCACCCGCAACAAGATGGTTCATTCTTAGTTGATGGCAGTGCCAACGTGCGCGACCTCAATAAAGAAATGGATTGGGACTTTCCTACTGATGGCCCAAAGACCTTAAGTGGTTTGATTATCGAGTTTTTAGAAGATATTCCAAGCGAAAAAGTCAGTATGCGTATTTCAGGCTACCCGATCGAAATTGTTGAGGTGAACGAAAACACGATTAAGCTGGCGCGTATTATGCCTGAGTATAAGCGATAGGTTTCAGGTTTCAGGTTTCAGGTTTCAGGTTTCAGGTTTCAGGTTTCAGGTTTCAGGTTTCAGCGAAAGTTTAAAGCGAGTTTGAGCAAAAGTGGGAAACAGGTTTTAGCAATCATCTAAAACCTCTTATTAACTAAACAAACGTTGTAGCCAATTTTTATTTAAATCGTCTTCACATTTTTTAAGCTGCACACCATAATTACCAGTACGCACTTTCACCTTTTGCGCCGTTTTCATTAACCATGCTTTTTTCTTGTAAGTACCACGGCGATAGCCGCCCCACCCTTCATGGTAATTTAAATATTGCCCGTATGCGTCCCACTTCGATACACCATTTATTTTATGCGTGTTGTAAACAAACCAACCCATAAAATCGATAGCGTCAGCAAAATCGTCTCTGTCAGCGCCGCTATTGCCACTTTTACTCACATAATCATTCCATGTTGGTGTTTTTGCCTGTGAGTATCCATAAGCAGAGCTCGCTCGACCCGTTGGAATAAAGCCAAGAAAGTATTCCATTGGAGGCGCTGCATTATGCTTAAACGAGCTTTCCTGAAACATCATACTCATCAGTAAGTGCTTTGGCGCTCCCCATTTTTCTTGTGCATCTTTGGCATCAAAATACCAATCTCGATGTTCAAAAAATATATCACATAGGTTATTCGGATTTTGCGGTGGTGGCGTGGCACAACCGGCTAGTGTGGCGGTAAGTACAAGTGGGATAATTTTTTTCATAATAATTTTGAACTTTTGCGTCAAAACCCTATCTCAATTATTAAGCAAAACACATTGTTTCATCCCTGAAAGTGAAACGCGGCCATTCAGCCGCGTTTTTTATTAGTTAAAATAATCATCTAAGAACTGAACAAAGCTTTGCGTATCGCTGGCCTCTATTTCTTTTTGCTTGCTGTGTGATGCCACTGCTTCACGTTCAAACAAGGCTTGATCAAATACTTGATAGCCTTTGCCAAGCGTATTCTGTTTATAATTACTTGCCAGTTTTAGCGCGTAATGACCATTATCTTCTTGCTGTTCCAACAAATGTGCTAAGAACTGCCCTGAATAAGTTAATTCAGGATTTGCAACTGACTTTTCGAGCTTACTAATAACCGCGCTATATTCATCGTTACCAAAAGCTTGGTCAAAGAGTTTCGCAATTTTCTTAAGCTCAGTGAAAATATCGCCAGCCCAATCACTTAATAAATGCGCTTTGCCCTTATTAGACAATGCTAATCCAGGCTCACGCCCTTGATTAACAACAAGGTCTAAGTTTGCTTGCGTTTCTACTTGTTCTTGCCACGCAAGATCGTGTGCTGGTTTGATTGCACAATAAAGTAAGAATACATCTAAAAACAGAATTTGTTCTTTGCTGATCCCAACTTCAGAAAACGGGTTAACATCCAGTGCTCGCACTTCAATGTACTCTACTCCACCTTCAGCGAGTGCTTCGCTTGGCGTTTGCCCCGATTGCGCATTTCGCTTTGGTCGGATCGGTGAGTAAAACTCATTTTCAATTTGCAAAATATTTTGATTAAGCTGCTTTGCCGGCTCGTCGCGGTAATCGCCAAACTGCTGATATAAATCAGAAGTCATTGAAATCGCCTGCTTAAAGCCCTCTAAATACTCTTCAAGACTGTTATAGGTAACGCGCAAGCTTGACTGCGCACTATTGGTGTAACCTAAATCACCTAATCGCAATGACGTGGCATAAGGTAAATATAAAGTGCCTTTACCTAATGACTCAAATGGCAAATTGGTTTTACGTCCACCTAAAAACGAGCTACACAGTGCTGGGGATGCGCCAAATAAATAGCTGATCAGCCACAACTCTCGTTTGAAATTTCTAATCAACGAAAAGTATTTATCTGAAATATAATCACTTAATTTATCGCTGTTGCCTTCAATTTGCTGCAACTGTGTCCAAAACGCTTCAGGAAACGATAAGTTAAAATGCACACCGGCAATTGCTTGCATCATACTGCCGTAACGATTTTTTAACCCTTGGCGATACAAAGTCTTCATTTTACCGACATTTGAACTGCCATAGTCCGCTAATCGAATTTCATCTTGATCTTCAATAAAGCAAGGCATGCTCAACGGCCACAACTCTTCGCCATCAATATTTGCTAGCGTAAATTTATGAATATCTTCAAGCTGCGCAAGTGTTTGCTCGATATCACTACAGGCAGGCGTAATAAATTCAAGTAAAGACTCGGAAAAATCGGTTGTGATATATGGGTGCGTTAGCGCGCTGCCAAGCGCATTATGATGTGACGTTTTTGCAAGACGGTGCTTATCTATACGTAAACACTCTCGCTCTACACCTCGTTTGATACCCTTTAATACGCTCGCTGAGCCTTGTTCAGATAAGGTACTTAGTATCGAATCTATTGACACTGTTTTCAAAAATTCAGTCCTCTCACCGCGAGTCCTAGTAAGGTGGTCGCTTTTTCAATATCTTAACAATGTATGGTCAACATTACGATACCTCAAGGTGCGATGGTAAAATTATTCGTAACTAGATTTTAATAGCATTAGTACAAGATTATTTACTCTACCTAAAAGAATAATAAGATTAGTAGCTTAGGTAGATAGCCAGCGCTTAAAAAGGCAGTAGCCTTAGCCAAAAGCTTGCGCTATAGTTACATTATATTTAGTCAAAGGAAAGTTAAACTATGTACAGGTTTACTGTCATAACCCTGCTACTAACAACCCTTAGCTGCTTCATCGCCAAGGCCGATGCGAAACAGTTAACCGTTTATAGTTGGGTTGATGAAAAAGGCATTGCCCATTTTTCATATGTAGAACCATCGCACAAAAGTGGTGTTCGCTCATTTGAGCTAAAAGATCATACGTCTTTTGGTGCCGAAAAACGAAAACTAGAACTCGGTAGCGACACAACTTCAGATAAAGCAGATCCACTGCTTTCACGTAAAAAAGAATACTGTGAAAATGCAAAACATAATTTAAGCGTATTAGAGAATTACGACCAAGTTAGTCAGGTTGATGAAAACGGCCAAGAAGTGACTATTTCAGGTAGTGCTAAAGATAAATACAAAAAACAAGCACAACAGCGTATAAAAGCATTTTGCGAATAAAAAAACCACCCAATTGGGTAGTTTTTTCTTTGTTATGTTTTACTCTGAAGCAATGGCTATTTCACCGTCATGACAATCGACAACAAAACAACTTCCCGCTTTAAACTCACCCGATAACAGCGTTTGTGCTAATGGGTTTTCGATGGTTTGCTGAATGGCACGTTTTAATGGACGTGCACCAAACACTGGATCAAAACCCGCTTCTGCGATTTTAGCCAGCGCCGCATCCGTAAGTTCAAGCTGATATCCATTATCTTGCAAACGTTGTTCGAGGCGTTGCAATTGGATCTTCGCAATATTTTCGATGTGCGCTTGTGCTAACGGGTGGAAAACCACTGTTTCATCAATACGATTAATAAATTCAGGCCTAAAGTGCTGACCAATCACCGACATCAAGGTGTTTTTAAGTCCTTGGTAGTCGTTATTACTTGCTTGCTCTTGGATCACATCTGAACCTAGGTTGGAGGTCATGATAATCACCGTATTCTTAAAGTCGATAGTGCGCCCTTGCCCGTCAGTTAAACGACCATCATCAAGCACTTGCAGCAAGATATTGAAAACATCTGGATGCGCCTTTTCAACTTCATCAAGCAATACAACTGAATACGGCTTACGACGAACCGCTTCTGTTAGATAGCCACCTTCTTCATAGCCCACATAACCTGGAGGTGCTCCTACCAAGCGCGCGACTGAGTGTTTTTCCATAAACTCAGACATATCAATGCGCACCATAGCTTCTTCTGTATCGAACATAAAGTTGGCAAGTGCTTTAGTCAGTTCGGTTTTACCAACCCCAGTTGGGCCTAAGAATAAAAACGAACCAATTGGACGATTTGGATCTGCCAAGCCTGCGCGCGAGCGACGTATCGCATTTGATACCGCCACCACAGCTTCATCTTGACCCACTACTTTCTCGTGCAGTTTTGCTTCCATTGAAAGTAGTTTATCGCGTTCACCTTGCAGCATTTTTGCCACCGGAATACCAGTCCAACGAGAGAGGATCTCGGCAATTTCGTTTTCACCAACTTTGTTAACGAGTAAGCTCATATCCTGCATTTCTGCCTGCGAGGCTAAATCAAGTTTGCGCTCTAACTCAGGAATACGACCATATTGCAATTCACTCATGCGCTGTAAATCGCCAGCACGTCGTGCCACTTCTAAATCTAATCGCGCTTGCTCTAACTCAGTTTTGATTACTTGCGTGCCTTGCAGCGATGCTTTTTCAGCATTCCACACTTCGTCTAATTCATTATACTGGCTATCTAGTTGTTTGATCTGTGCCTGAATATCTGCCTGACGTGACTTTGATGCGTCGTCAGTCTCTTTTGCCAGGGCATTATCTTCAAGCTTTAACTGAATAATTTTACGTTCTAAACGATCTAACTCTTCCGGCTTTGAATCAATTTGCATGCGAATATGTGAACCCGCTTCATCAATCAAATCTATCGCTTTATCTGGCAATTGACGGTCGCTGATATAACGATGAGAAAGTGTTGCCGCAGCAACAATCGCTGGATCGGTAATTTCTACCGTATGGTGAAGTTCATAGCGTTCTTTTAATCCACGTAAAATCGCTATGGTGTCTTCTACGCTTGGCTCTTCAACCAATACTTTTTGGAAGCGGCGCTCCAACGCAGCATCTTTTTCAATGTACTGACGATACTCATCAAGTGTTGTTGCACCGACACAATGAAGCTCACCACGAGCAAGTGCAGGTTTAAGCATATTACCTGCATCCATTGCTCCATCACTTTTGCCAGCTCCCACCATGGTGTGGATTTCATCAATAAATAGAATAACTTGCCCTTCTTCTTTGGCAAGCTCATTGAGAACAGACTTTAAGCGTTCTTCAAATTCACCTCGGTACTTTGCACCAGCTACAAGCGCGCCCATATCAAGTGATAGCACACGCTTATTTTTCAGTCCTTCAGGCACTTCACCATTAATAATACGTTGTGCTAAACCTTCCGCAATCGCCGTTTTACCCACCCCTGGTTCACCAATGAGTACGGGGTTATTTTTAGTACGGCGCTGTAATACTTGAATCGTGCGGCGAATTTCTTCATCACGACCTATCACAGGGTCGAGTTTACCTAACTCGGCGCGCTCAGTTAAATCTACCGTAAATTTCTCAAGCGCTTGGCGAGTGTCTTCGGCATTTGGACTATCAACTTTTTGGCCACCTCTAATCGCGCTTATTGCGGTTTCAATTTTGTTTTGCGTTAAACCAAATTGCTTAAATAAGCTGCCCAGCGGCCCTTTATCTTCACAGGCAACTAAAATGAAAATCTCGCTAGAGATGTACGAGTCTTTGCGTTTTTGCGCGTACTTATCACATAAGTTCAACAAGTTAGCCATATTATGTGATAACTGAACATCACCGCCCACACCGTCAACTTTAAATAACTTGTCGATTTCCGCAGACACTTTGGTCATCATTTCATCGGCATTAACACCCGCTTGTGCCAACAATGCTCGTACACTTGAACCGGTTTGCGTAAGCAAGCTATACATTAAATGAATTGGCTCAATAAACTGATGGTCGCGGCCTAGTGCCAATGATTGCGCATCAGCAAGTGCAGCTTGAAATTTGCTAGTAAAACGATCTAATCGCATGCTTGATACCCTTAAAAAACTTAACTGTAATTATAAATGGGTATAAATTTTTTTAAGATCAAGAGAAAGGTAAAAATAGGTTAAAAATAATTACACAAAAAGTAAGGTCAATCAGCAATATAAATTATGTGTGCATTACGACCAGTGACGCCATCGCGACGATAGGAAAAAAATAAATCATGTTGCGTTACAGTGCAGTATTCACCACCTGATATTGAGCTAACACCTTGCTTTTCAAGTACAATATGTGCCAACTGATAAATATTCGCAAGGTACTTATTAGGCTTGTCATCAATAGGCTGAAAACAACTAATAGCGTCTTCATGCTTGTTACAAAACGCACTCTTTACGTCATCACCTACTTCAAATTTTTGCGGTCCAATTGCTGCACCTAAATACGCAATTAATTTGCTCGATTTAAAACAAGTTAGTGTATTTTCAATCACGCCATTTAATAAGCCACGCCAACCGGCATGAATTACCGCCACTTCATCACCCTGTTTTGAGCATACAAATACAGGCAAGCAATCTGCCGTCATAATCGCTAAAGGTTGATTAACCTGTTGCGTGTAAAGTGCATCAGCGTCATACAATTGATTCGAATCAGTTTGCTCATCGACACACACCATGCGAGTACTGTGGGTTTGTGATAACCAAAAAGGGGCTTGTGGTAAAAGGGTTGTTAAACGCTTGCGGTTTTCTGCTACATCTAGCGGGTTATCATTTACGTGCTGCGCCAGATTTAACGATGCAAACGGCGCTTTAGAAACGCCGCCTTGTCGCGTTGTGGAAAAGGCAACTACCTTGTTTGGTACTTGCCATTTTGCTAAAAGCGTGTCCACTAGTACCCAATATTAGGATTAGCTTTGGTATCTTGACGAAGCGCTTCTGTTAATAACTTCATATCGTCAGGAATAGGCGCTTGCCAACTCATCATTTCACCGGTAATTGGATGTTCGAGTTCCAATTTTACCGCGTGCAGTGCTTGACGTTTAAAGTTGCGAAGCACTTCAATAAACTCTGGAGTCGCATTTTTAGGTGGACGCGGTCTGCCGTGATATAGCGGATCACCAATCAAGGCATGATTTAAGTGCGCCATATGCACACGGATTTGGTGCGTACGCCCGGTTTCAAGTCGCAAGCGTAATCGCGTGTGCGCTCTGAATTTTTCTGCCACACGGTAGTGCGTTACAGCAGGTTTGCCAAATTCAGTTACCGCCATATGCGTACGTTTTGTATGGTGACGACCAATTGGCGCATCTACCATGCCACCAGCTGTCATTGTGCCATTACAAATCGCCTCGTATTCACGCGTAAAGTTGCGTCTTGCTTGAAGATTAGCAACTAAATGAGTTTGTGCAGGAACTGTTTTGGCTATTACCATTAACCCCGTAGTGTCTTTATCAAGACGATGCACAATACCGGCACGCGGCACTGAGTCGATGTCAGGATAATCGTGCAGCAACGCGTTAAGCATAGTGCCATCAGGGTTGCCGGCACCTGGATGCACAACTAAGCCAGCAGGTTTATTAACAACTAAAATATGGTCGTCTTCATACACTTTATCGAGGTCGATTTGTTGTGCTTCAAACACCACTTCGGTTTCGAGTTCAGCATGGATTTCAATCTGCTCATATCCCATTAATTTTTCACGCGGCACGTTACGTACCTCACCATCGACCTTTACCATATTGTCGAGGATCCAGTTTTTAATTCGCGAACGCGAATAATCTGGGAACATTTTTGCTAAAACTTGGTCTAGACGTTTACCGCCTAGTTCAATTGGTACTTCAGCTGATAGTGTAATTTGCTCTGCCATTGTTCCGCTTAATTATGTAAAATCCAATGCAAGCTATTGCTTACTCGGTTAGAATCGCTAATATGCATAGTTTACTCGGTTTTGCTGACTGAGCCTAGGGTGGAATCCCAAACAAGATAATAAAAAGGTGTATTTTAATGACAAACGTAGTTGGGAAGCGTTCGCTTAGTAAACGTTCATTAGCGCTAGCGCTTGCAATCTCAGTGTTATCAGCATGTTCTTCAGCGCCGGACGAAGAAGACATTCAAAGAGTTCCGAATAAATCGCCACAGGCACTTTATCAAGATGCCAAAGAAACGCTTGATTCAGGTTTATATGTACGCGCAATCGAGTTACTAAGCGCAATTGACTCACGCTACCCATTTGGACCACTATCAAAACAAGTTCAGATGGACCTTATTTACGCCTATTATCAATCAAATAATACTGAACAGGCTACGGCAACCATTGACCGTTTTATTAAATTAAACCCAAATCACAAAGATTTAGATTACATGTATTACATGCGTGGTTTAGTAAATATTAAAGCCCATGAAAATGCATTCCAAGAGTATTTTGGTATTGATCGCGCTGATCGCGACACCAAGCGTACGCGAATCGCATACGAAGATTTTGCTACGCTTGTTAAAAATTACCCAGACAGTAAATACACCAACGAAGCCAAAAAACGCATGGCGTGGCTGCTTAATAAAATGGCACGTTACGAGCTAAAAGTGGCTAACTATTATTATGAACGCGAAGCCTACCTTGCTGCGGCAAACCGCTGTAAGTATGTGGTAGAGCACTTCTCAAAAAGCAGCTATACCAAACAAGCCCTTGAGCTAATGGTAAAAAGCTACGAAAAACTTGGGCTGAGTGAATTAAAAAATAATGCACAAGCTGTGCTAGATGCAAACAAATAAACGTGCACTTAGCATGCAAAAAGGGGCTAGTTTAGCCCCTTTTTTATGTTTGAAATCTTGAAAAATAAGTTTATATAGCAGCTTCGTCTTCTTCTTGTGTACGAATACGTACCACGCGCTCAATATCAGAAACGAATATCTTACCATCACCAATTTTGCCTGTTTGCGCCGTTTCTACAATAACATCAACAGCACGGTCTACATCTTCATCGGCAAGTACAATATCTAATTTGACTTTTGGTAAAAAGTCCACCATGTACTCGGCACCGCGATACAGTTCGGTATGCCCTTTTTGTCTACCAAAACCTTTCACTTCGCATACCGTCATACCTGTGATGCCGATTTCTGACAGCGCTTCACGGACGTCATCGAGTTTAAATGGTTTGATGATTGCTTCTATTTTTTTCATAGATATGTTTCCAATATGCTTAATGCCACCATTCTATCGCGTTAACTAATCAATTCAAGGTATTTACTTATAGACATATTGGTAATTATTTTCATCAATATAAATAACTGTTCTAAAAGAATTATACAATCTACTAGTCTGGATTTTTCAAAAGCGTATAATTACTAGAGGAGGTACAAAATATGAAATATGTACAACAAGGTGTCACGTTACTCGAAGTGTTAATAGCCTTAGCAATTATCGGTATTGTTTCAGCAGTGACAATACCAAATCTAGGTCCAATGCTTGAGGCAGATCGCGCTGAGGCCTTTATTAATGATTTCAATAGAACAATTAAGTTTGCTCGTGCAAAGGCGACAGCTACTGATGAAATCGTCATTGTATGCCCTGTTGGAGATCCTGACTTAGGAGGTGACTGCACATCAAATTGGCAAAGCCACCCTATCGTTGCTTTTGTGGATAAGAACCAAGACTCAAACTTGAGCTCAGCTAACGATCTTATTATAAGAGTTATGTCTGTACCGAACGAGAAAGACAAAGTCAAACAGGAACAAGGCACTACAGCAATTATGATTGATGGACAAGGTAGAGTTAATCAAGAGCATCAATTTGTCATTTGCCCCAATGGCAATAATCAAAACACTTCTGCATTACAAGTCAGTATATCAGGCAATACTTGGAAGTTAGGGCGTAACTTTTTAACTTGCGGTACGGTCTAAAGAGGCTAAGCTTAATACTACAATTTACAAATAAGAGGCTTCAAGGATGAAGCGTAATGGTTATAGCCTTATTGAATTGGTTGTCTGCGTCGTCTTAATCGGTGTAATCTCCAGTATTACTCTTCCTAATTTCAGCCGTTTTTTCGCGCAGCTGCGTCTAAATACATCAATTAGTGAAATTTTTAAGTCATTACACTTAGCTCGAGCTTATGCTGTGTCACATTCAGCTAACATTACCATTTGCCCTTTAGTATCAGGTAGTTGTAAAACAGACTGGAGTGGTAACATTTACGTATTTGAGGATAGTAACAGCAACCTCACGCTGGATTCTGGAGAGTACGTTGTGAGGTTCCATGATAAAATTAGCAGTCATGATGAGCTAACTTACCCCAGAAGAGCTATAACATATAGAGCTGATGTTTCAATCAATTTCATGCAGTCTGGTAGCTTTTTGTACTGCAATAAAGTATTCCCAAAGTTAAGTGGTAATAGAATAACAGTCAGTCAAGTTGGCAGGGTTCGGATCGTAGACTCCAATAAATGCGAAAAAGCTGACATGAACTAGATACTTAAAAACCTTTTTAAAAACAATATTTTGTGTTTTTAGTGTAAGATGCATACACTATTCCACTTTATAGGTTTACTCTCTATTGGTTTACCGTCACTTCATACAAAAACACTACTAGGGAAACTTATACAACAATGGAACCAACTGATACTGACTGATTGTTATAAGAGTATTGGCTTCATATTTATAGCCGCCACTAAGCGTGATTCTAATCAAACGACCTTATAGAAGCTTTGATAAAAAGTAAACAGCGTTTGCATGTATTTGGCTCTTAGTTTTCACAACACTCATTAACTTTGAGGTTTAAATTTTAATAAGTAACCTCAGATCTGCATAAGTATTAAAGCCGAGTCACTTTTATACTCGGCTTTTTAGTCTGAAAGGTATAGGCAATTAATCCAGCCATTAAATTAACCATAAATGAGATGCAGCTGCGGTGCCTTGTATGGTCTATTTGAGCCATATTTTTCAGCTGGTCGAAAACCGTTTCAATGATGAAACGCTTTGATAACATCGCTCTATCCCAAGATGATATTGGCTGACGTTTCATATTACTTCGTTGACCTGTAATAAAATCAACGCCTTGCTCAGCAAGTTCCGCTTTTAAGTTTGCCGATACATAACCTTTATCAGCGTATAAACTACCTGTAACATTATCGACCATATCTGGTACAGGTTTCCTATCATCAACATTCCCAGCTGTCACTTTTACAGCTAATAAACCACCTTCATCATTCATGATGAGGTGAAGTTTAAAGCCATAAAACCAGCCCATTGTTCCTTTGCCTCGTTTGGCTTCTCCCGCGAAAACTTGGTGGCGAGGAATGCGCATGTTGTGACACACCTTGAGAGAAGTGGAGTCGATAAATGCAATGCCTGTTGGTTTATCGAATCGCTGTTTCAGATAGCTACACAAAGCAGGTAACGTAGTCTGAAGTAGCTTCAACATGCGTGTATAACTAACTAAATCAGGAAAATAATGTCGCCAATACTGACAAACAAATTTGGTGTAGTAAGTTTTAAAGTCGCGATAACCTGATTGATGAAAGGCAATTAATATAGTCATCACTTCGCTGGAGGATAGTCGAGATGGCTTAATGCGTTGCTTTTCCCCTGATTCTATTAGGTGTTTAAGCCATTGAGGTTCAAACAATAAACAAAAATCATCGACATCTACGTAAATTGCATCTAAGTTATTCATGCCCTTGCCTCGGTAATCTTATGTTTCTTGGTCGAAAGATCTGATCACCGCAAGGGCATTTAGTTCCACTTCTTATGTGCAGCTCAGGTTAAGTAAGTTAACAGGTGCCATGATTATTCTGGCACCTTTTTACTTAAGCTATTTCCCCCAACACCTAGCCGCGCCAGCTTGGCCTGTAGCTGTTGTTTGACCAATATTATTAATTGAGAAACTCGTACAACCTTCATCTCCTGTTGCTGGATTTGTCGCAGGAGTCGCTTCAATAGAAAACGTATTGCCATCAGATATAAGGTTTAATGTATATAACCCAGTTCTTGTCGATATATCATAATTCAATTCTGCAAGAGTTAACGCGTAGCGATGATTATCAGCAAAGAACTGCTCTTGTTTGTTAGCGGCATCTAACAATGAAGTCGTAGCCTCCGTTCGAGATCCTTTATTTACATGCTCTACATAAGATGGGTAAGCTACCGCAGCAAGAATGCCTACAATAGCAACCACAATCATCATCTCTATTAAAGTAAATCCGTTTTTACTACTCATTTTTAGTTAACCTTATTCTTCGATTCTCTATACATATAGCTACGATGCGCCTTTAAACCACCGAATCCACCAACTAAATTGATTTTGCAGTTAGCTCCATTTTCGTCACACTCTTGCTTAGGAATAGCACTATCATTAATTGACTTAGCTTTAATAATTCCTGAGTTACCTTCTCCAGCTCCGATACCTATCAGTAAAAACTGAGAATTCTCATCACTATCCTCAGAGAAAACAAGCTCAGGAGTAGGTGGAATACTATCTCCTGTTGAGGAGAAGAGACTGTCATAAATGTTCACTGCATAGTGTAAATGGAAAGCATAAAGTCTTCCTTCCCCCCCTGTGAGTGAACAAGATACGGTTTGAGAGCCCGAAACAAATGTTGGAAAATATGCTACACCACCAATTATTGCTGGCTTGGCTAGAGCTTTTTCGCCGATAGCTGGTAGTTCATATTTCCAACCACGACTTTTATTATATTCAAACTCTTTTTCTACAAACCTTTTGTAATCAGACGTTAAAGAACCAAATGTGTCAGGTGTAATACTCATTAGATCTGTCACTTTAATAGAGCTTGGAATATCTGTTTTAAATGAACGCGTAATTACATTCAAATCTCTTAACATGAATAGGTTATCGTTTGACTCACCTAAAGGGTTAGTTCTGTCACCGCTACCAATAACAACAGCTTCAAAGGGAACAGTCATGCGAGAAACATTTAGCACATCACCATTTTCCTCATAGCTAGTTACTTTACTGTAGTAACTTCTAGCAACCTCTGGTTGATAGAAAAAAGGCCCAGGCAAGCTTGCAAACTCGAATGCACTCCAGTCAGAAAAATCACTACCTGCTAAATCGACCCGCCAAATTTTGCCACCAGTGTCTGCTGCATAGAGTCTATCGGTATAGCCATCATAATCAGTATCTAATGTTGCAATTCTACCAACAATACTGTCCGTCCCATCAAATGATATTTGATCAGTACTCCAAACAACATCTCCCGTTTTTGCATCAACAAGGTAAATACCTGCGCCGACTGTATTTGGTGCGCCATTCTCATATTGTTGTTTGTCGTACCCGGCGCCAAAAACAAGCATAGGTTGTTCTGAATATGTTGGGTGATTTATGTAAATTACCTTTGGTTGGGACCAAGTTTGCCCTAGATTTCCATAACCAGTAGAGCTTGATGATTTCTGCCAAAGCAATTTCGGATTGCTTCGATCTGAAATATTGAGTGCATAGTACGAGGCACCGCCACGACGCATTCCAAAGAATGCCCACACATCTTCGCCAGCATTAACTTTACCGTCACCATTTTTATCATCATGATAAATAGTTGGCGTAAGGTCCATTCCATAGACCTTGCCTGGGACATTATCTCTTAATGAAGGCTGGGTGTTAAACAATTCAGTAGGAATAAACGACCAAGCTTCTGTTGCTACAGTTTCACTAGTATCTTCAAAGAAATGAACGAAGCCTGCATTTGTCCCAAATATCAAATACGTTGAATCCTTAGTACTATTGCCTTCATCTCCATACGTAATTGCGGCCGGTTTAGAGTGAAGTGCGTCACCTAGAATATGATTGCGTAGTATTACATCATCACCGTTACGACTTTCGATACCACGCATCCAATCAATCATTTCTTTCGCGTCTTGTTCACTTGCATCAACGCCACTATAGTTTTTAAGCGCTTCTTTAATTTCAGCTACTACATTAGTGTTTGTGCTTACCAGTTCACCCTTATCCGTAAAAATTTTTCGGTTGTCAGGTGACGTAATTTGATCTTCGAGCCCTCCAAGCGCTACATTTCCACCATCTTCCGATGGCGTCTCACCTTGGGTTGGGTTAAAGTCACGCCAAAAGGTCTTAGCTTTTTTCTCAATTTCGCCTTTACTATTAATCGCTTTTACATTGTCTTGATCAACAATGTTATACCCGCTAATTTTTAATTTTTTAATATTACCGTTCCATCTGGCTGATCCCACAGGTGCAAACAATGAGTAATAGACAAACTCTTTAGTTCGTGTGCTGTCACTTTGGCTCGCCGCAACTGAAGGTGAGGTAAAGTTACCCGATAACTCAAGAATCTGATTTAAGGTAGATGTAAGATTTTTATTTAATTGTGTTGGGTCACTCGTATCATAATAATTGCCTTTACCTTTTTTAGCAGCGGCTTTGAGCATTCCTTCACCTTTATCACTCATACCATTACCAAAACCAATAGTATAAGTGAACACGTTATTAACTTTATTATCTTTATCATACACATCGTTGTTAGCCATATACTCAGCTAAACGCGGAAAATGCTGAGGCACTTCTGGAAGTGTTTTAGTGTTTCCGTAATCGTCTTCATAAGTTGCGCTTGTATAGCGCTCATCTGGTAATAATCCTTTTATTAACCCTGCCGCGTTGTTGTAACTTGTATTTGTGCTAGGGTCGCCATCAGTCATCATAATAAAATATGCGTTATTGTCACAACGCGGTTGATAACTGCCACCAGGACCCGTCAAGTTAGCGAAAGGAGAAGTATAGACCCCATTATTTTCAATCGAAGTATCACGGCCCTGGCTTAGATTCCACAACTCAAATACTGGACCCCCACTAAAATAACTGTAAACTTGATATGCCGAATCTGTAATAGGTGTACCGGAACCTGCGTCTAGGTTATTAATAATTGTTTGTAACTCAGTTGCAGAATTACGCCCTATGCCTGAGATAATATAACTTACGCCGCCATCAAAAACACCAATACCAAATTCAACATCATCAGCCTCACTTATTACACTTGTTACCGCTTCTTTTGCCACTTGTAAACGGCTTGCAGGGCATGTTTGCATATCTTGATATTCACCGCCAACCCGACATCGATACGCTTTACCTCTGACAGTTTTTGCGACACAGTTGATTGAGTTTCTGTTTTTGTTGTAACATGATTTTCCGTTCTGTGATGACCAATTCATACTGCCAGACGTATCAAACATTAGCATTACTCGCGGCTTTTCTTTTTCCTCTAAAAGTGCATTAAGATATAACTCTATGTCTTCCGCTAACACTTTGGTACTCAGTGTTAGCATCATAAATAACGCACCACAAAGTAACGTTAAATTTTTAAAAGATGCTAATCTCATTTTAAGACCCCTCTCCCATCATTTCCTGTGTAATACCTGTTTCTAGTGTTAGTGTGTGTTTATTAGCACGTCCATAATTTTGCGTTGTTGATAATTTTAAATAATTACATTTTATATTAGTGGTTGGTGCAAATGCAGGAGGACATGGTAGTAATGGTACCCTTTCATTTTTATTGGTATAAGTCATTACAACTCTACTACCATCAAGAGATAAAACTGTTTCTAAATCAGCTTCATTTTGGCCCATTTTGTTTAAAAAATTACTATCTCCGCCTTTGTCTATTTCTGCTTTGATTGTCCTTTCTGTCTGCCCACGAGCGATATTCTCCACTCTATATGATTCCTGACTAGCATTGACCATTTTATTGTCGAGTGCACTGCCACTCATCACTGATACAGCAATACCTGACACCATTAATATCATTAACATTGCAGCAACTAAGACAACACCCTGCTGTTTACTTAAATTACCCATTTGTCTGTTCCTACATTTACTAAGCGAATTGTTGATGTTAGTAGTTTACGTCTAAAACCGTCATTAAATGTGAGTACTTTTTCTTCAGAGCCCTGCCCTCCCATAACGAACCTTTGCTCTCTTGGTGGCCGACTCAAATCTTCTTCAAGAGCTCTTACAAGCAAGAATACCTGTACACTAGTTACAACTGCTGTCTCCTGTTCCCAGTCAGTCATAGCCATCTGTTTGGTCGTTTTGTATGAATCAACTCGAGAATCGCCATCGGTGTCCAAACCAAAAATAAAACGCATATTCTCTATACCTTCCATAACAGTTTCTGCGCGCATTTGCCCATTCATTAGTCGCATTCTTCTCAAGGTCGGAACATTGATAGCGTTACCATTGAGTGTGTAAGTTTGGTCTTGGATAAAATAAACGTTATGACTATATTCCCAGACTTTTTCATTAATATTTAATGGATCAATAACAGCTCCAGTACCTCGAATGAACCGACCATGTTGGGTACCAGCGATAAAATATGTATTTAATGCACTACTTGCTTGAGTAATTTCTTGGCCTAAAACACGCTTTACTTGTATTATGTCACTACCAGCTAATGGGTTATTGACACAATTTAGCTCTGTTCCTAGTTCAGCTTCTTTTGCATAGAGAACTTTAAACGCAGCATTTCCCCCATTTTCAGGAAAAGTTCGATTATTTTGGCCTTCAAAACAATCTGTAGGTGGGCTTGCAGGACTCGCTGCCGTTAAAATTGCTCCGGACGGAGTTAAAATGAAATTTCCCCAAAAACCAGCAAGCTCAATCTCTTGCTTCAATACATCCATGGCTAATCGACCTGCTTCTTGCAACTCTCCAATATCCATGGTGTCTGATGTTGTTACTTTCATGCCTACATATGTAAACATAACTCCAGCAAGTATAAAAGCTCCAACAAATAGAGATATCATGAGTTCTACAATAGTGAAACCGGCTTGTCTAAATAACTCGTTGCTTCTCATGTTACGCAGTCCTCATAAATACATAGCTTTCGAGTACAACAGCCCTACGGTTTGCTATGTCACCACATTGAATGTTTTGGTTAGTTACTTCATTTAACTCTTGACGCCCTTGCCACGCAACAACCACACGAATCGTAGCACCATTTCCGTCTGCGGTCGGAGTTGGTGAAATGCAGACAGTTCCATTTGCTAAAGAACCAGTGTTATCTGCAACTCTTAGAGCTTTTTGCCATTGGTACACGTCATACTCAGCTATACTGGACGAGCTACAACGAACATTTAAACAATTTCTCTCTACGAGTACATCTTGGTAACTGAAAGTTTTATTGTAGTTAGCTACAATATCTGTAGTGTCATTTGCACGAATGCGTTCAACAATATCATTCGCTAATGCTAAGGCTGCACTACGCTGATTAGCATCGTAACTAGCTTGTTTTGCGTTGGTTTGTAATGCTACAGTACCAAGTAAGCCGACTGTTATTACAATAAAAGCTACAAGCACTTCAATAAGTGTGAAGCCTTTATTTGCTTGTTGCCTTGGCAATGAGGAAAAAGGTGACGAGTTTGCTCTCATTTTTCATTCATCCTTTAAGCTGAAAATTTTCTAACTTAATAATCGCTGAACGAAAAATGAAACTCAATTAACAGGGTGTTAACGGTTAAGATTTCAGATAAACGGTCGTTATTGATGAATTAGCTGTTTAATATGCGGCCACTCGCGCCTGCTAACTTCTACTTTTTCATTAAAATCTAATAGTTTAAGCCAGTGCTTGTTGTGGTCTTGGCCAATTTCGGTCAGGTAGCTTTGATTAACAATTGTGTTGCGGTGCACTCTCACAAAGTAAGATTCAAATTCTGATAAGAGTTTTTTTAACGAGCCTTCAATTAACACACTTGCATTTGGCGTAATAACACGCAAATATTTGTCTTCTGAACGAACGAGTCGAACATCAGATACCAACACACTTTTATTTATTCCGCTTTCGATATACTCAATAGCGGCCTGCTGCTTTAAAGCAGTTTGCGCGCGATGGGAAATCTTCAGACCATCTATCGCTTTTGCAAGAGCAACTTCATCAATTGGTTTAACTAAATACCCTTGCGGTGCTACGGCAAACGCGGGAAGCGCTTTATCAGGGTAAGCAGTGATAAAAATAATCGCTGGCGGTGGGTTAAATTCTTTTAGTTTTTCAGCAAACTCTATTCCTGATAAACCGGGCATTTCAATATCAAGCAATGCTAAATCTGGTACTAAGTCGCTACACGCCTGTAACGCCTGCTCAGCGTTTTCTGAGAGCGACATTATATTAAAGTCTGGTCTTAATTTTTGCAGTAAACGTGCGATCCGCGCGCGCGCTAAAGGTTCGTCATCAACAATTAGTACATTCATTGCTATCTCGGGATCACCAACTTAGTGCGAAAACTATCGCCTTGAACAAAGTGAGTCAATTTTGCTCGTTTGCCAAAATACATTTGCAGCCGCTCTTTAATATTCTCTACCGCAATACCATTGCTAGGCCTTGATTTAGACGCTTCAGGCAAATACGGATTATCGACAATGAGCGACACCGAACTGTTACTTACCAATAATTGCACTGAAATATGCGATGAATTCACACTTGGCTCAACGCCATGGCAAATCGCATTTTCTAAAAGAGGCTGAATAGTTAACGCAGGTATTTTAAGTTCAGGTAATTGCTCTGGAATTTGCCAATCAACCGTTAACCTCTCACCAAAACGCCAAGACTCAACCAGCATATATTGTTGGGCTAATAATACGTCTTTTTCAAGTAAAATCGCTTCATCGCAATGCATTGCAGCACGGGATAAATCTGCCAGCGCTAAAATTGTTTTTTCAGCGTCTTGTGCATCGTGATACACCAGTTCGGCTGCCATATTAAGGCTGTTAAACAAAAAATGTGGTCTGATCCGCGCTTGTAACGAACTTAACTGTGCCTTGGTTGCGACTTGTTCTGAATGGCTGCGCTCCGCATGCATAATGCTAAATTGCGCATAAAGCATTGCGATTATAAAGGCGATAAGCAAATTTCGTGTTAAAAATTCGAGCAGCGAAATTTCATCTAAAATCTCAAACGTATAAACAAAGTAACTGGTTGCCAGTGTAAAACCGCATATTAGCAGCACTAGTACAACAAGTTGCTGCTGATAACTCGCTTTTTGCAACTGACTTTTAAGCAAATAAATTGACGTTAAACTGGTGAGTGAAACAAAATGAATAAACAGACTAACTGGTGCGAGGGCGAGCCAAGGGTCGCGGTGAATAAGAGGTGAAAACGTTAAAATAACGGCCAAGAGTTGGCCGACAATAATTACTGCTAACAGTGCGCGGTCATTAAGTAAGCTTGCTAATAAATCGCCTTTAATTTGATTCATCGAAATCATTAGCAAGCCTTGTCGTTATCTCAATTCAGCAGGTACCGCAAAGATGATATTTTCTTCTTCACCTGGGTTTTCAATTGCTTCCGTGCCACCCCATGCTTTGAGTTGGTCTACCACTTGTTGCACCAAGACTTCTGGTGCAGATGCTCCCGCGGTTACACCAACGCTCGTCACGTCTTCAAACCAAGCTTGCTCCATTACGCTTGCATCATCAATTAAGTGTGCTGGTGTTCCTACCTTTGCACTTAGCTCACGTAACCGATTTGAGTTAGAACTGTTTTTAGCGCCAACCACTAATACTAAATCACTCTTGTCAGCTAAATCACGCACAGCATCTTGGCGATTTTGTGTTGCATAGCAAATATCGTCTTTACGCGGGCCATGAATGTTTGGGAATTTTACTCGCAGCGCATCAATCACATCGGCAGTATCATCCACCGATAGTGTTGTTTGGCTGCAGTAGAACAGGTTATCCGCATCTTTTACTGAAAGTGTTGCTACATCTTCTGGTGTTTCCACCAAGTAAATGCCGCCGTCATCATTGTCATACTGCCCCATAGTACCTTCCACTTCTGGGTGACCATGGTGACCAATTAACACACATTCAGTGCCTTTACGGCTAGCGCGTGTTACTTCCATGTGCACTTTAGTGACAAGTGGACAGGTTGCATCAAACACTTTAAGCTCGCGGCGTTTAGCCTCTTTGCGTACGGCTTGCGATACACCGTGTGCGCTAAAAATAACAATGTTATCGTCTGGTACTTGGTGCAATTCTTCGACAAATATTGCACCGCGATCTTTGAGGCGATTAACCACATATTTGTTATGCACAACTTCGTGACGTACGTAAATAGGCGGCTTAAATAAGTCTAAAGCACGTTCAACAATGCTAATCGCTCTATCAACCCCTGCGCAAAAGCCACGAGGGTTTGCTAACAAAATTTTCATTAATTTCGCACTTCTAAAATTTCAACTTCAAACTCAACCTGTTGTCCCGCTAATGGATGATTAAAATCAACCGTTACAGAATCGCCTGCAACTTCGCGAATTAAACCAGGAAGGTCAGTGCCATCAGGTTGTGTAAACGCGATAATTGCGCCTACTTCAGCCGGTGTATCTGTACCAAATTTACTGCGGTCAACATAGTAAATATTATCTGGGTTAGGCATACCAAACGCATCTTCTGGCGCCAGCGTAAAGCTTTTTTCATCGCCTTGGCATAAGCCTAGCAAACACTTTTCAAAATTTGCAGTTAAGCTACCATCACCCATCACTAATTTAGCTGGTTTGTTATGAACTTTCGTAGAATCGGCAGCTGAGCCATCTTCTAATTTGATTGAAAAGTGAAAAATTACTTCTGAGTTTTCACCAATCTTTACATCTGTCATTTATCGCTCTCTTTTTGCTCAAAAAATGCATCAAGTAACAATAATCCTGCACCAATACTAATCGCCACGTCAGCAATATTAAATACTGGGAAGTCATACTGCTCATAGTACACATGCAGGAAGTCAATCACGTATCCATGTACTAAGCGATCAATCAAATTACCAATTGCGCCAGCTAACACTAAAGCATAAGCACTGCACAGCAACTTGTTAGTAGCAGGTAGTTTCTTTAACCAGTAAATTAACAGCACACTAATCGTTACTGCAATTGTGCTAAAGAAATAACTTTGCCATCCACCTGCTTCGCTTAAGAAGCTAAATGCAGCACCATAGTTGTGCACATAAGTGAAATTAAATACTGGCAGAATATCAATTGTTTGATAGAGAGACATTTCTGTGCTCACTACCCATTTAGTAATCTGGTCTAGTGCCAGCAAAATGATGCTGAGCACTAACCAAATTAGACCACTACGTCCTTTTAACACACAAATCCCCTATGCAAATTGACGAACTTCACCTTCGCCATCTACGTTGGTTACACAGCGGCCACAAATATCTTTGTGTTCTTCGTGAGTGCCTACATCATCACAGTAATGCCAACAACGCTCACACTTTTCTGCTGATGTTGCTGCGACCGAAATAAACAAACCGTCAATTTCGCTTGCAACCGCATCTGCTGGACGGTTTTCTTTATTTTCAACAACCGCTTTTGAGGTAAGCAATACGAAGCGTAACTCATCGCCAAGCGCATTCAGTTGCGCTTCAAGCTCTGAACCCACATACAAGGTTACTTCTGCTTGCAATGTTGCGCCGATTTTCTCTTCTTTACGTGCAGCTTCAAGTACTTTGTTTACCTCAGCGCGCACTTCTAAGAGTTGCTGCCAGAAAGCGTTATCTAGCTTAGCTGAATCTGCTTTTACCAGACCTTGGTACCATTCGCCTGTAAATACAAACTCATCACGCTTGCCTGGCAGTACTTGCCAAATTTCTTGTGCAGTGAAGCTCATAATTGGTGCCATCCAGCGTGTCATTGCTTCAGCAATATGGTAAAGCGCTGTTTGACATGAACGACGTGCAACACTGTCAGCCTTTGCTGTGTACTGACGGTCTTTAATGACATCTAAGTAGAATGAACCAAGTTCAACGGTACAGAAGTTCATTAGCTTTTGTGTTACTACCAGCATTTGATATTCATCGTATGCTGCAACTAGCTCGTCTTGCAATACAGCGGCACGGTCTAAGATCCAACGATCAAGGGCAACCATTTCATCTGCTGCAACCATATCTGTTTCTGGATTAAAACCATTTAGGTTCGCTAATAAGTAACGTGCAGTGTTACGAATACGGCGGTAACGGTCTGCTGAGCGTTTAAAGATTTCGTCCGAAACTGTCATCTCTGCTGTGTAATCAGTAGACGCAACCCATAAACGCAGGATATCTGCACCCATTTTGTTCATGATATCTTGCGGCGAAATTACGTTACCAAGTGACTTCGACATCTTGCGACCATTTTGGTCAACGGTAAAACCATGTGTAAGCACTTGCTTATATGGTGCATGACCATTAATCGCAACTGATGTCATCATTGAAGACATAAACCAACCACGGTGTTGGTCAGAACCTTCAAGATATAAATCAGCAGGGCCGGTTAGTTCTTCACGTGCATCAACAACACATGCGTGTGTTACACCTGAATCAAACCAAACATCTAACGTGTCTTGTACTTTTACGTATTGCGCTGCATCTTCAGCACTTAGTAGCTCAGTTATTTCTAAGTCATACCAAGCTTGAATACCCTTTTCTTCTACCTTTACAGCAACTTGCTCGATTAACTCGGCAGTATTTGGGTGTAGGCTACCAGTATCCTTATCAACAAATAGTGCAATTGGCACACCCCATGTACGCTGACGTGAAATACACCAATCTGGGCGGCCTTCAACCATGTTCGCAATGCGGCTTTCGCCCCACTCTGGTAGCCATTGAGTCTTTTTGATTTCGCTTAATGAATCTTGACGTAAGTTTGCCTGATCCATACTTACGAACCACTGCGGCGTTGCACGGAAAATAATTGGCGTTTTATGGCGCCAGCAATGCGGGTAACTGTGATTAAGCGCATGATGATGCATTAGTGCGCCTTTATCTGTTAGTACTTCAATTACGTTCGCGTTCGCTTTAAATACATGTTGGCCTGCAAATAATTCAGTATCAGGTAGATACACACCATTGGCACCCACAGGGTTAGCGACTTCTAAGTTATATTGCTGACCCACAACAAAGTCTTCTTGACCGTGACCCGGTGCAGTATGAACCGCGCCCGTACCAGAATCAGTCGTAACGTGCTCACCTAAAATCACAGGAACAGTGAAATCGTAGAATGGGTGGTTTGTTTGCAATAATTCAAGGTCTGAACCTTGGCAATAACCAAGTGCATGGAACTTATCCACGCCGTAACGATCCATTGCATCTTTTACTAAGTCAGATGCTAATACTAAACGCTGTTTACCTTGTTCAGTTTCAATTTGAACTAAGCTGTACTCAAGACCTTCATGCACTGCAACCGCACGGTTAGCAGGCAGTGTCCAAGGTGTTGTAGTCCATATAACAATGCTGATATCGCCTTCACCTTCATGACCATCCGCTAAGTTAAACTTAGAGATAAGAGCAGCTTGATCAGCAAAGGTGAACTTAACGTCAATTGCAGGCGATTGTTTGTCTTGGTACTCAACTTCCGCTTCAGCAAGTGCTGAACCACAATCTGTACACCAATGAACTGGCTTAGAACCTTTATGAAGGTGACCGTTTTTAATAATGCGGCCTAACACGCGAATCGCGTTTGCTTCAAAGTCGAAGTTCATTGTTAAATAAGGCTTGTCCCAATCACCAAATACACCAAGGCGTTTGAAATCTGCCTTTTGGCCTTCAACTTGCTTTTTAGCGTAGTCGCGGCACTTTTCGCGGAACTCGGCAACAGACACTTTTTTACCTGGCTTGCCTACTTTCTTTTCTACTTGTAGCTCAATTGGTAAACCGTGGCAGTCCCAACCTGGAACATACGGTGCATCAAAGCCTGAAAGCGTCTTAGACTTAATAATAATGTCTTTAAGAATTTTATTTACAGAGTGACCTAGGTGAATATTGCCATTCGCATACGGAGGGCCGTCGTGCAAAATGAAAGATTTCTTGCCTTTCTTAGCGGTGCGAATTTGACCATATAAGTCTTTTTCGTACCAAGATTTAAGCATTTGTGGTTCGCGTTGTGCTAAGTTACCACGCATTGGAAACTCAGTTTCCGGCAAATTTAAGGTATGTTTGTAGTCGCTCATTTAATTCTACTTTCCGTATCGGCTACTAAATTAAATCAAAATAGGCTTTTGCTTCGTCAACATCACGCGAAATTTGCGCTGTTAACTGGGCAAAGCTATCAAACTTTATTTCATCTCGAAGTTTATGCACAGGTGCAACTTCGATAATCTGACCATAAAGGTCACAATTAAAATCAAAAAGGTGCGCTTCTAAAAGGGTGCGCTTGCCATTAAATGTTGGCTTAGTGCCAATATTAGCAACCCCGTAATAAATCTTACTTGCTACTGTGACTTGTACACAGTACACACCACTTAACGGACTAACTTGTCGTTTAAGCGGAATATTTGCCGTCGGAAAGCCTAGTTCTCGCCCCTTCTTCCAGCCATGTACCACTTTACCAATAACACTGTAAGTTCGGCCTAACATTTCATTTGCCAGATGAATATCACCTTGGCTCAATGCTAAGCGAATTGCAGTGCTACTCACGCGACAATCTTTTTGTCGCAAGCTTGCGGTACTTTTTACATTAAAGCCATGCGTTGCACCGCTTATTTGTAACATTTGATAATTGCCACTGCGACCTTTACCAAATCGAAAATCATCGCCCACAGTTAACGCTGCTACGCCGAGTTTTTCAACCAGCACGTGTTCAACAAACTCGTCAGCAGATTGATTCGCAAATTTCTCGTTAAATTTTATGCAAATAACACGCTCCACCCCTAATTGAGACAATAACGCTAGCTTGTCTCGTAAACGTGTTAAACGTGCTGGTGCATCACTTTTTCTAAAATACTCTTGTGGCTGAGGTTCAAATATCATTACCGTACTGGGTAATTGATATTGTTTTGCATCTTGAATTAGCCCTTTGATAACCGCTTGGTGACCTAAATGCACACCATCGAAATTACCAATGGTTAATACACAGCCTTTATGCTTTGGCCTTATATTGTGTATACCGCGGATTAACTCCATTACGTACTAGCAAACCTCAAAAAAAGTGAATTAAAATTTAAGCGCCCGATTATAGACTTTTTTTACTCGATTATCAGTTAATATTTTTTATTTGTCTGAATCGCACACCCATGAGCACAAGCAATAAAAAATAAACAACTACTGCGACCACGATAAATCCACTTAACAAAGCCACTTGTTGCATAAAGCCTTGCTGCTGCCATGGCAAATAGTGCTGTAATTGATAAACAGCTAAAAACATTAAAATACTGGCTATTAAACACTTAACGAAGAACCATACAGTGGTTTTCGACACCCCATAAACGCCCTGCTTGTGCAAAAAGTAATAGAGTAAAACTGCGTTACAGGTAGCAGAAAGCGATGTTGCCAGCGCCAAACCTAAATAGCCAAACATTGGGGCTAGTATTAAATTAAACACCATATTTAATACCATTGCAGCTACGCCAATTTTGGCTGGTGTTTTGGTATTTTGTTTCGCGTAAAAAGCGGGTGCCAACACCTTAATCAACATAAAACTTAATAGGCCAAACGCATACGCAGTAACACCCATTGCCACCTTTTCAACATGATTGCCGCTAGCCATAAATTCCCCATGACCAAACAACACATTAATAATCAAAGGCGCTAACACAATTAAACCAAAACAGGCGGGAATACCAAGCCAAACAACAAAACGTACACCCCAATCGACCGTAGCTTGGAACTGTTTAGGATCATCATTGACATGTAGCTTAGACAAGGTAGGCAAAATAACTGTCGCAATACCAATACCAAATAAACCAAGTGGAAATTCAATTAAGCGGTCAGAATAGTAAAGCCAAGCAACTGATCCAGTAACTAAGAACGACGCAATCACTGTATCTAACAACAAGTTTATTTGGCTTACCGAGACACCAAACATTGCAGGTAACATTAACGTGCGCACTTTCTTTACGTTTTTATCGCGCCACGCAAATGTTGGTTTTACCAGCACATTATTTTTTCGTAAAAATGGCAGCTGAAACAAAAGCTGTACTAGGCCACCGATAAACACACCAAGTGCCATAGCAAATGCACCAAACTCAAATTTATCGTGAAAGTAATATGCGCAACCAATAATAGAGATATTTAATAAAACAGGCGTAAAAGCGGCAACCGAAAACTGATTGTAGACATTGAGTACTGCGCCAGATAACGCCACAAGGCTAACAAAAAACAAATAAGGAAAGGTTAATTTAAGCATTTGAGTGAATAGTTCGTACTTAAATCCTTCGGCACCGCCAGTAACATATTCATTGTACCAACCCGGTGCAAATATCGCGGCAACCACACCTGAACCTAACACCCCCAGAATTGTGACAATTAATAACACCGTGCCGAGTGTGCCTGCTGCTTGGGCTACAAATACGCGTACTCCGTTGTCGCCGTCTTTTTCTTTTACTTCAGTTAATACGGGTACAAACGCTTGTGCAAACGCCCCTTCGGCAAAGAGGCGACGTAAAAAATTGGGGATTTTATTAGCAAATAAAAAAATATCAGCAGCAGCACCTGCGCCGAGCAAATGAGCCGTAACCGCATCGCGCACCAATCCTAAAATACGAGAAATAAAGGTCATTAAACTCACAACCATTCCCGAACGAAATAGGCCTTTTGCCACTGCTCCCCCTACGCTTTAATAACCGACAATAAAATTAAGTTGCTCAGTATGCCACAAACTTCTTATGGGGTGACACACGCGTATGCAGTTTATAACGATAAATTATCGTGTGAAGTACTAGTATTGCTAAGTGCTTATTTGATATACTCCCGCCACTTGTTCGGTTGAGGCAAGCCAGTACAGCAATTAAGCTAAACTAAAGTACAAAAGTCATTGACTTTTGCTCTTAATGTTGGCATATTCCTCGGCCTTTAAATTAAGCTTATTTTAAGATTGTTAGGAGCAAACCTTGGCTAACATCAAGTCTGCAAAAAAACGTGCTATTACGAGCGAAAAGCGTCGTCAGCACAACGCAAGCCGTCGTTCAATGATGCGTACTTTCTTCAAGAAAGTAGTTGCTGAAATCGAAGCGGGTAACAAAGAAGGCGCACAAGCAGCTTTCGAAAAAGTAGTTCCAGTTTTAGACCGTTACGCAACTAAAGGTCTAATTCACAAGAACAAAGCAGCTCGTCACAAGAGCCGTCTTGCTGCAAAAATTAAAGCACTTTAATTAGTACTTTATTTTGCAAATAAAAAAACCGGTTAACACCGGTTTTTTTATGTCTAAAATTTGTATCGCAACTAAATTGCCAGCTCAGGCATTAGCTTCTTCAAAATACCTGCAATCTTTTTTGGTGAAAACGGCTTTACCACAAACCCTTTTGCACCGCGCTCAATCGCATCTTTAACGTTTTCAACCGTTGAGTGTGCCGAAACCATGACCACGTTTGCCTCGGGAGAAATCTCGTTAATTGATTTGATCAGTTCTTTACCGTCACCATCTGGTAATTCAATATCTAAAAAGATCACGTCGTATTGATGGTTTTTAATCTGTTCCAAACACGCTTGTGCAGTTGATGCTTCGTCTATGTTTGCTAAACCAAAGTGAATCAGTGTCTGGTGAAGAAAGTTTCTCACTGTCCCTACGTCATCAACTATTAAAATAGCGTGCTCACCACTCATAAATCGTCCCGTATTTATTAATGAATTATAATGTTAAACTTATATACTTATAATTCAGATCACAAATTAATGACACTATTGTCAAACGAAATTATACATATGTCTATTAAAATTAAGCGCCAGTCGCTGATGGGCGACTCGGCCAGCAAAAAAAAAGTTAAACAAAGAGCCACAAGAAAACAACCAGCTCAAAGCCCTTCGCAGGCTGAAATTCAAGCCGCTCAAAAACAAGTAGCAGCTAAGGTAGAAGCTAAGCCAAAAAAAGGCTTATGGTTAAGTTTAGCCTTTATTGCCCTCGCCGCTTTAATTATTCCCAAACCACAATTAATCTCATATCAAAAGCTTAATGTAGTGGGAACAAGTATCTATTGGCCTGGTTTTTTAGGTCTACCAGCAACCATTTTTGATTCCGACCTCACTCTTACAGGCGAAATAGACCAAGGAAAGATCTTTTTATGCGATAACATTAATCAAAATGTAGGTTGTCATAAATATCAAGTAGTTAAGCAGGAAGGTTTTATTTCTGTGATCTTGAGCTTTTTTTCGGATTAGTTTTTTTTATTCTAAAATGGTAGATTTTCTCGTTTGAAGAAAAGCCGGAATGCTCCGATAATTCGCGCCACTTAGTATTATCGGAGGCACCAAAGTGGAAAACTTAATTTTTTTATCAACAAACCTAACAATTGTCGCTTTATGTATTGGTGCATTTTTTATTAGTAATACTAAGGTTATCAAGCTATTTGCCGCAATTTCATTAGTTGCACTTTTTGTCATGCAAAGTATGAATACTGCGCCACAACAGCATTTATCAAATATCACGCTTATTCTGATTAATGCGTTTTATCTATTTAAAGTTTATACCCAGTATCAACTAGAACAGAATTAAGCATAACGATACAATAGTGACATGATTTCGTAACCATTTGGGGCCATATCATGTCACATTCCGATTCTGACCTTTTTTTACAGCAAATGGCTGATGTAACGCCACTCAAACAAGACGCTGTTTCAACCCCAACCTCTAACGCTAAGAACGCGCTAAGTAATTTCTACAAGCAACAAAGCTCAAAGCAAATAAGCTTGTTAAATGACGCATTGAGTAGCGCAACTATTGAATACGTTGAACCCGACGATTACATTAGCTACAAATCTTCAGGCCTTCAGGCTGGCGTATTTAAAAATTTGCGACTTGCCAAATATGATATCGATGGAAAAATTGAGCTTCAAGGCCACTCCATCAAAGAAGCACAGGATAAGTTAATACAGGAGTTGTCGGACTGTCATCGCCGTAACATACGTGTTGTGCTTATTAAACACGGTGTTGGCAAAGAAAATAGCGAACAACCAGCTAAATTAAAAAGCCATGTAAATGCGTGGCTTGTGCATTTCCCGTTTGTACTTGGTTTTCACACAGCACAAACTCACCACGGTGGCTATGGCGCAGTTTACGTACTGTTGAGTAAAAACGAACAAGCGAAGCTTGCAAACAAAGAAATTCACGCAAAAAAATAAGGCTCTGTTGAGCCTTATTCTGCATTTGTTACTACTGTATTTTGGTTTACGGCTTCATCAGCCTGAGTGAACCAAGCACTCACTCCTAAAAAAGCAACCAATAAAGCGACTGAGCTTAATTTGATCCCTTTTGCCATTGCGCGGTGCATAACTCCCCCAATAATTTTGTTTTTTATTATTGTTTTAGTACATAAACTGTACTGTAGAATCATTCTAAACAATTTACAAATTTTAACAACCCATTAAAACGCTGGTTTTACAACCAGTAGTTTAATAACCTAAGTCACAGTCTACGGTGTTCATAAGCGCTTGCCCCGCTTTTAATCTCGAATAGTTATCACACAACTGACGTGTCACGGTATCAACATTGCTAAGCGCCGAGCAATGAGGGGTAATAGTTATTGCGCTATGCTGCCAAAATGCATGCGTTTGCGGCAAAGGTTCAATACTAAACACATCCAAAATTGCATGCGCTACTTGACCTGAGTCGAGATTCGCTAAGAGGCTTTTCTCATCGATTATATCGCCTCGTGCAACATTAATAATCACAACGCCTTTTTTGGTTTTTGATAAAAATGCATGATCAATCATATTGTGGGTATGTTTAGTTGAGGGCAATAAACACACAATATAGTCGGCATCACTTACCGCTCGTGCTAAATCATCTTGCGCATAACTAGTAATGCCCTCTAGTGATTTAGCGGTGCGTGACCAAACACTGACATCAAAGCCATTTAGGTGCAGTAAATTTGCGCTGGCAGTACCTAGCTGCCCTGCGCCAAGAACTGTTACCTTATTGCCCATTCTTGCGCGTTTTGGCTTCCACAGTTTTTCTTGTTGCTGCTTAACGTATAATTCAACTCGATGTTGATACGCTAAAATATGCGTGAGTACATAACAGCTCATATCACTCGCTAAGTTATCATCAACAATACGGGTAATTGGCACATTGGGTAAACCATCGTACTGCAATAAACTGTCGACACCCGCACCAAACGACGCAATCGCCTTGCAATTAACAAACGGTGCTAACGATCCTTTCGGTGGTTGCCATGCAACAATGTATTCAACCGCGAGTGCATCATTCACTTCTGGCCACACCTGAATTTTAACGTCAGGCAATATACTGTGAAATTTTTCGATGAGTTTATCGAGTTTACGGTTGGGGATTACTAATAAAATACTCATAAACGAACTCTAGGCTGTCAAAAACTTAATCTAAATCAAATTCTAATGTGGATAGACCGTATTTGACTATCAAAACTTGATCTAGAACAGCTTTTAATTTTTCTAGCTACCGATAATAGCCACATCAAAACAAAAGATGATTCGGGAGATTATCGATGAAAAAATTACTAACTACAGCATTACTAACCTCAGGTTTAATCGCAGCACCAGCAATGGCAAAACTAAGCGTAAACGTAGGTGCAATCAACGTAAACCCTGACAGCGGTACAAGCTACTTAAATGAAATCCCAACTGCAGGCGTTTCAGTAGACAGCAACACCCAGCTAGGTATTACATTTGACTATGCAATTAATGATAACTGGGTAGTAGAGTTAGTAGCAGCAACACCATTTAGCCACGATATTTCTGGTGAAGGTAAAATTGGTGATTTAGCAATCGGCGGCGCAAGCATTGGCTCAACTAAACACTTACCACCATCACTGTTTGCACAATACCACTTCGGTAGCGCTGGTGACAAATTCCGCGCATTCGTAGGTGCTGGTGTTAACTACACTATCTTCTTTGACAGCGAAGCGGGTGCAGACCTAAAAGCAGTATTAGGCACTGATGATGTTAAACTTGAGCTATCAAACTCATTTGGCTTAGCAGGTCAAGTAGGTGCAAACTACATGATCAATGAAAAGTGGGGTATTCACGCAATGGCTTCTTACATCGACATCGATACAGATGCTGAAGTATTTGCAGGTGGCAACAAAGTATTAACGTCAGATGTTGCAATCGACCCATTTGTATTTATGTTAGGTGCTAAATACAAGTTCTAATTAGAATTTAAACCATAAAAAAATCCGGCAATTGCCGGATTTTTTATATCTTTTAAAAGCTGCTAAAAAACAGCTTTTAACGAAAAAGACTTATAGGTCGCCTTCGTTTTCAGAAAGGAATGCAGCAACGCCAGCTGGGCTTGCGTCCATACCTTTTTTACCTTCTTCCCAGCCAGCAGGACATACTTCACCGTGCTCTGAGTGGAATGCTAGTGCGTCAACCATGCGAAGCATTTCGTCGATGTTACGACCTAGTGGTAAGTCGTTAACTACTTGGTGACGTACGTTACCTTCTTCATCGATTAGGAAAGAACCACGGAAAGCAACGCCAGCTTCTGGGTGCTCAACGTCGTATGCTTGACAGATTTCGTGTTTAACGTCAGCAACTAGTGCGTATTTAACTGGACCAATACCGCCTTCGTTAACTGGCGTGTTACGCCATGCGTTGTGTGAGAATTGTGAATCGATAGAAACACCGATAACTTCTACGCCACGCTTTTGGAATTCTTCAAAACGCTTGTCGAAAGCGATTAGCTCTGAAGGACATACGAATGTAAAGTCTAATGGGTAAAAGAAAACAACTGCTTTTTTACCTTTGATTGCTTCGTGTAAGTTGTAGCTATCTACGATTTCGCCGTTACCTAGAACTGCTGCAGCTGTAAAGTCTGGTGCCTTGCGGCCTACTAATACGCCCATTATTTTCTCCAATTATTTATAATGAAATATCCAGTTTTGATGATTTATCATCACCTCTGGCAATAAATATAATGCCAAAATAAAAAAAACCAAGAGGGCTTGGCTTTTATTTTTATACTGCAGAAAGTGTAACGAATCGATGTATTTAAAGATAATCAATTAAAACGATAAGGCCGTTCGATAAAAACGATTATGATACAAATCACACAATTGTGCATTCTAGGTTATCAGTCATTGATGTTTTTGCACGACACTTTTCTTACGGCAGGTAAGAGGTGTCACCTACTTTGCTATTTCAGCAATAAAAACAAAAAAGCCAGCAAGTGTGCTGGCTTTCGTTGGGTAAGCGTGCAGTTAATTACGCATCTTGCTCCATAATATCTTCAGGCATAGTTTCTCTAATTTCTTGCCATAATGCGCCTGATTCTAGACCATATTTACGCACTAAGAAAATAGACTCATCAAACTTGTCTTGCTCTGCTAGCGCTTTTAATTCTGCAAAAAACTTAAGCGCTAACTTACGCGTACGCTCATCGGCAAAATAATGGCGCGCGATGCGTGCGTAAAAGCCTTTAAAACCATTTAACGTCAATACATAAATAGGATTACCACAAGCAAATGCAAGTTCGTGGTGCATGCGGTAGTCGTAATCTGCAAACGCTTCGGCAGTGTCGGCTAAATCATCAGCACGAGACAATGTTTCGATTACTTTATCTGGATTTGTTTTAATCGCTGAACGCGTGTAAATAGCACTGATATTGGTACGCGCTGAAAGCAACTGGTCAATTAGTTCGGGTACTTTAGTTGAGTCTAATTTAGCAAGCGTCTCTAGAATATTAAGACCCGACGTTTCCCAATAATTATTAACACGCGTTGGCTTACCGTGTTGAATGGTCAACCAGCCGTCGCGCGCCAAACGCTGTAGCACTTCACGTAGAGTTGTGCGTGTCACACCAATAAGCTCTGAAAGCTCTCGCTCTGCTGGTAAAATTGAACCTGGCGCAAATTCGCCGTTCCAAATCGATTCAACTATGTATTCCTCAGCAAATCCCGCAGGGCTTTTGGCTTTAAAAATTCTCATGAAGTGTCCAGTCGTTCTTGTAATGCTTTTTTAATCAAACTGATTGTACCAGATGCGATTGTTTGCACAAGCAAATAAATGCATAAGATAAAATAGTCTGTAAACTGTTTTTACCACAGCTCTGTTAATGTTTGTAACGCATTTCACAATATAAAAATCACGCAAACCTTGGTATTTACGCCGTTTTACAAAATTCCATCGAAAATTCGTGCGAAGCTGTGGCGTTTTTTTTATAGTGTGCCCCATTATTAACGAATTTTTAGTAAAGCCTATGTTTTCAAAACTTGCTCATTGGCCGGAACAACGCTTACCTTGGCTTCTATTAGCAGGCATCGCACTTGTCTTAGAAAGTGCTGCACTTTTCTTCCAATATGCAATGGATTTAGGGCCATGCGTAATGTGCATTTATCAACGCACCGCTATGCTGGGGCTATTGTTTGCAGGTATTACAGGTGCTATTAAACCGCAAAATGTCTTTGCTCGTGTTATCGGATTTACGCTTTGGGCTATTTCAGCAATTTGGGGTTACTTAATTGCAGCAGAACACATCGCTATGCAAAATAATACCGATCCATTTGCTTTTGCAGGTTGTGCGTTTGAGCCGAACTTCCCTGAGTTTTTGCCACTGCACCAGTGGATGCCATGGTTTTTTGAAGTCACCGGTGATTGCGGAAATATCAGCTGGCAATTTCTTGGCTTGAGTATGCCAGGTTGGATGCAAGTGATCTTTGCGATTGCGAGTGCGGTATTGTTTGTTGTGTTAATTACGCGTTTGGTTTTCGCTAAAAAGATTTGATATGTATTTCTCAACAAAAAACATTCCTGAATTAGATGGTTTATCAGTTCGACAACGACAAGAAGTTATTCACTTAGCCGTGGCGAACTTGCCGGCCAGCAAAAAAATTACACTCAATGTAGTAAAAATAGCGTGTTTAACACCGATATTTTTACTGTTAGCAAATATCGAATCTTGGTGGTTGCTTTTATACTTACTAATAGTGGGTTTGTGCTACCCACTAATTACTACACCACTTACACTAATGTTTATTAAGCCGCTGCTTAAAGAGGCGCGAGCTGAGTTCGAAAACAACAATAAATAAAGGGGCAAACGCCCCTTTTTAATTAAAACGTTACTCTACCTTTCAGTTTGGAGATTGACCTTTCACCAAACCCCTTAATGTCATTCAATTCTTCAAGGGATTTTATTTTTCCATTCTGCTCACGATAGTTGATAATTCTGAGTGCTCGTGATTCGCCAATGCCAGGCAAGGTTGCCAACTTTTCTGCATTCGCAGTGTTTACATTAACGAGCTCTACTTTAACCACTTCTTCAACGTTGCTCTTTGTCGGCTTTGTCACTTGTGACTCTGCACTCACAGAAAAGGTAATTGAAGTAATAACTAATAAGAATGCGCCAAGTACTGGCAGTGAAAGTAATTTCATAACGCGCTCCTTTGCGTTTAGGTTCAAACCATTTGAACGTTTGTGATAGTTATAAAGCAATTGCTTTACACTTTTAGGTATAGGTTAAAAATTCTTGTTGTCAAAACCCTTCCGCCTAAAGCGATGAGTGATATAATTTTGTAAGAATTAAGAAGGGTACAGTATGATCTCTAAAAACCAACTAAAACAATTACGTGCGTTATCTCAAAAAAAGCAGCGCAAGTTACAAAATTTATTTTTAGTGCAAGGTGAAAAAAACGTACTCGAATTACTCGACAGCAATTTAATCATTGAACAGCTTTTTGCTACCCAAATTTTTTGCGAAAAGCACGCTTCACAATTAAATGGCCTCAACATTATCACTTGTGAAGAAGAAGAGCTTGCAAAGGCAAGTACTCTAGTTAGTAATAATGCCGCCATTGCGATTGTTGAAACGCCAAAACAAAATGAGCCAAATAGCCGAGGTATTTCCATTGTACTTGATGGCGTTGCCGACCCAGGTAATTTAGGCACTATTATTCGCGTGGCCGACTGGTATGGCATTAATGAGCTGATTTTAAGCCCTGATTGTGCCGACCCGTATAATCCAAAAGTGATCAGCGCAACGATGGGAAGCTTTACCCGCGTCAACATTATTCAAACTGAATTAACTGATTATTTTAGTAAGCAAACTCGACCTGTTTATGGTGCCTACTTAGGCGGCGAAAACATTCACGCTACCCAGTTTGAAAGCGACTTAATTTTGGTGATGGGCAGCGAATCACACGGTATTCGCGAGCATATTGCCAGTTCAATTAGCAAAAAAATAACCATTCCGGCATTTGGTCAGGCTGAATCACTTAATGTTGCTATGGCAAGCGGCATTATTCTCGATAACATAAAACGCTGCCAAGGATAAACCATGAAACTCAATTGCGATCTAGGGGAAAGTTTTGGCCAATACTCACTAGGCTGTGATGAACAAGCCATGGCGGTTATTGATATGGCAAACATTGCTTGTGGCTTTCATGCCAGTGACCCAAATGTGATGGCACAGACCTTGAGCTTAGCCAAGCTCCATAGTGTAGAGATTGGTGCCCATCCAAGTTATCCCGACAGGCAAGGCTTTGGCAGGCGTAGCATGCAACTGTCAAATACTGAACTGACTAATTTATTGCATTATCAAATCGCAACGCTTGAAGGCATGGCAAAAGTACAAGGGCTAAGCCTTAGCTACGTAAAACCACACGGTGCCCTATATAACGATATGATGGCAAACACCGAGTTACTCACCATTATTGCACACGCAATCGCGAGCTACCCAACCAATTTAAAGTTAATGGTGCTAAGTAAAGTCGATAACACCAAAGCTATTCAAATCGCAAAAAAAGCCGGTATTGAATTACTCTTTGAAGTCTTCGCTGATAGACAATACACCCCTGATGGTTCGTTGGTATCACGTAATCTTGAAGGTGCTGTGCACAATGAAACCAAGTTACTTGAGCAAGTGAGTGAGTTAAAGCAGTTTGGTACGATTACCACCCGTGATGGCAGTAAGTTAACACTGCAATGCGACTCGTTATGTGTTCACGGTGATAACCCGAGTGCAGTCGCTCAAATAGCAAAAATCAAACAGATTATTGGTAACAATGAGTAACCCTAGCTATCGCATTTTTGATGCCAGCGAACATGCTGTTTTAATTTATTTTAGTGACACAATTTCAAGTGAGCAAACGCAAAAGCTCGCGGCTTTTTCACATGCTTTAAAGGCGTCACTGCGTGAATTGATTGTAGATGTGACCATTTCCTACACCAGTGCGTTAGTTACTTATCAAAGCCTTAGTATTGATCACTTCTCAATAAAGCAAAAAATTAAATGCATACTTACCCAGCTAAACGATATTGCATTTTCAGTAAACCAAATCGAGTTGCCTGCGTATTATCACCCGCAAGTTGGTGCTGATCTAAACACCATGGCAAAAGCAAAAAACCTGACTATAACTGATATTATCAAATTCCACAGCGAGCAAATTTACAGTGTATTTGCCATTGGTTTTGCTCCTGGTTTTGCTTTTTTAGGTGAAGTAAACCCAATACTTGCCACTCCACGCCTTGCGACTCCTCGTAAAAAAGTAGCCAAGGGTTCAATCGCCATCGCGGATAAGCAAACTGCGGTTTACCCAGCTGCTTCACCCGGTGGTTGGAATCTTATTGGTAACTGCCCTCTATCACTTTTTGATGTTGCGAATACTCCCCCTTTACCTTTTAAGATTGGCGATAGCGTGAAGTTTATACCTATTGAGCGTAATGAGTTCATCCGCTTGGGAGGTCACATTGACTAGCGTGCTCAAAGTGATACATCCAGGGCTCTATTGCTGCGTTCAAGATCTAGGGCGTTATGGGCAAAATCACCTTGGTCTTACCACAGGCGGATGCCACGACCCGTATGCATTTAAAGTTGCCAATGCCCTTGCCGGCAACCCAATTAATAGCCCAGCACTTGAGTTAACGCTGGGTGGCTTTCGCGCGGAAGTACTAGCGCCAATAACGATTGCACTCACAGGGCCAAATGTCGAGTTTACAATTAACAATAAAAGCCAAGCGCTTTGGCAAAGTATTCAGCTAACACGTGGCGATGTTATTGAAATTGCTACGCCCCATCTAGGATTGAGGCATACGCTTGCGATTTCAGGTTCTATCAAAGCGCTATCACATTTTACAAGTGTTAGTACTGTTTTACGTGAAGGACTTGGCTGTAAAATTGAAACAAACGCATTAATAAAACAACAAGTACCTCGTTTTACTAAGCAAAAGGTTTTGCCTGCTAACTTAATACCTAATTATTGCCAAAACACACCGCTTAATATGGTACTTGCGCTGCAACATCATGAATTTTCAGCGGCTGATTTGAACCGTTTTTTAAGTTCAAGTTATACCGTAACGGGGCAAAGCGACCGCATGGGTTATCGTTTACAAGGCGCTGCGTTAGAAAGCCCAGCTGGTGCGCGTTTTTCTGAGGGCATTAACCTAGGTGCCATACAAGTACCCGCCGATGGTCAACCAATAGTACTTTTAAATGATCGTCAAACCATTGGCGGTTATCCCAAACTAGGTTCAGTCACTGCATTAGATTGTGCAAACTTATTACAAAAGCGCGCGGGTGATGAAGTGGCGTTTAATGCGATTAGCATTGAAAAAGCGCAAAACCTTAATCACCTCGCCCAAGTCAAATTACAGCGCGCGATCGACACCTTAAACTAAAAAAGCGCCTTACGGCGCTTTTTGTGGTTGGGAAATCTGTTTTAAAGTTTATGCTTCTTCAAGTAACTCTTGCGGTGAGTTAATCGCAATTTTACGTGGTTTATGCGCTTCTGGAATTTCACGAAGCAACGTAATGTTCAATAAACCGTTTTCTAAATTTGCGCCTACAACTTTAACATGATCACCTAACTGGAATTTGTGCTCAAAGTTTCGCTCAGCAATGCCTTGGTGAATAAATTTACGCTCAGCTTGCGACTCTTTTTCAGCTTTCACGCCCGATACTTTTAGCGTGTTTTTCTCTGTTTCAATGGTTAACTCAGATTCTAAAAAACCTGCAACAGCCATGGTGATTTGATAGTCATTTTCACCTAAAAGCTCAATATTGTACGGCGGAAAGTTTGATTGTTTGGTATTGCGGCTCGCGTTATCCATCATTTGAGCTAAGTGATCAAAACCGATGAACGAACGATAAAGTGGAGATAGATCTAAATTACGCATAGTATATATCCTCATAAAGCGATAATTGTCTTAAAAACGACTCTCCTAAAGCGGACAAGTCTTAAATAAAGTCAGGCAATTCAAATTGTTACCTGAGTAGAAAACCCTTATGGCGTCTTCATAACTAGATATGTGGTGGCTAAATTCTTTTTCAAGGTATTAATTTAAATTTTTTTAATTAACTACTCAAATTTCACTTTTCGAGAACACTTCAACCCTATGAAATTAAAAATAAAAAGCATAATTTTAAATATTTTATTTTTTTCTGTGATTTTTTTTGTGATCACTACTTTTCAGCAGAGAAACTTACTGAGTAACGATGAACCTGCGCCTTATTTTAATTTAGATACACTAGAAACCGGCGAGCGAGTATCCATTAAATCGCTACAAAACCAACAAACAGTGGTTTATTTTTTTGCCCCTTGGTGCACCGTATGCAAACTCAGTATGCCGAACCTCGATAAACTGGCTAAAAACGGCAGTATCAATGCCATAGCAATTGCCGCTGACTATGAGAGCAAACAACAGGTTGAAGCATTTGTAGACAAATTATCACTTAGCATGCCGGTGTTATTAGCCGATAGCCACACCGCGAGTAATTATAAAATTTCTGCGTTTCCCACTTATTATGTGATTTCAGAAGATTTAAAAATTATTGCCAAATCGATGGGTTATTCCACAGAATTAGGCCTAAGAGCTCGCAGCTTTTAGACAAAATAGCAACTAGCCATTAAAATACGCGTATCTTAATTTGCATTCGAGAATCCAATGCCTAAAGCATGCGCGTATCACATCTTAGTTAATAATGAAAAACTCTGTTTAGAACTAAAAGAAAAGCTTAAAAAAGGAGCTGACTTTAACAAGCTTGCTAAACAACATTCAACGTGCCCGTCGCGCAAACGCGGTGGCGACTTGGGTGAGTTTAATAAAGGCGATATGGTAAAAGCATTTGATGATGTGGTTTTTAAAAAGCCACTATTTGAAGTGCACGGCCCTGTAAAAACCAAGTTCGGTTATCACTTAATTAAAACGGTTTACCGTACTTAATTCTCTAAAAAACCACCCATCGTTATTTGCGAATGATGCGATTGAGTTTATCAATTTCACAAACTCACCTTTCGCTGACACAATGGGCTCATTAAATTTAAAGAGGAAAGAATAATGTTTACAGTAATTTTTGGCCGTGATGGCTGCCCATTTTGTGTTCGTGCAAAAGAACTAGCAGAACGTTTAACTCAAGAACGTGATGATTTTAAATTCCGTTACGTAGATATTATTAAAGAAGGCGTATCGAAAGCAGACCTAGAAAAATCAGCTGGCAAGCCTTGTGAAACAGTGCCACAAATCTTTTTAGACCAAAAGCACATTGGTGGCTTCACTGACTTTGAAGCATACGCAAAAGAGCACTTAGGCTTATACGCTGAGTAATCATCAGTATTAATGTGTTTAGAAAGTAAAAAAGCAGCCAGAGGCTGCTTTTTTTGATTTTGAGAAAACACTAAATACTTAAACCAGCTCTTTTACTTTTTCCCAAATTGCAACTACATGATCGCGGTCTTCATCGGTTAGTTCGCCATTGCGATACGCTTTAACCAATGATTTTTCAATTTTTTCATTTAACTCTTCGCAGCTTAAATCATCACCTTCAACTTGCGCGTAACCTACTTGCAAATCAAAGTGCCCACGTAAGTAACCACTTGCAAACAGCTCATCATCAGTTGCGCTGTCAATTAGTTTGTCAAAGTACTCATTGGCCTTATCAACATATCCTAGAAATTGCATTTACTTTTCCTCTTCAAGGCCCACTGCATACATCACATGATCGTTGTATCCAGTTACCACTTTTATAAAACCTGATAGTTCGTCATCTAACACGCTGTCGCCTGTGTCACAAATAAGCGGACGGCCATTAAGCGCTTGCAGTTTGCGTTTAGTTGCAACCACAATAATATTTTCTTTGCCTACTTGGCGAATAAGTTCAGGGCTAAGCTGCTGATTACCACGGCCAAAGATATGACCTTGCCCACCAATTAAGGTGATCACAATTTTAGTCGGCTTGCCTTTGGTTAAATCAATTAATTGCTGTGCGGTACAATCTGCAGCAATAACGTCTTGATCAAGCACGACATCGACACCGAGTAAGGTGTTTTCAAGCCCCATTTCTTCCATTATTGCAGCAACGGTCGAGCCTGAACCCATTACATAATATTCGTCATCTTCCATTTCTGACACAACATAGGCCGATAAGTCAGCAAGTACTAACTCATCCGTTTCTTTGCCACCACTTTTAACTGCTTGCACATAGCGTAATTCGCTTGGCACCTGCATTTCACCATAGCGTTTGGCTTTAACAACCCCTTCACGAAATGCCGATTCATCAATATCCATTACATCCGCATCTGAAAGCGTAACTAGCTCGCCGTTTATCAGCATTTCAACAACACGCCCTGCTGCTTTTGGGGTAATCGCATAAACGCCAGAATGAATTTTACAACCAGCGGGGATACCGAGTACGGTTGTATTATCGCTAACCGAACTGCACACATTGCGCGCTGTACCATCACCACCAGCAAATAAAATTAAATCAACGCCTTGTTCAATTAAGGTTTTAACCGTTAATTCTGTATCAGTAGGTGATGTGTTCTCACCAACCGTCAACACAACCTGAGTAGCAAAACCCATTTCTTCAGCAAGGGTTTGCCCCATTTTGCCACTTGGGGTAAATATTTGAATGTGTTCTTTATACGGCAAAAGCACTTCAAGTGCCGCTTGGGTGCGTTTATGCGATTTTGGCTCTGCACCAAGGGCAAGCGCCTCTTCAGTGACATGATCACTGCCTTTTAGGCCAACACTGCCACCTAACCCAGCAACAGGGTTGATAATAAGGCCTAGTTTAAACTGCTTCATCATTAAGTAATTCATCCTGCCAAGTAAATTGTGCGCGTGTTAACGGGTATGGTGTGTGATAAAAATCGCATAAAGACTTAATTAAGGTTTCCGTGCGCTTATTAAACCCGCTCTCAAGTAATTCACATACCTTGTTGTAAACCTTACGCTGAAATGCAAAGCGACACGTTTGTGCGCCGTTTAAGTTATCTGCTGAGACATTAAAATTAAAGCCAGCTGCAGCACTGAGTGCCCATTCAATGGCTTGTGGATGGACTTCCACTTTTTCAAATTCAGCTTGCTGCGCTTCATCGCGCCCATCTGGGCAATACCAGTAACCGTAATCTTCTAATAAGCGTCTGGCCTCACCTGCCACTAACCAATGCGCCACTTCATGCAGCCCACTGGCATAATAGCCATGGGCAAATTCAATGCGATGGAATGGTGTATTGTCATCTGCAGGCAGATAAATCGGTTCGCCATCGCCTTTTACTAAACGTGTGTTTAGTGTGCGTTCAAAACAGCCATTAAAGATGGAAATTAAATCTTGATAACGATGCATAACGATAGGTACAGCAAAAAATTGCTGGCATTTTAGCAAAAATAAAAAGGGGCTGAAATAGCCCCTTTTTTAAATATGTCGGTAATTATCCAGCTTGCCCTGAGATTGGACCCGGCTGAACATTTACATGTTTGTTTTGCCCCTGATGACGTAGTAAATGGTCCATCAAGGTAATTGCCAACATGGCCTCTGCAATTGGAATTGCACGAATACCCACACACGGATCATGACGACCTTTGGTGATCATTTCAACCGCCTCGTTTTGCGTATTAATGCTTTTACCCGGCACTGTAATGCTCGAAGTTGGTTTAAGCGCAATAGATGCCACAATATCTTGCCCAGTTGAAATGCCCGCAAGTACACCGCCAGCATGGTTTGAGGTAAAACCTTCAGGAGTGATGGTGTCACGGTGCTCTGAGCCTTTTTGCTCAATCACTTCAAAACCGTCACCAATTTCAACACCTTTTACCGCGTTAATACTCATCAGTGAATGAGCAATTTCAGCATCTAAACGATCAAACACGGGCTCACCTAACCCCACAGGTACATTTTTCGCAACCACAGTGACTTTGGCACCAATTGAATCACCTTCTTTTTTCAGCGCGCGCATGTATTCATCAAGCGCTTCTAGCTTAGAACTATCTGGAAAAAAGAATGGGTTTTCTTCAACCACAGACCAATCAAATTGCTCTGCTTTAATTGGCCCAAGTTGCGATAAACACGCATTAATTTCAACACCATGAAATTGTTTTAAATACTTTTTAGCAATTGCGCCTGCGGCAACACGAATGGCTGTTTCGCGTGCTGACGAGCGACCGCCACCACGATAATCGCGAATGCCATATTTATGCCAGTAAGTATAATCACCGTGACCAGGGCGATATACATCGGCAATTTTTGAATAATCTTTTGAGCGCTGATCGCCATTTTCGATAAGCAAGCCAATGCTGGTGCCTGTCGTTTTACCTTCAAAAATACCCGATAAAATTTTAACGGCATCTTCTTCCCTGCGCTGCGTAGTGTAACGACTTTGTCCAGGCTTTCGTCTGTCTAAATCGATTTGCAAATCAGCTTCACAAATTTCTAACCCCGGCGGGCAGCCATCGACCACCCCACCCAGTGCAATACCATGGCTTTCGCCAAAGGTACTCACCTTAAATAATTGACCTATACTATTTCCGGCCATAATGTCTCATTTCCTCATTCCCAAATGGCAGCGTTGGTAGATACAGTGCCGCCAAACTGCGTTTTTGTACTTAGTAATTACCCTAAGTGTGCAATTAAGTCTTGTTTATTAATAGCAAACACGCCTAAGCCACCGTGTTTAAATTCAATCCACTCAAATGGCACGCCAGGATAAAGCGCTTCCATATGTACCATAGAATTACCTACTTCAACAAATAACCAACCGTTATCAGTTAGATGTTCTGCCGCTTCATTTAATAATGTGCGCGTAACATCAAGGCCGTCTTCACCTGAAGCAAGGCCAAGCTCTGGCTCGTGGTGAAATTCATCAGGCAAATCGCCCATGTCTTCAGCATCAACATACGGAGGGTTTGCCACAATTAAATCGTATTTTTGACCAGGTACACCCGAAAACACATCCGATTGAATTGGGAATACACGATGGTTTAACTGGTAATTTGAGATATTAACATCCGCTACTTCTAACGCATCAAACGAAATATCAACGGCATCTACTTCAGCATTTTCAAATGCTTGTGCTAGCGCGATAGCAATACATGCCGAGCCAGTACACATATCTAAAATTCGGGTAACTTCTTGCTCTGGATCGAGCCAAGTATCAAACTTTTTATTGATAAGCTCAGCAAACGGGGAACGCGGTACTAATACGCGCTCATCAACATAAAATGGTAGGCCTGCGAAATAAGCTTGATTTGTTAAGTAAGCAACGGGCACGCGTTCATTAATGCGCGCCGCAATTAACGCCACCAGCGTTTCTTTTTCAGATGTAGTTAATTTGCTGGTTGCGAGCTCTTTTGGCGCATCAATCGGCAAACTTAATGCGGGCATAATTAACTGTACTGCTTCATCCCACGGGTTATCAGAACCGTGACCAAAGAAAATACCTGACGCTGCAAACTGACTAGTCGTCCAACGTAACCAATCATTAATTGTATTTAGCTCTGTAACGGCTTCTGTTTGCATTGCCGAATCTAAAAATGCCTGTTCCATAATCAAGTTTCACTAGTGTTTAAAAGCACTATTGTAACGGTTTAAAGGCGCAATACTCTAGGTTTTTTACATCTTTTTGGATACAATCGCGCCATGAAAAAAGATCACTCACTTTCCGATGACGACATTGCCCTTTTTCGCAGTGAAATGTCTGGCTCAAAAAAAATAAGCCAAGACACAGTCCACTTTAAAAAAGCGCAAAAAGCACCAGAGCAAACTACCAACACTAAGGTAAAACAGCTCGATGCTGAGTTTTATTTCTCGGATGAATATATTCCAGATATCGATACATCAGGTACCGTTAACTTTGTTAAGCCCGGTGCAGATAGCTATTTAGCCAAACAACTACGCCGTGGTGACTTTGCTCCTGAGCTTATTTTAGATATGCATGGCATGAATAAAGAAACGGCAAAGCTGGAATTAGCAGGCCTTATCAGCGCCTGTAAAAAGCGTCATTTACGCTGTGCATGCATTGTGACTGGTGTGGGTGAGCGCGTATTAAAACACAAAGTGCCACATTATTTAGTACAACACCCTGATGTGCTGGCTATTCATCAAGCGCCGCTTGAATATGGTGGCCGTGGCGCGTTACTTATTTTAGTGGATATTCCGGAAGATCCGTTTTTCCGCTAATGTGTTTCACCTAATAAAAAATGACTCAACTGAGTCATTTTTTGTTTTAAGACGCTTTTACATCAACATCAGGTAAATGCATGGCTACTAACTCAGCTAAACCTGACTCTTCATTATAATGAATCTCAGCGACCGCTGCTGTTGCAAAAATTGGCATATTATCAGGACAAAATTGCTCAACGATATAACTGACAATTGGCATATGAGCGACCAAAATCCAGTTATTTAAGTTAGGTTTGTAACTGATCATTGCTTTAATCAGTTCCGCAGCGTTTTCAGCATCGCCACTTGGAATAAAGTCGTCAAAACTGTCTTGATAACGAATGCTTTCTTGTTTTGCCGTAACAATTTCGGCCGTTTGCAAAGCACGAAGGTAAGTACTTGTTAGTACAGCATCTATTTTACAGTCCTGCTGTAATTTACTCGCCATTGCGGCAACTTCAAGTCGACCTATATCCGTTAGCATTCTGTTTTGGTCATTTACCGTCAAAGACTGTGCTTGACCATGACGCATAATAAAAATTTTTTTCATAACAATGCTCAATAAGGCAAATCCGTAAAACTACAAAAAATAACGACTTTGCTATAGCCAAATCTATGATATGTCCGCTATATTAGCTTTAAAGCAATAAAAACTCAGGTAGTTTTTAGTTTAGCTGTGTTGCTTCCAGATCCACTTCAATCGTGTTGATAAGCGATTATTCTTTTCTTTATTAGATACGGAGCAAACCTTGATAACCAGCAGCAATGATAGCAGAATTTATCAGTCCCTAAAACTGGACAATGGTCTAAAAATCTTAGTGATTGAAGACGCTGCCAGCGATAAATCAGCGGCGTCACTTACCGTAAATTGCGGACACTTCGACGACCCTATCAGCCGTCAAGGTTTAGCACACTTCTTAGAACACATGCTATTTTTAGGTTCAGAAAAATACCCTGAGCCGGGTTCTTTTTCACAATTTTTATCGCATCATGGCGGTAATTGTAACGCGTGGACAGGCACAGAGCATTCGAGTTACTTCTTTGAAGTACTTAACGAACACTTTTTACAAGCACTCGGGCAATTCGCCGATATTTTTCATGCGCCGCTTATTTTACCGTCTGCTTGCGAGAAAGAGCGTAATGCCATTGATGCAGAATTTAAATTAAAGCTGAAAGACGATTCACGTCGCATTTACCAAGTACATAAAGAAACATGTAACAGTGCGCACCCATTTGCGAAATTTTCGGTCGGCAACCATCAAACCTTAGTTAATAAAAACGAATGTATAAGCGAAGAGATCCGCGCTTTCTTTTTAAAACACTACCAAGCACAAAACATGACCTTAGTGATTTCAAGCAATACGCCTTGCGAACTCATGAAGGTTAAAATAGCGCAACTATTTAATTGCCTTAGTGGCAACCCAGAGCGTAAAAAACCCGATATTGAAGCACCACTTTATCTGCCTGAAAACATGTGCCAATCGATTTATATTGAGCCACACAAACATATGCAAAAGCTCATTGTATCGTTTGCGCTGCCCAGTATTGATAATTTTTACCGTGAAAAAACAGTAAGCTTTATCGCTCACCTAATCGGCTACGAAGGCGTAGGCTCACTTTATTCGGTATTAAAAAAAGCGGGATGGATTAACGGGCTCAGTGCCGGTGGTGGTATTAATGGCAGTAACTTTAAAGATTTTAACATTAGTATTGCACTGACCGACGAAGGCGAAAAACATAAAACCGCCATTGTGGAATACCTGTTTTGTTACCTGCAGCTGATTGCCAAAGCCGAAACCCCGTTATTAGAGCGCCTTTACCAAGATAAAAAAGTGCTAATGGACATCGCCTTTAATAATCAAGAGAAATCCCGCGTACTAGATTGGGTTAATAGTTTAAGTGTGAATATGCATCACTATCCAGATGAACACTTAATTTATGGCGATTACATAATGACAGGCTTTAATCGCACGCAGTTTGACAATGTGTTCACGCTGCTAAATGCCAATAATATGCGCCTTATTCATATTCACCCAGGTGTGCCAACCGATGCCAACGCAAAGTGGTATGGTACGCCTTATAGCATCAACAAAATATCGCAACCTTGGCTAGACTCACTGGAAAAAGTAGATGCGAGCGCCGTTGAACTAACCCTGCCAACCAGCAACCCTTATTTAACAAAGCCGGTTGTGCTGCATCCGATAGAGCATAAACATAAAACACCGGAAAAACGCGTTTCAAGCGACACGTTCGAATTTTGGTATAAACAAGATTCCACCTTTAGAGTCGCTAAAGGTCACTTTTACTTGGCGCTAGACAGTGAAATTACGGTGCAAAACGTTAAAAACATGGCGATGACACGCCTGTTTGCTGACCTTTTTATGGATAAAGTCGCTGAGCAATTTTATCCGGCAGAATTAGCGGGTATCAATTATCAACTTTCAGCTCACCAAGGTGGATTAACGCTGCACACTTGGGGGTTAAGTGGTAATCAAATTGAATTAATCGGTGAAATTTTAAATGAATTATTGAGCTGTAAATTCGACTCAATTCGCTTTTATGAATACCAACGCCAGCTTGTTCGTCATTGGCAAAATGGCAACCAAAGTAAACCGGTTAGCCTTTTATTCTCTGAACTAAGCGCTACATTGCTACCGTGGAATCCAACGCCGTTAAAACTCGCCGAAGCGATTGAACAAATCAGTTTCTGTGAGTTTAACGCATTTTGTAGTCAGTTATTTGAAGCCCTGCACTGTCAAATTCTAATGCATGGCAACTGGACACCATTAGAAGCCGACGATTGTGTGGCACTAATCAGAGAAAAACTAAAAACGCGCACCACTATTGCTGATTTAAACCGCCCTATCGTAACGTTAGATAACCAACAAGAGCAAACCCACGATGTGCCTCACCCAGACAATGCCCTGGTAAGTTACTTTCAAGCAAGCTCTGATTCAATCAGCGAAAAAATCAGGTTAATGGCACTAAACCATTTAATCAGCCAAGACTACTTCCACGATATGCGTACCGAAAAACAGCTTGGCTATTTAGTTGGCTCAGGCTTTGCGCCTTTAAACAACCGCGCTGGTATCGCATTTTATATTCAGTCGCCAGAAATCGCGTCCGATATTTTAGCCCAGCACAGCAATCACTTTTTAGCCAATTACCATCTACAAATTAACGCCATGAGCGATGAAGATTGGCAACAAGCTAAACAAGCATTGATGATGCAAATTGTTGAAAAAGATAAAAACCTACGCCTTAAATCACAGCGATTTTGGCTGGCAATCGGCAATGGTGATAGCCAATTTAATATGCAATACCAGTTAAAAACTGCACTATTGCAATTAAGTAAGGCGCAATTAGTAAGTTATAGCAAACGTTTGTTTAGTGAAAACAGTACACGTCTTGAGCTAAAAACCAAAGAAAAGACGGTAAAACAAGCAACTAATTCCGAATCGGTTAAACAAGCTTTGACACCATAAAGACAATCCCTTAGTGTAAGGGGGTTAAATACAATGCGTTAAGCCAATGCCCAATAAAATAATAAAAATAATTGCTGGGTTTACTGGTTTGTTTACTGCTTTTTCAAGCGATGCACACCAACCCACGCTACTAGACTCCAAGCTGGTGATCCCACTTGCGCTCGCAACATTGAGTTTGCTGATAGCGCTAGTTGCTGTTTTGCGCCTGCGACGCTCACAACTTGCCTTAAAACGTTCAGAACATCGATTTAAAAACAGTATATTAGCAAGTGGCGACGCTGTTTGGGATTGGCACATTGGTGAGCATCGTTTAGAGCGCATTAATGACGGCTTATTTAATGCCATTGACCACACTCCCGATTTACCACCTAATAAATCAAATATCCATCCATCTGATTTACCCCACGTTGAACAAATCCTTAAAAAGCACCTGTCAGGAGAAGTTTCGCATTTCGAAGCGAGTTACCGAGCGAAAGATGCAAACGGCGATTGGCGTTGGGTACTCGATAAAGGCCGCGTAATTGAAACGGATGCGGACTTAAAACCACTTAGAATGATGGGCACGGTTAAAGACATTGGCTCGGTAAAACAAACCCAAGAACGTTTAAATTTGCTGGCAAACTGTATTGAAAACCTCTCTGATCCTATTGTTATTTTCGATGCGAATTTTAATATTGTCGAAGTAAATCAGGCCTACTTAAGCTATTTTGGTGGCACTACTGCAAATCACATTGGCACCCCTTACCGACTCCCGGGTTACGACAAAAGCAAAACAAGCCAGCTGTACAAAGCAATACAAAAAAAATCGCACTGGCATAAAGAACTAACATTTAGCAAAGACAGGCAAAGCACGTTCTTCTCACTTTCTATTGACCGCATTGATAACAAAAAGTGCAATCTGCGCCACTACATTGCGGTTTACAACGATGTAACCGACAACAAGCAAACTGAATTGGCACTGCAAAAACTGACCAATCGCGACCGCTTAACCGGCCTGCCAAACCGTAATCAGTTCTTTAGTAATATGAAATCCCTGGTCGGTAGCAAAAACCGCCATGCATTATTAGTATTTGATTTAGACAACTTTAAGAAAATTAACGATAGTTTAGGCCACCACGCAGGTGATATTTTATTGTGTCGTTTGGCATCGCGTCTATCCAAACGTACGCGTGAGAGCGACCAGTTCTATCGCCTAGGCGGTGATGAATTTGCGCTTGTAATGCAAAACACCAATGATATTCATACCATTACACAAGCTGCCAAAAGCTTTTTAGCGCTGATTGAAGCGCCATTTCATATGTCTGGACATGAACTTGTTATTACTTCAAGTGTCGGTATTGTTCTCTTCCCTGAAGATGGTAACACGCCAGAGTTACTGCTTAAAAATGCAGATACTGCCATGTATCATGCCAAACAGCACGGCAACCGATACCTTTTCTTCAACGATGCAATGAACCGCCAAGCTGTAAAACGTCTGCAAATCGAAAACTTAATTCGGTATGGATTAAAAGAAGATCATTTCAAGGTGTTTTATCAGCCCAAAATGGACATTAATAGTGGTGAACTGGTTGGCATGGAAGCGCTGGTGCGTTTTATTACACCAAATAAGGGACTGATCAGCCCTGCACAATTTATCCCAATTGCGGAAGAAACCGGTCAAATTGTAGAAGTCGGTGAAGTAGTACTTGAAAAAGCATGCCGAGACGTTAAAGACTGGATAAACCGTGGTTTATTCGATGGTCGTGTAGCAGTAAACCTTTCTGCAAAGCAATTTATGCAGCCCGACCTTATTGGCAGCATCGATAAAATACTGAAACGTGAAGGGCTTGCGTCATACTACTTAGAACTCGAAATCACCGAAGGCACTATCATGGAAGATCCAAAAGATGCTATTCGCATTATGAATACGCTAAGTGCTCGCGGTATTCATTTAGCAATCGACGATTTCGGCACGGGTTATTCATCACTCGCTTACCTTAAACAATTTCCGCTCAACACATTAAAAGTCGATAAAGCCTTTATTGACGACATGGGCAATGAAAAAGGTAAGAATATGGTTGATTCAATCGTGACTATCGCCCACAACCTTGGCTTATCTGTGGTAGCTGAAGGTGTTGAGTACGAAGATCAAGTGGAGCAATTAAAAGAACTAAATTGTGCGACAGTACAAGGCTATTTTTACTCGAAACCGCTTTCACATGAGCAGTTTGAACAGTTTCTATTAGCTCGCTGTAAAGAAGCTCACTTGCCACCAAGAGATTTGGAACAAGAAGTAAAGCTCAGCCTAGTGCAATAACGTACTAAGTGCTCTGACTTATGCGCTAATACGTGTAAAAACAAAGCCTAGTGACTTTCTTAGTAACATTCGTTGTTTAACATTAATTACACTATATACCGCAGGCCCAGTTAATAACCCCGCGATCGCCCAGCGCTTGCCAACTAATCCAAAACGGCCCGCCACAACAGCGCTCATATAACCATTAATAATTAATAACGCGAATAAATACCAAAGCATCGCTTCTCACCAAGCACAACATAAAATCGGGGCGCTATAGTACAAAAAAAAGCTCAAAAAATCGATGATTAATTGAGCTTACAGGATGAAATCTATACTAAACGTTTACTGAACAATAAACCTTAACTTGCGCTTGCCTGCTCTGTATAAAACGCTTGTTTAGCTTCTGCCATCGCGATTAATGGCTCGCACGGTGTAAAGTGTTTGTTGTACTCTGCAAATGTTGCCAAGCGCGATGCCAAATGCCCAGCGCCTAACGAATCCATGTAACTAAATGGACCGCCAAGGAATGGTGGGAATCCAATACCAAATATTGCACCGATGTCACCATCGCGTGCACTTGCAATAATGCCTTCATCTAAGCAGCGCGCCGCTTCGTTTAGCATTTGTGCAACACAGCGCTCTGCAATTTCTTCTTTATTCAAGCGTGGGTTTTTACTAACGCCAAGCAATTCATACACAGACTCATCGACTTTTTTATCTTTCTTATCGTAAACAAAAAAGCCTCGGCCACTTTTACGACCTAAGCGACCTGCATCAATTAAGCGTGAGAAAGCATCTGGCGCTTTAAAACGCTCACCCAGCTCTTTTTCAAGAATTGGGGCGATTTTAGAGCCAATATCAATGCCTACTTCATCAAGTAGTGTCATTGGGCCAACTGGGAAACCAAACTCTACTAAGGCTTCGTCAATCTTTTCAATTGGCTCACCAGCAAGTAATAAGTTTGCTGCTTCGTTAACGTAAGGCGCTAAAATACGGTTTACATAAAAACCCGCTTTGTCTTTAACAACAATCGGTGTTTTACCTTGCTTGCGAGCAAAGTTTACAACGCGCGCAATGGTCTCTTTCGCTGTTTTCTCATGAGGAATAATTTCCACTAGTGGCATTTTTTCAACCGGTGAGAAATAGTGAAGACCAATTACATTTTCAGGACGCGCAGCATTTTCAGCAATTTGACCTATTGGCAGCGAAGATGTGTTCGACGCAAAGATTGTATTTTCATTACAATTTTCTTCGATATCTGCAACCATGCTTTGCTTTAGTTTTAAATCTTCAAATACCGCTTCAATAGCGATATCGGTGTTTTCAAAGCCAGCGTAATCAGTGCCACCCGTAATGCGTGCCATTTGAAGCTGCAATTCAGCTTTAGATAAAATACGGCGTTTTTGCTTTTTGTTTAGAATTTTAAAGCTGTAGTTTAGTGCACCAGAAATGCCTTTTTGCGCAATATCTTTCACACGTACACGGGCACCGGCTTTACATGCGCTCACATGTGCAATGCCCGCGCCCATTAAACCACCGCCTAGCACGGCAACATTTTCTGTTGGCTGTGATTGCTCATTCCACTCTTTTTTCATTTCAGTGGTAGCGAAGAAAATACCGCGTAATGCTTTTGATTCTTTGCTCATTACCAAATCAGCAAAGCCTTGCGCTTCAATTTCATAGCCTTTAGCTGGAGCCATTTCAGCAGCAGCGCGAATTGCTTTAATTATGGCAAATGGCGCTGGATAGTGACCGCCTGTTTTCTTCTCAACATTTTCAGTTGCTTTTTTGAAGATAATATTGCGACCAAATGGGTTCGACTCGAGTAATTGAGACACTTTACCAAGCTTAGGCTTAATGCTCTTACGCTTGCCTTTAACAGCAAATTTAAGCGCCACATCAAGTAGCACACTATTAGGCACTACATCATCAACAAGGCCTGCTTTTTTAGCTTGTTTAGGACGCACTTGCTTACCTGTTAATGTCCATTCAAGCGCTTTTTGAATACCTACCAGTTTAGGTAAACGTTGTGTTCCACCGCCACCTGGTAATAAACCAAGTTGTACTTCAGGTAAACCTAACTTGGTATTGCTGGCATCACTCGCAACACGATAATCACACGCCAGTGCAAACTCTAAACCACCACCTAAGGTTGCACCATTCATTGCTGCAACGGTTGGGAAAGGTAGTTTTACTAAATCAGCAAATACACTGTGACACGTTTGTGATAAATACAGCGCGTCATCGCGGGTTTTCGCGTTATCCAACATTTTAATATCAGCGCCTGCGATAAAGTTATCCGGCTTGCCGCTGATGAATACCATGCCTTTAATATTTTGCTCAACACCTTGTTTAATAACCGCATTAAGGTCATCAACAAAGCTGTCGCGCAGGGTATTCATTTTTTCCCCTGCTACGTCAATGGTGACAATCGCAATGTTGTCATCATTAACCTTAAAATCAAATACTGAGTTCGCTTGTTCAGCTGTCATACTATGCTCCCTCTAAAACGAATGCCGCACCTAAACCACCTGCAGCACATGCTGTTGTTAATGCAAGGCCACCGCCACGACGATTTAATTCATTTAAGCTTTGTGTAATTAAACGTGCGCCCGTAGCTGCAAATGGGTGACCATAAGCGAGTGAACCGCCGTTTACATTAAACTTATCCATATCGATTTCGCCAATCGCCTTAGCACGGCCTAACTTCTCTTGGGCAAATTTATCACAGCCAAACATCTTCATGTTAGCAAGTGCTTGAGCTGCGAATGCTTCGTGCATTTCAATTAAATCAAGATCTTGTAACGTGATGCCCGCTCTATCAAGCGCCATTGGCGTTGAGTGTGCAGGACCCATTAACATATCTTCATGTACGTCAATCGCGCTAAACGCGAAGCTGCGAATATAACCTAAAATCGGGTAACCAAGTGCTTTTGCTTTTGATTCGCTCATCATTAACACAGCTGCTGCACCATCAGTAAGTGGCGTTGCATTTGCAGCCGTTACCGAACCATGTTGACGGTCAAATACCGGACGTAATTTTGCGTAGCCTTCAACTGTTGAGTTTTCACGAATGTTGTTATCGCGATCAAGGAAACCTTTGTAAGGCGGTACATGTGCAGTCATTACTTCGTTGCTTAGTAAACCGTCATTCCAGGCTTTTGCCGCAAGCGAGTGTGAACGATGCGCCATTGCATCTTGATCAGCACGGCTAATGTTATGAGTTTTTGCCATTTGCTCTGCGGTTTGGCCCATGGAAAGGCCCGTTGAGTATTCAGCTACCGCAGGTGGTACTGGCAGTAAATCTTTGAAGCGCAATTTCGAAAGAATTTTAAAGCGCTGACCAAAGGTGCGTGCTTTATTTAAATCAACAAGGCTACCCGCTAATTTTTTACTTACGCCAATTGGTAAAACAGATGATGAATCCGCGCCGCCAGCAATACCGACATTTACAGAACCGGCAATAATTGATTCGGCTACGTTGGCAACTGCTTGGAAACTAGTTGCACATGCACGTGACACAGAATACGCATCGACCGATACTGGCATGCCAGTGCCCAGTACGATTTCACGCGCAATATTTGGCGCTTCTGGCATTTGAACAACCTGTCCAAAAACCAGCTGATCGATTTCATTTTTATCAAGATTCATGCGTTCAAGCATTTCATTTACAACCATTTTACCCATATCTAATGCAGGTACGTGGTGGAAGTAAGTAGCTTGTTTTGCAAATGGAGTTCTCAATCCGCTGACAACGGCAATTCGGTCGCCTTTTGTTGTTTTTAGTATATTTTGTTCAGACATAGGTTGTTCCTCTGGTTACAGGTCTGACCTGTTATCAAGTTTATTGATTCTAAACAAGGTATCTTTGTTTGCCAATAGCAAAACGTAAGTTTTTGTCAACCACCCTTGCCAACTTCCCTTTGCTGTGATCGCGGGAAAAGTCTTCTGCCAACTATCGCTTTAATCCCAACATTCATTGAATAACATTTAATCACAAATTAAAACAAAGGATTACGGGGACTCTCTGTTTTTTCACCGAAATAAAAGTAACAATTTCCATATTGCAAACACGTTAGATGGAGAGCGCTATGAAGCTAACTCAATACATAAAACTGGAGCTAGGCACGCAATGGACCGCTAACACGATTTCAGAACAAACCCAAGGTGCACTTAGCAAGCGTACCGCTAATAATTGGTACAATGGTGAGAAACGTCCCATTCTGGAACTGGTTATCGACGGTTTAAAATACCGCAAAATGCAAAGTGAACAAAGCAGCAACGAAAGCGCCTAATGCGCATGTGTGTTGACACTATCACTACCAAGCTGCATTTCCCATGCAGCTTTTTTTGAACTTTTTATTACCGCCACCATCTTAGCCTCTGTTGTTCTTGCCTCATAAAACAAATGCGAAGACCAACACACCTAATTTTTCCCGATACATTTATTAACGTAAGCCCTTGGCTTAACTAACAGCTTAAGTATAATCTAGCGGTTAAGAACTATTTAAGCCAATTAAAACAATAAGGATAGCGACTAACATGGCGGTATCAGCGTTTGTTCAGCTACAAAATTATTTAGACAGCCAAATCATTGGCCAACCAGAACTTACTCAAGCACTTTTACTAGCATTACTTGCTGATGGGCACTTACTTGTTGAAGGCCCTCCAGGCCTTGCTAAAACCCGTGCAGTAAATGCGTTGGCAAAAGGTGTTGAAGGCAATTTCCAACGCGTACAATTTACCCCCGATTTATTGCCGGCAGATATCACAGGAACCGATATTTATCGCCAGCAAACCAGCGAATTTGTGTTTGAAGCAGGACCGTTGTTTCATAACCTTGTGCTCGCTGATGAAATTAACCGTGCGCCAGCAAAAGTTCAGTCAGCTCTATTAGAGGCCATGGCAGAAAGACAAATCACGGTAGGTAAAAAAACTTACCCACTGCCAGAATTATTTCTTGTTATGGCAACGCAAAACCCGCTAGAGCAAGAAGGGACCTACCCGCTTCCAGAGGCGCAGCTTGACCGTTTTTTATTGCACCTTAGTATTGATTATCCAGACGCACAAAACGAGCTCGATATATTACGCCTAACCCGCGGTGAAGCGCTGTCAGAAGAGCAAGTTAAAGCACCACAAATTTCGCAACAAACCTTGTTTGAATCGCGCAAGCAAGTGCTTTCACTGCATTTATCAGAACCACTTGAACGCTATCTTGTGCAGCTAATAATCGCAACACGCCAAGCTGAAAAGTTAAGCCCAGAGTTAGGCCGCTGGATAGAATACGGCGCAAGTCCGCGCGCTACAATTGCGCTTGATCGTTGTGCCCGAGCTCATGCATGGCTCGCCGGTCGTGATTTTGTAGCACCTGAAGATATTCAAAGTGTATTTGCTAATGTGCTACGTCACCGCATTATTTTATCTTACGAAGCGCAAGCTGATGGCGTAAGCAAAGATGATGTACTCGCCGAGATAATCGCGCGCGTGGTAGCACCTTAAACCCATTATGAATACACAAACTGCACAACTCGCCGAACTGCAAAGCAATGGTGTGGAGCTCTCGCTCAATGAGTTGATGGCGTATCACAACAAAACTACTTTGCTTGAACTAACGCCAAAACGCAAAGTGAAGCACCACAATGCCGGTCAATATCTTGCGCCACATAAAGGCCGAGGTATGGAATTTGCTGAAGTTCGGCATTATCAACCGGGTGATGATGTGCGTGCCATCGACTGGCGTGTTACCGCTCGCACCGGAATTGCACATACCAAGCTATTTCAGGAAGAAAAAGAACGCCCCGTTTTTATTTTGACCGACTTTAGCGACAGCATGATTTTTGGTTCACAGTTGCTGCTTAAGTCTGTACAAGCCGCTCATTTAAGTGCACTGATTGCATGGAGTGCCATTCAGCGCGGCGATCGCGTTGGCGGGTTAGTGTTTAATCATAATGCCCATTGGGAGCTAAAGCCCGCCTCACGCCAAAGCGCTGCATTAAAGCTGTTTCATAATTTACAGCTTGCCCACCAAGCGGCATTAAGCAGTAAACTCGACGGCGAATCGCAAACACTAAATGATCAATTAAATCGTTTAGTACACTTAGCAAAACCAGGCTCCTTGGTGTATCTCATTTCGGATTTTCATCATTTAAGTGAAGATATGGCAAAGCAATTACTGCTATTAACCCGTCACTGCGAGTTAATAGCCTGCCCTATTTTTGACCCTATGGAACGTGCGCTGCCGAATGTTGGCGAGCAACTTTCACTAAAATCAGGTAATCGGCAAGCAAGCTTACCTCTGGCTAACGCTAAATTTCGCGAAAGCTACGCGGCAAAAGCCAATGCTCAACAAAATGCGCTCTATCAGCTATTACATAAATCAGGGTTAGCGCTGATGCCTTTTAGTGCAGCGCAATCAATCACCGAACAATTAAAGGGATAATGATTTAATGGCGACACCAACATCTCCGTTAGATAATTTGCATGATGTTATCGCACCTGCGACAGTGCCTTGGTGGCCTCTTTCGCTGCCCGCTATAGCAATCATTGCAGTAGTCCTATTGCTACTCGTTATTGCCAGCTATGCAATTTACCAACGTCATCTACTCAATAAAGCTAAAAAACAAGCAATTAAAGAAAGCAAAGCATATCAGTCTTGCGATTTAGATAATGTACAAGCGTTGCATTTATTATTGAAACGTCTTGTAAAACACTACTATGGGGCAGAAGCTGCAAGTCAAAGTGGTGAAAAATGGCTTGAGCTTGTCGCCGCAACATCAAAAACAACGCTCAGCAATGAAGAGCTAATGCGCTTATATCAAGCCGAAAATAATGAACCACTTACCGATTTCCATAACAAGCTGACACAGGCAATTTATCGTTTTAAAGTAAAAGGAGCGATTAATGTTTGAGTTTGCTTGGCCATTTGCCTTTTTATTATTACCACTACCGCTTTTACTGCGTAAGTTACAAAAAAACAAACAAGTCGCAACAGTTAGAACAACGGCGCTTTACCATAATCCGGTAGTGCAAACCGGTAACATATCGCAACCGACACGTTTTTCACTTTGGCCTTGGCTGATTTGGGCATGTTTGTGCGTCGCCCTCGCCCACCCTAAGTACTATGGTGAACCGATTCAGTTACCCAACGAAGGGCGCGAAATTATGTTGGCTGTCGATTTATCTACCTCAATGCGTGAGCAAGATATGCAATATCAGGGGCAGTACATTGATAGATTATCTGTAGTTAAAGCAGTACTTAACGAGTTTATTACTGCCCGCACTGGCGATCGACTAGGCCTTATTTTATTTGCCGATACCGCTTTTTTACAAACGCCACTGACTCGCGACTTAACCACAGTAGCTAAAATGCTAGAAGAAGCGCAAATTGGCTTGGTGGGTCAAGCCACCGCAATCGGCGACGCGCTCGGTCTTGCTGTGAAACGTTTTGCTTTAAAAGAAGACAGTAACCGCATACTTATTTTGTTAACCGACGGACAAAATACCGCTGGTAATTTAAGCCCTGAAGAAGCGCTGATCCTTGCGAAGGATGCGGGAATCAAAGTATATACCGTTGGTGTAGGTGCCGACAGCCAATCAAACTTTTTTGGCTTTCAAATGCAGCGTGGCAGCGCATTAGATGAAGGCTTATTAACAGAAATTGCACGTGATACCGGTGGCCAATACTTTCGCGCAACCGACGTGGCGAGTTTACAACGCATTTATCAAATGCTTGATCAGTTAGAACCAATTAGCGATAACAGTGAAACCGTAAGACCGCAAAAAGCATTGTTTTATATTCCATTATTTATCGCAGTGCTACTGCTATTCACGCAAACATTAGTAAATAGTATTCGCAGCTTAACAACACGGAGTGGCGCATGACGTTAGAATTTATTCGCCCTGAAGCCTTTTACCTATTACCGTTAGTTGCCTTGGTAATGGCATTGCAGTTTATTAAAAAACGTAAACATATTAGCAATAGTCCCATCGCCCCACACCTTGCACAATTTCTGTTAGATGGTGAAACCAAACACAGCAAAACCAATTCTCTGTGGTTAAGCTTATTTTTACTTGTCAGCGTTGTCGCACTTGCAGGACCGAGCTGGCAATCACAACCGTTACCAGTTTATCAAAGCAAGCATGCGCGCGTGATAGTGATGGATATGTCTCGCTCAATGTACAGCCAAGACATAAAGCCAAACCGCTTAACACAAGCACGTTTTAAAGCACTTACTCTGACCGATATTTTAAAAGAAAGTGACTTAGCACTTGTGGCGTACAGTAACGATGCTTACACCATTTCACCACTCACGTCAGACCACCAAACGCTCGCCAACCTCATTCCGAGTTTAAGCCCAGAAATTATGCCTGTGCCGGGTAGCAACACCTTTGCTGGTATCAATTTAGCGGTCGAGTTACTGAACCAAGCAAGCGTGACCAATGGCGAGATTTATTGGATCACTGATGGTATTGATGATTTTGATGAAAGCCGTGACATTGAGAAACTATTAAATAAGCACAATATCAAACTCAATATCTATGCGGTAGCAACCGAACAAGGTGCGCCAATTCAATTGCCAAACGAAGGTTTTTTAAAAGATAACTACGGGCAGATTGTTATTCCAAAAGCCAACTTTAGCCTTTTACAACAACTTGCCTCAAATACGGGTGGTAAGTTTAATTACTATCAAGTAAGTGATGCCGATCTTGCGCTATTTAAGCCTACAAACACAAACCAAGAAGATGTGGTAAAGCGTGAGCAAACCAGCCAACAACCCATTGATGGCGGTATTTACTTAGTATTTTTACTTATACCACTCGGTTTTATGATGTTAAAACACCAACCTAAATTTTTATTAGGCCTTTGCTGCCTATTTGTATTTAAACCAAGTATCAGTTACGCATTGTCACTACCGAGTTGGTTATTAAATGACGAGCAAAAAGCGCATCAAGCGTATCAACAGCAAGATTATAAAGCCGCAAGTAACGCTAAGACTGCGAATTTATCAGGCTCTGCGCTATACCAACAAGGTGATTTCGAAAACGCGCTCAAAAAGTTTAAGCAAGATAGCAGCGCAGAGGGACTTTATAATCAAGGTAACGCGTTAGCAAAATTAAATCGTTTTGATGAAGCGATTGAGGCTTATGACAAAGCCTTGGCTCAACAACCTGAATTTAAGCAAGCGCAAGAAAATAAAGCCTTATTAGAAGATTTGAAGCAACAGCAGCAAAATCAACAATCTCAAGATGGTGAAAATCAAGAGCAAGATAAACAGGAACAAGGCGACAATCAGCAACAACAAGACCAACAATCTGGCCAACAAAACCAGCAATCAAATGAGCAAAACCAGCAAAATGGTGAGCAATCTGAGTCTCAAGACCAGCAAAATCAAAATGGCGAAAAGAGCGAAGGTGAAAAGCAAGAAAATAACAATCAGCCGGATATGAAAGCTGAGAGTTCGCCTGAGCAAAAAGAACAAAAAGAACAACACGCTAATCCTTCAGATAAAGAGTCTGAACAACAGCCAGAGGGTGAAGCACAGCAACAAGCTAAACAACAGCAACAAGCTGAGCAGCAAATGCCACAACAGCAGGCTACGCCAGCGCCCGAGCTAACCCCTGAAGAAAAAGAGCAAGTCCAGATTATTAATCAGCTACTACGCAAAGTACCGGATGATCCGGCTATTTTGTTACGCAATAAAATGAAATTAGAAAGTCAAAAAAGATATCGTCAGCGCATCCAGCAGCAAGGAGTTGAGAAGTCATGGTAAGTCGCTTAGTTGTTTTAATTAGCCTTGTATTACTGCCTTTGCAAGCGATAGCAGCACTCACTGCTAGTGTTGATCGCAACCCAGTATTAGCCGGTGAATTCTTTAATTTGACAATTCGTGCTGAACAAAATGTAAAAGGTGAACAGCCCGATACCACACCACTCTTAAAAAACTTTGTAGTGGGTCCTACATCAGTGCGCAGCAACACCAGCATAATTAACGGCCAAGTAAATCACACCACACAGTGGCAAGTGGAATTAATGGCACGTAACCCGGGCACGTATGAAATACCCAGCTTTTCTGTTGCCAACATGCAATCTAATCCGCTTAGCGTTAAAGTCGTGCCATCATCAACCGCTGATAACCAAAGTAAAGATGTGTACATTGAAACGAGTATGCAAAGCGATACGTTATACGTACAGCAAGCTGGCGTATATACCGTTAAATTATTCCTTGCCAACGACTTAACTGAGGGGCAATTAGGCTCTCCAGAGCTAGAAACCGCTAATGTATCCCAGCTTGGTAAACAAAAAGAGAGTTACGAAATTATTGATGGCATTCGCTATTTAATTATTGAGCGTAATTACCTTATTCAACCGCAAAAAAGTGGTCAATACACTATTAAGTCGCCTTACTTTAAAGGCCGAATTCGCGACAATTACCGCACTCGTGCGGCAAGTGCTGTGGGTAAAGATATTCAGTTAAACATTAAACCTATTCCACAAAGTAGTTCTGGCAACTGGTTACCAAGTGAGTTAGTCACCTTAAATGAAGAATGGCAACCAGAAAAGCAGAGCTATCAAATTGGTGAACCAATTACCCGTACCATTACTGTTACGGCGCTTGGTATTACTAAAGAACAATTGCCAGAAATCAATTTGCCTACAATTAATGGCGTGCGCAGCTATTCAGACCAAGCGGAAAGCAATAACCTAGTACGCAATGGTAAAGTTATTTCACAAAAAGTAGAGTCATTTGCGCTTATGCCTCAAGCACCGGGCAGCTATACTTTGCCTGAGGTACGCGTACCTTGGTTTAACATTATTACCAACCGCACAGAGTACGCTACACTTCCTGAGCGCAAGTTAACTGTGGTTGGTGACCCTAACTTTGTGCAACCAGCCATCTCTTCGCCAATTCAGAACAACGCGTTACCTGAAAGTACGCAAACAAACACTGCGAATCAAACCACGTTTGAAACCCCGTTTTACTACTGGCCACTAGTCATTCTTGGCTATGTATTGTGGTTAATTACCTTAGTTATTTGGTGGATAAAACGTAAACCAGCAACGCAAACAGGCAATAACGATGTAACGCCCAAGCAAAACATAAGCCCCTTGCCTGCACTTAAAGAAGCGTTAAAACAAAATAATCAACGCGCGTTTTATCATCAACTGGTAAAGCTGTGTAAGCTACATACAGGCAGCGCAGATTTAACTAAACTCAACAATATGGTGAACAACTCGCAACTTGCTGAGTCGGTAAATCACTTACAAGCAAATTTATATGCAGGTAAAAATCACGCGGTCGACCTAAAGTTTGTTTACCAGCAGATAAATAATTTAAATAAAAAAACCAAAAGCGAGAATGAGTTAACCCAACTCTATTAAAATAGTTTCAATGTTTGGAAAGAAAAAACAGCAACGTCAGGTCTTAATTGACATGGCTGATAAACAAAAACGATATGAAGCGTTAGTGAATGTGTATCACAAAGAGCTATATCGCTTCGCATACTGGTTAGCAGGTGACCCAACGGTTGCCGAAGACCTGGTGCAAGAAACTTTTTTGAGGGCTTGGCGCTCGCTTGATTCACTACTTGACCAGCAAGCAGCTAAAGCATGGTTGATTACTATTTTACGGCGTGAAAACGCACGCCGATTTGAACGTAAGCAGTTTGATTACAGTGATGTCGAGCAAGACACTCTGTGCGATACGCAAACCTTAGATATGGAACAAAACGCAGAGCGTTCACAGCTGCAAAAACGCATTATGCAGCTCGATGAAGAATACCGTGAACCGCTGCTTCTGCAAGTAGTATTGGGGTTTAGTGGTGATGAAATTGCATCCATTTTATCACTTAACAAAAACACCGTAATGACACGACTATTTCGTGCTCGCAACCAATTGAAAGACAATTTACAACCAAGTTTACAAAGGGGGATCAACAATGGATGAATTAGAATTACGACGTCGTTTATATGCTGATCCTAATACCAGCGACAAAGACGTGCTCGATGCACTGGAGTTAGACCCAGATGCACACGCATTTAGTAAAGAGTTAAAAGCACTCGATAACGACATTGAGCAAGCACTTAACATCCCTGTGCCAGAGAACCTTGCTGAGCGCTTAGTGTTAAATCAGTCATTGCATGCGTTTCAAACTCAGCGTAAAAAAACGCGTGTTCATTTAGCATTAGCAGCATCTGTGGCGTTTTTATTTGGCGTGTCGTTCACTTATTTGAATATGGGCGCACCACTTAATTTAGAGCAACACGCACTTGCTCATATTTATCATGAGCCAAGTTCACTCACCAATGTAAACCACAACTTTAGTTTACAAGAAGTAAATGCAAAGCTTGCCAGCTTTGGTGGGAACTTTAGCGAATTACCAAATCAAGTAAGCTACCTTACCTTTTGTGATTTTAAAGGGCAAAAAAGCCTGCATTTGGTGTTTCAAACAGAGCAAGGCCCGATGACACTGTTTATTGTACCAAGCGAGAATCAGTATCGTACCGAGTCTTACTTTTCGGACGAATCATTTGATGGTGCGACTTACCAAGGTCATAAAGCAAATCTCATTTTACTCGGTGAAAAAGGCCAAGCACTCTCACCTTATAATGACAAATTGCAAAATTCACTGCAATGGCGCATTTAATAAAAAATAGAGTGTAACTTAAGCAAAAAAACAGCAGGTATTAACCTGCTGTTTTTGTTTGGGCTGTAAGCTAAACGTTATGCCAACGCAGTTTGCAAAACGTTTAGCCCACTAGAATGATTAGCTATTTAAGTGAACCGCTATTAGCCATAGGTATAACTTGCTTGTAAACCTAATTGTAAACCTAGGCCCCAGTAAGCAAGCAAGAACAAGGTCCAGCCAATCATAAAGGCAATTGAATATGGGATCATTAACGCGATTAATGTACCAATACCGGTATTCTTAACATACTTTTGACAGTACACCACCACTAGCGGGAAATAAGGCATTAACGGCGTGATAATATTCGAGCTTGAATCACCAATACGGTAAGCCGCTTGTGTTAAGTCTGGCGAAATGCCCAACTGCATTAACATAGGTACAAAAATTGGTCCTAGCAGCGCCCATTTTGCACTACTGGAACCAACAAACAGGTTCACAAAACCGGTTAAGAAAATAATGCCCACCACAGTAACCGCACTTGGTAGCTGCATTGCTTTTAGTACTTCGGCACCTTCAATGGCGAGTAATGCACCAAGATTCGATTGCGAAAACGCAGCAATAAACAGCGCACAGAAAAATGCCATAACCACATAATACGCCATGCCATGCATTGCTTTGGTCATTGCATCTATCATGTCTTTACTTGATTTAAAGGTACCCACTACAAAACCGTAAACCGCCCCAGGGATCCAGAAAACCAAGAAAATAATCGGCACGATAGATTGCATTAATGGTGCTTTAAAATCAGTAAGCGAGCCCTCTTTACTGCGAAGTGGAGAACTTTCGCCCCACGCAGCATAAGCAAGCAGTGCAAGACCAGCAATCATAACAGCTGAGGCAATATAAAAGCCTTTGCGTTCGGTGTCATTAATTTGGTCAAAACTCGGTAAGTCATCAGTGTTGCCATCAAGCTCAACCTTGTTTAGGCGCGGCTCGATAATTTTATCCGTAATATACCAACCAAGTAGCACGATAAATAAACTCGACGCCGAAGTGAAATACCAGTTGTTGAGCGGATTCACTTCAATAGTAGGGTCAATAATTTGCGCTGCGCTTTGGGTAAAGCTTTGCAGTAATGGATCGATACCCGATGGAATAAAGTTAGCACTAAAGCCACCACTTACACCGGCAAACGCCGCTGCAATCCCCACTAATGGGTGACGCCCCATGGCATAAAAAATCACTCCTGCAAGCGGAATTACTAACACATAACCTGCATCAGTAGCCGTATGACTCACTATCGCAATTAAAATTACACAAGGTGTTAATAGCGCCTTCGGTGTGCGTTTTAACATTAACTTTAGGCCAGTGTTAATGTAGCCCGAATGCTCGGCTACACCTACACCTAGCATTGCAACAAGCACCACACCGAGCGGTGCAAAGCCGGTGAATGTTTTAACCATGTTCGCTAAAAAGGCGGCAAGGTTATCACCAGTAAGTAAGTTATTAACAACTATCGCTTCGCCAGTGCGTGGGTCGATTGCTGAAAACGTGTAATTTGAAAAAATTGCAGAAAGTACCCAAATCAATAACATTGAGAACAAAAATATCATTGCCGGATCTGGCAATTTATTTCCTACATACTCAATACCATTAAGAAATTTATCTATGGGTTTTACTTTTTGTGTCTGTGCATCAGTGTTACTCGATGACATGGTATTTCCCTAATAGTTATTATTCTTGCTAATTTATCATAAACGATGTGGCGATAAAGGAAACTTAATTTGTTTTAACGTGTCGTTTAATTTGCGTTTATATTCTGATTTCACGGTGCTACTATGCGTGCCTTTTAACGATTTGGTAATTTTTATGCAGGTAATAAAAGAGTTTAATTTTGTTGATGAACTCGCGCTCAATCAGCATCAACGCGTATTGCGTCCCGCTACACGTGCTATTGTAACCAAAGGCCAAAACATTTTATTACTACACACCGAACGTTATCGTGATTACTCTTTGCCCGGTGGCGGAGTTGATCATGGCGAGAGCTTGCAGCAAGCGTTAATTAGAGAATTAACCGAAGAAACTGGCGCACGCGAAATTGATAATATTACGCCATACGGCTTGATTCGTGAGTTTCGTGCTAATTACAAGCAAACAGATCAATTAATCGAAATGCTCTCTTATTGCTTCACCTGCACAATTGACGATGAATTTGACCAGCAAAATTTGGAAGATTATGAAATTGCCAATGGCATGACGGTACACTGGGTGGATATAAATAAAGCCATTGCATATAACAAGCAAACAATGGCTGAATCAGATAAAAAAGGCATCAGCATAGTGCGCGAAACCTTTTTACTTGAGCATATTGCAGCAAATTTGCTTAACCCTTCGTGCGGATAAGCAAGGCTTATTAGTGAAGCGCCGCTGTATGCGGCAGCTTTGCACAAATTTCCGCTTCAGCGTGCAAAATCTCTTCTAAACGCGCATCCACTTCGGCTTTATCAAAATATTCGTACGCCAGCTCAACAAACAAAAATGCGTGCTTTTCTTCTGATTTTGCGATGGTAACGTAAAAGTCTTTTTCTTTACCCTCTGCAAGTGCTTCAGCTACTAGTGAGAAACGCTCGTAACCACGGGCTTCAATTACCGCAGCAACCAGTAAGCGGTCTAGTAAAAATACATCTTTACCTTGGCGAAACAATGCACGTAAATCTTTTACATATGAATCTTTAGTGTCTTTACCTAACGTAATATCGCGCTCCAACAAAATTTTCACCACTTGCTTAAAGTGGATCATTTCTTCAAGTGCTAAGTCGGTCATTGCGCGCACTAATTTACGGCGATCTGGGTAATGCGACAGCATTGATAGTGCCATGCCCGACGCTTTTTTCTCAGCGGCTGCGTGGTCTTGTAGAAAGGTATCAAAATCGGCCATTACCGCTTCAGTCCAAGAAAATGGCGTTTTGTATTTCAGTTCAAACATACTTGGCTTAATGTTAGTAATTCAAATTAGCCGCAGTTTAATGGTCAGCATCAAAGATGTCTATTTTAAATCCGCTTTACCATTGCGTGTTGAGTCGAGTTTTAGCGGGCTTTTAATCTGTTTCCACGCCGTAACTTTACCGTTTACGTTGAGCTGTTCAAAACCGCCTTTCTCTTGCTTACCTAGAAACGAACAAAATTGCTGATAACTGTTATCATCAGACAAGTTAATCACTAAGTGCTGGTTATTGATGCGCTGCAAAAAGTCCATTACCTTGGCTTTATGTGATAAATAACACTGTGTTAAATGCGTATCATCTAACATGGTTTGCTTATTTAGCGGATTAAAAACCTCGCCATAACAGCGTTTTAAGCTTGGAAAAAAACCACCGTGTTCAGTTAGCAGCCTATCTGACATTCGCGTTAACAATACTTTGATTGATGGCAACCAGCTTGCTAAATCCCGCTCAAGGTAAATAAACTTTGCCGTAGGATATTGCTGTAGCAGCGCCTCATAGTCGTTAAAAACCGGTGTGTCTGCGACAAACTCAGCACTATCTAACGTTGATTGAATATACACTGTATGCGCCGTTTTAAAGCCTAATGCGAGCGCAGCGGCACACACACTCGTTGTGCCAGTGCGGGGTAAGCCTAAAACAAAGATTTTCTGACTGCTAATAAGACACCTCTTGAGTGGTCTGATGAGTTGCGATAAGCTGAATAATATCACGTTTAAACAATGCGCTTATTATGCAACTACATAACTTAAATGGACACATACAATCGATCTATTTAGTAGAATATCCAGATAAATTAATGCTGTTGGACGGCTGCTGCCGCGCGGATTGTGAACTCGTTGCACGCTTTATTACACAAGAGCTAAAGCGTCCATTATCGGATCTAAAATTGATTATGGTTACACATATGCATCCTGATCATGCCGGTGGTGCACACAAACTGCGCCGTATGACAGGTGCAAAAATCGCAACATCAAACGCACCTGGTCATTGGTATCAAGGCTTTGATGGCATTATGATGCACATTACCGATATTTTATTAGCGCGTTGGGTTGCCAGCCGTAAAGGTAAAAAACAAGCCTTTATGTGGTACCCACGTAAGCTTAAGGCCGATATTTATTTGCCTGATGGTGTGAGCATTCCTGATTTCGATGAGTGGCAAGTACATCATAGCCCAGGCCATACTGACAGAGATATTTGCTTACATCACATTCCCAGCAATATGATTTACGTCGCCGACCTTATGGTGAACGTAAAAGGAAAACTGATCCCGCCTTTTCCAGTTTTTTACCCCAAGCGCTATCTTAATTCATTATTGATGCTCAAAACATTAAAACCAACCTCAGTACTACTTGCCCATGATGGCAAAATAAATTTCGCTGACATCGATTTTAATTACTTACTAAAAAAAGCGCCAAGTATCCCGATGACACATTGGCGCTCTGTAAAAAGTAAGTTAAAACAAATTACTAAAAGTTAAAGCCTAAGGCTTGTTAACCGCACAGCTGTTATACAATGTCATCCATTGCTCATAGCTGAGAGATGACGCTGTCTGACAAGTTTGCGCTTTAATTTCTTTTAGCTTGCCCGATACACAACCGGGTCTGAAATCGTGACGCATTGCAAAACGCTCTACCTCATATTGCTGCATTTCGCTCATGTAGGTCACAGGATAACGCTCACCATTACATTCGATTTGATTACTATTTCTTGGCGCAGTACTACACGCACTTAACGCGACAATCGCGCTTACCAAAGCCAATAATTTATATAATTTCATGCTAACTTCCTTGCAGTTTTTCAATCACTACGCCAAGTTTTTCAATGCGTTGGCTCATGCCTAAAATAATGCGATCTTTTATCTTATCGCGAATTGCGTAAGGCAATTTTTGCATTGCAGTATGTGAAATAGCCAACACGATAGTTTCAGTGTTCGCTTTGGCATTAATACTGCGACTATGTGTTTCGACAAATGATCCTTCGCCAACAAAATCGCCTGGCTGAATAGAAACAAGCGACGGTTTATGCTGCTGTTTAAACAACACTAGCTCACCAGACAACACAATATAAAGGTGGTTATCGTGTTCATTTTGCCTAAATACCATTTTGTCTTTTTTGAACAAATGCAATTCAGAAAATGACTCAACCACCATTTGCCTTTCTGCTAATGTAAGCGTTTTAAAAAATGGCAGGCGGTTAACTAACTCCATTTTTTTGATTAGGGGAATTTGTGTGATCAGTGCCACTAATTCTCTCCGTTACAATGCGTTCAAGTAGTTTAACCCGCCACGAATTGCGGCAACTTGTGCATCAATGCAATTTTGCTCATCCGCTTTAGGGCTATCCGGATACACTTCTGTGGTAGTGACATATGTTGCATCAGTAATACCAGCGCACAGAGATAAACCTTTACAGTCATAGTTGCATACGCCAAATTGTGAAATCGCTACGCCGATTAATTCACCATTTTCATCCGCCGGCGCAATATGGGTGACTTGTTCAACTGACTCAATAATGGCTTTTTGAAACGCCGCTTGAGGACGTTTTGAATCACCTACCAGATAAAACCCATCAGGAATATTCCAATTGGTATGCTGAACGCCATCACGTGCTGCTAATGCTGGGCGAAATTCAGAATTATCCGTATCTGTGGTTTCATGCAAATCAATATGCATTAAAAAGTCACTGTTAAGTTTGCTTAAGTAATTTAATACCGCCTGAGATTCAGGAGCTGGGGAATCATTAAAGAAAGATCGATTTGGATCGACGGCATAGGAATTCCAGCGATTAATGGTTTCAAATCCCCACGGGCTAATACAAGGTAGAATCACAAAATTAAACGTATCTGCAAAGTCTTTGACATCGTTTTTAGCAAATGCCAGAGCACCCATTACGCCGCTAGTTTCGTAACCATGTACCCCACCTGTAATTAAAATACATGGCTTATCTTGTTGCCAAGATTTAGAGCGCAGAGCAAAAAGAGTAAGATCATCACCGTAAGGCAGCTGCCCATAGCTTTCAATATCAAATACATCGGTTAGTTGGTTTATTTGTGAAATCACCAGCTGATTGTAATCACGCTTTTTTTGTTGCTGATTTAACCATTGTGACTTTTCTGCGTCATTCCACTTTTGACCAGGAATACCTATTGGATAATGTGAACTCAAACTACACCTTCTATTCAAAAATACAGAGTTGCTATCATATCAACTGGCTGAATAAATGACATAAAAAAAGCGGCTATTGCCGCTTGTATTAATCTCTATCACTCTGTGCAGCACTACTTTTACTCTCATAAGTGCGTTTGTGTTACAACGCTCGATGTGTCGCCTCGTAATCTAAACAAACATCGAGCAACGGTTTACGCTTCCCTATATGCGGGCAACAAGAAGAAAAGTTAGCTCAATGTTGCCAACTATATGATGCCAATATTTGGCGTTGCACGATACATATCTTTTTTCAACGACATCATCAGTGAGTTAAGTTGGTCATTCGGTTTTAAATCAGACTTCTGCACTTTTTCGCTGTAGTTGTAGCGTTCTTTTAATTCTTCGGTCACGGCTGCTAACTTGTTACGTGCCATACGAGATTTAGCTGCGAAGTTTGAAAATTCATCAGGCTCGATTGTGTAACCTTCGTATGCCTTTAATAAACGATGACAATCTTTTGCGATGGCGTAATCTCTAATTTTTTCATCCAGTACCATGCACGTATTATTAACTAGCTCGTAGCGCCATAAGTTCTTTTGCTGCCATGCGTACATATCAGGTTTTAACATTTGTCTGGCTTTTTCTGCACGAACACCCGCTAGAATTCGGTCGGCGTCTTGTTCAATTTGTTTTTTATCCGCGTAAAAATCTTCCTTATTGGTTTCACTAGCCTGAACCAATATAAAAACGATTTCTTGCAGTTCTTGATACTCACGTGCGATGGCTTTATCTAACCACTTTCTTAACTCTGGGTTATTATTTTTCTTCTTAACATTTTTACCTTCGTCAACAGCATGTAAAACCTGCGCGTTGTATTTTACTTGCTGTATTACCGAGTAAATATCCCATGTATCTGCGGTAGTGGTATATATAAAGTCCGCAGCTTGCTCATTTTTAAAATAAGGCTCAATACGACGATATAGCCCAGTGACATCCTCTAGTTTTTTGGCACTCACTACTGCTTGATAGTCAGATTCATCGGTATAGTATGCATCACGGGCAAGGAAGCTATGGTGGTACGAGGAAAAGCGGTCTTTCTCAGTTTTACTTTGCTCAAGTAATTTATAGCTTGTACTAATTTTTTGATACAGCTCTTGGTGCTGCTTTGAGCGATCTTTCGTAAGCTCAATTGTCAGTAGCTTTTCGTGTAGGTTTTTATTTTCTAAATTACGTTTAACAAATTCAATGTTATCCAAGCTATCGGGATCGCCACATCCAAGTAAAGACAAGGCTAAACATGCCGTAATTGTTAATTGTTTCATACTACCAACCTTATAATTATTATTTTCCTCAACCTCGATACAAAAAATTAACAATTATTACAGTTGAATTCAATATAATTTATCTTAGGTACAAGAAATATAGAGTCGAGACTCTAATTATCGTTTAGATTAATATAGGGGAAATGCCGACTGAATGGCCTACTGTTAACGCCAAAATGAATTAACAAGCAAGCCATTACTGTGAACTTATTTAGTTGTTTAGATTATACTTTTTCATCTTTTCAACTAACGTTGTGCGCCTTACACCAAGCACTTCAGCAGCGCGCGCTACCACGTTTTCATTGCGCTCAAGTGCTTGTTCAATTAAACACACTTCTAACTCTGCTAAATAGCTTTTTAATTCGATACCTTCTACAGGCAGTACTGCGGGTTGACTTGTATCAAGTGGAACATCAAAAGTATCGGTGTCGTTTTCTTCAAATTCACCAAAGCCTTCACTAAAAATATCGTTGAGGGCCTGACGCTCTAAAATCTCTTCTGGATACTCAGGGATATACTCTTCCACATCAATATGCTGATATTTTTTAGGCAGATCAGACACATCAACCACTTTTTCCGGAAACATAATTTGCATACGTTCAACTAAGTTAGAGAGCTCCCTAACGTTACCTGGCCAACCATGTTCTTTTAAACTATCAAGCGCTCGCTCGGTAAACTTTACATTTGCACCACCAACTGCAACGTTGCGCTTAATCAACTCTTGCAATAATAAAGGAACATCGTTTTTACGCTCACGCAGCGATGGATTTTCAATAGGAAATACATTTAAGCGATAATATAAATCTTCACGAAACGCGTCTTCTTCAATCATGGTTTCTAGATTGCGGTGCGTGGCTGCGATGATACGAACATCTGCTTTTATTGGTTTGCCGCCACCAACACGTTCGTATACACGCTCTTGCAAAACTCGTAGCAGCTTAACCTGCATTTGACTTGGCATATCACCGATTTCATCAAGGAATAAAGTTCCCCCTTGTGCCATTTCAAATCGCCCTTTACGCGTAGAAATAGCTCCAGTAAAAGCCCCTTTTTCATGACCAAATAACTCACTTTCCAGTAAATCGCCTGGAATTGCACCACAGTTAACCGGAATAAATGGCCCGCTGTTGCGATTAGACAATAAATGGATATTGCGTGCGACAACTTCTTTACCTGTGCCCGACTCACCTAAAATAAGTACATTCGCGTTTGTTTTTGCAACTTGTTGGATTAAAAAACGAATATGCTCAATTTCAGACGTCGCACCAATTAAACCGTCAAAGCGTTTTTCATTCTGCGAACTAGTTAAATTAGGTAAATGACGTTTGTATTCTTGACAATCGCGTAGCAATTCAGTGGTTGGCGCATAAGCGAAAGGCTCAGCTAAAATGCCAATAACGTTAGCCAACGATAATAGCGGTCGTAGCGTTTCACCAATTAGAATAAAAGGAGTCTCTGGCTGGCTTTTTATCAGCGTTTCATGATCATGACCGGTTAACGCACCTAAAAATACCGTTTCCACATGATGCAATGCTGATTCTTGCACATCTGTTGCTGTTGCCACTTTCGCGTGTTCCCCAATAAAACACAGTGATGCAACTAACTTATTTGCTCGATTCTCGTTTTCGTCAATAACCCAAGTGGAATTGGTAAGGCTCATATACGGGCACAATTATAATGTTATTCTAATTATTGTTTTATTGTAACGGCTTAGACCGATGTTGCAAGGTACAAGTGGCGGGATTTTGGCGTCAATTCAAAAAATTGACACCAAAGTTTGATTTATCACAAGCAAATTAAAGCAAGCCAAGTACTTGGCTGGCATTTTGATTTGCCTGCCCAGCAAGCGCTACCGATGCCTGTGAGAGAATATCACTAGCAGTGCGTTGAGAAATTGCTTGTGCGTAATCCGTATCTTGAATACGGCTTTGTGACGCAGCAACGTTAATTACACTGTTTGTATTGCTGCGTATTGACTGTTCAAATAGATTTTGACTAGCACCTAAACTTGCACGCGTATCATTGATGTCATCTCTGGCTTGAGCGGTCACCCCCAGTGCGGCTTGTGCTCCTGACTGTGTTGAGACATCAATACTGAGCACATTAGTGACCAAGTTACTATCACCTGCGTTTATCGACTGCACTTGATTAGCATTATCGCCAACTTGAAACTCAACATCGTTACCCGAAAATACCGCCTGACCGCCAAAAGTCGTATCACTAAAGGTATCGCTAATCGAATCTTGAAGTTGCGTAATTTCTTGTTGAATTGCACTGCGATCTGAATCTGTAAGCGCGCCATTTGACGCTTGCAGTGATAATTCTTCAATACGAAGTACTGATTCATTGACTCCTGACAACGCACTTTCAGCCACTTGCGAATATGATACCCCGTCATTGGCATTACGAATTGCCTGACTTAGTCCAGATTGCTGCGCTTGCAAGCGTTCAATAATATTTAATGCGGCAGCGTCATCTGACGCACTATTAACACGCTTACCACTGGCTAACTGTTCAGTTAACGTTTTTTTTGACTCTTCGGCTTTATTCAAGAAATTAAAACTTTGATTCTGCACTTTCATGTTTAAGTACCTTCAAATTGGATTGAGAGCAAAACACCTCGTTTAATTATAGTACAGCACGATGTTTTTTTAACCACCAATCAAGGAATTATTGACAAACCATTGGCATAAATACTGCTTAGTAAGCTAAAGTAATGAAAGTACTCTTTTATTTAAAAACTCTTGGATGCATGGGACACACTATGTTTAATAACAAAACAATTTTAATAACTGGTGGTACGGGGTCGTTTGGCAAAAAGTACGTTAATACGTTGCTCAAACATTTCCAACCCAAGAAAATCATCGTTTTTTCGCGCGACGAACTCAAGCAGTTCGAAATGCAACAAGAGTTTAATCAAGATTGTATGCGTTACTTTATTGGTGATGTAAGGGATAAAGAGCGCTTAAATAGGGCAATGAGAGGCGTAGATTACGTAATCCACGCAGCGGCACTAAAACAAGTTCCTGCAGCCGAATACAATCCAATGGAATGCATTAAAACCAACATCAATGGTGCTGAGAATGTTATTGATGCAGCACTTAATAATGATGTTGAAAAAGTCATTGCACTTTCAACCGACAAAGCTGCGAACCCAATAAACCTATATGGCGCAACAAAGCTTGCTTCAGACAAATTATTTGTAGCCGCCAATAACATTGCAGGTGGTCATAGAACTACATTTTCAGTCGTGCGTTACGGCAATGTTGTTTGTTCACGAGGATCAGTGGTACCAGTTTTCGAAAAATTCATTAACGAAGGCAAAGACCACATTCCAATTACCCACGAAGATATGACACGCTTTTGGATCAGCTTGCAAGAAGGAGTTGATTTCGTTCTTAAAAACTTTGAGCGTATGTTAGGTGGTGAGATTTTCGTGCCTAAAATTCCATCGATCAAAATCACCGATTTAGCATCTGCAATGGCCCCGAATTTGCCACAAAAAGTCATTGGCATTCGCCCAGGCGAAAAATTACACGAAGTAATGTGCCCTGCCGATCTATGCTATGACACATTTGAGTACGACGATCACTTCGTGATTGCTCCCGGCATAAAATTTAGTAGCCGAAGCAACGATTTCACAATTAATGCAATTGGTGAAAAAGGACGACCAGTAAAACCTGGTTATGAATATAATTCAAAAGATAATCCACACTTTTTAAGTGTCGATGAAATAGCCGAATTCAATGCACAGGCTGTAAAATGATCCCATACGGCAAGCAGCACATTAATCAGCAAGATATAAATGCTGTTGTTGATGTTTTAAAGTCTGACTTTATTACACAAGGTCCTGCTGTTTCATTATTCGAAAAAGCTATTGCAGAATATGTCGGTGCGAAACATGCGATTTCTGCTAGTAATGCAACAGCTTGTTTGCACCTTGCGTGTCTAGCGTTAGGTATCGGTAACAACGACATCGTTTGGACATCACCTATTTCGTTCGTAGCATCAGCAAACTGTGCATTATATTGTGGTGCGCAAATTGACTTTGTAGACGTAGACCCGCAAACGGGCCTTATGAGTGTTGAATCACTCACAAAAAAGCTCGCCGACGCCAAGCAACAAAATAAATTACCAAAAGCGATTATTCCCGTACACTTAGCGGGTCAATCGTGCGATATGCAAGCGATTTATAATGCTGTAGCGCCATATGACATTCATATTATTGAAGACGCTTCTCATGCCATTGGTGCAAATTATCAAGATAGCAAAGTCGGCAATTGTAAGTTTTCTGACATATGTGTATTTAGCTTTCATCCAGTCAAGATAATTACAACTGGCGAAGGCGGTATCGCAACAACTAATAGTGATGTGTTAGCGAAAACGCTAAAACATTTATCAAGTCATGGGGTTACACGGAACCCAGCTGAACTCACCGAGGATCACGGCCCTTGGTATTATGAGCAGCACATGCTTGGTTTTAATTACCGCCTAACCGATATTCAAGCGGCTTTAGGACTTAGCCAATTAAACAAACTCGATGAATTTGTTGCTAAGCGCAATAAACTCGCTTCATTGTATGATTCGCGTTTAAAGCACGTCGACGTAACTCAATTACAGCGTGATAAACAATGTTATAGCAGTTTCCATCTCTATATCATCAATTTAAATAATCCAGCTAAACACAAGCACTGCTTTGAGCAATTACGTCACAATAAAATTGGCGTAAACCTACATTACATTCCGATACATATACAGCCCTATTACAAAAAATTAGGCTTTAAATTAGGTGATTTCCCCCATGCTGAGCGTTACTACCAAAGCGCGATAAGTTTGCCGCTCTACCCTGATTTAACGGAGCAAGAAATCACTTATATTTGTAACACCCTTGATAAAATACTAAATACCCGCGATGCCTAAGTTAGCACTTGGAACAGTACAGTTAGGACTTGATTACGGGATCAGTAATAATCAAGGCAAAGTCTCAATTGAAAACGCTCAGCAATTACTTATGCAAGCTGAAAGTTTATCTATTGATATGCTTGATACTGCAGCAATGTATGGCAGCAGTGAACGTGTTTTAGGCCAAATTGCTAATGATAGTTTTAAGCTTGTTACAAAACTTGCTATTGATACCGATGCAACGATCAACGTGAGCCAATTGCTTCAGGAATCTCTTATTAAACTAAGTAAACAAACAATTTACGGTGTAATGTTGCACGATGCAAACGTGTTAAACAGCTCACAGTCCATTGAAATCGCTTTGCAACTCGCTGAATTAAAGGCAAAAGGATTAGTACATAAAACTGGAATGTCACTTTACTTTCCAGAACAAATAAAGCTATTTGAAATACTTAAACCGGATATAATTCAAATACCTTTAAATGTATTAGACCAGCGTTTTTTACAAGATGGTTTATTAACCAAAATGAAAGAGCAAGGTATTGAAATTCACGTACGTTCTGCATTTTTGCAAGGATTGCTACTAATGTCGCCAAAGTCACGCACTCATTTCTTTTCGCAATTCAGCGAATTAAATGCCTTCGACAGCTTTGTTGATTCAGTATCTCACTCTAGGCTCGAAATTTGCTTAAGTTTTCTAAAATCAATTGATGAAATTGATCGAGTTGTTGTTGGCTGTTGTTCGGCATCAGAGTTAGCACAAATTCACACCGCCTGGCACACCAAAGTTAATGTCAGTTACCACCAATTAGCTTGCACCAATAACTCGCTCATTATACCAAGTAACTGGCCACACCTTTAAAATAGAGGAAGTATGATAGGTATTATTGTTCAAGCTCGAATGAGTTCAACACGATTACCAGGAAAAGTATTACTGCCTATTAATGGCGTACCCATGCTAGAGATTCAACTTAAGCGTCTTACACAGACAAAAGTTGTGGACAAAGTTGTTGTTGCGACATCAAATGAAGCGCTAGATAGCCCTATCGAAACACTATGCCAAAAACTTAATATAGAATGCTACCGTGGTGATTTAAATGATGTACTAGCACGATTTTATCATTGCGCTAAAGCGTTTAATTTTTCTCATATTGTACGCATATGTGGGGATTGCCCACTGATTGACCCCGTGTTAATTGACCAAATAGTTAGCACACATATTACAAACAACGCAGACTATACTAGCAACTGTGTCACAAGGTACTTTCCCGATGGGCAAGATGTCGAAGTGTTTAGCTTTAATGCGTTAGAAACCGCTTATAAGAAAGCAAAAAAGCCTTCAGAGCGAGAGCACGTAACACCTTTTATTCGCGACTCTAACTTGTTTTCATTGAAAGATTTCACCATAGATCAAGATTATTCTGAATTTCGAATTAGCGTCGACTATCCCCAAGACTTTGAGGTAATTTCAGCAATCTATCGTCACTTCGATGGGCAACAATTTGGTTATCAACAAATCGTTGAGTATTTACAATCACACCCGCAAGTTAATGCGCTCAATGCCGATATAGAGCTAAATGAAGGCTACAAATTGTCGCTGCTACAAGACAAAGAACAAGGTTTCTAATTAATGACTATCAGCTTTTCTGAATCACTAAATTGGTATGAAAAGACGCAAAACATCATACCACTAGCAAGCCAAACCTTTAGTAAAAGTAAAATGGCTTTGCCTTTTAAAGCTGCACCACTTTTTATTAAGTATGGTAAAGGCGCTCAGGTTACCGACCTCGATAATAATATTTATACCGACTATATTAATGGCTTGCTCTGCGTTAGCTTGGGCTACCAAGACCAAGAAGTTGATGATGCAATCAAAGCACAACTTTTATCAGGCATAAGTTTTTCACTTCCCCATACTTTAGAAGCTGAAGTGGCAGAGCTCTTAGTTGACCTTATTCCCTGTGCTGAAATGGTTCGCTTCGCTAAAAATGGCAGTGATGTTACCAGTGCTGCCGTGCGTCTAGCACGAGCTTATACAGGACGAGAACACATTGCTGTGTGTGGTTACCATGGTTGGCAAGACTGGTATATAGGTTCGACCACACGTGATATGGGTGTGCCTGAAGCCACTAAAAAGCTAACTCATGGCTTCACTTACAACGATATCTCTTCACTAGAAGCGCTCATTGAAAATCACCCAGACGAACTTGCAGCAGTCATTATGGAGCCACTTAATATTGCCCCTCCTGAAGACGGCTTTTTAGAGAAAGTACGAGAACTATGCTCTCGTAATGGCATCGTGCTTGTTTTTGATGAAATCATCACAGGGTTTAGATATCACTTAGGTGGCGCTCAAAGCTACTTTGGTGTAACACCCGATTTAGCAACCTTTGGTAAGGGGATGGCTAACGGTATGCCGCTATCTGCAATCGTTGGTAAACGTGAAGTTATGATGTTAATGAATGATATCTTTTTTTCAGGAACTTTTGGGGGCGAAACTTTATCTCTTGCAGCAGCTAAAGCAACTATCGAAAAGATGAAGAAAATTGAATTCAGTCAATATATTTGGACGTTAGGTAATTACTTAGTAGAGCAATATCAAAAATATTGCTCAGAGTTTACAATGTTTGAATTAAAAGGACTCGCCCCTTGGACATTTTTAAACATTACCAACGACAGAGTTAACTCTGCAGACACAATTAAATCTTGGTTGATTCAAGAGCTCTGCAAACGCGGTGTTTTATTTATAGGAACACACAACCTTTCCTACGCGCATAATTTTGAAAACATAGATCAACTTATAATGCATTATCAGGAATTATTTACTCAATTAAATGATTTGGATAAACAAGGTAATTTAGCTGCGCATCTTGATGGTAAACAAATAGAGAATGTCTTTAAGGTCAGATAACACTATGAAAATTGGTGAAAGAGAAATATCAAACAACACGCCTCCTTACATCATAGCGGAAATGTCAGGGAATCATAATGGCGACATAAATAGGGCATTAAAGTTAATCGATGCAGCAGCTGAAGCAGGTGCAGATGCAGTTAAATTACAAACATATACCGCGGATACACTAACGTTAAACTCTAATAAAAAAGATTTTTGTATATCTGAAGGGTTATGGCAAGGTAAGAGCCTCTATCAATTATACGATTGGGCACATACTCCTTGGCAGTGGCACCAAGCACTATTTGAGCGAGCAAATAAGCTAGGAATTGATATTTTTAGTTCACCATTCGATGAAACTGCTGTTGATTTTTTAACTCAATTTGACCCACCTGCATACAAAATTGCTTCATTTGAGTTAATTGATCATGAGCTAGTTAAAAAAGTTGCTGAAACAAAAAAGCCAATGATTATGTCTACCGGTATGGCAAATATTCAAGAAATTGAAGAGGCGCTTGCTGTTGCCTTAAATTATGGTAACGGTCAAGTAACACTACTTCATTGCGTGAGTGGCTACCCTACCCCAATTGAGCAAACTAATTTAGCAACAATAAAAGCGCTTGCAGAAAAATTTGATCTCCCAATTGGCTTATCAGACCACACTTTAGGTAATACAACCGCTATTGCATCTGTAGCCTTGGGCGCAACAGTAATCGAAAAGCACTTTACGTTGGCACGAGCCGACGGAGGGCCTGACGCGGCATTTTCTCTAGAGCCCGAAGAACTAAAAGCTTTATGTAAGGATGTTCGTGACGCTTGGCACGCGATTGGTAAACCAAATTTCACCCTAGCGAAATCAGAACAGCCTAACCTTATATTTCGACGCTCTCTATACATCTGCAAAGATATAAAGAAAGGAGAAGTGTTCTCCAAAGATAATGTTCGCTGCATTCGACCGGGCTATGGACTTGCTCCAAAACACCTAGGTGTTGTCCTAGGTTTGGAAGCTACAATGGATATAGAAGCGGCTACAGCATTGACGTGGGATATGGTCAATAGACAGACGACAAATATATAAGTTGTTATATCATGGTTTAAGTTTGTCTTAGGCTCATTCAACCTGTACTCCAGCAAACTGGCAAAAGTATTCAGTTTACTTTCAAGTTTTGTGGCTCTGTTGTTAGCAAAGCTTATTCATATTGAATTAAGCCTTGATACCATAGACCTATTTAATGCACTTTATAAAAAAGACTGACTGTTCTCTATATTAAGATACAACCGTAATATAATTAAGCTCAGTCTAATTTCATTTAATGGCGATATAAAATTAAAATTCAATTATTGTTCTAAAACAGGATCAAATTATGAAACCAGATAGCTTTATAGCTAATAGAACCCGCTTCGCAGAAGAAATTGGCCAACCCAACCTTTACGATATGATCGATCACTATGCCTTGTATGCTGGGGTACATACAATAGCAAATAAACTTTGGACTTTTGAATTACTGAAAAGTACTCAAGGAGTTCCTGGAGACATAATAGAGTTTGGTTGTTGGAAAGGTGCAAATTTAATGTTTTTAGCAAAAATGAGCTCTCTGTTAGAACCATATGCGCCAAAAACAATAATTGGGTTCGACAATTTTTCAGGCTTACCTACTGGTGTAAAAGAAGACGGAGAGTTCGCTAACACGCAAACAGGCAAGTACTGTGGTGATGAGCAGACACTAAAAAAAGCGATTTCATTATTCGAACTGGAAAACAAGGTAAAACTCATCCCAGGTGATGCGCTAGTCACTATTCCCGAATACGAAAAAGAAAATCCACACTCTTTAATTTCTTTCGCTTACTTAGATTTTGATTTATACGAGCCAACTCGTGCTGCATTAAAGTTACTTTCGGATTCAATTAGTGTTGGTGGTGTAATTGTTTTTGATGAAGCATGCACTACAGAGTGGCCTGGAGAAACGTTAGCAATGAAAGAGTTTTTAAAAGAAACAAACAAAAAGTTTGAAATGCTTAGTAACCCCTTAAGCAAACAACCTACCGTTGCAATCAGACGAGTGGCTTAAAAGATGATCGTTACTCACCTGCAAAGCTCAACACAAATTGTTGAGATGGGAGAAATCCGAGTTTTAACAGATCCATGGCTAACGGAAGGTGAATATTATGGCAGTTGGTATCATTACCCACCATTTGCTGAATCTGAGCTAAGCTTACTTCAATACGATTATATCTATGTATCTCATATCCATCCGGATCATTTAAGTGAAGCGACATTAAACAAATTACCTTATAAAAAACCTATACTTATTCACAAATACAGTTCCCCATTCTTAAAACGTAAATTGGAATTATTGGGTTTTGAGGTCATTGAGTTGAACAACACTACACCCTATAAATTTAAGAATGGTAGTCAATTAACTATTTATGCCGCTGATAATTGTAATCCAGAGCTCTGCTCAAAATTTTTGGGGTGTGGACATATTGAAACTAAATTTGGCAGCACTCAAATTGATTCCCTAGCACTGTTTTCACATGGAGGTAAACATTTACTTAATTTAAATGATTGTCCTTATGAATTAGCTAGCCATACAATTCTAAAGAATCGTCTTGATCAAATGGATATTGATCTTTTAATGGTCGGCTATGCTGGTGCAGGCCCTTATCCACAATGTTTTCAGTTTGACTCAATCGAGCTAAAAAACAATGCTGCAAAGGCTAAACAAATACAATTTTTGCAACAAGCGCTAAACTTCATTGAACTTGTTAAACCTAAAGCCTTTGCACCATTTGCCGGTACTTATGTATTAGGCTCTCGTTATGCCCATATGAATGAGTATCGTGGCGTGCCAAGCCTAGAAGATGCCACCTGCTATTTAGAAGCCAACACCCCTAGCAACTCTAAGGGTCTACTTTTAAATCAGCATGATAAATACGATTTAACTATTCAGCAGTTAATAAAAAGCACCAAGGCAGTACCAACATTAAAGCAGTATATGAACCACATTACCAAACAGCCTCTCGCCTATGATAATGATGTCTGGGATGATAACGAGCTTGAGGACTTAATGTTAAACTCCTATTTGCGCTTTAAATCCAAAGCTGATGAAATTAACTACTCATCACCCACTTATTTAGTGATCGAAAGTGAGAAAGTATGCTTTACTATGTCTCTTGATAAAAAGCCCACCCAAACATTCAAAGACTCTCAAGTGCCGCAGCCATATGTTCGATTAACGGTAGAGCATAACTTGCTTCACCGTCTACTTCGCGGTCCAAAATATGCGCATTGGAACAATGCTGAAATCGGTTCACACATTCAATATGAGCGAAAGCCCAATACGTTTGAGCGTGCTCTCTACCATTGCCTTTGTTTCTTCCACCAATAAATAGAAGTCATTCAATTAATCTCTCTTGGCTTTGTCATAGGTTAATAAGTGTTGTGGTCAATTAATCTTGGCCACAATCTAATTTTTTACCTACCCGTTTCTATTTGGGGGAGTTCACAATAGACATAAAGCTAAGAATGGACGTATTAAAGTGTCTACAGATTTGCAACTAAGGAAGGTAAGATTATAGTTTATATGAATATCACATGAAATGAACTAGTTTGTCCCTACTTCTGTTCTAACTGCTTTTTCAAAAGTACGATGTCGCATAATCGTGTATCCCAACTAATATTATGCTTTTCAAAAATCTCATTTTTGTCAGAGGTGTTATGATAAGTACCTGCACCCATTTGCGGTTTAGCTATAAGTTTACCAGTGACAATATCTTGCCACGATTGAATAAACAAATTTAAAATCGACTTCTGCAGTATCGCGTATGATGATGCTAGTGTCTCTTTTTGTAAATTAAAGTCAAGTTCACATTGTACCAAAATATCACCAGTATCCAGCTTATCATCAACTAGATGAATAGTTACGCCCTTTGGCGTATTATCGTAAAAGCTCCAAAAATTTGGATCTGCACCTTTGTTCCAAGGTAAATAACTAATGTGTAAGTTAATTATTTTACCAAAATACTCAGCAACAATATCTGGTCCAATAATGTGGCGATAACCATGACTAACGATAAAATCAGGCTCGATTTGCCTTACTTTTTCCAAACTTACGGAAGAGGATGTAAAAAACAACGCGTAATCTGAACGTTTTAACCATTGATACACCGCTGTTTTCTCTGCGCCTAAAAAGAGTACTTTCAACCTATCGCTTCCATTACTTTGTTATATATCCGTTCAACCCCTTTAGCGTCACAAATTCTTAGACCATTAAATTTCAAATCATCATATTTTTCGATCAGCTCAGATACCGCTAACTGAAGTTTATCTTCTATTTGTTCAAGTTTAGTTTGAATCGCAATGTTCTCTATAACTAAGGCATCACAAATATCGCGCTGGTTATCAGCAATGGGTACTATTATGCTTGGTAACCCGATGCAAGCACGCTCCCAACATGACGATCCTGCAGCTCCTATTGCAACATCATGTTCCATCATAATTTCTGCCATATTATCAATATGGTCAAAATGTTTAATAAAATTAGAGTATCTGTTTGCGAACTCTTTAACCGACTTATAGTTTATTGCACTAGGTCTTAATAAGACTGTTGCGCGAAAATTAATGCGAGATTTAACGAGGGTTTGTAATACACGCAATGTCGCGTTAGGTTCATCACTTGCGCCAAAACTAATTAGTACTCTAAGAAAGCCATCAAGTGAAGGTTTAGTGACAGTATTGCGGTAATTTTGAAGCGTTGGATTTAACATTGCGTATCTTGTGCCCGTTAAGATACATCTACTATTTGAGTCGGAATAAGCGGCAGGTGCGCAATTAAGAGTTTGGTCAATTACCACATCGGCAACATGTCGTCTTTTTAAATCATCGATTGCAACCATTTTACAATTAAAATGCTGCTGCACTTGTGATTGCCATTTATAATCAAGGGCATAATTATCAACAATTACTATATCAACCTGCAAATTATATGAACAAAACTGTTTAGCATCTTGTTGCCAACTTACCCCTATCCAGCTTTCGTATGAAGAAAGTAACTTAGAAGATGATGGCTCTTGATTGTGCAGTGTAACCACCTCAAAATCAAGACTCTTCAAAAAGGGGGTTAAATTGCCGGGCAAATCTCTGCATACAAATGCGATTGTGTGACCATGCTCACGAAAGCAACGTGCTAAGTTAAGACAGCGCATAACATGCCCCGCACCAATTTGACTTGATGAGTCAACTCTAATCGCTATGTGCATCTATTTTTGCTTATTTGGATATGCATCGTCGATTTGTTTATATAGTAAGCTGATACCTACACGCTCATCTACATCTGTTCTCAATTCACGCGCAGAGTGAGTAGAAATATCTGTTGCTAGCGTCGAATAAAGCGGATTCCATGTAAACATTCTACTATGATCAAATTTGTAACTATACAGCCCTTCACAGTGGCTATATTTATTCTTGTAAGGATATGGAGGTAAAAAGTCCTGAATAATAATATACCCACCATTTTCCAACACCTTATCAACCCTTGCTGCGATGGTAAATAAATCTTCCCTATCACATAAGTAAAGGCAAAAACCAAGAATCACTAAGTCAAAACTATCTTTTTCGAAATCAATTGAATCCGCTGTTGCTACAGACAAATGTAAATGTGGGTAATTTATTTTACCAGCTTCAATTGCGGAAGATGACGGATCTACGCCGTACCCGTCCGAACCGAACTCCTTGTACAAAGAATGAAGCCTTAGACCACTTGCACAACCAATCTCAAGTACACGCTTAGGGGTCAACTCCTGCGCTTTAATAAAATCGATTACCTTGTCTTCATTATTTTCACAATAAACTTGCTTGTTCCGTTCAAACCAATTATCTCCTTCTGATGAGAGAAAAATATCACGCTGATCTATTTTCATAATATTTACTCTATCCAAATGTGAGAATCATCGACAAGATCAATTTTAAATGGACTTTCTAAATATTCTTTCTTCATTTCAAGTACATATTCTTGAACAATTTTTCCAGCCTCGGAAAAACGCTGTAAACTTTCTTGCTCACTGTTGTATGAATTTAAAATGTTCAAAAGCACAGAGTGCGTATGTAATAAACTGCCACGGAGTAAATCGTTAAAATGAGATACATTACTAGCGTTAAAACCTTCTAGGCGTTGTAATTGCTCTTCTAAAACAGCAATTGCAGCATCTTTTGAATCTGGTATTTCATCAAACTTTTCAACAATGAGATCACATAAATCTGCAAACATCTCTTGTTGTAAATTATTCTCAAATGTTTTCAGATCTGTATCTGAAATTGGCTTTGTGAGCTTAGAGAATATACTCTCAACAATTGTGTTTTTATCAAGTTCTTTTAATTCAGGTAGGTCTTGCGAATGTATTCCTTGAGTGCCTTTAATGTTCGCACCGTTGCTGCAGTTAACCACATTTAAATGCGGTTGCAATCTAAGAAACTCCTCTATAACCATTCTTGAATAGTTATAAATTAAATCGGTATTTACCGTCTCAACAAAATTCCCTTCAACTTGCAATTCAGAACCAGATGCATCGTACAGTTTACGATCACTGCCTGAGTCAGTACTATAATAGATACTCTTTTTTGAGTGATGTTGTGAACCTACATAGCCCATATCAACACCAAACAAATAAACATTTTCAAACCCCATTTTTTCAACAAATGCTAATGCACAATTTGACACTGTAGGGTTACAATAATTTAAGTACGCTAAACTGCTCGGGTTTGATTCTTTATTTTGTATATATAAAGCAGTTCCCGCCTCACCCGTCTTCATTGCTTGAATTGAGCGTTTAAATAACGGAAAAACTTCGGGCTGTACTGTATTTAGCGCTAGCAGATTAATTGATTTAACGTATTCGGGATCATCAACTGCATCAATAACCGTTTTCGTAATTAAACAGCGTTCCATTTCACAGTGAAAGTCTGGTGTAACTTGATATTTATGCAATGCACCGATTGCAGAACCACAGCTAATAATGATTGCGCGATTTTGCACAGCTCGCACAAACTCTATGTCATTATCTAGTGATGGGCCATTAGCAACTAAGAAAACAGGGACTTGTTTTAAGCTTTCAAGCGGACCACTTTTTAACAAAGGCACCAAATTTTTCATATTGTAGTAAAAATGCCCAACACTCATTAAGGCGTCATCATAAAAGCCAAAGCCAAGCATATTTTCATGAAAGCGCTTTGTTACCTCGGCAACGGCCTCGGTTAATATTTTATCGGTATAATGAACATAAATATAAGAGTGGGCCGCATGAAATCGCCCTATTTTAATAAACACATCTGCAATTTCTTTAACTAACTCTTTATCACTTTCAGCCTCGCCCAAGCTCAAGTGTAATTGAGCTTCATCGGCATTTAATTGTTCTAAAATTTTTGTCCAGTCAGTTAAAAATAAGCTTAAATAAAATAAATCCAAATGTGGTTCGTAAAGGTACAAGTTTTTAACGCGATGCTCTTCAAGCATTGCCTCGATATGGCTACCAGCACCAATACCAAATATCAGCATTGACGAAATAGTATTTGGCAGCTTATCCAACTCTTCTTCTTCCAGCCCTTCTAGATAAAACTTAGTAAGTTTTTTTAAATACCTAGTATGTAAAAAGCGATCAATTTTTTCTTCTCGTTCTGCGAAGTTATTCTTAATATATTGCGGTTCACTTTTAAATCGCTTGTATTGTAAATAAGAGCTTTTAAACACGTTTTCGGCATACATGTACTTATTTGTTTGTGTATCAAATATATTGACACCGAACTCTTCATCAAAGCGTAATTCATATCGTTCAAGCTTATAATTTAAAAAGCTATGGTAAATATCTGGGTAAAAACTCAAAAAGGAGTTCATATTGCTTTGAAAACGCGCCTCGAGATCGAAATCTGGAGACATAAAATTATCGGAGAGTGATTGTAGCTCGCGCTCGAGCTTTACCCTCTTTTGCAATACTTTTTGAACACCTTCTAATCGCTCAATTTGCGCTTGGATATTTTTATCTAAACTATCTTTCATTTATAAAAGCCCTTTACACCTTGTGGTCTAGGTACGTTAAGATTGCTTTTTGCGCTTTCACGCCAGCACTTAACTTAGTTTGAATCTCTTTTTGCTGATTAGTAGCATTTTTCAAGCCAACACTATCAATATGTTCAACTTCATTCAGCATTTCAACTGCTTGTTCAAGTACATCATTTGATATTGTGAGTGATTCTAAAGGGGGGATAGTCTTTAGCAGAACTGAACGCTCTGCCAAAACAGATTCAGCATGAGTTATATTTCTATCGTAAAGGGCTGTTTTTATATCGAGAGATAAAGTGTTTACTTTTGTCAAAGCGTCAATTAATTGTCGTTCATCCATAGCTTAGATTACTGCTTATGTTCTGCAATTAATTGGAATCCTTTTTGTTTATCCTCTTCGCTTATCCCATCCCACGCTTGCTTGATCGGTAAAAATAGGTTTTTCACTTCTTCCACCATATCCGCAGAGCTATTCAAGTTTGCCTCACTTAAACGAATAACCATATAGTCATATAAATTGTTAAGATTATCAGCAATCTCTCCTCCAGCTTCCATATTTAACCCGCCTTTGAGGCCACCAATCAAATCAATTGATTTATTAATGGCCTGCGAGCGCGTTTCGATATCTGAACGGTCAATGCTTGCTTTAGCAATGTACAACTGTGTCATCAGTTCTTTCATTAAAACTTGAATAATTTCATACGGATTAGCTGCAAGCAATGACAGCTCATTTTGCGCTTTCTTGTATTTATTGACCTGATGATTAACCATACTTTCCTCTTAATCTTTACTGCTTTTCGTAACAGGTAATATATTTGCTATATACGAACCCGCCACTTGATACTGAGCCATAACGCGATCTAGGGCTGCATATTGGCTTCGCAACGACGCTTCTAACTCATCGAGCCTGACTTCCAGTTTTTCCCGCTCTATCGTAATGTCTTCCATTGATTCGTTTAATGTGGTCTCACGTTCAACTAGCGAGCCCTTTTTACCAGTAAACAATTCAACATAATCGTTAACCTGCTTACCAAGAGCTGTATCACCAACAAATAAACTTTGAACTTCTGAAAAATTATCAGATAAGGCTGACTCAAAACGTTCTGTGCCACTTGGATTAGTTCCCAGTGCAATACTCGAAATTTCCATTTTACCTTCACGGTCAAAGGTAATACCTAAATCATAAAGTGATTTAACATTAGTATTTGTACCAGATATTTCACCTGTAAACATTCTCTGCAATTGCTGTTCCACAATTCGAATACTGCCATCAGCTGCAAGTAATCCATTTTCAGGATCAGATAATCCGTCTAACTGTGATTTAAGCTCGTTATATGCATCAACAAACCCTTTCAGTTTTTCTTTTGCTTCAGATTGGTCAACACCAATAGTAACCGTTTCTGCGCCTGTTGTTGTTTCTTTAAGGGTAATGACCGTGCCCTGAATTTTATCTGATAACTTATTATCACTATCAGTGACAAGTTGGCCATTTATCAACGCTCGTGCGTTTCCCGCTGCTTGTGTCTCGGTAAGACCCGCAGCGGCTGTAGGTGCAGATGTTGCAATAGAAGCAAGCGAATCATCATCCGCAGTTACTGTAAGTGAATTACCGTCACCGGTCACATCTGAGTTAAATGTAAGAACAGCACCGGCATCTGAGTTAATAATGTTAGCACTGACACCAAAATTATCGCCTGCAGCATTAATTTTCTCACGAATATCTTCTAAAGTATCAGCTGCATCAACTGCAATCGAAAAACTATTTCCGCCTGCTGCAAATGTTAAGTTGCCGCTTCCTACCGGATCTGTCGCACTACCTAGCGCAGCTGATTTAAGTTTTGAGCCTTGAGCAAGGGCTTGCACCTCAATAGCAAACTCACCCGATTGAACAGTCGAACTAGCAAAAATCTCAAACGCCTGCTTATCTTCTTCAAGGCCGTTTTTAAAACTCACCGTGCGTGCAGTAAAAGTTTCTTCTTTAGCTAGTTCAGCCAAAGCAGAATTAAAGTTGTCTAACGCCGATTTAAACGTACCAACACCAGATAGCTCAGTTGCATATTGAATTTCACGTTTATTTAATTGTTGCTCTTTAGGCTCTTTCTCAGCAAGAAGCGTTGTTTTTATTATCGTTTCGAGATCAAGACCTGAGCCAACACCTGCCGCTGTAATACCAGCCATAAATCACCTCAATTACACTTTTTTATCAAATAACATACCTGAGCTCGCGCCTAGGATTTCTGTTTGCAACTGTTCAATCTTTTTCGATACTTCAATCATTTCTTCTGATGGGATCTGCCTTAACACTTCCTGTGTTTGTGAATCAGAGACCACAACCACTGATAGTCCATCAAAACGTTCGATTGAAAAATCGACATTTTTTGATTGCAATTGAGCAAATTGCCTTACTTTATCAATAGTTTCAAGCAAGGTTTGCGCCAATTCGTCATCAGATAGAGGTGTAGGTACCTCTTCGATAACACTTTTATCCTTAGCCTCAACATCATTCTTAGGCTTGACCATTGTATCTTGGTTAACGGCATCTACAGGGTCACGGATTGGATTGGCCGTCATTGAAATATCACTTAAATTCATAGCAACTCCAAAGTTTGGAATGAGCAGCTTTAAACACAATTATAGCCCTATAACGTGCTTAAAGCTTACTTACATTTCTGTAAAGTGAGGGCAACCTCACCTTACCTGAGTTACAGCAGTGACAACGCTATTTGCGGCTGCTGATTAGCCTGCGCTAGCATTGAGCTTGAAGCCTGTTGTAATACTTGGTTACGCGCCAATGCCGCACTTTCTGCTGCAAAGTCTGTATCCATAATACGTGACTTAGACGCTGCTACATTTTCTGCTACGTTGTTTAAATTACGAATAGTCGAACTAAAACGGTTTTGTTTCGCACCAAGATCAGCACGTACACCGTTCACTGTTGACAACGCATCATCAAGAGCGGTAATTGCTGTTTGTGCTTGTGAAGCTGTTGCAATAGTATCATCATTTAATGCAAGACCTGTTGCGCCCATACTAGTACCAATACTTACTGTAATCGTTTGACTTGCGTCTGCACCCACTTGGAACGCTGCGGTAAATGAACCATCTAAGATATTCACACCACCAAAGCTCGTATCTGTAGCTACGCGGTCAATCTCGCTCGACAGTTCAGAAAATTCTTTTTGCAGCGCTGCGCGGTCAGATGCTGTATTTGAACCATTCGCTGATTGAATTGCCAATACACGCATACGTTGCAACATATTTGAGGTTTCTTCTAACGCACCTTCTGCTGTTTGCGATAGTGAAATACCATCGTTTGCGTTACGTGCACCTTGGTTTAAACCTTGTACCTGCGCGTTTAAACGAGTACCAATTTGTAAACCTGCCGCATCATCTGCCGCACTGTTTACACGTAAACCAGACGATAAACGCTGGAATGATGTTGATAATGCCTCACTCGAACGAGAGAGTTGTCTTTGAGAATTCAAAGACATTATATTTGAGTTAACACTTAAAGCCATGAGAGCCTCCAATAATAATTAACATAGGAACTATCAGTAGCAAGAGAGAGAGTAAGCTACAGATAGTTTTCTGTCCCATCTTAGTTATCGGCGGCCACCTAAAACCCTTTAGCTTTTTTTTAAACTTTTTAACAAAAAATAAAAAACGGCCATTTGACCGTTTTTGTATGAGAGGGAGTACTAACTTAGTTAATTAGGAGAGAATATTAACCAAGTAGGGATAATGCGATTTGTGGCTGTTGATTTGCCTGCGCTAACATTGAGCTTGATGCTTGTTGTAACACCTGATTACGCGCAAGACTTGCACTTTCAGCCGCAAAATCCGTATCCATAATACGTGACTTAGATGCTGACACATTTTCAGAAATATTGTTCAAGTTACGAATCGTCGAACTAAAACGGTTTTGCTTCGCACCGAGATCTGCACGTATTCCGTTTACTGTAGACAATGCGTCATCAATTGCTGTAATCGCTGTCTGAGCCTGGGATGCAGTCGCAATTGTGTCATCATTAACAGCTAAACCTGTAGCCCCCATGCTTGTTGCGATAGCAACATTGATCACTTGGTTCGCATCTGGACCAACTTGGAAATCAGCTGTAAATGTTCCATCTAAAATATTTACACCACCAAACGTTGTATCTGTAGCAACACGGTCGATTTCACTCGACAGTTCAGAAAATTCTTTTTGTAGTGCTGCGCGATCTGATGCTGTATTTGAACCATTCGCTGATTGAATTGCCAGAACACGCATACGCTGCAGCATGTTTGATGTTTCTTCTAGTGCACCTTCTGCTGTTTGCGATAGTGAAATACCATCATTCGCGTTACGTGCGCCTTGATTTGCACCATTTACTTGCGATTGTAAACGTGTACCAATTTGTAAGCCCGCCGCATCATCTGCCGCACTGTTAATACGTAAACCTGATGATAAACGCTGAAAAGACGTGCTTAACGCATTTGTTGAATTTGATAATTGACGCTGTGCGTTCAATGATGTGACGTTTGAATTTACATATAGTGCCATAATATTCACCCTCTAGTTCTGAGCAATTGTGCTCAAAAAGAACTGTTATCTAATTAATTTCTTTAACTAAATACTATATCGACAGTGGGAATAAACTCTTTAGCAAAAACACGTGATTTTTTTGTACTTTTTTAAATCACACAAAAAAAAGAGCAGCAATATTGCTACTCTTATGAGAGAGGGAGTACTAACTTAGTTAATTAGGAGAGAGTATTAACCAAGTAGGGATAATGCGATTTGTGGCTGTTGATTTGCCTGAGCTAACATTGAGCTTGATGCCTGTTGTAGCACCTGATTACGTGCAAGGCCTGCACTCTCCGCCGCAAAGTCCGTATCCATGATACGTGATTTTGACGCCGATACGTTTTCTGAAACATTGTTTAAGTTACGAATAGTCGAACTAAAACGGTTTTGCTTCGCACCTAAGTCAGCTCGTACACCATTTACGATTGATAAAGCATCATCTAGTGCTGTAATCGCTGTTTGCGCACCTGCTGCTGTACTAATTGAATCATCTGAAAGTGCAAGACCCGTTGAGTTCATGTTGGTGGTAATTTTCACCTGAATCGTTTGGTTAGCATCTGGTCCTACTTGATAGTCTGTATCGTAAGTACCATTTAAGATGTTTACACCACCAAACGTTGTATCACTTGCTACACGGTCTATCTCTGCCGATAATTCAGCAAACTCTTTTTGTAGTGCATCTCGGTCTGAGTCTGTGTTTGAACCATTCGCCGATTGAATCGATAAAACACGCATACGTTGCAACATGTTTGACGTTTCTTCTAGTGCACCTTCTGCTGTTTGCGCTAGTGAAATACCATCATTCGCGTTACGTGCGCCTTGATTTGCACCATTTACTTGCGATTGTAAACGTGTGCCAATTTGAAGACCTGCTGCATCGTCCGCTGCACTGTTAACACGTAAACCTGATGATAAACGCTGAAAAGACGTGCTTAACGCATTTGTCGAATTTGATAATTGACGCTGTGCGTTCAATGATGTGATGTTTGAATTTACATATAAAGCCATGATTCTCGCCCTCTTCTATCTGCGGTATTTACCGCCAAACAACTCGTTTGATTAAGATATCGACACGTCAAAAAGATTCTTTAATCAATTTTTACAAGTAAGCCACTAGAAGAAAAATAACCAACAAATAAACAAAGAGTTACTTTAATAAATTAATCACAAAATGCTTTTAATTTTGAAGCATGATTCGTTCTGATTATTCTAGTTTAGAGGTGTAATTGTTTAGTTTGGGCTCTATGAATACGGTATATGGGAGGGATATTATTCAGTCAAATATTTATAGATCACACCACTCAGTGTGATCTATAAAAAGCATTACGATTACTATTTATTACAGCAATGACAACGCAATTTGCGGCTGCTGGTTAGCCTGCGCTAACATTGAGCTTGAAGCCTGTTGTAATACTTGGTTACGCGCCAATGCCGCACTTTCTGCTGCAAAGTCTGTATCCATGATACGTGACTTAGATGCTGCTACATTTTCTGCTACGTTGTTTAAGTTACGAATAGTCGAACTAAAACGGTTTTGCTTCGCACCAAGATCAGCACGTACACCGTTCACTGTTGACAACGCATCATCTAGTGCACCTATAGCTGTTTGTGCGCCTGCAGCAGTACTGATAGAGTCATCAGAAAGCGCAAGTCCTGTTGAGTTCATATTTGTCGTTACTTTTAACGTAATAGTCTGGTTTGCATCCGCACCAACTTGGAAGTCTGTGTCGTACGTACCATCTAAAATATTTACACCACCAAAGCTCGTATCACTTGCAACACGATCAATCTCAGCAGATAGCTCTGTGAATTCTTTTTGCAGTGCATCACGATCCGAATCAGTATTTGAACCATTCGCTGATTGAATTGCCAATACACGCATACGTTGCAACATATTTGAGGTTTCTTCTAACGCACCTTCTGCTGTTTGCGATAGTGAAATACCATCGTTCGCATTACGTGCACCTTGGTTCAAACCCTGTACTTGCGAGTTTAAACGTGTACCAATTTGTAAACCTGCCGCATCATCTGCTGCACTGTTTACACGTAAACCAGACGATAAACGCTGGAATGATGTTGATAATGCCTCACTCGAACGAGAGAGTTGTCTTTGAGAATTCAAAGACATTATATTTGAGTTAACACTTAAAGCCATGAGAGCCTCCAATAATAATTAACATAGGAACTATCAGTAGCAAGAGAGAGAGTAAGCTACAGATAGTTTTCTGTCCCATCTTCGTTATCGGCGCCCGTCTAAAACCCTTGAGCTTTTTTTTAAACTTTTTAACAAAAAGTAAAAAGCGGCCATTAGGCCGCTTTTTTATGAGAGAGGGAGTACTAACTTGATTAACTAGGAAAGAGTGTTAACCAATTAGCGACAATGCGATTTGTGGTTGTTGATTTGCCTGAGCTAACATTGAGCTTGATGCCTGTTGTAGCACCTGATTACGTGCAAGGCCTGCACTCTCCGCCGCAAAGTCTGTATCCATTATGCGTGATTTCGACGCCGATACGTTTTCTGAAACATTGTTTAAGTTACGAATAGTCGAACTAAAACGGTTTTGCTTCGCACCTAAGTCAGCTCGTACACCATTTACGATTGATAAAGCATCATCTAGTGCTGTAATCGCTGTTTGCGCACCTGCTGCTGTACTAATTGAGTCATCTGAAAGTGCAAGACCCGTTGAGTTCATATTAGTCGTGATTTTAACCTGAATTGTTTGGTTCGCATCTGGTCCTACTTGATAGTCTGTATCATATGTACCATCTAAGATATTTACACCACCAAACGTTGTATCACTTGCTACACGGTCTATCTCTGCCGATAATTCAGCAAACTCTTTTTGTAGTGCATCACGGTCTGAATCTGTGTTTGAACCATTCGCCGATTGAATCGATAAAACACGCATACGTTGCAACATGTTTGACGTTTCTTCTAGTGCGCCTTCTGCTGTTTGCGCAAGTGAAATACCATCATTCGCGTTACGTGCGCCTTGGTTTGCACCATTTACTTGCGATTGTAAACGTGTGCCAATTTGTAAACCGGCCGCATCGTCTGCTGCACTGTTAACACGTAAACCTGATGATAAACGCTGAAAAGACGTGCTTAACGCATTTGTTGAATTCGATAATTGACGCTGTGCGTTCAATGATGTGATGTTTGAATTTACATATAAAGCCATGATTCTCGCCCTCTTCTATCTGCGGTATTGACCGCCAAACAACTCGTTTGATTAAGATATCGACAATAAGGGGGATGACTTTAGAAAAAATTTAATAAAATTTATAGCCCCTGATAAATCAAGGGCTTTAGAACGGTTATCCCTGAAGTAGTGACAACGCGATTTGAGGTTGTTGGTTAGCTTGCGCTAACATTGAGCTTGATGCTTGTTGTAGAACCTGATTACGCGCCAATGCTGCACTTTCTGCTGCAAAGTCCGTATCCATAATACGAGATTTTGACGCTGAAACGTTTTCAGCAACACTTTTTAAGTTACGAATAGTTGAACTAAAGCGGTTTTGTTTAGCACCCAGATCTGCACGCACTGCATTAACTGTCGATAGCGCATCATCAAGCGCTGCGATTGCAGTTTGAGCTCCAGCTGCAGTACTGATTGAATCATCAGAAAGTGCAAGCCCTGTTGTATTCATATTAGTGGTAATTTTCACTTGAATCGTTTGATTGGCATCTGGACCGACTTGATAGTCTGTGTCATAAGTACCATTTAAGATATTTACACCACCAAATGTTGTATCAGTTGCAACGCGATCAATCTCAGATTGTAATTCAGAAAACTCTTTTTGCAGTGCCTCACGATCAGAATCTGTATTTGAACCATTTGCCGATTGAATTGATAAAACACGCATACGCTGTAGCATGTTTGTTGTTTCTTCTAATGCACCTTCTGCAGTCTGCGACAGTGAAATACCATCATTTGCGTTACGTGCACCTTGGTTTGCACCATTTACTTGCGATTGTAAACGAGTACCTATTTGCAAACCTGCCGCATCGTCTGCTGCACTATTAACACGAAGACCTGATGATAAACGTTGGAACGATGTACTTAATGCATTGGTTGAGTTCGCTAACTGCCTTTGAGCATTAAGTGACGTTATATTGGAATTTACATATAAAGCCATTTTTTTCTCCTAAGTTAGAATACAGTGGCGCAAAGCTCTCTCCTTCTTTGCGCTACTGTTAGTACTCCCGGCTCTCATGACGGGAAGTGCTTTGTTAAAGCGAACTTTAACGTTTGCACTAAGTTGCGTCTTTGACGCACTAACTTAAAAGCATTAAACGTGCCAACTTATATGTAATCAAACAAAGTTAATCCTGAAACTCGGCCAAATGTCGCTTGAGCGGCCTGTAGCGCGGTTTCATTTTTCTTTAATTCGCTGATTGCTTCAGCCATATCGGCCTCTAACAAACTTGCCTTAGTGGCAACGTTTACGATTTCCTCTCCAGAATTGGCATTTTCATTCCTTGTAACGGCATTTAATCTCCCCCCAATACTTGCCCGGGTGAAAGTAATTGCCTCTTGCGCATTATCTAATTCAACAACTGAATCTGCAAGCGTCTCTTGTAACTGAACCTGCGTACTTGCAGGATTTTCAAGTACCGAAATAAGCTCTTCTAATGTGTTTAGAATGTTCTTGTTAGTTGGAGGTTCTAATGTAAAATCAGCTTGCCCTGGCGCAGCACCTTGCAGCGATATCTCCATGCCAGCAAATTCTATTGACTCACCGGTAAAGTCTCCTGTGACAGCAGGTACTAGTGGCGAGCCATTTTGTCTGATCTCGTACTGATCTGGTGCGCCAGCCGTAACGACTACATTGAAAGTATTATTTGCGGGTGTAAGCGGGTCATAATAGTTAGCGTGAAATTGGTCAAATTCAGCTTGTTGCTTAACATACACACTGCCCGCGGTAATTGCCCCCGGCAATATCGTCATCGCATTACTGGCAACATTTAGCCGCGCTTTGGTTTTTTCAAACAAATCTGCGCCATTGTCAGTAGCTTGAATATAAGTTGAAGTAGCAACTTGAATCGAGTGGTTACCCTGATCGCCGTTGTATGTATAGGTTTGACTAGCACTATCGTAAGAATAAGTCGCTTTACTATCTTGAAAACCTGAGAAAATAAAACGCCCATCTTCAGAGCGCGTATTCATTAAATCAAGTAAACTTTTTTGAATTTCAGCTAATTCTTTACTAATACCCTCACGATCGGTGTGAGTATATGCACCATTACCAGCTTGAATAGACAGTTCGCGTGCTCGCTCTATTTGCGTATTCATACTTTTAAGCGCATTTTCTTCTACTTCTAAGCGCCCGCGCAAGAAACTCATATTCTTGTCAAACTGGCCATTCAATTCTAATTTTTTCGTAATCAAGTTAGCTTGTGCCATAGCTGCGGGATCATCCGCTGCTGTTAGTATTTTTTTCTGCGTATTCACTCTCAGTTGAGAATCTACAAGTTTCTCTTGGCCACTTAAAATACTATCGAGGCTATTTTGATACATAATATTATTCGATAAACGCATCTCGACTACCTCGCTGCATTAAGAATTGTGTCAAATACTGTGCTTGCGGTACTTAAGATTTTTGCCGCTGCTGCATAAGATTGTTGATAACGTAATAAATTAGCCGCTTCTTCGTCTAAATTGACACCTGAAATCGACTCATACCACGCATTAGATTGATTAGCTAACGCATCAAATGCCACTTGATTGGTTTTAGCTTGCGCAGTTTTCATACCAACATCAGTCACTATATTACCGTATGCTTCATTAATCTTAGTGAGGTTATCACCATTGGTTACGATAGCACTTGACCTAACTAACTCTCGATTTTGAATATCTGCCAGTAAAAGACCGTTTCGGCTATCGTCAAAGCCATCAGTATTAAACTCAATAGTAAATGAGTCACCCGTTTCTGCTATACCTTCAAGGTTAAAATCAAAACCATAGGTATTGTATGGTGCACCTGCTTGTGCCAAAACATTGTCATAAGGCGGTGTTAAAACAACCGTATTCGTTACGGGTGGTGCACCATCTGTAATTGTAAACTCATTAGGGTTTGCCGTTTTAGTTAGTGTAATGGTACCGTTGGCTAAAGCTGGCGGTGGACCTGGATTAAATCCTGGTGCAGTGGTGTCAGAAACAGTGCTTGACGCTATATTACCTGACCCTCTGTTGGCTAAGTCGCTGTTAGTGCGTATCGGTGAAGCTAACGCTAAATCTTCCGGTCGCATGGTTGCAAGCTCGAAGCTCGTCGATGCCTCTGAGTTAAGTTTAAGTTCAAATTTATCACCAAGTGCAGCGCCAGCTCCTACATTAATTTGCAAACCAAAAAGCTCTCCGCCTACCGCTGTGCCCGAATTAGCCTGCCCAGCAGCAACAGCTGCAACAATAGGTGTACCAATTGGATCGCCATATGAATCAAGCGCAGTAACTGTAATTTGGTTCACTGCTGTATATTCAATTAAAAAATCATTTGGCGGTAATTCACTGCCTTTACCCGGTTCAATGGTTCCACTTACTTGAGCCGTACCCGTGTTTGCTGCATAGGAATAAGCACCAGCGGTTGGAATGGTAAATAAATCGCCACCAAGTTCGCCATCGCCGTCTAATCCAAGCCTATTTTGCTGATTGAATGCATCCGCCATTGCTAGGCTCAATTGGCCTAACTTGTTTTGTGACGAAATCAGTATTTCCTCACGGTAAGCTAGTAGCCCACCAATTTTTCCTTTTAGTACACTGGTATTGACTTCAAGCGGAATGGCTTTGCCTGAATCCACATCTAATTTTAAATCTTTAAAATTGGGATCAGGATCGCCAGAAAGTGAAAATAAGTTAAACGCGCCATCTTCCATTACAACAGCTTCACCCGTGCCCATAAACACCAGTTTTTCACCATTTGGACCATCAAGTGTTTCAATGTCTATATATTCAGATAGCTCTTTAATTGCCAAATCACGCTGATTGATAGTGCTATTTAGAGCACTGCCATCAGGCCCCGATGTTCCCGAAGCAATTGATAAGTTTAGCTCGCTAATCTTAGTGATAAGTGAATTAGCTTCATTCGCATAGATTTCGAGCTGATCGTTAACGATGGTTTTTTGATCAAAAACGATACCCGATAATCGGTTAAGCTGATCGATGTAACCTTGAGCATTACTAAAAAACAGGGAACGGCTAACATTAGACGATGGTTGGTTTAAACTATCTTGTAACGAGCCAAACAACGAGTTGATGCTCGTTCCGAGACTATTAGACTCTTCAGCAAATAGACTATCTACTCGCGCGGACTCGCTAACAATTTGGTTGTAAAAAGCCGCATTGGAAATATCGCGATTAAGCTGCTCTTGTGCAAAACTATTCACTAAGCGGAAAGTTTGCCCAAGTCCAACTTGATTATCGAACAATGTTCTATGTTCTGTGCGCTCTCGAACATAACCTTCGGTATTGACGTTGGTAATGTTTTTACTGGTAGTTTGCAGTAACTCTGAACTTGCACGTACACCTGAGTTTGCAATATTAAGTAGATTAAAAGACATTAGTTAGTGCCTCCTAAACTTGTTATCGAACTTTTCATCATATCGTTTACATTTATTCCTGAAGCGACAGCGTTAAGTGCTTGCGTAAATTCACTGCGCTTTAGCACATCTTTAATTTTATCTGCATAATTAGGGTCAGTTGCATACCCTGCTTTTTGTAATTCATCGAGATACTGAGATGGGTCTGATGTTGTTTTCAGTGCTGATTGATAGCGTGGGTTTTGCTGTAAAAAGTTAACAAAATCATCAAAACTTTCAGCAATGCTGTTATACGCTCTAAAGTTAGATTGTTTTTTAACAGCAACGCCTTGTTCAAATTCAAGCGACGCTTTAGCAGCTTTATCACCTTGCCATGCGCGGTCAGCTTTAATATTGAAAAAATTATTTGAGCTTTGCCCATCACTTTTAGTAATCACATGTTTTCCCCAGCCTGTTTCAAGCGCAGATTGCGCCAACATAACAGCAGGACTTAACCCTATTTTTTCAGCTGCGCTTTTAGCGTGCTGCCAAAGTTCAGAAACAAACGACTGCTCATTTTCAAAGGCGGTGTCTTCATCTGTTGTATTTATCTGTTCTGGTGAATCTGTATTTGCGGTATTCAATGAAGGCTTTTGCATTGGCGCAATTTGGCTTGATGAAAACAAACTTGCAGGGGTGTATTTTCCTGGCGTGGGTGAAAGTTGCTGAACAATAATATCGGCAAGCCCTAATGCACCACTTTGTGAAAGCTCCATAGAAAGCTGCTGATCGTGCATATCACGATAAAATTTAACGCTGCTTTCATTAAACGGGCTATCTTCGTCTTCAAATGCTTCGTTGGCTTTTCGCATACTTTTAAATAGCATTTGGGTAAAAATAGATTCAAACTGAGCTGCAACTTGCTTAAGCGCCTTTTTATCAGGATCGCCCTGCAGCGCTTCTTGACGTAAAGAATCTAAGTTACTCAAGTCAAAGAAACTTTGTTGATGATTTATGTTGTTACCATCCATAAGTCAGCTCTCATTCAATAAATTGGCTACGAAACACACTGATAAACCATTGCAAAAATCAAGCCAAAGAAATCAAATTAAAGCACTAAACAAAAAAGCCCTGCAATGCAGGGCTCAAGTAACAATCTGTAAACTTAAATCACGATTAGTTGGCCACTTATTGCGCCCGCCTCTTTCAACGCTTCAAGTATTGCCATTAAATCACCTGGCGCCGCGCCGACTTCGTTAATCGCTCGCACGAGATCATCTAAACTCGCACCTGGGTCAAACACAAAGGCGCGGGTATCATCGCGTGCTACATCTATAATGCTTTGCTCGGTAACAACCGTTTGTCCACCAGCAAGCGCGTTGGGTTGATTAACGTTTTGCTGCTCTGCAATCGTGACAGTCAATCCACCATGGGTGATTGCAGCGGGTTCTAAAGTAACATTTTTACCAATCACGATAGTGCCTGTACGCGAATTAACGATAATTTTTGCGCTGTTATCAGCTGGTTCGAATTCAAGATTTTCTAAAGTAGCGAGGTAAGCTACGCGTTGCGCTGGGTCGCGTGGTGCTAACACTTTAACCGACGCTGCATCCATTGCTGTGGCAGTATTTGGGCCTACTAAATCATTAATCGTATCAGATAAGGCTTTTGCGGTAGAAAAATCAGGACGGTGCAGATTAAATGTAATGTGATCACCTTGGTTGAACGGCGATGCGACCGCACGTTCGACAATCGCGCCATTTGGAACGCGCCCTACAGTTGGTGTATTTACTAATACCTTGCTGCCATCAGCACCCTCGGCGCCTAGTCCGCTAACCACCATGCTGCCTTGTGCAATTGCATACACATTGCCATCAACGCCCTTTAGAAAGGTTTGAATTAATGTACCACCGCGCAAGCTTAATGCGCTACCAATTGACGATACGGTAACATCGATTGTTTGACCCGGTTTCACAAACGGCGGTAAATCTGCATGTACAGCTACTGCTGCGACATTCTTAATCTTAGGCTTTAAGTTTGCTGGTAACGTGATACCAAAACTGCTGAGCATGGCTTTAAAACTTTGCTCGGTAAAGCTACTTTTTTCACCTGTGCCAGGCAAACCAACAACTAAACCATAACCAACAAGCTGGTTACTACGTACCCCTTCAACAACAGTCACATCTTTAATGCGTTCTGCTGTTGTTGGGAAACTAAAAAGGCTAAGAAGCGCGATAAAACCAATAGCAAAATTACGCATGCGACCTCCTAAAAAGGGTTTAATGGGCTTAAGAAGAACTGAGCTAACCAGCCTGCTTCTTGTGCATCTGCCAGTGCCCCTTTACCAGAGTACTGAATACGTGCGTTTGCAATACGGGTAGACATCACCATATTGTCAGCACTAACATCCTTCGGACGAACGATGCCTTCTAAACGAATAAATTCTTCACCGGTATTAAGCGTAAGCCACTTTTCACCGCGAATAACTAAATTACCGTTTGGTAATACACGCATCACATTAACTGAAATATTACCGTTTAGACTGTTTGACTGATCTGACTTCGCATCGCCTTTATATGAGCCCTCTGAACCAACACCGTATTGCAACGCATCACCATTGATCGTAACTGCGTTGCCGCCAAATCCTGTAACCGGTGATAGTGCAAAGTCCGTTTCTCGGTCAGTTTCCGTTTTTGCAGTTTTTGACGCTTGAGTTGATTCACTCAGCACAACGGTAATAATGTCACCTTGGCGCAGCGCTTTTTGGTCTGAATAAAGGTCATTTGAGTAATGTATATTATAAAGCGACCCCGTGTTGACCTGCGACACATCGGTATCTTCAGGATACAGCGGCGCATAATACGGATCATCACGTTCGACGAAGCGGTTTGCTGTTGTCACACAACCGCTTAAAAGTGCGCTGCCGATCAATGTTAATAGTAACTTACTCATGCTAACCACCTATTAAAGCTGCTGATTAATGTAACTCAGCATTTCATCAACCGAAGAAATCACTTTTGAATTCATCTCATAAACGCGCTGCGTCTCAATAAGATTTACCAACTCTTCGGTTACATTCACGTTTGATGTTTCAAGAGAGCCCTGCACAATCACACCTAGTCCATCTACACTCGGGTTACCTTGCACTGGTGCACCACTTACAGCGGTTTCTGTGTAGAGGTTTTGACCCATAGGCTCAAGACCTGACGGATTAATAAAATCAGAAATGGTGAGCTGACCAATTACTGCATTGTCTGCTTGTCCTGCGATACGTACTGACACTTCGCCATCTTGCGATACAATAATCTGCTGTGCATCGTCAGGGACGTTCATTTCTGGTTGTAACGGATAACCTGCACCCGATGTTACGATGCGACCTTCTTCATCCGTAGTAAATTGGCCGTTTCGAGTATAGGCAAGACTACCGTCTGGCATCGCAACTTCAAAAAAGCCCTGACCTTGAATCATCCAATCCATCGAGTTATCAGTTGTTAGCATATTTCCTTGTGAGAAATTCTTTTGCGTGGCAACTACTTTAGAACCCGCACCTAACATTAAACCCGATGGCAGTTGCGTATCTTGCGATGAGCGCCCGCCCGGCTGATTAATATTTTGATAAAGCAAATCTTCGAAAATCGCACGGCTTTTTTTGTACCCTACGGTGCTCGCGTTTGCTAAGTTATTTGATATTACAGACGTATCGGTTTGCTGCGCATCGATACCTGTTTTACTGATCCACAATGCAGGATGCATACTAACCTCCAAAAACCATTAATAAATTCGCATAAGAGAACTTTGGCTTTCGTCAATTTTCTCTGCGGTTTTCATCATTTTGACTTGCAACTCAAACTGACGTTGGTGTGAAATCATTCCCACCATCTCATCAACTGGGTTCACATTAGACATTTCTAATGCACCGCTGGTTACTGTCATATTTGGGTCGGTATCCAGTTCCGTCCCATCTTTATTTCTAAACAAGCCATCCAACCCTTTTTCTAAAGGTTGAACACCATACGCACTGACCAACTTTAAACGGTCGATATCTTCAATAAAATTTGCAGGTGCACCTTGCGGCCTAACTTGGATCATGCCGTCTTTGGCGATTTGTACTTTTTCAATCGGCACTGGCAAAATAACAGGACCCGCTTCACCGATTACAGGTAAGCCATTAGCTGTAAATAGCTGCCCTGTTTCACTCATGCGTAAATTGCCTGAACGTGTGTAGGCCTCGTCACCATTTGCATCTTGCACAGCGAGCCAACCGTTTTCACCGACTGCAATATCAAGTTCACGTCCGGTCATAGATAAAGCGCCCGCACTCAAACGTGAACCCGGTCTTTCTTCCATCGCAAACACGCGTGTTGGCAAGCCTTCACCAAAAGCCTGCATAGAACGCGCTTGCTCTAAATCAGCTTTAAACGCAGTGGTTTTTGCATTAGCTAAATTATTAGCTTTGACTGCAATGCCCAGCATATTTTGTTTAGCGCCCGATGCAGCGACATAAAGTAATTTATCCATCGACTCGACCTAAAAATGATCACTAATAGTTAGGTAGAGCAAAAATGATGCCAATCGCAATGATTGAAAATTGACGCGATTAAGAAATAACAAATAGAATAAAAAAGGGCTGAAAAATCAGCCCTATAAAGAAGTGAATTACGCTAACTAAATTAGCGGATCTGTAAGATATTTTGTTGCAGTGTTGAATTAACTTCTAAAGCTCGTGAGTTCGCTTGGAAGTTTCGCTGCGCGGAAATTAAATCAACAAGTTCGTTGGTTAAGTTTACGTTAGATTGCTCAAGCGCACTTGAATTAATCGTACCTAATGTACCCGAACCCGGTTCACCTGCTATTGGCTCGCCTGATGTTAAACTTTCTTTCCACGCTGTATTACCTACCTGAGATAAACCTTGTGAATTAGCAAATCGTACCATAGACACTTGGCTAATATAGGTTGAATCACCGTTACTGTATGACGCAACGATCTTACCATCGGTACCAATATCAATACCTGTTAAACGCCCTACGGTCGCACCATCTTGTTCAAGTGCTTTCACCTCAAAACGACTCGCATACTGAGTAGGTTGTTTATTTGCAGTACCAGCTTCATCACGCCAATTGATATTCACGTCATTCGGGAAAGTTGCACCGTTTGATAAAATGCCAGAGAGGTTACTCGCAGTTAATGAAACTGGGTCAAATGTAGTATTTGGCGCCGTAACTGGTGCTGATGGCAAACCACTTGAATCAAACGTAAATGTTGCGAGCGGACCAGCTGGCGGGTTAGTGCCTGTGCTATCAAATTCCTGACCAGCAAGTGTCGCATGCACATTCCACTCGTTATTCGTACCCGTTTTCACAAAGTAGAACTGCATAATATGCGGCTCACCAAGTGAATCGTATACGGTTGTAGACGTAGATGCGTTAAACGTAGCAGAATCTGTTGGATTAAATGGCGCTACTGTAGGCTGTGTTGCACCTGCATCTAAGTTAAATGAGGTATACACATTATTGGTTGCGCGTGGTGCACCTGATGCATCCGGAATTTGAATCGGCGTTGCCGTACTCAAACTCACCGAAGTTGTATCACCGTTTGCAGGGTCTACGGGGAAACCACGTAAAAAATTACCTTGTGCATCTACAACGAAATTATCTTTGTTCAATTTAAATGCACCAGCACGTGTATAAGTATAGTCTTGCGATGATAATGAATCAGTCATCGCAAAATAGCCTTCGCCGGTAATCGCTAAATCAAGCGCGTTCTGAGTAAACTGTAATGAACCTTGGTTAAACTGTTGTGCAACAACCGTTGTTTGAACACCATCACCATTTTTTGTTTTACCCGAACTAAATACCGACGCAGCATATACATCTGCGAATTCAGCCCGTGACTCTTTAAAACCTGTTGTGTTTACGTTCGCAATATTGTTTGCGGTTACATCGAGATCTTTTTGTGCCGCAGCCAATCCCGTCAATGCAATATTAAAACTCATAATTCACCTCTTAAACTCGCAGCCCTGATTGTTAGGAAACTGCTTACTCGGAGTTATTTATTCAACTTTAATGCCAAGATTAACCTTGAGCGATTTCGACAACATCACTTAAATTAATCGAACCAGCGCCCGTGTTAAGTACTAAGCCATGTGTGCCTTTTAAACTAACACTTGAAATGTTCAAAAACGCACCCGTGGGAAAGCTCATATACTCACCATCTGCGACTCGCCCTTCCGCTGTCATCGCGTAATTGCCAGGTGGCAACGGATTACCGCTTTCATCTTTGCCATCCCATTCAAACTTTGCAGCGCCCGCCGTCTTCGAGCCAATATCTAGCGTGCGAACAACCTCACCCGCTGCATTTTTGATTTTTACGGTAACATCATGAGCGGAGGTATCTAGCGCCACACTACCGGTAGATGTTTTACCATCCCTCAGTTCAAGTACCGTTGATGGCACCAGTGCATCTTTACCAACCAATGTTGATGCTTGTAGTGCAGAATTCGAAGTCATGGTTGAAGCAAAGCTTTCAAAGTTTGCATTCAATTGGCTAATACCATCAGCCATCGAAAAGCTTGTCATTTGCGCAATCATCTGATCGTTATCCGCAGGTTTTGTCGGATCTTGATACGATAACTGTTGCGTTAACAATGCAAAGAAATCTTCTTGTTTTAGCTGATCGTTATCATTTTGTTCAGGAACACCTGTAGGTGTTTTCCATTTAACTGAATCAATAAAACTGTCGTTACTCACGTTTGTTGTCATGATCAGCTCCTATTAGTTTTGACCCATGCGCAGAGTACGAGACAGCATTTGCTTCGCTGCATCAGCTACTTGAACATTGGTTTGGTAATTACGTGATGCCGAAATCATATTCGCCATTTCTTCCACAACATTGACATTCGGCTTATAGATAAAGCCATCTTTATCAGCCAGCGGATGCTCTGGATTGAATTCACGCTTAAGCGGTTTGTCACTTTCAACAATACCAAGTACTTTTACACCAACCGCTTCGCCTTGTTGCGCGTTAACCGCTTTGCTCAATTCTGCAGAAAAAACAGGGTGACGCGCACGGTAAGTTTCATCAGCACTTGAACTCACTGAGTTAGCATTAGACAAATTACTCGCAGTCGTATTTAAACGCACAGATTGTGCACTCATGCCAGTACCAGAAATGTTAAATACATTATATAGACTCATAATTATGCCCCTTGCCCACCTAGTGCTTTTTTCAAGCCTTTAAACTTACCGCCTAAAAAGTTAATGCTTGCTTGGTACTCCATTGCGTTTTGAACATACTTACTACGTTCTTCCTGCATATCCACAGTATTACCGTCGCCGGTATCAGGCTGAGTGGGTACTCGATACAAGGTGTTACTTTCTAAACTATTAATAGATAGATCGAAGTGTTTTTCGTGAGTGGTCGACAAGCGCTTAGATTGGCTCGATTTAGCCTGCTCAAGGGCTTTTGAAAAGTCGATGTCTCGCGCTTTGTAGTTTGGCGTATCTGCGTTAGCAATATTGGTTGCTAGCACTTCTGCTCTTTGCGAACGAGCAAGAGTAGCTTGCGGATGAATGCCGAGTGCTCTGTCAAAACTGATAGCCATAACTTCTCCAAAAAAGTGACTTTGAAGAAGTTATGCAAATAGTAAGCCAGAGCTACTGACTAATTATTTTTTTTGATAAATGATACCGGGATTACAGCGGATCATTTCAAAATCCTCGCTTAATCCGGTCATAGATTCTGACGCGCCTAGAAATAAATATCCTTTAGGACTAAGGGCTTGGTGAAATTGTTTAATAATTTTTGCTTTAACTTCCGGTGAGAAATAAATCAGCACATTACGACAAAAAATGATTTCAAATTTCCCCATAAGGGCATACGAATCTAACAAGTTTAGGTGGCGAAAGCTCACCATCCGCTTTATATCATCGTTCACTTTTGCCATACCGTGATCTGAATCATTAAAAAACTTGCGACGTCTTTCAGGTGATAGGCCACGAGCCAGCGCTAGCGAGTCGTATTCAGCATTTTTACAGATATCTAACATGGTGTTAGATATATCTGTACCAACAATATTAACGCCCGCTAGTGCTCCTGGCTTTGACTGCTTAAATTCGGCGGCACTCATTGCAATCGAATACGGCTCTTGCCCTGACGAGCTTGCTGCTGACCAAATTTTAATAGGTCTACGCAGCTCCGAAAGCTCAGGGAAAAGTTTATTTTTGAGTAATTCGAATGGGTATGTATCACGAAACCACAAGGTTTCATTAGTTGTCATTGCATCAACAACCGCAGCTCTTAACTGACGTTCACGCGGGCTAAGCGTTTTAGTCACTAATTCAGATAAAGAGTCGACATCAAATCTTGCCATTAAAGGTGCAAGGCGACTCTTTACTAGATACTGTTTATTGTCACCTAGCACAATGCCACATTGCTGCTCTAAAAAGCTTTTAAATTGCTGATATTCTTTATCATCTAAGTTTTTGTTCAAGTTTATTACTCGCTGGTCTAATCTTCATGAACCCACTTTTTAACCGCAGTAGCTAACTCGTCTGGGTTAAACTTCGCAATAAAATCATCAGCTCCGACTTTTTCAACCATCGCCTGATTAAATACACCACTGAGTGATGTATGTAATATAACATGAAGCGGTGCTGTTCTGGGATCAGCCTTTAGTTCGGCTGTTAACGTGTATCCATCCATTTCAGGCATTTCTACGTCTGAAATAAGTAGGGCCACGCGTTCAGTAACCACACTTTGGCAATCTTTCTCGGCAATTTCTTTCAGGCGAACGAGCGCCTCGCGTCCATTTTTTGCCACCTCAGTTTGCACGCCTAAAGGCTCAAGCGCACGTTTCACTTGGTTTCTCGCAACTGTCGAATCATCGGCAATAAATACAATACGTTCACCAAGGTCTTTTTGCATTTCACCATCTGAAACCAAATCAGCGCTCACTTCGGTGTTCACTGGACAAATTTCATTCAGTATCTTTTCTACATCCAGTATTTCAACGAGTTCCTTTTCGATTTCAGTTACTGCAGTTAAATACGAATAACGCCCCGAACCTGACGGGGGTGGCATAATTGATTCCCAGTTGATATTAACGATACGCTCAACCGAGTCGACTAAAAAGCCCTGCACTGAACGGTTATATTCAGTAATGATAATAAAACAATCTTTTGTATCTTGGATCCCTGGACCACCAATAGCTAACGAAAGATCGATAACCGAAATTGTTTGCCCACGTATATGCGCCACACCTTTAACATAATGATTAGATTTTGGCATTGCCGTTAAGTTAGGACACTGTAAAACCTCACGTACTTTGAACACGTTAATTCCGAACCGCTGCCTGCCTTTTAACTTAAACAGCAACAACTCTAGCCTATTTTGACCTACGAGTTGCGTTCGCTGATTAACCGAATCTAAAATGCCTGCCATTTCAATCTCCTAACTTGAAGCAATGAAAAGGAATACTTCTTGCTTCTTTGTTATTGTACTACCGTATAACTTTGATGTGCCATAATTTTGACACTCGCTAGTTATACCTTGTTTTACCCATAAAGCATAGTCGAAACATTATGAGTTTGTTTAAAAAAAATCTTTATTTCTTTATTTTAATACAAATTGCTGCGCTTGCTATGACTTCACTCAAAGCAAAGGTTTACAGTAAGTTAGAATTGCAGCAAATCGCAATAGATTATGTTGCCGATAACAAACAGCCCAACCCTAATCGACACCCGAATTCGCAGTTGTCGATTACGGCATTACCGCTCGATACTCGTATCAAAACACGAACATGTCAGCGCGAGTTGCAAGTAAGTGCCGCAAACCCTATCAATACTAATCGGCAATCTACTATAAAAATTAAGTGTTTAGATCAAAATAATTGGCAAGTTTTTGTGCATGTGAAGCAATTGGAACTCGTTGAAGTGATTACGGCAGCAAAAGGGATCAGTAAAGGGCAACGAATTACCGCACAACATTTAACCAGCAAGCAAGTTGCAAAACACTTAACGCGTTCGAATCAATTTAAATCGAGTACTAACTTAATAGGTAGCCGCAGTAAACGAAATGTTCGTGCGGGACAAACTATCAACTACAATTATATTTGTACTATTTGTAAAGGCGATAAAATTACTATTTTGGCAAGCTTTAAAGGCATGACAATTAAAACGCAAGGTGAAGCGCTTGAAGATGGCCGCATAGGCGACAACATTAGTATTCGCAATGTAAAATCTAAAAAGAAAATTCAGGCAAGAGTTTTAAACACTGAGCTGGTAAAAGTCACAATTTAGCGCTGTACTCTAGTAGAAATTTCAGGTTAAATAAGAGGTTACAAATTTAATAAAAATAGTGCATTTTTTATTAAAGGTTGTACCCGAGATGCCGATACATAAGATGTGAAATCTTAGTAGAGAGAACTGTCATGGTTAATCAAATAAATCAAGGCTCAAACAGCCAAGCAAACGTCAGGCTTGAAAGCTCTAAGCAGCAAGCGTCTGAAACTGCTAATAAACAAGTGCAAGTGAATACTGCTACGGCAAAAGCAACTAGCGACTCAGTGAGCATTACACCGCAAGCTCAACAGCTTAAAAAGCTAAATGAAAAAGCGGAGCAATCATCAGGTATTGATGAGAAAAAAGTAAACGAGCTGAAAAAAGCGATCGCTAACGGCGAATACAAAATTGATGCAGAGAAGCTTGCTGAAAATATCAATAAGCTTGAATTTAAACTTTTCGGTCGATAGTTTATGAATCTAGAACAGATATTAGCGCAACAACTTGATGAGTTGAACACTATGGCTGACATCCTAAAGCAGGAATTAGAAGCTATAGTTGCGCGTGATCATGAATCTTTGATATCTGTTGTTGAAAGCAAAGTTGCATCGTTGCAGTCAATTCAGCAACGTGACCAACACATTGCCAAATTAATCGACCAAAACGGTATTGATAAAGCTGAATATCAGCCGACAATCAGCCAAATTAATCAGGTATTAGCTGACTGCAAAAAGCAGAATGACGTGAATCAAGTAGCAGCAAATCAAAGCCAGATTGCTTCACAAAAGTTGAAGAATATCTTATTTGGTAAAAGTCATACCGGATACGACAAAACGGGCAAATCTTTCTCTCTACCTAACCCGATTGCTCGCGGGCTAAAAGCGTAATCTGAATTTACTAATAAAAAGTAACCTGCTAGTAGTAGGTTACTTTTTTTACATTTCTTGGTTTTGTTTGACCAATATATAAGTCATGTACCAATTTCATATCTAGCTCAACTTCTGTCGCATACGTATCACCCACAGCGTAGCTTTTGGTCACTTTCGCACCACGTACAACACCTTGCACACGTACTTTCAAAGTATCATTACTGGCGATCAGACCTTTAACGCTCGTTTGCGCGTCAACTTTTTGTCCGTAGACTTGTTCCGCGAGCTCACGATAAGCCTCAAGCTTTGATGCCTTCATTGCCATAATCGATTTTTGCTCGGTTGTTGTACCGGGTTGCAAACTGATCGGTGCATACCCTACCGCATACAACACGGGGTAGTTATCTGGTGTTTGGTATTCATATTCAATATGTTTATCAAACAGTTGGCTACAGCCACCTAATAAATACAAGCTCGTTACCAGAGTTGATGTTTTGAAAATTGATTTCAACATGTTGCCACCATACAAATGCATATTACATTTGATTTAGCAATTTTCGCGCCACTGTATAGTTTGGTACAGAAATTGAATATACAGAGTAAGGTTTAAATTGAGAGCTGCGCTATGCGACACCTAGTATTACTTCTTTTTATTGTGAGCTTTTCGTCTCATGCAATTTGGTATGAATCAACCGGCCAAGCCAAAATACGCAATGGTAATGTTGAGCAAGCTCGAATGATGGCAACCGAAAACGCTATTCAGCAAGCTCTACTTTTTTCAGGTGCGCAAGTGACTAGTCTGCAGCAAGTGGTTAATGGCATCTGGCAAACACCAAGTACCCAAGTTTACTCCCATGGTGCAATCGATCAGATTGAAGTAATTGATGAAATTCAATCAGACAACACGCTCTCAATTACACTTAGGCTTGATATTTTAGATAACAGTGAAACTTGCCAAAATTCATCGATTAAAAAGAATGTGGCTCTAACAAGAACCGGTTTTAAAACCCCGAGCCATGCAACTTATGGTCAAATTTTTGAATTACCAAAAGCATACAGCGAAAAGCTCGCAAAGCACTTGTATCAATTTGCCCATTTATTCAACACAAAAACCGATATCAACCGTAAGCTTAATACCAAAAACCTGTTTACCGCGCATTTTGATGCCAACTCAAGTGCCCTTATTCAACAAATTGCCGACCAAAATAACAGTCAGTTTGTCTGGATATCGCAAATAGAAGACCTATCGCTTGGTGAGCAACAGAGTTCATCGTTAGCATTTTGGCAAAATAAAGCTTATGAACGTTTTTTCTCGATTAATACGGCGCTATACAATGGCTTAACCGGCGAACTGTTAAAACAAACACACTACGATACATTTGCCACCTGGCAAACCAAAAAAACAGCACGTATCGATGTGAACAGTGAAAAGTTTTGGACCATGCCTTATGGACAAGCAATATCAGATATCAACTTAAAGCTTGGCCAAGATTTAGCAAGCTATCTCGCTTGTATTCCAGCGCAAGCACGTATTTTAAGCGTCGATCACGATACCGTGATCATTAGCCTTGGCGCTGAGAATAACCTAGTGAAAGGACAAAAGTTGCAAGTAGCACTGCGCAAAGGATTTAATCAAAAGCAGCTTATTATTAATACTGATTACCAGTTGAGAGTGACTCAGGTAAATCAAAACACCGCTATTGCTCAAGTGATAGGCGACAAACTACTCGCAAACGTACAAATTGGTGATTTGGTTACTTTGGCAAGCTTCTAAGGGGCTAGAACCAAGAGAAGCTTAGCATTTAGTTTTAATAACCTGTTCTATTGTAAAATAACTCGGAGTAAACACGTAACCTTCAAGAAATACGTTAATCACGCTGCTACATAACAATAAAAGATAGCTCGATTTAAACAACCGCTTGATGCCGTTCAAATAACAATTAAAAAGGACGGGTTAAAACTTAATAAGCGTTTATGGCGTTCCCGGCAGGAGTCGAACCTGCGACCCTTCACTTAGGAGGCGAATGCTCTATCCAACTGAGCTACGAGAACGTTTTTTGATAGTATCAAAAACGACCACAGATTAAAATATCACTATAATCAAACAATTAATGAAAGTGTTACGATAAAAACTTACGTTCGTGCTTTACAAAATAAACGCCTAAGTATCGAACCAGTTTAGCGATATAAAAAACCTAAACGTAGCCACAATTAAATTGGATTAGTGGCGCAAATATTGCTTAATTACTAATAAACGTTACCATAGCGCTTTATTCATAATGCGGTGCATTGTTAATTAGGCCTGGCGTCCGTTTTACCTAAGTTTATTATCACAAACAGAACGAATAAGTCTATTAATTCAAACTCTGTTTGGTAAAGGGTTTATTATGAGTTTAAAAGCAAAGTTACCACTAATTTCTGCATTGTGTGCTCTTGCAAGTTGCCAATCAGTTTATACTGATAATGCTGTTCGACTGTGTTTAGATGACGTTGGTATTTATCACAGATGTGGCTCATTACCACAAAAACAAGCTGCTCCCATTAAAACCTCAAAACAGCAACAAGAGTTAAGAATAGATAAGCAAGAAACACCCTATTCAGCGCCGCCAACAAGTTACGTGAATTTTAAATTGCTAAGTGAATATGTCGAACAGATGGTTATTTCGATGCAACTTAATTTAAAACAAGAAGAGTTACTATCGCCGATAGCAGCCGCTTCATTTGTACAATTAGATTCAACCCTTAATAAAACTAACCCTCTTGGCAATCAATTAGCCGAAGCATTTATATCTGAATTACAAAAAGTCGGCTACCCAATGATTGACCACAAGATCACCGGCGAAATTAGCATGACTTCAAATGGGGACTTTGTGTTTTCACGTAATGGGAGCGATATCAAAAAGCAGCAAAAAATAGGGTATGTACTATCTGGTACGATGATAGCTCATCCTCATGGTACAATCATCAATGCAAGAATTGTTGGCCTTAAAACAAATGTAATTGTTGCTTCAGCACAACAACTAATTCCAGATAGAGTATTGAATAGTATCCTTTAATAAAAGAGTTGCTACGGCAACTCTTTTACGTTTCAAAATCAATATCAAATTCCACATTGTATTTGGTTGCACCAGACAAACGGCTTTGCGCTACCACTTCGCCACCAACATAAATATGAATATCCCCTGAGTTACCACTATTAATAATGGTAACCGTGCCATGGGAAAATACGACCTCCTCATTGAGGTCATTTTTAATAATCCCTTTTGGTGAATAATCAAAACCGCTATGGGGCGATTCTTTTTTATTAATCGTTATTCTTACAAGGGTGTTTTTCTCAGCAACTAGAATGTAATAGCCTGGTTGTCCAAGAGCAGCTGTACATAATTTGCCTGTATGATTTGTTAATTGTTTTGTGACTACATCTAACTCACATGTACCATAAACGGGCATTAATTTATTAAAGCGCGGAGGATTCATCTCTAGTACTTTCATGCTGGCATGAAGTTTCGTACTAAATAGTAAAACGCAAATAATGAATAAATTTAACTTTCTCATTCTAATCTCGTACATCTATATCAAAACTTAAATACGTGAGTTAATAGCAAGCTCACTACTTTGTTTTAATTAGTTTAAAGTAAGCCCTTCTCTAAAGACTTTATTTCAGTCGCTTCAAAACGCTTTATCAATCCCTTTTTATCAGTGACTTCATAAAGCTTTTTGGCTAAACGGTCTGCATCTGAACGATTGTAAAATTTACCTATCACGAGTCGATTTAATTTGCTCTGAGCATGATATACAACGTCCGCTTGCTGTTCTAACTCACGTGGTAAAGATAAGCTTTTCAAATAAATAAACGCAGAACTCTGTTGGCTAAATGCACCATACTGAACTGTATATACAGTAACTTTCTCGCTTGCCAAATGAATAGGTGCCGCGATTTTCTCAAGTAATACAGGCTCTTTTATAATCGAAGCAACCTCGACAATATTCTCACTTTTGCTAGGGTTAGGCTGGTCTTTATGAGCTTCAGATAGCAAAGTGTGCTCTATTCCTGAGTTAACAACACTTGCCTGCTTTACAATAATTAACGGCCTATTATCGACTGGCTCAATATTATTATTCACTTGTCTCTTTGCAGGAGGGTGAACAAAAATCTGCCCATTATATTCATCTGAGCTAACTGCCGGATCATGATTTTCAGTCGTAATTACTACTTGTTCTGACTTTTTAATTTTTTGAGTGTCAGACGGCAAATGCAAATAAAATGGCGCCATTTCAACATACCCACCTTGAGTTGGTGTAGTAAACTCATATTGATTTGGTGAACTTATTAAACCTCTTTTATCTAAATCATCTCTTTTAAGCCTAACGAGATAGTGCCCAGGATTGAGTTGAGGAAACTCAAAGTAACCATCCTTATCAGTCTTAGTTAAACCGATAAATTTATTTAGCTCATCAAAAAGTTCAACGGTAACTTTATCAATACCACTGTCAACTTCAGATAAGAATACAAACCCCGATAAATCCGTTTTAATGGTAAATGGAATATCCCCAACAAGATATGAGCCAGGATGAGTATATACTTGGTAACGTGACGCAGGACTGACACTATCGACCCAGCGAGGTGTAAATGTCACCACGCTATTTGTCGGTACATCATTTAATAAAATGCGACCATTAGCTGCAGTCTGCTTTTCTAACCAATTTTTAAATGGGCCTACTTTGGCACCTTTAATTGCATAATCATTTTCATCTAGTATGCCATTTGAGTTTCTATCTAAATATGCATTTAAGTCTAAGTTTGCAGCCCCTAACTTACCTAAACGAGATACGTCAAATCCGCGATTATAGGGGTCATAACTAAATGAGAATCGTACACCAACCGATAAATTCCAATACTGATTACTATCATAACTAGCCGTGGTAGTTAGCATTGCATAGCGCATTGGCCATGCTAAACTGCCATCAAATTGCCATTCACTATCAGCATCTGGTCTATACGTTATCTGGCCTTTTGTATTTAAATTATTACTGAAACGCTTGTTAATACTTGTAGTTATTGCGTTTATTTTTGAACCGTCATCTATTGTGTATGTAATGCCATTCACGACTCGGTACGAACCTATAGATAATGCCGCACGGAAATTACCAGAAAGCTGAGGGTTCAATTGTTCATCTGCAAACCACGAATAATCAAGGCTATTAGATAGATTTAGTGAGCCAATATTCTTATGCAAAATCAGGCCTGCGTACGAATCACTACTCTGCCCTTTGCGATCATTCGAGTAATATAAATCATATGAAAATAAACCAGTTGAATCACTGAATGAAATATCGAGTTCTTGCTCAACGGGTTGTTTCACACCTTCCACATGGTGTTCAGTGACCTGATAATTAACCTGATAACGCTGTGTATGACTCAACATACCATTTAACTGTACTTTAGCGCCTACTCCACCCGAAAGTTCATGATATACCTCAGTGTTTAACAACGCATTTTTCAAACTTCCAGCTAATTTAAAACCAATAAAATCTCTATTAGATTTACGCGTAAATTCTCCGCCTAACTGCCAAAAATCACTTATCCCGTAGTCAGCCGAGAAACGAAAACTATCAGGCTTAAACCTATCTTCAAACACTGAGTTTCGACCAAATACTTCACTCCCATCATCTAAAATAAAGCCATCAAACCCAACTTCACCTGCGGATAGCCAGTTACTTCTTAATTCGATCGATTCGTATCTAATTTCTTCTTCACCAAATGGACCAAACAGCTTAATTTCAAATAGGTTTAAACCATAACGTGTATCTACATTTTCAAAACTATAACGACCATTTTCTGGTACGGTTTGCTCCGCAACAAAGAAGCCGTCTCGATAAAGCTCCACACTCCAACCGGGTGTCGCAAACCCTTGCACATTAGTCGTACCAAATTTACTACTATAGTTACGTGGTCGTTTATTAAAACTAGCCCCCACACCGGATACATTGTTATCAATTAAGCCGCCTGCTGGGGTTGAAATGTCACCTAAACTATAGGAGTTTATTCCACCAAACAAAGGTTCTTTAGGAGAAAGTGGAAAGCGTGTTAAAACGAGACTACCAATCACATCCTGTTGATTAGATTTACTTAATGACAAAAAAGCGGAGTGATAAAGAAAATCGGAGTTTGTTTGTATTACCGCATTATACGTAGACTCTTCATCACTTCTGCCGCCATAATTTAGGCCAACTGTTCCCGTTGGTGGGCTGTACAAATGATACTGGTCACGAAATATCTCTGTGGCTGTAAAAAAAGGTGCTTCATTATCATTAGGTTTATTTCGCAGCACTTTGCGTTCTAGATCTGCTCGAAGTATTCGCTTTTGCAATGGGAACAAATAGTCTTGTGCCGGTTCAACTAATAGCTCCAAATTCGAAAAGTTTAATACCAACTGACCTTCTACCATTTGAGATAATAAAGCCATGCTAATATATAACCCAAATTCGTCTTCACTCCAGAAATAAAGCCCTTGCTCTAAATCAAAAGACGCTTTTGAATTGCCAAGCTCGAGTAAGTATTGTGCTTCTTCGTAAGTCACACTAAATGAGCGTTGCTCACGACTAACCGCGACATTGAGTTCTAGAGCTTGAAATATGTCATATGCAGGCAGTAATAGTTGATTATCAACTTGGTATGCTTCAATTCCCTCTAACAATAATTGATTATCGAGTTTTACGTTCAGCAATACATAATTTTCGTCATTAAAATCAACTTGTTGAATTTGCCCAAATACCGGAAACGCAAAGAGACTTCCCAATAAAATTAGGAAGCGCACTACTAATTTAACCATATTTTTTCCGCTACAATTTTACATTATAATTTATAGCGGTTTTGCCGAACTCTTTATCTTCCTCATAAGTAACAATAAACTGATTACTTGAAATGTCTTTGAGAGGCAGTTTAAAATCTCTAAATGTCACAGCTTGCGATAAAGTAACATTTTTTAAACGCGCAACCTCTTCACCACTTGAATCAGTTACGGTTAAACTACCAACCCAAGCACGCGATCCCTCGCGCGATACCCGAATTGATGCAACTTTGCTTTGTTTATCAATATGAGCCGACTCTATTTTAACGCTACCTTTTGGATCTCCAATGCGCACATACACTGGAATATTAAAGTTAACCGTTGCAGCCAATGCATTCTGCTGACCTAAAATAGCTTCTTGAACACATTGCATTCGGATATAACTAAGGTAATCACCTTCTTGAAGATTAGGTCTACGACGAAAAACTAAACGCGCTGTTTGGCTTCTGTCTTTTGGAATTGACACGCTGCGCGGCGAAAAACGCAGTAAATGAGATGCTGGAGCAATCGCTTGTTGCTTTTCAACCTCAATTACCCCTTTTCCATTTTGTTGATTGTAATGTACAAAACCCAACTTACAATCAGCTTTAGCATTACCCATATTAGTCATTTCTAGCGATTGAGTTCGCTGTTTTTCGGTGAATAGAAAGCGCGTTTGGTTAAACTGAACTTGAGCAGCTCCCATGTTCGCGTTGACCTGCATAGATAATACGCATAGTAATATACTGGAAATTGAAGTTAATTTTTTCATACTGCTTCCTAATAAATAACATCAATAATAAATGTAGAAATAAGTGGTGCGGATGTATTAAGGGTCGATAAATCATTAATGGTTAAAACACCACCAACATAAAGTGTCGCTTGACCATTGGCTGAAAGACTAACCTGCGTTCCGGCTCCACCATTTGGAATAACCGTTGCGCTAACAGAGCCAGAAGCTGACTCAGATAACCCTAATGGATAAAAGATACCTTTAGGTTCAAAACCCCAGGCGCTACCTAAACGATCATTGCTACCGATTAAAGACACCGTAATGGCTTCACCTTTCACACCACTCAATTCATATTGACCAGGTGTTAGATCGTTAGATATTGGGCAAATTGTATTATTTGAACTTGCTGTTCCAATAACATTAGAAGGTGTTGTATCTGTAATGCTTGTAGGAGAAAGTAACATCTCACAGTCGCCTCGCTTTTTCATGATTGAGCGACCAAAATCTACCACCTGATTTTCGAAGACTAATACCGGAGAGATTGTTTCAAATTGCACTGATGCGGTGTACGTTTCTGCATTTGAGTTATACGCAGTTAAAAACATAGTGCAAATCATATAACTTTTTAATATGAATAGACTAACTCTACTTTTTTTCATTACTACTTCAAAACGACATGAAAAATTTTCTACCTATAAAGCAAAAACTGAGCCACTATTTGTTATTTATATTTCACACATAAAAAAACCCGCTATGCGGGCTTTATAATTCACATTTGTATTGTTTTTTAGTAAACAACATCAATTGTAAAAGTGCTCGTCAACGGAGCTGAAGTATCAAGTGCGTCGTTATTAATTGTTAATGTTCCCGCAACTACTAAATAACCATTACCAGCAGCAGAAAGTGCATTAGTTACGCCTGCAGCTGAATTGTCTACAGGTACAGCGGCTACCGCACCAGAGGCTGTTTCTGTAACACCTAGTGGAATGTATTTACCTTTAGGAGTAAAACCCCAATCACTGCCTAGACGGTCATTTTCACCGATTAGCTTAACAGTAACGGCAGCACCGCCTACACCACTTAATTCATAAGTACCTTGTAAAATATCATCGGCACCGTCACATATACCAGCAGAAGGCGCAGCCAATGCACCAGATACAACAATCTTTGCAGTATCTGCAACATCATCTAGGATAGGCTCAGCAACACAGTCACCACGCTTTTTCATTATTTTCTTACCAAAATCAACAACTTGAGTTTCATAAACTTGAACTGGAGCTACTGTTTGGAATTGTACTGTTGCAGTGGTAGGTTCAGCGTTTACTGCCGCAGAGAAAGAGGCTGCAATAGCGAGTGGAAGTACTACTTTCATCATAGTATTCATGATTTACTTTCCTTTTACATTATAATCATTTGAAGCAATGAGAGGTATAAACCACACAAGTTCCTATGTAGTAACCTCTAATCACGTTTTGTATCGGCAACTATTGCTGCTTCTTTAGCAAAAAATTATAAAAATGATAAATTTAGGCTTTTTTTAGATTGCGCTCGCTTATCTCACTACCAACATTTACAATGCAAGCGTAAAACAAACTAGATGCCAAACCACTAACCTTCATTTCGTATGCGCCGTATTTCAAAAAAAAGCTCAATAATCCAAATCAGCAGTCTTTTGCTATCGATTAACTTAACGGGATGTCAAATTATTGGCGACGTAAATCAGTCACATATGGATACGTTGCTTCAATGGAACAAAGCCGCTACGCAAACGAACAGCATTTTACAGCGAGCAAAACTACAACTAACTACTCAATTACGCTTTAAAGATACAGAATATGGAACAGAATATTGGTTTGATAAATTTACTGTTGGTGGCACTGACAACAAATACACTATCAACTTAATCAACCCATCATTTAGTGAAAAAGTAATTTGCAGCTGGTATTGCGAACTGCTTAGCGAAGTTCAAATAAACGACTATGACAAAAATACCTATCTCTACCAATTTAGCAAAGCTCAGCAAACCAATATCGCAGATATGTACGCCAAGCTTTCGACGCTAAGCCTTGATTTAGAAAAGAGCGAAATACCGGCTGATATTATTAACGCGAGAATAACGTTAATAAACGACAGTGAAATAAAATTTGATGACTTTGATTCTGCCTACGCATTTTTAACCGCAGCCTTAATAGAAGGGAGCTTTACGCCTAACATCACAACTTCTCTCGTCCTTGAAGAGCAACAAAAGATTACATCGGCAGTGTCGTTAAATCAGCAAGTGTGTACATTAAAAGATAACTTTTTTGGGCATGTCATCGCAAAGAATCAGCAAGGTATTGCTGTTAAATTGATAGGCCAAGCAACGGGTAAAACTGGTTTAGGATTAAAGACATTACCTTCTGGGTATTTGAAACATCACCAAGAAGGATTTTCGTACATTGCATTAAACAAAGTGCAAGTATTTAAACACAGCGATGTTTATACCTGCACTATCAAATATTAACGTTTAATATCGCCTTTATTGTATTGATACACCATCGCGCTGACCATGCGGCCTTAAATCTTCGGTAATATAGTCTGGAATAAAGCCCTGCGCTGTCGCAACAACAGCTTTCGACTCTAACCCCACAATTCTCGCGTTTACTAAATGGCCAGCACCATGTTTTACAAGTGTCCCCGTTAGCACATACTTAATTGGTAAACTCGGCGCTAACTCCATATAGTCACGGCTTAAGATAAAGTCACCTTTTTCGGTCACTCGGAAGAAATCAGTTAGTTTAAAGTCAATTACTGGAATACCAAATTTATGCATTTCATGGATAAAGCTCTCGGCAATCTGATTACCTAAAAGACTAGCGTCTGTATAGTTACCATCCAAAAATACGAAGCTAGAGACGCCAATCGCTGTGTCTGCGTTTACATATTTAAGGTTTTCCATCAATTGGTGGCTCACACCACGAACATAATGATTTATATTGCGATTGCTCGCCTGATCGTAAACATAGTTGCTTTTACTACTATCAAGTAAACGTGCACTTTGAAAGCTACCATCTGCGTTGAACATTTTGTCATTTTCTTCCGACGCAACTTGAGCAGATACTCGCGTTGAGCCCGCTTCAGAATCATAGTCACTGGTATCTATTGAAGATGACTGACAAGCTGATAAACACAGCGCTAATAACGATAAACTGAAAGCTCTCATTTTAAACCTCTCATTTAATATTCACTGCGGTAAAGCAAGCCATCTCGTTGCATTACTTTTTCATGATTCCACGCAACTTGCTTTGGCATGTATCGCGTAGCGGCGGCCAGAACATTTTTGGTGCGAGTGTCAATAATTTTAACATTAACAACATAATTTTCTTGCTGTGTAGCAATAGTGCCAGAAACAAAGTAATCAATTACGTGCTGTGTTTGTAACTGTGATTTATCGCGACTTAAAAAGCGCTCTTCACTACTGTTTAAGGCAATTTCTTGAACGGTTTTAACTTCAACTAGCGTGAAGCCGGCTTGTGTTAGCAAGGTCGCGACGCTTTCTTGCATTTGCAATGCGATTTCAGGCACGCCTTGCGTCTCGTTTTCCAAAGAGAGCGATTTGACTGGCAAAAATGTGCCTACGGCAAAGACTGCGTCTTGCTCTACCTTCATCGGTTTACTAATAAGCTGCCTAACAAGAGCGGCGGCATAATAGTGCAGCCTACTATTATTATAGCTTGGCTGCTGATTAGCTTGCTCATCAACTTGTTCAACCGATGACGAGCAACCTACAAGCAACACCATAATTAAAACTGTAAATACACGCATTTCACAATCGCTTCATATTGAGTCTATTATGTTTCAGTAAATTTAAAGCAAAAAAAATGCCACTTTGAAGTGGCATTCTCAAAAAGTATTTAAAAACTATAGTAATGATTGAATATGGGCCTTTAACTCATCTTTAAGGTCATCACGACGCAGTGCATATTCAATATTGGCTTTCATATAGCCAATCTTTGAGCCGCAGTCGTGGCTTTTGCCTTTCATGTAGTAGGCATCGACTTGCTGCTCTTTCATTTGCATTGCAATGGCATCGGTAAGTTGAATCTCATTTCCCGCGCCTAACGGTGTTTTCTTAAGTAGCGGCCAAATGGATTTATCTAAAACGTAACGCCCTACCACTGCAAGATTAGAAGGTGCTTCATCGCGTTTTGGTTTTTCAACAATATTTTTGATTGCGGTGCTGCCACCAGGTAACAGCTCATTGCCGTTAATATTCACAATACCAAACTTATCCACGTCTTCATCAGCAACCTTTTCAACCATAATTTGGCTGTGGCCAGTTTCATTAAAACGCGTAATCATGTCGGCAAGGTTATCTTTATTTAAATCGCAACTCGCGTTATCTAAAATTACATCAGGTAACACCACGGCAAAGGGCGCATCGCCAACGATTGGTCTGGCACACTCAACAGCGTGCCCTAACCCTTTTGCTTCACCTTGACGTACGTGAATGATCGTCACGTCTTTTGGGCAAATCGCCTGAACTTCTTCAAGTAATTGACGTTTTACGCGGCGCTCTAGCGTCGCTTCTAGCTCAAAACTCGTATCAAAGTGGTTTTCAATCGAGTTTTTACTCGAATGCGTTACCAATACAATTTCTTTAATGCCAGCTGCGGCAACTTCTTCAACAATGTATTGAATTAACGGTCTGTCGACGATTGGAAGCATTTCTTTTGGAATAGCTTTGGTTGCTGGCAACATGCGTGTGCCTAAGCCTGCTACAGGAATGACTGCTTTCATTATTATTCTCTTCCTTAATTGTAGTTATACGGCAAATGGGTATTTAATCGCCTCGTGATATTGATAGCCTTCCACCGTAAAATCATCGGTAGTCACCCAGGTTTCAATATCTTCTAGCGTTTTAATATTTGGGTTAATGCTTAAGCGTGGTGACTCGAACGGCTCGCGCTTTAGCTGCACATCACGCATTAACTCAAGTTGGTTTTCATAAATATGGGCATTTACGATTTTATGGTAGGCCTTACCCGCTTTTAATCCGCAGATTTGTGCCATTAATGCTAATAGTACAAAACATTGAATTTGATTAAAGTTAAGACCAAGCGGCACATCACAGCTGCGCTGATAAGATGTTAGATAAAGCGTATCACCTAACAACGAAAAGGTATGAGTATGCATACATGGGCGTAAACAGCCCATATCAAACTCACCTGGATTGTAAAAAGTTAAGATTTCGGCGCGATCATCAACGCCATTTTTAAGGTTATCAACAATTTTTTTTAGCTGATCAAGCGTTGTACCATCGGGCTTTTGCCAAGCACGCCCTTGCACACCATAAACACGGCCCATATCATCTTCACCTTTACGGTGCGGGTTGTTAAGCCAGGCGCTATTTTCATTCGCATTGGCGTTCCAGGTATTACAACCAATCGCTCTAAATTGTGCGGCGTTATCGTAGCCACGTAAATAACCCAATAACTCAGCAATCGCCGCTTTATAAAAACTTTTACGTGTGGTGATTAACGGGAACTTATTGTTCGCTACATCGTATTCTAGATCAGCGTTTACAACCGTTAGGCAGCGAATACCGGTGCGTTTATTTTCTACCCAATGGCCTTCATCAACAATACGCTGACATAACTCTAAATATTGTTTCATGCATTACACTCTTTTTGTTGGCGTTTTGCAGCCCAGAACATTAAACCAAGTCCAGCTAAAATCATTGGAAGCGACAAGATTTGCCCCTGCGAAATAATACCGCCATAAAGGCCTATATGTGCATCTGGTTCACGGAAGTATTCAACAATAAACCTAAAGAAGCCGTAACCAAATAAGAATAAGCCACCAATAACACCTTCAGGGCGCGGCTTTCTATTTACAAACTGAATGAGCGCAAAAAGCACTAAACCTTCTAAAATAGCTTCGTAAAGTTGCGACGGGTGGCGCGCCACAGGGCCACCTGTTGGAAATACCATCGCCCAAGGCACATCAGAGGCACGGCCCCATAATTCACCGTTAATAAAGTTACCGATGCGGCCAAAGAACAAACCTAAAGGCACTAACGGTGCAACAAAGTCACCAACTCCCAACAAGGTTTTATTTTGTTTTTTAGCAAACCAGGCAATCGCCGTTACTACACCAATTACACCACCATGGAACGACATACCGCCTTCCCAAATTTTAAATAAATACAGTGGGTTTTCTAAGAAGTAGCTAAATTGATAGAAGAATACATATCCAAAACGGCCGCCTAAAATAACGCCAAGCATACCGTAAAATAATAAGTCACTCGTTTGCTCTTTAGTCCAACCACTATTTGGTTTACTTGCCGCGCGCGATGCTAAAAATGAAGCCGTTACAAACGCAATCAAATACATCATGCCGTACCAGTGCACTTTTATTGGACCTATCTCAATAAACACTGGATCAATATTTGGAAAATCCACTTCTTTCCACCTTTCCTTTTTAACTACTTAACATTCTAATTGCGACAATCACTAACAGCGCCGCAAAAATACGTTTTATTATTTTTACTGGTAAATACTGCGCCGCTTTTGCGCCAAACTGTGCAAAAAACGCAGACGTTAATACAATTCCGATTAATGCTGGTAAATAAACGAAACCAATAAAGCCCTCGCTTACATCATGATATTGCAAACCTAAGCTAATATAACCGACTACGCCAAAAGTAGCGATTAAAATGCCACTCAATGCCGCACAACCGATGGCTTTTCGCATATCGAGTTTAAAATGCGTTAAAAATGGCACTAATAACGCACCGCCACCAATACCCACCATGCCAGACACCGCACCAATAACACTGGTTCCTAGGGTTAAAATACTGCCGTGAGGCAATGCTGATTGTGCTTTTGGTTGCTGCGGTAAAATCATTCGTAGCGCGATAAAAATAACGCAGCTGGCAAAAATCAACTGTAGCGTATCGTTACTGATACCTGTGGCAATCACGCCACTTAATAATGCACCAACTGATACACCAACTAATACCCAAGGGGCTATTTTCCATGGAATATTTTGATTTTTATGATGTGCGTAAGCGGAGCTTGATGAGGTAAATATAATCGATGCCAGCGATGTAGCGATAGCAACCACCATGGCTTGATCGGCTGGTACTAAATTTAGCGCGAGTAGCAGGTAGCTCAACACCGGTACAATAATTAATCCACCACCAATACCAAGCAGTCCAGCCAAAAATCCAACCAAGCAGCCAAGCGCCATACAACTAAAAAAAACTATCGAAATATCAGACATGAACAACCTAAGTTTTAGTGGACCGCGCTAGTATACAGAATTTGGCTTAATTTGTGATGAATTATAAATTCCCTTAATAACCGATGCACTTGTTTTGCGTTTTTTGCCGCCAAACAGGTCACTAACAGTTGTTCCATATCGCTGGCGTTTAAGCGTCGTAATACGTACTTCACTTTATTAATTGCGCTTGGACTCATACTTAAATCACGATAACCCATAGCCACTAACAACAACGCGCCTTCAGGGTCAGCAGCCAGCTCTCCACACAAACTAAACGGTAGCTGATAATCGATACATTGAATCGCAATGTCGTTAAGTACGCGCAATATTGCGGGGTGATAACTATCAAATAAATTCGCAACTCGCGCGTTAGTTCTATCTACCGCCAGCATATATTGCGTTAAGTCATTACTTCCCACCGAGCAAAAATCAACGCACTTAGCCCACTCAGGTAATAAATAAACGCTCGACGGTACCTCAAGCATAATACCTACTTGCGGCATTTCTAACTTTCCTTGCTCAGGAAGCCACTCATCTTGCAACTCAAAAAAGGCTTGTTGAATAAGGCGCTTTGATGACTCCACCTCGTTTACGTCAGCCACCATAGGCAGCATAATTTTTAAATTACCGAGCCCCATATTGGCTTTCAGCATAGCTTTTACTTGCTCTAAGAAAAGCTCAGGGTGATCTAAGCTAATACGAATACCACGCCATCCTAAAAATGGATTTTCTTCTGAGAAATTAAAATAACTTAAGCATTTATCACCACCAATATCCAATGTACGCATGGTCACAGGCGATGGGTGATAAGTAGCTAGTATCTCACGATACCAGGCTTCTTGCTCTGCCAAACTTGGAAATGCATTTTGTTGCATAAACCAAGCTTCGGTACGATATAAACCTATGCCATCTAAATATTTGGCATTTATCAAATCATTTGAAACTTCAAGCCCGGTATTGGCATACAAGCTTATTTCTTCTCCATCAAGCGTTACCGCCTCAAGCTGATACTCAGCATCAAATGCATCGTGCAAACGTGCATCTTCTCGCTTTAACTTGGCATATTCGTTAATAAGCGCTTTGGTAGGCGAAATATAAACACGGCCTGCATACGCATCTAAAATTAAAAATTTATCTGCCACATGGGAAATCGGTAAGCCAGATAACCCCCAAATTGCGGGAATACCCATTGCACGCGTCAAAATAGACGCATGTGAGTTCGCCGCACCACTAATGCTCACTACTCCTGCTAGCATCTCCCTTGGAATTTCCGCAAGCATGGTCGGCGTTATGGTATCGGCGACCAAAATAATTGGCGCATCGAAATGATGCTTTTTATATTCACTGTTGAGCAAATGATGTAATACACGAATACCAATATCTTGAATATCAATGGCGCGCTCACGAATGTAGGTATCTTGCATTGCCATAAATTGAGCAACCAAGCCTTCAATCACTAGTTTTAATGCACTTTTAGCACACCAGCCTTCATAAATTTTAGCTTCAACTTGATCGCCTAAACTCTTTGCTTCAAGCAGTTGTTCATAAACGGTAAACACCGCCAACGTTTCTTGACCAAGATCGCTATCAAGTTGTGCGGCCATGCGGCGGAACTCTTTACGCGTGGTTATAACCGCGTGATGGAAAAGTCGAATTTGTTCACTATGAGCGTCGCATTTCATCAATTCTAATTGACTAAAATCGATACTTGGCGCCATCACATAGGCTTTACCAAGTGCGATGCCTGGGGCTGAGCTTAATCCTTTTAAACAGGTAGTCTTTTGCTCAGATTCACTAAATTCGAGTAAATGCTGAATTTCCGCATTCGCTAACTGAGCAGCAAGTTGCGCCGAAAGCGTCACTAAAAAAGACTCTTCATCTTGACTAAATACTCTAGCGAGCTGTTGCTGCACAACTATTACGCCAAGGATCTTACCTTGGTGCACAATCGGTACTGCTAAAAACGCGTTATAGTCTTCTTCGTCAACTTCAGGTGCAAGTTTGAATCTTGGGTGGGATTTTGCGAAAGCAAGGTTGATGGCTTCTTCGCGCTGGGCAACTAATCCAACTAAACCTTCGGTGAAACCAATTCTGAATTCACCAACCGCTTTAGGGTTAAGACCATCTGTTGCCATCAAAACAAATGCGTCTTGTGCATAATCAGCAAAATAGACCGAGCAGCACTGTGTTTTCATAGTGCTTTTAACACTTGAAACAAAACACTCAAGCGCCGCTTTCAAATTACTTTGCTGCGACACTTTTTGCGCGATTTCTCGTAATGCTGTTAGCACAGTTACCTCATTAATTAGCGCCTATTCCGCCAGCCTTGGTCTTTTTTATGAAATGGCATTGCATGAGGTGCAAACTCTTTCATAACGCGGCGGTAAACGTCTCGTTTAAAGGAAACGACTTGGCGTACAGGATACCAGTAACTGACCCAGCGCCAATCATCAAATTCAGGATGATTAGTTTTAGACAAATCAACGTCTTCATCGGGACAGCGTAATTTAAGTAAAAACCATTTTTGCTTTTGACCTATACACACTGGACTTGAATCTCGGCGAATTAAACGCTTTGGTAACTTATAACGTAACCAGTGTTTAGAGCTTGCAATGATTTCAACGTCTTCGGGTTTTAATCCAACTTCCTCATTCAGTTCTCGGTACATGGTTTGCTCGGCAGTTTCACCTTGGTCAACGCCACCTTGTGGAAATTGCCACGAGTGCTGACCATAACGTCTAGCCCAAAATACCTGTCCCTGATTATTACAAATAACTATTCCAACGTTGGCACGGAACCCTTCGGCATCTATCACCCGCATGTGCCTCTTTTAATTCTTAATATAGCTCGATTGTTCCATAATCCGTATCTAACAGCAAATGAAAAACCAGCATATACTCAGGTTACCCACAAGTTGTGAATAAAACTAAAAATAAACGCACATTTCTCAAACAAATCCACAATCACCTATTCAAAAAGCACACTTCTCCACAGATTCTGTGGATAACATTGTTTATATTTGTGTATTTAGTGCATAAATACAGCAGGGCAATTGGTAAAACCACAACACCACAAAAAATATTTTCATATATATCAGCTAGTTAAGCAAGTTAAACACAACAAAATAGGCACACTCAAAAAGCAGTGCATTTTATAACCAAATAAAACAATCCTTTAAGGTTATCCGTAATCGGTAAATTTGCTAAACTGCGATTTTAATTTATAGCGCTTACTGTATGACTAAACCCCTACCACCTGCTAGTACCTCTGAACTTATGGCGCGCGTTAACGATATCGCTGGTTTAACGTTAGGAGAAGTAGCAGCAAGCTATGCATTCAACACACCGGAAAACTTATTAAGAGAAAAAGGCTGGATAGGCCAACTTATTGAGTATGTGTTGGGAGCTACCGCAGCTTCAAAGCCTGAACCCGACTTTGAACATTTAGGTATAGAACTTAAAACATTACCCATTTCATACAGTGGCAAACCATTAGAAACAACTTATGTGTCAATTACACCACTTACCAATTTACACGGTGTAACTTGGCAAAACTCAGTAGTGAAGAAAAAGCTGTCGCATGTTTTGTGGTTACCGATTTTATCAGAGCGCGAACTTGCACCAACAGACCGCATTATTGGCAATGGTTTTTTATGGCAACCAAGTGCGTTGCAAGAGGCACAGCTAAAAAAAGACTGGGAAGAGCTTACCGAGATGATTGCGCTTGGCAACATTGAACAGATTAACGGTCATTTTGGTCAAGTACTGCAACTGCGCCCAAAAGCAGCCAATAGCAAAGCCCTTACCCAAGCTATTGGACCTAACGGCAAAGAAATTTTGACCTTGCCACGGGGGTATTATTTAAAAACAGAATTTACCCGGCAAATATTAGCCGAACAGTTTGGCGTTGGGTAAAAGAAAGCCTTTAGAGTTCAGGATTAAGAGAAAAATCTGAAATCTGAAATCTACAAAATAAAAAACCGCTGCAAAACAGCGGTTTTTTTCAGCTAAAAATTAAGTGTCAATTACTGACCTTTAATTTCGCTACGACCATTGTAAATCGCTTTTTCAGCTAGCTTTTCTTCGATACGAAGAAGTTGGTTATACTTAGCAACACGGTCAGAACGACATAGTGAACCAGTCTTAATTTGACCTGCCGCAGTACCTACCGCTAAATCAGCAATTGTTGCGTCTTCAGTTTCACCCGAGCGGTGCGAGATAACCGCTGTAAAGCCAGCTTCATGCGCCATTTGAATTGCTTCAAGTGTTTCTGTAAGTGAACCAATTTGGTTGAACTTGATTAAGATTGAGTTACCGATCTTTTCATCAATACCACGCTTTAAGATCTTAGTATTGGTTACGAATAAATCGTCACCAACTAGCTGTACTTTGTCGCCGATTTTATCTGTTAGTACTTTCCAACCTGCCCAATCGCTTTCATCTAAGCCGTCTTCAATTGACACAATTGGGTAACGTGCAGAAAGATCCGCTAGGAAGTCCGCAAAACCTTCTGAATCGAATACTTTGCCCTCACCTTTCAGGTCGTATTTACCATCTGTGTAGAATTCAGATGAAGCACAGTCTAGCGCAAGCGTTACATCTTCATTCATTTTGTAGCCAGCAGCTTCAACCGCTTCAACGATTACAGCAAGCGCTTCTTCGTTAGATGATAAGTTAGGTGCAAAACCACCTTCATCACCAACAGCTGTGTTTAGGCCACGTGCACTAAGTACTTTCTTCAGGCTGTGGAAGATTTCTGCACCCATGCGAAGTGCTTCTTTAAAGTTAGGTGCGCCTACTGGCTGAACCATGAACTCTTGAATGTCTACGTTGTTATCCGCGTGCTCACCACCGTTGATGATGTTCATCATAGGTACTGGCATTGAGAACTTACCCGGCGTACCGTTTAGTTCAGCAATGTGTTCGAATAACTCTTGACCTTTGTCTTGTGCTGCTGCTTTAGCGTTCGCTAGAGAAACAGCTAGAATCGCGTTCGCGCCCAGTTTTTCTTTGTTTTCTGTGCCATCAAGATCAATCATGATGCCATCAATGTCTTTTTGCTGGTGAGAGTTTTTGCCGATTAAAGCGTCAGCGATTGGACCATTGATGAAATTCACCGCATTTAAAACACCTTTACCTAAGTAACGGCTCTTGTCACCATCACGAAGTTCTAGTGCTTCGCGGGTACCCGTTGATGCGCCCGATGGTGCACATGCACGACCCCAAATGCCATTTGCTAAATGTACTTCAGCTTCAACAGTTGGGTTACCACGTGAATCCATTACTTCACGACCAATGACTTTTACGATTTCAGACATCTTATATCCTCTTTCCCATAAAGGTTGTTGTGCTAAGCCTGCGAAGGGTTCAAAATCACAGGCAGTTAAAATAAAAAAGCCGCGACACAGGTCACGGCTTAGTAATTAATTTTCGTCTTTTTGTTGCGCGTATGCTGCACCCACGAAGCCTTCAAATAAGCGGTGGCCATCGCGAGGTCCTGAGGTAAACTCAGGGTGGAACTGAGCCGCTACAAACCACGGGTGGTTAGGATGCTCAATCATTTCAACTAGCTTCTTATCTTCTGATAAGCCAGAGAAAACCAAGCCTGCTTTCTCAAGTTGCTCTACGTAGTGGTTATTCACTTCGTATCTGTGACGGTGACGTTCGAAGATTTCTGCTGCGCCGTATACTTCACGTGCTTTAGTGCCTTCAACTAAGTGACACTTTTGCGAACCTAAACGCATTGTACCGCCAAGATCAGACTGTTCAGAGCGTTGTTCAACGTTGCCTTCTTTGTCTAACCACTCGGTAATTAAGCCAATAACTTTGTGCTCAGCGTCTGCATCGAATTCTGATGAATTTGCGCCTTCAAGGCCTGCCACATTTCGAGCAAACTCAATAAGCGCAACCTGCATACCTAAACAGATACCTAGGTAAGGTACTTTGTTTTCACGTGCGTATTGTGCAGTTAAAATTTTACCTTCAACGCCACGACCGCCAAAACCACCTGGTACTAGAATACCATCAAGGTCCGCTAAAATTTCAACGCCTTTTGTTTCAACGTCTTGTGAGTCTACATACTTAATATTAACCGTTACACGGTTTTTAAGGCCTGCATGCTTAAGTGCTTCGTTAACTGATTTGTAGGCATCTGGTAATTCAATGTATTTACCAACCATACCAATCGTAACTTCACCGTTTGGATTTGACTCTTGATATAAAACTTGTTCCCATTCAGCAAGATCTGCTTCAGGTCTTTCAATATGGAAGCGACGACATACTAACTCATCAAGACCTTGCGACTTAAGCAGCGCAGGGATTTTATAAATACTGTCAACGTCTTTTAATGAGATAACGGCTTTTTCTTCTACGTTAGTGAATAACGCAATCTTTGCACGCTCATTTGGTGGAATAGCGCGATCTGAACGACAAATAAGAATGTCAGGCTGAATACCAATCGAACGTAACTCTTTTACTGAGTGTTGTGTTGGTTTCGTTTTCACTTCGCCCGCAGCACCAAGGAAAGGCACTAGTGTTAAGTGCATATATAGTGCAGCTTCACGGCCAAGCTCAGTACCTAGTTGACGTAATGCTTCAAGGAAAGGTTGTGATTCAATATCACCTACCGTGCCGCCAACTTCAACAATAGCAACATCATAGCCTTCTGCACCATCCAGTACACGGCGTTTGATATCGTTAGTAATATGTGGAATAACTTGAATAGTTGCGCCAAGGAATTCACCACGACGCTCACGACGTAATACGTCTTCAAATACACGACCCTGCGTAAAGTTGTTACGCTTAGTCATTTTGGTGCGAATAAAACGCTCATAGTGACCTAAGTCTAGGTCAGTTTCAGCACCGTCTTCAGTAACAAATACTTCACCGTGCTGAATAGGGCTCATAGTGCCAGGATCAACATTAATGTAAGGATCAAGCTTTAGAATCGTTACGTTAAGACCGCGCGCTTCTAAAATTGCAGCCAATGATGCTGCAGCAATACCTTTACCCAAGGAGGAAACAACCCCGCCTGTAACGAAGATAAATTTTGTATTCATGTGAACCCTAAGATGTCAGGAATTAATAGACAATATTGCCGTTAAAGGCAATCAACAAGACGGGAAAACATTATACTAAAAGTTGCCATTTTGCTCAAATGAAATTTACGCTTTCTCAAGCTTTTTAACACGCTGCCAAACCGCTTCCATTTCTTCAAGGCTTGCTTCTTTCATTGGTTTTGACTTGGTAATGGTTAATTCAACCGAATTAAAACGCCTTACAAACTTATTATTAGCGTTACGCAGTACCTGCTCAGCGTTAAACCCTGAATGGCGAATTACATTTACTAACGCAAACAGTAAATCCCCCAACTCTTCAGCTAACTTTTCATCTGGTCCGTGAGACTCTAGCTCATCGCGTACTTCTTGAAACTCTTCTTCTACTTTATCAAGCGCGCCTTTTACTGATGGCCAGTCAAAGCCAACACTGGCAACACGTTTTTGAATTTTTTGCGCGCGTGTCAGCGCTGGTAATCCATGTGGGATATCATCGAGGGTGTTCGATTTTGATTTTTGTTTACGTTCAGCCGCTTTTTGCTCTTCCCAATTTGCTTTTAACTGCGCTTCAGAAAACACCTCTTCATTGGCAAATACATGAGGGTGACGGCGCACTAATTTATCGCAAATGGCCGCAACAATATCGTCAAAGTTAAATAACTGCTGCTCTTTGCCAAGTTGGGCATAAAAGATAATTTGAAACAATAAATCACCCAACTCATCTTTAAGTTCAAGTAAATCCTCTCGCTCAATGCAATCGGCTACTTCATAGGCTTCTTCTAGGGTGTGCGGCACAATTGAGGCGAAATTTTGCTGCAAGTCCCAAGGGCAACCACCGTCAGGGTCGCGCAGTTTACTCATTATATTAAGCAGAATTTCTATATTATGACTTTGACTCATTAGGTTCTTACCGCCGAAAAAACGCCATCAACTTGTGATAGCTTAACTAACAGTTTATTCATCTGCTCAACATTGTTGATTTCAATTTTCATTTCAAAAATCGCGGTTTGACGCGCATTATTGGTTTGCAAATTCATATTAAGCACATTGGTTTTCTCATTAGCAAGCACTGATGAGATATCACGCATTAATCCTTGGCGATCATTTGCTTCAATGCGAATCGTTACCGCATAGTGTTCACACACTTCATCGGCCCAGCTCACATCAATAAAACGCTCAGGAAATTGGCTTCGTAAATGGTCTAACTGCTCACAGTCACTCCGATGCACTGCAATGCCTCGCCCTTGAGTTATAAATCCTTGTACGCTATCGCCCGGCACTGGTTCACAACACTTAGCCACATGGCTTAATAAACTGCCTACACCATCAACAACAATACCGTTTTTATCGCCTTTGCGCGGTTTTGTTGATTTACGGAACTTGGGTAGCTCATCATCTTGTGGCAGATGTTTATTTTGTAAAAAGTTGATCAGCTGGTTTATGCGTACATCCGCTGCACCAACCGCAACTTGTAAGTCTTCTATCGAATTCAAGTTAAAACGCGTCAATGCAGGTTTTAAGTCTTTGGTTTGCAAACTTAGTTTAGCAAGTTCCGCGTCCAGAATTTCTTTACCTGCGGCAAGATTTTTATCGCGGTCTTGTTGCTTAAACCAGTGATGAATTTTAGAACGTGCACGTGACGATTTGACGTAACCTAATGACGGGTTTAGCCAGTCGCGACTTGGATTAGGCTCTTTCTGCGTCAGAATTTCAACCTGGTCGCCAGTGTGAAGCTCATGGGTAAACGGCACAATTTTTCCGAACACTTTTGCACCGATACAGCGGTGTCCAACATTCGAGTGAATGTAATAAGCAAAATCAAGTGGTGTCGCGCCCTTTGGTAAGTCAAGAATATCGCCGCGCGGTGTAAACACGTATACACGATCTTCAACTACTTGGTTTTTAAGCTCTTCTGCAAACTCTTCATCGTCAACAACTTCTTCTTGCCACTGTAGTAACTTTCTTAGCCAACTGATTTTTTGTTCGTAACCTGAGTTTTTACCCGGCAATGACCCTTCTTTATAAAGCCAGTGCGCGGCAACCCCAAGCTCTGCATCTTGGTGCATAGCTTGGGTGCGAATTTGAATCTCAACAGTTTTGCCTTCGGGTCCAAATACCACAGTGTGAATAGATTGGTAACCATTAGCTTTTGGCGTCGCAATATAATCATCAAACTCTTTGTTGAGATGACGCCAGTTAGTATGCACAATACCAAGCGCCCCATAGCAATCTTGTAATTCGTTAACTACGACGCGCATGGCGCGAATATCAAAGAGCTGGTCAAATTCGTAATTTTTGTTTTGCATCTTTTTATAGATGCTGTAAATGTGTTTTGGTCGACCGTAAACTTCGGCTTCAATGCCCGACTCGGCAAGCTTTGCTTTTACTAATGCCACCATGTTGCTCATGTAACTCTCACGAGCGATGCGTTTATCATCGAGTAATTTAGCGATTTCTTTGTATTTTTCTGGATGAAGGTAACGCAGTGAAAGATCTTCAAGCTCCCACTTTAATTGACCAATACCCAAACGGTTCGCCAGTGGTGCAAAAATGTTGTCTGTTTCTTTAGCGGCAATTACTCGCTCTTCTTCAGAGGCATTTTTTAGCTCGCGTAGTAAACACACTTGCTGAGCTAGTTTAATAACAACCGCGCGTACGTCTTCAACCATAGCCAATAACATACGGCGAATATTATCAATTTGCGTACTGCCTTTGCCCTGGAAACTCAGCGCACCGAGCGCCGCCATTTGTTCAACACCTTTTAACAGCTCAACAACCGATCTTGAAAAGTGTTTGCTTAAATGCTCTTTATCGAGCTTGCCGTTTAAATAAAGCGGCGTAAGAAATGCGGTTAACAGGGTTTCGGCATCCATATTAAGCTCTGCGAGAATTTCGACAATTTCCTTACTGGCAGGCAAACTGGTTTCAAATTCATCGTCTAATTTTTTTTGCTCGCAATATGCTAGGCAATAATCATAAGCACGCTCAAGCTGCTGTTGCTTATCGTCGCTTAAGGCCAGCATCTCTAGCCACGCTTGAAAGCCTTCTAGATTAGCAAGTAAGTGCGATTGCCTAATGGATACCATGTTTATTAATTCTCCTTTTCAAACAACGCCATCGTTTCAATATGGGACGTATTAGGAAACATATTCATCAATGAAATTTTACTCACCTTAAAGCCTGCGTTAATTAAAAGCTTGCTGTCACGTGCCATAGTTACTGGGTCACATGCAACGTAAAGTATACGAGAAAAACGCTTTAATTTAAGTTGAGTTAGAATATCAAACGCCCCCATACGCGATGGGTCTAGCAATAGTACCGAATACTCACGATTAAACCAGTCTTGCGACTTAATATTTTCAGTTAAATCTTGGCAATAGAAATCGATATTGTTTAGTTGGTTATGTGCTGCATTGCGTTTGGCAAGCTCAATTGCCGAAGCGACACCTTCCACCCCAACAACGGTATTCGATTGTGTTGCAAGTGGTAAGGTAAAATTACCCACACCGCAGAATAAGTCGAGTATATTGTCTTGTTTAGTTAGGTTCAGCCACGTAAGTGCCTGTTTAATCATGGCTTGATTAACCTTGGCATTGACTTGAATAAAGTTATCAAAACCAAAAAACAAGGTTAATTGGTAATCATCCAATTGGTAGTAAGGTAATTCATCGCCTGTAAAAGTACCTTTTTCGCTATTTAGCACCAACTGCCAATCATTTTCATGGCAAATACGTTGGAGCTTTGCAGTATCGTTATCTTTAAGTGGCTTAGTATGGCGCACAATTAAATAGTTACCGCTTTGCACCGAACACAATTGCAAATGTGAAATCGAATCACCCGCTTTCAACTCTGGAAGCAAGTTACGTATTTCGGTAAAAACAACTTGCCAAGGTTTAACCAGCACGTCGCAGCTTTCGATATTAATGATTTTCTTTGATTGCTTTTGTCTGTAGCCAACCAAAAAGTTATCTTTTTGCTTATCGTAAATTACCGCAATACGGCCACTACGACGATAATGAGTCGGGTCACTTGCTAACGCATCACACCAAGGTAAATTATTTACCTCGGCGAATTTTTCAAACAATTTAGTTACTGCTGCCTGCTTTTCAATAACTTGCTGAGCAACCTCTAAATGCTGTAATTGGCAACCGCCACATTGGCCGTAATGTTGGCAAAATGGCACAACGCGATGCTCACTTGGCGTAATCACCTTAACGGTTTGGTATTTTTCGAACTTACTTTTATTCGCCAATTGTTTAGCTAAAACGGTTTCGCCTGTTATTGCCCCTTCAACAAATGCGACTTTTTTATTGCTGCGCGTTACACCTAGCCCTTCATGGTTCATGGAGTCGATGCTTAATGTTTGTTTCTCTGCTGAAAGTTGCTTTTTTTGCGGTTTAAAAAACCTTGCCACTGTGATTACCCTATAAATTGTTTGCCTAATATCGCTTTAGTCTTTAACCTTAACTCAGTGTCATAATAATTTATTATAACAATCGCACCCGATGAGTAGATTTGGCTTAAGAGACTGGATAATACTATTAACTTTAGTACCCACCTTAACGGTAGGTATTATCCTAGGCAGTTATTTTACCTTAACTCGCTATCAAGAACTTAACGATTTTCTCACCGAGCAGGGTCAAACTATTTCTACGCCGCTGGCAAAAGCTATAGAGCATGCGCTAAACAGCAACAATATTGCTGAATTAAAGTCGGTTATTAGCGATACACACAATCAACACGCTCCATTAATTAAATCAATTGTTTTATTCAACGCCGACCATGAACTTATCCTCACCAGTAACTATTACCCAGAGATAGAAGAGTTTAAATTTGAGAACGGCAATGCATTGCCAAAACAGCTTTACATTAAACAATTTGAAACAAGCATTCTTTTTTCACTGCCAATTTTCGATAAAAACGCGCTTTCACAAGACAGCCTATTAATTTCCCAGCATTTACCAGTAAAAGCCTATGTAAACGTAGAAATTAGTAACGATCGCGCAGTGATTGCGCGACAAAGTGCTTTGCTGTTTAGTATTGTGATTATTGGTTTAGCCGTAGCCATCGCGTTAGTAATTGCGTTTCGTTTTTCTAATCGCTTAAGTGACCCAATCAAAAAGCTGGTGTTTGCGGTTGACCAGCTAAAAAGCGATGAATTAGAAACCGGACTCGATGAGCGTATGGCAGGCGAGTTTGAAATTTTAAGACGCGGACTTAATGATATTTCGGCCAATATGGTTACGCAAAAAGATGAAATGCAGCGCCATATCGATCAAGCCATTAGCGATTACCGCGAAACGCTTGAACAATACGAAACACAAAACATAAAGCTAAATTTTGCCAAACGCGAGGCGCAAAGAGCAAACCGAGTTAAATCCGATTTCTTAGCAAAAATGAGTCATGAGCTTAGAACGCCGCTTAACGGTGTTATTGGCTTTACCCGCCAATTATCTAAAACCCCACTCAATAAACACCAAAAAGATTACCTCGATACCATTGAATTTTCGGCTAAAAGTCTGCTCACAATTATTAGTGATATTCTAGATTTCTCAAAGCTTGAAGCGGGTGCAATGGAACTTGAGCATATCCATTTTCAATTGCGCGACACCATTAACGAGGCACTCACCTTATTAGCACCGAACGCCCACGAAAAGCACATTGAATTATCGCTATATGTTGCTGATGGAATTTCCGATCATGTGATTGGCGATCCTACTCGCTTTAAACAAATTTTAATCAACCTTATTAGTAACGCGATTAAATTTACAGACAACGGTAGCGTTACTATAGATGTAACCGGCCGTATGCTAAGCGACCATAAACAAGCATTGCTTATTTCTGTCAAAGACACCGGCATTGGCATCGATAGCAATAAACAAGATTCGCTGTTTTTGGCGTTTGGTCAGGCCGATTCCAGCATTACCCGTAAATTTGGTGGTACCGGTCTAGGTTTGATTATTACCAAACACTTAGTTGAAGCAATGGGCGGTAAAATTTCCTTAAATTCAGCACTAGGCAAAGGCAGTTGCTTTACCTTTAATGCTGAACTTGAAATTCCAAAGCATCAATATGCGATAGATTTACCACTTGGTCCTCTAGAGCAAAAACGTGTGTTATTCTTTGAACCGTTTGAACACAGCTTTGAAGCAGGCAAAGAATTATTAGAAAGCTGGCAGTTAAATGTAACTGCATGTGCAACATTTGGCGAATTGGAAGAAGCGCAAAATCAGGCGTTTAATTTTGATATTGGGCTGCTTGCTGTGAACATTGATCCCAACGACCTACACGCATGCCGTGAACAAATTAAGCGTGCACGGGAAAAGTGCGATTACCTATACGTGTTAGTTAATACCATATCGCATAGCTATCGTGAGGTGGTGATTAATGCCGGCGCCGATGCGTGCTTGTCAAAGCCTATGAACCATCGCAAACTGTGTCATACACTTGCCGCCCCATACAGACTTGATCACCCGACCATTAGTACTCCAGCAACAGACAAAGAAACCCTGCCATTAAAAGCGCTTGTGGTGGATGATAACGACGCTAACTTGCGCTTAATGTGTGCACTACTTCGCGACAAAATTGAAAGTTTTGATACCGCACACAATGGCGCGCAAGCGGTTAGCCTTGCAAAAAGCCGCAAGTACGATGTAATACTGCTTGATATTCAAATGCCGATTATGGACGGTGTAACCGCGTGTAAATTGATTTTGGAATCATCACTTAATGAACAAACACCGATTATTGCCGTGACCGCACACGCTCTTACCAGTGAAAAAGAATCGCTACTTAGTAATGGCTTTACCAGTTACTTAACCAAACCGATCGATGAAGAAATTTTAATGAAAACCATCGCTGAGTTTGGTTCAAAAGATTATCAACCGAAAGTACAACCTGCCAAATTAATTAGCAGTGAACCACCGTTTTCGAGCAATATGATTGATTGGCAGTTAGCATTACAACGCGCTGGCGGAAAAGAAGATCTCGCAAATGAAATGCTGAGCATGTTGTTGCTAAGTATTCCCGAAACACAAAAGTTAATTAGCGAAGCCTTTGGCGATAGCGATAGTAAAGAGCTATTAAGTATTATCCATAAATTTCATGGCGCCTGCTGTTACACTGGCGTGCCCAAAATAAAAAATCTCGCAGAAACCATCGAAACCGCGTTAAAACAAGAGCAAGCGCTTAAAGACATCGAACCAGAAATATTTGAGCTGCAAGATTGTTTATCGAGTTTAATGCAAGATGCCGGGGCAATTCAGAGTGTGGAGTAGAGTTTACCATTAAAGTAGACTGAAGATTTTGATGGTGACTTTTAAGTTTAATCTCTTCTAAATCATGGAATAAGTACTTGTTTGTCGCTGCTTCAAAGAGCAGCGACAAAAAAAATTACATTCTTGCTTCTAGCATTAAGCGCTTCATATCTGAAACGGCTTTTGCTAAGCCATCAATCGCTGCACGTGCAATAATTGCATGGCCGATATTAAGCTCGTAAATTTCTGGAATGGCAGCGATTGGTTTTACATTATGATAATGCAAACCGTGACCTGCGTTTACTGTTAAACCTAAACCTGCTGCGTATTTGCAACCAGCGGCGATACGCGCAAGTTCTTCATCACGGTCTTTATCGTTTTCAGCGTCCGCATACGCGCCTGTATGAATTTCAACGAATGGCGCTTTTACTCGGGCACAGGCATCAAGTTGCGCTTCAATTGCATCAACAAATAGCGATACTTTAATACCCGCTGCACTGAGTTTTGCTACTGCATCGGCAATTTTTGCTTCATTACCAACTACATCTAGGCCGCCTTCGGTGGTAAGTTCTTCGCGTTTTTCTGGCACTAAACATACGTATTCTGGATTTACTTCAAGCGCTATACCAATCATTTCATCGGTAACGGCCATTTCTAAATTCATACGTGTTTGAATGGTTTTTGCCATTACATATACATCACGGTCTTGAATATGGCGACGGTCTTCACGTAAGTGAATTGTAATACCATCGGCACCAGCGTGTTCTGCAACGGTTGCTGCGTGTGCTGGGTCTGGAAATTGCGTGCCACGGGCTTGTCTTAACGTTGCGATATGGTCAACATTGACCCCTAATAAAATATCTTTCATAAATTAAGATCCAAATAATTCTCGGCTTTTCAGTTTTTTATACCCTAAAAGCGGATTAAGTAAATAGCGTGCCAGTTGTTTTGCTAATGTGCGCGTTAGCTTATCAGAAAAGTCTAAGCATGCAATTTGTTGTATTTGCTTTCCACTTAAACCTCGGCGACTACCTTTTAACGACAACCAACCCAGTTCATTTTGATACTGGTAATACGTATCATCTTTCAATTCAGAGCCGTGAGCGTCAAAAGAAAAATCTAACCCTACGCCTAACGCTTCTAATAATTGAAATTCAAACGAGCGTAAAATGGGTTCGTAGTCCTCATCATTCGCTAACTGTGTTAGATGCTGATGATACAGCTCATATATTTCATCAAGTGGTTCATTGATAGGTGTTAAGCGAGCGGTCAATTCGTTGAGGTAAAAGCCACAGTACAAGGCTTTATTTTTGAGTGCGACAAGGCTCTCGAGCTCGTATTGGTTTAAGTATTTGATATCGCCTTTGCCAGCATATTGTACGCTGAGGCGACTAAATGGTTGTAGATTAGCTTTTTGTTTGATGCTATTGCGGCCCTTCACACGAGCCAACAAGCGGATATGACCAACACCTTGTACCAACAGGTCCAACATTAACTGCGAGTCGCTAAATGGACGTGAATGCAGTAAATAAGCTGGTACAAAGTGTTGCATTTATTAGACCTTAGTCTTCACCATAGCCTAGACTGCGAAGTGCGCGTTCATCATCAGCCCAACCTGATTTCACTTTTACCCAAAGTTCTAAGAACACTTTATTATCAAGCATGTCTTCAAGATCTTTACGTGCTTCGCGGCCGATTACTTTAAGCTTTTCGCCTTTATTACCAATCACCATGCGTTTTTGTGTTTGGCGCTCAACCAAAATTAAGCCGTTAATTTGCCAAACGCCGTTATCCATCCATTTAAACTGCTCAATTTCAACAGTCACAGAATACGGTAGTTCATCACCCATAAAGCGCATTAGCTTTTCGCGGATCACTTCGGCTGCTAAAAAGCGCATTGAGCGATCGGTTACGTAATCTTCAGGGAAGTAAAATTCACATTGAGGCAAAGTGTTATGAACGTGCTGTTTAATTTGCTCAACGCGCTTGCCGTGCTTGGCTGAGATTGGGATCATATCAAGGAAGTTACCCTTAGTTGCTAACCACTGCAAATGTGGCAGTAACTCTTCTTTTTCCTTAACGTTATCTTCTTTGTTAATTGCAAGAATCACCGGCACGCCACTGCCCATGACCTTAGTAAGTACCATCTCGTCGTCGTCTGTCCAACGGGTACCTTCAACCACAAAGATAATCAGTTCCACGTCGCCAATTGAGCTTGATGCAGCGCGGTTCATTAAACGGTTAATTGCGCGTTTTTCTTCGCTGTGAAGACCTGGAGTATCAACATACACGGCTTGGTATTTGCCTTCAGTGTGAATACCCATAATACGGTGACGCGTAGTTTGCGGCTTACGTGAGGTAATACTCACTTTTTGCTCAACCAAGCGGTTTAACAGCGTTGATTTACCCACATTTGGGCGGCCCACAATGGCAATCATGCCACAGTGAGTATCAATTGGCGCATCTAACAGGTCTTTATCAAGCGTCATCTTTAATCATCTTCAATGCAAGCTCAGCTGCTTTTTGTTCTGCTTTACGACGCGAACTTCCTTTAGCTACTACTTGAGGTTTATTCTCAATTGAGCACTCAACCGTAAATACTTGGTTGTGCGCTTGGCCTTTAGTATCAATTACATTATAGCTAGGCAGAGGGATCTTGCGGGCTTGCAGATACTCTTGTAGCAAGGTTTTTGGGTCTTTTTGATTATGCCCAGGGGTAATTGCTTGTAAACGCGTTTGATACCAGTTGAGTACTAATTCGCGACATGTTTCTATGTCTGAATCTAAAAATACAGCACCTATAATTGCTTCAACGGCATCAGCAAGCGTTGATTCACGGCGATAACCACCGCTTTTCAGCTCACCCGGACCAAGGCGAAGAAAGTCACCCAGTTCAAACTCCACACCAAATTCAGCCAATGTTTGACCGCGTACTAGCGTTGAGCGCATACGACTTAAATCGCCTTCACGGGCTTTTGGAAATTGATGATACAAAGCATCAGCTATAACGAAGCTCAAAATCGAGTCACCTAAAAACTCAAGGCGCTCATTGTGAGCACCTCGGTAACTTCTATGGGTCATTGCTTGCTCTAGCAAGCGAACGTCGTTAAAGCTGTAACCTATCTTCTTAAATAATAAGTTTACGTCTTTAGTCATTATTAACTTGTTAAAATATTATTGAATTTTGCCAAGGCGTTCAAAGCGCACACCAGTTGGCACCCAAGACGGTAATAAACTGTCTTCGTCTTCTGAAAAAGTAAAGCTCATCCAAATAAATACTGCTTTACCTACTAAATTTTCTTTTGGTACAAAACCCCAAACACGGCTATCTTGGCTGTTATCGCGGTTATCACCCATTGCAAAATAATGGCCTTCTGGTACACGCCATTCGTCTTGTGCCGTACCCGCTTGCTGATAATAGCGACCTGATAATTCAGGCATTGCTGGGTTAATTAAAATATCGTGTGTTAAACCTGAAAGCTGTTCTGTTGCGCGAATTTGTGGCACACCAGCGAGCATAAACTCACCTTGATTGACAAGTTCACGTTCCATTTTATTAAACTGACCACAAGTTAAGCCTTGGCTATCACTTTGCCCTGCATCACATTTAGGTTTAATGTATATTTCTTTATTGCGATAAATAATAGTATCGCCCGGTAAACCCACTACACGTTTAATAAAATCAATTTTATCGTCTTCTGGATATTTGAATACAAACGGGTCACCACGCTCTGGCGTGCCAACATCCATCAGTTGCGAGCGCCAAACTGGATCTTTTACACCATAAGAGTATTTTTCCACCAGAATGAAATCACCTTTTAATAAGGTTGGCATCATTGAGCCCGATGGAATTTGAAACGGTTCATACAAAAACGAACGGAAAATAGTAATGGCGGCAACCATAGGAAAAATCGACTGCGCTGTTTCAGCAATTGAGTGCTGCGGTGCAATCTGCTCGATCACTTCTTCGGTTAACGGCATACCACTTGCGCCTTGCGCCACGGCGATACGCTCTTTACGCTTAGGTGCGTAAACTAAGTGATCGATTAACCAAATTAGGCCCGAACCTAAGGTTAACAATACTAAAAATATTGAAAAATAACCCGCCATGTCATTAACTCCTTACTTGCCCACTTTCAAAATGGCTAGGAAGGCGTCTTGAGGTACTTCAACATTACCGAGTTGTTTCATACGCTTTTTACCTTCTTTTTGTTTTTGTAATAGCTTTTTCTTACGTGATACGTCACCACCGTAACACTTCGCGATTACGTTTTTACGAAGTTGTTTTACAGTAGTACGTGCAATTACATGACCACCAATGGTTGCTTGAATTGCAATATCGAACATCTGACGCGGAATAAGCTCTTTCAGCGCTTCAGCTAACTGACGACCACGTGATTGAGATGCATCACGGTGACAAATGATTGCCAGTGCATCAACACGGTCACCATTGATAAGAATATCTACACGTACCATGTCTGCTGGTTGGAAATGCTTAAAGTTATAATCAAGAGACGCAAAACCACGGCTGGTCGACTTCAATTTATCAAAGAAGTCCATTACTACTTCACCCATCGGCATTTCGTAGGTAATCGCTACTTGGTTGCCGTGATAAGCCATTTTTGTTTGCATACCACGTTTTTCAACACACAGGGTAATTACGTTACCAAGGTACTCTTGTGGCACAAGAATATTTGCTTCAACGATTGGTTCGCGAATTTCTTCGATATTGCCAACTGGCGGTAAATCAGACGGGTTATCGATGTGAATAACGTTGCCGCCTTTTTCAACAATCTCATACACTACTGTTGGTGCAGTAGTAATAAGGTCCATGTCGTATTCGCGCTCTAAACGCTCTTGGATAATTTCCATGTGTAGCATACCCAAGAAACCACAACGGAAACCAAAACCTAGCGCAGTTGAGTTTTCTGGCTCATAGAATAACGACGCATCGTTTAAGCTTAGTTTTGATAGCGCATCACGGAAGCTTTCATATTCGTCTGATGAAATTGGGTACATACCCGCATATACTTGCGGTTTTACCTTTTGGAAACCCGGTAACGGAGCATCAGCAGGCTGACGTTGCAAGGTAATGGTATCACCTACAGGTGCACCGTGAATATCTTTAATACCCGCAATAACAAACCCTACTTCGCCCGTTTTTAACGTGCCCGTTTCAGTTTGTTTTGGTGTGAAGATACCTACTTTGTCGGCGATGTGAACTTGACCATTTGACATGATCTGGATTTTATCGCCTTTTTTAAGCTCGCCGTGTTTAATACGCACAAGTGATACAACGCCTTGGTATGGGTCAAACCATGAATCGATAATAAGCGCTTGTAATGGCTTTTCTGAATCACCTTCTGGTGGTGGAATATTTTTAACAATGTCTTCAAGTACCGCGTCGATACCTAGACCTGTTTTCGCACTACACTGAGTTGCGCCCGTTGCATCGATACCTACGATATCTTCAATTTCTTCTGACACGCGATCAGGATCAGCTTGCGGTAGGTCGATTTTATTTAGAATTGCGAGGACTTCTAAATCCATTTCAATCGCAGTGTAACAGTTAGCAACTGTTTGTGCTTCCACACCTTGACCAGCATCAACTACTAATAATGCACCTTCACACGCTGCTAATGAACGCGAAACTTCATAGGTAAAGTCAACGTGCCCAGGTGTGTCGATAAAGTTTAATTGGTATGTTTCACCGTCGTTTGCAGTGTAGTTTAGCGTAACACTTTGCGCTTTAATGGTAATACCACGCTCGCGCTCAAGGTCCATTGAATCCAATACCTGCTGTTGCATTTCGCGATCAGATAAACCACCACAGACTTGGATTAAACGATCCGATAAAGTCGATTTACCGTGATCAATGTGGGCAATAATAGAAAAGTTACGAATGTGCTTCATATGTTGGATTCAATACTTCTAAATAAATAGGGTTCAAAATCAAAACGCCGATTTTACCCTTAATTTGGGCTAATCACCATTAATTTGCGTGATTGGTAAGCTGATTGGGTGAATTTTTTTTATTTTAATGCGATTTCTAAGACCTGTTTGCTTCGCTTTTGCTAGTAAAAACCCGGTATAACCACCTAGCATTGCAGATAAAATTTGCCATCCTTCACTAACAACAAAGACCTTCGCCGCAACTATGGAAAAAACAAAAGCAAGCAGCAAAGGCACCATGTACGTCCACAACGACATTTTAATGACATGAGAGTCATCTAAGGTTAAATCGACTTTTTGCCCGACTTCAAGCGCAGCATCACTTACAATCGTAAGTTCTGAACGTTTATTGGCAAATAGTTTAGCAAAGGTAAGTGAGCCGCATTTACCATCACAACCACTGCATGCTTGAGGTTTAGGTAATGCAAAAGTGACCAAAGTATTCTCTACTTTGGCCACCGTAAACGTTTTTTCAATCATTAGTTAGCGCGTTGAACTGATTCTGCCACTAGTTTAGCAGTCATTGGCGGCAATTGGCCAATCACAGAGACTTCATAGCCTGGCGCTTGATGAATAAACACTGTTGTAGCACCTGCCGAAAGCGCTTTGCTACGACTATTACTGGCAAGCGGTCGTTGAATAAAGACCGACACTTCAATTAACCCATCACTGTAAAGATAGTAATCGGCAAGCTCACCGTTTAAGTTTAAAGTTTGACGCTCTGATTTAATCAATGAAAAACCTGTTGGCATCGCATCAACTTGCCATGTTTCAATACTTTGCTCTTCTTTTACAGCGGTTACTGGCGAAGGCAGATTTTGCTGACTCATTTCAATCAGTTCAACACTCGGTTGTTCACTGAAACTAACGTTAGTCATTTGCAGCTGCTCAACAATTTCGCCGGCTGCCGATACATAGGCAGTTTTTAGTGGTAGCTTTGAGTGCTCATCAAGCCACAACCAGTAGTTAAATTTTGCTTGGTCTTTTGACTCGATACGTACCAATTGCGCTACACGACCTGATATCCGTGACTTACCACCAATTGCAAAGTGATAATTTGGTTCCAGCTCAGTGATATCGTTAAAAATAATACTTGGAATTGGGCCCGCTAAAGACGAGCTGTTTAAAGAGTAAGGTGGGTTTTGTGGCTCAAAGTAGGTAACTACATTGCCAACACGCAACATTTCAACACCCGCTCCGTCGAGCAGACTTAAGTGCTCGAGTTCAGTGCCATTGTGATTTGCATGTCGCCACGCGTAAGGTTCTATATTATTTCGCCCTTTTACAACAACAAACGAGGCGGTAAAGTTACTGTTTTTGACCGTATTGGCCATTTCTAATAAAAGCTGTTTCGCTTCATTAGGTTCAGAAGCAAAGCTTGGCAACGCAACTACAAGCCAAGCTAAGACAACGAATATTCGCATCTACTGATTGTTCTCCAACTCGTCTTCTTTCGCTTTTTCAGCTTGAGCAATACGCGATTGTCTTTGATGCTCTAATAACAGCGCACCTAGACGTTTTTCTTCAAGCTCGCGCAGTCCTTTTTGAGCGGTTTCAAGCGCAGGTTCAGTTGAGTAACTTACTGGCGTTGCAGTACCACCAAAAGGCATGGTTTCTAAATTTTGCAGTTGTGGCTCAGGGCTGATGATATCTGCATCCTTGGGAACAGATTGCACGCCAATTACCGCAACAGCAGCAACACTTGCTGCAATTGCCATTTGGGCAAACGGTTTTTTCCAATTTGAGATTGCGACTGTGCTTTGTTGATTTACCGCAGCAACTTGCTCAGAAACGCTTGGCGCTTCTGGCACTTGGCTGTAGCTTTCTTCTTGTTCTAATGCCAGTGCAACTTGATCTGCGATATCGATTTGAATAAGTTCTTTGCCTTCGCCACGCATTACATCACCAATCAGTGAATAACGCGATGCAGCGTGCTCTAACTCATCCCCCAAATGTCGGCTCTCTAGGCTGTGTTCATCATCAAACAGTGCCGATATTTGTTCTTTTCGTTTCTCATTCAAATTAGTCATAAAGTGACCTATGCATTATTTAAAATTGGATTAAGTCGATTATCGATTGCCTCGCGAGCACGGAATATCCGTGATCTCACTGTCCCGACAGGACAGTCCATTATCATGGCAATGTCTTCGTAACTTAACCCCTCTAATTCGCGTAATGTAATTGCCGTTTTAAGATCATCCGGTAAGCCGTCAATGGTCCTAAAAATTACCTGCTTTATTTCATCGCTTAGCAACAAGTTTTCTGGTGTCGAATTACTTCTCAGTGCATCAGCGCCATCATAAAATTCAGCATCATCCGCATCAACATCGTTGGCTGGCGGACGGCGCCCTTGTGAAACTAAATGATTCTTAGCACAGTTAACAGCTATACGATAAAGCCAAGTGTAAAAAGCACTGTCACCGCGAAAACCCGGTAACGCTCTATATGCTTTAATAAACGCTTCTTGTGCAATATCAGCAACATCTCCATGGTTAGAGACGTAACGTCCAATTAAGTTCGCAACTTTGTTCTGATATTTTTTAACTAACACATTGAATGCGTTTTTATCACCCTGCTGAACTTTTCTTACTAGCGCTAAATCCAAATCCTGCTCGCTCATTCGAGCCGGTACTCCTCTTATTTTATAATCTTTCTCTAGTTCCCAAGAGTAATGTCACAATATAGGACCCAAGGAGTTTGAAAAAGTTCGAAACATTTTATAAAAACTTTAAATCAATTTACCTTTGTTAATCTTAAACATAGATAAATAGACTGTCACAGGGTCACTTTAACACTTTTCCTTAAGCAAAATTAGCATAAAATCACGTTATCGCTATTTCTTCGCTGTTTTTCACCTGCTTATACTGCCTGGTAAAAATGGCTGTGCGACTTTTGTCTTTTTATCATTGTCATAATTGATGTTATTATATGCCAAATAAATTACCTGCATTGTAAAGTGATACCTGTATGACAAATACACCACAGTTAACAACCGATGTTGTCATCGTAGGAAGTGGTGCTGCTGGACTAACCTTAGCGCTTACCTTAGCAAATCACTGTCACGTCACCGTATTAAGTAAAGGGCCATTAACTGAAGGCTCAACCATGTATGCCCAAGGTGGCATCGCCGCAGTATTTGATAAAGAAGACAGTGTTGAATCGCACGTTGAAGACACCCTCGCAGCGGGCGGTGGACTATGTGATCGCGACGCCGTTCATTACACCGCAAGCAACGCAAAAACCTGTATGAAGTGGCTAATAGAACAAGGCGTACCATTTGATATGGATAAAAACGCCCTTGGCAAAGAACGCTACCATTTAACCCGTGAAGGCGGTCACAGCCACCGTCGTATTTTGCACGCAGCTGATGCCACAGGTAAAGCAGTACAAACAACGCTGATCGACCGCGTAAAAGAACATGAAAATATTTTATTGCTTGAGCGCTATAATGCAATTGATCTAATCACCGATGAAAAACTGAATAACGCAGGCAAACGCTGCCACGGTTTATATGTTTGGAATCGCATCACCGAACAAGTTGAAATTATTAGTGCTCGCTTTGTCGCACTTGCCACAGGCGGCGCCAGTAAAGTCTATCTATATACATCAAACCCTGATGTTTCGAGCGGCGACGGCATTGCAATGGCGTGGCGTGCGGGCTGCCGTGTCGCCAATATGGAATTTAACCAATTTCACCCGACTAGTTTGTATCACCCTGAATTACAAAATTTTCTAATTACCGAAGCTATGCGCGGAGAAGGGGCATATTTAAAACGCCCTGATGGTACACGCTTTATGCCTGATTTTGATGAGCGCGCCGAACTGGCGCCTCGCGATGTAGTTGCGCGCGCCATCGATTATGAAATGAAGCGTCTTGGCGCTAACTGCGTATATCTCGATATCAGCCATAAAGATAAAAACTTTATTATCGACCACTTCCCCACTATTTACGCAAAATGCTTAAGTGTTGGCCTCGATATTACCAAAGAAGCAATTCCTGTGGTTCCAGCGGCGCACTACACTTGTGGCGGCGTAATGACCGATTTTAATGGCAAAACTGATTTAGATAATCTATATGCCATTGGCGAAGTCGCTTATACCGGTCTGCACGGTGCTAACCGTATGGCAAGTAATTCACTGCTTGAGTGCATTGTATTTGCACAAGCTGCCGCTAAAGACATTATGGCAAAGCTTAATTCGGAACATAACGCGCCAAACATTCCAAACTGGGATGAAAGTCGTGTGACAAATTCTGATGAAGAAATTGTTATTACTCACAACTGGCACGAACTGCGTTTATTTATGTGGGACTACGTTGGTATTGTTCGCACCACCAAGCGCCTAGAGCGAGCGCTTCGTCGCATTGAGTTACTGCAACAAGAAATTGATGAGTACTACACTAATTTTAGAGTGAGTAATAATTTATTGGAGCTGCGTAACCTAGTTCAAGTGTCTGAGCTAATTATTCGCAGTGCGCTTGAACGAAAAGAAAGCCGCGGTCTGCACTATACCCTTGATTACCCAAATCAAACTGAAAACCCAACACCTACCGTGCTGCACAAAAACGCATCAGCTTAAACATCTCGATAAACGGCTCTCAGTAGCCGTTTTTTATCTTTTGTAGATAACTTATTAAGCAAAATCAGTTTATTAAACTTACTTTTTTGCCGTTTAAAGCGAATTAATACAAACCATGCAGTTACGATACTAAACGGACTTATTTCACCGATTTTATTGCCGTCGTGCTGACACAATACACGTTCATCTTCGAGTAACAAATAACTGTCACTTACTAACGCTCTTTTTAGCTTAAAGAAACAGATAATACTAACCAGTACGAGAAACACTAAAACAAGTAGAGCACAGAGAATAGTTTCAGCGGGGAGTAAAGCAAAGAAAAATATAGGCAGGTTAATGCCGAGATAAACACTCGGCACAATGTTCGATTTTGCGACGTACAACCTATACGCGGACACGATTTAAAATCGTTTTAACCATGTAATCTAGCTCAGCGTCTTCACATTTTTCATGCCCCATAAACCAAGCAAATAAATCAGGATCATCGGCCGTAAGTAAGCGTTGAAAAATTGCTTTGTCATTATCTGTTAATGCGTCGTAAGCTTCATCAACAAATGGTCTTAGCAACACATCAAGTTCCAACATACCGCGTCGACACGCCCAACGTAATTTAGCCTTGCTATCTAAATTGCTCATTTTATACCTCGTTAATTCACGCACCTTAATAGTAGCAAAAGCTAAGCATGCAATCATCAGGAATCTAAGTTAAAATCAAGGCATTAATTTTCAGTGGTAGGGTATTATGATAGTCGCTTCTCGCATTTCAGAAAAAATCATTCAAATTAGCGGACAAGACCGCAAGTCTTACCTGCACGGACAAGTTACACAAGATCTTAATTTATTAAACGACACGACCTTTTTATGGTCAGGGCATTGCAATGCAAAAGGTAAACTTTGGTCAGTACATAAGCTAATTGCGGCAAACGACGCTTACTTGATGTTAGCAAGTGACACTGAAGCCGAGCAAAGCTTTAGTGAACTTAAAAAATACGGTGTTTTTTCAAAAGTAGAATTTGCCCTAAGCGAGCAGCTTATTAGCTTTGGTGTAACAGCGCAAACCACCAGTGAAATTGAGTCTGCATTGGCGATTTCATTTACCAGCCACAATTTAGTGCAATTTGAATTAGGTTATGCGCTAAAACTAGCCGAAGGCTTAGTGCAACTTGTTATTGAAAAAGAAAAGCTGGCTGAACTTGAAGGCAAAATTACACTTACAAATAATGAAAATGCATGGTTTGCAGCTAATATTAAAGCCGGATTGCCGCGCCTAAATGCCCAAACACTCGATGAGTTTGTTCCGCAGATGGTCAATCTACAAGCGATTGGTGGAATTAGTTTTAATAAAGGCTGTTACACAGGCCAAGAAACTGTCGCGCGCATGAAATATCTAGGCAAAAATAAGCGTGCAATGTACAGCTTATTTGCCGCCGAACAACACATTGAAACAGCAAGCGACGTTGAAGTTCAGCTTGGTGAAAACTGGCGTAGAGCCGGTAAAGTAATTAACACTGCAGTTACCGATGAAGGCACATATATTCAAGCGGTACTGCCAAACGACACATCTGAGCAAGCTCAGTTGCGCGTTAAAGATCTTGAAGAGTCACGTCTTAGCGTGAGTGCTCTTCCTTACACACTTGAAGATTAGGTTTAATATGAAAATTGCACAGCAAAAAGTAGTAAAGCTTCATTACTCAGTAATGGACAAAGACAACAATGCCATCGACAGCTCATTTGATAACGAGCCGCTAGAGTTCATCATTGGTTCGGGTTTTTTAATTCCAGGTCTTGAAAATGCGCTTATTGATAAACAAGCTGGCGATACCTTTACCGTAGAAGTTGAAGCAAAAGATGGCTATGGCGAGCGTCACGACGGTTTGATGCAAGCAGTACCTAAGTCAATGTTTGACGGTATGGATATTGAAGTAGGCATGCAATTTCGCGCAACGACCGATGACGGTGAGCAGACTGTTGTAATTATCGATATTCAAGAAGACGATGTGATTGTTGATGGCAACCACCCGCTTTCTGGTATTGATTTAACATTTGATGTTGAAGTACTTGAAGTACGTGACGCGACAGAAGAAGAATTGGCACATGGCCATGTTCATGGTGAAGGTGGCTGTGGTTCACACCACGATCACAAACATGATGAAAATGGCGGCTGTTGTTAATTTACAGCACTAACAATAAAAAATAGCGCTTTAGGGCGCTATTTTTTTTGCCTTTCTAATGCGGCGATTAAGCCAGCTTGATCATTTGTACCAAGCCTAATTTTTGTTTCATCTTGCAGCACTAATTCAACTGCCTTAAAACCGTGGGCTGAATACACAAACCCATCATGGCTAATACGTAAACCAATGCCATGTCGCCATGAATTCTCCACAGCCTGATACGAAACAACCTCTGACAAGGGTAAGGTTTGACCAAACCAGCCAAAAGCAAACCCCCATTTTATAGTGTTATCTTTTACAGTGACTGTCATGCCATGAAATAAAAATGCCACTAGCACCACAAAACCTGAAAAAATCAACAGACCTGTAATCGGGCCGATTAAATAAACCGCCAATAAGGTAAATGAAAAAATCCACGAAAGCAGCAGTAAAATAGCCCAAGCGATTTGTTTATGAGAATAGGTCATTAATATTCCAAGTTAGTTGAAGCTAAAAACAAAGGTAGCACTGGTTTCAGCGTCATAATTGCGTTTGCCTTCTTCAGGCATGGTGTTGTAACGATATAAATATGAAAACTTAAGACTAAGTGCACCGCTAATTTGGCTCACCAATGACGTCTCTGATTTGATGCGGGAGTTTAACCCACTTAACGAATGCTCCGCACTAATATCCTGATTAAAGCGCGTGCGTTTACTTACAATTCGCTCCCACTGCAGAGCTAATCGTAGCAAGTAACCTAAATCCGATTCGTCGGTTTCACTGACCTGATAATTAACCCCAGGACCGACATCTAAATCAATGCTGTCTTTACGATTTTCTAAAAAGCGCCAACCGTAACCAGCAACAAAGCTCGCTTGCTTTTCGATACCACTAAATCTATCAAATTCATAATCACCGTATAAAAACAGTGAGTTATTTTTATCTTCAAGTAAGTAGTTACTTTGTAATGAAGTGAAATAACGCGTGGCAGACAGCTCATCGCCTTCGTCATTATCGTTATCTTTTTTTACCAAAGAATCAAACTTCAGTTGATTGCGCCAATTATTGAGGTCTTGCATGATGTTCGTTTTGAGTTTTGCACTAGCAGTATTAGTGTTACCAGTCGTTACAATAAAGCCAAGTTCTAAATCACCAAACAAAAGTCGCCCTTTATTTTGCTCATACCTTTCGTCACTTGGGGTTTCGCCATAAACGGCAAAGTCTTCAAACGGATCCGGATCCGCAGCGAGTAATTTAGAACAAAAAAGAACACAATAAAAAAACACAATCCAACGCATTTAATACTACTCTAACTCTCAATCCACCTAAGCTAAAAAACCAGTTTTATAAAAAGAACTACTTCCACAATACGTGAACAAAGGGCGCTGCTTTATCACGACTAATTAAAATGCGCGCAAATAACACGTCTTGGTTTTCAAACTCTAATCCCACCAGCACTTGAATATACAGCTCTGGTTCAATTTCGAATTCGGTAAATTCTTGCCAAGACTCATCCGGCTCACTTTCTTCAATAAAGCCTAAATCTTCACGATATTGATTAAACTCAACAATATCTTGTTCAGACAAATTGTCTGGCGCCAATTCAAGAAACACTTCATACGCATGATTAGTCGCTTCTTCAATTGTCCATAGGTGATTTTGGTTGCTCATAACTCGACTCTTCGCATTTTTTGATAATTATATCAAAACAAAAAAGGCAAAGAAGTGCTTCTTTGCCTTATATTTTGTGATTTTAACGCAGGCTACCAACTGTTAGCCAAAAATTCAGCTAATAGCAGGCCTTGCTGCGAAACAGTTACTCATGTGCCAGCTTTGCTTTCACCTTTTCACGCATACTTTGAATCAACGCATAGAATATTGGAATTAACAAAGTACCAAAAATAGTCGCAGCCAACATACCAGCCAGTACGGTTAAACCTAAACTAACACGGCTACCCGCACCTGCACCCGTTGCAAATACTAATGGTAACACCCCTAGTACAAACGACAGTGCCGTCATCAATACTGCTCTAAAACGCAAACTTGCAGCATTCAATGCCGATTCAAAAATACTGTGGCCCGCTGCACGTTGTTCCATCGCAAATTCAACAATTAGAATAGCGGTCTTAGTGGATAAACCAATCAAGAGTATCAAGCCCACCTGCGCATAAATATTGTTTGCCATACCAACCGTATAAAGCGCACTCATCGCACCAAATATCGCTAACGGTACGGCTGCAATTACCGCAAATGGAATCGTCCAGCTTTCGTACTGGGCGACCAAGAACAAGTACACAAAGATAATCGCTAAACCAAATAGCAATGGCGCTAAGTTACCAGCTTGAATTTCTTGCTTGGTTTGCCCTGCCCAATCATAAATGTAGCCTGTTGGTAATTGCGCAGATAACTCTTGCATCACCTTAATTGCTTCACCACTTGAGTAACCTGGCGCAGGCTGACCTGTGATGCTTGCACTGCGATATAAGTTGAAGTGATTTACGCTAGTCGGGCCCAGTATTGGTTCAAGACTCGCAAGTGTCGTTAACGGCACCATTTCACCGCTGCTAGCACGCACATAGTAGTTATTTAAGTCCGACGGTTCTTTACGGAACTCAGTCTCAGCCTGAATCACAACCTGATAGGTACGACCAAATTGGTTAAAATCATTAATGTACAACGAACCGAGTTGCGCTTGTAATGTCACAAACACATCGCTTAACGCAACGCCTTGCGCTTTGGCTTTATCTCGGTCAATTTCTAAGAAATACTGCGGCACATTAGCGCGGAAAGTACTAAATACGCTAGTTAATTCAGGACGCTGGTTAGCCTCGTAAATTAAGCCGTTCATCACCTGAGCCAAATCCGCAGGCTCACGCCCTTCACTATCTAGCAATCTAAATTCAAAACCTGAACTCGTACCTAAACCTGGAATTGGCGGTGGATTAAAGACAAAGATTTGCGCATCAGGCATAGCAAACATCTGCCCCATTAAACGTGGGATCACTTGCTTCAAGCCAAGCTCTGGCGCAGTTCGATCTTCCCAATCTTTTAGCACAATAACGCCAAGGCCATTATTTGAACCAGGGCCACCAAGCAGTGAAATACCCGATACGGTAATAATATCGGTTACCGCAGGGTCGGCTAAGATGGTTTCGCTTACTTTCGCCATTACCTCAGCAGTACGGCCGCTGGCTGCTGCATCTGGTAATTGCACATCAACAAACAAAAAACCTTGATCTTCAGCTGGTACAAACGCGGTAGGAACTGCTTTGGTTAACCAACCTGTTGCTGCGAATAACAACACTGTTACTAAACCTACACGCGCTGAACGCTTTAACAACCAACCAACCGTAGATGAGTACTTTGACGTAGAGGAAATAATTCCTTTTTCTACGGGTGCTAGCCATTTAATTGGCTTCATTGCTTTTTCACTGAGTAACAAAGTACACAGCGCAGGGCTTAACGTTAACGCGTTAATCGATGAAATAAGTACAGCAAATGAAATCGTTACTGAGAACTGCTTATAAAGCTCACCGGTAATGCCCGGCATAAATCCAACTGGCACAAACACCGCAAGCAGTACCAGAGTTGTCGCGATAATTGGCCCTGAAACCTGCTCCATCGCTTTGCTCACCGCTTCTTTAATTGGCAGCTTTTCTTCTTTTAAAATACGTTCAACGTTTTCAATAACAACAATGGCATCATCTACCACAATACCGATAGCCAGTACCAAGCCAAACAAGGTAATGGTGTTGATTGAATAACCCATCAACATCATAAAGGCGAACGTACCAACCAACGACACAGGAATTGCCACTGACGGAATTAACGTTGCACGCCAATTTTGTAGGAATAAAAATACCACGAGAATTACCAGCGCAACTGCTTGATAAAGCGTTACGACTACTTCTTCTATCGAGCGGTTAATAAATTCAGTTGTATCGTATGGCATGCTGTAGTGAAGGCCATCAGGAAAACGCTCAGAGAGAATTTCCATTTGTTTTTTCACATTCGCAGCCACTTCAGTCGCGTTAGCATCTGGCAGCTGATAAATAACTAAAAACGCAGTATCTTCACCATTTAATTTGGCAGTAAACGCGTAATCTTTAGAACCCAATTCAATACGACCAATATCCGACAAGCGAATAAAATCACCATCGTTTGTAGCTCTAATAATGGTATCGCCAAATTCATCTGGGGTTTTTAGGCGACCGCGTGCCTGAATGGAATATTCAAACTGCTGATTTTTCGGTGCTGGACTGGCGCCTAGCTTACCCGCAGCAACGATTAAGTTTTGCTCTCGCAGCGCATTTTGCACATCCGCCACAGTGACACCAAGCGACGACATTTTGTTTGGATTTAACCAAATACGCATTGAATAGGTTTTTTCACCCATTACTTCAGCGTTTGCAACACCCGGAATACGTCCAAGAGGTTCTGTTAAATAGTTTGTGGCGTAGTTACTTAGGAAGATTTCATCAAGATTTTCTTGCGTGCTGTAAAGCGTCACACCCAATAACATATTACTGGATTGTTTGCGCACAACAACGCCTTGACGTTTTACTTCTTCAGGTAAGCCAGCTTCGGCAAGTGCAACGCGGTTTTGCACATTCACTTGCGCCATATCATCGTCAGTACCAACTTTAAAGTACACGGTAATGCTAGCAGTACCGTTATTTGCGGCCGTGGATTCAATATACAGCATATCTTCCACCCCATTGATTTGCTCTTCAATGGGCCGGATCACCGACTCCTCAACAACCTGAGCACTCGCTCCTGGGTATACCGCAGTCACCTGAATTTGTGGTGGCGTAATTTGAGGGTACATATTCACTGGCAACAAATACAACGAAATTAAGCCAGCTAAGGTAATTACAATTGAAATAACCAGCGCAAATTTGGGCCGATTAATAAACGTTTTACTAATCATTTACGCCCCCTATTCTGCGCTGTTTGTGATAACACCGGTTACCGTATCAACATTCTTATCAACTGGGTTTACTTCAACACCTGGGCGCACTTTTTGTAGTCCTTCAATAATAATGCGCTCACCAGCTTCAATGCCCGAGTTAACGACCCACATAGCATTAATGCGACGACCTAAATCTACATGTCGCGTGCTCACTTTGTTGTTGTCATCAACCACTAATAAGAACTTACCTTGCTGATTTTCTTGTACCGCAGCTTGTGGCACTAACGCCATTGACGATTTATTTTTGCTCTCAGCAATCAGCTTTACAAATAACCCAGGTAGCACAATACCATCTGGATTTGGGAAAGATGCCCTTAGCTCAACCGTGCCGGTGTTGCGGTCTATTTTTGTATCGGCAAAATCTAGCACACCAGCCTCGGTATATTCGCTGTTGTTCGGTAAACGAATTTTTAAATCGAGAGGTACTTGATCAGGACTTTCGATATTTCGGTGTTCTTGTAAGTAGGTAGTATAAAGTGCCTCTTCAACCGAAAAATTAACGTAGATGGGGTCAGTTGAGGTGATGTTTGCTAGCACGCCACTTTGCGGGCTTACAATATTACCTACATCAATATTTACGCGACCAATTTTCCCATCAAACGGCGCTAATATTTCAGTGTAACTTAAATCCAACTTAGCTTTTTTAAGTGCCGCTTCGCCCGCTTTTACCGCCGCTTGCGTTTGCGCTGCATTGGTAATCAACTTGTCTAAATCAGATTGTGAAATAAAGCCTTTTTCAGCGACTTCTCTACCACGTTTTAAATCGCGTGCAGCACCTGCTGCTCCAGCGATTTTTGATTTTAGGTCCGCATCAGATTGCGCTAAAAAGGCCTCGTATTCACTCGGATCAATTTTTAGCAGTAGATCGCCTTTTTTAACTTCCGAGCCTTCAACAAATTTTCGCTCTATTAACTCACCCTGCACGCGGGTTGTAATATCCGCTTCTTTCGACGCTTCGGTGCGCGCAGTAAACTCCCGATAAGTACCAACTTGATCATTATTAACGGTATAAACCGAGACCGCTGGTGCAGGCGCTTGTTGCACAACTTCTTCCTTTCCACAACCTGTCAAGGCCAGTGGCCCTAACAACACACAGCTGACAAAAAACGCAGCTTTGGTTGGGGAACTAATATTTTTATACTTGGACGTAAACATGCAACTCTCCCTTATCACAAATAGAGCAAATTTTTATTCTCGATGAAAAATCCGAAATTTCTAATAATATCTTCTGGTTATCAATCATAATACGACTGCACATTAATTGTAATTTAATATTTAACAAAATCTAATCAAATCAGTAAGTGGTGTTTTTAGCCATTTGTCAGAGCGGCTATTTTGCTGGAAAAATATGAACCTAGGGTGAAGTTACGCGCTTTACAGACATAGTAAGACACGTTAATCTCGAACAACACAACAGGTCGGATGAGAATAATAATGAGCCACCTTGTCACCTTAAATATTGAAGCTGGCGTTGCCACCGTCACATTTAATCGCCCCGATAAACTCAACGCACTGAGCTATGAAAGTTTTGTACAGCTAGCACGCATTATTAAACAATTGAAAAAAGAAAAATCTCTAAGATTAGTGATTATTGATGCCAACGGCAGTGATTTCTGTACCGGCCTTGATGTAAAAAACATCAGCCGCTCTCCTACTAAAATGTTAAAACTGCTATTCAAATGGCTTCCCGGTAATGCAAATCTAGCCCAGCGAGTCACCATAGGGTGGCAAGAAATTAAAGCGCCGGTGATTTGTAAAATTCATGGCCGCTGTTTTGGTGGCGGCATGCAAATCGCGCTTGGCGCAGACTTTCGTTTAGCGAGCCGCGATGCCCAATTTGCCATTATGGAATCTCGTTGGGGATTAACACCAGATATGGCAGGCAGTGTCATGTTACAAGGCCTAATGCCTTACGACCAAGCCTTAAAGCTCACTCATGTGGCCGAGCCAATTAGTGCTGACACTGCTCAAGCAGTCAATTTAGTTACACAAGTATGCGACGATTTAGATCACGAATGCGAGCAATTAAAAGCGGCATTATTAGCACAATCGCCCGATGCGTTAGCTGCAAACAAACGTACTTATCAAAAGCGTATGCTCGCAAACCGCCGCCAATTGTTAGCAGCTGAAACATTTAATCAAATACGTATTCTACGCGGCAAAAATGTAAAACGTGCCATTAGCAATCGCTTAAAAGGAGAAACTAAGCCTTTCGACAATTCGGCTAATTGGTAGCGACTAAAGAACAGTATACTGACCTGCAAGCTGTGATAGGCTATTGCTATGAAATACATTGTTAGTTTAACGATTCTAGTAACATCATTAGCCCTTGGTCATGGCCTGCTGTATATACTGAATTTTAGTTTTCCCCCAGCAGTGCTCGGTATGGGCATTTTGTTGCTTGTGCTCAAATTAAATATTGTGTCACTAAAGCAATGTGAGGCGGTTGGCGCATTACTGCTGAAATACTTCCCACTTTTTTTCATTCCCGCTGGTGTTGGCATCATTCAGCATTTGGACCTTATTAAAGACAACCTGCTTTTAATTGTAATCTCAATACTTACCGCTACGGTAGGCACCTTATTTATTATAGGAAAAGTCGCAAGTCTGCTTTTTGCATCTAGCGATAAGGAACAGTCATGAGCCTGCTTTTGATTGTTTTGTCTCCGCTTTGTTTTTTTACCTTTAAATGGTTGCAGACCCATTACTTAAAACACAGCCTTTGTAACCCTATTTTATTAAGCATTGCGTTTATTAGCGTGATTTTAGTGTGGAGTGAAATTCCCTACACTGAGTTTGCCACAATTAACACAGCGTATTTTTGGTTACTTGATTTAGCAATTGTTGCGCTAGCGATCCCACTGTACAAAGAATCGCGCACCATAAAACAACATACCTGGCGCTACATTTTATGCAGCGCCACCGGCGTTTTGGTTTCATCGATCATTGCCATGCTTGTCGCCTATTTGCTTGGCGCCAATGAACAACTTATCGCAAGCCTTGCACCCAACGCAGTAACAACCCCCATTGCCATTGAGGTTAGCAATCAACTTAACGGAATAAGTGCTCTTTCGGCAGTGATTGTTATTTGTGTCGGTATTTTTGGCGCTGTTTTTGGCTTACCGCTACTCAGACTATTTGGCGTAACACATATACCCAGTCAAGGCTTAGCGCTTGGAGCCGCTTGTCACGCAGTGGGTACAGCACGTGCCATTGAAGTTGATGAACGTATGGGCGCATTTGCATCCGTTAGTTTAGTATTAAGCGCCATATTGACCCCACTTATTATCCCTGTAATCTATACCTTAATAGAACTGGTACTATTAAACTAACTAGTCGGTAATCACATGTTACTAATACGCTTTTTTATTATAGGAGTTGTACTTGCCATGGCTGGATGCGCAACAAAAATAACGCCAAACACAAGTACACCTAGCTATGCTAAAGAGCCAGCGAAAACAGGTCGATTAGCTGAGTTTATTAACGATTTAACACATGATAAGCAAGGACAAACCGGCGTTTATACGCTTGGGCAAGGAGTCGATGCCTTTGTATCACGCGTGAGTTTAATCAATGCGGCAACCAGCAGCATTGACCTACAGTATTACATCTGCAATAACGACATTACCGGCAACCAAATCAACTATTCGCTATACAACGCCGCGGAGCGTGGCGTGCGAGTAAGGCTATTACTTGATGACTTAAAAGCCTCAGATCACAATCCTCAGCTACATATTTTAAACCAACATAAGAATGTTGAAATTCGCCTGTTTAACCCCTCGCCAAATCGTCGCAATAAAGCGCTTGGCATTCTGACCGATTTTGCAAGGCTCAATAGTCGCATGCACAATAAATCGCTCACCGTAGATAGCTTGGCATCGGTGATCGGCGGACGAAATATTGGTGACGAATATTTTAGTGCCAGTCATGAAGTAGAATTTGGCGACTTTGATCTATTGCTCATTGGTGAAGCTACACACGATGTAAATACGCAATTTGACGTTTACTGGAACAGTGAACACAGTTACCCATTGTCTGTGTTTCATCCTAGGCGTTATTCTAATGAAGAAACGATTGCTATTTTATCTGAATGGGAAGAACAAATAACCGATACGGAACAATCGCAAACCGAGTATATTCAGGCGTTAACTCAATCACAATTTTTAGAGTACTTATCTGAAGGTGCCTTGCCATGGTCTTGGGGTAAAGCCGATGTACTTTACGACCCGCCAAGCAAAATCAACGAAAAAGGTCTAACAAGTCCACTTCTTGACGAGCTAGAAAGCGCCTTTGCCAATACCCAAAAAGACCTATTTATTATCTCTCCCTATTTTGTACCTGGCGAAAGCGGCACAAAATACTTAATCGATATGGTTAAGCGTGGCGTAAATGTAACGATTCTTACGAACTCATTGGCCGCCACCGACGTTGTTGCAGTACATTCAGGTTACGCTCCTTATCGCGCAGCGCTGTTAAAAGCGGGCGTTACGCTTTATGAAACAAAAGTAAAACCGAATTTTAAACCGTCAGCATGGCGCGGCTCTACTCAGGCGAGTTTACACGCTAAATCAATTATATTTGATAAACAGCAAACCTTTGTTGGCTCATTAAACCTCGACCCTCGCTCAATGTTTATCAACACTGAAATTGGCGTGCTGTTTGAAAATGAGGCACTTAGCAGCAAAATTGTTAGCGCATTAAATGATGCCGTGGCCAATTCAGCTTACCGTGTACAGCTCGCTGACGACAAGCTAATTTGGCTTGATATGGATACGCAAAAAACCTTTAAAAGTGAACCAGATGCCAGCATTTGGCGTAAGATAGGCGCATGTTTTTTCCGCTTATTGCCTATTGAAGATCAACTCTAACCGTCGACTAAAGTTGACTTTAGAGACGACTGGTCTAATAATACCCACAAAGTGTGTACGTAAATATTAACCCGAATTATGAATAAGCCCGATACCAAAGAAGCGATATTGGCGGCAGGTCATGCGCTGATCATCGAAAAAAGTTACAACGGATGTGGCTTAAAAGAAATACTTGATAAAGCCGGAGTGCCAAAAGGTTCATTTTATCATTACTTTAAGTCAAAAGAAGATTTTGGCCTTGCCCTCATTGAGCGTGCCCAAGACCAAAGCCATGACTTTATGCGTGAATACTTGCGTGATCGAAAATTCTCACCACTGCAGCGCATTCATAACTGGTTTAAACGCATTCAGCAATTTCATGAAGAAGATGGTATTGACTGTGAGTGTTTAGTACCCAAGTTGATTTTGGAACAATCTCAACTCAGTGAAAATATGCGCGGTGGCATAAAATGCGCGCAAGACTTAGTGCACAGCATGATGGCGCAAACCATTCGCGAAGCGCAACAAGAAGGCGAAGTAAACAAAAACCTCGACCCACATAAAATCGCTGCATTTCTGTTTAATGCCAGCCATGGCGCAGCAATACAAATGCAAGTAGAGCGTTCAACTGAGCCATACGACAACTTTGTTGAAATTATTTTCGAATCGATTTTAGTGCCTTAATTGGCACTTTTTGTTTGTCTGTCAAAACTCCACTAGACCACTTGGTCTAAAAATAATTTTTAAATATAAATAACAATTTCATAAGCTTACCCAAATAACCCAATCTAAAATTACTATTCAGCCTAAATTCATCTTGCAACAACTGCCAAATTGAATGACAATTCACTAGACGACTGGTCTACTCAATTGGAAATTACTATGACATCTCCACTTTCTTTTAAATATATTGCAGCAACATTGAGCTTGTTGTTGCTGGTTTTCAACGCAAATGCGCAAGTCGTTCGCTTTAGTGAAGCAAGCGAAGCGCAATTGCAACCACGTAAACGTGTTGTCGGCACGTTAAAAGCATTCAATCAAGCTAATGTCGCTTCAGTAGAATCAGGTAAAGTAGTTAAAGTACTGGTTAATGAAGGTGATGTTGTTGTAGCAGGTGATGTGCTGGCAATACTCGACACACGCCGTTTAGACGCTGAAAAGCAGCGTTTACAGGCGGAAAAAATGCTAGCAGATGCTAACCTTGCATTAGCAAAAGCAGAATTTACGCAAGCAGAAGAAGACTACCTTGCTTATAAGCAGTCTGCGCAAAAAAGCGCCGTATCTAAGCAGCGTCTAAATCAAAGTAAAACCCTCACTATTGCAAATCAAGCACGTGTTATCGCTGCAACACAAGCGATAAAGGCACTGTCTGCACAGTTAAACGCATTGCAGGTGCGTATTGATGATATGTCAATTCGCGCACCATTTGATGGCCAAGTAACTAATCGTCTAGCTGAACTAGGTCAATGGTTAGGCAGTGGCGATCATGCATTTACTTTAACCTCTCTCAATAAATTAGAAGCCTGGTTAGATGTGCCAGAACGTTTTGCCTTTTTAGCAGGTCAAGCACCACGCGAAATTGCCTTGCAGATTGGCGATGAGCTAGTTCAAGCGGGCAATATTAAAGTACTTAATAGTGTTGATGAACGCGCTCGTACTTTTCGCGTGATTGGTCAAGTAAATGGCAACGGTTTAATGCCAGGCATGTCGGTAAGCGCTTGGTTACCAGAAGGTAAACCTCGCACCACACTTATTGTGCCAAAAGATGCATTGGTGAATCGTGGCGGTAATTACTTAGTTTATAAAGTAGTACTGCAAGGCGACAAGCAAATTGCACAACCAATTTCAGTTAACGTGCAGTTTCATCAAGGCGATAAGGTGGCAGTTTATGCACCACAACTTGCACCAACCGACAAAGTTATCACTGAAGGCAACGAGCGTCTAATGCCAGGCCCTGTTGTTGCGGTAGCAGATACCTCTAACGGCAATCAACAACATTTAAAGTAGGCACGTTATGAAGATTGTAGAAAGCGCGGTTAAACAACCTATTAGTGTAATCGTTGCTGTAATTTTATCGGTACTGGCAGGCATACTCGCCTTTACCCAAGTACCCGTCCAAATGACCCCGTCAGTTGATTCAGTAGTCGTCAGCGTGCGTACCTTTTGGGAAAACGCAAGCCCTGAAGAAATTGAATCGGACGTGGTGATTGAGCAAGAAAAAGTATTATCCGATGTAAACGGACTAATTTCTTTAACCAGTATCAGCCAAACCTCTGCCGCTCAATTGCGTTTAGAGTTCGAAACTGGCACCGATATTAAACAAGCACAAGCAGAAGTAGTACAAAAGCTTAACGAAGTACCCGCCTACCCTATGGGTGTATCGGAACCGACCGTTGAAGGCGTTGATCCTATGTCGGTGGATTACATCGCATGGGTGGGCCTTGCGGCAACTGATCCGAGTTTCGATAACACGACTTTGTATGATTTTATGGAGCGCCGATTACGTCCGCGCCTTGAGAACATTAAAGGTATTTCCAAGGTAGGAATTTTAGGTGCTCGTGAGCAAGAGCTGCAAATTCAAATTGACCCCGTCAAACTGGCCAATTTTGGTATTACCTACAGCCAACTAGTAGACGCGATTCAAATTACCAACACCAATTACTCAGGTGGTCGTTTGCCCGATGGTAAAAATGATATTCGCGTGCGCGCAATGGGCCGCTTTACCGATGCGGCAACCATTGAAAATATCGTTATTCGCAAAGACAACCGTGGCCCGGTTTATGTTAAAGACATTGCGACAGTAAAACTCGATTACAAAGATATGCGTGATTGGGTACGTGCCCGTGGCGTTAAAATGCCATTTTTCAACTTTCAGCTGGCGCATGGTGCTAACTTACTTGAAACCATGAACTCGCTAAAAGCGGAAATTGCTGAACTTAATAAACCTGACGGTATGCTTGAGCAACACGCTAAGAAGTTAGGCGTAAAGGGTACTTTTGAGCTTGTTACTACGTGGGATTCATCAAGCTATGTTGAAAACGCCATTGATTTAGTACAAAGCAATATTATGGTCGGTGGCTTACTTGCCGTAATTACGCTACTGCTATTTTTACGCTCGCTACGCACCATTGGCGTTATTGCAATCGCAATTCCAATTTCAGTGATTGCATCTGTGGTAATTTTGGTTGCCCTTGGCCGTTCAATTAACATTGTATCGCTTGCGGGCATGGCATTCGCAGTTGGTATGGTGGTTGATAATGCCATTGTGGTAATCGAGAATATTTTCCGCCATTTAGAAATGGGTAAAAAGCCGCTTAAGGCCAGTGTTGAAGGCACGCAAGAAGTTGCGGGAGCAGTATTTGCGTCAACCATGACAACGCTCGTAGTATTTGTGCCAATTTTAACTATTGCCGATAGCGCGGGGCAGCTGTTTCGCGATATATCACTTGCCATCATGGCAGCAGTCTTTATTAGTTTTGTCGTATCTGTCTTAGTTATTCCGGTAGCGGGCGCTTACTTTTTACGTGCGCGCAGCGAATCAAAACAAGTAAAATTAAGAACGGGTAAACTGGCTGAGCTTGAGAAAAAAGCAGCGAAGTTACCAAACAAAATTGGCGCACTGTTTATTACAATTTCGAGCACGACAAAACGCAAAGTTACCGTTGTAACTAGCTTTGCAGTCGTAACACTCGTTGGTATTGCACTACTTATTCCACCACTTGATTACTTACCAAAAGGTAACCGTAATTTTGCTTTCGGTTTTATGGTACCGCCGCCGGGTTATAACCTTGATCAGGTATCAGAAATCGGTAATCGCATTGAAAAAGTGATACGCCCAGCTTGGGAAGTCACCGGTGATAAATTCCATGCAGAAACCGTTATTCGTGGTGGTGAGCCAGATTTAACGCAAAGTACACCTGATATTCAATTAATGGATGGCAGTACCATTAAAGCGCCTGAAATTGACCATTACTTTTTGGTTGCGATGGACGGTCAAATTCTTCATGGCATGATCCCAAAAGAAGCAGATAAAACCATTGATGCGGTCGACTTTCTAAACCAAACATTAATGGGCGTAAACGCACCCGATGTGATTGGTTTTGCTTTCCAGTTCCCACTCTTTAACACGGGTGGTACAACAGGTAGCGCAATTCAAATCGACTTAGTGGGTGATGATTTGCAGCAAATTACAAATGGCGCAACGGCGTTACTATTTAAGTTAATTGGTAATTATGGTCCTTATGCAACCATTCCAGAACCTGCTAACTTTTTATTACCAACACCAGAGCTGTCAATTAAACCGCTAGATGAGCGCTTAGCAGAACTTAATATGACGCGTCGTGATTTAGGTCTTGCGGTACAAGCAAACGGTGATGGCATAATTATGATGAACAGTTTCGCGGTTGGCGGTGAGTTAAAAGATCTTAAGATTGTAACCAACGCGCAGCAAGGTGATTTCCCAATCGATGCACTGATGCAAGCGCCATTGGCTACACCGCAAAGTCAGGTAGTTGATTTACAGTCACTTGCACTTGTTGAGCGCACGCAAACCGTTGACCAAATTAAGCACGTTTCACGTCAGCGCGCGGTAACCTTGCAGTTTACACCGCCTGCTGGCATGCCGCTTGAGCAAGCTATCGCCTCTGTTAACAGTATGGTTGAAGAGTTACGCGGTGCGGGTGCAATTTCACCGGCCGTTGAAGTTAACTTAGCCGGTAGTGCCGGTAAACTAGCTGACCTTAAAAAGTCGCTGTTAGGTGATGGCAGTTTATTTGGCACCTTGAGCTCAAGCCTATTTTTGGCAATGTTTGTAGTGTATCTGGTAATGGTTATTTTATTCCAAAACTGGAAATACCCATTAGTAATTATGGTAAGTGTGCCACTTGCAACATTAGGTGGCTTTATGGGCCTTGCTGCTGTGCACTGGGCAAGTGTGTTTGACCGCTATACGCCAATTCAAAACCTTGATGTGTTGACCTTATTGGGCTTTGTAATTTTGGCGGGTGTGGTTGTAAACAACGCTATTTTGATTGTGCATCAAGCGCTTAACAACCTGAAGTACAAAGGGTTAAGTGCACAACTGGCAATTAAAGAGTCGGTTGAAAGCCGTGTTCGTCCTATTATGATGTCAACACTTACCTCGGTTGGCGGCATGCTACCACTGGTGTTAATGCCAGGTGCGGGTAGTGAGCTATACCGTGGTTTAGGTGGTGTTGTGGTTGGTGGCTTAGTGGTTTCAACAATATTCACTTTGATTTTAGTGCCAGTCATATTAAGCTTCTTACTTAAGGATTCTGATATTAAACAAAATTCAGAAGACACCGATTTACGGACAGCCGCTTAGATATGGAAATCTAAATTGATGACTGACCAAAAATCCCAGCGCTTGCTGGGATTTTTTATGCCTAAATAACATACTCTATTGCAACAGCTCCATATTCTTTGTCTATAGTAATTAAGTGGCTTGTAAAAAATAAGCGAACTAATGATTGAAATAGATAACAAAATACTGAGCGATGTTGCAGCTGGTTTCACCATTCCAGCTAAGCCTGATATTTTGCAAGCACTGCAAGATGAGCTAAACCACGAACCTGAACTTTATCGCGTTGCAGACATTATTGCCGCTGACGTGGCAACATCAGCTGCCGTACTCAAAATAATAAACAGTCCCTACTACGGCCTTGCCAGAACAATAAGTGATATCCGCCAAGCCGTAATGTTTTTAGGGCTTGAGAATATTACCAGCTTAGTGACCGGCTATTTGCTTAAACAAGCCTATGATCAAAGTAAATGTTCGTTACCGCTTAATCGTTTTTGGGATAACGCCAACGACATCGCTAATGTGTCGTGTATTATTGCGCAGCATTTAAAGTCGCCCCTACCACCCGAAAATTTACATTTAATCGGTTTATTTCACGATGCGGGAACACCCGCAATGGCAATTCGCTTTGATGGTTACACCCATTTACTGCAAGAGCACCGTGAGAACGACAGCACCCCATTAATACATAAAGAAGAAAAGAAATACAAAACCAACCACGCAGTTGTTGGCTACTACTTAGCCACCAGCTGGAACTTACCAAAGCAAATTTGCCAAATAATACTGCAACATCACAGTAATGATTTTTTTAATGCGTCAAACGATAAATTTGAGCGCAGTTGCTTTGCCTGTTTACGCTTGGCTGAAAACCTAGTGCATGTCGCTAGGCATTTTCGCCCCGAGCCTCAATGGCACGCAATAGAACAACAAGCCCTTGATATATTGCAGCTCGACGAAGATGACTTTCAAGATCTGAAAGAAGATGTAGAAGAGTATTTAATTTCATCGCATTAATAATAACTAACAAATTCAACAGGATTTACACCCCCTTGAAAACAAAAACCCAGCACGCGTGGCTGGGTTTTTTTATAAGACGTTACTTAGTCCGCTTGCGGACGCATATGCGGGAATAAGATTACATCTTTAATGGTTGGTGAGTCAGTAAATAGCATTACTAGACGGTCGATACCAATACCCTCACCTGCTGTTGGCGGTAAGCCATATTCAAGTGCTTGGATATAGTCGTCGTCAAAGTGCATTGCTTCATCATCACCTGCATCTTTTTCTTCAACCTGACGTGCAAAACGCGCTGCTTGATCTTCTGCATCATTCAGCTCAGAGAAACCATTTGCTAATTCACGACCACCTACGAAGAACTCGAAACGGTCAGTGATAAATGGGTTTTCATCGTTACGACGCGCAAGTGGCGACACTTCCCACGGATACTCTGTGATGAAAGTTGGCTGAATTAGTTTGTGTTCAGCTGTTTCTTCGAAGATCTCACATAAGAACTTACCTGCACCCCATACGCACTTTTCAGGTACTTTAACGTGCACTTTCTTCGCGTAAGCAACTAACTCATCAAAGTGGTTTTCTGGGTCTTTGAAGATATGCGCGATTTCTGCTGCATCTGGACCAAACTTGATGATGGCATCAGCCATTGATAAACGTTCGAACTTGCTACCGAAGTCATATTCGATTGTTTCAACAACTTCACCTTCAGCGTTTTTAACTGTGTTGATAACCGTTGTTGTACCAAGTACATCTTGTGCAACGGTACGTAACATGTCTTCAGTTAAGTTCATTAGGTCGTTGTAGTCAGCGTACGCTTGGTAGAATTCGATCATCGTGAATTCTGGATTATGACGCGTTGAAAGACCTTCGTTACGGAAGTTACGGTTAATTTCAAATACGCGGTCAAAACCACCTACAACTAAACGCTTAAGGTAAAGCTCTGGTGCGATACGTAAGTACATGTCGATGTCTAACGCATTATGGTGAGTTACGAATGGACGCGCCGTTGCACCACCAGGAATAACCTGAAGCATTGGCGTTTCAACTTCCATAAAGTCACGTTCAGCTAAGAAACGACGAATACCTTCAATCACTTTTGAACGAATGCGGAAAGTCTCACGAGTATCCATGTTAGTAATCAGGTCAACATAACGCTGACGATACTTCGCTTCTTGGTCTGTTAAACCGTGGAACTTCTCTGGTAATGGGCGCAGTGACTTAGTTAGTAGCTCGTACTGAACCATATCTACGTAAAGGTCGCCTTTACCTGATTTATGAAGCGGACCTGATACACCGATGATGTCGCCGATATCAAGCTGACCATACTTCTCTTTTAAATCTTTTTGTACGTCTTTAGACGCATACGCCTGAATACGACCTTTCATATCTTGTAATACAAGGAAAGGACCACGTTTTGCTAAAATACGGCCTGCTACTGAAACTTGGTGGTCTAACTCGACTAACTCTTCCTTCGATTTATCACCAAACTTAGCTTGTAGATCTGCTGTGTAATTTTCACGGCGGAAAGTATTCGGGTGACCATTAGCTGAGCAATTCTCGCGAATCGCATCTAGCTTGGCACGACGCTCTGCAATCAATTTATTTTCGTCTTGAATTTGATCTGTCATGTTATAGCTCTAAGTTGCTTGGTTTAAATTAAAGGCCAGATTTCAGGCTGGCTTCGATAAACTTATCTAAATCGCCATCTAATACGGCTTGAGTATTGCGGTTTTCAACCCCGGTACGTAAGTCTTTGATACGAGAATCATCGAGTACGTACGAACGAATTTGGCTACCCCAGCCAATATCCGATTTTGCATCTTCTTGCGACTGCTTTTCAGCATTCTGTTTATGCATTTCAAGCTCAAACAATTTTGCTTTTAATTGCTTCATCGCCTGCGCTTTGTTTTTGTGTTGCGAACGGTCATTCTGACATTGTACTACCGTGTTGGTTGGTAAGTGAGTAATACGTACCGCAGATTCTGTACGGTTAACGTGCTGACCACCCGCACCCGATGCACGATACACGTCAATACGTAAATCGGCTGGGTTAATATCAATTTCAATATTGTCATCCACTTCTGGATAAACAAACGCCGAAGCAAATGAGGTATGACGACGGCCTGTTGAATCAAATGGGCTTTTACGTACTAAACGGTGAACACCTGTTTCAGTGCGTAGCCAACCATAAGCGTACTCACCTGATACACGTACCGTAGCACCTTTAATACCGGCAACATCACCATCGGTCGCTTCAACGATTTCCGCTTTAAAGCCTTTTGCTTCAGCCCAACGTAAATACATACGCAGCAGCATGTTACACCAGTCTTGTGCTTCAGTACCGCCCGAGCCTGACTGTAAGTCGATATAGGCATCGTTACCATCTTGCTCACCAGAGAACATTCGACGGAACTCTAGCTTATCAAGTTGTGTCATTAAGTCTTCAAGCTCTGACTCTGCTTCTGCAAAGGTGTCTTCGTCTTCGGCTTCAACAGCCAGTTCAACTAAACCTTCAACGTCTTCAGCGCCTTGCTCAAGATTTTCAATAGTTTCAACAATTGCTTCTAGGCTTGATTTTTCACGGCCTAATGCCTGTGCTTTTTCAGGCTCATTCCATACTGCTGAATCTTCTAATTCGGCATTAACTTCTTCTAACCGCTCTTTCTTAAGAGGGTAGTCAAAGATACCCCCTAAGTTGGTCGGTACGTTCGCGAATTTCCTTGATTTGGTTAATCACAGGATTCACTTCAAACATTACATCACTCCAACAGGTGTTTTGCCCGAATTCTTGGCAATAATCAAAGGCGGGAATTTTAGCAAAAAAAAATGGTTTTGATTAGATTCAAAACCATTTTTTCGCATAAATATTTCTTATCTATGCCAATTGTATTTCGCTAACTAGTAATTGTAGCGAAAACTTACCTCTAAACTCATTAATATCAAGCTGATAGGCTAAACGTACTTTTTCAGCAGCGGTATTTGGCCACGCTCTTAAATCAACATTAAAGGCTATCGCGTCAACATCTAAACCCGACGCATGTCGTAATACTAATTTTAAATGTTTTTCGCCTACCATACGCTGTTGAATAACATAAAAAACATCGTCAAATAGCGGCTCAGGAAAGCTCTGACCGAATGGCCCTGCTTGCTTAAGTTGGTTGGCGAAATTCAAGTTAAAACAATCAGCTGGCAAATTACCATCAGTTAATAGCACCGCGTGTTTATCTTCTTCGGCGAGCGTATTTGCCACCGCATCTGTGTAAACCTGTTTAAAGCGGGTAAAGTCGCTTTCTAAAATTGATAAACCCGCCGCCATCGCGTGACCACCAAATTTTAAAATTAAATCTGGGTATTTAGTTGAAATCGACTCCAACAAATCACGCATATGCAGTCCTGGAATAGAGCGACAACTACCTTTAATCTCGCCATTTTCACCCTGTGCAAAAATCACCGTCGGGCGGTGATATTGCTCTTTTAAACGCCCCGCCAGAATACCAATAACACCTTGATGCCAATCATCTTGATATAAACACACCGCATCTGGAATTTCTTGAGATTGCGATACCAAGCGTTCTAGCACTGCGCTTGCCTCAACTTGCATACCTTGTTCGATTTCACGGCGTTCTTGGTTTAACCCGTCAAGCTCTGCGGCAATGCGTCTTGCCTGATTGCCATCCTGACTCAGTAAACAAGCGATACCTAGACTCATGTCATCTAAGCGCCCTGCTGCATTAAGCCTTGGCGCAATAGCAAAGGCAAAGTCACTGGCTTGCAGGCGATAACTATTACGGTTGGCAACCTCAATCAAAGCCAGAATACCAGGGCGGGTGCGCCCTGCGCGAATACGTGCCAAACCTTGATAAACCAAGGTACGGTTATTAGCATCGAGCGGCACCACATCGGCCACTGTACCCAGTGCGACAATATCTAATAAACTCGCTAAATTAGGTTGTGCTAAGCCGGAGTTTTCAAAATAATTTTGCTCTCGCAACGTGTGACGAAGTGCCACCAGCAAATAAAACGCAACACCACATCCAGCCAAAGCTTTAGATGGAAACTGACAATCAAAGCGGTTTGGATTAACAATCGCATCGGCATTCGGTAGCTGTTCACCTTGCAAGTGATGATCGGTAACAATCACTTGAATGCCAGCTTGCTTACAAATTTCAACACCCTGCAAGCACGAAATGCCGTTATCAACTGTGATGAGAATATCCGGTTTAATTTGCACTACTTGTTCTGCAAGTTGCGGGCTTAAGCCATAGCCTAAGTTAAAACGGTTTGGCACTAAGTAATCAACATTTTGAAAGCCAAACATTGGCAGGCCTTCCATTAACACCGCGGTACTGGTTGCACCATCAGCATCAAAGTCACCGACAATTAAAATTTTGGCGTGGTTTTGCAGCCCATTAATTAAGATATTTGCTGCAACATCAATGTCTTTCAACAAGCGAAAATCAAGTAGCGATGCCGCGCCATTATCAAGTTCAGTATTGGCTTTGATGCCACGAGAAGCATAAATTTGTTTAATTACAGGATGAAGAGAGGCGCCTAAATGACTGTCGTCAACGCGTGCACGTGTTTGAATAGTTTTTTGCATGAACCGTTTTTTAATAATCTCAGACTAAAAAGGGCCTTAACGGCCCTAATTCGCTAAAAAAGTTATCTTAACCTTTTTTGCTATCAAGAATTTGCTTTAACTGCGCCGCTGGCTGGTAACCAGGAATAAGCGTACCATCTTCTAAAATGATTGCTGGCGTACCCGTAATACCAAAGCTTTGACCCATTTCAAACTGTTCTTTTACCGGTGCATCACAAGCTGCTACGTCTACTACGTCATCACCCGCTTTTGCATCAGTAAGTGCTTTAGCGGCATCTTTTGAGCACCAAATATCTTGTAAGTCGTCATAACCTTTACTTGGAATACCTGCACGCGGATACGCTAGGTATTGCACCGTAATGCCTGCATCTAGGTAATCATCAAGCTCGCGGTGTAATTTACGACAGTAACCACAAGTGATATCGGTGAAAATCGTGACCTTATATTTTTCATCTTTTGCTGGGTAAACAATCATTGAATCAGCAAACTGCTTAACGCCTTCAACACGCAAATTACCTAGTGCAACTTCCGTTAAATTTTCTTTGTTTTCTAAATCAAGTAACGTACCTTGCAGTAAGTATTTACCGTCTGCCGTGCTGTATAACACGCCGCGATTGGTTAATACTTCATACAAACCTTTTACAGGAGTTTCTGCTACACCACTTGCTTGTAGACCAATTTTTTCAAATTCCGCAATGATTTTCGCTTCGATTGGATCAACACTCGCTGCTGCGACACCATTTGCTGAAATATTAAATGCCGCACTCAACAAAGCAGCTGCGATTGCTAGTTTTTTCATTTGCTATCTCTTTTTTAAATACTGGGGCTTATAAATATTTAGACCGTACTAAGCCACATAAAATTCCGTATTTTGTCATCAAGCTCTTGGATGATGCGTCTGATGAATGGATTTTAACCTTTCTTTTGCTACATGAGTATAAATCTGTGTGGTCGATAAGTCACTATGACCTAACATCATTTGTACAACACGTAAGTCAGCACCATGATTGATCAAATGTGTGGCAAACGCATGACGCAAGGTATGTGGCGATAATTCCGTTTGAATATTCGCAACGATAGCATAGTGTTTTATGCGATGCCAAAAGGTCTGCCGTGTCATGCCAATGCCGCGTTTTGACGGAAAAACAAAATCAGTCGCGTGTTTGATTAATTGCGGACGTGCTAACTTAATAAACGCTTCAATATACTCAAGCGCCACTTCCCCCATTGGAACTAAACGCTCTTTGTTACCTTTACCTTTTACAAATACCACAGCTTGGCGCAGATTAATTTGCTCCATGCGCAGGCCAACTAATTCACTTACGCGAAGCCCTGTTGCATACAACAGTTCAAGCATGGCTTTATCTCTTAGCTCAATGGGTTCTTCGAGATTAGGTGCATCAAGTAAGGCTTCAACTTCTTCTTCAGTTAAGGTTTTAGGTAATGACTGACCGAGCTTTGGCTGCTCAATATGGGCAAGCGGTGAGCTGGAGAGTTTCTTTAAACCAATAAAATACAAATAAAAGCGTTTTAACGCACTTTGCGCCCGAGCCGTACTTCGTGCTGTAAAACCATTTTCTCGGCGATATGCTAAATACTCCAGAATAATGCCTTCATCAACATCAAACAGCGGTGTTTTCGCAATAAAAATCGCAAATTTATTTAAGTCACTACGATAAGCCGCCAAGGTATTTTCACTTAAACCTTGCTCAAGCCAAAGGGCATCTAAAAACTGCTCTATCTGTTGGCTATTTTCAACACTTGGGGTTTGTTTTTCTGTCAATGTATTAATAACACATAGGTTAAGGTAAACTAGCGCCTATCATATCAAGCTCACGGCAACGCACAAATTTAATATGAAAATTGGTTTATTTTTTGGCTCTACAACCTGTTACACCGAAATGGCTGCAGAAAAAATTCAGCAAATTATTGGTGAAGACATCATTTCACTTCACAACATTAAAGATGAGCCATTGAAAAACGCTGAAGAATTCGATTTCTTAATATTTGGTATTTCGACTTGGGACTTTGGCGAGTTACAAGAAGATTGGGAATCAATTTGGGACGATATTGAGTCGGTTAACTTAAGCGGTAAAACCATTGCCTTGTTTGGCATGGGCGATCAGCAAGGATATGGCCAATGGTTTCAAGATGCATTAGGCATGCTGCACGACAAAATTAAACCACAAGGCGTTACCTTTTTAGGCTACTGGCCTAATTCAGATGATTACGAATTTGAAGCATCAAAAGCATTAACCGAAGATGGCACACAGTTTGTTGGCTTGGCGCTAGATGAAGACAGCCAGTACGAGAAAAGTGATGAGCGCATTGCTACTTGGGTTGAACAAGTAATGACAGAATACGCTGAAACGCTTTAACTTCTTGCTTCAAAAGTTCAAATAGAAATCACGGCACAGTTGTTTATACGCTGTGCTGTATTCCCCACTCTCAGCATGAATAACTAATTCTTCTTCAACTAGCGTTTGCAACTCATCATCATTATGCGCTAAACACAATAACACGCGTTTTGCTGCTTTCTTTTGAGTGGTGAATACCCACAGCTTTTTTGTAATTTTCAATTTAGCGTTATTTGCAGCACTTTCAAACTGGCTTAACTCGGTTGTTGGTAATACCACACAAAACCGCCCCTTTTCGCTTAATAAACTCGCAGCTTTAGCACATAAACTATCAAACGATAAGCAATCCGTATGGCGAGCTGTCATGCGCTGTGCATTGTCGCTTTTAAGTGAATCATTAAAAAATGGCGGATTTGAAACTATGAGATCAAATGCTGTATTTGCTTGAAATTCTTTGATATCGCCTTGCCACACGTTTAAATCCGTCCAAGGCGACGCTGAAATATTTTCTTTGGCTTGATTGTACGCTGCCAAATCAATTTCAACGGCTGCGATCGCTAAACTGGGCGCACGCTGCTTAAGCATCAAAGCAATTAGCCCCGTACCTGTGCCAATATCTAATGCTGTTTTTGCACCTTCAAGGGGTGCCCAAGCGCCCAACAAAATACCGTCTGTACCCACTTTCATCGCACATTTATCGTGGTTAATATGAAACTGCTTAAACGTAAAACCCGACATTGCGGTAAAATGCCCTCTGCTTGAGGGTCTTTTTGTCTTTATTGATATTTTCAGCAATAGGTTATTTATTTCGTTAGCAAATTGGCATGAATATGATTTAGATTTTCTAAATAAAATGTCAATGCAGGTAACGGAATAAATAGCCATTGCCCTTCGGGCTGAGGCCTAAAATCACCTTACTCTGCTTTGAAAATAAGTTATTTAGATGGCTAAACTTCCTTATTTTCGCATTGATTACGGCGATTTTATCTCTCAGCTGAATAATTAAATAAAGAATAAAAGACCCTATTATTGATTCGGTGTATAATACAGCTAATTTTCCTTTATGTTTATTTCCTTATGCACTTTGCTGACCTAGATCTTGATCCCAAATTATTAAACGCCATTGAAAAAATGGGTTTTGATAAACCGACTAGCATTCAATCGCTCGCAATTCCTGCAGCGATGAAAGGTCGCGATATTTTAGCAAGTTCACCAACCGGTACAGGTAAAACCGCTGCGTTTTTACTTGGTTCAATGCAATACCTGATTGATTTCCCAAGACGTAATCCAGGTTTTGCGCGCGTACTTATTATGACACCAACACGTGAACTCGCTTATCAAGTGTATGAACAAGCAAATGCCCTTGCAGCGCAAACTCACCTTAAAATTGGTGTAGTAACCGGTGGTATTAACTACGGTAGCCATAAAGAAATTTTTGAAAAAAATAACGACATTCTGATTGCTACGCCTGGTCGTTTAATGGATTACTTAAATTCAGAAAACTTCCACGCAGAAGATGTTGAAGTACTTATTCTTGATGAAGCCGACCGCATGTTAGACATGGGCTTTCGTAAAGAAATGCTACGTATTTGCGACGAAGCAAAAAACCGTAAACAGTGCTTTTTATTCTCAGCCACACTAGAGGGTGACAGCGTTGAGCTATTTGCAGAGCGCATTCTAAATGATCCAGCACTTTTAGAAGCAACGCCATCACGCCGCGAAAAAGGCAAAATCCATCAGTGGGTGCATTTATCAGATAACCGCGAACATAAAGTGGAACAACTTGAAGCGATTTTAAAATCGGAAGAAGTTGAAAAGGCCATTGTGTTCGTTAAAACACGTGAACGTTTAGAGCAGCTAGTTGGCGAGTTATTCGCGAAAGATATTAAAACTACGTGGCTGCGTGGTGAAATGCCTCAGGATAAACGTTTAGCCGCACTTAAAAGCTTTGATACCGGCCGTACAAACGTATTAATTGCAACCGACGTTGCCGCGCGTGGTATCGATGTAGCTGACATTAGCCACGTAATTAACTTTGATATGCCGCGCACCGCCGATATTTACGTTCACCGCATTGGCCGTACAGGCCGCGCTGGTAAAAAAGGCACGGCGATTTCATTTATCGAAGCACATGATGTAGAAATTTTGGCGAAAGTTGAGCGCTATACCGAGCAAAAACTTAAGCGCCGCACAATCAAAGGTTTAGAGCCAAAACACAAAGAAGCAAAATTACCGGCGAAAAAGAAAAAAGACCCGGAAAAAATGAAGGCGAAAAAGAAAGCCAAGAAAAAAGCGAAAAAGAAGTAGCTTTATAAGAGCGGTGTTATCACCGCTTTTATTATTCTTTAAAGTCAGCACCTTCGTGACGCAATAGCCACGCCTTTCGCTCTAAGCCACCGCCGTAACCTGTAAGTGACCCATCCTTACCAATCACCCGATGACACGGCACAATAATAGCAACCCGATTCATACCATTTGCAGTTGCGACAGCGCGCACCGCTTTCGCGTTATTAAGTGCAGTTGCTTGCTCTGAATAACTGCGTGTTTCGCCAAATGGAATAGTTTGTAACCCTTGCCATACGCCTTGCTGAAATTCAGTACCTGGTAAATCTAGGAGAATGCTAAACTCTTTGCGCTTGCCCGAAAAATATTCATTGAGCTCTAACTTACACTGTTTAATGTAATCATTCTCGCCTTGTAAAATCACCGCATTTAAGCGTTTTTGTAAATCGTTAAATTCCGTTTCTAACATGCGTCTGTCAACAAACTCAACAAGACATACACCGTTATTGGTTGCGCAAATAAACATTGGGCCAATGGGTGTGGTGTGGCGCGCAATTAAGATAACTTGCTTATCTTTACTTTTACTTGGGTTAAGGCCTGTGGCTTTTTTAAAGGTGTAGGCAAATCCGCTTAGTGAGTTAAAACCCGAATCAAGCGCCGAATCAATCAGTTGCTTGCCATTTTGAATTTCTTGATAAGCCGTATTTATACGCACCATGCGCTGATAAGCTTGAAACGTCATGCCATAGTGTTTTTTAAACCAACGCCTTACCAGTTCGGGCTGAATTCCAGCCTCTTTTAAATGGTAGTCTGAAAGTTTTTCTTGGCCTTTTTGCGATAGTAATTTTAATGCTGTAGCAACTGGCTCTGGCATTGAATGGGCATTTTGTGTTGGCTTACACACTTTGCACGGGCGAAAGCCCGCATCAAGGGCATCTTTTACCTCTGAGCAAAACTCGACATTTTCTTTTTTTGGTTTGCGTGCTGTGCAAGTCGCGATACAAAAAATCTGCGTGCTGGTAACACAGGCATAAAAACAGCCAAGATATTGACTGTTTTTATCTACCAATGCTTGGTAATACTCGTTAATTTTTTCAGGTTGGGTGATTTTCATAAAGCCAATCATTTGGTGATTTTAGCCAAGCGTAACCAAGGCTAACATTTCACTCAACCGAAAACTGAACAAGTATATTTTTAGTGTTGTCCTAACGTACTTTCAGGCAAACCAACTTCATCCAACATCATCATTAAATGAGCAGCGCTCCAACTAAAGTTAGTTGCGCCTTGCTGCTCACCAGTAAAAGAATGATAGTTTTCACGAATACTGTCATTTTGGCTAAGACCTTTACTATTACTAATCAGCTTTTGTAAAAGCTGCTGCGCGTCACTGTTATAGCCATAATGACTTAGTGCACTTAGTGCGAAATACACTTGATCAAGCCACACTCTGCCGCGCCAATAAACATCTGCACCAAATGCTGGGTTTGTGATGGCTGCGGTAGGAAATGGCACATAGGTATTAAACTCGTGCTCACTCAGCATGGTATTGATAACCTTTTTCGCATTCTCTGTACTTGCCACTTGGCTAAATAACGGCGCCCAACCTTCAGGGCCTTTGCCGCGATGCACCAGCAACTTGCCTTTGCATTCACTCGTTGATTGCGGGGTATTATAAATGGCTAAATCATAATAAAAGCCAGTTTTTCTATCGTAAAAACACGCATCAATGCGTGCTTTTAAGGTTTGATATTCTGTTTGGTATTTTTGTGCATCTTGGTTGTTACCTAATCGTTTTGCCATTTGCGCAAGTTGGCGTTTTTCCATTGCTAGGTAGCTATTAAGCTCCACAGATTCTTGGTTAATTGAGTAGCCAACCAATTGACCATCACGTACGTTTTCAAAAATCTTAACCTGCCAATCAGCCTTGGCTTTTGCCATATTCCCTTGATAAGTTTGATTGGCATATTCTTTATACTGCTCATTTGAAATAAAACCAAAACGTGCTGCATTATCCATACCTGATTCCCAACCAGCAGCATGTTGCACAGGGATATCAAACGCACGAATTTGAGGGTTATCAAGTAAACTTAAATACAACTGATTACCGCTGCATAAATACCAATCATCTTTCCCTTTTTTGCACGATGCCAAAACAGCCAGTTGCGTGTTTGCTTGCACTGAGAAACGCATATCCCCTTCTTTTGTGGTATGCGTATCATCAACCGTGCCACCATATTCAATTAAACCATTTCCATTATGATCGCGGTTTAAATACCACCACTCATGATACGCTTTTAATTTTGGATACATTTCAGCCAAAAATGCATCATCATTACTTTTTGACACAATTTGCCAAACTACCCAAGATGCCAGTGGCGGCTTAGTATTTCGCTCATTCCAATTACCGCCATCGCCACCGCGCGCTTTTGAGTAGTTGTAAAACACCGCATCAATCACCATACCCGCATCTTGCGGTCGAAGTGTATCTTTTTGCGTTATTTGATAGTCAAACATGGCGCGTACATTATCTTTAGCAAGTTTCGGCATCACCTCTGCAAGTGCATAAGCATGCTTCCAACTGTCCCACGCCCATACACCATTAAACCAACGGGCAGTCACCGATGGGGTTACACCATTATGTTTAATTGCCCCTGCAGGACTACGCCAGTTGCCAACTAAAGTTTCTAGCGACTTTATTGCTAACCTATTTGCTTGTGCGCTGTGCTGATTTGATAGTTTATTTGCCAGTGACTGCCATCTGGTTTTCGCCTTCAAATAGGCGGGCTTTTTACTGTTTAACCAAGCGCTTATATTTACATCTTCGCTATCGCTCTCGTGCTGATTGTGAGTATAACTAAGTACTGTTGTCAATAATGTTGAGTTTGCAGGTAAAACCGTTAAACCACTTGTACTTCTGTAGCTTTGTTCAACAGGATCAAAAGCTGATTTAGAAGCAATAGACCGGGCTATTTTAAATCGCGCGGTGCTGTCATTAAGTTTGTGCCACGTATCACGAGTTTGGTCAAATTGCCATGCAATTGCTTGGCTAGAAACTTGCGGTGTTACTTGCCAAGTGTAATCGTCATCGTCGCTTTTCCAATGCTTTGTAAGTTGCCCTTGCCACTTTAGTGAGAGATTAAGCGGCTTTTCGGTTAAATTAGAAATGCGTGTATCAATCACACTGCTACGCGTTGATACAAAACTTAAGTAAACATCGATGCTAAATGAGTTTGTGGTGAAGGTTTGTTTGTAATATCCAAGCCGACTTGAAATGGTACTTGGTAATGTCGAGAGACGTTGATATTCACCACCATCAACAGCAATCGATAGCATCTCAATATATTCAGCAAAATAAAGGGTGTATTCTTCAAATACAATGGCAGGCCCCGCAAAGCTGCCTGCATTTTCATGTTTTGGTTGTAAAAACCCATGCCAGCTACCAAGGTCAAATAATGGGTTTGCTTGTTGATTACCATAGCTATCGTAATATTTGGCGCTTTGTGGTGCGCCTTCACGATTTAATTGTGAAAGTGGTGATGCTTGTAAACTACAACAAACAACAATAAAAGCAGCGAGTAAAGTTTTCATTCTAAACAGCATTTTATTTTTGTATACATTATCCATAAAGTAATGCAAAAAACAATCTGATTGCGATAGCACTAAGCACATCACAAATATTTGAATTGAATTAAACTAGTTTCTAAAATAACGGCTACAGCCAAGTTTTATTGGCACAAAATGACTAAATTATAATAATAATGAAAATTCGATATTTTACTGTAATAGGTTTATGGCTACTTTGTACAAGTACAAAGGCTGCTGATAACCTACATAACTTTGAAGATGTGTGCCCCAACTTATCAGCACCCGATTGCAGCGCAAAGTTGCTCAAGCAACAAAGTGAATACGCGCCCTACAGTACCGATTGGTATTTTATTACGGCCCATTACTTAGATTTGCTGTATGAAACTACCAATCTAAAACCGTTGAAAAATCTTACAGAGCAATATTTAAATTCAGGCCAAACGCATCCTGTTACATTTCAAACTCAGCTCTATTTTTACGCCGCTAAAGCGTTTGATATTTATAATGAAAAAGTAAAAGCCAAAGAATATGCACAGCAAGCGCTTAAATTAGTTAGTGCCACGTCTGAGAGCTTTCCAAACCCATTGCGTATGGTTGAAATTGCCAATTTGGAGATGGTATTTGGCGATAAAGATACAGCAACACAAATGCTCAACCGCTTAGCTCAGCAATACCGAAAAAGTAAAGATGCTAAGCTTCAACACGAAATTTACGGCAACTTAGCAAATGCTATGTACTCGCAAGGTCAACTACTCGAATCAATCCCGCACAGAAAAAGTGCGCTATTTTGGGCACGTAAACTCGGGTTTAACGATAACCTTACCATGGCAAGCGGCAACTTAGCGCGCACCTATCAATTGGTTGGCCAATTGCAGCTTGCAAACGAAACATATCGCGATGCGATAAGCAATTTTAACAATGAAGAAAGCCCCAACTATTCGATTTTCCAACTGCGTTTAGCCGAAATAAACACAGCACTTGGCGACATACAGACTGCTAAACAGCACATAACTGAAGTTAGATTTACTAAATTATTGCCAAGCCACCTTACACTTTATCACCAACTGGCAAATAAGCTTGAACTAAACCTAACCGCACTATAACGCGTAACTTGTGAATACGACTTGAACGGTCAATACTTGTGGTACTAACAAAATACTGTAGTTCTAAGATGTCGGTTTATATACTAGCACTGTTTATTTTACTGCCCTTTGTCTCATATTGGTTGTTTCCAGCTGTCGCTAACGTAGATGTAATTAGTTTTGCATCTGAATTTATTATGGCGATTGCGGTGCTTGTTTGTATTTTCAATTTGAAAAACTTTCGACAAAGCGAACGTTCAAACAACATGCTTTTTACAGGTTTTTCAATTTTATTAGTTGCGCTTTGTGTTGATGCACTAGATGAATTAGTGATCTTTCCAAAAGTCATCACTATCGTTATTGAAGATCTCTTTCAAATTATAGGTTTGTTGCTGATTGTGTTTGGCATCAAACTATGGCTTGAAAAACAAGAGGCACAAAATAATACGCTATTAAAACTTGCCACCACCGACCCACTAACAGGCGCTTATACACGCCGCTATTTTATTGATAAGGCAAATGAAATAATACAAAGCGATAACCCACGGTTTTGCATTTTAATATTAGATATTGATCATTTTAAAAAGATTAACGACCAATATGGTCACAATATAGGTGACTTAGCACTCGTTGAATTTTGTAATCTAATACAAAGTAACTGTCGCGAATCCGATTTATTCGCACGCTGGGGCGGTGAAGAATTTATTATATTGATGCCACATATTGCAACGTCTTCAGCACACAGCAAAGCCGAATCACTGCGTACGCAATTAGAAAAAACCGAACTGCATTTATCAAACGCAGTATTTAATATGACTGTTTCGATTGGTATAGCTGAATATTCAGCAAACGTGAAAAAGCTAGAGACGTTAATCGATATCGCTGATAAACGTCTCTATCAAGCCAAGCAACAAGGCCGCAACCAAGTTGTATCAAGTACAAATTAAACTTGCTCCGCGCGCAAAAAAACCGGTTCATTGGCTTTTTTCGTGTGCTCTTCACTGTAATAGTAACCTGTACAGTCAAACGCTAATAACTGCTCCATATCCGTTACTTGCTGTTCCATAATGTAACGCGCCATTAAGCCACGCGCTTTTTTCGCATAGAAGCTAATCACTTTATATTGACCATTTTTACAATCTTTAAATACAGGTGTAATAATTTCACCGTTAAGTGCTTTTTTATCCACTGCTTTAAAGTATTCGTTTGACGCTAAATTAACGAGGGTATTAGTATTTTGTTCAGCAAATACTTCGTTTAGCTTTTCAGCAATGATACTGCCCCAAAATTGATATAAATTAGCTCCGCGTGGATTTGCCAATTTTGTGCCCATTTCAAGGCGATACGCCATCATTAAATCGAGCGGTTTTAGAATACCGTATAGTCCCGACAAAATGCGCAAATGACCTTGTGCGTAATCCAGTGCTTTTTCGCTTAGCGTCGCGGCATCTAAACCGGCATAAACATCACCATTAAACGCATAAATAGCTTGTTTGGCGTTACTTTCAGTAAATGGTGTTTGCCATTCGGTAAAACGCGCCACGTTTAAACCCGCAAGCTTATCGCTAATTTTCATTAAGCTTGAGAGATCTTGTGCTGATAGTTCGCGACATACCTCAATAAGCTCTTTGCTGTGCGCTAATAGATCAGGTTGTGTATGGTTTTTACTCGGTGCAGGTGTTTCGTAGTCTAAATTTTTAGCAGGTGATATTACTGTGATCATAATTACTATTGACTTGTCGTTGTATTAAGGTAATTTCAACACTTCTTGTAATAAAAATCACCTGTTAGTTAGCATTCGATGGATTTTTCTTCGCTAGGAGTAGCGTAAACCCTGTGTTACGGACATTTGACCTTTCCCAAATACTTGTCATCTAGCTTTAATGATTCATCTTTAAGCTAAACTTAGCTAACACGCTATTTTTATTACCTTGATATTAGGAATGAGGTAAACCATGACACAAATTTTAGCGGCTTTAAAAGCCCAATCAACGATTGTTGCCGATACCGGTGATATTGCAGCTATTAAAGCACACCAACCGCAAGACGCGACAACCAACCCATCACTACTTCTAAAAGCCAGTGAAATCGAGGCATACCAGCCGTTACTAGCAGAAGCTCTTGCATATGCAAAAGCAAACGAAGCCGACTCTGCAAAGCAAGTCGCACTTGCATGTGATTATTTTTCAGTATTGCTTGGTAAAGAAATAAGCGAAGTAGTACCGGGTTACATTTCAACAGAAGTAGACGCGCGCTTATCATTTAATACTGAAGCAACCATCGCTAAAGCTAAATCGTTACTTGCGCTTTACCGCGAAGCCGGTGTTGATACAGACAAAATTTTAATCAAAATTGCGTCAACTTGGGAAGGTATCAAAGCGGCTGAACAGCTAGAAAAAGAAGGTATTAAGTGTAACTTAACGCTACTTTTCTCTGAAGCGCAAGCCAAAGCCTGTGCCGATGCCAATGTATTTTTAATTTCACCATTTGTTGGCCGAATTTTAGATTGGCACGTAAAAAATGGCATGCCTAAGCCAGAATCTGCACTTGATGATCCAGGTGTTCAATCAGTGCGTAGCATTTACAACTTTTATAAAACACACGGCTACGAAACCGTTGTTATGGGCGCAAGCTTCCGTAATACCGGCGAAATTTTAGCGTTAACAGGTTGTGACCGTTTGACCATTAGCCCTCAGCTATTAACTGAACTTGCTGAGCTAACCGACGCTGAAGTTTACCCACTAGAAAAACCGACTGAAGTATTGCCAAAACCGGCACCACTTAGCGAAAACGAGTTCCGTTGGCAGCATAACCAAGATGCAATGGCGACAGAAAAACTAGCGGAAGGTATTCGCTCATTTGCCGATGCACAAGTTGAACTTGAAACTCGTTTTGCAAACCTATAAGGAATAAACGGTTTATGACCACCTTAGCGCAGTTGCACACGCAACTAACACATGCTGCTGAGAATATTAAAAAGAGCCAAATTTTGGCTCTTTTTGATGCGCAGCCTAACCGTGCAAGTGAATTTACACTGAGCGCGGCAGGTTTAACCTTCGACTTTGCTAAGCAAGCAATCGATAAATCCACTCTTAACGATTTAATTGACGTTTCTAAGTTAAAGCAGTTAGCGCAAAAACGTGAAGCGCAATTTACAGGGCAGTTGATCAACAGCACAGAAAAACGCGCTGTACTTCATACTGCATTGCGCAATACACAAACCTTAGCAACGCATTTGCCAGAGGTGGCAGAGGAAATAAACTCAACAAAAGCGAGATTACTCGATTTTGTTTCTCGCTTTGAACAAAATGCTATTGTTGGCAATACGGGCAAAGCGATAACAGATGTTATAAGCATTGGTATTGGCGGCTCATTTTTTGGCCCTAAAATGTTGGAAGCTGCATTAGTAGATAGCCATATCAATGACATCAATGTGCACTATCTTGCCAATATCGATGGTCAGCAAATTAAGCATACATTGGCAAAACTGAATGCCGAAACAACCCTAATTGTGGTGGCATCAAAATCGTGGACCACAGCTGAAACTCAGCTTAATATGCATGCAGTAATGGATTGGTTTAAGCAAACCATGCCAACTACAGCAATCGCTGAGCACTGGGTGGCATTAACGGCAAAACCAGAACTTGCAAAGCAAGCTGGCTTTAGTGAAGAAATGATTTTCCCATTGTGGGATTTTATTGGCGGTCGCTATTCGGTTTGGTCGACCATTGCTCTTCCGCTTGCATTAAAAATCGGTAAAACTAATTTTGACGCCTTACTTGCAGGCGCTGCAAACCTTGATAATCATTTTTTAACAGCGCCAGAAGAGCAAAACTTACCTATTATTGCGGCGTTAATTGGCTATTGGCAGCAAAAGTACTTAGGTGAAAATAACTTATTGGTACTACCGTATGGTCACGCCTTAAAAACCTTACCTGCTTATTTGCAGCAACTTGATATGGAAAGTAACGGTAAAAGTGTCGATCTTAGCGGTCAGCACATTGAATTATCAGGTCCGATTTTATGGGGAGCTGAAGGCACTAATTGCCAGCACTCTTTTATGCAGTTACTGCACCAAGGTAAGCAAAGTGCCATGATTGACTTTATTTTGCCACGCGTTGGTGAAGCCAATTACCAGCAACACCACAAAGCAATGATTGCCAATTGCCTAGGGCAAAGCCAAGCGCTATTGCAAGGTAAAAGCTTGGCACAAGCAAAAGCGGAGCTAGCAGCACAAGGCTTGACTCAAGAGCAAATAAACGAACTTGCGCCACATAAAGTAATGCCGGGCAATAAAGGTTCAAATACGTTATTAATTGACGATTTATCGCCTCGTTCACTTGGTGCGTTGCTGGCGTTTTATGAGCATAAAGTGTTTGTGCAAGGTGTACTCTTTGGCATTAACAGTTATGACCAGTGGGGCGTTGAACTTGGTAAACAACTTGGCAACCAAGTGCTTGATGCGATGGCGTCCCAAAATTACCAACAGCTTGATCCATCTACAGCGAATTTGCTAAAAACACTTACAAATTAAGACCCTAACAGCTACCCCTTGGGTAGCTGTTTTACCCATCTTTGATCTAGTCGAAAAACCTTCATTATTTTTTAACAAAAGCTAAACATATTAGTTTTATTTTTAGACGAGTTATGATATTTCTTATGCCGAGGTTAAAAAATCCACAGGAGGATACCATGGATAGCATCGAAGATATTTTTGCAATATTAGAACGTCCTGAACCAACAACAAAAACCTCTTCAAAAGGGAAAAAGCGCAAATGGCGCGAAATAGAAGCGTTAAAGGAAAGACATAGACTGAAAAAAGAACTCGAAGAATACGGTTCTTTAGAAGACATTGACCTAGATGATTTAGTCATCTAAACAATATAAAGGTCAAATCAAAAAAGGCTCTTACGAGCCTTTTTTATTGCTTGCTAAACCGCTTCTGGTAACAGCCAATTAATTGGGGTTTTTCCCATCGCAATTAAGGCATCGTTTGCTTTAGAAAAGTGCTTACAACCAAAAAAACCACGATAGGCAGAAAGCGGTGACGGATGCGGCCCATTAAGTACAACGTGCTTAGTTGTATTGATATGGCGTCCTTTTTTTTGCGCATGTGAACCCCAAAGTAAAAACACTATACCATCACCATGTTCATTCAATGCTGCAATAACACGGTCGGTGAACGTTTCCCAACCGAGCTTTTTATGCGAATGGGCTTGGCCTTGTTCAACCGTTAATACCGTATTGAGTAATAGCACTCCCTGCTCTGCCCAAGTTTGCAAATAACCATGATTGGGTATAGCAAAACCATCGATATCGGTTGCTAATTCTTTATACATATTGGCAAGCGATGGTGGCGCTTTAACGCCTGGTTTTACTGAAAATGCCAAGCCATGTGCTTGGTTTGGGCCATGATAAGGATCCTGCCCGAGGATCACCACTTTCACATCTTCAAACGCAGTGCTTGAAAACGCACTAAACACTTCATCCGCAGGCGGAAATACATTAACCCCCTCTGCGCGCCTTTTGGCAACATAGTCGAGAGTGTCTTTAAAGTAGTCTTGTTGCTTTTCAACTGCGAGTACATCTGTCCAAGTAGTCATAAAATTCTTTGTTGGTTATTTTTGCTATCAGTATGCCATAAAAAAGCCGCTAACTTGTAGCGGCTGGGTATTTCAATCAACAGATTTAAAAGGATTAAGCTAGTTTTGCCAAAATGTTTTCACGAAGCACTTGATAGTCATTAACTAGGTCTTCTGCTAAACACTGTTTTGCTAATGCATCAGCAAGTGGTTTTGGCATTTCTAATTCAATCGAAAGAATGTCTTCAACTGACTCTTTAAATTTAGCTGGGTGAGCCGTTGATAAAAAGATGCCAACACCATCGGCAGCTAAATCTTGTTTTAAGCCTTGGTAAGCAATTGCCGTATGCGGCTCAGCTAAGTAACCTTTAGCATAAACATCATGCATTACCGCTTTCGTTTCTGCTTCATCAACACTGTGCGAATAAAAGTTATCGTAACTAAACCAGTTGTTATCTAGCATAAACTGCACGCGCGGCCAGTTGTTTGGCTTACTTACGTCCATCGCATTTGATAACGATTCTAGTGTTGCATTTGGCGTCCATTCTTTTGATGCCAAATAGCGCGGCACAGTATCATTTTGGTTTGTCGTTGCTGAAAGCTTAGCCACTGGTAAACCTAAACTTGCAGCAATCATCGCGGCACACACATTACCAAAGTTACCACTTGGCACCGAAATATGCGCTTTTGCGCGCTCTGCTTTAGGTAATTTCGCCACCGCTTCAAAGTAGTAACATACCTGTGCAAGTAAACGGCTAATATTGATTGAGTTTGCTGAGTTTAAGCCTAAGCGCTGTTTTACTTCATCATCTAAAAACGCTTGTTTAACCATCGCTTGGCAATCATCAAAGCTGCCATCTACTGCGTAGCAATGAATATTATTGCCCAGCGTTGTGAACAGTTTTTGCTGCGCTAGTGAGATTTTACCTTTCGGGTATAAAATCACCACATCAATGTCTTTTTTACCGTAAAACGCATGTGCCACAGCAGCACCTGTGTCACCACTTGTTGCCGTTAAAATAGTAGTTTTATTACCTTCATTAAATACCGACAAACACTCTGCCATAAAGCGGCCGCCAAAGTCTTTAAACGCAAGCGTTGGACCATGAAACAGCTCAAGGCAGTAAACATTATCTTCAACTTTTACTAGTTCAGCTGGAAAGTTAAAGGCATTTTGTACCATTTGCTGTACGGTACTTTCTGGCAACTCATCACCTATTAAATGCGATAAAATTTTGCTGCTACGCGCGACAAAATCAAGCCCAAGTAATTCATCAACATTGCTTAGCGGCACAAGGCTATTTGGGAAAAAGACACCTTGATTGTTGCCTAATCCTACTTTTACCGCCTCTACAAACGATACCTTCTGCTCGGCGTCTTTTAGATTATGCAATAACATCACTTTCTCCTTTTTCTAGTACACGTGTGCCACGGTTATCTATTTTACAAATGTGGCTAAAACCGTTTTCATTCAAATAATTTTCTTTTAACCAAGCGTCTATTGCTTGTGCTTGCGCTTCACTTTTTGTTAAAGCCAAAAGCGTTGGACCTGCGCCAGAAATGGCAACCACTTCGGCACCTAATGCTGGTAATGCCGCTTTGGCTTCGCTAAAGCCTGCGATTAATGATTGGCGATATGGCTCTGCAAGTTCGTCTTTCATCAGGGCTATTGCGCTATCAAATTGCCCGCTAAAACATAACGCAGTAAACGCGCTTAAACGCTGGCCATAATTAATGCTAGTGTGCATGCTGACTTCTTTTGGCAGCACAGCGCGTGCTTTTGCGGTATTCAGAGCAAAGCCTGGGTAGGCAACGACTAATTGCCAATTTTCATCTGTTGGTAACGCCAATGAATTATTTGGTACTAAATCACCGCACAATTGCAAACCACCTAAATAACAAGGTGCAATGTTATCGTAGTGGCGACCACCACTGACTTTTTCTTCAAAATCAGCCATTAATGCCAATAACTGTTTTTGAGAAAGGTTAGTGTTAGCAAACTTATCAAGTGCCGCAAATGCAGCAACCACAGAGCACGCACTTGAACCTAAGCCCGAACCAACCGGCAAGTTTTTCTTTAATTCCAGTTTACATGCTGGCATATCGCTTGAAACATGCTCACGGAAATGCACTAAACACTGATAAGCAAGGTTATCCTCTTTAGGACCAGCCAGTTTTTCAGCATATTTTCCACTACATACAAATTCGTCTTGGCCTGAATCGCTTGCGCCAATTGCAACAATATCACCAAGTAGCGCGCCACTTACTGGCGCAAGTGCTGCGCCAAGTAAGTCAAAACCAACGGCAAAGTTGCCACTGGATGCGGGTGCATAAACTTCAATCATCACCCTCTCCTACGGCAGTGTTTTTAAAATGTCAGCAAATACGCCTGCCGCAGTTACTTCTGCACCAGCGCCATAACCACGAATGACAAATGGTTTTGGCTGATAGTATTGGCTTAAGATTGCCAGTGCATTTTCACCATCACGAACACTGTTAAGCGCATCTTCTTTGCTTACTGCTTGAATACCTACTTTACATTTGCCATCTTCGATTGAACCAACATAACGCAGTACTTTGCCATCCGCTTTTGCTGATTCAACACGCGCTGTAAACTCAGCATCAAGTTCTGGTAGTCGTGCAATAAACTCATCAACACTTGACCCTTCAGCAAATTTTGGTGATACCACAGGTTCAACGTCTATATCATCAAGCTCAAGCTGTAATCCAGATTCACGGGCAATAATAAGTAACTTACGTGCTACATCCATACCGGATAAATCATCTCGCGGATCAGGCTCTGTAAAACCATTCTCTTTTGCTTGTTTAGTTGCTGCGCTTAAGCTTAAGCCATCTTCAACTACACCAAACATATACGACAGTGAACCACTTAAAATACCGTTAAAGCTAAGTAATTTATCACCTGCACCAAACAGCAGCTGCAAGTTATCAAGCACAGGTAAGCCAGCACCTACGTTTGTTTCGTATAAGAATTTACGACCTGTTTTTTGTGTGGCAGAAACCAGCGATTGGTAATATGCCTGCGAGCTGGTATTGGCTTTTTTGTTTGCAGCTACCACGTGGAAGCCAGCATTAATAAAATCTAAGTACTGCTCTGCTAAGAACTGTGATGATGAACAATCAACCAACACAGGGTTAATTAAATGGTTTTCTTTGACAAATTGCTCAACCGCTTTTAAATCAAAGCTCTGCTGTGAATCGGCAAGTTGCATTTGCCAGTTATCAAAATCTACACCGTCACTATCAAGTAGCATTTGACGCGAGTTTGCAACGCCATACAAATTTAGTTTGATATTACGTTTTTGCAGCCATTCTTGCTGGCGCTGTAGCTGGCTAACCAGCTCTTTACCAACCAAACCACAGCCGAGTAAAAATACATCGATAGAAGGCACATGAGTAAAGAAGTTTTCATGACATACTTTCACTGCATCATTACATGACTGGCCATCAATTACCGCTGAAATCGCGCTTTCTGTCGAGTCTTGCGCAATCGCAACAATGTTAACTTGTGCTTGCGCAAGTGATGCAAAGAACTTGGCAGCAAGGCCTTTATGGGCTTTCATGTTGTCGCCAACTAAAGTCACAATTGCTAAATTTTGTTCGATTTGGAATGGTTCTATCAGGCCTGCTTGCGCTTCTAACGCGAATGCTTGCTCAAGTGCGTTTGTGGCTTTAGCTAAATCAGCTTGATATACACAAAAACTAATGCTGAATTCGCACGATGACTGCGTAATTAACACAATTGAGATTTCATCTTGCGCTAATGCGCTAAATACGCGCGATGCCATGCCCACTTTACCTTTCATACCAGGGCCAGACACGGTGATCATTGCAAGATCTTGTAAACTCGAAAGCGCTTTTACTGGTTCGCCATTTGAGCTTGACTGCGCACTGATAAGCGAGCCAGGTACATCAGGATCATGAGTATTTTTAATCTCACACGGCACGCCATATTTAGCACAAGGAAGAATTGTTTTAGGGTGAAGTACTTTAGCGCCAAAATAAGAAAGCTCCATGGCTTCTTTGTAGCTTAAGCTATCAATTTTCATTGCCGATTTGATATAACGCGGGTCGGCGCTGTAAACACCGTCTACATCTGTCCAAATTTGGCAAATTTTAGCATCAACACAGGCTGCAGCGATCGCTGCTGAGTAATCAGAACCATTACGACCAAGGGTTGTTAACTCACCTTGCTCGCTTGCGGCAGTAAAGCCCGGCATAATATAAACTTTGCTTGGCTGCTCTGCTAATTGCTTAGCAAACTGCTGCTTTGATTGTGTTAAATCAACTTCTGCATCTAAATAGTTGTTGTTTGACGCAATGCACTTAGAGGCTTCTAGGTAAACAGGTGATAATTCATTTAACAGCGCCTGCATCAGCGATACACTAACGCGCTCACCGAAGCTTATAACGTAGGCTTTTACTTGTGCTGGGCAATGCCCTATTAACGCAACCCCATCGAGTTTTTGTTTTAGCTCGTCAAAATTAGGCCAATTAGTTACAACTGCAACGTCTGACACCTGCGCTTTAAGGCCTTCACTACGCGTAACGAGTGCTTGCCATGCTGCTGAATAATCTTGCCCTTTTTCAGCTAGTTCAGATAGCTCAACAAGACTGTCAGTCATACCGCCAGGTGCAGATAACACTAACAACATCTGATCTTCAAGTTGACCTTTGGCAAGTTCAGCTACCTGCTTTAAACAGGCAAAGTCAGCAAGAGACGAGCCTCCAAATTTTAATACCTTCATTCTTTTTCCCCATTCCAAAAACGAAAAAGGCCTGTGCTCGTAGTGAGCACAGGCCTTTAAATTTTGCGTACAGACCTATGCCACTATCCAGTTAGGATAATGGTTGTAATAATGGTGGTGTGTACTAAATTAATTTGTTTCATGGCCTTTAGACTGCCGAATCGTCAAAGATATGTCAACTATAAAAAAAGATAATTTATTCCATTTAGCACTATAATAAATCAACGAATGCCAAATTTATGCAAAAGTGACGAAAACGCTTCATCTTTAAATGGTTTTTCAATAAATCCTAGTACGCCAAACTCAGCCACTCGCTGTTTCATTTCAGGTTGAATATCGGCAGAAATAATAATGGTATGTAAGTGAATTTTTTCGGCTTTTAAATTAGCTAACACGCCAAGACCGTCCATAACTGGCATAGTCAAATCTAGGCACAACAAACCGAACTCTTGCTGGCGCAATAAGTCGAGTGCCTCTTGCCCGTTCTGGGCTTGGCTAACAACAAAGTCATTGTGATTTTTGAAATAACGCGCTACTTGCTTTCGCGCAATTAACGAGTCATCACACACAAGTACGGGAAATGTACTAGACAAAACAAAACCAATAAAAACCGTAATAATATAGCCATAATATGAGTAAACGCGGTAATTGCAAGATTTATGCGTGCTAGTTACGTTATGCCATGATTAGATCAAATTATTTAACAAAAATGTCAGTAGAGCTGGTTAAAATGAACTAAGCTTTTATTTATTCGATTTATTTAACCACTTTCGTATTTATTTTTAGGTCAAAATTAGCTAACTTTAATGGCGAACATGATAAAATTACAATAATGAGGTTCTGGTTAATTCAATGTTAAGCAAAAGTCTTTCTAAACGCTTGTTAACCAGCGTACTCTCAGTATATTTTGTACTTACGTTTATCGTAACTTGCGGTCAAGTAATCGCTGAATACCATAATTCAAAAGATCACATTCAAAACGAACTTTCCACCTTACAAAAAACCTTTTCCGGCAGCTTAACGCGCGCCATTTGGGAGCTAAATACGCAGCAAACCCGCACTATTGCCGAGGGTTTACTTGCAATCCCCTCTATCGAAGGGGTAATTGTTCGCGATGATAACGGTGAAATTATTTCACAAATAGGTCAATCGATTGATATTGTTGAACGCTACGAGTCGCAACTTGTACAAGAAGCAGTGCTTGTTCAACATACCAGTTCAGGCCTATTTGGTTACACCTTTCCGCTAGTATTTGAATTTTCAGGTCGTGCGACACAAGTAGGTGACGTAACACTATTTTCAAGCCGCGAAGTGGTGTTTAGCCGCATAATGGTATCACTGTACTTTTTAGTAGGTAATGCCTTAATCAAAACTACTTTCCTAATTATTTTATTCTTAATGGCATTCAGACGCCTGCTAACCGAGCCATTAACAGATTTAACACAACAAATTGAAGAATTAGAGCTCGATAACCTTGAAGGTGCGCGCGTTAGCATAGAAACCACTGAACACAACGAACTAAAAATCATGGAGCATTCGTTCAATAAGCTGATTGATAAAGTGGTAAGTTATAAAGACCAACTCGAATCAACACAACGACAGCTTGTAAAAACAAACGAAAAGCTCGACCAACAGAACTTACTTTTAGAACAAGAAGTTGCACGAAAAACATCGAATTTAAGCCAGGCAATGATGGATTTACAGCAACAGAAATACGAACTTGAAAAACAAAAGTTAGTACTTACAGAAGAAGTCGATCGCCGCAAAACCACGGAAGGCGAATTACTCGTTAAGCAGGACGAACTTACTAAATATGTAGATGAATTAAATATGGCCCAGGAGCGCTTAGTTGGCTCTGAAAAAATGGCGGCATTGGGTGGTTTAGTTGCAGGTATTACCCACGACATTAATACGCCCGTTGGTATTGGCGTAACCGCCACATCGTTTTTACAAGAGCGCTTGGCACAAGTAGAAGCGGCATACGCAGAGAAAACCCTCTCACCAAAAGCGCTTGAAGAATTTATTGCCGACGCAAAACAAAGTACCGCCCTATTAACAACTAACTTAGAGCGCGCATCTGAGCTTGTTGCTAGCTTTAAGCAAATTGCGGTAGACCAAGCCAGTGAAGCGGTGCGTCAAATTAACTTAAAAGAATACCTTAACGAGATTATTCGCTCGCTTCACCCGAAACTTAAAAAGACAATGCATAAAATTAATATTCATTGTCCGGAAGATTTATTACTCAATTTGCCTGCTGGCGCAATTAGCCAAATTTTTACCAACCTGATTATGAATTCACTAATTCATGGTTTTGAAGGCATCAATGCAGGTACCATTGATATTAATATTCAAGAGCAAGATGGCGAAGTTGCCATTACCTTTAAAGATAACGGCCGTGGTGTTGAAGCTGAGCAGCTAGAAAATTTATTTGACCCATTCTACACAACACGTCGCGAGCAAGGCGGCAGCGGCCTTGGCACGCACATTACTTTTAACTTAGTTAAACAAACCCTGGCTGGCGATATCACAGCAACCAGCGAACCAGGCAAAGGCTTATGCTACAAAATCACCTTCCCTAAGGATATGCCAAGTCCAGACTCTTACCCATTGGTGGATTAATTGCTCAATTGATAAAGAAGCGCTGAAAGGCGCTTTTTTATTGTTTGTAACCCTGATACGCTTAGCAAAATTTATAACGAAATTGGTTTTGCCAATACAATTTCAAGGATCCTTTCATGTGGTTTAGTAACCTAATTTGCTATCGCTTCAAACAAGAAGTTGATTACAACCAAGACGAATTTGAAAAAGCACTCGAGCAAGATAAATTTCGCCCATGTGGCAGCCAAGATTTAAGCACCTTTGGCTGGACCAAAGCACTTGGTAAACATGGCCAAATGCTGTCGCACTTTAGTAAAAAAAGCATTCTGCTTTGCGCTAAACGCGAAGAAAAAGTACTACCGCCAGCAGTGATCAATGACCTTCTGGCTGAGAAAGTAGAACAAATCGAAAACAGCGAAAACCGCCCTGTTAAGAAAAAAGAGAAAGACGAGTTAAAAGAAAACTTAGTGCATTCTTTACTGCCTCAGGCGTTTAAAAAATCAAGCTTACAGTTTGCCTTTATCGACTTAGAAAAAGGCTGGATGGTGGTTAACAGTGCAAGTTTCAATAAAGCAGAAGAGTTACTTGCACTACTTCGTAAATCACTTGGTTCACTGCCTGTAGTACCTGCTTTCGTAAACTATGATTTAGGTTTATTTTTAACAAATTGGTTAGCGAAAGACGAAGCTCCAGAGCAATTTACCATTGGTCTTGATGCAGAGCTTGTTGAACCAGAAGAAAATGGCGCTAAGGTAGTACTTAAACAGCATGATCTTGCCTCTGACGAAGTAAAGAATCACTTAGATAACGGTAAAGTGGTTACAAAGCTAGCGCTAGATTGGATGGAGCGTATTCGCTTTGTACTGCAAGAAGATGGCTCAATTAAACGTGTAAACTACGCAGAGCTGTTAAAAGAAGAAAACGCTGATATTCCAAAAGAAGATATGGCAGTAAAGCTAGATGCTGACTTTATGCTTTCTAGCGATGAAATTAAGCAAATGTTAGAAGCCCTGATTACTGCACTAGGCGAACCGGAAGATACAATTTAAGGGTATCGTTTTGTCGCGCTGGCGACGACAGCCAAAGGGCGGCATGCGCCGGCCTCCCTTTGGAATCCCTCGGCGCCCCAAAAATCAAACTGATTCCTCAAATACAATTTAAATATGAACATAAACGCCATGAATCAACGCGCTAAATATCCCTATACGCTTTCCAGCTCGAAGTCCTTTTCTCGCGCTCATAGCTAGCCGAACTTCGTTCGTCTCAAGACGCTATTCACCCATCCCTACATGGCTTGCTCGACCGCTTCGCTCCCTGTCTCGCATTATTCATTTAAATTGTATTTTCAGGTTTGATTAATGGGTAAGGGAGTAAACCTTAACATCTTCTTTTATAGGCTGCTATGTGCCAACACCTATCATTGGTAACGCCACAAATAAACGGCTAAAAAGTGAGCTATAATTTGTGAGGTACGAACAAAGCCAACTATTTTTAGTCCACGTTGATTTGTTTGTTAGCTCTCTAGTCTTCAGATATTATTTTATTTAAATATTCTGCACCATGCTTTTTACACCACGCACTTTTTAAAACATGAGCGAACTGAAACGAAAATCTAGAATCACCTGAAAGATTAACCTTTTCCCACAATAAAACAGGGTCACTACAAGAACAAGAGTATTTAGCTTCATAAGCTTTTAGATTCTTATAAAATCTATCCGACACATGAATTTCATCACTTTTAGACAAGCTAGCTAACTTGGCAGCCATATTAACGGCTTTTCCAGCCCATACCTCATTATGCAAATCACCACGAGATGCACTTTTTCTTAACCCTATTTTACTTACTAAAAGTGTAGCTTGATCAATACCAATATGAACACCTGTATCCACATCTGTCTTATTAGTTACTTTTTGGGTAAACACATCATTAATAAAAGTTTTAAATGTAACAGCTGAAGCAAATGCATGATGGGCTTTGTCATAGTCAAATAACGCAAATACCCCATCACCTTTAATATCTATATATGAAGCACCTAGCTCTTTAAATATACGAACAGCGGTTCCTGTAAAAAGAGTATAAACTCGACCTGTAGAGCTGGCGTGATGACTTGCGCTTAGTTGGGTTGAGTTTTTCATATCAACGAAAACACATATAACATCTTTTATTTTTAACCATTTATCCGATTGCTCGGTTGGTATCGCATCCACATTTGGTATGCGATCTTTCGAAATACTCTTAACTGATTTACCAAATTTCTTAATTTGATTGCCAATAATATCTCTTAAATTTTCTGGTAACTGCTTCTGCGTAATCATTTACTAATACCTTAAAAAAAGTAACAACCTATAGCGATTGAGAATAAAATAACTGAGAAAATAGTTATTTTTGACGCTAATTTAAACTTCTGATATTTATCTACCGCGATTTCAGCATTTGTAACAATTTGAGAGCTCAAATCTAATTCATACATGTTGGGTGAATAGTCCTCATAATCAGATTTATTTGCGAGTAGTTCTATATATTCGCTTTTGTTATATTTAGCGATATCAGAAAAATACAAACAATTATCAATTGAACTTTTATCTTTAGGTTTAAACCATTTCTCATCCAATACAGGTAAAAATGATATTAAATTTATCAATAGAGAACTAACTATTAACACATAACCTACAAGTGACAACCAATAAGATACGTCACCTAATCCTGTTGTTTTGGCTAAAATTCTAGTAACTCCCCAAGTGATACCACCATTTAAGACCAATAATGCAGCATTTTTTTGCTCGGCAAACTTCAACCAATCATTAACATTGGAAAATACCGAGTTTAATTGTTCTTCTAATGTTTGTTTATCCATACTGAACTCCAAAGAGAGCTAACAATTTAATATCGACCTATTGGGACATTTTTCTGCCGATCTACGGGTCATTTTTACCATTGTACTAGTTCTATCACACTAACTAACTTGTTGCTACAGGTAAACTTTTGATCATTATAGAAATTATGAAAAGGGGAAAACACATAGCAACTGGAGATAAAATCAGTATTGAAAAATAATTTTCTAATGACAGCAATTCGCTCTGAGCTGCCTTAGAGCCACTAAGCATGTTATGGTCCTAAATTAATAATTCATCCATGAAGCTTGGTTCCATCGGTCATCCATGACCTCACTTCCTCAAGCCGCGAGGCGTTGCTTCGGTCTTTCGTCACCCCTTTAATCAAACCTGAAACTATCGCTTAAATGAGTAATACGAGACAGGGAGCGCAGCGGTCGAGTAAGCCATGCTAAGGCATGGATGCCGATTCATGGCGTTTATGTTCACATTTAAGTGATAGATGAAGAATTGTTTGATTTTGGGGCACGTTTTTTGGTTCGTTTTTGTCGTGTAACAAAAATGAACAAGAGCGCATCATGGATGATGCGAGATAAAAATCAGGGATGAGTGCTGCTTTACATAAGACGACTAAGCTCCTAAAGCCCATTACCAGCTGAAACCCACTCACAAAAAAAGCCGCTGATGCGGCTTTTCTCTCTTTGGCTGTAATTAGTAATTACGCCATTAGGTTTTGTAGCTTTTTCATAGCTGATTTTTCTAACTGGCGAACACGCTCTGCTGATACTTGGTATTTAGCAGCTAGGTCTTGCAGCGTTTCTTTCTCTTCTGCTAACCAACGTGCGCGGATAATATCTTGTGAGCGGTCATCTAACGTATTTAACGCTGAGAATAAACGTTGGTTAGAGTTATCTTGCCACTGCTCTTCTTCAACTGTTTCAGCTAAGTCTGACGATTGATCCGTTAAGTACTGAACAGGTGAAAACTGTGACTGTGTTGCGCCGTCGTCTTCGTCAGCGTTTAGGTCAAAGCCCATATCTTGGCTGCTCATACGTGATTCCATTTCACGTACGTCTTTTTCAGATACACCTAATTCGTTAGCAACTGTTTGCACTTCTTCGTGATTAAACCAACCTAAACGCTTTTTGTTTTTACGCAGGTTGAAGAATAATTTACGTTGCGCTTTGGTTGTTGCAACTTTAACGATGCGCCAATTTTTCAGCACATACTCATGAATTTCTGCTTTAATCCAGTGAACAGCAAATGATACTAAGCGTACACCTACAGTTGGGTCGAAACGTTTTACTGCCTTCATTAGGCCAACGTTACCTTCTTGGATAAGATCTGCCTGCGGTAAACCATAACCCGAGTAACTTTTCGCGATATGCGCTACAAATCTAAGGTGTGACATGATTAACGCACGTGCTGCATTAAGGTCGCCACTGTCCTGTAGCTTCTCTGCTAATGCCTTTTCCTCATCCGCACTTAGCATAGGAATAGTGCTTACAGCTTGAAGATAGCTTTCAATGCTACCTGCGTTTTGCGGCATACTAAGTGTTAGGGCATTCATCTCTTTTGTCATATTTCACCTCAGGTGGAGTAACAAACTTTCTCAATTTTAGCACTCTCTTAACTAGAGTGCTAATCTGAATTTACAGGTTTTGAGCAGGAATTCAAGTTAAAGTTCCGTGAAACTTGTAAGAAAAAACTAATGACCTGAAATATCGACAATTTTAAATGTAGTTTTATTGTAAAACGTAATACTGGCATTACACTTCGTTTGGTTCAATGGCGTCGATATAGCGCTTAACAGATAAAAACGAACCAAATAAACCTAAACAAACAGCAAGCCCTAGCAGTACAAGAAATTCACTAAAATTGAGTCCCTGTAAGTTGAAGTTAGCGTTATAAACGCCCACAACTTGCGTAACGGCATTATCAAGCCAAAGCAACATCATCAATACCGCTAGAAAAGCAATAAAACCACCTACAATGCCATACCAAATGCCGGTCCACAAAAACGGCGCTTGAATAAAATGATTGGTTGCGCCAACGAGCTTCATTAGCTGTATTTCTTGTTTCTTATCCATAATAGACAAGCGAATAGTATTACCTACAATCAACACCACTGAGGTTAACAGTAAAAATGCAATTGTAAGCACGCTTTCACGCAATAAACTAAGTAGTGCATTAAGTCTTTCTAACCACTCAATATCGAGTTTACCAAAATCTACATCTCGCTCTCGCTCGAGTTTATCGAGCAATTCGCGTGCCGCTTCTGGTTTGGTAAATTGGCTATTCGGTGTGACTAAAACAACACTGGGTAGTGGATTTTCGTCGAGGTAATTAAGCGCTTCACCAAAACCCGACGCCACTTTAAATTCTTCTAATGCATCTTGCTTTGAAATAAAACGCACATCTTTTACTTCGTTATAAAGAGACAGGCGCTTAATCAGTGCACTTGATTCTTTGTCTGAAGTATCTTGTTTTAAAAACAGTGAAATTTCAGCTGCATTATCAAAACCGCTACTTACCTTTTGCACATTCTTAACTACCACATACAAGGTGGTAGGCAAGGTTAAACTAAGCCCGAGTACTGCAATAGTCATCAGTGATGCAACTGGCGTTCGCCACAATTCACCTAGGCTGTGTACACCTTGGCGAATGGTATTCATAAAGGCAAAGTACAGCCCCATAAAATAAGAGTGCTGAACCTGTTCACCCTGACTTTTACGGCCTTTAAACAATAAACTCATTATGCACCTCCCATAAGTGGATCGGTGACTAAATTGCCTGCCTTCAAGGTTAAGCTGCGGTACTTCATACGCGCTATTAAGCCTAAATCGTGGGTAGCAATAAGCACAGTCGTGCCGTGTTGATTGAATTCTTCAAACAGTTTTAAAATTTCAACTGACAACTCAGGATCTAAGTTACCGGTAGGTTCGTCTGCTAGTAAAATAGGCGGTGAATTAACAATTGCCCGCGCAATACCAACGCGTTGTTGTTCACCACCCGATAGGGTTTCTGGTGCACAGCGTGCTTTATTTAACAGCCCTACTTTATCGAGGGCTGCATGCACTCGTTTTTCGATATCACGGCGATGACTGCCAGCAATAACCAGTGGCAACGCCACATTATCGAATACCGAGTAACGGTCGAGCAATCGGTGGTTTTGAAAAATAACGCCAATATCGCGCCTAACATAAGGCACTTGCTTTGCCGTTACTTTATTTAGTAGCACACCATTTATATATACCTCACCAGCAGACGGACGCTCCATCAAGCTGATCAGTTTAAGCAAGGTGCTTTTCCCTGCCCCACTGTGGCCAGTCAAGAAAGCGAGTTCACCGGGTTGTAAGTGAAAACTTACTTTCTCAATTGCTTTATGGCCACCTGGGTATGTTTTACTTACCTGTTGAAATTTTATCATTATTATAATTATGTCGTTGAATTACTCTTCGCTAAACAGAGCCTCAATAAAGTCTGTGCTACTAAAGGTACGTAAATCATCAATACCTTCACCCACACCTATGTAGCGAATTGGAATGTTAAATTGGTCAGCCACCGCAAAAATAACACCACCTTTGGCTGTACCGTCTAATTTCGTTAAGCTGATCCCTGTCAGGCCTACAGCTTGATCAAATAGTTTTACTTGGCTAATTGCGTTTTGACCTGTACCTGCATCGATAGTTAGCATCACTTCATGTGGCGCATTCACATCAAGCTTTTTCATCACACGTGCAATTTTTTCTAGCTCTTGCATTAAGTGATCTTTGTTTTGTAAACGACCCGCAGTATCGGCAATTAATACATCCACGTTACGAGCCTTCGCTGCTTGCAATGCATCAAACACAACAGATGCACTATCAGCGCCGGTGTGCTGTGCAATAACAGGAATATCGTTACGTTCGCCCCACACTTGTAACTGCTCTACCGCAGCTGCACGGAATGTGTCGCCCGCAGCTAACATAACCGACTTACCTTCAGCTTGGAATTGCTTAGCTAGCTTACCAATGGTTGTTGTTTTACCTACGCCGTTTACACCCACCATTAAGATAACAAATGGACCATCGCTGTTTTCAATCACAAGCGGTTTGTCTGCACTTGCTAACATTGACGACATTTCTTCTTTTAGTAAGCCGTATAGTGCATCACCATCTTTTAGCTGTTTACGATCGGCTGCGTCCGTTAAACTATCAATTAGTTTGAGCGTTGTATCAACACCTACGTCAGCTGTAAGCAGTTGTGTCTCGAGCTCTTCAAATAACTCATCATCGATTTTTTTACCGCTAAAAATATTGGCAAAACCTGCACCGATGTTTTGCTTTGTTTTAAGTAAGCCTTTTTTCAAGCGACCAAAGAAGCCAAGTTTAGGTTCTTTACTTTTTTCAGCTTGCTGTTTAGCTTGTTCTTCAGCTTCTAAACGAGCTGCTTCTTCTGCTTTGCGTTTTTCTTCCGCTTCAGCAGCTATTCGTGCTGCTTCTTCCGCTTGACGTTTTGCTTCAGCCTCAGCCTCTAAACGTGCGGCCTCTTCTGCTTGACGTTTTTCTTCCGCTTCAGCTGCTAAACGTGCCTCTTCAGCTTGGCGCTTTTCTTCCGCCTCGGCTTCTAAACGAGCCGCCTGTTCTGCTTGGCGCTTTTCTTCTGCTTCTGCTTCAGCTTCTATACGTGCCGCTTGCTCTGCTTGGCGTTTTTCTTCCGCTTCAGCAGCTAAACGTGCCGCTTCTTCGGCTTGGCGTTTTTCTTCCGCCTCAGCAGCTAAACGTGCTGCTTGCTCGGCTTGGCGTTTTTCTTCCGCCTCAGCTGCTATTCGTGCCGCTAGCTCGGCTTGGCGCTTTTCTTCCGCTTCTGCAGCTAAACGTGCCGCTTGCTCGGCTTGGCGTTTTTCTTCCGCTTCAGCAGCTAAACGTGCCGCTTCTTCGGCTTGGCGTTTTTCTTCCGCCTCAGCAGCTAAACGCGCGGCTTCTTCGGCTTGGCGTTTTTCTTCCGCCTCAGCTGCTATTCGTGCAGCTTCTTCTGCTTGGCGCTTTTCTTCTGCCTCAGCTGCTAAACGTGCTTCTTCAGCTTGGCGTTTTTCTTCAGCCTCAGCTGCTAAACGTGCTTCTTCGGCTTGACGTTTTGCTTCTGCTTCAGCAGCTAAACGTGCCGCTTGCTCGGCTTGGCGTTTTTCTTCCGCCTCAGCCTCTAAACGTGCTGCTTCTTCGGCTTGACGTTTTTCTTCCGCCTCAGCTGCTAAACGCACCGCTTGCTCAGCCTGGCGTTTTTCTTCTGCCTCAGCTTCTAAACGTGCCGCTTGCTCAGCCTGACGTTTTTCTTCTGCCTCAGCAGCTAAACGTGCCGCTTGCTCAGCCTGACGTTTTTCTTCAGCCTCAGCTTCTAAACGTGCCTTTTCTTCCGCTTCTAATCGCGCTTGTTCTTCTGCCGCTAGGCGTGCTTCTTCTTGCTGCTGTTGCTCGTCTTTTTTGCCGAAACCAAGCCAAGATAAAAATTTATTTTTTGCCATTTAAGTTAAATACCAATCACAAAATTCTGATAAACTACAATTCCCAATATGGTATCACTTTCACCGGTGAATGAAAAAAATCATATTGGTTTTTTAGTCTAATTCTGTAAGTAAATTTGTAATGCGATCACACAAGCAAAAAAACAAGCCAACAAACAATTCTGGTCAAATTAGAATTATTGGCGGCAAGTTCCGTTCGAGAAAGTTAAAAGTGCATGATGTTGAAGGCTTGAGACCTACAACAGATAGAGTGAAGGAAACCGTATTTAACTGGTTGATGCCATACACCAGCAATGCCAATGTGTTAGATTGTTTTGCAGGTTCAGGTGGTTTAGGGTTCGAAGCTCTGTCTCGCTACGCCGACAAAGTAACGTTTATTGAACTGGATGCAACAGCACATCGACAGATCGCTGAAAACATCAATGTACTTAAAGCAGAAAATACCACATTAAAACATGGGAACAGTTTAGAGGTTCTGCCCAAACTAGCTGATAAATTCGACTTAGTATTTATTGATCCCCCCTTTCGCAAAAATTTAGCAGAAAAAACCTGTCACTTATTAGCTGACAATAATTTGCTAAATAACGATGCGGTTGTGTATTTGGAAGTCGAAAAAGAATTAGTAAACTTGAATTTCCCAGACGGCTGGCAAATTTTAAAGGAAAAGAATTTTGGTCAGGTTACGAGCTACTTGTTAGCGACCAAGTAGCCCATAAAAGCGTTAAATTTCAATACCGATATTGCTTTGACCATCAGCAATTGCTAATTGCTTTAACGCTTTCACTGCAACTTTGTCGATACGTTCAAACGATTCAACTTTATCAATCAACTCTGCCAACACTTCCATTTCATAGGTCATTAGGGGATGAGCACGAAGCGCTGCGTTATCGGCTAATTCACCTTCAGATGTTAATTGGTATTCAATAAACTTCGCCACACTTGCTTGCGATATTTTGCACACATCGACAAAGTTAGCTTCTTCTTTTTGCTGCATACCATTAATTAAGGTAATTAACGCAGTACACGTATCAATTGCAGGGTATACGCCAAACATATCAAAGTCGTTTAGATCAGGCGTATTTTGTTCAACCTTTTCGTTTAATTTTTCTAAGCTAATTTTAGCTTTTGGCAATAATAGTTTTTCCCATAATGAGTTAAGAGCATTACGCAACTCTGTACCATTACCAAACTCTAACGCTTCACTAAATAACAAATAATTAGGCAGCATTCGCTCGATCATTGCCGCTGCTAATGATGCCTGCTGTACATAGTTAAGTTCGCGAATGCGCTGAAAGTTATTAGGTTTTTTCATTATTGTTCAGTCTAAAATTTAATTAGGCGAATTGTAGCAAGATTCGACTTAAAACACATAAAAAAGGCGTGCTAATTAGCACGCCTTTTTTCTATTCTAACTGTTATTCTTGGTTAAGCTGCTTCTGTGCGTATTCAAACTTAAGCTTAAATTCGGTTACTTTTGCTTCAAGCTCTTCTACGCGGTCCGTTAAACCAATGTTTTCGCTACGTATTGACTCATAAGCACCACGTGCTTGTTGAGTATCTTTTTCAATACGACTTAGCAAGCTTGAGTTACGACCTTGTTCACGGTTAAGCGCAGTGTCTTGCGCTTCTAACTGACGGCGTAACTGCGAAATTAAATCTTGATCATCTTGCTTCGCGTTTTCAAGCAGTGTGAGCTTTTCCATTAACTCTTGGTTTTTAGATGTTTCTTCTGAAAGAGCATCTGCTTGCGCTTTCACTTTTTCTTTAAGCGCGCTTGCTTCTTGGCTCAAGTCTTTCTTCAAATCGTTGAAGCGACCTTCACTTTCTTGACTGATTTGCGTTAACTTCTCAGACAGTTCGCTAACTTGCTCTTTGTGCTGTTCAATATCAGATGAAAGCAGTTTGTTTTGCTCTTCAAGTTTACCAACAACCTCTGATTGCTCTTTCACTTGGCTTTCAAGTTCTGCTTTATCTTTCTCGTATTGTTGCAGTGATTTTTCTTTGTCTTCTAACATCGAGCGCAATGTTTCACTGTCTTTATTCGCTTCTTGCGACAGTGATTGGTGCTTCTCATGTACTGAGTCTAGCTCGCCGCTTACGTCATCAAGCTGTTGCTTTAATTTCTCGATAACTTCGTCTTTACTGGTTGATTCTTGCTTTAACAGCTCAATTTCATCAGTAAATACTTTTTTCACTTCAACCAGCTTTTGATCTTGGCTTTGATGCTCTGTTCTGCGCTCTTCAATCAACTGTTTAAGCTTGTTCGACTGCGCTTCGTTTTGTTCTTTTTGTTTGTGAAGCTGCGACTCTGCAAGTTCAAGACTTTCTGTAAGCTCGGCAATTTTGCCACTTAGTTCGCCTTGTTGCTGCTCTGATTGAGAGCTTAATTCGTCACTTACTTTTCCAAGCTCGGCTTCTTTCGCTGCAATCGCCTCTTCTAGCGATTCGTTATCCAGCTCTAATTGATTTGCTTTCTTTTTAAATTCGGCAAGTTGCGCTTCAAGCTGCTGAATGTGCTCATCTTCATCATTTTGATGTTGAACCATTGCCGCTTGATGACCTTTTTCTAGCGCCTGTTGACTCGCGCTCAGTAAAAGAGTTTGCAATATCGGCGCGATATTCGTCGTAAAGGTTTGACTTAATTCAGAAATATACGGATGTTCGAACTCAATTGCGTCAGCAACCTGTTGCTCAATACTTTCTTGACTTGCATTCACTTTTTCTGCTGCAAGATTAAACACATCACTAGGCGATAAACTGTTTAAAGCACTCAGCACTTCATTTAACTGCTTGCTCTTATTTTCACCCATGTATCCCCCTCTGAGCTTTTTATTATTATTGCTCTAATGTAATCCAATTTACGTATAAAGTTTCTTTGTTATCATTCGTTGTTATGAATAATAAAAATCAAAGATAAGTGTAGACAATAAAATCTGGCACTGCTTACTATAGCGATGAGATTTAATCGTGTTATTTTTGCGCTTTAGTCTAGCCTACAATATAGTCGGATGGAATAACCTAGTTGTAAAATAAAGAAAATAAGTATTTATTACTAAAAAAGAAATTATTAAAACGGTATGACAATTGAACTAAACTTAACCACCCCAGCGCTGCTTTTTCCAGCAATATCATTGCTTTTACTAGCATATACCAACCGTTTTTTGGTACTTGCACAGCTAATTAGGCAACTAAATTCTCGTGAAAATGGCAATGAAATTCGCGCTATGGTGAAGGCGCAAATTTCCAACCTTCGCGACCGCCTAAATTTGATTCGCCGCATGCAGTTTTTTGGTGTGCTTTCCTTTTTGCTTTGCACCGCAGCCATGTTCGCAGTATTTATCACACAAAACTTGCTGGGTACAAGCTTATTTGGTTTAAGTTTAGCGTGTTTGCTGTACTCTTTGGTGTTGTCACTTTACGAAATACATATCTCTTGTCAGGCTATCGAAATCGAACTCAATAATATAGAAAGTAAACCTGTTATTGATAATGAGGACAATGCCATATAACAGCCCTAGCCTCACAACGCGACGTAATATTTGTGACATTTAATATTTCACTACTCTAGTTTTTTGCTTCTATACTTTTAAACAAGGTTCATAAATTAGAGCAGCGACTGTGACGGACTTTCTATTTGCCGAAGAGCAAATTGATGACATTGCAAAAGCGTCAAACGACGAGAGTTGGAATATTTTGGTAGTTGATGATGAAGAAGATATTCATCAGGTCACCAAGCTGGTTCTAAACGGCTTTACGTTTGAAGATAAGCGGCTGATCTTTCACCACGCATACACTGCCGCTGAGGCAATGCAAATGCTTAAAGGGTTGCCCGAGGTTGCCGTAGCGTTAGTGGATGTAGTGATGGAAACTAGCCACGCTGGTTTGGATCTCATTCGTTATATTCGCGAAGACGCCGATAATCACGATATTCGCCTGATTTTACGTACCGGACAACCAGGTGAAGCCCCTGAAGAGTCAGTGATTCGTGATTACGATATTAACGATTACAAAAATAAAACTGAACTCACTGCAATAAAACTCAAAACATTGTTGTACTCTGCCCTTCGCTCTTATCGCGATATTTGCATTATTGAGCAACATAAATTGGGACTTGAAAACATCATTAATGCTTCTGCTAAATTCTTAGAGTGTGAAACGGTTAACGAATTTGCATCCTCAATTCTTGAGCATGTTTCAGGTGTAATTGGTCACAGCAATAAAGAGATTTACTGTGCCGCAGCAATCAACTCGCAGACCGATAATGCAACAGATTTTAAACTACTAGCTTGCTCGGGTGCTGATAACACAAAGCAAGACGTACCAAGCGAAATTGGCAATTTATTCGAGCAAGCACACAATACAAAATCATCGTTTAAAACACCGCAGGAATATGTTGGCTATTTCCCAACAAAAGGCGGCTTAGAGACTATGCTGTATGTCAGTAAGTCATCAGATTTAAACGCTTCAGACCATCAACTGCTAGAGTTTTTTGCCCATAACATTGCCCTTGCATACGACAACTTACGGCTTCGTGAACTCATTAGAGAGTCACAAAAAGAGCTCTCTTATATTCTTGGGGAAGCCGTTGAAAAACGCAGTAAAGAAACAGGCAGCCACGTAAAACGTGTCGCCCATTATAGTTATTTGCTTGCAATTAAGTATGGGTTAACCCCGTATCAGGCGGAAATTATCAAGCTTGCTTCACCGCTACACGATATTGGTAAAATCTCCATCCCTGATCATATTCTCAATAAACCCGGAAAGCATGACGCGCAAGAGTGGGAAATCATGCAATCACACGCTGAGATTGGCTATGACATACTTAAAAACTCAACTAATGAAATTTTAAAACAAGGCGCGACGATTGCGTACGAACATCATGAACGCTGGGACGGCAAGGGTTATCCGCAGCAACTTGCTGGTGAAGATATTGATATATCAGGGCGTATTACCGCACTTGCAGATGTGTTTGATGCACTTGGCAGCGAACGCTGCTACAAACCCGCTTGGCCGCTCGATAAAATACTTACACTGTTAAAAGATGAAAAAGGTAAGCAGTTTGATCCCAAACTAATTGAGATTTTTATTGATAACCTCGATGAATTTTTAGCAATAAGAGATCAATTTCCCGATTGAGAAAAACAATTAGCCGTTTTATTTACTTTTTCGTTCTAACTTTACGGTTGCGACTATTCCTAATGACGCATTAACCAATATTAAAAATACGTCGGTAAACTGAATAAAAAACACAACAAACTAAAGTAGTGTTTTACTAAGTCCAAAGTCTTGCTCTAATGTGTAACTTTTAACTTCGTTATCATTCATTTACGTAGAATGATAACTCTAATAATTAATTACACTTTAGCAATGGTATTTGTACCCTAATTATGTTCTCATTAGCAACAATCACGGATTTTAGTTTACAGGAGTAATCATGCGTATAGAGCAATTTGAACAATTTATTGCACTTGCCCATCATCAACATTTTCGCAAAGCTGCAGAGGTGTGTAACTTAAGCACATCAGCCCTTACCCGCAGCATTCAAACGCTTGAATTAGATCTCGCTTGCAATTTATTAACACGTTCGACGCGCTCGGTTAAGCTAACCGCCGCGGGCGAAGTATTTTTACAGTACTGCCAACAAGCGCTCGATAATCATGCATTACTTAAACAAAAATTAAGTAAATTTACCGAAGCCAAAAACGAAAAAATAGTGATTGGGTATAGCCCAGAAGCCATTGGTTTAGTACCACAAGCGTGTGGCAAATTTATGCAACAATTCCCGAATATTTCAATTGAAATGCAACTACAAGATACCGATACGTTATTGCAGAATATTCGAAATGGTCAACTTGATTTAGCAATTAATGCGCCTATCGCAACAAGCTCAGGTGAAATGTTTAGCCTGCCAGAACAAGTGGTGATGTTCTGCCATAAAGACCACCCTATTTTACAAAGTTCCCCGGTACAGTTATCACAAATAACCAAACTACCTATGTTAGCAACAGTAAGTACTAATCAAGCACTTGGTAAGTTAATTAATCAGGCAGCAACTAATCTTAACAAACAAGATTCATTACGATTAGGTACGTTTGAGCAAGTGGTTAATAAATTAAGCGACCGTAATCACATAGCACTCACTACGCTCGATTTAATGCAGCAAGTGACGAACAATGAAGAACTTGTAAATTTAAGCGAAATGATTGAGCAATCTGAAAAACTCAACTTAGAGCTACAAATTGCAAAAGCGAATCTAACGGCACCTAATATTTCTGAGCTTTTAAACTTTATTACGTTAGAAGCTGGTGCTCGCCCAGAAATTGAACTTGCAAAAGCAACTTTCTAACTGACTAAATGTTCTTTAAAATGACGCCAATTTTTATATTTGGCGTTATTTATGAACTGCTCACCCGAGACCTTTTTATACCTCGACAATCTGCTCGATAACATAGCAGAAAACGGCTATTGCATTATCGAAAATGCGATTTCTGCAGAGTTAATAACTCAATTACAACAGCAATGTGAAGCGCAAGAAACACAATTTCAACACGCTAAAATCGGACGCCATCAGGATTTACAGCAAGCAAGCTCAATTCGTAGCGATAAAACAAAATGGTTTAATGGTGAAACAGCTGCCGAAACAAGTTACCTAGCCCTTATGGAGCAAATTAGAGTAGCAATCAACCAAAGCTTTTACCTTGGCCTATTTGATTACGAATGCCATTTTGCGATTTATCAGCAAGGTGATTTTTATAAGAAGCATTTAGATGCGTTTAAAGGTAAATCAAACCGTGTATTTACCACAGTTTGCTATTTAAATACCCCAAGCCAAGGCGGCGAGTTATTAATTTACCCTGAAAAAGGCAAAGAACCACTCACTAAAGTAGCACCTAAGGCTGGTACGTTAATTTGTTTTGAGAGTGAACGCTTTCCGCACGAAGTATTAGCAGCTGGTAACACTCGCTACTCTATTGCTGGTTGGTTTAGAAAGAATAATTCAAGCACAAACTTTGTTGACCCTAACCAATAAAGCTTGCAGCTATGCCCATAAATATAAATAACCCAACGTAATTATTGTTTAAGAACGCCCAAAAACAGGCATCGCGGTCGCGGTGCTTAATTTTTGCTTGCTGATGCGCCAACAAAAATGCTGATAGCAACACGCCAACGTCAAATGGCCATGGCAAATTGCGGTTGAAACCAATAAATACTAAAGTCAGTAAAAAAGCGATTTGCAGTATAAATACCGCGGCTTTATCGAAACGGCCAAACAAAATAGCGGTAGATTTAACCCCAATTTTCACATCATCGTCCCTGTCCACCATGCCATACATGGTATCGTATGCCACAGTCCAAACGAGGTTAGCAAAATACAGCCACCACGCTTCCTCTGGTACTTCACCAAGCACAGCCATATACGCCATTGGAATCGACCAACTAAATGCGGCGCCGAGTACGACTTGAGGCAAATGGGTATAGCGCTTCATGAAGGGATAACAAAATGCTAATGCTAACGCCCCAAACGACAGTAACACGGTTTGCCAATTTAAAAATAGCACCAAGATAAATGCTATTAAAATCAGAAGAGTAAAAAGTTGTATCGCCTCTAGGGGTGTTGCTTTACCGGATGCTAATGGGCGCATATGAGTGCGTTTAACTAAACCGTCCACTTTACGATCAGCAAAGTCATTAATTACACAGCCAGCGCTGCGCATAACAAATACACCAGCGCTAAAAATAAGCAAAATCGTTAAATCTGGCACACCAGAACTCGCTAGCCATAGTGCCCAGTATGTTGGCCATAACAAAAGCAAGGTACCGATTGGTTTATCAGTGCGCATTAAGGCTTTATAAGCATCACGATTTTGCCATGTTAGCTGGATCATAGTTATTCAAATGCTCCTGGTAAAAAGGCTTCACACACCATTAGTTTTAGGTCTGCTAAATGAAATACACTGCGACGAGCTGAAACATCAGCGATTTCAAGCGACAAGTCTTGTAGTAACGAGTGAAGTTGTGCACTGCCCGAAAACTGGGTGATCATTAAATCTTCCCGCACTAAATTAGGGTGCTGAAAAATAAACTCACCGAGCGGACGCTCTCCCAAATTTAAAAACAGACTATTGTCAGTTAATTGCTCAAGTGGGATCCAGCTTTGCGCATACACCCGTGGTTTTTCATCGCCATATAAAATAACTTCGCGGCATAACGCAGCTTGCTGCTCAGCACCTAATACATTGGCTTGCTGTGCGCTGAGCGTAATGTGCTTTTCACTTAGCACGCGCACACTAAATTGCGAAAACGTTTGCTTCAACTTAGCAGTAAGCGAACCGGTTTCTAACAACCACTCACTCTGCACACTATTTAGCTGGGTAAAATTTTGATGCCACTGAGCCGAAATATCTAAAGGGAAAGTTACCACAATAACCTGCTGCGAAAAAAAATCGCACCATTTTAGCACTGGATAACAGTGAGCTAAATGGTAAATTAAATTTTCAATTAAATTACGTTTAAGTGACTAGTAAAAAGCCCATAATCAAGTATTATTATTGTTAAGTTACTATGGGAAAAACAAGGTGTTAGTCACGCAATGCGTAGCCTATCGATATTTCTAATTACACTTTTTTTATCACTATCAACGCCTAAGGCCGAGGCTGCGTCTAATTTTGGTTATTTTGGCTTTGAGCCAGATATCATTACTAACTACATTGCGACGTCAAATAAAAAATTAGGTTACGTTAGAGTAACAGTTGAACTAATGATTAAAGATATGGGTAATTTAGAAGTGGTTGAACACCACTCACCTTTATTACGTGATGCGATTGTAGAAATCATTAGCAAAGAGCAAGAAGAACACGTTAAATCATTAACTGGCCGTGAGGAAATTCGCAAACGTTGCAGCGAGCGAATAAAAGAGTTACTAAAAGAAGAGACAGGGCAAGAAGTTGTGCACGATGTGCTATTTACTAAGTACCTGTATTACTAAATAAAAAGAAAAGCAAAGTTAATTAACCTTGCTTTTTTTATGACTACTTGCAGCTAATACGCCAAGTACAGCACCGGCAATCAATCCACCTAAATGTGCCCAATTCGCCATATTGATAAACAACACGTCAGCAAAACCTAGTACCAGCCACACCAACATAAAGCCAACAATGGATGGGTTAACGGCTAATTTGCTATTGCCAGTAATATGACCATACAACCAACAAAAACCCAATAAACCATAAACCACACCTGATAGGCCGCCAAAGTTAGCATTCACCAACACGAACTGAAGCCAGTTACTGGCAAGAGCAGTAACAATAAATACCAACACTAAAAAGCGTTTACCTAATCGCTCTGCTATTTTATCGCCAAGGTACATCCACCACATCAAATTAAAAATTAAATGCATTGCTGAAAAATGCATAATAGTGGGCGCAAGCCAAGTATGTGGTGCATTAGGGGCAAACTGAAGGTATGGAAACAACCACTCAAAACCGCCTAAAACAAACGCCCCATATACCAAAATTGATAACAATGACACGCTCTGGATAAGTAGTGATAGCTTTAAAAATCGCGGTACCAAGTTAAGTGAGCTGCCGCCATAACTTAGCCCACTATTGGTTGAACCAACCTGCCAAGATGCCTCAAGATACTTTGCTTGGTTAGGGTTGGCTTGAAATTGCGCTAACTCTTTTTCAGCGGCTTCAAACTGACTCTCTGACACCAGCAATACAACGGTTTCTCTGTTAATTGGCTTTGATTCACAGTGAATATTAATGCTATTGAGGTAATCACAAAAACCTTGTGCAGCCCTTACATTACTTAGCGTAGTAAGTTGCTTCACAATGATTACGCACCTGACTCAACATTATCAGCTTGCTCAGTACCCCACGCGGCAAAGCCACCGTCCATGCTGTAAACATCTTCAAAACCCTGCTCAACCAGATAGTTCGCAGCACTTTGTGAACTAATACCGTGGTAACACACAACAACTATCGGTTGCTCATAATCTTTTTCATTTAAAAATTGTGCCAAATTCTCATTCGACAAGCGCTCAGATCCAGGAATACGTGCTGAGCTGAAACTATTTGGATCACGAATATCGGCAATAACAACATTGTCATTTGTAAGAAGTGTTGCTGTTTGCGACACTGAAATATGTTTGTATGACATATATACCTCAATAAAAAAGGGAGCAAATGCTCCCTTTATAATATCATCAAGCGATAGCTTAATCCCAATTTAAAATAACTTTGCCTGACTGACCTGAAATCATCGTATCAAAGCCTTGTTGGAAGTCATCAATGTGGAATTCGTGAGTAATAATTGGTGATAAATCTAAGCCAGATTGAATCAAACTTGCCATTTTGTACCAAGTTTCAAACATTTCGCGGCCATAAATACCTTTAATAATTAACCCTTTAAAAATAACCTGATTCCAGTCAACCGCCATATCTGATGGTGGAATACCTAGCATGGCAATTTTACCGCCATGGTTCATGTTATTTAGCATGCTATTAAACGCGCTCGGTACACCTGACATTTCAAGGCCAATATCAAAGCCTTCTGTCATACCAAGCTCATTCATCACATCTTCTAATTTCTCGTTCGCCACGTTTACCGCGCGTGTTGCACCCATTTTACGTGCAAGGTCTAAACGGTATTCGTTTACATCCGTAATCACCACATGGCGAGCACCCACATGTTTAGCAACAGCAGCCGCCATAATGCCAATAGGGCCAGCACCTGTGATCAGTACATCTTCACCGACTAAATCAAACGATAGTGCTGTGTGAACAGCATTGCCAAATGGGTCAAAAATTGATGCTAATTCATCAGGGATGTTGTCAGGAATTTTAAACGCATTGTATGCAGGAATAACTAGGTATTCGGCAAATGCACCTTCGCGGTTTACACCTACACCTGTAGTGTTTCGACATAAGTGAACACGACCGGCACGACAGTTACGACAGTGACCACAAGTAATATGGCCTTCACCTGATACGCGATCACCCACTTTAAAACCACGAACTTCTTGGCCCATATCCACTACTTCGCCAACGTATTCGTGACCCACAACCATAGGTACAGGAATGGTATTTTGTGACCATTCGTCCCACTTGTAGATATGTACATCCGTACCACAAATCGCTGTTTTGCGGATTTTAATTAATAAGTCATTGTGGCCAACTTCCGGTTTAGCCGTTTCTGTCATCCAGATCCCTGGTTCAGCTTTAAGTTTTGATAATGCTTTCATCTTTTTACTCACAAAAAAGGCCTGTTATCTAACAGGCCAATATCAAATTAAATGATACCTAATTCTTTACCAATACGGGTAAATGCAGCAATTGCTTTATCTAGTTGCTCACGGGTATGCGCAGCGGAAATCTGTGTACGAATACGCGCTTGCCCTTTTGGTACAACAGGGAATGAGAAACCTGTTACGTAAATGCCTTCAGCCAGTAACTTATCAGCCATTTCAGCTGCTAATTTAGCATCGCCTAACATTACAGGAATAATTGCGTGATCTTTACCTGCACAAGTAAAGCCAACCGCTTCCATTTGCTCTCGGAAATACGCCGCATTTTGCCAAAGTGTATCGCGCAACTCTTTACCATCTGCAAGCATATCAAGTACTTTGATTGATGCTGTAACGATTGAAGGCGCAAGAGAGTTTGAGAATAAGTAAGGACGAGAACGCTGACGTAGCCATTCTACAATTTCAGCTTTACCTGACGTATAACCGCCCGATGCACCACCTAGCGCTTTACCTAATGTACCCGTGATAATATCTACGCGGTCCATTACATTACAATACTCAGGTGTACCGCGACCGTTTTCGCCAACAAAACCCACCGCGTGCGAATCATCAACCATTACCAGTGCATCGTATTTGTCAGCCAAATCACATAACGCTTCTAAGTTACAAATAACGCCGTCCATTGAGAACACACCATCTGTAGCAATTAGTTTGGTTTTAACACCCGCTTCATCAGCAGCAATTAATTGCTGCTCTAAATCAGCCATGTCGTTATTGGCATAACGGAAACGTTTTGCTTTACATAAGCGAACACCATCAATAATTGATGCATGGTTTAACGAGTCAGAAATAATCGCATCTTCTGGGCCTAAAATTGTTTCAAAAAGGCCTGCATTAGCATCGAAGCAAGATGAATAAAGAATGGTATCTTCAGTTTGTAAGAAATTACTGATTTTTGCTTCTAACGTTTTATGAATGTCTTGTGTACCACAAATAAAGCGTACTGATGCCACACCAAAACCGTGGTCATCTAATCCAGCTTTTGCCGCATTAATTAACTCTGGGTGATTTGCTAAACCTAAGTAGTTATTTGCACAAAAGTTGATTACTGAGTCGCCAGATGCAACTTCAATTTCAGCTTGTTGTTGTGACGTGATTACACGTTCACTTTTGTATAATCCATCTTCTTTTACTTGTTCAATCTGTTGTTTAAGCTGATCAAAAAATGCAGATGCTCTCATCCAAAGTCTCCAATGCCTAATAGAACGGGTTGCTCGCACGTTTTCCACACATACGTTAAAAACGGCGAATGCTAAGCCTTAAAATTGTAGCTTATATTTAAAGGGGTAATTGTAAAAGGTTAGGTTGATAAATGCACTTAATACTAGTAAATGCGATTAGAAAAGTAGATAAAACTAAAACCAAATAAAAATGCAGTTTAATAAACTGCATTTTAAATAGTTCACTAATTAATCCTAGGTGTTTTCACTAAACTTTTCACTGGCACAATTCAGCGATTGCCACACGTCATCAGCTAACGCCATAGTTTGCGCGTCAAACGATTGCCCGGACTGAACAAGAATCTTCTTACTAAACCCTGCCGCCTTTGCAGCTAACATATCTGAGCCTTTATCGCCAAACATAATGCATTTTGATGGGTCCAGCTCGAGTTCTTTCACACCTTGTAAGAGCATGCCTGGCTTTGGTTTTCTGCAATCACATTGCTGTTTATAGTGTGCAACACCTTTCGTTGGGTGATGCGGGCAAAAGTAGACTTTGCTAATTTCCACATTACGTTGTTTAAACTGCGCCACCATCCAATCGGTAAGTGTATGAAAATCTTGTTCAGTATAGTAACCGCGCCCAATACCTGACTGATTCGTTACGATTACAATTTTGTAACCCGCGGCCTGAAATAACTGACACGCTTCAAATACACCTACAATAAATTCAAAATCATCAATTTTATAAACATAGGCGTGGTCAACGTTAACAACACCATCTCTATCGAGAAAAACAGCCTTGTCACTCATTACAATGCCTTTTCATTTACAACACGGTCAAACATCTCTTTAACGCTGTCTACGCTAATTTGTTGCATTAGATCTTTACCTTTTACACGTGTACCCCATGGCAATTGGGTTGCTGTTTTGCCCGTTTGCTTTTTTAGGTTTTGATGATAAACCTCAACCACATAATCTTGGTATAAATAAGGTCCAGTACGTGCCGGATTCGAATGTGCATATAGCCCAATTACCGGTGTACCCATAGTCACTGCCATATGTGCAGGACCGGTATCTGGCGCAATGACAAGGGAAGCACTTTCTAACACGCATAACAATTGTTTTAAGTTTGTTTTGCCAACAAGGTTAAGTGCTGTTGATTTCATCGCACTTTCAATTTGCTTTGCTAGTGTGACTTCGAGCTCTGTAGGGCCGCCCGTTATAACCACACTAAATCCTTGCTGCACCGCATAATCCGCTATTTCGGCATAGCGCTCTGGTAACCAATTGCGCTCAGCTTTACTTGCAGCAGGCGAAAGCACCAATACATTATCGCCAAGTGGCGATAATGTTTCTTCAGCAAAGTCTCTGTCATCTTGGGTTACTGGCATCTGCCACGATGGCTCATAATGCGGCACACCTATGGCTTTTGCGAAACCACGAAAACCCTCGAGAACATGCGCTTCTTTCTCAGCCGCAATACGGTGGTTAGTAAATAAAAAGTGGCCTTCTTTAGCGCGCTGCCAATCAAATCCAACTTTTACTTTTGCAGGAATAACACGCGCCGCTAAATTTGCACGCAGCGCAACTTGCATGTGCAATAGCACATCAAACTTACGTCCTTTAAAATGTTCTTTAAGTGAGTGATAAGCCGCTTTGCCTTGTTTTTTATCAAAAACAACCAGCTCAACTCCCGGTAAATCAGCTAATAACATCGCCTCTATTTTTCCAACAACCCATGTAATTTTAGCGTTTGGGTAATGACGCTGAATTGCCTGCACCGCGGAAACGGCATGACATACATCACCGATTGCTGAAAGACGTAAAATACAAATATCGTTGAACGGCCCTTGTAAGCTCACAATTTACCTAAAAACATATAAATAGATGCGTGCAGTTTAACGTAAATTAAAACTTGGTATAATCCCTTTTTGCACGCAATTACTATTTAGTTTAAATCGCCATGCTGTCATTTCAAAAACACGGTTCAGCCACCATCATTACCCCAAGGAACTTGGACGGTACGTTCGATCCCAATTTATTTGATGTTGAATATTTAAGCCGTAATGATTTGATTAGCGCCAAAAAACGTGGCCGTGCAACAACTTACTTTTTTAATTGTGGTAACACAACGGGTGTACTTCGCCATTACTGGCGTGGTGGCTTAATTGGTAAACTATTGTCCGATCAATACCTGTATTTGGGCTTTGAAAAAACAAGAACATACCAAGAATTCAAGTTATTAGTAGAGCTTGAGAATATTGGCCTGTCCGTACCTAAACCAATTGCAGCTAAGGTAGTAAAATCGGGATTAATCTATCGTGGAGATATTATTACCGAGGCAATACCACACTCGCAAAGTCTGCTCGATGTGCTAAAAATCCGAGCACTAAGTGAAAAAGAGCTTACTGATTGCGCCAAAACGATTGCCGATTTTCATAATCACGGCGTTAATCATGCCGACCTTAATATCAATAATATTTTAATTAGTGATGGACGCATTTTTTTAATCGATTTTGACCGTGGCACTCGTGCTGCATTCAACCCACAAGAAGCACAAAGTAATATTACACGCCTAAATCGCTCATTCGATAAAGAAGCTAATCGCAATACACAATTTTATTGGCAAGAAAAAGATTGGCAGGTGTTTTTTGAGGTGTATAACAGCGCACTAAAAACTGCTTAGTGCGCCAATAAAGAGGTGGTTACTCGCTATCGCTTTGAATTTTATGAATAACGTTCGATGTTGAGCAGCCATTTACAAATTCCAGCACCTCAACTTGACCACCGTTTGCAAGTACAAAATCAGCGCCTGCAATTTCCGACACTTTATAATCGCCGCCTTTCACCAGAACATCTGGCTTTACAAGTTCAATCAGCTTAGCCGGGGTGTCATTTTCGGCTTCAGAACCAAACGGGATCACCCAATCTACCGATGCTAACGCGCTGATCACGGTGGCACGCTCATCTAGTGGATTAATAGGTCGCGTTGGCCCTTTCAAACGGCTAATCGACTCGTCATTGTTCAAACCCACAACTAACTTATCACCACGCGCTTTAGCTTGCGCCAAATAGCGCACATGCCCTGCGTGTAAAATATCAAAGCAACCATTGGTAAAGACAATTTTTTCACCGCGCAGACGAGCTAGCTCAATATGATGCAGTACTTCTTGTGCTGGCGCTTGGTACTGCTCACCAGTTTCACGTAAATATTGCGTTAGTTTAGCACTTAGCTCTTCTGGTGATACTGTGGCAGCTCCCAGTTTTGCAACTACTAAGCCTGCTGCAATGTTTGCAATTTCAACGGCTTGCGCTGCTGGCATGCCTGTACTTAACATTACCGCCAATGTTGCGATTACCGTATCACCGGCACCCGTAACATCTGACACTTCTAATACTTGCGCTGCAAAATCGTGTTTTTCACTCGGCGTAATTAGCGACATACCTTGCTCTGAACGCGTTAGCAGCATGCTACCTAAACCACACTCAGCAATAATATCGCGCGCACTTTGCGTGATTGTTGCTTCATCACCTACAACACCACCAGCCGCTTTAAACTCAGTAAGATTTGGCGTAATAAAATCGGCTCCGCGGTAATCCGCCAGCTGTTTTGACTTCGGGTCAACTAAAACCGTTTTGTCTGCACCTTTTGCAACGGCAATCATATCCGCAATTAAATGCAGTGAGCCTTTGTTGTAATCAGAAAATACCACCAGATCAAAATCGTGAATCAGGGTTTTAAGCTGCTCAAGCAAGAGCTGTGAATGGGTTTCGCTAAAACGCTCTTCAAGATCTAGACGCACGACTTGTTGGTGACGGCTAATAACGCGCATTTTTGCGATTGTTGGCGCCTCTGACTGACGAATAAGCTGAGAATCAATATTCTCTGACTTTAGTAATGCCTCAAGACTGTGTCCGTTATCGTCATCGCCGATAATGCCAAGCAAACTTACCTTACCATCAAGGTGTGCGATATTTTTTGCAACGTTTGCCGCACCACCAGCTTTATCTTCAAGTCCACTGACTTTTACCACTGGCACCGGCGCTTCAGGTGAAATACGCCCAGTATCACCATGCCAGTAACGATCTAGCATAACGTCGCCAACAACTAAAATTTTGCTGTTTGATAACTGATTAAAATACGATAAATCCATAATCAACACTTAGCTCTTTTGGGCAACTAGCATATCAATTGCTTCACATAACCAATGGCCAATAAACATATGCGCTTCTTGAATACGGGCAGTTTCATCGTTTGCAATAATAATGGGTAAACGTGCGATGTCTTTTACCTTGCCGCCATCACGACCGGTTAATGCCACCGTGTAGGCACCAATTTTGTTTGCCGCTTCTAGTGCGAGATTAATATTGGCACTGGTGCCTGAAGTCGTTAAACCAATCACTAAATCTTCTGCTTTGCAAAGTGCCTGAACTTGGCGTTCAAATACCGTATCAAAGTGATAGTCATTAGCATGCGCGGTTAAAATTGACGTATCCGTTGTAAGTGCAATGGATGCTAAAGGACCACGTTCATTCTTATAACGCACTACAAACTCAGCGGCTAAATGTTGCGAGTCAGCTGCACTGCCGCCATTACCAAACCAAATTACTTTGCCGCCTTTATCTAAGGTTTCTTGGCAAGCTTGTAACAGTAATAGTGATTGTTGTTGGTATTGCTCCATAATAGCAAACACTTTGCGGTGACGTTCTAAGCTTGCTAAGTATGAGTTTGTAATCGCTTCCATAGGTCTATGTTTATTGCATCTATAAATAGTTAACTTCATTTTATAACGAATCGTCTTAAAATGGCGAGGCTTGTTAACCAATCTTAACAAATGGCTTTGTTAAACTTTTAAGAATCTTTAAATTTACTACCCTTGCAGCAGGGTTGTTTGTTACAATTCCCGTTCATGCGCAGGGAGATTTAAGTGCATCAAAGCAAGCATTCAACCACAACTCAAATACAAGTTCCTGAACTGACTCTCAAAAAAGGCAGTAAAGTACTCTACATGACTCACCTTGCATTAGGTGATTATGTCTATCAGGGCGCATTTCTAAAAGCCCTATCAAAGCAGTACCCTGATGTGCAAATTGACGTGTGGATTGACGATTGTCGCAACAAGAAAAAATCTTGGCATTCAGGCAGGAACTCTACTTTGCAGCAGTGGCTAGCAAAAGAGAACCACCTAAATACCATATACCCCATTGCCAGTAGTAACGAGCACAGAGAGCAATTAATCGCTGATGCAAAAAATCAGCAGTATGATTTTATTGTCTTTGTTGCCACTACACGCGCACCAGCCTATTTAAAAGTAGCACAAGCAATCAACGCAAACGCCACCATAGTTGGCACCGAGCCTAAAAATATTTTGTCGCGTTTGTTTTATCGCAACCAGTACAAATCATTAAGTACTACAATTGCACTGTCTGAATTAGCTACCAGCCAGCATATTAGTGATTTTTATAACCATATTTTTTCTCGCCTGTTTGCTGTTTCGCTTGATGAACAACAGCGCTCTCGCGAAATTTTGGTCACAAACTCACTGGGTGAACAAGGCAAACAACAAATTAACGCATGGCGTAACGCTAAGAACTTAAGTAATGGGCCGACTATTTTCATTAATCATATTTCGACTAATGAAAAACGTGACTGGCAACTATCACAATTAGCTGAATTAACAGCAAAACTAACTGAAAAGTCACCTAATACACTGTTTGTGTTAAACGCGCCGCCGCATAAATTTGGTGAAGTTTCTAACTGGTGTGCACAGCAAACAAACATTGCTGTAGAAGCATTTTCAGCAACTAAGGATTTCTTTGAGCTACCGAGTGTTATGCAAGCCTGCGACTTAGTCATTTCTGTTGAAACTGCGATTATGCATATCGCAAGCAGCTTATCACTGCCACAGATCGCATTGATTAGAGAGTCGGCATCTAGCTGGCGCCCGCTTAAAGCAAACTCAGTTCTTGAGGGTAAAAAGCGAGTTGATAATATTGCCGCTTCGGAAGTCGTCGTTGCTGCTGAGAATATTCTGAAGTTAGCCTAAGGTCTGCCCACCTTTACTGTTCTATTTTTGTTCTCTTTGAGCGTGCTTTTATCGCGACGCTCGATGTGTGGCCTAGCAATCTAAGCGAATATCGAGCAAAGCTTCCGCGTCCTGCTCACGCCCCTTACCTGCATCCATATAAGCAACAATGAAAAAAGTACGCTCAAAAGAACCGTCCGGCAGCGCTTGATTGGGTTTTCTACTGTGTTATCGGCTGACTCACATAGAATAACTATGCCACGCAGCCTCTGCCTTGTATAAAACCCAATCAAACTACTGCAAAAACGAACTTGAAAGGTCAACAGACCCTAGATCGAACTCTAGGCCATACTCAATGGTTACCAAAACATGGTTACAGATAAATAACCATAACTTTCATCGTAAACGTTTTTTCCACCCATTAAACTGGTTTCAACACGGTATTCACCGACTTTACGACTGTTAAGCACAGATAACGAATAAGCGCGCTGGTAATCGTCGCTGTCATTATTTTGCGTGCTTAGCTTAAACTGCCAAGAGCTCAATACCGATTCAAAATAATCATAATTAATGGTGTGTACATCAGCCGGTACACCATCGCCGAAATTACGATTGTCAGCTGCAAAATGACCAAATTTGAAGCCTTCATTAGTGTTCCCATTTTTATATAAGTGGTGAACGTACCATGCAGTATTCCACTTGTTATATTCATATCTTAATGAAGAGTTATAATTAAATTTTGGTAAGAACATACCAAATGAAATGGTTTGATTGCCAAATTTAAAATTGCTGCCATGCAAGGTATCTTCAGCACCATATTCTGCATAAATCTCAATTGGTGTTACCCAATCAAAATAAACACTAGAGGTAAACGAGATCATTTGGTCACCAAATTCATCGTCTGTGCTCAAGTCATTATCAGCATTGTCGTTACCTGATGGGTCAAAAAATGCTTTAAAGATATCACTGATATCCGTCTCACGCGGGCCACCACCAAACTGCATCACACGGTTAAAGCCTATTTTCCAGCCGTGTAGCGGTTCAATTGAACCATGCATTCCAACAAGTTCAGGGCTGCCGTCGTGCCATTCACCTTGATACTGAATACCCTCTTTTACTTCATCGAGTTCGGTATAAAACAATTCAAAATCGAGGTTCCACCAGTTATTAAGCGGCTCAACCGTGCCTAGTGAAATACTCATTGGCATTTGTGCGTTATTCGACATAATTTGCGCCGAATTTTTAAATGGTGAATACCAGTGATCTCTGTAACCAATATCTAGTTGCAGGTTTGCTGCAGCCATGCTCAGTGTCGAATTATAAGCGACTAAGTCTTGACCTTTAACGCGGTAATCTACGCCTATTTGTGCCAACATAAAGTCATTAGGGCGCCAAATACCTTCGAAAAAACCTTGCGCATATTCATCGGTTGTTAAACCGCGCTGGTTAGCAATCGGCATCGTATCACCGCTACTTGCTGTAGTTCGTAAACCATAACGGCTGATTTTGTCTTCACCACGATAACGTTTCAACTCGCCCACTAAGTAACGATACAATCTACTGTCTTTTTGTTTTAGTTGCCTAAGTGCAAGGTCGACTTCACTTAACGCATACGGCTTATGCATAGGCGTACCACGGGTAAGTACAAACATGCGATCAAGTTGGCTTTCTAAGTGGGCGTCTATGCCCAAAGGCAAATATACAGTGGGTTTTGCAGCACTTTCTGTTGCAACAAATGCCCCTGCAATAATAAGTAAATTACTGAGTTTCATAGGCGAAGTCGTTATAAAATTATCCATTCATGATAACAAAACGCCATCACATAGCGCAGCAAAAATTGTATAAATATGTTATAACTCGCCGCTCTATCTCGTGAGGTCGATATGGCACGCATAATTTACAGTTTTGTTTTATATCTTTTATCGCCGCTGATATTTTTGCACTTATGGCTACGCGGAAAAAAAGCGCCTGAATATCGTAAACGTTGGGCTGAACGCCTTGGTTTTTATGATGATAATTTAAAACCAAACAGCCTGGTGATTCACTGCGCGTCAGTCGGTGAATTAATGGCCGCAAGTAAATTAATTAACACATTAAAACAAACTCACCTTGTCACTATAACCTGCAATACACCTACGGGCTCTGCGGAAATAAAAAAGCAATTTAAAGACAGCGTGCAACATGTGTATTTGCCACTTGATTTTCCTGGCGCTGTTTCACGTTTTATAAAACAATTAAAACCAAAAGCCGTTGTTATTTTAGAAACTGAGCTTTGGCCAAATTTGATTATTAAAGCAAGTACACATGGCATACCTGTGTGTGTTATTAATGCGCGTTTATCGGAAAAATCGCAAAAAGGCTATCAGCGCATAGGACCTTTAAGCAAACAAATTATGCATAACATTCGCTTGCTAGCAGCGCATAATAAAGACGATGCGGCACGTTTTTTAGCACTCGGTTTAAACCTCAAACATGCGCATGTAACTGGCTCAATTAAGTTTGATATTACGCTAAATAATGAAATAACAAACAACGTAGCGAAGTTTCAATCTGAGCTTACAACACATGATTTTATTTGGGTTGCCGGTTCAACTCACCCTAACGAACATGAACAGGTTATTGCTGCACATTTATCACTGTTAGGAAAACAGCCAAACGCCCTACTGATTATTGCCCCGCGCCACCCTGAACAATTTGCCAAAGTAGCAGCCTATTTAACGCAACAAAATATTAGTTTTAGCCAACGCAGCAAAGCACCACATAACGGGCAAGCAGTACTACTCGCAGATACCATGGGGGAAATGCTTACACTGTTTGGGGCTGCAAACAGTGCTTTTATTGGCGGTAGTTTAATTGAGCGCGGCGGTCATAACCCGCTTGAGGCAGCGGCATTTGGTATTCCAATTATTACCGGGCCAAGCTACACCAACTTTTTACATGTCTACCCACAATTACTAGACAGTAATGCCTGTTTGTGTGTTGATGGTGCCGATGCGCTTTGTAAAAGCCTGCTTTCAATTGCAAACGACCCTAATAAACAAAAAGAGCTGGGGGACAATGCGTTGGCTATATTAAATGCTAACAGTGGCGCGGTTAAACGCACAATAACGCTTATTGAAAACGAGATTTCTCATGACATTATCACCGATTGAACAAACTAAAAACTGGGTTAGCCGCGTTATTGTTGGGTATAACTTTTGCCCTTTTGCCAAAAAGGAAGTGGTAAACAATACAATTAACTATGTAGATAGCAAAACAAAGTCGCATGAAGATGCGGTAATTGAAATGCTCTCATTAATACAAGAAATGCGTGAAAACGACGAAATTGAAACCTGCTTGCATATTTTTAGCGAAGGCTTTAAAAATTTTGACGATTTTTTAGATTTGGTTGATTTAGCCAATGCGATGTTGGTATCAAGTGGTTATGAAGGCTTTATTCAAATCGCCAATTTCCACCCAGACTATGTATTTGCCGATAGTGATGAGCACGATGCAGCTAACTACACCAACAGGGCACCTTATCCAACATTACATTTAATAAGAGAAGCTTCAATGGCAAGGGTACTTGAGATTCACCCTGATCCGGAAGGTATTCCAGAGACAAACATTAATCTTGCGCGAGAAAAAGGTATCGCGTTTTGGCAGCAACTGTTAACGCACTGCCAAAAAGACCGTTAAGCAACCGCCTGTTCAACGTCAAGTTGCTTATTAATGTATTCTTGTTGTAGTTCTTTTAGCTGATCTAAGCCTGCGCCTTTGGCGTAAGGCTTAAACAGTAATATCACTTTAACAATACCACCAAAAATATCCTGTTTTGACAAGCGACCATCTTCGCTATGCGCTTTTACATATGGCGTCCAAAAACTCACGGTTAGTTTCACCATATGTGCAAGTTCAACGATATCGCTGTCATCAATCTCAATAACTTCGGCGTACTTGAGCCCTGCAATAACCGCTGCTACTTGTTCTAACAGTTGTGCTTGCTGCTCTAAATATTGCGCTTTAAGCTCATTATCGCGGCTTAAAATATCGGTTAAGTTGTTATAAAAGAAGTTAAAACGCCACATTAATTCAACCAGTGAATCAAGATAGCCGGCGAGCTGCGCCATCACATCTTGGTTTTTATCCATTGGGATAAAATTATCTTTAAGGTGATTTTTATAAAGGCTAAAGATATTGCGTAGAATATCTTCTTTATTCTTGAAGTGATAATACAAGTTACCTGGGCTAATGCCCATTTCTGATGCGATATGGTTGGTTGTAATCGCGCGCTCTCCATGCTGGTTAAACAAAGCAATGCTTGTTTGAATTATCTTATCCTTGGTACTCATAATTATCCTATTATGCCTAACGTTAATACCGCGCAGTATAAACAATCTAGTGTTGAATACCAATTGGCAAAATGTCTCGTTTGGCGATTGGTATTCCAATTAAAGCTTGATAAAATGCCAGCATCATCACTAAGTTACCAATACCATGAAAGTAAAAGCGATTTATCCAGGAACGTTTGATCCAATCACTAATGGCCATACAGATTTAGTTGCGCGCGCCGCTAAAATGTTCGACGAAGTAATTTTAGCCGTTGCACATAATCCAAATAAAAAGCCGTTTTTTGAATTAGAACAACGTGTTGAAATCGCTAAGTCTATTTTGTCACACCTTGATAACGTGACAGTAATTGGTTTTTCTGGCCTGCTTGCTGATTTAGCGAGAGAGCAAAATTCACACGTATTAGTACGTGGCTTACGTGCAGTATCGGATTTTGAATTTGAATTTCAATTAGCCAATATGAACCGCCGACTCAATAAAGAGCTTGAAACAGTGTTTTTAACACCGGCTGAGAAAAATTCATTTATTTCATCAAGCCTAGTAAAAGAAGTGGCAATTCATGGTGGTGATGTTCATGAATTTGTAGACCCAATTGTCGTAAACGCCCTTAAGGAAAAGTTGGCAAAATGAAGTTGAGCCATATTGCTGCATCATGTAGTTTAGTTTTTGCAGCAAACGTTTTTGCTGAGCCTTGGATTGGCACCGATGACCCGTTTTTACGCGCCGCGATTGAGCAATTAGTAAGTGAAGGCGCAATTAAGCGCCCAGTTAATAGCTATCCGCTTATGTGGCAAGGTATTGCGCAAGATTTATCAATGATCAATCGCAATAAGCTATCTGATGATGGTATTTTCGCATTGCGTAAAGTTCAACATGCGCTCAAAGCTGCTAAGTCAGGCTCTTATTCATCAGTTAAACTAAGTGGTAACAGTGAGCCAAGCAACTTACAAAGTTTTGGCGAACGCAATAAGCATAAAGGCAACATTCAAGGCACCTCTGTACTAATGGGTGACAGAGTGACTGCAAAAGTATCTATTGGCTATAGCAAAGATGCCACCAGCCAAAAGGAACTCAACTATGACGGTTCTTATTTGGCGGTGTTATACGGCAATTGGAGCGTTAGTGTTGAGCAAATTAATAAATGGTTTGGCCCAAGTAACGATAACGCGTTGTTACTCTCAAACAACGCCGCCCCAATGCCGGGGTTGCGCCTTAGCCGTTTAAATACCGATTACTATGGACCGAATTTTCTCTCATTTATTGGTCCGTGGAATTTTTCAGCCTTTATTGGTCAAGACAAATACCTCAAAAACGATGACAAAGACAGCCTATTCTGGGCTATGCGCTTTTCATCAACCCCAATTACGGGTTTAGAGGTAGGCGTAAACCAAACTGCGCAATTTGATAGTCCAGATACAGATCATGGTTTTGGTGCGTTATCAGATGTCATACTGACCAAAAATAAGCTCGATACCAACGGGGTTAATGAATACAACCAATTAACCAGCATTGATGTTAAATACAGTACACGCCTGTTTAATCAATCTATTGCTCTTTACGGTGAATATGCTGGTACCAACGAGCTAAGCTTTTTACCTGAAGATACAATGTACACATTAGGCGCTGAACACTTTTTTGGTGACCAAGATTTCTTAGTTAAAAGCTATATTGAATACTCAGATACGATTTCAAACTGTCGTTATATTGCGACCTTGAGTCATTGCCAATATCAGCACCCGTATTATGAGCAAGGGTACGCGCACTTAGGTGAAAATATCGCGGCAAGTATCGGTCAGAATGTTAAAGGCGTGAGTTTATCAAGCAGCTATCAAACAACAAATGGTTATGCTGGGTTTGTAAAACTGCGCCATATGGATTTTGAAAAACTTGATACAAAGCGCTTGCAACTAGAGGTGAGTTATCAGCAAGGGTTATTTGACGGTTTATTGAAACTGAAAGCAACAACTTGGCGCGATAAGTTGGCTAATGATTCGGATACAGAATTCGCACTAAGTGGCAGTTGGGAATATCGTTTTTAAGTCGCTAGAGCACATAGTATCTAAGAAGCGTTTAAGCTTGTAGCAAAGCCTGCGGAAGACGCTTTGCTTTTCGCTTATCAATAAAACTTTCCTTTTTGGCGACTATTTTATTACGCATAAATCGTCCAAATCGCACTAAACCAAGCCAATCTCGACCCACAATTAAAGTAATAACCATCACATAATCAACAATATTGACGCCAAATGAGTATAAGGTCCAAAACCACCAAGGCTCTTGATTAGCCAAGACTTGAATATCAACCCACATTAAATAGAACATTAAACCATTTAAGGAAAGGCCAAGATAAACGTAATATGACGCACGATGGTGCTTTATTTTAAAAAGTTTATGTGCAAAAAAAATGGTTGCAATAGTGAGGATATCTTGAGCCATCCATTGTAAATAAACACGTGTAGTAGTATCAAATTCAAAGATATGATCACTAATAAAATAGGACATGAACACAACTAAAGCTGAAATAATTATTGAGTAACTATCTTTAAAGCCGACAACCTTGCCAAATACATTAAACAAAAAGCCAATCAAAAAGCCCCATGTCATAAATGCGCCAAAAAAAGGGGCAAGGTTCATATCAAAAAACATTCATGTCCTTTAACGGATTAGTCTTCCTCGCGTTTGGTTATTACATTACCACCACCGCGATGTAATTCAGGAGTCATACCAAGTGCCTCCGCCGAGAAAGTTACCTTATCATTTTGCAGGGTGTTTTGTGAAGACTCTGATTTAACAGTATTTGTTTGAGTGTTTTGCATTTGTGCATATTGCATAGCATTTAAGCTGTTTGTACCGTTAATTTGCATTTTTCTATTCCTTATAAAACTAATTTTCAAAGATGACCTAAGCGTCCTTTTTGTTCTTTTTGTAGTCCTAACATGCTTAGGGACCTTTAGCTGTCATTTTTCTGACAACTAAACATCAGGTGCTCAAATTTAGCAATTAGCGATCCAGAAATACGAATTACTCGCAATATACGAACAAAGGGTTAATTTTAATTTACTGTTTTATATAACAATAAAATCAAATTGAATAACAACTGTAATTTACAAAGCACCATCTCTATTGAGTAAAGTACAAAAAGTGTAAAACGTAAAAAAGCACAACAGCATAGCTGTTGTGCTTTTAATGGCGATTAAATTTAGAATGAATTTAGGCTACATTGCGACAATCGATGCGCAAAGAATTTGGCCGTGCAATTAAATAGTCCATCGCTACTTCATCGCAATTGTCTTTTCTGAGGCACAACTCACAATCTTTCATCACCTTTTCAGGTAGTTGAGATTTATGGCTATCGGCAAAACCTAACTTGCTAAAGAAACCAGGCACTCGAGTCAATACGATAATACGCCCTAGCGCCAACTTACGACCTTTTTCAATTAGGTGATTTACCAGCGCTCGCCCCTGCCCTTTCACATTTGATTCGGGATTAACACCTAACGAACGAATTTCAGCAAGGCCTGTATCGTAAATATATAACGATGCGCAGCCTGTCACTTTGCCATTCACTTCTATAACAGCAAATTCATTGATGCTGTGGATCATATCGCTTTTTGCACGCGGTAAGTTTTCGCCTTCTCGCGCCCAATACTGAATAAGTTCAGCAATTGCTTCCACATCGTTTAGCGTGGCATCTCTTACCGTAAATTCAGCGTTTTTTTTTGCGTTGCTGATGGCAAATTGAACTTGCGTCGGTGATGTACCTCCAAGCGCTAAACGCGCATCTAAACATGCTTGTAGTTCAAGCACTGGGTACACATCATCTGCGATTACATCGCAAACGGCTTTAAACTGCGAAAGCGATAATTCTTCCAAATTTTTACCTTCGGAAATTGCAACTTGTACCAGTTCACCAACAATGTGATGACCTTCACGGAATGGAATACCTTTGGCAACTAAATAATCAGCAAGCTCTGTAGCATTAGCATGACCGCCTTGTGCTGCCGCTTTGGTTTTCTCTGCGTTAACTTTCACACCTTTAATGCAGGCTTCAGCCATGTGAATACAAGCAAGCCAAGTTGGCATTGCGTCAAAAAGCCCTTCTTTGTCTTCTTGCATATCTTTATTATATGCAAGCGGCAGTGCTTTTAAGGTCATCATCATGGCACTAAAGGCGCCAAATACACGGCCTGTTTTACCACGAATAAGTTCTAGTGCATCTGGGTTTTTCTTTTGCGGCATAAGACTTGAGCCAGACGTCACACTGTCTGCCAGTTCAATAAAGCCTGCTTCACCCGAATTGTAGAAGATCATATCTTCTGCAAGGCGTGATAAGTGCATCATTGAAATTGACGCACAGCTTAAAAGCTCTACCACAAAATCACGGTCAGACACGGCATCAAGGCTATTACGGCTTGCTCTATCAAACCCTAAATTAGCAGCCAGTTGTTCGCGGTCGATGGCATAGGCGGTACCTGCTAGTGCGCCTGAACCTAGCGGACAGACATTAATGCGGCTAAGCGCACTTTCTAAACGCGCTTCATCGCGCTCCAGCATTTCAAAATATGCCATACACCAATGACTAAACAACACAGGTTGCGCACGTTGTAGATGAGTATAACCCGGTAGCACGGTACCAAGCTCTTTTTCAGCTAGTGTTACAAGCGCCTGTTTTAGTGACGCTATGGCGGCAAGCAGTTGCTTCGCTGTTTTTCGGCTCCACAAGCGAAAATCGGTAGCTACTTGGTCGTTTCGGCTACGACCTGTGTGCAGCTTTTTACCAAGATCGCCCACTTTTTCAATTAGCTTTGCTTCTACATACGAGTGAATATCCTCATCCCCAGCCGTTGCAATTGCATTTGGGTCTTGCTGAACTTCATTTAAAAGTTCGTTTAAACCTGCTACTAATTTTTGATGTTCGTCCGCTGTTAACACATCAACTTGTTGTAACGCACCAGCCCAAGCCACAGAACCAATAATGTCTTCTTCTGCCATTTGATAATCAAATGGCAGTGAGTCATTAAATTGCTTAAATGCGTGATCTGGTCCCGAAGAAAAACGTCCGCCCCACAGTGCCATAACTCTATCCTCTCACTAATTCTCGGCAAGATTACTTGTTATTCATTGCAGAAATTCTACTGCTTAATGAAAATAGACGAATAAAGCCTTCTGCATGTGATTGGTCATACACATCATCTTCACCAAACGTTGCAAAGTCTTCACTATATAATGAGTTTTCAGATTGCTTTTGCACCGCAGTAACTTGACCTTTATAAAGCTTTAATACCACTTCGCCGGTTGCAAGAGTCGAAAACGCTTCTGCTGCAGCTAAAATTGAATCTTTTAGTGGCGTAAACCAACGACCGTCATAAACAAGGTGTGAGAACTCATTCGCTAAAGTGTCTTTCCATTTGCGACTGGTTTTATCAAGCACTAACTCATCAATCGCTTGAAGTGCCGCCATAATTACTGTGCCACCTGGAGTTTCATAACAACCACGCGACTTCATACCCACTAAACGGTTTTCAACGATATCAACACGACCAATACCATGGGGCGCTGCAACTTCGTTTAGCGTAGTGAGTACTTGCAGCGGTGACATTTGCTCACCATTTACCGCAACTACTTCACCATTTTTGACACTAAGCTGAACAAGTTGTGACTCATTTGGCGCTTGCTCTGGCGAATTTGTCCATGTCCATACTTGATCGCTAGGTTGGCACCACGGATCTTCAAGCTCACCACCTTCGTGTGAGATGTGCCACGCGTTTGCATCACGACTGTAAATTTTAGTCGCCGACGCAGAACATGGAATATTACGCTCAGCAAGGTAATCAAGTAATGATTCACGGCTTGATAAATCCCATTCACGCCAAGGCGCAATCACTTTCAAATCAGGTGCAAGGGCTGCAAAACAGCTTTCAAAACGAACTTGGTCATTACCTTTACCGGTACAGCCGTGAGAAAGTGCATCAGCACCTACTTTACGCGCAACTTCAACTTGTGCTTTAGCAATGATAGGACGCGCCATTGACGTACCTAGTAAGTAAGTACCTTCGTAAATTGCGCCAGTTTTAAGCGTTGGATAAATATAATCGGCAACTAACTCATCTTTTAAATCAACGATATGACACTCAGATGCGCCCGATGCAATCGCTTTTGCTTCTACGCCTTCTAACTCTTCTGCACCTTGGCCTACATCGGCAACAAATGCCACTACTTCACAGTTATAGTTTTCTTTTAACCATGGCACGATAGCCGATGTATCAAGACCACCTGAGTATGCTAGTACAACTTTTTTAATAGAACTCATGTTACCGATTCCTTACACAAAATTTGGGTTTAATAAACTTACAAGCAGAGCATTTTGCGCATGCATACGATTTTCAGCTTGTTGTATTATGAATGATTTGTCACCGTCCATTACCTCAGAGGTAATTTCAAATTCACGGTGTGCAGGCTGACAATGCAGTACGCTGGACGCGCCTGTCATATCAACAAGCTTTTGATTAATTTGGTACGGCATGTACTTTTCTTTTACTTGTTCAAGTGGAGTGTTATCGCCCATTGATACCCAAGTATCGGCATAGAGTGCATTCGAACCAACTGCGGCTTCTAAACGGTCACTTACCAATACCGATGCGCCATTTTGTGCTGCTATCGCTTCAGCTTGTTTTACAATTTGTGCATCAGGTGATGCGCCTTTAGGGCATACTGCGACAAAGTCAGTACCTAAGGTTGCCGCTAATAGCATCAGTGAGTGCGTAACATTGTTACCTTCACCTAAATAAGCCAATTTTAGTTGGCTTACGTCGCCGTAAATTTCAGTCAATGTCAATAAGTCAGCGAGTGCTTGGCATGGGTGATATAAATCACACAAACTATTTACAACCGGTACAGACGAAAATTCACTAAGCGTAGTTAATGTACTATGCGCCATTACACGCGCTACGATGCCATCAGCCCACGTGGAAATATTTAGGGCAAAATCTTTTACTGATTCACGTTGCCCCATTGCACCGTTTTGCTGATCTAAATAAACTGCATGTCCGCCGAGTTTGTTAATGCCGATGTCAAACGACAGACGAGTACGTAAACTTGGTTTTTCAAATAACGTAACAACCGATTTTCCTTTCAGCGCATCGGCAAAATCCATTGGGTTATTTTTAATTTGTAATGCTAAATTAAGTAATTCTAAGTTGGCTTCTTTGTTGAGTTCTAAGCCCGTAATAAATTGTTGAGTCATTGTTTTTCCTATGGCGTAATCTTGGTTCCCACATGCTCACCATTGAGCAATGCGATTAAGTTTTCTGGCTTTTGCCAGCTCGAGATATACACGCCACGTCGTAAATGTTGAGCAGCTTGCAAGCTGGTATTTACTTTTACCTGCATGCCGCCTTTAATGACTCCCTCTTCGATTAATGTACTGATATCAGTACTTGATAACTGATGTAATGGATTAAGCTTGTGATCTAATACTGCTTCTACATCTGTCATAAAAACCAGTTCCGCATCAAGCAATTGAGCGATACTAGCTGCTGCTTCATCGGCGTTTACGTTGTACCAGTTGCCTTCTAAGTCAAAACCAATTGAGCTCACAATCGGAAAACATCCCGCATTGAGTAGCGATTTAAGAATACTGGCATCGTTTTCAATGCAGGTACCGACTTGGCCAAGCGCTTTTAGCTTTTGCTCACTAACGAGCCCCGCTTCATAAAGACTTAAACCAACAGGCTTAAAACCATTACTAATTGCCGCGCCCATGAGTTGTTTATTTGCACAACCCGCAAGCGCACCAACAATGTAAGGCATTTGTTCACGCGGACTAATACGCAGGCCAAGATGTTTTGACGTAACAAAGCCCGCATCGCTTAACCAGCTATCAACAAGCGAGCCACCGCCGTGCACTAGAATAAATTTGTCTTCAGGCTTTTGATGTAACACATCAATTAACGCTTTTGCAGCGTCAATATTATTTAATACCGCGCCACCTAGCTTAATTACCCAATTAGCCATGATTTACTCCTTGAAAGCCCGTATGTGCTGCCAGTCCTAAGGTTAAGTTTATACATTGAAGTGCTTGGCCAGACGCGCCTTTAAGTAAATTATCAATCGCAGAGATCACAATGAGTTGATCACCCTGTAACTGCCAACCAATATCAACAAACGGCGTGTTCTCAACACCTTTAATTGATGGAATTGCATCGCCAAGTAAGCGAATTAAAGGCTCATCAGCAAGCACCTGATATGACTCAGCTATTTGCTTTAGAGAAGTGCCTGGTTTTACTTTGACATAGATAGTTTCAAGAATACCGCGCTTAAAATTGCCCAAATGCGGTGTAAACAACACCCTGTGGTCAAGGTATTTTTCAATTTCAGGGCCGTGTCTATGATTAAATAAACCGTAAGGTTTAAGGCTCACTTCGCAAAAATGCGTTGCCACATTGGCTTTACGCCCAGCGCCAGTAACACCAGAAACCGCATTGATAATCACAGTTTCATCAGTAAGTAAGCCAGCTTGTTTTAATGGTTTAAGCGCATTTAGCGCAGCGGTTGGGTAACAACCAGGTACTGCTACTAACTGTGCATTTTTGATTTGGTCTTTTTGCCATTCAACAAGACCATAAACAGCTTGTTCTAATAGCTCAGGGCTAGCGTGTTTAAAGCCATAATAGGTTTCATAGTCATCATTTGATGACAGACGAAAGCCTCCAGATAAATCAAATACTTTTTTGCCCATTGCTAAAAACTGAGGTGCAAGTTCGACACTGACTGAATGTTCAGTGCATAGGCAAATGGCATCGGCATTTTGTTCGATTACTGAAAATGCCTCACTATTTAACGGCGCTAGTTCACCTGCAACAATGCCATTTAGTTCAGGGTAAAGACTGGCAAGCGATTTACCTTTATCTAGGCTATTTTCAGACACATACATACCCACTAACTTTAGCGAGTTATGTAGAGAGATTAATTTGGCAAGCTCAGCACCTGAGTAACCGCTTGCACCAACGATAACGATATTCATATTTTTTCCAAAAAACTATTAAGGGTATAAAGACAAGTTTTCAAAAAGTGTTATCGTCGTAAAATTGAGTTCTGCATGCTGTTAGTCTCGGTACTAATTATTTCAAAATAATGAATTGAAATGCAGAATAAACCAATGTAAATTTATATTCAACTTTTTTGCATAATTATTTATTAAGTATTTTGAGGGAATCATGTCGCAATTACACTTTCTTGATATGTACGGTGCACTTATTGCCGCACCGTCGATTAGCGCAACGGTGCCATCACTCGACATGAGTAACCGCGAAGTCATCAATTTATTGGCAAGTTGGTGTGAATCTCTAGGCTTTGCAGTCGAAATTACGGAACTTGATAATAATCCCGGAAAATACAATCTAGCGGCAAAGCTAGGTACGGGTGAAGGCGGTTTAATGCTGGCAGGACATACAGACACAGTGCCATTTGACGATAGTCGTTGGCAGTTCGACCCGTTCAAATTAAGCGAACAAGACAACAAGTTTTATGGCTTAGGCAGTATCGATATGAAAGGCTTTTTTGCTTTTGTTTTAAATGCATTACAAGAAATAGATAACGATACTGGACTCGCTAATCTAAAACAGCCTATTACAATTTTAGCGACCGCAGATGAAGAAACCACAATGGCTGGCGCAATTGAAATCGCCAAACAGAATAAGCTAAAGCCGGCTCGTTGTATTATTGGTGAACCTACCGACATGGTGCCTGTGTATACTCATAAAGGACATATGTCGACAGCAATTCGTGTAACAGGTAAAGCAGGTCATAGCTCTGATCCTGATGCGGGTTTAAACGCGATAGAAGTCATGCAGCTTGTAATTAGCCAGCTATTAAAACTAAAAGAAGACATAAAGAATAAATATTCATTATCAGATTTTAAAATACCCTACCCGACTTTAAACCTTGGGCACATCCATGGTGGTGACAATGCCAACCGCATTTGTGGTTGTTGCGAGTTACATATTGATATGCGCCCAATTCCCGGCATTAGTATTCCAGAACTTCAAGCAATGCTGTTGCAGGCAGTAGCACCGATAAATAACCAATATCCAAACGCGGTAGCGGTACATGATTTACACGAACCTATTCCCGCGTTTTCAGGCAGCACAGACAGCAGTTTAGTAAAGCTTGCTGAAAAGCTGTCTGGTGAACAAGCACAAGCGGTAAACTATTGCACCGAAGCGCCTTTTTTACAGCAGCTTGGTTGTGAAACAATCGTAATGGGTCCAGGCTCAATACAACAAGCCCATCAGCCCGATGAATTTTTAGCGATGGAAAAAATAAAACCAAGCCAAGAGCTGATTAAACAACTTATTGTCGCATCTTGTTTCTAAAGCCCCTCGCCTTTTTCATGCAGCTTAATAAAGGCGTTAAAGATCAGCTCATCAATATCACAAAATGGTGAGCTGTCGATGACACCCGTTATTAACTCAATAGGGCTATCATGCTGCACGTCAAAATCAATGTCATTCATTTGCGAAATCAAACAGTCAAGTAGCTCTTGCGTATTGTGTTTGTCCGCATTACTTACTAGCGCAACAAATCCATTTTCATCATAACGGGCGATTAAATCAGTCGCTCTAAATGTAGTTTTATAAAGTTCAGCTGTTGTCTTTAAAATAGTCGTATACTTCTGGCGATCATGACGATAACTAAGCAGCCCTTTCATAAACAAATACACTACCGAAACTTTAAGATTTAACTTTTGACACACCTTTAAACTAATCGGCGCTAATAACTTAAAACCAGCTTTGTTTGATAACCCTGTTACAGGGTCAGTGGTATTTGGTAATTTATTTACTAACTCAAGTTCCACAAGCACCGCAAGCTCTTTCAACAAGGTAATATCGTCGGTATTAAAATTACGAGGTTTGCTATCAATAATGCACAAGGTACCCAGACGGCATCCATTTTCATGCTCAAGAGGGATCCCCGCATAAAACCGAATATTTGGCTCGCCCTGTACCAACGGGTTATCTGCAAAACGCTCATCCGCTAAAGTATCTGTTACAACCAATGCTTGCTCACTCAAAATTGCATGGCCGCAAAAGGAAATATCACGCGGTGTTTCACTTGCTGTTAAACCGACACAAGACTTAAACCATTGTCGCTCTTTATCAACTAACGATACCAATGCGATAGGCACGTTAAACATTTTAGCGGCAATTTGCGTAACTCTATCAAGCCTTTGCTCAGGCGGTGTATCTAGCACATTTAAGTTTTGCAGGGTTTTAATTCTTGTATTTTCATTGGCTGGTAAATCGGGGGTTAGCATAGTGAACTCTCACATTACATTACACACAGTATAGGCAACATTGAGTTAAATACAGTGTTCGCAAACAGCTAATTGAAACATTTACTTTTAGCACGCTCGTGCTATTATGAGTAAAGGTCAAGAAACAAAACAGCAGATCCTCGCAACAGCGTTAAAAATTGCTACACAGTCAAGCTTAGACAACCTCACTATTGGCGGCCTTGCAGTTGCCACAGGCATGTCCAAATCGGGCTTGTTTTCGCATTTTAAATCAAAAGAAACGCTACAATTGAATGTACTAACATTCGCCAATGAACTTTTTCAAAGCACGGTTATTCAGCCAATCAACCGCGAGCTTGATCCTCTTGCTCAATTACTTAGCTTGTGTGAGAACTGGCTAGATTGGTATGAAAACCAAGCAAAGACCTGCATTTTTATCTCCGCGGCAGTGGAATTTGATGACCAACCAGGCGCTATACACGATCAAGTTAAGCAAGATCTTGCAAATTGGCTTGGCTATTTAACGCACAAAGTTAAGCAAGTAATAAGTGCTGGGCAATTCAAACAAGACGTAAGCGCAGAGCAATTTGTGTTTGAACTCTACGCACTTTATTTAGGCAGCCAAAGCATGTCATGGCTAGGTGTTGAAGACGCTGAACATAGCCGTTTTAAAACTGCCCTAAACCAATTAATTGAGCGCCACCGCGCAGAGGAATCTGTATGAGCAGTAAAATCTATTTTTCATCATCGGCAAAAAGAAAGCCGCTAGCCTACTATTTGATTAAAGCGGCATCTACTACCGCACTTAAAATTGCACCAAAATTTGCCTTTAATCAAACGAGAAAATTACTGTTAACACCAATAAAAAACCGCAAAAGAACAACATTGTCAGCCCAGTTTACGCAACAAAAACTATCAACCGAACACGGTGCCTTACACCTTACTTCAATTGGTGAAGGTCCTGCAGTTGTTTTTACCCATGGCTGGTCTGGCAGTAGCCGTCAATTTTTACCACTTATGGAGAAAGTAGCGGCAAGTGGTTTTAAAGCGATGGCATTTGACCATTACGGTCATGGTGAAAGCGATGGCAAGTTTGCCAATTTACCGCTTTTTATCAAAGGGTTAAAATCTGTAATGGCAAGCATTGAAAAGCCTAAAGCAATTGTCAGCCATTCTATGGGAACCATTGCAGCGCTTAATGTGAGTAAAGATGTACCCCATTTTTTAATTGCGCCTACCTTTGGCTTTTACGACTCTTTTGAACAACGTATTTTGAATACAGGCATTCATCAACACTTATTTAGTGGCGTGCTAAAAAGTGTTGAAGATGAACACGATATGCGTTTTGGTGAGATTTTGCCTGAATTACACATTGCAGGTCACGCCCATCCTATTCATATTATTCACGACCAAAAAGACCGATTTGCTAAGTTTGAACTAACCAATCAACAAGCGAGTCAACACAGCCATATCAATTTAAAAGCGGTTAATAAACTTGGTCACGGTCGTATTATAAATTCTGAAGAAACTTGGCAGTTTATGAAGCAAAGTTTATTCGCTTAGCGCAATGAGCGTACCTTCAATAGAACGTACATAGGCCAAGTTTTTACCTTCCATTTCATGCGGTGCAGAAAGTGGTTCTGCGCCTGCATCTACCGCTTTTGCAAACGCTAAATTAATGTTATCAACCTTTAAGACTAATTCAAAACCAAGTGCCGGTTGTTTTGGCTGCGCGCGAATATAACTCTGCTTAAAGTGAGATTGCGCTAAGGGATGCGCCGCGAAGGCAATACACGCACCTTGGAAGTCCAGCTCGCCGTATTGCCCGTCTTCATCGAGCTGAGCCGTGCTGACGGTAAATGCTTGGAAGTAGAAATCTAACGTTTCTTCAACATTATCAACGTAGATAACTGTTTTTAAGTAATCCATTTGTGACATGATGGTTAATTATTCTTATTGTCTAATTATTAGCACATAACTGCTGGTAATTGCAGCTATTTCCATCATCACATACGAAAAAAGCACCTGTTCGGTGCTTTTTTCAACAAATCTAAAATTAAGGCTTTTTGCTATACATTTTAGAAATACGTTTGCGCTGTCGCTGTTGCGACAAGGTCATCTTATTAGTGCGACCTGCATACGGGTTATCGCCTTCTCTAAATTCAATCTTGATTGGCGTACCCATAACCTTAAGCGCTTTACGATAATAGTTCATCATATAACGCTTGTACGAATCAGGTAAATCTTTAACTTGGTTACCGTGAATAACGATAATTGGCGGGTTATATCCCCCTGCGTGCGCGTATTTTAACTTAACACGACGGCCACGTACTAACGGCGGCTGGTGATCAGCTTGTGCCATATCCATAATACGGCGTAACATCGCAGTACTGATACGTTTTGTTGCCGATTCATAGGCTTCATCTACTGATTCAAACAGATGACCAACACCAGTACCGTGCAGCGCCGAGATAAAGTGAATACGCGCAAAATCAATAAAACCTAAACGACGATCGAGCTCTGATTTAATGCGATCTTTTACTTCGGTATCCAAGCCATCCCACTTGTTTACCGCAATCACTAATGAACGACCCGCGTTAAGCGTATAGCCTAATAAGCTTAGGTCTTGATCACTAATACCTTCACGTGCATCGATCACCAGTAACACAACGTTTGCATCTTCAATCGCTTTCAGTGTTTTAATTACTGAGAACTTTTCAACAACGTCAGATACCTTTTTACGTTTACGCACACCTGCGGTGTCAATCAGTACGTACTCTTTCTCATTGCGTGTCATTGGAATATACACAGAGTCACGAGTGGTGCCTGGCATATCGTAAACAATAACGCGCTCTTCACCTAAAATACGGTTTGTAAGAGTTGATTTACCTACATTTGGGCGACCAATGATCGCAAGCTTAACCGGTTTGTCTGGGCGCTCACCATCAACGTCTTCACCTTCGTTTTCATCATCGTAAAGTGAATCAACTAGGTCATCTTCAAACTCTTCTGGATTTGCTTCACGATACGCCTCAGCATATTCAGCAATAACTGGCTGTAATGCCGTATCAAGTAACGATGTAATACCGCGACCATGAGCTGCAGCGATTTGATATACTTCGCCAAGTGCTAATTGATAAAACTCAGCACAGTTTGAATCCGCATCAATACCATCAATCTTGTTGGCAACAACAAATACTTTCTTTTGCTGTTTACGTAAGTGATCTGCAATGCCAATATCAGATGCGGTTAAGCCCGCTCTGGCATCAACTAAGAACATTACAATATCGGCCTCTTCAATCGCTAACAGCGATTGCTCAGCCATTTCAGATTCAATGCCCTGCTCAGACCCGTCGATACCGCCGGTATCCACTAAAATGAACTCGTAATCTTCATAACTCGCCTGACCATATTTACGATCGCGTGTCAGACCAGGAAAGTCTGCCACAAGTGCATCACGCGTTCGCGTCAAGCGATTAAACAATGTTGATTTCCCAACATTAGGACGGCCCACAAGGGCAATCACAGGAAGCATATTCAACCTCTTAAATAAACAACAAAAGGCTTCGTCCAGAGCAAGCCGTAACGAAGCCTTTAATTTACCAAGTCACACTTGGCAATAAATATTAATTCGCTAGTGGTAAGTTAACTAAACTCACTTCACCATCACGTGTTATAACAATTAGTTTATCACCCGCTGTAATTGGCTCGACGTAGAAACCTGAACTATCGAATTCACTGCGCGATACAAGATCGCCGGTTTCTTTATCTAACCAGTGTAGGTTACCTTCTTGGTCACCCGTTACTAGATAGTTGCCAAATACTGTTGGCCCCGTCAAAAACCAACCATTTAAAGCTGGTTGACTCCAACGTTCAATACCTGAGCTTGCATCTAAAGCATAGATAGAACCTTGGCTATCTACCAAATAGATATTGCGACCATCAACGGTAAAATCGCGGTAGCCACTGTATTCACGCTTCCAAAGTACATTACCTGAACGAATATCAACAGCCACTAAGTTGCCGTTATACGCCAGTGAATAAACAGTTGAGCCCTGTACAACTGGCTGCGTATCTACATCCGCTAAACGTTCAAACTCTGATGCACCTTGTGGAATTGCAACATCAGCTTGCCACGCTAAAAAGCCGTTTTCTGCAATAACCACTGACAGCTTACCGTTCTCTTCACCAAAGATAACACCGCCATTTGCTGATTGCGGAGAGCTAATACCGCGTAACGTAAGTGCTGGCACTTCATGCTCATACACCCAACGCTGTTCACCTTCATCTGGATGTAATGCGACTAACTTACCTGAACCTAAATTCACATAAATTAGGCCATCGCCTGCAGCAGGTGCTGAAAGTGCTTCGCCTGGCACTTGTTTGCGCCAAGCAAGTTCACCTGTTTCACGATCAAGTGCAATCACTTCACCGCGTTCTGTGCCTACAAAGATTTTACCGTACGCTTCGCTTAAGCCACCCGATAGCTTAGCGCTATCGTCATCTTCCCATGGCCAAAACGCTGGGTTTTTACGTACATCGCTGCGCCAAAGTTCTTTGCCGCTGTTAATATCAATTGCTTTGATTTCACCACGACGTGACGCTACAAATACTGTGTCTTTATAAACCACTGGCGAAAGACGCGAAAAGTAATGTTCAACACCAGAACCGACACTAGTTTGCCATACGCTATCAGCTTCAAACTGATTAACGATTTCAGGCAGTGTTAACTCGTCTTCTTCATCATCACTTGATGAACAGCCAGTTAAGCCAAGTGTTAACAGCAACAAGGTTGCTAAGGTAATTTTTTTCATAAATCACCTACAGCGTCTGAGCAACAGCTAGATTATCCAATTTAACTTGAAGAAGCTGATTTTGCGTTTCACCTGCCGCATCAAGTGCTGCTTGGTATGCTAAACGTGCATTGTCTTTATCGTCTTTAGCAAGGTAGATGTCGCCTTTAAGCTCTTCTACTTGTGCTTTGAACGCTTCTGGCAACGTTGTGTTTAGTTTTGCAAGTGCCGCGTCAAAGTTTCCTTCAGCAAGTTCAATACGTGCAATACGTGTTGTAGCAATAGCTTTCAACTCAGCTTTTGGTGCATTTGTTACAATCCACTCTAGCTTTTCTTTTGCTGCACTGTAGTCTTTTGCATCAACTGCTTCACGTGCGCTTACAAACGCTGCTAATACAGAATAGCTAGAATCTTTATACTCAGTTAAAAATGCGTCTGACTTTGCAAGTACGTCAGAGTTCTCTTGACCTGCCGTCGAGATTAACTGCGTGTAGGCATCCGACGCGGCTTCAGCGCTATCAATTTGCGATTGGTTATATGCTTTCCAGCCATATAAACCACCTAAACCTAGTACTACACCGGCAATCAGAGATGTGCCATTTTCACGGAAAAATCGTTTTATTGCTTCTGCTTGTTGTTCTTCTGTTGAATAAACTTCCATTCTAACCTCTTATACCAAGCCTGTTAGCAACTCGGCTGCTTGATCTAAATTTAGTGTTTGTTGTTCTTGATGCTCGCGTAAGTGTTTTACAGTCACTTGGTTATTTTCAAGTTCACTGTCACCGATAATCAGTGCGTATACAGCATCGCTTTTATCTGCGCGTTTCAATTGTTTCTTAAAGTTACCGCCACCGGCATGCACTGTAATGCGTATTCCTGGTACTTTTTCACGTAACTTCTCGGCAATAACAGGTGCTTGAATGCTTGCTGCATCACCCATCGCCGCAATGTAAACATCACTGGTGCGACGAATTTCGCCAACACGGTCAAGCTCTTGCAACATCAGCACTAAACGCTCCATGCCCATTGCAAAACCCACTGCTGGTGTCGCTTTACCGCCTAGTTGTTCAACTAAGCCATCGTAACGACCGCCAGCACACACTGTGCCTTGTGCACCTAAACTTTCAGTAACCCATTCAAATACAGTGCGGTTGTAGTAATCTAAACCGCGTACCAGTTTTTCATTAACCTGATATTCGATGCCTGCAGCATCTAAACGTTCACATAAATTTGCAAAATGCTGTTGTGACTCTTGGTCTAAGTGTTCAGATAGCTTTGGTGCATCAACTAAAACTGCTTGCACGTCAGGGTTTTTACTGTCGAGTACACGTAATGGATTTGAGTGCATACGACGTTTTGAGTCTTCGTCTAATGCATCGATATTTTGCTCAAGGTAAGCAACAAGTGCATCACGATATTGCGCGCGCGCTTCATTTGAGCCAAGTGAGTTAAGCTCTAATCTAACGTGGTCACTAATACCAAATGCTTTCCATAAACGTGCAGTCAAAATAATTACTTCTGCATCAATGTCCGCAGTTTCAAAGCCAAAAACTTCTAAGCCAAACTGGTGAAACTGACGGTAGCGACCTTTTTGAGGTCTTTCGTGGCGGAACATTGGGCCCATATACCAAAGACGCTGTTCTTGATTATACAGCAAACCATTTTGGTTACCTGCACGCACACATATCGCTGTACCTTCAGGACGTAATGTTAGGCTGTCACCATTGCGATCTTCAAAGGTGTACATTTCCTTTTCAACGATATCGGTAACTTCACCAATTGAGCGTTTAAACAAATCAGTTGATTCAACAATTGGAAAACGAATTTCCTGATAACCATACGATGCAACTGTTTCGCGTAAAATGCTTTCAACTTTTTGCCATACCTGAGTATCACCCGGTACACAATCATTCATGCCGCGAACTGCTTGGATTTGTTTTGCCACGCTGCTTTTACCCTATTGCTAATTAAATGCATGGGGCGAATATCGCCCCAGAAAAAAGAAGATTGTCAATTATACTCAACGAGACTACTTACTCAACTAACTTAACGTCTATTTGTTGTTCAGTGTCTTTTTTTGCGATGTAATCGCGAATTTGCGTTTCTAGTTGGTCAACAATTTGCGTATTATCAATACGCGTTTTTTGACGCTCACCATTGATATACAAACCAGAGCGCTTATTAGCGCCCGCTAAACCTAAATCGCTCACCAGAGCTTCGCCCGGACCATTTACTACACAGCCAATAACCGAAACAGTCACAGGTTCAATAACGTCTTCTAAACGCTCTTCGAGCTGATTCATCGTGCTTACTACATCAAATTCTTGACGTGAACAGCTTGGGCAGGCGATAAAATTAATGCCGCGAGAGCGAATACGCAAAGATTTTAAGATATCAAAACCTACTTTGATTTCTTGCACTGGGTCGGCTGCAAGTGAGACACGTAACGTATCACCAATGCCCTCGGCTAGTAACATGCCTAAACCAACCGCAGATTTAACTGAGCCCGCTCTAAAACCACCGGCTTCAGTAATACCTAAATGCAGCGGCTGTTCAATTTCTTTCGCAAGCAATCGATACGCACCAACCGCTAAAAATACATCTGACGCTTTTACCGATACTTTAAAATTATCGAAATTAAGGCGCCTTAAAATATTTACGTGACGCATCGCTGATTCAAGCAATGCTTCAGGTGTTGGCTCACCGTATTTTTCTTGGATATCGCGCTCTAACGAACCACCGTTCACACCAATGCGAATTGGAATGTTCTTTTCGCGTGCAGCATCAACAACCGCTTGAATACGCTCTTCACTGCCGATATTACCTGGGTTAATACGCAAACAATCGGCACCATATTCAGCAACTTTTAGCGCAATACGGTAATCGAAGTGAATGTCCGCAACCAGCGGAATATCAACTTGCTGTTTAATTTCTTTAAATGCTTCAGTCGCGTCCATTGTAGGCACAGAAACACGTACAATATCCGCACCAGCTGCTTGAATTGCATTGATTTGCGCGACCGTAGCCGCGACATCGGTAGTTTCGGTATTGGTCATTGACTGCACGGCAATCGGTGCGCCATCGCCAATTGGCACATTACCTACATAAATGCGTTTTGATTTGCGGCGTTTTATCGGAGATTCTGAAAACATGCTTATTACTCACTCAACGGCAGGCTAAATTTGGCGAGTCGATTAGTAGGGAAATGTGACATATCAACTAACTCACCATTAAACTCAACATCAACAATATAGTGCTTGCCCAGCACCACATTAAATGGCGCTTTGCCATCTAATGTCATGACATAGCCTTTTTTCTTAACACCAAATGCGACACGCTCGCCATCGGCATCAAAAATCTCGACCCAGCTATCATCTTTAAACGTCATCACAATAGTACTGACGTTTTTCTTAGTATTTTTTTTCTTTTCAACCACCGCCGGTTCAGCCACTTGTGGCTGCTCAACTGACGTGGTTTTAGGTTCTTGACTGCTCGTTTGCAGAGGTTCGTCATTGCTGAACTGAGACACTTCAGCAAGGTTTATTTGGCTTGCAGCTTTACGCTCAGTTACGACCGGTACATTACTGTTTTCTTGACTTGGCGTTTCAACCACCGTTTTGCTTGTTTCAGCTTCCGTTGGTGCTGGTTCACGATTTTGCCACCAGATAAACAACGATGAACCAAGAATAAGTGCAATAATTGCGTAACTAAAAAGCATTAATCGGTTATCTTTTGCTTCGCGTTCCGTACGTCTTGAAAAGCTTTGCATTCGCTTTTCAGTTTCTTCCCTTTGGTGCCTAAACTGCGACATTAATTGTGCTTCGTTTAGGTTAAATTCGCGACAATAACTGCGAATATGGCCTTTTACAAAAGTGACGGGCCCTAACTGGCTGTAATCGTCACATTCTATGGCTGAAATTTGTTTTGATGTTAATTTTAACTTATGTGCCATTTCATCAATTGAAACAGCGTGTTGCTCGCGAGCAGTTGCTAACTGCTCACCTAAACCTATTGTTGGTTCTTGAGCTAATACTTCTTCGGTCATAGTGCGTAAGTTTTAGGATTTACTAACAAGATTTTTTTACCTGGGCTTAATGTTGCCGACTCTTGAATCTCGTTCCACTCAGCAAGCGACTTCATGCGTAAATTGTACTTCACAGAAATACTAAATAAGGTGTCGCCATCTTTAACTAGGTGGTAAATATTAGGGTTGTTAAGATAAATTTTTGTGCCAGCAAAAACCGGATCGTTTTCGGTTAAGCCATTCCATTCAAGTAACTTAGCTAATTTAACATTGTATTTAACCGATACCGAGAACAGATTCTCACCACCTTTCATAACGTGATAAGGCGTTTCAACCAGCTTATTAAGTGGAATACGTTGTGTAACCGGCGCTTGTTGCTGTGCTTTAGCTTGCGCTACAACCACTTCATTTTTCGCAACTTGTGTAGTTGGCTTAGCAACTTCCACTTTTACTTGTGGTTCAATCTCGGCTTTGCTTAGTGTTACTTCCGCTTGCTCTGGTTGCGCTTTACGTTTAACCACTTTTACTTGTGGCTTAGCAACAACCGATTTACCATCTGGGTTAAGCTCTTTTTTAAGCTTGCTTAACTCATTTTTGCGGTATTTTTCACGTAGACGCTCAAACTCACTGTCGGATGTTTTCTTAAGTTTAATCTGTTGTGCTTCAATTGAATTACTGTAGGTTTGCTGCAGCGTTAATGCCAATGTATTGGCTTTTTCGATATGCCCCATACGATTTTCAATTAAGTATGAGAGCATTAACGAGCGAGAAGAAATACGGCCTGATTTTTCGTAACGATTCATAAATGTTTGCGCACGATGTAAATCGCTTTTGGCATAATAAATCGCAGACAAGTTAACCAGTGACGAGCCACGCGATGGGCTGTGTTTTACTGAAGCTTCAAGATATTCTTCCGCCTCATCAAATTCGTTATTTTCAATCGCACATAGCGCTAGGTTTTCATAACTTTGCGAAACGCGCAGATAGCTTGGAATTTCGATTGCACGCAAAATGTATTCTGATGCTTCATCGTATTCACCTAAACCACATAAAAACACGCCATAGTTATTTAGCGTATTTGGATCATCCGGTGCAATATCAATTGCGCGTAAGTAAGACTCTTTAGCAAGTTCATTTTCACCCACTTGCTGGTAATAATACGCAGTAGTGTAATGAACTTCAGGTAATTTAGGCGCAAATTTAGCGGCGCGCTCTAAGTTATATTTTGCTTGTGTGCTATCGCCAGAAGCTAAGTATTTTAATGCTAATGAAATGCGTGTTCTTGCCGCTTCATCGTTATCTATTCGATTTTCGACAACTGGCTTATCACTACCAACATAAACACTTTCGGTTACACATCCTGTTGTTGCTAATAGCGCAACACCTACTAATATTGAACGACGCATAGTTATACTCATTTTCTGACAATTATCTCAATTCTACCCGAATTAGCCTCGGGATCATCTTATTTTTTCTAGATCCTTTACGGGTTTACCGTATTGACACTAATTTTGTTATCATCGAGTTGCTTTTTCTTCATTACACGCTTAGTACGATCCACAACATCACCCACTAACTGACCACATGCTGCATCGATATCATCACCACGTGTACGGCGTACAATACAAGTTAAACCAGCGGCTTGTAACACTTTAGAGAAACGGTCAATACGACTGTTACTTGAACGGCCGTATTCGTTGCCCGGGAACGGGTTAAATGGAATCAAGTTAATTTTTGATGGCGTGCCTTTTAACACTTTAACTAGCTCGTGTGCATGATCAGTGCTGTCATTCACACCTTGTAGCATAACGTACTCAATAGTGATGTCTTTGTTTGCTTTAGAGCCGTCAATATAGCGACGACACGCAGCTAAGAACTCTTCAATTGGGTACTTCTTGTTGATTGGTACAAGCACGTCACGCAATTCGTTATTCGGCGCGTGAAGTGAAATAGCTAATGCAACGTCAATTTTTTCTTTTAAGATATCCAGTGCAGGAACAACGCCTGAGGTACTTAAAGTAACGCGACGCTTAGATAAACCAAATGCCCAATCATCCATCATCAGTTCCATTGCTGGAACAACATTGTTGAGATTAAGTAGTGGCTCACCCATGCCCATCATTACCACGTTGGTAACTGGTCGCTTAGTTGAATCGCCATGTAAACCAATATCTTTTGCGACACGCCAAACTTGGCCAATGATTTCAGATACTTTTAGGTTACGGTTAAAGCCCTGTTGCGCTGTTGAACAGAAAGTACACTCAAGCGCACAACCAACTTGTGATGAAACACATAATGTTGCACGGTCTTTTTCAGGGATCCACACTGTTTCAACTTCTTGACCCCCTTCAAGCACTAATGCGTATTTAATTGTGCCGTCTGAAGCCACTTGCTTAACTGAAATTTCAGGCGCTTTAATTTCGCATTCTGCGTGTAGCTTGGCTTTTAGCTTTTTGTTGATATTCGACATTTCATCAAAGTTATCAATGCCGAAATGGTACATCCATTTCATTACCTGATCGCCACGGAACGGCTTTTCACCCCATGAAACAAATAACTCTCGCATTCCTTCACGGGTTAAATCTAATAAATTAATTTTCTTTTCCGCAGCACTCATAACTCAGACCCTAGTACGTAATACAACTTTATATTAGCTGATATATCAACTTTGCTTTACTTTTACATTTGCGCAATCGGCATATTTAGCCAAGTACCGTAAATTTAAAGCAAAGTTGACACTGTAACTAAAACAGACTGTTTTAGTTCAAAATGACAAGAAAAGGGCTAAAGAGCCCTTTTCTACTGCATTAACCTGAGCTAATGCACGTTTGTCTACGTCGTTAAAATTAACGAGTACGTGGACAGATTTCTTCGTCAGAGAAGAAGTATGCGATTTCGCGAGCAGCTGATTCTACAGCGTCAGAACCGTGTACTGCGTTCTCGTCGATGCTATCTGCGTAGTCAGCACGTAAAGTACCAGCTAGTGCTTCAGCAGGGTTAGTAGCACCCATGATTTCACGATTTTTAAGTACTGCGTTCTCACCTTCAAGAACAGTAACCATTACTGGACCAGATGTCATGAACTCAACTAAAGCACCGAAGAAAGGACGCTCGCTGTGCTCAGCGTAGAAACCTTCAGCTTTCTCTTTTGAAAGGTGAACCATTTTGGCTGCAACGATTTTAAGACCAGCAGTTTCGAAACGGTTGTAGATAGCACCGATGTGGTTTTTAGCAACTGCATCAGGTTTTACGATAGAAAAAGTACGCTCTAAAGCCATCTTTTATGCTCCATAAATAATTAATGATTTTAACGGCCGCGAATTATACGCATATTTGTGTGAAAATCCTATTAAAACCGAAAATAATCTGATTACTTTTCCAACAAAGTGAGAAAAATAAATAAACATTATCACCTCAATGCTAATTCAATACCGCCAAACAAAACACCTAGGCTAATTTGATCTATATCAAAATTCTCAATTTCTCGGTGCGTTAGAATTACCCGCTTTTTAAATCATGCAACTGGCCAGCACCCAGTTCGATGTATGAGGACACGTCAATGAACACACCTTTTGTACCTGAATTACTGTCACCTGCAGGTAGCTTAAAGAACATGCGTTATGCTTTTGCCTATGGCTCTGATGCAGTATATGCCGGTCAACCTCGCTATAGTTTACGCGTACGTAATAATGAATTTGACCTTGATAATTTAGCGCTCGGGATCAATGAAGCACACGATTTAGGTAAAAAGCTTTATGTGGTATCAAACATTGCACCGCATAATGCCAAGGTGAATACCTATTTGCGCGATATAGAACCTGTTATTGAAATGGGCCCCGATGCCTTAATTATGTCAGATCCTGGTTTAATTATGCTGGTACGTGAAAAATGGCCGGATATGCCTATTCACCTTTCTGTTCAAGCTAATGCTGTAAACTTTGCAACGGTAAAATTTTGGGCCCAGCAAGGGGTTGAACGCGTGATTTTATCGCGTGAGTTATCACTTGAAGAAATTGGCCAAATTCGAGAGTTATGCCCTGAAACCGAGTTAGAAGTATTTGTTCACGGTGCATTATGCATGGCGTACTCTGGTCGTTGTTTGCTGTCTGGTTATATTAATAAGCGCGATCCAAACCAAGGTACCTGCACCAATGCATGTCGTTGGGAATATGATGTAAAACCGGGCAAGGAAACCGAAACCGGTGATGTTGTTCATAAAATTGATCCAAACTCAGTGATCCCAACCCTAGGCCAAGGCGCACCAACAAACGAAGTATTTATGTTGGAAGAACAAGGCCGCCCTGGCGAATACATGCCTGCGTTTGAAGATGAACACGGCACTTACATTATGAACTCGAAAGATTTACGGGCAGTGCAATACGTAGATCAGCTAACCAAAATGGGTGTACACAGCTTAAAAATTGAAGGTCGTACTAAGTCGTTTTATTACGTTGCGCGCACCGCACAAGTTTACCGTAAAGCCATTGACGACGCTGTTGCCGGTAAACCATTTGATCCTAACTTGATGCGCACCTTAGAAAACCTTGCGCACCGTGGTTACACCGAGGGTTTTTTAAAGCGCCATGTGCACCAAGAATACCAAAACTATGAATATGGCCACTCAGTGTCAGACAAGCAGCAATTTGTTGGTGAAGTATTAGGCCGTCACAACAACGGTTTGGTTGAAATTGATGTTAAGAACAAATTCTGTACTGGCCATTCAATGGAACTTATGACACCACAAGGCAATATTCAGTTTACCTTAGATCATATGGAAAATAAGAAAGGTGAGCGCATTGATGATGCTAAAGGTTCAGGCCATATTGTAAAAATTCCATTACCGGAAGATATTGAACTTGATAAAGCGATTCTATTAAGGAATTTAGATTCAGACCAAGATACGCGTAACCCTTTTAAAAAGGCCTAGTATCATGGCATTGATGATAAATTCGAAGTGTATCAATTGCGATATGTGCGACCCTGAATGCCCTAATCAGGCAATTTACATGGGTGATAAAATTTATCAAATTGATCCAGAAAAATGCACCGAGTGTGTTGGTCATTACGACCAACCGACTTGTGTCAGCGTTTGTCCGATTGACTGTATTAAAAAAGACCCACAGCATGTTGAGTCTCTTGATGAATTAGCCGAGAAGTTTATTCGCCTAACATCAAACTAGTAACAGCAATTACAGATACTTTAGAAAGAAAAAAACCGAGCATATTTGCTCGGTTTTTATTATTTTTAATATGCTAATTAGAGTCAACTGGCTCTAACTGCAGTTTGCTGGCAATTAATACCGCTTGCGTTCGGTTGTATACACCCAGTTTTCTGAATATTGCCGTGATATGTGCTTTCACTGTGGCTTCTGAAATATTCAGTTCATACGCGATTTGTTTATTTAACAAACCTTCGTGTAAATAGCTTAAAACTTTGTATTGTTGTGGTGTGAGTGATGCAATTTGCTGCGCAAGCTCTGCATCTTGTTCAATCACTTCTTCAACTTTATCAGCCATTGATTCTGGCAACCAAGTTTCCCCATCTAGAATTTCTTCGATTGCAGCCGCAATTTGTGCTGAAGATGACGATTTTGGAATAAAACCAAGGGCACCATAACTCATGACTTTTGAAACAATTTGAATGTCTTCGGTGCCAGAAACAACGGCAATCGGTAAATCGGGGTAATCTTCACGAATACGAATTAGACCATATAAATCGCCGCTACCAGGCATGTGTAAGTCTAGTAATAATAAATCGAGCTCTTGTTGTTGTTCTAGTACTTGCAGCGTCGTATCAAAGCTCTCAGATTCAAATATCTCTAAATCATCGAAACTGCCGTTTAAAGCCCCTTTAAGTGCTTCGCGAAACAAAGGGTGATCATCCGCTATCAAAAACTTGCTCATATATGACTCCTAATAAAAAGGCTGTTATCCCTGATAACAGCCTTAATGTTACTGTGAGTTTAATTGATTCACAAACCTTTTAGCGGTTTAGACGGTTTTCAATTAGCTCCTCTACAACACTTGGATCGGCAAGTGTTGATGTATCACCTAGCTGTTGGTATTCATTTGCTGCGATCTTACGTAAAATACGGCGCATAATCTTACCTGAGCGTGTTTTTGGCAAACCTGGTGACCATTGGATCATATCTGGTGTTGCTATTGGGCTAAGCTCTTTACGAACCCAATTACGTACCTCTTTGGTTAATTCGTCGCTTACTGCTACGCCATCATTCGGCGTAATATAAACGTAAATACCTTGGCCTTTAATATCATGTGGGAAACCAACAACTGCCGCTTCAGCAACCGCTTCATGTGCAACTAACGCGCTTTCAATCTCAGCTGTACCTAAACGGTGACCCGAAACATTCAGTACATCATCTACGCGGCCTGTGATCCAGTAGTAACCATCTTCATCACGACGACAACCATCACCGGTAAAGTAAACGCCCGGGTATGCTGAGAAATAAGTCTGTTCAAAGCGCTCATGGTCACCGTACACAGTACGTGCTTGTGACGGCCAACTATCAAGAATAACTAGGTTACCTTCTGTTGCACCTTGTAATGTTTCACCCTCAGCATCAAATAACGAAGGCAAAATACCAAAGAATGGACGTGTTGCTGAGCCTGGTTTTAAATCTGTTGCACCTGGTAGTGGCGTAATCATCATACCGCCAGTTTCAGTTTGCCACCATGTATCAACGATTGGACAATTACTGTTACCAATATTTTCATAATACCAAGCCCATGCTTCTGGGTTAATTGGCTCACCTACTGAACCTAAAATGCGCAGTGATTCACGTGTAGAAGAAGCTGTTGGCTCATCGCCTTTCGCCATTAACGCACGAATAGCTGTTGGTGCGGTATATAGAATAGTAACGTTATGCTTATCAACTACTTCACCCATACGACCTGATGATGGATAGGTTGGTACACCTTCAAATACAACCTGAGTGCAACCATTCGCCAATGGCCCATAGGCAATGTAACTGTGACCCGTGATCCAGCCCACATCTGCGCTACACCAGAAAACGTCATCTTCTTGTAAATCGAAAACATATTGATGCGTAAGCGAAGTATAAACTAAGTAACCTGCCGTGCTATGTACAACGCCTTTAGGCTGACCTGTTGAACCTGAGGTATAAAGAATAAATAACGGGTCTTCTGCATCCATTACTTCTGGTTCGCAGTTTGTTGCTTGGTCAGCAACTAAATCATGCCACCAAACGTCTACATCATTCCATGCAACATCACCACCTGTAAGTTGGTGCACAACAACGTGTTCAACACTTGTAACGCCAGCTTGCGTTAATGCTTCATCAACGTTTGCTTTTAGTGGTACTGCATTACCACCGCGACGACCTTGGTCAGATGTGATAACCACTTTCGCACCAGAATCTTGAATACGGTCTGCAATTGCTGAAGGAGAAAAGCCACCAAACACAACTGAATGCACTGCACCAATACGAGCACACGCTTGCATTGCATAAATTGCTTGTGGCGTCATAGGCATATAAATCGCAACGCGGTCGCCCTTTTGCACACCTAGCTTACGTAAACCATTTGCTAGCTTACACACTTCATCATGAAGTTGCTGATACGTAATGTTTTCTGAATGCTCAGGGTTATCACCTTCCCAGATAAGCGCAACTTTATCGGCTTTATCTTTTAAGTGACGGTCAATACAGTTATAAGACACATTCAGTTGACCATCTTCATACCAACGGATATCAACATGGCCTTTATCAAATGAGGTATTTTTAACTTTGGTATACGGCTTAATCCAGTCTAGTCGCTTACCTTGCTCACCCCAAAATGCTTCTGGGTCGTCAATCGACCATTGATATAGTTCGTTATATTTTGCTTCGTCAATTAACGCTGCTTCTTTAACAGACGCTGGTACTGGGTAAATTTCTTGTGACATGAGTGCCCCTTTCTTAACTTTGTTGCTAGTCGCCTAAATGCAACCTAGTCCAATACCCTCAAGCATTACTCAGCTAGGTGGTATAAAGAATTAGACCTTAGTAGCATCTTAATTTAAATATAGAGAGTACTTAATCAAGAACATCTTTTTAACAACTCCAATTATTACTGCTATCTCAATTACTTTTATTATTCATAATATTAAATTTTTATTTTGCGATTTACCGCTATCTACGACTATATTTTTTAACGAATTATTCACAAATACAACTAGTTTCATGGGTTTTAATGGAATTAACACACTGTTTAAGCCCGTTTAGCTATACCTTAGTCGTATAGACCAATGGGTAATTGAGCAAAATCTGAACATAGCCAACAGTGAAGATGTTAACTTAATCGGGATACAGTTATGAAAAACAATAAACTAACAACAACAGCGCTCAGCGTTTTAGCAGTATTGTTCGGTACTTCAGCCCAAGCGGGTGTATTAGAGTCTACAGATGTAAAATATGGTGGTTATGTAAAGCTTGATGCAATGTGGAGTGATTGGTCTGCTGGTACGGTAGGTGGCACAAGCATTGGTCGTGATTTTTATGTACCAAGTACCACTCCAGTGGGTGGTGACGCAGATACAGATCCTGTATTTGATATGCATGCACGTCAATCACGTTTTAACTTGGCAACGTCCACTAAATTAGACAACGGCGAATCAATTAACACCAAAATTGAGCTCGATTTTATTGCATCGCCAGGTGGTAACGAGCGTGTATCAAATTCTTATGCGCCGCGTATTCGTCAAGCATTTGTAACGTACAATGGTTTCTTATTTGGTCAAGCGTGGTCAAACTTCCAAAACGTTAGCGCATTACCAGAAACACTTGATTTCGTTGGCCCTGCTGAAGGTACTGTGTTCGTGCGCCAAGCGATGATTAAGTACACTTCAGGCGGCTTTTCTGTATCGGCAGAAAACCCTGAAAGTACGATTACCACAGCAGGTGGTGTGCGCAACGAAACCGACGACTCTAGCTTGCCGGATATTACAGCTCGTTATACCTTTAAAGGCGATTGGGGTCACTTCACTGTTGCGGGCCTTGCAAGACAACTTACTTATAAAGCGGGTGGTGCAGACGCATCAACATCGTCATTTGGTGTGAGCGCGTCAGGTCGCGTTAACTTTGGTAAGAATAATTTAAAATACATGGTCACAGCAGGTAGTGGTTTAGGGCGTTACGTTGGTTTAAATGTCGCACATGGTGCAGTGCTTGATGGCAATGATTTAGATGCGATTGACTCAGTTTCGGGCTTTGTTGGTTATCAACACCACTGGAATGAAAAGTTACGTTCAACTTTCCTTGCGTCATATTTTAGTGCTGATAATAACCAAAACTTGTTAAATATCACTGGTGACCCAACAAAAACATCAATGAGTTACAGTGCAAACTTGCTTTATTCTCCTGAGAAAAAACTTACTTTTGGTGTTGAATACAAAGTAGGTGAGCGCGAAACCGAAAGTGGTGTTGATGGCGATATCAACCGCTTACAACTCTCAGCTAAGTATGCTTTCTAAAGCCTACTTGCGAACTTTATAACTTAGATTGCTTCCTAAGTTGTTGTCAGTAATAAGCGACCAATTGGTCGCTTATTTTTTAGTAAATTAACAGTCACTTCCTGCCCGATAAAAACGACACAGTATTTTTCAATACAGTTAATGCAGTGTTTACTTCGCTAAAAAAATCACCTAATTAAGTAAAATTGATACTACCTTTGACCTTCACCAAAAAAGTAAATTAGCGAAAAATTATATGCAGTGTCGTTGTTACTGTATTTACTATTGAAGAAACGTTTAGCGTCTAACTGAAGAGCAAAATTGTTGTTAATTTGGTAATGCATACCTAGGCCTGCATTTAACGCAAATGTACTGTCACCATCATCTTCATTATTTTTTGCATACAACATTTCACCAGCACCTGCACTAACAAACGGGCGAAAACTACTATCGCTGTTAAAGTAATAGTTTGCACCCACATTAAATTGTTCAAATGTTTGATCACCTGAACCAATTTCTCGCGGTAGTTGACCTTTTAAATAATCAAGCTTCATTGAGAAGCGCGGTGAAAAATACAGACCTAAATTCCAGCCATTGGCAACATCTTGCTCTAAACCCCAATGCTCACCAGGATTTAAACTGCCGTAATTTAGACCAAGGCCTATGACGCCGATATCAACTGGGTCTTTTTTACTAATATAGTTTTTTTGATAAGTAGGTGCTTGCTGCTCCTTACCTGAACCAAGTTGATAGTGCACATTAAGTTGCACTTGATCTTCATACTCACCCGTTGGTAGTTGCATCTTCGCAAAGTTAATTCCACCGGTACCCGCTTTAACCACTTCCATATCAAACAGGTTGTTAATGCCCTTACCCGCAGCATCAATTGGATCAAGTAAAAATAGCGATACATCACCTAAGGTTTTTGAGCCCCACACCTCTCCGCCAGTGCTACGAATTTCCATTTCTGTTTGATATGCCCATTCGCCGTAAGCCCAACCTAATACCGGTGTAATCACTAAATCTTGCATTGACGGTATTTCAGCAAATCCTTCAATACCGTATTCCCAATAAAATGTGCTCATAGTGAATGCGTATAAAAACGAATCCCACTGGCGATAGCCTGACTTACGTGCAACTTGGTAATAAACACCACCAAAATACGGGTGCCCAATCCAGTTGAGCCACCAAACGTCGCGGTCCCATGTTGGGCCTTCTTTTACATTGTCAGTCCACTTAGAAAATACGCCGTTTTCCTTATCCCATTTAGAGATATCTTCTGGCAACATTAAAATTAAGCCAGCAACACCGAAGCCATACCCCATCACAGATTTAGTTTGTGACCATAAGCGCTCTCGGTCTTGACCATAGTTGTTTGAAAATAAATTTATTTGATAAGGTGATTGATAAAAGTCATCGGGAATATCTTTTAGATTCCAATCGCTATTACTCGGTAAATTATAGGTTTTTACTTCAACCGACGTAATGTCATCTTTAAGCTGGGTATTTAACTGTTTTTGCTCTTCCTGGTTAGCAAAAAGTGGTTGAGTCATCACTGATGAAAACAGTGCTAACTTAATCATACGATTGAGCATTTTCATAGACTGTGTGTGCGTCCGTTCTTGGGTAAGCTGCAAAAAAGCGGCTATTTTAGCTGCTTTTGTAATTTAAGACACTTAATGTTAGCAAAAAATTGTAAACATCAATGCAAAAAGGCCACATTAGTGGCCCTTTTCGTCGTTTAGCTTATTTTATAGTTCAGCGTCATCCGCAGCTAAACTTTGCGTTTCACCTTCTTCAGGTTTAATTGTCGCTTGTAGCAATAACATTTCACGTAGTTTCTGCTCAATTTCATTGGCAATTTCAACATTCTCTTTTAAAAACTTAATAGAGTTTGCTTTACCTTGACCAATTTTGCTGCCTTTGTAGCTAAACCATGCACCCGCTTTATCAACTAGATTATGCTTAACACCTAAGTCAATTAGCTCGCCCTCTTTCGAGATACCTTGGCCATACATGATAATGAATTCAGCTTGTTTAAACGGCGGTGCAACTTTGTTCTTAACAATCTTAACGCGTGTTTCATTACCAACTATTTCATCGCCTTCTTTCACCGAACCCGTACGACGAATATCAATACGTACTGATGAATAGAATTTAAGTGCGTTACCACCCGTTGTGGTTTCTGGGTTACCAAACATAACACCAATTTTCATACGGATTTGGTTAATGAAAACACACAGCGTATTTGAGCGTTTGATATTAGCAGTTAATTTACGCAATGCTTGCGACATCAGACGCGCTTGAAGACCAACGTGAGTGTCACCCATATCTCCTTCAATTTCCGCCTTCGGTGTTAGTGCAGCTACAGAGTCAACAATCACTACATCAACAGCACCTGAGCGTACTAACATATCGCAGATTTCTAACGCTTGCTCACCAGTATCTGGCTGAGAAACTAATAACTCGTCAACATTTACACCTAATTTTTCAGCATATACTGGGTCTAGTGCGTGTTCAGCATCAACGAAAGCACATGTCTTGCCTTCTTTTTGCGCTGCAGCAATTACCTGTAGTGTTAATGTTGTTTTACCTGAAGATTCTGGACCATAAATCTCAACGATACGACCTGTTGGTAAACCACCTATACCAAGTGCAATATCAATACCCAGTGAACCTGTTGAAATAGCTTCAACATCTAGCGCTTGGCTATCGCCTAATTTCATAATTGAGCCTTTACCAAATTGGCGTTCAATTTGTGATAGCGCAGCTGTTAGGGCTTTTTGTTTATTATCGTCCATTTGACTCTCCGAATCTGTGTTATGCAGCAAAGTATACTGTATAGATTACCAGTATCAAGTGTTTTTTATTAATTAATTAGCTCAATTGCCTTTTTTAAAGAATATTCAATCACTTGCAACCTAACTTCGCTACGACCGCCTGCGAACAAACAGTGTTCAACTGATAGTTTATCCAGTACTTTTACCGCAATCCATACAGTACCAACTGGTTTATCTTTTGTACCACCTCCTGGGCCTGCAATGCCAGAAACAGCAATAGCAACGTCGGCGTTCGTTGCATTTATTGCCCCATCTGCCATCTGCTCGATAGTTTCTTTACTTACTGCACCAAATTGTTCAAGTATTTCTTGCTTAACCCCAAGTAACTCATGCTTAGCATTATTGCTGTAAGTGACAAAACAACGATCAATATAAGCTGAACTTCCAGCAGTATCGGTTAACGCATAACTAATGCCACCACCAGTACACGATTCAGCAGTAGTGATCCAAAGCTTTTTATTCGTTAAACTAGCACCTAACTTTGCCGCTAGCTCAGAAATATGAGCGGGTAATATCATTTTTACACCTTTTACATAACAACTATTAGTCAATTATGCCGTTAGATTTATATTCAGACCATACTATCAGCCAACAAACGCCAATGATGCAGCAATACTTAAAAATTAAGGCTGAACATCGGGATACATTAGTCTTCTATCGCATGGGTGACTTTTACGAACTGTTTTTTGATGATGCCAAACGAGCTGCAGAATTACTCGATATTTCGCAAACTCATCGCGGTAAAGCTGGGGGCGATCCTATTCCAATGGCAGGAGTGCCTTATCATGCAGTTGAAAACTACCTAGCGCGTCTTGTTCAAATGGGCGAATCTGTTGCCATTTGTGAGCAAGTTGGCGATCCTGCCACCAGCAAAGGGCCCGTAGAGCGCAAAGTCGTACGCATTATTACGCCGGGTACCATCTCTGACGAAGCCTTATTAAAAGAGCGTCAAGATAACTTGTTATGTGCAGTATCACATAACGATAAAGGTGCGTACGGTATTGCTTATTTGGATATCAACTCAGGTCGTTTTCGCATTTTACAAGTCGATACTGACGAAGCGCTGAATTCAAGCTTGCAACGCATTTCACCCGCTGAACTACTTTACCCTGAAACCTTTGAAAATTTAGCGCTGATTGAACAGTGTAATGGCCTGCGCCGCCGCCCTATTTGGGAGTTCGATTTAGACAGCGCCAAAACCGCGCTTAACAAGCAGTTTGGCACCAAAGACTTGGTTGGTTTCGGCGTAGAGAATGCAAACCTAGCACTACAAGCTGCAGGCTGTTTAATGCAATATGTAAAAGACACTCAGCGCACTGCATTGCCACACCTTAATGCGATTGGTCTGGAGCAAAATGAACAAAATGTCATTCTGGATGCCGCAACCCGTAAAAACTTAGAGCTAACCGTCAATTTATCGGGCGGGTTTGACAATACCTTGGCGCAAGTACTTGATAAAACAGCAACGCCTATGGGCTCTCGTTTACTTAAACGTCGCCTGCATAGCCCTATTCGCGACCAGCAAGAGCTTAACAACCGCCTTGATGCACTCGGTGAAATCCTCGACTTAGCAATTAATTTTGAACTACACGATACGCTTAAACAAGTCGGTGACTTAGAGCGTATTATTGCGCGCTTGGCATTGCGTTCAGCAAGACCACGTGATTTATCGCGTTTACGTTTAGCACTGCAAACACTGCACCCTATTCACGATTTATTAAATGATGCAAATAGCACGCGCTTAAAACAAATCAAGCACGCCACACCGATTTTAACTGAACTTCAAGACCTACTTGAACACGCTATTATCGACAATCCTCCGGTACTAATTCGCGATGGTGGTGTTATTGCCCCAGGTTATAACGCCGAACTCGACCAGTGGCGTAACCTTAGCAAAGGTGCAACCGATATTCTTGAGCAAATGGAAATTCGCGAACGTGAGCGCACTGGCATTGCAACCTTAAAAATTAGCTACAACAAGGTGCATGGCTATTACATAGAAGTCAGTAAGGCCAACGCTAACCTTGTACCAGCAGATTACGTGCGCCGTCAAACACTAAAAAATAACGAACGCTATATCATTCCTGAACTAAAAGAGCACGAAGATAAGGTTCTTAACAGCCAGTCAAATGCATTGGCGCTTGAAAAGCGTCTGTATGAAGAATTGTTCGACATTATTTCACCACAAATCGACGTACTACAAAAAATGGCTGCGGCGCTCAGTGAATTGGATGTAATTAATAACCTTGCAGAACGTGCTGAGTCTCTCGATTATGTTAGACCCAACCTCAGTGATGACAACTGCATCGATATTAAAGGCGGCCGTCATCCTGTAGTTGAGTTTGTTATGCAACAACCATTTATTGCCAACCCAACTTACCTTGATGATAAACGCAAAATGTTAATTATTACAGGGCCAAATATGGGTGGTAAATCAACCTATATGCGTCAAACTGCGTTAATCGTATTAATGGCACATATTGGTTGTTATATTCCAGCAGAGTCTGCCATCATAGGCATTACCGACCGTATTTTTACACGTATTGGCGCGAGCGATGACCTTGCATCAGGTCGCTCAACCTTTATGGTAGAAATGACTGAAACCGCCAACATTCTTAACAATGCGACCGAAAACTCGTTGGTATTAATGGATGAAATTGGCCGCGGTACCAGTACTTATGATGGTCTATCACTGGCGTGGGCAACAGCCGAATATTTAGCGAAGAATATCGCTGCGAAAACACTGTTTGCAACTCACTACTTTGAACTAACTGAGCTTGTTGACCAGCTGGAAATTTTAGCCAATGTGCACCTAGATGCAATTGAATACCAAGATACCATTGCGTTTAAACACACCGTATTAGATGGCGCTGCAAGTAAAAGCTTTGGCTTACAAGTAGCGGGCCTTGCAGGTGTGCCAAAAGCGGTTATTAACCGTGCCAAACAAAAGTTGTCGCTACTAGAGCAACATCAAAGTGTCAGTGAAATGCCGCTTAACAATGAGGCAGATACGCAAATATCACAACAGGCGAGTTTATTTGATGCGCCTAACCCTGTGGTTGAAACCTTAGACACTATTGACCCGAACGATTTAACCCCGCGTCAAGCACTTGATTTAGTGTTTAAACTGAAACAACTGGCAAAAAGTAGCTAACTCGCGTTTAAGCTAGCTAGTTTTTAGCTAACCAAAACTCGGATTAGTTACTTTAATTTAGAGCAGAGCTTGTCCTTTTTCTGACAAGCTCACTTTAACCCCGTGATAAAACTCTATTTCTTGGTGTAATAAACTGTCTTGCGTCGATATATTCAAATACTCACGCATTTCTTCAATCTGACACCAAAAACTTAAATCTCCCATAAACGGGACTTCTTCCAAATCTTGATTCGCACCAAATAACTGCGCTAACGACAAAGTTTGTCCGTTTAAACAATCCAAAATCTGCCATTGTGTGCGGTTTAAACCGATATCATCAGGTTGCTCTTGTAAGAAGCGTTGAACCGAAGTTTTTAGATTAGGCCAATGTTTAAAATCGAGCGCTAAACAACCTTCTAACGCAGCTAAATCGGTTGTCAGTGCTTGCCACACGGTCATTGCTAATTCAAAAAATGGTTCACTTGGACTAAAGCGGGTTTTATAATACTGTGCAACTTGGGTTGCCTCTAATTCACGCGGAGGTAAATGATCAGATAATAAAACCACGAACAGATTACGTGTGGTGTTAAATTTCGCCCGATACCACGCAATAAACTGTAAGCCAATCAAACTATCAAACAGCTCTGGCGTTAACCACAAGGTAGTTTCATCGCTGTCTTCTATGGCATTTAATTTAGCGTTACGCGCCTCAAACTTGGCCCGTACCTCTTTGAGCGGTAAACAAAAATAGTCTGCTAAAAATGCGGCGCGATAATCACTCATCGCAGGCAGCGATACTTCAGCGCTAATAGGACCATGATGAAGCACATCTTGCCACGCAATAAATTGCCCCTGAATGCCAATGCGCTTTAAAAATAGGTTTGCACTGTCGCCATTAGTAATATGATACATAAACTAACCTCATCGACTGATAGTTGTTTGTTCTAATCCACTAAATAATATTCAACACTCGAAACCACGCGCACACGTTTAATATGTGGTGAGTTAGAATCTCGGTCTGAAATACTAAATTGCCCTTGGCGCGCAGATTTAATTTTACCTAAGGTGGATTTTGAATCGGTGGCAAATTTTTCAGCAACTTCGCGTGCTTTTTCTGTTGCTTGTTGGATCATCTCTGGCTTGATGTCATTCAAGCCAGTAAAAATGTACTGTACTTTAGCGTCATAGCGATCGCTTGAGATGGCAATGCCCTGTTTTGCAAGTTGCGTCACTTTAGTTAACGCGTGGCGCACTTTTTTTGGCTCGTGGCTATAAACCGTAATGCTCGACATCACAAAATAACGCATTTGGCCTTTTTCTAATTGCGCGTATGGCTGCGCTAGCTTGTCTGCAACATTAGGCGGCGATACTGAAACTTCTTCGTCGCTAAAACCATGTAACGCTAAAAATGCACGTACTGCTTGGTTTTTAGCCTCTAGCTCATCGATCAATTTTGTTAAATCGTTACCCGCAAGTGAGTAATTAATCGGCCAAATAACGGTGTTTGCCATCACTTCTTTTTCTGCCAGTCCTTTTACCGCTACACTGCGGTCGAGGGTTTTAAACTCTACAATGCCTTGTTTTAACAACAAGCTGGCAATAATAATTGCCAGCGCAAAGATAATCGTACTGGTTAGCGATTGTTTATTCATGGTTATCTACCCTATGTTTATCCTTGCCAAAGTATTCAGGCGTTTGCGTTGACAGTACTTTCAGCGGCTGCGATGACGTTACCATAACACCATGTGGTGTATTTTCATCAATCTTTACAAAATCGCCTTTTTTAATTGTGAAGGTTTTATCACCGAGCTGCATTTGCCCTTCACCATCGACAATATAAACCATCTCACTGTGCTCTTTATGAATATGCAGTGGTACTGACTTTTTAACATAGATCAGAAATTGGCTTGCATCTTGGTTGCTAGTTAGCGGCACAACTTTTATGTTGTCTAAATCACTTGGTGCAACCATTTGCTCAAGATTGATAGGTGCTGCGCTAATAGCAGCGCTCAGCAGCAGTAGAGTCATATTTATTAGTCCATATTTATGCCCTGTTGAGCATAACAAGACCCTGTTTTATATCAAGTATCTAACAACATTATTGCTTTATACTTGTAAACGAATTTTATAAGATAGCAACAACTCAACTGTGGTGAAACGCTATGACGGTAAAAAGGATAAGTCAATTTTTCAACCCTAAATCAGTGGCAGTTATTGGTGCGTCAAACCGTACCAATCGCGCGGGTTACGTGGTGATGCGCAACTTGTTGCAAGGCGGTTTTAATGGCCCGATTATGCCAGTAACGCCAAAATATAAAGCAGTTCATGGCGTGCTTGCTTACCCAACAATAGACGCTCTGCCACAAGTGCCCGATTTAGCCGTTATTTGCACCAGTAAAGACCGTTGCTGCCAAATCGTTGAACAGCTCGGTAACAAAGGCTGCAAAAATGCCATCATTATCGCATCAGGTATTGATAAAGATTTAAAGCACGCACTAATCGACACCGCGCGCAAAGCTAATGTAAATATACTCGGGCCAAATAGCCTTGGGTTGTTAATCCCGCGTATCGGACTTAACGCGAGTTTCTCCCATATGGTTGCTAAGCCCGGAAAAATAGCTTTCGTGTCGCAATCTGCTGCAGTTTGCTCAACGATTCTCGACTGGGCACAAACAAAAGACATTGGCTTTTCATATTTTGTCTCGGTGGGCGATTGTGGTGATATTGATTTTGATGAATTGGTCGACTTTTTAGGGCGCGATGCCAATACTCAAGCAATCTTGCTTTATATCGACAATATTGAACATACCCGCCAATTTATTTCCGCCGCGCGAGCCGCTGCTTTCAGTAAACCCGTCATTGCAATAAAAACCGGAAAAACCGCCGCAGGCGCGGATGCTGCTATGGCGCACACCGGTGGCAACCAAGGTTCAGATGCGGTGTATGATGCCATGTTCCAACGCGCGGGTATGCTGCGCGTAAATGACTTACGCGAACTATTTGCCGCAACACAAACCTTAGCACTGCACCCTAAACTATTAAAACAAGAAGCCCTGACCATTTTAACCAATGGCGGCGGACCCGGTGTAATGTCTGTAGATACCTTAATCCAAAGCTCGGGCAAGCTTGCTGAGCTTTCAAAAGAAACCATTACTAAATTAAATCAGGTATTGCCTCAGCACACTTCGTTCGCCAACCCTGTTGATATTTACGGCGATTCCGATCCGTGGCGCTATCAAAAGGCGGTCGAAATTCTAGTGCAAGCACCTGAGGTTGATAATTTACTCATTTTACATAGCCCATCGGCATTGGCACCCAGTGAAGAGTTTGCCAAAATCATCTCAGAAACCGTTAATAAAGTGCCTAAAATGCAGCGCCCGTATGTAATGACCAACTTTATGGGCGAAACGGCAGCATATGAAGCGCGTAAAGTTTGCCAATCAGCGGGCATTCCCACTTACCGCACGCCAGAAGGTGCAGTAGCGGCTTACATGCACTTAATTCAGTATCGTCGTAACCAAAAGCACTTAACGCAAACACCAGAATCCCTATTAGATTCAGATAACATTCACACGGAGCAAGCTGGCAAGCTAATAAGCGGCTACTTGCAAGAGAAGCGCCACTACTTACCTACGCATGATGCAGCGGCGCTGCTTGAGTGTTATCAGATTAACTGCATTGCAACTGAGCATGCATTTACACCTAGCGAGGCACGCGAACTAGCCGAGAGCATTGGCTTTCCGGTTGCGCTTAAATTAGTAAGCCCTAACATTCCATCTAAGTCTGACGTTGGTGGTGTTGTATTAAACTTAAACGATGGCGTTGAAGTAGAGCAAACGGCATTTAATATGCTACTGCGAATTAATGAAACTTATCCAGATGCCAAAATTGATGGTTTTGCGCTACAAAAAATGGCAACCCGTGCTGGCGGGCAAGAACTGCGCATAGCAGTTAAAACAGATGCTAATTTTGGCCCTGTTATTTTACTCGGCGAAGCCGGTACTGCACTTAATTTTGACCTAGCAGCGGTTGCCCTGCCACCGCTTAATATGAATCTAGCCAAGTACTTAATCGCCGCTGCAAGCGATAAAGGGTTTATAAAAGAAAAACATTTACCGACCAAAATCGACAAGTACACTCTGTGCGCTATGCTTACTCGCGTATCACAGATGGTAGTAGAAAACCCCGATATCAAGTCACTTGAGCTTAACCCCGTATTAGCTTTACAAGGTAAATTTTTAGTACTTGATGCGGCAATTGAGCTTGAAAAATACCAAGCATCAAGTCGTGCAAAACGCTTAGCAATTAAACCGTATCCAAAAGAGCTTGAGCAAAATATTACCCTTAAAGATGGTTCAGCTGCGATATTAAGACCGATTCGCCCAGAAGATGAAGAGGCGCATCGAGAGTTCGACAACCAGCTGACCAAAGAAGATAGATACAAACGTTTCTTTGGTGAAATGCCGCAATTTAGTCATGAGCAATTAGCAAAAATGACGCAAATTGATTACGACCGCGAAATGGCATTTATTGTCACTCAGCGCCGCGACGATAAATGGCAAACACTTGGTGTGTCTCGCGTTTTAATGGACCCAGATAACCTTGTCGCCGAGTTTGCCGTGGTTGTGCGCTCCGACCTAAAAGGGCTTGGGCTTGGTCGTATTCTAATGCAGTCGGTGATAGATCATTGTAAACGCCAAAATGTGCAAAAAATTGAAGGCCTTACTTTACCTGAAAACGGTGGCATGATTGGCCTGTCGGAAAAACTAGGCTTTAAAGTGACGCGTGATTTCGAAGAAGGTACAGTTATTATGACAATGCCACTTAGCTAAGAGGTCGATGTGAATCAATTACGACTGAGTATTGCACAAGTATTGGAAAGTTCTGGTGAAGGACTAAAACTTGGTAGGTTTATCGATGCGCTATTGATAATTCTGATTATCGGCAATGTCGTTGCTATTGTACTTGAGTCGGTTGAAGAGGTCGCAGCCAGTTACAAACACCTTTTTTTAGCGGTTGAAATCTTCTCTGTCGCGATTTTTACTATCGAATACCTGCTGCGGTTATGGGTTTGTGTTGATAAAGAACATTATCGCGATTTGCCTATTCCCAACTGGCGAAAACGCATTCGTTATTTGCGCTCTCCTTTAGCAATTATCGATTTAATGGCGATTTTGCCAACATATTTAATGCTATTCGTTAGCTTTGATTTGCGTTTCTTACGTGTATTTAGATTGTTACGCGTTTTTAAGCTGACGCGCTACTCGCGTGCAATGCAATTATTGTTGCAAAGTATTCGAGAAGAAAAAGGCCCATTACTTGCCGCCTTTTTTATTATGAGCGTGGCGCTTATCACCGCATCGTGCGGTATCTACTTAATTGAACATGACGAACAGCCCGATAAGTTTGGCTCCATTCCCGATGCCATGTGGTGGGCAATGGCAACACTCACCACGGTCGGCTATGGTGATGTTGTACCAATTACGCCACTTGGCCGCTTTTTTGGTGGGGTAATAACCGTGCTGAGTATGGGTATGGTGGCAATCCCAACCGGTTTGCTGGCATCGAGCTTTTCAGATCAATTAAGACGCCGTAGGGTGCAATTTGCGCAGTACGTGGCATTATGCTCGCGCGATGGTGATATTTGTGAAAAAGACCAAATACAAATTGAAGAAATGCGTATTGAATTAGGCTTAAGTAAAAAAGAAGCCGAGCGTGCCATTAAGCGTAAAATGAATGAAATAAAACACATTAATTACTGCGCTAACTGTGGCCATAAGATCCCTTAGCATTTAACGCTTAAGTAATGACTTAACCTGTGACGCATCAAGCGGTGAGTAAAAGTAATAACCTTGCACATACTCACACCCTTCTGCCTGCAAGAACAACAACTGTTCCTTGCTTTCAACTCCTTCAGCAATACACACTTTACCTAAGCTTTTTGCAAGCGCTAAGGTTGAGCGAATAATCGCTTCGTCGTCTGCTTCATCGCCAATATTTCGAACAAAGCCACCATCAATTTTAATCACATCCACCGGAAAACGTTTTAAGTAAGCCAGCGATGAGTAGCCGGTACCAAAGTCATCAAGATAAATGCGACAACCTGCACTTTTTAGCTTATCCATGGCCGCTTTTGCACTATCAAAATCAGCCATAAGTACAGATTCGGTAATCTCAAGTGCCACCATGTGACATGGCACTTCATACCTGTTGCACAATGCAATAATTTGCTCTGCGAGATCATGGTGATGGAAATCTTTCGCAGATAGGTTAATCGATACATAAAAGTCATTATCGATCTCGCACCAGTGTTGCATATCTTGTACAGCGCGTGTTAACGACGCCATTGTCATTTCCGTTATGAGACCGGTGTTTTCGGCAATGGCGATAAAACGCGATGGGCTAATTGCCTCGCCATTGTGCTGCCAGCGCATCAAGGTTTCAAAACCAACCACCTTACCAGTGTTAACATCAATAATCGGCTGATACTGATTCGACAGCTCATTTTCACTATGCGCTTGCTTAAGCCTCGATTCTAAGCGAAGTAAACGCTGTACTTTTTTATTCATTTCTTGTTGGAAAAACAAAAAGCATTCGCCACCTCGTTTTTTAGCGTGATACATCGCAATATCGGCAGCTTTAATCAAATTAATTGCGGTTGTTTCATCATCTGGGAATATGGCAACACCAATGCTGGCAGTTATTCTCACAGTTTCACCTGCCAGCGCAAATGGCTCTTTTAGCGCCGCAATTAAGCGCTGACACAAGGCTATAATGTCTTCTTTACTGCTTATACTCTCAAGCAAAACCGTAAACTCATCGCTATTTAATCTCGCCGCGGTCGCCTTGCCGTCAATGACTTGTTTAATGCGTTCGGCTATTTCCACCAACAATTTATCACCATCATGATGACCAAATGAGTCATTCACTTTCTTAAACTGGTCAAGATCGATAAATAACACTGCCAATAACTGATCGCTATTTTTATTAAGACTAATGGCATGAGCCACTCGATCAATAAACAAACTGCGATTAGGTAATTTGGTTAGTTTGTCGTAATTTGCCAGTAAATACAGCGCTTGCTCAGCTTCTTTTTGACTACTGATATCGGTGATCACCACAATATAGTTATCAACCTCACCGTTTTCAGCCGCAATCGCTGTGGCTTTTATCAAGCAATTATATTTTGTGCCATCAGGGCTGGTAATGGTTTCTTCCGATTGATAATGCTCACCCACGTTTAGCTTGCCGAGCGCCCTCAAATAATAAGTGCGCCGTTTAGCACTTAGGCCAAGTGATAGCTTGCGTGCTGAATCTTGTTTAAGGTCAAAATGATGGCTTTCGCGCAATGCTTTATTTATCGCAAGAATATTAAACTCGCGATCCATCACAAATACCCAATCACGAGTATGTTCAAATGCGGCGCTAAATAAACGGGCACTGTTTTCAAAGTCACGCTCGCGCGTAAAGTTGGTATAGGTACCTGATACGCGCTGCGGCACATCTTCATCCCACTCAATAACGCGACCTACATCTTTGTACCAACGCCAATGGCCTTGGCTATGACGTACTCGGTAAGCAAGTTCAAATTCGCCTTTATCGGTGCTGACAAATTCTAACCATTCAATACGATAACGGGCTCTATCATCGGGATGAATTTTTGCTAAGTATTCATCCAGTGATACTTCACTTTTATCAAACCCTAATTCATCAACTAAACGTGGCTGATAACTATGACCAAGGCCACTTTGCCATTCCCACACCCCGGATTGACTGCTTTGTAGCGCCATTTTTAAACGCGTGGCATTTTCGCTGCTTTGTTTGTGTGCAGCTAGCAAGCGCGTTTGATAGCGATGACGACGTAACATCCACACCGACACAATACTTGCCAATAATATAAAGTAAATGGCAAATGCCGCGGGCGAGCGCCAAGGTGGGTAATTGACTTGAATCGTAAAACTCTTAAAGTCGGTATAGCTGCCGTTTAACGGGTCTCTGGCTCGTACGTAAAAGATGTGTTTGCCTGGTGAAATTCGTGCAAAAGCGACCTTGTTGTTACTGGTTCTAACTAATGCAGAATCATCTAAACGGTATTCGTATTCAACGCGTTCCTGATACTTAAATAACATCGCAGAAAAGCCAATTTCTAATCCGATATCATCGTAATCAAGCTCAAGTAAGTTTTGCTGAATAATCGACTCAGCTTCAAGTTTGCGCGACATTAGGGTAATTGAGGTTATATTCACTCGCTCTGATATGTGTTCATTAGCGTCATTGCGCTCAGGAAAGAAGCTGGTCACCCCTTTAATTGAACCAAATACAATGCGGCCATCAGAGTAAGTTATTTTAGCGGCTGAGTTAAATTCATTAACGGCAATGCCATCATCCACTGTGAACTGCCTAAAGTGTTGGGTATTTGGGTCAAAGCGCCAAATACCACTGTGGCTCGCCATCCAGATCATGCCTCGCTGATCTTTGGTTAGGCTATAAAACAATGAACCGCGAGTATCAACTCTGTCTTCAATTTTGTATTTTTCTTCAAATGTGGTGCTATCTAACCCGACTAACCCGTAACCATAATAAGAAAGCCAAAGAATGCCGTTGTTATCGACTACATAAGACGCAAGCGACAAATACTCCACTTCATCGGGGACTGGAGCTGTATAACGATACTCAACCGTGTTGTCCGGCATCAGTTGATATAATGTTTTATTGTGATAGAACAGCGGCAACTTGCTGTCATCTAGCGGTGGTAAAAAATACCCTGCAAACGTATCACCAATCACTTTTACGTCGGGGTGAATTTGCGTTAGTTCCTCTGTTACTACATTGTATTTAAAGTAGCCATAGCGAAAACTCTTAAAATACATATCACCTGCGTCGTTAAAATGCCCTATCACAACCTGCTTGCTAAACATGTCTTTGTACTTTTCAAAAGGCATTTCAACCGCTGAAATTGTTAACGTTTCCAAATCAAAGGTAAATAATCCTCGCGTGCTTACCAGCCATAACTTTTCGTTAAAGCTAAACATTTTATATACGTGGAATTCATGGTTTAAGCGGTCAGCTAAGTAACCTTCTAGATAGGTTTGGCTTTGGTAAGAATAAGGATTGAAACGCGTAATACCGTCACTAGTCGCTAACCAAATATCTTTATTATGCTCAACAATGCTCCAAATATTGTTATGGGATAAACCACCATACAAGGTATCGCGGTTATAGTTTTGAAATGAATAATTGTTATTCGAGACGAAGTACGCACCGTCGGTTTTACTGGCAAGCCACATTGAACCGTCATCTGAAAGCAGCATATCAACGATGCTATTGTCGCTCAATTTAAAATCGGAATTATCGAGTTCTGTGCTTTTTATTAGCTGATCATCATCGGCAAAGTAATTATAAACACCTTCATTGGTGGCAAGCTTTAATCCCGATTTAAACGGCATGATTTTCCATATGTTTAAATCTGAAATACGAAGTTCGCTACTCAGTTTATCTATTTCACCAGCTACCAAGCGTTCGATATGATCAAGTTCAACCGTGTGCAAACCTTGCACGGTGCCAAGCCAAAGTTGAGAACCCGAGATATGAAATGACTTTGTATTGTATTGATCGTGATGGGCTGCGGGCTCATTTAAAAACTCAAGTTTAACGATTTTTTCAGTACGCGTATCCATCACAAAGGCACCTTCCGATGTGCCTATAATTAAAAAATGTTTGTAATATTTAAGCGCTCTGACATACACGTATTTAAAGTCTCCTGGGATTTTAAACACACTTTTCACTTCACCGGTTTCACTGTTTAACAGCGCTAAGTCATGAACGCGTCCCAACCAGTAAAAATTAGGTTGATGGGTTTCTAACATCACGACTGGAGAGTGAGTTCGGTCATTTTTAAAATCAAGCACTCGCTCAAGATGGTAAGTATCAGTTTTATATCGATACAAGCCAGAATAGGTAGTGGAAATCCAAATATCGTTTTGTTTGTCTTCGTAGAGGAAATCTATCGATTTATCTCGCAGTTGCCCTTCAGCACCTGTCATAGTTGATAGTTGATAACCGTCGTAACGGTTTACGCCTGCTTCGGTTCCAACCCATAAGTAACCATTTTTATCAACTAATAAACCCGTTACATAAGACTGCGCTAGTCCTTCATTTGGCGAGAATCGACGTACGTTTGCCTTACTGTTTGCCAGCGCATTTATTGATACAGCACACAACAAAATCGCCAGTACGCAGTATCGCCAAATCATTATGCACAATCCTTATTGGCTAACATACAGACGATTTGACGCCCTTGATTTTGATAAGCGCTAAAAAACGGAGCCAACTCAGCTGGCGCAGTATGTTCGATAAATCCGCAGCTTTGATACCAGCTAACTAAATGATTGTACGCAAACGTGAAAAATGGTTTTCGATAATCCAAAGCGATTGTTTTAATTAGTCTTGATGCCAGTTTTTGACCGCGAAAGCATGGTGCTGTAAATACGCCAGATAATAAAAAATGTCCGTCTTTTAAGCTTAACTTTGCAGCTGCCACAATTTGATTTTCAGCTTTGATAACCCACACCTTATCATGGCTTTTAGCACGCCCTCTTACTTTAAAGTTTTGATAGAACTTATTAACCAAAGGATACATAACTGGGTCCAATTGCTGGCACGTAAATGAACTCACATCATTGTCGCTAAATAGCGTTCAAAACGTTGTTTTAGCTCACCTTGCTCTGATTGTGGACGCTGTAAAATAGATGAATAAATTTGATCGCGCGTTGCTTTGCCACGCTTTACTTTAAACGCCCAAAATGACGCCTCGTAATCGAGTTGAATTAAATACTTTTCTTGACGAGGTAAGTTACACAAATTGAAAGACATGTTCTTTTAATACAGCTAATAAAATATTATGTTATTGTAGCAATGTACCATATAAGTTTGACCAATCAACACTAAAATGAACGCTGCGTTACGTCATAAAATGATAAAAAGCTCGATAACTAAAAGCTGCAAGCGTGCTTGTACCATGCTTTGTGCCTTATTGTTTTTGAGTAAGATGGCGTGGGCAAATGCCCCCATAAAGCAAGCGCTAGTGTTTAATAAACCGTTAGATACACACGTTTCTCGCTTATTAATCAAACGTCTAACACCTGCTTATAAAGCAATTGGTGTCGATATAAGCATTATTGAATTTGATCACAAAAGCTCACTTGCTGCGGCTAACCTTGGAGAGCTTGATGGCCAGATTGGTCGTGTGATTGGTATTTCTAAGGAATACCCAAACCTAATTGCGAGTAATACTCCGTTAATGTATTTGAATCTGGTACTGCTTACCAACAAGGGACAATGCGAGAATTGTCGCATTCAGCAGTTGAGTACGATTAGCCACAACCCAAGCTACCCGTTTGCACAAAAGTTTATTGCTCAAGAAAAATTTAAAGGTGAGGTAATAAGTAATAATAACCTTGCTAGTCAACTGCATATGCTGCGCGACCGCACAATTGATGGCATTTTAGTACTAGAGTATTTGCTAACGCATTACATTGATGATGCCACCCTAGCCCATTTTGATAAACGCATTGTGTCGCAAAAGCCTATTCATCATTACCTGCACAAAAAACATAAAGCAATTTTGGCCCAATTAGACCTACAGCTAATGCAAAATGCTGAAGCTACCCTTGAACATAAAACCCCTAAATAAGTGAATTTAAATTAGCTAAGGCGAGACTAGGGAAAGCTAAAAGTCGAGTTTTGTTTGCTCTGTATCCAGCTCTGGTGAAATTTGTTGTTGAGCCATTTTTTGACGAATGCGCTTTTCGCGTTGCGCGCAAAGCTTAATCACATGTTTTTTTTGTGCGTTCGTTAATTGGTTCCAGTGAAAGCGCTCTTCTCGCGAACGAAAACAGCCTAAGCAATAACCTCGGTTATTAGCCTGACACACCCCTTTGCACGGACTGGGTATTTCAAATATTTCTATTTGCTCAATAATTGGTTTTTGCTCAGCCATTCACTCACAGTGGCTTGCTTGCAAAGCAGGCAAACCTAGGTCTTTTTTTACGCACTCATATTTACAGTTTAACCATTTTTTGCACAAAAAAAACCAGAGTATTGCTCTGGTTTCTTAAAACTATAATTTACTTAGGCTCGCTGGTTACTTTTGATTAAATACCGGCTTCGCGTAAATTTGCTTAATAAATTCATGTAATTCCGGAGCAACCCCTTCAAAGCGGCTGTGGTAAACACGCTTCGCATCATCACAAATTTCATGTTCTGCAGATTCTGCCGCCAAATAATTATTGGGGTGCAAAAAATAGTTTTTGTGAATGTAGTTATCAATGGTTTCAGCAAGTTGGTCTGGCGTATCGCAATCGCTGCTAATTGGCTCACCAAACGATAAATGCACATGCCCTTTATTGGTAGCAAACCCTTCAATAATACTGGCTATATCTTCACCTTGCGCTTTTTTGTATTCGCCAAAGGTCGCTTTATGATACTGCTCTTTTGCCTTCGCTTTTTCGCATGGTTCAAATTCGTATGAAATCGCAACCGGTACAACATTGATCGATTTTACATAGTCTGAAAAGTCCATTTTTAGTTTGCGACCATGTAGCTGCAACATTTTAATTAGTGCAGGATCGGTAACATCATTACCATCTTTCGCTCGTCCTTCTTTTTGCGCAATCCAAACTGAGTTACCGCTATCAAGCGAATCATAAATATAATGCGAAAGTGTCGTAAGCGTTCTCAGCATCTCTTTTGGCGACTTAACAGAACGTTTAACAATAAAACTCTTATTTAAACGCATTAACTCGGTCATGTATGGCACTTGCAACAGGTTATCACCAATCGCAATGCGCACGGTTTTCATATTATTTTGAAATAGACCGTAGTTTACAAAAGCAGGATCAAGCGCAATATCACGGTGGTTTGAGATAAACAGGTACGCTTTGTTTTTATCAAGCTTATCTAACCCTGAGAAAGTAACTTTGCTGGTTGTGCGCTTAACTAAAATATCAAGATAACGTGAAACGGCCTGCTGAACTTCATCAACAGTTTTAAATTTACCGTATTTGGTACGTAATTTTGATTTAACTAAATAGTTGCCAAGAAATGGAATAGCACGCAACCACGATGGTAAGTTGTGCTCTGCAATTACCGAGATAAATGCATCATCATTTAACAGACGCTCAACAGACGCGGCTACTTCTTCATCATTATATGGGCGAATATCTGCAAATTTATCGTTTGAATTAGTCATAACTTGGTTTACTGCATCACAAAAAGGTCAGATATTTTACCTGTCATTATTCTGTTTGGCTAAATTTAACATCTCTTACCAGTTAAGAGTAAATTAAATGGTTATCAAACCGCAACGGTTGTAACTGAAAAATAGGTATATTTTTACTATCGTTAATTACTTGTCCCTTGCCGTTTGTGACAATAAATTCATTTTGCGCACTCGCCACACCTGCACAATCAGCGAAACGTTCATGACGAATAAACTGATGATTATCCAATTGCCAATACGCCACAATAGCACCGCGAGGAGAAGTAACAGCAATACGATTATCACTGTCAGCAATTGCGATACTGGCAACGTATTGCTCGAAGTTTTGCCAAAAGTTCGGTGCCGCCTGCAATGGCTGAAGTTCGCGGCCTATTTTATGGCTAAACACCAAAGGATGCGCATCGCGATAATTTCCCTGATATTGCGCTCCGACAATCACTTCGCCACTTTTTGCTACCGCTAGATGACGTAAACTTAACTGAAAATGCGGAGGAGTGACAGATTCAACCAACTTGCCAGAGTCGAGGTGAATGTAGCTTAAATTTGGTGCCATACTCGCTAGATTTAATTTTTCACGACCTTTATCTGGATGTGTTTTAATGCCTCCATTGGCAACCACAATATGTTCACCATCGGGCATTAACGCGCATTGATGCGGCCCAATACCGCCACTTGGTATACGCTTTTCCACAGCAAAATTGTGAGTATTGCGCACAACTAAATAACCAACTGCACTTTCAATATGATTTTCCGTGGTGATCAGTTGCTTGCGTTTACTATCAATCACACCATGACCATAAAAATGAAAACCTTGCTCTGCGTTGAAGGTTTTCTCTAGCTGGTTTTGTGCTAAGTTCACCACAAACAGCTTGGTAAACGGGCGGCGTGAAAACGCCACAACCCGTTCACTATCAAGCATTAATAAATCATGGCCGCGATTATCAATTTTAACCTGGTTTAATAAATTCCCTGCTTTATCAAACGCCACCACAAAATGTTCACCCTGGTGGTTGGTTGCCGCACTAACAAAACGACGTTGCGCTTTGCTTGAACACGCAACTAAGTTAGCGCCGAGTGATAAACTTAAACCACATAACGCTAAACTTTTGATAAACGCTCTACGCTCCATGATTAATCACCGTCATTCGAATTAAAGTTAGGATTAAGGCCCGTAAGCTGAATAAAATCGGTAGACAGGTAAGTTCTTAATTCGTCTATTTTTGTGATTAGTGGCGACAGTTTATTGCGGCTGTCTTGTATTGTTACCGCTTGCGATAGCGGTTTCTCGATATCATTTAGTAACACATCAATTTCGTCAAAGTAATTTAGAATAGTGTCATTCACTTGTGTATTTTCATGAATATCCACTAAGTACTCGTCAAAGCCATAACCATTGCCCGCAAGGTAGGCCTGCTTCAGCCCTGCAAAATTGGTTTTAATGTTTTCAAGCGACGATAAGCTAATGTAACTTTCCGCTTTTTCTGGGTAACCTGGGATCAGTGTGCCTTTAACATTATTGAGCTTGTTATCTTTAATTACTTCAATTAGCTCAAACCAATTAGTAATAAAATCTTCAAGCACCGCTTGTTTCGTGTTGTACTCGCCGCTGCCATTTTTAAAATCAAGAACAAAACCAATCCTCTCGTGTTGCCATAGTGCTAAAATTTCAGTTGCGACTGTTTTCACATTAGCGGCAATTGCCATTACCGCGAGGCAACGATCGTGTTTATTGCTTGCACTTAGTAACGATGCATCTTGTGCTTGATTAAAAATTAATAACTCGAGCGCTGGTAACCCTTGTGCGCCATCTTGTAGGCTGGCAACGGCATTCTCATCGATCACTTGAGCCGCTAGCAATGACGCAACACCGCGCTGAACGGCATTATTGTTATCAGGCCAAAATTGTAAGCGATAATGGCGAAATTCTTCAGACTCAGGCCCCATTTTTACCGCTTTCGCAAATTGCCAAGCCTTACTTAATGCTAACCATGCATTTTTTAATTCTGTTAGCTCGCTTTCGCTTGGCGCCTGATAAGCACAAAACATAATGCTCGCCGCATCTAGTTTATCCGCGTCATCCATCAATGTTTGGTATGCTGGCAAAATATAATTATCAGCTTGCGCTGCTAATAATTTTGTCATGGCTTCATCTTTCGTTAGTTTAACCACGGGTGGCGTAATAGGTGGTTTTTCGCTGTTGCTATCACTGCCACCACCACATGCACTTAGTAACGCAGCCGTCACAAGCAAAGAAAGTACTTTAAGTTTCATCGTATTTGCCCTTAAATTTGTTTTAGAAAATAAATCAATGCGTCACGCTGCTGTTGGTCAAACGCTACAAACGCGCTTTTTGATTGCTCGGCTTCGCCGCCGTGCCACAAAATCGCTTCAGCCACTGTTTTCGCGCGGCCATCATGTAAAAATGCCTGATAGCCCTGTACTTTTTCTTGTAATCCTAAACCCCAAAGCGGTGGCGTACGCCACTCTCGACCATTGGCTAATCCTTCTGATTTACCATCAGCCAGTGCTTCGCCCATATCGTGTAACGCCAAATTGGTGTAAGGCCAGATAGTTTGATTTGCCAGCTCTTCAAGCGGGTAGTCGCTTGCCGTGGTATAACTTGGAGTGTGACAACTATGGCAATTCGCTTGATAAAAAAGTGCTCTGCCCTGTTGTGCTTTTTCCGAAGTAAGCTTTCGGGTCGGTTGCACCGCAATGTGCGCCCCCATAAATACCGTTAACTTATGCAGCTTTTCGGGTATTTCTAGCTTACGGTCGTGACCGCCCATTGTTGATGCACGTTGACAAAGCGGTTGAGATGACGTGCAAGTATCGCGTGTGAAAAACGGATTGGTTATGCCGATATCATTAACAAATGCCGCTGCCGTTTGTGATGCTAAACTTGGTTGACTCGCTTTAAAGCCAAAACGTCCAATCATCTGTTCCTTACTTTTAGCACTCATCACACGATTATACTTAGCCGAAATACCATCGTTGTTTTTATCCGCAATATCTTCTTGCGCAATAAGATCGTGTTCGCTAATCGCGTCCAATAACCCCATTCCATAAAGTGCTGGCGCATAGCGTGGCGATAACATCGTATTGGGTTGCAATTCACCATAGGCTAAATCAACCAATTGATAATGTGGCTTGCTTAAATTGTAAGGCGTGCCATCCGAGTATTGACCTGATATGGTTTCGTAACGAATGGTTACTTTGCCTTCCGCCGCAAGTGATTCAGGTTTTGCTAGTTTAATCGCAAATGGCTGAAATTGACCGCCATAGTGTTTATCAACCGCATCACCATCATCACCCTTGCCTAAACGAAAAAGCAATGCCATTGGCGAATGCGTGCCTTCACCAACAAGCTTTCCTCGACCACCACGAATATGACATGCTTTACATGAACGCGCGTTGTAAAGCGGGCCTAAACCATCTCGGTCTTGAGTTGCAGCAGGTGCTGCGACCCAAGGATCACGAAAAAATGAAAAGCCATCCCAAAAATCAAGCTGCCGATCTAAATCAAGATTTTCTGAGGGGTGAATAAAAGTACGTGTATTAAGTCGCTTTAACGTTGTTGCGCCACCAGGGCGCAACTCGCTATGTGAAAATTCAGGTACAGCTTGATCTTTACACCCAATTAGCAAAGCGCCAAAAGTACACGCAGTTAAAAGACTTCGTTTAATCATAGTGAATTTAAAAACGCCAATAATTGCGAGCGCTCAGTTTTAGACATTGCGAGGTAGGCTTGCTTAGCCTTTTCAGCCTCACCGCCATGCCATAAAATGGCTTCACTGATGGTGCGTGCTCGACCATCATGCAAATAAGTAGCGCGCGCATTTACCTGCTGAACCAAGCCTAATCCCCAAAGCGGTGCTGTACGCCACTCAGTACCAGATGCTTGTCCCTCAGGACGGTTATCTGCAAGACCTTCACAGCGCTGCACATAAATGCAATTTTCACCAACCTGACAGCTACCGCCTTGTGCGTTTTCTAATTTAATAGGCGCACATTCACCGCCCATATCATGCAGTAACAAGTCGCTGTAAGGATAAATAACTTGCTCGCTAAGTGCAGCAATCGGCGTACTTTCGCCAGTAAAGCCAAGAATATCGACATCACCTAACAAGCTTGCCGGTGCTTCACCCGTTTTATGACGTGGTACATGGCAGCCACTACAGTTCGCGTCGAAAAATAACGCACGGCCATGCTTGACTTCGTCTTGCCAAGTATTGGTTTGCTCGTCGAACCCTCGCCTTGCTGGCACAGCTAATAAACGGTTATAAAATTCAACTTGTGCGAGATCTAAATCACTTAAATCAAGACCATTGGCTTCACTGTTTTGCTCTAATGCAGCTTGTTCATTACAGGCAACTTGATTGTCGGTGCATGGCTCTGCTTGGTTAATACGATTAGTCACGCCCATATCACCGCGATAAGCCCCCGCTATTTGCTGTAATACTGATGCAGTGCCAAGTTTATAGCCAAAACGTGCTAATTTAGTTTGCTCAGAAATAGGCTCTGTTACATACACAGCACGGCCAGAAATACCGTCATTATCAACATCGTCAGGGTCGGCGTAGCTGGTAATGTATTGTTCAGGAATTGCATGCAGCAGACCTGAGCCAAAAATCGCAGGTGAAACACGGGCAGAGAACCTTACCGTGTCGTTAAATGGGCCGTAAGATAAGTCTGTTACTTTATAAATGGGTTTGCGCAACTCGTATTCTTCGCCATCGGCAAATTTACCCGTTACGTTTTCATACTCAACAAACGCGTAGGCTTCGCCATATGCCAAACCTTCACCTAACGCGCCGTTAAACTTAGGTAATGCGCCTGTCGGGTGTCCGGCAACCGTGCCAAATGTTTGTAATTGATCGCCATACACGGCATCGGGTTGACCATTCTCATCACTAATACGTAGGAACATACTGGTCATTGCACTCTGCGGTGAGCTTGGTACTTCACCACGACCATCTTTAATATGACACCCTTGGCAAGTTGGGTTATTAAAAACTGGGCCTAATCCTTTGTGTGTGCCTCTAAACAAGTGGTCGCCCGATTTAAATACCGCGTCTAATGCAAAATCGCTGCGAATTGCCGGTGCCGATTGGCTGAATGCGTCTTCATTTTGAACATCGGTTGTTACTGCGCCACCCGCTAGGTGCTCGTTGTTGTCAGGCGTACTGCTGCTAAGCGGAGCTAAGCCATCATTTGGCTGCCCGGGTAGTGTGACAACAGGCGGCTGAGGTTCGCTAGGCTTTGCTTCTGGTGATTGCGATGAGCCACCACAACCCAAAGCACTTAACATAAAACTGGTTAGTAAAAGGTGTCGCTTCATAAATGCCCCTAGAAACGAAAAAGCGCTGCAAAATAGCAGCGCCAATAATAGTGTTAGCCTAATTAGCTACCAAACTCGTCTGTGTCTTGCTCAAGGTCGCCCGTGGTTACTTCTAACGCTTCAATTGCTTGTTTAATCACTTGAGTTTGTGATTTAAGCGCTTCGATTGTGTGTGTAACAGGTTGCTTTAAATCAGCATTTTGAATTTGCACATCAAATGAGTAACCTAGCTTAGCGTTAGTATCGATAACTGCCGCTTTCGCCATCGTATCTTCAATCGCAGCACGTAATTCATTGGCAAGTTCGTGCGAACCATCCACTACCAGTAAATCGTAAATGCTAGCGCCTTCCAATGTTTCGCCATCCATACGCTGGTAAGCACCATTAAATGCGTTTTGAATACCCTTGGCATTTAAGAAAATATCGCGGTGTGTATTATCTGAAAAACACGAGTGTTCGTCTTCTTGTGAATCGGTACGAAGTGCAATACTCATGCGCTCACCAGCAAGTTCACCAAAGCTTAAACGGCCCATGCCTTCTAGAATTTTCGCCAACGACGCTTTTACGTTTTCGTCTTTAGTAAATTCAACATAGTGAAAACCTGAACCAGGAGTCCATGCATCAACAACGCCTTGTAAATCGTCGATCAGTAAATCTGCTGCTGCAATTAGGTAGTCACCGCGGCGTTCACAAATAACCGAATCAACCACGTTATCTACGCCAGATGTACACTCCCCCATGCCACTTGCCGCAGTGTAATAATCGTTTACTTTACGATAGCCTGCACTATAGTCACGGTTTGGCGTGTAAGAACCATCGGCGTTAAGATCTTGTCCCCACAGTAAAAATTCAATCGCGTGATAGCCTGATGTTACATTGGCTTCATCATCGCCGCGCTCAAATTGTTCAGCGAGTAACGCTTTGGTGATATCTGGGAACTCAGCAAGATCGGCAATAATATTACCACCTACAGGTAAGCTTGCAGGGTTTTCAGGCAGTTGTGCGCCATCCATGTCAATTGTGTAATCAATTAGCGCTTCGGCTAGTGGCCATGCGTTGATTGCGCCTTCTGGACCTTCTTCAGCAACTAATACCGGGTTGCCATTGTCATCACGCGTTAGATTGTCGATTGGCCCTTCACGGAAACGATACACTTCTGACTGACCATAAGGTTCGCGAGCATCTAACCACGCATTTTTAGCAGCGCTAAAGTTAGCTTCGCTTGGCTCTGCAACAAACTGCTCAATCACATTTTTAAGCTGCTTAGCAGCGATAAGTGAATCGGCATAAACCGCATATGCATGCTGCGCATTGGTAACAACGACATCTTTTTCGGTCACATACGTTGATACACCACTTTCGCCACTTACACCTGGTGCGCCGTCTGCCCCGTCTTTGCCATCGTCACCGCTACATGCTGCAAGCATTGCAACACATAACGAAGAAAGTGCAAAATTAGCTATTTTTTTCATTATGTTAATCCTGATATTTTTATGATTGAGTAATACCAATTTTTATCAAAAACGTAATTGGCTTAATAAAACTACGAAGCATTCTAAAACCCAAAACAAATTAGATCAATAACAGAAATTATTATCATTTAAAAAAATTTAAAATAAGTTTATATTTTGATTCATTTAAATTTATAAAGTTGATCTAGATCAAAAAAGGAGCCATTTGGCTCCTTTCTATTTAGCAAATCATCACAAAAAACAATGTCTTTCAAGCTTAAATATCAATCAACTAGTACACCTAAAAGCAAATACCCAAGCTATTTGGCGCTACTTAATTTGAGCCAAACCAAGCGCAATATTAACAGCGCAAGTAAGGCTCCCGCGCTGTACTCTAGCCACATTGGTAATACATGATGCGATTCTTGTAGCGACGGTACGATTGCGAATTGATAGCGTGCTACCAAATAGTCGGTAAAAAATCCGAAAATTAGCGCAACACCAATAACCCCTGTTAAATAAGCGACCACCGCGCGTTTGCCTAGTTCGCTCGCAACCACACCTAATGTCGCTACATTAGTTGCAGGCCCTGCTAACATAAATACCAACGCGGCACCGGGACTAACGCCCGACATCAATAACCCTGCGGCAATAGGCGTTGAGGCAGTTGCACAGACATACATTGGAATACTAATTAAAATTACGATTAGCATGGCCCAAATTCCACTACCATACTGTTGCAAAGAATCTTGCGGCACAAAGGTTTGCACTAGCGCCGCAAAAAACAAACCTATCATCAGCCACTTTGCGGTATCACTTAGCAGTTTGTTAGCACTAAATGAAAATGCACGCTTGAGTTTTGCTGTCACGGTTTCTGTTACAAGCTGCGTTTTATTGTCTGTTGAACAACACGAGCTAGTATTTTCTTTTTGCTCGTCAGAATCTTTTACCGAGCAACAAGCAGCACTGGTTGTTACATTCGACTTAGCTTCAGCTACTGTTGGCGCACAACAAGGAGAAGTTTGCACAACAGGCTTTTGCTGAGTACTGCAGCACGACCTCTTTTGTTCTGAAACCATATTATTGCTAGCCTGCGCCTTATTTTTCTCTGTGGTGCGCACGCTACTACAGCAAGTGTCATCGGCTTTTTCTTTTATGTTATCGGCGCTTTGTTGCGTATAAACTTTACTTTCACCGCCTACTAATAAACCCGCAGTAATGGCACTGGCAACAGCCGCAATCGGTCGGATAATTGCCATAAATGGGCCAAGCAAAACATAGGATACAGAAATTGAATCAACACCTGTTTCGGGCGTAGAGACTAAAAATGCCGTGGTTGCGCTTTTTGACGCTCCCGCCCTTCGAAGCCCGAGCGCTGCTGGAATTACGCCACAAGAACACAGCGGCATTGGCGCGCCAATAAGAGCCGCTTTAATGGTAGTAGCAAAGCCCTCTTTGCCAAGGTGGCGATTGAGAAAATCTTCAGGTAAGTAAACGTTTATTAATGCTGCTATAAACAATCCTAATAACAACCAAGGCGCTGAAATAATAAAAAGATCAATAAAGTTATTAACGAGCGTCATTTTGTGCCTCCAGCGCGGAAAGAATTGAACAATGAACGGCGGGTTCATTACCGCCGCAGCATGATTTGTGCAGTAGTTTAAGCGAATTTAAAATGGTATTTAACTCGGCAATTTTACGCTCAACTTGCGTTATTTTTTCACTCGTAAAATGTTTAACTTGCTCACAGCTGTGACTTTGCTTATCTACTTTTATTGCAAGTAACTCTTTAATTTCATTCAGTGTAAAGCCTACGTCCTTTGCCCTTAGTACAAACGACAGCTGCGCAACGTCTTGTTCAGAATACAAGCGATATCCCGACCTACTACGCGCCGATGAATTGAGAATGCCTTGCTTTTCATAGTAACGAAGCGTGTCGGTCGAGACCGCTAACCGTTTTGCAATTTCACCTATTTTTACCATTTGCCTGCCTAATTGAGATACACTAAATCTAACTTTCCTACTAAGTATAAACCTTAGAGTTAACTCCAAAGTCAAACCAAAACTTTAAAATTATGAAAATTGCTATTCTCGACTACGCAACAATTGAAAATGGTGACTTATCACCACTAAACGCGCTTACACAAAACATCGCATTATTTGACAATACTACGCCAGCACAAGTGATTGAGCGTTGCCAAGGCATGGACGTGATAATTACCAATAAAGTAGTGATAGACCAAACAGCATTATCTCAACTAAGCACGGTAAAGCTAATTTGCATTGCCGCCACAGGCACTAATAATGTTGATTTAGTAGCGGCTAAACAACATGGCATTGCAGTTACCAATGTTGCAGGCTATTCCAGCGCGAGCGTGGTACAACACACGTTCGCTTTATTATTTAACTTACTAGGTAATACCCATCAATACATTGCTGATTGTCATAACAATCAGTGGCAAAAAGCGAGCCATTTTTGCTTTTTAGACCACTTCATAGACGAAGTAGCAGGCTTAAAAATGGCATTAATCGGGTATGGCGATTTAGGGCGCGCAGTAGCAAAAGCCGCAACAGCATTTGACATTGAAACTTTGATTAGTGAGCGCAAGAACAGCCCTGTACGTGACGGTCGAGTTGCATTTGATGACGCGATAGCAAACGCCGATATTATTTCGGTTCACTGTCCCCTTAACCAAGAAACTGAAAATTTAATTAGTACGCGCGAATTTAAACTAATGAAATCTAGCGCGGTACTAATTAATACTGCGCGCGGTGGCATTGTTGATGAAAGCGCACTTGCCTACGCGCTGCAAACCAAACAAATTAAAGCAGCCGCGATTGATGTTTTAAGCAAAGAACCCGCACAAGACAACAACCCGCTCGTTCAGTATCAAGGGAGCAATTTATTGCTCACACCACATATTGCATGGGCCAGCAAGCAGTCAATCTCGCGCTTAATTAAGCAGATAGCGCTAAATATTAGTGCCTTTGAAAATGGCGAAACACGTAACCGAGTATAGGGTTGTTGACCTTTTATCGAAAAAACTTCGATTTTTAAGCGAAATTGATACACTGACTTTAACGCGGCTTTAACTCGCTTAGTCGCTTTAATCACTCAAGGGAAACACAATGAAAAAAACAGCCTTAAGTTTAGCGCTAGTTGCAGCACTTGGCCTTAGTGCATGCCAAACAACCAATTCAACAACTGACGCACCTGCAAGCCAACAGCAATCTCAAGCTGCTGCATTTAAAGCGTTTTCAGCACAATTTATCGAAGACTTTTGGCGTCACCGTCCTGAGTGGTCGCAATACGCAGGTTACGGCAAGTACGACCATATTTTAACGGTTCCCGACGCACAAAGCCGCGTTAACGATATTAACTTTGCCAATACACAACTCGCTAAATTAGCCCAGTTTGACCTTAATAAGTTACCAGCCAATTTAAAAACCGATTATCACTTAATCGAAAATCTATTAAAGAAATCAATTTGGACGGTAAACACATTTAAATCATGGCAATGGAATCCATCAAATTACAATGTTGCAGGTGGGTTTGCACAAATCATTAATAGTCGCTTTGATGATGACAACACAAAAATCACGAAAGTACTAAAGCGTCTTAAAAATGTACCTGCCTACTATGCAGCTGCCATTGCCAATATTGATACGCCAACACTTGAGTACACACAGTTGGCAATTAGCCAAAATAAAGGAGCATTTAGCGTACTAAATAAAGATTTATTTAATAAAGCTAAAACCTCAAATCTATCGGACGCTGATAAGCGATTATTTGAAACCCGTTTTAAAGCAGCAACAGCTGCGATTAATGAATACATTGAATTCTTAACTAAGCTGGAACAAGAGCTGGTTGCAAACAATAACGCGCGTTCATTTAGAATTGGCGAAGCGCTTTACGAGCAAAAGTTCGCATTTGATATTCAGTCGGGTTACAGCGCAAAAGAGGTTTATCAAAAAGCGCTGGCAGATAAAGACCGTGTTACCGCTGAAATGTTAAAAATCACCGAGCAACTTTGGCCTAAGTATTTTGCCAATACACAGATGCCAAGTGAACCTCAAAAAGCAATTTCAAAACTGATTAATCACCTTGCGGTTAAGCACGTAAAACGCGAAAACTTTGTTGAGGAAATTAAAAAGCAAATTCCTGAGCTTGAAGCCTTTATTAAAGAAAAAGACCTTATAACGCTTGATCCTGAAAAGCCGCTAGTGGTGCGTGAAACGCCAGACTATATGCGCGGTTTTGCTGGTGCATCGATTAGCGCACCGGGTCCATATGCGAAAAAAGAAAATACCTACTACAACGTTACGCCACTCGATAATATGAGTGAGGAACAAGCCAAATCGTATTTAAAAGAATATAACCATTGGATTTTACAAATTCTAAATATTCATGAGGCAATTCCGGGCCATTACACCCAATTAGTTTATTCAAATGAGTCACCGTCTCTCATTAAGAGTATTTTCGGAAACGGCGCAATGATCGAAGGTTGGGCGGTGTACACAGAGCGCATGATGCTAGAAGAAGGTTACGGTAATTTTGAACCAGAAATGTGGTTAATGTACTACAAATGGAATTTACGCGTAATTTGTAACACGGTTTTGGATTATCAAATTCAAGTTGAAGGTATCAGTAAAGAACAAGGCCTAGATCTACTTATGAACGGTGCGTTCCAAGAACGCGCTGAAGCAGAAGGAAAATGGCGCCGCGCGACGCTGAGCCAAGTTCAGCTAACAAGCTACTACACGGGCTACCGTGAAATTTACGATTTCCGCGAAGCGCAAAAAGCGAAACTGGGTGACGATTTTGACTTAAAAGCATTCCACGAACAGTTTTTAAGTTACGGCAGCTCACCGGTTAAATACATTCGTGAACTAATGGATAAGTAACCTGTATTCAAAGTAAATAATCCAAGATTAAAAGGAAGCACGTGCTTCCTTTTTTATTATCCAAATTAATAGTCTTAGTAATCAGCGTTAACACAGGTGGCCTTCGAATTTATTAAATGAACAGAAATATTTCGTTCTATCACAACATCTTGACTAAGCTTAATGTTATTTATGACAATTCACCTAACAGACTTTACGCAACCTCGGATATTATCATGGTTAAACTAAAACCAAGTTTATTGCTCGCTGTCATTTTTAGCCTTTGCGCTTTGCCGCTTTTTAGTCACTCGTTCGAGCGCAAAGTGGTACAAGAAAAACAACAACAAACGTTTTATTACACTTGGTTTGATGATCAAGACAAAGAACAAAAGCTTAGCTTTAGCTATTCAAACGACCAGCTATTTAACCACTACCGCCGCTTTAAAGGCTTTAACGCACAAGAATACCTCGACAAGATTGATATAAAAGTAAGAAACACCATTAAAGAGTTCGACCGACGTAAATACACACTCGAAACACAGCGTAAAGAACGCAGCATTGAATATAAAGTTTACAGTGATGACAAAGCGCTATTAAAAGACGTGGAAACGCGAGTTGAAAAAGCAAAACAAAGTGCGCGAAAAAGCTATTTACGCAAGCATCACTATGCTGATTTAGAGGCCATCTGGGCAATTGATGCGGTTAGACCCGACTTACCGCGCTTTGTGAAAAATTCATATGACTATATTTCACCGATTAGAGAAGCTATTTTAACTAAGTTTGGCAATAACGTTAGACCAAAAACAGTCATTAACTTTGTGTTAAGTTGGGTACAAGCGATGCCAACATCTGAGTTGCCAGACCGTTTTCATAACAGTGGCGAGAACTTTAAGCCTCCTCTTAAGCTAATCCGCCAACAATACGGCGATGTAGACAGTAAACTTGTGCTCACTAGCGCTATTTTAAAAGCGATTTACCCTCGCCTGACCATCGCGATTATTACCTCCCCTAACCATGCGCTAATTGGGTTAAATTTACCGATCCGCAAAGGCGACAAACATGTTGAAATTAATGGCTTAAAATACTTAGTCGGTGAAGTCACTGGGCCAAAGCAATACCCAATCGCAGAAGTAAGTAGCAGCTCTTGGAGTATGCTGAAAAGTAAGCAATACATAGTTGATATAATTTAAGTCGCACTCGCCATAGCACATAATTCTCTTGCGGCTGCGTTTATGTATTGTAGCGTTAAATGTGTTAACGATAGTTCCGCTTAAATCATCAAACAAAAAAGGGCTGATAATCATCAGCCCTTTTAACTTTTAATAGACACCATCGTTAGCTTATAAATTTTCTTCTGCAAAGCTCGCTAAACGGCTGCGTACTACACCGTTTAAATTAATCGTACTGCTGCCTTGGAAGTCTTTAAAACGTTCAACAATATAGGTTAACCCTGAAGTCACTGGGGTTAGATAATTACTGTCAATTTGTGCCAAGTTACCCGAGCAAATTAATTTAGTACCTTCGCCACAACGGGTAATAATGGTTTTTAATTGCGATGCGGTTAAGTTTTGGCTTTCATCTAAAATAACTATGGCGTTTTGAATGCTGCGTCCACGCATAAAGTTAATCGATTTAAATTGAATATTGGCTTTTTCCATAATGTAATTACGGCTCGAAACTGGGTTCTCATCGTTTTTATGAAGTACTTCTAAGGAGTCGGTTATCGCCGCAAGCCAAGGCATCATTTTCTCTTCTTCGGTGCCTGGTAAAAAGCCGATTGATTCTGCAATTTCGGGCGTGTTACGGGTCACGATGACCTTATCGTACATTCCCCGTTCAATCACAAGTTCAAGGGCGCAAGCCAATGCCAACAAGGTTTTGCCGCAACCTGCGGGGCCTGTCAAAATCACTAAATCCATATGCGGGTCGAGTAGCGCATTAATCGCCATTGCTTGATAAACATTTTTGGGCTGAATACCCCAAGCACTGCGTCCCATAATACGTTCAAAACCCAAATCAAGTAGCTTAATATGCTCTTCGTCGTAATCCACCACACGGGCAGCAAAGTGGCCTGTCTCATCGAGTAAGTACTCATTGATAAAGACTTCATTGAGCAAATTACGTGGTACGGTATGATACGTATCTCGGCCGCTTTGCTCGCTGTCGCACTCTTTCACATGCTGCCAAAAATCACCATCAAGTTTTTTATAGCCGCTTGTTAGCAAGCTAATATCATCAATCAGCTGATCGGTGCGGTAGTCTTCAACAAACTCAAGCCCTGCTCCTTTTGCCTTTAAGCGCATGTTGATGTCTTTAGTGACTAACACTACTTTTACTTCAACTTTTAGCTGTTGCAAATGCAGTGCGGTATTAATAATGCGATGGTCGTTTTCATCTCCTGGTAAACCCGAAACCGCATCCTCAAACATATGATCATTAACAATCGTCAGGCGACCTGTACAATTTTTAGCGACCGTTGAAAGATCAACCCCAGCAAGCATTTCTTCAGGACTTGCGTCTCTTAGTACATCATCCAAAGCACGAATAGCAATGCGTGCGTCTCGACTCACATCTTTTTTGCGATCTTTAATGTGGTCCAGCTCTTCTAACACTGTCATTGGGATAACGACTTGATGTTCTTGGAAAGATAAAAAAGCGAAAGGTTCGTGAAGTAATACGTTGGTATCTAGGACATAGAGTTTATTATCGTTATTGCGCATTTTTCCCATAAGCTGTTCCTTCTCTTAGCTGGCGGGTTTATGGTTTTTGCTTTACTTTTAAGTTTAGTCTATTTCAGGAATTTGGCTTTTTTATGACAAAAAAAGTGCAAAATTCTGGCTAAATTACAAACATTAAAGCGGCGAATAGGTATTAACCTCACGAGTTCTAAATTAACAGGTGAATCCAACGAGAAATCTAGGTAACATAGCCGCCTTTTTTCGATAGTAGCGAGTTAAAAATGAGCTTTTCTTTAGGTCAACGCTGGATCAGCGACACCGAATCCGACTTAGGCTTAGGTACAGTCGTAGCCTGTGAAGGACGCCAAGTAACTATTTTATTCCCAGCCAGTGGTGAGAACCGCGTTTACAGTATTTCTGAAGCACCTGTTACCCGAGTGGCATTTAATGTAGGTGATAAAATTCGTAGCGTTGACGAATGGGAACTCATAGTTGAGCAGGTTGACGAAGAAAATGGCTTGTTTACTTACACTGGTACTCGTGAAGACAATCAAGAACAAGTCGCACTTAAAGAAACCTTTCTTGATCACTTTATTAAGTTTAATAAGCCTCAAGATAAGCTATTTTCAGGGCAAATTGACCGTTTTGACCGCTTTACTCTGCGTCATAACACGCTTACCCATGTTCACCAAAACCAACAATCAAGCTTAAAAGGCTTAGTGGGTGCACGCGCAAGCTTAATTCCACACCAGCTTTATATTGCCGAAGAAGTAGGTAAACGTTTTGCCCCGCGTGTATTACTGTCAGATGAAGTTGGCTTAGGTAAAACCATTGAAGCCGGTATGATTATTCACCAGCAGGTGCTTACAGGTCGTGCTTCACGCGTGCTTATTGTGGTGCCTGAAAACTTACAGCATCAGTGGTTGGTAGAAATGCTGCGTCGCTTCAACTTACAGTTTTCAATTTTTGATGATGAACGCTGTACAGAAGCCTATGCCGATGCTGCAAACCCGTTTGAAACTGAACAGCTGATCCTAACCAGCCTTGAATTTATTACGAAAAAGAAAACTTGGTTTGAGCAAGCAACACTTGCCGATTGGGATTTACTCGTTGTCGATGAAGCGCACCACTTAAAGTGGAGCGAAAAGAAATCAAGCACAGAATACAACCGTATTGCTGAACTAAGCCAAGATATTCCTGGCTTAATTCTACTCACCGCTACACCTGATCAACTAGGTCATGAAAGTCATTTTGCCCGCTTAAAACTGCTTGATGAAAACCGTTTCTATGATTATCAAGCGTTTGTGGAAGAAGAAAGCCACTATCAAGAAGTTGCCGATGCGGCAAACCAGCTACTAGCTGATGAAGCCTTAAGTGATAACGCTAAGCAAACGCTTACATCACTATTAAAAGAAAGTGATATCACCACACTGCTTAGCCAAGTTGAAAAAGGTGAGCAAGCGGCTAAAAATGAAATTTTATCAATGCTACTCGACAGACACGGTACAGGCCGCATTTTGTTCAGAAACAGCCGTAGTAGCATCCAAGGCTTCCCATCACGTGAGCTACACGCTTACCCTGTAACTATGCCGAAACAATACACCACAGCAATGAATGTAATGGGCAATATTGCTGGCTTAAAAGATGCGGAAATGCGCGCAAAACGTGCATTATTTCCAGAAAAAATCTTCCAAGAGTTTGAAGGCGAATCTGCTAGTTGGGCACAATTTGACCCTCGTGTTGAATGGTTAGCCGAGAAACTACTTGAGCTTAAACGCGAAAAAGTATTGGTAATTTGTAGTGAAGCGCAAACAGCTCTGAGCTTAGAACAAGCAATTCGTGAAAGTGAAGGTATTAAAGCCGCGGTTTTCCACGAAGGTATGAGCATTATTGAACGTGACCGCGCAGCAGCATACTTTGCCGAGCAAGAAGATGCGGCGCAAGTATTAATCTGTTCTGAAATTGGTTCAGAGGGACGTAACTTCCAGTTTGCCCACCACCTAATTTTATTTGATCTACCGCTAAACCCTGATTTACTTGAGCAGCGAATTGGCCGTCTTGACCGTATTGGTCAAAGTGAAGACATTAAAATTCATGTGCCGTACTTTGAAAACACTGCGCAAGAAGTATTATTCCGCTGGTACCACGATGCACTAGAAGCATTTGAACACACATTAACCACTGGACAACTGCTGTATTCAGAATACAAAGATGAATTACTGGAGTTCGTGGCAAGCCATAATACCGACGAGGAAGAGCTTGATCCATTACTTGAATCGGTAAATAAGCAAAACCAAGCGTTAAAGCAAAAAATGGAACAAGGTCGCGACCGATTACTTGAACTACATTCAAAAGGACAAGGCCGCTCAGAGCAATTGGTAAGCGATATTGAATCGCTTGATAACCAAACTGCACTGCCTATGTTTATGATCAAGGTGTTTGATATTTTCGGTATTTCACAAGAAGACCGCGGTGAGAACTCAATTGTTCTTAAACCAACTGAACACATGCTAACGCCATCGTTCCCGTGTTTACGTGACGAAGGTCTAACCGTTACCTTTGACCGCGACACCGCACTTGCACAAGAAGATGTGCACTTTTTAAGTTGGGATCACCCTATGGTGCAAGGTGCAATGGAGCTGATTATTGATGATGATCTCGGCACTACTTCCGTTGCGCTACTTAAAAACAAGCAACTACCTGCGGGAAGCTTCTTTGTTGAGTTAGTGTACCTTGCAGAAACCAGCGCACCAAAAGCGCTGCAAATGGGTCGTTTCTTACCAACTACACCTGTGCGTTTATTACTTGATAAAAACGGTAATGATTTAGCTGCGAATGTCGCGTTTGATACGTTTAATCAGCAACTTAATGCAGTTGGTAAACAAACGGCTAGCAAGCTTGCCTCGGCGCTGCAATCAAGCGTTCATCCAATGATTGAAACGGCAAATAAATTAGCACAAAGTCAATTAGGTACACTAAAGCAAAGTGCTAAAGAAAGTGTAAATACTAACTTAGATGATGAGCTAGCACGCTTAAAGTCGCTTAAACAACTTAATCCGAACGTACGTGAAGACGAGCTGTTTTATTTGGAAAAGCAAAAGTCACAATTACTTGAGCATGTTGAAAAAGCAGAGCTTAAGCTTGATGCAATCCGCTTAATAGTGGTTTCTCACTAACTATAATTGCTTTAAAATGGGGCTTAGATTAAGCCCCATTTTTTTGCTGGAATCACTGTGCTGTTAAACTATAACCCGCCAACTTCGCCATACATCAATATTTTATATCGTGATGATGACCTAATCATTCTTAATAAACCAAGTGGTTTATTGACCGTGCCGGGCAAAGCGCTTGAGCACAAAGACAGCCTGATTAACCGCGTTAATTTAGTATTTCCAACGGCAACCATAGTACATCGCCTTGATATGGCCACCTCAGGCATTATTTGCCTTGCGCTAAATAAAGCGGCGCACCGTGAAATAAGCCGCCAATTTCAAGACAGAGAAACCAAAAAGCGTTATATCGCTCGCGTCTATGGCAAACTCGAACCAGAAACAGGCTCTGTGGATCTTCCGTTAATTTGCGATTGGCCAAACCGACCAAAACAAATGGTGGATCATGAACGTGGAAAACCCTCTCTTACCCACTATGAAGTGTTAAGCTATGAAGAACATGCAACGCGTGTTGCCTTAACGCCAATCACTGGTCGCTCACATCAGTTGCGTGTACATATGTTATCGTTAGGTCATGTGATTTTAGGCGATCGTCTTTATGCGCACGACGACGCACTTGCTATGGCGACAAGATTACAACTTCATGCGCAATACTTAAGCTTCACTCACCCAGTAACAAAACAGCAACTAAGTTTTTATAGTGATCCTGATTTTTAACTAAAATATTAGCTTAGAGTGTCGATAAGCTTAAAAAGTCAAAGTCAAATCATGCGTGTGAAGCCTAAATTTTACCTTACAGTTTGTTTGTTACTTGTTAGCGCGTTCTTAACTCAAGCTAAGGATGTTGAGTGGCTCGCACCTATCAATAAAGAGCTGCAAAACAATCAAGATGTGTCGCACTACTTCGAACCTTCAGAGGTTGTAACAGTAATGGCTGGCGACAATGAGTTAACAGCCTTGTACCGAGACCACACGGCAGAATTTGAAAAAGGTGTAGCAATCTTAATTGCTGATTGGCACTTGACCCAATCGAATGACCGTGGCATCGACTTTTTACGTAAATCACTAAATGATTATGGTTGGGTTACTTACAGCATTAGCGCAGGGAGTAGCCCGCGCATAAATAATGATGAATTGCCGGAAAATAATAACGTAAGCGTTGCACCAAGTTTATCGCAATTTAAAAAGCCCGACCTCGACGCCTACGCACTTAGTTTAACCAGCCGTTTTAAAGCCATGTATCAGCAAGCGTTGACTCACCCGGGTTTTGTAATTGTGATTACACAGGGACAAAGCGGCGCAATTTTGAATAGTTATCTCAATCAGCAAACATCGGAACAAATTGACGCACTGATTTTGCTTAATAACTTTTATAACGAAGCGCAGAAAAACAAGTCACTAAACCAAACCATCACTACAACCCCATGGCCAACGCTTGATATTTATTATCAAAGCCAAAACCATTGGCTTAACCAACAAATGGTACAGCGCAAAAAGCTTGCACGGCGTAACCATAAATTAAACTATCGCCAACGCGCTTTATTTGGCAACCAATCCAGTGAGCAGCAACATCAGCGTTTATCTAAAGAAATATATGGTTTTTTAACCTGGTTAGGTATTTAACTAACCCCCTTTAGTTCAGCTTTTAAAGCCTAACATGCTACTTCGCTTTTAAATATTCATATGCTGCTTGAATATCTTGGCTTTTCTGTTTGGCGAGCTGCATCATCTCAGGTGGTAACCCCTGCGACACTAATTTATCTGGATGGTGCTGAGCCATCAATTTACGATAAGCTTTTTTAATCGCTTTTTCGTCGGCATTACTATCTAACCCTAGTACTTGTAGTGCTGCACTTTTTGTTAATGCCGTATCTTGCGCTTTGTTCGTTGACGAGCGATGAGATTGCTGCTGATTTTGCTTTGTATGTTGATAACGATGAAACTCAAATTCTGCAATATAACGCTTTAAAATAAACTTAAAGTGAGTATTGTTAATGCCAATGTATTTACTCACCTGCTTAAGTAAATCGCGCTCTTTATCGCTTAACTCACCATCGCTAAATGCCATTTGAATTTGAATTTCAAGAAACAATTGGATTAAATCATAACGACCTGAAAAGCGGTCGCGAAAATCTTTAAGTACTGATTTAAAAGGGAAGTCAGCTTGTTTTCCACTGCGAAATGCGTTTTGCGCATCGCGGCGCGCGTCGTCGGTTAACCCCATTTCATCCATAAAACGAGACGCGGCACTAATATGCTGTTCGTTAACGCGACCATTCGATTTGGCAATATGACCCATTACGGCAAAACAGGTATAAGAAAATAACGCTTGTTTTTCAGAGACGCTGCTATTGTCGAAAAAGCCTTGAAAGCCACCGGCTTTATTAAAATCTTGCTTTAAACCGCGATCAAATAAATGGCCTAAATAAAGACCTAAAATTGCGCCAAACCATTTACCAAATAAGAAGCCAAACCCAGCACCTAATAACTTTCCCCACATTTAGTTTAATACTCCTGTTGGTTAATTTCGGCTAATCGCTCAGGTGTGCCGATATCTTGCCAATTGCCAATGTACAGTTCGGCGGTCACTAATTTTTCGGCCATTTTTTCTCGCAGCATTGGCGCGAGTGGTAAAAAATCCGCCTTGGTATTAGCAAAAAATGACTTATGGTAAAGCGCAATACCGGCAAATGTATGTTTTATTTCGGCATCGCTATCACTTGATGCAAACCCTTGCACTAACGAAAAATCACCGTTCGGATTATGTGCTGGATTTTCAACTAACACTAAGTGCGCTTGTTGCGGCAATAGCGCAATTTGCGTCAAACTTGCTGCATCATAATCAGTAAAAATATCACCGTTTATGACAATAAATGTCTCGCTAAGTAAATCGAGGGCATTGATAATACCACCGGCAGTTTCTAAACCTTCTCCCCCTTCGTCACTATAAATGAGACTAACACCAAATTGGCTGCCATCGCCTAATGTATTGCGAATACTTTCACCACACCAAGCCAAATTAATCACAATTTCGCTAATACCCGCCGCTTTTAAGCGTTCAATATGGTACTCAATGAGCGGTTTGCCATTCACTTTTAACATAGGTTTTGCGGTATCTGCTGTTAATGGCATCATGCGTTTACCGCGCCCCGCCGCTAAGATCATTGCTCTCATAATTTTGCCTTTAAGCTTGGTAAAACACTCACTTTAAGCCATTGTGAAAAGTAACCTAAGACAGGAAATGAATGTGCTAATTCGTCGCATGCTTCAACAACATAGTGCATGGTATCAAGCACATGAGGTAGGTATCCTTGTTTGTTATCTCGAATACTTAATCGACAAAAAATACCCGCAGCTTTTAAGTGACGCTGAATACCGGTTAAGGTGTATAAGAGTTCAAAATCATCAAACGATAAACCGACTGTCATTCCCGCTTTTTCGTACTGTGCAAACCCGTAGCGTACAAATTCTTGACGAAGGGTCTTTGGTAAAATGTGATAACAATCTTTTGTAAGAGACACTAAATCATAGGTGAGTGGGCCTCGCACCGCATCTTGATAATCGATAATTGCCAGCTGTTGTTGCCATACCATTAAGTTTCGACTGTGGTAATCACGGTGCATGGTCACTTTAGGCTGCATTTCTAACGCATTAATCAGTTGTTGCTTCACTTGTTGCCATGTTTTTTGCGCGCCAGTATCCATTGTGATCTGACAAAATTGCTCAATTAACCAGTGATTAAAAATTTCTAGTTCAAGATCGATAAACGCAGCATCATACGGCTTCATTGCGTTGGTTTTTGCTAACTTTGCTATGTTAGGCAGCATATCGATCGCTTGTTTATAAAGTTTCTGCTCATTACTTTGCCCTAAATAATCGGCAAAGTGAGTACTTCCTAAGTCTTCAATAAGCAGTAAACCTAACTCTTTATCTACTGCTAAAATTTGTGGCACTTTAAAAGAGCCCTGACTAAACAACTGATTCAGTTCAATAAAGGGTTCGTTATCGACTAAATTTGGTGGCGATACCATTAAGATATAAGTGTGGTTATCGGTAAAAACACGAAAGTACTTACGAAAACTCGCGTCACCTGTAATCAGCTCAACTTTGAATGCGTTCTGTTGCTCTAAATTCGGTAAGTTTTGCGTTAAAAACGCATCAAACATTTGGTTATGCAAGGCTTAACCCCAACTACAATTAATTACAAATTGTGCATTGTCCTGTGCCATTTGCTAACAGACTATAAATGGCGCTTAATTGCACAAGTATTTTTCTCTTTTCAATGGTATATTAACAGTTCAAGTAATGAGAGAAATCATTAAAATTAAATTATTATAGGCTTAGTTACGTGTGCGCTTTAAATTATGCTCAAGGCAGCAAGTTTTTATTGCATTAAAATGCCGTTGTTTAACTATATAAAATTAAGTGTAAGCCCCCAAATCAGCTTACAGACAAAAACAGCGCATAGTATAAAACGTAAGTAAGGTCTTTTTCACAAGGTTATCTGATTAATGAAACGCCCTTTTGGCATATTTGCGACACTGATTTTTATGTCACCTCTGGCCAGTGCTTCAGATATGTTTTCTCTTTGCGAAACCGATCCTAACTTAAGCTGGCAATCTACTTCCCAGCTTGCTGTTGGTCAGCTTGCGATTAATGCAGATCAGGTAGAATTAGCAGGAAAAAACAAAGCGCTCTTTAGCGGCAACGTGATGATGGACTCGACACAAATGAGTCTGACCGCATCTAGCGCTGAACTTGATAAGATAAATGGCATGCTCAATGCGATTGGCCCAATTGTTTATCAGGATCCCAACAGCTATATTTCATCAAAACACTTTTTTGCTAACTTAACCTCGTCTGAGTTATCTCTCGGTGACGCTAAATATCAATTTACCCAACAAGCTGGTCGTGGCGAAGCCAAACTGCTTGAAGTAAATCAATCACTTTTACTCTTGCAAGATGCCAGCTTTACAACTTGTCCAAGCGATAACCCTGTGTGGGCGCTGGATGCGAAAAAAATTAAACTATCACAAGAAGAAGGCTGGGGTGAAACCTACGGTGCTGTACTAAAAGTGTATGACACACCGGTGTTTTACCTACCGTATTTTACCTTTCCAATATCGGATAAACGTAAATCTGGTTTTATTCAACCAACATTTACCAGCTCTAATCGTTATGGTTTAGAGATTGAAATTCCGTTTTATTGGAATATTGCGCCCGATATGGATGCGACGATTACTCCGCGTTATATGTCAAATCAGGGTTTCCAGCTGCAAACCGAGTTTCGCTATTTAACTGAAGAGCACCAAGGTATGGCTGCAATTGAGTATCTTAATAGCGATGATTCTGAACCTGAATTGGGCAGTCGTTACTTACTGCACCTAAGCCAATACAGCAAAATTGACGATAACTGGCGAGGCCAAATCGACATCACGAATATCAGTGATGATAACTATATTAACGATATGGGGTCGAACTACGCTAATCGTACCGATACCCAGCTTAATCACCTAATTCAGTTAACTCATTTAGGTGATTACTGGCATACCGATATGAAGTTACAAGGCTTTGAGGTACTTGGTGATCATTTAGAATCTTATCGCGCACTACCCCAAATTACCTTTAGCCAAGTTAATGCGTTTGACTTTTATGGTGTCGACTTTACTTTAAACGGTGAATTTGCCCATTTTCAAAACGAAGAAGCACTGGTTGAAAAAGCTACCCGTGTTCACTTAGAGCCTAAGCTAAGCTACGGCATTAGCGACTACGCATGGAGCTTTTTATCTGAGGTTAGTTTGCTGCAAACGAATTACCATCAACAAGGTGATTTACTTGGCACTCAGTTAGAGGAAAACGTAAACCGCACCTTGCCAAAACTGCGCCTTTACGGGCAAATTAATTTTGAACGTGATACGCATTGGTTAGTGGATAACGGCCTACAAACACTTGAACCAAAAGCGCAGTATTTGTTTATTCCAGAAAAAGATCAGTCAAATATTGGTTTATACGATACGGTAAAGCTTCAAGATGATTTCCACGGATTGTTTCGCGAGCAACGCTTCTCGGGCGTAGACCGTATTGCTACGGCAAACCAATTTACCTTAGGTGCAACAACACGTATATTTAATCAACAAAATAACGAAGTATTTAACTTCAGCATTGGTCAAATCTTTTACGTCTCGGATGACGCTAAACCGTCTGAGATTGACGACAATGCTAGTTATAACTCGTTATTTGCCAGTGAAGCTATGTTACATTGGCACAAGAATTGGTACCTGTCAGCAGGTATGCAATACGATACTGACGGCAGCGACCTTGTTAACTCACACCTCACCCTCGATTATAAAGGGGATAATAATGAGTTAATTCAATTGAACCATAGGTACGCAAACAATGTCTCAGGAAATACAATTGAGCAAGTTGGTATTTTTGCTAGCTACCCAATTGGCGAGCAATGGCAACTTGTTTCGAGCTACCAGCGCGACCTAGAATCAGATCGCAGCGTGGAGTTTTTAACTGGTGTACAATACCAATCATGTTGTTGGGCGATTCAATTATCTGGTAGCAGACAAATAGAAACTGACTTAAATAAACCAGTTGGTCAATTTGCTAATGAATCAGCTAAATTTGACTCGAGTATTCAAATTAAATTTATAATGGGTCTAGATGCGCAAAAACTACTCAACCAAAGCATCTTTAGTTATCGCAGACCTTACTTTTTAACAAATTAATATGTAAGTAGAAAAAATCAATGAAGTTAAAACGATTAATGACAGCGGGCGTTGCCCTACTTGCTTTCTGCCAAAGCGCATACAGCCTTACTGAACTTGATAGCGTTGCCGTAAAAGTTAATGACGGTGTTATTTTACAAAGTGAAGTAGACGCACTGGTAAACCGTGTTAAAAACCGTGCAAAAGATTCTGGTCAGGAACTGCCTTCAGAAACGGCGCTAAGACGTCAAGCAATCGATAAACTCATTGACCAAGCTCTGCTACTGCAAATGGGTGAACGTATTGGTTTACGTATTTCTGATGCACAATTAGACCAAACCCTTTCGCAAATGGCTCGCGAGCAAGGTGCAACCCTTGACGATATGCGCCGCTCACTAGAAGCAAGCGGCGATAACTTCCAAACATACCGAGAAGAAATTCGCAACGAAATGGTTGCTAGCCGCACGATGCGTGCAAGTGTTGAGCGTCGCGTTTACGTAAGCTTACAAGAAGTACAAAACTTACTGCGTATTTTAGAGCAGCAAGGGCAAACAAACGAAGAATACGATATCGGTCATATCCTGATTGAAATCCCTGAAAACGCAACTGCGGAAGATATCAAAACACAAAAAGAACGTGCTGAAGCCGTTATAAGATTATTAAACGAAGGTCGCGAATTTAAGCAAATTGCAATTGCGTCATCAGGTGGTGGTAAAGCACTTGAAGGTGGTCAACTAGGTTGGATGAACATTAACGAAATGCCAACACTATTCGCTGAGGCGGTAAAAGGCCATAAGAAAGGCGACATTGTCGGCCCACTTCGTTCAGGCGCTGGTTTCCACATCGTCAAACTACAAGATGTACGTGGTGTTGAAGTCGTTGAAGCGGTGGAGCTAAAAGTACGCCATATTCTTGTTAAGCCATCTATTATTGTATCGGAAGAAAAAGCACGCTCTATGCTCGCTGGTTTTGTTGAAGACCTAAAAGCAGGTAATGCTGACTTTGGTGAGCTAGCTAAAGAGCATTCTGAAGATCCAGGTTCAGCATTAAACGGTGGTGAATATGACTGGACAGACCCGAACTCTTGGGTAGGCGAATTTAAAGAAACCGCATTAGGTTTAGAAAAAGGCCAACTTAGTGAACCATTCAGAACCCAATACGGCTGGCATATTATGGAATTATTAGACCGTCGCGTATCAGACAAAACTGAGCTTGTTAAACAAAACCGCGCGCACCAAATGATTTTTAATCGTCGCTTTAAAGAAGAAAGCTTTACGTTCCAGCGTGAATTACGCGAACAAGCTTATATTGAAGTTGTAGAAGAATAGTTATGACATTACGTATTGCAGTTACACCGGGGGAACCGGCAGGTATTGGGCCAGACCTTATTTTACAGCTGGCCCAACAAGATTGGCCTGCAGAACTTGTCGTAATTGCTGATAAAAATCTGCTAAAACAACGTGCCAAATTACTTGGCATAGATATTCAACTTATTGAATATCAGCCAAATAACACTGCGCAACCACATAATGTTGGTAGCTTAACAGTTAAGCATATTCCATTAGCAGAAGACGTGATTGCAGGCGAACTCAATGACGCCAACGGACAATATGTACTTGATACGCTGAAATACGCCTCTGATGGCAATATGCAAGGTGAATTTGCAGCTGTGGTCACAGGTCCTGTGCATAAAGGCATTATTAACCAAGCGGGTATTTCATTTAGTGGTCATACTGAGTTTTTTGCTCAGCAATCAAATACGCCAGATGTTGTAATGATGCTCGCTACAGAGGGCTTACGCGTTGCTTTAGTGACAACGCATATTCCTTTGGCGTATGTATCTAAAGCAATCACTGAAGACCGTTTAAGTAAAGTAACGCGTATTTTGCATCACGATTTAACCACTAAATTTGGCATTGAATCGGCAAAAATTTATGTCTGTGGTTTAAACCCGCACGCAGGCGAAAATGGCCACTTAGGCCGAGAAGAAATCGAAGTCATTTCACCTACCCTAGAACAGCTTAGAAATGAAGGCATTAACCTTGTTGGCCCGTTGCCAGCAGATACTTTATTTCAAGATAAATACCTAAAAGATGCCGATGCAGTGCTCGCAATGTATCACGATCAGGGATTACCTGTGTTAAAATACAAAGGGTTTGGTAATTCAGTTAATATCACCCTAGGTTTACCGTTTATCCGCACATCTGTGGATCATGGTACCGCTCTCGATTTAGCCGCTACAGGCGAAGCCGATGTGGGTAGTTTTGAATTAGCAATTTCAAAAGCAATTGAAATGGCAAGTAAAAGCGCACAATAGATGAATGATAAAGTACACTTAGGGCACCGCGCCCGAAAACGTTTTGGTCAAAACTTTCTACACGATACAAGCATTATCGATAAGATCGTAACCGCAATTGATCCAAAACCTGGCGATAACCTGGTTGAGATTGGTCCTGGTCTTGGCGCAATTACAGAGCCAGTGGCAGAGCTAACAGACCATTTAACGGTAGTTGAGCTCGATAAAGATCTTGCCCATCGCTTGATTCATCACCCATTTCTTGCCGACAAGCTGACCGTGCATCAAGGTGATGCCATGCAGTTTGACTTTGCATCACTTATTAAAGATGAGCGCAAACTTAAAGTATTTGGTAATTTACCTTATAACGTTTCAACGCCGCTTCTGTTTCATTTATTTGAGTTTTATCAAAATATTGAGCACATGCACTTTATGCTGCAAAAAGAAGTGGTTAAACGCATGGTCGCAAGCCCTGACAGCAAAGCCTTTGGCCGATTAAGTGTGATGACACAATATTATTGTCATGCAATGCCTGTTATTGATGTGCCACCTGAGTGCTTTAAGCCCGCACCTAAAGTGGATTCAGCGGTTATCCGCCTGATCCCTAAATCGCCAGATCAATTAAAGGCAAAGAGCACTAAAATCCTTAACACGGTATGCTTAGAAGCGTTTAACCAAAGACGTAAAACAATTCGTAATAGTTTATCGAATTTATTAACGCCTGAAGAAATTGAAAACTTAGGGTTAGATTTAAAGCTACGCGCTGAAAACCTTTCTCTAGACACTTTTGTAAAGATCGCAAACTGGATTTATGACAACAAGCAGTAATTCTCCAATTAAAGTATCGGTAGAAACGTTTTATGTTGATGGTCAATCTGAACCAGAAAAAGATAAATACGTTTTTGCCTATACTGTAACAATCAAGAACCACAGTTTATGTTCATCTAAGTTGCTTAGCCGCTACTGGTTGATTACCGATGCTAACGGTAAAGAAACCGAAGTTGAAGGTGAAGGTGTGGTTGGTGAAACACCAACAATTGGACCTGGTGAAAGCTACACCTATACATCAGGTGCAGTATTAGATACACCAATTGGGACAATGCAAGGTTATTACCAAATGCGTAACGAGTTTGGTGCTGAATACCAAGCCCCGATTGAAGTATTTCGCCTTGCTAGTGATGTTGTATTACATTAATTAAGCAAATATGGCTAAGTATGTAATTGGTGATCTGCAAGGGTGCTTTAATGAATTTACTTCGTTATTAAAAACAGTAGATTTTAACCCAAGCCGCGATCACCTTTACTTAGTTGGTGATATTGTTGCTCGTGGTCCAGATTCACTGGCGTGTTTAAAATATCTTTTTGCTCAGCAAGGCAGTGTGACTATAACCCTAGGCAATCACGATTTACATTTACTGGCTACGTATTTCACGCAAAACACACCCAATCCAAAAGATAACTTACAAGCCTTATTCAACGCAAAAAAACTACCTGCTTACATTGAGTTTTTAAGACAACAACCGCTAGCGGTATGGCTTGAAAAGTATAATACCTTTATTTCCCACGCTGGGTTAAATCCTCAATTATCATTGCAAAACGCACTTGAGCTTTGTGCTAAAGCACAAAAAAAGTACCAAGGTGACAACGCACAGTTTTACCTAGCAAATATGTATGGCAACAGCGTTAACTGCATTTCACAAGCTAATGATAAACTGTCGCGCTTTACCTACACCGTAAATGCATTTTCGCGTATGCGCTTTGTTAATCAACATGGGCAAATGGACTTTGCGCATAAAGGACCTGCTAGCCAAAATTCACCCGAATTATTTCCATGGTTTGATGTGAATGCAAATAATCATTCAGGTATTAATATTTGCTTTGGTCATTGGGCTGCATTAAAAGGACAAACACCTTATCCAAATTTATTTGCTCTTGATACGGGTTGTGTATGGGGCGAGCATATGACTTTGCTTGAGCTAAAATCAAAGAAAAAACATTATTGCAATAACCACAAAGAACATAAAAACAGTACTTAAGTTGTATTTTAAATACTACAATTAACTATTCAGCTATAAATACTGAAATAAAGTTACGAGTTTGTTAGATTGAACTAAAGTTGTATCCATGTATGTCGATAAATAACAAAAGCCCTCAGAGGCTTACTTATTTTGCCGGCAATTAGTAAACAGGAATGAATATGAAGTTGACTGTCAGCCAACGTATTTGGGGTGGATTTATTCTAATCACCCTACTTTTGATCACCATTGGTATCAACTCACTTGTTAGAATCAATAGCATTAGCAATTCATCTAACCATGTTAATACCCTCTCTATTCCTGCGCTCAGAGCGACAAATGAGCTTCAGGTTTCATTTAATAAAATGCAAGCGCTTGCACTACAAGTTTACTACAGTGACAACAGCAACCAGTTACAAGGGCTAGTAAGCCAGTACCGCGCTGCAGCCGAAGATTTTGATAAATCAAATGAACGTCTAAAACAAGTTGTTAGCAGTGATGCACAATTGGCAAACGCCGCATCAGCTGTTGATAAAACGTATAATAGCTTCGTGGGGCGTGTACAAAACCTTATCAACAATAAGACGACTGCACTGCAAATTGAAAGCAGTTTAACAACGCAGTTAGAGACGCTTGAAATTGCCGCAGAAGATGCCAGCACTGTCGTTCTTGATTTAAGCGATAGCGCCGAGCTTGAAGATAACTCACAACGCCTTTACCAAGCCGTTTCGAATATTGAAAATGCACTTCTTAGCATTGTTAGTAACAGCACAGATCTTAAAAATATTAAAAATGCAGCAACGGTAGAAACGTTATCTAACGAAGTAAACTACAGTCTTGCTGATATTGAGCGCAATATCGAACTGCTTTCAGAAACCTTTAAACAAACAGATGAAGACTTACATCAAGACTTTCAAAGCTATTTTGCGGTTGTGAAAGAAAACGGCCAAGGTAGTAAATCACTCGCTAACGTAAAGCAAAATCATATTAGGCAACTTGAAGAAGCTGCTACTAACTTATCACTTGCAGAGCAAGACACAAATACTGCTAGCTCTCAGCTGGATAAACTGACCTCTCTTTCGGATACGCTTGTTGTAGAGCTTAGAAAAGAAGTTGAGAGCAGCGTGTCAAAAGCTGAGCTGTGGACATGGTTAGGTATGATCATTGCCACTGTAATCGCAATTGTTATTGCGTTTTTAACAGTTCAACGTATCACGAAGCCGTTATCAGAAATCAACAAAGTGCTTGATAACGTGGCGCAAGGCGATATGACAATGCGCCTTGATGATAGCAATAAAGATGAATTTGGTGAATTAGCGAAAAGCCTAAACCGCGTGACCGACAATTTACGTAACTTAATTCAAGGTATTATTTCACGTTCTACACAGCTTGCAGCGGCTTCTGAGGAAACATCAGCTGTAACTGTTGAATCTAGCCAAGCAATTGAAAGTCAACGAGCACAGGTTGAACAAGCGGCAACAGCAACAACTGAAATGAGCAGTACCTCACAATCAGTTACTCAAAGCGCTGAAGATGCATTACATGAAATTAAACAAGCTGACAACGAAGCCGAGCGCGTTAAAACAATTTCAAGTAATAACAAGCTTACTATTGAACAACTTGCGCGTGAAGTGGCTGGAGCCTCTCAGGTTATTAATAAACTGCATCAAGACAGCGCATCAATTGGCGGTATTTTAGATGTAATTAGAGGCATTGCAGAGCAAACAAACTTACTTGCACTAAACGCTGCTATCGAAGCTGCGCGTGCTGGTGAGCAGGGCCGTGGTTTCGCAGTGGTAGCTGACGAAGTACGCTCACTTGCAAGCAAAACCCAAGAATCTACACAAGAAATTCAGGCTATGATTGAATCACTGCAAAGTGGTGCAGAAGAAGCCGTGTCTGTAATGGCAAAAGGCCAACAGCAAGCAGATTCATGTGTTGAACAGTCTGAGCAAGCTGCTTCGGCACTAGAGCAAATCACCCAAGCAGTATCACAAGCACACGATGCGAGTGAACAAATTGCAACAGCAGCAGGTGAGCAGCACCAAGTATCACAAGAGATCAGTGAAAGCTTAGAATCGATTGTTGCGATAGCCGAACAAACAGCTGAGGGTGCAAACCAGACATCAGCGTCAGCAAGTGAAGTTGCTAAGCTTGCAGAAGAGCTAAGACTCTCTGTAGAAGAGTTTAAAGTGTAGCGCTATTAACACACTTTCAAAAACGAAAAGGCTCACTAATCAGTGGGCCTTTTTAATATCTAAACGAAACTCGATTTAAAATTAACTAAGTAACTTAACTGAGTAACTGCTGTACAAGATTAAACAAATCGTCAGCCTAATATGCGAGCATAGAATTTGTTTTCAGAGATGCAGCAAAACTTAATAATAACGACTTAATCGAGTCTGTTATTCAAGATGAAAGATCAAAATAACTGAGATTCAAACGTTTAAACTCCCCTCTTTTTTTATTCCTTAAAGATTACTTTTAACTACACAGCCAGGCTTTAAACTTTAAGAGGATAACGTAAAAACAAAAAAGCCAGCTTAAAGCTGGCTTTTACAAAGGGGAAAACTAATTAAAAACTGTATTAAAGACCCGCACGATCTTTTAACGCAGCAATTACAGCTGAACCTGAATGACCATTTGCATCAGCCCACGCTACATCGCCACCTGCTGCTAAATCGCTTTTTGGTAGCTGCTTAACAATATATTCGCCTGCGCCATCTGCGCCATTAACAATTGCATGGCGAATTAGGTTATTACCACCGCAACTAATGCCCGCATAAACATTACGTAGTTTTACACGTGACTCTTTAAGTTTCTTGCGAATACGGCGTTTATCATCAGCACCTACATAGTCACAAATACTAGCAGCTAATTGCTCATTTGCATTTACTGTGTGAGAGCTTAGTAATGCAACCGAAGATACAGATAGAGTAAATAATAATGTTGATAATTTCATGGTACAGCAACCCTAGTAGCACTTTATACTTAATTTAATTGCAACAATTCTAACAACAAGTTAAATCATCTTCAAGAAATTAAGCCTAATTTCTTATAAATAACAAATTGGTAATGATATTGATTGGTTTCATCCGGTGCGAAGCTTTGAGTTTCTAGCACTTGCCAATCTGCCACAGCTTCGTAGTCAGGAAACTGTGTATCACCATCAACATCCAAATCTATATGCGTTAAGTATAGACGATCTGCACGCCTTAAAAAGTCTAAGTAAATTTTACCGCCGCCGATAATCATAACTTCATCTACATCGCCGGCCAAAGAGAGCGCATGCTCTGGGCTTTCAGCCATTATCGCACCATCTACAACGTACTCTGGATTACGTGTGATTATAATATTATCTCGACCTGGTAATAGGCGACCGATCGATTCATATGTACGGCGCCCCATAATGACAGGTTTGCCCAAGGTGACCGATTTAAAGTGCTTTAAATCAGCAGGAAGGTGCCATGGCATATCGTTATCTTTACCAATAATACGATTATTAGCCATCGCAGCTATCATTGAAATCTTCATAAGAAATTAATACTTTTAACCTAGTTATTTATCATTAGTACTTTTTTATTAAATATAAAAAAAGGTGCGTAAGCACCTTTTATTATCGTTGATAGACGACTTCTACGTCGTAATCATCTTCGTCCCAGTCTTCGTCATCATCGTCATCTTCAAAATCAGATATTGACTCTTCATGGTATGTATCCCACTTAAACTCAACTTCTTGTGGCTCTTCTTCAGCAACAAACTTCTCTTTAGGCATACTTTCTAAAAGCTGCATAATGTCGAAGCATAACTGCTCTGTACCAATTTTATTGAATGCAGAGATCTTATAGGTTTTTTCAGCTTCAAGCGCATCAGCAATCTCAGCGCATAATTCATCTGCTTCTTCATCTAACAACAAATCAATTTTGTTAAATACTAACCAGCGAGGTTTTGCAGCGAGTGCTGGGCTGTAGCGCTCTAGTTCGCCTAAGATTGTGTAAGCATTTTCAACAGGATCAGAACCATCTACAGGCATAATGTCGATTATATGCAGAAGAACACGGCAGCGTTCTAAATGCTTTAAGAAGCGAATGCCTAGGCCAGCACCTTCAGCAGCCCCTTCAATTAATCCTGGAATATCAGCGATTACAAACGATTGATTTTGGCTTGGTCTAACCACACCAAGATTTGGCACTAAGGTAGTAAATGGGTAATCAGCAACCTTTGGCTTTGCCGCAGACACACTGCGAATAAAGGTTGATTTACCAGCATTTGGCAAGCCTAATAAGCCAACATCAGCAAGTAATAGTAGCTCTAAACGTAAATTACGAATTTCACCTGGCGTACCCAGTGTTTTCTTACGAGGAGCTCGGTTAGTACTTGATTTAAAACGAGTATTACCAAGTCCGTGAAAACCACCTTTGGCAACAATAATCTTTTGACCATGTTGCGTTAAATCACCTAGTGCTTCCGCAGTATCGACATCAACAATACGCGTACCTACAGGAACTTTTAAAGTGAGATCTTCACCTTTTTTACCTGTCATATTTCGGCCAGCACCATTAGTGCCACGCTCTGCTTTATGAAAGCGCTCAAACTGATAGTCAATAAGTGTATTCAGGTTTTCATCGGCTTCAATAAAAACACTGCCGCCATCACCACCGTCACCACCATCAGGACCGCCGTCTGGTACAAACTTTTCTCGGCGAAATGAAACTACACCGCTACCACCGTCACCAGCTTCAGCGCGAATTTCAACTTCATCTACAAATTTCATATATTTAGCCTTACACAGCCTAGAATGTACTTATTATACCAAGACAAACGGGTTGTGCGTAATCAAGAAACAAAAAAAGCCCCGCAGTTGCGGGGCTTTTTAAAATTTTTAGGGTTTACTCAGCGATGATGCTTACGTATTTACGACCTAATGGACCTTTTTGCTCAAACTGAACTTTACCGTTTGATGTTGCAAATAAAGTGTGGTCTTTACCCATACCTACGTTTGTACCTGCGTGGAACTTAGTACCACGTTGACGAACGATGATGTTACCCGCTAAAACTGATTCACCACCGTAACGCTTAACACCTAGGCGTTTACTTTCTGAATCACGACCGTTACGAGTACTACCAGCTGCTTTCTTATGTGCCATCTTTCTGTACCTCTAAATTAAGCGTTAATGCCAGTGATTTTAACTTCAGTGAACCACTGACGGTGACCCATTTGCTTGCGAGAATGCTTACGACGTCTAAACTTAACGATCTTAACTTTCTCACCACGACCATGAGATACAACTTCAGCTGTAACCTTACCGCCATTAACGAAAGGTGCACCAATTTCGATTTTCTCACCGTTTGCAACAAGTAATACTTTGTCAAATTCTACTGCTGCACCAGTTTCAGCCTCTAATTTCTCAAGGCGAATCGTTTGACCTTCAGTCACACGGTGCTGTTTACCACCACTTTGGAAAACCGCGTACATAATTAACTCCGTTCTGCGCCCTCAAATCGACGCAACTTAATAATCTTCGATAGGGCGCGAAGTCTACGCGAAATTAGAGCGTAGCGCAAGCCTATTTTCATAAAAAAGACTAAATATGTTGCGTGTTGTAAGGCACACTAAAAAATTTAATATTAATGGCGACGATTCTACCTAATTAAAGCGCTGTAGAAAACTATTATTTTACATAAAATATTGATTCTACTCAGTGCCAAAAATAGTGTACAATCCCCGCAAATCAGCGGATCTTACCTCTTTACTTGTTGGAGACCCATGGATATAAAAGCGATCCAAGCCTTAACAGAACAAGATATGTTGGCGGTTAATCAACTAATCGAACAACAACTGCAATCGAACGTTGCGCTTGTCAATCAATTGGGGCTTTATATTGTCAATAGCGGTGGCAAACGCATTCGCCCAATACTTTCAATCCTCGCTGCAAAAGCGTTAGGACACACAGGTAATGAGCATATTCGTTTAGCAACCATCGTAGAATTTATCCATACCGCTACACTTTTACACGACGACGTTGTTGACGAATCACTTCTACGTCGTGGAAACCCAACAGCTAATGCTGAATTTGGCAATGCAGCCAGCGTGCTTGTTGGTGATTTTATCTACACTCGTGCTTTCCAGCTGATGGTTGGTTTCAATAAGATGCAAGTAATGGATATTTTTGCTCATGCAACGAACGTTATTGCTGAAGGCGAAGTGCTACAATTAATGAATTGTAACGACCCTAATACTAGCGAAGAAAGCTATATGCAGGTCATTTACAGTAAAACAGCAAAATTATTTGAAGCTGCAACTGAACTAGCTGCCATTATTACAGAACAAGATGAAGACGTAATAAACGGATTAAAGTTTTATGGCATGCATCTTGGTACCGCCTTCCAACTAGTCGATGATGTACTCGATTACAGCGCAAACCAAGCTGAACTAGGTAAATCAATCGGTGACGATCTGGCAGAAGGTAAGCCAACATTACCTTTGATCTATGCAATGCAAAATGGATCACAAGCGCAAGCTGAATTGATCCGAGGTGCAATTGAAAAAGCTGATGGCAAAGATTACCTAGACAAAGTTCTCGCTATTCTTGAAGAAACCAATGCGTTAGCACTAACAATGCAAAAAGCACAAGAAGAAGCCGAAAAAGCAATTAACTACCTTTCTGTACTGCCAGATTCAGAGTATAAAGATGCATTAATTGCACTTGCTAAGTTATCAGTCGATAGAAAATACTAATCAAACTGAGCTTTGCTTTAAATAAATACTAAGTTATTTAAATAAAAAACCGCTGATAATAAGCGGTTTTTTATTTTTAACTGGTTGTTATACCAATTCACTTAAGTAGCTGATCATCCTAGCGGACTAAATATCATGCTAACTGCGCTAGAATTTATCAATGTAGATCAACTACATAAGAAAAATTCTGACTTGTTACCATTTCATTTATCCAGCGTTATCCCTGCTCACATACTTAACAGAATTGGTATTATTTATTAAGCTCTAAATAGCGATTCAATATTCAAGCCTTGGTGTGTTAACACCTCTTTTAATCGACGCAACGCTTCAACCTGAATTTGTCTTACGCGTTCGCGTGTTAATCCAATTTCTTTACCTACATCTTCAAGCGTTGAAGGTTCATAACCAAGTAATCCAAAGCGTCGTGCTAACACTTCACGCTGTTTCGCATTAAGTTCTTCAAGCCAATGCACAATATTATTGTGAATGTCTTGGTCTTGAATTTCACCTTCAGGACCACGTCCCTTTTCATCTGCAATGATATCTAATAACGCTTTGTCTGAATCACCGCCGATTGGTGTATCAACAGAGCTGATCTTTTCGTTAAGACGCAGCATTTTACTCACGTCTTCAACAGGACGATCAAGCTTCTCTGCTATTTCTTCTGCGGTTGGTTCATGGTCAAGCTTTTGTGTTAATTCTCGTGCTGTACGTAAATAAACGTTAAGCTCTTTAACAACATGAATTGGTAAGCGAATCGTGCGTGTTTGGTTCATAATCGCACGTTCAATGGTTTGACGGATCCACCAAGTTGCGTATGTAGAAAATCTAAAACCACGTTCGGGATCAAATTTCTCTACCGCTCTGATCAGGCCTAAATTACCTTCTTCGATGAGATCTAATAATGCCAGCCCACGATTGTTATAACGACGCGCTATTTTGACCACTAAACGTAGATTACTTTCAATCATACGTTTTCGTGATGCTTCGCATCCTCGTAAGGCCTTGCGTGCAAAGAATACTTCTTCTTCTGCACTAAGTAGTGGTGAAAAGCCGATTTCGCCAAGATAAAGTTGTGTAGCATCTAAATTTTTAACAACTTCTTCTTTTGCGAAGATTTCGTCTTCTGTATCTTCGATTTCTTCCAAAACCTCGTCTTTAACATCCATATCAACGTTTAGTTCTGTACTATTTTCTTTCTTTGTGCGTCCCATAAGCATCCTCCCGAGTCATTCAGTGACCTTTAAACACTAAAACACGTTCGCGCCCCAACTAACTTAGCGTGGCAAATACCTTAATGGGTTAACCGATTTACCTCGGTATCTTACTTCAAACCTCAGTCCAACCGACTTAGCTTCAGAGTTACCCATAGTGGCTATTTTTTGCCTAGCTGTAACTTTTTGCTTTTCTTTTACCAAAATTTTTTGGTTGTGAGCGTATGCCGTTAGATAATCATCATTATGTTTCACTATGATTAAATTGCCATACCCTCTTAACGCACTTCCCGCATAAACAACAATACCGTCTGCTGCTGCAAGAATGTCAGTCCCTAACTTATTTTTTATTAGAATTCCTTTATAGCCGTTTTCTTTTCCCGAAAACTTGCGGGCTATACGACCTTTAGCAGGCCAATACCAGCGCAACTTACCAGATGTTTTCGCTATCTTTTGTTGCTTTTTTAAACTGGCTTGATTTTCAACATACTCTTGTTGTTTTTTCTGATCAAGTGGTTTTTTTAATGAATTGTTATTTTTTTGTTTATTTTTGGTGGACTTGCTACTAGTAACCGTGTATTTTTTAGCCTTTTTTGCACGTTTGGGTGGTGATACTAAGTGTATTATTTGACCTGGAAATATGGTGTAAGGTGCTTTAATGCCATTGATCTTAGCGAGATCACGGAAGTCTTTGTTTGATCTAAAAGCGATCGAGTAAAGGGTTTCACCTTTCTTAACTTTATAGTTACTTCCATTAATTTTAATTTTTTGTTGCGAACTACTCTTACCAGATGAAAGGTTCGCTACCGGCGCCGGCGTTGTTCTGCTACTGCACGCTATTAACTGAAGACAGATTAAGCAAATAAGTAGTTGAGTTAACAAACGCATTAATATCACCTAATTAATTGCGCCAGCAACCAGCGGTACAAATCTTACAGGTTCTAATGTTTGCGTAATAAACTCATGACCTTGACGCTTCACTGCAACTAAGTTCTGTTGCTCATTACCGCCTACTGGAGAAATAAGCACTCCGCCTTCATTAAGCTGTTCCAGTAATGCTTGCGGCAACTCACTCGCTGCGGCTGTAACAATAATTCCGTCATAAGGCGCGTTAGATTGCCAGCCTTGCCAACCATCAGCGTGTTTCATAGTAACATTGAATAAATCAAGCTGGTGTAAACGTCTTTTGGCCTGCCACTGCAATGCTTTAATTCGTTCAACTGAGTATATCGAGCGAAAACACTGAGCGAGAATTGCGGATTGATAACCTGAGCCTGTGCCAATTTCTAATACCTTGGCATTTGGACCCGTAAGCTGCAACAAAAGCTCGGTCATACGCGCCACAATAAAAGGCTGAGAAATTGTTTGTCCCAAACCAATAGGTAACGCGGTGTTTTGATACGATTTGTGTTTTAACACGTCATCTACAAACAAATGGCGTGGTGTAGCAGCAATAGCATCCAATACTTGCTGAGATCGAATGCCTTGCTCATAAACTAATTGTGCGAGTTGATGCGCACTACGACGATAATTATTCAACACCTGAAATATTCAATCCTTCAACCCAAGATTCCATTTTGGCAATACTTGATTTTGCCGTCATATCAACGGTCAACGGGGTAACTGATGCGTAATGATTAGCTACCGCAAAAAAATCAGTGCCATCGCCAGCATCTTGCGCTTCACCTAAATGACCATACCAATATATTTTTCGGCCCCACGGATCTATTTGTTCCTGCATGGTTTCGGCTTTGTGGCGTGAGCCCAAACGCGTAACCTTAATGCCTTTTAAATCAGCAAGCGGAATATCGGGTACATTCAAATTAATAATTTGGTCTGGACCAAGTGGATGCGCTTTTATTTCTTTGATAATGGAAACAGCAACGGCAGCTGCAGTATCGTAATGTGCTTCCTGTTTTGAGCACAAAGATACGGCAATCGCAGGCAGTCCTAAAAAACGTCCCTCACTGGCGGCTGCAACCGTGCCCGAATACAAAGTATCGTCACCTAAATTAGCGCCATTATTTATGCCCGCCACAACTAAATCTGGCGTAAAATCAAGAAGTTTATTAATTGCCAATTGCACGCAGTCACTCGGCGTGCCGTTAACCGATATAAAACCATTATCATATTGATGTGTTCTTAACGGGTTTAATAAAGTAAGTGAGTTACTTGCACCACTACAGTTTCTATCAGGTGCAACAACCACTACTTCTGCTATCTGCGATAGGGCGTGATAGAGTACTTCAATCCCTTTTGCATTTACGCCATCATCATTGCTCAGCAAGATTTTCATTATTATCCTTATTCTTTAAAGACACATCTTGGCACTCTGCAAGCTCACGCAGTACGGCCGTTGCAAAACACCCTTTCGGCAAACTAAAGCTAAACTCTATCATATCTTGCGTGACTTCAAGCACTTCAAATTTTTCAGGGTAAAGTCGCATATTTCTGCGTTCAGCTTTAAGGCCAAGTTGTGAAAGGTTTTCATGCCAGCTAGCGAATGGGGCTAACCACTCTTTTTCAAGTTCTGTAACGCCCTGCTCGCCTTTACCAACCAAAGGTGCCGATAAGTGAATATCTCCACAAGCCAAACGATTGACGGTTTCAAGGCTAATACGCTCTTTAAAAAATGCATTACTACCATCTAGTAGGAACACTTCTTCGACCATCGTTTTTGCAATACCATATTGCGCAATACGTTGGCTTACAATTTGATTAAAGATATGAGAGCGTGCAGCTGAAATAACAATGCCACGCAGCTTACGATCGTGGATTTCTTTACCTGAGAACAACTGCTCTGCCAGCGTTAAGTTGTGTCCATCATGCCCAAAACGCTGTGCACCAAAATAATTAGGCACACCTTGGCGAACCGCATTAATACGTGTCAAAATGTCCTCAACCATACTGCAGCGCCTAAGCGTAATCGTAAAACGGTTCGCCTTATGGCAACCTGTTTTTAACTTTCGATTATGCCTAACTTGCTGGAGTACTTTCACACTGTCGCTATTCAGCGCTGAAAAATCGATGTGCTTTTTAATCGGCACCGGTACGCTGAACCATTGCGATGTCACTGCATTGCGGTCTTTTAAGCCAGGGTAGCTTACATTTCGAGCTTGTGTGCCCGCTATTTTAGCGATTTGCTTGGCAATATATTGGGTATTTTCTCCCTTCTTTATTACCTGTAAACATACATGCTCGCCACTTCCGCTAAGCTCAAAACCGAGTTCTTCATCTACTCGGAAATCTTCGGCACTGCTTTTGAATTCGGCGGTCGAATTAGGTTTGCCGTATAAATAACTTAAGTTATCCATTTACGAGTAACACCACAGCATGGCTTTCAATGCCTTCTTTACGACCAGCAAAGCCTAGTTTTTCAGTTGTTGTTGCTTTCACATTCACTTGGTCGATTTGAATATTTAAATCTTCTGCAATCACTTCACGCATTGCATTTATGTGTGGCGCCATTTTTGGTGCTTGAGCAACAATCGTGATATCAGTATTGCCAACTTGGTAACCACGCTCAGTCATTAGCGACACTACATGACGCAATAAAATTCGGCTATCGATGTTTTCAAATTCTGCGGCGGTATCTGGAAAATGTTTGCCGATATCACCAAGGGCTAACGCCCCTAAAATTGCATCACACAATGCATGAATCGCCACATCACCATCAGAATGCGCTAAAAAACCAAATTCATAATCAATTTTTACGCCTGCAATTGTTAGCGGTCCTTCACCACCAAACTTATGCACATCATAACCATGACCTATTCGCATGTGTTCTTCTCCAAAATTTGCTTCGCAATCAAAAACTCTGCGATTGCAATATCATCAGGGGTAGTCAATTTAATATTATCTGCACGGCTCGATACTAATTGTACTTTTCCACCAGCCCATTCAATAGCTGAGGCTTCATCAGTAATTGCAACGTTTTCGTTTAAAGCATTAGTCAGTGCCGTGGTTAAATCGTTCAGTAAAAACATTTGCGGTGTTTGCGCCTGCCAAAGAGCCTCTCTTGGTACTGTCGCTTCAACAAACTCACTACCCTGCTTTATAGTATCTCGCACCTTACTTGCCAAAATGCCACCGCAGTGACGCGATTGACAATGTGAAATGAGTGTACGAATATCGCTCGGTAAAACCAGTGGCCGCGCGGCATCATGTACCAATACCCAGTCAACGGGATGATTAGTTGTCAGGTAATTCAGTGCATTTAATACTGAATCTGCACGTTCCTTCCCCCCCAATACAGTTATAACGTTATCGGGTAAGGTTAAATCTGGAAAATAAGCGTCATTTTCACTGATAGCAACAATAATCAATGCATTGGGTATCGTTGCTTTTAGCTTATTAATGGTGTGTTCTAATACCGTTTTGTCGCCAAGTTGAATGTATTGCTTTGGCTTATCGGACTGCATTCTTGCCCCAACGCCTGCAGCAGGGACAACAAATGCAAAAGAGGGATTAATATCTGTCATTTTTATGTGTTACGCGAAAAAAGGTTTCGCCTTGTTTAATCATGCCCAACTCGTTGCGTGCTCGCTCCTCAATGCCCTCAAGGCCAAGTTTGAGGTCTTCCACATCTGCTTTCAGTAATTTGTTTCGTTTTTCTAATCTAGCGTTTACTTTAGTATGTTGAGTAACGGCAGACTGCAGTTTTTTATAGTCTTTTACGCCGTGATGACCAAACCAAAGTTGGTATTGCAAACTTGCAAATAAACACAAAAGCGCTAACTGAAATAATCGCATAGTGAATTTCTATTTTTGAGTTATAAATGGGTGTTTAAAATCTTGCCAATTAATTCGTGCTGCAAGTAACATTTCGCGTAGCGTTAACACTCTGGGTGTTGTTGCCCGGCCGAGTAACCAAACATGGCCACAACACGCCGCAGAAAACGCAGTTTTACTTGGCTTTAATACCTGAATACCAACACCTTCTTGTGATTTTCCTGCCTTATCAACCCAACCAAATTGGTTGCAGTGAAAACCCGACGCGGTTACTTCATCAACGCTATCGATTCTAACAGTTGAGTACTCAGCGTCATATACTAAAACCGGAATAATTAAGCCAACAAAGGCGTTTTTACCAAAAAATAGCGTGTTTTTCTCTAAATCGTACTTAGGTAGGTTACGCGACTGCTTTGCAATCCAGCTGCCATTTTGAGTATCCAATGTAAGCGGACTATTGCCATCTAAAATATGACTGGCGGCTTTTTCAATATAATATGGAAGGCTTGCAAAACGACGCTGTAATCGCTCTACATTATTAAATGATTCTTTACTCAAACGATGGATTTCACGAACATAAAACGTATTACACAACGCATTATATGCATTGCTTTTTGACGAACTACGCCAAAGCTCTGTTTGTTCTTTACACCCTGTTTGCACTTATAAAAAACCCACCAAATACACTTAAGTAACCATAGTACATGATTCTATATTTGGATGTAATATAAGCAGTTGCTTAAATATTAGGTTTGTTTTACATCATGATGAATTTGCGAAGCTGGTGTTCTATAGACCCATTGTGTGGCGAGCATAAAGTTAACGAACGTAGTACATAATATAGCGATAAAAAATGCAAAGATTTGATTGTGTGAAAAATAAAACAATGCGCTAAATAGGCAGTAATTGATAATTGCACCAACCCCGCATGCTACTTGATGTCTTAACCAAGCACTACACCAACCTAACTTACTGGTAATATTTAATGCAAACACTCTATGTCCAACAAAAGTAAGTTGTACTGCAATAATCAAAGCAACCGCACGAGCAAGTTCAACTTTCAAGCCTAACAATCCCAAACAGTAAAAGACTGCGCCGTCACAAACAAAAACAAGTGCACCCACTAATAAAAACCGGACTTTATTCACAATACCCCCCCCCAACTTAAATATTAGGGACGGTTACGTCTAAAAAATGTCATTTCAAAAAAGACATTTATTAGACATTGCAGCCAATACACTCTCTTATGTTTCAACTTGAGAGCTTTACTATGCGAATTATTTCCGACAATTATCACACACCAGCAACAATACAAACTTCGCTTAGTATCGTTGTAGCGGTTTACAACGAGCAAGAGGTGCTAGCAAAGTTTCACTACCAATTAGCCAATGTTTTAACCTCATTGACTCATATTCAAAGTGAAATTATTTACATTAATGATGGTAGCTCTGATAGTACTTGGGATATTTTAAAGTCACTGCCTACTAACGGGCACACAATAAAGTTATTTAACTTAAGCCGAAATTTTGGCAAAGAAGCGGCAATGACCGCTGGGCTTGATCATGCAAAAAGTGACGCCGTTATATTGCTTGACGCAGATCTTCAAGATCCTCCTGAACTCATTCCAAAAATGATCGCATCATGGCAACAAGGTTTTGACGTGGTAAATATGCGGCGAAGCCAACGTCATGGCGAATCCAAATTCAAAAAATGGACTGCGCACGCATTTTATCGCTTGCTCGCTTTGATGTCTGACGAAGTGGTGATTAAAAAAGATGTAGGTGATTTTCGCCTTTTATCACAGAGAGTTGTTCAACAAATCAACAAACTACCTGAGCGTAATCGATATATGAAAGGGCTAATGGCATGGCCTGGATTCAAACAGGTTACTTTGGAGTTTGAACGACCGCAACGAGCAGCCGGTAAGACTAAGTGGAACTTTATTCAATTATTCGCATTAGGATTATCAGGCATTACATCATTTAGCATAAAACCTCTGAAAATTGCCACATGGCTTGGTGTATCAATTTCACTTGCGGCGTTTTTTTATAGTGCATTTTTATTTCTTGAAACACTCATTTTTGGCAACCAAGTACAAGGTTACCCATCTCTAATGCTCGCACAGTTATGGCTTGGTGGTGTACAGTTATTAGCAATAGGTGTACTCGGTGAGTATATAGGGCGAATTTATAAAGAAAGTAAAGGCCGTCCAATTTACATTGTCGAAGAGTCACTACAACTCACACAAAACAAAGCAGATGAAAACCAAGCTGAGCAGGTGACATATGCAAGTAAATAGTCGCTTAATTCAGTTATCGCTTGCGCTTATTTCAATACTTATCAGTGTAAGGTTAATAAGTTTAGCAATGTATCCGCTTTTCGACACAACGGAAGCGCGCTATGCCGAAGTCGCTCGCATAATGTTTGAAACTCGTGACTGGATCACTCCGCAATTTGATTACAACATTCCTTTTTGGGGCAAACCACCGCTTCATACATGGTTTTCAGCTATCAGCTTCACTTTATTTGGTGTCAATGAGTTCAGTGCGCGTATTCCACACTTTTTAACCGGAATACTCTCTTTGCTGACCATCTATTATTTCGCGAAAACGCATTTTTCAAAATTTATAGCTATCAAAAGCATACTTATCCTAACGACATCACTTGGATTTTTAGTAGCTATCGGTATGGTAATGACAGATAGCCTTCTTTTATTTTCAATTACACTCGCAATGGTCTGTTTTTATCATTGCTACTTTAGTGGCAGTAAGTTTGCAGGTCTCTGTTTTTTTGTCGCTCTAGCCATCGGTTTACTCGCGAAAGGGCCTGTAGCAATTATATTAATTGGTATTCCGCTTACCTTGTGGAGTCTCCATCATAAAAGGCTGTGGCACGCACTTAATTCATTACCTTGGCTTGCGGGGTGCACACTAATGCTTGCTTTAACCTTGCCTTGGTACCTAATGGCAGAACTAAAAACCCCAGGTTTCTTGAACTACTTTTTATGGGGTGAACACGTTCAGCGATTTTTAGTTTCTGGATGGCAAGGCGACCTTTATGGTAGTGCCCATAAAGAAGTAAAAGGCACAATTTGGCTATTTTGGTTAGCAGTTGCATTTCCATGGTCATTTATTGCGGCTTGGCAAGTCATACACTCAATTAACTCGCAGCAAAGCGAAAAATCAAATAGCGAAAAAAATGCGATTACTAAAAGGCACTATTTTATTTATTGGACACTCTCACCGATGTTGTTATTTACGTTTGCGGGCAATATTTTACCAGCATATGTATTGCCTAGTTTACCCGCGATGGCTATGTTGTTAGCACGATCAAAAATAACGTTAAGAAAACTGATATTGCTTGCTCTATTGTCAGCCATGCTAATTCTTGCTGCATTGGGTTACTTTATTGCTGGCTACTCGTCAAAAGTTTCTCACCGAGATGTGTTGCAGAACTTAAGCCAAAATCAACTGTCTCAGCCTATATATTATTGGCACAAACGCCCTTTTTCGGCACAGTTTTATTCTAACGGTGCAGCTCAAAGACTTACGACGGTAGAAGAGCTACTCATACTAGATGATAGTGCATTGCCTTTTATACTGGTCACAAGTGAAAAGCATCTCTTTGAGATAGATGTCTACACACAGAGTCAGTGTGCACAAATAAGCAAAGCCAAAGGTTTTGTTCTTTTTCAATGTGGAAACTAAATGCTTAAAATTCTATTAGTCGAAGACAATAAACAAGTTGCCGATATCATTTTCGAGTATTTTGAAGCACTTGATTATGAATTGGATTACGCTGCAACTGGCACACTTGGCTTAAAGTTGGCCGAGCAACATACATTTGATGTAATTATTTTAGATGTAATGCTACCTGGGATAGATGGTATCGGTGTTTGCCAAGCTCTGCGCGCTAACGGTAACGACACCCCAATCATTATGCTTACCGCCCGCGATACCCAACAAGATGAACTACTCGGGCTCTCAACAGGTGCTGATGACTACATTGTAAAACCTTTTGATCTCACGTTACTTGAAGCAAGAGTTAATGCACTACACAGAAGAGCTCAGCAACGGTTATTTTCCAGCAATGAACTTGTGATAGGCCCTTTGAAACTTAAACGCGACGAACATCTTGTATACAGAGAAGAGCAACTAATCAAGCTCAATCCAAGCTGTTATAAAATTCTATTGTGCTTAATGAACAACTATCCCAATGTAGTACCCAAATCAAAAATTGAAGACGTGCTATGGCCTGATGACTTACCTGATCAAGACATTTTACGAAAACATATTTACTTATTGCGCAGTAACCTTAATCAACATTTTGAAAGTGAAATGATTATCACAATTCCTAAAGTCGGATATAAACTAAATGTCGAATAACCCACTGCCCATTGCCAAAAAAATTAGCCGCATTTATCAGATTGTCGCGTTGATAATATTATTGCTCTACGGCTTTATTTTTAAGTTGACGATTCTCGCAACCGAAAACCAAAACAGTATGCATTTACTGAGTATTACTGCTCCTTATCATTTCCAACGGTTTGAAAAAGGCGAGCAAGGTACTCTCAAAATAGATCCGTTATTAACGTTATACGATGAATACACTAATTTACCCCATGAAGTAAAACGTCGTTTAGCGCCAAATAGTGAGGGACTCGAATCCTTTCACTTTGAAGATGACTCAGAACTCGCGGTACTCTCACAAACGATTTCCTCACCACAAGGTGAGAAACTAGTGTGGGCTGTACTCAATATTGACGCAACCGAGTGGAGTGATGCGTCTTTTGCACTCATTGAAATCGGTTTGTTATTTATCGGTGTAATCGTTTTTTTACTAGCAGGTATTGCCATTCAAAAAATCGCAAACCGCTTAGCACAGCCTTTTTCGGATTGCGCAAGGCTACTAAACCAATCCTCAAACCATGAGTTTTCGTCAATCTCAATTGATGGCGAAGTATCATATGAGCTCGCAAATATGATTACCGCAATAAACACGTATCGCAGCCGAATAAATAACGCTATTACACGTGAAAAGAATTTTACGCGCTACATCAGCCACGAAATTCGAACACCCATGACAGTTATTAAAGGAAGCGTTAGCTTGTTACACCGTTCAGAGTACGCAAGCAAAAAACAACTCTCGCGTATATCAGGTGCAGTTAACGAAATGGAGCAGCTAACCAATGTCTTGCTATTGCTAGCAAGACAACAAGATATTATTGAAAAGCCAGTTCGAATAACACAATCACTATTAGAGAAAATAACCAATCAACACAGTCACCTTTTACACGCCAATAATTGTAGTGTGACAACTTACCTTTCAGATACTGTAAATCTTTTTGTAGAACCTCTACTACTAGAGTCATTAATCAACAACCTACTTATAAACGCGATAAACTGCTCTGAAAATAGCGACATAATTATTAAGCTAACAAAAAGTAGTTTAAGTGTTATTGATGCAGGTGTTGGCCTTAATGAAAAACCAAGGGGGTATGAAGGATTCGGTGTTGGATTGACACTAGTACAAGATATTTGTCAGCGCTATAGCTGGCAGTTTAACTTAATTGAGAATACAAATACCGTAGGATGCACTGCAACGGTGAAATTTAGTTGAAAATACAATTAACGTAATAAGCAAGACACGTTATCAAATTCACAAGCGCATCAATCGACGCGCTTGCCTAATTTGGCATAACCAGTTTCTAAAAACTGCACAACTTGATGGCGTTTTTTACCAATCAGTAAACAGCCATCGCTCATAAACAGAAAATTTAACCACGTCGCTTTAAATGTACGCCAATCAGTTTCAATAACATGCTTTCGCGATAAGCAATAATAAACGGTTGTGTTCTCGTCCCAATCTAGGTGATTAATAATTTCTTCGGGAAGCGCTTCGTCATTATCCCACGCCGACTCCCACTTTACTGAGTTACCCCATGTTTTACCATTACCCGGCCAATCTTTAGTGTCGAAAAAATCAGGGTGATCTTTTTCACGGCTGACAAATGTGCACCATAAATTCGTTGCACGGCTATCTGACATTGGCTTTATTTTAGAAAGTAAATTTTCTTCGATAGGCAGTTGTTGATGACGAAATGCCCACGCATATTTAAAATCATCAAGGGATATGTAATTCATACTCGGTCAAATCAGTAAAAAGTCATGAAACTATACCACAATTGATGTTTAAGCTAAATCACAGTAATGCGCAGAGCATAAGGTTGACAGAAACGTAAAAACGCAAAAAATCAGACTAGTTAAAGTTGGCTTGGTAACGTTTGCTGGTACTTATTGTAAATTTCAGCCAGTTTTCCTGACTTTTTTAATTCGGCAAAACGACCATCAAACAGTTGGGCTATTTGTTTACCGCGCTCAGATTTCGAAAACGCCATATACAAATTCAATGAGCCGATATCTACTAATTCAAATTCCGATTTATCAGGCTGCTTAGCCAAATGCGTAGCTAAAATTGTGCGAACATCAATCAAGTAGTCAACTCGATTATGACGCACTAAATTAAAACCACTCTCCGTGCTTTCGGTCGGTACACCTTTCACTTTAGATTTTAATTCACCACTGAGTAATTCATTTCGATACCCTGAACGCCAAACCCCAACTAATTCGGGCAGCTGGGTCAATATCTCAGAATCCAAATAGGCTTTTTTAATTAATACAGAAATTGGTTGGCTTAAAACAATATGCTGCGACATAACATAATTGCTATTAAACGGCATTGCGCCGGTAAAATCAGCATTGCCAGACTTAACCAATTCAAGCGCCCTCAGCCATGGCGCATACTGCACATTAAGTTCTTGTCCACTGTGAAAAACACTACGCATTAATTCGTGATACAACCCAGAACCATCTTTATCTGTGTAGTTTGGCCAAGAGTCAGTTACCCAACGAATTGGAGGTTCAATCTCTTTTTGTTGTGACACACAGCAAGTTGAAAATAACAACAAGCTTAAAAAGCAATAAAATTTAATTTTCACAATGCTTGCTCCAGGATGAATACTACAAAACTAAACTAATTTGCTCTCGTTTACTACTTTTAGCTGCAAGTTTGACCTTTACTTACTCACTTATTATGACAAACTTACAGATCTTACCAGTTCAATTTTCAAAAGGTGCTCCGTGCAATTTAATGGTACACAAGATTACATCGCGTCAGATTCACTTAAGCTGGCAGTAAACGCTGCAATTACGCTAGAAAAGCCACTTTTAATCAAAGGTGAACCGGGTACAGGTAAAACCATGTTGGCCGAAGAATTGGCAAAAGCACTCGATACTGAGTTAATTCAGTGGCATATAAAGTCAACAACTAAAGCACAACAAGGCTTATATGAATATGACGCCGTATCACGCTTACGCGATAGCCAACTCGGCGATGAAAAAGTACATGACATTGGCAACTACATTATTAAAGGTAAGCTTTGGCAAGCCTTTGAAGCGAACAAACGCCCTATTCTATTAATTGATGAAATTGATAAAGCTGATATCGAGTTTCCAAATGATTTGCTGCTAGAGCTCGATAAAATGGAGTTCTATGTGTATGAAACACAACAACGCGTAAAAGCAATCGACCGCCCGATAGTTATTATTACCTCTAACAATGAAAAAGAACTACCCGATGCCTTTTTACGCCGCTGTTTTTTCCATTACATAAACTTTCCAACAGCAGAAGAAATGGCACAGATCATTGAAGTTCACCACCCTAACGTGAAACAGGATTTACTTGCACAAGCACTGCAAGTTTTCTTTGGTTTACGTGATGTAAATGGTCTTAAAAAGAAACCATCTACTAGTGAATTAATCGACTGGCTTAAATTGCTACTTGCCGAAGATATAGACGCACAAACCTTACATGATAAAACTCAAAAAGGCGGACTTATGCCTCTTTTTGGCGCACTGCTTAAAAATGAGCAAGATGTAAGCCTAATCGAAAAACTCGCATTTCTCGCTAAGCGTTAACACTTATGCTAATTGCGTTTTTTTTCACATTAAAAAAACACCGCGTAAATGTGAGCGTGCGTGAACTGTTGGATCTAATTAATGCATTAAAAAAACAGGTCATATTTACCAACATCGACGACTTTTATCACTTGGCAAAACTATGCCTAGTCAAAGACGAAACGCAGTTTGATAAATTTGATCGCGCTTTTGCTGAATATTTTGAAGGGGTTGAGGCTGTTGATATTTTCTCTAAGCTGCAAACCAAGCATCAACTTCCCGAGGCGTGGTTAAAAAAGGAATTTGAAAAGCACCTGAGCCAAGAAGAAAAAGACAAAATTGAGGCCCTAGGTGGCCTTGATAAACTTATGAAAACCTTGGCGGAGCGCTTAAAAGAGCAACAAAAAAGGCATGCCGGTGGTAATAAGTGGGTTGGCACTGGCGGTACTTCTCCATTTGGTGCCTATGGTTATAATCCTGAAGGCATACGTATTGGGCAAGACGGTAACAATCATCGCCGTGCTGTAAAAGTGTGGGATAAACGCCAGTTCAAAAACCTTGACCAAGACGCCGATATTAGCTCGCGTACCATGAAGCTCGCGCTAAAAAAGCTCAGAAAGTTCGCCCGTAGCGGTGAAAGTGACGAGCTTGATTTAAATAACACGATTAGCGCAACAGCCAAACAAGGCGGAATGCTCGATGTAAAAATGAAACCTGAGCGCCACAATGCCGTAAAAGTACTTATGTTCTTTGATATTGGTGGTTCGATGGATGACTATATTCACACCTGTGAGCAACTGTTTAGCGCTGCACACTCTGAATTTAAACACTTAGAGTTTTTCTATTTTCATAACTGCTTATATGAAAACGTATGGCAAGATAACAAGCGCCGTTACAGTGACGTATTGGATACCTTAACAATCATCAACCGCTTTGCGAGCGACTATAAAGTGATTTTTGTTGGTGATGCAACGATGGGGCCTTACGAGATTGATTACTCCGGTGGCAGTGTTGAACATTGGAATGAAGAGCCAGGCAGAGTATGGCTTGAAAGGATCACGCAACACTTTAGTAATGTAGTTTGGCTTAATCCACAACCGAAACAATATTGGCACTACTACCCTTCGATTGGCATTATTGAGCACTTAATGGAAAAGCGCATGTTTCCCCTTACGCTAGATGGGATCGGGCAAGCAATTAAAAGTTTAAATTAGCGCTTACTGCGACTTTACTTTATCTCAATTTGATTAGTAGGATAAAACCCTAATTACAAAATTAGGCATATAAAATGGATAAACACACTGTTACTGAGTACTTTCTGAGTAAGCCTTTCACGAGCGTAAGCCAACCATTTGGAGAAGGCGTAGACGTTTTTAAAGTCAAAGATAAAATGTTTGCAACCTTATCGCTTGGTAACGGTAATGAGAAAGATACAAATGGCAAAATGGCGGGTCACTATTGCATTAATTTAAAATGCGATCCCGACGAAGCACTTGCGCTACGCGATATTTTTGACGCTGTTATTCCAGGTTATCATATGAATAAAAAGCTCTGGAATACCGTGATTCTTGATGGTTCAATACCAAAAGGTGAAATTGAACGCCTCATTGATAATTCGTTTTTACTGGTAGTTAGTAAAATGACTAAAGCGGATAGAGAAATGATATCACTTCACCTGTAACTCTAAGTATTTGCTTAAAAATAAAAAGGGAGTTAAATAATTAAAACTCCCCACTTATTTTTTATTTAAGCAAGCGGTCAGTAGTTTGCAAGGCTTTGCGGATCATATTTTTCAGAATCAAGAATAACATTCACTTCACGGGCTTTTGCATCGAGTTCAGCTTGCCAAATACTCAACTCTTCCATCGTTATCGTATTGTCATCAAGTTGCCAAAGCTGGCGAGAACCAGCATATGAGTAATTGATTATCTGCATAGCGATAACATCGCCTTCCTCAACAGCAGCTTTTAACTTGCGCATTTTACGGGTAATGTAATTTAGCTGTTTTTTAAGCTCCCAAACATACGTTACTTCTGTCATAAAATCGTGATGCTTATATTTTTTTAGCACGCTACCAATCACTAAACAGCTAATCACGACTCCTGCAAGGTTCCAGTGGAAGTGACTTCCTTGCTCATTTGGTAGAACGGCGATGAGCCCCTGTGCAATACCCAAACTGCCGACAACGAGTGCCACAATGCAGCCAACAATCACTTTATTTAAATGATTGCGATAACGAGCTTTATTGATCTCTTGTAATTTCATGCGCGTAAAACCTATAAATAATTCTGACATGTATCAAAGTAAGGCATTTTACCATTTATTAATTGAAACAAAACCTTGCAAGTCAGTTGCTAAAATATAAAATGAAAACGATTATCAATAGCATTAGATAGGAAAACACATGAAATATTTAATTAAGTTAGGTTTTATTACGTTAGCGGGAGCACTATTCTCAGCCAATGCATCAGCTTCGTGCAAAGCAACACTCGAAGCCAACGATATGATGCAATTCAACCAAAAAACACTGAGCTTTTCTAAAGACTGTAAAGAAATTAGCATTGAGTTAAAGCACGTTGGTAAATTACCTGCTCAAACCATGGGTCATAACGTTGTAGTTGTAGACACAGCAAATATTCAGGCTGTTGCAACAGACGGTATGTCGGCAGGAATTGATAACCAATATGTAAAACAAGGCGATGAGCGCGTATATGGATATTCCAAAGTAATCGGTGGCGGCGAAACAACCACACTCACTTTTGCGACTGACAAATTAAAGGCTGGTGGCGACTATTCATTTTTCTGCTCATTCCCAGGCCACTGGGCGATTATGAAAGGTAAGTTAGAGTTCAAATAGGCTGAAAATTCCTACTGGGCGTTTTTTAAACGCCCTTAAGGACAAATGTCCTTACCCCAAACATCTACAAAGCACTATATTGGTGAATCACTTTGAAAATACAGTGTGTAATAATGAACTTTAACGTCATTAAAACGTCATAACTCTGTATTAAGTTAATGGAAATCGCAGGCACCCTGATCCAGTGGCTGTACTTGTAAAACCAGTGTTTACCCTAAACACTTAGATAAGAGAGTCGAAAATGGACTATTTATATCAAGGATCCAAAATCCATGTGGCATTGCCTGTGGACTTTGCATCCATCAACAAAAGCAAGGTGACTTTCGAAGATAAGTCAGGCAATCAACGCGTTGATTTCGAAAACAAAAGCGACGCACGCCAATTCCTTAGCTGGCTAACAAGCCAAAAATAAAAAAACCGCGAAATTCGCGGTTTTTTATGTCTGCTAATAAGTTTGTTAGCTTGGCCAATTAAATAAACCTCACATTTAAACCGCTTACACCAGATAAAAATATTTCGATCTGCTCACATAAGATATAGAGTAAATACTTCATTAAACTGTAAATTAGCTGTAAAACTAAACACTTAACTTAGTACCTTTATTAACAACAAAAATAAGGGTACACATGAAAACCAACGCTATCTCACTACTTGTTGCTGGTGCTATTGCTTGCGCAAGCCAACAAGCGAACGCCTTCTCACAAGAAACACACAAACGCATTGTTATTGACGCAGTAAACTACATGCAACAAAACCCAAGCTCTACTGAATATGCCAAGTTGTCTGCATGGGCGTCTCAACTTAACTTGTCAGTTGCACAGTTGGCTAACCTACTTGGTCAGGCTGCTTACGACGTTGATGATTTTGAAGATACATTCTTTTGTGGCGCAATCACAGGGTCTTGCGTACAAGCGCCTATTTGGGGCGCAGCTGAAAGCATTGTAAAGTACACTAGCTACTGGCACTTTCAAAACCATACCCAAGGCCCTGACCAACACGGCAATGACTTTGGTGGTTATAACTACCAAAAACTTACAGTATGGGGTGACATTGATAATTTAGCCGCAACTTGGTTAAAAGGCGATTACTTGGACGATGGTCGTGGTGGCGAAACCGGTTGGTTTGGTTCAGACTCAACGAAGTACAATAGCTATGGCATTACTGAGGCAAACTACCGCATTGATGGTCACTCACACTACAACATGTATGATGACTTTGAAGAAATGCCGTTCCAACCAATTGATCATTTAGGTCAATACTGGTTTCAAAAGTTTGTCGAAAGCAAAAATCCACAGATCCTAGGATTTGTATTTCACACCACCGATTTACTACAGCCACACCACACTTGGGTAACATCTGCATTAAATCACTCTGGTTGGGAATCGTGGGTAAAAGATTACTACGATAAAGAGCAGCTAAACGACTTTAGTAAAGTCAGCCAAGCACTTGAGTACTACGCAACACTTGATGCAAACCAGCAAGATATTCGCCCTATTCTTACTCAAGGCGGTGCCCTTTCATATTCACAAGGTGGCATTGTACTTAACTCAAAAGATCACTACGACCGCGTAAATACAGGGCAAGTCGTGATCCCACATGCCATTGCTATGGTAGTCCATTTACTTAATCATGCCGTGGTACAGCTATAAATGAAGTTTTTAGTATTATTAAGCACGCTTTTAGCGTGCTTTGCACACGCTAATGTGCAATTTAATAACCAAGAGATTGCTTTTATGAACCAATTTTATGTAAAACAAGGTGAGCAATTAACCAAGCAGCAAACAGAGCAAAGGCTTGCAACTCTATACTTTCATCTTGCCCTCGCTAAACAAAAAGCACCAACATTATTAGATCGTGTTGCAAGTGTTGGCTTTAGCACTAGCTATCATAAAAAGCGCTATATGATCAGCTTATTAAGTAATGAAAATACTAAAGTTTCAGCACCAAACATTACTCTTAGCAGTACTGAACTAAAACAGCTACTGGGTACCTACCCTCATAATGGCGTAGCAACAACGCAACTTTTAGCTAAGTTAACTCAGCCCTTAACTACAAACTATACATTGGCAGATGCTTATAATGATGCATCCATGCAAGCGCGCTTTAACTTGCACCAAGGGGACGTAAAACAACTAACTGAACTTGTAAAAGTAGAAACACATTATCAAACTGTTAAGCAACAGCATCAAAACCCAAATGTTCGCTGGCAGGTACTCGAGTCACTCAGTACAAGTCAGGCTATCACGCCAGCTCTTCTTAACTACCTTGGTGTAAAAGCCAGTATGCATAATGAAAGCCCATACCTCGACAGTTTGAAACAACAAATTTCAGCACCTGAAATTGCTAAATACTACCAACAAAATAAACAGCAATTTCGCTATAGCTCAGAAGTAACAGCTGCATCGCTAATCTATAGCTCTCAAGAAGCTGCAAAAAACGCCTACAAAAATAACGCATTGCCAAAACAGCTTAATAGCAAAAAAGTGGTTATAAAACGTAATGAACTAAACAATAACTTTGTTAATCAAGCTGCATTTAATTTATCAACAAAACAAGGTCCAACGCTTTTACGCACGCCTAAAAACCAATGGGTGATCATTCAAGTATTTGATAAAAAACATGATTACTACTTAGAGAACAGTGAGACTGTTGTTTATCAGGCGAAGACCGCGCTTGCAACAGCACTGGCTAAAAAGCAATATGCCACTGCTAAAAATCAATGGCTAAAAGGCGGCCAATTATGAAATTAAAAATACTGTTAGCTAGCCTAATTATAGGCTTAATTATCGCACTTAGCTGGTTTAGCAATTTGCCAATGAGTCCAAATACTTATACTGCGATTAATAGCAAAAAAACCGAGCACTCAAGTGAAGAACCCGCAGCAAAAATACAATCTATTGAAACAAATACACCAGTATTAACCGTTAACAGTAGATTAAAAACAACATTAAGCAGCCCCGTAAAAACGCATGTTAAAGTAGATATTCCGCCGATATCACCAACTAAGCTAGAAACAACATTTACCGGTGATTTAGATGATCACGACGCTTACTTAGCGTATGAGAATAAACAAGAAGTCGCTCTTAAAACAGCCTATATTCAAGCCGCCAAAGACAAAGTAAAGCTACTTAATAGCTGGCTTGCCAAAGGCATTGAAGCAGAATTAGAACAATCACAACTTGAGTTTGCTAGAGAAAAAATAAAAGCGCTTGAACAACTCACCCAATCATTAGAAGAAGAACTAAAAAAGGCGAGCTAACTGCTCGCCTGTTTCAAATATTTTGCGCTAAGCTGGTTTTAAATCAATTTTACGCTGGTTGTAATAGCTAATAAGATCATCTACTGTTTTTTGGCAATACTCACGAATGCCTGAAACCAGCATATTCTTTTCGCCTTTACCAATTACTTTATCGCCATCTTTAAAAACAAATGGTAGCGTGATTTTTCCGCGTTTTCCTGTTAACTCAAACTCAGGCGTTACAAACTCTAATACAGGCTGTTTAACATCTAGGCTAGAGAACTCAATCGACATTGACTCATACATCACCATCGGGCGTGCAGGGTTAATCATCACCTCTTGCTCACCCATTAGCGGAATAATCACATGCGGGAATGCTTTACCTGAAAATTCCACATAGTTTTTAATTAAACTATTGGTCAGCTCTTCACAGGTTGATGTCTCACCTTCACGGTTTACCGATAAGTACACTTTATCGTCTTGTGTTAACGCAATTTCACTGTCGGCATTTGGAAAAGTAAGCGATACCTTTTCATCTACCATGCCAGCAAAAGTAAAGTGCATTTTTTCACTTACACCGTATTTGTTTAACACCATTGAGAAAAGTAAATCACCTGGTACACAAAAACGCTTTGCATCAATATCATGAAGCGGGTTGTAATCGTCAGCAATCAGTTTTGCAAAACGGCTAGCCTGATCACGGCTGAACGATACTTTTCCTTCAGACTCTTGATAGAAACCAGATAACATAAAATAACCTCAATTTTAACTTGGCCGCGCATTTTATCAGCGTTTTTCTGAATAATTGGTCATACCTGTTGAAAGGCAATCACAACTTCTAAAAGCGCCATTCTAAATTTAAATAATACTTATCCATAGATAAGAAGGTGTGGTGGCTATAACCCGCTTTTAGAGCCCAGTTGCGAGCAAAGTCATACTGTAAACCTAGGCCTAAATTAGCCCCTAAATTAGTTGAATTATCGCGCGCTATTACTTCGCGTTGATCATCTCGCCAATAAGAGAGCTTAGTAGAAACACGTGTAAGAGCTAGTCCGGCAATACCGTAAAACGATAACTTATCATTAATGTGATAAAAATGGTAAATACCATCTAAGGTTAAAATACTCGCATCGCTGTCATGGTACACATTATTCTTACAATCAAAAAAACATAGGTCTAACCAATCAAGTTCAATGCCATAGGTGTAGTTGGCGCGTACTGCTAAGTCGTTTGTCACATAATAACCTAAGCCAACACTTGCGTTAACAATGTCAGAATCGTCACCATTTAAATCATAATCATCCAATAAATCTTGCAGGTTTTGATCTAGTTCGTCGCGCGCATCCTTACTGTTGTAATTGTAATAATTTGAAGCAGCCCCAAAGTTGATAAAATATTGACCTTGCTTTTGGTTTTTTGCCATTGCTGTAGCGGGAATTAAAAGCGTTACTATAAAAATCAGAAAAGAAACCGATTTCATAACATATCCTTTTGTATTTGAATGAAAAATTAAAAACGGATATATCGTACCTAATTTGTGGAAAACGCCTATAAATTAATGGTAATAAAATGTAAAAAGCCAGCATAATGCTGGCTTTTATAAACAATAAATTAAAACGTAATTATTATTGCGCTTGGTACGCCTTATAGGCTTTTTCTAGCTTCTTCGCTTGCTTCTTAGAAACACCGATATGGTTTAACGCTACACGTAAACGTGCACGCGACATATCTGAACCAAGAATCTCCATTGCATCAACAACCGATGTAGACGATGTTTTGCCTGTGATAGCAACAAAAATTGGTTCTAAGAAATCTTTAATTTTAAGCTCAAAATGCGTTGCAAGCGCTTTAGCAATGGCAAAAATCTCTGACTTTTCCCAAGTACGTAGTGCTTCTAATTCCCAAATGAAAATTTGTAACGCTTCACGTACCACGTCTTCTTCTACTTTACCTGCTGTAAGTAATGCTGGGTCATATTCTGGTGTCCCCGCAACAAAGTGGCCAGCTAAATCAACTAAATCAGATAACGTATTAATACGCGTTTTTGCCTGCGGTAATACTTTAGCAAGTAACTCAGGGTTGAATTTCCAGTCAAAGAAACGCGCCATTAACTCTTCGTCAGATAAATTTTCGCGGATCCATAAACCGTTTAACCAGTTAAGCTTGTCGATATCGAAAATTGGACCACCTAGTGATACACGCTTCATATCAAAGTGTTCAATCATTTCATCAAGCGTGAACTTTTCACGCTCATCTGGCATTGACCAACCCATGCGACCAAGGTAATTAAGCAATGCTTCTGGTAAAAAGCCCATCTCTTTATAGTAATTAATCGATGTTGGGTTCTTACGCTTAGATAATTTTGACTTATCAGGGTTACGCAGTAGTGGTAAGTGGCCTAGTACTGGCGGCTGCCAGCCAAAATCTTCGTAAAGTTTTAATAGCTTAGGCGCTGAGTTAATCCACTCTTCACCGCGGAAAATATGGCTAATTTCCATATGGTGATCATCTACCACATTGGCTAAGAAATAGGTTGGGAAACCGTCCGCTTTTAAAAGCACCTGCATGTCTACGTTTTCCCACGGGATTTCAATCTCGCCACGTAAGTAATCGTTAAACTTAAAAGAACCCTCAGCAGGAATTTTCATACGGATAACATATGGCTTACCCGCTTCTAGGTTTGCTTTAATTTCGTCTTCAGACAAATTTAAACCACGGCCGTCATACTTAGGACGAAGACCTTCCGCCATTTGCTCTTCACGCATTTGGTCAAGTTCTTCAGCTGTGGCAAAACAATAAAACGCTTTACCTTCATCAACTAATTGGTGAGCAAACTTTTTGTACATATCAGAACGTTCAGACTGACGGTAAGGGCCAAACTCGCCACCCACATCAGGACCGTGATCCCAATTAAGACCTAACCACTTAAGGCTATCCATAATCGCTTGTTCTGATTCACGCGTGCTACGCACTTGGTCTGTATCTTCAATACGCAGTACAAATTCACCACCTTGCTGTTTCGCAAAGCAGTAGTTAAATAGTGCAATATAGGCCGTTCCTAAATGCGGATCACCGGTTGGTGACGGTGCAACACGTGTACGAATTGTCATCAAATGTCTCTTATAAATCGATAGCGATAAAATTGGCGAAAAGATAGCACACCACGGCTATTTTTCGAAGTCATTCCCTCATTTTTTTAAGCTAAATGACCACTTCAATACCACCATCACGATGCCGTAGCACTTGATCAACACGGGCAAGGCCAAGTTCAAATGCTTGTCGTGAGCTGGGGCCACCTAAAGTAAAGCGAAGTGCGTTGCAATTCGCTTTGCCATTGCGTGTGAATACATCAATGGTTCGCACAATTACGCGATTGGCTTTAAATTGATTTGCCAGTGAGAACATATTGATATGCTCCGGCAGTGGTAAATACACATTCAAGCCCGAAAACACCGCCGCTAAGCCATGTTTTTCAAACAGCGCTCGTAGTAAGTTGATACGCGCTCTTACTTCATCTGCGAGCTGCAATTGGTTCCGTTTAAATTCATCGTCATGTAATGCAAGTGCTAACAACTCAAAATTCATCATAGATACCGACCAACACTGACTGTGAATTTGCTTCAGCACTGCTTGTTGCCACAAAAATGGCGCAATTAAATATCCTGCCCGCAGGCCACCAGCAAAGTATTTTGAAAAGCTACCAATATAAAACACTCTGTCGTTGGCAGTTTGCCAAAGCGGTAAACGCCAGTTTTCAGGCAAACAGTAGTTAACGTCATCTTCAAGAATAAAAAAGTTGTAACGCTGACTGAGTGCAAGCAACCCATCTAGCGTTGCTTGGTCATAGCGAATATTGGTAGGGTTTTGACAGTTTGGTGTTATATAAATCGCTTTTACGGTGTATGACTTACAGTAGGCCTCAAGTGCATTTAAATCGATGCCTTCAGGCGTAAGCCCAATCGGTTTTGTATTTAAACCGAGTGAATCACATGCTTGATAAAAGCCGGGATAACACATTTCCTCATGAAGCACCGTATCACCAGCTTGGCACAATGCAGCAAGCACACTGTAAATAGCTTGCTGAGCACCTTGGCAAAAAATCAGTTCCTGCTTGCCAATTTGCAAACCTTTATCGTTTAACCAAGCTTTAAACGTACTTTGCAGTTCATCGCTGCCATTGAGTTTGTAACGCAAAATATCTGTCAGCGCAGAAGTGCTGTTTGCTAGCTTTCGCATTTGCTCAGCCAATACATTTTGCTGCCCCATAAGCGGCATCATGCTCGATGAAAAATCGGTATCGTCTAATTCATCCAAATGAACTGACTGCGCTTTTATAAACGTGCCTGCCCCAAGTTTTGCCGTAGCAATGCCGCGTTTAACGAGTAAGTCGTAAGCGCGCGTAACCGTGCCATGAGTCACACCAAGGTGATCGGCTAAAATTCGCTGCGCTGGCAATTTTTGCCCCGCAGAAATTACCCCAGATTGGGCGACACGCTCAATTAAATCTGCAAGCGATTGATATTTTGAACTTAATTTACAGAGGTCTTGGTACTCTGCTACATCTGGCAGCCAAATTGTATTCATAACAATATTTAAATTGATCCTTTTTAAACAATATGCCATTGCTAACAATATAAATAAACATGAAATTGTATTGATACAATTGGAGGATCAAAATGGAAACCAGCGCAGTATTGTCATTATTGCCCGCACTTATATTATTTAGCATAAGTGCCACACTCACTCCCGGGCCAAATAATATTCTGCTTGCCTATTCAGGGGCGAATTTTGGTTTTCGTAAAACGCTACCACATATTGTGGGCATTCGTATCGGTATGACGTGTATGCATTTAGCTATGCTGCTTGGCCTTGGCAAGCTGTTTGAGCAGTACCCAATACTGCATCAAGTATTAAGTGTATTTGCTGCCAGCTACATTATTTATTTAGCCATTAAGATTGCTCGCGGTAAGCCAAATAGCAGTAACAGTAGCACCTCTCCCATGACATTTAGCCAAGCAGCGCTATTTCAATTGGTGAATCCTAAATCATGGGCAATGTTGCTCACGTTAGTCACCGCACTTACTTTACCAAATGAACATTACTGGCCCTCGGCATTATTGGGCGTAGTTGTATTTAACTTGGCGACCTTGCCCTGCTCGTTCTTTTGGGTTGCTGTTGGTCGTTTCCTAAATGGCTTTTTACAAAATCCACAAAAGCTAAAACGTTTTAATTTGGTTATGGCGAGCCTGTTACTACTCACATTACCACTTATCTTTTATTAAGGAGTAAACAATATGAAGGTGTGCCATACAATTGATGAGCATGATTTTGAACACATTCACCAGTTTTTATCACTTCATGCATATTGGTGTTTAAATATTCCAAAGCGCACATTAAAAACGGCGTTAAGCAACTCATTATGCTTTGCTATAAAGAATGAAGACGGCGAATTGCTCGCATTTGCACGGGTAGTCAGTGACTATGCCACATTCGCTAATTTATTGGATGTGTTTGTGTTACCCGAATACCGCGGAGCAAGTGTTGGAAAAACACTGGTAAAAGCCGTTGTTGAGCATCCTAAGTTACAAGGTTTAAGGCGTTTCACCCTTGCCACTAAAGATGCTCATGTGCTTTACCAACAATTTGGTTTTAAGACGCCTAAATTCCCAGACGCAAATATGGAAATCTATTTACCCGATATTTATCGAGATTAAGGCACAATAATAGTGGGAGCTTCAGGCTCTTCTTTACCTAACATACGGCGAATAGCGTGTAGCTTTTGTGCATGCTCATTCTCTTTGTGATACGCAATATACACGTCACGCTTAAACTCAGGTAATGCGTCTAATCGGTGCAACGTTCCTTGCTCAATAAAAGGTTCTACTAATACATCGGGCAAATAGGCTGTGCCGCCACACTGCAACATTAAATCAAGTGCGATACGTGCTGTACTGGTTCGCATTAATGGTGTAGCCATGCCTTTAAGCTCTTTACCATGCCATGCAGTAAAATTAGTGCCCCAATCAACGCGAATATAACGGGTTACATCACTTGGGCTAGCAATTGGTTCGCTTGAAGTTGATACTGGGATTAATGCAAAAGTATGCAGTAATTCAATTTTAAGCTCTTCCGCTTTCGGTGGATCAAAAATAATTGCGATATCTAGCGAGCGTTCTAACAATTGTCGCGTGATCTGCTCTCGCGCTAAAATTTCAGCCACTAAGCTTACATCGGGTTGCGTTGCGTAAATTTTTGAAATCGCATCATGAATGTAGGTATCCCAGGTATTTGGTGTACCTGCGATAGAAATTTGCGTCACTTGGTCTTGGGTTAATGCCACATCCTGTTTAGCCATACGCAATGTTTGCATCATCACTTCGGCGTGCGAAACAAACCGTTCGCCCGCAGGCGTTAGTTGAATATTGTTACGGTTGCGAATAAATAGCTCTACGCCAAAATACTGCTCAAGCTGGCGAATTCTCGAACTTACAGCAGCTTGCGTTAAATATAAATTTTCAGCCGCCTTACCAAAATGGCGACAATTTTTTACTTCTATAAAGGTTTTAACTAATTCGATATCCAAAGCAGCTTCTCTTATCGTGACGATAAATTTTTATTGTTGTACTTAGTAAACACAATTCACGCATACTCCGCCAAAATGGGCAAAGTTGTCAACATGAGTATCTCATATGGACTTATTACATGGTTTTGTAAAAACAAGCAATTTCTATGATGACCTGAATTTTCCACAAGGATTTAACCGTAGCGGCCACTTTACAATTCAAGAAGCAGAATTATTAACAGCCATCGGTAAGCGATTATTTCAATTAGAACATCAACTAGCAGAGCCACAAAATCACACTGAAGAGAATTTTCTGGCTATGTGCGTTACAAAACGAGACCCCGAAACTCGATTAGAGAGTTTGTGGCATAAGTATAAATCGGCTACTCAAAGCAAACGATTTCATACGCTAAGTAGTTCAGTTAAAGCCAATGTTGACAACGCATTTAATGAATTAGAAGGTAATTACTAATGCGTGGTTGGATAATTTACAAACATAATGACTTACTACTACGACAAGAAGCATATGAGGTTAATCGCTTAGTTGAAGTCGCAAAAGAAGAAAATATTGAATTACAGGTATTTTCACCAGATCAGTTCGATCTAACGGTAACCCGTGATGACGAAAAAAGTATTCTAATTGATGGTAAACGTCAGGAACTTCCTGATTTTGTAATGCCGCGCATGGGTGCTGGCACAACCTACTTTACTCTTGCGATTATTCGTCACTTAGAGCGCTTAGGTGTTTACTGTGTAAATAGCTCGCATTCTATTGAAACCGTAAAAGATAAGCTGTTTGCACAGCAAATCTTAGCTGAGAAAAACTTACCAACACCCGATACCATGCTGGTTAAGTTCCCAGTAAATGTGGCTTTAGTTGAAAAGCAAATAGGCTTTCCTGTTGTTGTAAAAACCCTGTCGGGTTCACAAGGCAGCGGTGTATTTTTATCAAAATCTCCAGGCGAATTTGATGACTTAATGCAACTGATTGAAGCAACAAGTCCAAAAGCGAATATTATTTTGCAGCAGTTTGTAAAAGCGAGTCACGGTAGAGATTTGCGTGTATTTACCATAGGTGGTCGTGCAATTGCCTGTATGGAACGTAACTCAAACGGCGAAAACTTTAAAGCAAATGTAAGCTTAGGTGGCGTTGGTAAACTTTACCCTATTACTCCTGAAATTGAATGGCTCGCCACACAAACTGCCAATGTGCTTGGCTTAGATGTAGCAGGTATAGATTTATTATTCGATCAAGAACACTTTAAGATTTGCGAAGCGAACTCATCGCCTGGCTTTGAGGGATTAGAAAACGCGGTCGATATTGACGTACCACGCGAAATCTTTCACTTTATTCGCATTCGCTTGGGTATTTTTGATAAAACCTCTGCTAAAAAGGTAACCAAGCCAGTTGCAAAGCAAGTGCAAGAAAAAAGCTAATTAATCGCTTTAATAACGAAAACGCAGCCTAGAGCTGCGTTTTTTGTTTCTTTAATAAGTAGCTTTGAATTTGTTTTGGTAATTTGCATTTACCCGCTGTTGTACCATCACATTCATGCGCTGCTACTTTCATCAGTTTACTGTCTGCTACAGGCACAATGTACTTTTCACAGCGTTTACCTTTTTGAACATAGCCTTTAATGCACTGCCATCCGCCTTCGCCATTATCAATAGCAAATTCAGGCAAACCATAACTGACACATTGACCATAGCGCCAATCCTTACCAATAGGGCAAACACATCCTCCGCCTACTAAGGATTTGTCCATGTCTTTGCTACATTGGCTCGCATATAAATTTAGTGGAAAAAATAAGAGTAATATCAGCCATTTCATTCGTCACTCCATAACAAAAAGAAAAACAACACTGTGACATATTACATATAAAGCATTAAAAAACAAAAAACGCAGCGGAAGCTGCGTTTTGTAAAACTTTTTACTACTTATTGAAAATTAAGCGGCTTTATTGGCTACTTCATTTTCTAAAAAGGCAATAATATCGTTAGACTCGTAAAGCCATGTTACTTTGTCGTCTTGCTCAATACGCAAGCATGGTACTTTTACTTTGCCGCCTTCAGCTGCAAGTGTTTCACGGTGAATACCTTCGGCTTTTGCATCACGCAATTCAATATTTAAGCTATTGCGCTTCATAGCGCGGCGTACTTTTACGCAAAATGGACACGCCTTAAATTGATATAAGCTTAAGTTTTGGGTTTTTGTGTCTATTTCAGCTTGCAGCTGTGCATCGCGCTTAACACCTCGTGGTGTTGTAATAAAATCAAAAAATAAAATAATGCGGCCTAATAGCCAACGAACAAACTTCATACAACCTCCAATCTATTTGGCGGCATTTTACTGTAATAGTGGCAATGAATAAAGATAAGTAATTAGACAATAAAATCCCACCAGCAACGGTGGGATTTTATAGTTTAACCAAACCTCAGGCTATTAAGCTTATTGGCGAATAAGGTAATCACCTTCGCCTACCCATTTATAGGTGGTTAATGCCTCTAAACCCATCGGTCCACGGGCATGCAGTTTTTGTGTTGATACTGCAACTTCAGCACCTAAGCCAAACTGCGAACCATCGGTAAAGCGCGTGCTCGCATTTACATACACTGCCGCAGAATTTACCGCTGCAACAAACTTATTGGTGTTACTTAAACTCTCAGACAAAATACCATCTGAGTGACCTGATGAGTGTTCACGAATATGCATTATCGCTTGGTTAATACCATCAACGACTTTAATACCAAGCGTTAGGCTTAACCATTCTTTGCTGTACTCACCATCAGCAATTTCGCTAACACCCTCACTAAGCGCAGCTGCTCGTTCGCAGCCTTTAAGCGTTACTTGCTCTAAACGTTGTGCTAATAATGGCACTAACTGCTTTGCAATTGATTCATCTATAAGCACAGTATCAAGCGCATTACACACACTTGGGCGCTGCACTTTGGCGTTTTCAATCACATCCAATGCTTTTTGCAAATCAGCAGAAGCATCAACATATAAATGACAAATGCCAATACCGCCTGTGATAACGGGTATTGTGCTGTTTTCAACGCATACTTTTTGCAATGTATCGCCACCGCGCGGAATAATCATATCGATGTACTTATCTTGCTTTAAAAGCTCAAGTACTAAGGCGCGATCTGGGTTGGTAATTAATTGCACTGCGTCTTTATTAATGCCGGCATCGACAAGCGCTTTGCCAATTAATTCAACTAAGTAAGTGTTAGTATTAAGTGTTTCTTTACCGCCGCGTAAAATACTGGCATTACCGGTTTTTAAACATAAACAGGCGATATCTAACGTAACATTGGGGCGCGCTTCATAAATAACGCCTACCACACCTAATGGCACAATTTGTTTTTTTAAGCGCAGGCCATTTTCAAGCGCTTTTCCGTCATATTCACCACCAACAGGATCATCCATTGCAATTAAGCTTTGAATATCATTGGCAATGCCTAAAATGCGTTCTTTGTTTAATAATAAACGATCAAGTAAGGCCTCGGTTAAGCCATTTTCTTTACCTGCATTAATATCGCGCTGGTTCACTTGTTCGATTTGCTCGGCATTTTCTAAAATGATGGAGCGAATATTTTCTAATGCTGTATTTTTCTGTGCTGTTGTCGCCACAGCGAGATCAAAACTTGCTAACTTTGCCTGCTGTGCTAATTGCGTAATCACGTTAATCCTCCAAAAAGTACTAAATCATCGCGGTGAATCACCACCGCCCCGTAGTCGTAACCGAGCAATTGATTGATTTGCTCGGAATGTTGCCCTTTTATCTGGGCCAGATCGCTTGATGAATAACGACAAATGCCCCGTGCTATTTGCGCCCCATTTTGGTCGCATAATTTCACCATGGCACCGCGTTCGAATTTACCAAGCACATCACTCAAGCCTTTTGCTAACAAGCTTGATCCTGAGTGTTTCATTGCGCTCACTGCGCCTTCATCTAATATTAGCTCACCGCTTGCTGGCGGCCCTGCCATTAACCACTGTTTACGGCTTTCTGTCACTGACGCTGTTGCTACAAACCGTGTGCCAACATCTTTGCCAAGTGCCGCGTCTACAATTACATTGTCTTTATGGCCTGCGGCAATAATCACTTCAACACCTGCACGGCACGCAATATCGGCTGCTTGCAGTTTGGTTGCCATGCCGCCAGTACCTAAATGCGTACCCGAACCACCTGCTAATGCTTTTAAATTAGCGTCAATCTTATCGACCAAGTTAATCAACTTGGCATCTGGATTAGCGCGCGGGTCTGCGGTAAACAATCCCGGCTGATCCGTTAGTAACAACAATTTATCGGCCTTAGCGAGAATGGCAGCCAAAGCCGATAAATTATCATTATCCCCAACTTTAATTTCTTGTGTTGCTACCGCATCATTTTCGTTAATGATCGGCACAATATCGTGCTTAATCAATGCCTTTAGCGTATCACGTGCGTTTAAATAACGCTCACGGTCGTCTAAATCTGCGCGGGTTAACAACATTTGCCCTACATGCATACCGTATAAGTTAAATAAGGTTTGCCATGTATGGATCAAATGACTTTGGCCAACCGCTGCAAGCATTTGTTTATTGTTCACATTGCTTAAATCACAACTTAAATGCAAATGCTCTTTACCTGCTGCAACCGCACCGCTCGAAACCAAAATAATTTTGTGCCCTTTCTTTTTTAATTGGGCACACTGGCGCACTAATTCAACCATATGCGCTTTATCTAAGGTAAAACTGCCACCGGTTAATACACTTGTACCCAGCTTTACTACAATTGTTTGACTTGTTGCACTCATTCCCCACACCCTAAACGACGGGCCAGTGTCTTTGTTATATCAAAGCTGAGAAAATCAACAAGGGTAAAATGGTCTCACACAAAAAAATATCATGCAAACCACCTAATCAACCAAATATAAATAAGAAAATCTAATCTATAGCAGCATAAAATTTTGCATTTTTATAATTTACTATTCTTTGGTCGACACTCATCGCTTGATGCTTATTGCACCGATAAAAGTCTGATAAAATTCATTGCCCCTAAAATTTGAGTTGTGTTTATGCCCGCTAGTTTATGTTTACTAATCGCCACATTTTTGTGGGGAAGCTCGTTTATTGCCTTAAAGTACGCCATTGATTTATACCACCCTGCGGTGGTGATTTTCCTGCGTATGCTCACTACATTTGCCCTATGCATGCTGCTTTGGCGCCAAGTGAAAAAGTTTGACTATCAAAAAGGTGATTGGAAGTATCTATTCGGTATGTCACTTGCAGAGCCCTGTTTGTATTTTTTATTTGAAGGCTATGCCCTTGAATATACCTCTGCCAGTCAAGCCGGTGTGATTGTGAGTTGCTTTCCTCTGATTGTGGCATTGCTCGCGTTTGTTATGCTGAAAGAGTATTTATCAAAATCCATCATCACCGGGTTTGTTTTTTGTATTGTAGGTGGCATTGCACTTACGCTTGTTTCACCCGATACCAGCGCCGCACCAAACCCCACATTAGGTAACTTTTTAGAGTTTCTAGCTATGGTCTGCGCGGCCTATTACTCAGTATGTGTAAAACATTTAGCTCATCGTTATTCACCAATAAGCCTTATAGCTCTGCAAGGTATAAGCGGCACATTATTCTTTACGCCATTTTTGTTTTTTGTCGAAATACCGAGTGAAATGTCAATTGAAGGCATTGCCGCTATTATCTACTTAGGCTCGTTTGTAACACTCGGTGGTTACGGCATGTATAACTATGCCATTTCAAAAGTATCGGTGTTAACCGCCGCCGCGTTTTCAAACCTTATTCCTGTATTCACCTTGTTACTTGCGTCATTACTTCTCAACGAGTTTTTAACGTGGCAGCAGTGGCTCGCCATTGGCTGTGTATTTATTGGGGTAGTTATCGCACAACGTCATAAACCCAAGCCACAAGAAGATGCCGAACCGCAAATGGATACCATGCCGGTAGAGGTTGGGAGTGAAAGGTAAGTGATTTTACGTGAGTATTGCGTTAATTCGATACTCACGTCTTCATATAAAACTTATCCTTAGATTTAACTTGTGCCATCCATGGCACACTCTTGTTCATTTTTGTTACACGACAAAAACGAACCAAAAAACGTGCCCCTAAATCAAATTAACTCTTCAAACATAATTTAAATGTGAACATAAACGCCATCAAGCAACATCCCTGTCGCTACATGGCTTGCTCGACCGCTTCGCTCCCTGTCTCGCATTATTCATTTAAATTATGCTTTCAGGTTTGATTAAAGGGAGTGATAAATCTTAGCAACGCTTTTCAATATCAGCTTTGAGCGAATTTGTATCTTAGATAACTCAATTAAACATTGACCTCCCTTTTTATCATAAAGCCCATCCATGGGCTTCATGTTACTTTTCTTTGCTTCTGTGTGATCAATCAGTCAATGCAACACACTCTTTAAATTTGTCTAACGGTGTACAAAATCCAAGAGTTTTTCTCGGTCGACTATTAAGTGCTTGTGCTACATCATCTAATTCCTCCTGAGAATATATTGATAAATTTGTACCCTTCGGGAAGTATTGTCTTAACAATCTATTAGTATTCTCATTTGAGCCTCGTTGCCAAGGACTTTGAGGATCGCAAAAGTACACATCAATATTTGTTTGTTCTGAAAACGTTTTATGACCTTTGAGCTCTGTACCTCGATCCCAAGTCAACGATTTATATAAACTACTAGGTAATTTTTGAGCATGCTTTATTAGTTGAGGAATGACATTATGCGTGCTTTTATTTTTTACTTTAACAAGACATACATACCTAGTTTGCCTTTCAACTAATGTTGCTATATAGCTTTTTTGACTACCTTCAATAAGGTCACCTTCCCAATGACCTGGTATAGCCCTATCTTCAATCGAAGCGGGGCGTTCACTAATTGAAATTAGCTCTTGAATATGACCTCTTTGGTTTTTTTCTTTAGTTCTAGCTCCTCTTATTCTTGGCTTGGAGCGAAGGCATTTAAGTAACTCTTTTTTCAATACTCCCCTAGTTTGGATATATAAGCTTTTATAGATTGTTTCGTGAGACACGTGCCAACTCTTATCATTTGGGTATTGTAACTTTAGCCAACCAGCTATTTGTTCAGGTGACCACAAATTTTTTAACTTATCAGCTATTAATAATGCGAGTTCTTGATTTAATTTTAGTTTACAAAGTTTAGGTCTTTTAGCACGTTTCCAAGCTTTATCGTCAGCGGCACAAGCCCTGTATTTATGAATACCGCCGTTACGTGATACTTCTCTACTTATAGACGAAGGCGCTCGTTTGAGTTCTTTAGCAATTACCCTAAAAGACTTATTTTGAGCTATACCTCGTGATATTTCTTCTCGTTCATTTAAAGACAGATGATTCTTAGAGCGTTTTCGTTTAAACCGTTTTACACCACCATATTTAGATAAAACATGATAAATTGAAGGCGCTTTGCGTCCCAATATATTGCCGATAGCACTCAAAGATTCACCAGACTTCCATCTTCGCCAAACTTCATCTTTTTCTTTATCGGTAAAACGAACAGCTGAACTATTACTCATTAACAGGCTCCACTTTTATGAATAAATAAAGTGTTGCACTGATTAATTGAATCTACATCGCCAAAGATAAAGTAACCAAAAGAAAGGCGACCGCACTATCAAACTTAATCCTCAAATCAACTTTGAATTTTATGATAAACGCCATGAAGCAACGTCCATGTTGTACATGGCTTGCTCGACTCGCTTCGCTCCCTGTCTCGCATTATCAATTCAAACTTGATTTTCGGGTTTGATAAAAGCGGATGGTAATCTCAGCAACAGCCTTCAAGGTCGCAATTGAGCGATTAACGGTCATTAGAAAATTATTTTTCAGCACTGATTTTATGGCCAGTTGCTAAGTGTTTCTCCTATGTTCAAGAAAACGACCCATTTTGTCGTTTTTATCCTTTTAATAATTTCTAAAATGACTAAAAGTATATCTGTAGCAACAAGTTAGTTAATGTGGTAGAAATGGTACAATGATAAAAATGACCCGAGGCTCGGTAGAACAACGACCCAGTGGGTCGATATTAAATTGTTAGGTTACTAAATGGAAATTTACTTCGTACACAACGGATACTGCGGTTGGTCATATGGAACACCAAGTGATCCACAAGTTATAAGTGTTAATGACGCAGCGGAAATAATGAAGCGGGCTAATTTAACCTCTGACCAAGTAAAATCTGTAATTCCTCCAGCTCAATACGCGGACGAAAACGACGATTTGTACAAACTTACGGGTGGTAATAGGCTTATTTGTTTTGGTGACATTAAATCATGTGCCGATATTGATGAAAGCAAAATTAAAACACCAATTTCAGTTCACTGGTAAAGTAACCTAACAAGCTGTTTAACAAGGACAAAATACAGTTGGCTTTTGCTCCTTCGTCGCTAATTTTAGCCAACTATATTTTGCCCATTAACAGGGCGTTGGTATGACTCCCACTGTCAAGTTAAACGCACTGATCCTCGCCTATCTTTTTAAGCCATAATTATTTCAACTCGAATTAGAGCGAGTTAATACATAGGATGAAGCAAGTAATTTCGTCGGTTATCTTGCTGGTATTCGTTGATTATTACTATTTAAAGTTACAGAGCAGACTTTACTTAATTCGACGTGGCACCTGTCTTCAGTCTATGTTCGTGGTTCAATGCTGTGTGAGCAGCATCGCCATCCTAACGCCGTCGGTGGTTGTGCCACACCCGATGCTTGATCCAATGCATTAACTCTAATTCGTTCATATTAAGCAGGTACTCTTGCCAATCTCAGTTTTACATTGACAGGCGTAAGCACCACTTCTTTTGCAATTGCCCATATGTACGCAATCATTTCTCGGGCTATAGCAGTGACAACAAGGTTGTAATGCTTACCTTTGTTAATGAGCTTTTTATAACGTTTGCAGAGCCTAAGTTGAGCTTTCCAGGCGATATCAATAATGTTTTTTGGTAAACCTTCTTGTCGTTTTTGCATATCTGTCGATATATTTGCTGCATAGCGATATGTGTGCGCACCTTCAACAAGGAGGCGTCTTGCACGGCCATTTCCGCATTTTGTGATGGCGCCAATATGGCGTTTGCCACCACTCGAGTGTTCACTGGGTACAAGACCCAGATAACTCATTAATTTACGGGGATGGTCGAAGCGTGATAAATCGCCAAGCTCAGCAACAACGCCAGCGGCCACGAGCAAGCGAACGCCGCGCATCGCTTGGATTGCTTTCACTACGGGATAGTAACGCCATTGATAAACATGATGAGAGAGTTCGTTGTCGAGTCGCTCTAATCGAGTAGTTCGTTCAGTGATAGTTTGTATAAACTCTTGTAACACAATGTGTTGTGCGGGGGGGGGGTAATACCAGTTCGGTGAGCCAACGTAAGTGTTTGAGAGACCAATTTGCTGTGCCTGCATAGTTGATATTGTTGCGAAGAAGCAGTGCTTTTAGCTGGTATTTAGCATCTTTTAAGTCTTTCATCGCAACCTCTCGAGCGCGAGATAAATCACGAACCGCTTCATCTTCTGGCTCAGGTACATAAATAGGGGTTAAGTCCTCAGACTTAAGTAATTTAGCCAGTTTAAGGGCATCACGCTTGTCAGTTTTTACGCGTTCCCCTGGCTTTTTAGGAATAAGGGAAGGGGCAACCACGTAGCAGCAATGCCCAAGAGAAGTGATTAAACGATAAATCCAGTAACCACAAGGGCCAGCTTCATAAACGAAATGCAGAGTTGCATTAGGGTATTTAGATTCAAATTGCCTGATAAGTTTTTTAATAGCGACTTTAGCAGAAGAAATGCGACCGAAATGAATGGGTTGAGCGCCCCGATTATCTTCAATGTACGCCACTTCCACAAACTCTTTATGAGTATCTAAGCCAATGAAAAGTATGTTATGTTTAGTCATGCTAGCCTCCGCTATTTAGTTATTTGACAAACTAATTATGGCTCTGGCTTTAAGCTAACCCACGAAAATGCGGAGGCTAGCACCGTGTGGGAGTCATTATGTCTATACACCCTTGGGCAAATGACGAAATTTAAATTTAGTAAATCACCTTTTTGGGACTCGGTACTTAGGAATACAATTTTCCTAGAGTTGTCGATTTTGCTTATTGCATTTATAAAGGTCTTCGGGGATGGTGGTCTAAAAGACGTCACATTTTTAAATTTACTTTACGCTTTGGCTATTACATTACCTTGTTCACTGTTGATTTCGTTGATTGTCACTCTATTCGACAAAAGCAAAGAGAAATAGGTTGTATAACAAAGCAAATTAAAAGCGCGGACAAAAAACAGTTGGCTTTGTTCGTACCTCACAAATTTTAGCCAACTATTTTTAGCCTCTTAATGAGGCGCTAGGGTTACAAATTGAGCTGGATTTTAATTGCGAAGATATTGTCTCCAATTATAGGGTTATTTCTATTTTTTAAAGTGGAAAATGCGAGAAAGTCTAATTTAGGGATAAACTCAAATAGAGTGCATTGTCCTAATTGTCAGCTAAAAATGCCTATAATCAGACGCCCCCTGAATGAGTTTCAAAAGAACTATGGTGGGTGGACGTGCAAAAAATGTGGAACCATGATGAATAAATGGGGTAAGGAAGTTGACGAAGATGGTGAGATTATTCCGTAACCCTAGCAAATACTTCAACCAAGGCCGCAAAACAGTAGGCTAGTTCTCTTTCGTCATCAATTTAAGCCTGCTATCTTGTGCCGTTGACGGCAAGTGTACGAATGACAGTTGTTGGCACAAAACGAAAGTAACCCTCTGAATTTAATTATGTATCTGACAGTAATGAGCGAACAGCGGCCGTTGATATAAAGTGAATCAATATGCATAATTAAAACATTACTCCTAATTATGACGTGCTTAGCGACGACTTTAGTTAATGCTACACCTATTGAGAAAGCCCACAATAAAAAACAATAAATTAACTTCCTTGATAATCCTTGTATTGATCATTTTATATATATGGTCTGAAAAAACCGCAGAGTTAGATAAGAAGGAATCAATAGAATTAGCTTTTTTTTCTGCCATCAACGAAAACACTAAATACACTCTTTTTTATGGAGATAATGTAAAAAAAGGTATTTTTGGGGAGTTTTATCATTGTATTAAAAAGCGAAGAAGTATTTTAGATTTAAGAGCTCAGGAAGGGACTGTACAAGATCTGATACTAATGACTCAAAAAGGGTTTGTTATTGATATGAGTGCAATAAGTGATGAAGTGTATAGATATGTAATTATAAAAAGTGACAAAGCTTACTCTATTGAAAATAGTCCGAATAAAAAAGTTCAAAACTCCAAAGGGTTCGCCGTAAATTGTTCCTTGGGTTTGCTTCAGTAACAGCCAGTGAAAAGCACCATCTGCATTTTTGAGAGCAATTGATATCTTTGGTAATACAATAGATTTGAGTTAGCACGAATGACACTTGTTGGCACAAAGCGGAAGTAACCCTTTGAATTTCTTTATGTATCCGACAGCAATGAGCGAATAGCAGCCGTTGCTAAAGAAGCATCAAAAATGCAAAATAGAGTGGTTTAACTTTAAAGAAGATTATTAAAAGGAATTAAAAAATGCTCTTTGTAGAACTTAATAAACAGCTTGATAAATCAGCGTGGCATACGCAAGACCCTCAGTGGCTGAAAGCCCGTAAAAAGCACTGGCAAACCTTAGTTAAATTTTTTAAAGCACATAAAATACTGCGTCCTGACAGCATTAAATATTATCAAACCTACTTTTTGACTGGTGAGTTACAAAATACTCAAGAAATAGGGTATTTTCCGAGAGAAGTGAATGCATTTTTAGTGATGATGTTCCATCCTGATCAATCAAAGTCAAATTTGAAAGCCGTTTTCGATAGTTTTTGCAATACGCTTAATCCACAAAAAATAAAACCATGCTGTGATAAAAGCATCGACTTTTTCGAAAAAAATATTATGGCGTTTGTTGAAGACCAAGAAGGAGTGTTAGGTGGGAATGAATCCTTTTATTGCGACATCCTATATGGTGAAACAAAAGAAGAGCAACTAAAGCGTCGTTCTCATAAAAATAAGCATAACTTTCCGGCGTTATGCAGTAGTTTAAGTAAGTTTGTTTTAGGTGATAGTCATTATAATTATGACTATTTTCAATATATCATTGATTTCTGCTTTATTACTATAGATGCTAATAGACTTGAAAGTCCAAGAACAAAACGGGAGCTACCTGCGAAACTATCTATTTTTGCTAACTACGAGCAGCTTGACCCATTTAAAGATAGCAATCCCGAGCGATATGAAAGCGCTTGGAAAGTGGTTAATAAACTGAGAACAAAATTTGACAATGAAGACCTGCCAGATGAGCTCAAAACATTATGGGCTCAAGCGCAAAATCAAGAAGTCAGCTTAAGCTAATGGAATTAGTAATAAAGTTGGTTGGTAAAACATCAAAGCAATCAGTAAAAGGCTTTATAGCAAAGATGCTGAGCGAGGATGCACCTTTATTTGAGGATGAAGTTGACGCAGAATACCGCACGACATTTGATGCCTTATCCTATTTTGAACAGCCAGACTACATAAAGGTTTCAGGAAAAGAATTACTCGCACAGTGGGAGATCGGAGGAGATGCCGAATATGAAGAAATATTACTCTCATTAAATGAGGCTGGGTTAGACAAAATTGTTGCTTATATAAATCTTGACCAAGCTGAAAAAGTCGTGAAATGTGAAAACGACAGTTTATTTGAGCTGCCATTCGATTCACTCAACCAGCTTAACAAAGATGAAAATTCTCAGGCGCGCCAATTTGAATTTTTATTGAGCCTTTTGCGAGATTGATACAGAAAACGAGTGACCGAGTTTGGCACAAAACGGAAGTAACCCTCTGAATTTAATTATGTATCTGACAGTAATGCAGTCATTAGAAAATTATTTTTTAGCACTGATTTTATGTCCAGTTGATATGTATTTCTCCTATATTCAGGAAAACGACCCATTGGATCGTTTTTACCCTTTTCATAATTTCTAAAATGATTAAAAGTTTATCTGTAGCAACAAGTTAGTTAGTGTGATAGAACTGGTACAATAATAAAAATAATCCGTGGCTCGGTAGAAAAACGACCCAATGGGTCGATATTAAATTGTTAACTTCCTCGGTGGATTATGCGTAAAATTTTAATACTGTTGTTATTTTTCACTGCTGGAATAGTCGCAGAAGAAGCTCCGTATAAGCATTCGGTTGCTGGCTTTAAATCAGAATCAGAGCTAAAACCATTTTATCTAAAAGTAAAAGCAGCAATACTCTCAAAGGACTACGAGGCAATCGCTGCAATGCTTTCATTTCCTACTTCGCTTTATGTTGACGGTGTTCCCACGAGGGCTATATCAAAGGAAGAATTCATTATAAATGGCGACAAAATTATCAATGAAAGAATTTTGAGGGCTGTTTATTGCTCTACGTACGAAACTCTTTGGTCAAATTACAGTGGTGTAATGCTCGGACAGGGCGAGCTATGGTTCAATAAAATCAAAGAAAAAGATGAAGACCCATGGCAAACTGTAATTTGGAAAATTAATAACAAACCCAGTTTTGGTAGCAGCACCCGTAGTGATTCTGAGTGTTTTTTCTCAGAGGAAGTTAACAAGCTGTTTAATAGTGGACAAAATTAAGTTGGCTTGGTTTCGCTCCGCTTCACATTTTAGCCAACTATATTTTGCCCATTAACAGGGCGTTTTATAACCCTTTTCAAATGAGGTGTTCATGTCTAAAGGATTAGGTCAATGGAAAAATTCACTCAAGCCTGCTCAAATTGCAGAGGGGATGAATGCTGCCAACAAAAACGCCCGACGGTTAATCGAAGATGCAGAAATATTGTTTGATCTAAATCGCTTTCCTTCTGCATTATCTTTGTCGGTTTTATCTATCGAGGAGTCGGGAAAAGTCAGTATTTTAAGGGAGCTGGCATTGGCTAAAAATGGAGACCAAGTAAAAGAAGCATGGAAGGCTTATCGTTCACATACCAAAAAGAATATCATGTGGCTATTTCCTCATTTAGCTTCAAGTGGCGCAAGCAAACTAGATGAGTTTAGATCCCTGTTTGATAAAAAGGCCGATCATCCATTGCTCTTAGATAACCTTAAACAAATAGGTTTTTACACAGATTGCCTTGGTAAAACTCATTGGTCAGTTCCTGAACAAATAATCAATAGAGATAATACTGAAGATATACTCAAAGTAGCCAAGTTGATGTGTAAAGATAGAGTTTATACAACGAAGGAAATAGAGCTTTGGGTAAAGCACATTAAACCAGTATGGAAGGGCTCAATGGATTCAATGAAAACGGCTTTAAATAACTGGTTTGATGAAATGGTAAAAGAAAATCTTATCTCTGAGGGGCAGTATAGTTTTAAAGACTTTGTTGGGTAGCCAGCGGGTTATAACAAAGGCTTTAACCAAGGGACGTAAAACAGCAGGCTTGCGCTCCTTCGTTGCTAATTTTAGCCTGCTTTTTTGCGCCGGTTAAGCGAGGCGTTAGGTGTCAGGGATGAAACCGATACTACTATCATTTATTTTCATTGTATTATCTGGGTGCTCGTCAGTCACCAAGACTACTATCCATCTCCATTCCAACGGAGTTAGCGAAGCAAAGCTAACTAACCTAAGAGTCAAGTTAGAAAAAAGTGGATACACCGTAGTAATTGGCAATCAAGACTTCTCACATTTCTTAATTACGCCACTCATAGTTGTTCCAAAGAAATCAAGATTCAATATCCCAGAGCTTCAACAACAAATAACTAACATTTTAGGCTCTATCCCAATTGTAAAACAAGGTAACTTTAAGAATCATAAGTATCTGGGTAACCATATTGGTGTGTATGTTCGGGGTGACACTGCCACCTAACAAAAATAAAGTCGTTCCCGTCGGCAACTGAGACGAATAGACGTGAGCTGTTTCGCATTTTAGCCCACGCGCCTGCGATCTTATTTAAAAGTTATGAATGACAGTCTGGGCACAAAACGGAAGTAACCCTCTGAATTTAATTATGTATCTGACAGTAATGAGCGAAAAACGGTCATTAAAAACTATTTTCAGCACTGACTTTATGTCCAGTTGCTATGAGTTTCTCCTATATTCAAGAAAACGACCCATTTGGTCGTTTTTATGCTTTTCATTATTTCTATAATGATTAAAAGTTTATCTGTAGCAATGAGTTAGTGAGTGTGGTAGAAGTGGTACAATGATAAAAGTGACCCGAGGCTCGGTAGAAAAACGACCCAATGGGTCGATATTAAATTGTTATGCGTAATGGGAAAGTTTGTGAAAATTTTAGGAAAGATAGTAACAGGCATATTTTGTATTTATCTCTTTTCATGCTTCTTTCATTCAATTTCATATAGCAATAACGCCTATATTTTATTCTTTGTTTTTACACCTATCATAACCAGCATTTTTTTCTTGTTTTGGAAAAAAGCAGAACACCACCCTATAAGAAAAAAAGATCTACCAATCGTAGTCGGAATGATTTTGCCAAGTTTTACGTTTTTTAGCTGGCTTATTGTCAACTCTATATTTGTTAGCTTTATAAATTTTGATTTATTAGCTTACGAAACATCTCAAGTTGAAATTGATGTCGCAGGCAAATCTTGTTCAAACATACAAGGTCAAGTAAATTGCTACTTAACAATTGGTAGTGAGAGGTACTATCTACCAATTGAACGTTTGCAAAATGTTCAACTAGGTAAAGCTGTTATAACAACAAAAGAGTATTGGTTAGGTGTGAAAGTAGAGTAAATTACGCATAACAAGCCAAGTCAACGGGACAATTTTAAGCTGGCTCCCGTCGCTTCGCTCCTAATTTTAGCCAGCTCAAAGTTGCCCCTGCTTGGGGCGTTAGGCATACAAGGAGTTTCAATGCCAGATAAAATCCCATGCAAACAATGTAGCGCGTTAGTCTTGCCTAGTACAGCAGACAAAAATGAAGGCTTGTGTATGCCTTGCAAAAAAGGCACTAGGAAAAATATTGATATACAGAAAAAACAAAGAGAAACTAAGGAAAATTTCAATATAAAAATTTATGACTTACTCAAGAGTAATGGTTTGGTATCAATAAATAACCCAGAGCAAATAACGTTTGAGTGTGAAGTTTCAGATCTTTTAAAAAAACTAATTCCTGAAAGAATTGTTGAACTACATTCTATTGAAACTGGATTTCGAGATGAGGATGAACATGGCGTTGAATATGAGGAGTTTTTTTATCAAATAGCAAAAGCTTCAAATAATGCAATAGTTATAGAAAGCATTAACACCATAAGCCCAACGCCTTCTGAAGGTGACGAAGTGGAAATGATGGATATACGGCTTATTGTAAAATCAAATAAGGGGCGTCATAAGTTTAAATTTAGAAGTTATTACGAATCTATTGTGTTCTATAAGATTTTAAGTTGGTCTAAAAAGGTTTTAGCAAGTGATGTTATGTTTTTAGGAGATGAGGATTTCTCTGTATATTGTTTACCGAAAGAAATTATTGATCAATTAGAAGCTTGTGGAGTAAAAACAGTAAGTCCGAGACAATGTATTGGAAATATTTATTTGCTCAATAAATTTGAGTTATTTTTTGACTCTATTTCTAATATATTTGAAAAGTTAAAAAAGAGTACATAATAAACACATAATTTTATAAAACGTGTATGTCTAACAAAACAATCAAAACGAAAAAAACTAACTTGCTTTGTCAGAACGCTAGATTTCTCCGCTTATCGTAAGCATCACGAATGACAGTTGTTGGCACTAAGCAGTCTTTAGAAGCAGGTATATCGATTCACTCCATACCCATTAATCAAACCTGAAAGCAGAATTTAAATGAATAATGCGAGACAGGGAGCGAAGCGGTCGAGCAAGCCATGCTGAGGCATGGATGCCGATTCATGGCGTTTATGTTCACATTTAAAATGTGTTTGAAGAGTCAGTTTGATTTTTGGGGCGCCGAGGGATTCCAAAGGGAGGCCGGCGTTAGCCTCCCTTTGGCTGCCGTCGCCAGCGCGACAAATATGCGTTCTAATTTGCATTACTGCTAATAATTAGCTTCCCCGTCAAAGCTCTGAGATCCTGAAACAAGTTCAGTGGGACAGTATTTTGCACCTTGGCTTTCCGCTGTCTTTATGTCGCATGTCGCAAAATCTAAATCACTGGCTCTGCCACTACCACCACTCTCCCCTCTGGCACTAAATCCAAACTATTGCGTCGCTCACAGGTGATCAGCACCAAATACCCTTCTAGCCCTAACAACCAATTAGAATCACGGTAATCCACATGCATTTTATTCACTATTTTATAGTGTTGCGGGGCTTTACCTTGTGCTTGATAACTAATTTGCTCTCCCAGCTGTAACGCTTTAACAAAGCTAAAGTGGGTGTCGTTATGTGCGGCCACTAAAATATTGTTACTTGGGTGATGCCAAATACCGGGGGCAAATGCAAGGTTACGGTTACTCGCCTCATTAAGCACGATTTGTGAAATGCTTTTGCTTTTTATAATGAGTTCGCCAACTGGATAACCATCGGCGTAGTACCATGCTTTTTGCTTATGATTGGCATCCGCTTTATTTTCTTGCCATGCTTGCCACAGTAGAAACTGAGCAAGCTGCGCTTTGCCATACACATAGCTTGATTTAAATACTAAAACTAAACCTAGCATGGCAATACAAAGCGCCAACAGGCGTAACAGTTTACGCCTACTTCTCATTATTCTGAGTCCTCTTTTTGTCCCCAAATAGCTAATAAAAAACCGCCAATTAGCAATAAAATACCTAACCAAAGCAAGCGGTCGTTATTGCCAGATGTTTGAGGCATTGCACTACCTTGCGGCAGCATATTTGGCGCCTCGAATGATTTATCGGCAACATCGCCAAAGTATTCTTCCACCGCGATAAAGGCTGTGTATGGCGTTAATAAGCCATGGCGAATGCCAAGCTTTGTGATTTCAGCTTTATCTTGTACTAAATCTAACGTGTTAATGTGCTCTTTAGCGTAAGCGCGGGCGATGCCTTTTGCTGCAATCGCATTTTCAAGCGAAACCCGTTTTAAGAACTTACCATTTACTCCGTCACCTGCGATCTGCACCGCTTGAGCCGATTGCGCTAATTTAAAGTAAGCCACCAACGGCGATGAAAAATACAGATCAGCCGTTGGTAAGCTATCAACTAGTGGTAAGCCCATATCATTTAATACACGAATATTTTGAAGTGCCGGGTTACTCAGCTTGTCGCTTAACAGCGCAACTTCGCTCGCGATATTTTCAAGGTTATTAATAAACAAGGTTTCACCTTTGCCATGCTTAGCTAATAAGCGCATTAAATGGCTATTCGGTGCACTACCAATACCTATGGTAAACAGCTTACTATCGGCACGGCGATTTTTTACTAAGCCCTTAACCGATTCGGCATCGGCGACCGCACCATCGGTTAACAGCACCACTTGGCGTACTCGCGTTTCATCAAATTGACCGTCAAAACTGGCTGCTAGTGCACTATTAATTTCGGTGCCACCGTCAGCTTCTAGCCCTGCAACAAAACGTTTAGCCGCTTGCAGCTGTGAGTACGTTGCCGCAACAGCTTCTGGTTTAAACAATTCAACTTGATGATCAAATGCCACAATATTAAAGAGATCATCTGTACCGAGTTTTTCCAACGCTAAAATTAGTGCCTGTTTTGCTTGTTCCATTGATGTTCCCGCCATAGAACCCGAGGTATCTATTACAAACACCAATTCACGGGGTAAACTGTGCGACACAAAATCCGATTTAGGCGGCATCATCATCACTTTGTAAAATGACTCACCATTAATATTTTCATGAAATACTTGCGTGGTAATTTGCTCATTTAAAAGCGGCACAAATTTAATATCAAAGTCGCGATTTGCCACTAAGCTTTGTGGCGCAGGAATAAGTTGATACTGTGTATTTCCGGTTTGCACGACCGACAACATATGGCTTGGGCTGGTGATGCTATCGAGTTCAAAACCTAAGTTCACATCAAAATTGATAGTAATCTTGTTGTTTACATTGAAACTGGTTAACACAGTGTTTTGCAAAAAATCGAGAGTTGGCGCCTCCTCGGCCATCAATGAGTTGGTTTGAAAACTGCTTTGCGAACGCGTTTGAAAATGGCTAATCGGGTCATTTTCATCAAGGTCAAGATTATTGAAATAGCGCGGTGCAACCACTGTCGGTAAGCGCAAGCTAAACACTTCATCTTGATAGGTTAATGGAAATTGAAAACTCAGCTTAACAGCAACTTCTTGCCCAGGCTCAATATTAGCAACCTTGGTTTTAAATACATTGGCGCTTTGGTTTTTAACTAATGCGGCTTTATGACCTTGTTGCTGAGCTTTTTTATAAATCACCTCAGCCTGTTGTTTTTCTTTAATTTCACCAATAATTTTGCGGTTATCAAGCATCATTTCCATGGCAAACACCGCGCTACTTTCAGGCAATGGAAACTGGTAACTGCCATTTAGCGTTTCTAATGCTGGGTTTTGATAGACCTGTTTTAATTCAACGAACGCCAGCATGCCTTTTACTTGAATATCAAGGTGGGTCGATTTAAGCACACTTTGCTCAACTTCTTGCCCCGCTTGATTAGTTAGAATAAGCCCTTGCGCCGACACTTTCGCGCTAAACAAAATGGCCGAGGCAAGCCAAGCAACAAAAAGAATGGCAAGGTTGATGAAAAGGCGCATATGCGCGCCTTTTCGTTTACCTTGTTGTTCTTTTTCACCTCCTGTTGTGTGTTTTGGTAACATTACTAGCCCCTCTCTAGTATTGGTTGTTAGCGGTTTGAGATTGCTCTTTAAGTCGTGCATGCACTGTTACACGGCGGTCAAATACGTTGCTTTCGAAGCTGTCTTCTGCATTTTGTTTGGCGATACTTTGGCTTTCACCAAAGCCATGAGTGCTTAAGCGGTTATGGTCAACACCTTGTTTAATTAAAAATGCGGCTACGTTGTCGGCACGTTTAGTTGATAGTGCTAAATTGTTTTCATCATCACCGCGTTGGTCAGCAAAACCATTCAGGTCGAGATAAATTTCTGGCTGCTGTTTCATCACTTCAGCAAGCTCAATCAATTGCTCAGCAAAGTGTGGTTCAATTTCTGATGAACCCGAGCGGAACTGCACCGACATTGCTAGTAAGTTATCGATTCGCTGCTGCGCAATATGCTCAAGTTGTGATTCAAGTTGCTGTTTTGAGGCAACCAGTTCTTGGTAATCTGAAGTTTTGTGTTGTAGTGCAACAATGGTTTGTTGCTGCTTTGATATTTCGGCTTGCTGCTCTTTAATATCAACTTTATCGCCTTCTATCTTGCCGATAAAAATACCTACAATACCGCCTGCTACCGCGCCAACCGGGCCGCCGATTAACGCACCTACCGTTGCGCCAGCACCAAAGCCAATTAGCGGCTCTTTTTCAAAGTCTTGCTCTTTGGCCATTGCTGGGTTGCTAAGTGCTAATGCGATAACTGAAACTAAAAGTGCCTTTTTCATAATATTCTCCAAGAATGTTTTAATTTTTTTAAATACGTTGTTTTGTGTTGATGCTGCTGCACCGTTTGCGTTGGAGTAATTAAAACAAGCTGATCTGGCAATTTTTGGTTTGAAAAAAGGCAATGCGATGAGCAATTGTGGCAAAAAAATGGCAATTGCTCCGATTCTCTATTTTTTGCTCATTTTTTAGGTATAGTGGCGGCTATCAGTACGCAATTAACCGTAATCAATGAAAAAAATCGCCATCATAGAAGATCAAGACGCCATTCGTGAAAACTATATTGATATGCTAGAAAGCCAAGGCTATTTAGTAAAAGGCTATGCTGATCGCATCAGCGCACAAGACGAGTTATTAGCAAATCTGCCAGATTTAGCGATTATTGATATTGGCCTAGGTGATGAAATAGATGGCGGCTTTATGTTGTGCCAAGCATTGCGTGCAAAAAGCCAAACCTTACCGATTATTTTTTTAACAGCCCGCGATAACGAAATCGATACGGTATCGGGTTTGCGCATGGGCGCTGATGACTACCTTACAAAAGACATCAGCCTTGCCCATTTAGCCGCGCGTATTTCTGCAATTTTTCGTCGCCAGTTGGCGCTCAATACTCCCCAGCAACAAGCACAACTTATTGAACGCGGCGAACTAGTGATAGACCCTGAGCGCATGCAAGTCACTTGGCAAGGCGTTACTATTGATTTAACCGTGACAGAATATTGGTTAGTGCATGCCCTTGCTATTCGCCCCGGTCATGTTAAACAGCGTAACGATTTAATGAATGAGGCAAAAATTTACGTTGATGACAGCACCATCACTTCACATATTAAGCGTATTCGTAAAAAGTTCTTAAAAATTGATGACGCATTTGATCATATCGATACCGTGTATGGCATGGGTTACCGCTGGGAGGCAAAATAAGCCATGAGAATTGGTCTGCGCACTAAAGTTGTTGTTCTTTCAAGCTTTTTGTTATTACTGCCATGGCTTGGTCATCAGTATGTGGCTGAAATGGAAAACTTTTTACGCTTAGGGCAAGAAAAAAACTTAGTTGCCACCAGCCGCGCTTTGGCAACCGCCCTACACGACAGACCAAAACTATTCGATAGCCAAGCGAGCTTTTTAGAATCGGTTGAAAAAGGCCGCGATCTTTACGCGTACAATATTGTAGGACCCATTCAACTTGACGGTAAACTGCAAGATTGGCAGCCCTATTTGCCCCTTGTTTGGCATTATGGCGACGCCTACTTAACGCAAGATAACGCAATGCATAGCGATGAAGACATCTCGTTTAAGCATATGGTCGGCAAATACAAAGATTACCTTTACGCGCAATTTAGCGTAACCGACGACAATGTTGTTATGCGTGGTAGAAACACCATCAGCTTAGAGCGTAACGATCACTTAAAAATTGCCTTTACTAATCTCGAAGGTGAAGTGAAAACCTATTTAATTTCAACCAAACAAGCAGGTTGGGTTAACGCCTTTGACGCCGAAACAAAAATGCCGTTTACGCAAATTCAAGGTTACTTTCGTTTAACTAAGCAAGGCTACAATATTGAACTGCGCCTGCCATTAACGCTTCTCGGTAATAAATTGGGCTTTGCAATTTTAGATAAAGACCAAGGCGAGGAAAAATTAGCAGAAATCGCCACTTCAAATCTCAATGAGCAACAGAGCTTAGGCTCGATTTTAGTGCCCTCACCAGAAATTGAAGAAATAATTAAAGGCATGGCACGTGCGGGCAGCCGCGTATTTGTAGTCGACCAACACCGCCGTGTTTTAGCCGATGCCGGTAATATAAAAAGCGCCGATGGCGGCTGGGGCGACACCATTAAAAAGCGTAAACCATCGCGTTGGGAACAATTTGAAGAAGAATACCTGCACCCTATTTACTATAAAATTCTCACTCGCCCTGCAACCGAATTTACCGATATTACCCGTGATGTAGCCGCGCTTGATGGCAGCCATATCAATGCAGCACTTGATGGCCACGCAAAATCAACATGGCGCTTAACCCCCGATCAAAAAGCGGTGATCCTCTCTGCGGCCTACCCTATTTGGATTGACGACCAGGTAATGGGCGCAGTAATTGCTGAAGAAACCACAAATGGCATTCGCGAAATAAGAAACAAAGCGTTTGAAAAGCTGTTTAATGTGATTTTAGCCATTATGCTCATTGGTACGTTGAGCTTATTTTTATTCGCATCCATTATCTCAACACGTATTAGGCGCTTACGCGACGCCGCTGAAAAAGCCATTGATGCACAAGGGCGTGTTACAGGCAAAATTGACAAACAATTTTCGAGCGATGAAATTGGTGACTTGTCACGCAGCTTTGCTAGTATCGTAAATCGCCTTGGCGGCTACACTCATTACTTAGAAAACATGAGCTCGCGTTTATCGCACGAGCTACGCACGCCGGTAGCTGTCGTGCGCTCGTCTCTTGAAAGCCTTGAGCTACAAAATACTCACGAACCCAGTCAAAAATATATTGCTCGCGCAAAAGAAGGGGTGGCGCGTTTAAACAAAATACTCACCACCATGAGTGAAGCAACACGCCTAGAGCACGCCATTGAAAATAGCCAAAAAGAACAATTTAACTTAAGCGAAGTAATAAATGGCTGTATGCAAGGCTATAACCTTGCCTACCCGAATAAACACTTCAACTTAGCCCTTAGCGATGAAGCTTTTGCACTTAATGGGGTGCCTGAATTTATTGCACAGCTACTCGACAAGCTAATAAGCAATGCGGTCGACTTTGCCGAGAAAGAGACAAGTATTGAAGTGAACTATCACATCACGAGTGGTAAAGCGCAATTTAGTATTTTTAACGCAGGTCCGCAATTGCCGCCTGATATGGCCAATCATATATTCGACTCTATGGTATCAGTACGTGAATCAAGCAAACAAAAAGAGCCGCATTTAGGGTTAGGTTTATATATGGCGCGTTTAATTTGTGACTTCCACGGCGCAACCATTACAGCTACCAATAAAAACCAAGGCGTTGAGTTTTTAGTAACGTTTAAGGGGTGATTTTAAGACCGTTAACCCGCTAATTATTAAAAATAAGTTGGTTACCTTACCGATATTTTTGAAAATAATTTCTCAAGTTTTTATTGCGATAAACGATATAAAGTTATTGTATTAGTTGTGAAGTAGATATGTAATGCAAACCGATTCAAACAATAACTTAAACCTAGCCTCTTTAAATAGCGCTATTATCGTTGAACAAGAGCTTTGGCAAGCCGTATGTATTAACTGCTATGACCTTGTTGCTAAAGGTGTTGCTAGTTGTACAAACTCGCTTAACTACATCATTGAAACGGCATTAAAGCTGGCGCAACAACTTAATTTACCCGCTGTACTTTGGACAACCAACTGCGAAAACGAGCAAAAATTGGCATCGTTATTAGTTGCTATTAACGCCCAAATTAAAACACCACAACAGTTATTAAACCGATAACCCTCGACTGTGTGACCTTCAACAGTCACACTTAATTTAACGCCCGTTCAAGCGGTTCGTGGCGTTAAATTCTTTTCACAACATCAACATTTTTTAGTGCATGCGATTTAGCGAAATTACGAGCTGACTATAGTTAGAAACACGCTTAAATTACCGCAAGCATGCTCTCCAAATTTGTAATCTCAATCTTAGGTTATTTATTTGTTTTAACTTTGTTATTCTCAATACACACACTTTGCGTGAGAATAACAATGACAACAAAAAAACAATTACAACGTGCCCTGCTAGCAGTAAGTGTCAGCTTAGCTAGCTTTACGCCATTTGCCTTTGCTGATTACACCATTTTTCACAATGCAAAAGGCTACACGTTAAAGCAAAATAAAGGCGTTCACGAATTTTCTACTTTAGTTATTAAAGACGGGAAAGTCGTCGCAACAGGCGATAAATCAATTATTTCAACTTATAGCCCTGCTGAAAAAATCGATGTAGAAGGTAAAACATTATTACCTGGCCTAATCGATGCGCACGGCCACATTATTGGTCTTGGTAAAAACCAAAGTCAGCTTGATTTACGCAGTAGTAGCTCACTGAAAGATGCGCTAAAGAATATAGAAGATTATGCTAACCAAACCGACGGTTGGGTGATTGGCCGCGGTTGGAATCAAGAAAACTGGCCTAGTAAGGCATTTCCTACTGCCAAAGATCTCGATGCGATAGTGAACGACAGACCGGTTGCACTCACGCGAGTTGATGGTCATGCCCTTTGGGTAAACTCAAAAGCACTCGAAATTGCGGGTATTAATAAAGATACACAAGCGCCTAGCGGCGGTGAAATTATTCGTTTAGATAACGGCGAGCCTTCAGGCATTTTGATTGATAATGCAGAGCCACTTGTTTATCAACATATGCCAAGCGTTGATAAGACCGAAGTAAATAAACGCCTTGATGCCGCAGGTGAACATTTGCTGAGTTTAGGTATTACCTCAGCACATGATGCTGGCATTGATAACTTAACCTACCAAGTTTATTTAGAACGCGCAGCTAACAACACCTTACCTATTCGCATTTATGCCATGTTAAGTGCAACAGATAGCGAGTTAACTAAACAACTTGCCGCTGGCAAAAAGTTTGATGATAACGACATGTTGGCGATCCGCAGTATAAAAGTGTACTCGGATGGTGCGTTAGGTAGTCGTGGGGCTGCGTTACTTGAAGACTATCAAGACCGTATTGGCCACAAAGGCTTAATGCTAATGAGCAAAGATGAGTTAGAAAACGTATTTACTCAGGCTTTTAAAGCTGGGTTTAGCGTTAATACGCATGCCATTGGTGATAGAGCAAATCGTGTGGTACTCGACACTTATGAAAAAGTTTACGCTAAAAGTGGCGGTAAACTACTTAGAAATCGCATGGAGCATGCGCAAATTGTTGAGCCAAGTGACATTAAACGCTTTAAACAACTTGCTATTATTCCTTCAATGCAACCGGTACATGCCACATCTGATATGCATATGGCGGAAGATCGCCTTGGTAAAACGCGCTTAACGGGCGCTTACGCATGGCAAACATTTTTAAAGCAAGGGTCGCGCGTTGCGGCGGGTTCAGATTTTCCAGTTGAGTTAGCAAATGCGTTTCATGGTTTATACGCTGCTGTTTCACGCCAAGATAAGGACGGCGCACCAAAAGGTGGTTGGCTTGCCGAGGAAAAATTAACGCGCGAGCAAGCGCTACGTGCGTTTACTTTAGATGCGGCCTATGCGGCTCACCAAGAATTTAAAATTGGTAGTTTAGAAAAAGGTAAGTGGGCAGATTTTATAATTGTGGATACTAATTATTTTAAAGTGCCACTGAGCGACATTTACCACACCCAAGTTGAACAAACCTGGCTGGCGGGTGAGTTAAAATACCAACAAAAGTAAGTACAAAGAGTGTTTAGAATTCAGAGTCTTGATACTGCGCTCTGAATTCTAAATATTGAAGCTTTTTAGCTGTCAGCTTTAGTATCAGCTGTCGGTGATTTTTTCTTTGCTAATTTAAATAAGTGGTAAATATTTACGAAGGAAAGTAAGCCATTGGTAAAGGCGACCGGCCAAGCTGAAATAGCCAAACCATACAAGGTAAAACAAATACAGCCAGCTAAATTAAACCAACGTAATTTAGTAACATCTTCCATCATTAACGAAGCAACGAGCAATGCTGATGCACAATAACCTAAATATTCCCAAACCATTGTATCGCTCCGATTCTAATTATTACCAATTTGCTGTAAGCTAAACGGTCCGATAGAATAGCTGAAGGACAATTGTCCAACAGCAAACGCTAATTACTTGTACTCAACAAGCGAGACTATATGTTCGATTACCACTTTTCAAAAACTCTAGTTGATGAGTTACTGTCGTACGCAGGCAACAGCTATACCTTAAAAAAAGGTAAGTTACTTGCCGAGCAAGGCAAACCATTAAGTAAATTAATTTTAGTACGTAGTGGTACAATTTCATTTAGTTATGACGTAGGTAACGGTAGGCGCTTATTGCTAGGACAACTTGACTGCCACAATACCTTAGTGGGTGAAGTTGAAGCGCTTAATGACAGACCCTGTATTTATTCTATGACCTGTCAAAGTGAAGTAACCTATAACTTAATTGAGTTAAAGTACTGGCGTGAGTTATTACAAGAAAAGCCAGAATTAGCGCTCTACACCGCAAAAAGCATTGCTGAAAAGTTTATTGAGAACCAACAAATAAACTTAAACAAGCTGCTGCTACCACTTAGCTTTAATATAGCGAAAGACTGCTTAGCCCGTTTCCAAGATGAAACCGTAACCATGTTAAAACCTTACCCTAAAGTAAGTGCTGAAGCAGAGCGTTTTGCCACAACAGAACGTGCTTATCGCCGCGTGGTAAGTGATTTAGTAGAACAAGGCTTAGTGCAGCGCACAGAGCAAGGCTTAAAGCCACTTGATGAAGATAAACTCGAAGACTTTATTGATAGTTTTGCGAGTCGTTAAACTATTCTTGCAATAACAAAAAAGGTCGCAATTGCGACCTTTTTTAATGCTATTTATTTAGCGATTACTTTTTATCAATAAATAAATGGCTAATTTCTTTTAAATCAGTTTTGCCATTTGCGATTTCATCTGGTGTTAAACCTGAAAGCTCATGTGGGAAAACTAACCACTCGTCTGAATCATGAATATAGTAATCAGGTTCAATCGGTGTTTTATTATTTTTTGGCTTATAGTAAGGGCAAGCCACGCGAATATCTTGTGGTAAGTTTAAGCGCATTAATTCTTTTAACTTTTCTTTTAGTGCAAAAATACTACGACCTGAATCAAATACATCATCAACAATTAATAAGCTGTCAGACGCGTTAGCGTTTTCAATAATGTAGTGCAAACCGTGTACTTTAATATCTTTCGATTGCTTACCAATACCGTAATAAGACGATGTACGTACCGCAATGTGATCTGTGTCTACACCTTTAAAGTCATAGTATTCTTGTACAGCAATACCGATTGGTGCACCACCACGCCAAATGCCCACAATATAGTCAGGACGAAAGCCATCATCAAAAACCTGTGCTGCGAGTTTAAATGAGTCTTGCAAAAGCTGCTCGGCGGTAATAAAAACCTTATCTGACATGATGTGCTCCTGAGATTATTGGGGTATAAAAAAGGTGTGCATAATAGCTTATATTTAACGAAATAGCTTGCTTTATATCAAAATAGCATGTCTTAAGCCTTTTAAAATATATAACAAACTGTTAGGTTAAATATTAAGCTTTCAAAAAAGAGCTTTTGAAAATACACATAAAAAAAACGTATGGAAATATTTGTGGTAAATTTAACCAAAAATCATACTTTAGGGATGAAGCAAATAAACAGAGGTACCCAATATGTGGTGGATATTTGCTTTCATGCTGCTTGGTCTTTACGTTGCATTAACCCTTGTTAGGTTTAATGATAAAACACCAAGTGAGAAAGAGCTTCGAAAATTAAACTTTGAAAAGCATTAATTAAAAAGCCTGCAACTGCAGGCTTTTTTAATGTATTACCGAAGCCGATTATGCTTTTTCAAGTAATGTGCGTGCAACAGTACGCATACCCCAAGTTGTCGCACCTGCAGCCCACTGGCTACCAGCTGAATTTTGGAAACTTGCTGCTAAGTCAATATGCACCCAGCCTTTACCTTCATTTGGCACGAAACGAGATAAGAAACCAGCGGCATTCGATGCACCGCCAAAACCACCGCCTTTCTGCGCACGGCTGTTTGCTGTATCTGCGTATGGTGATGGACAGTTAAACTGGTGGAACTTCTCAAGAGGTAATGCCCATGCAGCTTCAAACTCGTCGCTAGCAAAGTTTTCAACTTCACGTACTAGCTCTTTATCTAAACCAAATAACGCATTGTATTCTTGACCTACCGCCATAAGCGCTGCACCAGTTAAGGTTGCCGCATCAATAATTAATGGCGCGCCAGTTTCGCCAGCTGCCATTAGGCCGTCAGCAAGTACTAAGCGACCTTCCGCGTCAGTATTTACGATTTCTACAGTAGTACCATTTTTGTACGTCAGAATATCACCTAACTTGTATGCATTACCTGATATTAGGTTCTCTGCACAACATAGGAATAACTTAACGCGCACATCTAAACCACGGCTAATTGCCAGAGCAAGGCCAGAGGTAACCGTAGCCGCACCACCCATATCACACTTCATGGTTAACATGCCTTCACTTGGCTTAATTGAGTAACCACCTGAATCGAATGTAATACCTTTACCTACAAGCGCAGCTGCTACTGGTGCATTCTCATCACCTGTTGGGTTGTAATCGAGTGTAAGTAATACTGGCGGGCGCTCACTACCACGGCCTACAGCGTGAATACCAATCCACTGTTGCTCTAACAATGCATCGCCTTTAATAATGTCGTAGCTTACGTGCTCTGGCGCCATTGAACCGATAAATTCAGCCGCCTTTTCAGCAAGGCTTTCTGGATAAACATCTTCTGCAGTACCGTTAATCATCTGACGCTGCCAAATTGCTGCGCGCTTTAACGCCGCTAATTCATCAAGTGATGATTGGCTGTTTTCTGCAAATGTAACTGCATCAAGGTTTTTAGCTGTCACAAAGCCTTGATAAAGCGCCCACTGACTTTCTGTACACCAAGTGTCACCTTCTAAAACGATTGCTTTAATGCCCTGATTAGCAAGAGCACGACCTGCCTTTTGTACGTTTTTAAGGGTTTCTTCTTGCTGTAAATGAACGGTTGCACCGTCATTAGAAAAAGAGAGTAAGGCTTTTTCACCCCAATGCGCCGCTGCGGCATCTTGAGATAACTGAACTTTGAACAGATCTGACATATTTTTTTCTCTCGTGTGTTCACATAATTGCGTGGCCCCAGTGTACACTAGTCACATACATAGCCCAATAATTTGCGATTAAAGCCATGCAATTTCAATCAAAGCTGCAACAAGCCAAGCTTATAAAACGATACAAACGTTTTTTAGTCGATATCGAAACCAGCCAAGGAGAAATAACCATTCACTGCGCTAACACCGGGCGTATGACTGGCTGTGCCGATTTTGGCTTTACTGCGTATTATTCCACGTCTGGTAATGCCAAGCGTAAATACCCTCATTCGCTTGAACTGACACAAAACCTAGCGGGAGATCTAATCTGCGTTAATACCAGCATGGCCAACCATGTGGTTGCCGAGGCGATAGCTAAGCAACAAATTCCTGAACTATTAAATTACGATACCCTAAAACAAGAAGTGAAATATGGTGATGAAAACAGTCGCATTGATATTTTATTGAGTGATGCCGAAAAGCCAGCGTGTTATATCGAGGTAAAATCTGTCACCTTGTTAGAAGAAAACGGTAAAGGTTACTTTCCCGATGCGGTCACCGCCCGAGGCAGCAAACATTTGCGCGAATTAGTGACAATGAAGCAACAAGGCCACCGTGCGGTATTATTCTTTTTAATTCAACACACTGGCATTAAGTCTGTGGCACCTGCTGATCATATTGACGCCAATTATGCAATTGAAATTAAAAAAGCATTAGCAGCAGGGGTTGAAATTTTGTGTTATCGCACCAACATAAGCTCGGAACAAATTGTAATAGATAAAACCATTCCCTTTGTCGCACCACAGTGAATAGTTAACGAGTTCAAACGTTTTACCGCATAAATTATTGTTAATTAGGCTTGTCTAAATTTTTTAATTGGTAAAAATTAATTGCACTTAATTTTTTATTCTGCTATTTATAGCCGCCGACTTTTATTGGGACTCTATTCATAGAAGAATTAGGAGACAGTTATGCCATCACAAAATAATTTGAGTTTACTGGCTCAAGCAGGCCTAGCGCCTTATACAGAAAAACCTGGCGAAGAATACATGAGTGACGCACAACTTGCGCACTTTAAAACCATTCTCGAGACATGGCGTAACAACTTACGTGAAGAAGTAGACCGCACCATGAACCATATGCAGGATGAAGCAGCAAACTTCCCTGATCCAGTTGACCGTGCAGCACAAGAAGAAGAGTTTGCATTAGAATTACGCACCCGTGACCGCGAACGTAAGCTAATTAAAAAGATTGAGAAAACATTACAACTAATCGAAGAAGAAGATTTTGGCTATTGTGTTACTTGTGGCATCGAAATCGGTATTCGTCGCTTAGAAGCTCGTCCAACAGCTGATCAATGTATTGATTGTAAAACACTTTCTGAAATCAAAGAAAAACAATCAGGCCGTTAATTTGGCTTAAATGTTGGCAAACACATCTGATTTTGGGGCATACCGTGGCCGGTTTGCCCCCTCTCCTTCTGGGCCCCTGCACTTTGGCTCTCTTGTAGCCGCGCTCGGCAGTTATCTTGACGCCAAAGCACTTAACGGTAGTTGGCTTGTTCGTATTGAAGACATCGATACGCCACGCGTAGTCAGCGGTAGCGACACTCTTATACTTAAAACGCTTGAAAACTACGGCCTATATTGGGACGAATCAGTTCGCTATCAAAGCGCTTGTTTAGCGCATTATCAAACAGTACTTGAACAACTAATCAGTAAAGACTTAGTTTATGCCTGCCAATGCACGCGTAAACAAATTAAGCAACATGGCGGGTTTTACAATGGCCATTGCCGTGACTTACAGCTTACATTTGATAGCCAAGCGCTGAGACTAAAACAAACCATACCAACCTATCAATTTAGCGATCTTTTTAAAGGCGAAATCAACGTTGAACCTGTGTTTTCAGAAGAAGACTACATTATTAAACGCCGTGATGGCTTATTTGCCTATCAACTGGTCGTAGTGTTAGACGACATCGCACAAAATATTTCTCATATTGTGCGCGGTGCTGATTTACTGTTCCCTACCGTGCGACAAATCAGTTTATTTAAGCAACTAGGCGCACCAGTGCCACAATTTGGTCACCTTCCATTAGCTGTAGCAGAGCCTGGATTTAAGTTATCAAAACAAAACTACGCAGCGGCGATTGATATGGATAAACCACAGCAAACGCTTGTTGCTGCGCTTAAATTTCTCGGCATCGACGCTAATGAAACACTGTTAGATACCAGTGTCGATGAAATTATTCAATGGGCAATAACGGCATGGCAACGAAAAAACGTGCCTGCCAATGATGAAATTCAGCTTATTACTAACGAAACCAGCTTTACCTTCAAGCCGCTTTAAATTAGCGCAATCTTTACACTAAATTATGGCTAAATATCAGCCCACACAAGCGTGCTAACCATGGCATTAACTGGGTGATTAGTATATTATTACGCGGTTAATTTTCCCTGTATGAATTCTGGAGCCGTCCCATTATTTCTAAGCTTGTAAAAATCTGTCGAGGTATTTTATCTGGATCAGAACAAGGTCAACAGCCGCAAAGCGTTGCGAGTTTTTCTAAACCGCTTGTCGTTACCCGAGAAAATCATGTGGTATCGCGTAAACAACTTAGCCCAAATGCCTTAAAAGTACTGTATCGTCTTAAAGATGCTGGCTACGACGCCTATTTAGTTGGCGGCTGTATTCGCGATATTTTACTTGGCCTTGAACCGAAAGACTTTGATGTAGTTACCAATGCTACACCCGAGCAGATTAAAAAGCAGTTTCGCAATTGCCGTTTAATCGGCCGCCGTTTTCGTTTAGCGCATATTATGTTTGGCCGAGAGATCATTGAAGTGGCGACCATGCGAGGCCACCATAGTGATGAAGAACAGGGCGAAAAAAATAAAAGCCAAGCAAGTGAGCAAGGACAATTACTGCGTGACAACGTATACGGCAGCATCGACGAAGATGCAGAGCGCCGTGACTTTTCAATAAACGCGCTGTACTACTCGATTAACGATTTCAGTATTCATGATTTTGCCGGTGGTATGGAAGCGATTAAAAATCGCCGTATCGAACTGATTGGCGATCCTGAAACGCGCTACCGTGAAGATCCGGTACGTATGCTACGAGCGGTACGCTTTGCAACAAAACTGGATATGACCATTGCGCCAGCGACAGAGAAACCGATGTTTCAGCTGGCGTCGCTACTTGGTAATATTCCAGCAGCCCGTTTATTTGAAGAAATGCTAAAGCTATTCTTAAACGGCAAAGCAGAAGCTAACTTCCACTTACTGCGTCAGTACGGTTTATTTACTTACCTATTTCCTGCACTTGATAAATTACTGAACAAGCACCCAGACGGCACTGAATATCAGCTTGTTACGCAAGTATTGAAAAATACCGACAAACGCATTAACGCAGGTAAAAAAGTAACACCGGCCTATTTAATTGCGGCATTTTTGTGGTACCCGCTGCAAAGCTTATCTAACCGCATTACAGCGCAAGGTGAAACACCATTTAATGCATTTAATATGGCAATGAATCAAATTTTGTCTGAAAGTGCAAAGTCGCTTGCAGTGCCAAAACGCTTCACCATCGGTGCCCGTGAGATTTGGCAATTACAACACCGCTTTGATAAACGTGGCGGTCAACGCGCATTCCGATTAACGCAGCAACCGCGTTTTCGTGCCGCAAAAGATTTCTTTTGTTTACGCGCGCAGTTTGAGCCTGAACTAACAGAGCTTGCAAAATGGTGGGATAACTACACAGAGCAAGATGCGGGCAGTCAAAAACGTATGGTAAGCGATTTAAATAAAGGCGCTAAAAGTGGTGGCAACTACCGTCGCCGCAGACCACGCAAAGCAAAAAGTAATAACGCAAAACGCCATGACTAATCACGTAAATTCTTTGATTTATTTAGGCTTAGGGGCTAATTTAAATGCCCCGTTGGAACAACTACGAAATGCCACACAGGCATTAGCTGCACACCCAAATATAACCCTAATTGCGAGCTCTTCACTTTATGGCAGTAAGCCCATGGGACCGCAAGACCAACCTGACTATGTCAATTCAGTTGTTGCCATTGATACAGCACTATCGCCGCTTGAACTGCTTGATATTACACAACAAATCGAGCTCGATTTTGGTCGCGTACGCAAAGCCGATCGCTGGGGACCACGCACGCTCGACATCGACATTATTTTATTCAAAAACCAACAACTTGATAATGAACGCCTAACTGTGCCACATTACGGCATGAAAGTGCGTGAGTTTGTTCTTTATCCAATGCATGAAATTGCACCGGACCTTGCACTACCCTGTGGTACAGACCTAGCAGAATTAATAAAAACAATAGATAAAAATGGCTTGAGCATTATTGCAGCAAGTTAATAACGGCAAGAAATCGAGGGATTTATGGCTAAAATTACCGTTTCAAAACTAAAAAAAATGAAACAAGAAGGCGAGAAGATTGCCGCTTTAACCGCATATGATGCAAGCTTCTCAGGCCTCTTCGAAGAACAAGGTGTTCACGTTTTATTAGTAGGCGACTCTATGGGCATGGTGCTGCAAGGTGGCAACGACACCTTGGCGGTAACTAATCAAGATATTGCCTACCACACGCGCTGTGTGCGCGCAGGCGCTAAAGATACCTTTGTCATCGCTGATTTACCCTTTATGACCTATTCGAACCCAGCCGATGCGTGTAACAACGCGGCTGAGCTTATGCGTGCTGGGGCAAATATGGTTAAACTTGAAGGCGGTGAATGGCTTTACCCTGCAATTGAGTTGTTAACGCAACAAGGCATTCCTGTGTGTGGTCATTTAGGATTAACACCACAGTCGGTTCATGTGTTTGGTGGTTTTAAGATTCAAGGTCGCACTAACGAAGCCGCAGAGAAAATGATTAACGACGCCAAAGCGCTTGAAGCCGCAGGCGCACAATTGTTAGTACTGGAATGTATTCCTTCAGAACTCGCTAAAGCCATTACCGACGCTATTTCAATTCCAACGATTGGTATTGGCGCAGGCAAAGAAACCGATGGTCAAATTCTAGTTATGCATGACCTTGTTGGTATTTCTGCGGGCTATATCCCTAAATTTTCAAAGAACTTTTTACTGGAAACTGGCAACATGCCAGCAGCAGTTAAAAAGTACATCGATGATGTGCAAAGTGGTCAATTCCCTGGCCCTGAGCATGAATTCAATTAATTTAAGTGTTAAGTAGTTACTTTTATGCAATCGGTTTCTAACGTTTCTCAATTACGCAGTAAAATCAAAAGCTGGAAACAGCAAGGCCTAACAGTGGCATTTGTGCCGACAATGGGCAACCTGCATGCTGGTCATTTTTCACTGGTTGATAAAGCTAAACAAATCGCCGATAAAGTGGTTGTGAGCATTTTTGTTAACCCAATGCAATTTGGCAAAAATGAAGATCTCGACAAGTACCCGCGTACTTTACAAAACGATCAAAATGGCCTGATTGAGCACGGTGCTGATTTACTATTTACACCAACTGTTGAAACCATCTACCCTAAAGGGCTAGACGCACAAAGTTATATCGATGTGCCTGGAGTCTCTGAAGGCCACTGTGGTGCCAGCCGCCCTGGTCACTTTCGTGGCGTAGCAACCATTGTTAATAAACTCTTTAACCTTGTTCAACCTGATATAGCCTGTTTTGGCGAAAAAGATTTTCAACAACTGGCGGTTATTAGAACCATGGTTGAAGACTTATCAATGCCGATTGAAATTATTGGCGTTGCAACCAAGCGTGAAGACTCGGGCCTTGCAATGAGCTCGCGTAATGGCTATTTATCGGATGATGAAAAACAACAAGCAAGTGCGCTATACCAGATTATGCTTAACGCTGAAACAGCGATTAAAGCAAACGAGTTAAGCTTAGATGAGATTACAGAGCAAGCTCAGTTAGCGATTGAAAAGCACGACTTTACACTTGATTACTTTAATATTTGTAATGCAAAAACCTTACAATTAGCCACTAAGGATGATACTAATTTAGTTATTCTTGTTGCTGCATTTTTGTCAAATGTACGCTTAATTGATAACTTACAAGTAACTACAGCCTAGAACCAAGCAGTTCTATACTCAATTCAAAAATAATAAGGATTAAGGATAATGAAACAGTTAATCACTATCGCGTTAGTAGGTTTGTTGGCTGCATGTAGCTCTCAAAACTTAACACAAGAGCAAAAAGAAGGGCTTAATCGCTGTGCACAGCAAAACTTTCAGTGCGAATCTTCTTGTAGTAATTCAAGCTTAAACGAAAGCATGACCAACGGCGTATGTATGCGTAAATGTGTTGACGAACACAATGCCTGTAAAGCACAAGTTGGCCCTGAATTTATTAACTAAAAATATATAATTTTAAATACAAAAAAGCCGCTAATTAGCGGCTTTTTTTATGACTTAAGCGGTTAGCTTATAGAAGACCTAGCTTCTTAAGTTCTTTGTTAGCCATACCTGAAGAAAGTGGTACGTAACCGTCTTTTTCAACGATTTTTTGACCATCTTTAGAAAGTACCATCTTAAGGAACTCAGCTTCGATTGGTGAAAGTGGCTTGTTAGGGTGCTTGTTCACATAAACGTATAGGAAACGAGATAGCGGGTATTTACCAGTTGCTACGTTTTCTAACGTTGCATCAACGTAGTTAGTACCTTTCTTAGCTAGTGGAACAGTACGAACACCTGATGTTTTGTAACCAATACCTGAGTAACCAATCGCATTTAATGAAGATGAGATTGACTGTACTACTGATGCAGAACCTGGTTGCTCATTTACGTTGTTTTTGAAGTCACCTTTACACAGTGCTTTTTTCTTGAAGTAACCATAAGTACCAGATACTGAGTTACGACCGTATAATTGGATGTCTTTACCAGCCCAAGAACCTTCTAAGCCTACATCGCTCCAACGTGTCGCTTCTTTATCTGCACCACACTTACGTGTTGATGAGAATACAGAATCCACTTCTTTAATTGTTAAGCCTTTAACTGGGTTATCTTTGTGTACAAATACAGCTAGCGCATCGATAGCAACACGTACTTCAGTTGGCTTATAACCGAATTTCTTTTCAAACGCTTCGATTTCTTTCGACTTCATCTTACGGCTCATTGGACCGAAGTTTGATGTACCTTCAGTTAGTGCCGGTGGCGCAGTTGATGAACCAGCAGCTTGAATTTGAATATTTACGTTAGGGTACTGGCGCTTATATTCTTCTGCCCAAAAGGTCATCATGTTTGCTAATGTGTCTGAGCCTGTAGACGAGAAATTACCAGAAATACCTGTAGTTTTTTCATAATCTGTTAATTTGTTATCTACTGCAATCGCGTTACCAGCAAGCATTGCTGTAACAGTTAGGCCCATAGTAGCCACTAAGTTTTTAAGTTTCATTGGGTAACTCCAATTGATTATCCCGTTTTGATGATGCGACTATTTTTAGCCTTTTCCATGACATTAAAATGACTAAAATATGACAAATTTATTAACACACTAATTTATTCAGATTCAACTTCTAACACTTTGTTTTTTATACGTTCGTTAGAAAAAGAAAAACTAAATATTGAACCTTCGCCCAATTTTGATGAAATATTTAAGTGAGAATCATGACGACTTAACACATGTTTAGTGATCGCCAAACCTAAACCCGAGCCACCAGTATCGCGAGAACGAGCCTGATCAACACGGTAAAAGCGTTCAGTTAATCGATGAATATGCTCACCAGCAATACCATCGCCGTTGTCTTCTACACGGAACTCTGCGCCCTTATCGGTTTTGTGCCAACTAATGTTTATTTCACCATGAGCTGGGGTGTAACGAACGGCATTAAATACTAAATTTGAAAAGGCGCTGCGCAGCTCTTGCTCTTTACCAATTAAATTTAATGACTCGTCCATATCCAGCACAATTGTGTGTTGTTTCTCTTGGTTTAATTGTTCGGCCTCGCGGTAAATCGCGGTGAGCATATCCGCGACATCTACCTCTTCCTCGAAGTCTGGCTTATCAGAATTTTCGATGCGTGCCAGTGCAAGTAATTGTTCTACTAAGCTTGCCATACGCTTACATTGGTCCAGCATAGTTTGCTGCGCTTTGCCCCACATTGAAGGTGGCGGCGCCATATCTGGATCAAACATCTCGAGATAGCCCGACATCACTGTTAGCGGCGTTCGCAACTCATGCGACACATTAGCAATAAAATCTCGGCGCATTTCTTCAAGTTGTTTGATTAACGTCACATCGCGCACCACCATCATTAGCTGTGATGCAGCGTAAGGCGTTACCCTCACTTCTAACACACTGTGCGGATCAATCGGTGACTGCAGCTCTAATGGCTCAAGGTATTCTTTAGCGCGCATGTATTTAATAAAATCTGGACGACGAATTAGGTTATCAAGTCGCTGACCATGATCGAGCGGCCACTGTAACCCTAATAAAGCGATCGATTCTTTGTTACACCAAACGATCGCCAGATCATCTTGCAATACTAATACGCCATCAGGAACGGCTTCTGCACCTTCACGAAAACGACGAATAACATCAGCAAGCTCATTACGTTTTCTACGATTGCGCTGTTGCAGGCGATAAATGCCTTCAAATACCTGCTCCCAAACACCCTCACCTTCTGGTGGGTAGTATTTGCGTTGTTCTGTAAGCCAATCGCTTAATCTAAATAGCTGACGATAATTCCACACTAATAGTGAAAATGTACCTAGCCATAAAAGTAAAAAAGGAGCCCCTAACAGGACTCCTATTAACGTAAGCGGAATAAAGTAAACAAAAAGGCGTTTAACTAATTCCCGCTTACTCACAATTCGCAGCATAGACTTCTCTTAGAAATTAAATTTTGCTCGAAAAACGATAACCTGCACCGCGTACGGTTTGTACTAATTTATCATGACCCATAGGTGCAATCGCTTTACGTAGACGACGAATATGTACATCAACCGTACGATCTTCTACGTAAACATTTGTACCCCAAACATTATCAAGTAGTTGTTCACGACTGTAAACACGTTCTGGGTGCGTCATAAAGAAATGTAGCAATTTAAATTCAGTTGGTCCCATATCTAATTCGTTACCTGCAGACGTTACACGATGCGAAATAGGATCTAGGCGTAAACCATGTACTTCAATTGCTTCTTCGAGCGATGTAGGTGATACGCGACGGAATACCGCTTTAATACGTGCCATTAACTCTTTTGGTGAAAACGGTTTAGTGACATAGTCATCAGCACCTACTTCTAGGCCTTTTATCTTGTCTTCTTCTTCACCACGAGCTGTTAGCATAATAATTGGGATATGGCGGGTGTAATCACTATTTTTAATTTTTTTAGCGATTTGAACACCACTTGTTCCAGGCAGCATCCAATCCAGTAAAATCATATCTGGATAAGGCTCAACTAGCGCATCCATTGCAGAATCATAATCTTGGGCTTCAATAGCCTGAAATCCATTTTGTTCAAGTACGAATACCAACATTTCACGAATTGGTGCTTCGTCATCAACCACTAGTATCTTACGCGACATGAATTAAATCTCTAAGTTATCAACTGACTTCATTATCAAAGTAAAGTGTGACACTTTTATGAATATAAACATAAAAAGATCATAAATAAACTGTTGTCTATTTGTAGTGTTACTTTAACCTAACTTACACAATAATATAAAACAATTTAAATTCAATAAGATAAAACAAAAATAGCACTTTAAAATTTAACTAAAAAGCCCCTAAAAGGGGCTTATAAAATTAACTAAATTGTCACGTTTTTATATCATTTAAAAATCATAACGTAAGGTAACGGCCAAATGTCCTTCATCATCGCTATTGTCCAGATCACGCTGGGTGTACCAAATATAAGCCTTTGCCTGCTTACCTAATTTGCGTTCAACACCAATCGAACTGGCCGATCCACTGTCTTTTAATTTACCAAAGCCGGTTTCATCGTCTTGGTACTGTACTAAAATTTTATAATTTTCGATTTTATAAGAAGCACTCACAACGAAGGTATCACCATCATCGCCCGATGACACTTTTTCACTATTTTGGTACATGCCGTTAATTGTAAAGTCGCCAAGTTTACCTTGCGCAGATACGCGGTCTATATTGTAGCCAGCAACATCTTCATCATGCGCATATGCGACATAAAACGGCGTTTTCTTAAGTGCTTTATCACCATAACCGATAGCAGCCGACACCCCAGCCCCATCGCTTTGTTTACTGTTTTCTTCCGCTATGTAGGTTAATTCAAACTGTAATTGGCCAAACTTTGGTGATTGATAATTTACCATATCGCCCAAACGGTTTTCGCCGGTGGCAAGGTGTTTAATATCGCCAACGAAGTCATTCATCATATCAAGCTTGTTTTGAGACTTTTTCAGCGCCGTGTCTTTTCGACCGATCAGGATCTGACCAAAGGTTTTACTTTTTAGACCCAAGTATTGATCCCGTGATTTAATATTATCATCACTGCCATTTGCGCCATCTTGCTCTGAAATATTAACTTCCCACTCAAGCTTGGTTAAAACACTAAGATCATCTGAAATGCCGTGCTTTGCTTTAATACCAAAACGTGACGCATATGAATCGACTTCGGTTTCACTCTCTTGATTATCAATATCAACGTAGCGTAAACCTAGATGGGCACGCCCGTACACTTGGGCATCTGTTTCAGCAAATGCATCTAACGGAAGAAGCACTAAACCTATACCACTTGCCAGCAAGAGTTTTTTAATCATGGTAATTTCCTCAAAGCAGAGTTCAACTAAAGCATTACGCTATAGTTATTATACACTTAAGATCAAACAGATTTTCTTATTTAATATTTACTTTAGTACATTTCACGGGTATGGCAATTATCGCAGATCAATATTTTACCAATAGGATCATCTTTATACTAAGATCTACCACGATGTGACTGCCTGAGATCAAAAACTTACTAAGATCACCCCAGAAATAGATCGAATTTCAATAAGTTAGCCATCGTTTTTAATCTGATCAGCCCTAAATGAGCACTTTAGTTGGTAGGATCGTGATCCCAGTTAATCGAATTTCGATCGTGTTAGTAAGAATTTGATCCCACAATCCTAAATGATCATAATCCCAGACGTTATATCAATTACATTAATTTTTTGCCGAAATAAACCAGCTCACAAACCGCTTATAAATAAAGTAAATGTTAAAAGACAGGCCAGTTACAGCACTATTTTGATAGGGTGAATGAAGGTTAACTCAATAGTATAGATTTAAATTATTCACGCTTAACACTAAAGCATTCGACACAAAAAAAGCGTTTATATGTGTCATATAAACGCTTTGCTTGTTAAAGGAAGTTGTATAACTTGATGTTATTTAACTTGTTGGTTTAACTCACCAGCAAGGTATTTTTCATGCATCGCATCAAGTGAAATTGGTTTAATTTTAGCTGCTTGACCAGCTGTACCAAACGCTTCGTAACGCGCAACACAGATTTCAGTCATTGCTTTTGTCGCTTCAGCTAAGAACTTACGCGGGTCAAAGTTTGCAGGGTTATGCGCAAGGTGACGACGAATTGCGCCGGTTGATGCTAAACGTAAGTCAGTATCGATATTTACTTTACGAACACCGTGCTTAATACCTTCAACGATCTGCTCAACTGGCACACCATAAGTTTCAGGGATCTCACCGCCAAACTCATTGATCACAGCTAGCCACTCTTGTGGTACTGATGACGAACCGTGCATTACTAAGTGAGTATTTGGAATACGCGCGTGAATTTCTTTGATACGGTTAATTGCAAGAATGTCGCCCGTTGGTGGACGTGTAAACTTATACGCACCGTGTGACGTACCACATGCAATCGCAAGTGCATCTACACCTGTTTTCTTAACGAAGTCAGCCGCTTCTTCAGGATCAGTTAGAAGTTGATCTTCAGTTAGCTTACCTTCTGCACCAATACCGTCTTCTTCACCTGCTTCACCCGTTTCTAATGAACCAAGTACACCTAGCTCGCCCTCAACTGAAACACCACATGCGTGCGCCATTTCAACTGTACGACGTGTTACATCAACGTTGTACTCGTAGCTTGAAGGCGTTTTACCATCTTCAAGTAGTGAGCCGTCCATCATTACTGATGAAAAGCCTAATTGGATTGAGCGTTGGCAAACTGCTGGTGATGTACCGTGATCTTGGTGCATAACTACCGGAATGTGTGGCCACTCTTCAATTGCCGCTAAAATCATATGGCGGATAAACGGCGCACCGGCGTATGCACGCGCACCTGCTGAACCTTGAACGATAACAGGACTGTTTGTCTTGTCTGCTGCTTCCATAATTGCACGCATTTGCTCTTGGTTATTCACATTAAACGCTGGAACACCATAACCATTTTCTGCCGCATGGTCTAATAGCTGACGCATACTGATTAAAGCCATTTTGCTTTCTCCAATTTTTGATGGCACCTAACGCCATCGAGTTTGAACGGATAGATTTGTTTATTGCCAAGTAATCACTAAATTGAGAGAGATATGATTACTTGGCTTTTTATTCAGTTACTTAGATTCTGTTACATAAATCTAAGTATAGCGTGCACAAATTATTTCGCGCGCGCTTCTAACATTGCTACAGCTGGTAACTGCTTGCCTTCTAAGAATTCTAAGAATGCACCACCACCTGTTGAAATGTATGAAATTTTGTCTGCTACTTCATATTTATCAATCGCTGCAAGGGTGTCACCGCCACCAGCAATTGAGAATGCATTTGATTCTGCAATCGCATGTGCAAGTGCTTTGGTACCTTCACCAAATTGATCAAATTCAAATACACCTACCGGGCCGTTCCAAACAACCGTACCTGCATTTTTGATAATCTCAGCAAGTGCCTTCGCTGAATCAGGGCCGATATCAAAAATCATGTCGCCTGAATCAACATCTGCAACTAACTTTAATGTTGCTACAGCAGTTTCTGAGAACTCTTTACCAACCACTACGTCAGTTGGTACTGGAATATCGCCACCCGCTGCTTTTGCAGCGTTAGTTAACTTGTTTGCTTCATCAATTAAATCAGCTTCATAAAGTGATTTACCAACGTTATTACCCGCAGCTGCGATAAAGGTATTTGCAATACCACCACCACATACTAGCTGATCAACAACACTTGAAAGCGACTCAAGTACAGTCAATTTAGTTGATACTTTTGAACCACCCACAATCGCTACAAGTGGGCGCGCAGGGTTATCAAGAGCTTTACCAAGTGCATCAAGCTCAGCCGCAAGTAAAGGGCCTGCACAGGCAACATTTGCGAATAAACCAACACCGTGAGTAGACGCTTGTGCGCGGTGCGCAGTGCCAAATGCATCCATTACATACACATCACACAGTGCAGCTAATTTTTTAGCTAAAGCTTCGTCGTCTTTTTTCTCACCTTTATTGAAGCGTACGTTTTCAAATACAACCACTTCGTTGTCTTGAACGTCAACACCGTCAAGGTAATCTTTTTCTAGGCGAACTGTTTGCTCTAATACGTCATTTAAATAGTTAACAACCGGTAACATTGAGAATGCTTCATCGTATTCGCCTTCTGTAGGGCGACCTAAATGCGACATAACCATTACTTTTGCGCCTTTTTCTAAGGCTAATTTAATGGTTGGTAACGACGCACGAATACGCGCATCACTCGTTACTTTACCGTCTTTTACTGGAACGTTTAGGTCTTCACGAATAAGCACGCGCTTACCTTGTAAATCTAAATCAGCCATTTTAATGACAGACATTTGAGCTCTCCTTTAACATAAAAAAACCGCAAATTTGTTGGCAAACTCACGGTTATCTAAATCTAACTTTTTAGTGCCATCGCCTCGGCAGTATCTAGCATACGGTTGGCAAAACCCCATTCGTTATCACACCAAGCTAAGATTTTTACTAAGCGTTTGTGGCTTACACGGGTTTGCGTGCCATCAATAATCGATGAATGGCTATCGTGATTAAAATCAACCGATACCAGTGGCTCTTCGGTATAACTGATAATACCGGCTAAATGCTGATGCTCGGCATCTGAAAGTACTTTATTTACCGTATCAATTGTTACATCAGTATTAAGTGTGACGCTTAAATCCATTGCAGTAACATTGATGGTAGGTACACGCACCGCAATGGCTTCAAAACGGCTTTTAAACTTAGGCAGAATTCGCTCGATACCACGAGCTAATTTAGTATCAACCGGAATAATCGATTGGCTCGCTGCACGGGTACGGCGAAGGTCACTGTGATAGGCATCAATCACTTGCTGATCATGCATTGACGCGTGAATCGTAGTAATCGCACCCGATTCAATACCAAACGCATCATCAAGTACTTTAATCACGGGCACAATACAGTTAGTAGTGCACGAACCGTTAGAGACGATAGTGTGCTCAGCTTTTAATTCATTATCGTTAATGCCAAAAACAATTGTGGCATCCATATCGGCATCGGCGGGTTGTGAGAACAGTACTTTTTTAGCGCCAGCATTTAAATGCAATTCAGCATGCTCGCGCGAGTGATAAACACCTGTACACTCAAGTACCACGTCTACATCTAATAAACCCCAAGGTAATTCACTTGGATTTTCTTCGGCGAATAACTGAATTAAATCACCATTAACCGTAATGGCATCTTGCTGTAATTGCACAGGAAATTTAAAACGACCATGAGAAGTGTCGTATTTTAATAAATGCGCGATGCCTTTAGCGTCTGCTAATTCATTGATCGCAACAATTTGAATGTCCTGAGTACGACCAGCTTCATATAAAGCTCTTACGATATTTCGTCCGATTCGACCAAAACCATTAATTGCAATTTTGATTGCCATTAAGTTGTTTTTCCTAACAGTGCCGAGCACTTTCACAGTTGGTGAGAGGGTTGATGGCGGGTATTCTAAAGCAAAGAATTTGAATGCGATAGTGAAAAAATTTTATTCTTTGATTAGTAAAGATAATGACACCGGTTACTTACTAGGTAAATCAAGGGATCCAGTAATTTCGCAAGTTTCATGAAGATTTTTAGAAAAATGTGATTTTAATTTTTCCGTTAAAAATGACACCGGTTTCCCTAAATTTATTACGGTAATTTAGTGCTAATCACACACTTTAAAAAATACAAAAAAGCCTAATTTAGGCTTTTATAATTTTCTTAAATTGAAGGCGTAGATTTAGTCTTTCAAAACCAACTCTTTTTCTTCTTGGCGTAATGTTAGTACTTCAAAGCCGTCTTTGGTGACTAAAATAGTGTGTTCCCATTGTGCTGATAGCTTTTTATCGCGGGTAACTACTGTCCAACCATCTCGTTTGGTTTTTGTTTTAGCGGTACCTTGGTTAATCATTGGTTCAATAGTAAATGTCATGCCTTCTTGTAGCGTTACACCAGTATCCTTTTTGCCAAAATGCAATACTTCAGGCGCTTCGTGCATTTGCTTGCCAATGCCATGACCACAATATTCCCTGACAACAGAATAACCATGTTGCTCTGCATGGTGTTGAATCACCGCGCCAATATCACCTAATTTAGCACCTGGTTTCACTTGTTTAATGGCCAACCAAAGTGCTTCATAAGTCGTATCAACTAAACGTTTCGCAAGCGGCGCTACATCACCGATACAATACATTTTACTGCTATCTGCAATAAAGCCATTTTTCTCTAAGGTAATATCGATATTAATGATATCGCCATTTTTTAGTTTTTGCGTACTACTTGGCACACCATGACAAACCACTTCATTAATTGACGGGTTAAGCACAAATGCAAAACCGTACTGACCTTTACTTGCAGGGCGCGCATTTAATGTATTGGTAATAAAGTCTTCAACAAAATTATTAATTTCTAGCGTTGACTGACCAACTGCAATAAACGTATCGAGTGCAGAAAATACATCTGCCAGTAATTGGCCAGAGGTACGCATAAAATCAATTTCCGTTTGATTCTTAATAATGATTTCACTCATCGCGCTCACCTTGCTGATCACATTGACGCAATAACTCTTGTTCCATTATTTCAGCAAAGGTCAAATTTGGATTACGCTCAGCGAGGCGCCCTACTTTTATCCAAAACTCGGCTTGGGAGTTGATTGAACGTACCATCACGGTGCTGGCATGACGAATCTCATCATGTAATTGGTCAGAAATTTTAACGATACCCATAGCGATTCACTGTTTGAATTATATGATTTATATATATTACGTATACACCATATATAAAATCAATAAAAAATGGCGCCAAAGGCGCCATTGTGGGCTGGGTAACAAATAAAAAGTTTATCTTGGCAGATTTTTGCTTAACTTTTTGTTTTTATTCATTACATCACTGTAATAACCGTGAAGCGCTTCACTCAATTGGCCTTCTTGGCGTTTAATTCGCTCAGCTTGGGTAATGTTTTGCTGCTTTAACGTTACGTTTTCAGCACGTAATTGATTTATTACATCACCTTGCTGCTGCGCTTTAGTTTTAAGTTCATCAACGCTATGAATTGATTCTTTTAACAGGGCATTTAGCTCTTCATTACGCTCGTTGAGTTCACGGCAGTGATGCTTCATTACCGATTTACTCATATTCGCTTCTTCAACTTGTTGCTGAAGATCTTGAAGCTTAGCGGTCACTTCTACACTTGGTTTTTTCTTTGCGTCTGTTAACTGTTCCATCAGTGTTTCAAGCATAGCGTTTGAATTTTCCCACTCACGCTCAATTAACTGTACATGCTTAATAATCATGGCATGATCATTTTGCAATTGCTCAAACTGCTGCTGTTTTTCTAAAAGCAGTTTCTTCTGTTCAATTAATTGTTCAGTAAGCGCTTTTTCATGTGCGCGCTGTGCAAAGGAGGTAATATTAGCTTGTACGGGATCTGAACCGCAAACAAGTTCAGGAGCATTTCGTTCAGAGGTAACCATTTCCCTTTCCTCGTTATTATACCTATCAAAAGTTGGTTAAATTTTAGCAAGATAAAGGCAGGAGGGAATTTGATCTAAATCAGTTTTTTTAATTAAGAATCGTTATCAAAGATAAAACTATTGCGCTAGATCAAAAAAGCGATGCATTTGCATCGCTTTTGATTATTATAGCTTTTTTGCAATTATGCGAGTTGATTCGCTTTTGCTACGATATTCTCTACCGTAAAGCCAAAGTGTTCAAATAGTTCATTTGCAGGTGCAGATTCACCAAATGTTGTCATACCTACAACCGCACCATTTAAACCAACGTATTTGTACCAGTAATCTTCAATACCCGCTTCTACCGCAACACGCTTAGTTACCGAACTTGGTAGTACTGATTCTTTATAAGCCGCATCTTGAGCATCAAATAAATCAGTTGAAGGCATAGAAACAACACGTACTTTTTTACCTTGAGTGCGAAGTTCAGCTGCTGCCTGCATTGAAAGTTCAACTTCAGAACCTGTTGCGATAAGAATAATCTCAGGCGTGCCATCACAGCTTAATACGTAACCACCTTTACGTACGTTCGCTAATTGCTCAGAAGTACGTGCTTGTTGTTGTAAGCCTTGACGGGTAAATACCAGTGATGTTGGACCATCTTTACGCTCAATCGCATCTTGCCATGCAATTGCAGACTCAACTTGGTCACATGGGCGCCAGTTAACTAGGTTAGGCGTTAAACGCATGCTTGCTAGCTGTTCAACTGGTTGGTGCGTGGGACCATCTTCGCCTAGACCGATTGAATCGTGCGTATACACAAAGATTGAAGGCTGCTTCATAAGCGCCGCCATACGTACTGCATTACGCGCGTATTCCATAAACATTAAGAACGTCGCACCGTAAGGAATAAAGCCTTTATGCAGCGCAATACCATTCATAATTGCCGACATACCAAATTCACGTACACCGTAGAAGATGTAGTTACCTGATGCGTCGTTTGCTGTTAAGCCTTTTGAACCTTCCCAAAGTGTCAGATTTGAACCTGCAAGGTCAGCAGAACCACCCATAAACTCAGGTAACATAGGGCCAAACGCATTTAGTGCATTTTGTGATGCTTTACGTGTCGCTGGGTTTTCAGGGTTTGCCTGAAGACCTTCAATATAGGCTTGTGACTTCTCAGCCCAATCTGCTGGTAATTCACCTTTTTGACGACGTTCAAACTCTGCCGCTAGTTCAGGGAAAGCCGCTTTATACGCATCAAACTTTTCAGCCCAAGAAGCTTCTTTTACGGTACCCGCTTCAACTGCATTCCAATCCGCATAAATATCAGCTGGAATATCGAAAGCACCGTGCTCCCAGTTTAAAAATTCACGTGCAGCTGCAATTTCAGCATCACCTAACGGTGCACCGTGACAGTCGTGGCTACCTGATTTGTTTGGTGAACCATAGCCAATTACTGTTTTACAACAGATTAATGTTGGTTTGCCCGTTTCTGCACGTGCTTCATCGATTGCCGCGCGAATAGCTTCACTATCGTGACCATCTACGTTACGCACAACATGCCAGCCGTAAGACTCAAAACGTGCTGCTGTATCATCAGTGAACCAACCTTCTACTTCACCGTCGATTGAAATACCGTTGTCATCCCAAAACGCGACAAGTTTACCAAGGCCTAATGTACCTGCTAGTGAACACGCTTCGTGTGAAATACCTTCCATAAGGCAACCATCGCCTAGGAAACAGTAAGTAAAGTGGTCAACAATATCGTGACCTTCACGGTTAAACTGATGCGCAAGTGCTTTTTCAGCAATAGCCATACCAACCGCGTTAGTAATACCTTGACCTAATGGGCCTGTAGTTGTTTCAACACCCGGTGCATACCCGTATTCAGGGTGACCCGGTGTTTTAGAGTGCATTTGACGGAAGTTTTTAATTTCCTCAATTGGAAGATCATAGCCAGATAAATGCAGTAAAGAATAAATTAGCATTGAGCCGTGACCATTTGACAGAATAAATCGGTCGCGATCAGCCCAATCAGGGTTTGCTGGATTATGGTTTAAATAGTCGCGCCATAGCACTTCAGCAATGTCTGCCATACCCATAGGGGCACCAGGGTGGCCAGACTTGGCCTGTTGCACAGCGTCCATAGATAGAACGCGAATAGCATTTGCTAGTTCTTTACGTGACGGCATGGATTTTCCTACCTCATTATTTGTTTGCTGTCATAATTTGGATACATTGGCCAATAAGCACTGGCAATAGGAAGTACTTATTGGTCAATGTACCCACGCAGCTCTATTCTTACCTATAAGCACACGCGGAGCAATGGAAAACCGACTATAATCTAGCTTCTTTATGCACAAAACAGCCTAGTAACGGTGAAGAAATTTCACTTTTAATTTTTTTTAGACGTCTAGGCGTAAAGTTATTGTTTGCAGCGTCGTTATTCGGTAGAATACGCGACCATTTAATTGAACCTGCGCAAATCCTTGTGGCAACGCGCATTTTTTGTGAGTGAGTAGAAATACCATGGCAAGAACTTTATTTACTTCTGAGTCAGTATCTGAGGGTCATCCGGATAAAATCGCTGACCAAATTTCTGATGCGGTTTTAGACGCAATTATCACACAAGATAAGCATGCGCGTGTTGCCTGTGAAACAATGGTTAAAACAGGTGTTGCAATTATCTCTGGTGAAATTTCAACAGATGCGTGGGTAGACCTCGAGTCAATCACACGTAAAGTAATCACAGATATCGGTTACACATCATCTGACGTAGGTTTTGACGGTGACACATGTGGCATCATGAACCTTATTGGTCAACAATCACCTGAAATCGCACAAGGTGTTGACCGTACTAAGCCTGAAGAGCAAGGCGCTGGTGACCAAGGTTTAATGTTCGGTTACGCAACTAACGAAACACCAACGTTAATGCCAGCACCACTTTATTACTCACACCTACTTGTTGAGCGTCAAGCAGAGGCACGTAAGTCAGGTATTCTTCCTTGGTTACGTCCTGATGCAAAATCTCAGGTAACCTTCGTATATGAAGACGGTAAGCCTGTTGCAATTGATGCAGTTGTACTATCTACTCAGCACAACCCAGACATCGAGCAAGACGCACTAGTAGATGCTGTAATGGAAAACATTATTAAGCACACGCTACCAGCTGAGCTTTTAACGGAAGACACTAAATACTTCATTAACCCAACTGGCCGTTTCGTAATCGGTGGCCCTGTTGGTGACTGTGGTCTTACTGGTCGTAAAATCATCGTAGATACTTACGGCGGTATGGCACGTCACGGTGGTGGTGCTTTCTCTGGTAAAGATCCTTCAAAAGTTGACCGCTCTGCTGCATACGCGGGTCGCTATGTTGCTAAGAACATTGTTGCAGCTGGTCTTGCTGATAAGTGTGAAATCCAAGTTTCTTACGCTATCGGTGTTGCTGAGCCAACGTCAATCACAGTTGATACATTCGGCACAGGTAAAATCTCTGAAGAGAAATTAGTAGAGCTAGTACGTGAGCACTTCGACTTACGTCCTTACGGTATTACTAAGATGCTTGACCTACTTCACCCAATGTACCAAATGACTGCAGCATACGGTCACTTCGGTCGTGAACCGTTCGAAATGACGGTAGGCGAAGATACATTCACAGCATTCAGCTGGGAAAAAACAGACAAAGCAGACGCACTTCGCGCCGCTGCTGGTTTATAATAACCGCCTGATTGAGAAAAAGCGCCTTTGGCGCTTTTTTTTATGCCTAAAATTCAGTAAGTTGCTATGATAACCGCTCTAGCAAGTGATAAAAAAACTACACGGTGAAGTTATGTACCTTTCAATCAAGCATTACCCTGAAATAGCAAACAATATTAACCAACAAAGAATTGTACGCCTTGCCAAACCTTACTTAACAACTCCGGCATTTGTCTATATTACACATGTTTTGGTGTTGGTTTCCCTTGTTGTAATAAACCTGCCAAGTGTGCATCAACTATCGCCTTTGCTTTTAAAAGCCGGTTTGTTTATCACTTATTTGATAGCAATGCATTTTGCAGGCATTAATATATGGCAGCGTAAGCAGTTTTTAACACACCTTGATGAAATCCAAACAAAATCAGAACAATCCGATATCGCCCTCGCCCAGTCATCTTTATTTAATTATTGGAAAGACACTCAAATAACTAAAACCTTTATCGTAACCGCCCCTACTTTCGCACGAATAAAAACCTTCGAGTTTGGTTATTTGAGCCTAAGTGAAAATCGAGAAAAAGCGATGATCCGTGTATTAGAAGACGAAAACTTGGCATCAAGCCAACTTAAAATTGCCATTTTTAACGACCAAGTAATCCCTGCGGTCATCGAGGAAAATACGCACGTTATCCTCACACTTGCAGAGCATTCGATAAATGGCACAATTAGTAAAATTAACCAAGTAGCAAAACGAAAAGTCACTACAAATCAATTAGCGATTAATTTTACCGAAAAACTACTGGTTGTAGAGTTTGAACACACGCCAAATGAGCTATCATTGGTATCCCATGTGACCAACCCACAAACTGAACTTACCTATACACTGAAACTAGTAGCCATCGACTCACAAGATTATGTTGTTTATAAAGTGCTGGAAGACCACCCATCGCGCCCGCTAATGAGTGCAGATGTAATTACCTTTAATAGCGATAAAAAACAAACAGCCAATGTACTTGGTTTTTCAGAGCTCGCAACGCATCACGTCGGACATTACCCGTTAGCGGGTGGTATGATTAGCTAAGCAACTCAGTAACGAAAAACGCTATTAGATTAAACATAGAATTTAACATGAACAAAGGACATGTAATTGCATTTGTGCTTGGCGCCCTTAGCGTCGCACTTATTTCGACATTAATGCCTTCAGATAGTCAATTAATTAGTAAAGAACAACTATCTGATAGCTCTGACCACACATTATCTGAGCCGCTAGAATCAAGCTTTAATAACATCAAAGAACCGTTAACGGAAACCCTTTCCACACAGCACAAATCAATACAACACTCACTAACAGCGCTGACTAAATCTGAGCTGGTTGCTGAAGTTGAAAGGTTAGAAAGCGAATTAACACATGCTACACAAAAACATGAACAGCTGATTAAAGAGGTAAGCGAACATGCTGAAACCATGTTGCGCGACAAGGTAGCGGAGCTTGAGCAACAAATGCAGCAGCAACTTGAATTACTGCTCAGTGATGGCGTAGACACCCTTAATTTAGCAACTAAGTTTGAGCAACAAACCCGTGACGAACATTGGGCCGAAACGACAGAAGCGGTGTTTCAAGATTTTTTTACCACACATGATTTTATTGAATTTGTGCAACTAAAAACGATTGATTGCCGAGAAAGTATTTGCCAAATTAACTATCAATATGCCGATGGTTTCGAATCGTCACACCTGTTCCAACATAAATTATCAGAGTTTGTTACCAAACATAAATTCGCTACTAGCCAATCACAAGAGGATAATGGTTTAGTCAATATGCATATCGCGAAATAGCCTAGTCAAACAACGCTACAAGGGTAACGCTTCAAACGCGCTTTCATCTTTTTGAAGGTGCTAAATACGTTAGATTTTGCGACAGAATTCCCTAACCAATGTGGAATTTTTCCTGCGGGATCTGCAATCGCTTGATACTCAACAGAGATCGTATCAGCGCCTCGCTGATTAATTACCCAACTGGCAGCTACATGCTCAATGCGAATAAACCCTTCACGCTTTGCGTATTCGTTGTTAGCTGCTTGAATGCCTATTTGCATTTGTGTATTTGACGTTCTAAAAATACGTGAGTAAGTCACCATATCACGATTTTTAATCGGCCATGGCGCATTAAATTGAGTATAAACGATATGCTCGTTTTGTGATGGTGACTTTAGCACTTCGACACTCTCCACATTGCTTAACCACTTGTCAGCATTGTCTGTATCAAGTAAAAGTGCTTCAAACGCTGCTAAGCATCCGCTAGTCACTGTGTAGGCTTTTAACTTTAAAAGTCCATCGGGCAATTTTTGCTGATAAACTTCAATTCCTTGTTTAATTTTTACTTGCTGCCACTCCAATGCACTCAGCGGAGTACAAAAAAGTAGCAGCAACAGCATAGTGCGCATATTATTGCCAGTAAGGCTCCAATTTTTGACTTGCAAGACGGCTATGTTCCATTGCTGCGAGCAAACCATCATTTTTTTGTTTTAACCAACCCAAAATACTGGTGAATTGTTCGGGTTCTTGTTGCGTTTCACATAACTGTTTTAAATAGTCGTATGTCGCCAATTCATCCATACCATGAATAATATCAAGCCAAGGGCCTCTAAATTCATCACGTAGCGGTCCTTCAAAAAGCTGCCCTAAGCAACAACCGCTGAGTAAATTACGGTGTAATTTTTGACGTTTTGCGATGTAGCTTTCAGCGCTCACCACATCATGCGGTAATAAATGCTGCATTTCTTGCCAATCGTTTTCAAAAAGACGTGCCGCAATATCTTTTACAGGCGTACCAGCAGCAACAATTTGCTCTTGTCCCCAGTCATCACGCCAACGCTTTTCAATTAAAAAGCGCGTTAAATCCAGAATAAGTAGGTTGTAGCGCGGGCTATGGAAAATTGCCTGTAATGCCTTGCGCGACGGTTGCTCAGCTTTTAAGTTATCAATCACTTGTTCAAGCTCAGGCGCAGCCGAAATGCGTTTATAAAACGCATGTTTCTTTGACGTAAACGTTCGTAATTGAATCGCCGTTTCAACCCAAGAAAAGGTTTCTAATAGCCATTTAAGCTCTTTACGCAACGATTTAGTAACTTGTTTGTCGGCAACTTGTTCAAACAACCAAAAGCTATGACGAATAAGGCTAACCCCATCGACAATGCGTTTTAGTGTTTTTAATTTTGGCGAATCGATGTAGCATTGCTCGTGTTTTTGCACAAACTCAATGCCGTATTGAAGGCACTTTTCAAGCGCTTCTTCTTGTGTCGCGTTTTCATCTAACTGTACATAGCCTAAGAATGTATCAGCCATTAATGGCGCATCGTCCGCTAAACGATAGCCACGTGCAGCTTTACTGTATAGCCCTAAACGTACTTCACTACAGTTAATTAACTTATTTGCTAATTCAAATAACTCTTTGCGATCACCACTTACCAATTCCATTTCCACTTCACAAATCGGCACACTCTGGCCTGAGGCAGAAATATCACCTTTATCCAATACCAATTCAATTTCAGTACCTGAGTCGGTTTCTAGTAACCAAGTGCGGCGAATAAAGTTAGTGTTAAAAATAGAGAAAAGGTTTTCACTAATAGTGGCTGGCTCCATGCCAGCAGGCCAAATTGAGGTATCGAATAACTCAATGTTTGGGCGCGAATTATTAATTGGCACATTGTATTCTGGACGTTGATGAAAGCCACCAACCACTTTACCTGCCAACTTAATTGTTTGCTCACATTCGCCGTCAACACAACGCGTGCGTAAGCCGATATCTAGCGCTCTTAATTCTCTGCTTGGAGTATCAAAGTATGCGTTTTGTAAGTTGCGAGAAGCTTTATTACTGACTTTTTTTGAAAACTGGGTAATCAGTGCTGGCAGTTGAGAAATAACTTGTTCTGAAACTAAAAATTTCAGCTCAATTTCAGTATCCATTAGCTGGAGGGTTGACCTATTTTATTAGCAAAGCCTAAGTAAAACCAAATATCGGGCTAAATGCAACCTTTTGTGCATCCACTTACAAACAACTACTAAATTATGAACTATTGTGTGAATGCGCTGCGCGACTTGCTATTGCGCGGTGAAATCCATACTATTGAAGCCTCAAATACCAATTCACTTAAATAGCTAGTCATTTTAGCGGGCTAAATATCATGCTAACTGCGTTGGAATTGATCGATGTAAAATAACTACATCAGACAAATCTCGCCTTGTTAGTATCTCATTTATCCAGCGCTATAGTTAGTTACATATTTAAGCGACTTGGTAAATTTATCGGACAACAACAATAAAACAGGATCCTCTCAATGTTTAAACCGATTGCTGCATTTCTTTTATTAGCGAGTTTAAGCACAGCTATCCACGCAGAAACGCAAACTAACGGCGAATCAGCAACTGAAGTACTGGAAGTACAAACAACTGAAAGCGCATCTTCTTCAACTGCTTATATTACCGACAACCTATTTGTTTATATGCACTCAGGTCCAGGCAAAAATTATCGCATTCTTGGTTCTGTGCAAGCTGGTACCGAATTACAGTTGCTCGATGAAAATAAAGAAACGGGCTATAGCCAAGTAAAAGATAGCCGCGGTCGTACCGGTTGGATTGATAAACGTAATATCAGTAAGCGCCCAGGTTTAGCACAACAAAACCTTAAGCTAAAAAATCAATTAGCTGATTTACAAGCAGAGCTAAATTCAAGCCAGCGTGATATGCCGGTACTGCGTCAAACTGCCAATGATTTAGAAGTTAAAAATCGTGAACTCAATGCTGAAATTGAAAAGCTAAATGCCCAAATTTCAAGCTCACGTAATCAAAAGCAACAAGCCAGTGAAAAACAGCAAAAGCAGCTATTGATTTATGGCGGCGGTATTGCATTTATTGGTATTTTACTGGGGATTATCATCACAATCGTGTTATCGCGACGCAAACGTTACGACGGTTGGGCGTAATAACTAGGCAATACAAAAAAAGCGCTTAACCAGCGCTTTTTTTGTATCTGGTATCACGTACTCAATAAGCGTATGAGTATACGTTATACCTATTGCATTAATTTGTGAGTCACTTACTACGAGAGCTAAACCACTCAGAAATAAAACAGGTAATTTTTAATAAACCCGGGATTACTCTTCCACCAGCACGGTTAAACCTACATCACGCTTAACATGCTCAATTACCATATAAGTGCGATTGGTACCGACTCCTGGCGTATCTACAATTTTACCGAGTACTTCACGGTATTCAATCATATCGCCTACGCGTATTTTTAGTAGATAATCGTAGCCACCCGCAACCATATCACACGACACCACTTGGCCAATGCGCATAATATGCTGTTTGAAAATATCAAATGCGGCTTCGGTTGATTCTTTTAATGTAACTTCAACGTGGGCAACCACATTTTGTTTCAGCTTGGTAGCATTTAAACGTGCACCATAACCTTCAATATAACCATCGTCCTCAAGCTTTTTAACCCTTTCAAGGCACGGGCTTGGGCTTAAATTAACTTGTTTCGCTAAATTTACGTTAGAAATTCGGCCATTTCTTTGTAAAACATCTAAAATTGCTAAATCGATTCGATCGAGCACACGTGTTTTGATAGAGGTGGTCATACAGAATATTATTTGGCATCTTTTGAACAATTCCCTGTAAATTACCGGATATAGCCAAAATACGCCAGCACATTCTGCTGAAAAGAAATTACACTACGCCCCTATTTTATAAATTTAACCTATTTTATTTTGAGGGTTTCTTTATGCTTTACAATGGTGATTTAACTACCAAATGTCCGATCCGCCAGCAGATCCGTGACTTTTACCGTATTGATGAAGACCAAGTTATTGACCATATTCTGCCACTTGCAGAAGTTGGTGTTAGCGCGCGTAGCCGTGCATGGGAACGTGCACGCCAAATGGTATTAAATATTCGTAACGATCAGGAAGGTCAAGGTGGTGTTGATGCGCTACTTAACGAATACTCACTGTCTTCTGAAGAAGGCGTGGTATTAATGTGCCTTGCTGAAGCATTGCTACGTGTACCAGATAAAGAAACTCAAGATAGCCTTATTCGCGATAAGCTAGCAAACGGCGACTGGAGCTCTCACTTAGGTAACAGCGATTCTCTGTTTGTAAATGCATCAAGCTGGGGCCTGTTATTAACAGGTAAAATGGTTAATTATGCAGACAAAAACAAAGAAGACCAATTCGGCTTATTAAAGCGCACTATGGGTCGTATTGGTGAGCCTGCAATTCGTAAATCAGTGCAATATGCCATGAAGATCATGGGTAAGCAGTTTGTTATGGGTACTACCATTGAAGAAGCTGTAGAGCGCGCTAAAGATAAAGAAGCAAAAGGCTACGCATACTCTTACGATATGCTAGGTGAAGGCGCCCGCACAATGGCGGATGCCGAACGTTATTTTAATAGCTATAAAATGGCAATTCACGCTATCGGTAAAGCAGCCAATGGTCGTGGCCCTATAAAAAGCCCAGGTATTTCTGTAAAACTATCAGCTATTCACCCTCGTTATGAGTTCACACACCGTGAGCGCGTAATGGAAGAACTTGTGCCTAAGCTGAAAGAACTTGCGCTAACAGCAAAGCAGTATGACATTAACTTTACAGTTGATGCCGAAGAAGCTGACCGTTTAGATATCTCTTTAGATATTATTGAAGCGGTATTTTCTGACGACGCTCTTGGCAATTGGGCTGGTTTTGGTTTAGCGGTTCAGGCTTACCAAAAGCGTGCTATTTTTGTAATCGACTGGTTAGAAGCACTTTGTCGCCGTGTAAATCGTAAAATGATGGTTCGCCTTGTAAAAGGTGCTTACTGGGATACTGAGGTAAAGCTTACACAAGCTGATGGCCTTGAAGATTACCCGGTATTCACACGTAAAGCGACAACTGACGTATCTTACAAAGCGTGTGCAATTAAGCTAATGAAAGCACGTGATGTGATTTTCCCGCAGTTTGCAACGCACAATGCATACTCTGCAGCCACTATTTTAGAACTTGCTGATGGCAACTATTCAAATTTTGAATTCCAGCGTTTGCACGGTATGGGCGAATCATTATTCGACCAAGTTGTAACGCAAGATCGTGTACAATGTCGTGTATACGCACCAGTAGGTCAACACGAAGATTTACTTGCATACTTAGTACGTCGTCTATTGGAAAACGGCGCTAACTCATCATTTGTAAATGCCATTGTTGATGAATCTCAGCCAGTAGAATCACTGCTTGAAGATCCCGTTGAAAAAATTCAACGTGTTCGCAATAAGCGCAACCCGCAAATCGTTTTACCAAAAGACTTATTTGGCGAAGAGCGTCAAAACTCTAAAGGGTTAGATTTAACCAACATTAACCATATTACGCCATTCAAAGCGAATATTGACAAATGGGTTGCTGAAAACCTTATGACTCATGCCGATGTACCTGAAGGTCACGAGGCGGTAATTAACCCAGCAAACCACGCTGAGGTGCTTGGTTCTATTCGTCACCAAGACGAAGCTGAAATGAAAACCCTTGTTGATACAGCTGAATCAGCTTTCCAATCTTGGTCTCAAACGCCAGTTGCTGAGCGCGCTGAAATCTTACGTCGCACAGGTGACATTTTAGAACGTCATCGCGATGAACTCATTGCCCTGTGTATTAAAGAAGCAGGTAAAGTAGCGCAAGATGGTGTTGATGAAGTACGTGAAGCAGTAGATTTTTGTCGTTACTACGCAGCGCGCGCTGAAGAGCTTGCAGCTGATAGCCGCTTTTCACCACGTGGTGTAATTTTATGTATCAGCCCGTGGAACTTCCCACTAGCGATTTTCTTAGGCCAAGTAGCAGCGGCAATTGCAACAGGTAACTCAGTAATTGCAAAACCAGCAGAGCAAACATCACTTGTAGCACTTCGTGCAATTGAATTAATGCGTGACGTTGGCTTACCAAAAGACGTAGTACAGCCTGTAATTGCTCGTGGTAGCAAAGTAGGTCAGGTAATTATTCCTGACGAGCGCGTACAAGCAGTTATGTTTACAGGTTCAACTGAAACAGGTACACGCATTGCGCAAACCCTAGCAGAACGAGGTGGCGACCAAGTACCTCTTATCGCTGAAACAGGTGGTCAAAACTGCATGATCGTTGACTCAACCGCGCTACCTGAGCAAGTGATTGACGATGTTATTTCTTCTGGCTTCCAGTCAGCAGGTCAGCGCTGTTCTGCACTACGCGTATTATTCGTACAAGACGAAATCGCAGACAAAGTAATCAACATGATTAAAGGCGCGATGAAAGAGCTACACGTTGGCGACCCTGCTTACCTATCAACAGATGTGGGCCCGGTTATCGACCAAAAAGCACTTGATGCACTAAATGAACACGTTGAATACTTAAAAGATAAAGCGACACTGCATTTTGAATGCCCTATTCCGGCTGAAGATGAAAATGGTCACTTCTTCTTTGCACCACGTTTATACGAAATCAGTGATTTATCGGTATTAACGAAAGAAGTATTTGGTCCATGTGTACACGTAATTCGTTTCAAAGGCACTGAAATTGATAACGTTATCAACCAAGTAAACAGCACTGGTTTTGGCTTAACGATGGGTATTCACACCCGTATCGAAGAACGTGCTGAATACTTAGCTAAACAATCACGTGCAGGTAACATTTACGTAAACCGCAATATGATTGGTGCCGTTGTTGGTGTGCAACCATTTGGTGGTCGCGGTCTATCAGGTACTGGCCCTAAAGCAGGTGGTCCAACTTATCTAACACGTTTAGTAAAAGAAAATGCTGCACCTGAAAACGTTCAAGCTACTAATATCAACCTTGATGGCGAAGCAATTGTCGATGACAGTCACGCAGTTGAACGCGTTAATCAAATGATGGTTAACTCAATTCGCGATGAAAAAACTTGGCGCGCAACCAGCTTAAACGACCGTATTTCTGTATGTCGTCAGATGCTGGCTAAAATCGCACAAGTTGAAATCATGGATAAGCTTGCTGACGATTTAACACAAACTATTGCCGATGCACGTAGTCAGCTTGACCGTATTGAAAAGCGTTTAGCCAAAGGTACAGTGCTGCCAGGCCCAACAGGTGAATCAAACACAATTTACCTAGAACCGCGCGGCTGTGTTGTTTGCTACGCAGATAAAGATACCTCATTTAACTTCTGGATATTATCTATCGTAACGGCAATTGCAGCGGGTAATACTGTAATTACCGTGGTGTCTGACCTATTCCACGAAGAAGCGTTAGCTTTCCGCGCTAAGTTATTAGCATGCGGTGTTGCTGAGGGCGTTCTGCAAGTGGCTAAACTGTCTGAGTTTAATGCAACACTTGCTCACCCGCACGTTGCAGGTGCTGTAATCGGCAGTGGTTGTGAGCGTAAAGCACATGTAAACGAAAAACTGGCTGCACGCTCTGGTGCTATTTTACCAGTGATCAGTGCACAGTATTACGACACACTAATCAATCGCTTAGTTACTGAGAAAACCATCAGTATTGATACCACAGCATCAGGTGGTAACACATCACTAATGACGCTAACTGACGAAGATTAATCTAAAGCTCGGGAAACCGGCTTGTTAAGCAAAATAAAAGGGCTAAGTGTAAACTTCAGCCCTTTTCTTTTATCTTCCGCTTAATTTTCAGCATAATGTTTGCTAATTTTAAAGATAATCAAAATTCAAAGATGTACTGCCAATGTTAAAAACCATTTTAATATCTGATCTTAAACCCGGCATGTATGTGCAAGGGGTTGTAAAGCAACAAGGTAGTGTAAAAGTTAAGTCAGAAGGCTGGGTAAGGACACAGGCCGCCATCAATAAATTAGCAAAGTCAGGTATTTTAGAAGTGTCTGTCGACCCAGATAAATTTATTGATTTAAACGCAGAAAAAAATAACGATTCTAGCGAAAACGCAATCGAAACACCTAAGTTTGATCCAACCAAAGCAACGGCGAGTTTCTCAAGCGAAGCAAACAAAGCAAAAAAACTTTATACCGAAGCGAAACAACTGCAATCAAAAGCATTTGACGATATTCGCGCAGGACGCAAAATTGACGTTGCGCCTTTTAAGCAGGTTGCTAGCGGTTTTATTGATTCGGTTTTTCGCAACCAAGATGCCCTCGCCTGTATGACCCGCATTCGCGAAAAAGATGCATATTTGTTAGAGCACTCAATTAATGTGTCTGTGTTAATGAGTATTTTTGCCAAGCACATGGGGTTTGAGCGTGAAGTTATTCATGAACTAGCAACGGGTGCACTGTTACATGACATTGGCAAAATCAAAGTTCCAGACGCGATTTTAAATAAACCAGGCAAACTAACCGATGCCGAGTTTGACGAAATAAAACGTCACGCGCTTTATAGCAAAGAGATTTTAGAAGAGTCAGAACTCAGTGATATCGCCATTCAAGTTGCCGGTTTTCACCATGAGCGCTTAGATGGTAAAGGCTACCCATTTGGCTTAAAAGGTGATGAGATAAATCAGTACGTACGTATGATTTCAATTGTCGACGTATATGACGCACTAACTGCAAAACGAGTATACAAAGACGGGATGAACCCGATCCAAGCGTTTAAAATTATACGAAGTGACTGCCCAAATAGTTTTGATAGCGAATTAGTCGCACGCTTTATTCAATGCATTGGCATTCACCCTGTGGGCACGTTAGTAAAATTAAAAAGCCAAAAACTGGGCATTGTATCGCAAAGCAACTTTGAGCAGCCGTTAAAACCAACAGTTAAAGTATTCTACAGTGCGAAACATCAACATTACACTGAAGTACAAGACCTCAATTTAGCCAGCAACCGTATTGACGACGAGCTTGAATCATCTATTAAACCAGAAGACTTTGGCATTGATTTAATTAAATTTTTCCGCAATGCATTTTTTGATTAAGACTCATGAGCATCACACCAGACGGTAAAATAAAATTGCCCATTACTAAATTAGAGGTGGGCGATTTTGTTGAAGAAGTAACTAAACAATTAGGCGCTGTTAAAGTAGTGCAAACGGGCTTAGTAAGAAATTACTTTGCACTGCAAGCACTAAAGAAAAAAGGCGTAATAGAAGTACTTGTCGACCCTAGTCGTTCTAAAAAAAGCACTCAACAACAAACAACAACGTTTACTAAAAAAGCCAAAATTGAGAGTCAATTAGAAGCGGCACTTGATTGGCAAGACCGAGCGCATGCAATCATTGACGATACATTAGCGCGCGCAAAATCCCACACCCCAATTGATATTTCGGGATTACAAAATTTAGCGCAGCAAGTATTAGCACTGACGCGACAACATAAAGAAGCCGCTGCATTAGTGGTACGTTGTAAAATGTCTAACGCTTTGCTCAACAGTCACTTACTACGGGTGGCGGTAAGCTTGGCACAGTTTTGCATTCATCAAAACTACCAGCCGTTAGCAAGCGAGCACATGGTGCTTGCAGGGCTGCTTTCACGTGTTGGATACCAAATGCTGCCTGACAATTTACGCCTTCCTGACGACAAACTCGCACCGATGTTGAGAGTTAAAAAGCAACAACATATAGCACAATTACAAAAACTATTGCGCGTCAGTGGTCAGCCCGATGAACATGTTTTACGCTTAATTTCAGAGCAAAATGAGCTACTTGATGGCAGTGGTTATCCGAATCAATTAGATTTTGATAAACTCAATTCAGCGCAGCGCATTTTTAGCATCGCCATTATGTACGACAGTTTAGTTTATGGCTTTGACCATGCTAAAGCCGTTGGCAGCGCTGCTGCATATCGTGAACTAATGGAACATTCACCAAACCACTACGACCCAGATTTACTGCAAACCTTTATTCAAGCTATTGGGGTTTATCCAGCGGGAACATTAGTTAAATTATGCTCAGGTCGCATCGCGCTTGTTGTTGAAAATCAACAGCAACTAACAAAGCCTCGGGTGAAAGTATTTTACAACGCCGAATTTAATCATCATTTGGCAGTGCGCATATTTGATTTGGCGGAATCTGATGACAGCATTGAAGGCACGGCAAGTGCCCAACGTTATGATTTAGATATTGCTGATTTGATCTCAGAAGACGGGGTTTAATGGCTTTTTTAAAACTGCCAATCTTCCATCGCAGCTAAACTAAACTCCACACCGTCGTACTGCATTAAGGTTTGTTCTGCAGCAATATCAATAATGTAAACGCCATTAATATTATCACCCACTTTGAGTTCTCGGTCGTTAATCTTAATCCAACTGCGACTAGGTTCTGAAGCGAATACATGCGCTTGATAACGCATTTCGGGAATACGCGCTCTAAACGCTTCAGGTAATAATTGAATAGGCGACACTTGTGCCGAAGCCGATGAACCTGAAATCACTTGCTGTTCTAATGGTTCATTTTGCGCCTGCTCAAATGCTTCGCTAAACGCATCAATTAAGGCGTTGGTTTGCTCTCTCTGTTCTTTTGCTTGTTGATAGCCAACCACTTTATATTCAGATAAATCGGCTTCATCTCGCGTATTTTCATCTGCTTTGGGTTGTGATTTTTCACTTGGTGTCGGTTCTATAACAGGTTGCGCATTTGCATCCACCGGCTGAGTGTAAACTGGCACAGGAACCAGTTGATATTGAATTTGTTGCTGAGTACCTGACGTTGCTGGCACTTGCGGCTGAAGTGGCATTGTAACTTGGTTATTTGATGTCGCCTTGTTTTGTACAACTTCTGTTTCAATCTCAGGTTTGGTTTGCTGAGTCTGCAATCCTTTACCGATAAAAAACCCCAGTGTAAGGGTCAGTAAAAAGCCTAAAAATAACGCCAGATTACGGTAAAAACGTAATTTTCTACTTAACAGGTATTCCTGTTGATAATCGCCTTGCATTGGCGCAGCACCTCGGCTCGAAGTTTCATTTTGCTTTAACGCATCAAGAATATAAGACATACATACTTCTTTTAAAAAATAAACGACAAACCAATGCCCGTTAATACAGCGACTATAGCAAAGCAGGCATACATCCACACCTGATAATTTACACCTGATGAGGGCGCTACTGACGCCTCAAGCGGTAATATTTCGGTTGCTGCAGTTGCTATCATGGTTTTGTTAACCTGTTTACGACTGTTAGCAAACGCTCCCATTAGCGCACGTTCGCACAATAAATTGATAAGCCGCGGGATCCCACCAGTTAATTGATGAATACGTTTAATTGCCGAGTTTTCAAATAACATGGTATCGCAGCCTGCAATATGCAAACGATGTTTGATATATGCAAATACTTCAGATTCATTAAGTGGCATTAAATGGTAGCGAGCGGTAATACGCTGAGCTAATTGCCTTAACTCGTTACGTTTTAACAATGTTTGCAACTCTGGCTGACCAACTAGAATAATTTGCAGTAATTTACGCTGATTAGTTTCTAAATTAGTAAGTAAGCGCAACTGTTCAAGCACAGCACCACTTAAATGCTGGGCTTCATCAATGACGAGCATAGTACGTTTGTCTTGGCTATGATTTTTTAACAGTCGATTTTTGATTTTATCGGTCAAATTTTTAAGCGTTGCGTCTGACTTTTTATAGCGAATACGCAACTCATCACAAATACTCGCAAGTAACTCTAACTCAGACAACGATGGGTTTAACACAAACGCCACTTGAGTTTCATCACCTATGCTTTCGAGCATGCAGCGTGTTACCGTTGTTTTACCAGTTCCGACCTCGCCCGTAAGCAGCACAAAACCGCCGGCATCACCTAAACCATAAGTTAAATGAGCCAACGCTTCTTTATGACGTTCACTTAAAAAAAGGTAGTCAGGATTCGGTGCGATGGAAAATGGCTGATCCGTTAAGCCAAAATAGTCTAAATACACTTACTTCAATACGCTTAATAAAAACTCAGCCTATCATACCAATTCACCAACGAATTCCAAATTATGATAGGATTTCAATCATTATCGTTATTTATTATGTGTAAACCTAACACAATGAAAATATACCTAGTTGGCGGCGCAGTAAGAGACAAACTATTAAATCGCCCAATTAAAGAATCAGATTATGTGGTAGTTGGTAGTACGCCAGATGAATTATTGGCGCTTGGTTACCAGCAAGTTGGCAGTGACTTTCCTGTATTTTTACACCCAGAAACAAAAGACGAATACGCACTAGCAAGAACCGAACGAAAATCAGGACAAGGCTACACTGGTTTTATTTGCGACTTTACACCAGATGTCACACTGGAAGAAGATTTAATTCGCCGCGACCTAACCGTAAACGCTATGGCGGAAGATGAAAACGGCAATATTATCGACCCTTTCAATGGCGAAGCCGATTTAGAACAAAAACGTCTTCGCCATGTAAGCGATGCATTTTGTGAAGATCCACTGCGCATTTTGCGTGTTGCACGCTTTGCTGCTCGCTATCATTACTTGGGCTTTACAATCGCGCCAGAAACATTATTACTAATGCAAGAGATGGTCGCCAAAGGTGAAATTAACACCCTAACTAAAGAACGAATTTGGCTGGAAATTGAAAAGTCCCTCTCCGATGGCGCAATCAATGTATTTACCGATGTACTTGCAAAAATAAACGCGCTACCGATTATTATTCCGCCACTGGCACACCATTGGTCACCTGATTACAGCCAAGAACTTGCAACTTTGTTAACGAAAGTAGCTGGCGAAAACCAAATTGTTATCGCCTTTTGTTTATGGCTAAAAGAGATTCCGTCAACTGAGGTAAAAACACTTTCAGAGAGTTTACGTTTACCCAATGCCTATGTTGATGCACTGAGCCTATTTACCACCTTTGCGCCTATCTTTAAGCACAACCAAGCATCAGTAGAACAGGTACTGGCACTCTTTAATCAGGCAGATGTTTGGCGACGCCCTGAGCGTTTAAACTTATTTATTGAAACCTTTGCCTTACTAGGAGAAGAACACGCAGCCTTAGCTCATAAACTACAAAGTGCGGCAAAAAAAGCCATTGCTATTGATGTACAAGCTATTATTAAACAAGGTTATAAAGGCGCTGAAATAAAACTACAGCTAGCGCGTGCAAGAGAACAGGCTATCGCTGGGATATTTGAATAGTATACGCTAAAGCCTTAAAGGTAAGCGATAAAATAATTAGCCGCTTACCTTTAATTTAATAGTGACTTTTACACCGCCCAGTACACTATGCTCAGCAAAGATTTCACCTTGATGGCGTGCGATTAAATCTTGGCAAATGGCTAAGCCAAGTCCTGTACCACCTTTGTACAAAGCCTTATTATTTTCACATTGATACATCCGCTTAAAAATTGTTGTTAGCTCACTATCAGACACTCCCGGTGAACTATCTGATAATGTAATAACAAGGTTCCCTTTTTTAATACTCGCATCTAGTTCAATATTTGCAGGTGTTTGTGTATATCGAATGCTGTTTGATAGTAGGTTAGTAAGTACTTGCGTAAGCCGTTTTTTATCTGCATCAAGCGTTGTGCTCTCAGGTATATTAATGTTAAAGGAAAAGTGTATTCCTTCACTTTGGGCGATACGTGTTTGTGCATCACTACACCACATTTCAAGCCAAGGTTTCGCAAGCATAGTTGCTAGATTTAACGACAGCTCTTGTAGTTCGGCATTTGCTAGCTGATCAATATCTACAATTAAAGTATTAATATCACCAATACGGCGATGTAATACCTCATATGTTTTTTCATTATTATCAACAATATTGTATTCAAGGCCCTCTATTTGCATTTTAAGTACACTTAGTGGTGTTCTAATTTCATGCGAAACTTCAGCAAGAAGCTGTTTTTTCCGAGCGAGCAATGCTTCTGAAAATTCAGCTCGGTCTTTGATTCTTTGCTGCTTTCTTACTGTTTCAAATTGCCACTTCACCACCAAATAAATAAGTGCAGTTAGAACGCAAAGAAAAAACGTATATGCCCACCAGGTTTGCCACCATGGGGGTAATAGCTCGAATCGATAAGTAACGGACTCTCCAACCTGTCCACCATTTATTGCTCTCACCTGAAACTCGTAATTTGCAGGGCGCAAATTGTTGTAAGTGATTTGATTTAGCCTTGATGGTTCACTCCATGTATCGCTACTGCCAAGCAAGCGTGTTTGATACATGATACGCTCAGGTGAAGCCCAGTCGCTATGCGCATATTTTATTGTTATTTGAATAGTGTCAGGTGTAAATTCTGTGGCAACATTTTGCTCTTCAATAGTAGATAAGTAATGATATTCTCTCTCCTCGTTGAGAGAGTAAATTTCTATAATGCGACTCGCTAAGCGCGACTTTAAATTGATTTGCTCCGGGTTAAAATGTATTACTCCATTAGCAGATCCCCAATAGATGTTTTCGTTATCTATTACAGCGCTATTTAATGTTGAATCCACAGCCAAATAACCATTATCGTATGCAAACGTGTTTACTTTCGGTGTTTTTTGGCTGTTAAATAATGAACTAATAGCGACACGATTATTACCCCCTTCCGTGCCTACCCATAAATACCCCTTATATGCCTTTAGTGCCAACACAATGCTACTAGCGAGACCGTTTTCCGTACTAACCTGTTGACCATGCCATTTACCTTGTTGTTCGTTGAGTACAAAAACACCTTTTCGTGTTCCGAGATAAATATAGCGGCTATCTTGTTCTAAACTATAAGCCCAATCACTTGGTAAGCCATCTTCCTCAGTAAAACGATAAACATGGCCTTTATTAAGATAATGTGTCCCCCCACCGTTGGTAACAAACCAAATACGATTTGCGGTATCTGCAAGCACATTAATTACGTATTGCTCTTGTTCGAGCATCAACTTTTGTAGTTGATTATTACAGTTTCGGTACAAACCTTTTGACGACGCAATATAAATACAACCATCCGAAGCCTCGAGCACTTTGTGAATGATATCGGCAGTTAAACCTTGCTCTTTGCCAATGTGAGTCGCGCCACTTTCTCCAAGCACCATAATACCTTGCCGTGTACCAATCCATATTCGATCTTCTTGGTCTTGCGTGATGCTATGAATGTACGGATTCATCAAAGGTGTCTCAGGTTCGTACCATTGACCATCGGATAAGACTTGAATGCCTCCGCCGTACTGACCTAGCCACAGTTGATTATTAATATTTGATAGTGCACTAACACGTTCGTTTCTAAGCCCGCTTCGCTTATTTAATAATGAAAAACCACTCTCTTTAAAACGGTTAATGCCATTGCTGTAAGTGGAAATCCATATATGACCTTGGCTATCTTTCATCAAGCCACGAATATGGTCAGCATTCATCCCATTTTGATTATTGAAACGCAGCGCGTGATCGTTTTGAATTTTAACAACTCCTTTACTGTCATCACCAATCCAAAGAGATCTATTTATTTCATCAAATAGCAATGAAGTCACATTAGGAACAGTGACTCCTAAAAGTTTATTTACACTTCTATTTTCTATATCAATGCGGCAAATACCTTGATCTTTAACCGCAAAAATAACTGAGTTGCTCTCACCTGTTAACGAGGTGATATTTCCATTGCAAGCTTCATCGCGAAATTCATAAAGATTAATTTGCCCATTTGATAATAAAAATAAGCCCTTACTAGATGCCAGCCATATTGAGTCATTGAATGAAACCAAACGGTTAAATACCGTCAAAGATATAGCGTTAGAGGTCGTAGCTATTTCACCATTTTGATAACGGTATATTTCACTATCAGTAATAAAGAATATTGCTTGATTTAATATAGCAATATCATTCACTTTCTCTAAAAATGGTTTGCCGTTAATATGCAGACTACGAAATTTTTTACCATCAAAACTACTTAACCCTTTATCCGTGGCAAACAGTAGTTCCCCCTGCAACCCATTTGCTATTTTCCATACACGATTGTTATTAAGGCCATGTGATTCTTTGAAGCACCTGAAGGAATTTGAGATATACTGGCAAATGCCCTCGCCATTTGTCGCTAGCCATAATACGCCATGTTCATCTTGAGACGTCTGGTAAATAGCCCCTGTTGGTAAGCCTTGACGCATGGAAAAATGTCGAATATCAAAAAGCGTGTTAAGCTCATATTGCATCGGCTTTACTGTCTGCCATTTTGGCATGTCGTTGGCGTGTGGAACCTCAATAAAAGCAGCTTTGGTAACTTCAGTTAGCCTAACAGCTCCTCGTTTGATAGCTATATTTTTTGTTGCTTGCCATTGAGTAGCCTGAGCTTTATCCAAATTCACATAGCTCGACCTTTTGAGCGCAGGTTGACCTTCAGGCAACACCAAGGATGATAACTCCTGCCATACAGTTGGTTGAACTTGTGTTGCTGTTAGCTCAGAAACATCATTATTTTGAATATCGGTCGTAGCATCAATATAAAATGAAACAACAACGCAAAATAATACAAATAATAGACGCAAACCAATCGTACCCATTACAAAAACAAAATCATCACTAAATTATCAAGTTACCTTCATCAAATGAAGCTTTGACTTAGACAAAATTTTACTATCTTAGCAAAAAGCAAACTCCTAAGACTGAGCTCTTAGCCATAATAAAAGCAAAACAAAAAGGCTAAGAATTACTCTTAGCCTTTTACATTTCTTATCTTAAAAATTGTGCTTAAGCACTGATATAACCAAGCCCAATGAGTGCAAACAAAGCGAACCCTAAAATTAATCGGTAAATAACAAATGGCAACATGCCCATGCGCTCAATAAACTTTAAGAATAGGAAAATACAGGTATAAGCTGAAACAAACGACAGCGCAGTGCCTAAAATCAGTGCATGCCAATCAACAGCTGTGTTATCTAAAATCAGCTTGATGATCATCACTAGCCCTAAGCCACCAATAACAGGAATAGACATTAAGAACGAAAAACGCGCTGCGCTTTTTTTATCAAGCCCTAACAATAAACCGGCGGTAATCGTAATACCTGAACGTGAAGTACCCGGAATCAAGGCAACCGCCTGCGCAAGGCCAATCAGTAAGGCTGCTTTCCATTTAATATCGAAAATATTCTTGTGTTCTTTTGCTTTAATATCGGCATACCAAAGCGCTATACCAAAAACGATGGTTGTCGTTGCAATCACCGCAGCACCACGAGTGTTAGCTTCTATGAAATCTTTTGCAAGACCTGCGACTAAACCGGCAGGAATGGTTGCCAGAATTATATACCAGCCAAGTTTGCTTTCTGCTGTATGACCTTTTCCGGCGCAAGACTTAAACCATGCAGAGAGTATTTGAACCACATCTTTACGAAAATAAATAAGTACTGCGAACAATGTTCCGACGTGTACTGCGATATCAAACGCCTGACCTTGATCTTGCCAGCCAAGTAATTGACTCGGTAAAATAAGGTGGCCTGAACTTGAAATTGGCAAAAATTCAGTAAACCCTTGAATTAGTGCCAGTACAACAATTTCAATCAGTCCCATTTATTTTAAATCTCCACTTTCCACAATTTTTGCTTATTTTTGTCATAACTTTGCCACAACTCACCAATACTCAGATTAACTGTAGGATGGATAAAGTCACCGGCTATTTCAGCAAGAGGCCAGAGTACAAACGCATTTTTGGTAATTTCATCACGCGGCAATTGCGCTGGCGTGTCACAAATCACCTCGTCAAAAAATAACAAATCCAGATCGAGTGTACGTGGGCTAAACTTTTTATCGGCAGGGGTGCGACCATGGTCGCGCTCAATTTGTTTAAGGCGAGCACATACTTCTTCAAGCGGTAAATTGGTTGTAGCAGCGGCCACAAGGTTATAAAAGTTATTCCCTTCAAAACCAACCGATTCACTTTCAAAAACACTTGAGTAAATAACATTATCAAAATGTTCAGGTAAAATAGCTAAAGCAGCTTTAATGTAATGCTCTTTATTGATATTAGAGCCAATACTGATAAAAATCTGTGCCATTAGCTTTGCTTTTTACGTGTGATTTCAATACCCACAGTTTGCGCTTCAATTACAGCTTGGGGCTTCGAGATTCGCAATGCCACTTGCGACACAGCAAACTCATTTAAGATGATAGTAGTTAATTGCTCGGCTAACGTCTCCAATAATTCAACTTGCGTAGATTCACAGTGAGTAATAATGCGTGCTGACACTTTGGCATAATCAACCACATCATCAACATTGTCAGACTTCGCAGCTTGGGCAAAATTTGTCAGCATCTCAACATCAAAAAGCAAAGGTTGTTTCGCTTGTTTTTCAAAATCAAACACGCCAATAATGGTATTAACCTGTAATTGACTAATAAAAACCTTATCTTGCACCCGTATTCACCCCGATTATACTGTGGTCGGATACCAATTAGAGAAAAAAATAGGTACTCTTATGGGTAAATCCGCTAAAAAGAATCAGCGGCAGATAATAGCCTATATTTGCTAAAGAAAAAATAAGGAACGCTGTGTTAGCAAGCTTAATGACTGTCTTTGCCTATCTGTTTGGCTCAATTTCTTCAGCAGTGCTCATCTGTAAGCTGTTTCGTTTACCCGATCCCAGAACAGCGGGTTCAAATAATCCGGGCGCAACCAATGTTTATCGTATTGGCGGCAAACTACCTGCAAGCTTAGTGCTGATATTTGATGTGCTGAAAGGCACAATCCCAGTATATGGTGCTTACTTTCTTAAGATAGAGCCTCTTTATTTAGGTTTTATTGCAATTGCTGCATGTCTTGGCCACATCTACCCGATTTTTTTTGGTTTTAAAGGCGGTAAAGCGGTGGCAACTGCGTTTGGTAGCTTACTGCCCATAGGTTTTACCTTGGCCGGCTTATTAATTTTAACCTGGCTTGGATTAATTTGGTTGACTGGATACTCTTCTTTGGCCGCCATTATTACCGTAAGTTTAGCGCCTTTATTTACGTGGTTTATAAAACCGCTTTATGTTTTACCTGTAACCATGCTGGCAGCGCTGATTGTATTTCGCCATCGTGCTAACGTTGTGCGCTTGCTTAAGGGTACTGAGCCAAAAGTAAAATCAAAAAAAGCCGAGTAATCCCGGCTTTTTATTTGATAAACGTTAACTGCAACAGCGGTTAATTCGAAAAGTTAAATCGATTCCAATTCATCCAGTGGCCAGCGAGGCTTAGCGCGCATATCAAGTGGTGCATACTGCTTTGCTTTTAAACGCTGCATTCCCGCGTAAGCAATCATTGCACCATTGTCTGTACAAAACTCAGTGCGCGGGTAGTAAACACGGCCTTGCATACCTGTCATCACTTTTTCTAGCGTTTCACGTAAATAAACGTTAGCACTTACGCCACCGGCAATCACTAGACGCTTAATACCGTATTCTTTCAGAGCACGTTTACATTTAATTACTAAGGTATCAATTACTGCCGTTTGAAAAGCATGGGCGATATTGGCCTTCACTTGCTCAGAAATATTGCCATCTTCGTCTTTTTCTTTATTAATGGTATTTGCAGCGAAGGTTTTTAACCCGCTAAAACTCATATCAAGGCCAGGTCTATCGGTCATTGGACGCGGGAAACGATACACTTCAGGTTCGCCTTGTTCTGCAAGCTTGGCAAGCAATGGGCCGCCAGGATAATCTAACCCTAATAATTTAGCTGTTTTATCAAACGCTTCACCCGCAGCATCATCAATTGACTCGCCAAGAATCGTGTATTGACCGATACCGTCAACTTTTACAATCATGCTGTGGCCACCGGATACAAGTAGCGCAATAAATGGAAACTCTGGAACATCTTCATCAAGCATAGGCGCCAATAAATGGCCTTCCATATGATGCACTGCTACAGCGGGCACATCCCAACCATAAGCAAGCGAACGACCAATAGATGAACCTACTAATAGCGCCCCCACCAAACCTGGTCCTGCGGTATACGCAACACCATCTAAATCTTCGGGTCCACAACCCGCTTGTTTAAATGCAGCCTCAATTAAAGGAATAGTCTTACGTACGTGATCACGCGATGCTAGTTCTGGCACAACACCACCATAATCGGCATGCACTTTCACTTGAGAATACAATTGATGAGCCAGCAAGCCTTTTTCATCGTCATAAATCGCGATTCCCGTCTCATCACAAGACGACTCAATACCCAAAATACGCAAGTTTCTCTCCTAAAATAACAATTAAATACCCAATCAAAGCACGCTCAATTAAGTTAAGGCGGCGATTTTACAAGCTTTAAGATTTTTTGTCAGCTTTTTACCATCTTTGGTATAATTATTCTTTACATTGCGTGGTGCTTCAGATTACAATGCCGCACCATTTTTGAACTAGTCGGTTAAATCTTAACCGAGATGAGTGGCACTAGCTAAAGTTTTAGCTAATAAAACTCATTTAAGTAGAAACATATTACTAAGTAGGTGATTTTTTAATGCCAGTTATTAAAGTTAGAGAAAACGAGCCGTTTGACGTTGCTCTTCGCCGTTTTAAGCGTTCATGTGAAAAAGCAGGTATCCTTTCAGAAGTTCGTCGTCGCGAGCACTATGAAAAGCCAACAGCTGAGCGTAAGCGCAAAAAAGCAGCTGCTGTAAAGCGTCACATGAAGAAGCTTTCTCGCGAAAACGCTCGTCGCGTAAAACTTTACTAATCTAGATTAGGTCTTGTAAATGAGCCTTTTAGCACAACTTAAAGATGCACAAAAAGATGCAATGCGCGCTAAAGACAAAATTCGTCTTGGTGCAATTCGCATGGTTTTAGCAGCTATTAAGCAAAAAGAAATCGATGAGCAAGTTACGCTAGGTGACGCTGAAATCACGTCTATTCTAGTGAAACTTGTAAAGCAGCGTAAAGATTCTGAATCTCAGTATCGCGACGCTGGCCGCGAGGACTTAGCTGAAGTTGAAGCTAATGAAATTAAAGTACTTGAAGCGTTTTTACCAAAACCGCTTACTGATGAAGAAATTCTTACTTTAATTGATGAATGTATCGCGTCAAGCGGTGCTTCTGGCATGCAAGATATGGGTAAAGTAATGGGCTTGCTTAAAGCCAAAGCTGAAGGTCGCGCAGATATGGGCAAACTTTCAGGTTTAATTAAGCAAAAGCTTAGCGCTTAACTCAGAGTTTTAAAGGCTGACTTTCTCAAGTCAATAACTGCTGGCCTTAACAGCTTTAGAAACCGAGCTTTTGCTCGGTTTCTTCATTTCTGAAAGATGATAACGTCTAGCGTCATTTTTCATTTTTGGGTATGCTAGCCCCCTACTCTCAATCAACATACGCGAATAACGATATACCATGGCCGGAAAAATTCCTCGTAGCTTTATTGATGACCTATTAGCCAGAACCGACATTGTCGATCTTATTGATGGCAAAGTAGGCCTTAAAAAAGCAGGTAAGGATTATCAGGCATGTTGTCCGTTTCATAATGAAAAATCGCCGTCGTTTACGGTATCTCAAGATAAGCAGTTTTATCACTGCTTTGGTTGTGGCGCCCACGGCAATGCCATTTCATTTATGATGGAATATGAAAAACTCGAGTTTGTTGATGCCATAGAAGAGCTCGCAGGTTTACTCAATTTAGATGTACCTCGTGAGAATGCCACAAATCAAGGGCCGCAAGTCAGTACTGAGCAAAAACGCTCTGATTACGAATTAATGATGCATGTTGCAAAGTTCTACCAACATCAATTAAAACATCATGACAACTCCACTCAAGTAATCGAATATCTTAAAGGACGTGGGCTCAGTGGCGAAACTGCCAAACAATTTATGATTGGTTACGCCCCCAGTGAATGGGATAGCGTGTGTAAAACATTCGCGAAGAACCAAGATAGCAAAAAACAATTGCTCGAACTAAAACTTGCCAGTGAAAAAACAGCAGGTCGCCAATTTGATTTCTTCCGCGACCGCTTGATGTTTCCAATTCGCGATAAACGCGGGCGCGTTATCGCTTTTGGTGGACGCATCATGAATAGCGACGACAATGGTCCGAAATATTTAAACTCACCAGAAACCCGAATTTTTCATAAAGGCTTTGAACTTTACGGCTTGTATGAAGCCAAGCACGCTAACAAAAAACTGGAACAAATACTGGTAGTTGAAGGGTATATGGATGTGGTTGCACTTGCTGAAAAAGGCATTAACTATGCTGTAGCGGCACTTGGTACAGCAACCACACCTGAGCATATTCACACCCTATTTAGAACCACCGACCGCATAATTTGTTGTTACGATGGTGACCGTGCAGGGCGCGATGCTGCGTGGCGAGCACTGGAAAATGCGCTGCCATATTTAAATCATGGTAAATCACTCGAGTTTGTATTTTTACCTGATGGCGAAGACCCTGACTCATTAGTACAAAAAGAAGGTCGTGAAGCGTTTGAATTACGTTACGACGATGCCACTGATTTCTCGGTATACTTGTTTGATAGACTTGCACAGGAAATTAACCTGACTACAGACGCAGGCAAATCAAAACTTTTACAACAGGCGTTGCCACTGATTGAAAAGGTCCCAAGCGACTACTATCAGGATAATTTACTCGATAAATTAGCACGTCTGATTGGCCGCACCCGCGCTCAGCTACAAAAGAAAATAAACACACCAAAGCAGCAACAGGGACTTGCTAAGAAATTTAAAATAACACCAATGCGACGCGCAATTGGTTTGCTATTACAGCATCCAGAACTTGCCAGTGAAGTACCATTCCAGCCAGAATTAGCGCAGATGGATGTACCGGGTATCAAGCTCTTTATTCAATTGCAAAAACTCGCCCTAGATAAAACCAATACCACAGCGCAACTGCTTGAGCAATTTAGAGAAAGCCCCGAGTATGCGCCATTGGCGAAACTTGCCGCGTGGCAGCATCAAGTAAATCAAGATTCACTAACCAGCGAATTTCAAAGTACTTTTAATTTTATTGAAGATCAGTGTTTAAATTTGCGCCTAGAGTCCCTATTAATAAAAGAGAAAACGCAAGGGTTGAGCAAAGCTGAAAAGCAAGAATATTCAATGCTCACACTTGCATTAAAAGGCAGATAACAGCTAGCCAAATTCAACCTTTCGTGTTATACTGCCCTATTCACTGCGTCTTGTATCAAGTTGTTTAAGACGCCCGTTGTATCAACTTATCAGAGTGGAAGAGAATACCTCTATGGAGCAAACTCCTCAGTCACAGCTAAAACTCCTCATTCAAAAAGGTAAAGAGCAAGGTTACCTTACATTTGCCGAAGTTAACGACCACCTTCCACAAGACATCATAGATTCGGAACAAGTTGAAGACATCATCGGCATGATCAACGACATGGGTATCCAGGTAGTAGAAAATGCACCTGATGCCGATGAACTTATGATGCAAGAAACAACTACCGATGAAGATGCTGCAGAAGCGGCAGCGGCTGCCCTAGCTACGGTAGAAAAAGAAATCGGTCGTACAACAGATCCGGTTCGCATGTATATGCGTGAAATGGGTACTGTAGAGCTTCTAACACGTGAAGGCGAAATCGACATCGCTAAACGTATCGAAGACGGTATCAACCAAGTACAGGTTTCTGTTGCAGAATACCCAGAAGCAATCAATTACTTACTTGAGCAATGGGATAACTACCTTGCTGAAGACGTGCGCTTAAGCGACATTATCAGCGGCTTCTACGATCCTGACGCAGACGAAACAATGATCTCTGCAACTCACATTGGTTCGGAACTTTCTGAAGAACAACTGGATGATGAAGATTCAGATCTAAAAAGTGACGACGATGATGACGATGATGAGGAAGAGGCAGATACAGGTCCGTGCCCTGAAGAAGCTGCAGAAAACTTTGAAAAGCTACGTAACCTTTATAATCAAGCGCGTGGTATTTTTGAAGAGAAAGGCCGCTCTCACCCAGACGCAGTAGCTATTATCGCTGAAATCGGTGAGCACTTCCGTACCTTTAAACTAATGCCTAAGCAATTTGACCGCATGGTTAAAAACATGCGCGACATGATGGACCGTATTCGCGTTCAAGAACGCATCATCATGAAGCAAGTTGTTCAAATTGCTAAAATGCCAAAGAAAACTTTCGTTAAAAACTTCGCAAATAACGAAACGGATTCGGCATGGTTAGACCGTGAAATCGCATCTGGCGAACTATACTCAAACAAACTTGCAGAAGTGAAGTTTGAGGTTGAGCGTTGCATTAACAAACTACGCCAAATGGAAGAAAGCACAGGTCTAAACCTAGAGCGTATCAAAGACATCAACCGTCGTATGTCAATCGGTGAAGCAAAAGCACGCCGCGCGAAGAAAGAGATGGTTGAAGCGAACTTACGTCTTGTAATTTCAATTGCGAAAAAATACACCAACCGTGGCTTACAATTCCTTGATTTAATCCAGGAAGGTAACATCGGTCTAATGAAAGCGGTTGATAAGTTTGAATACCGCCGTGGTTATAAGTTCTCAACTTATGCAACATGGTGGATCCGTCAGGCAATTACACGTTCAATTGCTGACCAAGCGCGTACTATCCGTATTCCAGTACATATGATTGAAACGATTAACAAACTAAATCGTATTTCACGTCAAATGTTACAGGAAATGGGTCGCGAGCCGTCGCCAGAAGAGCTTGCTGAACGCATGATCATGCCGGAAGACAAGATCCGTAAAGTACTGAAAATTGCAAAAGAGCCAATCTCAATGGAAACACCAATCGGTGATGATGAAGATTCGCACTTAGGTGATTTTATTGAGGATAGCACCATTGAATCACCGGTTGATTCAGCAACAATGGAAAGCCTCAAAAATGCAACACATGATGTACTAGCTGGCTTAACAGCGCGTGAAGCAAAAGTACTACGTATGCGTTTCGGTATCGATATGAATACTGACCATACATTAGAAGAAGTGGGTAAGCAGTTTGACGTAACCCGTGAGCGTATTCGTCAAATCGAAGCGAAAGCACTGCGTAAGCTTCGCCACCCTTCTCGTTCAGACTTACTGAAAAGCTTCTTAGACTTTAAAGGCTAAGTAACCAGTTAAACTAAAAGGCCGCACATTGCGGCCTTTTTTCTTACAGGATAAAAATTATGGCGTGGGTACAAATCCGCATTAATAGCACCAAAGAAAATGCCGAAGTAATTAGTGATGAGCTAATGGAACTAGGCTGTCCTTCGGTGACCTTTGTCGACGCAAAAGACACACCTATTTATGAGCCAAAACTTGGCGAAGTTACGCTTTGGGCTGACACAACTGTAATTGGCTTATTCGATGCCAGTGTTGATATGCAAGCAATCACCGAACATCTCGCGCAAATGCCAATATTACAAGAAAACTTTGTTTGTAAAGTAGAGCAGCTTGAAGACAAAGACTGGGAACGTGAATGGATGGATAATTTCCACCCAATTCAATTTGGCGAACGCCTCTGGATCTGTCCAAGCTGGCGCGATATTCCTGACCCAAGTGCAGTGAATGTGTTACTTGACCCAGGCCTTGCTTTTGGTACCGGCACACATAACACTACAGCACTGTGTTTACGCTGGCTAGACAGTTTAGATTTAAGCGGTAAAACTGTTGTCGACTTTGGCTGTGGTTCAGGTATTTTAGGTATTGCAGCACTTAAGCTTGGTGCAAAACGCGTTATTGGTATTGATATTGATCCGCAAGCATTAACAGCCAGTCGTGATAACGCCGAGCGTAATGGCGTGGCCGACCAACTAGAAGTTTACCTTCCTGAAGATCAGCCTGAGTTTGAAGCCGATATTTTAGTTGCCAATATTCTTGCGCAGCCTCTACGTGAATTACATCAAGTGATCTTAGGCTTACTTAAATCAGGTGGCCAGTTTGCGCTATCAGGTATTCTTGAAGAACAAGTTACGTCTGTTGAAGATATTTATCGTCAATATGCCGAACTTGAAACAAGTCAACAAGATGGCGAGTGGATGCGTGTAGCAGGTAAAAAGCGCTAACCACTGTCACGCTACGCCCCTTTAAAATCCTTAGCTCAACACAGTTTGAGTTAAGGATTTGTTACTTTTGCTAACAAAAATCTTCCTTTTTTTTCGCTCGATAGCCAGTTACAAAAAGTCAATATCAAAAGTTTAAAAAAAAACCACTTTTGTATAAATAATAGGCTTTGATTTTTGCAAAAAAAACCGTAAACTTAGCGCCCCTTGATTGGTGACCCAGATTTATTGTGCAGATAGGCCCTTATCAGTTAGAAAATAACCTAATGGTTGCTCCTATGGCAGGAGTAACAGATAGACCGTTTAGACAGCTTTGTCGTCGACTCGGAGCTGGCCTTGCTGTATCTGAAATGTTGTCATCCAATCCTAAGGTTTGGAAAACCGAAAAATCAATGTCTCGCATGGATCATTCCGGTGAGTCTGGTATTCGCAGTGTGCAAATTGCCGGCGCTGACCCAAAACTGATGGCAGAAGCTGCTCAGTTTAATGTCAAAAACGGCGCACAAATTGTGGATATCAATATGGGTTGTCCAGCAAAAAAAGTGAATAAAAAGCTCGCAGGCTCTGCCCTTTTGCAGTACCCCGAACTGGTCACAGATATCGTTAAAGCTGTAGTTAATGCAGTAGATGTACCTGTTACCTTAAAAATCCGAACAGGATGGGATACTGACAATCGAAATGGTGTAGAGATTGCGCGCATAGCTGAACAAAATGGTATTCAGTCATTGGCGGTTCATGGCCGCACACGCTCTTGTATGTACAAGGGTGAAGCTGAATATCAAACAATTAAGGACATTAAAAGTTCAGTCTCCATTCCGGTGGTTGCTAACGGTGATATTACATCACCACAAAAAGCGAAACAGGTTTTGGAATATACGGGCGCAGATGCTTTGATGATAGGCCGTGCAGCACAAGGTCGCCCTTGGATTTTTAGGGAGATAAACCATTATCTCACCACTGGAGAATTACTACCTGAGCCAGCAATGGACGAGGTACAAAGTATTCTTATGGAACACTTGGTAAATCTTCACGCATTTTATGGTGATGTAATGGGTGTGCGAATTGCGCGTAAGCATGTCTCATGGTATTTGCAGGCTCATGACCGTGAAGGTCAATTTAGGCGAGTATTTAATGCTATCGACTCTCAACAAGAGCAAATCGATACGTTAGAAAAGTACTTTGAAACACTAGCAGATAATTAACAAAGAGTAAGAAAGACGATGTTCGAACAAAACGTGACTTCTCCATTTATTACTAACGCACATGTTCAGTCTCAAGAGAAACCACAACCATTACGCGACGCTTGTAAAAAAGCAGTGCACAACTACTTAAAGCAACTTAATGGTCAAGATGTACAAGATGTTTACGAGCTAGTTCTTTCAGAACTTGAAGCGCCGTTACTTGAAGAAGTAATGACATATACTCGCGGTAACCAAACTCGCGCAGCAATCTTACTAGGTATCAACCGTGGTACTCTTCGTAAGAAGCTTAAAAAGTACGGTATGAACTAATTAGCACCTAACGGTGCAATAAAAAGCACCCTTGGGAATCCTCGGGTGCTTTTTTGTTTTTCTAACCCCGAAAAACACACTAAATTAAATTCACGTTCAAATTTAATTTAGGTAAAGACCAGCGCTACAGGTCTTGTTTATAAAAGCGACAAATGGTCGTCGAGTTATAAGCAAAAGTAAGTTAAAATATTCGTTTAAATTAAGTGTTTTCTCGCACTATCAATCAAATTTTGAGGTAATCAAAACTACCATGGATACATTACGTCCAATTCGTCGCGCTTTATTAAGCGTTTCAGACAAAACCGGTATTGTAGAATTTGCTCGCGCGCTTTCAGAGAAAGGCGTTGAACTTCTTTCAACTGGCGGCACATGTAAGCTACTTGCAGACAACGGCATCGCGGTAACAGAAGTTTCAGACCACACAGGTCACCCTGAGATCATGGATGGTCGTGTTAAAACATTACACCCAAAAATTCACGGCGGCATTTTAGCACGTCGCGGTACTGACGAAGGTGTAATGGAAGCAAATAATATTTCTGCAATCGACATGGTAGTTGTTAACCTTTACCCATTCGCACAAACCGTTGCAAAAGAAGGCTGTTCACTTGAAGACGCTATCGAAAACATCGATATCGGCGGCCCAACAATGGTACGCGCTGCGGCTAAAAACAATAAAGACGTAACTATTATTGTAAATGCCGGCGATTACGAGCGCGTTATCGCTGAAATGAATGCAAACAACGGTGCAACAACGTATGAAACACGTTTTGACCTAGCGATTGCTGCATTTGAGCATACTGCACAGTACGATGGCATGATCGCGAACTACTTCGGTACACAAGTACCTGATTACAGCGAAAATGCAGCGGAAACTGAAGAGTCTAAGTTCCCACGCACTATCAACTTCCAATTCACTAAAAAGCAAGATATGCGTTACGGTGAAAACTCGCACCAAGATGCTGCATTTTATGTTGAAAACGACATTGAAGAAGCATCAGTTGCCACGGCAAAACAGTTACAAGGCAAAGCCCTTTCGTACAATAACATTGCAGACACAGACGCAGCACTTGAATGTGTTAAAGAATTTGACGCGCCAGCATGTGTAATCGTTAAACACGCTAACCCGTGTGGTGTGTCAATTGGCGACAACCTGCTTGACGCATACGACCGTGCTTTCAAAACTGATCCAACGTCAGCGTTTGGTGGCATCATTGCATTCAACCGTGAACTCGATGCTGATACAGCTGAAGCAATCGTATCTCGACAATTTGTTGAAGTTATTATCGCACCAAGCGTATCAGATGCTGCGGCACAAATTGTGTCAGCAAAACAAAACGTACGTTTACTTGAGTGTGGCCAGTGGTCAAACAAAACAACGGGCGTTGATATCAAACGTGTTAACGGCGGTATCTTAGTACAAGACCGTGACCAAGGCATGGTTGATATGGGCGACCTACGCGTAGTATCTAAAAAACAGCCTACTGAGCAAGAATTAAAAGATTTAATGTTCTGCTGGAAAGTGGCTAAGTTTGTTAAATCAAATGCCATTGTATATGCAAAAGACGGCATGACAATTGGTGTAGGCGCAGGCCAAATGAGCCGCGTTTACTCAGCGAAAATTGCAGGCATTAAAGCTGCCGACGAAAACCTAGAAGTTGCAGGTTCTGTAATGGCATCTGACGCTTTCTTCCCATTCCGTGACGGTATCGACGCGGCTGCTGAAGCGGGTATTACTGCGGTAATTCAGCCAGGTGGTTCAATGCGCGATGAAGAAGTTATCGCTGCTGCGGATGAACACGGCATGGCAATGGTATTTACTGGCATGCGTCATTTCCGCCATTAATATTTACTTGCAAACTTATTAGTGCAAGCACTTTGCTCGCTTGCACTAAGCTGTTAATTTTACTTAATGTTGCTTAATAAAAATAAAAACTAGGAAGAAAATGAAATTCACAGTAAAAGCCTTAGTAACTGCCCTGTCGCTTACTTTAGCTGGATGTGCATCGACCGATATCGATACATTGCTTACCAAAACTGCGACTGCTGAAAATCGTTCAAACGACAATAAAGCGCGCGATCAATACCGTCACCCAAAAGAAACATTGGAATTTTTTGGCCTACAGCCAGAGATGACCGTTGTTGAAGTATGGCCTGGCGGCGGTTGGTATACTGAAATACTGGCACCAGTATTACAGCAAAATGGTCAATATTTCGCAGCTCATTTTCCTTCCGATTCAGAAGTGAAATACTACCAACGCTCGCTTAATCAATTCCAAGATAAATTAGCAAGCGATGATGTATATGAAAACGTTACACTTTCTGAGTTTTATCCTGGTACTCACCATAACATTGCGCCTGCCGAAAGCGCTGATATGGTACTGACCTTTCGCAATTTACATAACTGGTATATGCAAAAAGACATTGAAGGCATTAACGAAGCCTTTAAAGCATTTTACAGCGCATTAAAACCAGGCGGCATTCTTGGCGTTGTTGATCATCGCCTACCAGAAAACCGCGATAGCGCAAAAGCCAAGCGTTCTGGTTATGTAAAACAAAGCTGGGTTATTGAGTATGCCGAAAAAGCAGGGTTTGTTTTAGAAGCTGTAAGTGAAGTTAACGCCAATCCATTAGATACAGCCGATCACGAAAAAGGTGTTTGGACCTTACCACCACGCTTAGCCTTGGGCGAAAAAGATATCGCCAAGTACCAAGTTATTGGTGAAAGTGATCGTATGACATTAAAGTTTAGAAAACCTCAATAGGTAGGATAGTCCAATGAACGTATTAGTAATTGGTAGTGGTGGTCGCGAACACGCTCTTGCGTTTAAAGCGGCGCAGTCAGCGAAAGTAAGCACGGTATTTGTAGCACCAGGTAACGCAGGTACTGCGCTTGAACCTAAGCTTGAGAACATCGCAATTGGCGTTGAAGACATTGATGCACTTGTGGCATTTGCTAAAGAGAACAATGTTGAGCTGACCATTGTTGGTCCGGAAGCACCGCTTGTAATTGGTGTAGTTGATAAGTTCCGTGAAGAAGGTCTTGCGATCTTCGGCCCAACAGCCGCAGCTGCACAGCTTGAAGGTTCTAAGTCTTTCACTAAAGATTTCTTAGCACGCCATAAAATCCCAACAGCGGATTATCAAACGTTTGAACAAATCGAGCCAGCACTTGTTTACCTAAAAGAAAAAGGCGCGCCAATTGTTGTTAAAGCCGACGGCTTAGCAGCTGGTAAAGGCGTAATCGTTGCCATGACTGAGCAAGAAGCAGAAGATGCAATTCGCGATATGCTTGCAGGCAATGCGTTTGGCGATGCAGGTAGCCGCGTAGTAATTGAAGAATTCTTAGAAGGTGAAGAAGCATCATTTATCGTAATGGTAGATGGCGAAAACGTACTTCCGTTTGCTACCTCTCAAGATCATAAACGCGCATATAACGAAGATAAAGGCCCAAATACTGGCGGTATGGGTGCATATTCACCAGCACCAGTTGTTACCGCTGACATCCACCAGCGTATTATGGACGAAGTAATCTACCCTACTGTTAAAGGTATGAGTGATGAAGGCCACCCTTACACAGGTTTCTTATACGCAGGTTTAATGATTACTGCTGATGGCACACCTAAAGTAATTGAATATAACTGCCGTTTTGGCGATCCTGAAACACAACCAATTATGCTTCGCTTGCAGTCAGATTTAGTTGAGTTGATTGAAGCGGCCAACCGTGTTGAACTTGATAAAACTGACATTCAGTTTGATTCTCGCGCAGCTGTGGGTGTCGTACTAGCAGCTGCTGGTTACCCTGGTTCTTACCCGAAAGGTGATGCTATCTCTGGTTTACGTGTTGATTACGCAGAAGGCACAAAAGTATTCCACGCAGGCACTAAGCAAGATGGCGACAATGTCGTTACAGCAGGTGGTCGCGTATTATGCGCAACAGCACTTGGCAACACAGTAACTGAAGCGCAGCAAAACGCTTATAAACTGGTTGATGAAATTAACTGGCAAGGTGTTGAGTTCCGTACCGATATCGCTTATCGCGCTATTGCTCGCGAAAATAACAGCTAATAGCCACTATAAACCAGTTCAAAAAATCAACCTACGCTGAGTAGGTTGATTTTTTTTGTCTTAAACGCACACAGCAGCCATACTAAATTGGTATTATTCGCTACCTATTTATTAAAAATTCATCTAACCTTTAAAAACCCTTAAATATCAAGGAAGCCCATGAATCAGTTAAAGCCTATTTTTTTATTTATAGCATGTTTGCTATTTATGGCTTTATCCTTGGTAATAGGCTCATTGCTATTTAATATTGGCGATCCAACAACCAACTCAATTGAACGCACCCATGCGATTTATTTAAACTCATCATATTGGATTGATGAGCAAAGCAACGCCACGTTTGATGATGCTTTAAAACAAAAGTTTCAAAATTCAGAAATTGCCGATATTCCATGGCAATTTGGTACGCAAAGCTACTGGGTAAAAGTAGCCGTAACCAATCGTACCGATGCAACAGAGATCCTCACTGCACATTTTGACAACCCGATGCTTGACCAACTTGAGGTTTGGCAGCTTGATGAAAATAATCGGGTGATAAGTCATAAGCAACTGGGTGATACGGTTGCCAATTTAAATATTCACCAACAAGCTTTCCCACACCTTGAATTTTCCCTTGCTGCGAAAGGCAATACCAGCATCCTGGCGCGTATTAAAACCAGCGGAATTAGCAAAACGCCCATTTACATCTATCAAGTAGATAACTTTCAAAGCGTACGAAAGTTTAGCTATTTGATCTGGGGGTTATTTATCGGCGTTGCCGTGATGATTGCGCTGTATAACCTAATTCTGTTTATCAGTATTCGCGACAGTGTTTATCTCGCGTATATTGGCTATATCATTTCTACCTTGATGATGATGGGTTCTGTGTTAGGCTTTGGCTATTATATTTGGCCGACTTCCATGCAATACCTATTGCAAAAATACGTAGTAACCAGCAACTTTAGTGTGGCTATCTGCGCGTTGATTTTCGGCTCGTTATTTTTGCGCTATGCCACCATTAAAACAAAATTCAATACACTGATCCGTGGCACCTTAGTTATTTTATGTCTTGGTGCACTGGCCAGTTTAGTATTACCTGAATACCAAGCCGCACCGGTATTTTTTGTTTGCATGGTACCGCTTTATATCACTATCGTACTTATCGTGTTCAACCGCTTGCTTACCGACTTTGTGTGGGCTAAGTACTACTTCTTTTCTTGGTTACCACTAATAATTAGCGGTGCAATGCAACCTCTTGTTTTAGTAGGCGTGCTCGAACACACCTTCTTAACACGTCATGCATTCTTAATCGGCGTGCTACTTGAAGTACTGTTAATGGCAATGGCGTTAGCTGATAAGTTTTCACACCAACAGCGTGAAAGTTACTTTAAAGCCACTCACGATTCGAGCTCGCAGCTGCCTAATGAAACCCTATACAAATACAAAATCACCCAGTTGATTGAACAGCAACACAACTTTATTACCTGCTTTATTGAGCTGAAAAACTTTGGCCAATTTATTCCTTATATGGCCCCTAAAGCGAAGAAAGATTTAGTTAATCAGGTGTGTTCTTCGCTGCAACCCATTTTAAAAAATCAATCCAGTGTTTTAACCATTGAAGAGCAAGGGCTAAACACCGTAAAGCTCGCCTACTTACGTGACGGTGTATTCGCGCTACTACTCAACCATGGCACTAACCGAGAAGCGCTAAATAAACACTTACAGACGATTCAAGCGCATATCCCGTCATCGCTTATGATTGATGGTATTTTGCTTAATTTATCGAGCCATATTGTCACGTGTTCGAGTATTTATAGCAACCAACGTAGCGGTTTATTGCTACGTAAAACATGGCAAACGCTGTTTCAGGCGAAGCAGCAAGGCGTTGCACTATTGCATTATAAAAAAGAAAGCGGCACGGATATTGGGCAACAATTCAATCTTGCCTCAGAGTTACACAACGCCATCGAACAAAAACAGCTAACATTAAGTTTCACCCCGGTCTATCACGTAAAAAATAAAAAACTAGTGTCAGTAAGTTGTCAGTTTGCTTGGCCGCATGAAGAATTTGGCGAAATTAGCCAACAAGAAATTATAAAACTCGCGATTGATACAGGTTTAAATGTGCACCTTAATCGCTGGTTATTTTCAGAGCTGTTTGATGCGATATCAACATTAAAAGACAGCCATTTAAACTGTCAGTTGTCGCTTACTCTGTCACTCAGTCAACTAAACCATAGTGGCTTTGTCGGTTGGTTATCTGAAAAGGTAACGCATATTGATACTGAAGATATCATGATCTACACCCAACAACCGATCAACAGTGAAATGAGCCAGTTAAAAGAGACACTGCAAAAGCTCACTGATTTAGGCTTCAAATTCGGTTTAGACAATTTCCACGGTGACCTAGATCGCTTGTTCGAAGCGCCAGATTCAGGCTTTAGTGACGTCAGAATTGGCCACTTATTTACCAAAGGTAATATGCAAGGCCATAAGCTTACCTTATTACTTAGCGCAATGGTTGAAGTTGCCAAAGGGCTAGATCTAACCGTAACCGCCATCGATGTTGATAACCAAGAATTTGCCGATATTGTCAATCAGTGTCAATGCGACTTTATGCAAGGTGAGTTGCTTGCACCAACTATGAACTTTAGAGTTTTAAACTCATTTCTGCTGGCGCAACAATCTCGCATTGGTAATCTCAGCGAGCTTTGATACGATAGCCTTTTTTGCTTGATTAGGGGCTATAAATGCAAGCAACACCAATAACCGGCACTTTGCGTAAAATGCAAAGCAGTCTTACTTCGCCGATCAGTTACCAATTACCGGTGGGCGATCAAACCGTTGACTTAAACGCCTTAATTGGCAAGTCCATCACCCTGACTTACAGCGGTAATATCTTTTGTAGCAACTGCGGCAAAAAAACCAAGAAGAGTTATTCACAAGGCCATTGCTTTGTTTGTATGCGCAAGCTCGCTAGTTGCGATATGTGTATTATGAAGCCAGAAACCTGCCACTTCGACCAAGGCACCTGTCGCGAGCCAGAGTGGGGCGAAGAAAACTGCATGATCCCGCACTATGTGTATCTTGCAAATACGACCGCAATTAAAGTAGGTATTACGCGCCATACGCAAATCCCAACGCGTTGGATTGACCAAGGTGCAACTCAAGCTTTACCTATTTTTAAAGTGGCAACACGTCATCAATCAGGTTTATTAGAAGTTGCTTTAGCTGAGTTTATCGCCGATAAAACCAATTGGCGCAATATGCTTAAAGGGAATGGCGAAGTAATCGACTTAAAAAGCCAAGGCGCTGCGCTTATCGAGCAAATTAGGCCAAAGCTAACAGAGTTAAGCGAACTCTTTGGTGCAACGGCCATCACAGAACTAGACGAAGAGGTAGTTGAACTGGATTTCCCTATCTCAGAGTTCCCAAGCAAAATCAGCTCGTTTAATTTCGACAAGACCCCTGAAGTAACAGGTGTGTTAAAAGGCATTAAAGGCCAATACCTGATTTTCGATACTGGCGTGATTAATATTCGAAAGTTTACCTCATACGAAGTGACTGTGAGTTATTAGAACTCAAATCCATTTGCTGTTTTGCTGGGCGATGCGCCTCGCAAAACAGCTCAAATTGCTGTGCCGTAAGCGGTTTACTAAAGAAATACCCCTGAATTGCATGGCAATCTAGCTCTTGTAAAAAAGCCAGCTGATGGGCTTGTTCCACACCTTCTGCGACAAGGCTTAATTCTAAACTATGCGCCATTGCCACAATCGCTTTCACTATTTGGCTATTGCCGTATTCGTCTGGAACTTTGGCAATAAAACTGGCATCTATTTTTAACGTATCAATCGGTAAACGAGCTAAATAACTCAGCGCCGAATAACCTGTACCAAAGTCATCCAGCGATAAGCTCACACCAAGTTTTTTGAGTGCTTTAAGCACTTTTTTCGCGTCTTCTAACGAGCGAATAAAGCTACTTTCGGTTATTTCAATTTCAAGAAAACGCCCATCCACCTGCCAGATACTCAGAGCATTTTGCACTGTTTGTGCTAAATCACCTTGCGTAAAGTGAAGTGCCGATACGTTGACGGAAATACGTTTATCAAAAAGGCCATTTTTTTGCCAAATTTGAATTTGTTTACACGCAGCATTAATTACCCAAATATCAATATCCACAATTAAACCTAGCTCTTCCGCTAAAGGGATAAAGTTTGCAGGCGAGATAAACCCTAACTCGTTATCATGCCAACGCAATAGGGCTTCTGCGCCTACTACATGATGAGTAAAACTATCTATTTTAGGTTGGTAATAGAGACTGAATTCATTATTAATTAAGGCATGCTTTAGTTTGCTCTCAATTGCCATACGCTCTAATGAGCGCGCATTCATCGCTGGTTTATACAGTTGAAATGAGTTGCGACCAATTTCTTTTGAGCGATACATGGCAATATCAGCGTGCTTTAATAGCGTTTCTGCGTCTTCACCATCGTCGGGATACACCGCCCCACCAATAGAGGTAGTGATTACAATTTCCGTATTACCCACTTGAATTGGCGCTTTTAATGCTTCAATTAAGTTGGCTGCACAGCGATGGATGTTTTTCACCTCATCAATTTCAGTAAGTAATAAAGTGAACTCATCACCACCTAAGCGCGCCAGCGTATCGCCTTCATGCATGCAACTTTGTAAACGTTTTGCCACTTGTTTAAGTAATAAGTCACCAGCGCTGTGGCCTAATGTATCGTTTACTTGCTTAAAATGATCTAGATCGAGAAACATCACCGCTATTTTTGTGTCATCACGATGTGCCGTTGCCAACGCCATCTCTAAGCGGTCATTAAACAAGCGTCGGTTGGGTAAGTGAGTTAACTCATCAAAATAAGCGAGCGTTTTAATGCGTTTTTCATTGCGCTTTCGCTCGGTAATATCACTAAAAATTGCCGCGTATAGCGCCTCTTCTTCATCGCTTTCGCGAATGCAGATAATTGTTAGCCATTCTAAATAGGTTTCACCATTGCGCTTACGATTGTAAATCTCTCCTTGCCACACCCCTTTTTGCCTTAATTGCGCCCACATTTTATCGTAAAAGCTCTTATCATGACGGCCAGAGCTCAACATTGACGGTTTTTGGCCAAGTACTTCCTGCTCGCTGTAACCAGTAAGTTGGGTGAAAGCTGGATTGACTTGCAAAATGGTATTGTGCGAATCCGTAATCATAATGCCATCAGGCGATGCGTTGATGATTTGCTCGGCTAAGTACAAGTTCTTTTGTGACTTTTGCAACGCTCTGTCGCGTTGATGTAATACCGTTTCTAGCTCCTGCATATACGCAGATTCAATTTCGCTGAGAATATTACGAAGCGCTAATACCCCCAGTATTTTGCCATTGTCATCTTCTACAATTAGATGCCGTATTTGCTTTAGCTTGAGAATTTGATAAGCCTTATAAAGGCTTGTTTGATAATGTACCGTTAAAAGAGGCCAGCTCGCGTAATGCCAAGCTTGCTGGTCAACTTGTTGACGGCTAAGCATAGTAAGCAAATCGCGCTCAGTAATAATGCCGGTTTGACCTACCGCAGGATTATCCAGTAAAACAAAGTTAGAATGACGCTGACGCATAATTTCGCTAATCTGGGCAATTGGTAAATCACTCTTCGCAATAGGTACTTCTGATACGTAGCTGCTTTCTATGGTTTTAAAGTGAAGATAATGCTCAAGACCCTGACTGCGCACAACATCACTTAAACTAATAACACCTACAGGTTCACTTCCCCCGTCTTTCATCACTAATAAATGGCGAAAACCATAACTATGGAACAGAACAGTTACTTCAGATAACTGAGTTAGATGATCAACCGTTTTAACTGGCGATGTCATATGCGCTTTAACTGGCTGATGAAAAATGCTTGGATCCGAAAAATCAACTTTAGCGCAATCCCCTTCGGTCCACACCCCAATGATCTTGCCATCGTGTTTAACAAAAATAGAGCTTACATTATCGTTTCGCATGCGGCATGCACAATCGGCGAGACTTTGCTCGGGGTCGCATACCAGGAGCTCAGTTGACATAACATCTTCAACACGCAGCTTTTTGCTTGATTGGGGCATAGTAGAAACCAATTAAACTTTGTCAGGTAATGGGATTCTACGTGGATTTACTGAAATTAATTTTGATACAGAACAAGTAACGCCAATTTTATAAATTATACAGCGATTGCGTAATAGAAGTGTGTACCTAACTAGGGACTATAAGTTGAGAAATTAGAGTTCAGCCAACGCCTTAACATGCGTGGCAACAGAACGCCCAAGTGCTGAATTATTGTAGCCGCCTTCCAACATCGAAATAATCCCTTTGCAGTTTACTTGCTTACATAACGATACCACTTGTTCGGTAAACCAAGCGTAGTCACTTTCAACAAGCTGCAAGCCGCCCATATCATCTTCGTAATGGGCATCAAACCCTGCGCTGATAAAAATAAGCTCAGGCTCAAACTGCTTTAACTTTGGAAACCACGTATGCAAAAGTGCACGTTCAAAATCATCCCCCGCCATACCGGCAGTCATGGGGGTATTAATCACATGCTCATTACTGTCAATTGCGGTATTAGGGTAAAATGGGTGCTGGAAAATAGAACAAAACAACACATCCATATCGTCGATAAAAATATCTTGAGTGCCATTGCCGTGGTGTACATCAATATCTAGTATCGCAATGCGCTTAATACCCTGTTGCTGAGCATAACGTACCGCAACCGCAACATTATTGAAGATGCAAAAGCCTGAAGAGGTTGTTTTTGTCGCATGATGACCAGGTGGTCTTACCGCACAAAATGCCGCATCTAACTCACCTGCTAAAATCTTATCAACTGCTAACAAACCAGAGCCCGCAGCTCGTTTTGCCGCAAGTAAACTGTCAGGGCAGAGCCAAGTATCACCATCAAGATCAACCAACCCTTGCTCTGGAATTTTATCTTCAACAGATTTAATCAAGCTTTCACTGTGTGCCATTAATAATTGTTGACGCTCAACCAGTGGTGCATCTAAGTGCGTTAAAGCGATATCTATACCAGCAGCTAAAATACGGTCATTGATTGCATCAAGGCGTGAAGCACACTCTGGGTGGTCTTCAATCATCTTATGCTTTCGACAGTCTGTATGTGAAATTATCGCGGTGCGCATGCTGGTCTCCAAACCTTATGTCGCGGCTCAGTGTAGCAAAGTCAGGTTATCCCGACTTTGCTACTTTGGTCGGTTAAGACTTATCGCTTTTGACTGGCGTAAGGTGCAGATTATGAAAATCAAAACTGAAGTCAGTTACGCTTGGTGCAACAGCACGCATTTTTGCGCTACGCACTTGATTTGTTGGGCTCATTTCAAACTCAATAAATGCATCAGCTTCAAGTAATTTTTCCTGCCAACGTATAATAAAGGTATTACCGTTAAAGTGTTCTAGCGTACCTTTTAAACGTGCTGAATGGGTAAAGTCGATTGTCAGCTTGCCATTTTGCTCTGCAATCACAATATCGCCATACCAATTATCGTTGTACCTTGTGGCATACACTGACAATGGCAAGACTTTTTGAATCTGCTTTGGCTGTTCTACTTCCGCTTTTTCGTACGCTTTCTTTTTACGTTCAAAATGCTTTTTAGCAAGATCTTCAACCCAGTCTTTATTTGGTAAATCGAGCGCATCTTCTAGTACTTCGTGAGTAATTGCACTTAAGGCACTAAACGCTTGTTGGTTCGACAACACAACAATACCTAATTGCTTCTCTGGTACTAACGTCACTTGTGACACCATACCTAAAATACCGCCGCCATGGCCGACTTTTTTATAGCCTTGATAGTCTTCAATTGACCAACCTAAGCCGTAACCACGAAATTGTTGACGATAATCATTAAACGCATTTTTTGATGCCATGCTCGTAATATGCGGATGCCACATTTGTGCTTGCTGTTTTTCAGTAAAAAGCACATTACCAGATGGCATTTCACCACCCGCTAATTGTGTTTTTAGCCAATTAGCCATTTCATCAACATTTGATGCAATCGCCCCTGCCCCTCTAAAATCTTCAAGGTAATTAACAAAAAATGGGTGTAGCTTTCCGTCCATCGGAATATGACCGGTTGCCCAATTTTTATTAGATTTTGGAATACGTGAAAAGCCCGCTTTTGAAAGCGGCATACCAAGCGGGGCTAGCATTTCTTGCTCAATAAATTCTTGCCACGATTTTCCCGATACACGTGCGACAACTTCACCCGCAGTTACAAACATTAAGTTGTTATAGGTATACTTACTGCGAAAGCTTGACACTGGCTTTAAATAGCGAATGCCATGAATTACATCTTCCACGGGTTTGTCGGTATCAGGCCAAATGGTTAAATCACCCGCTCCTAAACCTAGTCCGGCACGATGACTTAACAAATCGCGAATAGTCACTTCACGTGTTGCATATGGGTCGTACATACGAAATTCAGGTAGGTGATCAATTACTTTGTCATCCCAGTTTAATTTCCCTTGATCAACAAGCATTGCAAGTGCTGCAGCGGTAAATGCTTTGGTATTTGACGCTATACCAAACAACGTATGCTTATTTACTTTTTCACCTGACGCTAGGTGTCTAACACCAAACCCTTTAGAAAATACCACTTCACCATTTTCTACAACAGCAACCGCCATACCCGGTACATCAAAGCGCGTCATTGACTGCGTAATGGTCTGTTCAAGTTGCTTACTATCAATTGTTGCATACACCTGACTCGACGCGATTACGCTAAGAGCTAGGGTTAATTTACTCACTAATTTTTTCATAATGTTCTTATTTATATATTGAAAATTCACGTTCTGCGCGCGCTAAATCGGTATCTGTTTGTGTTGCTTGCGCGCGAATATTGTCGATGTATTGCTGCGGTAGTTTTGCCTCTAAGGCTCCGGTTAATACATGTTTTAAATACCAGTCATACGGTAAATGTTGCTGGCACAGCGTATTGGCAACATAGCAGTATGCATTAAATTGCTTACCACATTCATTGGTTACAACGATTTGCTGGTTGTCGTAACGCGGCCCTTCTATTTCATCAAGAATCGCTTTTTCATCACTGTTAATTTGATACAGCACACCGTATAACACATCATCGTGATTATCGGTTTTCAGCGCATTACATTTACCCGAGCCGTCAAACCCTTGCTTATCAAATGTTAAGGTAAACCCTGTTACAGTAGATACACCAATACGGGTAGCGTTAGGCAGCCTTGCTAATAGTCGGTTCAGCGACATATTTGAACCATACGCTAGGTTGTAATAAATCATACCCACACCACTCTAATTGCTAACCCAATTAACACCACACCGATGCCGCGATCAAACCAATGTCCGGCACGCAAGAAAAACGCACGTACCTTTGAACGACTCAAAACGACAGATAAAAAGCTAAACCACACTAAAGTTGCAACAGCCATATATAATCCATAGCCCACTTGCACTGTAATCGGTGTTTCGACACTAATAACCAAGGTAAATAAACTTAAGAAAAACAAGGTTGCTTTAGGGTTAAGTGCATTAACTAAAAAGCCACGACTAAACGCTTTAACCATGGATTCGGCCTGTGTATTACTTGGTACCTGCTGCGCTTGCTGATCTGCAGGCTTCGCTCGCAACGCCATGACACCAATATACGCTAAGTACGCCGCCGCCAAATATTTAAGTGCTGCAAACACGGTAGGTGATTGCGAAATCACAATCGCCACACCGAGCACACAATAACTTACATGTACTAAAATCCCTGTTGCGATGCCCGCACTTGTTACAAGCGCATTGTTTCGCCCCTTTTGAATGCTCTGCTTGAGCACTAGCGCAAAATCAGGGCCTGGACTTGCGACTGCAAAAAAGTGACTAATTGCAATTAATAAAAATTCGTCGAGATAGTTCACTTAACCTCCGTTAATGCGATCAGAATTGGATTTGCCGATTGCTCTATGGTGTTCTCTAATTGTTTATTTGCACGCTTTAACATGGTACGAAGATGCGGTTTCAAGTGCGATGAAATATGCGATAACGGTAATTTTTTGGCCTTTAACAACAAAGCCAAAATGTAAATTAGCTCAGATTCATTCAAGGTCGCACTGCGATTGGCGTATGGGTTGTAACACGAACCACAGCCACCGCGAAATTGATACGCCGTATTTGCCATCATCACACCAAAGCCCATAAAGCACGACAACAAATCAACGGCTTGTGGCACAAATTCCTGACCGCCTGGTGGCAAGCTTCGATTTTGCAACACATTGATATGCGCTAACGATTGTGAAAAAGACGCGATTAAGTCTTGCGGCTGATTTATTTGATTGGGATTGAAAGATATATTTAATGAACCGCTCGCAGCGATCAACTCTGCGCTTTCACCGCGTTTAACATTGGCAAATTCTAAACGTGGAAAACTCTGTTCTGATATTTGATGTGGCGCCACCAGCTGAATGGGCCAAGCCTGCATACCAGCATACTGTTTTACCTGAGTAAACACATAGCTGGCCATTTGCTCAATACTACTGACCTGCTCGGGGAAAAACTCAGCATTTGGTAAAACAAAACGCATATCGTTTAACAGCACATCACCATCAAATTCTTGATATACCCATAAAAATGTATCCAAGATCCATGCTTCGCTTTGCTGATCCACCACAGGTTGGGTTTTGATAATATTGAGTAGTGTATTTTTGAATCCAGAAATCATAGCGTACAACGTTTAAAAACCTAGTTATTCATATTAATCCAGCCTCACCGCGAAAATAAACCTTTTACGACAAACAGGCTGAAATTTTATTCAAAAGCGTATACTCTTCATTACGTTGAGTATTTTTAGGAATAGGAAATCAGATGCGCGCTAAGCTTTCACTCGCAACTATTTTGCTCACTTTGAGTTTTTCGAGCACCGCCGACATTGCCATAGCGGGTTACTATGGACAATCGTTAAACCAAGAATTAGAAACCGAAAACGGCACAAAAATAGACATTAAAGACGATGCTAACTTTGGCTTTAGCCTTGATAAACATGATGGTATTTCTAAATACGGTTTGTATTACTCGCGCATGTCGAGTAGTCAGCGAAATGCAGCTAACTATGAGCTAGACCTAAATTATTTATTATTTCAAAGCGCAGTTGTTTTACCTGTTAATAAACAGCTTTCAAGCTATCTTGGTGCGCAAGTAGGTGTTAATCATATTTCATCTAACTTTTCCGATTCAGATAGTTTTTTTGCCACCGGTTTATACGGTGGCTTAGAGTATAAAATTACCGACAATATCATTGCATTAGGTGAAGCCCGTTGGTTAGCCACTATTTTAAAAAATGATTCAACCACCGTATGCCAAATCGACCCTAACGGCACGCAATGTGATTGGTATTTTGATGGTGAGGTGCTAAACCAATTCCAGTTTAATTTAGGCGTGATGTATCGCTTCTAAAAATATACAAAAAAGGGGCTTAGGCCCCTTTTCTTTTACTCATAGTCTTTGCGCATTCGTTTAATATCGACTTGCGGCGATTCATAACCCGTAAACAACAACCACTGTTTGCTTGGCACAAAACTCATACCGCGCGAGCGCGAGAATGCACGTTCAGGCACACGCAATACGTCTTTATCTTGATTATTAGCAAAATCATAAAAACTCAAACGATAGTCATGGCCACGTACTTTAAAGTAATAAATCCCTCGTTCAGTAACGTGCCAACCTGTGCTATTTGCCAACTTTAAATTCTTAATTAATGGCTGTTCGTCAATTAACTCGCCATTAATTGATACCTGCCAAAGTCCTTTACCTTCTTTATAAACAATCAACTGATTTTCTTTTACTTCTATTGCATGCGCCCCACGAGTAATTCGTGTCGTAATACCAGACTCAATTTCAATGCGATAGATGTCTCCAACCGATGCCGAATACAGCGCACGACCATCTTGCGACCAACGTGCTTTACCATAATAATTAAGCTCTGTTTTAATTTGCTTTAGCTGACTGGTTAGCGCATCAAGTACATACAACCGGCTTTCTTGACCATTATTTGCGGTAAATGCTATTTGTTTACCATCGGGCGACCAAATAGGGTTACGAGCATGAAATTTTAACTGAGTTAACTGCTTGCGCCGGGTACCATCAAGACTTGATGTCCACACTTCATCAAAACCCGACTCATTAGAAATAAACGTTAACTTGTCTGCAGCCTGAGAGTAATCGGGATAACGAAAATTAAATTCAGATTGAATTAGCGGAAATGGAGAGGCAGCCACATCACTATCAAGCTCCAAGCGCATAATTGAGGTGTCTATTTTCCAATCGTGATAATACAGGTTACCTGCTCTATCAAATGCCGGATAGCTAAACCCTTCAACATTTAAATTGGTTTGGTGTTTATTATTTAAGTCCAACTCAAAGCCATGGCGGTTGCCATGCTTTATGGCTGAAAATACAATTTTTTCAGCATCAGGTTGCCATGCTAAACCACGAATATCAGGCATCCCGGTCACTACTCGCTGCTCTGTTTTACTCTGTATATCGTAAATAAAAATATCTTCGTTACCATTTGCCAAATTACGTGAAATAGCTAATCGTTTACTATCGGGGCTAAAATCAATTGCTTCGCTTTCCCCCGGTTCACAATTGTTACAACGAATACGTCTTGCGGGCTCATTTAAATCAAGCTGTTTAATATAAACACCACGCGTGGTGTTTTCAGGATCAACCCCCACATAAGCGAGCAATTTACCATCTGGCGATACCGCCACATCATTCGATGAATTTGAACATTCACCATGTTTTTCAATGGCAAAATCATTCATATTTACGCTTAATACTTCGCAACGTGAACTTAGTCTTCGATAATAATAGAGTTTTGAATCATCATGAGCCCATACAGAACGAGATTCACTGCCGGGGGTATGTGTTATTTTTGTGTGTTTAAGATCTGGCTGTTGTAGATCTTTACGATACAGATCTATTTTTCGGTCCATTTGTCGCCAAGAATAAACCAAGTAACGGCCATCATTTGATACGCTTGGAAATAGCTCTCGCCCGGGATACTGAGTTATCAACTCAGGTTGTTGATAGACTTTTTGTTGTGGCTCTGGCCAAAGTAGCCACGCAAAAACGATACTCAGTACAAAACCAAAAAATAAGCCTAGCTGCTTAATATTGCGAGAAGATATTTGCAGAAAAACAGTATCTTGCTGCTCAGCAAATACTGGCGCTACTAGCAGTCGATAACCTGACTTTCGCACTGTTTCAATAAACTCTTGTTCGCTATCGAGTTCTTTCAAAGCTTTTCGCAGGTGCCAAATCGCATTGGTAAGCGCTTTTTCGCCAACATAATTATTACCATCCCACACATGATCAATAATTTGCTGACGCGTCAATAGCTCAGGCTGTTGCTCTGTCAAATAACAAAGTAACTCTATAAACTTTGGTTGCAATGAAATGGTTCGTTCATCACGCACTAAAGTGTGTTCTAACGGGTTAACTTCTACCCGACCTAAAAAATATGGCGCAGCGCTATTCATTATCGATTTAATCTTCATTTTTATGCGTTCAAGCTTACCTAAAAACATGGTTTAGTTGCAAAATTATTGCGTCTAACTGCATATTTCATGTCTGTTTCCAAATCAATTACACACCTCAAAAACAAAACTAAATATCTGTTATAAATAGAAAATATTAAAATAGATATTAAATAGACATTAAAAAGTGGAAGAATAGAGAGCCTGAGTATTGAGCTCAGATAACCACTGCTTTAAAACCATGATAGGCCTCCTTGGCTCACTCAAATCATTTATGTAGCGCAAATGCTTTGAGCTGACTAGTAACAGCAGTATCACAGTTAACAGCAACGATGTGCTGTTACTAGTCAAATTTTACAATAACTAAAATGATTGCTCTGGCAAACAGGGCGAACAAATCCTCAAGGGGAAATCAACGTGGGAATTAATACTAAAAAATGCTCAATTGCAGCAGCAATTGCATTTGCTATTTCTGGCAATGCATGGGCTGATGCAGAGGTCGAGCGTCAAGCTGTTGCACAATCAAATAACGTGCCACAACAAACCAGCGAAAAAGACGCACCAGAAAAAATTACCGTTACTGGTTCACGTATTAAACGTGATAGTTTTTCAGTTGCAACACCATTGGTAACAATGGATAAAGCAGCTATTGAAGACACAGGTCTTGGTAGCTTAGCTGAAATTCTTGTTGAGAATATGCCAGCGATTAACGCCACATTAAGTAATACTACGACTCAATCAAGCGTAACAGGAACAGGTTTATCAACCATTGACTTACGTGATCTAGGTACCGACCGTACACTAACATTGATTGATGGACGCCGAGTAGTTTCAAATAGTTACAATGGTAACTACGTTAGTTTAAGCACCATACCAAGTAGTATGGTTGAGCGAGTCGAAGTAATTACTGGTGGCGCCTCAGCAACATATGGTTCGGATGCTATCGCAGGTGTTGTTAACATCATTACCGAAAAAGACAAAGTTGGGACCTCATTTTCTGTAAAATCAGGTCAATCTACTGACGGTGGCGCAGAAGAATTATCATTCGACTTCGACCACGGCAGCACATTCGCCAATGAAAAAGGTTACGTATTCTTTAGTTCATCTTACGACCGTGATTTTGGTTTATCGTTCTATGACCGTAAACGTGCACAAGTAGAAGATTCATATTTATACGATTTCGATGAAATGTGTAATACCATGTTAACTGCCGATGGTCGTCAATGTATGCGCGATATTACGCAAGCTGATTGGGTGAGCAAAAGCGATGGTACATTAGGTGGCGTGTTCTTAGAAAATAGCCGCAACGACAAACAGTTTTGGTATGACGGTCAAACATTACGTGATGACTGGAAAGGCAATGAAGAAATTTATGGTTTAAATACACAACAATACGTTCAACTAAAAGTGCCACAAGATAACTTATCGGCGGCAGTGAAAGTTGATTTTGAACTAACCGATGAAACAAAAGCCTACGCACAAGTTCATTACAGCCGCAGCGAAACATTCAATCTAAAATCACCAGAAGATGATTACGAAGGCGCCGCCGTTTCAGTATTAGATCCTGAAACAGGTGACCCTGCAGGTTTTGTGCGCCCAGGTTATATTCCAATTGATAACCCTTATGTACCGCAAGAAATTCTTGATAGTAACCCTTACCGAGACCGTATCTATTGGGACCGTCGCTTTGCTGAAGTTGGCCCTGTATCAACCGATAATACCCGTGAAACTATCCGTACTTGGGCTGGTTTACAAGGCTATGCGTTTAATGGCGAATGGGAATGGGATATTTCGGTAGGTTACGGTAAATTCCACCAAAACCAAGTGCGATTAAATGAACTTGATATCTTCAAAGTAAAAGAAGCGCTAAATGCAGAGCAACTTGCTGACGGCACAATTCAATGTAAAAACCCAGACGCACGCGCTGATGGATGTGTTGCACTGAATCTATTTGGTGAAGGTTCAATTACTCCAGAAATGGCAGACTACATTCGCGTAAATCCAACGCTTGATAACTACAACGAGCAAATGAACGCTATGGGTTATATCACAGGTGATTTATTTGAGTTACCTGCTGGTGCAGTTTCTGCAGTATTTGGTGCTGAATATAGAAAAGACACCCAAGAAATGAAAACTGACGCAACAATGAAGCGCGGCGGTATCACTTGGAACGTTGTACCTGCGTTTAAAGGCAGTGTTGATGTGCGAGAAGCATTTGCAGAATTCTCTGTACCGCTTTTACGTGACCAATTTGCAGCTAAAAACCTATCTGCTGATGTATCAGCTCGTTTTGCTGATTACAACTGGTCAAATACAGGGTTAGTACAAAGTTATAAAGTTGGCTTAATCTATGAGCCGTTCGATGGTTATATGTTACGTGCAAATTGGGCAACAGCTCAACGCGCTCCGTCAATTACTGAATTGCTTTCACCTGAACGTGGTGACTATGACTCGTTTGACGATATCTGTGAGGGATTAACAGCAACATCAACTGCACCAGGTCACGATGCATGTCGTCAAGAACCTACTATTGCAGCACAGTTAGCTGAAAACCCTGATTTTGAATTTGAAGATGAAAATAGTGGTTATTCACCAAACGTGGGTAACGACCAATTAAAAGAAGAAAGTGCGACAACCATTACTTATGGTTTAACACTGAGCCCTGAGTTTTTAGGTGGCGTTCGCTTAGCTGTTGATTACTACGACATTACCGTTGAAGACGTAATTTCAGTATTAAGTAATGAGCGCATTCTAGAGCTTTGCTACGACTCAAGCATTCCTTGGGGTGGCGACAACACCTATTGTAACGATGTAAGTCGAGACTCTGAGGGTCAAATTCAGAAAATAGTACAGCGTGAATATAACCTCAATGAGTTAACTTCTCGCGGTGTTGATTTCTCAGCAGCTTATAAGTTTGATTTGAATGATTTCGGCTCACTATCATTTAAAGCAGATTACACTCAAGTTATTGAAAATGCTTTAACTAATGAAACATCAGCGGGTATTGTAACTGACCATTATGCCGGTTACGGTTCACCAGACAAAAAAGGCTCAGCATCACTAACTTGGCGCTACAATGACTTACGTATTCGTTGGAGTACAAAGTACCTTGGCGAGTTCAAAATGAGCCAGTCTCTCGAAGAGGATTACCAAGAAGCGTTACTAGAAAACACAGAGGCATGCGCAAACCAAGCTGACTCATGTATTTCTAACCCTGAAGCACTCGCTTTCCAAGATTATGGTTCGTACGTTCGTCACGATCTATCAGTATCATATAAGTTGGATTTAGGTGGTTCAGAAGTACGTGTATACGGCGGTGTAAATAACTTAGCGAATAACTATGGCCGCTTTACACCAGGCGGACGTGGTAACTACTACAGCCAATACGGTGGTGGTCGCGGTCGCTACGTTTATTTAGGTGCACAATACAGCTTCTAATTTAACATTTCCCAATGTTTGTTGCTTAAAAGCCAGTAAAGCTAAGCTTTACTGGCTTTTTTTATATCTCTGCGTATACTCCCGCTATTATTTTTGGTTCCGTAATAAGCACTGCCATGACGATTAAATTTCCTTGCCGCCTTGATAAATTTTTAAGCCATTTTGCTGAAGTACCGCGCTCAAAAGCAAAAATTGGCATTAAAAGAAAACACGCAACAATTAATGGCGAGGTGATAATCAAAGCCGATAAACAAGTAACCCGCGATGACGCTGTTACTTGGTATGGTGAAGAGATCACCGCTGTAGGTGAGCGCTATTACATGCTAAATAAACCCGAAGACTTTATTTGCGCCAATAGCGATGAAATGCATCAAACCGTATTTGATCTACTTGATGAACCTATGATGGATAAACTCCATGTTGCAGGGCGACTCGATATCGATACGACAGGGCTTGTGTTAATTACATCAGACGGCGATTGGAGCCACAAAATCACTTCACCGCGCCATCAAAAATACAAAGTGTATTTAATTGAAACAGAACAGCCAATTACAGACGAAATGTGCGAGCAACTAACTGATGGCGTGATGTTGCATGGTGAAAAAAGTGCAACAAAGCCAGCTATCGTTGAAAAAATCGCTGATTATTCTATGCGCCTTTCAATTTATGAAGGTAAATATCACCAAGTTAAACGCATGCTAGCTGCTGTTGATAACCGTGTAGTAGCGCTTCATCGTGAAAAAATTGGCACTGTGGCGCTTGATCCAAACTTAGCCCCCGGTGAATACCGCCCACTAACTCAGCACGAAGTTGAAACAATTGCCAGTTAGTAACACTACTTTGGGAACATGAAATTTAACCAACGATTAACGCTTGATTAAACATTAATGAGCAGTTAGTGTTTAATCAAACGGTATCTAAGAATTGACTAAATAAAAATTAAACTTCAACAAAATTAATCAATTCCTCTCTCACTTTGCATACCACAACAGGATGGCGCTAGCAGCTTAGCAACAGCGCTATGATGTACCACTTATAAAGGTAGATGTGAGGAAACGCCTATGAATTCACTAACCTTAAAGAATAAAATAGTCATTTTTACGGTTGTTTTATTTCTCTCGCTAATTTCACTTGCAGGGCTTGGTTTAAAAGCCTTACGACAAGCCAGTGAAATGGACAATATTGCCCGTATTAACCAACTGATGAAAAGTACAGTTAATATCGTCAACCAATTTGAACTTGCTAGCAAAAATGGTTCGCTCAACGAAGAGCAAGCAAAGCAACTCGCCACACAAATGCTCAGAGAAAACAAATACCACGACTCTGAATACGTTTATGTGGTAGATAAACAACTCAATTTCGTAGCCACGCCTCACGACCCTCAACTACATGGTACAAGCTTCAACGACTTTAAAGATGCCAGTGGTGGCAGTATTGGCGCTATGGTGGAACGTTTAGTTGGCAATAAAACCGGACAAATCATTACCTATCATTGGGATTCTGAGCGCGAAGGCGAAGTGGTCGATTTAACGTCTGTAGTACAAAAAACAAAAGATTGGGGCTGGTACATAGGTACGGGCATTAGCTACAAAGAAGTAGACGAGCGATACTGGCAAACGGCAAGTTGGCTACTTACACTGTCAATTTTCATAGCCGTTGTGCTATCAGTCGTACTTGCCAAATTTGGCCTAAATTTAAATAAATCCTTGGGTGGTGAAATTAACCATGTTCAATCCGCCGTAATGAGCGCTTCTCGCGGTAACTTAAAAACCACCCATGCATTTCAAAGCGCAGATGAAAACAGTGTTGCCGGCGCAATTAACTATATGCAACTCGGTTTGCAAGAAGTGGTTGGTGGTATCAAAAATGTATCTGATGCGCTGCAAGATGAAGTACGCGCTTCTGAAACACGTTCGCAAGAACTCGATCAGCTCACTAATTCACTGAGTAAAGAAACCCATGTGGTTGCCTCTGCAATTACCGAACTAACCGCATCAGCCGCAACGGTCGCCGACCACGCTGAGCAAGCTGCGTATTCAGTAAAAGAAGCTGAAGAACAAGGCAAAAGCGCGAATATTCTTACTAAAGAAGCGGCCAAAACAATTGAGCTGCTCGAAAAGCAAATTGAAAATGCAGGCGATAATATTCAAACCTTAGATGACGAAGTAAATAATATCGAAAGCGTGTTAAGCGTTATCCAAGGCATTGCCGAGCAAACCAACTTGCTTGCCCTTAATGCCGCAATTGAGGCAGCCCGTGCAGGCGACCAAGGACGCGGTTTTGCGGTTGTTGCCGACGAAGTACGTCAGCTAGCCCAGCGTACTCAGGCCAGCACCGAAGAAATTCAACACATGATTGCTAAACTACAATCGGCAACCAAAGATGCCAAATCATCAGTAACGCAAAGTATTAGCACCAGCGAAGAAACCGTTACCAAATCGCAAAAAGCCGCCGAAGAACTTACGCGTATTGCCGAGTCGCTCTCGGCGATTACGGAAATGAGCCATCAGATCTCTGTTGCAGCAAAAGAGCAGCTGCAAGCAGGTGAAGATACAGCGCAGCGAGTAGTGCATATTTCTGATACCGCTGAAAATACCGCGCGCGTTTCTCTCGATGCGCATAAAGCCACAGATCAAATTAAATCATTTACTAAAAATCTGGAAAAAGAAATCGCCAAATTTGAAGTATGACGTTAATTCAAAGCCGAAAGCACTAATTGCTTTCGGCTTGTAATGAGGTAATCAGATTATACAAACCCGTTAAGCAGTTCACTTGATAGGTAGCACCTACCGTATCTAATTCTTTATCACCTGCATGATTAATCCAGCAAGTATCAAGGCCTGCATTTTTACCACCTAAAATATCTGAACTCAACGTATCACCAACCATTAATACGTTTGATTTATCTGGATTGCCAAACAGCTGCAGCGCATGGTCGAAAATTGCGATATTCGGTTTTGCCACACCCACTTGCTCAGAAATAATCACATGCTCAAAAAAGTGGGTTAAATCAGTGCGAGCTAGACGCACCTGCTGCAGTGCGGTAAAGCCGTTCGTGATAATCGCAAGCTTTGCTTTACCATGCAGTAACTCAAGTAATTTACGCGCACCCGGCAAACACTGACAAATATCAGCCATGGCTGCAATAAATTGTTGATTAAGTAATTCAGGTGCCACATCTAACGTTTCACCCCAACGTGTAAAACGCTTTATTTGTAATTCTTTAGCGGTAATTGTGCCATTTTGATAATCCACCCAAAGCGGCTTATTAACGGCTTGAAACGCATCAAAATCAGATTTTTCAAATACGATATCGTAGTTTGAAAATAGCTGCTTTAAACCTGAAAATGCATCAAAATGAAACAAGGTTTCATCGGCATCAAAAACGATCCATTGGTACTTCATTAATTATCCATTTTACAAATTAAACAGTTGTTGATTAACAAATGGTGCAAGCGCGGTAGTAATGGCCATGGTATAAACGCTCTCTCGGGTGACTAAGTTATTTGTTAATAACGCCATTGCCCCGCCCTTTTGTTTAATATTCTCAGTGTCAAATAACCTATCCATTACATGACCCAGCTCTTCACCGTCGCAAAGCGCACGATAAACCACGTTTGGCATAGGTAAATTGCTACTGCGGCCAACCTGAGCTTGTTGTTTGTTATCAATCACAATGTAAGCAAAAGTCGCAGGACCATAACTAAAGTTATCTACACCGCCTTCTATCGCAACATACCAATCCGCCTGAAAATGCGCTTTTGTGTAAGCAACTCGGTTTTTTGCACCTAGCAAGGTTTCTTCTGCGGTCATTGGTTGGTCTGCCACCTCGGATGGTGCAAATACACCTTCACAGGTAAATTCAATGTTTGGAAACATGGCAGAAAATGCATTGCTTACTGCATTTATTTTTACGGGATTAGTCGACCCAACAATAATTTTTTGGCTTTCTTTACTCATTTCTTACAATTCTTTGTCAATTAAAAGTCGCCTATCGCTTTCTAAATGCGCTGCGAGTTTTTATAATATCGCCATTGTGCTGACTGCCTACTGAATTAGCAAGTCGGTGGTTTAGCGAAACTTATGTTTTAGGAAAGTTTATGAGCCAAGCTCGTGGTAATTTGTTTATTTTGTCAGCACCTTCTGGTGCAGGTAAATCAAGCCTTATCAACGCACTATTAGAACGCCATAGCGATATGAAAGTATCGGTATCACACACCACACGCTCACCTCGTCCGGGTGAAGAAAACGGCGTGCACTACCATTTTGTAACGCAAGATGAATTTAAACAAGTCATTGCTGACGATGGCTTTTTTGAATGGGCACAAGTGTTTGATAACTACTATGGCACGTCAAAACAAAGTATTGAAACGCAATTAGCGAATGGTATTGATGTATTTTTAGATATTGATTGGCAAGGCGCGCGTCAAGTAAGAGAGCTTGTTTCAGATGTACGCACTATTTTTATTTTGCCACCATCAAAGCAAGAACTTGAAGCGCGTTTAAATAGCCGAGGTCAAGACAGCGCCGAAGTCATCGCGAGCCGTATGGCAAAAGCACAATCAGAAACCTCTCATTACAATGAATACGATTATCTCATTGTGAATGATGATTTTGATACCGCACTTTACCAGCTGGAATCCATTGTCTTTGCCTCGCGCTTGGCACAAACCAATCAAGCGCATAAACACCAGCAACTGCTGAACGACTTATTAGCGGATTAAATTAATCCAAGTATTGGCTATTTTCTTCGCATCAAGTAAACTACGCTTTTGCGAATAATAAATTTTTGGAGTGCCTGATGGCTCGAGTAACTGTTGAAGATGCAGTAGATAAGATTGGTAACCGTTTTGACCTTATTTTAGTTGCGGCTCGCCGTGCGCGCCAAATCGCAACTGGTGGCAAAGATCCTATGGTTGATGCTGAAAACGACAAGCCAACTGTAATCGCACTACGTGAAATTGAAAAAGGTTTCATCACCAATGATTCTTTAGATTCACTAGAGCGTGAAGATCAGCAAAACCAAGAAGCGGCTGAGCTAGCTGCGGTTGCTGCTATTGTTGGTGGTGGTCACCAATAAGCAATAATTATTGCTCCCTACTCACGCTTTCCTTGGCGGAGTAGCTTTTCCAGCGACTGTTCGACTTTTTAATAAGAAACAGTCGTTGGCAATCCCTTCCAATTCATCGTATATTGTTATCAATTCCCCTCTATAGCTAGTATTGGAGCATCAATGTATCTTTTTGAAGGTCTTAAAAAGAACATCTCAGAATATTTAACGCCAGAGCAAGTTGAACTTGTGCAAAAGGCCTATGTGGTTGCGCGTGACGCACACGAAGGTCAAACACGTTCAAGTGGTGAACCCTACATCACCCACCCTGTAGAGGTGACACAAATACTTGCCAATATGCGCTTAGATCACGAAACCTTAATGGCTGCATTAATGCATGACGTGATTGAAGATACCGATTTCAGCCAACAAGACCTTGCTGAAATTTTTGGCGATACCGTAGCCGAACTGGTTGAGGGTGTATCAAAGCTCGATAAACTTAGCTTTAAAGACCAAAAAGAATTCCAAGCAGAAAACTATCGCAAAATGATTATGGCAATGACGCAAGATATTCGCGTTATTCTTATCAAACTTGCAGACCGCACGCACAATATGCGAACACTTGGCGCACTGCGTCCTGAAAAACGTCGCCGCATTGCCCGTGAAACACTCGAGATTTTTGCCCCAATAGCCAACCGCCTTGGTATTCATGACATTAAAAATGAGTTGGAAGATTTAGGTTTTCAAGCACTTTACCCTATGCGTCACCGCGCGCTAAAAAATGAAGTCACTAAAGCACGTGGCAACCGTAAAGAGATTATTCATAATATTCAAAATGAAATTATCTCGCGCATTGAAGAATCTGGCATTGAAGTTGACGTATCTGGCCGCGAAAAACACCTGTACAGCATCTACCGTAAAATGCTTAATAAAGAGTTAATGTTCAATGAAGTAATGGACATTTACGCGTTTCGCATCGTTGTTGACTCAATGGACACCTGCTACCGGGTCCTCGGTGTAGTACACAATTTATTCAAGCCGATAGAAACACGTTTTAAAGATTACATTGCGGTACCTAAAACCAATGGCTACCAGTCTTTGCATACCTCGCTTGTAGGTCCACACGGCATTCCCGTTGAAATTCAAATTCGCACGAACGAAATGGACCAAATGGCTGATAAAGGGGTTGCTGCCCATTGGCTTTACAAAAAAGCAGGCGATAGTGCTGGTAATACAGCGCAGCAACGTGCTCGCCAGTGGATGCAAAGCTTGCTTGAACTGCAACAAAGCGCAGGTTCATCATTCGAATTTGTTGAAAACGTTAAAACCGAACTCTTCCCTGAAGAGATTTATGTATTCACGCCAGATGGTCGCATTATTGAATTACCAATGGGCGCCACAGCGGTCGATTTTGCCTACGCAGTACATACAGATGTTGGTAACACCTGTGTTGGCGTGCGGGTTAACAGAAAGCCTTATCCACTAAGCGCAGCGCTTGATACCGGCCAAACGGTTGAGGTTATTACTAGCTCAGGTGCTCACCCTAACGCGACTTGGCTTAATTTTATTGTTACCGCAAAAGCGCGTATGGGCGTGCAAAAATACCTTAAGAAGCAAGAGCACGAAGAAGCACTGCAATTAGGCCGTCGCCTTTTAGATTCAGCACTTGGCGAGCACCATTTAAGCGATGTAAGTGAAGAAGCGCTGGCACGCACAGTGGAAGAACATAATGTTGATTCACTAGATAAATTATTAATAGAAATTGGTTCAGGTAACATTTTAAGCCTACTGGTCGCAAAGCGTTTGCTACAAGAACAAGGCGAAGATGTCGGCGAACTAAACCACAACAAAAAAGCGGCCATTATAGGTACTGAAGGGATGTTAATTAACTACTCTAAGTGCTGCCGCCCAGTTCCTGGTGATGAGATTGTTGCGCATATTAGTCAAGGTAAAGGCCTTACGGTTCATCGCCAAGAATGTAAGAACATTCGCGGTTGGCAGCAAGAACGCTCTAAATATTTTGTTGTGAAATGGGAAGACAACCCAGAAAAAGAATATATTGCAGCACTACGTGTTGAAATTATAAACCACCAAGGCGCACTCGCTAAATTAACGAATTTAGTATCAACGACCGCGGCAAACATTGTTGAAATCAGTACCGAAGAAAAAGAGAGTAACTTATACCTAATCGATCTAGGTATCACAGTGAAAGACCGCATCCATGTCGCTAACATAATGCGCCGAATTCGAGTAATGCCAGATGTACAAAAAGTATATCGCCGAAAATAATTAAGAAGATAAATTATGACAAAATCAATTATTAGCACTGATACAGCACCCGCAGCAATTGGCACATATAGCCAAGCAGTAAAAGTAGGTACTACGGTTTACCTTTCAGGCCAAATTCCACTTGTTCCTGAAACAATGGAAATGGTATCAGACGATTTCACTGAGCAAACACACCAAGTATTTAAAAACCTCGTGTCTGTATGTCAGGCTGCTGGCGGCGAAATTCAAAACATGGTTAAAGTGAATATTTTCTTAACTGACTTATCTAACTTCGCAACCGTAAATGAAGTGATGAGCCAGTATTTTAACGAGCCATATCCAGCGCGTGCTGCGATTGGTGTTGCGCAGCTGCCAAAAGGTTCACAAATCGAAATTGATGGTATTTTAGAGTTACCATCAACTAATTAATTTAATTCATTAATAAAATAATGAAAAAATTAAATATAAAGGGCTGTTATGCCCTTTTTTTTATGCTAAAAAAACATGTATAGTTTGTTAATCATAATGGCCTAGGAGCTTAAGTGTTTACTCTTAATAACGAAAATCAAGTTGTACTGACAGTTTCTGAGCAAACGCCCATGCCGCCGAGTGCTGACTTTGTCTTTCAAGCACTCGCTAACTCTGAATTCGCCGATTGTTATGTTTTAACAAAAGAAGTGAAAGAGGCTTTTCGCGATCCTGATTTTGACGAATTGATTGTTGCGGAAAAGCACGATGCAACACTTACAGTATCGGTCAGTGAAGACAAAATGGCTGCAACCGCTGTGTTAACCACTGCCTATGGCGGTGAATTGATGAGCATGGAGCAGGCTGTTGAAATCATTAAACAAACCAATATCACCCGTGGTTACAAGCAAGTATGGTTAGAGTCGTTACTAGGTAAGCAATTTGAGGCAATGCCAGGCAAAGAGCTTTCGGGCGTAATTGCCAAAGGGCAAATTCCTGTTGCCGGTAAAAACGGTTCGCTTGAAAAGAATGTACAAACCCTTGCCGACCGCGTTCGTCAACCGAAGCGCCGCGAAGATGGTTCGGTTGATATGCGCGACTTTGGCGCACTCGCCAGTGTAAAACCTGGTGATACCCTAATGACGCACCACTTTGCTACATTAGGCAAAGACGGATTTAACGTACTTGGTGAAACACTAAAAGCCAAACCCGGCGATGAAGTAAAATTAATTGCGGGTGACGGCACTGAACTTAGTGGCACCGACGATAAGTACCTGGTTGCTACTATTGCCGGCGTTCCTGTTGATGACAAATACGGTATGCGTGTTGACGATGTATTTACCATTCCTAATGTCGATGTAAAATCAGGCCATATTGATTTTGACGGTTCAGTGATCATTACTGAGAATATTGAACCGGGTATGAAAGTAACCGCAAAAGGCGATATTACCGTATTTGGCAGCGTTGAATCTGCGGAGCTAAACGCCACAGGCAGCATAGAAATTAAAGAAGGCTGTTTAGGCCACCACAAAGAGAACGATGAGCTTTCGAATAAAATTAGCTGTGAAGGCAACTTAACCATCAGCTACGCACAATATACATACTTATCTGGCAATCAGGTTAAAATTAAAAGCCAGGCAAGCCACTGCCACATTAAAGCGAAAAATGAGCTAATGATCGGCAACCCTGAAAAAGGGGATGGCAAACTCATTGGCGGTAAAGTGCTTGATGCTAAAACCATGATCTGTGGTGAAGTGGGCACCGATAAAGGTGCGCATACAGAAATTCACTTAGGTCATGCAGCTGTATTACTGAAAAACCGCACCGATGAGATTTTTGAACAAGTGCGCTTATGTAATCAGCAGCTAGAAGCGCTCGAGTCTGAGTTTGATAAAGCACTGTCGATCGAAGATGCCGATAAACAACAAAACCTGTTAATTGAAATCTCTGATAAGCAAAACCTTAACGAACAGTTAATTGAGTTACTGCCAAATAAAGCCGCCAAGCTAGAACGTGCCATTCATATGCTCCGTGATTACTGCTATCTCGAAGTACAAAAAGCACTACACTCAAACGTAGAGCTGCGTATTTTTAACAAAGTACTCAAAACGGCGCGCACTTACCCACCCCTTACGGCACGTATCGATAAAAACAAAATCGAATTAGAGTTTAAAACAACCTAGCCAAAATTATGACCCAATACAAAATGGATAATCTCGACAAATCGATTCTGCACGCGTTGATGGACAACGCGCGCGTGCCTTATGCTGAGCTAGCAAAAAAGTTTGAAGTCAGTGCCGGCACAATTCACGTACGTGTTGAGAAAATGAAACAAGCCAATATTATTACGGGCACAAAAGTTTCTATTAACGAAAAAAATCTAGGTTACGACGTATGTTGTTTTATTGGTATTAACTTAAAAAATGCTAAAGATTACCCTGACACCATCAAACGCTTAGAAGCGTTAGAAGAAGTGGTAGAAGCCTATTACACCACAGGTAATTACAGTATTTTTATTAAGGTTGTGACACGTTCAATTGATCACCTGCAAGACGTGCTAATCAATAAAATACAAGCTATTGACGTAATCCAATCAACCGAGACCTTAATCTCCCTACAAAACCCAATAAACCGAGATGTAACGCCATAACATTTCACTGCGGTGCAGAATAATTGCGAGAGACACATCAGCTAGGTATAATCGCCGCGAATTTTCCGGAGAATAACCATGGCCGATAACCGCTACAAACGCGTAAAATCTGTACTCGATAAACGTCAACTTGATTTAACTGTGTGCTTAGACGAAGTGCACAAACATCATAACTTATCAGCAATTGTTAGAACCGCTGACGCCGTTGGTTGTCACCATGTTCATGCAGTTTGGCCAAGAGAACAGCGTCGTTTAACTAATAATACATCGGGTGGTAGTAAAAACTGGGTGGAAACCCATATGCACGATGATATTGATGATGCGGTAAAAGCACTTCGTGAACAAATTCCAGGCGTGCAAATTTTGGCAACAAACCTATCAGATAGCGCCGTTGATTTTCGTGAAATTGATTACACTAAGCCAACTGCCGTTATTGTTGGCCAAGAACGCGATGGTATTTCCGACAAAGCACTCGCTCATGCGGACCAGCATATTATCATTCCAATGGAAGGCATGGTGCAGTCATTGAATGTATCCGTTGCTGCAGCGTTAATTCTTTACGAAGCCCAGCGCCAGCGCGAAAATGCAGACATGTATCAGCCTAATGACCACTTAGATAAAAACACCAAGCACACCCTGCTATTTGAAGGCTGTCACCCTATTATCGCGCAACAGTGCCGCTTAAAAGGCCTGCCATACCCTGAACTTGATGACGAGGGTGAAATTGTGGCTGATGAAGCATTTTGGAATACCCTACGTTTCGTTAAAAAAGCCTAAGCTAAACACTGGTTATTTTTACAGTTATCTATTGCAACTTTAAACTTAACCTGTTAAAAACCAAGGACGGTAAAAACGAAAGGACAGCTATGGCAATTGATCTTGCCTCATACCCCATCACTGAACTGAAAGGTGCTGGGCCTAAAATTGCAGAGCGTTTAGCAAAGCTGCATATTTTTACCGTACAAGACTTACTCTTTCATTTACCGCTGCGCTATGAAGATCGCACTCGCATTTATCCTATTTGCGAGCTGCAAGCGCACTATCATGTCAGCATTGAAGCGACTATTGAAAATACCAATATCAGCTTTGGTAAACGCCGCATGCTTAATTGCCAAGTTAACGATGGCACTGGCAGACTAACCTTACGCTTTTTCACTTTTACCGCTGCACAAAAAAATAATTTAACTGCGGGTAGTAGAATACGCTGTTTTGGTGAAATTCGCCGCGGTAGGAACGGCTACGAAATGGCTCATCCCGAGTATAAAATCATCGATGAGAATGTCACAAGCCAAGTTGAAGAATCACTTACGCCCGTTTACCCAACAACGGAAGGCTTAAAGCAGCTTTCGTTACGCAAACTGAGCAGCCAGGCCGTAGCCTTACTAGAGCGCTATGATATTCAAGAACTCTTGCCAGCTCAGTACCAACCACAAGGGTACAGCTTAAAAAAAGCCTTGCTAACGCTTCACAAACCGAGTCCTGAAGAAAGTACACTACTGCTTGAGCAAGGGCTTCACCCTGCTCAGCAACGACTCGCATTTGAAGAAATACTGGCGCAAAATTTAAGCCTCTTAAAACTGCGTGCCAAAGGACAAGTGCATCAGGCGGTAACCTTGCCACCAACCAATTCTCTTGAGCCACAACTACTTGCCCAGCTACCTTTCAAACCAACTAATGCGCAACAGCGTGTAGTGGCAGAAATTAAACACGATCTGACTCAGCCCTACCCTATGATGCGATTAGTGCAAGGCGATGTTGGTTCGGGAAAAACGTTGGTAGCGGCAATGTCAGCACTTACGGCAATTAGCCAAGGTTATCAAGTTGCCTTAATGGCACCTACCGAGATTTTAGCCGAGCAGCACGCTAACGCTTTTCGAGCTTGGTTTGAGCCATTAGGCGTTAAAATTGCGTGGTTAGCGGGTAAAACTAAAGGTAAAGAACGCACTGTAGTACTTGAGCAAATAGCCTCCGGCGAAGCACAAATGATTGTCGGCACCCATGCGTTATTCCAAGAACAAGTGAGCTTTAATAATCTCGCACTGATTATTATTGATGAACAACACCGCTTTGGCGTACACCAACGTTTAGAATTACGTGAAAAAGGCCGTAATGGCAATTGCTATCCACACCAGTTAGTTATGACCGCAACCCCTATTCCACGCACCTTAGCAATGACCGCCTATGCCGATTTAGAAACATCGATTATTGACGAATTACCACCTGGCAGAACACCTATTACAACGGTGGCTATTCCTGATACCCGCCGCCAAGACATTATTAACCGTGTACAGCAGTCGGTACTGCAAGACAAGCGTCAGGTTTATTGGGTTTGTACGCTAATAGAAGAATCAGAAGCATTGCAATGCCAAGCTGCGGAGGATAGCGCAAAAGAATTAGCTAAAGCACTACCTGATGTTGCTATCGAATTGGTACACGGCCGCATGAAACCAAGTGAAAAGCAGTTCATCATGTCGGAGTTTAAAGCGGGCAAAATAGACGTACTGGTTGCTACAACCGTAATAGAAGTCGGGGTAGATGTACCTAACGCTAGCTTAATTATTATTGAAAACCCAGAACGTTTAGGGCTTGCCCAATTACACCAGTTACGCGGTCGTGTTGGCCGTGGCTCAGTCGCATCGCACTGCGTACTACTATATCACCCTCCACTATCTAACACAGGTCAAAAACGCTTAGGAGTGCTGCGCGATAGCAATGACGGATTTGTCATTGCAGAGCGAGATTTGGAGATCCGTGGGCCCGGCGAAGTGCTTGGTACAAAGCAGACGGGACTTGCGGAATTTAGAATTGCTGACCTTGTGCGAGACAAAGCACTAGTAGAACAAGTTAGGCCCGTCGCTAAACGCTTTTTAACTGAACATAGCGATCTTGCGGAACATATTATTGCCCGTTGGCTGCCCGATAAAGAGCAGTTCGCACAGGCATAATCATTAAGCTAAATGACATTCTATTTTTTAGCACGGGCTAACGCACTCGGTGGCATTTTTTCAGCAAGTAATGCGAGCTTTTTCGCGACTTCTTGATGGCGCTTTTTGTCGTAAATTAAAGCGCCATTGAGCCAGCGGTATGCATCTTCAAAATCGCGAGGGCTACCAAGCCCCGCGTTAAACAAATCAACAAGCCTAATTTGTGCATTTAGATTACCAAGCGATGCGGCCTCGCGTAGATAAATAATGGCTTTATTGATATCGCGCTGCACTAATTGGCCAACATGGTAATAGCGACCAAGTTGCTCTAGTGCCGCCGCTAAGCCTTGATCTGCCGCTTCACGCATGTAATACACGCCAAGGTCAACATCACGTTCTACACATACTGCGTATGCCAACATATCGCCATATAAAAACTGATATGCAGGGACTTTCATTTTACTTGCACGCGCTTCGATATCTTGCACAAGTTGGCAATCGTCGAGCTTTACTCGTGTTAAATGTTCATTTTTATTTATGAGTTTAATGAGTTCATCTTGGCTGTAGATTTGCACTGCTTGCAGCTCAGGGTTTTCGGCAAGCACATTTGCAGAGCTAAAAATTAACCCTGTTGCAGCAAAGGTTTGACACAGTGTTCGCATAAATAAACGCATAATAATTCTCAGATATTCGAAGCCAATTAAGTCAATTCACTTAACTCGTTAATCATTCAGTGAGCTAACTACCGCACTACACTTATAGCTAGCGCGATAAACGTGTTCAACTATTTAACACAACTAGAGCTCATACCAATTTAAAATAATTGATACAAAATATATACCAACCTTTGAATTTTAGGCATAAAAAAAGCTGCAAACTGCAGCTTTTTTCTAGAAACTAAATTTACTCACCGAATGGGTTACGTACAATCATTGTTTCTACACGATCTGGGCCAGTCGAGATGATATCGATTGGTACACCAGTGATTTCTTCTAAACGCTTGATGTAGTTACGTGCAGCTTGTGGTAAGCCTTCGTAAGTTGTTACACCGAACGTATTTTCGCTCCAACCTGGCATCTCTTCGTATACTGGTGTTACTTTCTCGTAACCTTCAGCAGCAAGTGGTGTTACGTTTGTAACTGTACCATCTTCAAGCTGGTAACCAGTACAGATTTTGATTGTTTCTAAACCGTCTAATACATCTAGTTTAGTTAAACAGAAGCCTGTAATAGAGTTAATTTGTACCGCACGACGCATTGCAACAGCATCGAACCAACCTGTACGACGTAAACGACCAGTTGTTGCGCCAAACTCGTGACCTTTGTCACCTAAGTGTTTACCAACAGGGTCTTGCTTATCTAGACCGTCATAAAGTTCAGTTGGGAAAGGACCTGAACCAACACGTGTTGTGTATGCTTTCACGATACCTAATACGTAATCTAGGTTTAATGGACCAAAACCAGCACCCGTAGCAACACCGCCAGCCGTTGTATTTGAAGACGTAACGTATGGGTATGTACCGTGGTCGATATCAAGCAGCGTACCTTGCGCACCTTCAAATAAGATGTGCTCGCCATTAGTACGTGCTTGGTCAAGTAACTCAGTAACGTCAACAACCATAGACTTAAGAATGTCAGCAACAGCCATTGCTGCGTCTAATGTTTCTTGGTAATCAACTGGATCCACTTTGTAGTAATTAACTAGTGTAAAGTTATGATACTCAAGTACTTCTTTTAGTTTTTCAGCGAATAACTCTGGGTTAAATAAATCGCCAACACGTAAGCCACGACGCGCCACTTTATCTTCGTAAGCTGGACCAATACCACGACCTGTAGTACCGATAGCTTTAGCGCCACGTGCTTCTTCACGAGCCATGTCTAATGCTACGTGATACGGTAGGATTAGTGGACATGCTTCAGAAATTAATAAACGCTCTCTAACCGGAACGCCACGCTCTTCAAGCATGCCGATTTCGCGCATAAGTGCATCTGGTGCTAATACTACACCGTTACCGATTACACATTTAACATTGTCACGTAGAACACCTGATGGGATAAGGTGAAGAACTGTTTTCTCACCGTTAATAACGAGTGTGTGACCTGCGTTGTGACCACCTTGATAACGTACAACTAAAGACGCTTTATCTGTTAGTAGGTCAACAACCTTACCTTTACCTTCGTCACCCCATTGGGTGCCTAATACAACGACGTTTTTACCCATTGTAACTTCACTTAAAGAAAATTAGGCGCAGATTCTATCAAAAAATGGGGGCAAAGATCACCCCGTTTAGCAGCTTTTTTCATCATTTTATCTAAATAACTTCAATTAAATTGGTATATACAAGCTCATTAAGCACTGTTGTTTTTAGATAATTTACTAATAAATTTAATTTTTATTTTATCTCTTGGTTGTTTTTTATTTTATGGTTTTAACCACATAAAAAGCAGCCAACCAATCAAGATTAAAGCAACGCCTATCATCCGCAATTGCGGATCAGCTAATTGCGCTATTTCGCGTAAATACTCGCGCCATTTCGCTGGAAATAAAGCAGGCCCAAGCCCTTCAAAAATTAACAACACAGCAAACGCCAATAACAATACATCAAAGCTCATTATTTTCTCCATAAAAAAGCCCTGCAAGTGCAGGGCTTTCAATATTATATTGCAACTGGGTAATTTACTTACCGGTTTGCTTCATATACTTAAAGAAGTCACTATCAGGGCTCAGCACCATAACGTCTTCTTTATTTTTAAAGGTTGCTTTGTAAGCATCTAAGCTGCGTAAAAAGCTATAGAATTCAGCGTCTTTGTTGTACGCATCAGCATAAATTTTTGCTGCTAACGCATCACCTTCACCACGTACACTTCGTGCATTACGCTCTGCATCAGCAAGCATAACCGTTACACGACGGTCTACGTCAGCGCGAATTTCCTCGGCCTTCTCCATACCTTCAGAACGGTGTTCTTTCGCTACAGCAGAACGCTCAGCGCGCATACGTTGGAAAATTGAGTTACTTACTTCTGTCGGTAAATTAATTTTCTTCACTCGTACGTCAAGTACTTCAATACCTAACTCAGCAGCACTTTCAGAAGCTTGCGATAATGCCTCTTCCATTAGTGCACTACGCTCACCTGACACAATCTCGCGAATTGTGCGCGAACCAAAGTTAGTTCTTAAACCATTGTTCACCTTTTGCTTAAGTAGTGTTTCAGCATATTGCTTATCACCACGTGCACGCAGGTAAAACTTACTGAAGTCTTTAACACGCCATTTAACATACGAATCAACAATTAAGTCTTTCTTTTCGCTTGTTACAAAGCGATCTGGTGAACCGTCCAGTGTTTGAATACGCGAATCTAGCTTACGTACTTGAGAGATAAACGGCATTTTAAATTGCAGACCTGGCTCATACACAACCGGGTTACCTTCGCTATCTTTCTTGACTTTACTAAACTCTAATACAATTGCCTTTTGACCTTCTGGCACCACAAACAGGCCAGAAAAACTAAGCATCGCTAGAATAACAACAATAACTAAACCAAAGTTTTTCATTGATTGTATCTCCCAGAGTTGTAACGGTCGCTAGAGTAGCGGTCATTCGCTGAATTTAGCTGACTGTTTTTCGTTGTACCTAGTTGCTGTCTTAAGTTATCAACATCATTGCGTTGACGAGCAGGCATTGCGTTTTCTTTCGATTGCTGAATAATTTTATCGAGCGGTAAATACATCATATTATTACCACCTTCTACATCAACAATTACCTTTGACGTATTACCTAATACTTCTTCCATCGCATCGATATAAAGACGCTGACGCGTTACTTCTTTAGCAGCTTGGTATTCTGGTAATAGGCGTTCAAAACGTGCGATTTCACCCTGCGCTTCAAGCGTTACACGCTCTTTATACGCTTCTGCTTCTTGCGTCATACGTGTTACACGACCACGCGCAGTTGGTTCAATCTCACGTTGATATGCTTCAGCTTCACGAATAAAACGCTCTTCATCTTCTTGTGCTGCAATTGCATCATCAAACGCATCTTTTACTTCTGCCGGTGGACGCGCATCTTTAAAGTTAACGTCTGTCAGTACGATACCTAAATTATATGGCGTGATAATTTTCTCAAGTTCCTGCCAAGTGTCTTGACGCACCTGCTCACGACCTTTCGTTAATACATCATCCATTTTTGCGTGACCAACAACATAACGCAGTGCACTATCAAGCGCTTGCTGTAAGCTGTGATCTGCATCCGTTACGCTGAAGCGGTATAAATATGCATCGGTAACACGGTACTGAACCACAAACTCAACACTTACCACGTTTTCATCTTCGGTAAGCATAAAGCCTGACGCAGAAAGTGAACGCACTGCTTCAATATCAACAGGGATGACACGATCAACAAACGTCATTTTCCAACGCAAACCAGGTAAGGCTATGTCGTGAAACTGACCGAAGCGTAATACAACACCACGCTCTGCTTCTTTCACCGTGTAAAAACCACTAATAGCCCAAACGGTAATAGCGATAATTAAAACAAATACCAGTGCAGGGCCACTTAAACCGCCGTTGCTTGATCCTTTTTTGCCGCCAAATAAGCCACCAAAGCGGTCGCCGTATTTACGAAATACTTCATCTAAATCAGGTGGACCCTGATCTCGACCGCCCTTGTTATTCCATGGGTCTTTGTCGTTGCCATTGTTACCCGGCTCGTTCCAGGCCATAGCGTCACTCCAATATTAATAATTAAAATTAAACTTTGGTAAATTTACCAAAACCTTAGGGGATTTTCTAATTTTTACGGTAAACAAATATTTTTGAAAAGTTAAACCACTAATTCTTGTATTTGCTCACCGAACTCTTTTTTCAAGCGCTGCCAGTCTGACATAGGTAACCTGACATCTAATAGCCAATTACCCAACTCATCAAAGTTTTCAGCTTGCACCGCATTTAATCGATAAAGCGCACCTTGTAAGCGACCTAATTGCGGCGGAATGCGCATATTTTCATGGAACATTTGTTCCGCCAAGCATTCGCCAATCGCTTCAAGCAATAGTTCACAACCTACCCCAGTTTGTGCCGATAACCAAACGCGAATAGGTCGACCTTCATCGTTGCGATCAATACGTGGAGACACCTCTTCCACTAAATCGATTTTGTTGTAAACCAATAGCTGCGGTACTTCATCAGCATCGATTTCTCTCAGTACATCTTGTACTTGTTCGATATTTTCTTGACGCCTTGCATCTGCGACATCAATTACGTGAAGTTGTAAATCAGCTTCACGGGTCTCAGCTAACGTTGATTTAAACGCAGCGACTAAGTCATGGGGTAAATGCCTAATAAAACCAACAGTATCAGCAAGAATTGTTGGCCCCAAATCTGGCACCTCAATTTTTCTAAGCGTTGGATCAAGCGTTGCAAACAACTGATCCGCCGCATATACATCGCTATCGGTGATGCGATTAAACAAGGTTGATTTACCCGCATTGGTATAGCCAACTAATGATACGGTTGGAATTTCATTTCGGTTTCGTGCGCGGCGTCCTTGTTCACGTTGCTTAGCTACTTTTTCTAAGCGTTTTAAAATATTTTTAATTTTACCACGAATTAAACGACGGTCGGTTTCAAGCTGGGTTTCACCCGGACCTCGTAAACCTATGCCCCCTTTTTGCCTCTCAAGGTGCGTCCAACCTCGAATCAATCGGGTAGAAATATGGCGTAATTGCGCAAGTTCTACTTGTAGCTTACCTTCATGAGTACGCGCTCTTTGCGCAAAGATATCAAGAATCAAACTAGTTCTATCAAGCACGCGACATTTACATATCGCCTCTAAGTTGCGTTCTTGTGAGGGGGATAATTCGTGATTAAAGATGATTACATCTGCATCATGGATTTTGACAATCTCAGCAATTTCCTCAGCCTTACCGCTTCCGACGAAGTATTTGGCATGCGGTGATTGACGACTGCCTTGCACAATCGTCAATGCATTTACACCAGCTGAAGAAACGAGCATTTCCAATTCTTGCAAATCTTCACGATCGCCTTCATTTGGAAATTCGATATGAACTAAGACTGCCTGTTCACCGGCTTCATAACGGTCAAACAAGCATTAAACTCCTATTAATTAGTAGTTACCGCTCTCGTCTTCTGCACCGCCCTGAGTTGCTTGGAAATTAACAGCTCGCGCAGGTACAACAGTTGAAATAGCGTGTTTGTAAACCATTTGGTTTACAGTGTTTTCTAGTAAAATTACAAATTGGTCAAATGACTGAATTTTGCCTTGTAGCTTGATGCCGTTAACTAAATAAATTGCTACAGGAATACGTTCACGGCGTAACGCGTTCAAAAATGGGTCTTGTAATGATTGGCCTTTTGCCATTGTTATTTTCCTTAGTTCTAGGTGTTCTTATAAAATTCGATAACTCTAACGAATTCAATTATTTTTACTGCACCACTTTACTAGCTTAGCGAACTTAACACGCGTTGCAAGTTTTCTTCATCGCCTGATTCTAGCCAAGTAATATTTTGCCAGCCACGTAACCAAGTCAACTGACGTTTAGCAAGCTGACGCGTAGCAGCTATGCCCTTAAAAACCATTTCATCATAATCATCCTCGCCAGCGAGATAATCCCACATTTGACGATAACCTACACAGCGAATAGACGGTAGGTCTGGATGTAAGTCCTTTCTTGTATATAAGGCCAGAACTTCTTTTTCAAACCCCATATCGAGCATTATTTTAAATCTTTTTTCAATACGTTGGTGTAACACAGCGCGATCGCTCGGTGCAATCGCAAACTGTAAAACATCAAAAGGTAAGGGTTCTGACTTAACCTTTTGTAGCTCACTCATTGGTTTACCCGTTAAGCGGTATACCTCTAAAGCGCGATTAATACGCTGTGAGTCATTTTCATTAATTTTTGCAGCTGCAACTGGGTCGACATGTGTCAGCTCTTGATGCAGTAGAGGCCAGCCCTTCACCTGCGCTTCTTGCTCAAGTTCTGCACGAATTGCTTGGTCTGCATTTGGTAATGGTGACAAGCCTTCAAGTAACGCTTTGAAATACATCATGGTGCCACCCACCAAGAGCGGAATTTTACCTTGGCTATGCAACTGGGCAATATTATCTAGCGCATCACGGCGAAAGTCAGCTGCAGAATAACTATCAGCAGGATCGATTAAATCGATGAGTCGGTGCGGTGCTAATGCCAACTCTTCAGAATTAGGCTTCGCGGAACCAATATCCATGCCTTTGTATACCAACGCAGAATCGACACTAATCACTTCGGTATTTAAATGCTGACAAAGCTGAATCGCTAAATCGGTTTTACCGGAAGCAGTCGGTCCCATTAAGCAAATAATTGGCAATTGTTGCAACGTTTTTCCTTGCTAAACTAAAAATTAATCGGTTAGTCAAAAAGACTGTTTTCTATGTCAATTTTAACAGTTTTCGTTTTAAAACTGGCAATTAATTCAGGCTTTTTTACCACTAACTCGACTAATTGCTTAGTAATTGTGTAGCCCAGAGGCTGAACTAAGGCAATATTTTTCAGCCAAGTCAGCCAAAACGTCAGATCGGTTTTTTCATTTTTTTCCAATACATGGTCAAACAAGTTATCTAAGATTTGATTAACATCCACTGAATATAAAACCTCAGGTAATTTTTTCACTAACAAAAACTGAGAGTTGACGGCAATATCAAAACCAAGAATTCCTAACCATGAAAGGTTGTCTTGCACTTTATCAAGCAAGTCTGAGGATAAATTGATACGTACAGGTAACAGCAGACTTTTACTTTCAAGTTGCCCTTGTTGTTCAACATGCGTTTGCCAAAGGGTAAGGATTGCTGGCGTAAGATCGACCAACTGCGGTTCACCATTTACACTGCGCAGTGCTTTGCCTTGGCGTAGCGGCAACAATTCAATGCACTCAGCGCTATTAGTTGATTGCGGTATATCATTAATCGTGTGATGAACCGCTGATTCAATGACCTGGTCAGCAACCCCCTGATAAAATGCATTTACCGAATGCTGTTTTGCGCTATCTGGTACTTTATGATGCTGCATTAGCGGCTTTTTGTAACCTGAACCACCACTAGACGCGGAAAAAGAAGCACTTTGTTCACGCACTTGCGGCATAGTCACCTTGCTAGGTTCATGCCCAGCATCAAATTGATGCATTTGCTGTAGTGCATAATCACTAGTCTCATTGCTTGGCGCGAGATCGAGCGGCTGTTCAAAGCTAATCGCTTGCCTCACTGCTTGTACAATAAAGTCATGAACTAAACGCCCCTGATGAAAGCGTACTTCGTGTTTCGCTGGGTGTACGTTCACATCGACTTGGCGCGGCTCTATTTCAAGGTAAATAACAAAACCCGGAATATCATAGCCTGAAGCATATTCTTCAAATGTTTGACGAATAGCGTGAAAAATTAACTTATCACGCATCATTCGACCATTAACATAGGTGTACTGCGGCTCTGTTTTATCGCCAACGGGTAATACCCAGCCATACAGGCGTAAGCGCTCATCACCAGAATCGACATACACAGCCTGCTGTTCAAAGACTTTTCCCGCAACTTGGGCAACACGCTTGACGTAATTTTCTTGCTGCATTTGCGCACGATATTGACGTACTGTTTTGCCGTTATGCTTAAGCGTAATTGCCACATCAAAACGCGACAATGCAATGCGCTTCAGTAGTTCATCAATATGGTGAAATTCAGTTTTCTCGGTGCGTAAAAACTTACGGCGAGCCGGCGTGTTAAAAAATAAATCAACGACTTCAATGGTTGTGCCATTGGGATGAGAGGCTGGCGTAATTTGTACCGCCATATCTCGCCCTTCAGCATAAGCTTGCCACGCTTCGTTTTGTGCCTCAGTTTTAGAGGTTAATGTTAAGCGCGATACTGAGCTAATTGACGCCAAGGCTTCGCCACGAAAGCCTAGTGATGCGATTTGCTCTAAGTCATCGAGTGATTTTATTTTGCTGGTTGCATGGCGTGACAACGCTAAAGTAAGTTGGTCTTTGTCGATACCAAAGCCATTATCGCGAATACGTATTAGTTTGTGACCACCGCGTTCAATATCAATTTGAATGCGCGTTGCTCCCGCATCTAAACTGTTTTCCACCAGCTCTTTAACCACTGATGCGGGGCGTTCTACTACTTCACCAGCAGCTATTTGGTTGGCAAGGCGAGCGGGTAATATTTGTATAGACATAATTACAAATTCAAAAATCGAGGCACTATTAGCTACGTGGAATAGCTAAATTTTGCCCGATATATAACGTATTCGACGATAACTTATTAGCCTTTTTCAAAGAGCTAACCGTTACCCCATAACGACTCGCAAGCACACTGAGGGACTCGCCTGAGCGTACCTTATGAAAACGCGGTTGATCTTTTTTCAACTTGGCAAAATATGAATCTTCAGGAGGGTTATTTCTAAAATACGCCTTTACCGATTTAAAAATTGCCGTCGCGAGCTTTTCTTGGTGGTCTCTAGTTTTTAGTAAGCGCTCTTCTGTTGGATTAGATATAAAGCCCGTCTCAACCAAAATAGAGGGAATATCAGGTGATTTTAATACAGCCAAACTCGCCGCCTGCGGCACTTTTTTATGCATGCGTGTGACTTTTCGCATTTCACTAATTACATCTTCAGCCACTTCAAAGCCGGTTTTCATTGAATGATCCATCGACATATCGAGTAATGCTTGCGCCAAGTAACGTTCTTGCTGGGTATCTTTTAAAACGTCTGCCGCACCACCTAATAACTCAGAGTGTTGCTCACGATTCTCTATCCATTTACCAATTTCTGAATTTGCACGTCTTAACGAAAGCACCCAAACAGAGCCACCGCGCGGTTGCGGCGACGTAAATGCGTCTGCGTGAATTGAAATTAAGAAATCCGCTTTTTTGGTTCGAGCTCGCTCGGTGCGTGTATTTAATTTTACATAGTAATCACCGGTACGCGGCAAGACAGCAGACATTCCTTTTTCTGCATTAATCTTAGCTGCCAAACGCTTTGCAATTTGCAGCGTGATAGTTTTTTCATAGGTACCTGAAGGGCCGATAGAGCCAGGGTCTTCACCACCATGCCCCGCTACAACAGCAACGACAATGTCTCTATCACTGCTAATATCGCGACTTTTAACAACGGTTTGTGCTTTCGGTTTTTCTTTACTGTATAAATCAAATACAAGTCGGTCGCTATACGGGCCTGTTGGTGCGAGCGAAAAGATAACCGGTTTAACAGGTGCTAGTAGTTCAAATACTAAGCGCGTATCGGATTTTCGCTTTGGTGTACTATAGCGAATTTTTTTAATTAATTGATGTTTTTTATCAATTTTTGGAAATGTAGCTGCGCGTCCTGGTGTTGATTTTATATCAACTACCAAGCGCAATGGATTTTTCAAAAAGAAATAGCTGTATTCAGGCTTCTCTTTCATATCGAGTACCACGCGGGTGCTCTCAGGAGACGGCCAAACACGTACACTGTCAATTTTGTTTGCAGCGTACAAGTTAACACTCACAAACATCATGACAATAATCATTACTCGAAATAGAGATTTAATATTGTACCAATCGCTAGTCATTCTTCAGCTTATTTATTATTGTTTTGCCACTTTGACTGTTCGCCATTATGGTTATTCTACGCGCATTATCGACATATTCCATTGTAATCTCTAGATCTGCCTGTGCAAGCATTCCAGCGCCTTTTTCTGGCCATTCAATTAAACACACTGAATTATTTTCAAAGTAGTCTCGAATGCCCATAAACTCCAATTCTTCGGGATCTGCAAGGCGATATAAATCGAAGTGATAAACATTTTGTGAAGCTAACTCGTAGGGCTCAACCAAGGTATAGGTTGGACTTTTTACTTTACCGGTATGACCAAAACCTTGCACAACGCCGCGTGTAAGCGTCGTTTTGCCCGCACCTAAGTCGCCATGTAAAAAGATAACAGCACCTTCATGTATGCATGAAGACAATTTACTGCCCATGGCAACTGTTTCAGTTTCATCGGCCAAAAAGCAATTAAAAACCCCATCTTGCTGATCCATTTACTTCTCCACTAATCAACCAGTTTTCTAATTAAAGGGTACAGATCTGAGACTAACATGCCACGCTTACCCTGTTGCTCTGCAATTTCCGCTGCGCGGCCGTGAATATTAACAGCCAATTGAACAGCTTCAAAATTCGGCATGCCCTGCGCAATTAAGCCAGCAATTATACCAGATAAACAATCGCCCATCCCAGCACTTGCCATACTAGCGCTGCCCGACGTATTAATTACCGTATAATGACTATTAGAAACTAAGCTGCCCGCCCCTTTTAATAAGGCTATTGCGTTAAATTGCTTTGCTAATTTAGAGACTGAATCAAAACGATTAAGTTCAATTTCATGGCTTGGGATACCCAGTAATCTTGAAGCCTCTCCGCTGTGAGGGGTAATAATCATTTGCGCTAGGTTAATTGGTTTATGAGCTAACAAGTTAAGCCCATCCGCATCAATAATAATTGGTTTATTGACCTGCTCGATTGCCTGCCATACGGTCTTACTCCAATTTGATTGACCAAGGCCTGGACCAATCACACACACATCAGCTTTTTCAATTAGTGGTTCCAACTCTGTTGTATGCTCTATGGCGTGTACCATCAGTTCATAACGCCCTTGCACCACAATGGCGCGATTTTCTGGATGCGTAGCGACACTTACAAGTCCAGCTCCGGCACGTAGACAAGACTCAGCCGCAATGCGAATAGCCCCCGGCATAGGTTTATCGCCACCAATTAATAAAACATGGCCAAGTTGTTGTTTATAACTATTGCTATGACGAGTAGGTAGTGATGCTTTTAATGCGTCATAATTTACTAACTGAGAGAGTGGTTTGACATATTCTATAAAAGCATCGGCTAACCCAAGTCCTGCAAAGTATAAATTGCCAACATGCTGCTTAGCATTACCACTTAATAATCCTTGCTTAAGAGCGATAAAGCTCACTGTATAATTAGCATTGATACAGGCCTTTGCCACTTCGCCTGTTGTCGCATTCAGACCTGAAGGTAAATCTACCGCAATAATAGGTTTACTCTGTTGGTTAATGTGATTGATAACATCTGAATATTCACCACTTAACTCACCGCAAAAACCGATGCCCAACAGTGCATCAATATAAACGTCGGCACTGGTATCTAAGCTATCAACTACTTCGCCGCCTTGCTTTATGTAATCTAAGTAAGCGCGCTTAGCGTCACCGGCTAACTGATTTACATCCTTAACACTAAATACTGTAACATCAAGCTCATACTGCAAAGCATAATTAGCCACCCAGTAACCATCACCTCCATTGTTACCACCACCAGCAATCACGTGAACTTTATCGCAATTACCATATTTCAACATCAGTAACTGAAAAACCGATGCGGCAGCCTGTTGCATTAGCGCATACATCTCAACGTTGTGCTGCGATGCAACTATCGCTTCATTATCTTTTACTTGTTGGGCGCTATATGCAAACTGTGGTAAATTAGTGGTTAATTCTGGCGTCATTTATTTCACCTACTGGTATGTCTACTCTTAACTATCCGAATTTGGTAGAAAAAATCAAGCTTTGGGCAACAGAGCTTGGTTTTGATCAAGTGAGTATCACCGATATTGACCTATCTCAGCACGAAGCACAATTACAACGGTGGTTAGATGCGGGCTACCATGGCGAAATGGAGTATATGGCTGCACACGGCATGAAGCGCGCACGCCCTGCTGAACTTGTGCCAGGCACACAAAGAGTTATTTCTGTGCGCATGAATTACCTGCCACCAGATGCGAGTTTTGCTAAAGATTTAAAAAACAAACATTCCGCATATATAAGTCGTTATGCTCTTGGCCGCGATTATCATAAATTAATGCGTAATCGCTTAAAGCAACTCGGTAAAAAGTTAGAACAAGAACTAGAACAGCATCAAATTACCTTAGGATTTAGACCCTTTGTTGATTCAGCCCCCGTATTAGAGCGCCAACTAGCTGAAAAAGCAGGGCTCGGCTGGACCGGAAAACACACTCTAATACTGAATCAAGAAGCGGGTTCTTGGTTTTTTTTAGGTGAATTATTTGTGGATTTACCGCTACCGGTAAACGAAGAGACGGTAGAGAACAAATGCGGTAGTTGCGTTGCATGCATTACCTCGTGTCCTACTGGCGCAATCGTCGAACCTTATGTGGTCGATGCAAGGCGCTGTATTTCATACTTAACAATTGAAAAACAAGGCGCTATTCCAGAAGAATTCCGTTCATTATTGGGCAATCGAATTTACGGTTGCGATGATTGTCAGTTAGTGTGCCCTTGGAACCGCTACGGACAGCTTACCGCCGAAGATGACTTCCATATTCGTAAACAGTTAAAAAGTCAGGACTTACTTACGCTTTTTGCATGGGACGAAGCGACCTTTCTAAAAAATACCGAAGGCAGCGCTATTCGCCGTATTGGTGTTGAGCGCTGGCGACGCAATATCGCAGTAGCGCTAGGAAATGCAGATGCAAACAGCGATATTATAAACGCATTAGAGAGCGCACAAAACGACGCTTCTGAAATGCTGCTTGAACACATTCATTGGGCACTCGCACAACAACACAATAAAACAGCGCAAAGAGACAATAAAACAAAACGCTTAATTCGTATTATTGAGAAAGGCTTACCAAGAGATGCTTAACCCTTGGTAAGTAACCTCAGATGTAAATCGCAAATATGCCTCTAGCAGTTGCTGTTCTTAAACTTAAGTAATTTCGCTATCTCTTATTCAAAACTAAAGTTAAGTAATTGAAGTTGAAATAGAGAGTGTTTACTTCAGCATAACACTTAGATCATTTTCAAGCTCAGTAAAGGCGCGTGTTATATCTTGCAATAAGTCCTCGCGAGCAACCGATTTTTGAATTGTGTCATCCACTTTTTTATAAATGTATTGCTCCTGATCTTCATCTAAGCCCATCAGTGGTATCCGATCTTCAAACTCTTCCTGTAATTCTCTAAAAATTGCCTCATTCATTTCATGACTGAGATTGAGCACACCCACTAAATCTTCAAATTTATCGCGGACCATTGAAAACGCTTGTCGTAACTTAAGCTTTTGGTTGCCTAGTTGCTTACGGGTTAAAATGGCATCAAGTTGGTGCTCTGTTACGCCCACCACAAAACAAATATTATCGCGAATACGTCCTAGTTTTTCGGGATCATCACTTGGTAAGTTCATAATGAGTAAGCTTACCCTTGGGTAATTTACTAGAATTCTCGGCATAAACTCATATAAACGCCCTTTATTTTGCAACAACTCAAATAGCTCGACCACCATAGGTGAGCAAATTCCCTCCGAACTGTATTGAGAGCGATTGTTTTTAGTACGAAACTCAATGCTCGTTTTAAGGCCAAAACCACGCATGCAATTAATGAGCGCTTGCGCGAGCTCTTCTTTTTCATCAATTTTGCCGATTTGCTCAACATACTGCACTATGCTGCCCATTTCGCTACTATTGGCCATTGCATTAAATGCAGTGTCAGTAGCATCTTGCAGTTGTTGTTCTAGCATACGTTTGTTTTCGACGACCTTAAACAAGGTGTCTAATTTGCCTTGTAACTCTTGTTGGCCAAACGGTTTAACTATGTAGTCTTCGGCGCCAACGTTATAACCCTCGATGCGCTCTTCAACAGATCCTCTGGCAGAGACAAACATCACAGTGATGTTAGACGTTTCAGGATCTTCTTTTAAGCGTCGACACACCTCATAACCATCCATATCGGGCATACTGACATCTAACAAAATCACGCTTGGATTAATTCTACGAACCGCCTCTAAGCATTCTGGCCCGCTTGCAACACAATGCAGATCGTAATGATCTTCCAGTATTTCCTCGATTATTTCCAAGTTAAACGGTTCGTCATCAACAGCAAGTACTGTGTTTGAATTCATGACTTACTCCTTGTTTTCCATTAATTTATACTGAACTAAATTTAGCTTAGTCAAAAGTATTAGAAACTGGCAAACTAACAAATACACTCGCACCTTTTTCAAGGTTGTTTTCGGCCCAAATACGGCCGTGGTGCAAATCGACAAACTCTTTACAAATCGCCAGACCAAGCCCTGTGCCACCGGCGCCACGATTAGTTTTGCTACTTTGTTCAAACTTGTTAAAGATTGTGTCTAATTCTTCATCAGGAATGCCTAATCCACTGTCGCGTACAGCTAATTGCACCATGTCATTGTGATGGTCAATTACGACTTCAATTTCACTGTGTTCATCGCTAAATTTAATTGCATTACCTAGTAAATTTCGGATCACTTGCGCGATTTGATCACAATCACAATCGACAAAAAACGGGTCTTTTTCTGGTACAAAATGCACATTAATAGTTTTTGCTAATAGTGCGCCCGACATATCGTCGATACTGGTTCGCACTAATTGATTCAAATTGTGCTTACTGGGATTAAACGGAAACTTACCCGCATCCAACTTAGATAGGTCGAGCAAATTGTTTAATAAAGACAGAAGTCGCTGCCCTGAGCTTTCGATACGAGAAAGGTATTTTTGCAGTTTATCTTTAGGAATTGGTTCGCTATTGAGTTTATCCAAGCCAAACTGAGAAAAACTCAAAATTGAATGCATTGGCGTACGCAATTCATGAGACATATTTGCCAAAAATTCCGACTTACTTTTGTTAGCAAACTCCGCTTGGTTTTTCGCAGCCTCGAGTTCTTGGGTACGAATATTTACTTTTTCTTCAAGTAATTGCTTTGCTTCTTCTAGTAGCTTTTGTTTGCGCTTAAGATGAGCAATATTTTTTAAGATAACCGCTGTCGATGGCTCGCCATGCACATCAATTTCACTAAACGAGCCTGAAAACGGTACTATGTCATCTTTTGCTGTTGTAACCACAAACTCAAAATTAAACTGAGGTTGAAAGCTGGCAATATTGTTTTTAATTTCATTCGAAATAGCACCGTCTAGCAATTCAAAAAATGATAAGTCATGTACTTCATCTTGTTCTCTGGCAAATAAACTTAAAAATGCATCATTGGCTTCTAATATTGTGCCGTCGTTACTAAAGATAGCAATCGCATCAGGCGTATTTTTATAGATAACGCGTAGTAAGCTGTCTTTTTCGATAAGCGCATCAACGGTGTCTTGTAACCGAGATACCAGCTCTTGGTTGCTTTGTTCAAGCTGCTCACTGTGCCATAGTTTATAAATGGCTTGTAACAACACACTTTCATCAAGTGGTTTTTCAAGTACATCGTCAACGCCTAACCGCACCGCTTCAATTAGCGCACTTTGGTGTGGTTTAGAGGTTACTAGAATGCAACGACAACCTGAATTGATCGATTTAATTTGGCGAAATATATCAATACCAGTGATTTCCCCCATATTAAAATCACTTACCAGTAAATCAATTTGGTGTAGTGCCGCACGTCCAATCGCTGAGAATTCAGTATCTGCGGTAATAACATCAAAGTGCGCCCCTTTTAAACTTGATTCTAAACGCATTAAGCGAGTCTCGTTGTCATCCACCAATAAAATTTTAGGTAATTTAATATCAAGATTAGCGGCGCCTATCGATAACCCTTCTTCAAGTAGGCCTATAACTTCCTTATTGTTATAAAATGGATGAATTACCAGGGCGCGAGGTAGCGCACTAACCAGTTTGGTAAAACTATCACTGAGTTTGCTGCCTTCAACATTAGGGGCCAGTAAAAATACATGCACATCACCGTATAACTGCTGAGTTTGCAGTACTAATTTCTCGGGAACGCCTGAGGCAAAAACAATTGCTTCATAAAATGTGGGTTCGCTACTTGGTTCAAAATCGCTGTAATGATGTAGATCTACTTGGCACGTCAATAACTCCAGTAAAACTTTTAAGCGCATTGCCAAAACACTTGAGTTATCTAGAATTAAAATCCTTTTTTGCATGTTGTTTTTGCTGTTTTCGCTGTTGACATAAATTAAGCGTAGTTCGCTTTTGCGATAAACTCATACTCGACCAAGATAAAATCTCTTCTAAGGTACGAAAACAGCCCAAACAAACATCATCTTCATTTAAGCAACAGTTTTCAACACACGGACTTTTAACTGTTTGTTGCGACATAAAATTTAGTTTATTTTCATATTTTTACTTACTTATAGTTTAGAACATTGCGATATACTCGCGGTAAATGACGCGAATAATTGCGGAGACATCATGAAAAAAGCACTGTTACTAGCGACCACTTTCGCCACTACTTTAACAGCCTGTGATCTTGCAGAAGATCCTAAGAAGGCATTGGAACGCCAATATTTTGCAGAGCATCAAGAGTTACAAGAAGTAATTGAAGCAATCCGTGCTCAAGGCCTTGAAGCCGTTAAACAAGGCTCTGAAGCTGGCTCAGTTGCAGCATGTGTTGCAGGTAAGCTAGATGCGGACCCGATGGGCGCATTAGTTGAGGTAGAAGGTGCGTTGCAGGATTCAATGGATTTATCTCAATTCATTGAAACGCTGTCAAACCTATCTGAACAAGAGCTTTCTCTCGAAAGCCTGCCTGAGCTTATCCGCCAAGGTGGCGATGTATTAACTTACGTAAAGCATATGCTATCGCAGTACGATGTTGCTGAAATTCAACAGCAAACCTCTGAGTTAGTTGCTAATGGCAAAACAAAAACACAAGATTTAGGGCAGCACCTACGCTCACTTGTTGAGCAATGTGAATAGGGGTTGTTGTACCTTGCTTTAATATCACTAAATATTAGTGACGCTAATTCAAGTAAAATAAAAAAATGGTCAGCAATAGCTGACCATTTTTATTGATTAGTTATTATCTGGGTCGTCTTCAGGTTTTGTTTTAAATACCTTTTCCGGAGTTGGCTTAGGCGCCCAATCTGGATCGAGCTGTAAGTTAGAAAATGGTGACGGTTTTTCACTGTCATTTTTATCAGCCTCACTGTCTTGATCAGTCTTGTTAAGTTCATCGCCAATTTCATCATTTACTTGTTCTTTTAATGCTCGCCAGCTTGATTTAGGTTGTTCATCTTGCGATTCACTTTCTACTGAAGGCGGCAAAATCTCATCGTTAGATTGCTCATCCATTTGCGCTTTAATTGCACGCCAACCGCCTTGATTCAAATCGCTGCTATCATTCTCTGCACTTTCAACGCTATCATTGATAGCCGGATGATTATCAACTAGGTCTTGCTCGAGTGCATTAATATCAAACTCATTAAGCTCTTGTTGTAAGTTTGTGTCAGGCTGCTCAAGAAGATCGTTATCAGCTGATAAATTAGCTTGCTCTTGATCTAAGTTGATTTCAACTGGAGCTAACATATCCGAGTCATCGCGCGCTGGTAATTTTGGCTCTTCATCAAGAGAATCATCTTTTTGCTCTAACCCCGACAAAAATCCCTTACCCGCAGCAAGGCTTTGCGCCAACTCTTCTTCAAGCGAATATTCGCCATCTGCTTGCTCGTCGTTTTCCGCAGGTTTGTCATAGTGATTTAAATAATCAAACATTCCGTCATCAACTGCACGTTTTGCCGCGCGACGTTTAAACTCGGAGTGAGGAACCATATTTTCAGGCGCATCGTCATCAGCTGACTTAAAATAATCAGGGTCAGTATATGCTGTAGCAGGTTCACCGCTATCTGGTGGCAATAAGTTATCATCATCCTGAGGTTGCGCTTTAGGTTGACCTGATTCATTCTGTAACGCGTTGGGCTGTGCAATCGTATCACTGTCGCCCATTGGTTCGTTATCTAACGTGTTACTCGTTGGTTCGTCATTATCCAAACCTGGTGCACTGGCTTCGTTAAATGGCATATCAAATGATTCATCAGATGAAAGTGATTGCGTTGTTTTTTCAAATTCTGCATTGGTATCAGGCCTAAAGTCATTAGATAAATCGTTTGCCTCTGACTCTAAAATACTTTCGTCCGAAGTTGACGGTGCACATGGTTGCTCAGCTTCATAATTTAATGGCTCTACGTCCTGTGCGCTTAGTGTCGGAGATTGCGTTTCATCATCGCTAGTTTTCGGAGTTGCACTGCTAATATCGTCTAACTTTTCAGTAAACTGTTTTGCTTTATTGAGAATTGCATCAAGCTCCGCAATATGATCAACAGCAGGTTTGTCTGCCTCTTCTGCACGATGAACATCGTGATTATCAGGCGTAATTTCAGACACCGAGTTTTCATATGAGCCTGGTTCTGGGTAAACAGTTTCTTGCTGTTTTTCTTGCATTTCTTGTTCGGCAACTTCCGCTGGCGATGGCGCTGTAGTATCAAATTTAGGCTCATTGTGACGATTCATATTCTCTTCACGTTGACGCTCTTCAGCACGTTTTTTCTCTTCTCGCTTCGCTTCGTTGTGGCTATCAATCAACGCCATCCATTCGTCAACTTGCTGGTCGCTAAATCTCAGCTCTTTAAAGCCTAGAATGTATGGATTCACTTGCTTTTTATGCATCACTACAATTGGAAATTGTGATTTAAATACCGCCATATCGTTAAACGCAACAATCGGCTCTATTTCATCATTTAATCCTAAAATCTGCGCAACGGCGTGGCAGCATTGATTCACGACTTGTAATGGGCTCTCAAAACCAATAAGTTCTTCCCCAACTTGCTCTTTCCACTCTGGTAAGGTTGCGCTACCGATAATTGCGCCACGTTGCTTTTGCGGCAGTACAACGAAAATACCGTATTGCGATGCAATAACACTGTCTAATACTACTTCCTGACCATTTGCGAGTGTTACTTCAACACGTTGACGACGGAAGTATAAATCAGGGTCGAGTGCGCCTTTTGGTAACTTGTTCTTTTTCTTTTCAGCAACTTTTGAACCCATTGCAGCAATGTCTTTTGACATTTCTTGGGCTTTTTCTTTGGCTTTCTCTTTAATTTCGTCCATGCGTGAACGTACAAATTTCACATAAACAAATATGGCAACCAATACGACAAGCAATAAAATAATCGGCAGCATCATCGCTTCTAATAAGCTCGATTCTTCTACTGGAATATCATTTTGCCACGTAACAGGAGCTCTTTTAACTGGCGCAGCAGGTTGAGCTTTAGGCGTTTCTTTTACTTCGGTTTGCGTTTTTGAGTCAAGTTCAACGGCCTGCTGTTCGTTGCTATTGGTTGCATCTTCATTATTAGTTAGCTCACCACTAGCATCTTCTTTGGTTTCAACAGTTTGTTGTTCTTGCTGCTTAGCTTCAATAGCTTCAAATCGCTCTTGTGCTAAACGCTTTTCTTCTTCGCTTAAACTAGTTTGTTGCGTTTTTGCGCTTTCTGTTGGTTTATCTTCAACTACTTCAGGTTGATTACACAGGCGTTCATAGTCACGCTGAGCTCGGCGATAGGTTGGGTGGGTTTTGCTATGCTGATAATTGCTCATTTGTTGTTTCAGCAATATACAAGCAGCTGAATTAGCATTACTTTCTGACGAAAAAAATGCACAAAATATCACAATAGAAAGTAATAAAACTCTAACTTTACCCATCGACTATGTAACCAAACTTTAACCAAATTAACGACTTGTTATAAGCTTACGCATTTCACGCATTATTGCCAATATATCCGTTCGCAAATTTATCTAATTAAAGCAATATTTGTGATTTAAGTTCAGATATATAACCCATGAATAGTTCAAATTAAACAATAAAAGCTTTTTAGAACGCTTGGTTATATAAAAATAAAGGAGGGTTTACGAATTAACAGCTATTGTTGATTTAACTAAAAACAAAATCAAAGGTAGCCAATGGTTTTTCACATTTACACTACTTAAGGCCAAACTTTTTATTGTATTGTTCAAGTGCAATTTGAACACGATTTACAATTTGCTTGTCAGTTGCTTTGCTGAACGCCATACATGCTGTGCGGTCGCTTACATTAGCTACTTCAAGGCTGCGCACGACATCAGAGTAATCTCGTTTTACTCGCTTAAGCGATTCAGACATTTCCCATTCAGATTGCACCAGAAAATCCACCCGCCCTGCTAGAAACTTCCTTAATTCGGCGTTAGGGTCTGCAGATACGTCTAAATGTTGCCCTTCAACAAAGCCTTTTTCGACTAAGGCTTCATGACTTTGCGCGTTTCTTCCCACAGAAATAGTATAGTTCTTAGCATCTTCAAGTGATGTAACATTAATATCATCACGCTCGGAAAGGTAAAACAAATACACTTTTACAGGCGCCATAAGCGGACATACCCATTGGTATTTGTGCTCTCGTTCTGGCGTTCTAAAAATTGAATATATAAGTGTATTTGCGTCATTTTCAGCCATACTCATGGCGCGCGTCCAAGGGTAGCTTCGAATATTATAGTTGTATCCCAAGCTATCGAGTATTGTTTTTACTTTTGTTGTAGAGCGCCCGACGATAACACCGCTATCGTCGGTATAATTAAATGGTCGCCACTCTTCGGTAACAACCGCTAATGTAACCTCATTTGAGGCTTTCAGCCCATAACTAAATAGTAAAAGTAATACTGCCACAATTGAACGCACTGGCGAGTAACTCCTTGCTTTATGTTGCCGCTTGATTAACTTGCGATTCTTTTAAAATAGACATTTTCGGCGGTTGTAGCGCAATAACAGAATCGCCCTCTTCCGGTTTTTGTTCACTGCCAATTTGCACTGGTTCGATAAATTTTTGCTGACGCCAAATAAACAGCGGAATCGCATCTTTATTTACTTCCAAATAATCTTCCCAAGTAAATGCATCAGCAATGCGTGTTGCACTTACTTTACCGCCTTTCGCTATCATGCCGGAAAGACGCGCAAACGTAGCATCTTGTGCAAATAAATTCTGGCGCGATAAGAAAGTCGCACTGTCTTTATTTGCTTTCGCGTGCACATCAGACGATTTCAATGAAAACACCTTATCCTCGCCGATTAAATGCGCGAAGTGTTGAATGCCTAATGCGTTGTAAAGGCGGTTTGGCGATAAGCCTAGCACTTTACTAATGTCAGTTAGCGGCAGATAACGTTCGGCATGCTCTGATTGCGGGTTACCGTAGTAGCAAGGAAAGCCATCCATACGTGCCATTTTGCAGTTTTCCCATGCAGGATCTGAAAGGTAAACACTCACACCGATATCTTTAAGGCCCTTTGCCACTTCACGTGCCACATGGTTTGCACCAATAATAAGTACTGTTGCTGGTTCAGGCTGGCGCAGCTTTAACAACTTGGTAAGTGGCACAGCGGTTAAACTTTGCAGAACAACCGTCACAATAATAACGGTAAAGATAAGCGGCACTAACTTCTCTGAAGTGGGCACACCGGCTTTAACCATACTAAGCGCAAATACCGAGCCTACCGCGGCAGCAACAATGCCACGCGGAGCAATCCAGCTAAGTAATGCACGAGCGCGATAATTGAGGTCTGAGCCAAATGTTGATAACAAAATCGATAGCGGACGTGCCGCAAACAACACAAATGCCATAAAAATAAGTACATTGGCGCCAAGTTGTTTAATATCGTCAACGTGTAATCGCGCTGCGAGTAAAATAAACAAGCTTGAAATTAAGATCATTGATAAATCTTCTTTAAATTCAAGCACAGCATCAATTTCTAAGTCATCTTGGTTCGCAAGCCAAATACCAAAAACGGTTACGGCAAGTAATCCCGATTCATGGCTAAGATAATTTGAAACACTGAAGGTTGCTAATACCAACGCTAAAATACCAAATTTATGCAATTCATACGGCAGCCACTGACGGCGAATTAATAAACTCGTAAACCAACCCGCAAAGAGACCCAGTGATAACCCCACCACTAATGTCATAAATAATGCGCCAAGTGTGTGGTTAAAAATACTTTCTTGGCCTGTCAACATTACCGCTTCGAATACTAGTACGGCGAATAAAGCACCAATAGGATCAATTACGATGCCTTCCCAACGTAATACTTTATCAATGTCTTTATGCGGCCTCATGGCATTTAATAACGGTGCGATAACCGTTGGGCCGGTTACAACTAGCACTGCACCAAGTACGGCAGCTACGCGCCAATCGAGGTCTAACACAAAATAAGCGGCGCAGCCGATCACCACAAACGATGCCAACATACCGATGGAGCACAGGTTGCGCACGACTTTTTCGAGCCCTTTTAATTCTCGAAAATGGAGGGTAAGTGCACCTTCAAATAAAATAACGGCAACGGCTAAGGAAATTATCGGAAACAGTAAGTCACCAAATAACGCATCTGGATCAATTACATTAAAACCAGGCCCTAATAAAAGACCGGTAACAAGTAGGAATAAAATAGCTGGTACTTTAAAAATCCATGCTAACCACTGCGCTGCTACTGAAAACAAAGCAACCAGTGCAATATATACCGCTGACATTGAGAATTCACAAATTTATAAATTGAATATTACAATAGTATATCTTGGATAATTAATTCTATAGCTTTTTCACAATAAAATTTTATTTCAAATCAAGTGTATTAACGTTTGTTTCACGCACCAGCACTTGCATTCTAAATCACTCTCACGCTACAGTAATTGCAACAATTTAAGCCGTATTTTCAGCCAAATATTTCATGTTAAGCGCCAGCGAAAAAGAAAAAATTGAACTAGAGCATCAAGCAGCTAAGCTCTTTTTACGCCTTTATGAAAAACAATTTAACTTACCCATGCGCCATATTTGGCATAACCAACCGAGCAAACCTGATGTAAGCTGTTACCAAGGCGAAGATAAGCTCGATATTGAAATTGCTCACCTCTATGGCAGCGAGAAAGAAGCAATGGCAATTCTGCACCGAGAACTCAGCAGCGAAACCAAAGAAAACCTAAAAGCACTGTTACTCGAGCCAATAGAAACTCGTTTAACCAAAGCTCTGCAGCGTATTTTAGCTAACAAAGCATTAAAACATTACGATTCTAAACGCATGTGGCTGGTGATCCGCAACGCAAATCCATTTTGGCGCAATGACGATATTCAAGCTCTGCAACATCATTTTGCTATGCCAACCCCACACCCATTCGAACAAGTTTGGATTATTGGCGATATGCAAGGGCACTCTGGTTTAACCCAAATTTATCCCTAGGGATTGTGATCGTTACAATTTTATTTTTGCTCTCTTTGAGCGTTTTTGTTGCTGCGTTCAATATGCGGCTAAGCAATTTAGGCAAATGTAAAGCAAAACTGCGTATCCTTCTCACGCCCCTAATTGACATTCACCTAGCTAACAATGAGAAAAGCGTACGCAAGAGCACCTTTGGAAAACACTTAATTGACCAATGTAAATTAATTTGTTGTAATCATTTTAATTTAAAATTGAATACAATATACCAATGAAAAAATTAGCACTGTTATCCAGCTTTTTATTTACAACTTATGCCTGTGCAGCCACGCCCAGTGTGGACGACGTTTTAGTCAATGTGAAAAATTGCAGTAAAACCATCGTACTGCGTCATCAAGCGCTTAGCAAAGAACAAGAAAATGCTGCATGTAAAATGCTGTCTGCACAAGAAGCTCGTTTTCATAGTGTTTTTAATACTCAAGATAAGCCTGTAGCGAATGATAATAATCACCGCTTGCGAGCCAATATTTATCAAAATCGCGATGCCTATGTGCAGTATGTAACTAAACACTTTGATGTTCCAAGCGATAATGGCGGCATGTATCTGGAAGGTTTACCGCATTTATCCAATAACTCAGCTGAATTCGTCGCTTACCAAAAGAAAGGTCAAATTTGGAATTTAAGCCATGAGTATGTGCATTACCTGGATGGCCGCTTTAATATGTATGGTGACTTTTGCGCTAACCTACACGACTCTCATTCGGGCCCAGAATACTGCCCAAAACCAGCACCGTTATTGCCTCATTTAGTGTGGTGGAGTGAAGGAATTGCTGAGTACATCGCAAAAGGCAAAGATAACGAACGCGCAGTAAAAGCAGCAAAAAAACAAATCATTCATTTAAGCGAACTATTTAACACCAGTTATGAGCAAAATGGCGGTTCTGAACGCGTTTATGTTTGGGGTTATTTAGCATCGCGCTATATGATGGAAAAACAGCGCGACAAAGTTGAACAAATGCTGGCACTAACGCGCAAAGGTCAATATACCCGCTACCAAGCGCTGGTAAAACAATGGGGTAAATCAATGGATAATGATTTTAGCCAATGGCTAGCAGAGCTTAAGTAGTAACTTCTCTGAGCTATCCCTAGGGTCTGTTGACCTTTCAAGTTCGTTTTTGCAGCAGTTTAATTGGGTTTTATACAAGGCAGAGGCTGCGTAGCATAGTTATTCTATGTGAGTCAGCCGATAACACAGTAGAAAGCCCAATCAAGCGCTGCCGAATGGTTCTTTTGAGCGCACTTTTCTCATTGTTGCCTATATGGATGTAGGTAAGGGGCGTGAGCAGGACGCGGAAGCTTTGCTCGATATTCGCTTAGATTGCTAGGCCACATATCGAGCGCCGCGATAAAAGCACGCTCAAGCAGAACAAAAATAGAACAGCAAAGATCAACAGACCCTAACAAACGCTTTAATGTTAAATATTAAAGCCTTTTTTAAACTTAATTTTCATCTACTCGCTTACCTAAAATCGTTAAGCTGTATTCTTTTTCATCCATTTTTGCCACATTTGGTAGCTCACCCCATACGGCAAAATCATTTTTAATAAAAAGTCGCATGCTGGGTGTATTGTGGCTAAAAATAAATGCCAACAAACTTTTGATTTGAAGCTTAGGTGCAAGAGACTCTGCAAACTGCAATAACGTTTGCCCAATCTGCTTACCGCGCTGATTGCTGTCAACATAAATGGCAATTTCAACAGTACCATTATATGCAGGGCGACCGTAAAACGACTTAAAGCTTAACCAAGCAACCACCTGTTCATTATCTTCAACAACATAAATTGGCCGAGTGTCAGTATGGCTATCAAACCATGCTTGTTTACTTGCCACTGATTGTGGTTCGGTATCCGCGGTTACCATTCGACTGTCTATCGTTTGGTTATAAATGTCGACTATTGCGGGTAAATCGATTTGTTTTGCTATACGCGTTTTCATTTTAAGTTCTAAATAAAATTGTCACTGCCAAGCCATAGTATCACTCGCCAAGACCTGATATAAATAACTAAATTTCATATTAAGCGAGAGCTACTTATGCAACTTTATGGTTCGCTAACCTCCCCTTATGTACGCCGCCTTCGCGCACTGGCTATCGAAAAAGATATCGAATTCGACTTTTTAAACCTTAATATTTTTGCCGAGAAAGACCGAGAAACCTTAGTTAAACTCAACCCAACGCGAAAAATTCCTATGTTGGTTGACGGTGAGCAGGTGATTTTTGATTCAAACGTTATTTACCGTTACTTAGCCCAAAAATTGGATTTCACTCCGTTAAGCTGGAACCAAGAAAATACCCTGACTCTAATTAACTCTGCGAACGATTCATTGGTTGAGCTTTTAATTTGTCAGCGCTCGGAATTCGACACCAATGACGACAAACTGTTTTTCAATTTACAACGTGAGCGCATAAACGGCGTTTTATCAGTATTAAATGATACTGCAGAACAAGGCGCATTTAGCGATTATAACTACGTCGCTTTATCACTATTTTGCTTACTGGATTGGATTATCTTCAGAAACTTAACCGATTTGACTCGCTTTAGTGCGCTTCAAGTATTCCATTCAGAACATAAAAATCGCGCTTCGAGTATCGAAACAGCACCAAGAGATTAGGCACTATGAGCGAACATTTAGAACGCATTAATGACTTTGTAAACCAGTTAAAACAGTCACAACAAGCATTTGTGCTATCAAGTGAAAGTGGTTTACTAATCGCGCAATCAGAATTTAATGATGAGCGCGATGCACTGTTAATTTGGTCATCATCAGAAATGGCGCAACAACAGTGCAAAGGCGAGTGGCAACACTTTAACGTTATCGAAATCAACTTTGATGACGTAGTGGATTTATTACCGCACCTTAGAGAAGATGAGCTACTTATTGGTTTAGACTTAAGTGACGAACAAATCGCAATTGAGCTAGAAGCTGATTCATTGCTTGAAGCACTTTCAAATGATTAAAATTATCCCTCTTACTGAACAGTATTATCAGCAAGCGATTGCGCTTGCTAACTTAGTTCACGGCGACAACTACCTTGATTTGGCAAACTTAATTAAAATGCAAAGTAAGGCTACCAAAAATGGTATCAATGCCAACTTTGTTGCATTAGAAGATGACAGCGTCGTGGGCCTACGCTTAAGTTATGCAGCCAATCAATGGCCACTTGATGAATGGTGTAGCCCGTCTTTATGGCCTTGCCAACAAGATAAAATGGCATACTTTAAATGTATTGCCGTTGATCCTAATCAACAAGGTAAAGGCATTGGCCCTAAGCTATTAAATGCATCAATCGAAGCACTTAAGCAACAAGGTGCGAAAGCGGGTATTGGCCACTTATGGCAACAAAGCCCTGGCAATGGTGCGGTAAAATATTTTACTAATGCAGGCGGAAAATTGATTAAAGAGCACAAAAATCGCTGGTATAACTACAGCATTGAAGAGAATTATCACTGCACTATTTGCGGCGTACCTTGCTACTGCAGTGCGGCAGAAATGGTGATTGAATTTTCATGAGCCAATTATACGATCCGCTGCAACATCCTCACTGCCAAGGACAAGCCTTTGCCCCTAGTTATTGGGCCAGTACTATTGATTTGCCAACGGCTAGATCAAGCGTAACCAGTCAACAGCAGTTTGATGTTGCAATAATTGGCGGCGGTTATTCGGGGCTTTTAACTGCATATCATTTAGCAACTGAACATCACTTAGATGTATGCGTACTTGAAGCCAATCAGGTAGGTTTTGGTGCCAGTGCGCGAAATGCAGGCTTTGTACTTAAAGGCTCAGGTCGCTTAAGTTACCCTCAAATGACCGAGAAGTGGGGAATCGATGTTAGCAAAGGGATTTATGCCGAATTCAGTAATGCTGTAAATCGCGTCGAGCAACTTATTGCAAAACATAATATTGCATGTGATAAACAAGAAAATGGTTATTTAAAAATTGCACATAATCAAAATGCATTGCAAACCTTAAATGCCCAAGCTGAATACATTCAAACACACTTACAAAATTCAAGCACACCGCCTTGCCAATGGCTGAGCCAAGACGAGCTCAGTGCGCACTACATGAAAAATCAACAAGCCTATGGCGCACTGCGCTACAGCGATAGTTTTGGTGTGAATCCATTAAAGTTATTACTTGGCTATCGTACTGCGATGCTTGAGAGCGGTGTCACCCTGTTTGAAAACGCGTTAGTTGACAATATAACGGAAACAGCAAGTGGCTTTCAGTTATCAATTAATGGCTGCCAACTAAGCTGCAATAAATTAGTTATCGCGGGCAATGCATACAATAGCAAACTAACACATAAGGCTATTAACAACCGATACTTGCCTATTTTAAGCAGCATATTTGTCTCTAAGCCACTTACAGCACAACAATTAGCAGAATCAGGCCTACAAACCAACCAAGTATGTATGGACACGCGAACACTAAAATACTATTACCGATTATTGCCAGACAACCGGCTTTTATTCGGTGGTCGCGGGGCTGTTTATGCCAAACATCAAAATAAAACAGTGTATTTAGCCAACTTAAAAAAGGGCCTAAGCGATTGTTTTCCAAGCCTTGGTAATATCGAGCATGATTATTACTGGAATGGTTTTATTGCCGCCGCACTCGATGATATGCCGCACATTAATTTTGACGGCAAACTTGGCTTTATACTGGGTTATTGTGGTGCTGGTGTGTCGTTTAGTGCGCAGGCAGGCTATCGCATGGCACAAATGGTAGCAGGTAAAACAGTACCAAACTTACCTCTTTACAACACACCTCTCCCCTACTTACCTTTTCCTCATTTTAGACGATTAGGGCAGTTTGCTTATTATCAATATGCACAAGTGAAAGACCGCTTTTATTAAATAGTGCGCCTATGCGCATTATTTAACGATTTCACTCAGTAATAACCCAAGCCCTAGTTATTCCACCAATATTTGCTAAAATAGTTGCTAACTCATTCATTTATTGGATATTCAGTGAAAACCCATTTAGGCCGCCGCCCTTTTACTAATATGGAAATTCATACCTTATTCAAAGGGTATATTTATGGCGACCACAAAATGCCACGAGAACAAGCTAAGCATTGGCACTTTTGGCTGCCATTAATAAGCTATTACACTGGCACATTTAGTGACGAAATTGGTCAACTCACACTGGATAATGTAACGAAGCAAGATGGTCATTACTTTTTTGACTTTCATACCAATAACAAAATAAAACCACGTCGTATTCCTGTGCACCCCATGCTTATTGAGCATGGTTTTTTAGACTATCTTCACTTTTTAAAGCAACAAGGGCAGCAACGCTTAATGTTCGACTTGCCTGCAAAGTCTGGCCGTTACAGTGAAAAAGTGCGCATATGGTTCTCAGGTGAAGGTGAACGTGCGGGTTACTTGCAAAAATGCCATATCCCTAATATTGATTTAGATGGCAGAAAAGCGGCCATTAGCTCGTTTCGATTGAACTTTGAAGCGCAAATTCGCATTTCATCCATTCAAGCTGGTAGCAAAGATGCATTTAATTATTTAATGGGGTTTAAGGACTACGCACAGACCGAGTTCGAAAACAGCAAATTATTGTGGCAGATTATCCGTGGTGTGAGAGCGCTGCCAGGCAGTATTTCATGGCAACGCTTTTGTGATAGGCACTAGGCTTTGATTTTTAACCCCAAAAACTAACTTCTATCACAAACAAAAGCCAATAATTCAGTCTCTTTTTGATACTTTAATCGCGTAATTTTATGTTCACAGTGTGCACTTAAATCAAGCCATTTAGTTGGTTTTTTAGCACTGTTTAATGACCAACGATAAATTACATTTCCTTTACCATAAATCAGTGCATCATCACCTTGCCATGCATAATAATCAATACCTTCGGGCAGCTGTAATACAGGTTTAAATGAATGATCTTTGCTATTAAATAACGTAATCCACTGCTGATTATTTTTATATTGGCTAAATGAGTACACATTTAGCGTTTGATTAAACGCTAAAGTACGGCCAATATTGCCAGCAACAGGTTTACCCGTTTGTTTTTGTGTATTACCAAAATAAAGGGAATGTGGCTCTCCAAGCACAAAGGTAATTAAGTCGTAATTTCTTCCCCAAGCGTGATACCCTATTTTGCCTACTTCCTTGCGTAGTAATTTGGCAGGCTTTGCCTTATTTAAACCGTATTGCCACAACTCCTGGCTACCATCATACCCTTCTAAAATAACTGAAAAGCTGTCTTCATTTGGCACTTTTGTTGGCGAATATTCACTAACTTTGGTGTTGGTTAAATTCGTTGTTTGCTTGGTTTTGAAATCGTAAAGCATTACGTCTGTTTGCCACGATTCACCCGTCTGTAGCCCTGTGGTATAAAGCAAACCACCATCAATAAAGTTTGGTTGATTATCATATCCAAGGCGGTTAGAGATATTTTTAGCGCTAACGAGTTTATTGTTGTTGAGTTTAACTAAAAACACATCGGTATTTGGTAAACTCGATGCTGTATTACTAGCAAAAACAGTGCTACATACAGATGCCAAGAAAGCAAAGGTCACGGTTTTTTTCATTATTATTTTCAAACTACTATGCATATTTTTTTCCATTAATATCACAGCTATTATAATAAAGACAAACTTGACCAATCACTGCCGCCCAGATATAAACACATAAACAACTAAAAATAGTGTGCTCTATGTCAGCCAAACACCCCATTATTGCAATCACGGGTTCTTCCGGTGCAGGAACAACCACATCAACCAATGCAATTAAACACATCTTCCGCAGTTTAAATATTAATGCGGCATTTGTTGAGGGAGATAGCTTTCACCGCTATACACGCCCTGAAATGGATAAGCGTATTCGCGAAGCGCATCAAGAAGGCAAGCATATTAGCTATTTTGGTACAGAAGCCAATGATCTTGCATCGTTAGAACAGTTATTTACTGACTACGGCAATACTGGTTCGGGTAAAAGCCGTCGCTATTTGCATACCTTTGACGAAGCTGTTCCTTACAACCAGCTACCCGGCACATTTACGCCGTGGCAAGACCTTGAAAATGACACTGATATTTTATTCTATGAAGGATTACATGGCGGCGCAGTAGACAACGATGTGGATGTTGCACGCCATGTTGATTTGCTAATCGGTATGGTTCCTATCATTAACCTTGAGTGGATACAAAAACTTATTCGCGATACACAAGACCGAGGCCATTCACATGAAGCTGTAATGGGCTCTATCGTGCGCTCTATGGATGATTATATTAACCATATTACACCACAGTTTTCTCGCACCCATATTAACTTTCAGCGCGTGCCGACTGTAGATACATCAAACCCTTTTAGTGCAAAAGATATCCCGTCACTTGATGAAAGCTTTGTGGTTATTCGTTTTCGCGGCATTGATGATGTAGATTTTCCATACTATTTGCAAATGATCAATGGCGCGTTTATGTCACGCATGAATACCATGGTGGTACCAGGCGGAAAAATGGGCTTAGCAATGGAGCTAATCCTGCGACCGCTTATTGAAGATATCATTAATAAAAAGCGTGCTTTGCAAGATTTAAGGCAAAACTCTTTGCCAATTTAAAACTAGGTTTCAGGTTTCAGGTTTCAGGTTTCAGGTTTCAGGTTTCAGGTTTCAGGTTTCAGGTTTCAGGTTTCAAAAAAATTTTCAGATTACGATTCTGAATCCTGAAATCTTTATATCTAATTTCACACAAACTGAAATAAAGTTAGAACTCTTGGTACTGAAGTTTAGTTCTTAACAATTATTTTTCTGAAATAACTTAAGGAAGATTTGGAGCGAGTAACGAGGTTCGAACTCGTGACCTCGACCTTGGCAAGGTCGCGCTCTACCAGCTGAGCTATACTCGCGTCACATAATGCATTTTTGAATGATTGGAGCGAGTAACGAGGTTCGAACTCGTGACCTCGACCTTGGCAAGGTCGCGCTCTACCAGCTGAGCTATACTCGCATTCCATGTAAACCGTTTTTTAACTTGGCTATAGCGCGACATGTCGCAACTATCACCTCGAGCAGCTAAACTATACTCGCATTACATAATGCATTTTCGAATGATTGGAGCGAGTAACGAGGTTCGAACTCGTGACCTCGACCTTGGCAAGGTCGCGCTCTACCAGCTGAGCTATACTCGCATCATCATGCAGATATAAGATTAAAACGTTCTGGTTGTCTTAATCTATTGTGTAAAAGATTATTTTTAAATCTTTTAAAATTTGGAGCGAGTAACGAGGTTCGAACTCGTGACCTCGACCTTGGCAAGGTCGCGCTCTACCAGCTGAGCTATACTCGCATTCCAATCAACCGTTTTTTAACTTAGCTTTAGCGCAACCTTAGTCACATCTATCACCTCGAGCAGCTGAACTGTACTCGCATACCAATGCTTAAAGTCTTTTATCGTCTAAGCGGGGCGTGATTTTACATAAAGAATTTAGCTTTGCAAGCAGCAAAGCTAAAATTTTTTTAAATTTTGAAGATATTTTGGCGATAAACACGTAATTCGGCGATTGATTCACGAATATCATCAAGCGCTAAGTGTGTGCCTTGCTTTTTAACAAGGTTAAGCATGTCTGGCGACCAACGTCTTACTAGCTCTTTAATTGAGCTAACGTCAATGTTGCGATAGTGAAAGTAATCTTCCAATTCACGCATATACACGTTTAAAAAGCGTCGATCTTGTCCAATTGAGTTACCACACATTGGCGAAACACCTTTTGGCACCCACTTTTCGAGAAACGCGATGGTTTCGCGAATTGCCATTTCTTCGCTGTGCTTACTTTTGCGAACACGCTCAGTTAAACCCGAGTTACCGTGTTGATTGGTGCACCACTCGTCCATACCGGCCAGTACTTCGTCTGACTGATGGACTGCAATTACAGGGCCTTCAGCTAAAACATTAAGCTCAGAGTCTGTTACTACTGTAGCAATTTCTAAGATGCGATCTTGGCTTGGCTCTAATCCGGTCATTTCCAAATCAAGCCAAATTAAATTAGATTCATGAAAAGCCATAACTACCTAGCGGTGCTTTCCTTTCGATTTAATGAATTTGGATATATCATATTATGCTTCTTCAATAGATAAAACGCTTTTTTTAAGTGTTATTTAAGTTATAGGCTAAAAGTGGCAAAACGGAAAAAACTCAGTAAAGGTCAATCTCGCAGAATTAGCGCAAACCATCAAAAGCGTTTAAAGCAGGCTAAAGGTAATCAACAAGCTGAAGAGCAATCTTGGCAAAGCGATAATCTTGGTCCGCAACAAAACGCCAGAGTGATCAGCCGCTTTGGTCAACATGCTGATATTGAAACAGCTGAAGGCGAGATCCTACGCTGTAATATTCGCCGTACAATCAAAAGCCTTGTTTGCGGTGACAACGTTATTTTTCGTCCCGCAAAAGTAAGCGAAGGTGATTTAGCAGGGGTAATTGAACTTGTTGAAGAACGCACCAGCCAGCTTACGCGCCCTGACTTTTACGATGGTGTAAAAGTAGTTGCCGCCAATATTGACCAAATTTTAATGGTGTCAGCCGTATTACCGGAGTTTACTCCCAACATAATCGACCGCTACTTAGTTGCCTGTGAAGATATGGGAATAGAACCCATTTTAGTGCTTAACAAAGTTGATTTACTCGATGACGAAGGCATTGAATACTTAGATGAAGTACTCGATATTTATCGCGACATTGGCTACCAAGTATATTTCATTAGTAATAAAACAGGCCAAGGCGTCGAAGAACTCAAAGCGTTATTAAAAGATAAAAGCAGCATTTTTGTCGGCCAGTCAGGTGTTGGTAAGTCAACACTAGTCAATAGCCTATTACCAGACGCGAATATCTTAACCCAAGAAGTATCTGAAGTTTCAGGCTTAGGTCAGCACACCACAACGGTTTCAACGCTACATCATTTAGCCTCGGGTGGTGATTTAATCGACTCTCCAGGAATTCGAGAGTTTGGCTTATGGCATTTAGATAATGACCGTGTAACTTGGTGCTTTAAAGAGTTCCGTGAGTTTATTGGTGGCTGTAAATTTAGAGACTGTAAACACCTTGATGACCCGGGTTGCATTATCCGTGAAGCCGTTGACGAAGGTAAAATCAGCGAATTACGCTTTGATAGCTACCATCGCATTTTAGAATCAATGGAAGATGGTCGTGCAGGCGCGCGTAATCCAAGAGTATAGAGTCATTCAACAACTTAATGTAAAATACGAAAAATTTTTTAGGGATACGACCTCGTGAGTTTAGATAAATTCAAAATTGGCGCGCAGTACGCCATGCCAAAACACCTTATATCTCGCTTAGTGGGTAAATTAGCAGCAGCACAAGCAGGCAAGCTAACTACCAGCTTAATTAAAGGCTTTATTAAGCAGTACGGCATAGATATGAGCGAAGCCAAATACGAAGATCCAGCTCACTATAAAACCTTTAACGAATTTTTTACCCGTCCATTAAAAGACGGCCTGCGCCCAATTGCGGAAGATAAAGACATTATCGCTCACCCTGTAGACGGTAAAATTTCGCAACTTGGCGATGTAGTTGATGACCGCTTAATTCAAGCAAAAGGCCACGACTTTAGCTTACAAGAATTACTTGGCGGTGATGAAAATGTAGCAGCGCCGTTTCAAGGCGGTAAATTTGCAACGATTTACTTAGCACCAAAAGACTACCACCGTATTCATATGCCAATTGGCGGTAAACTGCGCAAAATGGTGTATGTACCGGGTGATTTATTCTCGGTAAACCCACTTACCGCTGAAAATGTACCAAACTTATTCTCACGCAATGAGCGTGTAGTTGCTATTTTTGATACTGAAATTGGCCCTCTTGCTATGGTATTAGTTGGTGCAACCATTGTAGCTAGCATCGAAACTATTTGGGCTGGCACGGTAACTCCACCAGCAGGTAAAGACGTATTCACATGGGATTACCCTGAAAATGGCCATAATCAACTTATCTTAAATAAAGGTGATGAAATGGGCCGCTTTAAACTTGGCTCTACCGTTATCTTAGCGTGGGGTTCTGAAGTAGCAGACTTTCTTGATGGTGAAGTTGCAGGCACAGTAACGCGCATGGGTACGCCATTTGCGAAAATCAAAAATAAAGAAGAGCAAAGCGAACAAGCTGAAACCCCTACTGAAGATTAATCAGTATTAAAGTCAAAAAAGGGAGCAACCGCTCCCTTTTTTAATGCTTTACGCGCTGCCTTCTTATCAGTGCGCCAGCAGTAAGAATAAACAACATTAACCATGAGTTACTGCCAGACGAATCCTTTTTAACGTCATCTGGTACCTCAGGAAGAGGTACGGGCTCTGGCTCAGCTTCAACTTGTAAATCAAACTCATAACGCGTCGCTTGCTCATGTTCATCAGTGACCACTAACTCAACTTTATAGCTGCCTGCTTGAGAGAAGTTATGCGAGAATACCATGCCACTCGCCGATGCGTTTTCCGCTTTCCAAGCATAGCTTAACGTGTTGCTATCAGCATCTGTACTAAGCGATGCATCAAACTCACACGCTAAATAGTTACACAGGTGTGAAGCAACTACTTCTGGCGCAAATAACTCTGTAACATTAAAGTCTATAGCTAAGCTATTTGACACACCAATAGAGTTAGTCACAACAAGGGTTGCTGAATAGCCACCAAGTGAAGGCAATATATGTGTCGCCTCTTCCCCTTCGAGCACATCACCGCCAGACAGTTGCCATTTGTAGTTGAAGCCACTTACTGGGTTTTCCACATTAAATTGGCATTTAGCACCTGAACACACAACCTTGCCTGCAACACTTGGCGGATTCGTATCAATACTTTGTGCCGTAATGGCCCCCCAATAACCGTCATTATCCTGCGCTTGCATATACACAATTGCTTTTTTGTCGATTAGTTGATTGTCGTTAATCACAATCTCAAACTGCTCAGTGATGCTATCTGCGTTACCATCACTAAACATCGCCAACTGTTGATTGTCATCTGACACCAGCTGATTAACCGCATACCTTACCTTAGTAATATTTTGCATTGGCCAGGAGCTATTGTTTTTAAAGCGTGTATCCGTTGCGTTCGCTTTTAAAACTATTTGCTGCTGCGCATTCAACGCCAAACTTATATCGGCAATATCTGGACCCTGTGTTAACTGATAAGGCGCTTTTGTAACTTTAGCTGCATAAAGTAGTGCCTTTAAGTTATCAGGCTTGATTAACGCACCATAATAACCACACGATTGGAAAAATGCGGTACCTAATTCAAAGGTAATATGCGCAATACCAAGTTCACCATAAGCTAAACTATCTGAAGTACCATCGGTCGGGTATAAACCTACCGATTGCATTGGCCGATAGTCATTAAAATATGCAAGTTTTCGACCTAACGATTCTAACCCTTTGGCATTTGGTGCAGCATCATAGCTGCCACCCCAAGGCCATAAAATAAGCTGGCTGTAGCTGTGAATGTCTAAGTACAAGCCTTGAGTATTTTCAGGCGCAGCATCGCTAATATTTGGCCCGCGTTGATCAGGGAAAATACTACGAACATAATTCTCAACTGCGGCCACTTCAGGCTCTGAACCTGGGCTATCTCCCCGATACGTTGCAGAGCATGCATCACCACTAGAGCCACCATCAACCGAGCCCCAGCCAAAGCTAAAGTTACGATTTAAATCAACACCAACATTGGCCTCTAAACAATGATTTTCGTTAACATTTTTACGTTGTGAAACGCCTGTTTCCGCAATTTTTCGTCCATCAGGGTTTGTTTGAAAGAGAATATGAATTTGCTGTGTTTCTAAAATCCAGTTGATATCGGCATTGGTTTCACGCTCTGCTAATAACTGTTTGGCAAAATCTAATGTCAATGCGGCTGTAGCTAGCTCGCGGGCATGCATGGCGCTTTGAATAAATAAAATTGGCGGATTAACTAAATCTTTTTTACCGATTTTTAAAACTTTTAAATCGTAGCCTTCTCCTTTATTTTGCTTTTGCCATGAATCACCAATATCTACCAGTTCTGTGTATTCAGGGTGAGCTGCTACTAAATCATCTACTTGCTGAAAAGTTTCTTCAACCGTTGCGTAGCAGCTAAAACCTGGTATTCCTGTGCTGTTGCTAGTCAACTTATCAAAAATATTTTGTTGCTTGGTTAAAAATTGCTTTGCCAGATGTTCTGCTGGTTGCAATGTGGCACCAAAGCGTTTTAGTAAGGATTGTTCTTCATTGGAGAGTGTAAACAACACACCATTTGGACGATCGCCAATTAAATTATGATGCAAACTTATCTTAGCTTTGGCTTCAATATCTGAATTAGGAAAAGTGACTAAATAGTGTTGTGATGGCTGCACACTTGCAATTGCATTTGTAGCACCAAGCATTAAACCCGAAATTAATAATTTTCTAAGCATGTTCCCTCCAATTATTAATCTAAAATACCTAATTCGGGTAAAAACACAAATATCATAACGTTGGGAAATGTAAATGAAAGGTAGTATTACGTAGAATCGTATCTACTCTAACTGGGTATGAATTCAGCCAGTCTTATACGTTGTTACACACTGTACAGGTTTTTGACGTGGTAAATGCAAAAGCGCTTTGTTTAAAGCTCTGTGCATCAAATTGTAAAAATTGTGGAAGTCTTTGCTCGCCTAATATTAACTGTATTGCGGCAATTGCCTGCTGTGCGCCAATTACACCTAGCAACGGGCTGATAACCCCCAAAGTATCGCAATTCTGAGCATTGCTCACATCTTGGTTTGGGAACAAGCATTCATAGCAAGGTGCACTATTATCTCTATTATCTACTATACAAACTTGCCCCTGCCAGCCCATAGCTGCACCGGAAACAAGCGGCTTAGCAAACTGCTTAGCAAAGCGATTAACTAAATAGCGTGTTTTGAAATTATCACTGCAATCGAGTACTAAATCACAATTTTCGATAAGCGATTTCGCATTTTGCTCATCCAACTTTTCTGAGATTGAAGATAGTGATACTTGGTTATTCAGCGCTTGCAGCGTTTTGCCCGCGGCTTTGCTTTTACTTTGCCCAATATGACTAACTTTATAGAGAATTTGCCGCTGCAAATTAGACAGCTCAACCTCATCATGGTCGACCAACGTTAGCTGTCCGATACCCGACGCTGCCAAATAAAACGCTGCTGGAGAACCAAGCCCGCCCAAACCAATAATTAATACGCGTGCCGCTTTTAATTTAAGTTGCGCATTCTCGTCAATTTCTGGCAATAGTAACTGGCGAGAATAACGAATTAATTCTTGGTTTGATAACGATGACATAGCTAGTTCAGCACACTCTCAAGTTCAACAATGGCCGCTTCAGGATTATCGGCTTCTGTAATTGCGCGCACAACAGCAATACTGCCAACGCCTGTCTTTGCAACTTCTTCAGCACGGGCTAGGTCGATACCGCCAATTGCCACTACAGGGTAATCATGCATTAGTGGTACAAAGTGTTTTAACTTTTCAAGGCCTTGAATTTGCCCCGTCATATCTTTGGTTGTGGTTGGATATATTGCACCAAAAGCCAAATAACTTGGGCGATAATTATGCGCGCGCAGCATTTCATAAAAGCCATGGGTAGATACCCCCAATCGAATGCCTGCTTGCTTAATTTCAGCCAAATTAGCGACTGAAATATCTTCTTGGCCAAGGTGGATACCGTAAGCACTATGCTTTATCGCTAATTGCCAGTAGTCATTGATAAATAAGCGCGCGTCGTATTTTTTGCCAAGGGTAATCGCGGTTGCGATTTTTTCTTCAAGATCAGCATCGCTGCTATCTTTGATACGCAGCTGAATGGTCTTAATGCCCGCTTTTAAGCAGCGCTCAATCCAATCAACGGAATCAACCACAGGGTAAATACCTAAGTTACGCGTTTCAATTTTTGCAAAACCACGGGCACTGACTTGTTCTGGATCCACTGCCAGATCAAGTTCCTGACCAAGCCATGAATCTGCTTCAATCACTTCTGGGTAGTCATTTATATCATGTGGGAATCCACAATGAGCAACAGGGCCAATGCCCTGCCCAAAACGCTCTGCATGTTTTAAGCCTTGATTAATATAAGCTTTAGCAAGAATAAACGCATCTTTTAGCGGGTAGTCTTTGGCAAGGTTGGCAGCAATACTAGAAGCAAAAGAACACCCTGTACCATGGCTATGCGGTGTGTTAATTGCTTTATTGCCTAGCCAACATTCTTCACCTTGATGAGCACCATAATCGATGCAATAGCCTTTAGGATAATCCCAATGACCGCCTTTTATCAGCACACTTGGCACACCCAACTCGTTAAACGCTTTCGCTGCATCTTGCACTGCGCTTGGACCAATTAAATACACACCGGTAAGAATTTGCGTTTCTTGGGTATTAGGCGTAATCACATCTACTTGAGGTAATAAGTGGGTTTTAATAGCCGGTAAAATATCTTCCTCGGTTAAGCTATCACCGCTTGATGCAACCGCTACAGGGTCGTAAACAACAAGTGGTGGTGTTTGCCATGTTGTTTTATAGCGTTTAAGTGTATTAGCGATAAACTCCACTTGCTGCTCATTAGCAAGCATGCCAATTTTAATCACTTTTGGTTGTACATCTTGCTCAAGGGCATCAAGTTGGGATTCAATCACCTTGATTGCAACGCCATTAATCTCTTCAACCCCCATGCTATTTTGCGCAGTAAGTGCCGTAATAACACTACATGCATGCACACCAAAACTTTGCGCTGCTTTTATATCAGCTTGTATACCCGCGCCGCCACCAGCATCAGAGCCAGCAATAGTCCAAATTAATGCCATAGTTTCCTAGATTTCAGATTTCAGATTTCAGATTTCAGATTTCAGATTTCAGATTTCAGATTTCAAAAATATTACTTCGTTTATATTTTATGATTGCCACTATCATGGCGGTTATTTGTTTTACTTCATCAATTAATGAAAAACCAACACTTGACTCAATAAGGCCTATCTTTATGCCAATATATAACTGCGTTACGAGCTCACCTGCCGAACCCTTTGCAATCACATAAAAGCGCACCATATCTTTAATGGTTTCTCTTTCTTCACCTTCGGCAATATTTGAAGGTATCGAAAGCGCTGATCGCGTTATTTGATTTTTTAATACATTATCCTTGCACAAGGCCATCGCTTTATAAACTTCGCAAGTAACACGACAAGCCCGCTGCCAAACCGCTAAACTTTCAAACCTCATAACTCACTCCTTAAGTTATCTAAAGCATACTCAATGAGTGTAGCATCTGAAATCTGAACGCTTTTTTCTTTACCCTATTACTGATGCCAAAAGGGCATGCCCATTGTCGGGGTTGACGGTTTTGCAACCTCTTTTTCGGGCATTGCTTTAGCTTCATAAGCGATTCTGCCTGCGTCTACCGCAAGTGAAAAAGCCTTTGCCATTGCTATTGGGTCGCCCGCTTGCGCTACCGCACTATTTAATAATACCGCATCATACCCCATTTCCATTGCGGCTGCTGCGTGTGAAGGCAAGCCAAGTCCTGCATCCACAAGCAATGTGGTATTGGGTAAACGCTCACGAATGGTTTTTAACGCATACGGATTTAACAACCCTTTACCTGTGCCAATTGGTGCGCCCCACGGCATCAGTACTTCACAACCTAAATCGACTAATTTTTGGCAAATAACTAAGTCGTCGGTGCAATAAGGTAAAACTTCGAAACCGTCGTCAATTAGTTGCTTTGTCGCCTCAAGTAAACCAATCGGATCGGGCTGTAAATTATATTCATCACCAATAAGCTCGAGCTTAATCCAATTAGTTTGAAACACTTCGCGGCACATTTTGGCAAGGGTTACGGCTTCTTGCACACTGTGGCAACCTGCGGTATTGGGTAATACTTTAAGGCCGGTATCTTTAATTAATTGCCAGAAATCATTACCGGCTTCAAGGGTACCTTGCCTACGCAACGATACTGTCACAACCTCAGCACCCGATGCCTTAATTGATTGCTGCATTACTGCAGGAGATGGATATAAGGCTGAACCAATAAATAAACGGCTCGACAGCGTTTGGCCATAAATAGTTAACGGCTTATCCATTAGCCCCCCTGTATTGGCGAGAGAATTTCAATCTGATCGCCATCAGCCAAAGTAACGCCTTCGCATTGTTCACGCGGCACAAAGCTTTGATTTAAAGCCACCGCGTAGGGTTCACTAGCGCCAAGCTGAGATAGCAAAGCAAGCAACGTCATATTGCTTTCAACATCGCGCTTTTCGCCATTAATTATTAAATTCATTTTGCACTCTTAGTTAATCTGCTCAAGCGCCATTTCAACCACTTTTGGCGCCAGTAAATAACCATGTCTATACAAGCCATTAATCACAATGCGCTTGCCTTGCTTTTCAACCAGTGGGCGGTTATCAGGCATACTTGGCCTTAGCCCTGCTTGCATTTCCAGTATTTCGGCTTCAGCAAAGCCACTGTGCACTGTATATGCAGCTGACAACAGCTCCATTGCTGAACGCAGCGTCATTGGCTTTGTTGATTGCGATTCAATTTCTGTCGCGCCAATTACAAACTCATGATTCGGTTTTGGCACAATGTAAATCGGATAGCGCGGGTGCATTAAGCGCACAGGGCGATTTAGCGTCACTTCTGGCGCATATAAGCGCACCACTTCACCGCGTACACCGCGAAGGTTTTGAAGCTCAGGTTTTGCACCTAAGCCACGGCAATCCAAAATCACATCAAAGTGGTTTTCGTTAATATTGCCTGAAAACGACTCAAAGAAAGTAACCTTGTCTTTTACTTGTTGGTAACTGGCGGCATAAAACGCACGGTTATCAAGTTGCCCTTCGCACGGCAAGTAAATGCCTTGGTAAAAACGCCCAGCAAGTGCTGGTTCTAACTTTGATAGCTGTTCACCACCAAGATGAATAGCACTTTGCCCAGCAAGTGGTTTTAAACGATTGGCAAACGAGTCTAAGTCACCTTTATCTTGCTGATGTGCAACCACTAAGCTGCCGTGTTGTTGGAAAAACACAGGTTCATCCAACAACTCAAGGACCGACTGCCAAAGCGACATCGCTTGCAAGCCAAGCTCGGCTAAATCAGCTTCACATAGTACCGATTCAGCTAATGGCGCAAGCATGGCTGCAGCAACAAAACCTGCACTTTGTTCACCGCTCACTTTACCTGACTCAAATACCGATACCTGATGCTGTTGATAAAGCTGCAATGCCGCTAAGCGACCCGTTAAACCGTAACCCAAAATCGCGATTTTTTTTCGCTGTGAACTTGCTGTCATAATACGCCCAAGCAGTAAAATAGGTGTCAGAATTCAGACGTTTACTTACTGAATTCTGAATACTTATTGCTGATTTATACTTTCTGATAAATCTCAGAACCAGCCGATTTAAACTCTTCTGATTTCGCTTTCATTTCTGCTTCAACATCAATCATTTTGATTTCAATTGCATTCGCATCAGAAATATCTACGCCCTGATTTTCTAAGTCTTTCGCATAATCACGCACTTCTTGGGTGATTTTCATCGAACAGAATTTAGGACCACACATTGAGCAAAAATGTGCAACTTTGCCTGACTCTTGTGGAAGGGTTTCATCGTGATACTCAAGCGCGCGTTCAGGATCTAAACCAAGGTTAAACTGATCGTGCCAACGGAACTCAAAACGTGCTTTAGAAAGTGCGTTATCACGAATTTGCGCACCTGGATGACCTTTTGCTAAATCTGCTGCATGAGCAGCAATCTTATAAGTAATAAGGCCTTCTTTAACATCATCTTTATTTGGTAAACCTAGATGCTCTTTTGGCGTTACATAACACAGCATTGCTGTGCCGTACCAAGCAATTTGCGCAGCACCAATACCTGATGTGAAGTGATCGTAACCCGGTGCAATATCGGTAGTTAGTGGCCCTAAGGTATAAAACGGCGCTTCATGACAATGTTTAAGTTGCTCGTCCATATTAGCTTTGATCATGTGCATTGGCACGTGACCTGGGCCTTCAATAAACACCTGAACATCATGTTTCCAAGCAATTTGAGTTAGCTCACCTAGCGTGCGTAATTCTGAGAATTGCGCTTCATCGTTTGCATCGGCAACAGATCCTGGGCGCAGGCCATCACCGAGAGAGAAACACACATCGTATTGCTTTAAAATTTCACAGATTTCTTCAAAGTGAGTGTATAAGAAATTTTCTTTATGGTGCGCTAAACACCATTTCGCCATAATAGAACCACCACGCGATACAATGCCGGTGACACGTTTAGCCGTCATTGGTACATAGCGAAGTAGAACACCCGCGTGAATAGTAAAGTAATCCACCCCTTGCTCAGCTTGTTCAATGAGCGTATCACGGAAGATTTCCCAAGTTAGGTCTTCTGCGACACCGTTTACTTTTTCAAGTGCTTGGTAAATTGGCACAGTACCAATTGGCACTGGCGAGTTACGTACAATCCATTCACGTGTTTCGTGAATATAACGGCCTGTCGATAAATCCATTACCGTATCTGCGCCCCAGCGAGTTGACCATACAAGCTTTTCAACTTCTTCTTCTATTGAGCTTGAAACTGACGAGTTACCGATATTTGAATTTACTTTAACCAAGAAATTACGGCCAATGATCATTGGCTCAGATTCTGGGTGGTTAATATTATTTGGTAATACCGCACGGCCGCGTGCAATTTCATCTCGGACAAATTCTGGTGTAATAAAATCTGGCAGCTCCGCACCAAACGATTCGCCTTTGTGTTGCTGCGCTAAAATTTCTTCACGAATTTTTTCACGGCCCATATTTTCACGAATAGCAACGTATTCCATTTCGGGTGTGATAATACCCTGGCGCGCATAGTGCATTTGCGTAACATTTTTACCCGCTTTAGCACAGCGCACTTTTGGTAAATTCTCAAAACGTAAATGATCTAACCCTTCGTCAGCCATTCGCTGCTGTGTGTATTGTGAGGTTACAGACACTAGCTCTTCAGTATCATCACGGCCCTCAATCCACGCTTGGCGGAATTTTGGTAAACCTACTTCAACATTCAGTTCAGCATTCGGATCGGTATAAGGGCCTGATGTGTCGTAAACACGTACCGGTTCGTTCTTTTCGAAAATTGGGTTTTCTTCTGTACCACCAGCAAAAGTATCACTTAACGTAATTTCACGCATACCTACGCGTACGCCCGGGTTTTCACCTTCCACATAAATTTTTTGTGAATTAGGAAATGGCTGGGTTTTAAGGTTGTATATGTAATCAGATGCCGCTTGTCGCGCTTCGCGACGGCTCATTTGATTTGCTGGCTTAGTATTACTTTGTGACATGACGCACCTTTAAATAATTAAATCGAGTGACGGTCTTGCCAAAGTTCGTGATGATTGAAGCGCATACAGCGCCTAGGAGGCAGTGCTTAAAATAAATTAAGACAAAAGTGAAAAGGTTTTTTGCCAAATGGCAAACAAACGCTTGCCACCAAGCTGCTTGTTTCCTACGTAGATACTAATCTATTCAGGTTCACGGATCCCGCTAATGCGATCTCAGCCTTAGTTTTACTCAAAAAGTAAAAGGCACTCCGACAAGTAACGATTGAATTCTATGTGTTTATGCTAAACGACGCAATAAAAGATTACGCTGATAAGACCAATGGAGAAGTAATTGACTGTGCCAAATAAGAATTGGCGCTCTCGCTAGGGATCGAACCTAGAACTCGGCCTCCGGAGGGCCACGTGATATCCATTTCACCACGAGAGCACGGCGACAATAATAATGGCTAAACCTTCGAATTACCAGCTAATGAAAACTCACTTGGCTAATATATCAACAAGATAGTTACAATTAAGTTGTAATTTACTCGCATTTTTTAATAAAAAACGCTTTAATTAAAAGATTCACTTGAAGCATGCCTAGGGTCTGTTGACCTTTGCGGTTCTATTTTTGCTCTCTTTGAGCGTGCTTTTATCGCGGCGTTCGATGTGTGGCCTAGTCATCTAAGCGAATATCGAACAACAACAAGAAAAGTGCGCTCAAAAGAGCCGAGAGGCAGCGCTTGATTGGCTTTTCTACAGTGTTATCGGCTGACTCACATGGAATAACCATGCCACGCAGCCTCTGCCTTGTATAAAAGCCAGTCAAACTGCTGCAAAAACGAACTTTAAAGATCAACAGACCCTAATTACTAGGAGAACAAAATGGCATTAATGACTACAGAACAAGTTGCAGAATTTCTTGGTGTAAAAGAAGAACGCGTCCGTCGTTTAGAGCGTGAAAGCTTGTTAATTGCGGCTGAAAAAGACGATGCGGGCAACGCTAAATTTAACGAAGACGACGTTAAACGCTATAAAGAATTAGCTGAACGTATTGGTGGTATTTAATCGTTTATAAACGGCTTTAGCGCTTGAGCATGGCTTGTAAAGCCATGCTTTAAATACCACAAGTAACAAATTAAATTGTAAAGCTGCTGATATAAGTCTAGCTTTTCTAGTTGCTGTGACGACACGCTTGGTAGCTTAAAATAGCAGGCTAACAAATATTTTTTGTCACTGAGGTTAAGTGTTAATGAGCTACAAAGTGCTGCCAAATCAAAATACACATCATTTAGTCCCACATATTCAAAATCAATAATCCAACTATCGTTGTCTGAGAAAAGTAAATTTTCGAGTACTAAATCGTTATGACATACGCCAAGTTCATAGGGGTAATTTTTTAGCTTCGCTAGTAATTGATTAATTGTTGTTTGATAGTTTTTATATTCTGCTAGCTCAGTGTAACTATTAAAGAGTGTAATTAGATTTATCTCTTCATAGTCATAATCACTTTTTAAATTATGTAAAACAACTAGCTTTGTTACTAACGATTGAAGGTGGATCGGTTTGTTAAATTCTACGCTTTCAATAAATTGATAAGCAATCAGCTTATGTTTTTCGCTAGTTGCTATAACGTTCGGTACAACACCTTCTTTTGCTAAATGTTGCTCAACTAAAGTCACTTTGAAGTTATTTTCACGATCAAAATGCTTTAATAGCAGAGTTTTTCCACAGTGGGTTTCAACTCGAAAACAAGTATTATTAACGCCTTGAGTAAGATAAAGCGTTTTTTTAGCTACAAACTCTAACCCAAGTTTAACTAGGTAGTCTTGGCATTGATTAAGCAAAGGCTTGCTCTTTATCTGGTTCATAATGCTGACGCCATTGCATATAACCCCAAATCACCACCCCAGTGTAAATAGCAAATAACACCACTGTTGGATAGTAGCCCTTTTGAAGGTAAAGGTAGATGGACGCGGCATCAATTACAAACCAATAGAGCCAGTTCTCAAGCACTTTTTTAGCAACTAAATAAGTAGTCATCACAGCAAAACAAGTTGTAAATGAATCTAAGTAGGCAAATTCAGCATGCGTGAAGTTATCCATCACATAGCCTAATACAATTGCAATTAAACTGGTGATTATAATAATGCTCAGATGGGTATAGAGTTTCCAACTAGTAATTGGTAGCTCTTTCTTTTCTTTACCGTTTTTCCAGCAATAAAAGCCATAGACCGCCATTGCTAAATAATAAAAGTTAAGCAATGACTCCATTAACAGCGCACCATTCCAAAACAAAATGGTGTAAATAAAGGTACTTACAAAGGCACAGGGCCACGCCCACAAGCTTTCTTTCATCACAAACACTAAGTAAGCAAGGCCAAGCGCTACCGCGATATATTCCCAATAGCTCATTGCTGTAAAACCGCTTAAGGCTTGTGATAAAAATTCCATTTACACCTCTTTGTTAGGTGATAAATCACCACCAATAAATTTACACACAAAAATCGCTTTACCAAATTCTTGGTGAGAACGTTTAATTTCACTCGTTACTGCGTTCATTACCTCATCGTAGTCACCAAACACCTGCGTAGACATGGTGTTAGTAATCACTTCTAGGTTTGCGTTCGCGTTTAAACGGTCAATAAACCCTTTGATAAATGGAATATAATCTTGGTGCAACGGGTATTTACTAATTTCTACAGATAATTTCATAGCTTTTGGTTTCAGGTTTCAGGTTTCAGGTTTCAGGTTTCAGGTTTCAGGTTTCAGGTTTCAGAAGAGCCTAACAGCCACATCTGAAACCCAAACACATTACTTATAATTGAATTAATACTGATAGGTAAAACTTACGCCAGCCATACGAGGCTCAGCAAATTGCACATAAGTGTGCGTCTCGTAAAAGTCACGTGGGTCATTACCAAACTCAAAACCTCGGGTTGCGTAATCTTGATTAAACATATTGCGCACCCAAGCACTTACTTCCCATGCATTGCGGTTATAACCAATCTTAGCATTAACCAGATTTACGCTTTCAGCCCTTGAATCGTGACTATCTGAGAAGTAGTAGTCATCTTTGCCTTCAATACCTAAATTAACATACAGGTTATCGGTTGCATCAAAACGCGCCGAGAACGCATAGTTGTAGCGCGGTGCCTGCGCTTGTTCGCGGCCATCTTTGCTCTCGCCATCAGCATTAACAAAGTCATCCATTCGGGTGCGTAAATAACCTACTGCACCATTTAAACTAATGCGGTCAGTTAATTGATAACGTCCATCGATTTCAATACCGTAGTTACGGCCACTAGCTGCGTTATCAAGGTAACCAACGAATACAGGCTCTGACGTTTCATCGGCTTTGTATTCTTTGTACGCCTTAACTTGCATATTATCGCGGTACATATAAAACGCAGCTAAACGAAGTACCAGTCGCTTATCTTTAGACATACCTTTAACGCCAAACTCACCGCTCCATAAATACTCTGGATCAAAATATTTAATGGTTTCAAAGAAACTTTGATCTACGCCTTCATCCCGCGCTTTCGCTAGTGCTTCACCATTGATGCCTCCTGCTTTGTAACCACTCGTGAAGCTGGTATAGATCATCGCCTGCTGATTTACTTGATGCTCAAGTGCAAGTTTTCCGCCTACCATTGAATCATCAACAGATTCTGAAAAGCCGTTGTTATCAACATAATCACCTTGGTAATTTTCTGCACGCAAACCCGTAATCAAAACCGTACGAGAATCAATGCGCGTTTCTATTTGGCCAAATACAGCAATATTATCTACTTGATAATTTGACATAAAGTCTTGTACTTGCCATGTATAAGCGCGTGTTAAGTCGACGTCTTTGCTTTGATAATATACGCCGCCAATCCAAGTCCCTTCTTTGCTTTGCACATTTAATTCAACGGAACGGTCTTTACGCTCTCGATCATACGCATCGGTCGAACTATAACCCCAAGAATGAAGGCCCGCACTGCATAGTTCAGCTTCTTCTGGATCATTGCATACCCAATCTTCATCGTAGCTATACAATAAATCAGCATTAAGCGCGTTGACATTGAAATTGATATCGAAACTATCAAAACCTGAAAAATTATTACGCCAGCTAACGCCGTAACTTTCCTGATTATCTTGTCCTGGCTGATCAGCTACTGATTTACGTGAGTTATCGAGGGTAAAGGCATCATAACCATTTTCAATATCGATATAATGTAAATTCAACTCGCTAACAAACACATCGCTGAAATCTGTTTTTGCTTTAAAACGTGCAACCAGTTCATCTTGATCTTGGGTAGACTCATTTAAGTAAATGTTATCAACATAACCATCTGAGCTATTTTGGTACACGCTAGCACGCATACCAACAGCATTATCAATACCGCCACCAGCAGCAATACCTAGGTTATAGGAATTGTAATTTCCGGCACCGAGCTGCAACTTGGCGCGCGCATCGGTTGTAGCTTCGCTTGTATCAATGTGGATCATGCCTGCCAGAGCGTCTGCGCCAAAGCGCGTTCCCTGAGGACCACGGTAAATTTCAGCTTGCTGTGTATCAAACAACAACGCTGCGCCACCTAGACCTGAGTAATTAATACCATCAATTAATAACCCTACTGATGGATTAATCGGGTCAACAAATTGCGAACGTAAACCAATACCACGAATTTGAATAAAACGTCCACGCGATGCGCCAGACGTATAATTAACGTTAGCAGCCGTATTTAACATTTCATCCAAATGCACGGCATTACGCATTGCAATATCTTGCTCACCAAGGACATGCACACTTGCGCTTAACGTTTGAATACTTTCTTTTTTAAAGTCACCAGTAACGGTAATCACTTCAATATTGTCTGGTTCTTGATTAGCAACACTGGTTGCTGAAATTGACGCGAGAATAGCTGTAGAAACGAGTTTTAAGCTGGTTTTCACTTTGGCATCCCATCTTTGATACATAGTAATTGCCGCATAGTTTATAAGAAGTTAATTGTGTAAGCGAGAAAAGTTCGTATTTGCGAGCATAAGTCATACCTCTTTAATCAAAGATTTAGGTAAACTACTAAAAAAGAATTTGAGTACTAGATTTATGACCTTTCGAATCGAACTAAAAGTAAGAGATTACGAATGTGACTTACAAGGCATTGTAAACAACGGCGTATATTTTAATTACCTAGAACATGCACGCCACGAGTTTTTATATGCCAACAATGTCGATTTTGCCAAGCTAGCAGCCGATAAAATTAACTTGGTGGTAATACGCAGCGAAATTGACTTTAAAACTTCATTGCAACCAGGCGACGAGTTTTATGTTGAAGTGGCCCCAGAGCGCCTTTCAAAACTGAAATTTGGTTTTCGCCAACGCGTTGTGCGAAAAAAAGATAACAAAGTAGCTGTAGAAGCACTTGTAATTGGCACATCAGTAAATGAAAAAGGCAGGCCCTTTTTACCCGATGAGATCAATGACCTGTTCCCTTTAAGTGGCAGCGAGTAATAGTCATTAAAAAAGGATGCGTAAGCATCCTTTTTATTAATTAGTTGTCAGCGTAACCATTAGGGTTTTGACTTTGCCAACGCCATGCATCAACCATCATATCGTCTAGCCCGCGCTGTGCTACCCAGCCTAATTCTTTTTTAGCTTTTTCAGGGTTTGCATAACTCATTGCGATATCTCCCGAACGACGTGGCATTATTTCAAACTTTACGGTTCTTTTGGAGGCCGCCTCAAAAGCTTTGACCATCTCAAGTACAGAGAAACCATTTCCAGTACCTAGGTTATACACTAACGCCCCATTCGCTGATTCTAATTTATTAAGCGCTTTCAAATGACCAAGTGCAAGGTCAACCACATGAATATAATCACGTACACCTGTACCATCCGGCGTGTCGTAGTCATCACCGAACACGCCTAAGCAATCTAATTTGCCGATAGCAACTTGTGAAATGTAAGGCAACAAATTGTTTGGAATATCGTTAGGATCTTCACCAATCTGACCCGATTTATGCGCACCTACTGGATTGAAATAACGTAAAATTGCAAAACGCCATTTTTCATTTGATGCAGCTAAATCTTGTAAAATACGTTCAACCATGTATTTGGATGTTCCGTAAGGGTTGCTTGTCCCTCCTACCGGAGCAGTCTCGACGACAGGTAGCGATTCTGGTGTGCCATAAACATTTGCAGACGAGCTAAAGACTAATTTGTTAACACCTGCTCTATCCATTGCTGTAAGCAGATTAAGCGTGCCTTGAACGTTATTTTCATAATACTTATACGGCATGGTAATAGACTCATTCACAGATTTAAGTCCTGCAAAGTGAACAACACTATCAATACTATGCTTAGTAAAAATTGAATCTAACAGCTCAGAATCTAAAATATCACCTTGATAAAATGTTACTGACTTATCTGTGATGTGCTGAACACGCTTTAACGCTTCTTCGGATGAATTTGATAAGTTATCAATGACAACAACATCAAGATTCGTTTGCAAAAGCTCAACTACAGTATGCGAGCCAATATATCCCGCCCCACCAGTAACCAGTACCGTCATGTGTTAAATCCTTAAACGTTATGAGTAGTAATCGCCAAATACTTGATAAAATCGTGTGAGTTCATTTTCACTTAGTTGGTTTATTCCAGCTGCTGCTGCTCGCCCACCACCGGTCGCAAATTGAGTTACTACTTTGTCTGCACCTTGCTTATTATTTAATGGTGCCCTAATACTCACAGTATAGCCCGACTCTTGATGACGAGTGAGTACCGCATGCGCTTTATTTGGTGATTGGTTTGCGAGTTCATTGCCTAAAACGCCACTTACACGCCTTGCCCATGGTGCATCTTCCAATAAAATAACTTTAACCGCATTATTTTCATACATCACTTGCGCAGCTTGCGCCTTTGCCATGTCGGCGTCATATAACGATTCCAATTGGTAAAAAATCGAATCTTTCTGCTCTATAACTTGCAAAGGTGATGAATAATCAAGCAATAGTTCAAACAACGCTTCTGGGTGGAAATGTAAATCCTCAATCGAACTCCCATAGCCGTTATAGTTAATATAAACCCCTAACGCTTTTAGCTTGTCTTTTTGCTCTTGTGTTAATCCGAGTTTATCTGCCTCAATATCGGCAGTAGCAACCATATTATCGCCATAAGCCGCTGTAATTGCCCAAAGGTGATATTGCTTATCGAGTAAATTACTCACAATTAAACTAGTACAGGTATTTGCATCCAAATCAATATGGGCTTTTAGTTTATCATTTTGCGGAATATCACCTGCGCGATGGTGGTCGACATAAAATACTTCTGCACCAGTATCTAAACACTTATGAAGCGCTTCCATGTTTTTTTCCATTGAGATATCAAGCACGCGAATTTTATCATCTGGCTTAACATCTACCTGTTTAAGCAATTGAATATCGCGTTTTACACCAGTAATTTTTTTACTTTCAGTAGGGTTTGCAAGCTGCAATTGAAGAAGAGCGATAATGCCATCGGCGTCACCGTTAAATACGTCGTAGTTCATAGCTTTGAATAATAAGAGTACATTTTAAAAAATTATCCTCTACTGGGAGTAATAATTAAAATAACAAATTGCTTTAAACTAGAATGATAATTTTTTATAGATATAGAAAGTGACAAAGCACTATGCTTTATCACTCATTTACTAAGAATAAAACTCTTTAGTCAACTCTTTTGGCGTTTTTTCGCTCTGACCAGTTGCACTAAGCAAAACACCATTTAATTGTTCAGCGAGAATATCTCGAGAAAATTGTTCTATTGCGAGTTTTTTTGCTGCCTGTGCAGAACTTTGTAACCACTCTTCATTATGCAAATGCTTTTCTAGGTCTTGTGCAACTTGCGGCAGTGGCTTTTGCCATGCGACGTAACCAGCCGACTTTTCAGTTAACAAATCAGCCATCCAACCACCATAATTGATAAAAAGTGGCTTGCTAGCAGCTAACGCATCAAAGAATTTATTCGCGGAATTCGCTCGCATTTCTGGCTTATCAATAAACAAAGCTGACGCCATGGTAGCTGCATTCAATAAAGCTGGAATTTCTTTTTTTGGTAATGCAGGTTCAATGAATAAGTTTCTTCCTAAAACTCTTTGTTGTTCTGCTTGTTGCTTAACCTGCTCATACTCTTTGCCTGAGCCGACAAGTAAGATTCGGATATCCGAGCCGAATTTTTCAAGTTCTGTGGCTAAATCAACCAAATAACTAACGCCATTTATAAGGCCAAATGTACCAGTATAAACTAGTAATGGTCGATTATCATTCCAATTGCGTTGTTCTAAAAAAGCTTTTCCTAAAGAGTCTGGGACTTCAAACAGATCATTATCAGAACTATTTGGAATAACAGCGATTTGCTGTTCATTATAACCTGAAGAAAGAACACCATCTCTCATGCCTGGCGACAGAGCCACAACTGCACGTGCATTTTTGTAAGCAAACAATTCGAGCTGTTTAGCTAACCATTTTGTTACAGGGTTTTTAAGCGCCCCCATCGCAATTGGTAACTCTGGCCATAAATCCCGCACTTCAAATACCATAGGGATTTTATTTTTTAGTGCAGTCAAGTAGCCCGGAATTACAATTGTTAGTGGAGTACTTGTAGCAAAGACAACATCTCCCTTTAAGGATTGCGCCTTTTTACTCGCAGCAATTGCAAACCTTACAAAAGCTTTTATACGCTCAGAGAAGCTCATCTCATTTGAATAAGTAACAGGGAACCAATGAACATTAATTCCCGCCTCTTTTGATTCAAACCAATCAGCTTTTTCTGAAACTTTCTGATAAGAGGTTACCATATGGACTTCATGCCCTTTGGAAGCTAAACGACGAGCCATTTCATAAGAGCGTGTTCCACCTGCCATATCAGGCGTCACAAAATACTGGTGGAGATAAATGACTCTCATTAAATTGATTCAGCAAGTTTACCTAACTGCTCTAATGAATGTGCGAGTGCATAACATTTACCTAGAATTCCCATTTTTTTGAATTCGATTAGAGACTTTTGAGATAAGTTTTCGATAGCACCTTTATCAAGAATATAGAAACTCGGTAATTGAATAGTCTCTTCGCCTTTTTTAATTGAAAATTGACGCTCTGTAATTAGCTTTTTATCTACAAGTATGCGTGTAAACTGCTCTGTTAAATTTGATTGCTGAACACACATCATTAAATGTTTCTTCCGCTCAAGCATAGCCTCGCTTTCCGAACCATCATCATTAAAAATTGAAAGACCTTCACTCTCGTTAACAAACGAATGTTCTATATTCAAAGCTACGATATATTTACCTGATTTATCATCTAAAGATAAAGCAAAAGGTTGACTAACTAGAGCATGCGGAACAATTCTAGATTGCCAGCTGTCATCAGAGATATATTTATTATCTTTGGTTAAAGAGAGTAAAGCTGCAGGTGACAGTTCATTATTTTCATTTTTAACAAAAACAATCGGAAACTCTGATGCTACCCTTTCAAATTCATTAAGAACTACAGGAACGATATTGCTACTTTTAAATGCATCAAGCGCTATTCCGGGCTTTATTAATAATTTTCCGTGTTTCGCGTAATTTAATGCTTCATAATTACGACTCATTGTTTATCTCCAAATTTTTAAATTTATTAATTTGTTAAACTACCGAACGATCAACTTCTTTATCACTTAAATAAAGATCGACAACATCACTTTTTGGTGTGAAAGCTAAATGAGCACCAACTAAAATTTCTCTTACTTGCTGAACATCATGACTTAAACACGCCATTTTTAGATTACCTAGCAATGTTTTTAGCTCTTCCAAGGGAAGAAACTCTTCATTCGCAGTTAGTATTCTTGCATGACTAGTTGGCTTAACATTGTCCCCAATCAACAACTCTTCATATAGTTTTTCACCTGGCCTTAAACCAGTACACTTTATTTCAATATCACCATAAGGGTGGTCTTCATCTTTCACCTGTAAGCCTGAAAGATGAATTAATTTCACCGCTAAGTCTTTTATCTTAACAGACTCACCCATGTCGAGTACAAAAACATCACCGCCCTGACCCATTGCCCCAGCTTGAATTACAAGCTGAGCGGCTTCTGGGATTGTCATAAAATAACGTGTAATCTCTTCATGTGTTAACGTTAATGGTCCGCCAGTAGCAATTTGCTTTCTAAATAAAGGAACAACAGAGCCAGATGACCCAAGAACATTACCAAACCGAACCATACAGAAACGAGTATTATTTTGGTTTTGCGCATACGCTTGTAAGATTGTTTCAGCACAACGCTTGCTTGCACCCATTACATTAGTTGGGCGAACGGCTTTATCGGTTGATACAAGTACAAAAGTGTCTACTTTGTGCTGAATTGCAGCTTCAGCCATAATAAGCGTACCAAATACGTTATTCTCAACCCCTTCAACCATATTATATTCCACAAGAGGAACATGTTTATAAGCTGCTGCATGATACAGCGTGTCGACCTGATAGCGTTCTAAAATAGCATTAACTCGGTTTTTATTTTGCACTGAGCCAATAAAAGGTAGTAACTCTATTTCCAAACCTGAATTCGTTATCTGATTGCGTAATTCTTTTTCTATGGAGTATAAATTATACTCCGATATCTCGAGCAAAATTAAAGCGCTTGGTTTAGCACTAAAAATCTGACGACAAAGCTCAGAGCCTATAGAACCACCCGCACCTGTCACCATGACTACTTTATTTGTAATATCAGCTTGCATTAACTCTGGCACAGGAGGAACAGGGTCTCGTCCTAATAAGTCTTCTATGCCAACTTCTTTGATTTCATTAACTTGATGAGTACCATTCACAATGTCATCAACACTCGGAATACTAAACACTTTTACTGATAAGTGTTCCAAGCTAAGTAAAATTTCCTTTCGCCTTGCCGCTTCAACACTCGGAATCGCAAGTAAAATTTTATTAACCGCTTTGCGTTCAATAACCTTTTCAAGTTCTTTGCTATGGTAAACCTTTACACCTTGTAAAATAGTGCCTGTTAAATTTCGGTCATCGTCAATAAATGCTACTGGTTGATAATCAGTGCTGTTATGTAGCGCATTAGATAGTTGTCGACCTGCAGAGCCAGCACCATAAATAATTACGGGTTCTTTTCTGCGAACCTGAACGCGGCCGAATAATGCTCGCAATGTAATGCGTGAACCACCAATAAACAACAAGCAAAAAATGCCATAAATTAATGGTTGGCTTGTTGGCACAGCAAGATCTAACCACAACGCAGCAATAACGAAAGAGATTGTAGAAAAGGTAACACCAAGTAACACGGCACCTAATGCTTGTGAACTCATATATCGCATTACGGCGTGATACAAGCCCAATTTAATAAACGCCAATAGGCTTATCGGCAAAATAGTCGCGATTAATAGCCACACTTGTGAATCAGCTATCACCGCAATTTCATTACTTCGAGTGATAAACGATGCTAAAACTGCTAAAGAAACAAAAATGGAATCAATAATAAGTGTAATAAGTCTTTTGTAAACTCGAGGGAGATTAAGGATCCGTCTAATCATCTTCATATTTATTAGTCCAATTCACACAATACGTATTACAGTTAGCAAGGCGAGGGATTATAGCATAACTGTAATAAAAATCTAAAAAGCGGTAAGGAAATTAGGCAACGTTGCTAAGATATTGAAAGCCAATAGATTCACCGTCAAACCAACGTTTGACGGTGAAATAACTTCTATTTTGTAGCTAAACTAAGTACGTCTGAAACTGCACTTGTCGTTTTAGCTATTTCTTGTTCTGTAAGCGTAGGATGAACCAGAAACATTAAGCTTCTTTCACCAACTTGTTGTGTCTGTGTTAAAGGCTCTGACGGTCTAAACGACGTATTGTCAAACGCCTTTTCTAAATAAACCTCTGAGCATGAACCTTGAAAGCAAGGCACCCCTTTAGCTACGATTTCTTCTACAATTCGGTCGCGGGTCCAACCTTCAGCAAGCAATTCAGGCTTAACATAAGCATAAAGTTTGTATTGTGCATGCTCGATTGTCTCTGGATATTCGGGTACAAATGCAACTTGTGACTCATTAACGGCATTAATAATCGCATTTGCATTAGCATTTCGCTTTGCAAACCAAGATGGCATTTGTTTTAACTGGTAACGGCCAATTGCTGCCTGAATTTCAGTCATACGGTAGTTGGTGCCAAAACTATTGTGTAGCCATCTAAAACCTGGGGGGTGCTGTGTATTATAAACAGCATCAAAGTCCTTTCCGTGATCTTTAAATGACCACATTTTTTGCCAATATTCCTTGTTATTAGTGGTAATCATACCCCCCTCACCAGCAGTGCTCATAATTTTGTCTTGGCAGAACGACCAACAACCAATATCACCGATACTACCAACAGGTTTACCCTTGTAAGTTGCACCATGGGCTTGAGCACAATCTTCAATCACTCGCAGATTATGCTCTTTTGCAATTGCCATAATGGCATCCATATCGCATGGCCAACCCGCTAAATGAACACAAATTATTGTTTTAGTTTTAGGCGAAATGTGTTTTTTGATAGATTCAGGGCAAATATTACCTGAGTCAATTTCTACATCTGCAAATACGGGTATACCACCCCAAGTAACAACGCTTGACGCGGTTGCTAAAAAGGTACGTGGTGGCACGATTACTTCGTCGCCAGGTTGAATATCGATGGCCTTTAACGCTAACTCAAGCGCGGTAGTGCCATTGCTTACGGCAATGGCATACTCAGTGTGAACAAATGAGGCGAACTCTTTTTCAAACTCACGGCATTCATTACCCGTCCAATAGTTTACTTTATTAGACAGTAAAACATTTTTTGCAATTTCTGCTTCTTGTTCACTAAACGAAGGCCAAGGACTAAATGGGGTGTTTAACATAATTAACCAAATTTAACCAAATTATCATCATTTTACCCTTAGGTGATTCAGAAAACCATGATTTAGTAAAATAATGAAATTAACTAGGGGTTTTACGGTAAAGGCAATTGCTTGTTGTTTAAGCACTTAAGCTAAATTTAGAGGGGTATCTAAGCTGAATATATTAAGCATAATAAACGAACAATTATTAATCTTATAGCAACGGGATCTTCGATTTAGATATAGTTTGGTAATTTAAAAGCTCGGAATGAGTAATAGCTATTCAGTATTGATATTAAAAAACTATAAGCTTCGGCGCATTATCCTTTAAACCAATAGCTTCTTTAGCAAACAAAAAAGAGCGCCGAAGCGCTCTTTTTAAATAACTTTAGCTAAAGCTAAAATTATTGCCATACACGGCCATCAACTGTACGTGATGTACAAGTTGTAGTAGCATCACCAGCAACAAGATTTGAACCTGCACCTGTTGTTACTTGATAATTAACACAGTTATCAACTGATTGTTGGTTGATGTTGTAAAGAACTGGAGAGTCTGCGCGACCTTCTGGGTTCTTGTTCTGAGCAGCTACGTGAACTTTGTTTTGTGCAGCTTCTACTAGCATTGTGATTTCAATGTGGTAGTTAGTTGCAACTTGCTCAGCGTCTGCACCGAAGATTTTCTCGATGATGTGCTGACCATTGAACGTTACGTGGCCTTCAGCAGGAACAATAGCTAGAGATTCAATGTTGAATGTCTCACCAGCTAGGTCTGTACCGTCGAACTCAGCCCAATCTGTACCAGCAACAGCCATTGCTTTAGTTTGAACACCGTTCTCGTCAACTACAGATGCAGCGTTACCTAGTGCAGAAAGTACAACGTCAGCAGAAATGTTTGCAGAGTTGCTAGCTTCGTTTACAACTTTAACAACTGAAGACCAGTCGCTTGAGTTGATGTGGTATAGGTAAGGGATCTTAGCCTGAAGACCGTTGATTGACCATAAGTGAGTTTCACCGTCACCAGTTACTGGAACAACTAGTGTTTCAGCTGAACCAGCTTCACCGTCATCTGCGCCGTCGTTGTTTACAGAAACAGTTGTTACCCAGTCAAAAGACTCAACGTTAGGGTAAAGAATGTTTTCTTCGTCTACAGTGATTTCAATTTCAGCACCAGTTTCAAGTGCAATTGAGTTAGCACCAGTGAAGTTGATGTCTTCTAGTTTCCAAACACCGTTAGCACCAACCATTTCTTGGCCATCAATAGTGATTGTTTCAACACCATCTACGTTTTCGCCATCTGGACGAGAAATAGCAACTTCAAAGCTATCGCCTGCGTCTAGAGTTACGCCATAATCAGCAGTGTTAACTAGCTTAATTGTCGCACGTGACTTATCAAGGTCAGTATCACCTGCACCTGCAAGACCTTCTGCAACAAACTGTAAGCGAGAACCTTTCTCAGCTTCAACGTCGATTAGAGAAGTTGCTTTGCTTGTGATATCTACACGTAGACCGTTAACGATAGTGATTGCTAGCTCTTCTTCAGCTAAAGCAGCTGCGATAGGAAGACCTGCGGTGTTCGCTGCTTCGTCTACTTCGATGCTAACAGTTGAATTTACAGCTGCACCTTCAGAAACTACGAAATCAATTGGCGTGTACTCACCTGCTGCTGCTGGCTCTTGAGCAACATACATTTGAATATCACGTGGTAGTGAATCACCTTGAATGAAAGTACCGTCAGATACGCGTAAACCAGTGAAGCTTGTACCTGTACCGTCAGCTAGGCTGTTATAACCTAGAGTGTACACGTCACCAGCTGCATCTGTACCAGCTTCACCAGTAGTTTTAGCGAAACCTACACCAGCAACACCTGAAGACAGGTTGCTATCAAGTACAAAGCGATCGTTATCTGTTAATTGGTCAGTATCAATCTGGAAAGTGATGTATTCAACATCCGGATCTTCTGCACCGTTTGTGTTCGCGTAGTCAAATGATTGACCTACTTGAACAAACTCAACAGAACCTGCAGAGCCAGCACCACCTGCAACATCAACTACTGTAGTTAGCGTAGAAGCTGCTACAGCTGGAGCTTGAGCAACACCACCGATTGTTACGATATCACCAGTATTGAATGTACCACTACCATCAACATCAGTCCAAGAATCACCAAAAGTAATAGCTACTGGTGCGCCAGCGCCAGCGCCATCAGCATCATATTCAGCATCGCCAGCACCGATTGTTGGTAATGAAACTTTCTGTGCCATTAGTACAGCTGTTTTAGCTGTTGCTGGGTTAAAACCACCTGCAGCGCCAACGATTGAGAACTTAAGCGTACCTTCGTCCGGTAGTTGAACGTCAGTTGAGTAAACAACCGATACGTTTTCACGACCAACTGTAGAAGGCATTGGGCCGTCTAACTTGATTACGTTAGTGTTAGCAGTATTGTCGCCATTATCACGAACGTATACTTCATCAACAGTAACGTCGTCGTTAGATGCTGATGCAGCGAAAGTACGAATACCAAGACCAACTACCTGAGCTTTAGGGCCGTCTAAGATGTCTTGTTGTGATAAAGGAAGACCTTCAGTTGAATCGTTAACTACGATTTGCGCTTTTGCATTTACAACAGCTGGAGTTGCTAGCGCACCTGCAACTGCTAAAGAAAGCAGAGCTTTATTAAATTTCATTTCATTCTCCATGAATATTTTTGGAATTTTGGTTAACCAAAATGCCCTATGATCAAATTAAGGCTCAGTAATTAAACCATAATCTGACTAGGTGTCAAATTTTTATTGTAATTTTACTGCTCTTTTAAGCAGCGCTTACAATAAAACATCTGACCATAAGTTTCAATCTACTTTATTATTACATAAAGCAGTATTACAAACTTAAATGGCATTGAGCTGCAACTCCTACTAAGCACTTAATTTACATGATTGTAACGATGCACTTAAGTGAGTTAACGCTGCCATTTAAGCATAAATTGATTTCCTTTGTAAATAACTTGTTAGCTTATTTATTGTGCCGGAAAGAGATTTTCAAAATCCCCAGTAACTAACTCTAACAATTCATCAATATCTTGATCACTTTTGATAATACGCGGAGTAATCATAACCACTAATTCAACCCGATTACTGCTATCACTTTGCGTTTTAAATAGCTGTCCAAGTATCGGAATATCACCCAAAACAGGTACTTGGCTAGAACCTTCAGATTTGTTTTCACTAATTAAACCACCCAGTACCACAGTTTGACCGTCACGACTCAATAGCTCTGTATTAAAAGCTCGATTTAAAATCAGCGGTGAATCAACACCACTTAACTTGTTTTCACCTGCTTCAGATACCGTTTGACTCACCTTTAGACTAATAACACCTTGCGCATTAATGGTTGGCGTAACGCTTAAATTAACACCTGTTGTACGGTATTGAACATTTTGTACAACTCTATCACTATTAGGGTCTAAGTCTGTTGACGTTTGCGTTAAAAGTGGCACTTCCGTACCTATATTAAGCGTTGCTGATTTACCGTCTTTAACTAAAATACGTGGGCGAGATAAGATATTTACTTTAGATTGCCCCTGCAGAAACGCCATTGTGACGCTGTAATCAAGGCCTGTAAGCTGATATGTTAAACCACCACCAATTTCACCTAAGCCCCCTTGTGTACCAGTTTTGAAGTTACCACTGGCTAATGACCAATCAACCCCCATACTAAAGTTACCCTCAAGTGTTACTTCAGTTATGGCAGCTTCAATGAGTACTTGGCTTGGCAAAATATCTATTTGCTCGATAAGGTTCACTATCTCGTGATATTGTGATGGTGTTGTGTAAAACATTAACGCATTTTGGGTTTCATCAACAGCCATCGCAAGGTCTTTACTTAGCATTCCACCTTTGGAGTTAACAGTTGCTGCTCTTTTACCGTTTTCTGATTGCTCTGATGCCTGCTTTAAACCAAATAGCTGACTAATGCTCTCACCGATTTGCTTGGCCTCTACATTTTGAGGAAAGTAAGTAAAATAACGTTTACCGTCACTTGATGTTGGCACATCGAGTTGTTTAGCCCAATATTCAACACGTTTTAATAAATTCTTTGAATTTGTATGAATTAAAATTGAGCGCATTCGAGGCAAAGGGGTAATAACCATTGCACCGTCGTTACCGCTGCTACTAAATGTAATTCCTTCAGCATCAAATACAACTTTCAATTGTTCTTTGAATTCATCAGGCGTCATATACACAAGCTCGATTAGAGTGATATTTCTCCCTCGAACTGAAACCTTATCAAATGTGTTTACAACACGAACGACCTGCTCTATTTCTTTACGTGTGCCAGTCATCATTATTGCATTTTGACTATCTACAAACTGAACTTTGGCGTTTGTAAGCTGCCTAAGCATGCGGTTTAGTGATCCCCAATCTACGTACTCTATTGGGATAAGTTGTAATATTTGGCCCGCAGTTACAGGTATGTCTGCAAGGGCTTTACCGACGCCTAAAGTATACTGACTTGTCGCATTTGATGGCTGAGGCAAAACAAATAAAATCCCATCTTTCGACTCGAGCTTGATTTCTTTCTCTTTTAATAATTGCACCGTAAGACGATACAAGCGCTCAGCCGTAACCGCTGTAGGTAAGTTTAAAGTAATTTCGTTACGCTTATTCTTTACACTATCATCAATTACGTAGTTGATGCCTAACTTTTCGCCCAACACTAAATGTAAGAAATCAGCTAATCCGAGATCATTTGCAGAAACTGATAGTGTGCTCATTTTATCGACTTTAAACTCAGGAATATGGAGTTCCGCAGCAGCCTCCAGTGTAATTTCCTGAGCAAGTAAAGGGTCGAGAGTTGTTACTTTGCTTTTAGTTTCACTTTTGTCATATTCAATATTTCTATCTTTTACAACCAACGATTCTTTGCTCAAAATAGACGGCTGAATCATTACTTTATCGCTTGTCGCTGAACACGCTGATAAAAAACAAGTTGCTACCAATAGCGAACTGAACCTTAATTTATTTGCCATCTTAAACTTAACTCTCTTCTTTTGACTTTTTCGCTTCAAATAACTTAATGGAAACGCGAGTTTGATCTTTTGTAAACACAACTTGATTAAGTGTGAGGTTTTCAACTTTGTAACCTAAAAAGTCTACACCTTGTTCTATTTTTACTAATCCGCCGACAGTTGATTTATTATCGCCCTGGTAATTATCAACAGCAATTAAGGCTATGCGTTTCTGCTCTTCTAGGACGATAGCTTTAAGGGTCACTTTTGAATCACCAAGCATCGCTTCTCTCGGCCCCTTTGGCTTTTTAGGTTCTACTTTAGGTTTAGACACTCTCGGTGCTCCAAAAATACTATCGGATAGCGTGTATTCAGCCTGGTAGAGTGCTGGCCTATTGGGCAACTCAACCTCCTCACGTTTAGCTAACTTTGCTTCCCCAATTAAACTACTCAACTTTAGAGTATCTAAAAATACCAGCACTAAAATGACGCCTACTACTAAAGGCTTATAAGTCAGTTTCTTCATAAAACACTTGAAAATTTAAGTTTGCGACAGTCTGATCAGATGTACCTTGCGATCTCAAAAACATGGTTAAAATTACTTTGCGAGGGACTTGCTGCTCAAACTCATCGATTACTTTTTGAATGTCAATTGCCGAACCACGAATTGCAATGCTAACACCTAACGCTTTGATTGTGCCTTCACTTTCGATTGGAGTCCAAGTAATCTTTTGCTGTTGTAGATTATCTTTTTTAAGGCGTTTTGAAATTGCTTTTTCTAAATCAAGCTGCAATCTTTGCAAATTGGGGACTTTGTATATAAAGTCTGAATACGCCTTTTCAAGTTCTTCAAGCTGAGAAGTGGTTTCTTTATAATCTCGAATCGACTCTTCAACACTTCTTATATTACGCTTTTGTAATGCAAGCGTTTCGACTTCTTCAATACTTTTTTGACGCACATCGTAAAGAGGGACAATTATAAATTTTATAAACACTATGATGGTTAATATGAATAAATAATCAATTTGTGCTTTTGGTGTTTGGGGTAACTTATTTTCTAAAAACCTTATTATAGAAAACATTATGCCCCCTCCTTAATATTAAAACCTATATTAAATGTCGCATAACGCCCTCGTTGAAACGTAGGATTAACATAACGAACATTCTCAATTTTAGAATTATTCGTTAGGGCTTCAAATACAGCAACAGCGTTTTCCGTTTTCCCTTTGATAACGATGCCACTGCGCGTGTAAGTTAATTGCTCAAGCCTAAAATCAGCTTGGTTGTATGCCTCTGCAATAATACTTAATGCCATAGTTTTTGTTGGCTTATTTCCAAATGGAATGCTCAGCAGATCCAAGTTTGCTTTTTTTTGCTCAAACTCAAATTTATTATCGGCTAATGTCTTAAGGAGCTCTCTCTGCTCGTCTAGATGAGCAGATATTTGAATTTTTTGATACTCAACAAACAAGAAGCTAACGATAATATAAACAGCACAACATGCTAACACACCAGTCGTTACCCCCTCTAGTTTGGGGATTAAACGCTCTCGGTTTTTTTTCTTAATAAGTTGACCAACTAGCAACAGATCTTTTGCATGAAATGACTTTAATAATAAATCACTCCACATTCTCACAGAGTCTACATTTATCGTGTTAGTTTCTTTTGCAACCAGTGTGTCAAAAACCGAGTGATTATTCGCTGATTCGCCAAATTTTATTGTGTTTAATATGCTACCTTGAAAGCTTAATTTTATTTTCTCAGCACCGAGTCGTTCAATAAGCAACTCTTCTGGAATAAGTGCTACATTATACTCCACTTTCTGTAAAACCGATTCAACAACATCGTTTGGAATATAAAACATGGCAACATTGCTCTTCCCGGCCTCAGAGTTCAATACGCGCCAAATCACTTTATCAGCATTAATTGGATTGTTATATTTTATATGAGTTTTTACTAGCTTATTTAAGTTGCGACCAACATCCGGAAACCAGTGAGTATCAACAAAATAAGATTTGGCCCGCAAAATAACAATTGCGCTCCCTTTAACTTGAGCAGTTACTCTACCTTCGCTACCTAAAAGATTTTCACAGTCAAAGTAGTAGCATTTACTAGTTGCAATATCGAGAAGTTTTGAAATAACTGACATACTACTTAGGTACCCAATACCAGTCGTTAAAAGGAGGTTCAGATTTATACTTGAAATCCATATCAAATACAAGAGAGCGCTTTGCTAGAGAGTTACCGACTAGAGCTTGCAATTCAATTTTTACCGTATTTGAAAGCGAATACTGAACACCATATTGCTCTCCTTTTGGAAGGTACTTCCTAATAGTTATTGGGCTACCTTTTTGCCTCAACTCAACAAGCCTTTCTAATGTTATTTCACTTTGAAAATGCGCATCAATCAACTCAGGGTCTGCCATTGTTGGGTGAAATTGGTCTGAAGAAAATAGAGTAACTAAAGAGCTCAAACTTGCAACCAATTCACTATCCCATCCACAAATCAAACCTAGCTCCGAAACACTCTGAATTTGGCCATTTCTAGGAGAAACCTTACCGGCCAATAAGTAATCTGAAGATTCTCCTCCATTGAGTGATTTTAAATCGTTCCAGTCGGTCCAATCAGCCAAGCACTCCATTTTTTCTGCAACATCTCCAGGTGATAGTCCTTTTGACTCCAACCACGATTTTAAAAGATACGTGTTAAGTGGCATGAGCTTTATAAATGATGCATTATCAGTGATAGTGACGGTAACACCTTCCGCGTATTCAAATGGGTCCCCATAGTAATTAAACGTAGATTTGGTTTCATCTACCAAATCAATATCTGTAGAAATTGTGTTAAATGTATTTTTTAGAAGATCTAACTTTAACTTAGCCAACTGACTATCAGCCTCTAATTCAGCCAGAACTCTATTTTCTATTCTCTCAATTAGCTCTAAATTTTGTTTTGATATATACAAGAAATATGATGATATTGTCGCTAATGACAGAGTTACTAGCAGTACGGAAAACAAAGCTATACCATTATTCTTATTAGGAGTCATAAAGAAACCTGCGTTACATCTTTTGTGTACTCTAGTAATTTGACCAAATTGCGTGCTTTTGTTAAAGCAATGAACTCAATACTTTCATCATCTCGACTATATGTTAACGTAACACTTTGCGGTAATAAATGCCTACGAGTAACGAGCTCAACGTTTTGACTGACATCATCATACGCATACACTTCCGGGTGTTGTGTATAACTAAGGTTAAAATTTTGGCCATTCTCAATGAATAAACTTTTCGTACAATTATCGTTATTAAACTCAAACGCTAATTCGAGTGGCAATACTTTGCTGAGAGGGCACTCAATAAGCATTAAATTGTCGTTCTCAGACTCTGCATGAATGTACCATTTAACAATCACATCTCCGGCGTAGCCTGTTATAGAATAGGCGCTTACATATTCTAAACTGACGTCCGAATAATTCACGAGTAATGCGGCATCACCATTATGACTCACATAATAATCTCGCATTGATGATATAGAGTTCCGAAACCTAAACTGACTTACCATTAAGCTTTCAGCTTCTGAAACGATCGACTTGGTTCTCGAAAATGTATTCAAATAAAGAGAAAAAGCCTGAAAAGATAAAGCCATCACCATAGCTAAAATGGTTATACTTATTAGCATTTCAACCAAGGTAAAACCTTGCTTTAACTTTCTTAACTCTTGTTTAACCATTGTAAAGACTTAAAATTGTAGGTTTGAGAGTTTCGTTCTTGTGAATTAACACAATAAAATTCAATAGTATATAAATAATATTCAAATGGCCTTGCTATTTGCCCACCTCTATCAGGATCAAATTCTAAAGGCTGGTATTGTTCTAATTCTTTAATATCCCACGGACACCTATATTCCGATATATTGACCTCACCAGCTTTTTTGGAGTTAATTAGTTCGAGTTCAATTTTATCTTTGACAACCGGTACAATAGAAAGCATTTTTAATTTTCTTTTTGACTTAAACTCAAACGCTACGTAACCACTATAAATTGTCTGGGTGATTGCTATAGAAGAAACGGCTATTGTTACAGCAATTAAAAGCTCTACCAAAGAAAACCCAGCGTTAGCTTTCACATTTCCCCCTTTTGTCCAGAATTTTCTTTATAAGTTCCGCAGACACTAGACAAGGAGAGTAAGTTCCACTGGGCTCCAAAGTGATTTCATGATTTTCAAAATTGACATAGGATAACTCAAGAAATGAAACAACCTTACCTGTATCTATCACTTCGACTTTATTCTTTGATAAACGAATGAGTTGGGTTTTATTAGTCCAAAACGCGTATTTATAAACCGCATTAATTAAAGAGTCCAATTTCTTTTCATCGCTCTTTCGCCCAATTTTTTCTACTTGTTCAATACCTATTGGTGCAACTAGAGCCATAGTTAACCCTAGCAATGAAAATACTATTAAAATTTCAACAAGCGTAAATCCTTGAGCTCCACCTTTAAATCGCCACATCTTGTACGCTCAAAATGCTCAGCATCATAATAATCACAACACCACCTACCAGAACTCCCATTATTAAAATAAGTAATGGCTCCAGAATTTTAAGTAAGCTATTGAGTTTGAGATTAAAAGCCTCAATTTTTCTGACGCGTATTTCGTTGAATGAAGCTGCTAAATCTCCAGTTTCCTCGCCAATTTCTAAGTAACCTATATCCATACTACTTAGCACACTCGAAGACTCTATAGCTGATGACAATGACTCCCCTCCTTGAATCGCCTTAGATGCACCTTGAACTCGAGAACGGTGCTTTAAACTTGAGAGTGTATTCGCCGAAAGTTTCATTGCATTAGTTAAATTTAAACCGCTAGTCAAAGAAACATACATGGCCGATGAAAAACGCGACTGTTCAGCCAAAACTTGAAGATTACTGACCAACGGGGCCTTCAAGAACCACTGCAACAGTTTGATTTTAATTTTTTTAATTGTCATTGAATTTGAATTTACGAAAAACACTAATAAACCCACGAACAATGCTAAAAACATTAGTCCATACTGTGAATTCACAAAGTCACTTGCTGACAATAAAACCTTGGTATATGCCGGTAATTCTTTATCTCCGTCTAACATGGTCGATAATTGAGGAACAACGACCTTAAGGATGAACAAAAGCGAAGCAAAGCAAACAAACACGATAATAGATGGGTAAGCCATTGCCTGCTTAATTTGATTTTGCATCTGGTTTCTGAATTTAAGCTGCTCACTTAAACCTTTAAGTACTTCACCGATTGTACCTGTGGATTCACCTAATTCTACCAACTTGATGTAAAGCTCATCAAAGTGTTGTGGATGTTTGGATAGTGAAGAGGATAATGCCACGCCACCTCGCACATCATTTTGAATACTTGAGATTAACTCTTCAACTGCGGTATTTTCTGCGGAGCGTGTTAGTAGCTCTAACCCTTTATCAATGTTTACACCGTTAGTGAGCAAAGAAGCTAAGTTTGTTGTAAAGTTCTCGATATCACTCGCTTTAACCTTTGGCTTGAACAAACTGAATTGATCGCCCGGTTTATTTTGTTGTTTAATCGAAACAGGAGTAAACCCAGACTGCACTAATCCTGCGTAAGCATGCTTCTCAGATTTAGCTTGTATTACCTTGCTATGCTGGTGTCCAGAGTCATCAATGTACTCCACCTCGAATTTAAGCAACATTAACCCGCAACCCTAATAACTTCTTCAACAGTGGTATCACCTTGAATAACTTTAAGTAAACCATCTTGTTTTAATGTTCGATAACCACAACGTTGCATATACTTTTCAGCGTTAAGGGTGAACTGGCTATCTTTCGCGTACGATTTTATTTCATCAGTATTTGGCAAGTATTCCAATATTGCTAAACGTCCTTTGTACCCGCTACCACCACACTTTTCACATCCTACAGCCTTGTTTATTATGATTTTATCGATATCATAACGCGACGCTAAAGCGGTAAGTTTGAGTTTTTCAATATGCTCTTGAGCACGTTCGTCTGGCACCTTACAGTGCTCACATAATTTACGTGTTAAACGCTGCGCAATCATCGATACAACAGCTGAGTTTAGTAAAAACTCGTCAACCCCTAAATCGATTAAACGGACATAAGCACTAGGTGCATCATTAGTGTGTACAGTGCTGAAAACCAAGTGTCCTGTCAACGCTGACTGCATCGCAATTCTTGCTGTTTCAGCGTCTCGTATTTCGCCCACCATGATTACATCAGGATCTTGGCGGACAATACTTCGAATACCCGCAGCAAAATCAAAACCTATATCTGGCTTCACTTGAATTTGGTTGATACCCTCTATTTCATATTCCACAGGATCTTCAAGTGTAATTATTTTTTCATGTACATCATTTAGCGAGTCAAGAAATGAATAAAGTGATGTTGTTTTACCAGAGCCTGTTGGGCCCGTCATTAAAATAACACCTGATGTTTTCTTTAAATCTTCTTTTATTTGTGCAATTAAGTCAGGTTGGAAGCCAAGATCATTAAAATTCAATTTCAACGATCCTTTCGCTAAGAAACGCAATACCATGCTTTCGCCGTTATTTAATGGTAAGCACGATACACGAATATCTATATTCTTATGCTTAAGTGCTATTTTACCATCTTGTGGTCGCCTCTTCTCAGCGATATCCATATCTGCCAATATTTTTAAACGAGAAACAACCGCTAATAATAACGAACCAGGTATAGAGTCTAAACGCTGTAGTAAACCATCAACACGAATACGAACCACACCACCTTCTTTTGTTGGCTCAACGTGCATGTCTGACGCGCCAAGGTCAAGAGATCTTGAAATCAAAGAATTTACTAGGTTTACAACAGGCGTTTCAGATGCCAAAGCCCTAATTTTCTCCAGCTCTTCACTCGCCTCTTGCGCTTCGCTTTCAAGTCCCTCAACGATTGAAATTACACGCTGTAGTAAAGCCTTATCTGCCACAAAAACTTTGAATTTCGTTTCAGAAAGCTCTAAAAAATTCGTTGCTACGCTGCATAATGGACGATTAGTAATCACACTAACAACTTGATCTTCTAAATTAAGTGGATACCACGATTTATTTTTTAAAAAAGACCAATTTATATCAGCATTATGTAGTGCATTTTGCACTTTAAATTCATCAATAAATTCATACGCGTTACCAAAACTGACTACTTGGTAATTTGTCTCGTTAGCAATTGCTTCTAAAACTTCTTCTTCACTCAGTCCTGAATATGCAGATAATGTTTCTTCAACTTTATCTACTTTACTTAGACCTTCAGGGTGTTTTTCCGTGAAAGTGGAGCTGTTCGATACTAAATGAACAATTTCTTCAAAATTCATACAATTAGTACACTACATCAGCATCAATATCTTCACCACCTTCTTTTCCGTCTCTACCAAGAGACTTTAAAGAAAACGCCTTTCCTGCTCTTTCATATGAGTATGGATTCTCCCAAGGATCATTCGGAACGTCTTTCGGTAGATACGGACCATCCCAACGCTTGTCATCACTAGCTCTCAATTCAGACAGCTTTTCAGGGTATTCTCCTACATCTAAACGGTACGTATCTAACGCTGTAGCTAAAAGCTCCATTTGAGCTTGGGCTGTTTTTACTTTCGAAGTATCTAATTTACCAAACATTGCAGGACCTACTAATGATGCTAATAGTCCTAAAATAACCATAACGATTAGTAACTCTACTAATGAGAAACCTTTAGCTTGTCTTCTGTTTTTCATAATAAACCTGTAATGATTAAAACTTAATTTTTATGTAATACTTGATTCTGTTGGCACAAATCGAAAAATTCTACCATGGAGCTTAATCGCGGGTTGCCTTTCACCATAGCTTACAGCTCTTATTCTGCGCTCGATTTCCAATGGCGTCATGTTTGGCTCAATTATAAACAAATCATGAAACTCCTTTCGAGTATATGGTAGCCGACTCCATGCGTCCTGTGATGTAGGAAGAGTACCATGCTTCATCATTTCGTCTATGATCTCATAAAAAAGTTCAATTTGATGTTCGTAACTTTTTTGTAGTAATGTTTCAACCGAATCAACGTCCTCAACAGGAAATCGCTTTACTCGGATAATATCACCAGTATCAACAACTTTCTCCATATGATGGCAAGTAACACCATATTCGGATACGCCATCATACAAAGCGAAATTTACACAGCCAATACCTGGGTATTCCGGTGAGGCTGGATGAAAGTTGATTGATGCAAAATTAGCACGTCTCAGCAGGTATTCAGGAACAACCCAACGAGATAAATATGAAATAATCAAATCACCTTGCCATACTTTAGCAGCTTCAGGTAAAGGATCTCCCCATTCACCTAGATGGTGTTCAACTTCACCAAAGTATTTTTGAATATGAGCTAATGCTTGCTCACAAAGCTCATCATTTTTTTTGCCTAAAAAGAGTACTTTTTTGGCTGAAATATCATTCATTTACTTCTCTCATAAACTAACACACCAGTATGCATGTCAGTCATTGCCCTTAAAGTTTTCGGTTGTTGCACAGCCTGTCTTTGTGACACCTTCCCTCTTAAAGACTTTAATAGCTGTAATACACAAAATTTTAATATCCAACCAAAAACTTTGATTGTCTACATACCAAATATCTAATTCAAATTTCTTTTGCCAAGAAATATCATTACGCCCATTAACTTGTGCCCAACCAGTCAAACCTGGTAACACATCATGCCGGCGCATTTGGAAATTGTTGTATAGTTCCAAATAATGCTCTAACAATGGTCTTGGACCTACAAAACTCATTTCACCACGCAAAATATTATACAGCTCCGGCAGTTCGTCTAGAGATAACGCCCGTAAAACTCGTCCAACTCTTGTTAACCTAACTGCATCAGATTGACCTAGCGAGCAACCACTCTCTGTAGACATAGTCCGGAACTTGTAGATATTAAATATTTTACCTTTATATCCTGGGCGTCTTTGCACGAAAAAAATAGGCTTTCCCATGGTGATAATAATTAGCAATGCGATTACTAACAAAAGTGGTAGTAACAACAACAACAACATTACTGCCAAGCAAAAATCAAAGCACCTTTTTAACATAACCTTTATTTAATCTTTTGATCTATACGCAGGAAAAAAGCCTTCACTAGACTCAATATCAATCCCTTTTTCTTCACAAAAAGTAAAATAATGAGCTTCGTCACTAATCATTTTCACAGTATCAAATGAAATGGCTTGTTTCGAAAAACCAAACTTAAAATCAAACAAAGAATCACGCATTCCGCCAAGTCCACCACCTAACAAAAAGCTTTTTTTCCCCATTTCAGTAGCATCAACTCGAACCTTATCAATCATGAGTCGATTTGGCGCAACTCGTTTAAATTCAGCTTTGGTTCCACTCAGGTGGTAGTGAACAAAATCACCATAAAAAACAAAGATACCACCACATGTTATTTCACCATCATGTGACACAAAGTAAAACCGCACATCAGCGCCTTCAATTTTACACAAAGAATCATAGTAATCCCTATCAAAGTAATAGCTCTCGGATGCTTCGAGTGAATCCATTGTTTCATTGTAAATTTGAATAAACGTATCAATTGATTCAGGGGAGTTATCCCAATACGCTTCAAACCCATCCTTAACCAATCTGTTAATTAGGTTCCTATAGTTTTTTCTATAGCGTTTTTTTTGTTCATCCAAGGGGATTGTTAAATCAACTACTACAACCTCACCAGAGTTTTCAACTTCAACTGATGATTCGGGTAGACTAGAGTTCAACAATGGATTCAAACGGGTAAATATTGAAATTACATTGTTTTGTTGAGCCCATAATTTAATAGAGTTCAACAGTAATAACTGTTCTTCATTTGAGAGCTCGGCACTAGTGACCCAACCAGGGTAACCATAAACAGAAGTAGCATCTTTTACATTCTTATAAGTACGTAAAATTAATGGTAGCGCTACTAGTTTTCCATTAAACTCAAGCGTTACCAAAACCGCACTCTCATCTTTTTTGACAGAAAGCTGATGATACTCCCAAGTATGGTACCAATCATGATTTGTCTGAGTTAGTGCTGCACGCCACTCATTTTGACTCTTAACGATATTTATGTCCATAAACTCTTAATGTATTACTTACTAAGAACTTAACAAGCTCTTATAAAATTTAACTAATTTATCAGCTTCACCGCTCCAGCTTACTTTACTTGCTGAATTAATAGCTATTTCACTGTGTTCTTTATAGTTGTCATTATTTTCTTGATAGAATAACAAAGCATTGATGATTGCTTGCTTATCATCTGGATTGACTAATATACCACATTCGAAGTCATCCTTAACCTTTCTATTAATTGGAAAGTCTGATGCAATAAATGGCATACCAAGCGCAATATATTCAAATATTTTTGTCGAGAAGGAGTGTGTGTAATTCGGAGTTCGATCCAATATTGAAACGCCAACATGCGCCTTACTAATTACCTTTATCCCATCAAAGAACGGCAAAAATCCAGGTGCTTCATAAAAATCTAATTGGTCACCAATCCTGTCTAAATCTCCTTTCAGTTCTTTAGAAAGGCACTCTCCGACACAAATAAACCCAATTTCCATACCGAATTTCTGCTTTAATTCTAAAAGAATTTCAGCAACCTTTAAACATCCGCGTTCAAGAGTTACCTGCCCCATATACGCAACAGTAAAAATAGGTAATTTAGGTGTACACTGAAACTCAATTATTTTTTCTGTACGAGGTAAATTTAAGATAGTTTGGTAATTTACAATTTTAGGAAACTCTTTGATGTAGCTAGTCTCTGCATAAATAACCGGCGTACTCTTTAATAAATAAGGCTGTAATAAACTTAAACAACTAGAAGCTAGTGCCTTTAGAGGTTTAGGGATCCAAGGTTTTACATAAACTTGCTGTGCCAACCATTCATGCATATCATAAATAACAACCCGCACATGCCGTTTCAATATTGGAATTAACAGCATTAACTCAGGGTCATGTAGATGAATAATATCTGGTTTTATTGCTTCAACTTGATTCAATATTCTTTTTTTATTTGATCTTAGCCTTTGCCATAAATTTAACTTATCAAGATGGATTATCTTGACGGAGTCACACTGAAATCCAGTTATATTGTTTGCTAACAAATAAATATCAAAGCCATATTCACTTATAGACATGCATTCTCTGAATAGAATTCGGTTATCAGTAGCTTTATGAACCGTAGAAATATGAAGTACTTTTGGCTTATTCATTTATCAGATTTGCCATATCTAGCTTATAGAATTGCTTAAAGAGCGAAATAATATACTCCATATCAAAACGACCATATCGTTGGTCGCAGGGAATTGAGAGTACATTATCGTAAATTTCGTGGTTTAACTCTATATTACATGATTTGATTAAATCAGGAATTGGCCAATGGATGGGGCAATATACTCCATTTGACGCCAAATAACTTCGCAACTCGGCTCTTTCTAGCGAAACTTTCACAAGGAAAAATAAAGGAGTTGCTTGACCACTCAATGGCTTAAACCACATCATTTCTGGAAGGGATCCTGTAAAGAAAGCCTCTAGTGTCATATAGTTTTCTCTGCGTTGATTAACCAGAGACTCAACACTTTGTCTTTTTAAAATCTCAATAGAGAAAGGATCAATACCATTAATCTCTCTTCGCGTATCAAGTAATTGTTCAGCTATAGTAAACTTAGCTAAAAATTCACTTTTAACATCAGGATCATTCGTCTTTAAGTAATCTCGTTTTAGTCCCAACGCAGCTTCTCTAAGCGCAATTATTTCACTGGTATTATATTCATATTTAGGGAGTTTATTTTTGCTATAAGCAGCTCCACCACCAGCAGTACCAAACCACTTTCTAACACTTGCTATATAGTAATCGCTTTCCTGAATACTACGTTTATTGAAAAGAGAGTGGGTTATGTCCTCAATTAATAACACGCCCAGAGCGCTTATCTTTCCTAATATGTCTGGTTTCATTTTCCATTGATTTACACCAAAATAATCAAGATGAAAAACTACATCAATATTATGTTTTTTGACTAGGTTTATTATATCAGTGTCATTGGATTTTATTTCAGAATAAAAGAAAATATTAAAATGAGAATCTACAAATGGAGTAACTACAGATTCACAAATATACACTGGTAATAAAGCGTTTAACTTTGCTCCCTTAACTTGAACAATTTCAGCTAAAACAGCCCTAAGTGCAGCCCTCCCTGATTCAAACAAAGTAAAGTCTGATATAAAATTAAAAACACTGTCTTTAACAAACTCACTGTTGTCACTCAGAGAAAACTCAGAGCCTATCTCTCTAGCCATTAACTACAGCCCAAACTTCGATGTTATGATACTTTCCATTTTTAAAAACCCTGCTTTTCAAAATACCTTCCCTTTGAAAACCACACTTCTTATGAATCGCTATAGATGCTTTGTTATATTCAATGATATTGCTATAAATGACATGTAGATTCATTTCTTGAAATGCATAATCAACCAGGGTCGCGAGTGCTAGAGTACCAACTCCTTTCATGCCATTTAGTTTTTGAGGCAACAGCTTAATGTGAAATTCTGCATTGCGATCCTTCCAATTAATATCTGTAAGCATAACAACTCCTACAGCTCCGAGGTCTTTATGCTCAACAATCGCCCTTAACTCATTACTGCTCGATTTCAAGTTGCTAAACCAGTTTCGTTGACCATAATAAGATACTGGAAAGGAGCTTCCCCCAAGCATATTCTCAATTTCAGGATCGTTAATAATTTTAAAAAGTAACTCTTGGTCTTCCATTTCTATAGCCCGAAGAGTTAAAGGTCCATTTAATACATTCATATTTCTATCTCACTTTATCCCTAATTTCATGTAATGAAATATCTTCAATATCTTCCCCCCTGACAGCAACGTCACTGCCAAGTAGCACTTTTTTGAGCGTTTTGAGTACTATTTTCAAATCTAGCAATAACGATATATTTTCAACATAATGTAAGTCATATTTAAACTTCTCATCCCAAGAAAGGTTATTTCGACCATTAACCTGCGCCCAACCGCTAATACCAGCCCTTACATTGTGACGTTTAAGTTCATCATCAGAGTAATAAGGGTAATAAATAGTTGGAAGAGGTCTTGGACCAATAAAGCTCATATCTCCAATTAAAATGTTAAAAATCTGTGGTAGCTCGTCTAAACTAAATTTTCTAATGTAATAACCAATCTTTAACATTCTTTGTGAATCACTTAGCAACACTCCCTTAGATTCTGTTTGCACACGCATACTTCTAAACTTAAAAACTTTAAATACTTTATTATCCTTGGTTATTCTTGCTTGCCTAAAAAAAACGCCACCCTCAGGATCTTCTAATTTAATTAAAATGCCACAAACAAGCATTACAGGCCAAAGTAAAGTAAACAAAAAAAGTGCACCGATAAGATCCATTAACCTTTTAACGAATAAATACACTTGACTCCCTTATATATCAATATTGAAATGTAAAAGGGGTATTATATAGTAATGACTAAATTTCAGTAGTTATTAATGAGTATTAAAAATGTATTTTGCTTTTGAAAAATAGTACAAATAACAAAGAAAAATACAAACCTGCGTTTGAAAACGCATAAATTTGAAATACCTTGCCCGCATCAAAATAGTAACTCAGTATAATTGAAGCACCTACAATCACTAACTTAATAGCTTCTAAAACAATTTGTAGTCGTTGTAAACCTATCAAATAAAAAGTACCAAGCATTGGTGAAACAACAAACTGTGCGAAGTAAGTTGGTATTAATGCCATAGTAACCCATTCTAAATCTTGCCAATAATCACCATAAATTAAGCTACCAAATAGCTGCAATGTTAACCAAATAGCAAGAAAAGACACTAAACCAATAAGAGTCATTAAAACGCTATTCTTAATTAAGTAAGAGGTACAATTTTGATAATCAAATCGATTGAGAAAGAGTTGAGCTGCAGATTGCGCAAATAATGCACTGGGCAATGCAAGAACGCGTGACGCTAAATAAAACAAAGCTATCAACTTAGAGTCACCTAACAGCACCATCGATAAAACAAAAATATGTAAATTTATTGAATTAAATGAGGACTGAACTAACAGCAAACCAATTCGACGCCTGTTTTCGTTAATGATTTTAAAGCAATACTTGCTGAATACTTTTCCGAGACGAGGTAAAGATGAAATTGAAAAGCTAGGTATGCGAGATAGCGCTTCAGCTAAAACTAAACCAAAAGAATACAACTGTTGCGCTGTTGCTAGTAAAATACAATAGAGAATATTTCTTGTTATTTTTTGAACTCCAACAAGCTTATATTTTTCACATCGAAGTCGGAAGGCGATCGCATTATTATATAAACAAAGAGATGTAGCCAGCGCGAGTAGTGCAGAAAAAGAAAAAATCAACTCACTATGAAAACCCATCAACCAAACACACAGCAGCATTAGCAAAGAGCTGAACAGTATTATTTGTAGATAAAACATTAAGGAAAAATACAAGCGAGTACATGAAAGTCTAGTTAGCCCATGGTTTAAAATATCAAATTTAAACCCAACCAAATTCGACAAAAAAACAGAGATTGAGATTAAAGATGCCAATAAAGCAATATCCTCAACCTGATAACTATGCGCTAAAATGGGAATGGAAATTAATTGGAGAGCCAGTGCTAACCCGCTATATAGTGCCTGTTCGCTTAATCGCTTAAGCATACTAAAATCTAGAGATTAACTTCGCATTCAATAAGCTCTCGTTTATAACAAGCTGCAAGCTTACTAAATAACTGCGCGAAGTCATTTTCAAAATAATCAGGCCACACAAATAATGGGTGCCTTGTACGTGTGGTGTTAGGGCCAACATATGTAGCCAATGCATGCCCGCTCAATGGGAACCTTGAAGCCATTTTTCTCATGCCTTGCGCATACACATCTGACTCCATAAATACGTAATACCCAATAAAGAGAGTGCCTGATAATTGGTGAGGAGCATAACCATTGTTTTCTCCTTGAGTTTCGAACTGATAACGATAGACTCCATTATGTCCATCAGCATAATTAGTCATAACAAAATAGCCTGCTTCACTATCTTCTTGCCATTGAAATACGTTTTCTTCAAATGCTTTTCGAAAACCGTCAAGCGCATTACTGAAAACACTTTTCTTGGAAGAAATTTCAGTAAAAGATTTCAGCCACAGCGGCACTCGGTGTAAATGAGAAGAATCAATTGCTAAGTGTTCAATTTGGCTAAACTCTAAACCGTTTTTAATTTCAAAATGTCCCGCGTAGCTATAATCTGGATGATCCCACCAAACTCCATTTTGAAAGTACCATTTATCACCTTTAAACTCGCCCCAAAAAGTGATCAATTTTTGATTATATGAATCTTGTAATGCTGTATCAAACAATGAGTTTGTACCCACTTTGTTATGAATAGCAATTACATCTGATATCGCAGCTAATACAAACCAATCTTCATCAAAGACTGCTCGATAAAAATCGTAGGGAGTTTCAGGGTTACTGAAATTCCAATCAAGCCTGCCTTTAACACCGACAAGGTCTAAATTTTTATCCCAATGTATAGCTTTCTTTTCCGTCCATACATACATCAGATGCCGCTCTACCTCTTCCAGCAAGTCAGTCAAATAAGATTCGCCCCAAGAGCTATCTGACTTTAATTTCAAATATTGAGTTATAAAGTAAACAAACTGACTTCTACGTGTAAAGTTTGTGTCAGTATTTGGATCATATGACGCGTAAAGCGCTTTAAAAAAATCATCAAACTTTAACTGAGGATCATGTTTAAATCTTGATTGGTAATTGAACGCATAGTGCATAGGTAGCATTAAACTTGCTGCAGCATCGTATTTATTATCATTTTCCCATAATGGGTCCTGCAAAGATTGCTCAATAATTTCGGCCCACATGCTATGAAAGTTCTCATCATGAATTTTTGGTAAATTATCCTCTTTGCGCTCCTCACCAGAACAACCGGTAAGTATTAAAAACAAAAAGAGAATAAGATAACTACGCATTATTTGATTCACTTTTAAACCCCTTCGAATAAATGTAGACCACAATCAATGTAGCGAAGACGAATATAGAAAATACTATTGTATAAGTACTAAAGCTAGTGAGGAGGAGTAAACATCCCGATGCACTTGCAACCAATATGCTTTCCAATTTAAGCGTTAAACTAAACTGTTTCTTACTCCAAAAGTAGAACTTTATAAACGACCACAAAACAACAGAGAAGCAAAGTACTGATTGCACAATTAAATCATATGGTAAAACCGAAAGAGGAATTAGGTCGGCGAATAAATGCAACACAGCAAGACATCCAACAATTGCCAACATGTGAAATATAAATACTTGTATAAACTTTTTTGTGAAGTTAACTACAAAGGTCTCTTTACTTTTAATAACCGAATAAAATCGGTTAGGAAATACCATGACTAACTGCCAAATAGCCTCTGATACGGATATTACTATCGAGTAATAATCTAGATCTGCGCCACTTAGTGTATCTTTATTAAACAATATATAGAAGCGAAGCATAAATAATTGCAAAATTGAAGATAAAACTATACTCGCCAATTGCTTAAGCTCTCTAACTCCTAATTTTGTTCTGACATTCTCACTAATATCAATTTGCCTATATTTACCAAAGAAGTAAGCTAGATAGCACATGACAATAATAATCTGAGAGATGAAAAGTAGCTGCACCATGTGCACTAGGGTGACATCAGGATTAAACAAAATACTTAATGAAAATATAATCCACGGAACATTGGAGATCACTTCAAAAGCACTTGGAATGATGGTTCTTAAAACTCCTATTAGAATCTGACATATCGCCAAAGTGACCGCTAACCCAACAACAAGTCCTAATTCATATTTTGAAAAAAGAAAGAAAATGGCAAACGGTATAACAACTAGCAAATAAAGTGGCCTAATATACCGCTTTGCTTTCTCTTCTGCTCCTTCAATGATGTTTGGCAAATAATCCATTAAGCCAATTGATAAAATACGCGAGAAAATCAATGCGCTAGACAATATAAAGAAATACGCACCAAATACTCCCTCATTCATCAGAGGAACAGCGACAAATAAAAATAACATTTTTGATAGCAGTGCTAAAACCTTTAATAATAGGCCGATGTATGGAATTTTCATGTTTTATTAGCTTTGTAAGCAACAAGCATATTCAAATATGCAAACAGGTATAAAAAACGAGAATCTAATAAGTCGCCACTTACCAGATGACTTAATAGAAAGAATAACCAAACAAAGAAAAAGGCATTTACTTTAAACTTGAAAAAACACAAAGCTGGTAGCAGCATAAAAAAGCCAAGTAATAAACCAAACTCACTAATCAGCTCTAAAATTATATTGTGTGGGTAATTAATCCCTAACTGTTGGTTATAAGAAGCCCAACTCCCAATACCAACCCCAAATGGAGAATTGCTAATCAGTAAAACCGTAGCATTAAAGGCGTCAATCCGACTGCCAAAACTTCCATAGTTTTGCCCTGAAACATTGCCTTGAAGCGCATCAACGATTAGAAAAATACGCGATAATTCCTCAACCTCTTGTAGCACTTCAAAATTAATAAAAATCAACATTATTGCAACAAGGCCAACAAGTAATGCAATAACTCTTTGTTTAAAGGTTGCGACGAATAACATCAGTATTGCAAAAACAACAAAAACACTTAGGGCGGGTCCTTTTGACTGCGTCCACAAAATTGCAAAGAAAAACAAAAAGGCAAGTGCGCTGCGTTTAACCCCTTTGAAATAAGCAATGGTCAAAAATAAGCCGACTCCCATTAAACGTGCAAATACTATTGGTCCATTTAAAAGAAACCTGACTTGTCGGTCAAAGAAACCAAACAAAAGCTTATAAATAATAGTTAAAATTAACAATACAGCTAAAAAGTAGACAACATTTTGAGAGAAACTCTCTATTTCACCTTTGTTCAACACTATTGATACAGCAATACAAAGTAGAGCTGTTACACAAACAAAGTTTACTAGTTTGTAAGTCGCGTATTCAAAGTCTAAAGAGAAATATAGATAGAAAAAGCCTATACAAAAGGGGATTAAAAAATAGCTTAACAGCTCGATTTCGACAAAGCCCCTATTACGAACTATATAGCTAGATACTATAAACAATATTATGAAATTAAGGGAAAAAAATTCAAAGCCTAAAGATAAACGTTCTTCATAAAAGATTGAACCAATCATCAATAAGCCTAAAATAGCTCCATGAAAAAACGCCGCCTCAAAAGTCAACGACGTTTCATTAGACTTATTATTAAACATTTTTACGAGGTGAGTAAACTATAAAAGACAACAGAACACCAAAAACTAAACCTACAATCCAACCTAGTATCACCATAAAAACTTTCTTCGGTTCAACAGGCTTTTCAGATAAGTATGGCGGCTCGATAACATCAAATAGATAATTAGACTGCGTCTTGATATACGATAGTTTTTCTAAGCTTTGTTGCTGAATTTGATACAACAAGACTTTAACTTCCGTTGATTTTATTTTCTCAAGCTCTTGGTTTAGGTAAGTTATATGCTTTGAGGTGTTTTCTATCTCTCGCTTTTTAAGTAATTCAGATAATTCATTGATAAAACTATCAAGCAATTTCTTAGCTAACACAGATGATGTTAGTTTTATGGAAATAGACACAAAACCAGTCATATTATCCTTACTAACACCAAGTACTTTAGTGACAAACTCTTCATAAGCCAGTTCAATGTAAGCTGGATTATCTTGGATAAACTGCGTCGTAAATTGGTTGTTCACTTCATCATAAATTTCACTGTCAAAAAGATAGGTACCAGTCTCTTTATTAAAGCTTTCTACAGCTAGCAAAATAGGCAATAGCTCGTGCTTTTCAATAAATTGATTAACAAAATATCTTGTTTTTGCCGTCGCTATTGCCTTATCTATTTGAGAAGCATCACCACCTAAATTAATTCCCGCTAGTGATGCGAGCCCACCTAATTGTCCAGCCATACCAGCAAATCCACCCGACATAGACGAGCTAGATGGCGCCAGTAAAGCACTAGAACGATATTTTTCTGGCGTCAATATCCCCAATATTAAAGCCAAACAGGCAAAAATAATTGAGCACAAAGCAATCTGGAATTTAAATCGCCAAACTGCTGATTTCAAAATGTTATATTCACTCATTGATACGTCTCTAACCATTTCTAAAATGAAGCTATCGCAGCTGCGGCAAGACCTAACTGATACACAATTTGTGTTGCTGTGCTCCACAAGGTTAACTGATTCATGTACTCCGCATCCAATGGTACGACTATCGTGTCACCGGGCTGAAGCACTTGATCATCATCATGAACTGCGAACCAACTTGAATGGTTTGGAATATAAACAGAGCCGTTAGCTTTGATTACGTAGATTCTGTCTTCATCAGCCCTTTGCTTTAAACCACCACTGGCTTTTAGGTAATCCTCAACTGACAGGTTTTTACCGTATAGATGAGATGTTGCAACATTAACTTCACCTATCACACTAATAGTGCTCTGTTTGGCTGGAATATATAGGGCATCTCCTTTCTCCAGCTCTAATGACACGGAGCCAGACTGAACTTTTGGTAGGTCAATTACAAGACGACCTAAAGCTTGAACTTTGGCCAAATCTTTTAATAGTTTATCAGTATCATCATAGGTCAGCGTGGCATCCGTTACTGAGTTAGAAAAACTCTTCGATGCAATCTCACGGCGTAAATCGTCTGATAGTTTTTGTAATTGCGCACGTTCCTGTGTACGGATTGATTCTCTTGTAAAAATGGCTCCGTTTTCTGATGCAAACTCGGTTAATCCACCAGCTCGTTCAAGTACATTTTGTAGTGTTTCGCCACGCTTGATAGAATATTTACCTGGAAAACGAACTTCTCCATAAAGACTAACGGTTCTTTCCTCTGACCAATTAGGAGTAGGGAAAATATTTAATGCGTCTTTACTTTTTAATCCATGGTTTTCTGGCTCGGAAATCGCACTATCTAAGCTAACTGAAATATGTTCGACACTTGCATCATCACCTTTAATTACACGAGTTACTTCAGCATTTTGCATATAAGCAGACTCGAGTAGCCCACCTGCGGCCTCAATTGCAAGTTTAATGTTTGATTTTTTAACTAAAGGATATACACCAGGATATCGAACACGGCCATTTACTGCGATTAATGCCGTATCTTCAAATGCAGATGCTTGTTTTTGCAATTTTAGAATAATTGGTGCTAGTAGGTTTTTACGACTAAATACAGAATACTCATCCTCACCTAGTTCTTCCGTCTGTCCTGTTAAAAGCTTCGTTAAATTGTCTAACTGGTTTTCATCAGTTTCTTCAGCTTCCTCAAGTTCTTCACCAATAAACTCCAAAAACTTACGAGTTTCAAATTCCTGCCATTGCTCAACTTTTGCTTGATGGGCTAAATCTTTTTCACTTACAGCTAGATCTGTTAAAAGCCTTTTTTCTTCAGATTTTTCTTCAAAACGACTAAATACAATAACTATATCACGCGGTTTTAATTGGAAATTACTCTCTTCTCCTTCGAGTGCATCTACTAATGAGAATTGCAACAATTCAATATCACCACGGATATTCTTTTCCCTTACAATTAAAGAATAATCAAAATCTGCAATTGGCAGTACATCAGACTTCAATGATGTAATCAGATCTGAAATACGATCACCACTTTTCCACTGATAATTGCCAGGGTGTGAAACAGCTCCCATTATTGTAACAGCATTTTCAAGCTCTTCACTGGAGCCTTGTATCTTAATAATATCGCCATCATGCGGCTCATAATTAAGTGTCTGTTGAGCAAAGTCCCTAGTTAAAACCGTTTTAAAACTATTGCCTGCATAGCGCTCTATAACTGTTTTTTTAGGAAAAGCCTCAGCTTTAAAGCCACCAGCTAAACGAATTAAATCCTTTGCACTTTCGCCTTTCTTTAGCTCAAAAATAGCAGGACGCTTAACTAAACCTGAAACAGTTACTTGCTTGCCTACAGGAGGCACAAATACAACATCTCCTGATTGCAATACAATATCATTTGAACTGTCGCCTTTGGTGAGTAAGTCGTATAAGTCAAGCGACGCTACAACCTTACCACTACGTTTCACTTGAATATTTCGAAGCGAACCAATTTCTGTGATACCACCACTAACAAATAACGCGTGAGTTACCGACGCAAGTGAAGTTACACTATAGGCACCAGGTTTATAAGCCTCACCTAGTACCAATATACGCATTGAACGAAGGCGCCCCATAGAAACGAAAGCTTGAACACCAATAACCTCCTGCTCTACTTTCGCTTTAACTAAATCTTTAACCTCTGAGAATCGAAGACCTGCAACGTTAACAGGGCTTAAGTTTGGAATAGCTAAACGCCCCTCTCGATCAACTTCTATTTCAAAACTATCGCTCTCTTTACCATATAAGTTTATTTGAAAACTATCCCCTGGACCCACAATATATGAATCAGGAATTGCAGCATTTTCGCTGGGCATAAAAGACATTGGCTCACCAGCAAACAATTCATAGCCAAACGGCTTTAACTCTGCCAACTGTGGCTTAAACTTTTCCTCTTCTGTTTGTTCTTCTTCATCAGCCCGAGGTTGAACCAGCAAACTTTCATCTTGAAGCACTTCGTCTAACTCTTTTTCAGATTTATTAAGTTGGTTTAGATCTATTCCGTACTGCTTTGCAAGGGCTTTCTGTTGAGATTTCGGCAGTTTTTTAAACTGCTCAATTTGCTGTTTCGACGGAGTCACAGCTATTGCTATGTGACTTAATGATAATATAACCACACATAAAAAAAGTTTGAGTATATGCACAGGATCCCTTTTCATTCTCAAAAGTTAAAATTTAACAAACAATCTTACCCAACTAATAGGTAAACAAACCAGTTTAATTCATTACTAGTTTTAGCCTAGTAAAGTGTTATTAAAGCCTTTTCGAAATCAAGTTTTTAGGTAAAACACCTTTAATATCATAAACTAAAGTACCATCATGAATAATATCGCGTATCATTTTCGCATCATGAGCTAAAAATTGCTCATGTCCAACACACAAAACTACGATGTCAAAACTAAGACCTTCAAGTGATTTTATAGGTTCGATACCATACTCCTTTCTGATCTCTTCACTATCAGCTAAAGGATCGAAAACACTAGTGTTAACATTATATTCGTTCTTAAGTTCTGAAACGATATCTATCACACGAGTATTCCTAATATCCGGACAATTTTCTTTAAACGTAAAGCCTAGCAACAATATATTAGCGTCTTTAGGTGCAAGTCCCTTTTGAAGAGTTAACTTAATCAACTCATTCGCAATAAAGCCACCCATAGAATCATTTATATGCCTACCTGACAATATTACGTCAGGAATATACCCTATAGATTGTGATTTATAAGTTAAGTAATAAGGGTCTACACCAATACAGTGCCCACCCACAAGGCCGGGTTTAAAATGAAGAAAGTTCCATTTTGTCGCAGCGGCTTCTAAAACTTCATGAGTATCAATTTTTAGGGCATTAAAAATGATCGCTAACTCATTCATTAATGCAATATTTAAATCCCTCTGTGTATTTTCTATGACTTTAGAGGCTTCTGCTACTTTTATTGACGACGCTTTATGCGTGCCAGCGGTAATAATTTCAGAATATAATTTATCGACCTGCTCAGCAGCTCCGGCTGTACTGCCCGACGTAACTTTCTTGATATTTGATAATTTGTTAGTTTTATCGCCTGGATTGATACGCTCTGGAGAATACCCCGCGAAAAAGTCCTTATTAAATTGCAAACCTGAAGCGTGCTCTACTTCAGGTATACACACCTCCTCTGTAGCACCGGGATAAACTGTTGACTCATAAATAACAATATCACCTTTATTAATAACCTTACCTATTAACTGGCTGGCTTTTACTAGAGGCGTTAGATCTGGAGTTTTATTATTATCTACTGGTGTAGGAACGGTTACAATATAGTAGTTCGATTCTACTATATCTTTATAGTTTGAAGTGAAGGTAAGATTAGTTGAGTGTTGCAACTCCTCTCTTTCAACCTCTAAAGTTAAATCTATTCCTGAAATTAACTGTTCCACTCTTTCATTATTGATGTCAAACCCTACAACATGGTTTTTCTTACTTAGCTCAACTGCTAAAGGTAACCCCACATAACCTAAACCAATGACCGCAACTTTTCTCATAATAAAATCCAAAATAAATTAAATATTAGATATTCTAAGTATTTAATTTTTACATGCCCAAATTAAATTTGCGTATAATACCAAACTAATGTAAAAATTCCTTTTTTTATTTAAGCTCATTCATTACTTTCAAGTCTCTTTATGAAATTATTATATCTCCATCAGTATTTCACTACACCAAAAGGAAAAAGTGGAACTCGTTCCTATGAGTTTGCTAAAAGACTCATCGATAAAGGGCATGATGTAACAATGGTTACAACTAGTGCAGCTTTAGAAAATGAGGGTACCTTCACTAGAGGTTGGAATGAGTTAACTATCGATAAAATTAGAGTTTACGCATACCATCTTCCATACTCAAACAATGATCCTTTTTACAAACGTATTTATAAATTTTTAGCTTTCTCAATTGTAAGCTGTATGAAGGTAAAAAATATCCATGCTGATTTAGTGTTTGCAACGAGTACACCACTAACAATAGCTATCCCTGCTTTATTCAAAAAGCTTTTACACAAAACGCCATTTATTTTTGAAGTAAGAGACCTTTGGCCTGACGTCCCCATAGCAATGGGTATTGTAAAAAACCAAATTGCGATCAAAGTGCTTAAGATATTCGAAAAATACACATATAAGTCTGCAAAGCATATTATTGCTTTATCGCCCGGAATGAAAGATGGTGTTGTTAATACAGGCATATCTCCCGAAAAAGTCACAGTTATCCCTAATTCATCTGACACAAAACTATTTGATGTTCCAAAATCCATCGGAGAAAACTATAAACAATCAAAATTATCATACGTTGGAGAACGCAAACTAGTTATTTACCCTGGTTCATTTGGAATGGTAAATAAGGTTGATTACATTGTCGATTTGGCACGCTCAGCAAAAAACAGTGGCTATCCAATTTGCTTTTTAGCAATTGGTGCAGGAAACCAAAAAAATGCAGTTATCGAAATGGCTAAAAAGCACAATGTACTTAACGATAACCTTTACATATTAGAACCGATCTCAAAAAATGAAATTGTACAACTTTTTTCATCAGCTGATTTATGCCTAAGTCTTGTAGGGCCAATTAAAGCATTTTGGAATAACTCTGCAAATAAAGTATTTGATTCTTTAGCTTCTCAGACTCCGATTGCTATTAACCATCAAGGTTGGCAAAAAGATTTTATTGAAAGGACAGGCTGCGGGTTAGTACTCAATGAAAACATTGAAGAATCAGCAAGTAGAATAAATAACTTCCTTAATAATTCAAGCATGTACCTTGAAGCCGTTAGTGCATGTAAAAGTCTGAGTTACAATGACTTTTCAAGAGATATCTTATTTGAAAAGCTCTATATTACAATAGAAAATAACAAAAATTAAAAGGGTTGCAAAGCTACCCTTTTAATTTTTTGCATCCTGCACTGAATAAGGTTGTCCTTTTCCAATTTAAGTTTGGGAGAATGTAATGAGAGCAAAACTTAGAAACGTTACCTAATTCTTCAGCAAGATTAAGCAAACCAGTTTTGTGTTTTATGATTGGATTATTAGTATGCAACATGAGAGTTACCACCTTTTGGTTGTTTTGTTTTAAGATTCAGCACCTTTATCAAAACGGGTAACTCTCAATTTCTCAAATCGAAATGCCAGAGCTTGTCTCAACTAATTCAACTAATACGAATCATCAAAAACTATACACCAAGGTCAATACTGTCTCAGTGTCTGTATTTACTTTATCAGCATCAACTTCTGAGTTGTGAGTTACGTTAAAGCCAACTTTCATTTGTAATGAGCCGTTGATCTTAGTCAGTAATGCTGTTTCAGAAATACTTTTGGTATTGGTACTACCTGATTCAACTTTAACGCGCTGGGTAAATTTAGCGTTATCGCTGATTGTCCAGCTAAAGTCAGCTTTAGCTAGCGCAATCCACTCATCATCGCGCTCACCTGCTTTCGGGCGACCATCTTTGAAAAGCTCTTGGTTTTTCTCTGAGTACTGGAAATATTTGTAACCCGGACCAAAATCGAAACCAAGTGTCATATTTGACTCATCAATCAAACGAAAACCATAACCGCCTGAAAGTACTGTTTCGTGACGGTATGCGCCAAAGTAATCACTATCGTGCGTTAAACCAACAAATAAGTGAGAGTGTTTTTCGCCAAGGTTGTAGTTACCTTGAATCGCCGCACCGTATTTTTCATTGGTACGCTGTGTGTCTTTTAAACCACTATCAAGCGTCACTTCGTCTTCTTTATAAAGTGCGTTTAACTTGTATTCATTGGTCCATTTACCAATATCATGTTTAGCATTTGCACCGAACTTAAACGTGGTAGTTTCGGTATTACCACTGGTAATAATGGCACCAAGCTCGCTACTTGCTTCCCATGTTTTATCTTCGTCAGCAATCGCTTGGTTAGTAAGTGCAATTGCTACAACTGACGCTAAATATCTTAATTTCATTATCTCAGCCTATTACTCGCTAATTTTATTTAAATGAACATCCATTTGAGGGAAAGGAATTGAAATACCCGCTTCATCTAATGCAAGTTTGAAGTTTTCTTGAAGGTAAAAATAAACTGCCCAATAATCTTCAGTTTTTGCCCAAGAGCGCGTTACAAAGTTAACGCTTGAGTCACCTAACGTATGAACACCGATGAAAAATGCAGGGTCTTTAAGTACTTTATCATTTGATTTAATTACATTTTCAAGCACTTCTCGCGTTTGCTTTAAACATGAGTCGTAGCTAACGCCAACCATAATATCAACACGACGCGTTGCTTGACGGCTGTAGTTTACAATTGCGCCACCCATAATTGCCGAGTTTGGTACTATGATTGTTTTATTATCAGGTGTTAACAGTTCTGTTGAAAAAATCTCGATTTTAGAAACACTACCTGAATGACCCGCAGCATCGATAAACTCACCTGATTTAAATGGACGTAGAATAATAATAAGCACGCCTGATGCAAAGTTTGAAAGAGAGCCTTGTAACGCTAAACCAACCGCTAAACCCGCTGCACCCAAAATTGCGATAAACGATGTAGTTTCAATACCAACTTGAGAAAGTGCCATTAGTACTGTTGCCGCAAATACAAGTGCGTACACAATATTTGCTAAAAACGAACCAACTGCTTTATCTACTTTTTTCTTTTCGATCGCTTTTTTGGTTAACTTTTCACATACTTTTGCTACGCGAATGCCCACAAGTAAAATGACAATTGCGACTACCGTTTGTAAGCCGTAATGTAAAAGTAAGTCAGAGTTTTCATTCAACCATTTAGCTGCAGAATCCATGAGTATTCCTTTTGTCGTTGATTTAGGTAATTTTAAGAATTATAAAGATTTTTGAAATTTACGTCACTTCTTTTCACAGTTTAAGCGGATCTTTAGCTTGATTGTCACTCGGTTTTGAAGGTCTACTCCAAATAAACAACAAAACGCTTACAATACTGATCACAACAATCGCTTTCAGCCATATTGGGAAGGGAATAAAGAGCAATGGATAGGAAACTAGTAACAACATGGAGCAAGTCGCGATTACTTTAACTTTTGTTCTTATCACACCATGCGCTTCCCAATCAGTTATTAATTGACCGAATATTCGATGATTCAATAGCCATGAATGCATTCGCGTTGACGATTTAGAAAAGCAAAATGCCGATAACAGTACAAAAGGAGTGGTCGGTAGTAACGGAAGAAAAACCCCAAGTATTCCCAGCAGTAAACTGACCAAACCAATTAGCAACCAAACTGAACGAATAACAGTCTTTTTTAACACTATAAAATCGCACACTAAATTTATTTAGCTAAAAGCATAACATAAGTCTTCACACGGGCATGTTTTTTATGTATTATGCGCGCCACACCAAATAATGTGTTTCAAATTTTGTGGCGGCTGTAGCTCAGTTGGTAGAGCCCTGGATTGTGATTCCGGTTGTCGCGAGTTCAAGTCTCGTCAGTCGCCCCACTTCTTCTTAAAAATTCCTTTTTAAAACTTCAAAAATTTAACATCTAGCTAATTAAAATGCATGTATTTTGCAAGTCACTTTCCTTCGTTTCTAATTAAATCCGTTAATACACCATAAGTTTGTCTCGAGCGTTCACTTTTACAACCTAACGCCAACCTCATTAGCATTATAAAGATTCATACCTTAAGCATAGAACAAGCATATTTGCTCATTGTCTATTAGCTGCTTTTAACAAATTAAAGGTGTTTAGCATACTAGAGCGCGCACACATGACGACACTAGAAAACATTATTTTAAGCAATAAAAAACGCGACTTAAGTCGCGTTTTTTTTAATTTGATTAAGTTTGAAAAAACTAAACTGTTGCAGTTTCCAAACCTGGTGCAGCCATAGTGACAGACTCTTCAAATGTTGCCCATTCCCAAGCTGATTCAGTCGCCATCAACTTACGAAGTAGCTTATTATTCAGATCATGGCCTGATTTATACGCAGTTACCTTACCAAGTAAGTTATGACCCGTCATAAACAAATCACCAACACAATCTAAAATCTTGTGTTTTACAAACTCATCAGGGTAGCGTAATCCATCTGGGTTAAGTACTTTAAAGTCATCAAGTACAACTGCATTATCCATGCTACCGCCAAGTGCTAAATTGTTAGCGTGCATGTATTCAATATCACGCATAAAGCCAAATGTACGCGCTCGGCTAATTTGCTCGATAAAGTTCTTAGCTGTGATGTCTAACCCAATACGTTGGCGACTTTCGTTAATTGCTGGGTGGTTAAACGCAATTTCAAAGTCGATATGAAAACCATCATATGGTTCAATCTCAGCCCACTTATCGCCGTCTTCAACACGCACCGTTTCGGTAATGCGAATAAAACGTTTAGCTGCATTTTGCTCTTCGATGCCAGCCTTTTGGATAAGGTAAATAAACGGTAATGAACTACCATCCATAATTGGCACTTCAGGGCTATCTAATTCAACAATCAGATTGTCTAAGCCTAATGCTGCAATTGCAGCGATTAAATGCTCAGTGGTCGATAAGCGAACGCCATCTTTATTAATTAAGCATGTACATAATTGAGTATCGCCCACGGCCTCAGGTGTTGTTTCAAAATCAACAACAGGATCAAGGTCTACCCGGCGAAATACAATACCTGTATTCGCACTAGCAGGTCGGAGAGTGATAGAAACCTTTTCACCCTTATGTAATCCAACACCTACGGCACTGACTTTTTCAGTTATGGTACGCTGCTTAATCATAGGCTATCCACTTATTCGTTAAAATCGGCCGGCTATCCTACCACAGATAAGACCAGCTTGCCAAATTATGTATATTTTTCAAACAATCTTATTAATCAGCTTGATTACGTAAGAAAGTTGGTACGTCAAAATAATCTGCTTTGTCTTGCTTTTTGTCTAATGGCGCGCTTTCTTTGACTTCGTTTTGAACACTTGGTTCAACCGTCTCAGGCGTTTCTACACTGCCCGACTGCGCAAAACTTGGTACAAATACACCTGGTGTTGCAGTAGCGTTGCTCGGAGCACTTGTTGCTTGCGCTGTATCAGAGCCAGACACTTTTTTGATATCTGCACCTACAATACCAAACTGAGGTTTGCGCTCGCCGCCAAGTCCCGTTGCAACAACAGTCACACGTAACTCTTCGGACATATCAGGGTCGATAACTGCACCTACAACAACCGTTGCATTTTCTGATGCTAGTGCCTTAACGTGGTTACCAACTGTTTCAAATTCTTCAATCGCAATGTCCATACCCGCGGTAATATTTACAAGAATGCCTTTCGCACCAGTTAAATCAACGTCTTCAAGTAACGGGCTAGAAATTGCAGCTTCTGCAGCTTCTTGTGCACGATCAGGACCTTTCGCTGACGCTGTGCCCATCATTGCAGTTCCCATTGCAGACATAACTGTACGTACGTCGGCGAAATCCACATTGATCAGACCTGAACGAGTAATTAACTCAGCGATACCTTGTACAGCACCAAATAACACATCATTCGCTTTAGCGAATGCATCTAATAATGTCGTACCTTTGCCTAAAACTTTAAGCAATTTATTGTTAGGAATTGTAATAAGCGAATCAACGTGTTGAGACAACTCATTAATGCCATCTTCTGCTGCCGATGCACGCTTTTTACCTTCAAATTCAAAAGGTCGTGTTACTACTGCAACAGTTAAAATGCCCATTTCTTTAGCAATACGTGCCACAACAGGTGCAGCACCAGTACCTGTACCACCGCCCATACCGGCAGCAATAAAGATCATATCTGCGCCTTCAAGACTGTTACGAATCGTTTCTGCATCTTCTTCTGCAGAATCACGACCCACTTCAGGGTTTGCCCCAGCACCTAAACCTTGCGTAATTTGCGTACCTAGCTGCACTGTTACATCAGCTGATGATTTACGCAGTGCTTGCGCATCGGTATTAGCCGCAATAAATTTTACGCCTTCAATTTGCTTTTTAACCATGTGCTCAACAGCGTTACCACCGCCACCGCCGACACCGATCACTTTAATTACGGCTTCTTCACCGTGCTGTTCCATTAAATCAAACATGTTTAACTCTCCGACTAACTACCTTATGAAAATTCACAAGGCAAAAGCTTAAAACTCCCCTTGAAACCATTTGGTTAAACGGTTCCACCAATTTCCATTACCAGACTCTGTGGTGCGGCTGCTCTGGCTATGCTGCATAGTTCGACCATACTGCAACAACCCAACTGACGTTGCGAACGACGGATCATTCACATAATCAGTAAGTCCAGCTATCCCTACTGGTTGACCAACGCGCACTGGCATTTGGAAAATTTCTTCTGCTACTTCAACAACACCTTGCATCTTGGCGGTACCGCCTGTCAGCACGATGCCTGCAGCTATTTGTTCTTCTAAACCTGAGCGACGAATCTCTTTCATCGCCAACTCAAAAATCTCTCTCATGCGCGGCTCTACAACTTCAGAAAGTGTATGGCGCGACATAATGCGTGCAGGTCTACCACCTACACTTGGTACTTCAATACTGTCTTCTTGACTTGCTAAGCGACTTAGTGCGCTGGCATATTGTACTTTAATTGCTTCAGCATGCGAGATAGGCGTGCGAAATATTTTCGCTATATCGCCAGTTACTTGATTTCCCGCAACTGGTAGCACCGCCGAGTGGCGCAAAGAGCCTTGCGTGTATATGGTAATGTCCATAGTGCCACCACCAATATCAACCACAGCAACACCAAGCTCACGCTCATCTTCAGTTAAAACTGAATCGCCCGACGCAAGCGCCGAGAAGATAAATTGGTCAACACGTAAGCCACAACGCTCAACACATTTTTCAATGTTTTTCGCCATATCGTTTGAACACGTAATAATATGCGCTCGCGCTTCCATACGTACGCCACTCATACCAAGAGGATTACGAATGCCTTCTTGCATATCAACGGTGTATTCTTGTGGTAACGCATGCAGCATCTTGCGTTCAGCTGAAATAGGAACTGATTTAGCGATATGAATAACATTATCGATGTCGTCATGGGTGATTTCAGCGTTGTTAATCGCCACTACACCATTTTCATTTTGACACTGAATATGTTTTCCAGATATGCCTAGGTACACCGAGCTAATACGGCAATCTGCCATTAATTCAGCTTCATCTAACGCACGCTGAATCGACTCAGACACTAAATTAAGATCGTTAACACCACCTTTATCCATGCCTTTCGCGTTTTGACTGCCAACGCCTACAATGCTCAGCTGATTATCAGGTGTTACCTCACCGACAACAGCAACAACTTTAGACGTTCCTACGTCTAAGCCGATAATGAGATTACGTTCAACTGCCTTGGTCATACCCTAGTTATACCTTATTATTTTTAGTTTGCTCTTGCACTGGCTGAAGCCAGCTCACAGCTAATCCCGTATCATACCTTAAATCTATCGACTCTACCTCTTTATCCGACGAGTTTTTTATCTCCGGATATAAATCGATAAACCGCTGCACTCTAAGCGCAATATCTTTGCGTCCTAGATTTAATTTAACACCGCTATTGAGCCATAATTTCCAGGAAAAACGCTCAGACAGTGCAAGGCTGCTTAACCCGATCTCATGTAGCGCTAATAACTCTTTAAATGTTTTAAAGGTTTTCCACGCTTCATTTTCACTGCCTTCTGGCCCATACAACATAGGTAACTTGTTAAAAAACTGCTCTGCCGGTGCCTGAAAGATGTCGCCATGGGTATTTAGCAGTAAATCTTGATTCCAAATTGCCACAGCCTGATGCTCAGTAACATAAACACGTAGTGTGTCTGGCCACTGTTTCCGTACCGATACACTTGCTACCCAAGGCAATTCCAGCAATTTTTCTTGCACTTGGTTTACATCTACATCAAAAAACGTTTTAACTTTTAATGACTTAATCTTATCAACAATTGCTTTCTCACTTGTATATACAGGATCACCATGTACCAATACTTTGCTCAACTTACTATTTTGTTCCGTTGCTAAGTAATCAGTTAAGGCATTCACCCCTTGCCACGTAATAAACAAGGTCAAAACAAAAAAACTTACTCCCATTAGCAAAGACCAATTAGTTGCAGCAACTAATCGCTTTGTTAAATTTGCTAATGTAAGTAGTGTTTCTTTCATTTACAGTGTCGAATCTAAAATTTCTAAAACTAACTGAGCAAAATCTCTACCTGAGTCTTTTGCAGCCATAGGTACCAATGACTTTTCTGTCATGCCCGGTACAGTATTCACTTCCAACAAATAGAATTCACCGCTTTGGTCACGCATCGCGTCCACTCGGCCCCAATCTTTAGCACCAACAAGCGCAAATGCCTGCGTTGCGATCATTTGTAAATACGCGGTATCAGCGTTTGATAAATCAGCAGGGCAATGATAACTCGTGGTAGATGACTTATATTTCGCTTCATAGTCATAGAAACCACGTGGTGTTTTCATTTCAATCACCGATAGCGGTTGGTTGTTAAGCATGCTAACGGTATATTCGGTACCTGTGATCCACTGCTCAAGCAATACTTCATCATCAAATTTGAAGGCATTTTCAAGCGCACTTTTTAACTCTTCACTCGTGCTTGCTTTAGCCATACCGATACTCGAACCTTCATGGCTAGGCTTAACCATTACCGCGCCAAATTCGTTAATAATCGATTCAATACTAAAGCCTTCACCTTTTTTAACCGTGGTAAATTTAGCGGTTGGTAAGTTGCTGGCAACAAATAACTGTTTACAACGTACTTTATCCATAGCTAACGCACTGCCTAACACGCCGCTGCCGGTATAAGGCAAGCCCATAAATTCAAGTGCACCTTGAATCGTACCGTCTTCACCGCCACGGCCATGCAACGCAATAAACACGCGATCGATACCTAATGTTTTAAGCTCAGCAAGTTCTCGTTCTTTTGGATCAAATGCAATCGCATCAACACCATTGGTAATCAGGGCGTTTAATATGGCACTTCCCGAATTGAGTGACACCTCACGCTCAGCCGAATTACCACCTAATAAAACGGCGACTTTACCATACTGCTTTTGGCTCATTGTGCTACCTGCTTTAGCTTAGTTACTTTCATTTCTGTTTCAGCAATTTGTTTTACCAATTGACCTATATTGCCCGCACCTTGCGTTAACACTAAGTCATTGTCTTTTACCGCGTCAGCCAATGCTGTGAATAGCTCATTCGGCGTGGCGATATATCTAGGCTCTTTACCACGTTGTCTTAAGCTGCGACATAAACTCTTGCTGTCTGCACCAACGATAGGTTCTTCACCAGCTGCGTATACTTCCAACAACAATAATTCGTCTACCTGACTCAACACATCTACAAATTCTTCATAAAGGTCACGCGTGCGCGTAAAGCGATGGGGTTGATACGCCATTACTAAACGCTTATCAGGCCAGCCTTGTTTTGCCGCCTTAATTGTTGCTGCGACTTCAGATGGGTGATGGCCATAGTCATCGACTAACATTATTGAGCCAACTTCGTTATTGAACTCGCCATAATGTTGAAAACGACGACCAATACCTTCAAATTCTTTTAGTGCTGCTTTTATTGCGCTTTCACTTACGCCTTCCTCAAACGCCACCGCAATTGCCGCTGTTGCATTTAAGGCATTGTGCTTGCCCGGTAAATTCAGGGTAATCGCCAGTGTTTCACCATTTGGCAATACAACTTCAAAGGCACTGCAGCTAGCTGATTGTGAGAAATTAATGAGACGGTAATCTGCGTCTTGCGATTCACCATAAGACACATATTTACGACTAAAGCGTGGCAATAACTCGCGAACCACTGAGTCGTCTATACAAGCTACAGCTAACCCATAAAAAGGGAGGTTATGGATAAATTCAATATAGGTGTCTTTCATATTTTCAAAGTCACCTTGATACGTATCCATATGATCCGCTTCAATATTTGTAATAATGCTGATCATTGGGCTTAAGTGTAAAAAGCTTGCGTCACTTTCATCTGCTTCCGCAATAAGATATTGACCACTACCTAACTTCGCATTGGTACCCGCGCTATTTAATAAGCCACCAATCACAAAGGTGGGATCAAGTTCAGCTTTGGCAAAAATACTTGCTACTAAACTCGTTGTTGTGGTTTTACCATGCGTACCAGCAACTGCAATACCCTGCCTAAAGCGCATTAACTCAGCCAACATTTCCGCACGGCGTACAATTGGAATGTGTTTTTCTTTCGCGCAAATGATTTCAGGGTTACTTTCATCAATGGCACTTGAAACAACTACCACGTCTGCTTGCTCAACATTTTCTTCTCGGTGTCCAATAAAAACGTTCGCGCCCGCTTTACTCAAACGCTCGGTCATGGCGCCTTTGTTTATATCTGAGCCAGTAATTTGATAGCCTAAATGTAATAGTACTTCTGCAATTCCGCCCATACCTGCACCACCAATACCAATAAAGTGGATAGTGTTGATTCGTCTCATTGCAGGTAAATTATCTTTTTTCAATGTTCTACTCTTACTTACTAAATTCGATACATAAATTTGCAACATCGCGTGTTGCATCTAATTTGGCTGCTGCTTTTGCTTTTTCAGCCATTTTTAATACCCGTGACTTATCTTGAACATAGGGTTTTAGCAAGGCAACTAGGTCGTCTTGCGTCATATCTTTTTGCTGAATAAGTAACGCAGCTTGTTGCGCTACAAGGTAATTGGCATTTGCAGTTTGATGATCATCAACGGCGTACGGAAAAGGCACAAATACAGCCATTTTACCTGCGGCAGCAACTTCGCTTACCGTTAACGCGCCTGCGCGACATACAACAATATCCGCCCACGCATAAGCTTTATCCATATCATGAATAAATTCGTTCACCTGTGCGTTAAGCGCCATTTTTTCATAACGTTTAGTTACTTCCGCCAAGTGACCTTTACCGGTTTGATGGAAAATAGCCAATTTACTTTCTTGTGCCAGCGTTTTAAACACATCAGGTAATTGATCATTAAATACTTTTGCACCTAATGAGCCGCCAACCACCAAAATATTGCAGCATTCGTTGTCTTTCTCTACTTGCGCTGTTGCAACACTGCTGCGAACGGGATTACCAATGATTTTGCATTTTGCGCTATCAAATGCCGAAGGAAAAGCAGCCATCACTTGATTTGCAATTTTGGCAAGCAACTTATTGCTAAGCCCAGCAACCGCATTTTGCTCATGAATTAGTACCGGAATACCTAGTAACTTTGCCGCTACACCAGCAGGTCCGGTTACATAACCCCCCATGCCAAGTAATACATTTGGCTTTTCTTGTTTCATCACTTTACGTGCTTGCAATATCGCTTTAGCCACCATAAAAGGCGCTTTTAGCAAACGTATAATGCCATTACCGCGCACCCCTTTGACATCAATGTAGCGAATATCAATACCGTGACGCGGCACAACATCCGCTTCCATTCTATCGGAAGTGCCTAACCACACTATTTGCCAACTTTGCTCTTGCAGATAATTTGCTACGGCGATCCCCGGGAAAATATGCCCCCCTGTGCCACCAGCGACAATCATTATTTTCTTACTCATGATTTTCGCCCTCTTATAGTGGCTTGTTTCGTCGCCATTTTCACCTCAAAATCAACACGCAATAAAATGCCGGCTGCAACCGTCATTACTAATAAACTTGAACCACCATAAGATACAAAAGGTAAAGTCAGGCCTTTAGTAGGTAAAATACCCGCGCTTGCCCCAACGTTAACCATACTTTGAAAGGCGAACCAAATTGCAATACCTAGTGCCAAATAACCTTCGTAGTCTTTACCAGCTTTAAGGGCATTAAAGCCAATATTTAGCGCTCTAAAAATCAGCACAAATAACACAGTTAAAACACTTAATACGCCGATAAATCCGGTCTCTTCTGCTAAAATCGCAAAAATAAAGTCGGTATGCGCTTCAGGCAGATATTGTAGTTTTTGCACACTATTACCCAACCCTTGGCCAAACCAATCACCACGGCTATATGCCATTAACGACTGAACCAATTGATAACCCTTGCCAAACGGGTCATCCCAAGGATCCATAAAACCGGTAATACGTGCACGACGATAAGGAGAACTGGCAATCAGTAACACTACGAGGCCAACACCTGCCATCATCAAAGCAAAGAATTGCCACAAACGTGCGCCCGCTAAGAACAGCAACCCCACAGTTGTAACAAACATTACTACTACCGTACCTAAGTCGGGTTGCATCAAAATCAAAAATGCATAAACCGTAAATACAGCTAGTGGTTTAATAAAGCCTTTTAAATTTTCTTGCACTTCAGATTTTTTGCGAACCAAGTAACCTGCGAGATAACAAAAGAAAAATAACTTAGCAACTTCAGATACTTGAATATTAATCGGCCCTAAACCAATCCAGCGCGTTGAACCGTTTACTTCACGACCGATAACCAGTACCGCGATTAACATAGGTACACCCGCCAGCAACAGCGGTAAATTGGCCTTTTTCCAAAAACTCATCGGTAAGCTGGTTGAGATCATCAACAAAGTCATACTCAACACTAAATACACCACATGGCGAATGGTGAAATGGAAGGGGTTATCAAACATACGAATTGCAGTTGGCATCGACGCGCTGGTTACCATAATAAAACCAACACCAACCAAAATAACCATGCAATAAATAAGTGGAATATCGTAAAGTGTATTTGAGCGCACATGAAATTGCGCTTTTAAAAACTCAAGCACCTTCATGATTTCACCGCCTTGTTAACCAGCTCAACAAATACATCGCCGCGATGTTCAAAGCTGTTAAACATATCAAAACTCGCGCACGCCGGCGCAAGCAATACAATATCGCCCGAAACAGCGATAGCCTTCGCCTGTAATACGGCATCTTCAAGTGAATCTGTCTGGATTGCGCTTTCACATAACGCTACTATCTGAGCTTTATCTTTACCAAACGTAATAAGCTGTTTAACGGTCGTTTCAATATCAACTTTTAACGGTGAAAAATCGGCACCTTTGCCAACACCACCCGCTAATAAAATTATATTTTTACCTTTAGCTAAGCTTGTTAATGCAGCTTGAGTTGCACCAACATTCGTCGCTTTGGAATCATTAACATAAAGTACGCCGTTATCTTCACATACTAACTGGCAGCGATGAGCAAGCCCTGAAAACTGATTAAACGCCGTTTTAAACACATCAACTGACAGTTTAAGATTTTCTAACAGCGCCATAACTGCGAGTGCGTTTAATTGGTTGTGTAATCCAATCACTTTTAGCTCGTCAGAACTCAACATTTGTTTGCCGTATACATTAAAGTATTGCTGCGAAATCGTGTAATCACCTTGTTGCGCACCAAAACTAACACAAGGCGTTTGCTTGCAATGAGTTAACACATCATCAAAATTAACAACCACGTGTTTACTGTGTAAATGAATACGCTGTTTAGCGTAAGCATAATCACCAAGGCTGTCGTAACGATCCATATGGTCTTCACTAATGTTTAGCACGCAACTTGCTTCACACACTAACGAATGCGTTGTCTCTAATTGGAAGCTCGATAGCTCCAATACATAGCAATCGTAATCTTGGTCAATAACATCCAGTACCGGTGTACCAATGTTGCCCGCAAGTGCCACTTTATAACCCGCTTGTTTTAATACATCGCGCGTTAGTGTAACCACAGACGACTTGCCATTAGAGCCTGTTACTGCATATACAGCTTTGGTATTGATCCGAGCAAATAGCTCTACATCGCCAATCACTTCTACACCACGGGTTATTGCATCTTGTATATACATGTTAAAAAGCGCAATACCTGGGCTAATAACGATTAAATCAACGTTTTTAAACAACGTATCATTAAGAGCACCAAAATGTGTATCTGTTGCAAGCTGTGTAGCGATATCAGCGTTAGGTGGCAAATCACGACTATCCACAACACTAAAAGCAATATTTTTACGAGCGAAAAAACGCATTGTGCTCAGACCGGATACACCCAGCCCAAGCACAATAATTTTTTTGTTTTTAAGTTCGTCTAAATAATTCATTTATCTCAGCTTTAATGTTGCTAAACCGGCTAAAACCAAGACCACCGAAATAATCCAAAAACGTACAATAACGCGTGGTTCTGGCCAACCTTTTAACTCATAGTGATGGTGTATGGGTGCCATGCGAAATATACGTTGGCCGCGTAACTTGTATGAACCCACCTGTAAAATAACCGATAGTGCTTCCATTACAAAAACACCACCCATAATCACGAGTACCAATTCTTGTCGCACTAATACCGCGATAATGCCAAGTGCACCACCTAGCGCAAGTGAACCTACATCGCCCATAAATACTTGCGCAGGATATGTGTTAAACCATAAGAAACCTAAACCCGCCCCCACAATCGCAGTACACAGAACAACAAGTTCACTCGCCTCAGGGATATAAGGAATATGCAGGTAGTTGGCAAAATTAACGTTACTGGTTACGTACGCAATAAATGCAAATGCGCCCGCAACTAAAATCGTAGGTACAATAGCTAGTCCGTCTAATCCATCGGTTAAGTTAACCGCATTTGATGTACCAACAATTACAAAGTAAGCCATTACAATGTAAAACAAGCCGAGCTGTGGCATTACTTCTTTAAAGAAAGGCACAACAAGCGCAGTTTCTTGCGGTAACGCAGCACTGTAAAATAAAAATGCACCGGCAGTTAAGGCGATTACTGACTGCCAAAAGTATTTCCAACGTGCAATCAGGCCGTCAGTGTTTTTGCGTACTACTTTACGGTAGTCATCAATAAAACCCACAACCCCAAGTGAGCCGATAACAAATAATGTGACTAATACATAACGGTTGCTTAAGTCAGCCCATAACAATGTACTGGCAAAAATAGAACCTAAAATCAAAATACCACCCATTGTTGGCGTGCCTGATTTAGATAAATGCGATTCTGGACCGTCATCACGTACAGTTTGGCCAATTTGCATTAGCTGTAAACGACGAATCAATTTTGGACCAAAATAAAGCGACAGCATAAGTGCGGTTAACACACCTAGAATAGAGCGAAACGTTAAGTACGAAAAAACGTTAAAGCCTGAGTAAAATTGTGTTAAATATTCAGCCAACCACATTAACATGACTGTTCACCTTTCTTATTATTGAGCTCGTCTACAAGTAGTTCCATTCGAGAACTACGCGAACCCTTTATCAAAATTGTTGTACGTTCATTGCCGCTAGCTGCATCGTTAAGTAACGCCTGCTTTAACGCATCGACAAGTTTTTCGCGGGTTGAGAAGTGGCGGCCAGGTTGTTCAAACACATCACTCGCCGATTGACTAAGCACACCTAATGTATATACATGGTCTATGCCTTTGTCTCTGGCGTATTCACCTACTTCTTGGTGATAGACACGTGCATCTTCACCAAGTTCAGCCATATCACCTAAAACCAGTATTTTTTTGCCATTAATGCCGCTTAGTAGGTCAATTGCTGCACGAACCGAGCCTGGATTAGCATTGTAGCTATCATCGATAAGAGTCAGCTTTTGCGAGACCTCAATAATATTCACGCGCCCTTTTACCTGCGGCATATTACTTAAGCCCGAAGCGACTTGTTTTAAACTAACGCCTAGCGGAAGTACCAACGCTGAAGCAACTAAGCTGTTAGTGACATTGTGTGAACCTGGAATCGGCAAATCAACTCGCACCGCTTCACCTTTATAAACAAGGTCAAAGCTTGCACGACCAAAATCATCTAATATTATGTTTTCAGCCCAAATATCTTTGTGCTGCGTTGCTGAGAACTGAGTTACCTGTTTGTCTTCAAGGCGTGCTAACCAATAGTCAATAAACTCACTATCGGCATTAACCACTGCCACACCGTTTTCAGGTAAGCCTAAGAAAATTTCGCCTTTTGCACGCGCTACACCAAATAAGTCACCAAAACCTTCTAAATGCGCTTCCGCCACATTGGTGATCGCCGCAACATGCGGTTTTACTAAATCAGTGGTATAGGCAATTTCACCTAGGTGATTTGCGCCCAGCTCAATCACCGCATACTGATGCTTTTCTTCTAATCGCAACAGCGTAAGAGGTACACCAATATCGTTATTAAAATTGCCATCGGTCGCCAGTACTTCACCGAGCTGCGATAAAATAGCTGCGGTCATTTCTTTAACAGTGGTTTTACCTACACTTCCCGTCATTGCAACAGTTTTAGGACTTACTTTAGCCATCACAGCTGCGCCTAATTTACCTAATGCAAGACGAGAGTTTTCAACGATAAACTGAGGGATATCGACATCTTGTTCTACTTCAACAATCAGCGCTTTAGCACCTAACTCTTGTGCTGTTTGGGCGAATTTATGGCCATCAAAGTTTGGTCCTTTAAGTGCTAAAAACACTTCGCCTGCTTGTAATTTTCTTGAATCGGTTACAATTGTTGAAAATGCTACATTTTCGCCGCGGTATGACACACCTAAGACGTCTGCAATCCAATTTAGATCAGCCGTAATCATGCGCTTTCCCCTTTTAAAATCTGCTGTGCAACTAGGCTGTCACTAAAGTGCAGCGTGTTAGTGCCTATTATTTGGTAGTCTTCGTGGCCTTTGCCAGCAATTAAAACAATGCCATCAGCAGAGGTGGTGGCAATCGCATGTGCGATAGCTTGATAGCGATCATGCTCAACCACAGCTCGTTCAGCAGCTGCAAATCCAGCTAAAATGTCTGCGGTAATTGCTTTTTCATCCTCTGTACGCGGATTATCGTTAGTAACAATTACTTTATTTGCATATTTTTCAGCTATTTGCGCCATTAGTGGGCGTTTACCTTTGTCTCTGTCACCACCACAGCCAAACACACACGTGATATTGCTGCCAACATGTTCCGACAATGCAATCAATGCTTGTTCAAGGGCATCTGGTGTATGGGCGTAATCGACAATACAGGTAGGTTTATTATCTGCGCTGAAAGCTTGCATTCTTCCGACTACCGCATCTAATTGGGCAATTTTATCAATTAACCAATTAAAGTCATATGTTAAATTCAGTAATGTCGCGAGTGCAGCGGTTAAGTTATATAAATTAAACTTACCAAACAAAGGTACAGTAACTTTTTGACTTCCCCAGCTTGAGCGAATATCACAACATAAGCCTTGTTTTGAATACTTTGCATTATCAAATGATACAAATGGATAGCTAATATCGGTTGGCAGGTTTTCACCAAATAGAACTGGGTTAGGAATACGACCTTCTGCGAGCCATTGCTTTACTTGTACATCATCAAAATTAACGACATTACATTTCGTAGAGAAATTTGTTAATAATGATAATTTTGCCTCGCCATAAGCGAGCATAGTGCCATGATAATCAAGATGGTCACGACTTAAATTAGTAAACACCGCAATATCAAATGCACTATGCGCCACGCGCTGTTGCACTAAACCATGAGACGATACTTCCATTGCCACTAATTCATAATCGCGCATTTGCCAAAATAAATCTTGTAGGTCAATGGCTGAAGGTGTGGTGTTTGCAAGTGGCGTAAGCTGCTCGGTTTGACCCCAGCCGAGAGTACCAATAACACCTGTTTTAGCATCGTCTGCGCTGGCCAGATTTGCGATCATGCTCGTTACGGTAGATTTACCATTAGTACCTGTAACGCCAACTAACTTAAATTGTGTACTCGGCTCGCCGTAAAAAGCACTCGCAAAAAGGCTCAGCTTATTCGCTAAGCCATCAATAACCTGTACATTCGCTAGAGTTGGTTGATATTGACACTCGCTATCAACAAGCACTAGCGCAGCACCTGCCGCCAAAGCGTTATCGATAAAGCGTGAACCATCGAGTTGATGACCTTTAATCGCAATAAACGCAGTACCGGGCGCTATGGCCCGGCTGTCTAAAGTCAGTTTATGTGTTTCAATGCCGCAGCTAGGTTCTCCTATTGCGAGCAATGCGCGATCAATAGGTAACATAGTTCTGCCGTTGAGTTAGTTGCGCCACTGCCTCAAGATCCGGTGCAACATTTAAAATTCGCAGCGATCCCGACATAATTTCAGAAAACGCAGGGCCGGCAACATCACCACCATAATAAACGTCACCACCAGGTTCATTAATCATCACAACAACCGCTAAACGCGGGTCAGATACTGGCGCAATACCTGCGAAGTAACCGACATATTCATCACCATAGCCGCCAAATGCCGCTTTTTTCGATGTACCCGTCTTAGCTCCAACGCGATAACCATCCAACTTTACACGTCTTGCCGTACCGCCGCGCTCAAACACGCTTTCCATCATTTCTAGCACTGCATAAGCATTACGCTCTTCAAACACGCGGTCGCCATGTACTTTGCCATCTTGTTTTAAAATCGTCAGAGGACGGTTAATACCACCGGAACCGATAGCTGCATAGGCACGCGCCATTTGCGCGGTACTTACTGAAATTCGGTAGCCATATGCTAATGTTGCCACCTCAAAATCAGACCAACGACCATGCGGTGTAAATAAGCCATCGCTTTCACCAACCATACCCGTGCCAGTTTCCTCGCCAAAACCCAAACGTTGGAAGAAACCAATGAAGTCTTGTTTAGGCATAGTTTGTGCTATTTTCGATACACCCACATTTGACGATTTTTGTAAAATTGTACGCAGATCCATTGAGCCATTGTTCTTACCATCGGTAACAATACTACCGCCAACACGCATCCACCCTTTTGTATTAATCACGGTATCAAAATCGATGGTGCCATACTCTAGTCCAGCTAAAACCGAAATAGGCTTTAACGTTGAGCCAGGCTCAAATAAGTCAGTAATTGCGCGGTTACGGCGTTTATGCGGTGCTGCGTCTTTTAAATTATTTGGATTGAATGACGGGCTATTCACCATCGCTAAAACTTCACCGGTCGTCACATCAACAACCATAGCGCTACCCGACGTTGCTTTATAACTCAGAACTGCTGATTTTAAAGAACGGTAAGCCAGTGATTGAATGCGCTGATCAATGCTCAATTGGATATTTTCAGGTTCAATACGCGCACGCTCGTCAAGAATTTCTATTTCTCGACCTTGTGCGTCTTTACGAATGGTACGTTTACCCGCTTCTCCGGTTAACGCTTCATTGTAAAGTTTTTCAATACCTTCGATGCCTTCACCATCGATGTTAGTAAAGCCAAGTACGTGGGCAGTGACTTCACCCGCTGGGTAAAAGCGTTTTGATTCGTCGAGTAGGTAAATTCCAGGCAATTTTAATTCTGAAATATAGCGTGCTACAGGTGGAGTTACCTGACGCTTTAAATACACAAAGCGACGGGTGTTATCGCTTGTTAGTTTTCCATCGATTAACGGCTTTTGCAGGCGTAATACTTCAGCGAGATCCTGCCAGCGCGAATCGCTGTTATAGATTTCAATTTTTTCTTTTGCAACACGTGCGGGATCATCATCTAATGCTTTGACCGCTTGTTTAATATCGAGCTGATTTTCTCTCGCATGCTTGCGCGCAAGACTATAAACCTTGGCTGTTAAGGCCTTATCAAGTTGTTTTGGGTCACCGTATACACTTACAACCGGTACGCTAATCGCCAGTTCGTTACCATGGCGATCTAAAATTAAACCACGCTGTACATTCACCTTTTCCACACGTACCGTGCGTTTGTCATTTTCAGACACAGCAAAATCAGGTTCGATAACCTGAATATAAGCGGCACGTGCAACCAATGTTGCAAATACGGCAAAAATCGTGGCACATACCAATAAGTATCGCCAGCGAATTAAGCTGCCTTGTTTTGGTTTAGTAGTATGTCGTTTCATGGTAATACCACCAGCTTTTCATCCTTGCGTTCTGGTCGTTTCATATTAAGTTTTTTCTTGGCGATATCTTCAACTCGGGCGTGCTGTGCGTAGAATTCACTTTCTACAACCAAGTAGCCCCATGCCAAATCTAATTCATCTTTTTGTTGTAACAACGTGTCTTGTTTGATCACTTCAGCGCGTGACGCATCGGTAACCATCACTACGGCAAATGCCGAAGCAAAAATAGAAAAAAGCAGCCCCAAAGTGACTTTCTCCCTAAAAAGTCCCTTAGTGATCTCGATAAACAGGTTTGGCTGACGTGTATTATTTTTACTAGCCACTACAACCTCTTAGCGATCCTAAGTACGGAGCTGCGCGCACGGCTATTGCGAGCTATTTCTTGCTCGCTAGGTTTAATAGCCTTACCTATCGCTTTTAACGTTAGGTTTTGTTTTAACTGTTCATCAGTAAGCGGGAGGCCTCGCGGTACTGCTTCGCCTTTGCTTTGCTTTTTAACAAATTGCTTAACAATGCGATCTTCGAGCGAATGGAATGAAATTACCGCTAAACGGCCATCTTGCTTAAGCACATCAAGCGAGCCTTGTAAAGCTGTGGTGATTTCTTCAAGCTCACTGTTGATATAAATTCGAATTGCCTGAAACGTACGGGTTGCTGGGTGCTTGTGTTTATCTTTTACTGGTACTGCTTCATCAACTAACTTTGCTAATTGCTTAGTCGTTGTGATTGGATGCTCATCGCGCGTTTCAATAATTTTGGTCGCAATACGGCGACCAAATTTTTCTTCGCCATATTTCTTAATAACAAAAGTGATGTCTTCTAGTTCCGCTTCTGCTAACCACTGCGCGGCACTGCGGCCTGAACTCGGATCCATACGCATATCCAGTGGACCATCATGCATAAAGCTAAAACCACGGTCCGCTTCGTCAAGCTGCGGGCTAGAAACACCAATATCTAGCAAAATACCATCAACCTGATTTAACAAATTAAGGTTTTCAGCTACCTGACGGATATTTGAAAAGCGATCGTGCACAATCTGAAAACGCACATCATCGGCAAACTTTTTCGCCGCTTCAATTGCCGTTGGGTCGCGATCTATCGCAACTAGTCGCCCTTGCTCACCTAAGCGTTTTAAAATTTCACCCGAATGGCCGCCACGACCAAAGGTACCATCGATGTAAATACCGTTTGGCTTAATATCTAAAGCCTCGATCGTTTCGTCGAGTAACACGGAGATATGCTGTTGGCTTTGAGACATAGGGCGCCTATTATTAAAAATTGAAATCTTGTAGTCGTTCGCTAACGGTCAGATCTTTTTGCTGTTCTTGGGCGATATCTTGTTGTAATTTTTCATTCCAAGTATCTTCATCCCAAAGCTCAAACTTATTGAGTTGACCAACTAACATTAGTTTTTTATTGAGCCCTGCATGTGCTCGAAGTGGAGATGACAATAAAATTCTGCCGTTTTTATCAAGCTGACATTCCATCGCACTACCAAGTAAAATACGTTTAACGCGGCGTTCCGCTTCAACCATATTCGATAACTGACTCAGTTTTTGCTCAACTTCTTGCCATTCACTTAGCGGATACAACAAAAGACAGGGATCTTTTAAATCAATCGTGCACACTAACTGGCCTTCGCAATCTGCCTGCAATAAAGCACGAAACTTGGTTGGTATTGCCAAGCGTCCTTTATCGTCGAGGTTAATTGCATGTGCGCCACGAAACATGTAAGCGTTCCCATATTGTTATTAGTGCCGATCCACTGAGATCCATTTTTTACCACTTTTCTCCACAACGTTAGAGTCTAGGGCTTGACACAGGTATTTGTCAAGAATTGTAACAATAATATTTTTCTCGCAAGCCCTTTATTGATAAGGGCTAGAGCAAAGTTAATGAATTTAGTGGAAAAATGTGGAGAGAGATCTTAGATCAGGCCTTTACTAGCCTAGCATTGAAACTTTTTGCACAAAAAGCGATCGAATATTTATGGTTTAAGAAAATAAGCATACGCATAACAGATCGTGCTTTTACAAACTTTAACTGTAAACAGTTGTTGTTATTTTGACCCTCTGATATTTTGTGACGATAAATTGCGATCTTATTTAAGGAAATATTTATGAAGTTCAGCAAATTGCAAAAAGGAATTACCTTAGCGTTATCAATGTCGATGTTAGTAGCCTGTAATGGTGATTCAGACTCAGATAATGATATTGGTAGCGGCGATAATTCATGGGTTGCCGGTGAATTTAAAGCAAAAGAAATATTTGCGAATAAATGTGCCGTTGTTCGTACGGGGTCTGATCCTTATACCAATGAAGTATATAAAGACCGTGCTGGTACACTCACAGATGAGAAAATGTGGTTACGTTCATGGAATCATGAATCATACCTCTGGTTCGATGAAGTTGAAGATGTCGACCCTGCCAATTACAGTACACCACAAGCTTATTTCGAGGTGCTTAAAACGTTTGCCAAAACCAGCTCAGGTGCAGATAAAGATAACTTCCACTTCGCGCAAGATACCGCTGAGTATCGTAAGCGCACGCAAGGCAGTGCATCTTCAGGATATGGCATTCGCTGGCAAGCGCGTAACCTCGATGAAGATGGTCGTTTCACGCTTCCACGCACATTGTATGTGGCAACTATTGAACCCGGTTCACCTGCAGATACAGCAGGCTTTATGCGTGGTGACCAAATCATCAAAGTGGATGGTGCTGATTTCTTAAATGGCAATGATGTTGACACACTTAATGCCGGTTTGTTTCCGACAAATAATGGTCAAAGTCATGACATCACAGTAAAAGATGTATTTGGCGCAGAAAGAACCATTACAGTTACATCTGGCAGTTATGACCTTTCGCCAGTTAAAGCGACCAATACCTTTGTCCATGCAGGTAAAACAGTTGGCTATATTCAATTCGATACATTTAATATCAGCGACGCACAAGATGAGCTAATCAACAAGTTCACCCAGTTTAGGAACCAAAATGTTAGTGAGCTGGTAGTTGATTTAAGATACAACGGCGGTGGTTTGCTCGCGCTTTCGTCACAGCTTGCTTATATGATTGCCGGTGACGTAAATACGCAAAACAGAGATTATTATACGCTTAAGTACAATGGCAAATGGTCTAACGATGAAACTATCGGCTTCTATGATAAAAAAATTGATTGGCAAAACGGTAATTTAACTAACATCGATTTACCTACCGTAGGCCTAAACAAGGTATACGTGTTATCGAGTGATTCAACTTGTTCAGCGAGTGAAGCACTAATTAACGGCTTAAAAGGTATTGATTTAGATGTTGTGTTAATTGGTGGCCAAACATGTGGTAAGCCTTATGGCTTTGTTCCAACCGATAATTGCAGCACAACCTATTTCACAATTCAGTTTAGCGGTGTAAATGATAAAGGTTTTGGTGAGTACTCTGATGGACTAATCCCTAAGCAAAACCCTAACTTCCAAAACGAAGTACGTGGTTGTACGGTAAGTGATGACTTAACTCGTCCACTCGGTGATATTTCAGAAGGCATGCTATCAGCTGCGCTTTACCACATCGAACGAGGCAGCTGCCCACCAATTGCTGCAAGCTATGCACCAAAGACATCAACAACGGCTAAACAAGTTGTTGGTGAGCCTCTTAAAATGCCACAAGATCGTACGCAACAAATGATTGAAAATAATGCGATCTTTACGCCTCTTGAGACTACAAATAAATAAACGGCGGTTTATTTATTAACACTAAAAAAGGTGGCTTTGCCACCTTTTTTATTAACACATCGTATTTATTGCATTTGTTTTCACATCAATACTGTTAAGTATGTGATCAGCAATACTGTTAAGTATGTGATCAGCAATAGCGCTGGATAAATGAAATGGTATCAATTACCGGAAAATAAAAAACAACGAGATCCCACCGACCGCAAGCACAGTGCCAAACAGCGTTTTTCCAGAAGGGATTTGCCCTTTTAAAATTGAAAACAACAAAATAAATAAAGGTGATGTGGCAATTAACGTTTGCGCTACAGCCGGATTCGCATATTTAAGTGCAATTTGCTGCAACCAAAGTGTCAAGAAGGTACCTACCACAATGGCAAGTAACAGTAATACAAACTCACGCTGTGCCATTTTTGAAAAACCAATAACTAGCTGGGCTAACTGTTGTCGTTTAATCAGTACAAGGGTTAAAAGCAGCACGCCCACACCTGCAAGTAGTCTAAGTACTGCACCTAGTAACGGCTCAATATCGCCAGCGACAAGCGCATAATGAGATATCACCACGCCCGAGGCTTGGCAAACACTGGCTAATAGACCAAACCCGATGCCAGCTGCATTCACTTTTTGGGTATGGGTTTCAGGCTGCATCACCACTAAGGCTACCGCAAAGGTCGTGACTAATACTCCTAACCAACTCTGCCAAGTTAATAAGCTACCAAGTATTAATACCGCTAAAATACCGGAAAGTGGCGGAGCTATAGATTCAAGCAAGAGAGTTTTATTTACGCCTATGCGCTTTAATGATGCAAAATAAGCACTATCACCAATAGCAATACCTATCACACCTGAAAATAACAAAATCCCTATATGTTCAGGCGATAAAGAAAATTCCACATTTGGCAGTAAAGGCAGCGTAAACAGCATTAATGATGCAGCAATAACACCTTTAACCAAATTAAGCTGCAAGGCACTAAAGTGATGACTAAAACGACCGTACAGCAGGCTTGCTAGTGCCCAAAAAAAAGCCGCAGCTAACGCTGCCACTTCACCTAACATACTATTTCCTCAATAAAATTCTTTCCACCAGATTGAAATTCTCAGCGCAGCTGCCACAGTTAAAGTAGCCCCAAATAAATGTTGAGAGCAAATTATGGCAAATTGGATTGATGGACAAGTTACTCATATCAAGTGGTGGAACGACAAGCTATTTAGTTTAACCGTGTCTGCATCATTACCAAGTTATAAAGCAGGGCAATTTACTAAACTTGCAATGACAATTGAAGATAAAAAAATCGCCCGTGCATATTCTTTCGTCAATACACCCTCAAACAATAACCTTCATGAGTTTTTACTGGTTACTGTGGAAGACGGATTACTTTCACCGCCGCTTTCGGATTTAAAAAAAGGTGACACATTGCAAATTGCTGAGCAAGCCTCTGGTTTTTTTACGTTAGATGAAGTACCAGAATCTGACACATTATGGCTCTTAGCAACAGGCACGGCGATTGGGCCTTTTTTATCTATGCTAGGTGATGATGTGATTTGGCAAAAGTATAAACATGTTGTGCTTGTTCACGGAGTACGTAAACACACTGACTTAGTTTATCAGCAGCTAATTCGGGAGCTGTGTAGCAATCATCCACTGACGTTTGTGCCCGTTGTCAGTCAAGAGAAATGGCCCGATGGGCTGCAAGGTCGCATTACTAATGCGATAACCTCAGGTGAGTTGTTTAGCCATGTTGAAATACCGCCAACGCCACAAAACAGTCAATTTATGCTTTGTGGTAATCCAGAAATGGTCAAAGAAACAACGCAATTACTATTAGATTTAGGCTTTACGCGAAATCGCCGTGCAAAGCCTGGAAATATTACCGTGGAGCAATATTGGTAAGGTGTCGTAGTTAAGGCCGACTACTCACCGGCAATAGACATACTCTCAATCAAAATTGAGCCTGTTTGAATGCTGCCGCGCACATCAACATCACCGCCAATTGCCGCCACTTTTAAGAACATGTCTTTTAGGTTTCCAGCAATGGTAACTTCACTTACCGGGTATTGAATTTCACCATTCTCTACCCAAAAACCAGCTGCACCGCGTGAATAGTCACCAGTAACAATATTAACACCTTGGCCCATCACTTCAGTTACTAACAAACCTGTGCCCATTTCATTAAGCACATTTTTTAAATCGTGATGCGAGGCTTCAACTAACCAGTTATGAATACCACCAGCATGACCTGTTGCCTGCATGCCTAGTTTACGCGATGCATAACTTGCTAATAAGTAAGTTTGTAACTCGCCACCTTTAATGATTTCACGATCTATGGTTTTAACCCCTTCACTGTCTACAGCTGAAGATGCTAGGCCACCTAAAATGTGCGGACGTTCTTGAATATTCACTTTATCGCTAAATACTTGGCTACCTAAGCTATCGAGCAAGAAACTCGATTTGCGATAAAGTGCACCACCACCAATGGCTGAAACTAAATGACCAAATAACGAGCTGGCGATATCAGCGCGAAACACAACCGGATACTTACCCGTTGGAATACGGCGACAATTTAAACGTGCGATTGTTTCTTCTGCCGCTTCAATACCAACACTTTCAGCGCTACTTAACCCTTCTTGCTTACGAGCGATGGTATAGGCTGAATCGCGTTGCATCATGCCATTTTCTTCGCCAATCACCATACAGCTAATACTATGACGACTGCGCGGAAATCCCACTAATTGACCGTAGCTATTACCATAAACACGCAGGCCGTTGTGGCTAGAAAAGCTAGCGCCATCTGAATTACTAATACGACTATCAAACTGCATTGCCGCCGCTTCAGCTTGTTTACACAAGTCAATTCCTTGTTCAGCGGATACTTGCCATGGGTGATACAAATCAAGGTCTTGCGGAGCAAAATCAAGCAACTCTTTATCAGCTATGCCATTACATGGATCTTCTGAAGTATATTTGGCAATCTCAACAGCTTTCGATACAACTGTTTTTAGCGCCTCGGGGCTTAAATCTGCAGTTGACGCTGAGCCTTTTTTATTTCCTACGTAAACACTAATGCCAAGTGCACCGTCTTGATTATATTCAATCGTTTCAAGTTCGCCTAAACGGGTTGAAACAGATAAACCTGAGGTACTCGACATTGCCGCTTCAGCAGAGCTTGCGCCTAACTGTTTTGCGTAATCGAGCGCTTCGCTCACCGCTTGCTTAACTTCATTAAGGCGCTGAAAAATTGGATCGTTAGAGTCTGCTTGCATAGGTAAATGAGTTTAAATTTAAATATTTTTTTAAGCATATCAAAAATACCGTCATAAGGCAGAGCATCGAAACAGATTTTTCACGTATAATATAAAGAAATTACGCAATTAGACTTGGGTTGATTGATCCAATACAGACTAACAATGCGTGACATTACTAATTTGTGGAGAAACCATGGCCAAAAAGAACAAAGTTGATTTCGATACGCCAGAGGAAGAAATTATTTACGTATCACGTGCAGAACTTAAACGTGATGCCAAAGAGTTACATGGACTTGGTGCCGATATTGCTGGACTAAGCAAAAAGCAACGTAAGACAATTCCATTAAATGATGAATTGATTGAAGCGATGGAGCTTGCAGATCGCCTTAAAGAGAAAACAGAAGCTTACCGCAGACATTTAAACTACATTGCAAAATGTTTACGCTTAGCCGCAAATATTGAAGAGATCACTAAAGCGGTAGATATTCTGAAAAACAAGCATGCTCAAGGCAATGTGTTGTTTCATAAACTTGAACATATTCGCGATGAGTTAATTGAAGTTGGCGACAATAAGATCAATGAGTTAGTATCAGAATATCCCGAACTTGATAGACAGCGATTACGTCAATTAACACGCCAAGCAAAAAAAGAAAAAGAAGCAAATAAGCCAGCTAAAGCTTATCGCGAAATTTTTCAGTGTTTAAAACAAGTAATCACGCACTAATAAAACAAACAGCAACGGTTAAGGATAAGCATGAGAACAATAAGGCAACTTGGTATTTTACTCACTGCATCTGCGCTTGCAGCGTGTAATGGCTCATCGGGTAAAAACGATGAAGTGACACCGCCAGACCCAAATGCGCCAACACTATTGACGCTTTCGGTACTTGATGAAAACTGCCAAGCACTTACCACACCTTCTCTCGTTGCTGGGTCAACATTTTGTGTACAGGCTTTTCTAAGTAAAAATAGCGAAGCCATAAGCAATACCAGTGTTAGTTTTGAAACAGCGCTAGGCACATTATCGCCAAGTAGTAAATTAACCAATGTCGATGGCATTGCACAAGTATTGCTCAGCAGCACCCCTTCTGATATCGGCGCAGCGGATATCACAGCAACATCGCAAGATGCGAGCGCTAGCACAAGCTTTGAATTTTTACGTGACACTAGTCAAACAACACTACTGCCTGTTGTAACACTCACCAGCTTAGTTGGCGATTTAGCGGTAAACAATGCAAAGCAAGGCGAAGTTATTACCTTAAAGGCCAACTTGCTCGACGACCTCAGCAACCCGATTAGCCAAGTACCGATTAGTTTTTCTGCTGAGATTGGTGAGCTTAATGCTGCATCTTGGTTAACCGACGCAAATGGTAATGCCAGTGTACAGCTAACGCTCGCTTCCGACAGTCCTATTGGCGCGGCCACAGCCGTAGCAACCTATCAAATAGATGAAAGTAATAGCGTAAGTTCGCAAATAAACTATCAAGTATTAAGTGCCGATGATATTGATACACCAGTTGTACAAGCAGGTTACTTTGATAACAATGGCAATTTTGTCGCTAACCAATTGAAACTAAGCGTTGCGCGCCAAAGCAATGGCTCGGTAGATTTAGCGGCTGGCGGTACTCTCGGCTTATCACTGGTATTAGTAGACGAAAATCAGCAAGTAATCACTACGCCAACGGCTGTTAATTTTAGCTCCAGCTGTGTAATTAATGGTACAGCGAGCATTGACCAGCAAGTCCTGACGATAAACGGTGAAGCTAATTCAACGTACAAAGATATTAACTGTGCTGGGGCAAACGGCAATGAAGACCAAATAATCGCAAGCGTTACCGTAAACGGCGAAAACATTATTTTAACGCAAGATGTAAACCTATCAGGCGAAGCACTCGGTGCCATTGAGTTTGTATCAGCAGATCCGATGTCAATCGTGATTAAAGGGACTGGCGGCGTAGGCAAACAAGAAATTTCAACTATCACTTTTCGCGTTAAAGGCAAACAGGGTAATTTACTGGCTCAACAGTTAGTTAATTTTAGCGCAAGTACCGATGTTGGCGGTCTAGAAATATCTCCTACTTCCGCAATTACTAACTCACAAGGAGAAGTGAGTACCAAAGTAATCTCGGGTACTGTGCCAACACCTGTTCGCGTTACGGCAAGTGCCACAACGACTAACGATGCAGGCGAAAGCGTCGAGATTATCAGTCAATCTGATTTGCTCTCGGTTAATACCGGTCTTGCCGATCAAAACAGTATTTCTTTATCTGCAGAAATTCTTAACCCTGAAAGTCACAATACAAATGGCGTAACCAGTGAGATTACCGCATGGCTAGCAGACAGTTTTAATAACCCCGTGCCCGATGGCACTACGGTTAACTTTACCACTGAAGGCGGTCAAATAGAGCCAAGCTGTCAAACTACTAATGGTTCATGTTCAGTTACTTGGCAAAGTAGCAACCCTCGCGTGTTTAACCACAGATCTACCATTCTCGCTACCGCCATTGGCCATGAAACCTTTTTCGATACCAATGGTAATAATCTATTTGATAATCAAGATGGCAGTGCCGTATCAGATACAGCTGTATCAAGCGGGTTTGGTCGTGCTGAATACTTACCTTCAGGTTTTATCGATATGTCTGAAGCATGGCGCGATGACAACGAAAACGACCAATACGACCAAGGCGAAACTTTTATCGACTTTGATAACAATAAAACATTTGCCAGCGCCGATGGCATGTTTAACGGCCCGCAATGTTCGGGCGATTTATGCGCAACAAAAAGCTTAATTAATGTGCGTAAGTCCTTGGTACTGATTATGGCAAGTGGCAATAGCTATTGGTCATTATATGAAATGGTGGAAACCACACCGGGTGAATTTAGCGAAACTATAGTCGCGAGTAATCGTGATAACGTAAGTATCTTTAGAACACCAATTGCACGCGGTGCTAGCCAATCATATTCATTAAGCTTTGCTGACACTGCATTACAAACCTTACCCCAAGGTAGTACTGTCAGCGTAAATACCGATGTTGGCGAGCTAGTTGGTCAAACAAGTTTTACGGTAGGTAATACCAATGGAACACCAAACCCAATTAGTCAAACTGACTTAAATACTAGTATTACTATCTCAAGTGCAAAGAGTAAGAATGTATTTGGCGGCGATACGATAGGTTTTACGCTAAAAAACACGCTCGCTGAAGGTGATGATGCTACTACCGCGAACTTAACGATTGAAATAACAAGTTCCGGTGGCGTGGTCACATCACAGTTTATTACTGTCGACTTACAATAAAGTAAATAAAAAAACGCTGCAATTGCAGCGTTTTTTTGTTTTCTAAAATCAGTGTAGCAATTTAAGCAGCTGTACCGCCAACAGTAAGCTCATCAATTTTAAGGCTTGGCTGACCCACGCCAACTGGCACACTTTGACCATCTTTGCCGCACACGCCAACGCCATTATCAAGTGATAAGTCATTACCTACCATTGAAATTTTGTGCATTACGTCTGGGCCGTTACCAATTAGGGTAGCCCCTTTGATTGGTTGCGTTACTTTACCATCTTTAATCAAATACGCCTCTGATGCAGAGAACACAAACTTGCCTGATGTAATATCAACTTGACCACCTGCAAAGTTCGTCGCGAAAATACCGTTTTCAACACTTTCTAAAATTTCTTGTTGCGTACTTTCACCCGCTAGCATGTACGTATTAGTCATACGCGGCATAGGTAAATGGGCATACGATTCGCGGCGACCGTTGCCTGTAGGCGCTACCCCCATTAAACGCGCATTTAGCTTATCTTGCATATACCCTTTCAGCACACCGTTTTCAATTAGCACGTTGTAACCTGCGGCAACACCTTCATCGTCAACATTTAAAGAACCTCGGCGATTATCTAGCGTACCGTCATCAACCACAGTACATAAACTAGAAGCCACTTGCTGTCCTACTTTACCACTGAATGCCGATGAACCTTTGCGGTTAAAGTCGCCCTCAAGGCCATGACCTACAGCTTCGTGTAGCAGCACACCAGGCCAGCCTCCACCGAGTACCACAGGCATAGTGCCTGCAGGCGCTTCAATTGCGGCAAGGTTAACATTTGCTAAACGCACAGCTTCGTCGGCATAGGTCATCCAACGTGGTTTGCCATCAACCATTTCATAAAAGTAACCATAGTCTAAACGCGCACCACCACCAGCACTGCCACGCTCACGTTTGCCATCTTGCTCAAGTAGTACCGATGCGTTTAAACGAATAAGCGGGCGCACATCAGTTGCAAATGTGCCGTCACTCGCGGCAATAAGCACTTCTTCATAAACCGCTGCCATTGAACACACAACTTGCGATGCATTTGGCGCAATTTTGCGAATATACGCATCAATCTGTTTTAGCAAATCAATTTTTTCGCCATCCGTTAAGCTGCTAATTGGCATAATCGGCTGAATAATTTGCTTATCAAGCTCTACCACCTGAATTTTGCTGGTGCTTAGTGCTGCACTATTTTTGTCAGCAACACTTCGTGCTGCCAAAGCAGCCTGAGTAATGGCATTTTTATTAATTGCGTCAGAATACGAGAAGCCGGTCTTTTCACCAGATACTGCTCTAACACCAACGCCACGCTCAATGTTGTAGCTGCCATCTTTTACAATGCCGTCTTCGAGCACCCAAGACTCATGATGACTTGATTGAAAATACAGATCAGCATAATCAATTTGGTGTTCTTGAATTAAAGACAAACTATCGAGCAAATCTTGGCGTGAAAGGCCGCTTTGCGCTAGTAAATGCTGTTCTACGTTATTGCTCATGTTTAAACTCATAATTAAATTGGTTATGTGACAACAGCGGCATTTTTTGCCTTACGTCTGTCAATTTATCCATATTGGGTAAGTATACGATATTGTTAGCTTCATCACCTAACATCGCCTCTATCTCACCCCAAGGTGAAATAATCACACTATGGCCATACGTTTGTCTGCCATTGTCATGTGTGCCTGTGGTTGCCGCAGCAACTAGGTATACTTGATTCTCAATCGCTCGCGCTTGTAGCAATGGCAACCAATGTGCCTTGCCAGTAGGTACGGTAAATGCCGATGGCACTAAAATAATCTCCGCTCCTAAAGCTCTAAGTGCACCAAACAAGCCCGGAAAGCGCATATCATAACAAACCGTTAAGCCTATTTTACCAAACGGTGTGTCAACTACGACTAAGTCTTTGCCGGCGATAGTGGTATTGGATTCACGATAATTTTGTTTTGCATCGTCAACATCCACATCGAATAAATGAATTTTGTTATAGCGTGCGACCACTTCACCTAACTGGTTAATCATTAAAGAAGCTGCATAATATTTTGCCCCTTCGGCGATTGGGATGGTGCCGGCACTTATCCAGACGTTAAACTGTTTTGCCAGCTGACATACTTCATCAATAAATGGCGCACTATTATTGGCAAATGCCATTAAGTCGTGGGCTTTGGCATCAAAACAAGCAAACCCTTCTGGCAAACAAACCAGCAAGGGATCATTTACATGCTCGCCGCGCAAGGCAATTAGCTGCTGGCGTAAATAATCCAAGTTGCTACTCGGTTTAGCGCTTACCGTCCATTGCAAAACAACAATCATTGATTTTGACCTTCTGTTTTATCAACTTTAGGTAGCTCATTTGGCATAGTTGCATCACTTAGCGGCACTATTTTCTTTTCAGCTGGCAACACATCTTGTTTGGGTGTACCAGGCAAAGTCGATTGTGGAATTTCAATTTCACGGCTCTTCTTGCCTTTTTCTGTAACAACTGGTTGCTCAAAGGTGCCTGTAATGGTGTATTCAATTTCAGAAATAACGCGCGCTGAATGCAGCACTTTATCTATCGCGAGTGCCGCTAAACCTGTTACAGGGTTTACCATCCAAGCAACAATTACTGGAATGCTTGAAGTCACCTCTGGCGCAACCCACATGGTGTAATCAATTTTTTGCGTATTGAGGTCTGCATAACCTTTGATGGTTAGATCTGCAGGCACACCATTTAGCTCAGTATCCTTGGTATACGCCACGCCCTTATCAACCTGCATACTGCCTTGCATGCTGTTGTAGAAAAATCCTTTGGCAAATACATCTCGAAAATCCAGCTTTAGCTTACGCACTAACGAATCTAGGCTTAACAATGAAAATACACGTGCTCCGCCATCGCTAATATCGGTAATATAGCCATCGCCTAAACGCCATTTTAAATCGCCAGAAAGCGACTGCGTATTAAACTGATAAGGCGTACCATACCAGTACAAATCGATATCGATTTCAGCGTTAGATTCTTTAATTGAGCTGGTGAGGTCAAATTCGTCGGTTAGCTCTCCGATATCCTTACTTACTAGCTTGCCGCTTAAGTTAGTTTTTTGTTTTTGCCAGCTGCCTTCACCGATAAATAAGTGCTTGCCTTTATCGACAGTCAACTTACTGATCAGCAAACCGTTATCAGCCGGATCTAAATCGAGCACGAGCTTATCTAGCTGATAGCTATCCACTTTACAATCGGCACAGTTAAATCGAATCGCCGGTAAATGGGTTAACCATTCATTGTCTTGTGGGCTACCAAAGTCATCAATTGGCTTTAAGCCAACACTAAGCTGTGGTTCTGCTTCTTCAGGTTTAAAGTTAAGCCGTAAATAATCCGCTTCAATAAACACAGGTCGCTGCGCAAGAATACGAGGAATACTCACTTCTGCGCGCACTTCTTTACCATTAATTTTCAGCTGGGTAGATTGCGCTAATGCGCTGAGATTTATCTCAAGATCATTAAACTCAATTTCCGATAGTGTCGCATAATCGATATTGGCATTTACCTCTTTTAACTTAGGAAATACGTGATTATCCGAAGTCGACTCGGTTGGTGTAGCAACCAAGTGGTCTATAAACGGGATCCACTCCACGATATCGGCTTTTGCAAGGGCTACCGTCACATCAAAGCCACTAGCGTTAATACCAAGATCGTTTTCACCGACGATTAAGTGTGCATTGCTTACCTTACCTAAGCGATTATCAACAATACTATTAAAATAGAGTTGCTGATTAATATTTGCTGTGATCAAGTTCGAGATTTCATCGCCTCTTACATTTAAGGTAAGGGGCCATACTTGATCACGTTTTTTACTATATGGCGCTGGTAATGCAGTATTTAAGCCTATTAAATCTGACGATGCACTGGCAGTATAATTAAACCCTTGTGGCTTTAGCTGCATATTAAACGCTATATCAAACGGCACAACACCACTCATGTAACCACTCATAATGCCTTGCGTATGCTTAACAATATCACTCACTTGCCAACTGGCATCGCCAGTCACTGACAGGTCGTAGTTTTCGCCTTGCTGCTTGCCTTGCAAATTAAACTTAAACGGCATATCGAGCCAGCTAGCCGTCGCATTTTTGAGCTGAATATCACTGTTGTCAAAGGTTAAAGTACCGGTAACCTTATCAAAAGGAATACCCGGCTTTGCAATAAAAATCGGGGTGTTTTTAAGGTCAACAGAACCACTAACACTTACTTCGCCCTTACTACTGCTTTTACTTAACGGTACTTGAATACGTGTTTTACCAAGTACCTTACCCTGCCCTTGCACGGTTTCAAGTACCGCACCAATAGAGTTATTTAGTGGTGTGGCTGCAAAGAAAGGCTGTAATTCTTGTGCTTTTTGCTGTGTTTCAATATCAACATTTAGCGTACTTGCATGTGATAAGTCGTCAATACTAACAACAACGCCATTACCTAACTGTAATCCAGCAAGTACTCCCTGCTGCGACACAATGTCCATGCGTTCATTTGAAAAAATTAAGTCAGCTTCAAGGTTAGTAATATCTGGCCACGATTGATTAAAATTAAATGTTGCGTCGGTCACTTTAGCGTCAACTAAAAAACGGCCGTTGTGCTCTTGAAATGGGAAGTCGCTTAGCTTGCCTTGCCACAATACCTTTGCCACATCTATTTTACCGCCTCGCAGTGAACGATTGAGGTAATCAATTGTGCCCTGCGGCATATAACCTCGTGGAAAATAATGACGCGCTTTAAGTACTTCTGGACCCTGCATCTCTGCATATAAACTAAGTTCACTTTGCTCAAATAAATTAAGGGAAAACTCTGCTGCGAAGGTCAGCTCATCATTATCTAACCAAATGGTGTCACTTTCGAGGGTCCAGCCTTGCGCCTGTTTTAGAAAATCAAGGTTAATGGTTAATTGCTTGTACGGAATAGCACGCGTAAACAGCTCGCCGGTCATGATGTAGTCTTCATTACCTTGCACTGACAACTTAGCTGCTGACTGATCGCCTACCAGCGTGAGCGATAAGTTTTGCACCCCAGGAATGCCGTTATAGTGCTGCCATGACAAATCGCGCACTGATGTAGTAAAGAAATAATCTTCTGGATTGTGATATTGCACATAAAGGTCTGAGACTGAGCCTTTTAGCAATAGCTGCTCAACAATTTTAGTTTGCTCAAAGGGGAGCAAAGGCGCTACATCACTTAATAATGCCAGTGGAAAGTCACGCCATTGCGTCGTAATGCGACCATTGTTGTAGTCAATTTTACCACCAAAGCTTGGCCATTGATTTTGATTAGCACCAATATCAAGTTCAGACGTTTCAAATCGCCAACCATCGTTGTGCGGTCGCACTCTTAGCGTACCTGCGTTGATTTGTAACGACTCTCTTTCGCTTGCTTGTTGCCAGCTAATCTCGCTTGGTTGCCAATCTAGTTGAATGTTTTCAACTTTAAACTCTTTAAATCGCGCCCATGCTTTAAAGTTAATATCGCTTTTAACCTGGGTAACGTCATCCGAAAGCACATCGCGCAACCAGCTGCTCGCATTTAGCTGCTTACTTTCAACAAATAAAGTACCAAAAGATTCAGAGAAATGTTCACCGTATAAATCGAGAATAATTTCTAATCGATTATCAGAAATACCCGGCAACGTGATGTAACCTACGCCTTGATGCTGATTGTTACGGTTTTGCCAAGTGACACGCTCAATAGCAATAACGCGCTTTTCATTGCGCTTGGTGTTAACTAAAAATTGGCTATCTTCTACAGCAAAGTGACCACTTTGCGCTAAAAATAGAGTTTCGAGTACATCGATTAAGTTAGCACCGTCGGTGCTTTCTTCACTGCTTGGGAAGGGCTGGGTTAAATCAACTTTGGCGTTAAGCCCTGACAACACAAAATAATTTGATACTAACCTGCGCTGCAGCACAGATTGCCACACATTAACATGCAAACGCGATTGTTCAACATAGAGTCCAAGAGCTAGTGGCTGGTTTTTGCCGAACGATACCTGATTAAGTACCAATGCGGGGCCTGTGTGCTCCCAACCAGCAGAAATAGAACCAATAGCGATACTAGTGCCAACTTGTTCGGTAATCAGTGCTTCAATTTCGGCTTTATAGTCATTAGCATAGGGCAAGCTGTATTTTAGCAACGACACAAGCACAGCGACCAGCACAAGGCTGATCGCGAATATTTGCCAAACTTTACGTAAACACCAAAAACAGGTGTGCCTTACTTTTTGCACTACATCATCACCACATCAAACTGCTCTTGATTATACAAGCTTTCCGTTTGAATACTGACTTGTTTCTTAATAAAAAGTTCAAGTTCAGCTAAGTTGTGATACTCATCATTTATCAGTGCCTCGCTCACAGCTGGCGAAGCGTAAACGACAAATTTAGTCGCATCGTAAGCACGATTAACACGCACAATTTCACGTAAAATTTCATAGCAAACAGTTTCAACTGTTTTAAGTGCGCCTCGCCCTTTACACACTGGGCACTCGCCACACAGAATATGCTCTAAACTCTCTCGCGTACGCTTACGCGTCATTTCTACTAAGCCTAGCGCTGAAAAACCGTTGATATTGGTTTTTGCACGATCAGGCGCCATAGCAACTTCTAAGCAATGAAGTACACGACGTTTATGCTCAGCACTGACCATATCAATAAAGTCAATAATGATAATGCCGCCTAAATTACGCAAACGTAATTGACGAGCAATCGCTTGAGTTGCTTCAATATTGGTATTAAAGATGGTTTCTTCAAGGTTACGATGACCAACAAACGCACCGGTGTTTACATCTACCGTTGTCATTGCTTCGGTCTGGTCAAATATTAAATAACCGCCCGATTTAAGCTCAACTTTACGTTCAAGAGCTCGTTGGATTTCATGTTCTACACTGAACAAATCAAAAATTGGACGTTCACCCGGATAATATTCCAGTGCTTTGGCAAGCTCTGGTACAAACTCTTCGGTAAACGCTGTGAGCTGCTGATAAGTGAGCTTTGAATCAACACGAATACGCTCCATGTCTTCACCGACATAATCACGCAGTGTGCGAAAAGCAAGGGTCAAGTCTTCGTGCAGAATCGATTCTTTACGCGTTTTTTTGCGTTTTTTTGCTATTTTATGCCACAGCTTTTTTAAGAATTTTGCATCGTGCTCTAATTCAGCTTCAGTTGCGCCTTCAGCTGCAGTGCGCACAATAAAGCCACCTTCCTGATCATGAAATGGCGCAACAATCTTTTTTAAACGCTCGCGCTCTTCTTCACTCTCAATACGCTGCGATACACCCACATGAGTGGCATCTGGCATAAATACTAAATAACGCGATGGAATCGTGATATCTGTCGTTAAACGCGCACCTTTAGTGCCAAGTGGATCTTTAACCACTTGCACCATAATAAACTGACCCTGCCTCACTAGTTCACGAATATCCTGAACTTTTTTGATCGGCTGATCATCCACGCCTTCGGCAATTGAGGTGCTATTTACAATATCAGATGCGTGTAAAAATGCGGCTTTTTCAAGACCTATATCAACAAACGCTGCTTGCATACCTGGTAACACGCGGCTCACTTTACCAAGGTAAATATTGCCAACAATACCAAGATTACCTTCACGCTCTAACTGTACTTCTTGCAGCACGCCGTTTTCAATTAATGCGACGCGACTTTCACTAGGGGTGACGTTAATTAATAACTCTGAGCTCATGCAAATTCCTTTAAAAATTGCGCCAATAATTGCTCGGTTTGATACAGTGGCAACCCCATAACGGCAAAGTAACTGCCATTAAGCTTAGTAACAAATCTACCTGCTCCACCTTGAATACCGTAGCTTCCTGCTTTATCAAATGGCTCGTTTGTTGCGCAATAATCGTTAATTTCTTGTTGTGACAACTTTTTAAATGTAACGTCAGTCACAACTAACTGCGACATTACCCCTTGCTGATTGGCAAATGCAATGGCGGTCATCACTTGATGGGTTTGACCTGACAATGACGAAAGGGTAGCAATTGCATCAGCCAAATCGGCTGGTTTACCTAACACCGTATCGTTTAATACCACCACAGTGTCAGAACCCAATACAGGACAATTGTGAGCAGCTAATTTTACACCTGCTAACGCTTTTTCTTCTGCAAGGCGACAAACAAACTGCTCAGCTGATTCGCCTGTTTGTTGTGTTTCATCAATATCTGTTGCGAACTGCTCAAACTCAACATGCAGTTGAGCAAGCAGTTGTTTGCGTCTGGGAGAAGCAGACGCTAAATAAATTTTAGTCAAAATTAGCGTATCCTAAAGTGACGTCGATATTTTCTTAGCAGTAAAAACAACCACGGCCACGCCAATGCACCCGTTAAAACCGGCCATAAATATTGTGGTAAAAAATAAATATCGAGTAAAAAGTGATTCAGCCAAAACACCAAAAGATAATAAAGCGCCAAAAATAACGCCACTAACATCGCTTGCTGCCAAACACTAAAATTACGAATTTTCTGGTAATTACTTGCCGTAATATAAATCACAATTGAGTAAGTAAGTGATCGCACACCTAGTGGAGAACCTAGCGCTAAGTCAATAATCAGGCCGGCCATCCAAGCAAAACCTATGTTTACCCTATGGGGTAAAGCGATAGACCAATACATAATTACCAACAACACTAAGTCTGGGCGATACATTTCAAATGCAATTGGCAATGGCATTAATGCAACTACTAAAGAAACAAATACCGAAAGTAAAATAAATCCTAAATGCCTAGTCATTGGCCACCTCATTACGCCAAAGCAAAATCAGCAAACGAATGCGGTCAAGTTCGGCAATTGGACTGGCATAGACTTCAGAAAAAGGCCTACCCTCGTTACGATTAATACTGGTTACAGTGGCGACCGGATAGCCTTCAGGAAACACGCCACCCAACCCCGAACTCACCAGTACATCGCCAATACGAATATCCATGCTATGTGGCACATGAGATAATTTAAGCTGATCAATTTTACCAATACCTTCCACCACAGTGCGTACATTATTGCGCAATACACGCACAGGCGTAGCGTGTTGCGTATCGGTGATTAATAACACTCGACTCGTCGTGCTGCCAACCTGAGTCACTTGACCAACAATGCCTTTGTCATCAATCACCGCGAGGCTTTCTTTTACATCATCAAGTAAACCGCGATTAATTAACACCTGATGGCTGTATGGGTTGGAATGAACTGATAAAACCTGAGCAACCAGCTTACGTTCTTCAAGTTTATTTGAAGAGCCGAGCAAGGCTCTTAGCTTTTGGTTTTCGAGTTGTAAGAACTCATATTGCTGCAATTTTTGATTTTGCACCAATTGTGCTTCGCGTAGAGCATCGTTCTCAACCATTAAACGCTGGTGAGAAGAAAGATTTTTACTGCCTTCGCGGAACATTTCATAAGGGAGGTTTGCAAGGTAAAACAAAGGGCTAACTATGGTGTTTAAGCTAGCCCTTACTTTGGAACCGCCATCGGTGTAGCGATCGCCGATAATCAGCACCACACTCAATACGATGGCAATTACCAAACGTAATTGCAACGAGGTATTTCTACCAAAAATTAAATTCATTGCGCCCTCAAAGAGCAGTAAAACAAGTGTATCTAGCTACTTAATCGTAGCTAAATACATCACCACCGTGCATATCAATCATTTCAAGTGCTTTACCACCGCCACGCGCTACGCAGGTTAATGGATCTTCCGCAACAACAACTGGAATGCCCGTCTCTTCCATTAATAAACGGTCAAGATCTTTTAGCAATGCACCACCACCGGTTAATACCATACCGTGTGCTGAAATATCAGAAGCAAGTTCAGGTGGAGATTGCTCTAGCGCAACCATTACCGCACTGACAATACCTTGTAACGGTTCTTGTAGTGCTTCTAGTATTTCACTTGAATTTAGCGTGAATGAGCGCGGCACACCTTCAGCAAGATTGCGACCACGTACTTCAATTTCTTTTATTTCTTCGCCATTAAATGCAGAACCAATTTCATGTTTAATGCGTTCAGCGGTTGCTTCACCAATTAAACTACCGAAATTACGACGTACATAGTTAATAATTGCTTCATCGAACTTATCACCACCAATTCGAACTGACGATGAGTAAACAATACCGTTTAAAGAGATAATAGCGACTTCAGTTGTACCACCACCAATATCAACAACCATTGAACCAGTTGCTTCAGATACCGGTAAACCAGCACCAATCGCAGCGGCCATTGGTTCTTCAATTAGGTAAACTTCGCGCGCACCTGCACCCATTGCTGATTCACGAATCGCACGTTTTTCAACTTGTGTTGCACCACACGGTACACACACTAAAACACGTGGACTTGGACGTAAGAAGTTATTGTTGTGCACTTGTTTAATAAAGTGCTGTAACATTTTTTCGGTTACGTAAAAGTCGGCAATAACGCCGTCTTTCATTGGGCGAATGGCTTTGATATTACCAGGTGTACGGCCAAGCATTTGTTTTGCTTCTTGGCCTACTGATGCAACACTTTTAGGGCCACCTGGTTTGTCGTGGCGAATTGCCACAACCGATGGTTCATTTAAAACAATGCCCTGATCTTTCACATAGATAAGTGTATTGGCAGTTCCGAGATCGATTGATAAATCGTTAGAAAAAAGACCACGTAATTTTTTAAACATGGAACTGGGGTATCCTTGTAACGTATGACGTTCAGTTTTATTTTAAATCGAATAACTAAACGCTCAAATAATAAATATAAAGTGTCTAGCGCTCACGCACTAAACGAAAACCGATGTAATTAGCACGAAAATCCGTTGCTAAAATTAGGCGTGTCGACGCTCGCGCTAAGGTAGGTGCAAAATTCCATGCACCGCCACGAATCGCAACATCAGAACGACCAGCCGTTTTTTGGGTCCACTCCCACACATTACCAACGGTGTCATAAACGCCAAAACGGTTAGCGCTAAACGACCCTACAGGTGCTGGGCTCTGATTTGACCACTCACTACCACACCAACCACAATTAGCTAAGTTATTGCCAATATCATTACCCCAAGGGTAATCGGTTTTAGTGCCGGCACGTGCCGCATATTCCCACTCCACCTCAGTTGGCAGACGATATTCATTGCCTGTTTTTTCACTTAACCAATCAGCATACGCTTTGGCATCTGAGTAAGTTAAGCACACAACTGGAAAATTATCTTTTTGCTCGTAGCCTGGGTTTTGCCAATTAAGCGACGCTTCCCACACTGGCTCACCATTTAAATAGTAAGCACAGCCTTGGCCACTTTCTGCTTCTGTTTTATAAGCAGTATCAGCAACAAATTCGTTGTATTCGCCTACTGTTACTTCTTTCTCGTTCATCGCGTACGAATCACTCAGGATCTTTTTAACAATAGGTTGCTCGTTTGCTAAACCGTTACCGGTTAAATCACCCATTTCAAACTCGCCTGCGGGGATCACAATCATGCCAGCTGAATTTGCAATCGTGCTGCGAGTTGAAAGGCTTGGTGTTGACGTTGTTTGGCGAGTACGCGTTTGATTATAGTTAGACTGAGTAATCGTCTCTTTTCTTAAATTTGCGCGTAATGTTTGCGAGCGTTTTAAATTAATATTTCGCGTATAGGTTTGATAACCTTGTTTACGAATTTCAATATCATAGCTGCCTGATGGCAATGACACATCTAAGCGAGTAGAGCCGTAACTCACGCCATTTATAAACACTTCATCATCGCGCACGTTAGAACGCAATGTGAGCTGGAACAATCGCTCCTTTTTTGGCGTATTTACCTCTACCGTATCACGGTTAGTTACCATGCTTGCTGATGATGGTGCGCTTTTATTATCTTTAAAACGCACTACTGGTTCATCGTAGCTTGCACTTATAACTGGCTGATAGACATTGGGAATTGCAGAACCATAGTCAGAACAGAAGCTATTATCTAGATTAAGCAAGTTACATAAACGGCTGGCGTTTACTTCGCCGCGCATGGTTACGCTTAGGTTGGTATTATAATTACCTTGCCCACTAAATGAGCTGTTAACCACATGACTGCTTAATACTTGAACCTGTGCACCTGACATATTGCGCTTTGGTTCAACCACTCTCTGCTCGGTAATATTGGCAAAAATTTGATCCATAAAGCGTTTTGTGGCTTTTTGTAAACCTTGTGATTGACCACGTTGCTCACACGCCGCCAGCGTTTCTGTACGCTTACAGTTTACTGTGTGATTCACTTCAACAGTGCCTTCACGGGTAAACTCATTACGTAAACGCTCAACACGTGCGGTATTTTTTTGCTGCTTTAAGCTTTCGAGGGTGTTAACTAAGGTATGTTTTGAAACGCGGATTGCTTCAATATCTTTGCGATGAGATGAAATCGCTACAAGCTGTAGGTCTATATCATCTTTATTTTGCTTTAGATCCGCAATCGCTTTTTGGTAGCGCGTTTGCGCCGCACTAATATCCAATGTTGGGTCTTCAATTAAACGGCGATACAAATCATTCATCGCGTCTAATGATTGGTTGCGTTCTTTCTCTAACGAAATAGAACGTGAACGAAGTAATTCCAATTGCTCTTGCAATTGTTTTTCTTGTTTTAGATGTTTATCTAAAACACCAGATAACTCTTTGAATTCAGACTGCTTAATATCTATTTCAGCTTGAATGCTTGATACTGTATTAGTGTCTTGTCCATGTGCTTGCCATGTAAATAGGCTAAGCGAGATCACCAATGACAAAGGTGCTAGTCGCATATAATTATTCCCAAAACGGCCGATTTTTGGTTTTCTTGTTTTCGTTTTTATCGTAAGGGCACTTGCCCTAATGCTTTATGCTATTTTTTTGTCATGCAAAACACAAGCTTTGTCTTACCTTAAATGGCAAATTTTCAATTAAAAAGTAAAACTAAAGGTTGTTGTTGTTTGTTTAATAATTCAGCCGAACAATAAAACCACTTTAATTAAGGCGAAAATAATAAAATTTAGTGACCTAAAGTAAGTTATTTTATACGCAAGAAAGAAGCTGCTTTAATCTCACAGTCCGAGGGGCCATAAAAATTTATTTCACTCCAGCATTTCATTCACTTGGAACAAAAATAGCGTTGCAAAGCTCAAAAGATATTAGTTTTCTCGCCAGTAAATTACGCGGTCATTTCCTCTAAAACGACCAAACTGTAGCACTGCATTAGGATTATCGTTGACATCGTTATAGTTGCCATCGTTATTCCAATCAAACTGTAACCACTTTTCTGGGCTTACGTAATCAACATTATAAGTACGCTGCTCTGTTGGCGTTGGTGGAGTCAAGAATAATTCTCGACCCGATTTATAGATACCTGCGGCAAAACTATCACTCAAATTGCCTTCGAGTGGTTGGTTATCTTCAATCACTAAATTAGCAAAACTATATGCGCTACAAGAATCTGACGTATTAACTACAAAGTTAGCGCCATCCCAATATTCAACTTTCATTGGAATTTGTAGCGGTTCATATTCACTGCCATAGTTATTGCTAAGTGTTAACCGACCAAAGCGCATTTCTATCGGCGAAATAATTTCAACACCGCCAATTACATTAGTGTTAATAGCGCGACTATCGGCTGTACCAGCAAGTTGATTAGCATTTTGATTTAAATCGTTGAGTACTTTGCCATCCGAGTCGGTTAAACGCACTAATGGAATCACTTGCGTCATTGGAATTGACGGCGCACTATCACGCTCTAACGTGGCATTGTTTACATTCACCACATACAAACCTTGCTGCCAGTCGACACCATCATCAGCACTCAAACTGTAACGCGGCGCAAGTTGTGTTGCCGATTTATAATTCGCAGCATCATCATTTTCAATTAAGTTTTCAATGCTCGCTTTGACAAAGTTAAGCTTACTATTTGCATTATAAGTGTAATTGTACAAGCGGTTACCTAATACATCTTGCGCTGCAATGGTGTAACTCAATTCATCAAACGGCTGGCTGTAATAGGTAAAACTATTGCAAGCACTTGTCAGTGTTTGCTCTGTCATTCCAAATTGCGCAGGGATAAAGCGCCCTACATTGGCTTTCCTGCCAGAGATAGCTCCGCCACCACTATGATTCAAGTAATTACTGCTCGAAAGGTTAGCAAGCAGCTCAATAATCCCTACTTCATTAAATTTTGCATCAGTGATCGTCGCGACACCCGATACAAAACCATTTGCCGGCACAGCATTAGGCGATAACACACCGTCAATACCCGCTTGCGGCGCCTGTAAGTTATGCGTTAACGCGACGGCTCCTGTGATATCAGCGCTTCGAAAATTACGAGTTATCGCACCATTGGCATTGTGAGCCTCGACTTGAATAGTAAAATCTTCCGACGCCATTTTAAATACAGGATCTTCCGCATCAGACGCGTTAGGATCTCCTGTTACAGTGATGTTAAACCTTTCAGGACGCACCACATAATTATTATTACTGGTATCAGTTAAATTCGCTCCATTAGGTGCTGATGCAAATGCCGACAAACTAATTCTACCGGCATCAAGATAATTTAACGTCAAATTCGCTTTGTAGTTATTAGTTGGATCAAAATTAACGGTAACAGGTGTGTTGTTTGTTACTGGCGTATTATTTACAGTAAACGCCATCGATGAAGGGCTACTTGGTTGTACAAAGTTGTTAGTAAAGTTAACTGTTTGTGCACCGCTAAAAATATTTTCACACGCGCCTGTATTATCGTTTTTTCTTACCGCCATTAATTCAGCGCTATACGGCACACCAGATATTTGATCGCTAATGGCACTGATTTTAAGTCCCGTATCCAAAAATTGGGTATAACAATTAGCAAGCGACACTTCATTTGCACCGACAAAACATCTAAACCCTGAGCTCGGATTCGTTATGTTAGTGTTGAGCGCGTAATTAATGGTACTTGCTTGGGTGTTATTTAAGCTGATATTTGCTCGACCATTTACCGTAAATGGGTTACTTGGCGACCAACTTAACGCGCCACCACCTGAAGTAGAAAGCGATACAGTAGCTGGGTTTGGATAATAGCTACTGCAGGTATCGTCAGCACATGCCTCAATTGTCATGGTTTCAGCTTCGCATGTTAACCCCGTATTATCACTTAGCGTAAGGCGATAATGGTCAACACTTGGCGCATTGTCACACGTGCGTACCGTATTCATATCACTCAAAATTTCAGACTGTTGTAACGCACGTGAGTAAATTCTTACTTCATCAAGCTTACCTTTAAAATAACGATCGCTGCGAATACCGCCACACTGTGTTGAAGTATTCGTGCCTACATCAACGCCAATAAAAAACTTACATGGTGAATCAGCTAACCCATCGCTGTAACTACGCGAGGCATCGGCAATTCCATTAATGTACATAATTTGCGAACCAGATCTGTAAACAACAGCAACATGAGTCCATTGATTCAGCGGTACAGTGCGCGAGCTGGTAAATGAACGAGATTGCCTAGATGCGTTTTGCCACCACCAGAATAGTCGATTATTTGAATCTAAATGGAATTCAAAGTGCTCATCTTTAGATACTAAACTACGCAGGCCACCGCGATTTTCGGTGGGATAAACCCAGGTACTTACTGTTAGTTCTTGATAGTTAAAATCACCACTGTCATCAACTGATGCGTAGTTGGTTCCATCAAATTCTGCATATTCACATGTGCTTTGGCTGCCTATGGTGTTTGCCGGGCCAGGTGAGCTTATTGAAAACGAAGGACTTCCCGACGGACTTAAATCATGAGGATCATTTAAATTGGCATCTAAAAAATCACTATCGAGCTGCCACCAACCATTGGCATCGCAATATTGTTCGCGCGCGGCTCCATCCCAGCCTAAGCCTTGGTTTTGATTTTGATAGATGGTTTGAATTTGTGTCTCACCAATCGCTTTATCAAAAATCAGTAGTTCATCAACTAAGCCACGAAAGCGCTGGCTAGCATCAAAGCCACCGCCCAAGTTATCTTGTTCTTGTCCTAACATTAAGTAATTAATGTTTAATGAGCCATTACTGTGATTTGATACACAGCCTTGTTGCTGCCCATTAACAAAAAAGCACGACGTTGAACCATCACGACGCCAAACAAAATGTCGCCAAACATTATCTGAAAAGTTTGGAATGCTAATGCGAGAGGCGCGATCTTGTTTAATCCAAGGCTCAAATAATGTACTGCTTGGATGCCACCAAATTAATTCATTAGCATTATTATTGTTACGCGCACCAGAAATTAATACTTGGCTACCTGAAAAACGACTTTTAACCCACGCCGAAATAGTAAACTCTCTGCCACTGAGTAAATCCTCATCAATATCAATTCGTGCATTGCTAATACCGTCATCAAAAAATGCGGCATTACAAATTTTGCCTTCTGCGGGTTGAATATTAAAAGGTGTGCCATGTTCACTGTTAATTGATTCTATTACTTGGTTATTTACACCGCTTAACCATGAAAATTCATCAAAACGAAATTCCGCGATAGGTGACTCATTTGGGTCAACCATTGTCGCACCACAAATACCCGTAAAATTATTTAATATACTTGGTGCAACGTAGCTTACTTCTGCATTGCTACCTACACTAACCGACGCGCCTGATGTAAGCGCGCCTTCGAATTCAGCACCAAATGCAAGATCTATATGGCTTTGCGAATAAACAAATCCGCCAAACTCAACATTATTGGCTGTTGAAACACTGCCAGCTACGTAAATAATTAAATCGTCTGGGCGCGGTACATCAATATCACTAAAAATAGATAAAGATCCTCTTACAACTATTCGTGTTGGCCCGGTAACACGTAAGTTTGGACGGTTAAGCGATAAAGAACCAGTAAATAAATAGTCGCCAGAGAGCTTACCGTTCCTTGGAATACTGGTTTGAGGGTTAAATAAACTTGGTTCTTGAATGGTTTCAGCATTCGTGCCCGAAGCGATACACTTTGAACCACACGCATCAGGGTTATTATCTAGCAAATTGGTCGTAACAATTACACTATTTGCTTGGCCACTAATCTCTGCACCATTTCTAATAATTGCACTGCCGGTATTAAACGTTGCAATTCCTGAAGGAAATACATCTTCACAGGCAGGTAAATTTGCCCAAACTAAATTAGGAATCAACAGCATTAGGTAGAAAAAGCTAGTTAAGTGTTTTTGCTTCAACATTGATACTTCTCTGCGTTGTCCACTGGCCAGAATCACAACTTACTGTACTGATAATCCGATACACAGTCACCGTAGAGGTTGGAGAATTTGCATCCGCCACATTATTTACCGAACTACATGACAGCTCTAAAAATTGGCAATTTTCCATATACTTAGTTGCATTAAAATGGTTTGGCGGCACATCAGCATTACATACGCCGTTTGGCGCATTGAGTGGAAACAACTGTGTGAGCTTCCACTCAACACCACTTTGCGCTGACAAAAACGCTTTAGAGCCATAATACTCTACCGCATTTGATTGCGCGCCCCCTTCAATAACACGGGTAAGCGCTAATCCGAGTGCCAACAATACAATAGCAACAAATAACGATGTAATTAATAAACTGCCTTGCTGTTTAAACCTTAACGTCATACATTTCTCTAGGGCACGTTTGGAATATGCACTTCATGGTTAAATACCAAGGATTCAGAGCTATTAAATCCCATCGCCAGCCTTATATTAACAATAGCATTTCGCGTTAAGCTTGCGTCATTAAACTCAAAAACTAAGTGCTCTGAAATGTATTTCGCTAATAACTGACCTTTCACTCCATCAAGCACATGCAAAAGTGAAGGTGTTGGCTGATTCACTTCAAAATCATAACCTTGATAATAATACAAACTATCACCTTCAACACAAAAGCTAATTGGGCTGTTATTCAATACAAACAATCGCTGCGTTGGAGAGGAAACTGCAAAGCCATTATCAAATGACCAACGCTGTGTTTTATTTGTCTCTTCTTCAACCGGGTCTGCCGATAACAAGCGAACGCGATTATTACTCAAATCATAAATATCGGCAGGGCTTTGTGGATACAAGGTGACACGATCATTTTCAAATGCTTTATCTTCATTATTAAACGCCACAACAATCAAATCACCTGCACTTGAGATATCAAGCGGTGGATTGTTAACATAGATACTACTGGCTTTAAACGGGGTGAACTCTAAACACTGAAACGTTTGACCTGAAACATTGCCAGCTTGAACTCGAATCGAATTAGGCGTTGCTTGACGTAACTCTTTACTTAAACGCAGTAAGGCAAAACGCGCTTGTGCTACCACTTCATCACGCTCTGTACCTGTTGCATAAATTTGTGCACCAAACTTTATAAACTGCATCGTGCTAATGCTTACAATACCGATAATAACAATCACAATTATCAGTTCGACCAAGCTAAAACCTGTTCGTTTAGCACGGTTCATTAGTAATTACCTTTGTAGGCAGAGAAACCATATACATCGCCTGTTGGCGCTGTCACAGTTACCGTGATTAGTTTTAAGGTATTAAAATCACCAGATGTATCTGCTACACCATTGGCATCATCATCGTAAACAACACTAACTGACAGGCTAAAGCCAGGATAAAGGTTTGCAACTGGTTGGCCTAAGCTATTTTGTAAATCTGCAGCTTGGTAATTGCCAATAAAGTCATCTACATCATTAAATTCCGCACGCGTTTCACCACTATCACTGCCTAATTCAGCTGGCGATTTACATAAATTGGGAGCTATACCGCATTGAGTATAAGGAGGGCTGCGTCGTGATTGCTCGTCGAATGAACGCCCTAAAATCTCGTTCATCATCGCCTGACCGAGTTCATTGGCTTTAACTTGAATCACGGGATCGGCACTTTGCTTTGCCTGTGGCGCTAACAGGCCTGTTACTATGGTAAGCACAATCGCCATTAACACTATGCCAAAAATCACTTCAACTAAGGTAAAGCCCTTAAGACTATTCACATGCATAAATGCCACCTTGTGCAGAAATGCAAATATCCACCTCACCAAAGTCGATTTTGCAATTTGCGGCGCAATTTAAATTTGGTCTACCATAATCATCAAACTCGACCTCACTAAAACTGGCATTATTTGAATCAAGGGTTTGGATACGTGTTGCTGTGCTAGTAGTTGGAATATTGACAACAAGATAGGCAAAGTCGAGCGCTAAGTTAGCGCAATTATTGGTCATTGCAGGTGCGATTTGAGCGCTACTAAAACACACTTTGTGAGATAAAGTATTATTTGTATTTTGCATTGCGCGCAGTTGCATAGTGCGCAATATAGTAAGGGTTCTGTCGCGGAACTCAAAGCTATCAAAACTTTCGTTTGTAAAAAATTTAGGCACCACAGTTACCGCCAAGGTGCCTAAAATTACCAAGGTTATTATTAGCTCGACAAGACTAAAACCTTGTTGTTTCATTTAATATAGTTAACAGCCTGTTGTATCAACAAATGTTTTAGCTGCAACATATGTTGTACCATCAAGCTCAGCTTCAACATATGTCACCGCACAAAACTCGGTAGCACTACCTGGAGCCGCCGGATTTGGTGTACCATTGGCATAAAAGTATGCTACTGGCGTACCATCGGTAACTCCTGTAATGCCTGATGCCGTACCTGTTGAAAAATTAAAATCAGCATCGCTATTGCCTGCAACGTCAACACTAACATCCATTGCTAAAACAATACCGTTTGCAGATGCTTCTGGATAACCATATTCAGTATTAATCGTCTCACCAGTATCTGCTTGAATATTTTGGGCTGTCAGCTTTTGCTCACCTGCAATCACTGATTTACCGTAAACGATTGAGCTTGCGCTATCTGCTGCACCTGCAACACCTTGAATAGTCGAAGCATTAGCATCACCTTGTAAATCTAAGAATTTAGGTGCTGCTGTTACTGCTAAAATACCTAAAATTACAATAACGATAATTAATTCGACTAATGTAAAACCTGTTTGCTTTTTCATATTTCTTACCTCTTTAAAGCCTAAAATTAGTTACCAAAAACTCGCACTACGCCAGTTGCTGGAGTGTATTCAATACCACGTAAATTTGTGTCTGCAGGGCTGTTTGCCGCTGGAGGAGAATTGATATCAAGCGCGCTTACTAAATAATAGAGACAAACGCCACCATTACCATTGGCTGCACCATCTGCATCGTGTCTTACAAAATAAGTATTTTGTTCAAGCTCCGCGACTGTTGCCACAACAGTGTTAGATGGCGCACTTTGCAACACTGAATTAAAAGCGCCTTGGCATTTTAGTGCTGTTAAGGCTGTTGACTCTGTCGAACCAGCTATTTCATTACCCGCGGCGTCCACACCTGATGTTGGGTAGCCAATATCTGGGTCAATACCAACACGCGTTGTATCATAATCAATAAAGTTGATAGCGGTATTATTGTCAGGGCGACCTAACACTTCCCATTGACCGCGTACTAGGCCAACTGCAGCGGCTAAACCACCTGCAACGCCTTCAACCGTCGAGCGCTCTGCTTCTTCTTGAATATCAATAAAGCGCGGCAATGCGGTCACAGCCAGTAAGCCTAAAATTATCACTACAATAATCATTTCGATTAATGTAAAACCTGTGTTCTTTGCTAGATTTTTCTTCATTTGACGCCTCGACGACTTAATTGTAACCAAAGTTTACATTTATGCTCTAACTATTGCTCACTATGCCATTTAAGAACATGTACTTAAATAGTAAAACTGAATTTTTATAGTATTTACAGCCAATTATTTGACCGTGATCTAATATTTCTACACTGTTAACATCCGATAACGCAATCGACTGTAAGTTTTCGAACAAGCCATCACATTGCGCTTTGGATGAGGTAACTACGTGGGTTACAAATCCATTACGGTTAACACGTGCTTTTAACACCCCTTCGCTACTTAGCGATGACTGTGCGACCAACGACATTTCAACTTCGCTTTGCTTATCTCGCATCCATTGATGCCTAATATGGTTGATGCTAGTTACAAACTCATCTTTTGATTTTTTTGCAACCACTTGTTCTACTTCATCATATAAGCCTAGCATTTTTCCTGCCAACACCCAGTAAAGCAGGCAAAAAATAATCAATATGATTATAAAACGATATAACCCAGTGCTAGATTCTTGCCTATCTGCCACATTTATCGTCCTTTAATTGCCGACATCATATCCCACATTGGCGTAAAGATACCTAAGGCTAAAACAAGCACCATACCTGCCACAATCGAAATTAGAATTGGCTCAATTTTGGCAGTTAAACTCTTTAAATCAAAATCTACTTCACGCTCGTAAAATTCAGCCGCTTCTTGCAATAACTCCTCTACTCGCCCGGTTTCTTCGCCTACGGCGACCATCTGCAATACTAATTGAGTAAACAGTTCGCTGTTTTTCGATGCGCGCAGCAAGCTTTCACCTTTTTCAATACTGCGTCGCATATCGATTACTTTCTCTTCCATAAAGGCGTTATCAATCGCTTCGGCCACCAATGATAGCCCGGTCGTCATGGGTACGCCTGCGCGCAAAATCATAGCGAAAGAACGGCTATAGCGCGCCAGTAATGAGCGTTCGATAATACCGCCCACAATGGGAATTCTAAGCTTTACTCTGTCCCATTTCAGCCTACCTACAGGTGTTTTTAGATAACTTCTAACGCCTATAAAAGCCCCTAAAATACCAAGTAAAAGCAGATGCCAATACGTTACAAAAAAGTTGGATGTGCCAATCAAAATTCGCGTCATTAATGGCAGCTCGGCATTAAACTTTGCAAACATCTCAGCAAAGGTTGGAATAACGAAAATATTTAGAATAAACATTGCAATTGCCAACGCAATAACCACAAACGTTGGATAGCGCATCGCTGCTTTAATACGCTTACGTGTTTCGTGCTCTTGTTCAAAATACGTCGCAAGTTGCAAAAATGCATCTTCTAACTTACCCGTACTTTCACCCACTACCACAATCGATACCATTAAACGGTTAAATATCTTTTTGTGACTGGCAAATGCCGCGGATAAATTGCGACCTTGCTCTAGTTGTTTTGCGACATCGAGCAAAGCATCGCGAAAAACGGGGTGTGTAGTGGTTTCAGCAAGCCCAACAATCGCCCGAATAATCGGAATCCCCGCTTTCATTAGCGAGTACATTTGGCGTGAAAAAACAATCAACTCATCAAGGGTCACTTTTGGCTGAAAAAACGCCATTATCGGCGAGTTCTCACCCTCTTTTTCACCAGTACTAGGTTTAATAGACAGCGGTATTAACCCACGCCTCAATAGTACATCTGCAGCCGCATTATCATCATGCGCCTCAAGCTCACCGTTAACCGGTTTGCCCTGTTTATCTTTTGCTTGATAGGCAAAAAACGGCATCGGCTTAACCTACTAACTCAGGCAAACTTTCAGCCACTCTAAACACCTCTTCAAGTGAGGTAATGCCTTGGCTTGCGTAATCCAGTGCCATCACTGATAAAGGTTCAAACTCTGGGTTTGCGCGCGCCGCTTCTGAGAACGCTTGTGTATCAGCTAAACGTAGTGCATCCATCATAGGCTCGTTCATTTCTAGTAATTCGAACACACCTATCCGGCCACGATAACCGGTCTGATTGCAACTGTTACAACCTTTGCCTAACTTAAACTGCGCGCCGCTAAAGCGAGGATTGATATGATTTACCCAAGCAAGTTCTTGTGCATCAGGCGTATAATCGCTAGCACATTTATCACATACACGACGCACTAGGCGCTGCGCTAAAATCGCACGCAAAGAGCTTGCAACCAAATAGCTTGGCGCTCCCATATCAATTAAACGCATGGCGCTGGTAATCGCATCATTGGTATGCAATGTTGATAAAACTAAGTGACCGGTTAACGCACCGCGCAAACCAATTTCAACCGTTTCTTGATCTCGCATCTCACCTACCATCAAAATATCAGGGTCTTGACGAAGTGTAGTACGTAATACAGATGCAAAACTTAACCCAATTTTGCTATTTACCTGAACTTGGTTAATACGTGGTAAACGATACTCTACGGGATCTTCAACGGTAATGATCTTTTTGCTTGATTGGTTTAACTCACTTAATGCACCGTAAAGTGTCGTGGTTTTACCCGAACCCGTTGGCCCTGTAACCAAAATCATGCCGTGTGGTCGCTTTAGTGCTGTGCGCATTTTATTGAGTACTTTTAGAGGCATACCGGTTTCATCTAACGTTAATAGACCCGCCGACTGATCGAGCAAACGCATTACCACTGACTCACCATGCTGTACCGGCATGGTTGAAACACGCACATCAATATTGTGACCTTTGATGGTGATATTAAAGCGACCATCTTGCGGTAAACGCTTCTCTGAAATATCAAGGCCCGACATTAACTTAAGGCGCAATACCAATGCCGCTGAAATAGCTACTTGATCAAGGGTGTTTTCATGCAAAATGCCATCTATACGCTGACGAATGCGTAAAATTCCTTCATCAGGTTCAATATGAATATCCGACGCACGCATTTGCACTGCATCTTCAAAAATCGATTGCAGTAATTTTACAACCGTGGCATCTGAGGTGTTTTCGTCAAGCGCGTTAAGCTCAAACTCTTCGGTTTCTTGATACTCTTCTTGCAGCTGAGATGCAAAGCTTTCAATGTCTTGCGTGCGGCGATATAAATTATCGAACGCATTAAGAATTTGCTTCTCTTGTGCTACAACGATTTCAATTTGTTTTGGTGCAACAATAGGCGCTAGCTGATCTAAACTCGATAAATCAGCCGGATCACTCATCGCAATTTGAATCGACTCACCAAGGTCTGCTAATGCCAGCGCTCTAAAACGACGAGCGTAAACCTCAGGGATCAGCTTAACCACCTTTGGATCGAGCTTTTCATTGTCTAAGTTTACAAACGCAACATTAAGTTGCTGCGCTAAAAAGCGTAGTAACTGAGTTTCTTCAATCACTTGCTGTTCAATCAATGTAGCACCGAGCTTTCGCCCCGTTATTTTTTGTGCTTGAAGCGCATCGTTGAGTTGTTGTTCCGAGATGATATGTTCATGAACCAACAAATCACCTAATCGCATTTTTAACCTAGGACGCATCGAGTCGACCTCTTATAAACTGTAAACGCTCAACAGCATAACGCTGTGATGCAGGCGACAAATTGCCAATTTGCGTCGCTGTTGTGTAATATTGCATCGCATTTTGCCACTGTTGTAGAAATTCAGCGGAACGCGCCATTGCTAACCACCACTTACCTTGTTCTGGCTGTGATAGTGTTAATTTTTTAAAACTGCGCAAAGCCACTTCGTGTTGCTCTAATTGCTGCGCAGCTAAGCCTTTTAATATCCAAAAATCTTTATCACCTTGGCTTTCATAGCGCTGCGGCAATACACTCAGTACTTCGCTATATTGTTTATTGTCCGCGTAAATGCGCGCCAGCAGAGTTCGCCACTCCATACTGTCGGGTTTTAAACTTAAACCTTGTTCCAGTACATTACTGGCTTTCACGGTGTCTTGGCGGCCGTAAAACGCTGCGGCCAATAGGCTACGACACTCAATATGTTCATTTAGTACTGCAATACACTGCTCTAACGCAGCAATTGCTTCACCTACCAAACCAAACGTGAAGGCTTTTTTTCCGGCTTGAAAATGCTCATTTGCCTGTTGCGTTGCTGTTATCTTAGTAACTTGCTTCATCGTCGCCTGACGTTCAGTTGGTCGCGCTTTTTCGCGCTCTACAAGCTGAACGGGTGATGCTTCTTCTGCAGCTGGCACCACTTTTTGTGGCGCTAAGCGGGTAGCTTGTGTCGCAGTTGTATCATTACCCACCTCGATAGTTTGTATTACTTTCTCTGCTTGCGGTAATGATTGAGACGTTAACGATTTAGATTGGTCAGTTACTTGCTCGTTTCCTTGCTGATTTGCTTGTTCATTTTCCTGTTCAAGCATGCGATTTGTCGTTTCACTTGTTGGCTCATTTACAGCTGGTTTGTCGTTATTAGCAGTAGCCACAGGAACATTTTCAGTAGGATTTGGCGATTTTACAAAAAAATGCTGCACCAAATCTTTTGAATAAACCACATAAGCAACAAGCGATAATGCCACCACAGCTAACACTGGAATCGCTAACTTATGCAATTTTTCACCGATATCTGAGATTGGTGTTACGCGTACTGTTTGTTCTCGCTCTGCGCTCGATGCAGCTTCTGTTTGCCTTTGCTCTAACCCCTTGAGCGTTTTATTCAGTACACTCATAGTTGTTCCTTAACAATTAACCATGTCGCCGTACCGATTACTAGCAACAAAGCTAAGTACATTGGCCAAATACGTGAACGGGATAAACGGCAATCTTCTGTATCTTGCGCGGCGCTATACACATAAGCTACTTTGGCTTTTTGAATACCTTCACCATAGCCTTGAATAAGCACTTTATGACTTAACAAATTAACTAAACGCGGAATACCACGACTCGCTTTTGCAATAAGCAAACACACCTTATTGGAAAAAAGCTCTTTGGGCTGCTCAACTCCAGCAAGTTCTAATCGATGACGAATGTAATAAGCCACTTCAGCATTAGTCATAGGGCGCAAAGTGTATGAAAAACTAATTCGCTGCCTTAACTGACGCACTTTTTGATTCGCTAAGCGGCTATCGAGCTCAGGCTGGCCAAATAACACAACCTGAATTAACTTACGTGTTTCGGTTTCTAAATTAGTAAATAAGCGCACTGCTTCCAACGCATCCCAACTTAAGCACTGTGCTTCATCAATAATTAAAACAACGCGTTTACCTTGATGATTTAATGCTAACAGTTGGTCTTGAATTTTCTGGCTAAGCGATTGCTGATCTAAATCGCTGCTAATATCAATTTGTAATTCGTTAGCAATCGCATAACGCAACTCATCGGGGCTTAAATACGAATTGGCGATATACGCGACTATGGTTGAGTCATCAAAGCTGTTTAGCAGCTTTCGGCATAACAATGTTTTTCCGGTACCTACTTCACCCGTAACTTTTATAAAGCCCTCACCCATATTGAGCGCAGTAATCAGTACATCCATGGCTTCATTATGAGGAGCTAACGCGCAATAAAACTGCGTATTGGGCGTTAACGAAAAGGGTAACTCGGTCAAACCGAAGTGCGATAAATACATTACTTACCGTACCAAGAATTCAACAATTTAAGGCTACGTTGCTGCTGTTGTTGCCAAGTATCTGCCATCACCACGGTTGGGCGAATAAGAATGACAAGCTCTTTTTTATTTTGCACACGACGCACGCTTTTGAATAGATTTCCTAAAATTGGCATATCGCCTAAAACTGGCGTTTTCGATTCTTGATCTGTGGTTAAAGTTTGCATTAAGCCACCAATAATCACAATTTCGCCACTACCTGCGCGGATCACGGTATCGGATTCACGAATATTACTTTGCGCAAGCGGTAAAACATAGTCTTGGTCGTTTAGTGTCACGACTTTGTTTTGCTCTTCGGTTTCGGTCACCGATGGGTGAACATGTAAAATAACCGAGCCAAACTCATCAATTTGCGGAGTTACATCAAGCGCAATACCTGAGAAAAACGGCGTTAGTTCAATTTCTGGTGACGTGGTTGTCGCATTGCCCGTTACCGTAGTGCTCGATACTTCCGTAACAAAATACTCGTCTTCACCCACTTTAATCACTGCTTTTTGATTATTCGTTGCAGTTACACGTGGGTTAGATAGCATTTGCACATCACCCTGTGTCTCAAGCAAGTTAATCACACCGCTAAAATCAGCATTTTTAAAGACTAAGTTAGTCACACCACCTAATTGAGATGAGATAGTATTGCCAACTTGCGCTGCAGCAGTGGTTGAGAAAGTTAGATCAGTCGCGCCAATATGGCCTAACACTTCGGACCAATTAACCCCTTGCTGATATTCATCGTTTAAGGTTACTTCAATTATTTTAGCTTCAAGCACAACTTGGCGCTGCAAGCTGTCTTCACTGGCTTTTAAAAACTCTTTTAGCGCGGCAATTTCACTTGGTAACGCATTAACAGTTACTAAGCTTGCTTGCGGACTAACAATAACAAAACGGCCACTGCCCTTACCAATTAAGGATTCCATCGCCAGCTTCAGATCTTTCCAAAAGTCAGTTTCACTGCTGGTTTGAATGCTTGCACCATTAATTTGCATATTAGAGCCACCACCAAAGGTGTTATTACCACCCATATTTTGGTTATTGCTCGAATTATTGTTACCTGAATTACCATTACCGCCCGAGCCACCTTGATCAAACTGGCTCACGCCACCAGCAACAACGCTTACCGTAGATAATCCGCTACGCTTCATCATTAAATAGTTTACCGGGATCGACTCAGTACGCATTTTCGCCGGTAATACTTGCACCACTTTGCCTTCGCGAAATACATCAATACCGTATAAACGCGATACAATTTTTGTCACTTCATCCATAGTGACATCTTTTAACGTAAGTGAAATTTCACCTTCCACCTCTGGGTGTAAAGCAACACTATACGGCGTATCGGCAACCAATCCCGCGAAGAATTCATTAATAGACACTTTATTGGCATTTACATCAAAACGTGTCATTTCAAACTCTTTCGGTAATGAAACGCTGGTTCCTACGGAGGCCAGTAATTCATCTTCAAAACCTTCAGGTGCTTGTTCGGTAGGTAACTGCTCGTTTGCAGTACTTTGCGGTTTCGCATTGAGTTCTTGTTGAATATGCGGCTTTAATGTTGGCTCTGACGTAAGCTCACAACCAGACACCAATAACGCTGAAACTGCCAGCCAACTTTTTAGAATGTTATTTTTTAATTTCATGCTGATAAAGTCTCAATACCTTGTTAGTTTGACCTTGCTCTAGTGTCACCGAGTCCGGTGTTATTTTTATCACTTTATAGCCTTGAACTTGGTCACCAATTCTTACCATTTTCCCAGCAACAACCGCAAGGTTGCCTGAATCTTTTACAAACACCGATTGCAGCACCAGTGCGTTATCTGCTTGCGTACTGTTAGCAACCACACTACTCTCTTCAAGTGTTTTTGGTCGTGTTGGATCTTGCAGGCTTTTTGCCGACAGCGAAAAGCCACAACACGTGCAGATTAAAATAAGGTTATAACGCAATAAATTTATCATTCGCACTTACAGTAGCAATGGTTAATGTCAATTTACCTGTCGGATACTCGTCCACTTGGTAATCAAATTCTTGAATAAATAACTTTTCTTCAATCTTCTTAATTTGTTTTAAATAACTTAATAGCGCGAAATATTCACCCTCTAGCTCTATCAACATAGTGTGTTGATAAAACGCGACTTCTCGCGGCGCTAGAGGCTCTTCCCCCTGAGGGTCTTGTGCCGTAGCAGGAGTGCTTGAAGTGACATAAATCGCTTCTACTGGGTTTATTTTAAAACGCGAAAGTTGAATATTTTTATGCTTACGCAGAATTTTTTGCAATACCAATGCCATATCTTCAGGCGAGATGTAGGTAAGGCTAAAATCAGCCAGTTGCTGATTAATTTGCCGCAATTCACTTTCAAGAGATTGCTCTTGTTGCAACAACTCTTGCACATAACTTTTGCTAAGCGCATCTTTCAGCACCACTAATTGTCGCTCGCTGTTTTGCTGTTGATTAGTTAAATTAGTAATTCGCTGCTGATTGTTTGAATATGCAGTTTGCAGCGGCGAAATTACAAACCAAATGGTTAAGTAACCAATCAAAAACAAGCCAACTGAAAATACCAGCACCTTTTCACGTTGCTCTAGCGTGCTGAGTTTTTCTGACCACTGCTGCCAAGTATCCTTCATTATTGCACTCCTTGGCCGCTATATTGGGTGGCAATTTGAAACTCAACACCGGTTTCTTGCTTATCAAATTCAAGTAACGAAAAGGTTTTTGCCTCAAAATATTCTGAGCGCTTCAGGCCATTCAACCATTCAGGAATAGCCGAGCCATGTGTCGCCTCGCCAATTAATTGAATATCGTTACCAACAAAATGGAACGATTTAAGCCATATTTCGTTGTGCGTATTACTGGCTAAATCGACCATCACTTGTGCGTAGTCAAATTCAGCTTGCTTTGATTTCGCTTGCATAAAATGCAGCAACTTTTGCATTTCAAGTTTGTCGTGTTTTTTCTTATCAATACGGCGTAATACTGGCGATTTATCTTGTTTTCGTTCTAGCTCTCGCTGCACTTGAGTAAGCTCAGCTTTAGTGCGGTCTAATTCGCTTTGAAGCGATAATAGCTGTTGTTTAGATGTATGTTCAAAACGCGCGAATAATATACTAACAAGCACCAACACAATAATTAGAGCCCCCCAGCACATCACAATATTATTAAGCGTAAAAAACTCACGCTTCGGTTTTAGCTCATCTAAGTATAAGTTAATGCGAGTCTTCATTGTCACCTCGCAAGTCCTGAGATAATGCCGCCGCAATCGCTAGCTGCACTTCAGTATTTTGCTGTAAACAGAGCGCTAAGCGTGGTTCAAACGCGAGTACTTTTGCTGGAAAAAACTGACTCAACTCTTGCGCTATGCCGTTAATTTCAAAATTTGGAATTGCCAACTGCAAACTTTTGATTGGAGGTTGCTTTAGCTGGCTTTCAAAATAATCGAGTGAGCGCTGTAATTCCAACCCTAGTGCATCAAGTAGCCCGAGTTTCAATTGATTTAATGGTTGCTCAGCCAGTGGAATTAAGCCTCGCAGCTTACGCGATAACAATAGCTCGCCATCACGAATAATATGAATGCTTGGCTCGTTGCCCAATTGCTGCGAAACCAACATATGCGCTGCGTTGTCTTGCGTTACTAAGTCGCAAAACATCATTTCTGGAGTGGTAATAGTGTGCAGGTCAATATCGTTGTCGTTAATTAATTTAAGCATTGGCATTAACAAGGTGCGGCTTGTTACCACCACATTAATTTTATTTTGCCCACCTTGTTTTAACGATGCATCATAATAATCGGCGATAATATCGGAAGGCTCTAAACTAACTAGCTCTTTAATCGTCCAAGGTAACGATGTCACGATATCTTGTTCTGGTAAGTTGGGCTTTTCAATCTGCACCCACTGGTATGCGCTTTCGGGCATAGCTAAACACACTTGCGCACCCGTGGGGAGTTTTTCCAATACTCGGTTAAATGCCGGAAGTTTTTCCGTTTCACTTTGAAACGCCTCAACCACTGTATGCTTGATTTCGAAACTATCTGAAACGCGATGCAGAATAACAGATACAACTTTATCGCTCGCAATATAGATGCCAGCTAACAGTGAGCCATCATTATTCTTATTAAACCACGGAATTCGAGCCAATAAATTCTTCATATTTGTTATTATTTAATATGTTATCTATCAAACGCGCTATTGCTCTTAGTGTAGCAAGCAAACCAACCTAAGCAAGGAGTTTCGTGCTTTGAGCATTGATTTCCAACTAAATATTGATCAAACACCGGTGCAAAAAATTGCGCATCCCATATTAGCTGAAAATAACATCACTCTATTTGTGAAGCGCGATGATCTTACACACCCACTGATCAGCGGCAATAAATGGCGCAAACTTAAATACAATCTTCACTATGCCCACCAAAACAAAGTTAAAAATTTACTGAGTTTTTCAGGGGCTTTTTCAAACCATTTATATGCGTTAGCGGGCGCGTCGCGCTTATTTGGGTTTAACACAGAAGTAATTGTACGCGGGCCAGAACTTGATGCTAGCAACCCCTGTTTAAAATTTGCCAGCGCTTGTGGCGTAACACTAACACCTGTTAATCGTATAACTTACCGAAAACGCTATGAGCAAGACTATTTATCTGAATTACAAACACAACGTCCACACAGCCTAATAATCCCAGAAGGTGGCAGCAACCAACTCGCAATGAAAGGCGTTATAGAACTCGCACAAAGCTTGCCACCCACAGATCAAGTTTGGTGTGCTGTTGGTAGTGGCGGAACCTTAGCAGGATTGATTGAAGGCCTGCCTAATAGCACTCAAATTTATGGTGTTGCGGTATTAAAACAAGCAAATTATTTAACCGATGAAATCCAAAAGCTTAGTCTTAAAGCTAACCAACAAGATAATTGGCATTTATTCACCGAATATCACTATGGAGGCTACGGTAAATTTACAGATGAATTGTGGCAGTGTTGCCAAAGCATGCGCGCGCAGTTGCCACTTGAGCCCATTTATACTGGAAAATTACTATTCACAATTTTCAGCCGAATAAAGCAAGGTAGTATTAAACCAAACACCCGTATCATGGCGATTCACACCGGTGGCTTACAAGGATTAACAGGACTAAAATACCGAAAGCTAATTTAACAACCTCAATTAGGGGATTTAGTTTAATCCCAGCGCAATATTGCTTTCGCCTTGCTGAAAGTAACGCCCACTAGCACCGGAAAAATGATGTTCTGCAAGTAAGTTAAGTTGGTATTTATTTGCTACGCCATTTGCGTATAACTGCAACTGGTATTGATTGGCAAAATGGGCAACGGCGGTCAGTAAGCTCTCTTGTTGTTCATGCAGCAGCTGAAAGCAATCGCTATCTAAACTTATTCCTGTTAAATAGTTAACGCCTTTTTGCACCGCTAATAATGCGCCATGACAATGCTCCAGCAAAATAGCAATATTATGCTTTTTAACAAATTTAAATTGTGCTGAGATTTTCTCAAATTCGTTAACAAATACGCTTTCAGGTAATGAAAAACGGATCACTTGGGTAAACCCCGCTTGCTCAACAAGTTCCACTAGCTCATTTACTGCTGTATAACTTTGCCAGGTAGAGAGATCTAAACACAAAGAGACAGGTTCGCTCCCTGGGTCTTGTGCAAGTGTTTTAATTAGCTGCTGCATTAAATGCAAATCGAGCGCAATTAACTTATCTGGCTCAATACAGCCTAATAGACACTGTTTTGCATCACACAATCCGATTTTTTGATGGCGAATGGTGATACCAACTTGATGAAATAACAAAGCTTCACCATGCACGCTAAACACCGGCTCAAAAACCAATAAAAACTGCTTATTTAACAAGTCACTCAGCATATCTGGCAGCGAATATTGCAACAGCGCAAGATTAGTTTGATTGAGCTTTAAGGTGTGGCAAAGGTCGTGCTGTTTTGTTTTCGCGATAGCTAATGCAAGCTCTGCTAGTTGATATACATTCAGCTGCTGACACGGCTCGCGATACAAACAAGCGCCAAATGCAATGTCGGTATGCTGCGCCATAACCTCACTAAAAAGTGTATTAAATCGCCTTTCATCGCACACATTTGGGCATTTAATAGTAATACTGATACGTTCGCCTTTAAGTTGCTTGCAAGATACAAAGTCACTAGCAAATGCTTTTTTTAAGCGAACAACTAGCCCCTGCAAATTATCAATAGGCGCACCACTTACCAACACAAATACATCAAACGCATTGCTGTTTAATGCATAAACAGGTGCAGCTTGACGTTTAAATGAAATATGCGGGGGCAGTTTTAATAGTGCGCCGGATGACGCGCGATGGATAAATAACAGAAGTAATATGGCGGCAATTGCACCGCACACAATAACAGCGGTAAGACTTTCTAACAACCAATAAGCAACAAAACACGCCCAAAGCGCACAAACAACGTAGAGTATATTAAGAATACGACTAAAGTTGTTCCACATTGCACATCCGCCACACCTACTCACTATACATAAGTGTTAACGAGGTTAGCGAGATGCGCAAGTGAGCAGTGGCGGTTACTTCAGCCGTTCACTGAGTATTTTATTAAGCTCAACAATTTGCGCTTTTAACTCAAGCACTTCACCTTTGGTCGCAGGCTCATCTAATTCATCAGTATTTTCTTTAACAAAGTTATCGTGCTCTTGCGTCATCACTTCAAGCACCACACCCACCATCATATTTAAGAAAATAAACGCAGTTAAAAAGATAAACGACAAATAGTAAATCCAACTAAGTGGGTGCACCGCCATGGTTTCATACATTACATCTGTCCAATCTTCAAAGGTTGCTACACGGAACAGCGTCAACATTGAAATTGATACATCGCGCCAAAGCGTTGGGTTAATTTCGCTAAACATCATGCTGCCAACCGCGGCATAAATGTAGAAAATCACAAACATGAGTAGTGCGATGTAGCCCATGCGCGGAATCGCTTTAATCAGCGCATTCACCAGCATACGTAGTTCAGGCACCATAGAAACCAAACGCAGCACACGGAAAATACGCAGTAAACGCGCAATAAACACCGTTGAACCCGCAACCGGTAATAAGCTACCAATCACAATTATGGTGTCGAAAATATTCCAACCCTTAGAGAAAAACGCTTTAGGCCCTTTCGAAGCAATAAAACGAATTGCAATTTCTACCGCAAAAAATACTGTAATGCCTTTATCCAACAGCAGTAAGAGATTTTCCATCCACACAGGCAAGGCGTAAGTATGCGCACCAACACTCAGTGCTGATATCACAATGACAAAAATAACAAAGGCTTGAAACGCTTTACTGTCGTCGATTCGTTGAAATTGGCTTTGCAAGGCCGTGAACATACTGAATTACTCTTACTGGTTAGCAAAATAAAAAACGCATTATAACCATCCATTAAGCGAAGATCTAACGGATAAATTAGCGCACTGTAACAACATGTTATGCGTTGAAAGCAGCTGTTATAAATTATGCTTAATGCAACTTATTGCCCTTTATGAGTTTAATTAAAAAGTGATAAAGTGAGTTTTTTTGCTATCAAGAACTCTTATGCGCATTATTCACACATCTGACTGGCATCTCGGCCAGAGCTTTTTTAATCAGTCTCGGCAAAAAGAGCACCATTTATTAATAAAATGGCTAGCTGAGCAAGTTAAAACGCAGCAAGTAGATGCGGTGATTATCGCAGGCGATATTTTTGATACTGGCACGCCACCAAGTTATGCTCGCAGCCTCTACAGTGAGCTTATTTTGGCAATGCAAGCGGCAAATTGTCAGTTGATTGTTACCGCAGGCAATCACGATTCTGTCGCCACCCTTAACGAGATTAAAAGCTTAGTAAAAGCGCTAAACTGCCATGTGGTATCGCAAGCAAGTGAAAATGTCGCAGAGCAAGTCGTCGCTATCACTAAAGCCGAAAAAACACTAGGTTATGTTTGTGCCATTCCATTTTTACGCAGTAAAGACATTATCACCAGCCGCGCCGACGAAAGTATAAAAGAAAAACAAGACAACCTTGCCAAAGGCATTTACGAGCACTTTGAAAACACCTTTCAAGCCGCGCAAACATTAAAAGCAAAGCAAGATATACCGATTATTATGACGGGCCATTTAACTGCGGTAGGCGCATCTAGCTCAGAGTCAGTGCGCGATATTTATATCGGCCATCTTTCGGGCATAAACGCACATCAACTGCCAAACGCAGATTACATCGCCCTTGGTCATATTCATGGCGCTCAAAAGGTTGGCAAAGAAGGTAATGTGTTTTATAGCGGCTCACCAATCGCCCTTAGTTTTGATGAATTAAAACACGCAAAATCGGTCAACTTAGTTGAATTTGAAGGGCAAAATGTTAAGCAAATTAGTCAACTTGAAATCCCGTGCTTTCAAGCAATGCACACCATAAAAGGCAACCTCGCTGAAATTAAAAACGCATTAACCGTATTTGCAGAGCAAACTGACACTACCTGGCTGAGCATTGAAGTTAGCACCGACGACTACATTAGCGACCTGCAAAATACCGTGTTAGATCTCACCAAAGATCTACCAGTTGAAGTATTACAACTAAAACGTGCACGCAAACAAGTGGCTAAACTTAGCCAACAAAAGCAAGAAAACCTGTCTGAAATAACCCCTTTAGAGGTTTTTGAGAAAAGATTAGCACTTGAAGAGTTTACGACGGACGACGAGCTTGCTCGCAAGGAGCGCCTAACCCAGCACTTTACATCTTTGCTTAATACGGCAAAAGGAGCACAGTCATGAAAATATTGTCGCTGCGTTTTGCCAATTTAAACTCGCTTAAAGGCGAATGGAAAATCGACTTTAGCAAAGCACCGTTTTCCGAAAGTGGTATTTTTGCAATCACTGGGCCTACTGGCGCCGGTAAAAGCACTATTTTAGATGCCATTTGCTTAGCGCTTTATAACAGCACACCAAGGCTTGGTGCAATCACGGCAAGTAGCAATGAAATAATGACCCGTGGCACCAGTTATTGTTTAGCGGAAGTTGAATTTGCCGTAAACCAAGGTGTGTATCGTGCCTTTTGGTCAATGCGCCGCGCCCGCAATAAGCCAGACGGTAACTTACAACCAGCGGAAGTAGAGCTGGTTGAAGTGACGAGCAACAAACCTATTGCTTCGCAAATTAAAAAGAAAGATCAGCTAATCGAGTCGCTAACTGGCCTTAACTTTGCCCGCTTCACAAAATCCATGATGTTGTCGCAAGGGCAGTTTGCCGCATTTTTACAAGCCAAAGAAGCTGACCGCGCCGAATTATTAGAAGAGCTTACAGGTACCGAAATTTACGGACAAATTTCACAATTAGTACACCAACGTTTTGGTGAAGCGCGCGATGCGCTTAATGTACTAAACGCTAAAACAGAATCGCTCGAACTGTTACCTGAAGAACGCATAAATGAAATAAACCAGCAAATTGGCGAACTACAAACACAACAAACTAATTTAAAAAGCGAACTTACAAGTCTACAAGCAAAACGCGATTGGCATAACCAGCTTATACAAAATCAACATCGTTTAGAAAAGCTGCAAAAGCAAAAAATTCAGCTTGAAAATGAACTTGCTGAAAAACAACCAGCGCTAACGCGCCTTGAAACTGCCCTGCCCGCACAAAAACTCGCGGTTGATTTAGATAAACTCTCATCGTTAAACGCCGCCAAGCAAAACCAAATTGCCAATATTAAAAGCTATCAACAGCAAGCAAACTTGCGTGCAAGCGAGCAAGCAAAAGTAGTTGAGTTAAATTATTCCCTCGCCACTAAACTCGATACTGCCAAGCAAGCGCAAAAAGAATTATTTGAGCTTATTGATAACCAAGTAACGCCTCTCGATAACCAACTTTCACATAGCAAAAGCAAATTAAGCGAGTTAAATCAGCAGCTAGAAAACTTGTATATACAAGAGAAGGAGCAAACTGAAGCGCTACAACAAAGTGAAAGTAACCTTCATAACCTAGAAGCTGAAAAGCAGCAGCTGGCTGCAAGTTTTGATCAAACCATCAATATAGAGCAATTTGAACATCAGCTTTCAACATGGCTTGATGAGCACGCAAAACTGCAACTAAACGCACAGTCTTTGCAGCAGCAACAAAACCAGTTAACCGAGTTAGCCGAAAGCAAAACCGCCTTAAACCAAGCAATTAGCGAGCAACAAACAGGTATCGCAAAAGAGCAAGCAAAGCGTGAACAGCATCAACTACAGATTACTCAGTTACAAACACAACTAAGCAAATTGGGTGATAACAGTGATATTGATGTGTGTGAAAACACAATCGAGTCGCTTAAACAAGCGGTAGATAAAGCCAAAACGGCAAAGCACCAGCAAACTCAATGGCAGCAAATAACAAACGAAATCTTTGCGGATAAAACCCAGATTCAAGTTTTACAAAATGCCCAGCCTGAATTAGAAGCCGAGCTTGCTTCACAAAATGCACTACTGAAAGCGCAGCAGCAAAGCTTAGATACCTCACTTCGCTTACAAGATGCCGAAGCACAATTAGTACTGCTAAGACAAGATTTAGAAGAAGATACCCCTTGCCCGCTTTGCGGTAGTGCTCAGCACGACTTAAGTCATTTTGAGGTTGGCCACACGTCAGGTACTGAGAACACACAAATCGCGACGCTTAAACAAGAGATAAGTGACTTACAACAAAACATAATTAAACTTTCCGCAACACTTAGCAGCAACGCCCAGCAAATTGATGCATTAAATAGCGCAATCGCGATAAAAACTAAGCAACTAGATTCAATCGCGACAACTTGGGCGATTGAGCATGTTGATATTAGTGATGAAACCGCTTTGCTAACGCTTATTGCAGAAACAGAGCAACATCTTGCAACCGCGTTACAAAACCATGAGCAAGTTAAAGCAATAAATACTCAGTTAACCGAGGCGCAACACGCTGAGCGCGAGTTAAACCATCAAATACAATTGCTGAGCGAAAAACTTAATAGCACGACAGAACAATTACAAAACGTAACTGACAAAGATAAAAAGCTATTAACAACCTTTAGTGAGCAGCAAGAGCTATATAAATCAGCACTTACAGAGCTTGTATATACAATTAATAACAATGGTTATTCATGCCAAGAAGCCGATTTAGCCAACTGGTTTAACGAACAGAAACAGCAATTAAATACACTTAAAACACAGCATAAGAAATATCAACAAGTACAACAGCAACTCGCTCTAGCACAGCAGGCTCGCAACCATTTAACACAGCAACAAATGGATATTGCAAAACAGCTGAGTGAATTAAAAAATCAATATGAAACCACACAGCAGGAAGTTGCAGAGCAAGCACACACACGCCAACAGCTGTTTGGAGATAAATCAACCGCAACTGAAAAGCAAATATCACAAGCGCACTTAGAAGCGCTTCATACTGAAGTAAAAACAGCCGAAGCAAATGCTCAGCAGTTACACGCTGCACTGACTAAGCTCAATGGTCAACTGAGTGAAAAGCAAGATCAACTTAATGATACCAATGTGCAATTGAATGAAGTGCAAACCAAGCTAAGCCAATTATTGGAGCTAACGCCTTATGCGACCATTGAGGAGGCGCAACAAGCACGTTTACCAGTTGATGAGTTTGAGAAATTAGCCGAGCTTAAACGCCAATTAGATGCTGCACTTACACTTAATAACGAGCAAATAAATACTGTTTCAAATGAATTGAAAGCCCAACAAGCACACGAATTTAATACGCTAAACTTAAATAGCCAACAACTACAAAGTGCCTTTGACGAACTAAACGAAACACTTGGTCAAACCAACCAACAACTAGGGTTACTGAGCAATCAAATAAATGAAAATGCAGCGCGACAAGACAAGCTAAAAGATTTAAAACACGAGCTCGATTTACTTAACCGCGAGTACCAAGATTGGCATTATTTACACGGTTTAATTGGCTCGCAAAAAGGCGATAAATTTAGAAAATTTGCCCAAGGCCTAACGCTTGATAATTTGATTTACCTTGCCAATCGACAACTTGAAAAGCTCACTGGCCGCTACCTATTAAAACGCAAAGAAGATCAATCATTAGAAATGCAGATCATTGACCTTTGGCAGGGCGAGCAAGTACGCGATACCAATACCCTGTCTGGCGGTGAAAGCTTTTTAGTTAGCCTTGCTTTGGCGCTCGCGCTTTCTGATTTGGTTAGTCATAAAGTGAGTATTGACTCACTGTTTCTAGATGAAGGTTTTGGCACACTTGATAAAGAAACACTCGATATTGCCCTTGATGCGCTCGATAACCTACATGCCAGCGGCAAAACCATTGGCGTAATAAGCCATATTGATGCGATGAAAGAACGCATTCCTGTGCAAATTAAAGTGCGTAAAAAATCCGGTTTAGGCATCAGCGAACTCGACCGCACCTATAAGTTTGATACAATAGCCAGCGAAACCAGTTAAGAGATTTATCCATGTCACAAGCTTTTGTTGTAGAACTTGAAGAGCAACCGATTGAATTATGTAACTTACTAAAGCTACTCGATCTTGTTGAGTCTGGCGGCCAAGCAAAAATGCTAATTGCCGACGGCTATGTTGCTCTTAATGGTGAAATTTGCCTACAAAAACGCAAAAAAGTATACGCTGGTGACACGGTAGAATTCGACGGTCAACTATTCCAAGTTGCCGAATTTTCAGGTGAAAGCCCTGAAAGTCACTACCAAGAAAACGAGTCATTTGAAGACGACGTTCAAGATGATGACGCAGCTGAATATCAGCCAGTAACTGAAGCGCCTGAAGTAGTTGAAGAGCCAAAAGCAACAACACCTACAAATAACAAAGCTTCGTCAAAAGCGAAAAAAGCGGATAAAAAACCAGCCGCTAAAAACGCGAAAACCAAAGATAAAAAGACTGGCAGAAAACCAATCTCGTTTGGGTAAAGATAAAGGGTTCGATTTTAAGTGTCATTTGCTTGGTTATTTATTTACTCTTAGCCTTAGAGTGAATTGATAGCCTAGTGATCGTGCTAGCAACATCATCTTTGAATTGCGATTAAAGCGTTGCCTCCCTGCATTTATCTTGCGTCATCCATGACGCACTCGTTCATTCTTTTTAAACGTGTGTGATCAATCAGTCAATGCAACACACTCTTTAAATTTGTCTAACGGTGTACAAAATCCAAGAGTTTTTCTCGGTCGACTATTAAGTGCTTGTGCTACATCATCTAATTCCTCCTGAGAATATATTGATAAATTTGTACCCTTCGGGAAGTATTGTCTTAACAATCTATTAGTATTCTCATTTGAGCCTCGTTGCCAAGGACTTTGAGGATCGCAAAAGTACACATCAATATTTGTTTGTTCTGAAAACGTTTTATGACCTTTGAGCTCTGTACCTCGATCCCAAGTCAACGATTTATATAAACTACTAGGTAATTTTTGAGCATGCTTTATTAGTTGAGGAATGACATTATGCGTGCTTTTATTTTTTACTTTAACAAGACATACATACCTAGTTTGCCTTTCAACTAATGTTGCTATATAGCTTTTTTGACTACCTTCAATAAGGTCACCTTCCCAATGACCTGGTATAGCCCTATCTTCAATCGAAGCGGGGCGTTCACTAATTGAAATTAGCTCTTGAATATGACCTCTTTGGTTTTTTTCTTTAGTTCTAGCTCCTCTTATTCTTGGCTTGGAGCGAAGGCATTTAAGTAACTCTTTTTTCAATACTCCCCTAGTTTGGATATATAAGCTTTTATAGATTGTTTCGTGAGACACGTGCCAACTCTTATCATTTGGGTATTGTAACTTTAGCCAACCAGCTATTTGTTCAGGTGACCACAAATTTTTTAACTTATCAGCTATTAATAATGCGAGTTCTTGATTTAATTTTAGTTTACAAAGTTTAGGTCTTTTAGCACGTTTCCAAGCTTTATCGTCAGCGGCACAAGCCCTGTATTTATGAATACCGCCGTTACGTGATACTTCTCTACTTATAGACGAAGGCGCTCGTTTGAGTTCTTTAGCAATTACCCTAAAAGACTTATTTTGAGCTATACCTCGTGATATTTCTTCTCGTTCATTTAAAGACAGATGATTCTTAGAGCGTTTTCGTTTAAACCGTTTTACACCACCATATTTAGATAAAACATGATAAATTGAAGGCGCTTTGCGTCCCAATATATTGCCGATAGCACTCAAAGATTCACCAGACTTCCATCTTCGCCAAACTTCATCTTTTTCTTTATCGGTAAAACGAACAGCTGAACTATTACTCATTAACAGGCTCCACTTTTATGAATAAATAAAGTGTTGCACTGATTAATTGAATCTACACGGCCAAAAAGAACGAACCAAGAAAAAGCCGCCCCAAAATCAAACTAATCTTCAAAAGAAATTTAAATGTGAACATAAACGCCATGAAGCAACATCCCTGTTGTACATGGCTTGCTCGACCGCTTCGCTCCCTGTCTCGCATTATTCATTTAAATCCCTTTTTCAGGTTTGATTAAAAGGGAAATAGAATTAATCCAAACTATAGAGCTCCTCATTTACTAATCGTGATAGCTCATACTTAAAAACAATCTATTTATTTCACTTACCATCTGATTTAATATGAGTTTTCACTTTTAAAACGACGAAAATGAGTTACCACAACCTTACAAAGTAAGCGACCTTGTAATGTCTCACTAAAAGTTGTTATAGGTACATGAATGATTGAGCAATATGTAAATTTCAGAATGGTTCAAAGTGATCTTAACTGTATAAGTGAATCTTTTAAGGGACACCCTACTCTGGCAAGCAGGGTACTGCTTATTAAATCTAGCTTAACCTGTTTAACAAATTTACTTGATAGCGCATCTAAAATAAGGCTTGCTTATAAAGAAAGTGGCATGCTTTCGAAAAAGTTTAGTGAGATAAAAAAAGGCTTACAGTTTTGTAAATATTTAAGAAATGTATTTGCAGCGCATATAGATAAAGATTTACTTTCACTCGCACTACAATGGAAACCAGAACTAAAAGTTATGTTAGCTGAATTTGGTTCTGAAGCTGAGAGCTACCTAATAAGCGTTTTCGTTTTAGAAACTGCAATTAATTCATATTCTGATGAGAGTGGTCATCGTTTTTTTAGTTCTGAAATTGATTTGGTTTTCGATCATCACCAGTTTTCTAATTTCTTAATCGACCTGATTAATAGCTCATTAGATTATTTAGAGTCATTGATAGTCATTTTACGAGATTTATCTGAAATTGGTAAATTCCAAGATTTAACAATGGAGTGTTTTACTAGAGCAGCAGAAGTCGAATTCAAAAAAATCAAGAAAGGGCGATAGTACGAAGGATAACACTGGCGTCATCAGAGACATTGAAACTACATGAGTAATTTTTTTATTAAAAATACACTTTCGAGTATCACTCCCTCCCCTTAAATCAAACCTGAAAACGATTTTTTAAATGAATAATGCGAGACAGGGAGCGAAGCCGTCGAGCAAGCCATGTAGCGACATGGATGTTGCTTGATGGCGTTTATGTTCACATTTAAAAATACGTTTGAAGATTAGTTTGATTTCGGGGCGCCGAGGGATTCCAAAGGGAGGCCGGCGTTAGCCTCCCTTTGGCTGCTGTCGCCAGCGCGACATACAATCTATCTGCAATCTTTAATGCTAAGATTAAACTCTCATCTCAATCATCAACCAACTCACTTACTCAATGCCATCCCCAATGGCTTAAAATACGCCAGCAACGCCTCATAAATTCTTTGCCGATGGGTTAAGTCAGGAAAAACCGGCATTACATCAGGGTTTGTTGTGCCCGCAACCAAATAACTGTTTTCAATATCAGGGCAAGCCTCAACCGCGGCTTCAAAAGCCCGAGCCATCATTTCGGTGGGTAGTGAAAAGTAGTTTCTTGATAAGGCTAAGTCGGCTTTTACACTGCGGGCAACAAAGTCGTTTTTATCTTGGCCGTCGTCACTTAACAGCATGGCGCTAAAAATATTTATCAGACGATCATTTAACGGGTGGGCAACTTGTGATTTGTTTTTCAGCCAGCAGTCACTGGCAAATAAAATGCGGTTTGGAAAAATTTCTGCATCATTAATATCAAAAGCTTTGTCGGCGATGTAATGATCAAAGGCATGCCAAAACTCATGGGCAAGTGCCCCTGCTCCCGCGTTTTTAGCCAGTGCCAGCTCGCGATAATGAGGTGCGTAATGCGCTTGCACGCCCTTTCGCCCGCCGCTACCAAAGGCAAGGTTTAAGTTGCCACGCAGCCCTATTGCTTGTGGCGGTAATGCCAAGATGTATGCTAAATCGGCCAGTGCATCGAATACTAAATTAGCGGCAAGGTCTTTTTCTTCACGCGTTACCCAGCTACCCACACGAATATTACCCATGCCAAAGGTGTGTTTTATATCTAAAAACGACACTTGTTCACCATGACGATAGTCTGGCCCTTTGCGAGTTTTGTATTTAAAGCTGGTTAACTTCAAGTTGGCTCTAATCTATTTAATCCGAATTCGGCTTATTTACTTTGATGCTGCCATTATCCAATAAAAAAGGGTAACTCAGTTACCCTTTTTCAAATTCATGTATTGTGAGCTTATGCAAGTAGCGGCTCTAATACATCAAAAAAGCGTTCTAGCTCTTCGATTGTATTGTAGTGCATACAACCAATGCGAATAACACCGCCGTTATCTAACACATTAAGCTGCTGGCATAAGCCTTTAGCGTAGAAGTTACCGTCCCACACACAGATATGCTCTTTACCTAAGTGCTCAGACACCTGGCGTGGCGTTACGCCCGCAATAGTAATTGCAAAGGTAGGTGTACGCTCAGCTAAGCGAGACAGATCAGAAATACCGTATAAGGTTACTGATTTATACTTTGCGATACGCTCAAGGAAATATTTCGAAAGCGCATCTTCATGCTGTTTAGCATTGGCAAAAGCAGCTTCTAAACGTTTGCGCAGTGGCTCACTTTCATCAAGTTCGCTTAGGCTTGCAATGTATTCAACGGCTTGAATAAAACCTGCCATAGCTTCAAAACTTTGCGTACCCGTTTCCCAACGACCTGGAATTAAATCGGTTGCTGGCTCTACTTTATATGGCGTAAAACCTTCTAGGTGTTCACGTTTACCGTAAACCATACCTAAATGTGGGCCAAAGAATTTATACGCAGAGCACGCTAAAAAGTCACAATCAAGTGCTTGTACATCCACCAGCATGTGCGGTGCATAATGCACAGCATCTACATACACTAGCGCACCTACTTGGTGTGCCATATCAACAATCGCTTTAATATCGTTGATAGTACCAGTAGTGTTTGATGCGTAAGTTACTGCAACAAGCTTAGTGTTTTCATTAAGTAATGATTTTAACTGCACTAAATCAAGGCTACAGTCTGCTGTATCCACTTCTAATGCGTGAACTTTTACGCCTTTATCGTCTGCCGCTTGCTGCCAGCTAGATACGTTTGAGAAGTGATCTGCATTAGTTACGATAATTTCGTCGCCCGCTTGCCAATCACGGCTAACCGCACGGCTAAAGCTAAAGGTTAGACTGGTCATATTCGGACCAAACACAATTTGCTCTTTGCTTGGTGCATTTAACAATGTTGCGGCACTTTCGCGTGCTTTATTTACTAGGTCAACCGTTTGGTGGCTTGAGAAAAATGCGCCACCTAAGTTTGAATTATAACGACCTAAATAAGCTGACATGGCAGTTAAAACACTTTGCGGTACTTGTGAGCCACCAGGGCCATCTAAAAATACCGGTGATTTACCTGCTACTTCCTGCATTAACGCTGGAAACTGCTTACGGATTTTAGTTAATTGCATTATCAGTTCCTACGCTGTTAATACAAAGCAGTCTAGGTAGCCTACTTTATCGTTGTCGATTTTGTTCATTGGTGTCGCGTTGTGCCATACCTGACGGTCATTCACCATGGCAAACATGCCGTCTTTAATTTCCATTTTGAAACATGGCTCTGCATCGCGTGATTCGTAAACTAGTAGCTCACCACCTTCAATATTACTGTGCGACACACCTGCAACACAAACATGGTCAAAACCATCTTGATGCACACCTTCTGGTGCTGGTGGTGTATCTGCATCAATCGCTAACATACGGAATTGGTGAATTTCGATATCAGTATCGCTAGCAATGCCTGACATTTCGATAAATTGGTTAACTAAATGCTGCATACCGTCAGTCGCTAACAGCGACTCTTCAAGATTTTCGTAAGTACGCTCAATGTTACCTTGGAATTGGTTAATTGAGTCATCTTGAACAAATGCTTTAGTTGGTTGCAGGCTTAATTTGCCATCAACAAGTTTAATTACAGAGTAACGGCGTAAACGAAATGCACCGTCGGCATATGGGTTTGCCGGTAAGTTATCAAAAGAAGGTTTTAGCTGCTCGATAAATGCTTGCTCAATAAAACGCAATTGCAGCAGATTCTGGTTGTTTACTTTCGTCATAACACGCTCGCAGATGATGAATTATAAATCGCGGAGATCTTAGACGGTTTTAACAGGTTTTTTGTGGTTTATATTTCATGAATGAAGGACTAATTGGATTAAAAAATCCAATTTAAGCGTAGAAATTAAATATTACATTCAATTTAAAATTTAACTACTGAAAACGCTTATTAAGCGAAGCGTTAAATATAGGGTAACAGCGACCATTAATACAAAAATTAGAGTAAGAATTCTAATAAAAATCTTAGCTAATTTATGTTTAACACGTGAGAACCATGATGCATTGGCGGGAATATGCCCATCATACAAGCTAAAGCTGGCGATAAAAAAATAACCGAGCAAACTCCAGCCAAGTAGCAAAATAAAGCCCACTTGGTAGTTGTTCATTTGTGGATTGTCTATTAGCAGCGAAGCACCTAACAAGGCGCCACTAATAAAAGCTAATAACACCATAATACCTCGCCAAGCATTTAAACGCTTAGCGAGGTTTACAAAATGATGCTGTAGCTTAGTTACACTCATCGCTGAGCGACTTTTTGTCAACTTCAGGTGTTTTGCTATCTACGCCGTGTTCATCGTTCTTAATCAGGTTTTCATGATTATCAACACGTTGCTGCCACTTTTCCTTAGCCATGGTCTGCATATTAAAGGTTTGGTCGCGCTCATCCACAATTTCCATACCCATTAGGCTTTCAATCATGTCTTCTAACGTCACAATACCTTGTACATCACCGTATTCATCTACGATTAGGCTGATATGAATGCGTTTTTCTAATAACGTGTGTAGCAAAGTGTGAACGTGCAAGGTTTCAGGCACGGTATAAATTGGTTTTACCAGCTTGGCAATTTTGTAGTCTTCACCTAAACGGTGGTACGCCAGCATGATGTCATTTTTGTGCACAAAACCAATAATGTCGTCTGAGTCTTGGTCAAACACGAGTACGCGTGAAAACGCCACGCTACCGTGTTGTTTAAGATACTCATCTACTGTTAAGTCTTTGTGTACTTTAAATAATACTGTGCGCGGGGTTAATAAGGTGTCCAACTTTAAATGACGGAATTTTAACAGGCTGCGAATCAGCTCGCTTTCTTCTTGATGAAGTGCGCCAGCTTCGCTACCCATTTCAGCCATCGCTTCAATTTCAGCACGGATATAGTGGCTTTCGCTTTGCTTGCTGCCGAGCATTTTCGTAATGATGTCTGAAAGCCAAATAAACGGCTTTAATAAGCGAACCATTACAACAAGTGACGACGATACAATTGGCGTAAGCTGACGCCAATAGTTTGCACCTAACGTTTTAGGAATAATTTCAGACAACACTAACACCAGTAGTGTCATTACCGCAGAAGCAATACCAATTGCCGCATCACCAAATACCGCGGCAGCTTGTGCACCAACACCTGCAGCACCGGCTGTGTGTGCAACCGTATTTAAAGTTAGGATCGCTGCTAACGGCTGATCTACTTTTTCTTTTAATGAGTTAATGCGCGCAGCCAATTTTGGTTTTTGCTTTTTTAAACTGGCGACATAGCTTGGGGTAATACTTAGTAATACCGCTTCCATTATTGAACATACAAACGAAATGCCTATAGCTAACAGCATATAGGTAATTAACAAAGCCACAGTAACCTCTCGAATCATGGCGAATAATAATTTCAGTCACTAGTTTACCCAATTAAACCAGTGCTGCGTACAACAACCGCATTTTAATTGTATTAATTTATAAACAGCGATAAACCATCACAATTAAAGCCCGTTACAAAATCAATTAACAATCGTTTTCGTTGTTCACCATAATTGGGCTGCAACTCAACGAGTTCAAGCATACATTCATACTTTTTTTCGCTATGATTTCGTCACGCATTTTCATAAGGACTCACAATGAAAAAATCATTTTTAGCAGCAATGCTCGGCGCTTATTTTATTTCTCCTGTGGCGCATGCTGAAGCAATTGATGCAAGCAAGATTAATTACTTAGGCCCAATTGCGCCGCAAAACGCACTCAAGCCATTTGAAACAAACCGTAAAAACGCCATTTTAACCAACCTAAAGCAAAGCTTAACAGCCGACCAAAAGTCAGTTTCGTTTTTTGGTAATACACTAAAATGGCAAAGCTTAAGCAAGGTAAATGCATTAACTGAACCTGGCCTACAAGCCCTTAAGTTCACATTAACAACAACGCGCTTTACACCTGCAACACTTAAGTTAGATGGTGTTAAAGAGGCGAGTTTTTATCTTAATGGCGAGTTGCTCTCTAAAAAAGGCGACGCTTATAAACTACCGCTAACAACAGGACAACACCAAGTAATCATTATTACTGAAAGTGTTGAAGATTGGGGCAAGGTAGCTTTAGATTTAACCAGCGAAATTGAAGAGAGCAAAATAGGCGTTTCTAGTGATGCGCCAAACACGCTAAGCGCAAAACAATTATTTGATAGCAAAACCGTTAGTAACCTAAGCATTTCACCAAACGGTAAGCACTTAATTTGGCAAACGCGCAGCTATAACGATAAAAATGCAAATAAGGCTATTAGAGAAACTGTTATCAAGTCGGTTAAAGACAACGAGATTGTTTACTCATTACCAGCTAACGCCAGCAATTTTGCTTGGTCAGACGATAACACTTATCTTGTATACACAAGCAATAAAGTGCTATATAAACTATACCTTAAAACGCTAACCACCAGCGCATTAAGTGAAGATCTATTTGGCATCAGCAATGTTGATTTTTATGATAATTACACGCTTATTTTTACTTGGGTAAAGCGCCCTGAAAAGTCGACATCGCTTACGAAGTATTATCATGGTTTAGAAGATCGCTGGTCGTATGCACGCAATAAAACCAGTGTTTACTTATACGATGTTAATTCAGGCTTAATGCGCCAAGTAAGTCCTGCTGAATTTAGTGTTAGCTTACAGGATTTTGATAGCAAACGCGGAACGCTGTTATTAAGCCGTTCTATTTCAGATTATGCTGCACCGCCACATATGCTAACAGAACTGCTGGAATACAACTTAAAAGACAATAGCCAAACAACTATTGGTAAGTACCGTACTTTTAATAGTGCGCAGTATTCTAGTGATGGTTTATATATTACCGCTGGCCCTGAATTCGGTGAAAAAGCAGGAAAAACGGTTGCAGACTCTCAGCTTAGTAACAATTACGACACGCAACTGTATTCAGTAAGCTACGATGGTAAAAACATCACTGCGTTATCAAAAACATTTGATCCAAGCATTGGTCAATTTAGCGTATTAAAAAATGACGATGTGATTTTAAATGTGGGTGAAGAAGACAAACGCCAGCTATATGTATTTGATGAAAGTAAAAAACGCTTTAATAAAGTAAAAACGAATCTTGACGTAATTGAACGCTTTAGTGTTTCTAATGAGAAGTCACCTACCCTTGTTTTCGCTGGCACTGGCGCACAATTACCACAACAAGTGCAGTTAAAAACTAAACTCTCTAATACTAAGTCAAAAACCTTATTTAATAGCAAAAAAGCATTCTACGCTAATACCCAATTGCCAAGTTTAGAAGAATTTAATTTCACTAATGAGCAAGGTACTGAAATTAAAGGGCGCGTTTACCTACCAAGTAACCTTGATAAACAAAAGCAATACCCTGCATTAGTTTACTACTATGGCGGTACTTCACCTGTAAATCGCGCATTTACCGGCCGCTACCCATTTAATTTATGGGCCGAAAATGGCTATGTGGTTTACGTATTACAACCAACCGGTGCAACTGGCTTTGGCCAAGATTTCTCAGCTAAACACGTAAATGCATGGGGTGAATACACAGCAAATGACATTATTAAAGGTACAAACGCATTCTTAAATAAATACAGCTTTGTTGATAAAACTAAAGTAGGTAATTTAGGTGCATCGTACGGTGGCTTTATGACTATGTTGTTGGCAACCAAAACAGATATGTTTAGCGCGTCTATTTCCCATGCAGGTATTTCAAATATTACCTCTTACTGGGGCCAAGGTTGGTGGGGTTATTTATATTCGGGTGAAGCCTCTAAAAACAGCTTTCCTTGGAATAACGCAAAGCTTTATTCAGAGCACAGCCCTGTATTTAACGCTGATAAAGTAAAAACACCGTTATTACTGATCCATGGCGATGCTGATACCAATGTACCTGTGGGCGAAAGCCACACTATGTACACAGCCTTAAAGCTACTAGGTCAAGATGTTGAATTGGTTGAATACAAAGGCGCAGACCACCAAATTTTTGCGCGTGATAAACGCTTCCATTGGTGGAATACCATGCTTGCGTATTTCGACAAACATCTAAAAGAACAACCACAATGGTGGAACGACTTATATACACAAAAATAAGATTTAAGTACTAGTAAATAATAACGGCCCACAATGGGCCGTTATTATTTCTGTACACAAGCATTTTGTGACATAACATTTCTATTTTTCATTCAGTGCAAAATTGGTGATAATATTGCTTCGGGCAGAAAAACACATTAACGAGCATTATGACAATACAAGTACTTCTAGTTGAAGATGACTCCTTGCTAGTAAGGCGCATTCAATCACATTTTAGCAATAGTGATTTTAGTTTTGTGGTAGACGAAACCGGTGCAAATGCAGCTGAAATCATTCGTTCAAACCACGAAATCAAACTAGTGATTGTTGATATTGTACTGCCGCAGGTAGACGGCCTAGTGCTCGCTAAAGAGATAAATCTAATTTCAGATATCGGTGTGGTCGTACTTTCAAGCCGCGATTCGCAAGAAGATCGCATTTTAGGGTTAGCACAAGGTGTAGATGACTACATTTGTAAGCCAGTTGATTTACTTGAGCTAGAGCTAAGATTAAAAGCGCTTGCTAAGCGTCTTAACTTGTTTCAAACCAATGACGAATACATTGAATATTCAGATATCAAAGTGCACCCAGAACATCGCACGCTTATCATTGCCAGTGGCGACGAAATACGCTTAACTGAAGCAGAACATAAAGTACTGATTTCATTAATAGGTAATGCTGGTAAACCAACTAGCCGTGAAAAGCTATCGGAAGAAATCGGTCAATCTGACTGGAGCCCATCAGACAGAACCGTAGATGTATTAGTTGGTCGCCTACGCAAGAAATTAGGCGATGAAAAAGAACAAAAGCGTATTGTTACGGTACGTGGCAAAGGCTATATGATTGCCCTAGGTTAATAATAACAATTTACTTAACTAGCGAATAAACATATAAAAGGCCGCTTTTGCGGCCTTTTTTAATTGATTAATATTAGCTTTTTACCACGTACCTAGCTTTGAATTTTCGTAAGCTGCTAAGCGCGCTTTTGCTGCATCAACAAAGTAATCTTTGTCCCATGCTTCTTCAACTGCTTTTTCTTGCATATCAATGGCTTCTTCAAATTGACCTAATTTAGCATACGCCGCAGCCATATATTCATATGCCCATGGATCATCTTTCTCATCAACCACTTTTTTAGTTAACTCAATCGCGTAATTTAGTTCACCTTGATTATGTGAGTCGCGCGCATAAACGCCGGCAAGTTCACGCATTGCAATATAATCGCCCTGTTCCGAAGCCGCTGTTAGCCACTCTTTCGCTTGATTAAGCTGGTCTTTATTTGCGTTCGTTTTTTGTAAAACACATTTTGCAGCCAAGGTTTGCGCTGGCGTATGGCCAAGATCCGCTGCAGTACCTAAAATACGTAAGTTGCAGCCCGAACCTAACAACATAAGTGATGCAAAATCACCGCCTTGTGCTGCTTTTAAACGCCAGTAACTCGGCATCTCTTCACGCGGCTTGGCAATAATCTTTTTCAATTTTACGTTTTGACGATTAAGGTAGTTTGAGTAAGTACTATTTCGCGCTTCATTGTTATAGAAAAACTCAGCTAAAAATGGACCATATTCGGCTTGCTCATCGCCGCTGACCAATACGTGCCAGTTATTCATAGTTTTAACTGCTAGTTCATCGAGCTCTTTCGGTGCTTTATAATCACCGGTTGCCTCAAAGCGAAGCGTGTTACCTTGCTTATCTAACCATACTAAGTATGCAAAGTTATAAAAATCTTCTTCGAGCTGAATATTATTTGAAAAGTTATCGGCATTGCTCGCTAGTAAGTTCGCCTCACCTTGTGAACTTGAAACCGTGTCGTCTGGTAAATAAGCCACCTTTAACATATTGTCGTCGCTCATTAACTCTAACATATCAGCTAATTCTGCTTGGGCTTTGCTGTTGCCACGCTTTGCTTTAGCAAGTAATTGTTTGTGTTTGCTCGCTAGTTTTTTACGCGTTTCTTCTGGAATATCTGTGCGTTTAAACATGCCGCTAAACTGCGCTTGGCTAAACTTTCGTAACGTACCGCCTACTTTTAAGATTTGGTAACGTGAATTTTCAAGTTTTTCACGAACGCTCTGCGCAAATTCATCTGTAGGATAGCTTTGTAACAACTGCATATCTCGTACAATACCATTGCGGTCGATATCAAATAGATATCGTGCCATACCTGGAATACCCTCTTTAAACAAACTACCTGGGTACTTGGCTTCTGGGTTTTCTGTGCGTTTAGGTGGCGGGTTATACGCACGGCCAAATGGCAATGCATAGCGAATATTCTTGCTACCAGCTTTACCGTAAAAACCGATTAATTCATCTGCTTTCGCTTTTGCTGCTTTGGTTTGTGCTGGGGTTAAACGGCGTTCAACGGTTTTTAAAGCTTGTCTTGCTGTTAGAAAGCCATTTTCAATCGCCACTGCTAAGTAAGCGTATGCTAAAACTGGGTCTTGCGGTACACCTTGCCCGCGTAAGTATTGAACACCCAAATTAAATTGGCTTTTACCATGACCGAGATGAGCTGTTTTTTGAAAAAGTTTAAAGGCTTGCGCGTAGTCTTGATTGAGATAGAGATCCATCGCACGATCAGCATTTGCGCTTGCTGAAAAGCTTTGACCCACCAATAAAATGCCGGCTATTACACTCGCTAACTTTTTCATTTCAACTCCTGTCAATTGCACCAAACTTCATGTTAACAGCTGGTTAATAGTGGTGCAACTGAGGAAACGCCTAAGCTGCAGTATTTATACACGTGTAAGCGTATTTAATAGCCGCTCAAACGCGCGGTAACTAATCGCCTCTTTAATATGATTTAGCGCAACTGTTTTTTCAGAGGCTAAATCAGCAATGGTGCGCGCCACTTTTAGCACACGATGATACGAGCGCGGTGATAAATCGAGCTTATCAGTAACCAGTGCCATAAACGCCAAACTTTCATTATCGAGGGTAACGACTTGGTCAAGTTCGTTATTACTCAGCAATGCATTTAACTTGCCCTGCCTTTGGTATTGCCGCTGCTGCGCTACAACCACTCGATTACGAATAACCTCAGAGCTTTCGCCTTGCTGTGTTGACTGTAATTCGTGGGTTTTTAGTTTAGGTAATTCTACTTGCAAATCGATTCGATCCAGAAATGGTCCTGATACACGACTCAAGTATTTAAGAATTTGTTCTGGCGAGGCGCGATTATCACGATGACACCCTGTCGGGCTGGGGTTTAGCGCACAAATAAGCTGAAAGTTAGCCGGAAACTCTGACTGCCTTGCAGCGCGCGATATCGTGACTTTTCGTGTTTCTAATGGTTCGCGCAAACTGTCTAATACTTTGCGTTCGAACTCAGTAAGTTCATCCAAAAATAACACGCCATTATGCGCGAGACTAATTTCACCTGGTTTAGGGTTTGAAGAGCCGCCAACTAAAGCAACCGCTGAGCAAGTATGATGGGGCGCGCGAAACGGTCTTACTTGCCACTCGCTGTTGTTGATGGTTTTACCGATAATTGAATAGACAGTAGCGGTTTCAAGCGCCTCAGACTCGGTAAGTGGCGGCATAATGGTCGCCATTCGTGCTGCCAACATGGATTTTCCTGTGCCAGGCGGGCCAAGAAACATTACATTGTGTTTTCCTGCTGCGGCTATTTCCAGTGCGCGCTTAGCTTGAGCTTGACCTTTTACTTCTGCCATATCAATTGTGTAGCGTGAAGTTAACGCTTCAGCTTGTGGGCTGTTTAAAGTATATTCAATCGCTTGCTGGCCCGTTAAGTCTTGGCAAACCTGATTTAAACTACTGGCATGCTTGGTATTACAGTTTGTTACCAACGCAGCTTCACTGGCATTGAACGCTGAAATATAAACCGTTTTGCCACTATTAACGTTAGCGATTAACGACGATAGCAGCCCCTGCACCGGACGAATTTCTCCACTTAAAGAAAGTTCGCCAAAAAATTCGAGTTGTCGTAAATCGAGCTGGCCCAATTGATTAGAAGCCAACAAAATACCAACTGCAATGGCTAAATCGAAACGGCCACCTTCCTTCGGTAAGTCGGCAGGCGCTAAATTTACAGTGATGCGTTCTTGCGGAAACTTAAATTGGCTGTTGATAATTGCGCTGCGCACACGATCTTTAGCTTCTTTAACTGATGCCTCAGGCAAACCGACTATGGTAAATTTAGGTAGGCCACTGGTGATATGTATTTCTATGGTAACAAGCGGGGCATCCATCGCGACTTGTGCACGAGAATAAACACAGGCAAAAGACATTCCATTGTCCTTAATTTATTTCTTTCTTTTAGTGTAGCGTATATTTAGCGCTCAGCTGCTTACTTTTCTTTATTGTATTTGAACACGTGTAGGCTCCAGCCCCACTTTATTGCGCCCATACGTAAGCTTAATGTACCTAGCATTCCCACCAACATGGCAAGATTGGTTGGTACGCCTAAATTCAAACTTTGAGTATACAAAATACCACCGAAAATACAGGTAGTTGCGTACAACTCACTTTTTAAAACCATAGGTGTGGTACGCGCCAGTACGTCACGGATCATGCCGCCAAAACAGCCGGTAATTGTGCCCATTACAATTGCGGTTAAGTCTGGCATACCTAAACTTAAGGCTTTTTGCACCCCCATCACCACAAAAAATGCCAACCCTAATGCATCTGCTATTTCAAGCAATACCTGTGGAAATCCGCGTTGACGATTAAGCCATACAATAGTGATGGCGCTAGCGATAAAAATCGAAATCAAATACGTAGGATCTTTTAACCAAAAAACCGGCACATCTAAAATCACATCGCGCGTTGTACCACCGCCTATTGCAGTCGCAGATGCTAAAACCACTACGCCAAAGCCATCTAGTTTCTTTTTATAAGCGACAAGTGCACCAGAGATCGCAAACACGGCAACACCAAATAAATCAATCCAGTGGAATAACGAATCCATAATTAACCTGCTTGCTGCGCTAATGTTTCAAGCACATCGATAGCTTTGTTTGCATCTTGCTTGGCAACTAAAACATGGTCATGGTAAAAGCCTGCAATCACATTTGCGCTAATCCCATGCTTTGCTAACGCACTTGAAAATGCTGCCGTTAATCCTACCGCATCAAGGCTTGAGTGAATTCGCAGGGTTATTAACGAAAACTCTGAAACATATTCTAACTGCCATTCAACGGCTTGTTGTTTGGTGAGAATCAAGGTCGCCCCTTCTGGCTCGTTGATGCGCGCAAATACCTTATCCATATCAAACGCTTCAACATTTGATACAGACACAAATACATAGCTTTGCGGCTGTAACAGCGGTCGCATATTTTTTATCAGTAGTTGTAAATTCGTTTCGCCAAACATAATTATTTTCCTGTATAAAAAAAGGCTGTTAACACAGCCTTTTTCATTCTAATTTCATCTGGCAGTTATTGCCAAGCCCTTTGGCTTGTAAGTTGTTGTTCAAAGGCATCAATCTTATCGTTTAGTGTTTCTGTAACACCAATAAAATCTAATCCTGATAACAAGCGCTGTTTAATATCGGGACGAATATCAAACTTAATATCATCAAAGTCATTGCTTTTAATAACCTGATTTTGCAAATCAATTTCAACATTTACTTGAGAAATTTGCTCTGTTACGTGAAATAGATGATCGAGTGTTTCGCTCGGTAATGCGATAGCAAGCATCTGATTATTCGTACAGTTATTAAAAAAGATATCGGCAAAGCTCTCAGCTAAGATTACCGTAAAACCATACTGCTTTAATGCCCATGGCGCGTGCTCACGCGATGAACCACAACCAAAATTATCGCGTGTTAACAACACGCTAGCCCCTTGATATCGCGCTTCATTTAAAATGAACTCAGGGTTCGCATCGCCATTATCTAAATAACGCCAATCGTAAAAAAGCGCCTTATCAAAGCCATCACGACTTGTTGACGTTAAGAACTGCTTCGGAATAATTTGGTCTGTATCTACATTATTTTTATCAAGTGGTGCCATTAAGCCGGTGTGATAATTACTCATTAGATGCCTCCTCGAATATCAACAAATCGACCATGAATAGCCGCGGCTGCTGCCATTGCTGGACTTACTAAGTGAGTGCGACCACCTCGGCCTTGGCGACCTTCAAAATTACGGTTAGATGTCGACGCACAGCGTTTGCCCGCGCCTAAGCGATCATCATTCATAGCTAAGCACATTGAACATCCCGGCTCTCGCCATTCAAAGCCTGCTTGCATGAAAATATCAGCAAGGCCTTCGTCTTCCGCTTGTTTTTTAACTAAGCCTGAGCCTGGTACCACTAACGCTTCAACGCCCACCGCGACTTGCTTACCTTTAACGAGCGAGGCTGCCGCACGTAAATCCTCAATACGACTATTTGTGCAACTACCAATAAATACCGTGTCGACCGAAAGATCTGAAATCTTTTGGCCCGGCTTTAAGTCCATATAAGCCAACGCACGACGAATCGCATCAGCTTTAATCAAGTCACTTTGTTCATCTGGGTCAGGGATTAATTGGTCAATACCAATCACTTGCTCTGGACTTGTACCCCAAGTAACCTGTGGTTGAATATCCGCAGCATTCAATACAACGGTGTGATCAAACACTGCATCATCATCGCTCTTTAGGGTTTGCCAATACGCAACTGCTTGCTGCCAATCATCGCCTTTTGGTGCAAACGGACGCCCTTCTAAGTAGTCGTAAGTTGCTTTATCCGGTGCTATTAAGCCTGCTTTAGCACCCATTTCAATGCTCATATTACAAAGTGTCATGCGCGCTTCCATTGAAAGCGCACTAATTGCTTCACCGCAAAACTCTGCAACATAACCTGTACCACCCGCGGTACCTAATTTACCGATAACCGCTAAAATAATGTCTTTTGCGGTAACGCCAAGGTTAATTTGGCCATCAATTTGAATTTTTAAACTCTTGGCTTTTTTCTGCTGTAATGTTTGTGTTGCTAATACATGCTCTACTTCAGAAGTACCAATGCCATGCGCTAGCGCGCCAAACGCACCATGGGTCGAAGTATGGCTATCGCCACATACAATGGTTGTACCTGGCAAGGTAATACCTTGTTCAGGCCCCATTACATGGACAATACCTTGGTTAATTGAATTAAGATCGTAAAGCACAATGCCAAACTCTTCACAGTTTTGCTTTAGTGCAATTAATTGGTTTTTTGAAACTTCACTTGCAGCATCTAATGAGCGGCTTTTTGTCGATACGTTATGGTCCATTGTTGCAAACGTTTTTTCAGGACAACGTACTTTACGGTTTGCTTCACGCAGGCCTGCAAATGCCTGTGGTGATGTAACTTCGTGTACTAAGTGTCGATCAATGTAAAGTAAATCACTTTCTTCATTAATGGCAGTAACTTTGTGAGCCTGCCAAATTTTATCGTATAAGGTCTGAGCCACGTCATTCCCCTTGCTATTATCGGTGACGGAGGCCTGTTAAATTCAGGCCTAAAATTTAAAATTAAATACGCGCAATAATTTCTTTTGCAACGTCTAACGTGGTGTAACCCGCGGTAGGGAAAATATCTGGTGTTCCCACTCCGGCAGCTACAGCTTCTGCCACTGCCTTTTCAATCGTGCGTGCGGCTTCATCTTGCTTAAGTGAGTAACGCAGCATTAAGGCCGCACTTAGAATTTGTGCGATTGGGTTAGCAATGCCTTTTCCAGCAATATCCGGTGCAGAGCCACCAGCAGGTTCATACAAGCCAAAACCAGTTTGATTTAAGCTTGCCGATGGTAATAGCCCCATCGATCCTGTGATCATTGCGCATTCGTCAGATAAAATATCGCCAAATAAGTTATCGCATAGCAATACATCAAATTGGCTTGGTTCTTTTACAAGCTGCATCGTTGCGTTATCGATATAAATATAATCAAGTGCCACGTCTGGATAATCTTTACTTACTTCAGTTACCACTTCACGCCACAACACGCTCGATGCCAACACATTTGCTTTATCAACCGAAGTAACTTTATTTGCACGCAACTTAGCGGCTTCAAACGCAAAGCGCGCAATGCGTTCAATTTCTTTACGTGAATATCTTTGCGTATCGAATGCGTATTCATCAGCACCTTCTCCGCTACGGCCTTTATCGCCAAAATAAATACCACCGGTAAGTTCACGTACACATAAAATATCAAAGCCTTTTGAACTAATATCTGCACGCAGTGGCGATGCAGCACTCAATGCAGGTAATAATTGTGCTGGGCGCAAGTTGCAAAACAAGCCAAAATGTTTACGAAGTGGCAATAACGACGCACGCTCAGGCTGCTCTGATGGTGGTAAGCCTTCCCATTTCGGACCGCCAACTGAACCGAACAAAATAGCATCAGCTTGTTCGCACGCGGCTAGCGTAGTATCTGGCAGTGCCTTGCCAAATTGATCAATCGCTGCACCACCAATAGCGTGATGATTTAAGCTCAATGAAAAATTAAACTTTTCACTAACCGCATTTAATACGTCGATTGCGGCGCTCATCACCTCAGGTCCAATACCGTCGCCGGCTAATACTGCGATGTCGTAATTTGACTGGCTGCTCATACTGCTTTCCTTTGTAGTTTTAGATCAGACACTTGCTGCGCCCGATAAATTAAATTGTGAACTCGAACCAAAGCGCGTACCGACGCTTCTACTATATCTGCTGCCAAACCTGCGCCGTGATACTGACGTCCGTCAAACTTAGCAATAATATCAACCTGACCAAGCGACCCCTCGCCTTGCCCTGTTGCGTCTAAATTATATTCAATTATTTCAACATCCATATTAGTCATACGTTTAATAGCTTTGAATGATGCTTCAACCGGACCGTTACCCGTAGCAGCTTCAGTTACTTCTTTACCGCCTATGGTCATGCCAATACTGCTGCTAGCGATTGACTGAGAATTTGATGTTGAATGAACAAATGACAATTGATAGAAATCGCTTTCATCCGATTGATTATTAAAATAAATCATCGCTTCAAGGTCATAGTCATAAACCGTGCCTTTCTGATCGGCTAACGCTAAGAAGCTTTTGTATAACGCATCCATATCGTAATCTTCAGCTTGATACCCTAATTCGCTTAAACGATGCTGGATAACATGACGACCTGAACGCGAAGTCATATTTAACTGGTTGTTTGGTACACCGACTGTTTCTGGCGCCATAATTTCGTAAGTGTTTTGCGCCTTTAATACGCCGTCTTGGTGAATGCCCGAACTGTGGGCAAACGCATTTTCACCAACAATGGCTTTATTTGGTTGCACTGGCATATTGCAAATTTGACTGACTTGTCGTGATGCTCGATAAATTTCTTCGCTGACAATATCGGTATGTAATTTAAGGTGATCTTCACGCATTTTTAAGATCATCGACACTTCTTCAAGAGAGCAATTACCCGCGCGTTCACCTATACCATTAACCGTACACTCGATTTGACGCGCGCCCGCTTGCACTGCGGCAATTGAGTTAGCAACGGCTAAACCTAAGTCATTGTGACAGTGCACACTTAAACGTGCTTTATCGATATTTGGCACGTTATTCATTAAATGTGTGATCATTGCGGCATATTCATCTGGCGTTACATAACCAACGGTATCAGGCAAGTTAATAGTTGACGCTCCTGCATTAATCGCAGCTTCAACAATACGGCATAAATCGCTATGCGGTGTACGCCCTGCATCTTCACAAGAAAACTCTACGTCATCAGTGTAGTTTCGCGCTTGCTTAATCGAACGCACCGCCATTGCTGTTGCGTCATCAAGACTCATGCGTAATTTATGCTCAAGATGCAATGGACTGGTTGCGATAAAGGTATGAATACGACTTTTTTCAGCTGGTCTTAATGCTAAACCGCATGCTTCAATGTCTTTTTCAACGGCACGCGCTAAACCACAAATTGATGGTCCTTTAACTTCACGGGCGATGCGTTCTACGGCTCTAAAATCAGCTGGACTAGAAACCGGAAACCCAACTTCCATAACATCAACGTTTAGTCGACTTATTGCATGAGCCAGCTGAAGCTTATCGTCCTCTGTAAGGCTTGCTTTTAATGCTTGCTCACCATCGCGTAACGTCGTATCAAATATCCAAATTTTATCGCTCATACCTGCACCTTTGCCCTAATATAAAAAAACCCCGCATTTAGCGGGGTTTTTGCAAACTTTTCAGTCAAATACACTAAGCCCCGCTTCTGCAATTACGCAGTAAGAGGTTGTTTAGAAGTAGGCTAATCGTGTTTTTTGACATTTTTATTTAGTTTCCATCATTAACTAAGGCAATTTAACCATTAGCAAAAGAACAAAACAAGCATAAAAAATCCAAAAAATCGGTATCAAAGGCAATCAAAAAGGAATTTAAATACCAAAAAGCAATATTTATTGAAATATATTTTCACTTTTGACGGATTTAGAAAAATATTAGTCAATCGTGATAAGTGTTATGCATAAAAAATAAAATTAAAAATGAGCAAATTAAATACGATTATTTTTTAACATCTCAAAAACTTGGTTTACAGGGATCGGTGGCGCTAAATAATATCCTTGCATAAAACTACATGAGAAATTGTTTTGCACGAGCTTCTGCTGTTGGTAACTTTCAATGCGCGCAAATATGTAATTAATTGAATGGTAGTGATAGGCTTGCGATACCTTATCCATTTGCTGTTTATCTAAATGCTGAAGTTGCGCAACTGGTACTTTTACTTCATCAATCACTAATGGCAACTTTTCAATATTACTAAGCACATCATCATCGCCATCAATCGCTAAACTAAAACCCAATTCTTTAAGCCCAGTTAATAATTCAATGACCTTAGCATTTGAGCTATAGAACGCATCCAGCGGGAACTCAAAAACGATTTGTTCAGGATTAATACCCGCGATATCTAGGTGCTGGCTCATCACTTTGAGTAAGTCATACTGTTCAAGATCGATAAGCGATAGATTAATCGCAAGACGCACGCTGCTAAATGCGGGTAATACTTCGGCAATGCGCTTAAAGAATACGTCGCTAAAGGTCGCGATCATCTGATGATTTTCGATAGCGTTCATTACTTCGCGCGTGCTCAACTGAATACCGTTTTCTTGAAAACGCACAAGACATTCAAACCCTGATAGTTTTTCGTTTTGGCTGCGAAATTCCGGCTGAAAATCGAGATTAATACAATCTCGTCGTGAGAGAAGTGAAACCAGTATGTCTTTATCGATGATTTTTTCAGTCACCGAACGCTGACTAAACACTTGGTTAAAATCGCTTAATTTTACCGGTTTATTAATTTGTGCGACGAGTTCACAAGGTAAAAATAATGGCACCGCATCTTCATCATTCAGCAGTAAGACTAAACGACCTTTAAAACCTGTGCCAAGCAACCAGCTCGACATATCAACATCAGTAAACTCGCTAACCGTGATAACTAAAGTGTCGTCACTGGTACCCTGTACGACTTCACTTTGTAAACTAGCGAGATTACCAGTAGTGAAAATTCTGCCAGCCCATAGGTATTCTATACACTTTTGTGTAGCAGCCCGTTGTTCTTCACTACTATCAAATATGTATACGGTTTGTTCTTTTAATTCCATGATAAAAACCATTTAAATGTGTAATTTAAGTCAAGCATAAAAAAATTAATTTACCAGTTGCACGAAGTCAGCAAATTGCGCGAATTAATCTCAACCGCAACTTAAAACAATGCTTACTCGTACTCATATTTGAGCTTAAATTACTGAGTTAAAATTATGGTTTATGCAACCATCCCTGAGATAAAGCAAAATTTAAACACAAAAAAAGCGCCTAAACAGCGCTTTTTAACTAATTGCGTAAGTTATTTTTGAGCAAGGTAATTGATAAGGTTCGCCATATCTTCAGCACTTGAAATGCCTGACTTACGGCCAAAGTTAACTTTGTACTTACCATTAACGATAAAGGTTGGTACTGAGCCTAATGCACCTTTGCTCTTAAAGAATTCTTGTTCTTTGCTCATTTTCTTCGCTTTAGTGCGTACGCCGAAGCTCTTGTAATATTTATCGAATGTTGCAGCCTCAACACCTTTAGCTACAAATACATCTTTTACGTCTGCAACTTCATTAAAGCTTTTACGCTCACCGTGAATATGGTTAAAAATACCTGCAATCACTTGGTCTTTTTGCGGCAGCGCTTCGGCTGTTGCTAACGCTTGTGACAACATTTCTTGATTTTCTTTTGAACGACCGCCCATAAAGTTAACGTGCGCTTTTTTAAATGCCACGCCATCTTTTAGTAAAGGTTTAATGTCGTAAATCACGTTTTCCATGTTGTTACATGCTGGGCAGTAGAATGAGAAAAACTCAGTTACTTCCGGCTTTTTAGTTGCGCGATCTGAGATCACTTCATAGTGCACGCCTTCTTCAAACTGGTTGGCAATTGCCACAACAGGCAGTGCTAAAGCTAAAAGAGCAGCTTTAAAAAATGCTTTCATTATTACTCCGTTATTTTTCTAATAGATAGTCAACGAGCGCTTTTAGCTCATCGTATGATTTGATACTGGTTAATTCGATACGGTAAATATCGTTAACAATAAATGTTGGTACGCCAGTCAACGCGCGCAGTTCTGAAAAACGCTTTTGCTGTTCAACCATGTACTGTTCTTGCGCAGCAATTGCCATGCTGCCGGCTAGCTGGTCAAATTTTTCTTCTGTTACAATATCGTTTAATACAAATAAGCGACGCACATCACCGATTGTTGCGAAGCTGCCGCGATTACGATGAATAAATGAGAAGATAGCGTCGCTCGCTTCACTCGCTTTACCTGCTTGTTTTGCAACTAAGTAACCAACAGAAAGTAACGATTGAGTTTTTGGGTCAATGCCGTTTAAAAAGTTTACATGACTTTTAACAAAAGTATCTGCTGGTAGCTCTTTATTTAATCGCTGGGCGATCATTTCAAAATTGTAGCAATGCGGGCAGTAGTATGAGAAAAACTCGGTTACTTGTGGTTTTTCAGATTTTTCAGTTTCAATACGCGAAAAGTGCTTCCCCTCTTCAAACGTAAACTCCTTAGCAAATAGTGCTAACGGAAAAATTAATGCAACAATTAAAAATAACTTCTTAGTCATAGGGTTCTCTTATGGCAAAAGCTTTAGCGGTGCTTCGTGCAACGCAGCCAATTGCTCCTTTAAACTTAATATTTGTTGTTCCCAGTATTTGTCTGATGCAAACCACGAAAAGTTCCGTTGAAATGCTAAATCATTCCAACGTTTTGCAAGCCAGCCCATATAATTAATCATACGTAAGGCGCGCAAAGGTTCGATCAGCTTCAGTTCTTGTAAATCCAGTGATGAGAATTCGTCATATGCACACAATAATGTATCCATTTGCATGCGTTGTTCACTTTCATCACCGCTTAACATCATCCATAAGTCTTGAACTGCTGGCCCCTGACGAGCGTCATCTAAATCAACGAAAGTCAGTTCATTGCCTGTCCACAGAATATTGCCAATATGGCAATCACCATGCAAGCGGATCTCGTTAATTGGCGAATATTTCTCTTCAGTTAACGTTATAACCTGTTGCAAAACAGTCATAAATGGCGTTTCTAAACTTGGCGATATTAAATTACTATCTATTAGAGAACGTTTGGCGTCGTGCAAAAACTCTTGGCAACTAATTGTTGGCCTAACGGCAAACTGTTTAGTTTTAGCCACATTATGTAAACGACCGATAAAACGACCTAAAACTTCCAGGTGATCGTAATTATCTGCTTCAAACGTTCTACCACCTACGCTCGGAAACAACGCAAAACGGTAACCTTGGTATTCAAATAAACTAGTATTGTCGCGTTTTATTGGCGCGACAACAGGCACTTCACCGTCAACCAGTTCATAACTAAAATCATGCTCTTCTTGTATTTGCAATGAGCTCCAACGCTCTGGGCGATAAAACTTCACTACATAACGTTTGTTATCCTCCGCCACAAACTGATAAACGCGGTTTTCATAGCTGTTTAGCGCTAAAAGCCCTGATATAGGGTAAATACCAATGCTTTCAACTGCGTCTAAAATACGTTCAGGCGTTAAATCACTAAAATCAAAAGTCGACATTTAACGTCCTTTAAAGAACTTACTTGGCTGTGCAAGTTGCGTCTGCGTTTGATCTGCACGCTGCAAGACAAAATTAAATTCGGTAATTGGCGATTTCAAATCATACGGGTCAATTGCAATTGACAACGGCAGGCTATACGACTCACCGGAACGAATATTCACCTGTGTTTTGCCAATAATATTAAAATTATTTAGTCCCTCAACCGCGATGGTGTATTCGTGGTCTTGCTGTGATTTATTAAGAATTTTTAAAGTATATGTGTTTTCAACTAAACCTTCATTAGTTACGCGGTAAAGCTGATTTCGGTCGCGAATAATATCAAGGTCCATAGGAATACGAGTCATCACATCTGCAACAAAAATACCGCAAATAACAAGCATTACAACCAAGTAGCCAATAATTTTCGGACGAAACGCGTGGGTCTTTTTATCAGATGTTAAGTTACGCTCTGTGGTATATGAAATAAGCCCTTTGTCATAATTCATTTTATCCATCACTTCGTCACACGCATCGATACATGCACCACAGTTAATGCATTCGTACTGTAATCCATTACGGATATCAATGCCTGTCGGGCAGACATGCACACACATTTTACAATCAATACAATCGCCTAACCCAAGCTCTTTTGGATCTTGTTTTCTGCCGCGTGGTCCACGGTTTTCACCGCGCTTTTCGTCATAGCTAACAGTGAAGGTATCTTGGTCGAACATCGCTGATTGAAAACGCGAATAAGGACACATATGTAAACACATGATTTCGCGCATCCAGCCTGCATTGCCATAGGTACAAAAAGTAAAAAACAATACGCCACCAACAGCATAGGCCGTTGCTTCAAAAGTGAAAAAATCCACCATGAGTTCACGAATAGGTGTGAAATAACCAACAAAGGTTAACGAGGTAAAAAGTGAGAAACCAACCCAACTTAAATGTTTCGCTGATTTTCGCCAAAACTTATCAAAGTCCATTTTACGCTGATCGAGTTTTTTGCGCTGATTCGCGCTGCCTTCGATTTTTTCTTCAAACCAAATAAAAATAAAAGTCCACACTGTTTGCGGACACATGTAGCCACACCAAACCCGACCATAAAAAGTCGTTACTAAAAACAGAGCAAAAGCGCCAATCATAAAAATCCAGGCAAGAATGGTTAAATCTTGCGGCCATAATGTCATGCCGAAAATATTGAATTTTTGATTGAAGATATCGAAAAGAACCGCTTGATGACCGTTGAAACTCACCCATGGCAGTAACATAAAACTAAGCATGGCAATAAAACCAAGGTACTTACGTAACTTTTGATGTAAACCTGTTACAGCCCGAACATAGATGCGGTTTCGCGGGTTAAAGCGATCAAATTTTTCCGCGTCAGGCTTATGTACCTTTACTTCGGTTGGGATATTTTTTACTTTAATTTGCTTGTCCATGGCGCCCCTAGGTGTGCAAACTTGTAGATAAGTTGCTTAATTATAACAATTGTCTTTGCTAGTGCGATGCATTTTATTAAACTAAATACACAGCAAATTAGTGCTAAATCAAAAAAAAGAAAAGTTTATGAAAAATTACTTCTTATTTGTATTGGTCATTCTTATCTTAGCCAGTGTTGATCACCCAAGCATTGCTAAGCCGCGACAAGAACTTTATGACAAGATTATGGGCGTACTGAGTGATTCGAGCAAAGTAAAAACAGATCAAGAAGCTGCTCGTTCATTAAAGCGTGCCAAAGAAAAACTTCGCTTATCACAAACTGCGGAAGACTATTTAACTAAGCAGCTTGCCACTAACCAAAAAATGTCATCGTTTAAAACCCGTTACTGTGTACAAAAAGAGCTTAACTCTTACTTTTACGGGGATGATTTAAGACAAATTTGTAAGATTATTGCGGAAGAATCTAAACGTTAATTATGGATTTTTCACAGCTTAATAAAAAGTTTGCCAAAAACTTTAATGATCAAAAAGCCGTTTTAAAAAAGCTCTTAAAAGGCGGTACAGTTAATTGTGATACGTGTAACAAACCTCTTAGCGTAACACTTAACGACAAAGATGATGAGTTTATTATAAGTTGCGGATCTGGCTGTACTCAGATCACCCTTGAGATAGATTAGTTACCTCAAGCTAACAAAAGCAAACTTTAGTTGTGAGTATTTAGATGATCTCATTCGAGATCATCTAAATCATCTTCTTCAATTAGTCCTGCATCCAGCACACATGCTTCAATAAGCTCTGCATACCCCTCAGCAAATGGTTCAAGCAAGCTGATAACATCATCACACAATGAAGCGTCGTTATTTAGATCTGCAAAAAAGCATAAATAACCTAACGTCATTGCCAGTGCTTCGCTTAGTTCCCCATTGAGATTATTCGCCGATACAATTGGCTCTATATAATGCTTAATGCCTTGAGTAAAACCTAGCGCCCATAAATGAAGCTCGCCGTTTTTTGATAAATTAGCAGCGCTCGGTTGCATCATGCTGATGCGAGAAGATAGCGCATAGCCTTTTTCAAAAACATGATCGCTAACATCATTGTGAAAGGCCATAAGTGCAAACAGGTTATCGTCGGCTAGTTCCTCGCTTTTATTACCGAGCGCTTCATTTACCCAAATATCTTCAATGATCGGAGCTGGCGCCGCTATAAGCGCAAATAAATACCCTTCCAGCTGGGAGAGTGGCATCGCATAAGGTGCCATTTCACTGCTTGCTAACCAGCTCGCCAACGCGTGCTTATCTGTTTGTGTAAATTCAATCATGTTTTGTACTTAGAATTTAAACGGGTAGCGCCCGCTATTGTCAGGCTTGCCCAAAAACTTAACGGCGTCATGAACTTGCTTTGGTAAACTTGCATCTGGCTTAACAAAGCCACTAACACTCATTAAGCGCAAACCATATTGCGCTTCTAGCTGCAGCCCAAGTTGATTTTCTTCGCTAATATTTAAACTTAGCGACCCATTGTCACACCCAAGCTTACCCTTGATAGTGTCAAACTCAATCCAACCTTGTAGACCTTGCACCGATAAATTGTGCGTTTCAGCATTACCAGCTAAAACATGACATAACTTATCTTTTGCTACTAATGGCAATTCAGCGTTACTCACTTTTACTTTTAAATTACCTTTAGTTGGCAACGCCATTGGCAATTTAACATTATCCATAATATTTGATGTCGCAACGCGGATATTAGCACGGCTTAACTGTACCGTTTCCGCTGAAAATGGCAAAGAAACTGACGCTTTGCCATACGGCGTATCAAACCCGCGTAAGCTACCAAATTTAATATCAGCACTCACCTTGCCAGTTAACAGACTAGCTGGTTTTAACTGCCACTCTAGCTTATCGATAAGCTGTTGATTAATTTGAGCCTGAGCGATGCGACCTTGCCAAATCGTGCCAGACACACCTACAACTTTAATATTTTTTGGTAAGTGACTTTGTGCAAAGCCAAGCACAACCGAGGCTGGTGCAAGGTAAATAACAAATGCAATAAATGCGACAATAAATAACAAGATAAGAGATATCGTTTTTTTCATATTACTTCTCAACCACCAAACGACTTATGCTTACCATGCCAGGCTCGGCACCTCGATTAATATCAATCGCAGAGATCGTTAAACCACTTTCTTCCACAAGTGATTCAAGCCAAATAAGTAGTTTATTAAATTCAACTGATTCGATGGTAAGACGCAGTGTCTCATCTTTTGGCTGCATTTTGCTGATGCTGATTTGCGCACGACGGCTCGACACATTAATAATCTGACTTAAGCTGCCACTCACTGCGCGTTTGCCTTGTCCGCTGCCATTAATTTTTGCTGCGCTTTGTTTTACAAATTGCGCTAATTCTTGCTGTTGCTGCAAGGTTTTTTCCGCTTTTTCAATTTTATTGTTTAGTGGACGAATAATTAACATCACAATAATAAACAAGGTAAAAATTACCGCAGCGCATTTCAGCAGTAGCTGTTCATTTGGTTTAAGATTCTGCCAATATGTTTCTAACTGGTTCATGAACCCGCCTTAATTTTTATTTCGCCTACCACCAAATTACCTGAGTTGCTAAGTGATCCTTGCTCGACTTGCAACGCTGAACGTTCCAGACGTTGTTTTACTACATTAAAACTTTGGAAATCTTTTGCACTGGCGCGTAAGCGTAGCTCACCGCGTTTACTGTCAAAACGCAATGTTTCAGGTGTAAAACCTTCAACATCTTTAAATACAGGCGTTAGGTGGTGCAGTAAAAACAAAAAGCCCGCTTCGCCACCAGACGATACTTGTGACAATTTAGACTGAATTTGACGGCGAATTAGATTTGGTCGCACTTTTGAACCAGGAAACGCTTGTTGATACGCTTCAATTGTCTCAGCTTTTGCAACAGCAACTTTCTGCTCCAATTGGTACGCGGTTACCGCTTTCAAAACAAGGCCAAACATTAAAGCTACACCTGCGGCAATAGCAGGCACTTGCCATACAGGCCACACACCTTTACTTTGTTTTTTAACCTGAAATGCACCTTGCAACATATTAAATGGTTGCGTCGCAAGCTGTTTGGTAAAAATCGCTAGCGGTAAGTCATAGTGTTCTAATTTTTTTACCGCGTTGTCATATCCAAACCCTAAATCGCTTAGATGCGCGAGCGATTGTGCATCTAGGGTTGCAGTAAATTCGTTTATCCAACTTGTTTCCACCTCGGCAATGCGCCAAGCATCAAGCCTAAACAACCAGTTGTTTTCAAGCGCTGTTACGGTTACATCGGCGTCATCAAATTGCGGTAGTAACAGCGCATCAGGCAGCGCACGCGTTGGCGATAGCTCTGCTGTTTTTAAAATATCCAACCAGTTTTCAAACCACGCTCGCTGACAAACAGCCACTTGTAATGCGTGCTTTTCGCCCAACATGCAAGGTTCACCGATACTGATCTGTACATCGTCCAACTCACACGCAAGTTCTTCTTCTAGCATAAATGGCAATGCTGACTCTAACTTACGGTTGTATTTAGTCGGCAAAACCACCGTTTTAAGCTGTACTTTACTAGCAGGAAATAGCGCGATAACTTCCCGTGATTGCGCTTTTTCAGCTAATTCTTCAAGTACCAAGCTATTATCAATTCGGCCACTTGCTATGGTTTCATTCGCATTGCTTATAAGCCAATGAATTGGATCATTAACCGATTGCCCTAAGCGAATAATTAAGGTTTCTTTCACTGTACGCCTCCAAATCTACGCGCCAGTACACTAACTTTTTGATTATCTGTTATATGTATTATGGATTTCATCGCAAAATTCGTTTCAAAGAAGCTTGCCTTTATTTGCGCTTCAAAATAATTACTGTTTATCACAAAGCGTTTATCTTTATCGTCTAACGATTTAGCGCCATTTTGTTTGGCATCATTAATGAATTTATTAAGGTCATCCCAGCCCTCATTCGGACGCTGACTTATTATTGTTTCTGCTTGGCTCTCTGAAATATCCAGCATTGCAGCCAATAACAAACTCTGTTCAGGTTGCAGTGTATTCACATTCACTTTAAATTCGTCATATTGGGGAATAACGCAAACATAGGGCTTTAATTTTTCCATGACGATCGGATTAAAGCCACGAATTAACCGCAGTTCCGATACGCTAGCAAATAAGTTATTGGCTGTCATATAGGGAATACTGTAAGACATATACTCCCCTTCCTCGACACCCTGCCTTTTTGGCATGCTATCTTCATCCAGCCAATCAAATACGCTATCTGCAAGTGCTTCTTTCGATTCTTCCATCGGTAAATCAGGAATAATATCGAGTAACGCTTCTAATGTTTTATGTGCTTCATTAAAATTTCGAGTACTGGCATTATTGGGATCAACAAACCGCAGTGCATTAAGGTTTAAACACGCCTGTAAATCAATAATTTTACCTTCAACCGTACCATCTTCAACAGGGTAAGGCGGTGTTTCAACAGCCCACTTTTGCGATAAATCGATACGGTCTTTATCTTGTTTTTTTACATCAATCAGCAATCGTTTTGCCAGAGCTTCACCCGCCATGGCATACCAACGTGCTTGCTGCTGTAATACGAGATTACTTGAACGCTGTACTTCCACCATCAAGCGCGCATTCATTTTAACTGCCAAAGATGCTGCTAGTGCCACGACAAACAGCACGATAATTAACGCTGCGCCCTTTTGCTTTTGCATCATCAGGTCGCCTCACTCTCTGGCAGCAGTAAAATGCGACTTACGATCATTTCATCGGCTAACGCAATTTCTACTTTGATGGCTTTAGGCAAACTAGGATTAGTCCAATTTTCTTCCCATTTGTCATTTTCGCCACGAAAGCTAATGGTGAAGTCTTTAATGTCTTCCAGTAAAACTTGGCTTTTAGGTTCAGTGCCATCAAGCGAATCGACATAAATGCGATATTTACGCACTAAGTTATCTTCTTCGACAACATAACTGAATAACTGTAATTCACTGCGCGGCAATAAGTTAACTGGGTTACTCCAACCATCTCGCACGCCGGCAACACCATGATATTGACTATCAAACAAAAAACGGTCGGCAATTAAAAACTGCTCTAAACTATCACCCGATTCATTGCGCGTGTTACGTAGCGCTAATTGGGTAAAATCTTGCTGCATCATACGGAAAACCGTATTCATAGCGCCTATTTCAGCTACTTTTTGTTTTGAATTTTGATTGGCATTAATCGCGGTCGATAAAATTTGATGACTTGCCAGCGTTACCATTGCTAATACCGCGAGTGCCACCAGCACCTCAATTAAAGTAAACCCTAGATAATCATTACGCTGAGTGACCACTTACTTACCCTCATTTTTGGCAATGTAAGTAATTAGCTCATACACATCGTGTTTACGTGCTTCATCTGAATAAACTAACACTCTTGCTTCAAGCAAGTCGGGGCTTTCGGTTTTGGTAATTTTGTGACGCCAGTAAAACTTAATTCCCGCCTGCTCTTCATCACCAGTTTTATTATCCGCTGGCGGCCAATTGGTAGTAAGCGTTAATTCAGCTAATTGATTCTCAGCAACCCAGCTTGCAAGCTGTTGCTCTTCGATATTAGATAGGTGATTAATGTGATCACCAACCGCTTTCATTGCGGCAATGCCTGCAAGTGCACAAATGGCCATTGCAATCATCACTTCTAATAACGTAAAACCGCGTACTCTAGGCATCGTCATCCAATTCCTGAGACAATTCAACCGGCGCCATTAACTCACCCTTAATGTAATAAGGACGCGCCTTTTCGTTATCAGTTAGTGTTAGTACAAGTTGAAAAGGACTCACTTCACCGGAAGACAGCAATAAAACCTGTGGAATTTTCATTTTCTCAAGTTCCAATAAGCTTTCTTCATCTTCACTGTTAAGAAGCTGGCGCCAATCGACTTGCTGCAACAAGTTTTCCTCACCCCACGGCAAATCTTCAAGTGCCATTTCAACATTAATAAATTCACTGAACTGATGTGGTTTAAATACTTCAGGTTCTGTAATTGCAACCCACTTTTCGCTATCAAACGCCAGCAGCTCAAAGGTATTAGTATTTTTATCAATATGAAAGCCCAGCTCAAGCTGGTTCATAACGGCAAATTCAGAGGCAAGATTAATCATGGTGTGAAGCTTAAGTGCTTCGGTTTCAAGTTGTTCTTCTTGCTGATCATTAAGCGTAAGAACAACAAGGTTCATGGCAAAGCCGATAATTACCAATACCGCTAAAATTTCGAGTAAGCTAAATCCGCTTTGCCACTTTTTCATAATTTAAACTAACGTTAACGATTAACGCTCGTCTTCGTCATCCCAGTTACCAATATCATCTTCTGTACCAGCAACACCGTCTGGACCCATTGAGAAAATATCAATTTTGCTAAATTCGCCAGGGCTTACTAGCTGATATGGGCTTTCCCATGGATCAACTGGTAGCTTTTCAATAAAACCACCTTCAGGAAAGCGTTTTGGTAACGGCTCAATCGTTGTTTCTTCAACTAACGCCTCAAGGCCTTGTTCTGTTGTTGGGTAACGATTGTTACGCAGCTTGTACATATTCATAGCATCTTCTAATGCGCTGATATCAATACGTGCTTTGTCAATTTTTGCTTCTTCTTGTTGACCCATAATATTCGGCGCAACTATGGCCATGATCATGCCAATAATTACCAGAACTACCATGATTTCAAGTAATGAAAATCCACTTTGCTTTTTCATTTAACACCTCTATAAAACTTAACGCTTATCCGATCGCGTTATTCATCGCCATAATTGGCTGTAAAATTGCCATTACAATAAACATGACAATGATTGCCATAAGCGCAATCATTAATGGCTCTAGTAGCTTTAGTGAAATATTCACTAACGCTTCAAACTCTTTATCTTGGTTATCAGCCGAGCGCTCTAACATTTGTTCAAGCTCACCTGACTTTTCACCACTGGCTATCATATGCAGCATCATAGGTGGGAACAGTTTAGTTTGATCAAGTGACGCTTTCAGGCTGGCACCTTCACTGACTTTTACTGCTGCCTCAGCGACTGCTGCTTTCATTTTTTCATTTGCTAAAACTTCGCCCGAAATTCGCATGCCTTCTAACAGCGGCACAGAGCTCGATGACAAAATACTTAGCGTTCTTGCAAATCGTGCTGTATTAAGACCACGCGCTACTTTACCGATAAATGGAAACTGCAATACACGGGCATCGAACCAAAAACGTATTTTCGGTTTTTTTAACGCATTCTTAATGGCAAAGATACTGCCAAAAATGGCTATTAATGAAAACAGCCAATAATTTTGAATAAAGTTACTTGCCGCTATTACTGTTTCAGTGGTCCAAGGCAATGCCAGCTTTGAACTTTGAAACGACTTAACGATGGTCGGTACTACCGTGCCCAGTAAAATAGACACAATTGCAACAGCAAATACCACAAGAATAATTGGATAAACCATAGCTTGCGTTATTTGACTGCGCATATGCTGTCTTTGTTCAGTGTAATCAGCCAAACGCACCAGTACTTGATCAAGGTGCCCCGACTTTTCGCCTGCGGCAACCATAGCGCGATATAGATGGTCAAAAATATGCGGAAACTCAGCAAGACCTTCAGCCAAACTGTAACCTTCTACCACTTTTGAACGCACTGACATCAACATGCTTTTTAAACGTGGCTTTTCGCACTGCTCTGCCACAGCAAGAACTGCCGCTTCAACAGGCAACGCCGATTGCACAAGTGTTGCTAATTGACGCGTGATCAGTGATAACTCATGAGCCGATATTTTGGCTTTAAACAATCCGCCGCTATTTTTAACTTGCTGCTTTTCTTTATCTGCAGCTTGCACCACCTCTAGCGGCGTAAGCCCTTTTTCCCGCAGCATTTGGCGAATTTGCTTTGCGGTATCAGCCTCTAAAATACCTTTTTTATTTTTACCGCGACCATCGAGCGCTTTATATTCAAACGCAGCCACGATTAACTTTCCTCACGCGTCACGCGAAGCACTTCTTCAAGTGACGTTTGCCCCGCAAGTACTCGGTTACAACCGTCTTGGCGAATACTCGGTGTGGTTTTACGTACGTATTTTTCAACCGCTTGTTCGCCTTTGCCATCGTGAATAAGTTCGCGTACAGCTTCATCAACCACCAGCAATTCATGAATACCAGTACGGCCTTTATAACCGTTGTGATTACATTCGCTACAGCCGACAGGGCGACAAATTTCTACACCTTTACCGTGTTCTATACCAAGCAATTCACATTCTCTTTCATCGGCTACATGCGACTCTTTACAGTCACATAACGTTCTAACTAGGCGTTGCGATAGTACGCCAAGTAGTGACGAAGAAAGTAAGAATGGTTCAACACCCATATCTTCCATACGAGTAATCGCACCGGCTGCCGTGTTAGTGTGCAGCGTTGATAATACTAAGTGACCGGTTAATGACGCTTGTACACCAATTTGTGCGGTTTCTAAATCTCGAATTTCACCAACCATCACCACATCAGGGTCTTGACGTAAGATAGCGCGTAAACCGCGGGCAAAAGTCATATCTACTTTAGGGTTAACCTGCGTTTGACCTATACCAGGGATTTCATATTCAATTGGGTCTTCAACCGTTAGGATATTACGGTCTCGGGTATTAATTTCGGTCATGCCTGCATACAAGGTGGTACTTTTACCTGAACCTGTTGGGCCTGTAACCAAAATAATGCCATGCGGTTTACGAATTAATTCGGCGAATGTTCTGCGGTTGTGCTCTGACATACCGAGATCTTCCAAATCCAAACGTGCATTGTTTTTATCAAGTAAACGTAATACAACACGTTCACCAAAGCTTGATGGCATAGTTGAAACACGCACATCAACCGCGCGCCCTGCAATACGTAAACTAATACGACCATCTTGCGGAACACGTTTTTCCGCGATGTCGAGCTTTGCCATTACTTTAATACGTGAGACAAGTAATGATGCGAGTTTACGATTTGGCTCTAAAACTTCTTTTAAAACACCATCAACACGGAAACGAATCACCAAGTTTTGCTCGAACGTTTCAATGTGAATATCCGATGCACCTTCTTTAATCGCTTCACCTAACATGGCGTTGATTAGTTTGATAATTGGCGCATCATCTTCCGAGGCAAGTAAGTCTTCTGTTTGCGGTAACTCTTCTGCCAGCGAGAACAAATCGACCTCATTGCCGATATCTTCCATAATCTGCTGTGTTTCTGAGCTATCGCGTTGGTAAGCCACCTCTAACAGTAACTCAAACTCATCTTTAGTCACTTGCTTAAGCGAAAAGGTGCTTGCAACAACACGCCTTACTTCAAGTAATGCCTGTTGGTTTAAATCGCCCGCGTAACTTACTACTAACTCGTTGTTTTGTGTTTGCATCAAGATGCTGTAGCGCTTAGCAAAACTGAATGGTAAACGCTTAACAGGCACTACGGGTGCAACACTAACCTCAGAAACTATCTCAGTCATCTTGCTGATTCTTTTTGTTTTCGCCGTGTAAGAACTCTTGATACGTTGGTGGTAACACAAGCGCATCGTTCCACTCAGGTAGTACTGGTGGTACTTCGTTTGGCATTAAGTTAATGCCATCGTCTTTGCGTTTTACCTGCTCGCCACGAATAAAGTTATACTTACCATGACTTAGCTTGTTCATGCTTACACTGTCACGCAAAATAGTTGGACGAATAAATACTAATAAGTTACGTTTTTGCTTGGTTGACGACGTTGATTTAAATAAGTGACCAAGCACTGGAATATCACCTAGCAATGGTACTTTTTGCACGCTTTCTTGTACATTTTCGTCAATTAAACCACCGAGAATCACCATGCTACCGTCATCGGCCAGTACAGTGTTGCTAATCGAACGCTTATTAATTGAGATATCAACCGCTGTTGCACCTGATACACTTGAGACTTCTTGTTCGATTTTTAATTGAACCGCTGTACCTTCGTTGATTTGTGGCGTTACTTTTAGTTTTACACCCACTTCTTTACGTTCTACCGTTTGGAATGGGTTAGTATTGTTACTGCTTGACGTTGAACCTGTAAGAATTGGCACTTCTTGACCAACTAGCATCGACGCTTCTTCGTTATCCATAGTGGTTACAGAAGGTGTTGCTAGAATATTTGAGTTAGTATCTGATGATACTGCCTGCACAATCGCAGCCCAATCGTTTTTCGCGATACCCACCGCTAAGCCGCTAATACTGCTAAGTAGACCAGCTAACGGCTCAATATTACCTTCAACGGTTTCATCGTACTGTGTGCCTGTGCCCGTTTCTGAACCAATTACATTTTTCTTAACGGTTTTATCACGAGCTAACTCTGCCGCCGCAGCAATAGAACCAATTGGTGCGCTGCTACCGTTGTTAAACTGTACCATGCCGCCTTGTTCTGAAATCCACTGCAGACCAAAGTTAACGCCATCACCTTCAAGTACTTCAACAATAATTGCTTCAACCAGTACTTGTGCACGGCGCACATCAAGATCTTTGATCACTTTTTCAAGCGAACGCATCACATCGGGATTTGCTGTTATAACAACTGAGTTTGTGTCTTCGTGCGCTTCAATACTAATTTGATCTTTGTTAGCTGAACGACCAGATGTTTTGCCTTGGTTCTTTTCGTCATTAATTGACTTACTCACACCTTGTAGCACTTTCACTAAGTCTTCTGCTTTAGCGTAACTTAGGTAAAACACTTTGGTGTTACCTTGTGTTTCAAGCTCGTTATCAAGACGCTTAATTAGGGTAATCGCTCTGTCGCGCGCTTCCCCTTCGCCACTTACGATGACACTATTCGTGCGCTCATCGGCAACTACTTTAGGAATAAGGAAAGCTGGAATGTTGTTTTTTCCACCTGACGCAGGCTTGTAGATAGTTTCAACTACAGAAACAACATCTGACGCTGTTGCATAGCTCAGTTTAACAATATCAACTGATTGATCACCTGCGCGGTCAACTTGTTTAATTACCTGTACAAGGCGATTAACCGTTGCCGCGTGACCCGTTAACATCATTACATTTGATGCCGTATATTGTGCCACGTGGCTACCGCCTTTTTGGTCACTAAACTGACGAACAACTGGACCAAGCTCTTGTACGCTGACGTTTTTTACACGCACAACGCGGGTGATCATTACATCGCCGGTCACTTCTTCATCGTCATCCAGTACGGGAACATTCTTTTTACGACCGTCGGCACTTTTATCAATTTTGATAAAACCGGTTTCCATTTCAATTGCGGTATAGCCGTATACTTCTAGTACATTTAAAAAGAACTCGTAATACAGCTCTTCATCCATCGCCTCATAACTGCGCACATTAATTTTGCCGCGCACGTTAGGGTTAATGATGATGGTTTTCTTTAAGTCTTTACCAACAACATTAATGAATTCAGTGATTTCTGTATTTTTAAAACTAGGTGAATACTCCACCGCAAGTGCAGAATAGGAAACACCTACAGCAACTAATAATGCTGCATATTTACGTAATCCTTTGTAAACCTTACTTAGGTTTAACACGCTTTTCATTTAGTTACTCCGAGTCGTATTCTTATTCTAGGCTAAATAGCACGTCGAGAATTTGCCCTTGGCGCTCGATAACTATTGTCGCTGATGATGCATTTCTAAGCTCACCAATCGCTGCCATAGCCTGTTTCATATCGGTTAGCTGATAGCCATTAATTGAAGTCGCGAGATCCCCACTTTTAAGCCCCATTTGTGAAAACAGTTTAGGGTCTTTGCCTGGACTAAGGTTATATCCAACAATTTGTCCATCAACCCGTTTAGGTGAGATGCGAATATAATCAAAAAGTTTCCCAGGTTCTTCAAGTAATTCTCTGCGCTTAGCTTTTAGTTCTTGTTTAAGGTCTGCATTTTTCGTTGCATTTATTGCAGGAGCCGGAGACTCATTTGCCGAACGAAGTTGGTTAAATGACTTGCCTTGTTTTTTGGTAGGTTGCTTAACGGTTTTTGAGTAATCAATACCATCGAGCATTAAGGTTTCAAAACGACCGCTTACTTTAATAATAACGCGATCCGCAAAAATGGTTTCGATTTGTGCACGAGTGCCTTTAACCAATTCGCCTACTGAATAGGTTTCTTGCCTATTTTGGCTTTCAATAATGGCATGACCGGCTTTCTCATCGCCAGCAATCGCCACTACACCCGTTAATTTTATATTTAACGTTGTTTCAGGTGCATCACTGATAATTTCTTGTGTTTTCTGCTCTGCTTGTTGCGTTGCATTACCAAAAATATTTTGCGATACCAGCTCTTTACTGCTGTAGTTGAACGCGCTACCCGAATCACTGTTATTCACAGTAATAAATGCAGCTTGCTGAGTTGGCTTTGGCCATAACATCCAAGTTAATTGCGCAGCTAAAAATGCGACATAAATAACCACAACAACAAGTACAATATTGCTTGCTTTTTTATGTGGAAATTTTGCTATAACCTGTTCGATTTGCGCTTGGTTTATCTGCATTATTATAATTTGTTTGCTTATTTTTGAACGACCATCTTAACCTGTCAGCTTTTCTACAACAAGCAGGTAATCTGGAAAGTGGCTGGAATTTACACTGTAAATATGACAATTCTGTGTCAGGGCTTGATTCCCTTTGTCTCTATTTTTGGTAAATAAATGTATCAACTTTGTCTATATTGGCATTTATGGTATATTTCACGTACTTTTCAGTGCAATTATTCACTCACTCCATGAGTAAAAAGCAGAATTCAACACACACTTCAGATCACGAAGACAGTCTGAGCGTAAGATTAGACAAATGGCTTTGGGCTGCACGCTTTTACAAAACACGTGCGATTGCTCGCGAAATGATTCTCGGGGGCAAAGTTCACTACAATGGCCAACGATGCAAACCTAGCAAAACCGTTGAGTTAGGTGCGACAATTAAATTCTCGCAAGGATTTGATGAAAAAATTGTCACCATTGAAAAAATTAGCGATCAAAGACGCGGTGCGCCAATTGCGCAAACGTTGTATCAGGAAACACAAGAGAGCGAGAAAAAGCGTGAAGAAAACGCTTGGGCACGTAAAAACAATGCCTTTTTCTCTCCTAGCCCTGAACAACGCCCTGATAAAAAGCAGCGTCGTGAGCTTATAAAATTTAAACATAGTTAACATTTATCAAGCAGTACGCTTGAAACAAGGTATCTGACCAATGCAGCAAGATCTATTACACAGATATATTTTTGAAAACCATGATGTACGTGGTGAGTTAGTACAACTTGATCAAACGTTTTCAGAGATAATCGAAAACCACAATTACCCAACGGAAGTGAAGCAGTTGATCGGTGAGCTATTAGTAGCAACCTGCTTACTTACAGCAACGTTGAAGTTTGAAGGCGAAATTGCCGTTCAACTACAAGGTAACGGGCCTGTAAAATATGCCGTGATTAATGGTAACCACCAGCAAACTATGCGTGGTATTGCCCGAATTCAAGGTGAGATTACAGATACTGGCGTGTTAAACCTAATTGGTAAAGGTCATATGGTTATTACCATTACCCCACTTAAAGGCGAGCGCTACCAAGGTATTGTACCTTTAGTGTCAAACAGTCTGGCTGAATGTTTAGAGCAGTACTTTCAACAGTCTGAACAGCTGCGTACACGTATGTGGATTAGCACAGATGCTGAACAAGAAAAATGTTCAGGTATGTTGCTACAAGTATTACCTGTGAACAAAGAAAAAGCGGAAGAAGATTTTACGCATTTAGAAGCGTTAACAAATACCATTAAAGATGAAGAGTTATTAAATCTTGATGGTCATACAGTGTTAACGCGCCTTTATCATGAAGATAACCCGCGTTTATTTGATCCTCAGCCAGTAAGCTTCCGCTGTGGCTGTAGCCGCGATAAAATTGCAGATGCGATTGTTAATGTTGGTAAAGATGCATTGCTTGAAGATGCGAAAGAACAAGGCGCTATTAAAATTAACTGCCAATATTGTTTAAAAGAATACCAATTTAACAAACGTGATATTGAAAACATTTTTAACTAATAAAAAATGTTTTTTATTGAAAAAGCAGGCTAAATGCCTGCTTTTTTGTTATCTGAATTCGTTTAGCGTTTCACCCATACTAAGAACATCATAATTGCAATTAACTTGCCGCTAATTCCCTGCACAAAAAGTCTATAAAAAGTACAAAAACAAAATGACAACGGTGTCATAAGATCGATGCATATTGGGTATTTTAAAATGACACCGGTATCATGAAAAAAAATACATAAATCCCAGAAAAATCGCGGGTTTCAGCTTTGGTTTTACTCTAGTATTAAGATAGAATTGACGCTCGAATTTTATTCGATTTTATTTTACTACCCGTTCAAAACCCCTAGGAGTGTTTAAACTATGTCAGCTTTAGAAAACTCGATTGATTTGTCGCAATATGGCATTCACGATGTTTCAGAAATTGTTCACAATCCATCTTACGAGTTACTTTTTGCGGAAGAAACTAAAGCGGGCCTTGAAGGTTATGACAAAGGTGTCGAAACTGAATTAGGCGCAGTTAACGTGAAAACTGGTATCTTTACCGGTCGCTCACCAAAAGATAAGTACATCGTACGTGATGAAACCTCAGCTGACACTGTGTGGTGGTCTGATCAAGGTAAAAACGACAACAAACCAATGACTCCTGAAACTTGGTCACACCTAAAAGGTTTAGTGACTAAGCAGCTTTCAGGCAAGCGTCTTTTCGTAGTTGACACATTCTGTGGTGCGAACGAAGACACACGCCTTAAAGTACGTTTTGTTACTGAAGTAGCATGGCAAGCACATTTCGTTAAAAACATGTTCATTCGTCCTTCTGAAGAAGAGCTAAAAGATTACGAGCCTGACTTCATCGTAATGAATGGTGCGAAAACCACGAATGACAAATGGCAAGAACAGGGTCTTAACTCTGAAAACTTCGTTGCATTTAACCTAACTGAGAAAATCCAATTAATTGGTGGCACTTGGTACGGCGGTGAAATGAAAAAAGGTATGTTCTCAATGATGAACTACTACCTACCACTTAAAGGCATCGCGTCAATGCACTGTAGTGCAAACGTTGGTAAAGATGGCGACGTTGCTATTTTCTTCGGCCTTTCAGGTACTGGTAAAACAACACTTTCAACCGATCCTAAGCGTGAGCTAATTGGTGATGACGAACACGGTTGGGATGACAACGGCGTATTTAACTTTGAAGGTGGTTGTTACGCAAAAACAATTAACCTAAGCAAAGAAAATGAACCAGACATCTACAATGCAATCCGTCGCGATGCATTATTAGAAAACGTATCAGTTGATGAAAACGGCAAAATTGATTTTGACGATAACTCAACAACTGAAAACACACGTGTTTCTTACCCAATTCACCACATTGACAACATTGTTAAGCCAGTGTCTAAAGCAGGTCACGCGAAGAAAGTTATCTTCCTAACTGCTGACGCGTTTGGTGTATTACCACCAGTTGCTAAATTAACACCAGAACAAACACAATATTACTTCCTATCAGGCTTCACAGCGAAGCTAGCAGGTACTGAGCGTGGTATTACTGAACCAACTCCTACGTTCTCAAGCTGTTTTGGTGCTGCGTTCTTATCACTTCACCCAACACAATACGCTGAAGTACTGCAAAAGCGTATGGAAGCTGCTGGCGCTGAAGCTTACCTAGTAAATACAGGTTGGAACGGCACAGGTAAACGTATTTCAATTAAAGCAACACGCGCAATCATTGATGCAATCTTAGATGGCTCTATCGATAACGCAGAAACTGAAATCGTGCCACTATTTAACCTTGAAGTACCTAAGTCACTTGAAGGTGTCGAAGGTGATATTCTTGATCCTCGTAACACTTACGAAGATGCAAGCGTATGGACTGACAAAGCAACAGACCTAGCTAAGCGTTTTGTTGATAACTTTGACAAGTTCACTGACACAGAAAACGGCAAGGCGCTTGTAGCGGCAGGCCCAAAACTTTAATTAAGTCATTCTCCTTAATTAAAAAAGCCAGCATTTAGCTGGCTTTTTGTTTTATATATCTATCTGTTATGACTGTAAAAACTGAAGAATAAATAGCAGCGTTTGCAGCAATATTAAAACAACTGTCTTTAGCTTTTCCATCAATTACTCCGACTTACTGGTTGAAACTTTTAAGTCATTAACAGCAACTTCAAGGCGCTTTATTTCACGCATTAAACTACTTCGATTCATTTCGTTATAAAGCCAACTTTTAGCTGCAATATGAAATTGAAAACTGAAAATCGCGAGTACCCCCCAAAATATTTGCGTATCTGCTGTTTGCGTAAAAAATTGATAGACAAGGTAAGCGAGCCCGAGAAAATTTATTAGTACTAAAACATTTACTAATATAAACCAAGGTCGCATCGCGCCTTTTAAACCCGCATTTAGCAATGCACCTAGCCCATTATTTTGTTCCGCCAAAATGCGGTCGATTTCAGCTGAATCTGCATCGAGTTGTTTAACAATTCTTTCATCAATATTCATCCTGTTTATCCTCTACACTCTTTTGTAACGCTTTTCTGGCACGATATAGCCTCGATTTAACAGTACCTAGCGGTACTTCTAATACCTCGGCTATTTGTATCAATTGCATTTCTTCCAAATAGAACAAATGTATAACCTGCTTATCTATATCTGGAAGCTGCTCTATCAAGGACCCGAGATCTAAGCTTTCAGGTTTAGTTGACGCGACAATATCAAGCACATCTATATCGTTTGCGATAGTCTCTTTATCTCGCTTTGCTGCGCGCATTAAGTCATATACGCTCCAGCGGGCAGCTTTGAACAACCAACTTTTAAATGCTCTAGGGTCATTTAATTTGTGAAGGTTATTAGCGAGTTTTAACCATGCATTTTGCACTGCATCATGAACTATTTGAGGGTCGTTCGATAGTTTATACGCAAAGCGAGTTACGCCTTTTTGGTAGTGACGACACAGATAGGTGAACGCTTTTGTGTTCCCTGATTGAGCCGCTAAAACCAGTAACTCTTCCTGCGCTTGGTGCATTTACACTTCCAAAGTAGATTGTTTGATTATCAAGACGTGAGCGTTCGAGCAAAGGTTCACGCAAATAGAATTAAATTTTCCCTTGAGGTACGTAAATGACGATACAGCAATTTTATTGTGCATGTGATCAGATATAACGCTAAAGAAGCGTTTAGCCCGCCATTGACACTTATCCTACATAGATAAATGTAGCGCAATGAATGATATATTTAGTCAGCAAAATGATGAGTGATTAATTGAATTGGTACTAGGTTATACTAGGCTTTACTAGGTTTTAACATCAACCTTAAAAGTTAAATAAGGTTGTCGCTAAAGCTAATCAGACTCTTTTACACCAAAGATGTCTAGTATGATCTCAAATACATTTTCAATTAGTGACATTTGCCGCTCTGCCGCCTGCATTTCTCTTTTCTCGTTTAGACACTCTTTATACTGGGCTTCTATTACTGCCATAGGCAGTGTTTGGTTTTGAAACGCATTTTCTCGACACTCTCTTATGTCACGCTGCTTCAAACCAGTTGAACAACCAGCACTTATTAGCAGCAAGAAAATACATACACAATTTTTCACGCGTATCCCTTATTTTTTCTTTAAATACTTATTCAACGAATTTTTCAGCAATATTTCATTATCTGATTTTTCTCCAGGGCATGGAAAGCCAGATGATGACGGCATATCCATACTGCCCATTTCTGAACTACTATCAACAAGATAACACTTACCTTTATATTTTATTGTCTTACGTGATGAGGCTACACTTCCAGTAACAACCTCAGTTTGCCCTTTTACTAGGTCTTGATATTTTTGCGACGGCTTAATTTTGACTTCCGGCTGGCTTATTTGGTTATTGAATTGTTGCGATTTAAAATAAGCTTGCTGTTCTTTTTCTATTACACTCTCAAGGCTCTTATAACGATTAAACTTTATCACTTTAGTCTTGGTTTCATTCGACTTTTTCTGAGTTTTAGGTGTGATTTCCAACGGCTTTTCAGTGCTTTTTGGTACTGGTGCTTCAGCAACTTTTGGGGTTTTCTTTTCCTGCCCAACAACTGTGTTTTTTATAACTTTTTCAGGGACGTTTTGTTGTTTAGGTTCAGGATTTTGCTTATCTTTAGGTTTCACCATTTCAGCTAGGATTTTGCGCTGCTGCGCGACAGGTATGATATACGTTTTAAGAGAAGCTTCCTGTGTTGAACTTGACTGTTTGAATGTTTGAGTTACCAGTAAGTAGCCTAGAACAAAGTGTACGGTAATAGAGGTCAGCAATGCCATTTGCTTAGAACGCACAGCAACACCTTTTAAAAATTTATAATTATTATGAATATGTTAGGAGTCTTGCAAGGGGTTAAAGTTCAGTGAATAAAATCTAAACAATGTAAGAAATCGTAAGTAAGCAGGCCTACCCAAAGAGCCAGTTAATACTAAACATTGACGAATAGTAACTGTGTTGCCACCTTTAGAAGGTGTCTTCTTATCATATGCGTGTAGCTTGGTAGTGCACTAAATAAATTTACCGTAGATTGAGGGCTTCACTTACAACTTAATTTGCTTTATTCCAAACGTAAAAAACCCCGACCAAGGCCGGGGTTTTAAGCGTTTACTTAATTAACCTGAGCTGCACATAAGAAGTGGAACTAAATGCCCTTGCGGTGATCAGATCTTTCGACCAAGAAACATAAGATTACCGAGGCAAGGGCATGAATAACTTAGATGCAATTTACGTAGATGTCGATGATTTTTGTTTATTGTTTGAACCTCAATGGCTTAAACACCTAATAGAATCAGGGGAAAAGCAACGCATTAAGCCATCTCGACTATCCTCCAGCGAAGTGATGACTATATTAATTGCCTTTCATCAATCAGGTTATCGCGACTTTAAAACTTACTACACCAAATTTGTTTGTCAGTATTGGCGACATTATTTTCCTGATTTAGTTAGTTATACACGCATGTTGAAGCTACTTCAGACTACGTTACCTGCTTTGTGTAGCTATCTGAAACAGCGATTCGATAAACCAACAGGCATTGCATTTATCGACTCCACTTCTCTCAAGGTGTGTCACAACATGCGCATTCCTCGCCACCAAGTTTTCGCGGGAGAAGCCAAACGAGGCAAAGGAACAATGGGCTGGTTTTATGGCTTTAAACTTCACCTCATCATGAATGATGAAGGTGGTTTATTAGCTGTAAAAGTGACAGCTGGGAATGTTGATGATAGGAAACCTGTACCAGATATGGTCGATAATGTTACAGGTAGTTTATACGCTGATAAAGGTTATGTATCGGCAAACTTAAAAGCGGAACTTGCTGAGCAAGGCGTTGATTTTATTACAGGTCAACGAAGTAATATGAAACGTCAGCCAATATCATCTTGGGATAGAGCGATGTTATCAAAGCGTTTCATCATTGAAACGGTTTTCGACCAGCTGAAAAATATGGCTCAAATAGACCATACAAGGCACCGCAGCTGCATCTCATTTATGGTTAATTTAATGGCTGGATTAATTGCCTATACCTTTCAGACTAAAAAGCCGAGTATAAAAGTGACTCGGCTTTAATACTTATGCAGATCTGAGGTTAATTAATAAAAATTAAGCAATAACGTCTACTAAAGTCCAAGATTTATTCTTAGAAATAGGAGCACATTCACGAATAGTAACTGTGTTGCCACTTTTAGAAGTAGTCTTCTCATGATGTAATTTAGTCATGTTAAAATAAAAGTGTACAGCCCAGATACTTCCCAACATTAATACCGAGGATTACTTCTCTGTCCATAGCCATAATAGGGAGAAATCCCCCAACAAGCTAAACCATAATCGTCTACTGCACAAGGTACATTCTTTGATAAACGACTTGGATTAAATAATGTCATCGAAGGGTAATACTTTAAAGGGCTTGAAGCGTATTCTCCTGCTTGCCAACAACTAACGCCATTATCATCTAGAGCACAAATTAACTCCATATAACCGCCATGTTCACCATCATACCCTTCAATTTGCTTCACATTATTGGCTAATTCAATATTAAATTCATTATCATACCTTAGATCTAAGCAAAGGGCTGAGTTTGGCAGCGCATGACAAAGTAAAGCTTGTGAGTTTGCGATGCCAACTGCATTTGAATTATAGAAACTTTTTGCCTCGCCATTTCCTTTATCCGTCCCACATGATGTATGACCATTATCGGTTAGTACACAACCAGTATAGCTATTCATTGCAATACTTTTTATAGTTTCAACTTGATAACTTGAGTACCCTAAAAGTCCCACACAGCTTGTTCCAAGTTCAAAAAGAGTGCAGCCCCCGGAGCCAAACATGTCTAAGTATATTTCTTTTGCGCTGCCCATAGTTTCATCAAAAGCAATCTCCTTTACTTCCATGATTTCTTTTCCATATACAACATCAAAGCAGCTAATTAAACCACCTTCTATGACACAGATAGTATTCCTCTCTACATCAATATCACTTGCCACAAAATTTTTACCTAAATTAATCTGTTTTCCATAGTGATAACAAGTTAACCCAGAAGTTGATACGTAGCATTCTAGTTTCTCAGATTGATCTAGGTCCATTTCAACTAAATCACTACTATTTGGCATATTATTTGAAACCGCCTCAGGATAGCCCCAACATTGAAGCCCTTCAGTATCTGCTGAGCAATAATACTGATCATCACCAAAGAGACTTCTTGGATTATTTAACTCTGGAGGCTGAACTGGGCTTAAAGGATCATCATCTAAACAATTAACACCGTTATCATCTAGAACGCAAGGTGGTAAGTTTGTTACGACAACTTGAGAGGGGTTTTCAAATCCTTCGGTTTCTTGAATACCTTCAATCCCTCCCCAGCAAACAAGTTTATTATTATCGAGCAAGCACGCTCTTGAATTACTAATATCTAGGGAATGAGGATTTTTAACCTTAGGCAGCTCTGTAAATAACTGACCACTATTGTTCCAACATACAACACCGGTATCATCTAATGCACAATTCTGAGAGTAATCATTAATAACTATTTCTTTGGGGTTTTTTAATGAAATACCATTATGAACCTCTGAAAGTTCCCCCCAACATCTATGTCCAGAATTGTCTATCGCACAAGCTGTGCTTCCTTCTATATTTATAAAAAATGGGTTTACTAACTCAGGAATATTATTAGCTAAATCATCACCCCAGCACTTCAACTCATTGGAATCAATTACGCAAGTATCAACCGAACCAACCGCTAGTTGTGATGGATTAGAAAGAATTATAGGGTCCTTAGCGGCTTCTATGTCTCTTTCCTGATTATCATACCGTCCCCAGCAGATAACTGTACTAGCCTCAACTACACATGCTCTATTCCAGTTACTAACCCCTAACCTATGGTTTGTGTTTACTTCATTACTCAACAATGTAGTATTTAATATTTCTTTTTCCAAAACAAAAAATGTATTTTGGTACTCATTCCATGAACTTGGGATTTCATAAGGTAGCGAAATATCTCTTATCACCTTTCCGCCTGCTAGACTGGAATAGTTATCCGGTCTCACACCTGCCTGTTTAGCGTAGAAGAGGTTGTATTTAGCTCCTGAGTCTATCTGATTATCGCCTTTAACATTTAATTTTATTCTACCTGGATATCCTAAACGAGTTACAACAAGCTCGGGGGTAGTAGGAGTAATTTTTTGCACCGTTACTTTTATAGAGTCAACAGCTTGGCCACCTCGGTTATCAGTCACTTCAACCTGAAAGGTAAAATAGCTGCCGAGTGCCACCTCTGGTATGTCAAAACTTGGGGTAAGTGTGTTGTAATCAACTAAATCCACTTCCTTTCCCTCTAGTTGTTTCCATATTACTGTATCTATTTGGCCATCAATATCACTTGCAACCCCTAACAAATTTACTTTACCTCCAGGGTTCGCGATAATGTCCTCTCCAGCAGAAACAATTGGTAATGAGTTCTCTTTATTTACGAGTACAGTAATATTGTCTTTTGTGGTTGCCGCATCATCATCTGTTACGGTAAGTTCAAATTTTAGCTCGATGGCTTCTGTAACCTGTGGTGCAATAAAACTTGCTTCTGGGGTATCAGCATTAGATATTACTACTGTACTCCCTGCTATTTGAGTCCATAAAACGTTAGAGATATCCCCATCAAGATCATTTATCGAGGCGTTTAAATTTACTATAGAACCTGAAATTACATCTATTCGATCGACTAAATTAATTACTGGGGCTTGGTTTAGTTTCTCTTCGACTGTGACCGTAATAGAGTCTCGAGCAGTTGCGCCTTGATCATCTTTAACGACTATCTCAAATATCAAATCTTTAGGTGTATCTACTTCAGGGGAAGTAAAAGTTGTAACTAATTCAGAAGCACTTGACAAATCAACTGGGTCACCCTCAATTTGACGCCATGCAACAGAACTAATATTACCATCTGAATCTGAAGCTGAAGCTGATAACGTTACTTGCTCATTTTCAAAAGCAAATATATCCTGCCCAGCATCAACTACAGGCAATACATTCTGGACGTGGTTACTGGAAGTTTTGGTATTCGTATTGGCCTCCCCTCCCCCTCCACAAGCTGTAATTAAAATCATACACAAGACAGCCGAAAGCTTACCAATATCAAACTTCATTAACATTTCCTTATTGTTATATCTATTTAAGCATCTGTAACAGCGCGAAATATAACAAAAAAAAAGTAATGCATTAAGGATTTATGTAAACAGAAAAAACAATCCTTTAACTTTCCTAACAAAATAAATCGATGAATATAAAAACAGTAGTGATGCAACAGACGGTCGAAATTAGTCAAAATAGAAATCTGCAATGATGATTTAAGCTATAGGTATTTTCTCATCCATTATTCACTAACTATTCAAACTCATAATTTAATCATGTGGCGGTGCTTCGCCTACAACTTAATTTACTTTATTCCAAACGTAAAAAACCCCGACCAAGGCCGGGGTTTTTAGCGTTTACTTAATTAATAAAAATTAAGCAATAACGTCTACTAAAGTCCAAGATTTGTTCTTAGAGATAGGAGCACATTCACGAATAGTAACTGTGTTGCCTACTTTAGCAGTGTTGTTCTCATCGTGTGCGTGTAGCTTAGTAGTACGCTTGATGAATTTACCATAGATTGGGTGCTTCACCTGACGTTCAATAGCAACAACGATAGACTTGTCCATCTTGTCACTAACTACGCGACCTTGTAGAGTACGGATTTTATCGCTCATTATGCACCTGCCTTCTGGTTGATAACCGTTTTAACACGCGCGATATCGCGACGTACTTTACGTAGTAAATGAGACTGAGCTAGCTGACCAGTGCTCGCTTGCATGCGCAGGTTAAACTGCTCACGAAGAAGCTCTAGAAGTTCAGTGTTTAGCTCTTCTACGCTCTTGTCTTTTAATTCGCTAGCTTTCATTACATTACCGTCCGAGTTACGAATGTTGTCTTGAATGGTAGTTTACGAGCAGCAAGGTCAAACGCTTCACGAGCAAGCTCTTCAGAAACACCTTCCATTTCGTAAAGTACTTTACCAGGCTGAATTTCAGCAACCCAGTATTCTACGCTACCTTTACCTTTACCCATACGAACTTCAAGCGGCTTGTTTGTAATTGGCTTATCTGGGAACACACGGATCCAGATTTTACCTTGACGCTTGATGTGACGAGTCATAGCACGACGAGCTGCTTCGATTTGACGAGCAGTCATACGGCCACGGCCAGTCGCTTTAAGGCCGAATGAGCCGAAGCTAACTTTGTTACCGTTTTGCGCTAAACCGCGGTTGCGGCCTTTGTGCATTTTACGGAATTTTGTACGTTTTGGCTGTAACATTGATCGCTACCCCTTACTTAGCTTTACGAGCTTTTTTCGGTGCACGCTTAGCTGGCTTCTCAGCTTCTTGTTTCAGTGGAAGACCACCGATAACTTCGCCTTTGAAGATCCAAACTTTAACACCGATGATGCCGTAAGTAGTTAAAGCTTCTGAAGTTGCGTAATCGATATCAGCACGTAGAGTGTGTAGAGGTACACGACCTTCACGGTACCACTCAGAACGTGCGATTTCAGCGCCGCCTAAACGACCGCTAACTTCAACCTTAATACCTTTAGCGCCTAGACGCATTGCGTTTTGTACCGCGCGCTTCATAGCACGACGGAACATTACACGGCGCTCAAGCTGTGAAGAGATGCTGTCAGCTACAAGCTGTGCGTCTAACTCTGGCTTACGAACTTCAGAAATATTGATCTGAGCCGGAACACCTGCAAGTTTAGTCACTGCTTGACGTAGCTTCTCAACGTCTTCGCCTTTTTTACCGATAACAACACCAGGACGAGCTGTGTGAATTGTTACACGGATTGATTTCGCTGGACGTTCGATAACGATTTTAGACACAGAAGCCGCTTTTAATTCCTTTGTAAGGAAAGTACGAACTTTGTGATCGCCAAATAGCGTCTCAGAGTAGTCTTTTGTATTCGCGTACCAAGTAGATACCCAAGGTTTTGAGATACCTAGGCGAATACCAGTAGGGTGTACTTTTTGTCCCATTAGTTAATCTCCTAGTTATCTGAAACCACAACAGTGATGTGGCTAGTACGCTTAAGGATGCGATCCGCACGACCTTTAGCACGTGGACGAATACGTTTCATTGTAGGACCTTCGTCTACAAAAACTTTCGACACTTTAAGCTCATCAATGTCAGCACCTTCGTTATGCTCTGCATTCGCAATAGCAGACTCTAGTACTTTCTTAACTAAAACAGCCGCTGATTTAGGGCTGTACGCCAGTATTTCTAGCGCGCGATCAACAGGTAGTCCACGGACTTGATCTGCAACTAAACGTGCTTTTTGCGCTGAACCAGAGGCGAATTTGTGTTTAGCTAATGCTTCCATCATATTCCCCTATTAACGCTTTTTAGCTTTCTTATCAGCAGCATGGCCGCGATAAGTACGTGTAGGTGCAAATTCACCTAGTTTGTGACCGATCATTTCGTCCGAAACAAATACAGGGACGTGCTGACGACCATTATGGACAGCGATGGTCAATCCGATCATATTAGGGATGATCATTGAACGACGGCTCCAAGTCTTTATAGGCTTCTTGTCACCGCTTTCCAACGCCTTCTCTACCTTCTTCAGCAAGTGTAGGTCAATGAATGGACCCTTCTTGAGAGAACGTGGCATGGCAATTCCTCAACTATTACTTAGTACGACGACGTACGATAAATTTATCAGTACGCTTGTTCTTACGTGTCTTAGCACCTTTGGTAGGCTTACCCCATGGAGACACAGGATGACGACCACCAGAAGTACGACCTTCACCACCACCGTGTGGGTGGTCTACTGGGTTCATGGCAACACCACGAACTGTAGGACGAACACCACGCCAACGGTTAGCACCAGCTTTACCTAGTGAACGAAGCATGTGTTCTGCGTTACCTACTTCACCTAAAGTTGCGCGACAATCCGCTTCAACTTTACGCATCTCGCCTGAACGTAGACGAAGTGTTACGTACTGACCTTCACGAGCAAGGATCTGAACGTATGCACCCGCTGAACGAGCGATTTGAGCACCTTTACCAGGCTTAAGCTCAACGTTGTGAACAGTAGAACCTACAGGCATGTTACGCATTGGCAATGTGTTACCAACCTTGATCGGTGCATCAACACCAGATTGGATTGAATCACCAGCTTTAAGGCCTTTAGGTGCGATGATGTAACGACGCTCACCGTCTGCATATAATACAAGAGCGATGTTTGCGCTACGGTTTGGATCGTATTCTAAACGCTCAACTTTAGCCGGAATACCGTCTTTAGTGCGTTTGAAATCGATTACACGGTAATGATGCTTATGACCACCACCAATGTGACGAACCGTGATACGACCGTTGTTGTTACGACCACCTGATTTAGAGTTTTTCTCTAGTAGCGGAGCGTATGGCTTACCCTTGTGTAGATCAGGGTTAACCACTTTAACGACGTGACGACGACCCGCAGAAGTTGGTTTACACTTTTGAAGTGCCATAATTCTAACTCCTTAAATTACTCGGCGCCGCCGACAAAGTCTAATTCGCTGCCTTCTTTAAGAGTAACGTAAGCTTTTTTCCAATCAGAACGCTGACCGAAACGCATACCAGTGCGCTTTTTCTTACCCTTAACAACAAGCGAACGAACACCCGTTACTTCAACTTCGAAAAGTTTTTCTACAGCTGCTTTAATTTCAGCTTTAGTTGCATCTTTAGCTACTTTGAACACAATAGTGTTGCTAGTTTCAGCATTGATAGTACTTTTCTCAGAGATGTGCGGAGCACGTAGAACTTTTAATAAACGTTCTTCAGAGATCATGCTAATGCCTCCTCAAGTTGCTTAACAGCTGCAGCTGTAATAAGAACCTTATCGAAAGCAATTAAGCTTACTGGGTCAATGCCCGCAACGTCACGTACGTCTACTTTATATAGGTTACGTGAAGATAAGAATAGGTTCTCATCAACTTCTTCAGTTACGATTAGAACATCTTTAAGCTCTAGCTCTTTAAGCTTGCTTACTAGTTCTTTAGTCTTTGGTGCTTCTAGACCAAAGTTTTCAACAACTACTAAACGCTCTTGACGAACTAGTTCAGATAGGATGCTTTGAATCGCACCGCGATACATCTTACGGTTAACTTTTTGGCTGTGATCTTGCGGCTTAGCTGCAAAGCTCACACCACCGCTGCGCCAGATTGGGCTGCGGATTGTACCAGCACGTGCACGGCCAGTACCTTTTTGACGAAATGGTTTCTTACCGCCACCACTTACTTCAGAACGTGTCTTCTGAGCTTTAGTACCTTGACGAGCACCTGCTGCGTAAGCAACAACTACTTGGTGTACTAATGCTTCGTTAAACTCACGACCAAAAGTAGCTTCGGAAACCTCAAGAGCGCCTGATGCGTCTTTTAACGTTAATTCCATCACTAAATCTCCAGGACTTAAGCTTTAACAGCTGGTTTAACGATTACGTCGCCATTTACTGCGCCAGGTACTGCACCTTTAACAAGTAATAGACCACGTTCTGCGTCAACACGAACAACTTCTAGGTTTTGAGTCGTTACACGCTCAGCACCCATGTGACCGGCCATTTTCTTACCTTTAAATACTTTACCAGGTGATTGGTTTTGACCAATTGAACCCGGAGCACGGTGAGATAATGAGTTACCGTGAGTAGCGTCTTGCATGCTGAAGTTCCAGCGCTTAACACCACCTTGGAAGCCTTTACCTTTAGAAGTACCAGTTACGTCAACTTTCTTAACGTCGTTGAATACTTCAACAGTAATTTCGTTACCAACTTCGAAGTCGCCTTCGTCGCCAGATAGACGGAATTCCCACAGACCACGACCAGCCTCAACACCAGCTTTAGCGAAGTGACCCGCTTCTGGTTTGTTTACACGGCTAGCTTTCTTCTCGCCTGCAGTCACTTGAAGCGCGTTATAACCGTCAGTAGCTTCAGATTTAACCTGAGTTACACGGTTTGGCGTCGCTTCGATAACGGTTACTGGGATTGAAACGCCATCTTCAGTGAAGATACGAGTCATGCCCACTTTACGACCGATTAGACCTAATGCCATTTTCCTAAAACCTCTCTAATCTTCCGATTAACCCAGGCTGATTTGAACATCAACACCAGCAGCAAGGTCTAAACGCATTAGTGCGTCTACAGTCTTGTCAGTTGGCTCTACGATGTCGATCAGACGTTTGTGGGTGCGGATTTCGTACTGATCACGCGCGTCTTTGTTAACGTGCGGAGAAACAAGTACAGTGAAACGCTCTTTGCGTGTAGGAAGTGGGATTGGACCACGAACCTGTGCACCAGTGCGCTTAGCAGTTTCCACGATTTCCAACGTTGATTGGTCAATCAAACGATGGTCAAAAGCTTTTAGGCGAATACGAATGCGTTGATTTGACATTCAATTAAACCTCAATAAAAAGAGCATTTTAAAAAGAGCATAAAAAAACCGTCAACTCATCCAAAAAATTGGAAAGCGACAATCTTCTTATATCTTACCTTTGAACTCCAAATCGGAGTTCCTGTTCATGGGCTTGAAATCCAAGCCTCTATCTTTAACTTTCAAAGCTTGTAAGCGAACTCACAATTTTGAAAGTTTGCGTATTATAGTGATATTGATGATAAATGCAACAGTTTTTTTGAGGCAGGGTTTAGGGTTTAGGGTTTAGGGTTTAGGGTTTAGGGTTTAGCAATTATTCTGAAATCTAAGATCTGAAAGCTAAATATTTTATAGGGAAAATAAAATGGGGGGTGGATAAATCCCCCATTTGGTCCAAAGAAAATCGCAATGTTAAATATCAATGCGATGAGCTTAGACTACTGACTGCGCGCCCTATTCTCTAGGCTAAAGTGATAATACGAACAAATTCGGTGACAAACGGCGAAGCTATTACAATTTGACATAAGATTCTTATCTTTCATCGAGATAAGGTTGCTCATTTGTAACGAATAGCTACAAAAACGATTTGTTCTTACATTTTTCTATCAAGAGCTTAAGCTTGAGATAATATCCGGAAAGCCTAATTACTCATAAACTAAATCATAAAAATAGGAGCCTTAGGCTCCTATTTTTCGCTATGCTAATCTCTATTAGAACGCAATAGAGTAGTTTGCATATACAACACGACCAATGATGTCATGGAAAGCATCATTGAAACCATCACGTAACTCATCATTTAAGTCAGCAATGTTATCAGTTAGGTTACGAGCACCAACTGTAAGCTTGCCATACTGATCTGTTGTGTAAGATGCAGACAAGTCAATAGTATTCCAACTTGAGAAATCTTGACGTTCAATGTTAGCTAGCTCATCCTCTGGTGACTCACCTTTAAATGCAGCTGTATAACGATATGTAAGGTTTGCATCAAAATCACCGATACTATAACCAAAACCTGTGTTGAAACGATACTCAGGAGTATCTTGATAACCAACTTCATCAAAACGAGGTGCTGTCGGAGTATCTTGCGTTTCATACTCTAGCGTATATGAGCCTTCAAAGCTGTAACGAAGCTCACCGTAATTACCTAAGTCGAAACGGCTTTTCACACTTAAATCAATACCGCTTGTTGTAATACCAGCCATATTAATAGAGCTTGTATTTACATTTGTTAGCGTGCCATCTGCATCACGTGTAATGTTAATTCGATTAGGATCAAAGTTACTAAGTAGACCCGCAGCTTCTAAATCAACAACTGACTGTGCGCTAAGAAATTGTACTTGCTCATTAATTTCAATGTTGTAGTAATCCACAGTCATTGATGTACCATCAACGATATCCCAAACTAAACCTAATGAGTACTGGTCAGATTCTTCAGGATTTAGCCCCTCATTACCTGCACTTCGGCGTTCAATCTGTTGTGGCTCACACACATCGGCATCTTCACGGTCTGCTGGCGGCAGAGCTTGACAACGAGTTGTATCAATTACTCGGTTAAAGCTTAATGCTTCATCACCAAGTAAGTCGTCTAAACTTGGCGCTCGGAAGCCTTGGCCATAAGATGCACGCAGTACTAAACTATCAAGCGCTTGATAACGCGCATTAATTGCTGACGAAAGTTTACCTTTATCTGGCACACTATACTGGTCATAACGTGTTGCGACTTTTAAAGTTAAGCTTTCTAAAACTGGTAAATCCATTTCAGCAAACGCCGCTTTATAACTACGCTCACCTGCACTATCACCACCAAACGCACCTAATACGTCACCATTTGCAGTCTGTCGGTCCATTTTATCTACAAATGTATCGTCTCGATATTCTGCACCTACTGAGTAAGCTAAAGTACCACCACCAAGTTCTAGGTTTGTATCAGACGCCCAACTAATTAATGCCGCTTTTGATACAGTTTCTGCTTCACGAGTGAACGTATGCTGGAAAAGAGCCATATCTTCTGCTGACGCATTACCACCAAGTACAAACGGATTCCAGCGACCATCATTTACTGCGTCTCTAAATTTATCTTCAAAAACGTAGTGCTCAGTTTTGATATTCACTTTTTGCGTACTGTGTTGTAGGTCAACTTTAAGTGAGCCCATATCAGTGTTGTAAGTTAGTGATGTTGAGAAGTCTAACACGTTACTATCAAACGTTGATTCACGATCAGCTGCACCAACCATACGGGTCCAGTATTCGATACGCTGTGGATTTGCAGTGCCGAAAGTAGGGTTGTTTGGATTATCTGCTTCCATATAAAAAGGATCATTACCAAAACCTGTATTAATACTTGTTGATGCTGTTTCAGAGCTATCAAAAAGTACCATTACTTGTGAATCCCAGACTAGGTTATCAGTAATGTCATAGCCTACATGACCAAAGATTGAATCTTTCTTACGGTCAGGTAAAAAGTCTTTACCATCAAGGTAATTGTAACCACATCGCTTATCATCTTCACCACGGTCCACAATCATATCTGCGGGACAATCTGGGCCTGGCATACGCGCACCAATAGCATTACCTTCGTCATCAACAGGGCGATACGTACCATATGGAGAATAAATAGTTGAACGGTTATAACCAGTTTCCCAATCAGCTTCTAGTTGAGGGCGACCACTACCGCCACCTGCTAAACCTTCCCACTGCTTGTGCTCCATTACAACAGTTGAGCGAGCACGTTCACCTTGAGAACCAAATGTAAGTGAAACACCAGCTTCATCACGTTGACCTCGTGTTGGGTTTGCAAATGAACCTTTAACTAATAATCCTTCAAAGTCTTTTTTCAGAATAATATTAATTACGCCACCGATAGCATCAGAACCATAAATAGCTGATGCGCCATCACGCAGAATATCGATACGCTCTACTGCTTCAATTGGTACAAAGTTTAAGTTAGTACTTGTACCACCAAATGTTGCAGAAGGTGCAATACGGCGACCATTGATAAGCGTTAATGTTCTTGCTGAACCTAAACCACGCATACCTGAACTTGAGTGGTTTTGCGCGGAACTACCGCCCGCACTTACAAAGCTACCTTGCGTGTTGTAAGGCATTTGAGCAATAACTGCTGATAAATCGGTTAAACCTGTCGCTGCAATATCTGATGATGTTAGCGTTGTAACAGGAAGCGCCGATTCCATATCTGTTCTTTGTATACGTGAACCTGTTACTTCAATGCGTTCTACTTCTTCTGACGAAGCATTTTCTTCTGCCGCATTTACTGAAAAGTTGATAGATGATAGCAATGCTGAGGTAATCGCAACCTTTAACACTGACTTATTGAATTTTTTCATTTATTTTATCTCCCTGGAATAATATTGCGTTGAACTAGTCAAACGCAAAGCTCAACCTAATTACATTAAGAAGGCATTTCCATTTGTATTATTCAAGAGGATCCAATTTAAGGATAAGCGGCGAGAGTTGAATTCAAAAACTATAAATCTGACATAAAAAGACACATGTATTAACTTTCTGTTTATCTATAGTTAAAGAATCACACTAGTAATATTTGAATATAGTAAATTAATCCCTTAATTTAAGACACAAAAAAGCCAACGACAATGTCGCTGGCTTTGAGTTACTAAACTACTAATTAAAATGAATATTTAACGCCGAGTGTAAATACTCGTCCATCAAGTGAATACAAATCTCGTGAAGTTGCTGCAGAATCCTGCACCCAACCACCAACAGTATCAATTGCCGGATCTTCGTCTGTTAAGTTACGTACACCAAAGGCAAGGTCCAACCCATCCATAGCAGAATAAATTGCATTAATTGAATGAGTATCCCACGCTTCAAATTTACCGCCTGTGTCCGAATCTGTTTCAGCAATCCACTGATACATATAGTTCACACGTAAGTCACCAATTTCATATAGGAAATTGAAATTAGCTCGATTCGCTGGATAACCTTGTGTACCTGGTTGATCAAATAATACGCCTAAGATTTCTTCTTCATAAGTTGCAATATGAGACCATTGTAGTTCAGGTCTAAAATCACCAAAGCTAGTTTCATGCAAATACTGGATCTTTAAATCAACACCTTCAACAGTTCGTGATGCAAGGTTAGCAACAGGATTAATTAGGCCACAGTCTGGGTATTTTTTAACTGCGCATCGCGTTATCGCTCCTGGTATACCATTTTGCGAAGGAGCACGATTAACAATTACACCTGCAGGAAGATTGTTCGCTTGCTCAAGCTCAAACACATCTTTAAACTCAATTTGAGTAACAACATCTTCAAGCTCAACACTATAGTAATCTGCGGTAATTAAGAAATTATCTACCGGTTCTAAAATGATACCAAAGTTATATGATTCTGAAGTTTCAGCTTTCAAGTCTGGGTTGCCCGCTGAATATGTCTCTTGCTGACCTGCTGGACAATCTTTATCTGCAATACCCTGTGCACGACAACGAGTTGTATCGACGATACCATCAAAACTCTGTTGTGGTTGCGCATATAAGTCCGTTAGGTTTGGTGCTTTAAAACCTTGACCATATGAAGCTCGTAATTTAAGCCAATCAGTCGCAACATAAGATGCTGAAATCGAAGGTGAAACTTCTGAGCCAAAATCATCATAGTCATCATAACGCACCGCCATATTGATATCTAAACCTTCAATAACCGGTACATAGAGCTCGCCAAATACTGCGGAACGTTTACGCTCACCCGCCGCACTATTACCTGATGAACCTAGTACATTGCGTGCTTCGCGATATGCATCATAAATATCTTTATAATCTTCACTTACATATTCTGCACCAGCAGACCATTGAAGTCCGTCGCCACCTAATCCAAGTTCAATATCCGTTGAACCATTCAACACAACTTGGAATGAAGATGTTTCATTGCCTAGGTCACGAGAGAGCGTAGCGTTACTATTTGCAATCGCAGCTTTATGCTCAGAATCTTCAGAGTATGGGTCTAAGTAATTATATGCCCCACTAGCCACTAACGCTTCTATGTTAGATTTTAGAATGTAATTTTCGCCTCGGCTATTCGCATCGTATCGGTATTTACGGAAACTAACATCATATTCAATATCAGTTGACCCTATTACACCATTAAAGCCAAGTACTGCATCAATTTCAGTCGCATCAATACTATCGTTTCGAGTCCCGTGACCTTTAAATCGGTGATAAAGAATAAAGTTTTCACCTACTGGATTAATAGGCGCGTCTGCCGAAACAGAGAAACCACCAATGGCTGGTGCAAAACGACCATATGACTCAACTTTAGAGATTCGACTCTCAAAATAGATCTGATGGTCGTCACCAAGCTCTCTTCTAGCATCAACAAACGTAGAAAAGCGCTCAACATCCATAGTGTTATACGATACTTCACTAAAGATATAGCCACAACCTTCACCAGAATAACCGAAAGGGTCGCGAACAAGTAGCGAGGTATCATCATTACAAGGACCTACAGCGAAGCCTTCGGTAAAATCTAAATCAAAGCCGGTATTACCGCCAGCATTCGCACCAGTAATATCGATAGCATCACGCGGGATGCCAGTACCTGTTTGCACAAAACCTGTATAGTCACGATCTTTATCTGCGATGTGATCTTTCTTTGAATACTCAAACGAGAAAAGAACGCTTGAAACATCACTTGAAGTGCCTGTAGTGATCTTGAAAGACTCTCTATCACCACCGTCTTGACTTGGAATATCACTGTTGTACTCAACAACTGTGCCATCGAAGTTTTTCTTCATAATGATGTTAATAACACCACCAATCGCATCCGCACCATAAACAGCGGATGCACTATCTGTAAGGATTTGAATACTTTCAACTGCAGACATTGGGATTGTGTTGATATCAACCGCAGAACTGCCAGTGAAGGCATTGCCAGGCACACGGCGACCATTTATTAATACTGCAGTGCGATCTTCACCTAAACCTCTAAGGTTTACTAACGCAGCACCACCAAAACTACTACCTGATTGTTCACGGTAAGAACCTAAAGTGTTAAAAGATGTATTACGTAAAACGTCAGCTACACTGTCGAAGCCTTGTTCTTTAATAGACTCAGCTGAAATTACTGTAACTGGTGTGGCTGTTTCAAGATCTGAGCGCTTGATACGTGAACCTGTAATTTCAATACGTTCTACGTCTTCAGCTGAACGTTCTTCAGCTGCATTTGCGTTTAAGTTAACCCCTGTTAACAACGCGGATGTCATTGCTATTTTTAGCGCTGACTTTTTAAATGTATTCATTATGATAATCTCCCTGGAAAAATTGCGCGACTTAGTCAAACGCAAATTGCAACCTAATTACATTGGAAGACTATTGCTATTTATATTACTTAAAAGGAATGAAGTGAGTGGTAAACGGCTCAAGGTTAGTTAAAAAGCCATAAGCCGGAAACAAAAAGATACAAACATTTACTTTCTAGTGTTCGGTATTTAGAGAAAGTTTGGGCTGCTCTTGCTAAGTGAAGCTCTTTAGCATTTACTGTCCGCGCGTAATTTCAGGTTTGTTCATGCGCTTGAGTGTATTTTGTGCCACTTCTTCATCACGCTTAATTTGCTCAATTGTACGACACACTTTAGTTTTTCGATTGCTACCTGTACGATACATCATTTCACATCTCACTCCATTAACGTCAGTATCAGCTTCTTTTTTCTGTACACTAGCAACTTGATCTCGCTTAAACATATCTTGTGACGATTCACAACCAACTATAAATAACAGTGAAACACTCATAATTATTAGAGATTTATACATTTTTTGTCCTTAAATAAAAAAGGGGTGATTAAACACCCCTACCAGGGTTATAGTCCGTTAAAAGCTAACAACAGCACGTAAGTACATATAACGACCAATAATGTCGTAAGTTGCTACATCAGTATTTGCACCAAATGCTGAGAATACAAATGGCGGCTCTTCATCAAATAAGTTATCAATACCAGCAGTAACTGTTAAGTGATCTGTCACTAAATAGCTACCCTGTAAGTCAACGACTACATTTGATTCAACACTACGGTCAAATCCATCTTCAGCAGTCCACCAACCTTTTTCTGTTTCAGTAACGCCATCAATGTAACGGGTAGTAAGTGTTGCATCCCAATCATCTTTTGACCAACCCACTATAAAGTTAGTTTTTAATTCTGCAAAGTGACCATCGTGGTCTACTTCGAAACGGCCAACATGATCAATTGTTTCAGATGCTAAGTGCTTATCGTATTCAAGTAAGTAAGTACCATCTAGTGACAGGCGCCACTCACCAAAGTTTGAATCAAAAGTATAGCGAATATCAAAGTCAATACCTGAGGTATCGATACCGCCTACGTTTACCGCATAATCATCAACCGTAATAATACCACCATATGCAGCACTGTCTGGACCAAATCGGGTAATACGGTCACAATATTCGCCTTGCTTAAAACACCCTGTTAAAGTACTTTGAGTACCTACTGTAGATAGCGCATTATCAAGTTGAATTTCCCAGTAATCGACACTGAAAGAAAGGTTTTCAATAAAGTCTGGTGTGTACACCATACCTACAGTTAAAACATCAGCTTCCTCTGGCTCTAATTCAGTTGTTCCTCCCCAGTTTGATGCTCCACCGGTGTTTGAAGGGATTTGTTCAACACCATCGGAGTTATAACCTTCAGCTGGAACACCTGTTGCAATACAATTTGCAAAATTCGGTGAGTTTTTTACTTCGTTATATTTATCTTCATCTAACTCACCCTCAGAGTCACGATAGGCGCTAGCATCACATTCATCTACAGCCTCAGGGAAGCCAATAGCTGCACCACCCACTAAATCATCAATTGTTGGTGCTCTAAATGCGGTTGAGACAGTTGAACGAAGTAACAACGCATCTGTAGGCATCCATTTAACACCAATTTTACCCGAAGTATTGTCACCAAAAGAACTATAATCAGAATAACGGAATGCTGCGCTCAACTCGAGCATGTGAGCAAATGGTGCGTCGTCCAAAATTGGCACAATCGCTTCACCAAACACTTCTTGTACATCATATCCACCTACCGTACTTACCGCGTTACCAGCGGTAGTTGTACCTTGAAGGATTAGCGAGTCAGGCTTGTAATACCCTGATTCTTTACGGTATTCATATCCCGCTGCAAACCCTACAGGGCCCGCTGGTAAATCAAATAAGTCGCCAGAAACAATTGCAGAAAGTGTCTCTTGACGGTTTTGACCTAACTCTGTTGTGTTATAGTCTCCCGAAATATACTGTAACATTTCAGGTGTAATTGCAGTATCAGTGCCCGGTTGGCCAAATATGTTAAGTGGAACACACCCATCAATTACAGCACCTTCAGCATTCAAACATACAAGCTGAGCGCCATTCGCAGCATCTACAATTGCGTTACCGTCAGCATCGGTAATAAGTGACCCGTTCGCATCTAACCAACCTGTTGGACCAGCAGCTTCACCTACTCGAGCTAAGTTGAAATAGCCTTCAGCGCGCTCTGTTGCATCACTTTGACCGAAATTATACGAGATCTCCCAATCCCATCCATTTTCAAATACACCATTAAAACCTACCACAGTTCTAAATGTCTTATAATCTCGTTCATTTTTACGACCGCCCGTTTCTAGCATACGGCGACGCCAATCATCTATCTGGAATGAATTACCATCAGGATCTTTCGGACCATATTTTACGTTGTAATAGTTGTCTGGCGAATACGGAGCTTCAGTACCAAAGAAAATAAGTGGTGCTAATGGCTCAGGTGCAATTAAGCGTTTACCAACCGTTTGTACATAACTCATCTCAGCAAATGAGTTTACTTCACCTAAAACACCAAACTCACCTAATAAATAGTTTGCAAAAACATTTACATATTTGCGTTTACTTGGGGTTTGTAGATAATTTACTGGGTTATAATTATAAGAATCTGTTGTCCCATCATAAGGGCGCCAATCACCAAACTCAGGCCCTTGTGTTACATTGTCACCATCGTAACCATCCATATTACTCCAAGGTGGCGCAGATGAACCGCCTCGCTCAGTACTTCCATCAGCATAGGCTCGAAGTTCATATTCTGAAAAACTTCTGTCTCCTTGAAAGGCGTCGCCTTGGTCGTTATAACCCAATGACACAACAACATTTCCGCGATCACTCGCTGCACCAAATGTTAAATCAACCCCTTTAGCTTCAGCATCACCTTCGCCACTTTGACCTGCGTTCAGTTTTAGTTCAAACCCTTCATAATCATTTCGCGTGATGATATTCACCACACCCGCGATCGCATCAGAACCATAAGTAGCAGAAGCACCGTCTTTCAAAACTTCTACACGCTTAACTACCGAAGTTGGAATTGTATTAAGGTCAACGGAGGCATTTGCGCCATTACCGCCAGCAACCACACGACGACCATTGATTAACACTAGAGTTCTTTCATCACCTATACCGCGCAATGAAAAACGCGTACTGGAGTCACCGCCATTATTGGTTTGAGTATTAACCGCGGCGCCTGCAGATGAGGTTAAATTTTGCAGTAAGTCGCCAACGTTGTTAACACTCATTTTGCTAATTGCCGCAGCATCGATAGTCGTGACTGGGTTAGCACCTTCCATATCAGTTCGCTTAATACGCGAACCAGTCACTTCAATACGTTCGACTTGGTTTTCCGCTGCTTCTTCCGCTGCATTAGCTGAAAAAGTAACACCTGATAGCAGCGCTGTTGATACCGCTGCCTTTAATACTGACTTCTTAAATTGAGCCATATTAGATTCTCCCGGGAAATCTCATGTTATTATATTGTTGCTTTATTGTTTAAATTTAACTTTAACATCGTTTACAAAATAATAACAAGAATATTTGGTTACCACACCGAATACACAAGCGGCGTAATAATCAATTTAAGCGGACACTTGTGTAATTTCTGTTACAGAAATAAAAATATTTTTACAGAAGCTTTACATGACATACCTTAGCAACTTAATAACCACTAACATTTTGTTACTCCTTGTTACCCAAAAAGACTAACACCGTAGACAAATCAATGACAAAATGCACAGACCTTATAGTTAGAAGGAACTTGCGTAATGAGAAAATTTAGTCTCGTTATTGCAGACGAAAAAGAAAGCAATAAGTCTGCACTAAAAACATTGTTAAAGGAGCACGAAAACTTTGAAGCAATTGCTTTAGCGTTTGACTGGTCTGAAGCAATTAGCATTGTAAATACGATGCAAGCTGACGTTCTTTTTATTAATCACAACTTGCTGCCTGATTTAGACGCATTAGAAACATTAGCTCAAGAATGCCCTGACTATACGCAAATCGTTTATCTTGGAGAGTCAGAAGCTGAGGCAATTTACGCATTCGAACATGATTTCGCTGACTATCTTTTATTCCCTTGCGATAGGAATCGATTTAGTAAGTGCATCAAAAAGCTTTCGTCACGGCTCAATAACAACAAACAGCTCCCTTTTGAGAATATCCAAAGTTTGATTAATCAGTTAAACACGCCTGATCAAACTCTTATAGTGAAAGACTCTGGAAGAATTAAGCTGATCGATTGTAATGACATCGTCTGGGTTGGCGGCGCTGGTAACTATGTCGAACTATATTTAGTGAACGAAGAACGCCCAACTCTCCACAGAGAAACATTATCTGCTATGGAAACCAAACTAGCTGATTTAGGATTTATACGCATTCATCGTAGTGTAATCGTCAGGAAAAAGTGTATCGCCGAGCTCAAACCAACCGACAGCGGCGATTATCAGGTTACTTTACGCAATGGCCATCAACTTAGCCTTTCAAGACGGTATAAGTCATCAATGACAGGTATCATCTAATAACTACGATATAATTCACGTGATAAGTGTTTGTATGATATAAATAGTTTGTTTGTGCTAGTATGAACAAATAAAAGATAACTCGTGTAAACACTTGTCTATGAAGCTTATTAAAATCTCACCAATCGTAGCCTTAAGTACCTTGCTCTTTGGATGTCAATCAAATGACTTCAACCCAGAGAGTAAAATCAGCACCATTACTGATGCAGAAACTAAACTTCAGAAAGCTATTGAAGATAAATCGTGTGATGCAAGCTATCAATGCCGTGTAATCTCCTATGGTGAACGCGCATGCGGCGGCCCGAGTCGCTTTGATATTTACTCAATTAAAACAAGCAAACAAGAAGACATTGAATTCTTGGCAACTGAAATAACATCCTTTGAACAAGCTTATAACCAAAAAAACAAAGCATTTTCGACTTGTGAGCATAATCCAGCACCTCAAACCCTTTGCTTGAACAAAAAGTGTGAAGTAATAGAAAGAGAATGATACAGATCCTAAACGTTACTAAATCTTAATTTTGTAAGCTCTTGGTCAAGTAAAGCCCTATCAAATAGAAAAACTGTATTTCTATAGCTATTACCTTAAAACCGCTCTGCTACGTTGTGCTTCTCAGTCACTTGTATACGTTCCATAAATCACTCAATGAACAGAAGCCGAGATAGCTTAGACTCAAGGACTCAGGACTCAGGGTTCAGGGTTCAGGGTTCAGGGTTCAGGGTTCAGGGTTCAGGGTTCAGGGTTCAGGGTTCAGGGTTCAGGGTTCAGCAATATTCTGAACTCTGGTTTCTTAATCCTAAAATCTTTTTATGGTTCAAACGCAAAAAGCCCGCTCATTGAGCGGGCTTTTCACTTAATTAGGAGCTTGGCGATGTTCTACTTTCACATGGGCGAACCCACACTATCATCGACGCTGTTTCGTTTCACTTCTGAGTTCGGCATGGGGTCAGGTGGTTCCAAAACGCTATAGTCACCAAGCAAATCTGGTTGACTTAAGAGTTAATCTTAAATCTAAATCTGGAAAGCTTTTTTTAAGTAAATGTCTACTTTAGTATTTGTCTCTTTTTTCAGAGACTATTCAACTTCTGCGGGTCTAAACCACTTTGGCGTTGTATGGTTAAGCCTCACGGGTAATTAGTACAGGTTAGCTTAATGGCTCACACCACTTCCACATCCTGCCTATCAACGTTGTAGTCTTCAACGGCCCTTCAGTTAACTCAAGTTAAAGTGAGAACTCATCTCGAGGCTCGCTTCCCGCTTAGATGCTTTCAGCGGTTATCGATTCCGAACGTAGCTACCGGGCAATGCAATTGGCATCACAACCCGAACACCAGCGGTTCGTCCACTCCGGTCCTCTCGTACTAGGAGCAGCCCCTCTCAATTCTCAAACGCCCACGGCAGATAGGGACCGAACTGTCTCACGACGTTCTAAACCCAGCTCGCGTACCACTTTAAATGGCGAACAGCCATACCCTTGGGACCGACTTCAGCCCCAGGATGTGATGAGCCGACATCGAGGTGCCAAACACCGCCGTCGATATGAACTCTTGGGCGGTATCAGCCTGTTATCCCCGGAGTACCTTTTATCCGTTGAGCGATGGCCCTTCCATTCAGAACCACCGGATCACTATGACCTACTTTCGTACCTGCTCGACGTGTCTGTCTCGCAGTTAAGCTTGCTTCTACCATTACACTAACCGTACGATGTCCGACCGTACTTAGCAAACCTTCGTGCTCCTCCGTTACTCTTTGGGAGGAGACCGCCCCAGTCAAACTACCCACCAGGCACTGTCCACAACCCCGATTCAGGGGCCTATGTTAGAACATCAACACTACAAGGGTGGTATTTCAAGGACGGCTCCACACAATCTAGCGACTGTGTTTCAAAGCCTCCCACCTATCCTACACATGTAGGGTCAATGTTCAGTGCCAAGCTGTAGTAAAGGTTCACGGGGTCTTTCCGTCTAGCCGCGGGTACACAGCATCTTCACTGCGATTTCAATTTCACTGAGTCTCGGGTGGAGACAGCGTGGCCATGGTTACACCATTCGTGCAGGTCGGAACTTACCCGACAAGGAATTTCGCTACCTTAGGACCGTTATAGTTACGGCCGCCGTTTACCGGGGCTTCGATCAAGAGCTTCGCCGAAGCTAACCCCATCAATTAACCTTCCGGCACCGGGCAGGTGTCACACCCTATACGTCATCTTTCGATTTTGCAGAGTGCTGTGTTTTTAATAAACAGTCCCAGCCACCTAGTCACTGCGACTCTCGTCCGCTTAGAGAGCAAGTCTCATCACAGATAAGAGCGTACCTTCTCCCGAAGTTACGGTACAATTTTGCCTAGTTCCTTCACCCGAGTTCTCTCAAGCGCCTTAGTATTCTCTACCTGACCACCTGTGTCGGTTTGGGGTACGATTCGAAATAATCTGAAGCTTAGAGGCTTTTCCTGGAAGTATGGCATCAACAACTTCACATCCGTAGATGCTCGTCTCGTATCTCAGCCTTAAAGAAACCCGGATTTACCTAAGTTTCAAGCCTACATACTTTCACATGGACAACCAACGCCATGCTTGTTTAGCCTGCTCCGTCCCCCCATCGCAATTATTCCAAGTACGGGAATATTAACCCGTTTCCCATCGACTACGCCTTTCGGCCTCGCCTTAGGGGTCGACTCACCCTACCCTGATTAGCATGGGATAGGAACCCTTGGTCTTCCGGCGAGCGGGTTTTTCACCCGCTTTATCGTTACTCATGTCAGCATTCGCACTTCTGATACCTCCAGCATGCCTCCCGGCACACCTTCAACAGCTTACAGAACGCTCCCCTACCCCGCGAATAAATTCGCAGCCGCAGCTTCGGTGGTATGTTTAGCCCCGTTACATCTTCCGCGCAGACCGACTCGACCAGTGAGCTATTACGCTTTCTTTAAAGGATGGCTGCTTCTAAGCCAACCTCCTGGCTGTCTGGGCCTTTCCACATCGTTTCCCACTTAACATACACTTTGGGACCTTAGCTGGCGGTCTGGGTTGTTTCCCTCTCCACGACGGACGTTAGCACCCGCCGTGTGTCTCCCGGATATTACTTATTGGTATTCGGAGTTTGCAAAGGGTTGGTAAGTCGGGATGACCCCCTAGCCTTAACAGTGCTCTACCCCCAATAGTATTCGTCCGAGGCTCTACCTAAATAGATTTCGGGGAGAACCAGCTATCTCCCGGTTTGATTAGCCTTTCACTCCTAGCCACAGGTCATCCGCTAGCTTTTCAACGATAGTCGGTTCGGTCCTCCAGTCAGTGTTACCTGACCTTCAACCTGCCCATGGCTAGATCACCGGGTTTCGGGTCTATACCCAGCAACTAAACGCGCAGTTAACGCTCGCTTTCACTACGGCTCCCCTAATTGGTTAACCTCGCTACTGAATATAAGTCGCTGACCCATTATACAAAAGGTACGCAGTCACAGAACGAATCTGCTCCTACTGCTTGTACGTATACGGTTTCAGGTTCTATTTCACTCCCCTCACAGGGGTTCTTTTCGCCTTTCCCTCACGGTACTGGTTCACTATCGGTCAGTTGGGAGTATTTAGCCTTGGAGGATGGTCCCCCCATATTCAGTCAAAGTTTCACGTGCTCCGACCTACTCGATTTCACTGTAAATAAGTTTTCGTGTACGGGACTATCACCCTGTATCGTCAAACTTTCCAGAATGTTCCACTAACTACATTACAGCTTAAGGGCTAATCCGATTTCGCTCGCCGCTACTTTCGGAATCTCGGTTGATTTCTTTTCCTCGGGGTACTTAGATGTTTCAGTTCTCCCGGTTCGCCTCACTTACCTATGTATTCAGTAAGTGATACCACTAAGTGGTGGGTTTCCCCATTCGGAAATCCTAGTCTCAAGCGCTTTTTACTAGCTTGACTAGGCTTATCGCAAGTTAATACGTCCTTCATCGCCTCCAACTGCCAAGGCATCCACCGTATACGCTTAGTCACTTAACCATACAACCCAAAATGGTTTGTATCGTCAAAGACAGTTTTTAACTCCGCCAGAAGTTAAATATTGAATACTAAAGTAGATACCAACATATTCTTTATTAAAGAGTATGCGGCATATTTTCTTTACTTTATTTTGAGAACTCTAAATTAAATATTGCACTTACTAAGTAAGTACTTAATTTAAAGTTTGTCAGCTTTCCAAATTTTTAAAGAGCAAATTAACTAAGCTATTGCTTAGCTAACAATCATCTGTGTGGACACTTCGAACAAAAAGTTCTAAATCGTATAAGGAGGTGATCCAGCCCCAGGTTCCCCTAGGGCTACCTTGTTACGACTTCACCCCAGTCATGAATCACTCCGTGGTAAGCGCCCTCCCTAAGGTTAAGCTACCTACTTCTGGAGCAACCCACTCCCATGGTGTGACGGGCGGTGTGTACAAGGCCCGGGAACGTATTCACCGCGACATTCTGATTCGCGATTACTAGCGATTCCGACTTCATGGAGTCGAGTTGCAGACTCCAATCCGGACTACGACGCACTTTAAGTGATTCGCTTACTCTCGCGAGTTCGCAGCACTCTGTATGCGCCATTGTAGCACGTGTGTAGCCCTACACGTAAGGGCCATGATGACTTGACGTCGTCCCCACCTTCCTCCGGTTTATCACCGGCAGTCTCCTTAGAGTTCCCGACCGAATCGCTGGCAACTAAGGATAGGGGTTGCGCTCGTTGCGGGACTTAACCCAACATCTCACAACACGAGCTGACGACAGCCATGCAGCACCTGTCTCAGAGTTCCCGAAGGCACCAAACTATCTCTAGTAAGTTCTCTGGATGTCAAGTGTAGGTAAGGTTCTTCGCGTTGCATCGAATTAAACCACATGCTCCACCGCTTGTGCGGGCCCCCGTCAATTCATTTGAGTTTTAACCTTGCGGCCGTACTCCCCAGGCGGTCTACTTAATGCGTTAGCTTTGGAAGACAGTTCCGAAAAACCGAACTCCTAGTAGACATCGTTTACGGCGTGGACTACCGGGGTATCTAATCCCGTTTGCTCCCCACGCTTTCGTACATGAGCGTCAGTGTTGACCCAGGTGGCTGCCTTCGCCATCGGTATTCCTTCAGATCTCTACGCATTTCACCGCTACACCTGAAATTCTACCACCCTCTATCACACTCTAGTTTGCCAGTTCGAAATGCAGTTCCCAGGTTGAGCCCGGGGCTTTCACATCTCGCTTAACAAACCGCCTGCGTACGCTTTACGCCCAGTAATTCCGATTAACGCTCGCACCCTCCGTATTACCGCGGCTGCTGGCACGGAGTTAGCCGGTGCTTCTTCTGTTGCTAACGTCACAGCTAGCAGGTATTAACTACTAACCTTTCCTCACAACTGAAAGTGCTTTACAACCCGAAGGCCTTCTTCACACACGCGGCATGGCTGCATCAGGCTTGCGCCCATTGTGCAATATTCCCCACTGCTGCCTCCCGTAGGAGTCTGGACCGTGTCTCAGTTCCAGTGTGGCTGATCATCCTCTCAAACCAGCTAGGGATCGTCGCCTTGGTGAGCCATTACCTCACCAACTAGCTAATCCCACTTGGGCCAATCTAAAGGCGAGAGCCGAAGCCCCCTTTGGTCCGTAGACATTATGCGGTATTAGCCATCGTTTCCAATGGTTGTCCCCCACCTAAAGGCATGTTCCCAAGCATTACTCACCCGTCCGCCGCTCGTCATCTTCTAGCAAGCTAGAAATGTTACCGCTCGACTTGCATGTGTTAGGCCTGCCGCCAGCGTTCAATCTGAGCCATGATCAAACTCTTCAATTAAAAGTGTTTTTGGACATAAGTCCGACTCAATGAATTCTGATTTTGATATTCCATCTACAAGAGATGAGATATCGAATTGACTGTGCTGAAATAAACTATGTTTATTTCCGTTGGTCACTCAGTTCAATTAAGTCTAAATTTTGTTACGCTTTTAAAGCGTATGTTAGAACTTAATCTGTACGAGTGCCCACACAGATGATTGCTTCTATTTGTTAAAGAACTACGTTCTCAGCTCAGGGCTGTTTAAAGAACGCTGCAAGTGCTTTACTTGCCGCGACGCTTCGTCGCTGTTAGGGCCGCGTATGTTACGCTTTCATATTTTTTTGTCAACACTTAATTTTGATTATTTTCTTTTTATTTTGAAAACTTTCAAAAGTCAGTTTTACTTGACTCAACCAACTCGTGATTCGCTGCTATGCTGCGTCGTTCCCCGTGTTGGTGGAGGCGCATTATAGAGAGATCCGAATTTGGATCAACCCCTATTTCAAACTTTTTTTAGTTTTTTGGATCGTTTGGGTGAAATACGTACAAAACAGCTCGTTTTTATACGTTTTTGCCTGTTTAATGGGCTTTTTAAACTTAACTTAAATAATTTTACCGCTTATTTGTTCTGATATTATTGCCTTGTGAGCAAAGTAAGATAAGATAAGCATGAACATTTGTTAATTTTATGTTTAATTTGTGTAATTCGGAATCTTTAAAATGAGTTCATCGCAACAAAAATCATTAATAATAATTTTTATCGCATCTCTTATCGGCTATGCCGTAGTTCATTTTGCATTATCATCAGTACTTACAAGTTCATCTTTAGCTATTGCTGTAGGCATTTTGATTGGTGGTGTTCTTGCAAGCTTTTCTGCTCATGGTGCAACTGAAAAGAAAGAAGCAAGTAAATCACTTTATGTTGGTAATTTACCTTATAAGGCAAACGAAGCGGTTGTTAGAAGTTTATTTGAACAACACGGGAAAATATTCTCTGTTCGCCTATTAAAGGATAAGCATACTGGTAAACGTCGCGGCTTTGGTTTTGTAGAAGTCGCAGAAAAGGATGCCGATAAAATTATCTCGGCATTAAATGATAAAGAGTTTCAACAGCGCACTTTAAAAGTGCGTGAAGCGAAACAAAAGTCAGATGACAATAATTCTTCGGATGATAGTGTTAATCATTAATCACGGAGATTTTTAATTTAGTCTGTTCTAAAGCAGCCGTAGCATAATAATCTATCGGCTGCTTCTTATTATCTACCACATTACACTCGCCAATGAGACTCGATACACGATTCGCAATTGCCTCTCCAGAATCGAGTAATTGTAAATCATGCTTTATTAACTGTTTAAGTTCATTTGCAATAATTGGAAAATGCGTACACCCCAAAACTAAATGATCAATTTCACTGTTTATTGCTAATTTATCGAGTTCTTGAGCTAACGTTTGCATATCTAATGTATTAAACCAGAACTTGTGTTCAGCTAATCTTACTAGTTCGCTGGAACCATATAAGTCAACTTCACAGCTTCTTGCAAAATCATCAATCAATGTTGCGGTGTATTCATTTGCAACTGTTGCAGGCGTTGCTAATACGCCAATTCGTTTGCTTAAGGATTTCTCTGCAGCTGGTTTAATTGCTGGTACAACGCCTACGATAGGAAAATCAAATTGTGCGCGAAGTTGCACTAATGTTTGTGTGCTGGCTGTATTACAGGCAACAACCAATATATCGACAGGCTCAATTACTTTGATAAATTGAGTTAACAGACTAGTAATACGCTGCGTTAAAAATTGTGAAGAGCGTTTTCCGTACGGCAGGTATTTGTTGTCCATAAGATAGCTGAATTTTGCACTCGGTAAACTCGCTTGAATATGTTCAAGTACCGATGTGCCACCAATGCCAGAATCAAATACAACAATGTGTTTAGCCAAACTACCCGACCTAATACGTTATTAACCCGAGTAGTTTGCCATAGATTTTTTAATTCACAAGCGATGGCCTAGCTTTCTTTTTGTTGCTTTTGATTTAGCTGTTCAAAAAAGCTGGTACTGTAATCCAAGAGATTCTCTTTATTGGCCTGCTGTTGATTCAACCAAGTTAATAGTTGCGTCAATTGATTTTCAATATTGAGTGGCTTCGCTTTGTCATAGCTTTCTTTTAGCCCTTCATTTATTGGTTCAAATTGCTTAGCAATTTCTCGACCGGGTTGCGTCGTTTGATATTCTCGCACACTTGCTCTGACTTCTGTTTGCTGCAAGTTCATCGACATAGCCACCAATTGTGGGGAGTCCAAGTTTAGATTTTTTGCTTGCTCAAAGGCTTCATCAAGCGAGCCATTAAAGAACTCGTTACTAACTTCTTGCAAATCTGACATAAGTTCATTAATTGCCGCTACTTCATCTTCATTCAAATCACCTTCGACTGAAAATGAGTAAGCTTGTGAACTCGATTGAGAAGACGAATAACTCAACGACTCGCCTTCTTCGCTCTTGTTATATGATAACTGCTCTGATGAACTGAACTGGCTATTATAAGTCAGCTTGATAATATCACCTTCAGCTGTTTTAATTTCAAAGCTTGCACCATTATCTAACTGATAAAAGTTTTGACCATTAAAAGCGGCATCAGAAGGACCCTTTTTTTCTGGGTTGAATATCGATTGCTCAAACTCATCCAAACCGTCAAAAATTAACTCTCGACTTTTCTCAATGCCTTGCTCAATTTCGTCGGTATACAGCTCACTATCTTTTAATTCCTCAACAGCCTCACCAATTCCTTGTTCGACGCCTTTGCGTGCTTGCTCAAACATGTTGGTAAGCTTGTCATTATCTGCTCCATCTGCTTTCGCACCTAAAATAGCACCTTTAACAAAAGATAATACATTCTTTGCTATTTCTTCAAAATCGAATAAGTCTTCAGGCTTGGTAGGCTCAACTTTACTTTCAAATGGCATTGCCCCCATCATTTTTTGATACGAGATTTGACTTGCAATTGTTAGTCGTTGAGACATGGTAAACACGTCTTTAGACGATGCGTTTTGTGCTATTTCGTTTGGTTTATTTTGAGAAAAACCATACTTGTTTTCAGGTTGATACCCCAATCCACCCACTTTCATAATCATTGCCTCCATTTCAGAATACCTACTTATCGACCAAATAGTAGACAACTTAAGTATAAATCATTAATTTAAGCGTTATTCGTTCTCCCTATATAAAGGTAATACACACTTAGTTAAGTATGTAATTCGATGTTGCTAAGGCTAAGTTTTCTGATGAAGTGCTTCTAAATCGATAAATAATAACGTGATTAACAATCAAAAAAGTTCGCGTAAATGACTCGTTATTTAAGTGAGTCAGTATAAGTATGTCACATTTTTTCTATGCTATAACTGGACAAAGAAAAACCACAACCTACAATAGCGCGACTCGCACACTAGAGGTTAAAAAGCATATGCCTGTAATTCAAATAGACACTTCACAATACGACGAACAACTTGCTGAAAAAGAACAACGTATCAGCCAACAATTTGCGCAATTTAACACGCCCAAATTAGAAGTATTTGCGTCTGAAGCAAAAAATTACAGACAACGTGCAGAGTTTCGTGTGTGGCATGAAGGTGAAGATTTGTTTCACATTATGTTTGACCCTGAAACAAAAGAGAAAATCAGAGTTGATCAGTTTGATCCTGCAGCACCATTAATTTGTGAATTAATGCCACGTTTGTTAGACCTGCTAAAGCCGAATGAAATTTTACGTCGTAAACTCTTCCAAATTGATTATTTGTCGACACTAAGCGGACAAATTCTTGTTAGCTTAATTTATCACAAGCAACTTGATGACGAATGGGTAAACGAGGCAAATAAGCTAAAAGCGTTACTAAAAGAAGAGTTCGATATCGATTTTATTGGCCGAGCTCGCAAGCAAAAAATTGCGCTTGGTGAAGAATATGTCATCGAAAAGCTGAATGTAGATAATCGTGAACTTGTTTATCAACAAGTTGAAAATAGCTTTACTCAGCCAAACGCCAAGCTAAACGAGCAAATGCTCGAATGGGCAATCGATGTCTCAAAACCTCTAAATAATGATCTACTAGAACTTTATTGTGGTAACGGTAACTTTTCAATTGCGTTAGCGCCAAGCTTTAATCGCATACTCGCCACCGAAATTTCCAAGTCATCGGTTAAGTCCGCACAATTTAATATTGCCGAAAACAAAATCGACAACCTCGATATAATCCGTATGTCGAGTGAAGAGTTCACTATGGCAATGAATGGTGAAAAAGAGTTTTCACGCTTAAACGGTATCGACCTTAAAAGTTACAACTGTCAAAGTATTTTAGTCGATCCGCCTCGTGCAGGTTTAGATAAAGACACCACTGATTTAGTGCAAGGGTATGACAACATTATCTATATTTCATGTAACCCAGATACGCTGGAAAGAGATCTACAACAATTAACGCAAACTCATAAAATCGCGCGTTTTGCCATTTTTGATCAGTTCCCGTATACCCATCATATCGAATCCGGCGTATTTCTAACGCGCAAGTAAAAAATTCATCATAAAAAAGCAGCTATTTAGCTGCTTTTTTTTCTTTGGTATAGCTTGATGCCCCTTTAGCAATATAACGCAATTGCCAAATAATGCGCTCGGTAAGTTGCTCACGCTGTGGTTTGGTGAGATCAAGCGCTTCAGCGCCTGCGTTAAATACTAACGTAACCATTGCTTCTGCTTGAATATACGCGTGATTAGCATCACAACCAGTCTCATTTTCTAAATAATGCGCGAGTTCGAGAATAAAGTGCTTAATTTCACGAGCAACTGCCGCCCTGAAAGCTTTTGAGGTACCCGAACGCTCTCGTAATAATAAACGGAACTGGTTACTCGACTCATCAATAAACTCCATAAACGTCAACACAGATATATTGATAATACTGCCACCGCTTTCAATACGGCGGCGAGCCTGACGCATCAATTGACGCAACATCAAGCCTGCCTCATCAACTAAGGTTAACCCAAGCTCATTCATATCTTTAAAATGGCGATAAAAAGACGTAGGTGCTATTCCCGCTTCGCGTGCGACCTCACGTAAACTTAAATTAGAGAAGCTATGCTCCGCACTCAGCTGGTTAAAAGCCGCTGCAATTAAAGCCTGTCTTGTCTTTTCTTTTTGTTGTGCGCGAATACCCGACATACGTCCCCCATCTAATTTGCACGCAGTTTACCACAGAAAAAATATTTATGAATTTTGTCGAATTCACTTGATAAAAAGGCCATATAAAACTATTTTAGCGTACAAGTGTACGCTGAGATTTTTAAGAATGAAAAAACCACCGATTATTTGGCTTAATACCCTCTTTTTTACCATCACCTTTTTAGCTGCTGTTACCATCGTGCCTTGGTACGGTCTAGCCTATGGCTACAGTAGCGCAAACTGGATCGCATTTATTGCATGTATGTTTTATTGCGGTTTATCAATTACTGCCGGTTATCACCGTTTATGGGCGCACAAAACTTATGAAGCCCATGCCGTGATTGAGTTTATTTTTGCGATCGGCGGTGCGTTCTCAATTCAAAACAGCGCGTTACATTGGAGTTCAGATCACCGCTTACATCATGGCAAAGTTGATGACGCTGAACACGACCCTTACGCAGCGACTCGCGGGTTTTGGTACAGCCACATTGGTTGGATGCTGCGCGAATATCAAGCACATAGGTACAACGACTACTCAAACTGCCGAGATTTACAAAAAAATCGTATTGTGATGTGGCAACATAAATATTATTTGGCACTTACCCTTATTACCAACTTTGGTATCCCTCTAGTGCTCGGTCTGGTGTTTGGTAATGTATGGGGAATGTTACTTCTTGCGGGTTTATTGCGTTTAGTACTGAGCCAACACTTCACTTTTTTCATTAATTCGCTGGCACATATTTGGGGTTCTCGCCCTTACACTGAATCAAACACCGCCCGCGATAATGGCTTTTTAGCATTATTCACATATGGTGAGGGGTATCATAACTTCCACCATATTTTTGCATCTGATTACCGCAATGGTATCCGATGGTGGCATTACGATCCGACAAAATGGCTGATAAAATCACTGTCATTTTTGGGATTAACCTCAAAGTTACGCAAAACACCGCAAGAGCGAATTGAACGTGCAAAAGCGGCAACTTTAATGGAAAAAACCAAACGCACCTTGCTTGAAAAGCAAGACAGTCATGTGCAATTAGATAAACTGCAGCACGAATATGAGTTGTTATTAAGTAAAATACAGCACTATTATAAAGTAAGAAAACGCTTACTAGAGATGCGCAAAAACAAAGTGATACAGCAATGTGAGCAATCACAATTGAAAAAGCAGTATAATGACATTAAAGCGTCTTTAATAAACCAACAACAAAACTGGCTGGCGTTAAACAAAGCCTTAATTAAAGGGCTCGCAATAAACTAGTTAAAGGAACACTCTGTGACAAAAAAACAAGCGACTAAAAAACAGTATGATTATGATGCCATTATAATTGGTACTGGCCCTGGTGGTGAAGGTACTGCTATGAACCTTGCGAAAAGTGGCAAGCGCGTAGCGGTTGTTGAAAAACAACCGAAAGTGGGTGGTGGTTGTGCTCACTGGGGTACAATTCCATCGAAAGCACTTCGCCACTCGGTTAGTCGCTTAATTGAGTTTAATTCGAACCCGCTGTTTAATTCACAAGCTCACAGAGAGCGCATGACTTACCCTGATATTTTAGATCATGCGAGTAACGTAATTTCAAAGCAGGTTAATTTACGCACCAGCTTTTATGATCGTAACCGTATTACGCTAATTCATGGCGAGGCGAGCTTTGTTGATAAAAATACGATTTCAATTTTAAAAGACGACGGCTCGAGCGAGTCATTATCAGCGCAAACAATTGTAATTGCGACGGGCTCTCGCCCTTATCGCCCTGCTGAAATCGACTTTAATCATAAACGCGTTTACGACAGCGATACCATTTTAGGTCTCAAGCACGACCCTCGTCATATTATTATTTACGGTGCAGGTGTAATTGGCTGTGAGTATGCTTCTATTTTTCGCGGCCTAGGCGCTAAAGTAGATCTTATAAACACCCGTGATCGCCTACTCGCTTTCCTTGATGCAGAAACATCTGATTCATTAAGTTACCACTTTTGGAATAGCGGTATTCTAATTCGCCATAACGAAGAATTTAAAAAAGTAGAAACCCGCGATGATTGCGTCATTATGCATATGCAATCAGGTAAAAAAATGCAAGCTGACTGCCTACTGTTTGCCAACGGCCGAACAGGTAACACCGACAAGCTTAACTTATCAGCAATTGGTTTAAGCTCAGATAGCCGGGGCAATTTGAAAGTAAATGAAAACTATCAAACTGAAGTCGAAAATGTCTACGCAGTTGGCGATGTAATTGGTTACCCCAGCCTTGCAAGTGCGGCATTTGATCAAGGTCGAATCGCAGCAGATGCCATCACCACAGGCGAGTGTAATAAAAAACTAGTTCGTGATATTCCAAGCGGTATTTATACTATTCCAGAAATTAGTTCCGTTGGCCGCTCTGAGCAAGAACTCACCGCAGCAAAAGTACCATATGAAGTAGGTCGCGCACAGTTTAAACACTTAGCTCGCGCGCAAATTGCCGGTACAGAAGTTGGTAGTCTAAAAATCCTATTCCATATCGAAACAAAAGAGATTCTAGGTATTCACGTGTTTGGTGAGCGTGCCGCTGAGATCATTCACATTGGGCAAGCTGTAATGGAACAAAAAAATGGTGGCAACACCATAGAATACTTTGTTAATACGACATTTAACTACCCAACCATGGCAGAAGCTTATCGGGTTGCTGCGCTTAACGGATTGAATCGGTTAATTAAATAAAGTAAAAAGGCACTTTATGTCAGGTTTATTACAAACATTCACATAAAGTGCCGCTTTTTTAAACTAATGCTTGAGATCGTGTAAAATTATTGTAAACTTAAAAGCCTAAAAAAATAATAATAGGCTGTTAAGTATGAAAACCCCCACTCTATTACTTGCCTCAGCACTATCTTTGTTTTCTGTAAGCAGTTTTGCGGACTATTCAACTGCAAAGTATTATGAAAAACAGGGAGATGTTGAAAAATATGTGAGCGAACTAACCAAGATTGCAAAACTTGGCCATGTTAATGCGCAATACGATCTCGCAACTGCCTATTTAAATGGTCAAGGCGTCGAAAAAGATATTACCAAAGCCTATGCATGGTACTTATTAGCTAAAGATTTTGGCCACCCGCAAGCGAAAGACAAATATCGCGAATTGCGCAAGCAAGTACCTTCGCGCCGTGAAGCAAAAGAAGCATATATCGACTTAAAAGATAGCTTTGGTAAAAAGCTTCATGATTTACGCTATGCGCCTATTTCAAAGCATACCAATTTCTTCCCTGAGCGCGCTAAATTATTAGAACGTGTAGAACCTGAAATCGATGGTAACACTCGTTCAGCGTCTAAAGCTTGGGTAACAATTGGCTATAATGTCAACGAAAGTGGGGTCGTTGAAGATAGCCGAATTCTAGCATCATTTCCAAAAGGCGTTATCGACGAAGCTGCTTTAGAAGCAGTGAAAAAATGGAAATTCGAGCCAGATGTAAGCCCAACAGGTGAACCGCGTCGCGTATTTGATCTGGTTGCTTCATTTACTCTTGGCTCTGAAAATAGCAAAGTTAAACGTGAATTTGAGCGCGCACTTACTGAATACAAAACCAAGCTTGTCGAGCTTGCAGATAAAGGTAACAGTGTTGCACAAAATCGCTATGCATTAATGTTAGAGCACGGTGTACTTGAAAAAGCATCAGAAAACGAGCATATCGATTGGTATTACAAAGCCGCTATTAATGGCAATCATGATGCACAAATGCGCTTAATGCACTGCTTTGAAAATGGCGAAGGTTGCCAACCTGATGAAGAAAAAGCGTTTAACTGGTTACAACGTGCTTCAGAATCTGGTAACGAGCGCGCGCAGTATCAACTAGCACGTATCATGCTAAATTACGGCAGCATACATTATGATGTTGAAACAGCTGCTGAGATGCTAAAAACCGCAGCGCATAGCCAGTATTTACCGGCAATGATTGAATATTCTCGCTTACTCGCATTTTCTGACGTTGCTGAGCTACGTGACGCACAAAGCGCAATTAAGTATGCAGAGTTAGCGCGTGCTGTTGATAATAATCATCCAGTACTATTATCAGTACTTGGTAGTGCGCACTCTGAACTTGGCCGTGTACAAGAAGGTCAAGTGTTACTGCAACAAGCACTCAATGAAGCGAATAATCGCAGCTGGCCAGCACAAAACTACATTAAGTTAATTGAACTTAGTGAAGCCTCAATGATGGCTGACACTACATCTGATTCTTACTAAGCTTATCGGCGAGCCGAGTTGGCTCTGGTAAACGATATTTAGTGACACATTGAAGAGCAAGCTGCAAAGCTTGCTCTTTTGTTATTAAGTGACCGGGCGAAACAAAAAGCGGCTTCACCTTATCCCGTGAGCGCACAACATAACCACTCTTCTTATCATTAATCACCAGATCTGAAATCGACCCTTTAATTAACTCCGGCTCATCAAATTTACCAACCAAACAGCTTTTCGCAATGCCTAGTGTCGGCACATTTAAAATAACGCCTATATGACTCGCTACTCCGAGCCCTAACGGATGCGCAATACCCTGACCATCAAACATTAATACATCAGGTGAGATTTTAAGTTGCGCAAGCGCACTCAGTATTGCACCACCTTCTCGAAAGCTTAATACACCAGGAATATATGGAATTACGGTTGGGGCTTCATAAACAGTAAGCTCAACCATTTCTAGACTAGGAAAACTGAGCACCACAATGGCAGCTCGTGTTGTTTTGCCCCTGTTGGGAAATGCAACATCAATACCCGCAATGTATCGCACAGAGTTTTGCATTGGTGTTAATTTAACTTTAGCAGCTAATTTTTGTTGAATTAACTTCGCGTTGGCAACGCTGCCAGGCCAAGTAATAAAATCTGTAATCGCCATAAAGAAAAAAGCCTTGCTAGTGCAAGGCTCAATACATTATTTATTGTGGTACTGTTTACTTAGTTCACCTACCGAGTTGATAAACACTCCAGCGTTTTCAGGGTCAACTTCTGGTGTAATACCATGGCCTAAATTAAATACGTGACCAGTTCCGTCACCATAGCCCTCTAGAATGCGCTGTACTTCTTGGCGAATGCGCTCAGGCGTACCATGAAGCATTGCAGGATCCATATTCCCCTGTAGCGCTACTTTATCACCGATACGACGACGCGCGTCAGCAATATCAACAGTCCAATCAAGACCAACTGCATCACAACCTGTTGCTGCGATCGCTTCTAGGTTTAAACCGCCATTCTTAGTGAATAGAGTTACAGGTACTTTACGACCATCGTTTTCACGAATTAACCCATCTACAATTTTCTGCATGTAAGTTAATGAGAACTCTTTGTAATCGCGCGGTGATAATACACCACCCCATGAATCAAAAATCATCAGCGATTGCGCACCCGCTTTAACTTGTGCGTTAAGGTAACTAATAACTGAATCGGCAAGTTTATCGAGTAGCATGTGCAAAATCTCAGGCTCTGAGAAAGCCATTTTTTTAATTTTGCCAAATGTTTTACTGCTACCACCTTCAATCATATAAGTCGCAAGTGTCCAAGGCGAACCTGAGAAACCAATTAACGGTACTTCACCTTTTAATTCACGGCGAATTGTACGCACGGCATTCATCACATAGCCAAGTTCATCTTCTGGATCGGGAATAGGTAGATTAGCAACATCGGCCATTGACTGAATTGGACGTTCAAATTTAGGGCCTTCACCTGTTTCAAAGTATAAGCCTAAACCCATCGCATCAGGAATCGTCAGAATATCACTGAAAAGAATCGCTGCATCCAGTGGATAACGACGTAGTGGCTGAAGCGTTACTTCACACGCTAATTCAGCATTTTTACATAAGCTCATAAAGTCGCCAGCTTGCGCGCGTGTTGCACGGTATTCTGGTAAATAACGTCCAGCCTGACGCATCATCCATACTGGAGTTTGATCTACAGGTTGTTTAAGTAGCGCACGTAAATAGCGATCGTTCTTTAATTCACTCATGGTAGTGTAAAACCTAAAAAATAAAACTGCGCGAATTGTATCATTTAGAACGCTAACTAACTATGCGAAAGATCAAGCGCTAACGCTTTAAATGCGTAATTATTCATCTTTTTACCCTTATTTTGCTATTAATCGCCTATTTTCGAAATTTAACGTTGTTAAAATGAAAATAGTTTGTTATAAAATAGATACAAAAATAAGAGCTTGAATTAATCAAGTCAGAAAAAGTTTTATAACCACCCTATTGGGTGGTTTTTTCTTTTTATGCACATTGAAAATAAAGAATTTTTTCTAAGCACAAAATAGCATATTAAAAAACCCCTTAACTATCAGCCACTTAACCTAATCTTAATTAAATATGTTAAAAATCAGTTGACCTTTCATCAAGATTTCATTGTTATAGCTATTAGATTGAAGTAAAGGGACAAATATATGCTTACGAGATTAGAAAAAGCCAAAGAAGAATGGGGTGGAGCTCACTCGGCAATCGACAACTGGTTGCAAGAGCGTCAAGATTTACTCGTAATTTACTGCAAGCTTGCAGGTTTACCTCCCTATGAACGAAGCGACCAAGCGCTACCGCAAAAGTCTGAAATTCTTGAGTTTTGTCAGATTCTGATGGACTACCTTTCTGCAGGTCATTTTGAGATTTACGACAACTTAGTGAAGGCATGCGCTGAAAAAGGACCTGAAAGCCTTAAACTTGCACAATCGCTTTATCCGCAAATTTCAGCTTCAACAGATATAGCACTTAGCTTTAACGATGATTACGCCAACGCAAAAGAAAAAAGCTTAATGCCTAGGTTTGACGAAGACCTTTCAACATTAGGTCAAGTTCTTGAGCAACGCTTCGAACTTGAAGATGAGCTTATTGAGAATCTATACACTCATCACAGTGAATAAATGGCGTTAATTAACGCCATTTTAATTTCTGCAGGTAAGCCCGAAAAAACACGTGTTAAAGCTATTATCAATAAGCTTCTCAACATCCAAAATATTTGCCTGCTCGTGACTTAAGTAAACTACTGTATTAATCAGGCTTTGTTGAATATGCATTGCAACAAAGTCGGTTGGCAAAGCCACAAAGTTACCTTGCTGTTTTTGCAATTCAATATACTCAGTCAAAAAATAAAAGACACTATTCAAAACACCTTGTTTAAAGTCCACTCCAAGCCATGGACTGGCATAATAAATGGTAAAAAATGAAAACTTTTCAGGGTTATCAAGCCCCCATTTGATTGCGCTTCGCCACACACTTAATGCCTGTTCATTACTATTGATTGAATTACTTAACTGTAAACTTGTCACCAACTCCTGCTTCAGGTTTAAATACAAAGCTTCTACTAACACCTTCTTATTTTCAAAGTGATGAAACAACGTTCCCGTAGCTACACCAGCATGCTTTGCAATGCTCGCGGTCGATGTTTCAGAGATACCTTGTGCTACAAATAGTGTTAATGCCGAATCCAGTAAGTTTTGTTTTTTTGAGTTAACCATTTAACGTACAAACAACTTTGTGAGTAATGACTTTGCCAATCCCTTAAATTTTAAAATAAGCTTAACGCGCGGTAACCATAGTGGTGTTTTTAATACTGTACGCTTATGGCAAAACGTTTCAAACCCTTCACGACCATGGTAATTACCAACGCCCGACTCGCCTATTCCACCAAATGGTGCATCATCAGCCCCCACATGCATTAAGGTATCATTAATACATACGCCGCCACTGTGTGTTTGCTGCAAAATCTGATTAATTGCCAACTTGTCCTTGGCCATAATATAAAGCGCCAATGGACGCGCTTTATTATTGATATAGTTTATCGCTTCGCTAAGTTCACTGTAGGCAATTACGGGCAACACGGGTCCAAATATTTCATTCTGACACGCCAACATTTGCTCATTCACATCAACCAGTAATTGTGGTGGCATAACGCGATTTTGCACGTCAATCTCGTAGCCTTTAGGCGATAGCACGCGGGCACCTTTACTTTTTGCATCCTCTAACAAAGCTTGCAATCGTTCAAACTGCGCTAAATTGATAACTGAACCGTATTCATCATTAAACTTATCAACATCATATAAAGCAGCGAATCTTTCTAAATAAGTCTGACAAAATGCTAAATGCTGAGATTGCTCAACCAGCACGTAATCAGGCGCAACACAAATTTGACCCGCATTAACTGATTTACCAAGAATAATCGCATCAGCCGCTTTTTCTAGATCAGAATCCGGCGTAATCACTACCGGAGATTTTCCGCCAAGCTCCAAGGTATTCGGTACTAATCGTTCGGCACACGACTTTGCCACTAAGCGCCCGACAGACGTCGAGCCAGTAAAAAACACATGATCAAAAGAAAGCTGAGTAAATTTTGTGGCGACCTCAGGCCCCCCCTCAATAATCGTCACGCTCTCGCTTAGCGATGAAAAAATCTTACGTAATACCTGGTTAGTAAATGGCGTATACTCACTCAGTTTAACCATTACTTTGTTCCCAGCCGCCAACGCCGTTGCAATTGGCCCAATACTTAAAAATACAGGGAAATTCCAAGGCACAATTACCCCCACTACACCTTTAGATTGTTTGTGAATATAAATAGATGATGGTGCGAGCAGCAAACCGGCACTGCGCCTTTCTGGTTTTAACCAAGTTTTTAAGTGCTTTAAAGTATAATTAAGATGCTGAACACTCGGTAATATATCCGCCATCAAACTATCAAAATCAGGACGCTTTCCATAATCTCGATTTAATGCAACTAGCAAGCTTTGCTGGTTTTCAATCAGGGCATTTTTCAAACTAGTAAGCAGGGTTTTACGCTCAATTAAACTTGGCTGTTTATTCGAAAGGTATTGTTGTTTTAGTGTTGAAAATGATGCTTCAAGATCAATTGCATTAACATCTTGTTGTACTGATGCGTCGACAGACTCAAGGTTAACTGGGTGTGAGGTGGATGAATTCATAAAACGTCTAAACCAAATAAAAACCGACTGATTAGTCAGTTCAATTTAGAGCAATAATTCAACAAAGGCAAATAAAAAAGCCACCCAACTTGGGTGGCTCTTTAAAGCTGGTAATTAAAATTACTCAGAAGCAGCTTCTTTTTCAGCTTCAGGCTGAACTACTTTTAATAGCTCAACTTCAAAAATTAGCGTTGAATTTGCAGGGATCTTACCAAGATCACGCTCGCCGTATGCAAGTTCTGAAGGGATAAAGAACTTGTACTTTGAACCTTCAGCCATAAGTTGAACACCTTCAGTCCAACCTTTAATAACGCGATTTAGTGGGAAAGTAATTGGCTCACCGTGAGAGTAAGAGCTATCAAACTCAGTACCGTCAATTAATGTACCTTTATAGTGAACTTCAACAGTATCTGTTGCTAACGGCTTCTTACCTTCACCTTCAGAAAGAACTTGATACTGAAGACCAGAATCAGTTGTCACAACGCCGTCTTTTTTGCCGTTTTCAGCTAAGAAAGCAACGCCTTGCGCTTTAACTTCTTCAGCTTTTGCTTGCGCCGCAGCTTGCTGCTTTTCAGCAACTTCAGTATTTAGTTTCGTTAGAAGCTCTTTAATTTCTTCTTCTGTTAGCTGTGATTTACCCGCTAGAGACTCTTCTAAGCCAGCAACAATAAGTGCTTTATCTAGTTCAAAACCAACTTCAGTTTTACCTTCTAGATCTTTCTTAACAAACTCACCGATTGAAGCGCCAAGACCATATGCTTGTTTTTGTACTTCGGTCTCTAATTTTACTTCTGCTTTAGGTGCTTCTTTATTACATGCAGCAAGTGCAAGCACTGATGCAGCAACGAATGAAAGTTTAAATACTTTTTTCATCTTTTTCTCCGGCAAATAAAATGCCTTTTATCTACAATTATCTAAGTTAAAATTAAATGAGTTACATGATAGGCTGACAAACATCGATGTAAAACACAAATAATGACGACAAAGACGCTAACCTGAGACAACGCCGATAATTATTATCTGTAACTACCTTGTTCTCAAAACTCGTCCTAGTCTAACCTCTCAAAGTCTAAGAGTTAAGGGAAATTAGATTAAAAATGAAGCCATTTAGTATAACTTTATTAATTTTTACCCTATTTACCTTAACGGCGTGCGATAACACTGATGTCGTACCGAACAATGCGCAAGAACATGCCGTACAAGGCAGTTACGCTGCGGCCCTTAACTCCAATGGCAGCCTTGCAGTTGTCTCCTCTATCAATCATGGCATTTCAGTATGGAATTTGAATGACAATGCATTACTTTACCAATGGAGCCACCAACAAAGCGAAGACAACCTCGTTCTCGCTATAGACATTAGTGATGATAATAAGTTCGCGGTTACTGCCGATCGTACTAATTTTGCTGTCTGGAGCCTTGAAAATGGCGAGAATATCGGCTTTTGGAAAATCCAAGAATCAAGCATTCGCGATATCGCCATTAGCAATAACGGCCGTTACGTGCTTTATGGACGAGGTGACGGAAAAGTAATTCATATCGATCTAAATACCGGGCGCAGAATCGAATTTTTGGGTCACACCGAAAAAATCAACGCCGTCGATTTATCACCCAATGGCTATTACGCGCTAACAGGTGCAAATGATTACACCGCATATTTATGGGATACCCGCAGCGCACAGGTAGTTCACCGTTTTAATCATCCAAGTCGCGTCACCCAAGTAAGTTTAGATCGAGAAGGCCGCAGAGCCTTTACCGCCGACAGTAAAAAACAAGCAAGTGTATGGAACTTACAAACAGGCGAACAAATTAGTAACCTGCAATTCAGAGCACGACAAAAAGTATTTAGCGCTGTGCGCTTTAGCCCAGATGCTAATCAACTACTCACAGGTTCGCCAGCACGCACCATTGCACTATGGGATGCAAACTCAGGAAAAGAGCTACAAACATGGCACGTAGCACCGCGCAAAGATTCGCGCCCAAAATCAGCAGTAGTATATGACATCGCTTTTAGCGATAATGGGCAGATTATCAGTGAAAGTTCTAACGGTTTATCTGAAACATGGCAAATGAACAAATAACCAATCTTGAAGCGCGCATTACCGAACTTGAAACAAAGGTAGCGTACCAAGATGAAACTATCGATATTTTAAACGACGAGCTAAAGCAGCACCAAGTAGCGATGGCAAAAATGACCCGTCAAATTGAGTTGGTAGGTGAAAAGCTAAAAGAAATGAAACCGTCTTCGGTCGTCAGTGAAGAGCATGAAACCCCGCCACCGCATTACTAAACTAACGTTAAGCCTGATCACTCAGGCTTAAATACACCAATTACTTGTTCAAACTGGCGTGTTGACGCTTGAACTTGGCCTTCAGCCTGCGTCATAGTATGACCACATTCAACACACTCTACTTTTTCAACATCCATTTCTTTGTATAGCATCATAGTATCTTGCTTTTTACACTCTGGGCAGGTTGCGCCCGCGATAAAACGTTTTTTCTGTTTCATGGTTTTCAAATTAATCACAATGTTGATAAAGCGATTTTAACAAACAACACTGATTACTTGATATACTAGCGCAAGAAAAGTTTTCAAAAATGCTTACTAAATGATTCAAATCTCTAATCTAGAATTACTGCGTGGTGGCAAGCCACTATTAAAAAATACCAATGCAACATTATTTGCGGGCCATAAAGTAGGTCTTGTTGGCAATAATGGCTGTGGCAAATCAAGCCTGTTTGCACTTATTCGCAATGAGCTATCACCAGATATGGGCGAATGTAGTATTCCTAAAGAGTGGCGTATTGCATCAGTAAAACAAGAAACGCCCGGATTAGATATTTCAGCACTAGAGTATGTGCTACAAGGTTACGAAGAATATTACGCACTGCGAGAGCAACTTCATTTAGCCGAAAACGCCAACGACGGTGCAAAACAAGCTGAACTTCACCTCGCTTTAGAAGAACTACAGGCCTATCACATTGAGGCCAAAGCGGGTGAGTTACTGCATGGTTTAGGCTTTTCGCAGCAGCAAATATCTCTGCCGGTAAAGTCATTTTCGGGTGGTTGGCGTATGCGCTTAAACCTTGCCCAAGCGTTATTACAAGAAGCAGATTTATTACTGCTAGATGAGCCAACCAACCACTTAGATTTAGATGCGGTTTACTGGCTAGAAAAGTTTTTGAAAACCTACCCTGGTACATTAGTGCTAATATCACACGACCGTGAATTCTTAGATGCCATTGTCGGCGAAATCTGGCACGTTTATCAGCAGCAAATTCACACTTACAAAGGTAACTACAGCCAGTTTGAGCGCATTAAGGCTGAAAAACTGGCTCAGCAGCAAAGTAACTTTGAAAAGCAACAAGAGCAAATAGCGCACTTAGAGAGCTTTATTCGCCGCTTTAAGGCCAAAGCCAGCAAAGCCAAACAAGCACAAAGTCGTGTTAAAGCACTCGAGCGAATGGAAAAACTGGCACCAGCACATATCGACTCGCCATTTAACTTTAGTTTTAAAGAACCACCTAGTTTACCAAACCCACTTATTTCATTAGAAAAAGTAAAAGCAGGCTATGGCGATGTCACCATTTTACAAGACATCAAACTAAACCTTGTTCCAGGTAGCCGCATTGCGCTACTCGGTAAAAACGGCGCGGGTAAATCAACCTTAATCAAATTATTAGCAGGCGAATTAAACGCGCAATCAGGCGAATTTGTGCACCACCAAGGCTTGCGTATTGGTTACTTTGCGCAGCATCAGCTTGAATCGCTCGACCCAAGTGCATCGGCCATTTTGCATTTGCAACGCCTGGATAGCAAAGCGACAGAGCAAGAACTAAGAGACTTTCTTGGTTGCTTTGCGTTTCATGGCGACAAAGCGCTTGAGCCTGTCGCGCCATTCTCTGGTGGCGAGAAAGCGCGTTTAGTACTGGCGTTATTGGTGTATCAAAAACCTAACATTTTGCTACTTGATGAACCAACCAACCACTTAGATCTAGAAATGCGTCATGCTCTCGTAATGGCACTGCAAGGATTTGAAGGAGCAATGGTTACGGTATCGCACGATCGTCATTTATTAAAAAACACTTCAGATCAGTTTTATTTAGTGGATAGCGGTCAAGTAACTCAACTTGGTTACGAGATTGAAGATTACTACGCATGGCTTGCCAACAAAGACGTCGCTAAAACACCTGAAAGTGATATAGCGCCAGTTGAAAGCAAACCTAACAAAGTGCAAAACCGCAAAGAGCAAAAACGCCTTGAAGCTGAATTTAGAAAACAAATGCAGCCATTAAAGCGTGAAATTGAAAAACTTGAAAAGCAGTTAGAAACAGTTAGTGATGCGCTGCAAAACGTTGAAAGCGCGCTAGCGGACGCCAGCATATATCAAGATGAAAATAAGGCAGAGCTTACTAAACAGCTGGCGGAACAGGCAAAACTTGCGCCACAGCTCAATGAGATTGAAGAAAGCCTGCTTGAGAAGCTAGAAACACTTGAACAAGAGGAAGCTGACTTTGCAGCACAATTTGCACAGTAGCAACCTCTGGCAATTTGCTTTGCAGTATTACAGTAAAAGCGCGCGTAGCCGCGCGCTTTTACAGCTGCAAGATAAATACGCTGGCAATATCAATTTGTGCTTACTGCTTAAGTACCTCTCGCAACAAAACATAATGGTAAGCACCTCAACCATTGCCGTATTACATACACACGTTACGGATTTTAGCCAAAACTACACACAACCGCTTCGCCAAATACGAGCCAACTTCAAACAATCGTTGCAAACAATGAAAAATTATTCAGCATTGCGAACCCATATGCTCAATGCCGAGCTAGAGCTTGAAAAACAAGAGCAGCAATTGCTAGTAGACGAATTTAACCGCGCAACAACAAGCGACTTATCGCCCAACTGTCCACTTAAATACTACCTAGAAAGCATTTTAGCAGTGCCAAAAACTGACCTAGATCAAACATTAACTCAACTTGCGTAACACGCGTAAATACGCGGGATAAATATTGATCTAAGTCATGATCACTATGCTCACCTTATTCTATTCTCTTTCGTGTTGACGTTAGAGGAGAAACACAATGAGCAATTTATTTAGAGACTTTTTCCAGGACCCTGTGCTCTTTTTATCATTTGGCATTTTAGGTGTTGTTATTGTTCTTTGCCTTTTCTACGTAGGCTTCTTTATCAATAAGATTAAGAACGATCAGCCTAGCGAGTCATAACCAGTTTTATAAAATTTGATAATGTGGGCTTGGGTCGGCATTTGAAAAACCCTGTTAGAATTAAGCACGACGCACTAAAGCATCAAACTAGGCAACTAGTTTGGTGCTTTATTTTTTCTAATACCAATTTGGATAATTAAGTGCTCCATTTTAAGGCAATAAAACCGCACTGGTAGCAAGGCAAACATTTCGCTATAAAGCTGCTCTACATGAAAAACTTTAACGCGGTAAGCAACAGATTTAATGCCTCAAAATGAATAATTATAATTGCGAATTGGTATGATACACTGAACCAATGTTTTTCTTTTGTACACAGCCATGGATCAAAACTTTAAGCCAGCTTGGTGGATGACCAATCGGCACGCACAAACCATTTTACCGCGCTTTTTTCGCCCAAACCTTACCGTTGATTACAATATTGAAGAAATCACTACGCCCGATCACGACTTTCTGCAACTGATTTGGAGTTCTCAGCATATTGCTGCCGACGACAAACCGTTAGCAATTGTACTGCATGGCTTAGAAGGAAATATTGATAGTTTCTACGCTAAAGGCATGATGAAAGCCCTAACTTTGGCCGGTTTTGATGTAGTGTTATTACACTTTAGAAACTGTGGACACAAAGCTAATTTACAGGCACGCGCCTACCATAGCGGCGAAACCAGCGATCTACACTTTTTAGTTAATATACTCAAGCAACGCTTTCCAAATAAGCCGCTAATGGCTGTTGGCTTTTCACTCGGTGGCAATGTATTAACCAAATACCTAGGTGAATATGAAGATGACTGTCAGCTTGATGCCGCAGCCGTTGTTTCAGCCCCGTTTGCCTTAGCATCATCTTGTAAAGTGATTCAAAAGAGTTGTTTTAAGCTGTATCAGAAGTACTTACTGGATAGGTTAAAAAAATCCACAGCAAGAAAACTGGATAACATTAAAGAATCAATTAATTTAACGGCAAAGCAACTAGAGAACATTTACGATTTATGGGAATTCGACAACAGAGTAACAGCGCCATTACACGGCTTTATTGATGCGGCCGATTACTACCTAAAATCAAGCGGAAAACAGTATTTAAAACGCATCACAACCCCCACTCTAGTGATTCATGCAAAAGATGACCCTATGTTGTCACAAGAAGCTATTCCGCAAAAAGAAGACGTAAGTAACGCGGTTAAACTACTGGTTTCCAAACAAGGTGGACATGTTGGCTTTATAAGCGGTAAAAACCCATTTAAGCCAATTTTTTGGCTAGAGCAGCAAGTTCCCCATTTTTTCCAGCAACAACTTTTAGGCAAATTAAAATGATCGTTCCGATTGAACAAATTGACCCAGATACTCTAACTAATTTAATTAAAGAATTTGTTCTGCGAGAAGGCACTGACTACGGTGAAGAAGAAGCTGCACTCAACTTAAAAGTTGAGCAAGTGAGAGCACAGCTCAAAAGTGGCACAGCGGTATTAGTATTTTCTGAATTACACGAAACGATTAATATTATGCCCGCTAGCGACTTTGAATCACACCCAGATTATGAATAGAAAAGGCTGCGCCTTTTCTATCTTTTAACTTTTCACTTTCTTATTTCACAACTTCGATTACCAACAGCTCTCAACATTTCTATCGCGATTCTATTGCTTTACTCATTAAAGCAAGCACAATAAAGAAAACAACGACACAGAATCCACTATGAAATATCTAATAAAAACAAGCTTAATCGCAAGTGCCATTATGGCAACATTCACAGCAGGTGCATCACAATACACTGCATCAGAAAAAGCAGTAAAACTCGCTCAAGAAAACTTATTAATCGACACCCATATCGATGTACCTTACCGTATTTACCACAAATGGGATGATGTCTCAAAAGCCACGGAAGGTGGTGATTTTGACTACCCTAGAGGTGTAAAAGGTGGTTTAAATGTACCTTTTATGTCGATTTACATCCCAGCAAATCTCGAATTTGAAGGCAAAGGAAAAAGCTACCAACTAGCCAATCAATTAATTGATGGTATGGAAGCATTAGCACAACGTGCACCGGATAAATTTGCTATTGCAACCAGTACTGCCGACGTTGAAGCACAGTTTAAGCAAGGATTAATGTCACTTGCTATGGGTATGGAAAACGGCTCGCCAATGGAAGGGGAAATGGCAAACCTAAAGCATTTCTTTGACCGTGGCGTGCGTTACATTACCCTTGCGCACTCACAAAGCAACCATATTTCTGACTCGTCATATGATATTCGTCGTAAGTGGAAGGGTTTAAGCCCGTTTGGCAAAGATCTAGTAAAAGAAATGAATAAAATCGGCATGCTGATTGATGTTTCGCATATTTCAGACGATGCGTTTTATCAGGTGATGGAATTATCGGAGGTGCCGGTGATTGCATCGCACTCATCACTGCGTAAATATACACCGGGTTTTGAGCGCAATATGGATGACAAAATGCTGCTTGCTCTCAAAGAAAACGGCGGTGTTATTCAGATTAATTTTGGTTCAAGCTTTGTAACCTCTGCAGCAGGTGCGTGGGGTGATAAAATGAAAGCAGCACGCAAACAGGCCAAAGAGACTTTCGGCGAAAATAGTTCTCAAGTAAAAGATTTCAGAAAAGCATACAGTGCTAAAAACCCATACCCGTTTGCAAGTTTAGAGCAAGTGCTGAATCATATTGACCATGTGGTAAAACTAATTGGTATTGATTATGTCGGTATTGGTTCTGACTACGACGGCGTTGGTGACTCACTGCCGATCGGTTTGAAAGACGTAGCAAGTTACCCTAACCTAGTGCAAGGTTTATTAGATCGCGGCTACTCTGATAAAGATATTATTAAGTTATTAGGCGGTAACACAATGCGTGTTTGGCGCGAAGCCGAAAGCTACGCTAAAAAGCACTAAAGGTTATAAATGTTAGGCGGCATTGTGTCGCCTAACTTCTCAGCAAGTGTTAAAACAGGAAGTGAACATTTTGAATAGCAACTTTGAAGCACTCTCATTAACACTACAACAAGCTATTTTAGCAACGCTTTTGCAATGCCCGAATTGTAAACTCAACGCGCTTTTTAACCAATTGAAGCAACAAAAGCTACTGCACAAACTAGATTCAAACCCAGAGCAAAATCTGTTCAAGCAAAACTTTCTGGTAATGAATGCCCTATTCAACCTTCAACATGATGCAAAAGAGTTAGGGTATAGTTTAATTATTGAATCAATCAATATAAAGCTTGTTAAGTATCAAGAAAACCAAGTGACAAGTCATAATCCTGCGCTTTCAGAGTATTATTTAGACTTGAACAATATTGCTATCTCAAACGATGAAATAAACCAGTTACTGGATAACTTTTGGCAGTACTACGCTGAACATAGCACAATAACATCAGGTGATTTGGATACAGCATTTAACACCCTTGGCTTAGCTCGAGACGCTAATTTGAAACAGGTAAAGCGTGCTTGGTATAAAATTGCACTCGCATCGCATCCAGATAAACAAGATAACCAACACACTGGTGAATACATTGCAGCAAATCATGCCTATCAGTTGCTGGTAAAACACTTCACTGAGCGTAAGTAACTCTTATGCAACTAATACCCGTTGAGCCTGAAAAACTTCCTTTAGCTCTTTTACTCGAAGCCGACCCAAACATTGAAAAAGTACAGGCATATTTAGCAAATGGCATATGCTTTGCCGCAGTTATCGATAACAATGTAATTGCTGCTTGTGTTTTTCAACGACGCTCACACACCTCTATCGAGCTTATGAATATTGCGGTGCAGCCAACTTTTCAAGCGCAGGGGATCGGTTCTAAGTTGCTGGCATATGCAATTGCCAAAATAAAATACAAAGGCGTTGAAAGAATTGAATTAGGCACTGGAACTTTTGGTCATCAACTTAGCTTTTATCAAAAATTAGGGTTTCGTGTTGAAAGTGTGATTAAAAACCACTTTTTAGAAAACTATCCTGAGCCAATTTTCGAAAATGGAATTCAACACAAAGATATGCTCAGACTAACGCTTTGTTTGAAAGATATTTCAAACAAAATTAACAGTTTGTGACTTATTGAATTCAACTTAATGCGATATAAAGGGGTAATTTCTAGAGAAGAAAACTATTTAAAAAACTTAAAAGTTGAAATATTAAGAAATGGTTAAAGGAGCCGGATGTGATACGCGTTGGGCACCAACGACGACCATAGGACGAAATAAACTATTTGGAAAATTTGAAGTACTAAAAAATGGTTGCGGGAGCCGGATTTGAACCGACGACCTTCGGGTTATGAGCCCGACGAGCTACCAGGCTGCTCCATCCCGCGTCAGAATGGTTCACGAACGTGAACAAGCCTTAGAAGTTTTAATTCATTCTAAAAGAATTGGCTACCAAAAATTGGTTGCGGGAGCCGGATTTGAACCGACGACCTTCGGGTTATGAGCCCGACGAGCTACCAGGCTGCTCCATCCCGCGCCTGTATTCTTAAGCTTTGCTGCTTAAGTGAGGCGCTATAATAAGGATTTATGACAGTTATGCAAGTATTTTCTTTTAAAAACTGTTTAACCGCTCAAATTAGCATCAACGCTTATGCGGTTTAATCATTTCTTGCCAAGGGTAACTTTGATCGCCCGTAATAATAAAGTCAGGGTTTTCAGTCGTTTCGCGCTGGTTATAGGTAATAGGATTGAATTCCGCATCAAAAAGCTTACCACCTGCCATTTCCACAATTATTTGTGATGCGCCAGTGTCCCACTCTCCAGTTGGCCCTATTCGCATAAAGGCATCAGCACGTCCTTCAGCGATTGCACACGCTTTTAATGAGCACGAACCTAATGGCAATGTATCAAACTCTGAGTCAATGTACTGACTTACCGTTGCAATATTTTGTCGCCTACTCACAGCTAATTTTAATTGAGATTGCTTTTGAACTTGCAGCTGAACATCTTCGCCATTTTCACGCTTAAATGAACCAACACCTTGCATCGCCCAATATGTAACCCCTTCGGTTGGCCAAAAAATAACGCCAAACACCGGTTTATTGTTTTCAACAAGCGCAATGTTTACTGCAAAATCGCCACTTTTAAGCACAAACTCACCTGTGCCATCTAGCGGATCGAGTAGCCAGTATCGCTGCCACGATTCACGGTCAGAAAGCGCAGGAATTGGTGTTTCTTCAGACATAATCGGGATATCTGGTGCTAGCGCTTTTAAACCCGCTAATAGCACCTCATTTGCCGCTAAATCTGCTTTTGTCACAGGCGTGTTATCTGACTTTTCACATAGTTGAATGTCATCTTGATGGTATACATCTAAAATAGCGTCACCTGCTTGTCGCGCTATTTCAATACAAGGCTCAATAAACTCTTTCATTCGGTACTACTGTAAATTAAATTAAGATAAATACTGTTTTGCTAATAATAGTGCAGCAACGCTGCGCGCTTCGGTAAAGTCGCTTTGCTGTAATAGTGTTTGCCAATCGCTTAACGGCCACTTAACAACTTCAAGTGGTTCAGGTTCATCCCCTTCTAACTTCTCGGGGTATAAATCTTGCGCCAACAATATATGCATTTTGGCGTTGAAATAACTTGGGGCTAACGATACTAACTTTAGCTCAGCAAGTTGCTTTGCACCAAATCCAGCCTCTTCCTTTAGCTCACGATTACCAGCTTGCACCGCAGTTTCACCAGGATCAATTAGACCTTTTGGGAAGCCAAGTTGATAGTCGTGGGTACCGGCACAGTACTCTCGCACTAATATTAGATTATTTTCACTATCCACAGGCACTACAAGCACCGCACCTCGGCCACCGCCTTTCACCCTTTCATATTGTCTTTTAACACCATTTGAAAAAGTTAAGTCCATCGCCTCAACCGTAAATAATTTACTGTGCGACACCTCAGTAACGTGTGTAATTTGAGGGAGTGTTAATCCTTTATTCTCGGCCATCTTGAAACTCTGTTAAACTACAGTCTAAATTTATAATAAAACTTTTAAACTAAAAAACCTATGTTAAATTGGCAGGAAATCGATACCGTTTTATTTGATATGGACGGCACATTATTAGACCTTCATTTCGATAACCATTATTGGCTTGAACTAATCCCACAAAAACTTGCAGAAAAACACGGTATCACTAAGCAACAAGCATTTGCACAACTGTCAGAAAAATACCAACAAGTAGAAGGACAAATACAGTGGTATTGCTTAGATTATTGGCAGCAGGAACTCGATTTACCAATTGTCGAACTAAAGCAAGAAATTAAGCACTTAATTAGCATTCGAGAAGACGTACCTGAATTTTTAAAAGCGCTTAAAGAGGCCGGAAAAAAACTTATTTTACTAACCAATGCACATCCAGATAGCCTGTCACTTAAAATTGAACAAACAGCCTTTGATGTGCATTTAGATGCGCTTGTATCAACCCATGAATTTGGCGTGAGTAAAGAGTCACAACGCTTGTGGCAGCAGGTAGAGCAAAAGCTTGGCTTTGATAAAGAAAGAACGTTATTTGTTGATGACAGCTTACCTGTGCTTGATGCAGCAAAACAGTTTGGTATTAAACACCTTCTTGCAGTTGCAAACCCAGATTCCACCAAAGCAACCCGCACTATTGATAATTACTTATCTATTGAAGACTACCGCACGTTACTGCCGATAACTTAACCCATAAAAAAGGCCACATTAGTGGCCTTTTGGTACTCTTTAATTTGTTTTATAACTTACGCTGGGTAGCGAGCCTCTAAGCCTTTGTATACCAGCTCAGCAAAGTTCTCTTGATTAATATCGAGTGATTTAACTACTTCAACTAAGTGTTCGTTATCTTCTTGACCGTTCCACACTTTAATGTAGCTGCCATCTTTATAGCCATGATCTTGGCGGAAAAAGTTAAGCGTGTTTTTACCAACATAACCACGATATAAATCGTCGATATCCATACCAATTTGCGTCATACAACCAGCAAATGCTGCCGCATCAAATGTCTTGTTTGCTACGGCACTTGCAGCAAGTAGCTCAAGTGTTTGCTTAAAGTCATCAGTTTGAGTAGGCTTTTCTAGCTCAGCAGTTAATCGCTCTGCTAACTCTTGATAACTTGTTTCGCCATCGATACGAAGCGATAAACCAAAATGGAAAATATCTACCAGCTCAAGAATTACTTGTTCAGTGTCAGGTGTTTGTTTCTTCCACCACTTCCAACCGTAGTGGTCTAGCATTTCAGCACACTCAACCCAAATTGCACGATACCACTCAAATCCCTGATTAAACCACTCGGCATGGACTTTAGTATTCATCGCGTTTTGCATCTCTAGCATAGTGCAAATTTTGTTTACATTGGCAGACATAATCTTTCTCTAAAATTAAATTGGGCGTAGTGTATCAAAAAGCGATTACTGTCTCAGCTCAAAATCACACTGTGATTTCTTCACATAACGCGCATCAAAGGTTTCACCCGTATTAAATTCAAGGCGCATTGATGACAAATCAAAACGAGAGTGCGGGTAACGGTCAATCCACTGCATCGTGGCTTGACAAATTTCCTCTAACTTATAGATACGGAAGGTATCAACCACAACAACCGCCTGCTCAGGCTCAAGATAACTGCGCACAATATTTTCACTCCACGCAGTTTGTGAGTAGTTTTGCGTTAAAAAATAAGTCAGATCAGAATTATCTAATCCCGAACCTAAAGCGCTCACGTTATTGCTGGCTTTTTGAGCAAACTGCGTGAGTGATTGACCACTATTAACAATTTCTTCTCGCTCACCTGGGCCACAACGACGTGTTGTGAACTTAACGGTGCCATCAGAACTGTAACACTTTCGCTGAACTTTCCCTGCTTGGGCAAAAAAAGGTAATAAAAGAATGCTTATCGCTAGTAAAATCTTCATTGTTATTCTCAACTAGTACGAACTATAGGATTTTGCCAAATTTTTTAGGAACAAATCAAGTGTTAGCATGCTGTTTACATCCGTTTCACAAAGATAAAACCAAGCGAACTGATTAACTATTTGTTCTCAAAACGATTGTAATCAAAGATTCCGTATTCGATTTGTAAATTCTGTTTGGCTGTTTTATGCAGAATGTCGCTGTAACGCCAAAACTCGGGATGCGTACGCCTAATCGCGAACTGGGTTTTTAACTGAATGTAGTCTTGTTCCGTTTTCACCTTACCAAATTGCGCGACAAACTCATCCACCTGATGCTGCTCAAGATAAAACAGCACCGCTGGGTAATCACCAATAAAACCATTCACTAAGCTTACAGTATCTTCGCCCGGTGCTCGCTGCGCATCTTCGTTAAGCAAACTGGAAATATTAAAGTGCGCATTGTGATGTAACAGACTATAAGCTTTATGCTGGCCCTGCTGTTTAACTAAAATAAACGAAATTTGTGCGAGTTGCTGCACTGCATCATTTGGCAGCGAGTTAAGTTCTCCAAGTGCTTGGCTAATTGCATCGCTTGCCAGCTCATGGCGCGTATTTAACACCGCAGACAAATGCTGTTTAATATTGCTGTAAAGTTCCGTCTTTGGTGCATTAGTTTGATATTTAATGCCTGTTTCTTGGTTAAACTGCGCATTAGACTCCAAATGCTCAACTAAATTTTTTGGCGCTTTTCGATACCAATAATTGCGCAACCTTTTACGCTCTTCGATAGGTAAAAACGCTAAGAAGTTTTGTTCACCTTCCATGCGTAAAAAGTCCATGTATAGGCGTGTTACCAACTGATGCCCAACATTACCGTATACATCAAACCCTGCCACCAGCAAATAATGAATGCGTTCAAATAAGCTGTAATCAAGTACCCACATGGTTTTTGGTGCTTGCCCGACCAACCCTTTAACTACAGTGGCACTATCAAAATGGCGGAAAATAGTCAGTGCGGCATTATCATTATGCCCTTCACCTTGCCAAAGCAGCGACATATCAAGCCCTTTGCCACCAGCAAACGACTCATTCATTTTGGCTGTTTTGCGCGCTAAAAACTTAGCTTGTAGTCTGGCATATTTAACCCAGCTGCTAATTGGCAGCGCATTACTTTGCTCCTCTGCCGGCATTGCCAATAAATCATCTACTTGATGAAAAAACTCATCCATATTGGCATTGGCAACACGTTTGGGTTCAACAAATGCTACCCAAAAGTGGTCATTAATTACATTCAGCGCCACTTGACCACGACAAACCGGCCCTTTAATAAAGCCCATAATAATGGTTTGTGAATGGTCGAGTAAGAACTGGTACTTCACCTCAGTTGGGATCTGAGCAAAGCTTTTAAATGGGTTGGAGGCAACATCTACTGCGTAGCTAGGCAATTCCGACACGGCATAATCGGTTACAATAAACAGCTGATGCAATCGCGCTAACTCTTTGTTATTTAGTGCTAACGGAATATGGTTTTTCGCCAATATACTGGCTTGATTGCGCTGTAAGCGATAATACACGCGCGCCACTTTTGGCTCATCAAATGGCCTACGCGTAGCAATTACATCAATCGGCTCGCCCGGTGGTGTTTTTGAACGCACCAGCTTATAAAAATGCTGCTCTTTAGCGTTACTGAAGTAAATATTTGTTAAAAACCAGTGCTCATAAATATAGCGCGCCATAAGTTGATGCTTAGCAGGCGCTTGGTTTAAAAAAGCTTCCCACTTTTCAACCTGCTGCGCAGTGAATTGGTCTACCGGCGCTAAATTGGTCATTTTTGCACCCTGCATTAACCAATGCTGCAGCACGTTAAATTCGCCATCATCAATCGCTGGAAAACCATATGGCATACCAAGTGATGGTTGATGCTCGGCGACTTGCTGATAGCTTTCAATACTGGCACAAGTAGCCGTTCTATCTAGCGAAAAGTCGTATTCGTCACCAAGCTGCGCCACGTGTGGCAGCGGATTTGACTTTTTAACAAGTAATGTATTGTAGAGCAGACTTGCTGCAAGGTTGTTCGCAGGTGACTCGGGGTATTCGTTTAAAACCGGTGAAAAACCAAGTTCTCGCCATTCAGACGTTGAATCTGCATCAATAAATAATCGGTGCGGCTTTGCTGCGACTAATCGCGTACCATCGTAAACGAGTTCTTTGCTAATGCCGCGATCAATACCGGCTGCCGATGTTAACTTTAACTGGCAAGGCGCATCATAACAGCCGTGACACACTACACAACGGCTTTCTAATACGGGTTTTACCGCACTCTGATAAAATTGCCCATCACTGCTGTGATGAGCAACTATTCGTTGTTTTACTTCAGGTTTGCCATATTTGTTATGCCAGTTATTGACCGCCAAAGCGGTACAGCCAGAAACTACAATTATGAAAAATAAAACAACGAACTTTTTCATTTACTCAACATCCTCGTCATCAAGTCCTAAATCGAATTCAGGGGCAAATTCCAACCATGGCGAAATAAACTGTTGCTCGTTTTCGCTGCAAACCATCACCGCTAATTGCGGGCCTTTTCTAAGGTGTAATTGCACTGATTCAATATTTATCACTGCACGCTGCCAATCGACTGTTACGTCGTTAAATACGTAATCTGTTAGAAATACCGTATGTGTTTCTTCATCGGTAATTTTTTGGCACATTTCAGCCATTACCATTTCGGTAAGTGCCACTGAAACAAAAAATGCAGGTTCTGCATCTTGCGTAATAGGCATATCAGGCGCCAAAAAAAACACTGGAATGTCTATATTTTCGGTCGCTAGCGTATCATCTGCCATATTGTTCTCGTATTAAATTTGGGTAATTGCCGATATGATAGCAAAATAGTTGAATTTTTTGGCGCTTTTAGCCATTGTGTTGACAATTTAGAGACATTTCTCAAGGAAATTTAATGACCAGTGTAATTGATAACTTCTTCTCAACTATTGGTATTTTGTTACTTATACTCGCGCTATTAGCGGTGTTTGTTATTGTGATATTTAATACACTCGTTAAGTATCGCAATTACGTGATTAACGCTTTTGCACAAATTGATGTGCAGCTACACCGACGTCATGACTTAATCCCAAATTTAGTCAACACCTGCCAAGCTTACTTAAAACATGAAAGCAGTACGCTAGAGCAAGTCACCAAAGCACGAAATGCCGCGTTAAGTTGTTTAGAACAGGCCAAAAAAGCCCCTAACAATGGCGCACTAATTAAGCAACTAGCTAACGCTGAAAACACCTTAACGCAGGCCCTTTCAGGTTTACAGATTACTATTGAGGATTATCCTGAATTAAAAGCCAACGAAACGGTAAAAGATTTACATGAAGAGCTGGTTTCAACAGAAAATAAAATAGCCTTTGCGCGCCAAGCTTATAACGATGAAGTTATGCTATATAACACCTACAAACAAAGCTTTCCAAACAACTTAGTCGCAGCTAAATTTGGCCACAAAAATGATGCCAGCGTGTTAGAGCTAGAAAAAACCAGCATACGACAAGCACCCTCTGTACAACTTTAATTAATGAAAAACTTTTTTCAGCAACAAGCTGCAAACCGGCGTGCCAGCGCTATGCTGGTGTGCTTGTTTTGTATTGCAGTTGGCCTAATTGTGTTGCTTGCACAATGGTTTTTTGGCCTTATTTTCGATGCCCGAATAGCCAGCAATCTAAACCTTATTTTGTATCAAGGTTGGGATGTGTTTCGTGCACAAAATCCATATCAATGGCATATTCCATCAGCTCTCATTACTGCAATACTTATTTTTACTACGGGCATTTATAAATACCGCCAACTGCGTACGGGTGGCAGCAAAATTGCTGAGCAATTAGGTGCAACACGTATACAGCCCAACACCTTTCATCCGTTAGAAAAGCAATTACTCAATGTAGTTGAAGAAATGGCAATTGCGGCACGTACCACTGTACCTCGCGTTTACCTACAATTGCATCATAGCCAAGTAAACGCATTTGCGGCGGGTCATAACAGCCATAATGCGGTAATTACGGTAACCAGGGGTGCACTTGAAAAACTAACCCGTGACGAACTGCAAGCGGTTGTCGCCCATGAATTTAGTCATATTGTTAATGGTGATATAAAACTGAATAACCGATTAGTTGCAGCTACCTTTGCTATTAGTTTTATCGGTTTAGCAGGTGAGTGGATACTCGAACGTGCCGCCGCTGCAGGGCGTGGTAACGCTAAAGGCTCTGGTGGCTTGGAGTTGGTAATTGCACTTATGCTTATTTGTTACGGCTATATTGGCACATTAATGGCCGATTTTATTAAAGCTGCAATTTGCCGTCGCCGCGAATATCTGGCTGATGCCAGCGCCTGCCAGTTTAATCGTAATCCAGCAGCGCTCGCAGATGCGCTGAAAGTAGCCGCAGGACTTCGAAAGCCCCATCGCAATGCTCACTTTCATCAATACAGCCATTTATTTTTTAATCAAATAAGAACCCCTTGGGTAAGTTCATTTTCGACTCATCCGCCAATTGTTAAACGAATTGCTAAGCTAGACCCAAGTTGGCAACCGCCAAGTGCTGGTTTTCGTGAAAGGCCGAGTGTTGCGAACTACCAAGCAATGCAATTAAGCGCAACACGCGAGCTTTTAACTGAAAACAGCACGCCTATAATCAATCAAACCATCACTGCCGATACCAGTCATTTATCAGCCAAACTATCGCATTTAGTACACGACCCTTACGCGTGTTTTACACTTATTCCTCTTTTATTAATTAGTGACGAGTTTGAGTTACGAAGTTTACAACTAAATTGCTTATATGCATCACACTACGTTGATGCATATACCCTTGATTGCGCCGAAAGCGAACTTGCTAAACTATCTGAAAACGAACGCTTTCAACTTATCGAGTTAGCATCGCCAAGTATTACCAGCCTAGGGGAAAAACAAAAACACGACTTCACTGAGTTGTGCTGGCAAATTGTTAAGCAAAAAAATCCAGCGCCTAAAACGAATACCAAGCAACGCAATCAATATTTAATTACTTGGTTGTATTTAGAAATTATCTTAATGCAAGTCACTAAAGCGAAACGTCCCCTTCCCGTTACCACTCGTAATAGCAAAAAACTGATTCTCGCATGGCGGTACTTTGTGAGTTTAATTGCAGCGATTGGTCACGAATCTGAACATGAGCAACATCAAGCGTTTAAAGCAACATGTCAGCAGTTTAATATGAAAGGGTTAGAGGTAATTGAGTTTAATCTGTTTAATATTGAGCACGCACATCAGTTTTTTGCTGTACTCACTCGTTTACCACTGAAAAATCGCAATGCGTTTTTGCAAGCTATCGAGTTTACAGCTAAGTGGGATAATCAATTGACCGAGGCGGAGCAAACCATGCTTTACAGCTTTGCGCTGTTACTTGATTTACCCAGCCCTGTAGAGCGTTAAATTACCAAGGCAACACTTCGCCATTCGAGTGCCAAAAAGTGCCTGTGTTATTTAAATTTAGCTCATCAATGCGCGTAATTAAACGACTAGCAGCAAGCTCTGGGGAAATATCGCCAGCAAACCCTACCATTGCGGTTTGTACAAAACCTGGGTGTAAAATTGCTAGGCTAATATCACGCGATGCAAGTTCAATCGCCATACTTTTACTCGCGGCATTAAGCGCGGCTTTTGACATGCGATAACCAATATATGCGCCTGAGCCATTATCTTCAATTGACCCCATACGGCTTGTGATCATTGCCACTTTGCTGCCAGCACGCAAGTTTGATTGCAGTGCATGTGTCACGCGGACTGGCGCAACCGCATTAATATTAATTTGCTGCTCTAGGTTCGAAAAATCCATATTGCTTAGGCTTTCATTATGAAACACCCCCGCATTATTTATTAGAATATCAATTGCTTGATCACCAAGTTGCGTTTTAAGTTTGGCAATATCATCTGCATTTGCAACATCAATTCCCTCAATAACGTTTGCGCCACTTGCATTAAGTTTTTCACTTGCGGTGCGTACTACAGCAGTCACATTAAAACCTTGTGCAATATATTGCTCAACAAACGCAAGCCCAATACCACGGTTTGCGCCCGTAATAACCACGTGTTGTGTCATAATTTTTCCCAATAAAAAAGATACCAATAGACATTGGTATCTTTTAGATAAAATACAAGCCCTTGATAAACAGGTTGCTACATTTCAATCACAGATAAAAATCCGCCTTGTGGGTCGTTGATCACACTAAAACGACCAACATTGGGCACGTCGGTTGCAGGTACGCATACGGTACCACCCAGCTCCTCTACTTTTGCTAAGGTTTCATCACAATTGGTTACTTGGAAGTAAGTCATCCAGTGTGCTGGCATATCGCCCCACTCTTCATTCATTTCCAACATGCCGGCAATTTCTTCATCACCTAACGTAAAAATGGTGTATGGCATGCCATCCATATCTTCAACTTTGTATTGCCAGCCAAACACAGATGAATAAAACTGTCGACTTGCCTCTGCGTCTTTTGATGCAAGCTCGTTCCAACATACACTGCGCGCTTCGTTTTTGATTTGTGAACCGCAATGCTGATTACCTTGCCATATCGCAAACATTGCTCCGTTCGGTTCAAAGAACATCGCCATGCGCCCTGCATCCATAACATCATGGGGACCAGCAATTACACGTGCACCTGCTTGCTTAGCTTTCTCAACGGTTTCATCAACATTATCTACCGCAATATAATTGAGCCAATGACTTGGGACTTTCTGCTCTAAACGCTCTGCTTCCATTTGGTACATGGCACCAATATCTTTGCCGTTAAGTTGCAGCATGGTGTAATACAAATCATCACCTATCGGCTGATCATCATGTTGCCAGTCAAATAGTTGAGTATAAAATGCCTTCGCTGACGTCCAATCGCGAGAGCATAATTCCGTCCAGCAAAATGTGCCTGCTTGGTGCTTTGTGTAACTTGCCATGTCTTTTTCCTTATTGTTTGTGAGCACTGTATTAAAGTTAACCAATATATTCTAAAAAGCAATAAAAAAGCGAGGCTATTACTAACCTCGCTTTTACTCTAACCATTTAATTTTGTAGTTAAATTTTAAACCACTTTATTGCATTATCGAGCTCATCAGCTTGATGTGAAACCTGATTTGAGGCTTCAGAGTTAGCCAGTGAGCTATTTGCTAGTTCATCTGCATAGTCGCTGATTTGTACAATATTTTGGTTTATTTCTTGTGCCACAGTAGATTGCTGCTCAACCGCCACCGCAATGGTTGACGTCATCTCTGAGACTTCCTGAATATCGGCAATAATTTCGGCGAACGCTTTACCCGCTTTATCCGTTTGCTCAGCCGTTTCTAAACCTTGCGATTTACACAATTCAATACTGTCTACAATGTTCGCAGTGCTTGATTGCAAGTCGGTAATGATCTGCGTAATTTCTTGCGTTGATTCTTGGGTTTTCACCGCAAGAGAGCGAACTTCATCAGCAACAACCGCGAAACCTCGACCTTGCTCACCCGCACGCGCAGCTTCAATCGCTGCATTTAACGCAAGTAGGTTAGTTTGCTCAGCGATACCGCGAATAACTTCCATCACAGCATTAATTGCATTGCTCTTTTCACGCAGTAAATTAACCTGCTCAGCAGATTCAACCAACTGATTACTCAATAAAGTCATTTGATCAACGGTTGTTTCGATTTGCTTCTGTCCAATCGTCGCATTTTGTGAAACTGTATCCACGCGGTTTGAGGTCGTTTCAGCATTTATGGCAATATCATGCGCAACAGCACCCATTTCAGTCACTGCACTTGCTACTGTTTCAACTTCCGATTTTTGTTGAACCAGTTGTTGACCACTCGATTCCACAACTTGCGCAACACGAGTCGATTCAGTATTTACAATTTCAACCGAGTGATGAATGGTTTGTAGTACGGATAAAAACTTCGCCATCAATTCATTCACACTATCGGCCAACATCGCCAATTCATCATTACCGTGTTTGCGAACCTTAATCGACAAGTCACCCGAATGCGCAATGCGGTCAATATCGTTAATAACACTATCAATTGACGTTGTAACAGAGCGTGTGATGGTAAATAAAAAGCCAACTAATGCGAATGCCAAAATTAAACTCAATGCAATTTGCTGCACTTTAGCATCAGCGTAGATATCTTCTTGAATAGCTTCTAACTCAACCCCTAGCGCTTCAAGTGATATTTTTAGCTTATCTTCGGTTTCTGCAACTTGACTCTTTAGGCCTGTTGTTTGGTTAAAGCCAATTGCAAGATAACGCTCAGACGCTTTTAAAAAGGCATTTTGATACTGCTTTAATAAGCTGATTAAGTTTCTATCATTGCTGATAAGTAGCAACTTTTCTAACTCAGCAACCGTACTGTTAATACGCGCAATGTATTTTTTGTCGCCTCGCATTATGAAGTCTTTTTCACTACGGCGAAGTTGCAGCACTAACACGCTGATGTCTAGGCGATTCGTCGCTTTTGCTTGTTCTTCTAATTTATGAACGGCGCCGCGCAGTTCTTTGCGCAGACCCGCATTTTGGTTGTAACCATACTCAATATACAGTTCATCTAAATTTACAAAATCACGTTCTAGCGACGACAACATTTCTTTTGTATCAGCAAGCGCACGTGGAGTTACATCAAATTCAGATAGTTTTTGTTGTAATTTAGTTAAGGCAGAATCAGCCTCACCAACTTGATTTACTAATTCTTGACGGAAACCTGACGCGGGCTTCTCCAAGAACTTAACTTCAATACGCAATGTATCTGCGACAGCGCGCTCAGCAGCAATTAAATCTTCTGTAGCATCCACTAATACTTGCTTCTTCCCTGCAATATAAACATTTAATAACGTGAGAGCAGCCATTGAAACTACCGCGATTCCAGAAAGGATTTGCAACTTAGTTTTAATTTTTATGGCTTGAAACATTTTTACCTCTAAACTTCAGTGACGGTGGGGGAAATTGTATAAGGCTTGATTAAACAATTTATTGTTCTAACGCATATATGTTGTCGACTAAAAACAGCATAGCTTTAGAATATTTGTAACATTTATTTAATCGAGGCCATTTAATACCCAAATTAGACACAACACAACCCGTTTTTAAAAAACTTATTTCTGAATCAAACACCTATGTTGCAAATGCAACAAACATCAATAATTTTAACTAATGCTAAATTGTTATTTTACGAGCTTCATCACAATGAGCGTTATTAACCTCATCTCAACGCTCTTTTGTTATGCTAAATGAATGTTATGCTAGAGCCTGTTGATTTTTGCTGTGCTATGCGCACATGTGCTTTTTTAAGGCGTTACGAAAGATCACCTCATGACTTAATTTACAGCTCCCCCTGGGCTACCAAATAGAAATATGGAATTACACGATGAAATATAAATTTGCTTTAGCTGCACTCATTAGCAGCTTATTACCTGCTTCAGCACTTGCAGCGAGCAGCGCAAAAAATCTCGGCCCAGCGGTAGTTAAACCTGCACCACAAGTTAGCATTGCTAGCCACGACGCTTTTTTCGATAAATTACGCGCTCATTGCGGTAAGGCATACCAAGGGAAAGTAACGGTTGATAACCAAGACAACGGTTCTTTCAGCGGTAAAAAATTAGTAATGCATGTGCGTAAATGCAGTGACACTGAACTACAAATTCCATTTCATGTTGGTGACGATGCATCACGCACATGGATTATTACCAAAACTGGTTCAGGTTTAAGTTTGAAGCACGACCACCGCATGAGTAACGGTGAGTACGATGTATCAACCATGTATGGCGGCCATACAGTTGATGGTGGCTGGCCACACGCACAATCTTTCCCTGCCGATCAATACTCAAAAGAGTTATTTGTAAAACAAGGAATTCCACAATCAAATGGAAATACATGGCAAATTTTCATTTACCCAGAGACATATACCTATCGCTTAGTACGTGAAGGGCGCGAGTTTAGAGTAGACTTTGATTTAACTAACCCCATTACACCACCTGCTGCACCATGGGGCTATCAAGATTAACAGCTATATCCACTCTGTTGATTATGTAATCGGAAATAACGCGGGATGATGAAAAGCTAACAAAATAGAATTCCCGCATGTAGTTAATCTACATCGAAAATTTTAACGTTGTTAGCATATTCTTTATTTCACTTGCATGATTAGTTACAGGTTAACTCAGCAACTAATGGGCCTGGATTTGCTCTAGGCTCTGTTGGGAATTTTTCAAACGGTTGAATTCCCGACACAAACTTAAGATTAAATTTATCGCTTTTACACAGCGCTGCGCTGTGGCGCAACATAAATACAGATTGTTTAGCAAACTCTTGATAACTGCCTTCTCGAATAGACAGCTTGTATTTGTTATCAGCCAACTGTGTTTGGCGATAATGCACTTTATGGTCAAAATCATACAGCGCTTGCACTTTTCCTTGGCCTTTTGCATGTAATGCCAATGATGCAAACAATACAGCTAATCCAACTAAAACCCTTGTCATACCGTCTCCTTTAATCGTATTCCTGAACTCAAAAACACATTACGTTTTAATTTACGCACTACTGATCATGCTGGTTCGCAATGAATCCCAAATTAATTGACACACAAAGGGCAATATCAAAAAGCATTAGATAAGCGTGCTTACACACATTTTATTAAAACTTATCAGTAAGTTATGAATATTTTTTAACTATGAGTTCAAGTTATCAACTTACGAATTCACTATACCAACTTCCAAATTATCAAACCACTCTAGAAACTCTTGAACTGCTTCTCCTTTGAAGATCCGCCCGTGTTGTGGCGCCATCATGACTATATCAAGTTCGCGTACACGTGCAATCCAGTTCTTTTTCGCGCTATTTGATGGCATCCAGCGTTGGTGAAAGTAACGCATTTTATCGGCGTGTTTGGCAAAGTCTTCAACAAACATGGGAGCATCTGGCTCTTCAAGCGCAGCGCCAATATCACCGCTCATCAGGATTTTGGCTTCAGCATCATAAACATGAAAATTACCCGAGGAATGTAAAAAATGGGCTGGAATAAAACGAAACGTCACACCATCTAAGCGCAACTCTTGCCCTTCATCGGGGATCGACTTGTATTCAATATTATCCATACCAAAGTGGCGAATAAACCCTTCCCACAGCCAAGGCGCGTATAGCTTGGCATTTGGAATAGTTTTATCCCATAAACCGAGTGATGAAATGATATCTGGGTCTTGATGTGATGCAAATAAGGTAGTCACTTTTTCGAGTTCAGTATGACTTAATATGCCAGCTAACATTGCAGAAAATAACTCTATGCCACCGGGGTCTAACAACATGGTTTGCTGGTTAGTCACAATCATATATTGGTTGGTATCAATTATTTTTTCTGATTTTCCCTGATCCCGGCCAAACACAATCCATTTATGATGTTTACCTTGGTACAAATCGGTCGATTTCATTTAAATACCCTTTCTAACTCATCGAGTGTGCTGAGGTTAGTTTCTATAGCGCCTTTAATACGCATTGCAGCGGAGCTGATATAGTCTGAAACAGATTCCAAACTGGCACAAAACTCACCCGCTTGTGATGCTTCTACGCGGGACGTCACCGCGATGTATTCGGCTGCGCGCATTTGTTGTTCTATCTCTTCAAATTGCCACTGTAAGTTTTGCAATTCATGTTTAAGCGCTGTCATGGCATCTTTCACTTGGCCTGCCGCCTTGTGATGTAATGCGCGACTTTTCGGATGATCAAACAATGAAAGGCTATTAGCGAGATGCTGCTCAAATTGACTAGCGCGCAAATGCTGTAACGCGAGCCGAAACAACTGACTGGCGTGTAAGTTAATATGTTCTGTTGTTTGAATGGTGCGCCCGGAAAACTCGTTGATAAAATTGGTGATCGATTTGAAGCCTAAAGCAGCCTCTCCCGCCCTAATTGCGACAACTCTGGCGTTTTTGGAGGTAAGCGATAAGCTTTTTGCTTCAGTCAAAATCACTTCTAGCTGTGCCACAATTGTCGCCACAGTTACAAAGCACTTTATTTCCGGATGTTTTTTGATTCTATCCATAGAGATATTTAACGCTCAAGTAAGTACTTTCAAATATAGGAAATAAAAAAGAATTTTGCTGAGAAAAATGTAAATTTAGATTTATTACAGGCATAAAAAAGGCTCACAGGGATGTGAGCCGAAAGTGCATCATCAACAACTAATGCTTCAGGGAAATATCTAAACAAGAAATCTCTTTCTTGTTTTCAATAGACACAGCCGTTTTGAGGAAGTTCAAAAAAATTTAAATTAATTTTATAAAATGATCTGTGTTACTCAGTAACAAAGCTAAATATCAATACTGAAAAGATGATAATCACACCGTATACATACTGATATGGCTTTAACTTTTCGTTTAGAAAAACGCTTCCTACAATCATTGCAGTCACAATGCCAATCGCACGTTTTACCGCCTCAACAATACTCGCATCTAAATATCTGAGCGCACTAAATTGCAGTAATACTGCAGCTGCAAAACCACATAAGCCAATCGCCCAATGGGTTTTACTTCCCTTTGGCGGCAGCGCTCTTTTTCGCCTAACAATAAGCGAACAAAAAAGCACTACGATCATAATCAAGTTAACCCACAATGCATGAAAACTCACCGATGTATGTGGTAATACAAATTGATCGATGCAAATACAGGCCGCCCAAGAAAATGCTGCGAGTAACATAAATCCAGCGCCCGGCTCTGTAATCGCAAAACCTTCACCAAGCAACCGATATGTGGCGTATGCGCAAATACCAATAATCGTATAAGCCTGCCAGGTAAGAATATTTGAAAAAAAGACTGCATTAAGTAGCGCTGCAATCAAAGGGGTCAGCGCGAGCATGGGCAGCAAAATAGAAAAACGGCCACGCCCAAGCGCCGAAATAAAGGACACCGCACCAAGCGCTGCCAACAGACCACTTAGACTGGCAAACACATAATAAACGATTACTTGAGGCAACTCCGAGTAACCAGTGGCCAGCCAAAAAGCCAAGTAAACAGGTAACGTGAACAAGCTAAAAACAAAACTCACCAGTAAAGGACTATTATTTTCAACCAGACGTTTTCGACAAAAATCAAATAGTACCCACGCCAAACTTGCCAACAACAAAAGCAACCAAGACAAAGTAATCTCCTTGTAGATGGATCTTTTTTAGCAACAATACGTATAAGCATATTATGTTGTTCAAAATAAGCTACTTATGAATCTACCTGTATTTCCATTGCCAATATTTTTGCTGCCCGACGGCGTAACCCGACTACGTATTTTTGAGCCTCGTTATCTCAAAATGGTGTCGATTGCCTGCCAACAAAATGGCTTTGTGTTGTGTTTGTACGATCATCAAGCTGAGCTTAACGTGCCTAAACTCGGCGCCTGGGTCGATATTATTAACTTCTACCAAGAAGGCGAATTGCTGCATATTGATATCAAAGCGAAAAGCCTTGTGACCATCCAAAATGTAACCATGGATCAAGACAACTTGCGTTTCGCTGATTGCAGCGAAGTACCTCACTGGCCGCAGCAAAGCGAACAACAACACCATTCAGTGCTCGCTGCTAAGCTACATCATGTGTTTGAAGAATTTCCTGAGCAGGGGTCTTTATATCCTGAACCAAAGTTTGACGATATTAACTGGGTTTGTGCGCGGTTTTTAGAAATTTTGCCGCTGTCTTTCGAGAAAAAACAACTTTTTACTAACGCAGATAGTTTTACTCAAGCCGATGATTTTTTAAAAACTATTATTTTAGGTCAAGAAAACTGATCGCTTTTGTGTTCACTGCGTATTGTCTACTATGATTTTATTGTCAGAGCGCTATGATGATATCAACAACAACCAATAATCACCGATCTTCGATGAAGCAAAACGCAACTTTAGATGGGCAGGAAATTGACAGCAAAACGCTATCTAGCTGGCTAAATGACATAGCCGAGAAGCGTGACAAACAAGCATTTGCGCGCCTATTTAAATGGTTTTCACCAAAAATTTTAGGGTTTGGCAGAAAGCAATTTAACAACCCAGCCATGGCTTCAGAGTTACTGCAAGAAACTATGACTAACGTTTGGCGTAAAGCTCACCTGTACAACCAAGAGAAAGGTGCTGCGACAACGTGGGTATACACAGTTATGCGTAATATTAGTTTTGATATGTTGCGCAAAGTTCAAGCTAATCACGAAGACACACTAAGCGATGATATTTGGCCATTAGCAGAAGCGCAAAATTCAGATGAGCACGTGTTTGCCGACCACTTAATGGATAAGCAAATTTCACAGTATTTAAATCGTCTTCCTGATAACCAGAGACAAATCATTCAAGGCGTATATTTTCAAGATTTATCGCAAGAGCAATTAGCAAAGAATCTAAGCATTCCGTTAGGGACCGTTAAATCGCGACTGCGTTTAGCCCTAACAAAATTGAGACAGCACATAGGAGCAGACAATGATTAAGCACCACCCACAACTTTCACTGCTCAAAACCTATTGTGCCGGTGAATTACCAGCCTCAATTTCTGTTGTTATCGCCGCACATATTGAATTGTGCCCTCATTGCCAACAGCAAGTTGAAGCAATCACTGCTGAGGCAGCAAAAGGCGCATTTACGTACACTAGTAACGACACTAACAACAGTGATTATCTGTCAGATATCGATTTAGATGCTTTAATCAACGATATTACGCTTGATGACAGTTTTGATGACGTCGTTGCAGCGCAACCGATTGAGTTATCACTGAAAGAAAATAGCTATTACTTGCCTCAAGTGTTGAAAAATTTAGAACTAAGCAGCTGGGCTAACTTAGGTAAATTATCGCGTTCGCGCATTGGGTTAGAAGACGCCAATTTGCACACCAGCTTGTTGCACATCGACCGTGGCGGCTCAGTGCCTGAACATACTCACAATGGCTTTGAGATTACACTATTATTAGATGGTAGCTTTAAAGACGATATGGGTGAGTATCATAAAGGCGACTTTATTTGGTTAGACGGAAAACATACACATAATCCAATTACAGAACACGGTTGCCTGTGCTTAACTGTTTCAAGTGATTCGCTGCACTTTACGCAAGGTTTAAGCAAGTTACTTAATCCAATCGGTAAATTTATTTACTAGGAGGGACCATGGTTACAGATAAGGATAAAATTATACTTGGCATTAGCGCCTGCTTAACGGGTGACCAAGTACGCTTTGACAAAAGCCATAAAAAATCTGATTTTTGCGTTAACCAGCTAGGAAAGTTTGTCGAGTATCAAAAATTTTGTCCTGAGGTCGCGGTTGGTTTACCTGTTCCGCGCCCTACTATTAGGCAAATTAAGCGCGACGATATGATCCATGTTTCACGTCCCGATGGCAGCATGGACGTTACGCTAAAAATGAACGAATACGCTGAAAGATCCGCGAGTAAAATGTCTCATTTAAGTGGTTTTGTGTTTATGAAAGGCAGCCCAAGTTGCGGTATGGAACGTGTCAAAGTTTACTATGAGCACGGCAAAGGTTGTGAACACGATGGCGTTGGTTTATTTGCTAAGCAAGTAATGGCACTTAACCCAAATCTACCCTGTGAAGAAAATGGCCGCCTTAACGACCCGCACCTACGCGAAAATTTTGTACTGCGCGTGTTTACCTACAAAAAATGGCAAAACCTTGTCGCATCGGGGCTTACGATACACAAGTTGACGACGTTTCATGGTCAACAAAAGTATTTAGTTATGAGCCATAATGTAGCAGCGTATAAAGCTCTCGGCAGATTGCTTGGTGAAGAAAACGATTTACCAGTGGAACAATTAGCCGATAAATACATTACGATGTTAATGCAGGCTCTTAAAAAGCCCGCATCCCGAAAAAATCACACGAATACCTTGCAACACCTTCAAGGTTATTTTAAAAAGCATCTAACTAAGCAGAATAAACAAGAACTTAGTGAAAATATTATCGCTTATCACGATGGTTTAGTGCCGTTAATGGTGCCACTCACTTTGATCAACCATCATTTGCAAACTTACCCAAATGATTATTTGGCAAATCAAGCTTATTTAGACCCTTACCCAAAGGATTTAAGGCTCAGATACGGATTATAAATGAGTACTCTTTACTGGATTAGACGGGATTTTCGTTTAGACGATAATCCCGCTTTATTTTATGCGCTACAACAAAATTGCCAGCATGCAGTTTTTATTACTGCCTATGAAACTTGGCAAAGCCACAATCATTCAGGCATTCAAATTGACTTTATTGAGCGTCATTTAAATTGGTTTAGCGACCAGCTTACCAAGCTCGGAATTAAAGTGAGCTTTATTGAATGCGATACGTTTGAGCAACAAATTGCGCAACTATCAGAGTTTTGCCAAGAAAATGACATTACTTCGGTAGTAGCTAATAGCGAACCGGAATTACGCGAAAAAATACGTGACAACAAAGTTGCGCAGCAACTGGAGCTAACGCTATACGATGCTGACACCATTTTGCCTTATGGCGCAGTGCTTAATAAACAAAATGAAATGTTCAAAGTTTTTACGCCATACAAAAAAGCATGGGTAAAAACGCTGCAGAAGCATGGCTTTAACCAAAATTATCTTGCAGCAATTAAACAAAGTGAAGAAAGCCCTAATCAAGCCAGTAACATTACATTTAATTATGCTAAGCAAGATTCAAGTAAATGGCCTTTGGCACACGAGTTTATGCAACACGTTTTACCTCGCTTTTTAAATGATAAAGTTATCGACTACGCGCGCGATCGGGATTTCCCAGCGATTAAAGGTACAAGTGGTATTTCACCTTACTTAACCATTGGCGCAATTAGCCCTAAAAGGGTTTTATACGATCTATTATCTTATTGTCCGCACGTCCTTGAAGATGTAAAAGCGCCTATTTTTACTTGGCTAAACGAGCTAATTTGGCGTGAGTTTTATCGCAACTTGCTGCTGTCATTTCCAAATCTAAACAAATTGCACGACTTTCAAGGCAAATTTAAAGGCTTCGACTGGCCGAATGATCACGCTAAATTTACCGCTTGGTGCGAAGCAAAAACCGGATTTCCGATCGTTGATGCCGCTATGCGCCAACTTAAGCAAACTGGTTGGATGCATAACCGCCTGCGTATGATTGTAGCAAGCTTTTTAACCAAGCATTTATTGATTGATTGGCGCTTAGGTGAAGCGTTTTTTATGCAACACCTTATTGACGGCGACCTTGCCGCCAACAGTGGTGGCTGGCAATGGGCTGCAGGCACCGGCTGCGATGCACAACCCTATTTCAGAATTTTTAACCCAATAACGCAAAGTGAAAAGTTTGATCCTGATGGCAGCTTTATTCGTAAGTATTTACCAGAACTAGAGAATGTACCTCTTAAGTATATTCATCAACCACAAACCTATTTAAATTCGGTTGGCAATCACAGCTACTGGCCACAACTGGTAGATTTAAAAGAAGCCCGCTTGCAGGCACTTGATTATTATCAGAAAGAGTTAAATAACGATGAGTAACACACAGTATATTGATGACTTTTTAACTATGTACAACAAGTTGGACCGCGCCAACTTGTCGCTACTGGCTAATATTTATCATCAAGATGTTGTGTTTATTGACCCACTGCACCGCATTGATGGCCTATCTGCACTTACCAAGTATTTTTCTAACCTATATGAAAACTTAGACGCTGGGCGTTTTGAAATGAAAAAGGTACTGCAACAAGATAATGCCGTTAGCCTCTACTGGACCATGTACTTCTCGCATAGCAAAATTAAAGCAGGCAAAGAAGTGTCATTTGACGGCAACAGTTACCTCGAGTACCAAGACGGTAAAGTCATTTTTCACCGAGATTATTTCAACGCTGCCGATATGCTTTATCAACATATCCCTGTGCTTGGCGGGTTAATAAATTTAGTTAAAAAGCGTGCCATCGCATGAATACGGTATTAATTACAGGTGCCTCATCAGGCATTGGTGAATCACTCGCTAAATACTACGCAGCTCAAGGCTTTACTGTGTACGCGTGCGGACGCAACCAAGAAAAACTCGATAAGCTTACAACTGAATTTAACAGCATCATACCACTGGTTTTTGACCTAAATGACAAGCAAGCAATATCTAGCGCGTTAGATAAAAGCATCACACTCGACCAAATCATATTAAACGCGGGTACCTGTGAATACATAGATAACGCAAAACAATTCGATGGTGATTTATTTGCCCGTGTGATCAACACCAACCTTATTTCTGTTGGTTATTGTTTAGAGGCGTGGCTACCCCAGTTAAATACGGGCGGGCAACTTGGTTTAATGAGTTCAAGTGCTGTTTATGTGCCGCTTACCCGCTCACAGGCCTACGGTGCGTCAAAAGCTGGCGTAAGCTATTTAGCGAAAACTCTAAGCATTGACTTGGCACGCCACAATATTGGAGTCAGTACAATTCACCCAGGCTTTGTTGCGACACCTTTAACCGATAAAAATGATTTCCCGATGCCAAGCCGCATTACCAGTGAACAAGCAGCGCAGGCAATCTATCGAGGTATGAAAAACAAACACTACGATATTCATTTCCCCAAACGCTTTACCTTAATACTTAAAACATTCGCACTGTTACCGTTTTTTATCTGGCGCAAACTTGCTATTAGGATGACAAAATAATGAAAAGAATAGCCATTATTGGCAGTGGTATCTCAGGCTTAACCTGCGCTTATTTATTATCGAAGAAGTACGATATCACCCTATTTGAAAAAAACGACTACATTGGCGGACACACAGCCACTGTTGATATTGAACATAATGGTGAAAAGCACGCAATTGATACGGGCTTTATTGTTTGTAATAACAAAACATACCCCAACTTCTTAAAGCTATTATCGCAAATTGGGGTTGCTTACAAAGATACCGAAATGAGCTTTAGCGTGCACAATGTGCAAAGCCAAATGGAATACAATGGCCACGGCCTCAATTCATTATTTGCGCAGCGTTCAAATATTTTTAAACCTCGCTTTTGGTTGCTAATCAAAGATATTCTACGTTTCAATAAACTCTGTAAGCAGCTACATCAAACCGATATAGATCCAGCGCTCACGCTCGGCGACTTTTTAGACCAACACGCCTTTAGCGATTTCTTTTGCCAGCATTATATTTTGCCTATGGGCGCGGCTATTTGGTCTACCAGCTTACAAGAAATGCGAGACTTCGAGTTGAAATTCTTTGTTCGCTTTTTTTATAACCACGGCTTATTAAATATCAGCGATAGACCGCAATGGCATGTTATAAAAGGCGGCTCGCGAGAATACATTAAGCCATTAACGCGCCGCTTCGCCGATAAAATTCGCCTCAACTGCGATATTAAGCAAGTTACGCGCAGCAATACCGGTATTTCTTTAGAATTTGCAGACGGTACAACTCAACTATTCGATGACGTGGTATTTGCCTGTCATTCCGATCAAGCATTAAAACTACTAGGCGATGCAAGCGAGCAAGAACAAGTAATACTCGGTAATATTCCTTACAGCAAGAATGAAGTGGTACTGCACACCGACATAAACATGCTGCCAAAACGCCAGCTTGCGTGGGCCAGCTGGAATTATCGTTTAGACAGTAATAACCCAAGACCCGCTGCAGTAACCTATAATATGAACATATTACAGGGACTTAAAACGGACACTACTTACTGTGTTACGCTCAATCAAACTGAACAAATTGATAAAAGCAAAATTTTACGCAGCTTTGTTTACCATCACCCAGTGTTTAATAAACAAAGTATGGCGGCACAGCAGCAACGAGACACAATCTGCGGCACTAATCACACACACTTTTGCGGTGCGTACTGGTATAACGGCTTTCATGAAGATGGTGTTCGCAGCGCGCTCGACGTGTGTAAACGCTTTGATTGCGAACTATAACTATGAATAGCGGCATATACTGTGGACAAGTAAGGCATAGACGCTTTTCACCTAAGCAACATTCCTTTAGTTATAGCATGTATATGCTGGCACTTGATTTAGACGAGCTAGACTTAGTCGCCCAAAATAGCCGTTTGTTTAGCCTTAAAAAATTCGCGCCAATTAGCTTTTTTCAAGACGATTATATTAAAGGTGAACCGGGCAACTTAAAGCAACGTATTGCCAGTAAAGTTACACAGTTAGGTGGTAACTGGGATGGCACAAAAGTAACCTTTATGGGGCAATGCCGAAATTTCGGTATCTATTTTAGCCCTGCAAATTTTTTCTTTTGTTACGACCAAGATAATGTTTGTACAACCATGTTAGTTGAAGTTTCGAATACGCCTTGGCTAGAGCGTCACTACTATGTAGTGGATATTTCTAAACAACAACGCATGGATAAAACATTTCATGTGTCGCCGTTTATGGATTTAGATATGCAATATGTATGGCGTGTAAAAGCGCCACAAGAAAAAGTACTTATTCATATCGAAAACCATAAATCAGAGAAAGTGTTTGACGCCACAGTAGCATTATCACGCTGCGAATTTTCGCGCAAAAATATGCTTAAAACATGGCTTAGTACACCAGCAATGACATTAAAAGTCGTCGCTGGCATTTACTGGCAAGCACTTAAGCTTTTTGCCAAACGCATCCCATTTATTGCGCACCCAAACGCGAGAGGATAATTATGGAGCAGCAAAGTACCAGCTCAACCAATCTAACGCAGGAAAACGAGTTATCGTGGTTTACATCACGCTGTCGCTCACTTGTTTTAAACGCACTGAATCAAATTGAAAATGCCGGCGTAGAAATTGAAGAAAACGGTCAGATTACGTTTCTAGGAAACCAAGACAGTGAACTACGAGGCAAGTTAATAGTGCTTGATCCAAGCCTATATATCGACTTTATTAAAGGCGGTAGCATTGCAGCAGCAGAAGGCTACCTCAACAAGAAGTGGACATCACCCAACTTAACCGAGTTAATTCGTGTTTTTGCCCGCAGCAGCAGTACGCTCGACCAAGTAGAAGCTAAAAAATCGCTGTTAACTAAAATTAAAAACTTTTTGTTTCACTGGGGCAATGCCAATACACAATCTGGCTCAAAGAAAAACATTCTCGCCCATTATGATTTAGGTAACGAGCTCTACACCCGCTTTTTAGATAGCACGATGATGTACTCAAGCGCCATCTATTCAAATGAAGCGACTGACTTACATTCAGCACAACTTAATAAATTAAAAACCATTTGTGACAAGCTTAAACTCTCTGAAAGTGACCATTTAATTGAAATCGGTACCGGCTGGGGCGGATTAGCTATTTTTGCTGCTAAGAATTATGGCTGTAAAGTTACTACAACCACAATTTCTGACGCGCAATACGAGTACGCCGTCGAAAAAGTAAAAGCCGAAGGGTTAGAAGATAAAATCACATTACTGAAAAAAGATTACCGCTTACTGGAAGGTAAATACGACAAGCTGGTTTCAATCGAAATGATTGAAGCAGTTGGTCATAAGTTTATGGCGGAGTTTTTTGCTAAATGCAACAGCCTACTGAAAGACTCAGGCCTAATGCTGATTCAAGCAATTACCATTTTAGATGCCCGTTACGAACACTACCGCAATAACGTTGATTTTATTCAGCGCTACATTTTTCCGGGCGGCTGTTTACCGTCTAATGCGGTAATGAATCAGCACATTGCCGAACAAACTAATATGATGATCGATAACGTGGAAGACATTGGCTTACATTATGCGCGAACACTTTACGATTGGCGCATGAAATTTGACAACGCCTGGTCAGAGTTAACTCAATTTGGTTTTGATGAGCAATTTAAGCGTCTGTGGCATTTCTACTTATGTTATTGCGAAGGCGCATTCATTGAGCGTGTGATCAGCACCCACCAGCTCGTTATGCGTAAGCCTCATTATCGCGATGATCATGACCAACAAATTTTGGCTTACTAACCTTGTTTTATTTCAGCTAGCTTGGTTTTGCTGTGCGCTACTCACAGCAAATGCCAGCTGGCTGACTCCATTAATCGTTGCCCTTCACTTTGCTTTATCGCCAACAAAACGAAGCGACGTAAAGCTATTACCCTTTGCCCTATTTGGTTGTGTGATTGATTACATACTCTTTCAACTAAATGTGATTAGTTTTGCCGCCGAGCACTTCCCACTTTGGCTGCTATGCCTCTGGATTATGTTTGTACTTTCAATTAATCATTCATTAAGTTGGTTAGGTAATTGTAAGCTATGGCTAGTTGCCATCATTGGCGCTTTTGGCGGTGCACTGAGTTACCTTGGTGCACTTAATTTTTCTGCCATCACCACACCTTTAAGCCAACTATCACTCTTTACTGTGTATGCAATTATTTGGGCACTGCTACTACCCGCATTGATCGTTTTTAAACAAAGGCTCGTAGAATCTAAACACAACTAACTGGATGTTAGCCATGTTTAAAACATTACTATTTGCGACCTTTTTATTCGCCCCAAGCCTGTTTGCGATACAAACAAACCAACTCACTAAATACGGTGAAGGTGAGATGAAAGTGCTATTTTGGCACTTATACAAAGCCGAGCTATTTGGCAGTAAAACGCGTTACTCATTTGACGACGCTAAACTCGCGCTGAAAATCACCTATTACCGAGATATAGACAAAGAGGACTTAATAGAAGCAACAGCTGACCAGTGGCAACACATTGGCGTAACTCATCAAAATATACCCAAGTGGCTAGATCAACTCGCTACTATTTGGCCTAACATTAAAGAGAATGACATGCTGATTGTGACGCGCAATGAAGACAACAGCGCAAGCTTTTTCAATCATCAAGGGCTTTTAGGCACAGTTAACGATCCAGACTTTGGCGATGCCTTCTTAAATATTTGGTTATCGGAAAAAACCACTCGCCCAAAGTTGCGGGCAAAACTTGTTGGAGATAAAAAATGAAATACTTGCTAATTGTGGCACTAACCATATTAATTTCAGCATGTTCAAGCCCAGATATTAACGATTACACAAGCACATCTCCCAAACTTAAATTAGAGCAATTCTTTAACGGTAAATTAACGGCTCACGGTGTAGTGCTTGATCGCTCGGGTGGATTAACACGACGCTTTAGTGTTGATCTACTAGGTACTTGGCAAGACGATAAAGGCAAACTCGAAGAATGGTTTGTCTATGATGACGGGGAAAAACAAACACGCACTTGGTATCTAGAAAACCTAGGCGACGGCAATTACAAAGGCACCGCCAATGATGTGGTAGGTACTGCGATGGGCACGGCTAAAGGCTCTGCACTTTATTGGCGTTATCAGCTAGTAATTGACTATCAAGGCAAACCGCTCGAAGTCACGCTAGACGATTGGATGTTTTTGATTAATGAAAAACGTCTAATCAACCGAACCGAAATTATTAAGTTTGGTATCAAAGTAGGTGAAGTCATTCTTACTATCGAAAAAGAGTAGTAAGTAGGTGTTAGATGCTTCAGCCCAAGCTAAAGCATCTACAAACTCACACATCAAAACAAGTTTAAGCAGCCTGCTCGCTGTGCTTCTGACTTAAATCGACCACTTTCAAGCTGGTTTGAATATCAGACCAATGCAACAACTCAATTCGGCCTGATTCGTCCTCAACCAACACAGTGCAATTTTCTATCCAATCACCGTCATTACAATACAAAATGCCATCAATCTTTTTGATATCAGGTTGATGAATATGACCGCAAATAATGCCATCAACACCTTGCTTTTTTGCTTCGTGCACAGCGGCTTTTTCAAATGCAGCGATTGCTTGTCGCGCTTTATGAATTCGGTTTTTAATCCACGACGCAAGCGACCAATAATGACTGCCGAATAAGTGCCGCACACGATTGTGCCAACGATTTAAAAACAGTAAAAAGTCATATGCGCTATCGCCAATAATACTGATCAGTTTGCTATAACGTGTTGCAGAATCAAAGTCATCGCCATGCACAAGCAAAAAACGCTTACCAGTTTTGGCTGTGTGAATAAAACTGCGATGCACTTCAACATTCATAAATGCTTCGCCAACATAAGCGCGAAAGGTTTCATCATGGTTGCCGGGAATATAAATAACGCGTGTGCCAGAGTTAGCTTTGTTGCGAATACACTCTAGCACTTGATAATGGCTTGATTGCCAGTAAAATTGTCGCTTCATCGACCATAAATCAATGATATCGCCAACTAAATAAAGCACATCGCATTCTGTATTGGTGAGAAAATCCAGTAAGAATTCAGCCTTACAGTCTTTGTAACCCAAATGCACATCTGAGATCCAAATACAGGAATAATATTGCTTAGCCATATTCGCGCTTCCTTATGTGTAATAAGTCTTACGCTAAAAACATCCGATGACAAATTAGCGGCACTTATAAGAAAGCTTTATGACAACAATTCAATTCGCCGAGGCTTTTCGTTTTTTTCTAAAAGGCATATTTTGAAACAACAGCATCATTCCTGAAATACAAAACAATACTGCAACAGCGGCAAAACTAATTAATAATGGATTATTAAAATTTTCACGCTCGTCATAATCCATTATGTGCAGCATCCAAAAGAAATCAAAAATACGCCAAATAGTGCTACGTACAGTAATTACCTGACCCGAATTAGCTTGTATATACAATGTAGTGTTAACATTATCCACAAAGTCTACACGCCAAATGTTGTTTCTGTAACCGACCTCTCTCGGTCCCTCTTTTAACAGTGATGCGGTCGCGTCTATGTTTTGGCTATCAGCCACGTAATGGGCTTTTGCCTGCCTGATAATTTGCTGTTTGTTAGGTGGCTCGAGTTTCTCTCCTGTTTTGCCATGCAAGTAAACTCGCTCTTTATGGCCGACTAATTCAATTACAGGCGTCTCTAAGAAGTGTATGAAATTGACATTTTTCAATCCTATTTTGTATTGCTTAAAATTATCAAAATCACTTGTATATACATCTTGCGAGAAAGGGTTTTCTAACTGCCGTTTGGCAAGGTGTTTTCCGTGTACATATTCCAGTGGAATCGCACTCATAACTAAACCACCCAATAACCATGCGAATACTTGTAACGCGAGTAAATAACCTAACCATTTGTGGCACTTACGCGCCCATTTAAACCACGATTTTTTCATTATTATTCTCTTTATTGGGTTTTACAGTATGGAATATGATCTTTGCGAAACTAGAGATAAAAGCCAATCTAATGTAAAGTTAGCGATTAAGCAATTACAGAGAAAACATCAATGTCAGATATTCAGTTTCTTAATGTCGACCTAGAAATCGAGTCAAAACAAGATATTGCCCAACTAGTTTCAGACTTGGGTAAGTCGGCTATGGTACTTCACTACGACAAAGATGAAACTCGTCAGTTAGCACGCATAGAAGCTAACGCTGACGTAACCTCTCCTGACAGCGCAATTAATCACTTATGTGAATTGATTGAGTCCTGCTCTCGCAACGCTTTAAAGCAATGGCTTAGCTGTACAAAACGCACGTTCGATATTGGCTTTCAAAGCGGTAAAAATCCAAAGTGTTTTAACCAAGCACTACATGCCGATACCTTGCTTAGAATTTCAGCCATAGGCGCGGGCATTGAAATCACACTTTATCCGGTTGAGTAACTCGTTCACAAACACCACCCGCGAGATTGATCACAGTGAATTACAACCTACTCACTGTGATTAAAACCACTAAAAGTAATCACTTTCACTTACCTTTATTGAATATTATCCAATCGAAATACCGCAACGTGCCGCAACTAATTTCAAGCACAACAATCAATTAACGCATCGGCTCTCAAAAAAAATTATAAATAACACGTCATACATTCCTTTTTGGAATAACAAAGCACTTTCTATTATTTTTTTCTTTGCCATGACATCGTTATATTTCACCATCAGAGAAGCTTAAAAAGGTGTGTTGTTACTAGATGTATAACAAGCACCGTTAAGAAACGTATAAACCATTTGGTGGTCGAGGAAAAAATTCCATGTTGTTAAGTCAACTTTCTGCGCAAGCGAGTCCGCTTACGCCAGAGCAAGTACAGAAGTTACAAGCGCTTACTGCTGAACTGAACCCAATTCAACAAGCTTGGGTGAGTGGTTACTTAGCAGCAAATGCCAATACAGCAGCATTATCAGGTCAGGTTGCGGGCGCAGCACCACAAGCTGGTGAAGCTGCGGCATTAACCATTCTTTATGGTTCACAAACAGGTAATGCCAAAGGCGTTGCTAACCAGCTAAAAGCGGCTGCAGAGGCGAAAGGCCTAGCAGTGAAACTGGTGAACATGGCTGACTATAAACCTGCCCAACTTAAAAAAGAAAAGTTTATTGCTGTTGCTGTTTCTACTTATGGTGAGGGTGAGCCGCCAGAAGACGCTGAAAACCTACATGCGTTCTTAGCATCGAAAAAAGCACCTAAGCTAGATGGTGTTAAAGTTGCCGTTATCGGCCTAGGCGATTCAAGCTATGAATTCTTCTGCCAGACAGCGATTGATTTTGAAGAGCGCTTTAAAGCACTCGGCGCAGAAACTGTAGTTGCGCGTGCTGATTTAGATGTTGATTATGAAGACCAAGCTACTGCTTGGATCGGTGGTGCGGTTGATGCATTCGAGCCTGAGCTAAAAGCACAATCGCAAGGTTCAGCACAGGTTATTCCAATGGCTGGCTTTGGTGCAGCACCAGCGCAAAGCCAATACACTAAGCAAAACCCATTTGCGGCTGAGCTAAGTGTGGTACAAAAAATTACTGGTCGAGACTCAACAAAAGACGTACGTCACATTGAGATCTCACTAGAAGGCTCTGACATCACGTATCTTCCAGGTGATTCATTAGGTGTTTACTTCTTAAATGACGAAGCACTGGTTGATGAAACGCTAGCACTATTAAATATTGATGGCGCGACTGAAATCACGTTAGGTGAAGAAACATTATCAATTCGCACAGCGTTAATTGAAAAACTAGAGCTAACTCAGTCTTACCCTGGTTTTGTTGAAAAGTACGCACAAGCGACAAACAACGCTGAGCTATTAAAGCTCGTTGAAGATAAAGCATTAATGCGTGAGTACATCGAAGCACGTCAAATCTTCGATATTATCAAGCAAAACCCAAGCGATATTAGCGCACAAGATTTAGTTAACAGCCTACGTAAGCTTCAAGCACGTTTATATTCAATTGCCTCAAGCCAAGCTGAAGTGGAAGAAGAAGTACACTTAACAGTAGGCCTAGTAGAATTTGAAGCCTTTAGTGAAAAACACTTTGGCGGTTGTTCAGGTTATTTAGCAAACCGCGCTGAAGAAGGTGTACAAGTTAAAGTATTTAGCGAGCATAACGATAACTTCCGTTTACCAAGCGACGATAACACACCAGTTATTATGGTCGGCCCAGGTACAGGTATCGCACCATTCCGTGCATTCTTACAAGAACGTGATGCACGTGAAGCACAAGGTGAAAACTGGTTATTCTTCGGTAACCCACACTTTACCCAAGATTTCTTATACCAAGTAGAGATCCAAGGTTATGTGAAGTCTGGCCTACTAAACAAAGTAGACCTTGCATTTAGCCGCGACCAAGCAGAAAAAGTATATGTACAAGACCGTATTCGCGAAAAGGGTGAAGAAGTATTTGCATGGTTAGAAAAAGGTGCACATTTCTATATTTGTGGTGATGCAAACCGCATGGCGAAAGACGTTCACCAAGCACTTATCGACATTATTAAAGCCCATGGTGGCAAAGATGACGAGCAAGCTGAAAGCTACTTAAAAGAGCTGCGCAGCAACAACCGTTATCAAAAAGACGTGTACTAGTAGCAAGTGCTAGTACACCACACTGACCGTCACAGTAGAATTTTAGGATAAGCCATGAGCACAGATTACAAACCTAACAGCAAGCTAGATCCAAATGCCAAGTTTGCTGATAACGAAAGACTAAAAACACAAAGTAACTTTTTACGCGGTACCATTGAAGCGGATTTAAAAGACCAGCTTACCGGTGGTTTTACAGCGGATAACTTCCAGTTGATCCGTTTCCACGGTATGTACCAACAAGACGACCGTGACATTCGTCCTGAGCGTACTAAGCAAAAGCTAGAGCCAATGCACAACGTGATGCTTCGCGCGCGTATGCCGGGCGGTATTATTACCCCTAAGCAGTGGCTTGCGATTGATGAGTTTGCTGGCGATAAAACCATATACGGCAGTATTCGTTTAACAACGCGTCAAACATTCCAGTTCCACGGTGTGTTAAAGCCGGGCATTAAAGAAATGCACCAAATGCTAAATAGCGTTGGTATTGACTCAATTGCAACTGCCGGTGACGTTAACCGTAACGTACTATGTACGACTAACCCAGTTGAGTCTGAACTGCACCAAGAAGCTTACGAGTGGGCTGCAAAAATCTCTGAGCACTTACTACCACACACCAAAGCGTATGCTGAAATTTGGTTAAACGGTGAGAAGACTGAAACAACAGAAGAGCCAATTTTAGGGTCAACTTACTTACCACGTAAGTTCAAAACCACGGTTACGATTCCACCAAACAACGAAGTAGACGTACACGCTAACGACCTTAACTTTGTGGCGATTGCAGAAGACGGCAAACTAGTTGGTTTTAACGTACTAGTTGGTGGCGGTCTTGCGATGACCCACGGTGATGTAAACACATACCCGCGTAAGGCTGATGACTTTGGTTTTATTCCACTTGAGCATACGTTGAAAATTGCTGAGCACGTAGTGTCTGTGCAACGTGACTGGGGTAACCGTGTTAACCGTAAGAATGCAAAAACTAAGTACACGTTAGATACATTTGGTAGTGACGCATTTAAAGCAGAAGTTGAAAACCGCGCTGGCGTTAAATTTGAAGACAGCCGTCCATATGAGTTTAAATATCGTGGCGACCGTATCGGCTGGGTAGAGGGCATTGACGGTAAGCACCACCTAACGCTATTTATCCAAAGTGGTCGTATTCTAGATTACCCGGGTAAGCCACTTAAAACGGGTTGTCGTAAGATTGCTGAAATTCACCAAGGTGATTTCCGCATGACAGCAAACCAAAACTTAATTGTTGCCGGTGTGCCAGCTGATCAAAAAGACATTATTGAGCAGATTGCCCGTGAGCACGGTTTAATTGACGATTCGCACTCTGAACAGCAAAAGAATTCGATGGCGTGTGTGGCATTACCGACGTGTCCGCTTGCGATGGCTGAAGCAGAGCGTTACTTGCCAGAACTTATCGAGAAAACAGAAGCAATTTTAGCGAAGCACGAAATTCCGAACGACGACATCATTATGCGTGTTGTTGGTTGTCCGAATGGCTGTGGTCGTGCGATGTTGGCTGAGATTGGTTTTGTAGGTAAAGGTCCAGGTAAATACAACGTTTACCTAGGTGGTAACCGTGAAGGTACACGCGTACCTAAGCTTTACCTAGAAAACGTAGGTGAAGACGTTTACCTACCAGCATTAGATAAATTAATTGGCCAGTGGGCCAAGGAGCGTAACGAAGGCGAGTGTTTTGGCGACTTCGCTATCCGCAAGGAAATCGTTGCCGAAGTGAAAGTTTCTAAAACAGACTTCCACGCTTAATATTTTAAGGGCGGTTAGCCGCCCTCATTTGGAATTTATGCATGAGTGAATTTAAGCAAATATTAACGCTAGATAAAGACGTTCAAAATGCCATGCTTGCCGATGCAAATGGCATGCTAGCAGAGCTTTCGGCTGAAGAACGTGTTTTATGGGCGTTAGAAAATTTACCAAGCACACACTTTTTATCGTCTAGCTTTGGCATTCAAGCGGCAGTGATGCTGCACCTAGTAACATCGCATAAAGCCGATATTCCAGTGGTTTTAACAGATACGGGTTATCTTTTTCCAGAGACTTACCAGTTTATTGATGAGCTTACTGAGCGATTGAAACTCAATCTGAAAGTGTACAAATCAGAGCTAAGCCCTGCGTGGCAAGAGGCTAAGTTTGGTAAATTGTGGGAACAAGGCGAACAAGGTATTAAACAATACAATACCTTAAATAAAGTTGAACCAATGACACGTGCATTAAAAGAACTTGATGCAGGTACTTGGTTTAGCGGTTTGCGTCGCCAACAATCATCGACTCGAGCAGATAAGCAAGTGCTTGAAATCAGCCGCGGCACGGTGAAGGTTTATCCAATTATTGATTGGCATAGCCGTGATGTGTATCAGTACTTAACCAAGCACGATTTACCTTACCACCCGTTATGGGAGCAAGGCTATGTATCAATGGGTGATGTGCATACCACGCGCAAGCTTGAGCCAGGTATGACCGAAGAAGAAACGCGTTTCTTTGGTTTAAATCGTGAGTGTGGCCTTCACACAGATGGCGGCGGTATTTAAGGTCGTTTTGCTAAAAAACGATGTGATACCTTAGGTAAATTATTTTTTGCCAACCATGTTAGGGTGAGCTTATCTAGCTCACCACTAACATACATTTGCGTAATTACAGTATCAAAGGCATCGCGAACTTGTTCATCTCTAAAAATAATCTGCGAACCGGCATTTGTGATAACGTCTAATGGTGTAAACTTATCTATTAGCCCAAGCGGTTTAATAAAATGATAGAACTTCAGCCAATCAGCCACTAATACATCAATCTTATTTGCCACCAGCATCTTATTCACAGCGAGCTGATCGCCACTTTCAAAATAACGTGTATTTATGTCATTGATTAGTATTTGGAAGTCATGACCAAAGTTTAAACTTGCACCTGAAAAACTTGCTAACCTTGCACCTTTTAAATCAAGCACATGTTCAGCCTTAGCCCATCGATTGTCTTTACTTAAAATTGCACGATTGTAAAAGAACAAGCGATACTGAGACGGGTAACCTTCTCCAGTAAATGCACCTGTCCAATTTACTGCAATATCAACCCTTTGCTTTTCGTAGTAGCGTTTTATCGCATCGTTTGAAACATTGATGTAAGTCGGGCTGAACCCTGCTCTATTAAGCCCTGCAGACAAAAGCTGCTCGTATAAGCCAACATGGCGTTGATAGGAGCTTGCTTTGAAGTATGGAGTAAAGTTGCCAGCAGCGACTTTAATATCGCGGGCATACACATGAGCGTTAAAGCACAACAATAATAACCAAAAAAGTCTAATCACAAGTGCCACTAATAATGAGTGATAAATCATAGTATGGCTGATTATTTAATAATCTGCTGAGCTAACCTGTTAACTATTCTTTTTTCTTTGTTCAGCGGTAACCCAAATAAAAGTAAGGTACATTTTGGTTGGCAAGGATAAGATTAATCCAAGGGCATAACACCCTCCGCCAATCATCATGCCGGAGATACCCATGCTTTGCTCAATATGCGCGACATTTATCAAATAATACCCAAGCCCTATTAAGCATAATCCAAGCACAATAACTACTTTAAGCAGCGTAATTAACGATTTTTCACTCATTTGCATATACCTCTGACTAAGGTATATGCCAGCGCTAGATAAAATACCAGCGCTAAAACGCGGTAACTAGATGTAGATCAACTATCGTCGCTCAACCACCGCTGCGGTCATTCTTGAAATACAGGTAAGCTCACCGGCTTGGTTGGTAATTTTAACTTCCCACACAGAGGTACGCTTACCTAAGTGAACAGCTTTTGCTGTGGCATACACCATACCTTTGCGCGCTGCTTTAATATGATTCGCATTGATTTCTTGGCCTACGCAGTAATACTTATCGGTATCTACAACAAAGTTTGCCGCGTAGCTTGCTACAGTTTCAGCTAGCACAACATTCGCGCCTCCGTGCAGCATACCAATAGGGTTGTGGTGATCAGGTGTAACTGGCATGCTAGCAACAAGATAATCGTCACCAACTTCACATATTTCAATCCCTAACGTTTTCATTAAGCTGCCTTTGCCATGCAAACCTTCATCTAGCTTATCGCATAACGCTTTATCTATTTCTTTATACCAAATCATTTATTGTTCCCTCGTATACAAAGCTAGGTGATTTTACAATCTCTAACAATTTCAAACAGGTCTGAACTTATCAATAGGTAGTTATTTCATTATCCTACTGTCAAAAAGGAATTAACATGAAAAAACTACTGCCTTTAGCCTTTTTATTTGCCTGCAATAGTGGCTTAGCAAGCGACACGATTCAACATCAAATCGATTTTGGTGTTTCTGACCTTTATGACTTTGACGATAATTTTATTGGGCTTGCTTACACCTACGCCTTTGAAGATCTGGCATCGGCAAGTGGTCCTCACAATATTAAAACCTATCTAAATAGAATCAACACTCTCTCGACGCGAGCACTCGTACTGGATGATTTTTATGATATTGACGTCGAATACACACATTATTTCGACAATGCGTTGGTTGTTCGCTCTAACGTAGAGTATGCAAAAGATAACGATTTTAATAACGAATATTTAATGCTTAACGGCGAACTCGGTAACAATATCACCACTAATTTGCAGCTAGGTATTGGCGTAACTTACTTATATCGTAACGAATCCGATGTTTTTGGTGTGCAAGATTCAAGTAATAACTGGCGATTAACCCCATATGTGCGCTATACCAAAATTGAACAAGGGCAAGGCTGGGATTTTGTATTTAAACAAATATCGGGGAAAGAAGATTATTATCAAGGACGTGCAGATTATTATATCAATGAGAACTGGTTTATTGGTATTCAAGCGCTAGCGCAAACCAATGAACTCGATAATAACAATTTTGAAGTGCAAACTCAGTATTGGTTTAATGAACACTTTTCATTTAACTTTGGTTTAGGTGCGGGGTTTGGAGATGATAGTTCAGGTTTAGACTCAGTGACCTTGCTGGTAACTTCACGCTTTTAATTTAGAGTGCGCTTAACTTTATCAACGCGCACTCTAAAAGAGTTAATTTAGTAAAACTAATTGTTAGAGAAGCGATCATATTGCTTAGGTAACTCGTGCTGCTTTTCCTCGGCGCTAATATAAACAGTGCTTTCAACTACTTTCCAAGAGCCCGTTGCGGTGTCGATTTCCCAATCGGTATGCGTTTCTAATTCGGTAATCGGAGTGTAAGTAACATCCATCGTGGCATTACAGCCTGCTAAGGTGAGTGCAGATAAACCAAGTGCTATTGAGATTAATTTTTTCATATTTCCCCCTTGTTGTTGCGATAAAGCATAAAACAATTTGTCACTGTCACTTTCACTAATTGATAAACGGCTAATCTAAATGTTGAGCGGTTGTGAATATAAACAAGGCGATCTCAGGTCTATGTATTTACGTAGTATAAAGTTTAACAAGGCAACGATATGAACTACCTAATTTGCTTTAGCTTATTCTTATTAAGCTTTACCAATTCTGCACAAGAGCGTAAGCCACAAACCAATCACTTAGATTCAATCGTGCTTGGTTCGGGCTGCTTTTGGGGCGCAGAGAAACGCTATGAAGCACTTGATGGTGTTATTGATGCCGTGAGTGGTTATGCGGATGGCAGCGGCTTTAAAGCAACCTACCGTAATATCATTAAAAAAAGTAACAAGTACAACCCTAATAACTATGCCGAAGTCGTTAAAGTCACTTTTAATCGTAATGAAATTAGTCTAGAGCAAATTTTACAGCATTTTTATGAGCACCATGATCCGACACAGGTGAACCGCCAAGGTAACGATGTAGGCACACAATATCGTTCAACTATTTTATATAATTCAGATCAGCAAAAAGCGACAGCAATTGGCGTTACAAAACAGTTTCAAACTCTGCTAACCAACGCAGGTTTTGGCAAAATAGCCACCAGCATTAAGCCGCTAGAAACCTTCTATGCTGCAGAAGAATATCATCAAGATTATCTTGCCAAGAACCCTAATGGCTACTGCCCCGATTTACGCACTGGGGTGACATTTAACCAACAAAAAATTGCCAAAAGCGACAATAGCGCTTTACTAGAGGGTAAACAGATTTTAGTAATTGATGCGCCTTTCTGTCCGTATTGTGAAAAATTCAAAATTGAGACAGCAACAGGTTATGCAGGCTCCATTCCGCTTACATTCAGAACAGCCGACCAACTTCATGACCTTGAAATTAAAACGCCTACATGGGCAACCCCCACCATTATTTTGTTAGAGCAAGGCAAAGAAGTATTTGCACGCCAAGGTTATGTGTCTCGCGATGAATTTTACAAAATAGTAGGGGCATTTAAACTGGGAAAAGGTGAAGCGTTTAATGTGGCGTTTAATAAAGGCACCGATAACCGCTATTGCAAACAATATGAGATTTTTAAAAACACGCCGGATGGCGTATTTATCGATAAGCTAAGTGGCGCTAAGTTGTTTGATACGCGTGACCGCTTTAACTCTAACAGTGGCTGGCTTTCATTCACCAAACCGGTTAAAGATGCAGTATATGAAAAACCAGACCATAGCTTTGGCATGGTGCGTACTGAAATTCGTGCCGTTGAGTCAGACATTCATTTAGGCCATGTGTTTGATGATGGCCCAAATGGTCAGCTGCGTTACTGCATCAATGCAACCGTTTTAGAATTTGTACCTCGTAGTTAACTTACTGTGTTAGCTAATACCGACTACATTATCGCCGCAGCTATATGAAATTATTTGGCTAAGCTCTTGATAACTTAAGCCACTTTGCTGTTGTAATTCATTAAAGAAAGCTTGAATTGCAACTAGCGACTTTTTAGTTTGTAAACCGCCATCAATAATTTTATGGCTGCGCAAATAGCTCTCACAATCTCGCGATAACAAAAAAGTATCTTTGCCTAATACACGAAGCGCATAAGGCCCAGTGTTACCACCTAAGCGTGCGCCATGCATTTTAAGGTACTGCCAAAGTCCAATAATGTCGTCACTTGGCCAATCAGCGATAAACTGACTAAAACTACCATGCTGACTTGCAACATCATGGATCATATAGGCATTGGCCTGCACCGTTTGTACTTTTTTATAGTTACGCACAATGCGTTCATCGCTAGCGGCTTTTTCCTGTTGTTCCGGCGACATCATTAGTAATGCCTCAACATCAAAACGCCAAAATACCTCTTCAAAGCCAGGCCACTTTTTCTCAATAACCGACCAATAAAATCCACTTTGAAAAATCTTTTTGGTAAATTCAGATAACCAAGCTGAATCTGGCAACTCTGCTATGCGCTTATTACTCAGTGGTTTTGACAGCAACGCCTTTAATTGACGCTCACCGCCCTTTCGCTCGACTGCGCGAAGATAGATATCGTTAAACTTTTCCATAAATTACTGGCTTTAGAAAATTTGAACTAGCTTAACCCCAGTGCAAATTTAGATGCAAGACCAGTGCTAAAGAAAAGAGCAAAGCTTGCACCAAAAAATGGCATTTCCTATCGTTTTCCGTTTCTCAGGTTCAATCAAAGAATAATTCACCAATAAATTCAATATATTAAAAACAAAAGAAAATTGGCATATTAGATGAATAGCGTGATTGAATTATTTTACAGAAGACCTTACATGCACATTAAAATTGATGATTTATCCAGCCCTGCTGTGATTGCTCTGCTACAAGAACATTTAGATGATATGTACGCAACATCACCCGCTGAGAGTGTTCATGCACTTGACCTTAACGAACTTAAAAAAAGTAATATCACTTTTTTCAGCGCATGGCGTGATGATACCTTGCTTGGCTGTATTGCAATAAAACAGCTTTGCCCAAACCACGCTGAAATAAAGTCAATGCGCACCGCAAAGCACGCCCGTGGAAGCGGCGTCGCGTCACGCTTACTACAACACACAATTGAGCTAGCTATTGATAAAGCCTATTTGTCACTAAGCCTAGAAACCGGTACGCAAGAATACTTTTATGCGGCACGCAATTTGTATCTAAAGTTTGGATTTAATATCTGTGGTCCTTTCGCTGATTACCAAGAAGATCCACACAGCACTTTTATGACATTACAGCTAAACACTGTTGCCTAGTTGTAACAGCTCAGTTTGAGAAATTTTGCTATTGGTATGCACGTTACTAATTAGCACAATACTAATATCAGGTAAGGCGGGTAAGTGCGTATTTTTCAGTTCTGTTAACTCGCCGATACTTAAGCGCGCCATAGCACCAATTGCCATGCCTTGTTTTATCAACCCTTGCATCGCAGCAACACTGCCACTCATGGCAATCAACTTAAATTGCGTTCCCTGCTTGTGCAGGCCTTCAATTGCTGCGTGATGAAAACGGCAATCTTGCTGAAATGTAACTAGGGGTAAAGGCGTTTGTTCTAATATTTTACAATCACCATTACTTACCCATACACCAATATCTTTAGCAATAATAATACCCTCTTCACTATCAAATGAGCGTGTTACTATGCCTAGATCGAGTTCACCATTGTCGAGCTGCTGACGAATAATATTGCTTGGTAAACAACGTATTTGCAGATCTAAACTTGGCCACAACTGATGCATTTTTTGTACTACGCTTGGCAAAATAGCATCTGCGTAATCGTCAGGGCAACCTAACCGAATGCGTAACTTATTGCGGTCCGTTTTAACGGCATTTAATGTACTGTCGTAATGTGCAATAAGCTGTTTTGCATAACCAACAAGTTGATGCCCATCTTTTGACAAAATGAGATTGCGACCATTTTTTTCAAACAGCACTTTACCTAAATCCTGCTCGAGTTTTTTCATCTGCATACTCACTGCTGACTGAGTACGATTAACCTGTTTAGCAGCGCGCGTTATGCTTCCAGTGTCGACAAATGCAAGTAAACTTTTAAGCGCATCAATTTCCATAACACATCAATTTAACTGATAAATAGTATAAGAATTATGCGCTATTCGATGCATAAATAACAGGATAAATTATTGGCAAATAAACTAACTACCTAATTGAGAGTAACACTAGATGGATTTATATATCGCCAATAAAAACTATTCGAGCTGGTCATTAAGAGTCTGGCTTGTAATGAAAAAATTTAATTTAAGCTTCACTGAACACAACTTACAATTAGAGACACCAAGTTTTAGCGATACCCTTGTCACAATTGCTCCAATCGCTAAAGTGCCTGTGTTAGTTGATGGTAGTACAACGACATGGGATTCGCTTGCAATCTGCGAATACATCAATGAAGCTTATTTATTTAATAAAGGTTGGCCAAGTGATCCGCAGCAACGTGCAAAAGCTCGCGCATTAGCGGCAGAAATGCATGCTGGTTTTAACTCATTACGCAATCAACTGCCTATGAATATACGCGCAAAGCGCAAGGTGGAACTGACAGCGCAAAGCCAAAATGACATTGCGCGCATTGAGCAGATTTTTAGTGAACAACACACACTGTTTCAACATCAAGGTGGTTGGCTATTTGGTGATTGGGGAATTGTTGATGCCATGTTTGCGCCTATCGCGCTGCGTTTTAAAACCTATGGCATTTCATTAAATGCTCCTGCAACGGCTTATATGCACAAGGTATTGAGCTGTTCTGTACTTGCCGAGTGGATAGATCTGGCTTTGCAGGAAACTGAGATTGTTCAAATGGATGAAGCGGGCGAAGAAATGTAACTTAGCTTAATAGAAAAGGGGCTTTCGCCCCTTTAATATGTGTATTACTGCTTTAGTAAATCAATGAAGAACGCATATTCTAATGCAGTATCGTTTATGCGCTTAAAGCGACCTGATGCACCACCGTGACCTGCTTCCATATCCGTTTTGAATAGTAGTAGGTTATCGTTCGTCTTATATTCACGCAACTTAGCAACCCACTTCATAGGTTCAAAGTACTGTACTTGCGAGTCATGTAAGCCAGTAGTTACTAACAAGTTTGGATACGCTTGACGCTTAACCTGGTCGTAAGGTGAGTAACTTAACATGTAGTCATAGTACGCTTTTTCATTCGGGTTCCCCCACTCATCATACTCGTTTGTAGTCAGTGGAATTGATTCATCAAGCATAGTGGTAACTACATCGACAAATGGTACATGCGAAGCAACACCGCGATATAACTCTGGCGCTTGGTTAATCACCGCACCCATTAATAAACCACCGGCACTGCCGCCAACCGCAAATACTTTATCTTTTGCACCATAACCTTGCTCTACAAGCGCTTTAGTTACGTCAACAAAGTCGTTAAAGGTATTTTTCTTAGTGAGTTTTTTACCATCTTCATACCAAGGGCGACCGAGCATTTGAGAGCCTCGAATATGGGCAATGGCGTAAACAAAACCACGGTCAAGCAGGCTTAAACGTGACGTTGAGAAAGTCGGGTCGAAGGTTGCACCATACGAGCCATAACCATATTGGTAAAGCGGGTTAGTACCGTCTTTTTTAAACTTATCTTTATGATAAACCAGCGATACAGGTACTTTTTTACCATCGCGTGCCGTTACCATAATGCGCTCAGATACATAGTTATCAGAGTTAAAGTCACCTAATACTTTCTGTTCTTTTAGTACAGTTTTTTTACCGTCTTCTAACGTATATTCAATTACACTAGAAGGCGTTGTCATACTGGTGTAGTACAAACGAACAGAAGCATTATCAAGCTCATTATTACCGTACATACCTGAAGCAAACGCAGTATCTTTAAAGTCCAGGTTAAACTCTTTGCCTGAATCAAGCTTACGCACAGTTACATTCGTTAAACCATTTTCACGCTCTTGATAAACTAAGTGATTATCAAATAACGTAATGTCTTCAAGTTTTACGTTATCACGCGCAGGGATAACTTCTTGCCAATGCGCCTTATCACCTACTTTACTTGCATCCACCTTCATTAAACGGAAGTTAACCGCATCTAGGTTAGTAGTAATGTAAAAATCGTTATTTAACTTAGCAATACTGTATTCGTGTTTGTCTTCACGCGGAATAAAACGTGTTGGTTTCGCCTTAGCGTCGTTCGCATCGATAATTGATACGCCACGTGCTTCAGTACTTGAATGGTGAATGTAAACTAAACTGCTGTCTTTACTCTTACTAATATAAGTGTAGTAAGCTTTGTTTTTCTCTTCATAGACTAGCTCATCATTACTTTGGTCCGTTCCCAGCACATGGCGGTAAACCTGATAACCAAGCAAGGTTTGCGGATCTTTTTTGATGTAGTACAAGAAGGTATTGTCGTTACCCCAAACAATATTGCCTGAAGTACCTTCAATTTTATCTTTTAAATATTCGCCTGTAGTTAGGTCTTTAATGCGAATAGTGTAAATACGGCGACTTAATGTATCTTCGCCGTACGCCAGTAAATTATCGTTTTCACTTACAGTTAGTGTGCTAACACTAAAATAATCGTGTGCTTTTGCTAATTCGTTAACATCTAACAGTACTTGTTTATCGGTTCCTGCTAAATCTTTTGCACGCGTGTACACGCTGTATTCGTTATCACCACTTACTTCACTACCGTAGAAGTAATCACCCTGTTTTACCGGTACAGACTGATCATCTTTAACAATGCGCCCTTTGATCTCGTCAAATAATTGCGCTTGCAGTGCTTCAGTATGTTTTAATTTTTGTTCGGTATAACTATTTTCAGCTTCTAAATGCGCTAGAATTTCAGGATCTTTGCGTTCATCGTCACGCATCCAATAATAGTTATCAACGCGTGTGTTCCCGTGGTGCGTCATTTCAAATGGCACCTTTTTTGCGATAGGCGCTACTAAACTTTTTTCTTGTGAAGAAATTGCATTATCTGCATTAGAACATGCAGCTAACACTGATGCAGATACTAAGCCCAGTGCAAGTGATTTAACTATTCTCATTATTTTTCCTTTTTTAGCAACTACCTCATGCTATACCAGCAAAATCTAGATAACTATACTTTAAAGTAACCAAATGTTAACGCTAATTGAGAACGCTCTCTTTAAACCAACTCCAAATACCAAGAGAGAAGTTTGGAAAAAGGTCAATACCAAGTGCCGACTTAATAAGGTACAGGATCAGCAACCCCAATAATGAGCAAAAAACTAAAAAGCAACTCATAAACAACGACTGAAAAAACAGCCCTTTCCTTTTTTCAGCTCTTGAAAGCTCCCTTCTGTTCCTTCCAGCAACAAATACGTAATAATAACGATAAGAAAAAAATGAAATAGTACTGCGAAAGTCTATTTTATGTTTTCCCCAGCTACGGGCGCCCAAAGCTATTCTTAAGTTTGCTAATTGCTCTTCAGTAAAACTATTTTGGACTTTTTCGGGCATTCGGTTAAGTAAGCTTTGTAAAGTCGGATCTTTTCTAAGAGATGACCTAGCCTGCATGTTTTCTTGTTCTAATCCCTTATTCGTTTGATGCATAATGCTCTATCCTAAATTATTAATCCATTCACTCATTACGACATGCGTTTTTATTTTTACGATATCAGGCTCTGCATCTAAGTATTCTCTGATCTCATGAAGTCGTTGCATCGAATCTGTTTGCACGTAAACCAATAAATCCATGTCGCCAGTAATACCATGGCACGTTAAAACTTCCGGGATCACCTGAAACACCTTAACAATGTTTGAACAACGCGTGCACTGATGCTGAATTTCAAAGTAAGCAGATACACCTACTTTTTGCGATTCACTTAGCAACACTTGATAGCCGCGAATTTGCCCCTGACGTTCTAGTTTTTTAATCCGCTCTGTAACAGCTGAACGCGAGAGATTTACAGCATCAGCTATCGCCGATACGCTTTGCCTCGCGTTTATTTTTAACTGGCCAATAATCGCCTGATCAAATTTATCCATTTGCATACTTAATCACCTAAACCTTCAAAGTGTTTTAATTTTGCTTAAATACCGTCATTTTACCTGCATATCACACACTCTGCCTAGTAACTCAAACAGTTTGAGATAGTAAATATTTCTATACTAGCGCTATTAAAAACCATAAACAAAGTAACATGAAATCAGTTAATACAGGCATTGGACGCTGGCAAGGCGCCGGCATGATGGCAACAACCTTACTCGGTACCGGAGTATTTATACTACCGCAGCTAACCGTCGAAATGTCGGGAAGTAATGCACTATACGCTTGGCTCCTACTGACAGTTGGATTAATCCCTATTACTTATGTGTTTGGAAAGCTATCGTCACTTTTTCCACATTCGGGCGGCCCTGCTCACTTTGTTGAAAAAGCCTTTGGCAAAACTGCAGGCAGAGTCATTGGCTTAATGTTTTTGTTAGTCGTGCCAATTGGTGCACCCGCAGCCATTATTATGACCTTCCAGTTTGTGCAAGGAATGATAAATATTAGCGGTGTACAATTGTTACTCGCCGAACTCACTGCGCTTTTATGCCTGTTTTACATAAACCGAAAAGGCATTCATGTTTCTGCAAAACTACAGTTTCTGCTTACCCTGTTAATCACCTTTATTGTCATGCTGTTATTTACTTTCAGCAATGAACAAGTCGTAATGCAATCGAAAACAACGCTGAGTTTGGATAGCGATAAAATACTAAGTGCCGCGGGTCTCGCTTTTTGGAGTTTTCTTGGTGTTGAAGCTATGTCACACCTTGCCAATGAGTTTGAAAAGCCAAAGCAAGATGTTATTCCAGCGATGATTATTGGCAGTGTCATTGTTGGCGTGATTTATTTATTATCTACAGTATTAGTTTTGGCCCACCCGAATGATCAAAAGCTGGCGATTATCGGGGTATTTAACCACTATTTCAGCGGCGGAAACTATATTATAGGAATACTTGGTACAGCAGGCGGCCTTGCTACCATCAACGTCTACACAACAAGCTTAGCTAAACTAGTAGCAAGCTTCGCTGAACAAAAAGTATTGCCCAAACCATTAGCATACACAAACCAATATAGTGTACCGCAAAGAGCGTTGACTTGTGTGCTGAGCATAATGGCAACAGTACTCGTTATAACCTATTTCAGCGGCCAAGATCTGGAAGACTTAATAAATTGGGTAAATGGTGTGTTTGTTATTATCTATATTGCAACCATGTGCTCTGCATGGGTATTACTCGCAGCAAAACACCGTATTACGATTTCGTTAGGGTTTATTGCCTGCATGACTCTTGCATTTGGCATTGGCGCGCACATGGCTTATGCACTGTTATTAGCTACGGTGTTAATACCTGCGGTAAAATGGCAAAACCGCGGCAGTGTGCAACTCGCTAATAACTGCTAATGCTATAGCATAGCTAGATTACTGTTTTTAGTGGTGCCATCCTTTTTCCAAAAGACTAACGCTGGCACCTGAACTTCCCATACTTCATTAGCATTCCACACATACGGTGGTTGATAACGCTGTGTAAACACCACCTCTTCTAGCCCCGAGTTCTCACGAGTAGATTCAAAATAAATATTAGTGCTGCGTACCACCAACACTTCGGTTTGGCTAAGTGATTGTATGTGGTTACGTGTAATTTGTTTTACGTAAGGCTCTTCTGGGTTTTTAGGAAATAGAGAAGAAACGATGCCTTTTTCAATTTGCTCAGTTTCATGCGAGATAAAATAAACACCACTACCAAGTGGAAATCGTCCGACCATACGTAAAAATAAGGCACAAAAATTAGCGTTATACTCCCCTTGCTTCATGCCATCTTTTAGAATGTCATATGCGCTATACATAACGCGATAATCATATTCCTCTTTTGTAGAAAGCATAAATGAAGCGTACACCATAGGAATACGCATTAAGTCACGCAGCTCAGGTTCTTGATTGTCAAAATCAATCAACTGGGTCATAAAATCTAACTTGGCATTTTCGATTTCAAAGAACTCATCACGTTCTTCTTTTTTATCAAAACGCCTTTGCGGTAAACCAACACCCTGATGTAAGTAGAGATAAGAATTTCGTTTAATGCCAGCCAATAACTTATTACGCTGCTCTGCATCTAACAGCCTGAACCGATTACCTTGATAAATTGCTTCAGCATGAGGTGCATAGGAGCCAATATGACGAAGCAAAGTAGCCTTAACGATGGGTTTAAGCACTTCTTCACGATAAGCCATTTTCTGCTCTTTGGTGAACGGCTTGTAATCATGACGCTGCATTAAGCTGACTTTATCGTATCCGATAATATCGCTCAGCGCTTGCTTTAAATAAGGTGAAGAAAATTGGTTAAATAGGCGTGCTTCTTCAAAAAGCGCAACGGTTAATGCCGTAATATAAATTGGTTTGTTTTTTTCGTTTCGCGTACAACGAACCGTTTCATTGGGTAGCGGCGTTGAAAGTACCATGGTCCCCAAAAACTGGCTGAATATTTTAGGCCCATCGAGCAAATCGAGAATATTGTCGATTAGCTTTTCCAGTGAAATGTAACGCTCGCCACGAGCCTTCAAACGCTCGGCTGCTATTTGTTTGATGCGCAGCTCTGCTTCATCGATCTTTTGATGCAGTTTTTCCAAATAACGCTGAGCCGACCGTTGCCCTTTAATAAGCGGATACTTACCTTTTTCTTTGCGGTAGTTTTCGACAATATCGATATGTTCTTGGTAAGCGACGATCTTTTTATTTAACTGCGTCAGTTCGGCTTCGTATTCGTAGTGTTTTTCAAAAAACAGAGACGCCTCTTCCAACATCTTACGATAATCGTATTGGAATTCTGATATTTTCTTCGAGATAGCGCTAGCCATATTTGGGATAGCGGATAACCGATCTGTTTGATACTGAATAAAGCGCTTCATATTCTTATTATTTATGTTTACACACGGTGTTAAGCTAATTTATTTTTGCTTTTTGTGTAGAAAGACACACTTCTTATCGACACAAAAAGGCATTAGTGTAACTAAGTTAATAAAATTAATCAGTTTAACGTGTGGCTAAACAACTTCACATATATGTTAATACTACTATATTACGTGAAAATGCAGTAATTAAAACGTCATTTTTACCATAAGCTAGAACAGCAAAATACGTACAGAAATATGTTTACTCTGCTGACTGAACTTAGATTCAGAGTTCAGGATTCAGCAATATCCTGAACTCTGGTTGCTTAATCCTAAAATCTTTTATGTCTAAAACGCAAAAAGCCCGCTCAATGAGCGGGCTTTTTACTTAATTAGGAGCTTGGCGATGTTCTACTTTCACATGGGCGAACCCACACTATCATCGACGCTGTTTCGTTTCACTTCTGAGTTCGGCATGGGGTCAGGTGGTTCCAAAACGCTATAGTCACCAAGCAAATTCTGTGTGCAAATGTTCAATGGCGTAGCCATTTTATTTGCGCAAGGTGCGTATCTGTTAACACTTTTTGTTAAGAGACACACTTTGCTTAAATTCGGAAAACTGTTTCTTTTATCTCAATTCGTAAAGTTTCTACTTTAGTACTTTGCTCTTTTCGAGCTATTCAACTTCTGCGGGTCTAAACCACTTTGGCGTTGTATGGTTAAGCCTCACGGGTAATTAGTACAGGTTAGCTTAATGGCTCACACCACTTCCACATCCTGCCTATCAACGTTGTAGTCTTCAACGGCCCTTCAGTTAACTCAAGTTAAAGTGAGAACTCATCTCGAGGCTCGCTTCCCGCTTAGATGCTTTCAGCGGTTATCGATTCCGAACGTAGCTACCGGGCAATGCAATTGGCATCACAACCCGAACACCAGCGGTTCGTCCACTCCGGTCCTCTCGTACTAGGAGCAGCCCCTCTCAATTCTCAAACGCCCACGGCAGATAGGGACCGAACTGTCTCACGACGTTCTAAACCCAGCTCGCGTACCACTTTAAATGGCGAACAGCCATACCCTTGGGACCGACTTCAGCCCCAGGATGTGATGAGCCGACATCGAGGTGCCAAACACCGCCGTCGATATGAACTCTTGGGCGGTATCAGCCTGTTATCCCCGGAGTACCTTTTATCCGTTGAGCGATGGCCCTTCCATTCAGAACCACCGGATCACTATGACCTACTTTCGTACCTGCTCGACGTGTCTGTCTCGCAGTTAAGCTTGCTTCTACCATTACACTAACCGTACGATGTCCGACCGTACTTAGCAAACCTTCGTGCTCCTCCGTTACTCTTTGGGAGGAGACCGCCCCAGTCAAACTACCCACCAGGCACTGTCCACAACCCCGATTCAGGGGCCTATGTTAGAACATCAACACTACAAGGGTGGTATTTCAAGGACGGCTCCACACAATCTAGCGACTGTGTTTCAAAGCCTCCCACCTATCCTACACATGTAGGGTCAATGTTCAGTGCCAAGCTGTAGTAAAGGTTCACGGGGTCTTTCCGTCTAGCCGCGGGTACACAGCATCTTCACTGCGATTTCAATTTCACTGAGTCTCGGGTGGAGACAGCGTGGCCATGGTTACACCATTCGTGCAGGTCGGAACTTACCCGACAAGGAATTTCGCTACCTTAGGACCGTTATAGTTACGGCCGCCGTTTACCGGGGCTTCGATCAAGAGCTTCGCCGAAGCTAACCCCATCAATTAACCTTCCGGCACCGGGCAGGTGTCACACCCTATACGTCATCTTTCGATTTTGCAGAGTGCTGTGTTTTTAATAAACAGTCCCAGCCACCTAGTCACTGCGACTCTCGTCCGCTTAGAGAGCAAGTCTCATCACAGATAAGAGCGTACCTTCTCCCGAAGTTACGGTACAATTTTGCCTAGTTCCTTCACCCGAGTTCTCTCAAGCGCCTTAGTATTCTCTACCTGACCACCTGTGTCGGTTTGGGGTACGATTCGAAATAATCTGAAGCTTAGAGGCTTTTCCTGGAAGTATGGCATCAACAACTTCACATCCGTAGATGCTCGTCTCGTATCTCAGCCTTAAAGAAACCCGGATTTACCTAAGTTTCAAGCCTACATACTTTCACATGGACAACCAACGCCATGCTTGTTTAGCCTGCTCCGTCCCCCCATCGCAATTATTCCAAGTACGGGAATATTAACCCGTTTCCCATCGACTACGCCTTTCGGCCTCGCCTTAGGGGTCGACTCACCCTACCCTGATTAGCATGGGATAGGAACCCTTGGTCTTCCGGCGAGCGGGTTTTTCACCCGCTTTATCGTTACTCATGTCAGCATTCGCACTTCTGATACCTCCAGCATGCCTCCCGGCACACCTTCAACAGCTTACAGAACGCTCCCCTACCCCGCGAATAAATTCGCAGCCGCAGCTTCGGTGGTATGTTTAGCCCCGTTACATCTTCCGCGCAGACCGACTCGACCAGTGAGCTATTACGCTTTCTTTAAAGGATGGCTGCTTCTAAGCCAACCTCCTGGCTGTCTGGGCCTTTCCACATCGTTTCCCACTTAACATACACTTTGGGACCTTAGCTGGCGGTCTGGGTTGTTTCCCTCTCCACGACGGACGTTAGCACCCGCCGTGTGTCTCCCGGATATTACTTATTGGTATTCGGAGTTTGCAAAGGGTTGGTAAGTCGGGATGACCCCCTAGCCTTAACAGTGCTCTACCCCCAATAGTATTCGTCCGAGGCTCTACCTAAATAGATTTCGGGGAGAACCAGCTATCTCCCGGTTTGATTAGCCTTTCACTCCTAGCCACAGGTCATCCGCTAGCTTTTCAACGATAGTCGGTTCGGTCCTCCAGTCAGTGTTACCTGACCTTCAACCTGCCCATGGCTAGATCACCGGGTTTCGGGTCTATACCCAGCAACTAAACGCGCAGTTAACGCTCGCTTTCACTACGGCTCCCCTAAATGGTTAACCTCGCTACTGAATATAAGTCGCTGACCCATTATACAAAAGGTACGCAGTCACAGAACGAATCTGCTCCTACTGCTTGTACGTATACGGTTTCAGGTTCTATTTCACTCCCCTCACAGGGGTTCTTTTCGCCTTTCCCTCACGGTACTGGTTCACTATCGGTCAGTTGGGAGTATTTAGCCTTGGAGGATGGTCCCCCCATATTCAGTCAAAGTTTCACGTGCTCCGACCTACTCGATTTCACTGTAAATAAGTTTTCGTGTACGGGACTATCACCCTGTATCGTCAAACTTTCCAGAATGTTCCACTAACTACATTACAGCTTAAGGGCTAATCCGATTTCGCTCGCCGCTACTTTCGGAATCTCGGTTGATTTCTTTTCCTCGGGGTACTTAGATGTTTCAGTTCTCCCGGTTCGCCTCACTTACCTATGTATTCAGTAAGTGATACCACTAAGTGGTGGGTTTCCCCATTCGGAAATCCTAGTCTCAAGCGCTTTTTACTAGCTTGACTAGGCTTATCGCAAGTTAATACGTCCTTCATCGCCTCCAACTGCCAAGGCATCCACCGTATACGCTTAGTCACTTAACCATACAACCCAAAATGGTTTGTATCGTCAAAGACAGTTTTTAACTCCGACAGAAGTTAAATATTGAATACTAAAGTAGATACCAACATATTCTTTATTAAAGAGTATGCGGCATATTTTCTTTACTTTATTTTGAGAACTCTAAATTAAATAATGCACTTACTAAGTAAGTACTTAATTTAAAGTTTGTCAGCTTTCCAAATTTTTAAAGAGCAAATTAACTAAGCGTTTGCTTAGCTAACAATCATCTGTGTGGACACTTCGAACAAAAAGTTCTAAATCGTATAAGGAGGTGATCCAGCCCCAGGTTCCCCTAGGGCTACCTTGTTACGACTTCACCCCAGTCATGAATCACTCCGTGGTAAGCGCCCTCCCTAAGGTTAAGCTACCTACTTCTGGAGCAACCCACTCCCATGGTGTGACGGGCGGTGTGTACAAGGCCCGGGAACGTATTCACCGCGACATTCTGATTCGCGATTACTAGCGATTCCGACTTCATGGAGTCGAGTTGCAGACTCCAATCCGGACTACGACGCACTTTAAGTGATTCGCTTACTCTCGCGAGTTCGCAGCACTCTGTATGCGCCATTGTAGCACGTGTGTAGCCCTACACGTAAGGGCCATGATGACTTGACGTCGTCCCCACCTTCCTCCGGTTTATCACCGGCAGTCTCCTTAGAGTTCCCGACCGAATCGCTGGCAACTAAGGATAGGGGTTGCGCTCGTTGCGGGACTTAACCCAACATCTCACAACACGAGCTGACGACAGCCATGCAGCACCTGTCTCAGAGTTCCCGAAGGCACCAAACTATCTCTAGTAAGTTCTCTGGATGTCAAGTGTAGGTAAGGTTCTTCGCGTTGCATCGAATTAAACCACATGCTCCACCGCTTGTGCGGGCCCCCGTCAATTCATTTGAGTTTTAACCTTGCGGCCGTACTCCCCAGGCGGTCTACTTAATGCGTTAGCTTTGGAAGACAGTTCCGAAAAACCGAACTCCTAGTAGACATCGTTTACGGCGTGGACTACCGGGGTATCTAATCCCGTTTGCTCCCCACGCTTTCGTACATGAGCGTCAGTGTTGACCCAGGTGGCTGCCTTCGCCATCGGTATTCCTTCAGATCTCTACGCATTTCACCGCTACACCTGAAATTCTACCACCCTCTATCACACTCTAGTTTGCCAGTTCGAAATGCAGTTCCCAGGTTGAGCCCGGGGCTTTCACATCTCGCTTAACAAACCGCCTGCGTACGCTTTACGCCCAGTAATTCCGATTAACGCTCGCACCCTCCGTATTACCGCGGCTGCTGGCACGGAGTTAGCCGGTGCTTCTTCTGTTGCTAACGTCACAGCTAGCAGGTATTAACTACTAACCTTTCCTCACAACTGAAAGTGCTTTACAACCCGAAGGCCTTCTTCACACACGCGGCATGGCTGCATCAGGCTTGCGCCCATTGTGCAATATTCCCCACTGCTGCCTCCCGTAGGAGTCTGGACCGTGTCTCAGTTCCAGTGTGGCTGATCATCCTCTCAAACCAGCTAGGGATCGTCGCCTTGGTGAGCCATTACCTCACCAACTAGCTAATCCCACTTGGGCCAATCTAAAGGCGAGAGCCGAAGCCCCCTTTGGTCCGTAGACATTATGCGGTATTAGCCATCGTTTCCAATGGTTGTCCCCCACCTAAAGGCATGTTCCCAAGCATTACTCACCCGTCCGCCGCTCGTCATCTTCTAGCAAGCTAGAAATGTTACCGCTCGACTTGCATGTGTTAGGCCTGCCGCCAGCGTTCAATCTGAGCCATGATCAAACTCTTCAATTAAAAGTGTTTTTGGACTTACGTCCGACTCAATGAATTCTGATTTTGATTTCTTTCGAAATCGAATTGACTGTGCGTTATTATTTTCACTTTTAAAAAAGTAAAATCAAAACAGCTCAAGGCCGAATCTTTTAATAACTTATGGTCACTCAGTTCAATTAAGTCTAAATTTTGTTACGCTAAAAGCGTATGTTAGAACTTAATCTGTACGAGTGCCCACACAGATGATTGCTTCTATTTGTTAAAGAACTACGTTCTCAGCTCAGGGCTGTTTAAAGAACGCTGCAAGTGCTTTACTTGCCGCGACGCTTCGTCGCTGTTAGGGTTGCGTATATTACGCTTTCCTAATTTTTTGTCAACACTTAATTTTGATTATTTTCTTTTTATTTTGAAAACCTTCAAAACTCAGTTTTACTTAACTCAACCAACTCGTGATTCGCTGCTATGCTGCGTCGTTCCCCGTGTTGGTGGAGGCGCATTATAGACAGATCCGGATTTGGATCAACCCCTATTTCAAACTTTTTTTAGCTTTTTGGATCGTTTGGGTGAAATACGTACAAAACAGCTCATTTTTGTACGTTTTCTTATCAAAGATGCCCTTTAAAGCGGGTTTAATTATGAATTTTGGGCCTCTGTATTAAATGATTGCTGCGTTACCTCACCCCAATATTCATCATTAATCTTTGTTTCAGTGTAGTTTGCATTGAAGCTTGTGATTGCGTTTCGCCAAAATTGCGTTGCCTTACCTGCACCCGCAATCTGTTTAATCTGCCATGCACCACCATAATGTTGCCAAATCCAACTCGCGAATTTACTTCCTAACCCTTGCTCTCTTAAACTTGGAACTATATAAAACTCACACACCTCAAATTGTTTACTAGCAATTTGTTTGATTGCTGCAAAGCCAATTGGCTTACCTTCTAAATAACAGAGCAAACCAAAAACATTATCAACCAGCTCTGTGTCGAGATCGAACAGCCCCATGTGGTTAGGTAATTTACCTGTGATTTTTGAAAACTCAGCTTCATACCCTTGCAACAAGTTTAAATACACACGCATGTTGGTTTGTTCTACTACAACTACTTCCACTGTTATAACTCATTTGACCAATAATTTTTCAATCATCACACAAAACCGCTTTTAAAAAAATATAAATAGGGCTTTACCTCAATCTAACTTGAGCTTTTATAGTCATCCTGCTTTCTCAATTTAAGGAATGATTTTATGCACTCATTTACACGCTACCTTTGTACTTTAAACAAATATTCAGTCTTGGTATCAACTTCAGCATTAAAATAAGGAGCCACAATGTTTTTGGAACACGTTAATTTAGTTGTTACTGATCTAAATAAGTCACTGACTTTTTATCAAGCAGCTTTTCCACACTGGCGAATTCGCGCAAAAGGAAGTGGAGAATGGTACGGCAAGCCACGACAATGGATGCACTTTGGCGACGATTTTAATTATATTGCATTAAGTGACCATGGTGAGGGAGAGATAAGAAGACTCTCTGGTCATCAAACAGGACTTGCGCACTTTGCCTATGTTGTGAGTAATTTGGATGCGCTCATAATGCGTATGTGTGACGCAGGCTTTTTTGTCGATAAAGGTAGTGAGCACCCTTTTCGTAAAAATGCCTATTTTATTGACCCCGATGGATTTGAAGTGGAGTTTGTCGAGTATTTAAGTGATCTGCCTGCTGAGCGAAATAGCGATTAGCATATACTTTGCCTTCTAATGTGTTATTCGCTAGTTACAGTTAACTCGACTAAGGTCTCAATTAATTTATTAATATCGATGGGTTTTGCAAGATGGGCGTTAAACCCTTCACTTAAATACCTTGTAACATCACTTTCAAGTACGTTCGCTGTTAACGCTACTATTGGAATGGTGCTATTTAGCTGCCGAATATATTTGCAAGCTTGTTCACCATCCATCTCTGGCATTTGAATATCCATAAAAATGATGGCTGGGTTTTCTTGTTGAAATAAGTCAATTGCTTGCTTTCCATTTTCAGCGATTAATAGTGTTGCTTTCGCTGGCGCCATAATTGCCTTAAACACAGTTTGATTTACTTTATTATCTTCAGCCAACAAAATGGTTGTGCCATTGAGCGACGGCATCGTTAACTGTGCATCGTCACTTGGTTTTAATACTTCACGACTTTCGTGTATCAATGGAATTGTGAGCTTAAACTGAGATCCTTTGTTTAGCTCACTCGTCACTTCAATTTTACCTTTCATTAAGTGCACGAGTTGTGCAACGATTGCAAGCCCTAAACCTGTGCCCCCAAATCGACGTGTTGTCGATGTATCTGCTTGTTCAAACCGTTCAAAAAGACGTGTTACTTGGGTATCACTCATACCAATACCTGAATCTGCTACTTCGACTTTAATACCTCGCTTATACTTTACAACCCTGACGTCAATTTGACCTGAGTCTGTAAATTTTATCGCGTTACTAATTAAGTTGAGTAAGATCTGCTTAATGCGCGTCGGGTCACCTTTCCAAACACCTACTACTGACGACGTAGAATGCAGCTTAACTTCCAATTGTTTTTCATCTGCAATACTCTTTTGCTCGGTTACCGTGTCTTGAACCAATTTCTCTAAATCAAATTCGGTAGATTCAATTTCGAGTTTTCCTGCTTCCAGCTTAGATATATCGAGAATATCATTAATTATAGTTAGTAGTGTTTTACCCGAAGAGAGCGCACTGTCAGTTAGCTCTTGCTCTTTTTTCGCTTGTTTGGATTTTCTTAGTAATTGCAATGTGGATAAAACAACATTTAACGGGGTACGAATTTCATGACTCATATTTGCAATAAATTCGTTCTTTACTTGGTCTGCTTTTTTGAGTTGTTCAATTACTGTGGCTAATTGTGCTGTTTTGTCTTTTACCTTACGCTTTAGCTGATCGTTAAAACCCGCAATAATTAAAGTAAACATCACACCGATTGCCGCAATAATAAAACCCACAATGAGTGTAAGCCAACTTAACCAATCCTTTTTGGTATTTTCAAAACTATCAGTACTCTCAAAATGAACTAGCCAATCGCGGCCAAACCACGCTAACTGATAAGATTTAGCGAAGTGTAAGCTATGGCTCGTATTATGTTCTTGTTCTAGACCTGCAACATACGGCGAACTAGGCGATTGCTTATCTGAAATTGCAAAGTGATAATAATCTGAAGAAGCATCTTCAAGCATTAGCTTTTCAAGCGATTTATCAACTTCAATAACCACTTCGGCAATACCTAATAGCTTGTCGTCACTATTTCTAAAGACCGGAAAGTAAATTACATTACCTGTTAATTTATCTGATTGTTGCTGTAAGCGAACTGGCGGTGTTGCTTTAATTGCCCGTGATTTTATCGCTTCAAATACGGTATCACCTGCAATTGGGTGACTCGCTAAATCGAGACCAATAGCCAAACTATTAGTAGAGTATGGCGCTGTTAGACTGATCGGAAATATTTGTGAAAACTGCCTGCTTTCATCGATGATTCTAAGTTTTGACCCTTCCAGCCCTCGTTCAGACTGCTTTTCATACCAAGCTTGCGACTCTTCACGCTCTAAACAGTCTAACCAAGCAATTGCACGGTAAGGAATACCGCCATTATTAAGAGACGATGCAATTAACTGAAATTCATCAATATTGGGATCAATACCATTACGAAACAAAGTTGCCAAAGCAAACAGGTTAGTTTCGATTTGTCGTTTGAGTATTTGTAATTCATAAACTTTCTTTTCAGTAATATCTGCGAAAGTTAGGTTTAAATTTTTACGATACACTTCTTTTGAATAAGAAAATGTAAAGCACACTGATATCAGCAATAAGGTACCTGTAACCAATACAACTTTAACGTTACTCACTGGCCTAAAAAGCTTAGATGGAAGTAACATGCCAAATAATGGGAAGAAAAACAGCACACCAACACTGTCACCAACCCACCAAGTGAACCAAACAAAATCGACGATACTAAATGGAATAATACCCTGTAAGTATAAAGAGCTCGTACCAATTGTTGCAGAAACCATACAAGCAAACGGGCTGACTAAAACTAGCGCTTTTAACAAAGGTTTTGCCGCATTTAAGCTAAGTGGAAAATCACACAACTTTTTTAGGAGCAAACAGCTAATGGCGGCCTGCAACAAAGCGCCCGCGGCACGAACACTGTTCCACATTAAATCGGAAGCAGAAATGGAAAAAATATCGTTTCCTGAACTATAAATATTCGCCAGCAAAGCGCCGACAAAAAGTGGTATATACGCCTTACTGCCATAGCGTAATGTAACAATTGCGGCGTACCCTGCAGCTGGCCATACTGCGCTCGCAAAACCAGGCTCTATACGAAAAAAAGTACCGAATACACCAAAAGAATAATAACCAAGCACGATAAGTACAAAAACAACCAGATCGTTGCGAAGTAATCTTGTTAGAGTAAGCGGCATTCAGTAAGCCTTCTTTTGTATAATGAACTGTTTAAACATAGCACAAAAGTTAGCTCATAATACGATTAATCAGATACTTAAATATGGCAAGTGCTGGCTAAAGAATCTAGAAAAATTATAGCTGGTATAAAATCGCATTGCGCTTTCTAAAACAACAGAGCAATACTTAACTCTTGTGGTAGCGAAGCGTTAATCGTGCAACAAGCGCAATATGGACTAATAAGTAACGTTGAATATTAATGAATAGCGAATGACGAAGTTCCCTTCATTCAACAGCACTACAAAGTAACATGCTTTAAAGCCAAGTACGCTATTTCTGAGCGACTGCTCAAGACAAGTTATCGCCAAGCGGTCGGCGATATAAAATGATGTGAAACGAGAACGTTAAATTAAACAAAATATAGATATTTTTGACATAAAAAAACCCGAGCCTAAACTCGGGTTTTTCAATGCTTATGCATTAACTATCAAGAATTAGTCTTCGATAGTTGCTACAACACCAGCACCTACTGTACGGCCACCTTCACGGATCGCGAAACGTAGACCTTCGTCCATCGCGATTGGAACGATTAGCTCAACAGTCATCTTGATGTTGTCGCCTGGCATTACCATTTCTACGCCATCTGGTAATTGGATATCACCAGTTACGTCAGTTGTACGGAAGTAGAACTGTGGACGGTAGCCTTTGAAGAATGGCGTGTGACGACCACCTTCATCTTTAGATAGTACGTATACTTCTGAAGTGAACTTCGTGTGTGGCTTGATTGAACCAGGCTTACATAGAACCTGACCACGCTCAACTTCATCACGCTTAGTACCACGTAGAAGTGCACCAATGTTCTCACCCGCACGACCTTCGTCTAGAAGCTTACGGAACATTTCAACACCCGTACAAGTAGTAGTTGTAGTTTCTTTAATACCTACGATTTCTACTTCGTCGTTCACGTTGATGATACCAGCTTCAACACGGCCTGTTACTACTGTACCACGACCCTGGATTGAGAATACGTCTTCGATAGGCATGATGAATGGCTTATCGATGTCACGCTCTGGCTCTGGGATGTAAGAGTCTAGTGCTTCTGCAAGCTCAACAATCTTGTCTTCCCACTCTTTCTCGCCTTCTAGTGCTTTAAGAGCTGAACCTTGGATTAGTGGTAGGTCGTCACCTGGGAAATCGTACTCAGAAAGAAGTTCACGAACTTCCATCTCTACTAGCTCTAGTAGTTCTTCGTCGTCAACCATGTCACATTTGTTCATGAATACGATGATGTAAGGTACACCAACCTGACGTGAAAGAAGGATGTGCTCACGTGTCTGTGGCATTGGGCCATCAGTCGCTGCTACTACTAGGATTGCGCCGTCCATCTGTGCAGCACCTGTGATCATGTTTTTAACATAATCCGCGTGTCCTGGACAGTCTACGTGTGCGTAGTGACGAGTTGGTGTATCGTACTCAACGTGTGAAGTTGAGATTGTGATACCACGCTCACGCTCTTCTGGAGCGTTATCGATTGCTGCGAAGTCTTTCGCTTCACCACCGTATACTTTTGCAAGTACGTTAGTGATTGCTGCTGTTAGAGTTGTTTTACCGTGGTCAACGTGGCCGATTGTACCTACGTTTACGTGCGGTTTCGAACGTTCAAACTTTTCTTTTGCCATTTTCTTAAATTCCTATAAAGAAATTAAAGTCCGATCCCACATGAATCGGACCGAACTAAAATTACTTAACAGCGCGAGCTGCAATAATTGCGTCTGCAACATTTGAAGATGCTTCTGCGTACTTGAGGAATTCCATCGAGTACGAAGCGCGCCCTTGTGTTGCAGAACGAAGGTCTGTTGCATAACCGAACATCTCAGCAAGTGGCACTTGTGCGTTCACCTGCTTAAGACCACCTGGCGCTTCGTCCATGCCTTCGATCATACCGCGACGACGGTTTAGGTCGCCTACTACATCACCCATGTTTTCTTCAGGGGTGATAACTTCAACCTTCATAACCGGTTCTAATAAGGCTGGGTTCGCTTCAAGCGCACCTTTCTTGAATGCCATAGAACCTGCGATCTTAAACGCCATTTCATTCGAGTCTACATCATGGAATGAACCATCATATAGCGTCGCTTTAACGCCTAATACAGGGAAGCCAGCTAATACACCATTTTGCATTTGCTCAGCAACACCTTTTTCTACCGCAGGAATGTACTCTTTTGGAACAGCGCCACCAACGATTTCGTTAACGAATTCGAAGTTTTCAGCATCCTCTTCCGTAAAGTCCATTGGCTCAAGTTTCAGCCAAACGTGACCATACTGTCCGCGACCACCAGACTGACGTACAAACTTACCTTCAACTTCAACAGTTGAGCGGATAGCTTCACGATACGCAACCTGAGGCTTACCAACGTTACATTCAACGCTGAATTCACGTTTCATACGATCAACGATAATGTCTAAGTGAAGTTCGCCCATTCCTGAAATGATGGTCTGGCCTGATTCTTCATCTGTTTCGACACGGAAAGATGGATCTTCTGCCGCTAGTTTACCTAGCGCGATACCCATTTTTTCTTGGTCAGCTTTGGTACGCGGTTCAACCGCCACTGAAATTACTGGCTCAGGGAATTCCATACGCTCAAGTGTGATGTGTGAATCAAGTGAACACAGAGTGTCACCTGTTGTTACATCTTTCAGACCAATTGCTGCCGCGATGTCGCCAGCGCGAACTTCTTTAATCTCTTGACGGTCATTTGAGTGCATTTGCACAATACGACCAAAACGCTCACGCTTACTTTTAACTGGGTTGTAAACTGTATCACCAGTGGCTACAACACCTGAGTAAACGCGGAAGAAAGTTAGCGTTCCAACAAATGGGTCGGTTGCAATTTTAAATGCAAGCGCCGCAAATGGTGCATTGTCATCAGCAGGACGTTCTTCTTCTGTCTCGCCATCGTCTAAAACACCTTGGATTTGCTTAACTTCAGTTGGTGACGGCATGAATTCAATCACAGCATCAAGTACCGCTTGTACACCTTTGTTCTTAAATGCAGAACCACAGGCCATTGGAACGATTTCGTTCGCAAGCGTACGTTGACGAATTGCTGCTTTGATTTCTTCTTCCGTTAATTCACCATCTTCTAGGTACTTTTCCATTAACTCTTCGTTTGCTTCAGCAGCAGACTCAACTAAATGAGCACGCCATTCTTCAGCAAGGTCTTGAAGGTCCGCAGGAATATCTTCGTAAGTGAAGCTCATGCCCTGATCTTCTTCAGACCAGTTAATCGCTTTCATCTTGATAAGATCAACGACTCCTTTGAAGTCGTCTTCAGCACCGATAGCAAGTTGGATTGGTACAGGTACAGCGCCTAAACGGCTCTTAACCTGCTCAACTACCATCAAGAAGTCAGCACCTACGCGGTCCATCTTATTAACAAAGATCATGCGTGGTACTTCATATTTATTTGCTTGTCGCCACACCGTTTCCGTTTGTGGCTGGACACCAGATGAAGCACAAAGTACTACAACCGCACCATCGAGTACGCGTAAAGAACGCTCTACTTCAATAGTGAAGTCTACGTGTCCTGGCGTATCAATAATATTAATACGGTGGTCTTCGAACTGAGCGTCCATACCTTTCCAGAAACACGTGGTTGCAGCAGAAGTGATCGTGATACCACGCTCTTGCTCCTGCTCCATCCAGTCCATAGTTGCGGCACCGTCGTGAACTTCACCGATCTTATGACTAAGACCGGTGTAGAAAAGAACACGTTCTGTAGTGGTGGTTTTACCCGCATCTACGTGGGCACAAATACCGATATTGCGATAACGCTCAATTGGAGTTGTACGTGCCATAATATCCTCTTAAAACTTAAGAGCTTACTACCAACGGTAGTGAGCGAATGCCTTGTTCGCTTCAGCCATACGGTGAACGTCTTCACGTTTCTTAACCGCAGTGCCTTTGTTTTCAGCAGCATCAATCATTTCTTGTGCAAGACGTAAGCCCATTGATTTTTCACCACGCTTACGAGCTGCTTCAACTAACCAACGCATACCTAATGCGTTGCGACGAACTGGGCGTACTTCTACTGGTACTTGGTATGTTGAACCACCAACACGGCGAGATTTAACCTCTACCTGTGGACGAACATTTTCAAGTGCCGATTCGAAGATTTCTAGGTGCGACTTGCCTGATTTCTCAGCAGCCACGTCTAGCGCACCATATACGATTTTTTCAGCAGTTGACTTCTTACCGTCTAACATTACTACGTTAACGAATTTAGCAAGAAGCTCTGATCCGAACTTCGGATCTGGAAGAATTTTACGTTGACCTATTACGCGTCTTCTAGGCATTTTAATCTCTCCGATTTCTTCAGGTCCGCTTTACTTCAGCGAATCCCCAAAACAATATTAATTACAAATTTAAGTGCTTGGCCTTACTAACGGAGAACCATTAGCCCTTAGGGCGCTTAGCACCGTACTTAGAACGACCTTGACGACGGTCGTTAACGCCTGCACAGTCAAGTGCACCGCGAACAGTGTGGAAACGTACACCTGGTAAGTCTTTAACACGACCACCACGGATAAGAATTACACTGTGCTCTTGAAGGTTGTGACCTTCACCACCGATGTATGAAGTTACTTCGAAACCGTTCGTTAAACGAACACGCGCTACTTTACGTAGAGCCGAGTTTGGTTTCTTAGGTGTTGTTGTATATACACGAGTACATACGCCACGCTTTTGAGGACAAGCCTTAAGCGCAGCTGAGTTATTTGATTTAACCTTGCTGCGACGTGGCTTACGCACTAGCTGGTTGATAGTTGCCATTAAATAGCTCCTAATAAATTAAACTACTGAAAAAAATCCGCCCTTTTACTTCACTGAGCAAAAGGGTGGCGGAATTTTAATGAGCAAAGTTTAACCTGTCAACATAAACTGCACATATAGCCCGAAATTTAGGCTATATGTGCGAGTTGCGATTAAGGTTATTCTTGCTCGCCTTCGATGCCAGCATTAAGTGCATCGGTTAGTGCTTGTGATGCTTCATCTACACTAACTGTTTGCTCTTCAACACTTTCACCTTGTTTGCGACGATTGATACGGTCTTGGTGGTAGGCAAAACCAGTACCCGCCGGAATCAAGCGACCTACAATTACGTTTTCTTTAAGACCACGTAATTCATCGCTCTTACCATTTACTGCTGCATCAGTAAGAACACGAGTTGTCTCTTGGAATGATGCTGCAGAAATGAATGATTCTGTCGCAAGTGATGCTTTAGTAATACCCATTAGCTGAATTTCAAATTTAGCTGGGATCTTACCTTGCTCTTCAAGATCACGGTTTGCGATATTAACGCGCGCCACTTCAACTTGTTCACCTGCTAGGAATTCTGTATCACCACCGTCTAGGATGATGCACTTACGGATCATCTGACGAATGATAGTTTCGATGTGCTTATCGTTAATTTTTACACCTTGTAAACGGTATACTTCTTGTACTTCGTTTACGATGTAGTTAGCAACATCTGTTACACCACGTAGGCGAAGGATATCGTGTGGCGACTCTGGACCGTCGGCGATAACTTCACCTTTCGATACTGATTCACCTTCGAACACGTTAAGCTGACGCCATTTAGGAATCATCTCTTCGTATGCATCACCTTGCTCTGGTGTAATAACTAAGCGTTTCTTACCTTTAGTTTCTTTACCGAAACTAACTGTACCTGTGATTTCTGCAAGAATTGCTGGATCTTTCGGCTTACGCGCTTCAAATAAGTCAGCAACTCGTGGTAGACCACCGGTGATATCGCGTGTCTTCGAACCTTCTTGCGGGATACGTGCTAATACTGCACCAGCCGCAACCGTTGAACCATCAGTCACTTCAATTGTAGTGAATGAAGGAATACGAATTTCTTGAAGACCGCGCTCATCGTTTTCGATGATTAACTTAGGCTCTTTCGCGTTAACTTTCGCAAGGTCTTTAACAACCATACGCGTAAGACCAGTTAGTTCGTCTGTTTGCGATTCTACGTTTGAGTCATCAATGTCGCTGAACTGAACTTTTGATTCGTGTTCAACAATGATTGGGTGACTATGCGGATCCCATGTCGCAACGATATCGTTACCAGCAACGTCAGCACCATCTTGTACTGAAAGAACCGCACCGTAAGGTACTTTATAACGCTCTTTCTCACGACCGTGCTCGTCGATAACTGTGATTTCAGTTGAACGAGATGTAATTACAATCTTACCATCTGAGTTAAGAACGTATTTCGCATTGTGTAACTTCAAGCTACCGTTGTTCTTAACTTGTACGCTGTTCTCTGCAGACGCTCGAGATGCCGCACCACCGATGTGGAAGGTACGCATCGTAAGCTGTGTACCCGGCTCACCGATTGATTGAGCTGCGATAACACCTACTGATTCACCTGGATTAATTAGGTGACCGCGTGCAAGGTCACGACCGTAACAGTTAGCACATACACCAAAGTCGTTATCACATGTGATAACTGAACGTACGCGTACTTCGTCCACTGAGTTCTCTTCTAAAAGGTCACACAGTTTTTCGTCAAGCATTACGTTACGCTCAACAAGTACTTCTTCAGTACCTGGCTTTAATACGTCTTCTGCAACTACACGACCTAATACACGTTCGCGTAGCGGTTCTACAACGTCACCACCTTCAATTAGCGGCTTCATTGTTAGACCATCTTCAGTACCACAGTCTTGCTCGTTGATTACTAAGTCTTGTGCAACGTCTACTAGACGACGCGTTAGGTAACCCGAGTTCGCTGTCTTAAGTGCTGTATCGGCAAGACCTTTACGCGCACCGTGCGTCGAGATGAAGTACTGTAGTACGTTTAGACCTTCACGGAAGTTCGCCGTGATTGGTGTTTCGATGATTGAACCATCTGGACGTGCCATTAGACCACGCATACCAGCTAACTGACGGATCTGAGCGGCGCTACCACGTGCACCTGAGTCAGCCATCATAAATACTGAGTTGAATGAATCTTGCTCTTCCTCAACACCTTCAGCGTTGATTACAGTATCTTTTGATAAGTTTGCCATCATTTCACGTGATAAGTTTTCATTTACACGTGACCAGATATCGATAACTTTGTTGTACTTTTCACCTGCAGTTACAAGACCAGACTGGAACTGTTGGTTAATTTCGTTAACTTCTGCTTCAGCAGCGTCGATGATTTCAGCTTTAACTGGTGGGATTTCCATATCGTTAATACCGATAGAAACACCCGACTTCATCGCGTAGTGGAAACCTGTGTACATTACTTGGTCAGCAAACACTACTGTGTCTTTTAGACCTAGACGACGGTAACACTCGTTAAGAAGACCTGAAATCTGCTTCTTACCCATTGCCTTGTTAACAAGTTCAAATGGTAAGCCTTTAGGCATGATAAGTGAGAAAATCGCACGACCTACTGTTGTTTCAACTAGGTGTGTAATTTCGCTCTTGTCGCCTTCTTCGCTGATAACCGTTTCAGTTAAACGAACTTTAACGCGTGCGTGTAAGTCAGCAACACCTGTGCGGTATGCTTTCTCAGCTTCTTTCGCGTCTTTAAATACTAAACCTTCACCGTTCGCATTAATGCGATCGCGCGTCATGTAGTAAAGACCTAATACAACGTCCTGTGAAGGTACGATGATTGGCTCACCGTTCGCTGGTGAAAGAATGTTATTGGTTGACATCATTAGTGCACGTGCTTCTAGCTGTGCTTCTAATGTTAACGGTACGTGTACCGCCATTTGGTCACCATCGAAGTCAGCGTTATATGCCGCACACACTAATGGGTGTAGGTGAATCGCTTTACCTTCGATTAAAACTGGTTCAAACGCTTGGATACCAAGACGGTGAAGTGTTGGTGCACGGTTAAGTAGAACCGGGTGCTCACGAATTACTTCATCAAGGATATCCCAAACTTCAGGTACTTCGCGCTCTACCATCTTCTTCGCAGCTTTGATAGTAGTCGCCATACCGCGGCGCTCTAATTTACCGTAGATAAATGGCTTGAATAGCTCGAGTGCCATTTTCTTAGGAAGACCACACTGGTGTAGTTTCAGGGTAGGACCTACAGTGATTACAGAACGACCTGAGTAGTCAACACGCTTACCAAGAAGGTTTTGACGGAAACGACCTTGCTTACCTTTGATCATGTCTGCAAGCGACTTAAGTGGACGCTTGTTAGAACCTGTGATCGCACGACCGCGACGACCGTTATCAAGTAGTGCATCTACCGCTTCTTGTAACATACGCTTTTCGTTGCGTACGATAATGTCTGGTGCAGCTAAGTCTAAAAGACGCTTCAGACGGTTGTTACGGTTGATTACACGACGGTATAAATCGTTCAGATCAGATGTTGCAAAGCGACCGCCATCTAGTGGTACTAGTGGACGTAGATCTGGTGGAAGAACTGGTAATACAGTCATGATCATCCACTCAGGGTTGTTACCTGATTGGTGGAATGATTCCATCAACTTAAGACGCTTAGTGATCTTCTTACGCTTAGTTTCAGAGTTAATTGTTGGTAACTCTTCGCGCATTTCTGCAATTAGCTGACCAAGGTCAAGGTCACGAAGTAGATCAAGTACAGCTTCTGCACCCATCTTCGCTTCGAACTCATCACCGTGCTCTTCTAATGCATCTAGGTATTCTTCTTCACCTAATAGCTGACCACGCTCAAGCGTTGTCATACCTGGCTCTGTTACTACGAATGATTCGAAGTAAAGTACGCGCTCGATATCACGTAATGTCATGTCTAACATTAGGCCGATACGAGACGGTAATGATTTAAGGAACCAAATGTGCGCTACAGGGCTAGCTAGCTCGATATGACCCATACGGTCACGACGAACCTTAGTTAATGTAACTTCTACGCCACACTTTTCACAAATAACACCACGGTGCTTTAAGCGCTTATATTTACCACATAAACACTCATAGTCTTTTACTGGGCCGAAAATACGAGCACAGAATAAGCCGTCGCGCTCAGGCTTGAAAGTACGGTAGTTGATTGTCTCAGGTTTCTTTACCTCACCAAATGACCATGAACGTACCATATCTGGCGAAGCTAGACCGATGCGGATCGCATCAAACTCTTCGGTCTTGTTTTGTTGCTTCAGAAACTTAAGTAAGTCTTTCACCTTAGCTCTCCTAAAGGAGGTTAATCTTGGGGGCGGTCCATTTTAGCCACCCCAGCTATTCGTTCGCGAAAGGCGCTTTACTCTGTGTCTACAAAGCAGCGCCTAATCGGCTTATTCTTCTTCCAGCTCGATGTTGATACCTAGTGAGCGGATCTCTTTCAACAATACGTTGAACGATTCTGGCATACCAGGTTCCATCTTGTGGTTTCCGTCTACGATGTTCTTATACATCTTAGTACGACCGTTAACGTCATCCGACTTAACAGTAAGCATTTCTTGTAGTGTGTAAGCAGCACCGTATGCTTCTAGTGCCCATACCTCCATCTCACCGAAACGCTGACCACCGAACTGAGCTTTACCACCAAGTGGCTGCTGAGTTACTAGGCTGTAAGAACCAGTCGAACGAGCGTGCATCTTGTCATCTACTAAGTGGTTTAGTTTCAGCATGTACATGTAACCTACCGTTACTTTACGCTCAAACTCATCACCAGTACGACCGTCATAAAGTGTTACCTGACCACTTGAAGGGTATCCACCTAGCTCAAGTAGTTCTTTGATTTCACTTTCTTTTGCACCGTCAAACGCTGGAGTTGCGATTGGTAAACCGCCTTTTAGGTTTTCAGCTAAGCGACGGATTTCATCATCAGAGAAGCTTGCAATATCAACTTTCTGACGACAGTCACCTAATGCGTAAGCTTTAGCAATGAATTCACGTAATTCGTGAAGTTCTCGCTGTTCTTTCATCATGTCTTCTAGGCGTTCACCGATACCACGTGCAGCCAGACCCATATGTGTTTCTAAGATCTGACCGATGTTCATACGTGATGGTACACCTAGCGGGTTAAGAACGATGTCTACGGTACGACCACGGTCATCGTAAGGCATATCTTCTACTGGTACGATTGTCGAGATAACACCTTTGTTACCGTGACGACCTGCCATTTTATCACCCGGTTGAATACGACGTTTAACAGCTAGGTAAACTTTAACAATCTTAAGAACACCTGGTGCTAAATCGTCACCTTGTGTGATCTTACGACGCTTAGTTTCGAAGCGCTTGTCGTAATCAGCTTTTAATTCGTCATACTGTTCAGCTAGTTGCTCTAACTCGCCTTGTTGTGCTTCATCAGCTAGGCTTTGCGTTAGTAGCTTGTCTGCAGCAAGACCTGCAAGTGATGCTTCATCCATACCAGCAGCGATAAGTAGCTTACGAGCACGGCTTAAGACACCTTCTTCAAGGATCTTAAATTCTTCGTTGAAGTCTTTCTTCGCTTCACGAACTTGCATCTCTTCGATTTCAAGTGCGCGCTTGTCTTTTTCAACACCATCGCGAGTAAATACTTGAACGTCGATTACCGTGCCAGATACTGAGTTTGGTACACGTAATGAACTATCTTTAACGTCAGACGCTTTTTCACCGAAGATAGCACGTAGTAGCTTTTCTTCAGGAGTTAGCTGTGTTTCACCTTTAGGAGTTACTTTACCAACTAAGATGTCACCGCCTTTAACTTCAGCACCGATGTATACAACACCCGATTCATCAAGTTTGCCAAGTGCTGATTCACCTACGTTAGGAATATCAGCTGTAATTTCTTCTGGACCTAACTTGGTATCACGCGCGATACACTGTAGTTCTTGAATATGAATCGTAGTTAGACGATCTTCCTCAACTACACGCTCTGATAGTAAGATTGAATCCTCGAAGTTATAACCATTCCATGGCATGAATGCCACGCGAAGGTTTTGACCAAGTGCTAAATCACCTAAGTCAGTCGAAGGACCATCTGCAAGTACATCACCACGAACGACCGGCTCACCAACCATACACGTTGGTTTTTGATTGATACAGGTGTTCTGGTTAGAACGTGTGTACTTAGTTAGGTTATAAATGTCGATACCCGCTTCACCTGGAACGCGCTCATCTTCATTTACGTTTACAACGATACGGCTTGCATCAGCGTAATCAACTACACCGCCACGCTTAGCAACGATTGTTACACCTGAATCTTTCGCAAGTGTACGCTCGATACCTGTACCTACTAACGGCTTGTCTGCGCGTAATGTTGGTACTGCTTGACGCTGCATGTTCGATCCCATTAGTGCACGGTTCGCATCATCGTGTTCTAGGAATGGGATAAGTGCTGCTGCAACTGAGATAACCTGTTGTGGCGATACATCCATATATTGAATGCTGTCGCTAGGCATAAAGGTTGATTCACCTTTGTGACGACATGGGATTTGCTCATCAACAAAACGGTTTTCTTCAGTTAAGTTTGCATTTGCCTGCGCAATTACAAACTGGCCTTCTTCGATTGCAGATAGGTAATCAACTTCGTCAGTTACAACGCCGTCAATTACTTTACGGTATGGAGTTTCTAAGAAACCATAGTCGTTAGTACGTGCGTATGTTGAAAGCGAGTTGATTAGACCGATGTTCGGACCTTCAGGCGTTTCGATTGGACATACACGACCGTAGTGAGTTACGTGAACGTCACGTACTTCGAAGCCTGCGCGTTCACGCGTTAGACCACCTGGACCTAATGCAGAGATACGACGTTTGTGCGTTACTTCTGAAAGCGGGTTGTTTTGGTCCATAAACTGAGATAACTGCGATGAACCGAAGAATTCTTTAACCGCTGCAGAAATAGGCTTAGCATTGATTAGGTCTTGTGGCATTACAGCATCAAGATCACCTAAGCTTAAACGCTCACGTACTGCACGCTCAACACGTACTAAACCAACACGGAATTGGTTTTCTGCCATTTCACCCACAGAACGAATACGACGGTTACCTAAGTGGTCGATATCATCTACGTCACCTTTACCGTTACGAATGTCGATTAGAACCTTCATAACTGCAACGATATCTTCTTTACTTAGTGTACCTGCACCGTAACCTTCTTCGTGACCAACACGGCTGTTGAATTTCATACGACCAACTTGTGATAGGTCATAACGCTCTTCAGAGAAGAATAAGTTATCGAATAGTGCTTCTGCTGCATCACGCGTTGGTGGCTCACCAGGACGCATCATGCGGTAGATTTCAACAAGCGCTTCTAAACGATCATTTGTTGGGTCAACACGTACAGTTTCTGACATGTATGCACCGCTATCAACTTCGTTGATATACAGTGTTTCAATCTTGTTAAAGCCAGCTTTAACAAGTTCAGCCATTAACTCAAGTGACAGCTCAGCATTTGCTTCAGCTACAATTTCACCTGTGTCTTCGTTGATGTAGTTTTTCGCTACAACACGATCAATGATGTACTCGTGCGGAACTTCTAGCTGAGTAACGTTGTTCTTTTCTAGTTGTTTGATGTGACGCGCCGTAATACGACGGCCTGATTCAACAATCACATCACCAGAAGGATCTTTAATATCAAAGATCGCAGTCTCACCACGTAAACGTGATGGAACAAGCTCCATTAATACTTTACCGTCTGCTACTTCGAATGTTGTTGTTTCGAAGAACATATCTAGAATTTCTTCAGTTGAATATTCTAGTGCGCGTAAAATGATAGATGCTGGTAGTTTACGACGACGGTCGATACGTACGAATAGGTTATCTTTTGGATCGAATTCGAAATCTAACCAAGAACCACGGTAAGGAATAACACGTGCATTATATAAAACTTTACCCGACGAGTGTGTTTTACCACGGTCATTATCGAAGAATACACCTGGTGAACGATGTAGCTGAGAAACGATTACACGCTCAGTACCATTGATCACAAAAGTACCAGTATCGGTCATGAGCGGAATTTCGCCCATATATACTTCTTGTTCTTTAATGTCTTTAACTGTGCCTGGTGCTTCCTTGTCCATTAGCACTAAGCGTAGCTTAACGCGTAATGGTGCAGAATAAGTCACACCGCGGATTTGACACTCTTTAACATCAAATACTGGCTCACCAATACGATAACTTACGTATTGTAGCTCAGAATTTCCCGAGTAACTTTTGATCGGGAAAACAGAACGGAATGCTGCTTCAAGGCCGTGATTGCCTTCTGCGTCCGGACTTAAGAATTTTTTAAAGGATTCTAACTGCGTAGACAGTAGAAACGGCACATCCAACACTTGTGGACGTTTACCAAAATCCTTACGGATACGTTTCTTTTCAGAATAAGAGTAAGCCATGGGGTTCCTCAGCTTGCTGACTTTTGACCCAACTGCTCATAATAATGAACAGACTAACTTGGCACTGTGGCCAATACTGCAACACCAATTTTTTAATTAGCTAAAAACATTAAAAATCAGTTGGTTGCAAAACTAATAATTAAACAACTTAGCTAATTATTGTGCGATTGCAGAGCCGGAGCTCTACAGCGCAAAAAGGCCGGTGAATAAAAATTCACCAGCCCTTGCCTGATTTTTGGTCAGGCAGCTAATCTAGCATAAGCTAGATTACTTGATCTCAACTTCAGCACCAGCTTCTTCAAGATCTTTCTTAAGTGCTTCAGCTTCTTCCTTAGATACACCTTCTTTGATTGGTGCAGGAGCAGACTCAACAAGCGCCTTAGCTTCTTTAAGGCCAAGACCAGTTGCGCCACGTACAGCTTTGATTGCAGCAACTTTGTTACCGCCAGCAGCAGCTAAGATTACGTCGAACTCAGTCTTTTCTTCAGCAGCTTCAGCAGGACCAGCAGCAACAACAGCAGCAGCTGCAGTTACGCCGAACTTCTCTTCCATAGCTTCAACTAGTTCAACAACTTCCATTACTGACATTTCAGCAATAGCGTCAAGGATTTGGTCTTTAGATACAGACATTTCAAATTTCCTAATAATTACGAACCATTAAGGGTTCAAAAAATACTTTACACCGAAAAAGAACAAAAAACAGCTTAAAATTAAGCAGCTTGCTCAGCTTTCTGTACACGTACTGCTTCAATTGTTTTACACAATTTACCAGCAGACGCTTCTTTCATAGCGCTCATTAAGCGTGCAACTGCTTCGTCGTATGTTGGTAATGTAGCAAGCATATCTGCGTCCACAACGTTACCTTCAAAAGCGGCCGTTTTAACTTCAAAGTTTTCATTCTTCTTCGCGAAATCTTTAAAGATACGCGCTGCAGCACCTGGGTGCTCAGAAGAGAAAGCAATTAAGCTAGGACCAACTAGCGACTCATTTAGACACTCATATTCAGTACCTTCAACAGCACGTTTAGCTAAAGTGTTACGAACAACCTTCATCCAAACGCCTGCTTCACGAGCTTCTTTACGAAGGGCAGTGATAGCATCTACAGTTACACCACGAGAATCTGCAACAACTGCAGAAAGAGCACCTTTGGCAGCTTCGTTAACTTCAGCAACAATTGCTTTTTTGTCTTGAAGATTTAACGCCATGGGTGTTACTCCTGGTTCTATGGGGACAAGCCCCTGTTTACTCATCTTTTAATCAAAATTAAGATTAAAAGTGCTTTTTACGGCGAGAGCCAGAAGATTAGGAAAAATCTTGCTGGGGATTCACACCGTCTACGTAGGAGATTAAGCATACCTAATGGTTCGCACCTACGGTCTTGGACGAAAGCCTAATTTATCGCTTTTGCTTGAAACAAGCGCGAAATTATAGACTCCAACCCGAATTTGGTTTTATTGCTGAATTAAAGAAAACTTCATAACTCAACAAAATGGCGCAAAATTATAGTCTAATTTTTGCGCCATGTAAACGCTATTCTCTAAATTATACTACTTGAGTATTTAGAGTAGCTTGGTCTACAGCAACACCAGCACCCATCGTAGTAGAGATGCTTACTTTCTTAAGGAAAGTACCTTTCGCTTGAGAAGGCTTAGCCTTCTTAAGAGCGATGATTAACGCTTCAAGGTTTTCTTGAAGTTGGTTTGCATCAAAATCTACTTTACCGATAGTAGTGTGGATAATACCGTTCTTGTCGTTGCGGTAACGAACCTGACCAGCTTTAGCGTTTTTAACTGCTTCTGCAACGTTAGGTGTTACAGTACCAGTTTTAGGGTTAGGCATAAGACCACGTGGACCTAGGATTTGACCTAGTTGACCAACAACGCGCATTGCATCTGGAGAAGCAACAACAACGTCAAAGTTCATTTCGCCTTTCTTAACCTGCTCAGCAAGGTCGTCCATACCTACTAAATCAGCACCAGCTTCTTTAGCAGCATCTGCATTTGCACCTTGAGTGAATACAGCAACACGTACTTCACGACCAGTACCGTGTGGTAGTACAGTTGCACCACGTACGTTTTGGTCTGATTTACGAGCGTCGATGCCAAGGTTTACAGCAACGTCAACACTTTCAGTGAATTTAGCAGTAGCTAGTTCTTTAAGAAGAGCAACAGCTTCGTTGATTTCGTACTCTTTAGTTACGTCAACTTTTTCGCGGATTACGCGCATACGCTTAGTTAATTTAGCCATTCTCAATTACCCTTCTACATTCAAGCCCATTGCACGTGCAGAACCTGCAATCGTGCGTACAGCTGCGTCCATATCAGCAGCAGTAAGGTCAGGACGTTTAGTCTCAACGATCTCTTCTAGTTGTGCACGTGTTACAGTACCAACTTTCTCAGTGTTAGGACGGCCAGAACCAGACTTGATACCTGCAGCCTTCTTAAGAAGGTAAGATGCAGGTGGAGTTTTCATATCAAAAGTGAATGAACGGTCGTTGTAAACAGAAATGATTACAGGAACCGGTGCACCTTTCTCGATAGACTCTGTACGTGCGTTGAACGCTTTACAGAATTCCATGATGTTAACACCATGTTGACCTAGTGCAGGACCTACTGGAGGACTAGGGTTAGCCATACCAGCAGCAACTTGTAGCTTGATTAGAGCTTCAACTTTCTTTGCCATTTTAATAACCTCATTTAATGGGTCTTAGCCTTGTGCGTGCGAGGACACGTACTCAAGCGGCTTCCCAAAATTAAAAAATTCTTAGCTTTTGCTATCATCAGATAACAAAAGGCCGCTGATTATAGATTAACCAGCGGCCTTTTTCAATATGATCATTTAAGAATTATTTGTCAGCTTCAACCTGACCAAATTCTAATTCTACCGGTGTAGAGCGACCAAAAATAAGTACAGACACTTTTACGCGGCTGCGGTCGTAATCAACTTCTTCAACAACACCGTTAAAGTCAGCAAATGGACCATCAATAACACGTACCACTTCACCTGGCTCAAACAATGTAGCCGGCTTAGGTGCATCTGCATTTTCTTGCAGACGGTTAAGAATACGATCAGCTTCTTTTTTGCTGATAGGTGCAGGACGGTCAGATGTACCGCCAATGAAACCCATTACACGTGGCGTGCTATTTACTAAGTGCCAGCTTGCATCGTTCATATCCATTTCTACCAGTACATAACCTGGGAAGAATTTGCGTTCTGAACGACGTTTTTGGCCTGATTTCATTTCTACAACTTCTTCAGTCGGTACTAATACCTCACCGAAGCTGTCTTCTAGGCCTTGGATTTTAATGTGCTCAATAATTGTTTGAGCTACGCGTTTCTCAAAACCAGAAAATGCTTGTACTACGTACCAACGTAGTTTCTTTTCTTTGTTCTCATCCGCCATGGGATCAGATCTCCAATCCAGTTAAAAAGCCAACAATTCTAAATAATGCACCGTCTAGACCCCAAAGGATAAGCGCCATTACTACTGTTGCAATCATTACGATAAACGTTGTTTGAACCGTCTCTTGGCGTGTTGGCCACACCACTTTACGTACTTCTAGCTTCGCTTCTTTGGCAAACGCAATAAACTCACGTCCTTTACCCGTTAACGAGGCAACGCCCAAACCTGCGGCAATCGCTACTACTACACCAACTGCACGTAATAATACAGATTGATCTTCAAACATGTAATTGCCTACAACTGCGCCTGCTAGCAGTGCAATTGCTACAATCCATTTTAATGCATCCATTGAGCTTGATGGAGCTTCTACATTTGCGCTCATAATTAATTTACCTTAATACCAGACACAACAACCCCGGTGCTTAGACGAGGTTAATCCTTAAATCCAAACTTTATAATCTACTTAATAATAAGAAAATAAACTATCAGGTTTAGACTTCGAATTAAAGTGGCAGGGGCGACAGGACTCGAACCCGTAACCGTCGGTTTTGGAGACCGCTGTTCTACCAATTGGAACTACGCCCCTGCAAAGTGGATGCCCATTATACTGACCAATTCTTTTAAAACAAGGGTAAAAGATGCCCACTAAGCAATTATCTTAACTTTGCGATTTTCAAGATCAGCAATTTTTTATTTGTGGCAATAAAAAACCCAGCAAATGCTGGGTTTTTTTCAGAACTTAGAAAAGTTTAATTACTTATTCTTTTCTTTTTGTTCAGCAATTACTGTCTCAGCAACGTTTGCTGGACATGCAGAGTAGTGTGAGAACTCCATAGAGAACTGACCACGACCTGAAGTAATTGTACGAAGGTGACCGATGTAACCGAACATTTCTGAAAGCGGTACTTCACCCTTGATGCGAACGCCCATTGCGCCAGCTTCTTGGTCTTTGATCATACCACGACGACGGTTAAGGTCACCAATTACGTCACCTACGTTGTCTTCTGGTGTGAACACGTCAACTTTCATGATTGGCTCAAGAAGCTGAGGACCTGCTTTTGGAATAGACTGACGGAATGCGCCTTTCGCAGCGATTTCGAACGCGATTGCTGATGAGTCAACTGCGTGGAAAGCACCGTCGAATAGTTCAACTTCAACGTCTAGTACTGGGAAGCCTGCAAGAACACCTTCTTCCATCATTGATGCGAAGCCTTTCTCAACTGCTGGCCAGAATTCCTTAGGAACGTTACCACCAACTACTGATGAAGAGAAAGTGAAGCCTGAGTTTTGCTCGCCTGGCTTGATACGGTAATCGATCTTACCGAACTGACCAGAACCACCTGACTGCTTCTTGTGTGTGTAGCTGTCTTCGATTTCTTGCGTGATAGTTTCACGGTAAGCAACCTGAGGCTGACCAACAACTAGGTCTACACCGTAAGTACGCTTAAGGATGTCAACCTTGATGTCTAGGTGTAATTCACCCATACCTTTAAGGATTGTTTCACCTGAATCTTCGTCAGTTTCAACCTGGAATGACGGATCTTCTGCAACCATCTTACCGATAGCGATACCCATCTTCTCGTTACCACCTTTATCTTTAGGTGCAACAGCAATTGAGATTACCGGATCAGGGAAGATCATCGCTTCAAGAGTACATTCGTGCTTAGGATCACATAGCGTGTGACCTGTTTGAACGTTCTTCATACCTACAACTGCAATGATGTCACCCGCTTGCGCTTCAGTGATTTCGTTACGGTCGTCAGCTTGCATCTCAACCATACGGCCGATACGCTCTGTTTTACCAGTTGCAGAGTTAAGAACTGTGTCACCTTTCTTCATGCGACCTGAGTAGATACGGATGAACGTAAGTGCACCGAAACGGTCGTCCATGATTTTGAACGCTAACGCTTTTAGTGGCTCGTCTGCAGAAACAGTTGCAACTTCACCTGTTGGCTCACCAGTTTCTTTATCAGTTAACGGCTGAGGATCAACTTCAGTTGGTGCTGGTAGGTAATCTACAACAGCATCTAGTACTAACTGCATACCTTTGTTCTTGAACGCAGAACCACAGTAAGTTGGGAAGAATGCTAGTTCACGAGTACCTTTACGGATACACGCTTTGATTTGCTCTAGTGAAGGGATTTCACCTTCCATGTACGCTTCCATTAGATCGTCGTCTTGCTCAACAGCAGACTCGATAAGCATCTCATGGTATTCTTCAACTTTGTCAACCATGTCAGCTGGAACGTCTTGTACTTCATAGTTTTCAGGAAGACCTGTCTCGTCCCAAACGTATGCTTTTTTCTCTAGAACGTCTACAACACCACAGAATTCGTCTTCGATACCAATTGGTAGTGTCATAACTAGTGGGTTAGCACCAAGTACTTTCTCAACTTGACCTACAACGCGGTAGAAGTCAGCACCCATACGGTCTAGCTTGTTTACGAAGATACAACGAGCAACTTCTGATTCGTTAGCGTAACGCCAGTTAGTTTCTGACTGAGGCTCAACACCACCAGAACCACAGAATACACCGATACCACCGTCAAGAACTTTAAGTGAACGATATACTTCAACTGTGAAGTCAACGTGTCCAGGAGTATCGATTACGTTTAAACGGTGACCTTTCCACTCACACGTTACAGCTGCTGACTGGATTGTAATACCACGCTCAGCTTCCTGTTCCATGAAGTCAGTTGTTGATTCACCATCGTGAACCTCACCAGTTTTGTGGATTTTACCAGTTAACTTAAGGATACGTTCTGTTGTAGTCGTTTTACCCGCATCTACGTGGGCAAAAATACCGATATTTCTGTACTTAGATAAATCAGCCATTTCTTTACTCTAATTAATTAAAATTTTTCGCGCGGAGTATAACACTAGTTGATGACAACATCATCTAATAGTGGCTTATTTACAGCAATAAAATGTACATTTTTTAGCTTATTTAAGCTTTGAGTTTTACATTCAGCTGTTTACAGCTTGAACAATCAACGTTCAAAAAAAGCACAACACCACTGCGAATGTTAAAAATGAAAAAAACCCGCGTAACAATTTACGCGGGTTTTTCAATGCTTATGCATTAACTATCAAGAATTAGTCTTCGATAGTTGCTACAACACCAGCACCTACTGTACGGCCACCTTCACGGATCGCGAAACGTAGACCTTCGTCCATCGCGATTGGAACGATTAGCTCAACAGTCATCTTGATGTTGTCGCCTGGCATTACCATTTCTACGCCATCTGGTAATTGGATATCACCAGTTACGTCAGTTGTACGGAAGTAGAACTGTGGACGGTAGCCTTTGAAGAATGGCGTGTGACGACCACCTTCATCTTTAGATAGTACGTATACTTCTGAAGTGAACTTAGTGTGTGGCTTGATTGAACCAGGCTTACATAGAACCTGACCACGCTCAACTTCATCACGCTTAGTACCACGTAGAAGTGCACCAATGTTCTCACCCGCACGACCTTCGTCTAGAAGCTTACGGAACATTTCAACACCCGTACAAGTAGTAGTTGTAGTTTCTTTAATACCTACGATTTCTACTTCGTCGTTCACGTTGATGATACCAGCTTCAACACGGCCTGTTACTACTGTACCACGACCCTGGATTGAGAATACGTCTTCGATAGGCATGATGAATGGCTTATCGATGTCACGCTCTGGCTCTGGGATGTAAGAATCTAGTGCTTCTGCAAGCTCAACAATCTTGTCTTCCCACTCTTTCTCGCCTTCTAGTGCTTTAAGAGCTGAACCTTGGATTAGTGGTAGGTCGTCACCTGGGAAATCGTACTCAGAAAGAAGTTCACGAACTTCCATCTCTACTAGCTCTAGTAGTTCTTCGTCGTCAACCATGTCACATTTGTTCATGAATACGATGATGTAAGGTACACCAACCTGACGTGAAAGAAGGATGTGCTCACGTGTCTGTGGCATTGGGCCATCAGTCGCTGCTACTACTAGGATTGCGCCGTCCATCTGTGCAGCACCTGTGATCATGTTTTTAACATAATCCGCGTGTCCTGGACAGTCTACGTGTGCGTAGTGACGAGTTGGTGTATCGTACTCAACGTGTGAAGTTGAGATTGTGATACCACGCTCACGCTCTTCTGGAGCGTTATCGATTGCTGCGAAGTCTTTCGCTTCACCACCGTATACTTTTGCAAGTACGTTAGTGATTGCTGCTGTTAGAGTTGTTTTACCGTGGTCAACGTGGCCGATTGTACCTACGTTTACGTGCGGTTTCGAACGTTCAAACTTTTCTTTTGCCATGACGGAACCTATAAAGTTATATAACTAAAATTACATGTAAAAGTGTCTACAACAAGCGCAGACGTATTCAAATAATTGAATAAGTTTATGACAAATTAAAGGAAGTGGAAAATATTTAAGAAAGGTTGAACTCGATACTGGTGCTGATAGGCAGATTTGAACTGCCGACCTCACCCTTACCAAGGGTGCGCTCTACCGACTGAGCTATATCAGCACACCAGAAACTGGAGCGGGCAGCGGGAATCGAACCCGCATCATCAGCTTGGAAGGCTGAGGTAATAGCCATTATACGATGCCCGCTTTCGGAACCTGTTCTTAACTACCTCTAACCGTCAAGAGTAAGTGGTGGAGGGGGACGGATTCGAACCATCGAAGGCAATGCCGTCAGATTTACAGTCTGATCCCTTTGGCCGCTCGGGAACCCCTCCACAAATTCTTTTAAAGCTAGACTTTCATATAGTGAAAGTAAAATGGTGCCGACTATCCGAGTCGAACGGATGACCTACTGATTACAAGTCAGTTGCTCTACCAGCTGAGCTAAGTCGGCACGTATACTGCTTAAGTACGGGGCGAGATTCTAAGGCAAGGTTTTACGATATGCAACCATTTATTTTAAAAAAAGTTAAAGATATCGTTCAAACGTTGAAGATTTAGTCAAATCGCTGCAGTTTTATGCGGTTATCCCGCTATTTCGCATATGCAACTAACCCGCGCAACACCAAATCTTCAATGAATTCGCTATTTTCAAGATGATCTGACAGTAGCTTGCCATAACCACCTGTACACAATACACGAGTATTATCACCAAATAAGCGCCTTGCTTGCGCAACCAAACCTAAACTGGCTGCTAAACAACCATAACTTAGTGCTTCTGGCGTATTAATACCAACCGTATTTTCAAACGACACCTGTTCGCTGGCAAATACTTTTTCCGCGCGCGATGTGATTGATTCCATCATCAAGTCTATTCCTGGAATAATCCAGCCACCTTGATGTGTTTTACCGTCAACTAATACGTCAACTGTCGTTGCTGTACCAGCATCTACGATAATTGCTGATTGGTCCACATAGAGGTGGGCTGCCGCAAGCACCACAAGCCAGCGGTCAATGCCGAGATTGTGAAACTGTTGATAAGCACAACTAACCCCATTGTGCTCGGCTGACACTTTTGCAGTAATCACTTCAACCCCGCGCTCATTCGCATCGCTAATTAGATTATCAAGTTGCTGATTACTGCGAACACTGGCGATAAGCACTTGGTTAATGTCCTGCCAATTAACCTCGTGCTGACTAACAAACGTAATTTCATCATTTTCGTATAGCGCTAATTTAAGTGCGGTATTACCTACATCAACAAGTAGCTTCATTGTTACATAACCTTACGCACAGAAATTTCCCCGCCATAGTAGGTTTTTTCATTTCCGTCTTGACGTAAAATTAAACCACCCTGTGGATCAATACCTACACATATTCCTTGCCAAGTTTTTTGACCCGTGTTTAACGTGACAAGTTGCTCTGCAAAAGCATTAACATTATTCCATTCTTGACACATATCACTTAACCCTGATAGTTGATACTGGACTAACCGTTGCTCTAAACAATAAGTAAGCTGAGCGATTAACACATTTTTATCCACTTGCAAGCCAAGTCGTTTCAGATCAATCCAAGCTTGATCAATATGTTCACTGGCGTTTTCCGGCATCGCAATATTTAATCCAATACCAATAACTAAATGACATGGTCCTTCTGGTTGACCATCTAACTCAACCAATACCCCTGCTAACTTTTGGTTATTCACTAAAATATCATTTGGCCATTTTAAACTAACTTGCAAGCCATAGAGCTTATGTAAGCAATCAAATACAGCTAAACCAACCGCAACACTGACACCCATAGCAGCTTGTAAACCATCATCAAGTAACCAGTAGTAGCTGTAATAAAGGTTAGCGCCAAAGGGTGATTGCCAAACTCGGCCACGCCTTCCACGCCCCGCGTTTTGCATTTCAGCTACAACAACAGTTCCGGATGTAACCGCTTGCTTACTTGCAATACGCTGCATTAACTCAGTATTCGTAGAGTCGATACTTGCAAACGTTTCGAAGTTACCAATCCGCCCTGATAATTTTTGGTATTCGTTTTCAACTACTGATCTCGCAATCAAACCGATATCTTGTTTAAGACAATACCCTTTGTTATTTACTTTATAGATATCTAGGCCGAGCTCACATAGTGACTTAATATGCTTTGCTACCGCCGCACGACTTATGCCTAGTTGCTCACCAAGATGTTGACCAGAGATAAACTCGCCCCCTTGCAGCGCTTGCAATACGGCAAGTTTAGTGCCTTTTATTTGCGACATGCTTCAACCTCAACTTTGGTTTCACCAGTTTTAGCAACAAGGCGAACTTCATGTTCAAGTACAACACCGAATTGTGAGAACACCTTACTTTGAATATGCGCTACCATTGCCAACAGCTCATCACTTGTTGCAGTGCCAGTGTTAATCAACACTAAAGCCTGTTTATTACTCACCTGCACACCGCCCATCTTAAACCCTTTTAGCCCTGCTTTTTCGATTAACCAACCGGCGGCTAATTTTGTCGTATTTGCGCAAACGGGGTAAGTAGGCATATTTTCATACTGCTTATGTAAGCTGTCGATTAACGTATTTGGCACAATAGGATTTTTAAAAAAGCTACCACTGTTTGCCTCAACTGCAGGATCGGGTAGTTTGCTTGAACGAATTGCAATAACAGCTTGCATTACTTGTAGCGCACTTGGCGCATTCAGGTCTTGCAATGGTCCATAAGCTAATTGAGGTTGCCACGCTTTTGTCAGCGTAAACTCAACCGATGTAATCACAAACTTGCCTAGCAAGGCATGCTTGAAAATTGAATCTCGATATGCAAATTGGCACTGTGCGGCGGTTAATGTTTGATATTCATCCAGCTCAATATTGTAGCCTGATATACTTGTGACTAAATCTTTTACTTCTACACCGTACGCACCAATGTTTTGTACCGGTGCAGCACCAACTGTGCCCGGAATAAGCGCCAAATTTTCAAAACCATAAATACCCTGCTCCGTACAATCGGTCACTAATTGATGCCAATTTTCACCGGCGGCAACGTTTAAGATATACGCGTCGGTGCTTTCTGAAATCTCTATTCCTTTATTCGCGATTTGAATTATCACCCCTTGGTAATCATCGACAAATACCGTATTACTCCCCTCACCGAGCACAATAAATGGCGCTTGCCAGTCTATTGTTTGTAGCTCAGTGGCGTCTTCAATGCGTATTAAGCGCTTTGCATATGCCGATAAAGCGAAAGTATGGAGTTGAGATAATGAAATCAAAAGTAATTCTCAAGGTAATAACAATGAAAGTACGCACATATTAACGCATTCTTTTACTCGACGTATAGAAATGCGTATTATTGACGCCAATTGTATACAACCCGTTTTAGGAAAAGCACATGAAGCTAACCACTATTGCTAGCTTAGTAGCAATGACATTATCTGGCACCTCTCACGCCGCATATGACGAGCATACATTTGGTAATTTAAACGATGTTCTTTCTACACACATTCATTTAGACCTTGAAATCGACTTTGATAATAAACAACTACAAGGCTTTGCAGAACATACGTTAGATTGGCAACAAAAGAATGCGAACCAGTTAGTGTTAGATACGCGCGATTTAGAAATTGATAAAGTGCTATACAAAGACAATGCTGGCAAATGGCGTCAAGCAAGTTGGCAGCTGGCGAAGGATGATGGCGTTAGAGGCTCAAAGCTGACTATTAACTTTGCTAATCAAGCCGAGAAAGTACGCGTTTACTACAACAGCTTGCCACAAGCGTCTGGCTTACAGTGGTTAACACCTGAGCAAACCGCAACTAAAACACAGCCATTTATGTACAGCCAATCACAAGCAATTCATGCGCGTAGTTGGATCCCGGTACAAGATACACCTGCGATGCGTGTAACATACACTGCACGCATTCAAACGCCAAAAGATGTTCGTGCGGTAATGAGTGCTGATAACACCGACGCATTTATTAAAGACGGTGATTATCAGTTCACCATGCCACAAGCCATTCCTCCTTACTTAATTGCGATTGGCGCAGGTAATTTAGAATACAAAGAAATGTCGCATCAAACCGCGATTTTTGCAGAGCCAACAATTCTTGATGCATCGGTTGCTGAGTTTAATGATACGCAAACCATGATTGAGAAAACCAATGCTATCTACGGTGAATATGCATGGGGTCGTTACGACTTATTAATGTTGCCGCCAAGCTTCCCATTTGGTGGTATGGAAAATCCACGTCTTTCATTTATTACCCCAACCGTTGTTGCTGGTGATAAAAGTCTTGTAAACCTGATTGCGCATGAACTTGCTCACTCATGGTCGGGTAACCTTGTTACAAATGCTACTTGGGAAGATCTATGGCTGAATGAAGGTTTCACTTCATACGTAGAAAACCGCATTATGGAAGAAGTGTTTGGTCGTGACCGCGCAGTGATGGAACAGGCACTCGATACCGCTGCTCTGAAAGGCCAAATGCCGAACTTAGACCAAGGTGATACGCGATTAAACCTAAAATTAAATGGCCGCGATCCGGATGATGCGTTCAGCAAAGTACCTTACATTAAAGGTATGCTATTTTTGATTTACCTAGAAGAAAAATTTGGCCGCAATCGTTTTGACGAGTTTGTGCGTTCATACTTTAACGAATATTCATTTAAATCGCTTACCACAGCTGAATTTGAGAAGTATCTCGCTGAAAACCTACTAAACAAATACCCTGGTATTGTATCAGTAGAAAAAGCAAAAGAATGGATCCACCAACCAGGTTTACCTGCTGATGCACCCAATCCAACATCAAATGCCTTTATCAACGTAGATGCTGCATCAAAAGTATGGCTAGAGAATGGTGACGTACAAGCGTTGCCGACAAACAATTGGACCGTGCATGAATGGCTTCACTTTATCAATAATCTACCACGTGATTTATCAATTGATAAAATGACCCAACTAGATAAAGCCTATGACTTAACACATTCGACTAACGACGAATTAAGCTTTGCTTGGTATATGCTTGCCGTTGGCAATGGTTATCAACCAATCTATGGGCCACTGGAAGAACACCTTGTTGGTATTGGCCGTCGTAAGTTAATCGTCCCGCTATATAAAGCGCTTATTGCCAACGGCAAAAAAGAGTGGGCACTTGCGGTTTACCAAAAAGCAAAGCCTGGTTATCACCCGCTTGCTCAGGGTACTGTAGAAAACTTATTTAAATAACTTTTCTTCCTTACTATCAAAAGGCAGCGCTTAGCTGCCTTTTTTATTTGCTAAAAATGCTGCTTTTTCTTGCTCGCTGGCTTGCGACCACCAAAACTCAAGCATACTTAGCGCACTAGGCTGTTGGCTAACTGGTGCGTTAGGTGATTTTTCAGCAACAACTTGAATTTTAGATGATGACTTTGGTGCATTGCTATTAGATGGCTCGCTTGCAGTTGTAGCAGACAAATGTACCTTATTTTTCTGCTCCGTAGAAAGTACTACTTGCGCTTTTACAGGTTCTAAACGCAATGCTTGGCTGTTAGTTCCCTGCTCTTTGAAGGTTGCAAACGGGCTTTTTATATACTGCTTTGCACCATCAATATCATCAGCACGTGGCATTGAAAGCTGATAAGTTGCGTCGCTGTTTTCAATATTGATCACAAGCCAAAACGGCTCTGACTCAATAACTTCATGCTCATCATAATCAATTTCGTAAAGGTCTTTGTACTTTACTCTGATTTTATGCTGGCCTTGTGACACTGTTACTTCATCAACACTTGAAAAGAGTGAATGCTCTACTTTATTCTCATTCACTTGAAGCGGGATTAACTCTTCTGAAAATTTTACCGTTGCGGCATACGCTAAACTTGGTAATAACAAACTGAGTGCTAATAGATTTTTCATACTCGTTTCAATAAACCCTTGCAGATATATTCCATCAATCTAAACTGGCATAATTCGAACAGAATTACTACTAGGATGTTGGTATGAGTCAAGAAACCCTTTTCACCAAAATTATTAATCGCGAAATTCCAGCCGATATTGTCTATGAAGATGAGCTAAGTCTTGCATTTAAGGACATAAACCCACAAGCACCTTTCCACGTACTTATTATTCCAAAAAAGCCAATCGCTACAATTAACGACATTGCATTAGACGATCGAGAGCTTGTAGGCCACCTGTATTTCGTTGCTAAACAGCTAGCAACAGAGCATGGCTTTAGTGATGAAGGCTACCGTGTGGTTATGAACTGTAACGAAAATGCAGGGCAAACCGTTTTTCATATTCACCTACACATGCTTGCAGGCAAAATGCTGGGTTGGCCACCGTATACTGACAACGCAAAGACCTAGATAAAAGTATTAATTAGCTTAAAAAAACAATACAAAAGTCTAAACATTATGTTAAGCTTCTGCTATTAATTTAAGTAGAAGCTTTATTTTTTGAGTTAAACAATGAATAACACAGCGTTTATCATTTTGAACACTAATCCTACGAATAATTCTGGATTGGAAGTTTTAAAACCATTACTAACCACCCAAGGTCTAAACGTTCTTCACGGGTTTGATGGTAAAGATGTACCAAGCAACACACGCTTATTATTTATCGAATCTAACGGTGATAATGTTTGGCAACGTTTACAAACACATATTTCTGAACTGAACACTGACTGTGACATTATTTTGTTTAACATCAGCGACAATACTGAGCTTGCTAATCGCGCTCTATTATCAGGTATTCGTGGTGTATTCTATGAAACAGATAATGCTGATGTATTAATGAAAGGCATTCGCTTACTACTTGATAATCAATTATGGTTCCGTCGTGATGTAATGTGTAGCGCATTGAACCGCTTATTACAGTTTAATAAAGAAGCGATTAATCAGATCACTGACGCTGAATTAGAGCCTGTGAAATTAACAAAGCGTGAGCGAGCTATCATTAGCTTAATGAGTAAAGGTGCTAAGAATAAAGAAATCGCCGACGAGCTAAATATCAGCCCGCACACGGTAAAAACACACTTATACAGTGCGTTTAGAAAAACCAACTGTCGTAACCGCATCGAGCTACTTTCATGGGCGCAATATAATATGCCTAATGAGTTGCGATAATACTCATTAAAGATTACATAAAAACGCCAAGCAAATGCTTGGCGTTTTTTATGTTTTTCACTAAAACATGTAGTGGTAGTAAACACCTAGGTGTTTAGCATCTACTGTGTAATCTTGTATAACGTTAAAGTTACCTACTTTTTCAAGCGTGTATTCTTGCGATACAATGCGGAACTCGAATTCACTGTTTGTATTTGCTAACGCATACTTACCCGATAACACCACACCCGTTGCAGACTCGAAAGTCGCATCTTCAGTAAAGTCACTATCAAACTCAACATTTGAATGTAACGTAAGGCCCAAACCAAGCGATACCGATTCATTTAAACGGTAGTAAGGAATTGCTTCAAATACAACACGTGAGAATGTCATATCGCCGTTAGAAGCGCTTGCTGAATCAGCATGATAGCCAAGGTTTACCTGCACATCGACTTGCTGCCAAACATTAGCTGATAATGAAGCACCAACGGTGTACAAACCACCTGCTTTAACACGTTCTGTTGAATCATCTTCGTAGTAAAGCTTACCTACTTCATCACCACCATAGGTAAGACCTGCGTACAAACCAAACTTAATTGGACTTGGAGAAGGCTGCTCAGCTTCTTCGGCTGCATTAGTAAATTGAGATAATCCGGCTAAGGTAAGGAATAGAATAGTTTTTTTCATCATAATCCATTGAAACATTGCGAAGAGGCGCGGATTATACGGATGCGGAATTAGTTTCTCAAGCTCTAAACAACTAAATTGGAGTAGTTAGCTTTGCTTGCCTGATTGTGTGAAAGTGCTAACACAGCATACATAGCGGTAACGCAATAGAGAGTTGAATTGTTAAATTATAGACGTAAAAAAGCCGAGCAATTGCTCGGCTTTTTAATTCTTTAAATCTTACTCTGCAGACTGCGCGTCTTCTTGAACTTCTTCAGTCGCTGGGCGATCTAGTAGTTCAATGTAAGCCATTGGCGCGTTGTCACCTGCACGGAAGCCACACTTAAGAATACGAGTGTAACCACCTGGACGATCCGCGAAACGAGGACCAATCTCAGTGAACAATTTACCAACTACTTCTTTATCACGCGTGCGAGCAAACGCTAAACGACGGTTTGCAACGCTATCAGTCTTAGCCAGTGTGATTAAAGGTTCAATTACACGACGTAACTCTTTCGCTTTTGGCACAGTAGTTTTGATGATTTCGTGCTTCACCAAAGAACTTGCCATGTTGCTGAACATCGCTTTACGATGACTGCTGTTACGGTTTAATTGACGACCACTCTTACGATGGCGCATGACCCTATCCTTCTAACTAAACTTATCGTTGATTATTCAGCTAAGCTTGCTGGCGGCCAGTTTTCTAGGCGCATACCTAGAGATAGACCACGTGATGCAAGCACGTCTTTAATTTCTGTAAGTGACTTCTTACCAAGGTTTGGTGTTTTAAGAAGCTCAACTTCAGTACGCTGAACAAGATCACCGATATATTGAATTTGCTCGGCTTTCAGACAGTTCGCAGAACGTACAGTAAGCTCTAAATCATCAACTGGACGAAGTAGAATCGGATCGAACTCCGGCTTCTCTTCCTTCTCTTCTGGCTCAGCCACATCACGTAAATCTACGAATGCGTCTAATTGCTCAGCTAGAATAGTAGATGCACGACGGATTGCCTCTTCAGGATCAATCGTACCATTTGTTTCCATATCGATAATAAGCTTATCTAAATCTGTACGTTGCTCAACACGTGCTGATTCAACCGAGTACGCAATACGCTCAACCGGGCTAAATGATGCATCTAGCAACAAACGACCGATTGGGCGCTCATCGTCTTCAGAGGAAATACGGCTCGACGCTGGAACGTAGCCACGGCCACGTTGAACGCGAATACGCATGCTGATTTCACTGCTATCAGTTGTCAGGTGACAAATCACGTGATCTGGGTTAGCAATTTCAACACTATCATCGTGTTGAATATCAGCAGCGGTTACAGGGCCAACGCCTGATTTAGTCAGCGTTAGAAATACTTCATCTTTCTCGTGTAAAGAAACTGCTAAACCTTTAAGGTTTAGTAGAATTTCGATGATGTCTTCTTGAACACCTTCCTTCGCACTGTATTCGTGTAGTACGCCGTCGATTTCAACTTCAGTCACTGCACAACCTGGCATTGATGAAAGTAAAATACGACGAAGTGCATTACCTAAAGTGTGACCAAAGCCACGCTCTAGCGGCTCTAAAATTACTTTAGAACGCGATGTACTTACAGCGTCGATATCGACTAATTTTGGCTTTAGGAATTCGGTAACAGAACCCTGCATGTGTATCCTCTCTTATCTTTTAACTTTACTTCGAGTAAAGTTCGACGATTAGCTGTTCATTAATTTCTGCAGACAGATCAGAACGCTCAGGTAAACGCTTAAATGTACCTTCTAGCTTCTTAGTGTCTACTTCAACCCAAGTTGGCTTCTCGCGTTGCTCAGCTAGTTCTACAGCTGCAGTAATACGAGCTTGCTTCTTAGCCTTCTCACGGATTTCAACTACATCTTCAGCTGAAACTGTGAATGAAGGAATGTTTACAACTTGACCATTAACAACGATTGCTTTGTGGCTTACTAGCTGACGAGCTTCAGCACGTGTGCTAGCGAAACCCATGCGGTAAACTACATTGTCTAAACGTTGTTCTAGAAGCTGAAGTAGGTTTTCACCTGTGTTGCCTTTAAGACGAGCAGCTTCTTTATAGTAGTTACGGAATTGCTTTTCTAGTACACCGTAGATACGACGAACTTTTTGCTTTTCACGTAATTGTAAACCGTAGTCAGATAGGCGACCTTTACGAGCGCCGTGTTGACCTGGTGCTGTTTCAAGCTTACATTTAGAGTCGATTGCTCTAACGCCGCTCTTAAGGAACAGGTCAGTACCTTCACGACGACTTAGCTTGAGCTTAGGGCCCAAATATCTTGCCATGTTATTTCTCCTAACCTATTGTTATACGCGACGTTTCTTCGGTGGACGACAACCATTGTGTGGAATTGGCGTCACGTCAGTAATGTTTGTAATACGGTAACCTAGTGCATTTAATGCACGAACTGAAGATTCACGACCTGGACCTGGGCCCTTGATGAATACTTCTAGGTTCTTTAAACCATATTCCTGAGCAGCAGTACCTGCACGCTCAGCAGCAACCTGTGCAGCGAATGGCGTAGATTTACGTGAACCACGGAAACCTGAACCACCTGCAGTTGCCCAAGATAACGCATTACCTTGACGGTCTGTAATAGTAACAATAGTGTTGTTGAAAGAAGCATGAACATGAGCCATACCATCAGCAACTTGCTTTTTAACCTTCTTACGACGGATTGGTGCTTTAGCCATAACTTACCCCACCTTATTTCTTGATAGGCTTGCGAGGACCCTTACGAGTACGCGCGTTAGTCTTAGTACGCTGACCACGTAGTGGAAGCGAACGACGGTGACGTAGGCCACGGAAACAACCAAGGTCCATAAGACGCTTGATATTTAGAGTAACTTCACGACGAAGATCACCTTCAACAGTGTACTTACCAACTTCTTCACGTAATTGGTCAAGAACTTCATCATTTAGTTCACCGATTTTTGTGGTCTCGGCGATACCAGTCGCTGCTAAGATAGCCTTAGAGCGAGTCTTACCTACACCATAGATGCTTGTTAAAGCGATAACAGCATGCTTATGGTCAGGAACGTTAATGCCTGCGATACGGGCCACTAACATATCTCCTATAAATGAATCTGATTATCATCCTGTTGGAAAGCCCGTATAGGATACCCAACCGATATCAGATTTCTACCAATGAAACAGGCCGAGCTTACGCTCAGCCTGCATGACTTAATTAGCCTTGCCTTTGCTTATGCTTAGGGTCGCTGCAAATTACACGTACAACACCTGCACGCTTAATAACTTTACAGCTACGGCAAATTTTCTTAACGGAAGCACGTACTTTCATAACTTAACTCCGTAGTCAAAGCCTTATCGGCCATAGCCTTTAAGGTTTGCTTTTTTCAGCACAGACTCATACTGATGAGACATCAGATGCGTTTGTACTTGTGCCATAAAGTCCATGATAACAACAACGATAATCAAAATTGATGTACCGCCGAAATAGAATGGCGTTTGCCATGCCATTGTCATGAACTCGGGCACTAGACAAATAAAGGTAATGTACAAAGCGCCAGCTAAAGTTAGGCGTGTCATTACTTTATCAATGTATTTAGATGTCTGCTCACCTGGGCGAATGCCTGGGATAAATGCCCCTGATTTTTTCAGGTTGTCTGCTGTTTCACGCGGGTTAAATACCAACGCAGTGTAAAAGAAGCAGAAAAAGATGATTGCAGCTGCTAACACCATCGCATATAGCGGCTGTCCAGGAGACAATGCTAAAGAGATAGTTTGTAATGTATCAGCAACCGGGCCTTCACCTTGACCGAACCAGCTCGCAATTGTACCAGGGAACAGAATAATACTACTAGCAAAGATTGGTGGAATAACCCCTGCCATATTAACTTTCAATGGTAAGTGTGAACTTTGCGCTGCAAATACCTGACGGCCTTGCTGACGTTTAGCGTAGTTAACAACGATGCGACGTTGTCCACGCTCAAAGAACACTACCAAATAAGTTACAGCAAAAACAATTACCGCAATCAATAGTAGTACTAACGGTTGTAAATCACCTTGGCGCGCCATTTCGGCAGTCGAACCAATAGCAGACGGCAAGTTAGCTACAATACCCACAAAAATTAGAACTGAGATACCGTTACCGATACCGCGCTCTGTAATTTGCTCACCCAACCACATTAGGAACATTGTACCAGTTACCAAGCTCACTACAGCAGTGAAATAAAACGCTAGACCAGGGTTAACCACTAGGCCTGACATCATATTTGGTAAACTAGTTGCAATACCAATAGATTGGAATGTAGCTAGCACGAGCGTTGCATAACGAGTGTGTTGGCTGATCTTCTTACGACCTTGCTCACCTTCTTTCTTCAATTCCATGTAAGTTGGATGCATATGTGTCATCAACTGCATGATAATTGAAGCGGTGATGTAAGGCATAATACCTAACGCCAACACCGATGCACGCTCAAGTGCACCACCACTGAACATGTTGAACATCTCAACAATGGTGCCCTTTTGTTGCTCGAAGAACTGGGCCAATACTGCGGCGTCAATACCAGGGATCGGCACGAACGAGCCTAAACGGTAAATAATGATAGCACCCAATACAAATAGTAATCGGCGCTTCAGCTCCGCTAAGCCGCTTTGTGCACTTTGCATATCTAGACCTGGTTTAGCCATAGTACTTCCTTATTATTCTTCTATCTTGCCTCCGGCAGCTTCAATCGCTTCACGAGCACCTTTAGTCACTTTAAGACCTTTAACGGTAACCGCGCGAGAAACTTCGCCAGATTTAACTACTTTAACGAACTGAATGTTCTTTTTAACAATACCAGCTGCTTGTAGTGTGCTTAGTTCTACCACATCGCCTTCAACTTTAGCGATTTCGAACAGATTTACTTCTGCAGATACTAGTGATTTGCGTGAAGTGAAACCGAACTTAGGTAGACGACGTTGCATAGGCATTTGACCGCCTTCAAAACCAACGCGTACTTTACCGCCTGAGCGAGATTTTTGACCTTTGTGACCACGACCACCAGTCTTACCAAGACCAGAACCGATACCACGACCAACACGCTTACCAGGCTTCTTTGCACCTACTGCTGGAGAAAGTGTATTCAATTGCATCGAATTAACCCTCAACCTTAACCATGTAAGACACTTGGTTGATCATACCACGTACACAAGGAGTATCTTCTAACTCCACTGTGTGGTTGATACGACGTAAACCAAGACCACGTAAAGTTGCTTTATGCTTCGGTAAACGACCGATAGAGCTCTTTACTTGAGTTACTTTTACTGTATTTGCCATCGTGTCTTACCCCAGGATGTTATCAACGCTTAAACCACGTTTAGCAGCAACTGACTCAGGCGACTTCATGTTGTCTAGAGCTTTAATTGTTGCGCGTACAACGTTGATTGGGTTAGTAGAACCATATGCTTTAGAAAGTACGTTATGTACACCTACAACTTCTAGTACTGCACGCATCGCACCACCGGCGATGATACCTGTACCTTCAGCAGCTGGCTGCATATATACTTTAGAACCAGCGTGACGACCCTTAACTGGGTGCTGTAACGTGTTTCCGTTTAATTCTACGTTTACCATGTTACGACGTGCTTTTTCCATTGCTTTTTGAATAGCAGCAGGAACTTCACGTGCTTTACCGTAACCAAAACCTACTTTACCTGCGCCGTCACCAACAACTGTTAGTGCAGTGAAGCTAAAGATACGACCACCTTTAACTACTTTTGACACGCGGTTTACTGCAACTAGCTTTTCAGCTAATTCAGGTTGCTTTACTTCTACGTTAGCCATTCTCTGCTCCTAGAATTGTAAACCGGCTTCACGCGCTGCATCAGCAAGCGCCTTAACACGGCCGTGATATTTAAAACCACTGCGATCAAAAGATAATTTAGCGATACCTTTCTCAACTGCACGTTCAGCAACTGCTTTACCAACTGCTTGCGCAGCTGCAACATTGCTAGTGCCTTCGATTGAACCACTAATCGCTTTTTCTACAGTAGAAGCAGCAGCTACCACAACACCCTCAGGATTTACAACTTGCGCGTAAATATGACGTGGAGTGCGGTGGATAACTAGGCGGGTTGCGCCTTGTTCAATAAAGTTTCTACGAGTGCGTTTCGCACGACGTAGACGAGCTGTTTTCTTATCCATCGTTCTACCTTACTTCTTCTTGGCTTCTTTGCGACGCACGTGTTCATCAGCATAACGTACACCTTTACCTTTATACGGCTCTGGCTCACGGTATGCGCGAATGTTAGCAGCAACTTGGCCAACTAACTGCTTATCTGCGCCTTTAACCACAATTTCAGTTTGGCTAGGTGTTTCAACAGTGATACCTTCTGGAACTGGGAAGTTCACAGGGTGTGAGAAACCAAGAGTTAGGTCTAATACTTTACCCTTAGCTGCTGCACGGTAACCAACACCAACTAGCTGAAGTTTTTTCTCGTAACCTTCGCCTGCACCAACAACCATGTTGTTGATTAGTGCACGAGCAGTACCTGCTTGTGCCCAGCCGTCAGCAAAACCTTCACGAGGAAGAGTTTTGATTACGTTTTCTTCAAGCGTTACTTCAACAGCTGCGTTGATAGTGCGAGTTAACTCACCGCTTTTACCTTTAACTTTGATATCCTGACCAGCTAGTGTAACTTCTACACCGGCAGGAACATTGATAGGTGCCTTTGCTACGCGAGACATAGTTCCCCTCCGATTAAGCTACAAAGCCGATGATTTCACCACCGATACCAGCACCACGTGCAGCACGGTCAGTCATCAAGCCTTTAGAAGTTGAAACGATAGCAATGCCTAAACCGCCCATTACCTTTGGTAAGTCGCCACGTTTCTTGTAGATACGTAGACCAGGACGGCTAACGCGCTGTAGAGACTCGATTACAGCTTTGCCTTCGAAATATTTTAATTCTACAGAAAGCTCAGGTTTAACGTCGCCAGCTACTGCGTAGTCTGTGATGTAACCTTCTTCTTTAAGTAGTTTTGCAACGGCAATTTTTAGCTTTGAAGAAGGCATAGATACTGAAACCTTCTTAGCCTGTTGGCCGTTACGAACACGTGTAAACATATCCGCGATTGGATCTTGCAAGCTCATTGTCTTACTCCCGTGATTCTATTACCAAGAAGCCTTTTTAAGGCCAGGAACTTCACCGCGCATAGCAGCTTCGCGTAATTTGATACGGCTTAAGCCGAACTTACGAAGGTAACCATGTGGGCGGCCCGTGATGTTACAACGATTACGTTGACGTGCAGGGCTTGAATCACGCGGAAGGCTTTGAAGCTTTAATACCGCGTCCCAACGATCATCTTCAGACGCGTTTACGTCAGAGATGATTGCTTTTAGTGCTGCGCGCTTTTCAGCGTACTGAGCAACTAGTTTAGTGCGCTTTGCTTCGCGCGCTTTCATTGAATTCTTTGCCATAACCCTACCCTTATTTCTTGAATGGGAAGTTAAACGCTGTTAACAACGCACGGCCTTCCTCATCACTTTTCGCAGAAGTAGTGATTGTGATATCCATACCGCGAACGCGGTCTACTTTATCATAATCGATTTCTGGGAAGATGATTTGCTCACGTACGCCCATAGAATAGTTACCGCGACCGTCAAAAGACTTTGCGCTAACACCGCGGAAGTCACGAATACGTGGCATCGCAATAGAGACTAAACGCTCTAGGAAATCCCACATACGCTCACCGCGTAGGGTTACTTTACAACCGATCGGATAGCCTTCACGAATCTTAAAGCCAGCAACTGATTTGCGTGCTTTAGTGATAAGTGGCTTCTGACCAGAGATAGCTTCTAGGTCGCTTACTGCGTTCTCTAGAATCTTTTTGTCCGCTAGGGCTTCGCCCACACCCATATTAAGGGTGATTTTCTCAATTCGAGGGACTTGCATGACAGAGCTGTAGTTGAACTCTTTTACTAGTTCAGCTACTACTTTGTCTTTATATACTTCATGCAGTTTCGCCATCGTATACTCCGACTATTAGATAGTTTTACCGGTAGATTTGAAGATACGTACTTTCTTACCATCTTCAATCTTGAAACCTACACGATCCGCTTTACCAGTTTCCTGGTTAAAGATCGCTACGTTTGATACGTCTACTGACGCTTCTTTCTCAACAATACCGCCTGGCTGGTTCAACTGAGGAACTGGCTTCTGGTGCTTCTTGATTAAGTTAACGCCTTCAACAAATACTCGACTAGATTCAGTTACAACTGAAAGCACTTTGCCGCGCTTACCTTTGTCTTTACCTGCAAGTACGATTACTTCGTCATCACGACGGATTTTTGCTGCCATGATCGACTCCTTATAGTACTTCTGGGGCTAGTGAAACGATCTTCATGAACTTATCGTTACGAAGTTCACGAGTCACAGGGCCAAAGATACGAGTACCAATTGGCTGTAAGCTATCGTTTAAGATTACTGCCGCATTGCTATCGAAACGGATTAAAGAGCCGTCTGGACGACGAACGCCTTTTTTAGTACGCACAACTACTGCGTTTTTAACATCACCTTTCTTCACTTTACCGCGAGGAATAGCTTCTTTAACAGAAACTTTGATGATATCGCCAATCGCTGCGTAGCGACGGTGCGAACCGCCAAGGACTTTAATACACTGCACTTTGCGAGCGCCGCTGTTATCAGCAACGTCCAGCTGAGTTTGCATTTGGATCATTTTATATGCTCCGGTGTAGTTAAAAATTGCCGCAAATTCATACAAATTCACGACCTAAACGTTTATTTGTTCACCATTAAGCGTGTCATCGACAGCTCAAGGGCGGGCAATTGTACCAGCAAACACTAATAAGTGGTAGGTTATTTTTTAATTAATTTAGTCGTTAAACTAATGATAAAAAAAGCCTTGCAATAACAAGGAGTTCAAAAAACGTACAGTATAATTTGTATTTACTGAGAACGATTAATGGAGGTATGTGAAGGCAATTTCAAGCGCTTGCGGGAATGCATAATAAACATTTTACAAACCCGCTAATCAAAGCATGCTAGAGATAATCTGTCTTTGTTAATAGTTTCAGTGGACCGAATGATTAAACAAAAAACGACTATTCCTTGTTAAATAAATCTTTTAGCTTGTCTTTGATCTTATCTTTCGCTTTGTCTTTTGCCGCTTCGCCAATATCAGGCTTTACTTGCACATCATGCAATGGGCCTTTTAAACGAATTGGAATTTTAAAGCCGGTGCTTTTATCTTGCGTTCCTTGTCCTTCAATTGAATCTACTATGCCGGTTACCAAACGATAGTTAATTTTTGTCTCCGGTAGATTAATATCACCATTACCGGTAACGCGAATCAATGGGCTTTTTAAGGTCAATTCATTTTGTTTGCTCACGCCTTCGCTAAACTGAAAGTTACCCGCAAGTTCTGAGAAATCTGTTTTTTCAGCGTTATCAAAGCCCTTTTCAAGCCCTTTTGCATCAAGACCGCCGCCTTTAATAAGTTGCTCTGCGCTGCGCACCATAGCGGCAATATTAGCGCCCTTAACTGCACCGTCATTAAAACCAAAACCAACGCTGCCATGCAGTGATTCAATAAACTGCTTCTGTGATTGCCCTTGGCTATTGAGCGCAATGGTTAATAACCCTTTGCCCATTAATTTATCAAAACCAACCGCATCAGTTAATAAAGGTTCTGCTTGAATACCATCAAATGAAAACGATGTGTTTAGTTTATAGGGTGCACGTTTGGCAGCTAATACGACTTGTCCCGTACCGTCGCCTTCGTACGCTTTAAACTTGTCTAAGCCTAGCTGTGCCGTGCCATTATTAAGTTTAAGCGACAACTTAGTTTCACCTAGTTTGATTTCTTTAAACTGAAAGCCCGTCGCCGCGATTTTGATATCCGCATTTACACTATTAAGCGCCGACAAATCAATTTCACTGTCATCCCATACAATAGGTTGCGGCTTGCTTGGTGTGTCGGTATTTTGCTCTGTGGATTCTTGGGGTACATCAATTGATTCAGGTAAGTAAGGATTCACATTCAACATACCTAAATCAACGTTAGCAATAACCTTAGGCACATTTGTTAACGCCACCTTTGCCGAGCCTTTAATTGCTAGATCATCTAAGCTGGCATCGAGTTTAGATAAATTAAATTCTTGTCCGGCAAAACGCATTTCTGACGCAATTGAAAATTTATTAAATGCATTTTCTTTCGCTGGAAGCGCTTGGTTTTGCCACTTAGCAAGCGCTTTAACCGAGTCGCCCGTCACATTTAATTTACCACTAAAATCAGTCATCTGTTTTGCAACTAGCCCATCAAAGGTAAGTGCAACCAAGCGAGAATCTAATTCGGTTTTTAACGTGAAATCTTGGCCTAACAATAGTTTTTCTGGAGTGTTAAGTGTTACATCTAAATCAAACTTCTCAGCCATGTAAGTAACGGCACCTTCCACTTTCAGGTCCTTTTTAAGCGAAGGTAATTGAATGGCTAAATCTAAGTCTGTTACTTTTTGCGATGTATTATTTTGATGATCGATAAAAGTAAAGCTACCGCCATAAATCGCGACTTCGCCTAATTGAATATCAACGCCCTCAGGTAAACTCTTTGCTTTACCTTGCTGTTCTGTTGCCTTGGTTTGTTCTGTCGCACCCGACGCATTAACTAGCTGCCAGTTAACTTCGCCATTAGACATTTTCTCAAGCAGTATTTCTGGGTTTTTAATGACAAATTTTTCAAGTTTAATATCACCAGATAAAACTGACAGGTAAGGAATGTGAATTGCAAGCTGCTCCATAGCTGCCATATTCGGCTTTGAACCCTGCTCAAAGTTAGCAAATATCACATCATTAAGTTCCAGTTTTAGCGCAGGGAATACAGACAGGCTTTTATCGCCTTTAATCTCGAGCGTGCGCCCTGTTGTTTGCTCAACCGATTGCGTAACTTGCTTGAAAATAAAATCGACCGGAATAATAAATGGCAAAGCCACAATTAACGCGATTAAACCAAGTAGTAGAAATCCAATAACTTTTACGAGAGTTTTCATTGTGTGTCCCTTAAATCACATCTAACGCTACTATAGCTAACGCGCATTAAAGTTAAAACCTAACTCTCTAAAAATCGCAAGGTTTCTTGAACCAATGTATTAAGCCCTTTAACCATTCTTGGCTGCCATGGCAAGGCAAAGGTAATGCGAAAATAATTATCAAATTCTGCATTTGTTAAAAACATTTTGCCGGGCGCAATCGCCACATTGTGTTTTATTAATCGTTTAAAGAGCGTTTCTGAACTTTTGCTATGAGGTAGCTTTAACCATAAACAAGGGCCCCCGGAAATTGTTGGTATATCTAAGTAACTCACTAGTGGCTGCAAAATAAACAAGGTTTCAGTGTACTGCTGCCACATTGCTTTTCTTAATCGCGTTAGTAATTTTCGGTATTCTAATGAGCTAATCATCTCGTTTAGCATCGTTTGGCTTGCCATATCAGGCTTTTCTACTGTGATGTGTTTTGTAAAAAGACATAATTCAATACATTGATGGCAAACCATATAACCAAGCGAGAAACTAAAGCTTATCGTATCTGAGAAATCGCCAATGCTTATTGCTGGTGTTTTATCTCGCGGTGTTAAAAAATGCATGATCGATTTAGGCCGCAATCCAGAAAAATAAAGCTCCCCACGATCATATTCAATTAACACAACATCACGTGCTTGCGCCCATGCAACCAATGCCTTTTTGTCTTGGTCATGCAACAAGCGCCCGGTTGGGTCATTAAAATTTGGATTAAACACATATGCACTGAAAGGCTCGGCTTGATACACCTTATCGAGTAAAGCTATTTCATCGGCGTAATTGGCTTGCATTGGAATAGCGACAGTGTCGATTTGTAATTGCGCCATATTAGCGTTTATGAAAAATGAGCATGGCGCTTCAATAGCAACCCGCTTTTGTAATAACCCTAAAGAGATCATAGCCAGGCTCAACGCATCGCTTCGCCCGTGCGTGATTAGGATATTTTCACTGGCATACGAAAAGTCATTGCAACTTAGGTGTTGCGCAAGCGTACTTCGTAAATTGGGCAAACCCGCTTCAAAATTATCTTGTTTTAAACGGTAAGGTCGTTGCGTTAATACTTTACGATGCAACTTATTGAGCAATGTTTCATTATCTAGCACGGTCGAAGGGCCAGTGCAGGACAGCGGCAAAATAGATTCATCATTAAACGAATACTGTACCGATTGCGCTAGTGGTAAAGCATGTAAGTCACGCTTATAAATTACATCACTGCCATAGCTATGCGCTTTAAATTTACTCTCGCCATTTACAAAATAGCCCGATTTAGGTTTTGCATGTATAAGTGCCACTTTTTCAAGCTCAGACAAAACCTTTGTAGCCGTGCTAATAGAAACATCGTGACGCTTGCTCAATGCCCTAACCGAAGGTAATTTATCGCCGGGTAGCAATTCGCCATGACTAATGAGCTGTTGATAGTAAGAAAATAACTGACGGTATTTAAACTCAGCCATCTGTACCCTAAAAATATTCTGCAACTGTATCTGTATTGCATTTTTGATCGGCATTAAAATTTTTACCAGTACAGATAAGGAGAAAATATGAATACACTTATTGAAACAACGCGTTTATTAATGCGCGAATTTACGCTTGAAGATTCCGAGCAAGTATTCAAATTCAGCAGTAATGAAGATGTTACCCGTTATACCGGAGACGCAGACATGGTAAATACTCTAAGCGATGCCGAAAATATTATTCGCAATATTTGGTTAAAAGAATATAACGAGGTTGGCTATGCGCGCTTTGCCTTGGTCCTTAAAGAAAACAACCAAGTTATTGGGTTTTGTGGCTTAAAATATGAACCTGAGTTAAATGCACCGGATATCGGCTACCGTATGCTGCCAGAATATTGGGGCAAAGGCTTGGGCATGGAAGCAAGTCGCGCTGCACTTGAATACGCATTTAACCAACTCGGCCTTTCTTATATTGTTGGTGAGGTAGATGTTGCTAATACCGCATCACATAAAATACTCACTAATCTTGGTCTTGTAGAGCAGAAACGATATGAAAAGTGGGGGCATCATTTAATTCACCTAAGTATTGATAACTTTCCTGAAATCACATCCGACAAGTTCACGTTAGTTGAACAAACACAGGCACAGGCTGAAGCTGTTTTCCATCTTTTTTCTAATTCAAAGGTGTGTGAGTTTTACGATCTTCCAACGATGAAAAGCCTAGCAGAAGCAAAAACACTTATTGAGCAAGATGAACTAATACGCAGACAAGGTAACGGGCATCGCTGGTTAATACAGTGCAACTCGCGTAAACAAATTGTTGGCAGTTGTGGATACAAATATGATTCTGCAATACGCACAGCGAAAATTAGCATCGAGATCCACCCTGATTTCTGGCAACAAGGTTTCGCATCCAATGCTATTACTACTATGACAAAATGGATGTTTACCCATATCGCCTCTTTAAATCGTATTGAAGCGGAAGTACTACCAGAAAACACGGCTTCGACAATGTTGTTTACCAAACTTGGTTTTCATTTGGATGGTGTGATGCGTGAAAAAGGTGTTTGGAAAAATAAAACCCATGACCTTCAAGTTTTTAGTTTACTCAGGCGCGAAATTTAAGAAGTCAATATTGCATCAAAATTAGATCTCAGTATGATCCACAGCCCGCTTAGTGTAACGCTTTGCAGGACATTGTTAATATTATATTGGGGTCACTTACTAATTATGAAAAAATTGCTTACGTCGCCGTCGAAAATGCCACTTTCTGAAGTGGAAGCAAACATCTACCAAAATATTTTAAAACTCATTCCAGATGTTAGCCTTAACTTAATGGCCGTAAAAGTAAGTAACCACCCCGAAGATTTTGCTGGCTGGTGTTATGAGTTAATTGATGTTGTAAGCAAACGCGTAAATTTTGACCTACTTGAACCAAACCAGCTGCCAATTTTAAAGAAAATTCAGCAACAGCTAGAGGCGGGTATTGGCATTAGCCAAATTAAAACGCTACGTATTGCGCCTTGGCCAGTTGTATTTGATTCAATTCAGCAAAATAAAGAGCGCATTGTGCTAGATGAGCAAATTGCACTGCTTAAACATATTGAGAGTATTCGTGAAACCTCTCTGGTTGATATGATTGAAGAAGACAAGCTGGCATTTGTCGGTAAACATACGGCCAAACATGATCCGAGCATCTATCAATTTGATGTTGAATGGTTTGCGTCAACTAAAACCGCTAAAGCACTGCATAATGTAATTGCCACCAGCTGTACTGACTTAAATGAAGCGCTTAATCATATTCCACTTGAAGGCGATATCACGTTAGAAAACTACATGGACTTTGTGCGTGGTTATATTACTGCGTTTGCAGCCGTTGATAATGAAAAAGCTACACTTGCACCAGCAACCCGTTTACTTGCAATGCGTCGACCTGACTTTTTCACCCCAGTAACAGCAGCAAGCCTTGATGTTTTATGCCAAGCGTTTGGCCTTGTAAGATTAAACAACCAAGATTTTGACCGTTACTGGCACGACATTGTTATGGCAATTCATAAACAACCTTGGTTTATTGCTGCAACACCAGAGGCCGAAGAAGAACAGGCACTTTGGCAATACAAGGCATTAGTACCGTGTTGGTTTGCTTATTACAGTGACGATGCCAAAGAAAACTCGAATTACTACAAAGCACTTCATAAACCGAAACGCGTAAGTTCAGAGAAATCAGGTGGCCGTAAACGCGGAAAAGAATCAGCTGAAGCATTGGTTGATCGTGCGTTGGCAGCAGAAGATATGCCACAACATATTAAAAATATGCGTGATTCTATTGTAAAAGAAGTTGCTGCTGGTCGTAGCGTTGATGAAACCATCACCCTGATGCGTACTATTTTCGGCTAATCACAAAACAAGGTGCGCAGTTTTTGTGCACCTTGTGATTTTCACGCACCGAGTTAGTGCATTATTTTCATATACTCATCTTACCAAAACCATAATTCCTTACTAGTACTTTGATATCGTTAATTTTTTTAGTTTAGGCACAAGATTTGTTAATAAACAGTTAACTCAGCGCTACAATTTTAGGAATATTATGAAAAAACAATTACTCTCAACTCTCACAGCTACGAGTATCACTCTTTTTTCTGCAGCTGGTTATGCAGAAGTAACAGCAAATGCAGCTGCATCTTCCAACTACTTATGGCGTGGCATCACACAAACCAGTGATAATGCTCAAGTATCAGGCGGTATTGACTACGGTCATGAATCTGGGTTTTATGCGGGTACGTGGGCATCGAATGTTGACTTTGGTGGTGATAAGCCAGGTTATGAACTCGATTTATACGCAGGCTTTGCTGGCGAAATGGGTGAGATTGGTTACGACGTGGGCTATGTATATTACGCATACCCAGATGCGGTTGACTCAATCGACTTTGGTGAGCTTTATGGTGCCCTAAGCTGGAACTGGCTAGAAGGTAAAGTAAGTTACCTTAGTAATGCGCAATCTGGTGCAACTTCAGAAGAAGATATGATTTACCTAGAGCTAAACGCAACTTTTGAAGTCTTAAATGAAACCGAACTGACATTCCACATTGGTAATTCGATGGGTGATACCGTTGCAGAGTGGTATGGCGAAGACGACAGCTATATTGACTACGGTGTTAGCATTGCCAAAGGCGGTTTTACCTTTGGTATTGCACAAACAGATTTAGATGCAGACGATGACTTAAAAGTCTATGTTGGCTTTGCCATGGACTTTGAACTCTAAGTTCTTTTGAACCTAAAACTAAAATTACTCCAAGTTGCTACAACTAAGGGTGCCTGACGGCACCTTTATTTCGTTTAAAAATATTCTGAGCACACAATATCCAAGGCTAAGTGTTATGGCACACTGTGACCTGTTGATGCTTGCCAAACGCGATACCATTGCTCACGACTCAAACCCACTTTGCTCGCTGCAACTGCCGATTGAATACGCGCTAACTTTCCAGTACCTAAGATTACACTCGGTTGACATGGTAACGTTAACAACCACGCATAAGCTGCTTGGTCGACACTATCTAACCCAGTTTCTTCAGCAACACTTTGTAATGCAGATCTAACTCGCTGCGCTTGTTCTGTTTCAGCAAATAAACCACCACCAGCTAGAGGCGACCATAACATAGGTGATATTTGATGCTGTTGGCATAAGTTAAGCGTACCATCTTCAAGTGCCCCCATTTGTAACGGCGACATTTCAATTTGATTGGTTACTAACTTGAAGTCTAAACGCGACTGCAATAACTCAAACTGTGAAACAGTGAAATTAGATACTCCAAAGTTAAGCACTTTACCTTGCGCTTTTAGTTCACAAAAAGCGTCTGCAACTTCATCCGCATGCATTAAATAATCAGGACGATGGATCAATAACACATCTAGGCGATCGGTTTTGAAATTACGCAGTGATTGCTCTGCCGAGGCAATGATGTTTGCTTTACTTGAGTCATAGTGTGCAGTTTTACCTGCAAAGCCATTTTCAGGCCACGCAGGTTTAATGCCGCATTTAGTAATAATCTTAAGTTGATCTCTTAAATGAGGTGTTAATGCCTCACCAAAGAGTTTCTCACATTGGTATTGACCATAGATATCTGCATGGTCCACCGTATCTATGCCAAGCGCTAGCAATTGCTCAATAAATTGCGCTAAAGAAGACCCGCGCTGCTGCCACTCATCTAAACGCCAAAAGCCAGCCACAAACGACGGTAATTTAAATTCTTGCATATGATTCTCCTGAGTTTAGATGCGCTTATTGTAAAGTGTGGCCAAACTCAGTGCATTGCTTCGCATACGTTTTCAGAAAAAAATAATCTTTTTGAATAAAATGAAAACTGCTTTCTAAGTAATTGTGCAATTAGCTAACGTTTCGCCATTAAGAGATACACTCAAATTGTCTTGAATATTAAGCTTACCTACGCCTTCAGGTGTGCCCGTTAAAACAATGTCGCCCGGCTGTAATGAGAAGTACCTAACAATTTCAGATAGCAGCTGTTCAAGCTTAAATATCATCAAATTAATATCACCAGATTGGCGAAGCTCATTATTAATCGAGAGCGAAAATTCACTGTGCGTTAAATCATTTTCTGCTAGCGGTACAAAGCGCGACACTAGACAGCTTTTGTCGTAAGCTTTTGCGCGCTCCCACGGATGCCCTTTTGCTTTCAGTTTTGCTTGCTCATCGCGTAACGTAAGATCAAGTCCTACACCTAAACCGGCGATACAAGACTTATAATCAACAATATTGTCCTTATTGAGTGGTTTACCAATTAACAGCATCAACTCCGCTTCATAATGGTGCTCACCTAAGCTATGGTCTAACGCCACTTCCCCTGCCGCATTTACAATACTGCTTGCTGGTTTTAAAAAGAGTAACGGCTCAGTAGGTACTTCATTACCGAGTTCTGCTGCATGGGCAACATAATTGCGACCCACACAAACTGCTTTGCCTATAGGAAGTTCAATAACCTCACCGTTATTCCATAAATACATCATTTAAAATTACCTTTTTATAGTGCTTGCTGCTGTGCCTTAAGTTCAGCCAAATAGCTTGCTTGCCGCTTTATATGCCAAGTGCGCATACTAGCCGCTAGGCTCACTGCTTTTTCTTGTAACTCAATGGCTTTCTCAAATTCTTTACTTTTCGCATAAGCCTTGGCTAAATGGTGATAAGCGTATGCATCTTGCGGATAAAGCGCTAATGCTTGATTAAACACATTTTTAGCCAACTCAGGCGATGTTTCTAATAAGTGAAACCCTAAAGCATTAATTGACGATTTTGGTGACACCTCAAAACCAAACTTTTCAGTTGATAGACGCTTATAATGTGCAACAATCGCATCCACACCTTGCTTAGCTATTTTTGATTCAGGTGCCAAGCCATTATGAATCTCATCAAAGATCTGTTCTATGCCATACGCAGTAGATAATACCGGTAAAGACATAAAGTAATGCGCTTCATAATTTTGATATTGCCATTGTAATGATGCGGGTGCCTTTGCACTAATTTCTTCTTTTAATTGCGAATATCTATGCTGTTGATGATCTTCTTTTATTGTTTCGCCATGGGTAAATAGTAAATAACGCGGCTTATCATTTAACTTAGCTAACTTCTTACCATAGTCCTTTAAAATATTGACGCGTTCTGGCGTGAGCTCTGGGCTAATCACAATATGTGCGTTAAACAAGTTTGGTTTATTCACTAAGCTTGAAAGCACAATCGAACCATTCACCCTAAAGCCACTAAAAATACGAAAGCCGTTAGTACGGTATTGTTTATCAATTTCTGGCACCAATTGCGCTTCAAAAAAATCGAGTAATGGTGTTGTTTTACCTGTTGCATCAAATAGTCGTGCTACTGGGTTACCATATGCAGGGGTAACAATAATGGTTTCTAACCAAGGCCACTCTCCATTATGGCTCATCCAATCATGCATTCCCGCTAAGTAACTTTTGGCATTAGGGTGAAAGTCAAACATCAGCACATAGCGTTTATTTTGCTGTTGCGAATAGCTTTTAGGCAACTGCACATTAAATTCGAGAGGCTGCTCAAACCGCTGGTCATCAATTGTAAGAACTACTTGCTCTGCTTTAACTAACGTACTTAGCAATGCCAGACTAAGCATCAGATAACATATTAAAAAGCGCATAATTTCCCTTTATGTTCAAAGTAGAAGTTAATCCAAACTACGGGATAACGTTATTCAAGTAAACTAAAAAGCCTTATCAGTAAAACTGATAAGGCTTGGTAAGTACATATGAATTATGAGTATTACAGCTTCTTAATATTATCTCCACTGTCGCGGTCAATAAGCTTCACAAATGGGTCAACACCGGCGAACTTAGGTAACTCATTTACTTTCAGTTCGATAATGTTTTCACCTGATTTGATATCATGCTTTTGCAAGTAAAGTACGGTGTTATCCGCTGATAAATCCTCAGGGTCTGCACTGAATAAACCAATATCGACTTTATCGCTAAACTCTACTTCAGTTTCTTTACCTTTACTGTCAGCACGGTTTAGTTTGGCATCAATAGTGAGTGTAACTGTGTATAAGCCATTTTCATCTTGTTGGTCAGCAACTGCAACTTCCGTGGTTTTTAAATCGTATAAGCTGATGTGCTCAAACAAGTTACTTACGAATTGCTTTTCACTGTCATTTGCATCTTGAGAAATGTATGACATTAAATCAAGCGTTGTTGGGTAAGGCGTGCTCTGATACTTAAATTCCGCTAAGAAATCTGCCAAAGCTTTGTTTAAGCGCGTTTCGCCTAGGCGGTCTTTTAGTGACATCATCACCACAGAGCCTTTACGATAGTGAATATATTGCTGGTTTTCACTGCGCATAAATGGCATTTCTTCAAGTGCTTCGGTAGTACGGCCACGTAAGTAGCGATCAAGCTCGTATTTTAAGAACTTACGGATTTTCTCAGGACCATATTTCTTCTCCATTACCATTAACGCGCTGTATTGCGATAAAGCTTCAGAGATAATTGCGCTGCCTTGTACATTGGCCGCACCTACTTGGTGCCCCCACCATTGGTGAGCCACTTCGTGCGCTGTTACATAGTAAACAGGGTCAATGTTTTCAGGGTCACGCAAGTCAGTTATAAAACCAATTTCTTCTGAATACGGCACCGTATTGGCAAAGCTTTGTGCAAATGAGCGGTAACCTGGGAACTCAATAATGCGCATTTGTTTATGCTGATAAGGGCCAAACGCTTCGGTGAAGTAATCAATCGAGTCTTTCACCGATTCAATCATACGATCCACATTCATATCATGGGTTTTATGATAGTAGATCTCGATATCAATCCCGTTATAGCTTTCCTTTTTCGCTTCTAAGCGTGCAGACATAATTGAGTAGAAGTTCACCATAGGTGCATCCATTTGGTAATGGAAAATACGGCGGCCGTTTTCTACTCGTTCTTCGGTTAAATAACCCGGCGCAATTGCAAACTGATCTTCCGACGTTGAAATGGTCGCTTCAAAGTCAATAAAACCTGTACCTTTACCAAAGAAACTTTCATTGTAGTAACGGTCGTCTTCTAGCTTATTGGCACGCTCTAATGGCTCTAAACCATGTTTGCGACGCTTATGGCGGTCAACAATTTGATAGCCCTCGTAGTAGCCGAAGTGAGGTAATAAATCACCGTTGTTAATAAAGGTACCATTATTAAGCAATGTAAAATCTTCATTACCTGCTCTAAAACCTTTATGTTCACGTACTACACTTAGCTTACCGTTACGTGTTTCACCTGGCTGTAATGGCTTATCAAACGTAAACCATGCAAGGCTGTAGGTTTTATCTAATTCACCTAACGCGCCACCCGCTAACTCTACTGAGTACTGTTCGGTATAACGCGGTTTATGCACCATAAACTTCTCAATCGCCGTATCGCCCACATTGGTAAATTCAATATTGGCGGTTGCTTCGATTTTACGTTCAGATGGGAAAATATCCGCGTTGATATCTACTTTAGTAATTACCGGAATATTATCTTCTTTGTGCTGAACATACGCTTTTTCATAACTAGCTTGTTCAAGCTCAAAATCATCCTGCTCTTGATACACATGCAATACGCGAGTGTTTTGGTAAATGTAACTACCACTAGCAATAAAGATAATTAAACCAGCTGCAACGGTCGCTTTACCATAGGCACCTAAATAATAAGGTACTAGCTTGGTACGTGCTTTAAGTGGTTGTTCAGGGCCTCGATGCCAAAGTGCATAGCTCAATGCACCTAAAACTAAACTTGCACCTAACCAATACAACATAAACCAGTTATGCGCTGTTAAGAAGTGGCCATATTGGTTGATGTCTGAATAAGGCACGCTTGGCGCATCGGCAAATTGCCACATTGGATGACTAAAGCCAAAGTTAGAAAGTACTAATGTTCCAATGATGTACACCATAAACAACAGCATACCGACATATTTGTTCGGGCTAATTACTTGAAGGAAGAATGCCATCACCACTGTCATCATCAGTGGCACAAGGTTGATATAACCTAAACGGAATGCATACTGTGATAATTCAAAGTTGGTGTAACCTTTAAGGGCTTGGTTAGCAACTGTAACAAACGTACCAAAGCTATAAAGCAGTACAAAAACAAGTGCTATGGCGATGAATTTAGACAACCAAAAGGTGATGTTGTTTACAGGCATGCTATCAATGATATCGCCCATACCTGAGTTGCGCTCACGCCAAACAACTTCTGCACTGTAGTAAGCTAATATCACCAGCATTAATAAACCGGTAGAGCCAGCTACTAATTGCACCATGGTTTGAGTAAGTGGCCAATTAGGCGTACCAAACATACCCTGTGGGTCGAATAGTGGCGCCATTAACATAAAGCAGGTAATTAAGCCTAAAATCAAAAATGGCGCGCTAAAAATCACTTGTTTCACTTCAAAAAACGTACGTGTTTTAAGGTGAGCAAGGGTATTGATTCGAGGGCTATTTTTAATATTAATACGGTTTGCAAGTGCTGATGTGTAACTGTCATTTACAGCTGATTTTTCAGCTTTTTTCGCTTTTACTTTAGTCAATGTTAGCCCGCGTTTAAAGCCGCCAAACAATGCCAAAATAGCAATCGCTGCCACCAGCCAAATTGCACGGTTTTGTAGTAATACACCGCTTAACTCAATTGCAGAGTTATTCTTCTCATGCATGGTCCAGTAACGGGTTACCTCAGCAAAAGCACTGTAGCCAAACGGGTCTATCAATGCTGCTAATTCGCGATATGCAGGCTCACCGGCGAATTGCACTGCCACGTTATAACCAATAAAGAGTGCCACAGCACTTAAATACACGCCCATCATTGAGCGAAAGCGAATCGCAATTGCGTAAAAAATACAGGCGAGTACTAATAAAGTAGGTACAGATAAATAGAAGAATGCTGTGAAATAATGGCTTAATACAGTTGGCCCTAAGCGCTCAACATCCACCCAACCGGCAGCTGCCCCCAGTGTGGTACCCAGAAAAATACCCAGCGGCACAAACGCAAACACAGTTAATACCACAGCAAATGAGCCGAAAAAGCGCCCTAGCTGATAACTAACAGGGTTTATTGGCTTAGAATATAAAATCTCCGCCATTTTAGAGCTTTCATTACGTGTTGCTGTGCTTGCAACAAAGTTCACCACCAAAAAGATGGCAAAAAAGCCCAATATTAGAAGTGTTTGTGCGATAGAAAATGGGCCGTTATACACCACATTGCCGCCACCGCCAATTTGCACATTTTCAGATACAGTCGCAAAAAACGTTAGCAGAAAGAAAATACTGCTCGTAACAATAAACGAAGGTTGTCGAGTAAAGTAGCGCCACTCGAAGGCGAGCATTTTTAAAAACATATCGCCTCCTTACGCTGCTTTTCGGTGCTGTAGTAGCGTTGAGAAATAAACATCTTCTAAGTTAGCCGGTGCTGCATCAAAACCTTCTGGCTGGTTTTCAGCCATTACATGCACAATGGTTTTACCAGCAAATAAGCGCTTCGAAATAAGCGGCATAGACGATTCAATTTCTTGTGCTTCATCAAGCGATACCGATTTTTTCCAAATCTGACCATTAAGCTGATCGGTAAGCGCAATTGGGTTGCCTTCTAGTAAAATTTGACCCGATGCTAACACTGCCATATTTGGGCAAAGCTCAGATACATCCTCAACTATGTGAGTTGATAAAATAATGGCTTTTTCTTCACCTAGGCTTACTAATAAGTTGTGAAAACGGTTTCGCTCTTCAGGGTCAAGACCCGCTGTTGGCTCATCCACAATAATTAAATCAGGATCGCCTAACAATGCTTGTGCAATACCAAAACGCTGGCGCATACCACCAGAAAAACCGCTTACCGCTTTTTTGCGATGCTGAAATAAATTAGTGTGTGCCAGTAAACCCTCAACAGCTTCCTTACGCTCACCTTTACTTTCGAGGCCTTTTAAAATCGCCATATGGTCAAGTAATTCATACGCGCTAATACGCGGATACACACCAAAATCTTGTGGTAAATAACCTAAGCGTTTACGTAAACTTTGCGGATCATTGAATACATCAATACCATCAAAGGTAATTTGACCGGCATCTGCTGTTTGAAGTGTAGCGATGGTGCGCATTAGTGATGATTTACCTGCACCATTTGGTCCTAATAAACCAAACATGCCTTTTGGCACTTCGAGATTTACATTATTCAGTGCTTTTACACCGTTGTCGTACGTTTTTGATAACCCTGTTATTGATAACATTTGCGTTCTCTTTTTTGTTTATTGCCAATATTTCATCGGTCAGTCTAAGGAAAGTGAACGCAACATAACCATGTAAAAATGATTAAAGGTTAAATTCGGTGATTAACGGTTTATTAACAAAACGCCGCCATTCAAACTAATTAGCGGCGGTACGCTTAATAACGGTCGTATTGTGGAAAGGGAAAAACTTATGCAACTTACAGTTACAGTGCAGCCCATAGCGATAATGATTAACAAAAAAGCCGCCAATCTAAATGATCAGCGGCTTTGCACATAATAGTGGGCGTATTATGTATAAGGGATAAACTTATGCTACTTGCTGCGTGCCATCAGCATGGCGAATTAAATAATCAAATGCGCCTAAACTTGCTGTTGCTCCACTGCCCATAGCAATAATAATTTGTTTAAATGGTGTGGTTGTCGCATCACCTGCAGCATACACACCTGGCATTGATGTAGCGCCCTTATCATCAATAACAATCTCGCCAAATGGGGTTAATTCGATACTGCCTTTTAAAAACTCAGTGTTTGGAATTAAACCTATTTGTACAAAAATACCGGCAAGTGAAAGATTATGTTCGTCGCCAGAGACACGATCCGTATAATTTAGGCCAGTTACTCGTGTGCCATCTCCAATAACTTCGGTAGTTTGCGCATTTTTAATAATCTCAATATTACCCAGACTGTTGGCCTTTTTGATCAGCACTTCATCGGCACGTAAAGTGTCGGCAAACTCCAATACAGTGACATGCTCAACGATATTAGCCAAATCGATAGCTGCCTCAATGCCTGAGTTACCACCACCAATCACTGCCACTTTTTTGCCTTTAAATAGCGGGCCGTCACAGTGCGGGCAATAAGCAACACCTTTACCACGATACTCTTGCTCGCCCGGTGCATTCATTTCACGCCAGCGTGCTCCTGTTGCCAAAATCACACTTTTACTCGACAGTGTTGCACCGCTTTCCAGTGCGACTTCTACATTGCCAGACTTACCTAAGGTAACCGCTTTTTGTTGCGTAATAATATCAACATCATAGTCTTTAACATGTTCTTCAAGCTGTGCCACCAGCTTAGGCCCTTCTGTTTTTTGCACCGAGATAAAGTTTTCAATGCCAACAGTATCTGCCACTTGACCACCAAAGCGCTCAGCTACAATACCTGTTCTTAAGCCTTTACGCGCCGCGTAAATAGCTGCCGAAGCGCCTGCTGGCCCACCACCGACTACAAGTACATCAAATTCATCTTTTTGTGACAGTAGCTCGGCTGTTTTTTCTGCTGCGCCATCATCGAGCTTATAGATAATGTCACCGAGTGTAAGTGCACCTTGGCTAAACAACTCACCATTTAAATACACGCTTGGTACGGCCAAAATGTTGCGCTCTGACACTTCACTTTGAAACAGTGCGCCATCGATCATTGTAACCGTAACATTAGAATTTAAAGCCGCAATTGTGTTAAGCGCTTGTACGACTCCTGGGCATGTTTGGCAACTCAGTGAAATATACACTTCAAAGTTAAGTGCACTTTGCAAACCCTTAATTTGTTCAACTTCCAGCTCACTTGCTTTGGTAGCAACGCCCCCCGTATGCAACAGTGCCAAAATTAAGCTTGTAAACTCGTGGCCCATTGGCACACCTGCAAAGTTAATTTCGGTGCCTCTTTTCGGTGAACGGATCGACAGCATTGGTTTGCGTTCAATTGAATCGTCTTCACGAATTAAAAAGTGCTCACTTAGTGCTAAAAGATCATGTGCTAAGGCTTTTACTTCCTGTGATTTATCACTGTCATCTAAGGCAATGACCAGCTCTACAGGGTCGACAATACTGCTAAAATGGCTCTGTAATTGTGTTTTGATATTGTTATCTAAAATACTGTTCATGATGATCATTCCTTAAATGACATTAATCGGTAAACCAAATTGCTGCCTGCTCTAACAGGCAGCAAGGTAAGAGGTGTTAGATTTTGCCAACTAGGTCTAATGAAGGAGCTAGTGTTTCATCACCTGGCTGCCATTTAGCAGGACAAACTTCACCGTCATGTGATGCAACATACTGTGCAGCTTGAATTTTACGAACCAGTTCGCCCGCATCACGGCCAATACCTAAATCGTGAGTTTCGATAACCTTAATCTCACCTTCAGGGTTGATTACAAATGTGCCGCGTAGTGCTAAGCCGTCTTCTTCAATCATTACACCAAAGTTGCGTGTAATACGGCCAGTAGGGTCGCCAATCATTGGGAATTGAATTTTCTTAATTGTGTCTGACGTATCGTGCCACGCTTTGTGTGTAAAGTGTGTGTCGGTTGATACTGAGTACACTTCAACACCCATTTCTTGTAACTTGCTGTAGTGATCCGCTAAGTCGCCAAGTTCGGTTGGGCACACAAAGGTAAAGTCAGCTGGGTAAAAGAAAACAACTGCCCATTTGCCTAAAACGTCTTTTTCAGAAACTTCAACAAACTCACCATTGTGGTATGCCATTGCGTTGAAAGGTTGGATAGTTGTATTGATTAACGATGTGCTCATAATATTTCTCTCTCTATAATGAAATTAGTCATCGGAAAAATTAATTAATGCTTTCCGATTGGCTTGATATATAGATTAAGAAATTCAGTTAAAAAGATAAAACAGATTAATTTGATTACTGTAATCGATTTTTAAGAACATCATAAAGTGATCGATTTTAACCTGCTAATTAATGACTTTTATTAGCACCATCATCACACTTAATTTTTTGCTCGCCATAAAAGTAGATATTGTTTACTAAGGTATAAGAACCCGATAACAAACCAGATACCGGAATGATTATGGAAGACAGTACGAACCCAGACACGCTGTAAAAGGTATTAGTTGCTTTCGCAACATCAACCACTTTTAGTATTTTCTTGTCACTAGAAAGCTCGCAGCGCAATTTTGCAACACGGGTTGCTTCTTTATCTGTAACAGGAAACACTACACAAGCAGACAGCAAAGAAAGTAATATTAAATGTAGAATTATTCTCATAGTCGACTCCATGATTTATAAGGTTTTTTACTATAGCGAATGAAACCTAATGTGACTGTAAGTATCTGTAATTACAAATTGATGGTTAACTATTTTTCACATTGACCACCAATATCACTTAAAAATATTTGCACCTAAGTGATACCAAGGATATAACAAAAATAAAAAGGGAAAAGTTATGCAAGATCATCAATCAGTACCACTCTCAGACTTTATAGAATACCCTCAAGATGAAATGTTACATCGGGCACAAACATTTTTAGATACCAGTAAACGTCGCCATTCTATTCGTTCGTTTTCAGATAAGCCTGTACCAAAAGAAATAATTGAAACCTGTATAAAAGTTGCCGCAACCGCACCAAGTGGTGCAAATCATCAACCATGGCATTTTGTAGCCATCAATAGTATGGATGTTAAAAAGCAAATAAGAGAAGCTGCCGAAGATTTAGAACGCTCTTTCTATGAGGGTCGTGCTGGTGAAGAATGGCTCGATGCACTAAAACCTCTTGGCACTGACGACCAAAAGCCTTATTTAGAGCATGCACCTTGGCTTATCGCTATTTTCAGCCAAAAGAAAGGCGGCATTCATATTGATGATAAAAACACTAATTACTATGTGCATGAAAGTGTGGGTATTGCCACCGGGTTTCTAATTCAGGCTTTGCACCATAGCGGTTTAGTTACACTCACCCATACCCCAAAACCCATGAGTTTTTTAACTGATATTTGTGGCAGAAATAAAGATAATGAGCGACCCTATATGCTAATTATTGCAGGGTACCCAGCCGAAAACGCAACGGTTCCTGAGCATGCGCTAATTAAAAAAGACATTACTGAGGTTTCAAGCTTTTTATAATGAAAATACAACCAGGAAAATACCAGCACTTTAAAGGTAACTTTTACCAAGTTATTGACACTGTTACTCATAGCGAAACACAAGAAACGCTTGTATTGTATAAACCACTTTATGGCGAGCAAGCGCTGTGGGTAAGACCAATTGAAATGTTTTTAGAAGAAATAGAACGCGACGGAAAAGTGTTTAAACGTTTTACCTTGGTAGAATAAGAGCCCTAGTGGCATAAAGACAAAATAAAAAACGCTGCAATTGCAGCGTTTTTTTATTTAAAGCTAGTTAGTGAACAAATCAAAAATATTGCCTAAGGTACTTGTCTTTCCTCGGTAAAACTCAGTGTAAGTACAGTTTTTACATACTACCGCGGTAAACTTTCTATTTTGCATATCAAAGATTTTTGACCAGCCACTACCCGTTGTAGCTATTTCATCTGTGTCGTAGCTTTCGCACTGACACTTAGGGCAAGACCAATTCGCCATACACCCTCCTATTTATTATTTCTTTTTACCATCCATTGACCATAAAATGCTTTGGTCTGCACCCATTACGGTTGTTGGCATTTGACCGTTCCACTGCTGTGCACGCATATAATCAACAAGCGTTGCATTTGCTTTAATTGCTTCAGCTTTCTTTTGAATAGCTTGCGCTTCTGCAAGACCTTTAAGCTTTATTGCCTCAGCTTGTGCTTCTGCTTCTACGCGAATCGAATATGCTTGACCATCGGCTTTTGCTTTTGCCGCATCACGTTGCGCCATTGCCGTGTTTACTTCACGCTGAGCTTCAAGTTTTTGGCGCTCTAAACGGTGCATTTCTGCTGCCGCTAGGTTTTTCTCAGTTTGCTTGGTTTCAATTGATTGAATGTACTTTTGTGGTAACACTAAATTCTCTAACTGAGCCGAGTCTAGTTTTACTGGGTACTCTTTCATTTCTTCAACTAAAAGCTCTTCAATCTGTGCAATTACCTGCGAACGATTTTGAATTAGCTCTTCTGCTTTATATCGCGCTAGTGCATCTTTTGTCGCAGAGCGCAGCTTTGGATCGAGAATTCGACTTTCAAACTGACTTAAACCACCGTAACTTTTGAATAGATCAAATGCTTGTTCGCGCATTACCGTCCAGTTGATTGATACTTCAGCTGTTACAGGCATTTGCTCGTGTGTTGATGCATTTAATTTTTCAACATTTTTGCGAGTACGGATCTCCAGTACCTCAACATCATCAACAAATGGTATTTTAGTATGTAGACCTGGGTTTACTTGTTCTTTTGCTTCACCAAAACGTTTGATAATACCAACGTGACCTTCATCAACCGTGTACATCGCTGAATAAATCAGTGATAAACCGACAACACCAACAATCGCACCTACGATTGCTCCTTTTTTCTTTGGAACCGCCATTGTTAAATCTGGTAAATCATTTTTATCATTCAACATACTTGTTACTCCAATGTATTAAGTGACACAAACAGTAACAAATAATTACCTCAATTGGGCAAATAAATGATTTTAGGTCTAACGTCATGCCAAACGGAGTTAGATACTTTTAAAAGGCTAGTAACTCAATTTAACTAAATTTAATCGCTTTTAGCTTCATTTGTAAGACTCGAATAAAATAGCTTAGTAACGCGTTCTTCGGGCAACCAATTGGAATAAGTGAGATTTAAACTAGCAAGTGGTTTAAGCGCCAAAACTTGCTCTAGACTTTTGCCATCCGCCATAGCATTTAGCATAAGTTCTCTCGCTTGCTTTAAAAGAGCTAAGTAAGACTGCAAACCTTGTTTAGAGGTTACCGGACCGTGGCCAGGAATAACTTTGGTTGTATCGTTTATTTTGCCTAACGTGCTGGTAACAGCATTAATTACCCCATCTAGCGAACCACCACTTTCCACATCGACAAACGGTAAGCTATTTAAATTAAAGAAGATATCACCCATGTGTACTGCATTGGCTTTGTTATAGAAAATAACCGCATCGCCATCGGTATGTGCATTGTGATAATGCCATAGCTGCGCGTGCTCGTTGTTAAAGTGCAGTATCATATCTTTACCAAAGCTAATTACGGGTAAGTATTTTGAGCCTTCACCATGTTTGTCTTTTAAGCGTTTGTATACATTGTGATGCGCAATTACATGGCTTCCCGCATTAGCAAAATTCTCATTACCGCCAGTATGATCGCCGTGATGGTGAGTATTAATAACAAACTCTGGCGCTCCATCTTGTAACTTGCTAATTTGCGCCTTAATACCATCGCTTAATTTAGCAAACTGATCGTCTACAATATAAATACCATCCTGCCCGCTGCTAATAGCTATATTGCCTCCTTGCCCGTATAGCACATGTAAATTATCTGACAGCTTTTCAAGCTTAAACTCTACGTTTGAGGCAACAGCTGGCAAGCTCAGACAACCCAGTGAAAACAGCAGTGGTAACGTTAATTTATTCATAACAAGGCCTTTTTGTTTTTATGCTACTACGAGTTTTAGCAACTTATGGTTTAAAAAAACAGCAAAAATAATTCTTGACGAAATTGATTACAACTGTAATTCTTATGTTAGTTTTAATTACACGTGTAATCTTTATGGATATTAGTAATTCTGAATTTGAAGTGCTGCAAGCATTATGGCGAGTTCACCCAGCCGACGCGCAAACGGTTGTTGATGAACTAAATAAAGAAAAAGACTGGCACGAAAAAACAGTCAAAACCCTGCTTGGCAGAATGGTAAAAAAAGGTGCAATTAGTTTTGAAAAAAATGGTCGCAGCTATATTTATTCTCCGGTGTTGGAAATTGAAGCATATCAAGTACAAGAAAGTGAAAGCCTGATTGAGCGTTTATTCAATGGCCGCATTGCGCCATTGGTTACAGGCTTTGCCAAAAATAAAAACTTAAGTAAGCAAGATATCGATGAGCTAAAGCATTTGATCGATAAATGGGAAAAGAATAATGATTGATTGGCTAATAGAGCAGCTTTGGCCGTTAAGCTTAGCCATTGTCTGCGTATTGCTGTGTAGTAAGTTACTCCACAGTTTTTTAAGCGCTAAGTTTCAATATACCTTGTGGCTATTAGTTCCACTTGTGCTCATCTTAAATAACTTACCTATTTCTAATAGCTTATCGTTAGAAACTGAGTTGCATCACTATGTAGTGTCAGTAAAAGCGCAATCTAAGTCATTAGATATTTATGGCTTTGTTAGCATGATTTGGCTACTTGGGTTTAGCTTAATGGCTTTTCTTGTCATCTACGAACACATTTCAATTGGTAAAAAGTTTAATAAAAATAAGCAGTTTAGCCATAAAATAAACAGCCATTTACCAGTTTACTATAGCGATTCAGTGAATAGCCCGGTGCTTTTTGGCTTACTCAAACAGCGCCTTTTTATCCCCCGAGACTTTCATGCAAGCTACGATACCGAGCAAGCAAAACTCATTTATCAACATGAATGGGTGCACTACACGCGCCAAGATAACTGGAGCAATGCATTTGCCATCGCCTTACTACTTATATTTTGGTTTAACCCTCTTTGCTGGATCGGTTACAGCCAGTACAGAAAACAACAAGAAGTTGCCTGTGATGCTGCTGTATTAGCTCACGCAAACAGAACACAGCGAATAGCATATTGTCGCGCTTTAATTGCATGTGTTTCTGACAATCATAACTCACTTTCTAGTTACAGTTACTACATGGAGAAAAGTACGATGAAACAACGTTTAAACACAATTCAAAAAATGCCAAAAGGCAATGTTATTGTAAATGTATTACTTAGCTTAGTACTATTTGCAGGACTCACTAGTGTAGCCTTTGCTAAATACGGCGAAGGCACTAAAGAATACAGCAAAGAAGAAGCACAACCTATTGTACGCATTGAACCTGTATATCCTAAACAGGCGGCAGATCAGGGGATTGAAGGCTCGGTAGTATTAGGGTTTACTTTAACAGCAGATGGTCAAACAGATAACGTTAAAGTTATATCTGCTGAACCAAAAGGAATATTTGATCGCGAAGCAAAACGCGCATTAAAACAGTGGAAGTACACACCTACAAAAAACACTAACAAACAACACCTAGTACAATTAGACTTTGCTCTTTCGGAAGAATATAAATCAAAGGATTTAGTTGAACGTATCAAGGTAAGCTCACACTAATTCCCAAGAACTATTGCTTTGTAGCAGAAGCGATTGTTAAAAGGGCATCATATGATGCCCTTTTTTACGTTTACCTTTTCTCAAAGTCGATGCGATGCACTATTTCACCTGGTAACAAAGGCGTATTCTTTAGTTCAATATAGTCATTGTAACCAGCCCGGTAATAAGGCGATAAAGGATGACCGCTTTGCCCGCCTGGCAGAGTTAAAATCGCTTTTTGCTCTAACCCTGGTTGCACAAATAAACGCTGTGATGCGCCAAAACTAGTCCCTTGTACAGCAGGCATAAAACTGTCGCCAAATGCTGGTGTTTTAGGCATATCAAGCAACCTACTTAACAGTGGGATCTGTTCACTAAACGGGTGCTTTATATTAAGTTCGTTTACAGCTCCCCATGTTAATTCATTTAAAGATCCGCTGTCACTTCCAGTGTGTTTGGTGAGCAAATCGCTCTTCATAGTGATATATGTTGTGCTTAATAATTCAGGCCACGAGGCAACACTTGGCGGCAACCATTGATCGGTAAAACTATTTATTAATTGCCACGTTGCAGGTTCGAGATCGTTCTTAATTGGTGCTAATGTTAGCCCTTCTGCTCTTAATCGTGTTTCAATTGGGGAGAACAGTTTATTTATCAATGCCGAGCGATATCGTCGAACCAAGGTGTAGCCTACAGAATTTGCACATGCACATTCGCCCCAATTTTCAACTAACTTGATATCTTGTGCATACTTCTCAGGCGATAAGTTAAGTACCTTAAGCAATAGCGATTGCCACGGTTTTAAAAATATCGCTTGGTTATCAAGTTGAATTTGATAAAAGTCGTGTTCACTAAATTGTTCCCTTTCGAATAAACGCTGCTGTATTTGTTTAGCACGAGCACCTAAAGCGTACCCTCCGTTGCCAAAGCGCTTATCTTGTTCAACGCTCACTACTCTGCTATTTCCGCTCCATAAACGATTATTCTCTGGATTTACCATAAAAGGAACGTCTACTGCATCGTATTGCCAATTGGTATCAAATACTTCAGGCTTAATTGCAATTTCAGTTGGCGTTGTGCGTGCAGGAATCGCGCCGGTTGCTTGCCACGCTGCATTCCCCAAACTATCGGTGACTAACATGTTCTGTACAGGTATACCGATCGTTTTTGCAATCGATAATGCCTCTTCAACATTCGTTGCGCGCTCTAAGTTCATTAACTCCATGTCGACTGCGTAATCTTGATGAGCAACCCATTTCAGCGCATATTTCTTGCCTGCGATATGTTTTACCGGACCAAACTCACTTTTTTCAAGCGAATACATATATTCTTTATCTGGCGTGACTATGCGCTCATGAATTGTCTTCGTCTCTTGTGTTTCATCCAGTGCAATCCAATCTGCTGTATCGATATATGCATTTGTAAATCCCCAAGCGACATGACCATTTGTCCCAACAACAACAGCTGGTGCTCCAGGTAAGCTAACCCCTGTTATTTGATAGCTCTTATCATTTTCAATGTAGTTAAGCTGGGTGCGGTACCAAATAATCGGCACGGCTAACCCTAAATGCATGTCATCTGCTAATAATGCATTACCAGATTCAGTTAACCTACCAGTCACAGCCCAGTTATTACTTCCAATATCTTTAGGTTCATGAATTTCATGCGTTACATTAGTAAACAGCGATTTGTTAATCGATGGAATTGCATACTCAACCAATTCAAACTCTGAACCATCGAGTGCTGCTTGATATTGACTTGGTTGGGTTAAGAAGCTAACCATTTCGCTACCAAATTGTTCAGCAATATAAGTAAGAGTTAAATCGCGATTAAACGTTTTTGATTGTAAATCGAGATACATGCTGAAAATAACAAGCAAGCTGTCTTCAGGTAGCCATGGTTTGCGGCTTGCACCTGTTAATAAGTATTCAAAGCTTGAGTAAGGTGTATGGCTTTGCGCTAAATTAACACCTTGCGCATAACGTTTGAGAATTTCCGTATGCTCTGGTGGTAGACTTTTAAGAATTTCTTTACTTCGCTTTCTAAATTGATGAAAGCGCATTTTTTTATCCAAGCCTACCGCTGCTTTGCCAAATAATTCCGAAAGTTCACCAGCAGCGTTGCGACGCAGTAAGTCCATTTGAAAGAAACGATCTTGTCCATGCGCGTAGCCTAATGTAAACGCTGCATCTTTTCGTGATTTAGCATTGATCACAGCGTGCCCTAATGCATCGCGTTCCAGAGAAGTGTTACTTGATATATCAGAAACCTGCGTTTTACCCGATAGCTCCGGTAAGCTCAAAGTGAGTATGCCATATACAGTTGCTGTGGCGATTAATGCACCAATAATGAAGAATAATGAAAGCCATTTTATTATTTTTGTCATTTGCTTCCCTTTTTTAACAGGACTTATTTAATGTAACTAGGCAGTCAATTTTATAATCACATAGTTATATGTTGTCCAGTTTAACACTCAACAATTAGTTAGCCAGCTTAAATCAGATTAAAAAAACAGCAAAATAACTATACAAAAGACGGAAAATATTACTATACTGTTTAACGTATACTGATTTTCATCTTTCCATTGTCTGATCTGCAAAAAGCTGGTTTTCTCCTCCAGCTTTTTTCTTGCCCAAAGAATAATAAACGTTAAGCCTTAAAGGCCAACGCCTCTAACGGGTAATAGAACAATTAACTTCGATTGGTTTTGATATCGACCCACAAACCCGTCATATGATGAAAGGCCTTATTAATATGAATAATAAGCACAGCATTATTATCGACCCAGCAGTGATTTTTTCACCGCAAGAAGAAGCCGAGCCAGCTTAGGTTCAGGGTTCAGGATTCAGGATTCAGGATTCAGGATTCAGGATTCAGGATTCAGGATTCAGGATTCAGGATTCAGGATTCAGCAATATCCTGAACTCTGGTTGCTTAATCCTAAAATCTTTTATGTCTAAAACGCAAAAAGCCCGCTCAATGAGCGGGCTTTTTACTTAATTAGGAGCTTGGCGATGTTCTACTTTCACATGGGCGAACCCACACTATCATCGACGCTGTTTCGTTTCACTTCTGAGTTCGGCATGGGGTCAGGTGGTTCCAAAACGCTATAGTCACCAAGCAAATCTGGTTGACTTAAGAGTTAATCTTAAATCTAAATCTGGAAAGCTTTTTTTAAGTAAATGTCTACTTTAGTATTTGTCTCTTTTTTCAGAGACTATTCAACTTCTGCGGGTCTAAACCACTTTGGCGTTGTATGGTTAAGCCTCACGGGTAATTAGTACAGGTTAGCTTAATGGCTCACACCACTTCCACATCCTGCCTATCAACGTTGTAGTCTTCAACGGCCCTTCAGTTAACTCAAGTTAAAGTGAGAACTCATCTCGAGGCTCGCTTCCCGCTTAGATGCTTTCAGCGGTTATCGATTCCGAACGTAGCTACCGGGCAATGCAATTGGCATCACAACCCGAACACCAGCGGTTCGTCCACTCCGGTCCTCTCGTACTAGGAGCAGCCCCTCTCAATTCTCAAACGCCCACGGCAGATAGGGACCGAACTGTCTCACGACGTTCTAAACCCAGCTCGCGTACCACTTTAAATGGCGAACAGCCATACCCTTGGGACCGACTTCAGCCCCAGGATGTGATGAGCCGACATCGAGGTGCCAAACACCGCCGTCGATATGAACTCTTGGGCGGTATCAGCCTGTTATCCCCGGAGTACCTTTTATCCGTTGAGCGATGGCCCTTCCATTCAGAACCACCGGATCACTATGACCTACTTTCGTACCTGCTCGACGTGTCTGTCTCGCAGTTAAGCTTGCTTCTACCATTACACTAACCGTACGATGTCCGACCGTACTTAGCAAACCTTCGTGCTCCTCCGTTACTCTTTGGGAGGAGACCGCCCCAGTCAAACTACCCACCAGGCACTGTCCACAACCCCGATTCAGGGGCCTATGTTAGAACATCAACACTACAAGGGTGGTATTTCAAGGACGGCTCCACACAATCTAGCGACTGTGTTTCAAAGCCTCCCACCTATCCTACACATGTAGGGTCAATGTTCAGTGCCAAGCTGTAGTAAAGGTTCACGGGGTCTTTCCGTCTAGCCGCGGGTACACAGCATCTTCACTGCGATTTCAATTTCACTGAGTC